>CBDCLS010000006.1:0-3161845 GCA_965218775.1 Acidobacteriota bacterium | reverse complement strand
CCTTTTCGCGGATCCGCTGAACCTGCTCCATCGTCGCCTGTACCAGTTCCTCTGCCCTTTCTGCTCTCCCGATTGCCTCTCCGGTGATCCGCATCAGCTGGTAGATCTCAGCAAGGGAAAAGGGGCTCGGTATCTCCACCACGTTCAACCCCAGCCGTCGCAAGGTGGGGACCGTCTTGGAGGATGTCCATCGTTCGCTGAACACCAACTGCGGCTCCAAGCTCAAGATCTTCTCCAGGCTCGGATTGATGAACCCTCCGATCTTTTCGATCTTCTGGGTCGCGGGCGGATAGACGCAATAAGTCGTCACACCGACGACCTGGGACCCCACTCCCAGCTCGAAGAGCAGCTCCGTCAGATTCGGCGCCAAGGACACGATCCGCCCAGGAGGCTCCGGGTCCGACGGCGCCGCTCGAAGCCCGAACTCGCCTGATCCCAATAGAAGCGCCCATACTACAGTCAGCACCCTGTATCTGCTACGCTTCATGGCACCTCTCTTGGTCCCCGGCGAAGATCTTCGCATTCTCCCTGTGTTACTTCTGCTTCTACCATATATAATAGCCAGCCCGTGTCAGACACCGACAACACCCTGAAGGACGGCAGCATCTCAGTCAACCTCAACTGCTGTCGGGCGTTGGTCGGCAAGACGCAATTGAATCTGACAGCTACCGAGTACAACCTGTTGGTCTACCTGATCGAAAACAGCGGCATTTCCCTCACTCGGGAAGAGCTGCTCGAGGGGGCTTGGGGCGAGTCATACCACGGTACCTCTCGAACCGTAGACACCCACGTGCGGAGACTCAGACTGAAGTTGGGGAGGACCGGACGTCGGATTCGTACTGTTCGCGGCGTCGGCTATCAGCTGGAGTCTGCGCGCAGACGGCGTACCCAGGCAAAGAGAAAGACTCGATAGAGTTGTTTTTGCCTCCCGTTCGGACAAGTCAGCAAGTTCTCCCCAATACCCACGAACCACTTGGTAGCGGTCTGAAACCTGTGCGAATCACGCCGAACTTGACGGCGGTGAGTAGAGACGACAAGAATGGCTGAGTGACCCAAGAAATTGTCATCGAGAGACGCGCAGAAGAGCCCTTCCTGAAGAACGGCTACCTCGTCTCCCATCCGGGCAGCTCGGAGGCCATCTACATCGACCCGGGAGACGAAGCACCCCAGATCATTCAGCATGCGGAAGAACACGGGTTTCAGCTGACCGCAATCGTCAATACGCATGCTCACCTCGACCACATCAGCGGGATCGAACTCGTCAAGCAGAAATGGGACATTCCCATTTACCTGCACCCTGAAGATCAATTCCTCTACGACGGCCTGACTGAACAGGCTCAGTGGTTCGGTCTCAGCTGCAATCCTGCTCCGCCTGTCACCGACACCCTGAAGGAGAATGAGGACCTCCGCCTAGGTCAACTCTGCTTCCGAGTCCACGCAACCCCGGGGCATTCGCCCGGCAGCGTCTCCTTGGAAATCGGAGAGCACATTTTTTGCGGCGACGCCATCTTCGCCGGATCCATAGGAAGAACGGACCTGCCCGGCGGGTCGCTAGAAATTCTCATGACGACGATTCGGGAAAGCATCCTGCCGCTAGGCGACTCGAAGATACTGCATCCCGGCCATGGACCCGATACCACCATCGGTCAAGAGCGCCTTCACAACCCTTTCCTCACGGGTGAGGCCTGATACAACTCAGTGGCATCCATATGTCCTCGACTTCGCGGAGCTACGCCGATCCTCCTTGGAAGATACGTTGGGTCTTCTTCGACACCGTGGGCACGCTGATGCACGTTCGTGGATCGGTAGGGGAGATCTACGGACGTCAGGCAGCGGCCTTTGGCTTTGAACCAGCCTCTTCTCCGTCAAGCTATGCCCTCATCGAAACAGCTTTTCGGAAGGCGTTCAGGGACATTGCGCTCCGCTACCCCCAGAAGCTGACGGTCGATGGTCCTGAACGAGAGAGGGAGTGGTGGAAGCAAGTGGTAAAAGGAACCTTTGACCTCATCGCTCCCTTCCCTCAACTGGATCAATGCTTCGAGCAGATCTATGAGGTCTTCCGCTCCAGCGAGGCCTGGGAGTTGGAACCCGACGCGCTGGAGTCACTGTCCCTGCTGTCAGCGGACAGAAATCTCGGAGTCATCTCCAATTTCGATTCTCGACTCGAGGATGTCCTGACCGACCTTGGCCTTCGCCCTTTCTTCCAGCAGTTGACGATTCCTGGTCTTGCCGGCGCAGCCAAGCCAGATCCGGCGATTTTTCGCTATGCAATGGATCAGGTCGGCGCCGACCCAGGCGAGTGCCTCTACGTAGGCGATGAAGTAGAAGATGACTATGCTGCTCCCCAGGCGGCCGGTATGAGGGCGCTGCTGTATGATCCGGGAAATTGTCAACCAGGATTGCCCGGAACCGACCAGATCAAGTCGCTGGGAGAAGTACCTCAATTTCTGGTATAGTCCCGTGTTCGATCATGGCAACCAGAACTATTCGGGTAGCGCACAGTCCTGACAGCGACGATGCCTTCATGTTCTACGCCCTGGCAACGGGGACAATCGAAACAGAGGGTCTGGAATTCGTTCACGAACTGAACGACATCGAAAGCTTGAACCAGTGTGCCCGAACAGGCGAGTATGAGGTCACTGCGGTGAGCATTCATGCCTACGCCTATCTGGCAGAACGCTACAGTCTGCTCGACAGCGGCGCCAGCATGGGGGAAGGCTATGGGCCGATCCTGGTAGCGAGGAAGCCGCTCGCGCTAAAACAGGTGTCACAGAGCCTTATTGGGATCCCGGGAGAGTGGACTTCGGCCTATTTGGCTTTGAGACTGCTGGAATCAGACTTCCGCTATCAAGTGATTCCCTTCGACCAGATCATCCCGGCAGTCCAAGAAGGAATCATCGATGCAGGATTGATCATCCACGAAGGCCAGTTGACGTATCAGTCTCTGGGACTGCACTGCATCGTCGACCTGGGACAATGGTGGCAAGAGGATACTGGGCTGCCGCTTCCGCTCGGAGGAAACGTCATTCGTAAAGACCTGGGACGGGAACTGATAATCCAGGTGGGCCGTCTGCTCAAGGAGAGCATCCGCTACGCCCTGGATAACAGGCAGGCGGCTCTGGACTACGCCTCCCAGTTCGCCCGCGGACTGACCCAGGAGCAAGAGGATCGCTTCGTCCAGATGTATGTCAATAATCGAACGCTTAGCTACGGAGCAGACGGAAGACGAGCCGTTCAATTGTTTCTGGATCGCGGCTACCAGTCTGGACACATCCCCAATAAGGTCCCAGTAGAATTCGTAGTCTAGCGCCTTGCCTTTGCCCGCGCCCTTTTTTCGCCAAGTGCGTCACGTTCTTCTGGGCGGCAACCTCCGTCGGGCACAGGCAAAGGCAAGGGCACGGGCAAGGAAAAAACGCTAGACACACCCGCTTGGCGCTACCTTGACAAGCACAGGAAGGCCATCTCATAATACCCTCGTAAGTTGACTAAATCGGTAGGAATTGTTTACTCCGTGATTTCAAAAGACTCCGATGAGAATCACTGCTCGAGTTGATTACGCTATTCTGGCTGTATTTGAGCTGGCGCTCCATGCCAAAGGCCGCCGGATGCAGGCACGGGAGCTGGCGGAGCAGCAACAGATTCCGCTAAGATTCCTGGAACAGATTCTGATCCAGCTCAAGAAGGCCGGTCTGGTCGAGAGCGCTCGCGGTTCCAGTGGAGGCTACATGCTGGCCCAACAACCTGATCAGATCACTCTGGCCGAGATTATCGCCGCGGTGGAGGGTGACGTTACGCTGATCGATTCGAGGGTGAATCCCAGCTCGGTCCTATGTCAGGTGTGGAAGGAAATCGAGCAGTCGTTGGTCACACATCTGCAATCCATCTCTGTTCAGGATCTGGTGCGCCGAAAGATCCAGCAAGAACAGGTGATCGTCTACCACATTTAGAATAGAACCATGTCTCTGCAGCCGGTTGTCGAGAAAGATAAGGGCCTCCTTCACAGCATAGGCAATACGCCCTTGGTAGAGATACGCAACTTGATCCGTTCGGACCGGGTGCGAATCTTTGCCAAGCTTGAATGGTTCAATCCAGGAGGCTCGGTGAAGGACCGACCAGCCTACAACATGATTCGAACGGCCGAGAAGGCAGGCCTCCTCGAGCACCATGAGACCCTTATCGACGCTACCAGCGGCAACACAGGTATCGCCTACGCCATGATTTGTGCTGCCAAGGGAATCCAGGTCCTACTAGCCTTGCCGACCAACGCCAGCATGGAGCGAAAGAAGATTCTGAATGCCTATGGAGCCCAGCTGATGCTTACCGATCCGCTGGAGGGATCTGACGGAGCGATCCGGGCAATCAGGGAGCTCTATCAAGAGTCCCCAGAGAAGTATTTCTACCCAGACCAGTACAGCAATGAGGCCAACTGGAGAGCTCACTACCAAACCACAGCCGTAGAAATCTACGATGAATTGCAGGGAGAACTGACGCACTTCGTGACGGGACTCGGAACCAGCGGGACGTTTGTAGGTACCACCCGGCGACTGAAGGAACTGGATCCGACCATCAGGGCCATCTCCTTCATGCCGAACTCCCCTTTACATGGCTTGGAAGGGCTCAAACACATGCCCTCCGCTCTTGTTCCGGAAATCTATGAGCCCGAGCTGGCAGACGAGAACCTGGAGATGTCGACCGAGGCGGCCCAGCAGATGGTTCTGAAGCTGGCTCGCGAAGAGGGCTTGTTCGCTGGCATCTCTTCTGGAGCAGCGATGGTAGCAACCTTGGAAATTGCCAAGAACATAGATCGCGGAACGATCGTGACCATCTTTCCGGATGGTGGCGACAAGTACTTGTCCGAGCAGTTCTGGGAGTCTACTTAGTACACTGGAACGTAAATACGGCAACGTTTGCAGATGGGGCTTGTGAGGCGAGATCAAGGCAGGAGGAGGAAGACGATGCTGGGCCATCTTCGACGACGACCAACGCTGAGATCGTCCACAACCCCCATCTGCCCTACGGGTGGCGACGGGACGCGCCGATTTCTTTGTCGCTCCTCCTCCAAGATACAAAGCATCGAGTTCGGCGTCGCTTCGCGAACTCGACCCGTCGCGCTCGCCACAAACGTTGCCGTATTTACGTTCCAGTGTACTTAGTCCACCCCCGACACCGACGTAAAATGATCTCCTTGGAAGCGAATCAATTAGATCAGATCAGGCGTATAGGAGAGTGCGCCTATCCCAACGAATGCTGTGGAGTGCTGGTGGGTTCCGTCCGCCATGGAAACAAACATGTGTCGGAGGTGATTGAGGCAGAGAACCAGCGCAACGACAGTGCGGCCAACCGCTACTTGATCGCTCCTGACTTCATTATGAAGCTGGAGAGAAGACTAGGCGGAACCGGGAGCGAGATCCTGGGGTTCTTCCACAGTCACCCGGATGTGCCAGCCAAACCATCAGTTTACGATCGGGAGCACGCATGGCCCTGGTACTGTTACCTCATTGCTTCCGTGAGAAAGGGAAAGGCCGAAGAGGTGCTGGCTTGGCAGCTCAGGGATGACCGGTCCGACTTCGAGCCCGACGAGTGGAAACTTCGAGAACCGAATGTTTCATAGAGTCTACAGAAGACAAGCTTTAGCAGGAGGAAGAACATGTCAGTCAAGGTCCTAATCCCAACTCCCTTAAGACCTCACGTGGGGGATCAAGAGTCCCTGGAGTTGGAAGGCAATACCGTCAAAGAGGTGCTTCAAAGCCTGACGGAGCAATATGAAACTCTAAAGAAGCACCTGCTCAACGACGAGGGCAAGCTCAGGAACTTCGTCAACATTTACGTCAATGACGAGGACATCCGATACCTGCAGCGGGAGGACACTCCGATCAAGGACGGGGATACGATCAGTGTCGTACCGTCGATCGCAGGTGGAGCGGTGGGAACCGAACCGGATCTGGGTGCCTTGAACCACGAAGAGATCCGACGGTACAGCAGACATCTGATCATGCCTGAAGTCGGGATGGAGGGCCAGAAGAAGCTGAAACAGGCGAGCGTCCTCTGCATCGGCGCGGGAGGTCTGGGTTCACCCCTGGCGATCTACCTGGCCGCAGCCGGAGTCGGACGACTGGGCATCGTTGACTTCGACATCGTCGACGAGAGCAATCTTCAGCGGCAGATTCTCCATACCACGCAGGATGTGGGGCGCTCCAAACTGGAGAGTGCTCGGGGTAAGCTGGAGCAGATCAATCCCAACGTGAAGGTAGAGACCCACGAAGTCCGTCTCAGCTCCGAGAACGCACTGGAGTTGTTCCAGGGCTACGACATCATTGCCGACGGAACCGATAACTTCCCTACCCGTTACCTGGTCAATGATGCTTGCGTGCTCAGCGGGAAACCCAATGTCTATGCCAGCATCTTTCGCTTCGAAGGACAGGCCTCGGTTTTCGCTGTCCCGGGTGGACCCTGCTACCGGTGCCTCTATCCCGAGCCGCCTCCGCCTGGACTGGTTCCCTCTTGCGCCGAAGGCGGAGTGCTGGGCATCCTTCCTGGTCTGGTGGGTGTTCTCCAGGCCACAGAGGTGGTCAAGCTGATCCTAGGCCAAGGACAATCCCTGGTGGGACGCTTACTCCTGTTCGACGCCATGGCGATGAAGTTCCGAGAGCTCAAGCTTCGCCGCAACAGCGAGTGCCCGGTTTGCGGCGACAGTCCGGAGATTCGTCAGCTTATCGATTACGAGGAATTCTGCGGAGTTCTGCCCGACACCGAGCAGGACCAGGTAGACGGTGTCGAGGAAATCACCGCGCTAGAGTTGCAGGAAGAGATGAAACAGGGGAAGGAGATCTTCCTCCTGGATGTTCGGAATCCTCAGGAGTACGAGATTTGCCAGATCGAGGGTTCCCATTTGATTCCTCTAGGAGATCTGATGGCTCGCGTTCACGAACTGGACAGCGCACGCGATATCGTCGCTCACTGCAGATCCGGCGCACGCAGTGCCAAGGCGATCGAGATGCTGCAGCAAGCTGGCTTTCGGAAGCTCAGGAATCTCCAGGGAGGTATCCTGGCATGGTCACGAGATGTCGATCCCTCTATTCCTGCCTACTAGCACAGCGTTCTGTAAATACCGATACGTTTGCAGATGGGGCTTGCGAGGCGAGATCAAGGCAGGAGGAGGAAGACGATGCTTGGCCATCTTCGACGACGACCAACACAGAGATCGTCCGCAACCCCCATCTGCCCTACGGGTGGCGACGGGACGCGCCGATTTCTTTGTCGCGCCTCCTCCAAGATACGAGGCATCGAGTTCGGCGTCGCTTCGCGAACTCGACCCGTCGCGCTCGCAACAAACGTATCGATATTTACAGAACGCTGTACTAGGCTCATCGAGGAATAGGGTTGGTGGCGGTTCGAGAACCCTTCTGCACAGCGGTTCGGACTCCTCTGGGCTGACATGAAAACCGATGTGGTGGTCATCGGTTCAGGCTTTGCAGGCGCTGCTACCGCGTTCCACCTGAGCAGCTCGTTTGCCGGATCGATCCTGGTCATCGATAAAGAACAGGTACCGGGTTTTCATGCCTCGGGCCGAAATGCATCACTGGTACGCCAGTCGGTCGAGGCACCAGAGATCCGTCGAGCTGTTGCGGCCAGCAGCGAAGCCTACCAACAGCTGGCGTCAGAGATTGGATTCACGCGATCCGGATCCCTCTTGCTCGGAACTCGCGATCAGCTCGACGCGGTTCGTGAGACCAGCCTCATCGATTCGTTCTACGAGGACCCGGGAGAGGTACGCAAGCAGATCCCACTGCTCCAAAATCACCATTTTGAGGCGGTGCTTCGCACTCCCTCCGATGGCGTGATGGACATCACCAAGCTGCTTCAGTTCTACCTCGTACAGGCGCGGGGCCGTGGGGTGCGGTTCCTGCTCGACTGCACGCTCGAGGGTGTTGAAGGAAGGGGACCCTTTCTCTTACAGACCTCTAACGAGCAGATTGAGGCGGACTACCTGATCAATGCCGCGGGTGCCTGGGCACCGGAGGTAGCTCGAATGGCAGGTGCTGCGGACCTGTCGTTAAACCCACTGAAGCGGCACCTCTTCGTTCTTGACACCCCCTCGGACGTCGAAAGTGGATGGCCCTTCGTCTGGAGCCTGGACCAAAACTTCTACTTCCGACCCGAGTCGGATGGATTACTTTTCAGCATCTGCGATGAGGAAGTCTCAAGAGAGTTCGAACCCACGGTAAGCCCGACCATTTCCCAGTCGATGGTCGATCTGGTGTGGGACCAGCTGCCTGCTCTGCGAGAGGCTGCTCAGCGACAGGTCTGGTCCTGCTTTCGAACCATTTCTCCCGACGGCTCCTTCGTGATTGGCTGGGACTACAAGGTCGATCGATTCTTCTGGGTAGCAGCCCTCAGCGGCCACGGCATGGGGGGCAGCTGGGGAATTGGCCAACTGGCAGCCCAGCGATTCATGGAACAGGAAAGCTCGCAGCCCCATCCTTGCGACCCGATCCGTTTCGCAGCACTCGACAAATCGTGAAGTAGCTTCGCGATAAACACCAAGTCACAAGGCACAAAATACAGCCAAGTCTCAAGTTCCAATCATAATAGGCTGGAATCACGCCAACTTCGCAGACCGCCGACTCTTTGAAACGGGAGACGAATACTTTCATTACGCGGATCGCCGCTTTGACGACGGTGTCGACAGCTAGCTCGCCGTGGTGGGGCGTTTCCGGCCGAATCCGTGGGGTTGCCACGACATGTACGGAAATCTCTGGGAGTGGACCGCGAGCGAGGGCCAGACAAAGCAGAAAAAAGCGCCCGTGGACCGCGGCGGCAGCTGGGTCAGTCTGCCCAACTACTGCCACTCCGGCTTCCGCCATCTATTCGAGAGTAAGACCGAACGCAACTTCATCGGCTTCCGACTGGCACTACGCAAGAAGAGTGCGAGTGCGGATCCGTGAGCGGGCTGCAATCCGCGAAACCTCCGAAGTCCCTCGAGGCACTCGCTTTCGGGCGCAGGGTCAATGTGGGAACAGCTTTTCGGCTTGGCTGAGCGATTGGGAAAGACCCAGGATCAGGTCATACTCATCGTCTTTGGCTTTCTGCTCGCTGTTTCTTGCCGCGAAAGTTCTACAAGAATCTGCTAGAGCGAAAACCAAGTAGGATTGGTTGATTTACTCGCTTCCACCATACCATTTCAAGTAGTCTGGATCTTGGCACGCAGAACTCTTCAGCCCGAGTTGCTCATCACCGGTCGTCTAGAGGCAGTGAAAGCGGTGGCCCGGCAAGGTTTGCGACCGAGCATAGAATAGCGATGATGCGGTGCCAGATTAGACTGACCATGAGAAAAGCGGTCCAGGGTTCGCAGCGATCGCGCACCCGTTTTTCGTAGGAATTTCCTCATGAGAGTTTTAGCAAAGTGCGTGTTGGTGATCGGTTTATTCTCTCCAGGTCTCCTGGGCGAGGACCTGCGAAGGTTCTCCAATAGCGACACCTTCCGTTTCGGCACGCTGTTTCTAATCTCGATCGAAAAATCAGCGATGGTCCCGGAGAAGCTCTGTCCATTCAGCACTATCTTGTACGAGATAACGCTGAACAATCGATCGAGTCAGGGGACTGGGAACTTACCCGCCTCGATCGAGGACCCCATCCCAGCGGGCACCCAATATATTTCAGGAAGCGTCAGCGAAAACGCCTTCTTCGATAGCGCCAACAATAGTGTCATCTGGACGGGAACCCTTGGGGGAACGGGGTTTCCGCAGAGCCAGACCCTCTCCTTCAGGGTGAGGGTTGACCAGGGCCTTGTTGATGGGACACTGATTAATAATGCCGCAATCGGGAGGGTTTCCGTTCCAGGCGACATCTTTCTCGGGCAGCAAGTCGAGCTGCCCTTGACCGTCAACTGCTTCGCCACATCGGGGCCAGTCACCTGGACAGGAGGAGGGAATGACGATGACTTTTCCAATCCCGACAACTGGGATCCACCGGTAGCGCCTGGTCTCGGCCATGATGCGGTGATACCGGAGGATATTGGGGCCATCACCATTTCCCAATCGCATGAGATCCGAAGCCTGGATCTGGGTACGAGTTCGACGTTGAGAATTGAGGGTGGCAGCTTGACCCTAAGAGAGGAAAGCAAGATAGACGGGCTGTTAGTCAACGGTTCGGGAGCACCCTCTTCCGAGGCTTCGGATACCCAAGGCGTCGCTTTCGGAAGGCTGATGATTCACGGAAACGTGTCCGGGACGGGAAGAATCACGAATCTGGACCAGATGAGCGTTTCTTCGGCCAGTCTTGATGTGGAACTGGAGACAGACGGCGATATCGAAATCAACGGACTAGTCAATCTGATGAAGCCGTCCGAGAACCGTGGGAGCTACTCATTAGACAGCGGAGACAGCCTGCACTATCAGGGGAGTGGTCACAATCTGGAAATGACTCTAAACGGCCCCCTCAGCGGCTCTTCCGACGCGATTTTCTTTTTTCAACAGGCGACGACAGCCACCGTCCAGATCGACTCATCAGCCTCGGCCAGTGTGAGTGGCCCAGTGGAGGTTCAGGGTCACCTGAATGTCATCATCTCGGGAGCCCCGGCCGCCAGCAGTATTTCGAGCCCGCAAACCAGCTCCGACGGTTCCGGCAGTGCCACCTGGAGTGGTGGCAGCATCAATCTGGGTGACGATTCCAACCTGAGAAACCAGGGGACAATGACACTCAGCGAGCCGGGAGATGGCTCACCGGCTCTGACCGTACAGAACGGGGCAGAGTTTACGAATGCCGGCACGGTCGCGTGGGCTGGGGGCACGATCCTGGTGGAGGGCAATGCCCAACTCGTCAACGAGGCATCAGGCGAATTTTCGGGATCCGGAACTATCGAGGGCAGTGCGCAAAACGCCGGAGCATTCGAGGTGGGAGGCTCTATCGGGGGCATTACAGTCACCGGAAAATATAGCCAGCTCGCGACCGGGGAACTGAGGATGGAGCTGGCTAGCGCGAGTAGCTTTGATGTGTTGCAGGTAGGGACGGCGACGGGTGCGAGCGCGAGTCTGGACGGGACCCTGTCCGTTTCACTGATCGATGGTTTTGCTCCCGCTGGGGGCGATAGTTTTTTGATCGTGGATGGGCCCACCGAGGGAAGTTTTTCCAACTGTACACCTTTTAATCTGACTTGTACCGGATTGCCAATACTGGCGGCAGAATTGTTTTGGGAGGTCATTCATGGTTCGGTGAGGTTGAACGTCGCACAACCAGGTGCCGACCTGGAACTGAAAAAAGTGGTGGACAAGACCAGCGCAGACGTGGGCGAGACGGTGACATTTACGGTAACACTGGAAAACAAGGGGCCCGAAACGGCCACCAAGATTCAGGTCCGTGATCCGGTTCCCAGTCAACTGACCGATATCGAGAGCTCCAGCGGCTACAACCAGGCTACCGGAATCTGGACTGTTCTCAGTCTGCCAAGGGATACCACTGCCATCCTGACGCTGACAGGAGAGCTTTCTTCCGGCGGAACGTTTACGAACACAGCAGAGCTTATTGCCGTGGACCAGATGGATGCTGACTCGACTCCGAACAACGGCGACGAGAATGAAGATGATCAGGCATCGGCAAGTGTGAGTGTGACCAAGGTCGCGGATCTAGCCCGGATTTCTCAAAGACAAGAAAAAGCAGTCAGCTCTATGTGATATAAAGTCTTTGTTATCAGATACTTAATAATCACAAGGAGCTGACTACTATGACCACAGAGTGTATCGCTTCCAAGCTGGAGTTTCAAGAGCTAGAAGGGCGCCGAGTCGAGGCAGAATTCAATGGGGGGCAGATCACCTCAGACTCCGGGGGGTTGCTGTTACGGGAGGTGGAGAGCCGCTATGGGTTCGAGGGTGTCGTAAAAGTTCACGTGGCGACCGGGAGTAAGTGGGGCGACACTTTGTCGTGCGGCTATGCCGAAAAACACAAGGAGAGGCGCTGCAGACGCTGGAAAAGGCCGATCGGCGCATGTAGGAGCCTCCAAAAAGCGCTAAATAGGACGGACGGGGTCAGGGCAATCAGCCGTCGGAGGTTGTGGGCGCTGGCATGAAGGGCAAACTCCAGACCGACATTCTTCAACCCTCTCCGCTTGAACCGATGTAATCCTTGGATCCCTTTCAGTTCGCTGAAGACGGGCTCCACCATCTGTTTGCGCTGACGATAGGCCTCTTGAGCCCGGGGCTGGCGCATCACTTCCCGCTCCGCATCCTTGATCTCCTCATCCTCATAGCGTTTGACCGTTCGACCTTTCCGACTGCTGGTGCACTGGCTCCTCAACCCGCAACTCTCACAGGGGGCTCCTCCGTAGCGCACATACCGCTTGCCCCCATCGCTGCCCTTTTGGACCGGGTGCAGTTTCTGTCCCGCCGGACAGTGATAACGATCTTCCCACTCCTCGTAGCGAAAGGCCGCTTTAGCCAAGCACTTCGTCGACTTCTTCTCCCAACCCACTCGGGGGCTCGATCCCTCAGGACAAAGCACATCCTCCACCCCTTCTTCTAGGGCCGTCTCCAGCGCTTGCCCCGAGAAAAACCCCGCATCCATCAACAGTTGTTGGATCGCTCCACCCACCCGCTTGCCTTGCTGCAACAGCGCTTGCAGCACCCCCGTCTCCGAGGAGGGATCCACCGCCTGGGCCACTATAATGCGATCCTGGTTGGCCAAGACCACCCCCTTGTAGCTGGCGGCCTTCGCTTTGTTCTTCAGGGGCTGGATCACCGCCTCCGGTTCACTCGGACTCACGGCCGTATGCTCCGTGCTCTTGCGTTGCGCCTGCCGCGCCGCCACCCGCTCGCGTACCGCTTGCGCCACTTCCTCCGCTTGCTTGGCCTGACGCGCCAATTGCTCGTTCTTCGGATCCGCTTCTGCCCGACGACGCTTTTCCGCCGCGGCCGCTTCGGCCGCCTCCTTCTTCACCCGTCGGTAACGCGAGGCCG
Source organism: Acidobacteriota bacterium (assembly GCA_965218775.1). GTDB lineage: Bacteria > Acidobacteriota > UBA6911 > RPQK01 > JAJDTT01 > CAUZIZ01. Next base: position 3,148,898 of record CBDCLS010000006.1, on the reverse strand, counting down.
CCGCCTGTACCACCGTGCCGTCGGCCGCCAAACTCACGCCCTCCTTCTTCCCCTTGTCCTTGTCCTTCCCAGTCCTTTTCAACACTTCCTGGGTCAGCTCCACAAAGAACTCTTCCCTCAGCCTCTCCCCGTGTTCATTGATAAAGCGGCCGATGACCGAGTGATCCGGCGTGATCCCCCCCGTGAACCACCAGCAACGGGTATCCACCCGGGCCAGGGTTTCCAGCTGACGCAGCGATCCCTTGCCCTCCAGAATCCCGAACAGAATCAATCCCACCAGCGCTGCCGGATGGTACGGCCGTCTCCCTCCCCCTCGGTACTTCGCTTCAAAGGCCTCCCACGACAAACTCCGGATCACCTCCCGAGCCACAAAGACCCACGTCTGCGACATCTTCACCAGAAACTCTGCAAGACTCTCATCGCCGATCAAGATCCCCCGCGGGGAGGGATCTTCGAATTGTTTCGCCCCGGGCCGCTTCCTTTTCCGGCGCTTCCCCTGGCCTTCCTTCTCATTCATCCCTCGAAAGAGCCCCCATTGGCCGCTCGAATCGATCTTGACCACCGGTCGTTTAATTGCTTGCTCCATCCCCCCTATTTTCGCAGCCTACTCCGACTCTTCTTTGCTAGCCTGGGAGGATTCTTAGTACTGATTTGAAACGGGTCTTTTACGACACCCTCGGTTCATTAGCGGCTTGGCCGCCTGCTTTGGGGACCGGCGCGATCCTCGCTTCACCGAGTTCAGTGTGGAGGAACTGGTGGGGCAGCGGATTTACGGACTGGCCCTAGGCTATGAGGATGTCAACGATCATGAGGAGCTCCGGGCAGATCCGCTGATGGCGGTGTTGGTCGGCAAGGAAGATCCCTTGGGGAGGGATCGGCGAGCGGAAGCGGATCGAGGCAAGGCGTGTGCGGGCAAGAGCACCCTCAATCGTTTGGAGTTGTCCTCGGTGACGCAGGATAAATATCGCAAGACGCCGGTGGATGAAGCCGCGGTCGAAGCGTTTTTGGTGGAGCAGTTCATTCGGGTGCGAGGCGGGAAACCGAAGGAGTTGGTCTTGGACCTGGATGCGACGGATGATCCGCTGCACGGAGAACAGGAGGGTCGTTTCTACCATGGCTACTACCGGTGTTACTGCTACCTGCCGCTGTATGTGTTTTGCGAGGGGTATGTGCTGGGGGCCAAGCTGCGGGTGTCGAACCTGGATGGCTCCGAAGGAGCGGTCCAGGAGATGGAGCGGATGGTGGGACAACTGCGGGCGAAGTGGCCGAAGGTCCGCATTACTCTGCGGGCGGACAGCAGCTTTGCCCGCGAGGCGTTGATGAAATGGTGTGAGGAGCATCGAGTGGATTACGTCTTCGGTCTGGCCCGCAATCAGCGCTTAGAGGGGGCCCTGGAGTCCGAGTTGGAACAGGCCCAGGCACTGCAACAAGCCAACGGCAGCAGCGCCCGAGTCTACAAGGACTTTCGTTACCAGACGCGCAAAAGCTGGAGTCAAGAGCGGCGAGTGGTGGGCAAGGCCGAGTACACGGGTAAGGGATCCAATCCCCGCTTTGTCGTCACCTCGCTGGGAGCGAAGCGGTGGCCCGCCCAAAAGCTGTACGAGGAGCTGTACTGCGCGCGAGGGGAAGCGGAGAATCGGATTAAGGAGCAGCAGCTAGAGCTGTTTGCCGATCGGACCTCGACGCACCGCATGAAGAGCAATCAGCTGCGCCTGTGGTTTTCCTCGGTGGCTTACAATCTGCTGCACACGCTCAGGTGTGTCGCTTTGAAGGGGACCCAGTGGGCGAAGGCGCAATGCCAGACGATTCGCCTCAAACTGTTGAAGATAGGAGGCCAGATTCGGGTCAGTGTCCGACGGGTGAGCTTGTCGCTGAGCGAGGGTTATCCTTACCAAACACTCTACGCCCAAACCTTGGCCCAGCTTCAACAGCTCGGCTGAGCGGAGGCAAACCGGAAATCCCAACCATCTGCAACTGAGGCGGCTGAGGTGTGTCTGAAAAACCGGTTTTCCGCCTTCAACATAGGTGTCACCAAGCTCTCGCACTCTACAGTGCCCTCAACTGAGACTTCGGCTCAAACCAGAGTCGAAAAATCGACTAAAATCAGCCTTTCTGCTTTCACTATGAGAAATCCGGGCTAGACATCAGCAAGATGGCCGACCCAGATCCCGTCGCCCCGGGAAGAGATCTGACCTACACGCTCGGCGTTACCAACAACGGGCATTCTGAAGCCACCGATGTCACGGTCATCGACACCCTGCCCGATGGTGTCACGTTTGTTTCGGCTGCTGGCGCTGGCTGGAATTGTAGCGAGGTGGCAGGTACCGTCACCTGCACCCGAGACTCCCTGCACAGCTCGGAGTCGGCTCCCGACATTCATTTGGGCGTTGTCGTGGATCCGTCGACAATTGGACAGGTGGAGAACACGGCCACGGTATCGGCAAATGAGGAGGACAACGAGCAGGAAAACAACAGTCAAACCATTAGCACCACCGTCGCCATCTCGCCGCTCTACTTTGCCCAATTTGGAGACGGAGAAGTCGCTTCGGCAAGTCTCACTCAGGCTCTGGGGACAAGCACGGTACAGCTTTCCAGTGAGTTCTTCCTGGTAAATCCCGACAAGACCCTGGAGGCCGGGGCTACGATTGGGGTCAAAGGCGATGACGGTGTGTCCCTGGACAACGTCGACCTGAATGGAGTCGTTCTGCTCCAGGGAGAGGTCGATGTCACGATTCCCACCTGTGGCATGCGTATCCTGCGCACCGATGGCGAGGGGCCTTTGCAGGCAGGATCTGCGACCGTGACTTCGGACCAGCAACTATCGGGCGTCGTGGTTTTCAACAGCGGTATCGGAGCGGCCGGCGTGGGTGCCAGCCCGGCACTGCCGGCGTTCGTAGCTCCTATGCTGAAGAACGCTGAGATCAACACAGGAATCGCCTTTCAGAATCCGGGGAACGATCCGGTATTGGTGACTCTCGAACTGCGAGATTCTGACGGCGAGCTGTTGGGCACGGGTTCCATTACCCTGGCAGGCATGGGCCATCGGGCTCTCTTTGTGGACGAGATTGGCTGGACTCCAGAGCCGGGTGCGATCATCGACTTTACGGATTTCGAGGGACTTGTGAAGGCAACTACATTCGCAGGAGGCGTTGCCGCGACCGTGATTCAGACCCGACCTCAGGAATTCGTGACGATGCCGGTGGCGGCTCCAAGGGAGTCCGGCAGTCTTGAACTCCTCTTTGCTCAATTTGGAGACGGCGAGCAGAGCGGAGTTGGTGTTTCCAGCGAGGTCATCCTGATCAACTTGAGCAAGACGATGAGCGCCCAGGCCACAATTACGCTCAAAGATGACGATGGTCTCCCCCTGAGTGGCGCGGATCTCGACGGCCAGGTACTTGCCGACGGAACTCATAACGTCACGATACCCGCCTCTGGTATGCGTGTCTTGAGCACAGATGGTGAGGGCCCGCTACAGGTTGGGTCTGCGACGGTGACTTCTGACAAGCCTCTGGCCGGAGTGATTGTCTTTAACAGCAGCGCTGGAGCCGCAGGTGTGGGTAGTAGTCGAAAGCTCCCCGGTTTCGCGGCCCCTATGCTCAAAAGCGCCACGACGAACACAGGTATCGCAGTTCAGAACCCGGGAAACGACCCATTAATGATCAGCCTCCAGCTGCGGAGTGTAGAGGGGCAATTGCTGGCGACAGCTTCCATCACCCTGACAGGCATGGGCCATCGGTCTCTTTTCGTGGACGAGATCGCCTGGAATCCAGAGCCGGATGTAACACTGGACTTCAGCAATTTTGAGGGGCTGCTCAAGGGGGCCTCCTCCCAGGGACCGGTCGCTGCCACGGTGATTCAAACCCGAGGAGAAATCCTGTTTGTCACGATGCCTGTCAGTTTCTCGAAGTAGTCTGAAACCTGGAAATTCCACAAGATACGAACAAATGACAAATCACCGGCAGCAAAGGCCAAACGCGCTTTCGCCGGCTCGCTTCTGACCTCTCTTCCCGGGGGCTCATAGCCTGGAATTGAGATTTGTTTGTACCTTATATCTTAGTGCTTTTCAGCTGACGTCTGGAACCACAACGAGCTATTCTGCTGACCTGAGCCGGGGTGTTGATGTTGACCAGAATACCCGGATCCTTCACCGGCACCAGAAAGGTGGAGGCTGGGTTCTGATGGACGACCCAACGCGCCCCCTCTTCCAGTGGGGCCCGCCTCAAGTCGAAGAAGAAGCGCTGAGGAAAGAGCACGGGGTGCCCCTTTCGCCCGTGAACCGCTGGCAGCAGGATGGACGCGGGCAAACGACAATGATGCTGAACCAGACACTTTATGGTTCCGGCCAATACCAGCGGATGATCAACTGGATGGATCAGCAGTCCGTCCGGTTCACCAAGGTGGCCCAGAGCAATCAGCAGACTTGAGAGGGCTCCACGACTCGGATCAGGATTGACAAGGACGGTGGTGTCGGACAGATCGACTTGCTCGGCGACCTGAAGGTTGTGTCGGCCCAATACGACGCAAACAGTCAAGGAAGACAGCTTATGACGATCAATGATGGTCCTCAGGAAACTCTTCCCTCCCAATTCGAGCAGCGGTTTGGGACTGCCCATTCGACGGGAAAAGCCGGCGGCCAGAATCACCGAGGCGAGGGTTTTCCTCATGAACCAGTCGATATCACGGATCGAACCGGCCCGCAACCTGCTGAGTCGGGCTACCGCATCCACGGCTTGACACACTCCCTATCCTTGGGCTACACCTTCAACGGATACCTGGAAGAGCTCGAAGGAGAGAGATCTTTCTGGGATAGCCAAGGTAGGATTTGAAACTGACTCCTGAGTTGAGCGTCTTACAGGTTAGACCCCGGTTGAAGGGATAACGAATAAGAGATCATGTCAATTCACATTACAGAGCAAGCAGCGCAGAAGATTAAAGAAGGTCTCGAGGCCGAAGGGCTCTTGGAGGGAGGCCTGAGACTGGGCGTCAGGGGTGGAGGTTGCTCCGGATTGAACTACGTCTTGAGATTCGAACCCGAGAAGAAGGCTGGCGACAAGATCTTCGAGCAATACGGAGTCAAGGTCTTCGTCGATATGAAAAGCTACCTCTACCTGAAGGGTATGGGCCTGGACTGGCGCGGATCCTTAATGCAGGAAGGCTTTACCTTCATCAACCCAAACGCCTCCAAAACCTGCAGCTGTGGTCAATCTTTCACCGTCTAGGTCGGGTCCGTCTAGTTCCGGTCCTGCCGGCACCCTCCGTGCGAATCGTCTAGTGTAGCTCGCCATAAGTTCTGAGCCAGGGGACAGTAGTCAATCGTTGTCGCTGGCTAGGCGTCGCGAGCGAGTCATATCGGGCTATATGTCGAGTCGAGCGCAACAACGCCAGCGGCGACGAGGGGCTGCTGAACCCTGGTTCAAGACTTGTGGCGCGCTGCACTAGCCTGCCAACTCCTGCTTGATCAGTTCAGCCTCCATCCTGCGCCGCTTTCTGATCCCTTCGAGTGAGTGATCCTGCTGCATCGACCCGATTAGATTGGAGACCTCGACCCAGTCCTTGTCCTGGATGGGCTGCTTCAGGACTTCGAGCCCTCGATTACCGGTTCCCCGGTTATAGCCAATTGAAAGAAGGGCAGTCTGAACCGACCCCAGTGAGTCCGCCGCGGCCAGGTTGGGGAAACGCCTGATGATCGCCTGCCAATAGGGCTGTGCTGTATACTGGAAGATAGTATCCGCCTCTGCCCTGCTGATCCGGATACTTTGTAGATCAGGACTACTCTCCAGCGCCGCTTTGGCAGCATCTCCCTTGATCCCAAGCACGCTTGTGGTCGCCTCGAATTGCACGGCTGTTAACAAATCCTTGTAAGCGGTTTCGATCAAGCTCGGCTTCGCATGGCCCAGGTCGACACCTGGATCCAGGGTCACTCCAGAGGCACCGCCTGGCCAGTACGCCTTTCCCGCATGTCCTTCACGGGCGTGAACCCAGCTCAGATCTCCCCGAAAGCCCTGCAGCAAGGAAGACCCATCCAAGCCCTTTTCTCCATCTGATTGCCGCTGGACAGCATCGCTTCCCTCCAGTGCTCCCCAGGTTCCAGGACCAACTATTCCGTCAACTTCCAGCCCGCGAGCCGCCTGGAAGGCCAACACGGCGTCCTTGGTTCCCTGACCGAAGAGCCCGTCTGCCTCTATTGGGTAGCCCTGTGACTGCAGGCACGCTGCAGTGCCTTCACATCGTCACGCTTCTCGGGCGATTGGCTGTCGAAACCATCGCGAAATCTCAGTGTCTTCTTCGCCATTAATCCGGCTCCCTCTCACGTCCACTTGCCGCAGACATCCAGACTAGAACTCCATCCGCTTCAGGATCTGCTTCAGCTCCCCGACTCGTTTCTCCGTCATCTCGGCTTGAGTAACTTGATATACAAGAGGGTACATGGAGCCTCCTTCCGCCTCACTCGCCTCGAACTCTGCCGTCGTGTCCCTAAAGGCAATCCAGGCTCTCTGCGCCTTTTTGAGCTTGGCTTGACGGGTCTTGTTCAACTTGTGTCTCAGCTGCTCGTAGACCTGGTTTAGTTCCCTGTCCGCAGTCTCATAGCGCTGCTTCGAGCACTCCCGCATCCCCAACGTGGTCACTTCATCTTTGCAAGGTTCACTTTGCTTCTGTTTCTCCCCTGCTAAGGCCAAGTTGAGCAACAGAAAGAGCAAGGAGGATAACACCAGAGAAATTATCCTAGCCATAGATAATGTCCTTCTCACGGGCTAAGCGTTGCTGACATTGGGCGCGATTCCCAACATTATCTTGAAGCGCATTCCGAGGAGTCAACCGAGGTCGCCCCTTATGTCTGGTCCCCAGCCGCACTGGATCATTTTGGTGAAAATTCCAGGTCGGGGATCGTGAGATCGTGCTGCTGTCGAGCTCTCTCCTCGGAACTTGGCCTCAAATTGCTGACAAGTCAAGTCGTTCGCGGCTCTGTCGGACTTGGCTTCGCAATACTGCAGAGGGCGTGGCGGCGGTCTCCAGGCCGCCGTGGATCTCAAGAGGGACTACCCAACAGGGCAGCTTCCACAATTTCCCGGTCCTTTCCTGCCAGTCTAGCTACTACTTCCTGGGCAGCTTCACGACCGCGGGAAGACATTTTCAACCAGGTCTTCTGCAGAATCTCCTCGATCTTGTTCCGATCGTGTTTGCCGGCGAATTCTGAGAACTCGTTTTCCAGGAACACCAGACAGATGGCATCCTCAAGAATCTGTACCTCGGGATCCAGCTTCAGGCGGAACTTTTGAAGAAGACTTTGAACGCGTCCGATCGTCGCCGAGTCGTATCCAATCTCACCCAGGATCTCTGCCGCCTGTTCGGCATGAAAGCCCGCAAGACGCTTACGCCACCTTTTGTATCCTGACTTTCCTGGGGGGTACTGACTTCTTGGAATGGTCCAACGACGAATATGCTGGCAAGAAGCCGCCAGCCTCAGTTCTTCAGACGCCGTCGGACTCAGACGCTGAACCCAGTGGACCAATCGCTGGTGGTAGAGAAGGGACCACGGAACCTGCTTCTGACCCACCGCCACCCGTCTGGGATCCTCCAGATGTGCGGCTTGGAATCGGCCGGTCGCCTGTTGAAAACGGGAATCATCACTCTTCATGGAACCCGGGCTTGGCAACAGTATCCCGAATCTAACCTCGGAGGGCCAGCAAAAAAATCGGGTTGGCCTCGGATCGCTCGATCCAGACTAACCCTGCCACCTCGACGGGTTTATTCCGGCAGCCTCCCTGGGCATGTTGTCGGGCCGATTGGGGAGATCGTACTCGATACTGCGGGAGTTCAAGCTGCCATAGAACCGACGAACCTGTGCGGGAAGCTTCTCAACCTTGGCGGGGTCGTAGTCTTCGACTTCACCAATAGGGCTAGCCCATGTCGGTCGATAGGCGACGGCAAGCATCTGCCGGGGCCGGTCACTGTAGTTCGGATAGTTACCGTGAAAGACCTTCTGATTGATTATGACAGCCGATCCGGCCTTGCACGTCACCATGACCTCCTCGTCATGGGATAGATACCGCTGATAGGGATTGGCGTCGCGATGCAGCGAGAGATGGGATCGGGGAATTACCTTGAAAGGCGAGCACTCGGCCGTCAGATCATTCAGATAGTACAACACTCGAACCAGACAGGGGGAACTGGCCTGCACGCCAAAAATATTGGAACCGTAGGGCTGGGAGTCGGTGTGAATCGCTATCCCTGGATGGCCGGGTTCAGAGAGCGCGTATTGACAGGAGGTGCAAATCAGATCGTCTCCGAACAGACCATTGAGAAAGTCGATCATCTCGGGCAGCGCGATCACGCCAATCGCGCTCGGAGAATCGGTCCACTGGACGTTGACACAACCTCGCTGGTGCTCGCTGTAGTCCACCGCGGTGGTCGGCAACCTCGCCATCTCCTCCCGGATCTTCTCAAGCAATTCTGGAGATAGAAGGTTCGGTATCAATACATAGCCTTCCAGCTCAATCGATCGAATTCGCTCCGCCCTGGAGAGGCTCGACCAGTCGGTGTCTGGAGTTCGCGCCTGTGCAACGTTTTCTTGAGTGTTGGTGAACGAGGTATCCATACCTTGATCTCCTTCAGCGCAAAGACCACGCTTGGGCAAGCCGTTCTTCGCAGCAAACTCGCGGGACTCTGGCTCTGGCTCTGAATGCGCTTTCTACTTGCTAGCAGCTACCTGCAGCGGTTGCGCCACCTGGAACTTGTCCCTTGTTGTGATTTTTTGATCCTTGATTCGATCGTGAACCTCGACCTCGAGCGAATACTTCCCTGGCTTCAGGTCATTGATGGGAAGGTTGGCAATCAGAACCACCCTGTGACCGGAGGAGAACTGGATCGCCTCCCCTGTTTCATCGGTCAAGTCAATGACGGTCTCCTCGTCGCGGGATACTTTGTAGCGAGCCTTGAGCAAGGGCTTCAAGCTGGCCTGATCGAAAGCGGCATTGTAGACCTGAAGATAGACTCCCAGCGGTTTCGTAGGAGAAAAGCTCTTGAGAATGCTGGGTCGAACGTGCACATCGCCAAGAACGAACATGTCCTTGTCGGGGGCTTCATCCAATATCCAGAGAGCCTCGGACAGAATCAGGGAGCTCGCTTTCAGTTGATCCCCGCCGTAGGCGGGGGCGGCAATAGCCGTGCGAACCACTCCAACACGCCCGCTTCGAATATCCTTTACCACCAGGTCCATGCGGTAACGCATCTTCCGATTAAGAGTCAGAATCTTCTGGTAGGTCGACCTCTTCAGCAATTGGGCCTGGAAGATCTCGGAGGAAAACGACTGGTAGACATCGTCATCGAATTCGTCGACCACACGCTTTGTGATGCTGGTTACGATCCCGTAGACCGCCAATTTGGCTACCTGCTGTCCTTTCTCGGGCTCGAAGCTGAGTTCTTTGTTGTCAAACTCAACAGTGACAGGAACTAGAACAGCATCATCGTTTAGCTTGAAAAAATCCTGCCGAACTTGGAGGGGCAGAGTCTCGTAGCCAACCGATACATTGACCAATTCCTTCAAATCGTTGTATCTGATCGCCTTGGGGGCCTTGATCTTGGTATAGAGTTCGAAGCGATCGAACGGATCATCCTTCTGGCGTGTTGCCATGTAGGGATAGTTGCGTTGCCTGCCTGGTGAAAAAAACGGACGGTCCTTCTTCTCCAGGAGGCCCATCTCCTCGGCCAGGGTCAGGCCTGCGCCAGGCAGATAGAGAAGCGCGTCTTTTTCCTCAGAATTCAAGGCCAGACGGTACTCGCCGGTCATGGACGCGTCCACGAACTCCAGTTCGACTTCCTCTCCGATTCCTTCAATGTATCGATAGCGCCAGACCTCAAACGGATAGGTAGATGTCACTCCCCCACCTTCGTGCATGGGGCGTTCGTAAAAACCACCTCCGGCTCGGGAGGTCACCTGGGTCGGCGGCCCATGGATGATGTAGGTGCGTCCTCGATCGGTCCTCCAACCGGGTAAACCACTCGGAAATCGCTCATTGGCATAGGCGATGCGTCGATAATGTTCTTCTTTGTACTCGTTGGAAGGCGTACGCAGATCGGGATCCCGCCGATGCCAGAATTGTTCGATGAACTGCTCCTTCTCGTCCGCAGTTGTGAGCTTGTCGAAAACCTCTATCTCCTCGTCGGTAATGATGTAGACGATGTCTTCCTTCAACCACTTCTTGTAGTAGTCTTCGTACTCTTCCTGCTTCAGCGCCTCGGTTTTCTTTCCCTTGTTCTTATCCTTCCCCAGTAGATCCGGGGTCGGCCAGAAAGAAACAAAGACTGCAGCAACTAGAACTAACTGCACGACAATTCCAGACATGTCGCACCTCCTTGGCTGACTTCGATGAAGCGAAAACTCCAGGTCTGCGAGGCTCACGGGACCAATTATATTACAAGTAAGATTAGCCTGTCTTGAGAGTTGACAGATTCCAAGACGCTCTGGGAAACTCTTGTGCCTTCATAATCAACTTAAGGGGGCCCATGAAAGATCAACTTCGAGGAACGATCGCCAATCTACCGATGGTCTTCACCGACCAAGATCAAATAGATGAAGATGCCCTGCGGCAGAACATCAGATCCTACCTGGAGAAAGGGTTCAAAGCGATCTATCTGTTGGGGACGAGTGGGGAGCTGTTCAACGTGTCCCCGGAGGAATACCGGCAAGCGGTCGGGGCCTTTGTGGAGGAAGCCGGCCCGGAAGTTCTCAAAATAGTGGGTTGTGCGACGCCGCGATTGGGAGAAGCCGTGGAAACGGTTCAATGGCTCAGCGATGCTGGGATCGATTGCGCGCTTGCCATCCCCCCCTACTTTATCCCTCTAAGTCCGGGCGAAAGGACTGCGGCTCTCCGGACGATCGCCGAATCGTGTCCAGCCATGGGCGTCGTGCACTACAACACGGACTATGCCCCCGGTGTCCGCTTCCAGCCAGAGGATTACGCCTCCCTGATCGACATTCCCAACTTCTGGGGAACCAAGCAGGGCAATATGGACCAGCAATCCTGGGAGGGTCTTCAGCAGCACGCATCCTCACTTCGGCATCTCACCCTGGACGACTGGATGGTTCGCTCGATGAAGCTTGGAGGCTACGGTGCCTTCTCGCTGATGACGAGCCTGGCACCAGAATTCGTGCTGCGCTGGTTCCGGGCCTGCGAAACTCAGGACTGGGAAAAGGCTGAGGCCATGGATCAGGAGCTCCAGCGATTCATGGACACGCTTTATTGGCCACTCAGTCGCAGGGGGTACACCGACGTGGCAGTCGACAAGGCGCTGATCGGGTGCTTCGGATTCCTCAGATCCAGCGATCCTCGCCCACCGTTAAGACCGCTATCTGCGGAAGACAAGAAGTGGGCAGCCAGCCAGATCGAGAATGAAGGGTATTTCGAAAGCGGGACCTAGGCTGAAACTTCATTGGCGAACGTAGCTTTGGGCTCCAGGCCGAAGTCCCATTCTTCCGAGCCTTTGGCTCGGGACGGCGGCCTGGAGCCCACCGCTACGCCCGCCTATCTCCCGGTGTAGCCGCCATCCACCGGCCAACAGAGAGGTTCACCTTTAACCCTTGTTTTCTGAAGCAAATACAGACTTTTCATCAACTTAGCCTAGCTTGGCTTTCGTCATATATTTCTGTCAAACCTGGTCAGATTCTATAGTTTCTACTGAAAGTTGGCACAAATCTGGCACAAGAATGGGGCCGCTCCCAATCACAGAAAGGGGTCACCTGTTGTCTGTTCCTCATGGAGTCCGGTTGAGATAGTCCAAATACGACGACCAAAGTGACACAAAAACTGACACAGTGATTGGAACCGGCGGTGGGTGACACTTGAGCCACTCCCACGTTGGTCCCGGAATAGCAAGTTGCTTGTGGCGGCAGACGAAACAGGAATAGAGTACATCGAGATCGGGAGTGTTGGCCTGGGGTTCCGGAACCTTTTTCGTAAGGGATGCTTTATCCCTCTAGTTCGGCTGCAACACTGCAACCCTCCATCTTAACTAACGTGTTTCTATACAGATAAGGGTTGCACGTCTGCCTGCAACCTCCAGCCACGGTGCACCTCACACCTACTTAGGAAACGCACCCCACCGGGAAGCCCCCTCATTTTTGTAGTCAAGTGGAGTTTTGGTTACATCAAACCGTCGCCCGAATGTTGGCGGGAAGGGCGCCGGAGCGATGAAGAAGAACACCTGAACAACGGAGTACCTCAGTGGTACGCGTACCACCGAGCGGGGATGATGTTCTCCCGCTCCCCCACGGGCTCTCACCCACCAGATCCTAAATCTGAAGAGCGCCTTGTCACTTGGCTGACAATGGCTCACAAACACACGCAATTCCCGGATTTTTAACCCAGAAGATGATCGATCGACTCACATTGGCTGACATTGTGAACAGGCGACAAACAGGCAACGGCTTCCAGGGCTCTCGACGGGTCAGCGATCTTGGACTTGACCAAGTCGCCCGGGCCGGAGAGCGAGGACTCGTCGCCCTGATCGAGACCAGGATGCGCTTACGTCTGCCGGCAATTCCGATTCCACGAAAGAGTCGTCGCACAGAATTCGAAAACCTATCTGCCGCGCAGATGATGATGGCCAAGAGGCGGACGTCGTCGAGGTCTTCCTGCGCCAGCATGTTGCCACGCTTACTCCGAACACTCTTCCTTGTGGAGGGTTCCACTGAGCGGGCGAAGAATACTAAACTGAAGTTCCTTTCTGTTGGGAGCAGAAAAGTACCATGATTTCAAAGGGATACGTGCAATAGGGGCTGCAGCGGTCTGCCTACACTCGAATGGTCTCCAGAAGATCAAAGGCGCGTTGCTGCTTGGCGCTGGGTGTGGTGAGGATCTCGAAGGTGGTGGCCTCAGGGGCTGCGCTGCGGACCCGGCACAGGTTGCGGGTGATGCTGCTCAAGAACTTCAGAAGCGTCTGAAAGCTGTGCACCTCGGTGCCATCCTCAAGGGTTCTGGAGTGCACCTTACGGAGCGCTTGCTGGGAACGGCGGGCCGGCGCCACCGGGTCGCGCGTCCTCTTCGCTTCCAGATCCTCGTCGGCGAAGAGCAGCGGACGCCATGCCTCGAGCATGTGCCAGAGGACGTAGTAGGCGAGCAGACACAAAAAGATGTGGGCCCGGACCCGGCGGGCCAGGCGGTGGTGGATGGGTCGGACGTTGAGGTCCATCGTCTTGAAGGAGCGAAAGGCCCGCTCCACGCTGCCCAGGAGTTTGTAGCTGAGGACCGTCTGGGCGGCGTCGAGCGTCTCTTGGGGCAGGCTCGTGCGCACCACGTAGAGACCGTCGAGGGCCGCTTCGGCTTGGACCTTCTCCGGGTCGATCTCGAAGTCGAATCGATCCTCCTCGATGTGCAGTTGGAAGTGCTTGCCGACTTTGTACTTGTTGAGCACCTTTCCCACCCGAACCCCGATGTGCTCCTTGCCGTACAGACGCCCCCGCTGGATCCGCTGGCGGAGGTGCTCTAGCTGTTGGTCGATCGCCTGGCGATGACGGGCGTAGTGCTGCTGTCGTCTTTGCGCCAACTCTGGGCTCTTGCTCGCCGCTTGGGCCAGCTCGGCGGCGATCGCCTCTTCATCGGCTCGAGACTCGAAACCGTCCTCCCGTATCTGCAGCCGATAGTGTTGGCCCAGCCGGTACTGACCGAGCACCTGGCGCACGCGCTTGCCGATCTGCTCCTGCCCCTGCAGACGCCCTGCGGTGACCATCCGGCGCACCTTCTCCAGCTCCCGGGTGGTGGCCTCCAGCAGGCTGCTGCGGTGGCGCGCCCGTCTTTGGGCGAGCTCCGGATTCCGACAGGCGACGAGTCGTTCGCCGGGGAGGTCCGGATGGGAGAGCTCGAACAGGTTGCGCTCATCGAAGAGTCCCCTTTGGATCGCCCCGCCCTCCACTAGCTTGCGGATGGTCTCCGAGCGGAGCGCGCTGATCCAGTCGATGCCGTCGATCGGGCGCAGGGCATCGATCTGTTTGTGGGTGATCATCCCCCGGTCCCCCACCAGGGCCAGCCGCTCGATCCCGAACTGCTGTCGGAGCTTGTCCACCTCCGGCAGCAGGGTTTTCGGGTCCCCGGTCTTGCCCTCGAAGACCGAGACCGAGACGGGAATCCCGCGGCGGTTGGTCAGCAACCCGTAGTTGATCTGGAGCTTGCCGCGCTTTCCGTCCCGATTGTACCCGAGGCTGGCCAGCGAACAGGTGGTGCCCTCGAAGTAGGTGGAGGTCAGATCGTACAGCGCCAGGCCGTCCTCACGGAGGTGTCGAGCGGCCAGCTTTTTCTCGATCGGCGCCTGGCGTTGCCCTAACCAGTCCAGCGCCGCATACAGGTCCTCCTGGTCGGCCTCCTCCACTCCCAGCTCCGAGGGCAGGGTGGTGACCTGCCACCAGCGCGTGGTCGCCAGCTTACTGGCTGGTTCCAGGATGCGCGCCGCCACCAGGGCCAAGACCAACTGGCGTTGACGCGAGGGCCGCGAGGCCAGCAGTTGGGGGAGGCCGAGTCGGCGCATGGCCGTGAGCACGGCTTGGACGTGTCCCTGCTGGAAGGAGGCGATGGCCTCGAAGGCGTCCTCCGGGGCCAGCAGGGTTTCCCCCTTAAGGCTGCGGCGCAGCAGGGCGATCGCTTCGGCGGGCAACTTGGAGAGATTGGCAAGGGTGCGGGTCTTAACCTGACCGCCTTGGCGGTAGCTCTCGCGCAGCAGGATGGCGGGGGGAGAGCCGCGGTTGGGGACGGAGGTGATGTACATGATTACCACTATACCCTATATAATCCTTTAAAGTCAAGCACACTATTGAAATATAAGCCACAATTACATGCCTACACAATCCAGTCCAAAACTACCTTTATCTCCTGTAGAGTCAGTCAGTTATCTGCTAAAGTCTCAGGGAACTTCGGACTAAACCTGATTTGAAGCTCACTAGGTTCCCGCCTAGTTGCCCTCAAAGTAAGAAAAGGCTATCTCCGCCATGAGAAACAGGCGTACCCAAGTTGTACGAGCCCGGGAGGCCTGCTTGCTCCGGGCGAGAGCCAAAGGAGAGACGAATGTCTCAAGACGGAAAAAAGAGCGACAATCGGGCGTGCGGCGCGAAAACGCGTAAGGGCCTTTCATGTCAGAATTCTCCAGTGCTGGGAAGAAACCGTTGCCGCATGCACGGTGGGGCTTCCTTGCGAGGTTCAAACCATCCCAACTTCAAACATGGTCGACGCTCGAAGGCACTGCCGCGACATCTGCTGCGAATCTACGAGGAAGCCTGTTCAGATGCCAATTTACTTGACCTTCGATCAGAGATTGCCCTGGGCGATGCTCGAGTGATTGATCTGCTCGAGCGACTCGGAGAAGAGCAAGGACCGGATCGGGCTAGTAGTGTCTGGACAGAAATAGGCCATTGGATGGACCGTCGGGCCCGACTTGTAGGCGTAGTGGTTAGGCATCAAGTGCTGTCTGGGCAGATGATCTCGGCGGAGGAGGTCAGTGTTCTTACGGCAAGTCTGGTGCATATCATTCGAAAACATGTGAAGGACCAAGCAATCCGAAATGCTATAGGCGAGGAGGTTGGTAAGCTACTGCCCGATTCCTGAGTGCACGGGGTAACGGCGAGTGCATGGGGTAGCGTTTGCCAGTATGGGTCGGGCGAGCCCCCACGCTGGCAGCGTCTGTAATGTGCGGCGTATTGGCCGGCGTACCAAACGCTCCCGAAGACATACCGTGCACGCAACGGCTTCCAGGGCTCGACGGCAGCGATCTTGGATCTGACCGCGAGCCCTCTAGGAGTCGATTCTCATAGAAAGAGGGGCAGGAACAGTGTCCAGAGTAAGGTTAGCGGTTAGAAAGAAACGTCCGAAGGCGAGTCGTAAAGGCAGCGGCCACGGCAACGTCAGAGCCGTGCTTCATGCGGCGCAGTCCCAGTTTAGCCTCAGCAGTCTCGATGGCAGGACCCGGCTGGCCCGCATTTGGCAAGCAATGGAATCGGAGCTGTTCTCCGCCATGGGCGGTGAGCCCACACCTCAAGAACGGATTCTCATCGGGCGAGTCTGTTTCAAGCTCCTGAGATGCCATCTCTACGAGGCCGCCTTTTTGAACGGCAACGGGAAGCCTCAGGAGGAGAAATATCTGGCCTTGGCCAATAGCTTGAGACTCGACCTACAGGCGCTGGCCGCTGAGAAAGTGGTCTCCCCACTCCCTGCAGGGTTACAGAGCTTTCGGAGCAAGAAGAAGCGAAGACTGAGAAGACCCGCTATAGTAAGGAGTTAGCATGAAGACCTGGTTTTCGATACTCTTGTTTGTGCTTTGCCTTGTCACCCCCGGCATTTGGGGACAGGGCTCGGACGCGGCCTCCTGGGGCGTCGAAGTGTCAACACGCTACAGGGTCTTTCCCAACATCACCTATCTCATCGCCGACGGCTACGAATCGAAGTTGGATGTCATGGCTCCCCGAGTCGTCCAACAGCCGCTTTCGACCCTCGTCTACATCCACGGAGGAGGCTGGGTTGGTGGCACCAAGGAAGGCAGCATCCTGCGAACGCTGCCGTATCTGGAAATGGGTTGGGCAGTCGTCAATGTTGAGTATCGTTTGGCCCGAAACGCTCTCGCTCCCGCCGCAGTAGAGGATTGTCGCTGCGCCCTAAGCTGGGTGTTCCAGAACGCCGAAGAATATGGATTCGACCCGGATCGAATTGTCTTGACAGGGGGCTCTGCCGGTGGACACCTCTCCCTCATTACCGGCATGCTGCCGGCGTCCGCCGGCCTGGACCGGCGCTGTCCCGTCAGGGACCCAGAGAAGCCCAACCGGGCGACGCCATTGGACCAGGAGATGAGGGTTGCCGCCGTCGTCAACTGGTATGGCATCACGGACGTCGGCGACCTCCTGGCGGGCGAAAACGCCAAGACCTACGCTGTGGCCTGGATGGGTTCCATGCCCGATCGCCTTGAGATTGCAAAACGGGTCTCGCCCCTGACCTGGGTGCGGAAGGACCTGTCTCCGATTCTTACGATTCACGGGGATTCCGATCTGATCGTGCCCTACGACCACGCCGTGCGCCTGCATCGGGCGCTGGACGACGCAGGCGTGCCCAATTCACTACATACTGTCGCTGGAGGAGGACACGGAGGGTTCAGCCTCCAGGAGAACCAGCAAGCGTACGCTGCAATTCGCGAGTTTCTGGCGCACCACGTCCGTCCGTCTAGCTCCCAACCCAAGTAGGCATCTGGACGTCCACTCAAGACAGCTCCCAGTAGGATCCCCGGATACTGCTGACCCCGTAGCCCGCTACTGCTCTGGCACCATCCCCTTCCTGTTCCCCATAGTAGATGGTGATGAACAGACGCCCGGGCTCGTATTCGATCGATACCGGGTAACCCAGGTTTTTGTTGGGCATATCGTCCCGGATCAGCAGCTCGCTCTCGTAGTCCCAGGTCCGCCCGCCGTCCTGACTCAGGCAGGCCCGGATGCCGCAGGGAGCTCCACGGTGCCCGTAGGTCACCAGTAACCGGCCATCGGACAGAAGCAGTAGATGCCCCGGGGATTCCCTAATCGGTGTACGGCGCACCGGTGTCCACGTCAGTCCCCCATCCGGGGACTCGCTCTGGTGAAGGTAGCCGGTCCTGCTGCGCATCATGGCGATCGGGGTCGCCAAAAGTCTGCAGCAAGTACCCGCCTCGGGTGATGGCGACACCCCATTTTTTCCCACTGTGATCCTCCCCCTGGAAAGAAGCCCCCTTTACCTTCTCCTTTGTCGGTTGATTGATGTGGTCCGGGGGCCGCCCCTCAACAGTTCTTTGCTCATCTTCCGGCTGGATGCCAGACACCCAACGGTTCCAGGCGTCTCGGTCAGTGAGGGCCGGGTGGGGTGTGGTGCCACTGGAAAGAGCTGTCCTTCTCGGGATTCCAGAGGAGAAAGCCCAGGAGTACCCCTATCAGAACCATCAACAGACCAACTGCCGCTAAGGGTATTGGCTGCTTCCATCTGGCTGAGGTAGCAGTTGTCACTCCGACTTGCGATGTATCCTTCTTGGAGGCCGAACGCGCACGCGATGCGGAATACTTCGAAAGAGAATACGCGGCCATCTTCAGCGATTCGATCACCAATGCCTTCAGCCGTGAGGCCGTGGAGGCCTGTGTGATTCAAGGACGTTACGAGCTTCCCTATCGAAGAGGACTCCCGTATTGCGCCGGTGTCGATCCCAGTGGGGGAGGCCGCGACGAGTTCGCGTTATCCATCTGCCACCGGGAAGCAGACAAGGTGGTTCAAGACGTCGTCGAGCGAGAAGCGAGTTGTCAGGTCAACCGCGAGCGTACCCCACCCCGCTCTCCCCCCGCGGGTCGGATCCTCCGTCCAGACGACCATCGGGCCCCACGATGACCAGCTGGGCCAGGCCCCGCCGGGGAGCCAGGGAAGCGGGGTCCTGGACGACGGTAAATCCCCGCCGTCGGAGTGCCTCGCAGGTGTCCGTGCGGGTCCTGGCCTCGCACCAGATCGTCCGGCCTTCGGCGTGGATGCGAGGAGCCGAGACCGCCTCCACCGCATTCATCCCATACTCCACCACGTTGGTGAAGACCTGAACCAGCGCGCTCAGGATGGCATTACCTCCCGGCGCTCCCAGGACCATGGCCACCCTTTGGTCCTGGAAGGCGATGGTTGGCATCATCAGGTGCATCCGAGCCTTCCCCGGGGCCAGGGAACTGGCACGGCCGGGCCGTGGATCGAAGCGGTTCATGGCGTTATTGTAGATGAAGCCCAGGCCGGGCGTGATCACTCCCGAGAAGCCTCCCAGGCTGTGAGTGATGGCGGCCACATTGCCGTCCTGATCCACCACCGTCAGGTGGGTCGTGTCGGGCGGCTCATGATCTGGAATCGTTCCCCCGACCACGCCCTGCAGGACGGCATTGCGCAGCTCCTCGGCTCTCTTCCGGGAGATCAGGACTTGCCCGGGTTCTTTCCCCACCACCTCTGGGTCGCCCAGGAAATCCCGACGATCCTGATCCACCAGTTGAAGCGTCGACGCCAGGTAGCTCAGGTACTCGAGGCAGCCATGCTCGAGCCGGGACAGGTCCAGACCCTCCAGCACGTTGAGCGCTTCTTGAAGCAGATAGCCTGCTCCCGGCGGATCGTTGGAGAAGACCTCAAAGCTGCGGTATCGGGAGGAGCGGGGAGCATAGGAGCGTGGCTGGTAGGACTCCAGATCCTGGCGCGTCACGAAGGCGCCGTTTTCTTCAAGGTCCCGCCAGATCTCCCGGCCTAGCTCGCCCCGATAGAAATCCCCGGGACCGTGGGTCGCGAGCCGCTCCAGGGTCGCGGCGTAGTCGGGATTGGGGAAGATCTCGCCTTCCCGGAAGGGAGACCCGTTGGGATGAAGATAGAGCCGGCTGCACTCGGGTGTGGCTCGGATCCGGGCAAGAGGATCCGGTTCGATCTGCTCGCCCCGGCTTTCGAACTGCTTCGCCAACTGGGGTGTGATCGCGAAGCCCTCACAAGCGATTTCCACAGCGGGGCGAAGGAGGTCCGACCAGGACAGGGTGCCATAGCGCCGGTGGACTTCGGCCAGCCCGGCTACCGTGGCGGGCGTGCAGATGGACGTATAGCCCATGGTGCTGCGGTGGTCCTGGAACAGGCTGCTCCCGCTCAAGGCGGCTTCGCCCAGGTAGTCCTGGGCCCACATGCCCTCCCGGACCCGTGACCCCGCACGAACGCATCCGTCGATGACCCGATGCTCCCCCTTAACGGGAGCCCAGACGTGGGCGGAGATCATACCACCCAGACCGCAGCTGAAGGGGCTCACGATCATCTGCACGAAGGCCGTCGTGACGGCGGAATCGAAGGCATTGCCTCCCGCCTCCAGCACCCGGGCCCCTTCTTCGGCGGCGCGGGGTTGGACGCATGTCACGATGCCTGGCATGAATCGGCTCCTGATCTTCATGCTGATCGGGTTCCTCCCCGACTCGGCCGATGGATGGGTCCGGGGGCCCCGCGCTGCTCAGGGCTGGTAGGTGACCCAGGCCGGGGACCCCCAGGCCATCTCGCCATCCTCCTGGATCACCCGTAGATAGTAGTAGCTCTCCCCCGGCTCCGAAGCGTTATCCGAGTACTGGAACCTCACCCTGCGCTTGCCCGGCGTCGAAGAATAGACGATCCGATTGTTCTTGATGACATCCACCCGCTGGATCGCCTGCGTGCCAATGAGCTCTTCCTTCTCGTTCTGGACCCCGCGTCCGCTGTAAGGAAACGTCGGCTGGTACACTCCGCTCCTAGGAAGATGGCGAGCAGTTCTCCGAGGCCTCACGATATTCTGCCGGCGTGGAGGCGTCAAGACGGAAACGACCCCTCTTTTTGGAGCAGGACGACATCATCCGTGGCATCATGGCGTCGGGCTTGGAATGCGGTCCTGGTCGGCCAGCTGATCGAGCCCTGAGTTTTGTGCCATGGACATCACCAGAGGGCGTGTCTCGCTTCTGATGCTTCTGATGGCATCGCTGGGCGAGGGTTGTGCGCCACTGCCGAATCAGCCCTGGGGTGGAGGAATGGAGAGGTCGCGAGAACGGACCTATCTGGAGACTTTCGACGATGGCCCGGGTGGCTGGTACGCCGATCGCCGCTACGCTCTGCCGACCTGGGACGGAGTGGCCTACTGTCACGGCCCCTGGTTTCTAGATGCCAACCACGCTCCCCCCGGAGCCGGCTACCTGCACATGGTCATGTGGCTATACACTCACCATCGCTGGCTCGCGCCCGGCCTCGGGCGCACCCTCCCCTACACAGACAACCGCTTTGTCGAGGAGGCACATTCCACCGATTTCACCAATGCGCGTCTGACGGTCCGCTTGCGCGGCAGGGTGGACCTCAAGGGCGCCCAGTTGCTCCTGCTGGTGCATTCGGAGAACGGCGGAAGGAACGTCAACCTGGTCCTCCACACTCAGCCCTTTCGCATCACGCGGGAGTGGAGCGAGCAGAGCGTCACGCTTGTTCCGGAGCCTGACCAGTGGACCTGCCTGGGAGGGCGTCACGACATGCTGGACACGCGCGTCTGCGCCGACGTGGACGAGGTCCTGGCGGACGTCAACGCCAACATCATGTTTGTTCTGTTTCCCCTCGAGATCGTTCCGCTCTGTGGAGACGTCGAGCATCCCCACAAGCTGCGGGCCGGAGTAGACTACCCCGTCGATCCCGACCACCTCCCCCAGGGACTGCTGATGTTCGACACGGTCCGAATCGAATTCCCGGATCCCACGTAGGCACGAGCTCTCTTCCGGGGGGCCGGAAGGCGGGGCCTCTGAAACGAACCACCAGTCGATGCTGGGGCTTTCCCAAGACATCCGATGGCTGTCAGTCTTCCCTTTCGCCAGTGGCGCGAAACGTGTAGAGATCCGCTTTCGTGAGGAGGAATTCCAGTCGAATCACCTGATTCCTTAGGGTCTCCATCCACGTCACTTCATGAGAGACGGCATCGCCTGCGAAGGGACGGCAGTCCTGGTAGTCCAGACCTGGAACGGGCCTGCGCCAGGCGTCGCTGACCCGGACCTTGATCTCTCCGCCCCGGGCATCTGCGTTGACCACGAGCCTGCCACCTGGCCACAGGATCTTCCGGGTGGCGATGACTCCGCCGCCCTCGGGGCCCCTCATGGAGATGAAGCCCTCTTTGCGGATTGTGGCCAGGCCGAGGCCTCCGGTCCTCCACGCGCCCCTCTCCAGGTTCTCCCGTACCCCGTGGGGTCCGTTCCAGCCCGAATAGTACATCCACCACTCATCTCCCACCTCGACCCACTGGTAGGCCGGGAAGATCATGTCGCTGTCCCAGCTGCCCTCCAGACCCAGGGGAAGGAGCTGGGGACGGCTGAGCAGGCGCTGGAAGTTGATGCTGTCGCGGCTGAAGGCCAGCTCGCATCGGATGTCGGTGTTCCACTTGAAGGGGCCCAGGAAGGCCCAGTAGATCCCCCCGTGGCGGTAGGCGGTCATGTTGTAGAAGAAGTTGAAGCCTTCCCGGTTGTCCAACTCGTCCGGGATCAGGATGGTTTGGGGCTCCGACTTCCACTCGGTCCAGAGCTCCTTGTTGGCCATTCGGGAGATACGCCGGGAGGCCCCCGTATTCAGGATGCCCCCTTTCTGTCTGGCCCGGTAGATGTGCTTGGAGCGGCAGTAGAGGACGTACTCCTCCCGGTCCTTGTCGTAGATGACGAAGTTGGGGAAGTCGCTGTGCATGGTGAACAGGCGCACATCGCTGGCGGGATCCCAGTGGATGCCGTCGTGGGAGCCCACCAGGTGCCCCCCGTCGATGTCCAGGTTGAACATCACGTACTTGTAGCCCCGACGGGCCTCGACGGGGATCTGTGTCTCGTCGGGGACGTATGCCCCGGTCCCTCTTCGCATCGAGACCCCCCTCCAGACGAAGTTGTTCTTCTTGCTTCCCTTCCAGACATCCCGCTTCATGGAGCCTTTGTGGGGACCGTGCAGAATTCCCAGGTTGGGCAGACGCCAGCGGATCCCGTCATCCGACTCACCGTAGGCGATTCCCACCCGGTAGACGCCGCCGATGCCGGGCTTGGGGTCGTCCACCAGGACGTTGGCCTGATACCACAGGCGGAAAAGACCGGTCTCAGGATCTCGTAGGACGGAGGGCCAGCTGGGACCGTCCCTGCCCATGTCGATGAGGGGATTGGCGGGGTGCTTCTTCATGGGATGGAAGACCCGCAGAACCATCTCCGGGGACTCCCGCTGGTAGTTCAGGGCCCAGCTTCGCTGTGATCTTGTAATGATTAATGCTTTGGCCTAGCAAAGAGCCTCCAGGCTACGGGGGAACCTGCTGAGCAAATACTAGATCTTTGGATCTGGAAGGGCAATTATAGGATCACACCAAGGTCTTCAAGAAGGGGCTTGCCACGCACGGAGAGAGGGCAACTAACTGATGGCTACAAAGAAAGACGACAGCGCGGCGAAAAGCATGGGTACTGGCATGGGAGTGGGGATAGCCCTTGGCGTCGCGATCGGTGCAGCTATGGATAACATAGGTGCGGGCATCGCAATTGGAGTGGCTTTGGGTGCTGGAATTGGAGGAACGCTTCAGAAGAAGAAGACCGACGTCTGAGGTGTTCCCATGGTCCGCGAATACGGCCTCTTCAGAGAGCGGCTTGAGGAGTACATCCTGGAGCGCACCAGGAGCCATCCCTCCTTGGTTCCCATGATCATGCATGGTCAGGGGTAAAGCCAGCTTTCGTTTGGCCTGCAAGGACACACTTAACCACAGCAACTTCTCTTCCTGGCTAGACCAGTCAGCTTTGGACGGGCCTGATAGGGTGCTGATCGACAAGGAAATCTCTAGATGCCTGAAGGAGCTAGGATACCCAGAGCAACTCTCTTACAAGACGGATCCAACTCAAGCTGATTCAACCCTTCCAGAGGATGAGGTCCTACCGCCTGGCTTCGAGGAGCTGATTCAGATTGTCAGATCCGCAGCGGCTGCCACACCCTTGGACTTCCTGCGCCTGGTACTGGCTTCCTCCCAGGGTGAGGCCCGGTTCATCGAGGTATCAGACGGACCTGAATTCCGCAGGGAACTCGAAACGGCTTTTCGCGAGGATTTTCAGGCTCTGGGAATGCTGGGTTGGGAGGTTCGCGAGGAGACAGTGCAGGCGAAGAACGTGCTGTTCCCCTGGCACAGGGACAACGAGACGCTCTGCGAACTGTTCGATCGGCTCTGTGACGAAGGTGCCGATAGCGTGGAGCAGGAATTAGACCGGCGGAGTATAGACTAGCAAGAGGAGAGGTCGCATGATGGCGCTGGGGCTCAGTCCAACCAAGGAAACGCCCCGAAAAGGAGGATGGATGATGGGCACAGCACTGCGTATTTTCTGTCTGCTGCTCTCCGTGGCGGCTGCATTGGCGAACCCACCCGAGACCACAAAGGCCCTGGACATCGGCTCACGCTTGGAGCTGTTCGTGGACGAGTATCTGATCGAATCCATGGAGGGTGTAAGTCTGAAGCTGCATGAGCCTCGGCCCGCGGGTGTTGCCATCAAGGTGGACCGGCCTTGGGAAAGCCGCTTCAACTTCGGCTACAAGGTCTTCAAGCAGGAGGGAACATACCATCTCTACTACCTGGCCAGAGAGCTTCTACGAGGAGACAAGAAGGTCAACCGCTATATCAGTTACGCTCGGAGCCAGGATGGGATCCGCTGGGAGAAGCCTGCTCTTGGACTGGTGGAGGCGGCAGGCACCCGGGAGAACAATGTGGTGATGGAGGGTCGCCTGGTGCCCTTCGTGGATAACCGCCCCGGAGTCCCAGCGGGCCAGCGGATCAAGGCCACCAGTTCCCAGTACCGGGAGCGGACCGACTGGAAGAACGAGCATCCCCTGGACGGCAAGATGTACGTGGACCTCTATCTGTTCGATTCCACCGATGGCGTCGACTTCAGGAAGGTGCAGGAGGAGCCGGTCTTCATCACCACCCTGCCCAACGGTTTCGACGGCATCCAGTCCATATTTTGGTCGCCTACCGAAGAGCGCTACCTGCTCTACTTTCGTTATATGACGGCAAACGACGGGACCGGCAAGCGCTCAGTGGCTCGAAGCACTTCCACGGATCTCCTGACCTGGACTGACCCAGTCCCCATGGAGTACACCACGGGAGGAATCGTTCCTCCGGAGCATCTGTACGAGCACCATACGGTGCCCTATTTTCGGGCCCCTCACATCTATGTGGCCTTCCCACCACGGTTCATGAAGGGCCGAGGGGTCCTGGACCCGGAGGTGGCCAGGAAAGCCGGCATAGTGCCGGATTCCACCAATCCCTGGGGTCCGAATTGGCGGAGCCAAGATTGTTCGGATGCCGCCTTCATGACCTCCCGAGGGGGCATTGTCTATGACCGGACCTTCATGGGTGTCTTCGTGCGGCCAGGTCCGGGGCCCCTGAACTGGGTTTCCCGCACCAACTATCCGCTTCAAGGGGTCGTGCCCACGGGAGCTTCTGAGATGTCCATCTACGTGGGACGTCACTACGGTGATCCTTCCTGGCACATCCAGCGGATGACCCTGCGCCTGGACGGGTTTGCGTCGGTGAATGCCCCCTACGCGGGAGGCCAGCTGGCCACGAAGCCCTTGAGATTTGAGGGAAACCAGTTGGAGATCAACTACGCCACCAGCGCCGCCGGAAGTCTTCGAGTGGAGGTCCAGGACGCGGAGGGCAAGCCCCTCCCCGGATTCTCCCTGTCCGAGTGCCGGGAGATCATAGGAGACGAGATCGAGCGTCTGGTCACGTGGAAGGGCAACCAGGGTGTGGGGCGCCTCTCGGGGAAGCCAGTCCGTCTGCGATTCGCGATGAAGGACGCGGATCTCTATTCCCTGAGATTCAGGTAGCGAGGTTCAGCCCCGTCCCCGCATGGGATTGGACCACTTCGGTTTCACCAGGCTAGCTCCACACAGGAGCGCACCAGCATGGGAATCACAATGAGCACTGCAAAGAGAACCAGAATATCTCGGATCCATCTCCTTGAACCTTTGGCATGCCCCTGAGTGTCATTCACCTGACCCTCACAACTCTCTTCAAGTCTCACAGACGATCTCGTCTACCGCTTCCGTGCCAGAGACAGTGCCCAAGCAGACATGCATGCTGGAATTCCCGTGCCTGCCCATGAGACCCACCTGGGAATGGACCAGGGTCCCAGTACAAAGTCCTAACCGTTGATCAGCCGGAGGAAGTGGAGGATCGCCGCCGCCGCGAAGATTAGAGCGGAGGTGATGAGATAGGTGCGATGTACCTCAATTCTCGGTCGGCACCAGTCGCTTGAGTTCTTCGAACCAGCTAAGGACGACTTTTGTTTGTGCTGGCTTGCCAAGCTCGACGGCTCTGATCATCACGAATCGTCTGGCTGCACCACCAGTGGCGGTCCAGAGGTTTGAGAGAGAGTAGAGTCTACGTGGGGCAGCTCAAACCTACCTCTCGCATGAGCTTTTCGAATCGCTCGTCCGTGCGGATTGGGTTAAACAAAGGCTCGACACGCAAGGAGACCAGCCACGACGCGCGTTCCGTCAATGCGTTCGAGAGACATTCAAAAGTCTCTTCCTCATCACCCAATCCCAGGTGAATAAAGGCAAAACTGATGGACCCTACGAATCTATCCTTTGTCTTGGAGAGATCCCGCAACTCTTCCAGCACATGCAGGGCCTCATCCCGTCGGCCGGACACAGCTAGCGCATGGGCTAACATGGCCAGAGAAACCGTGTTTCCACCGGTCAGCTCCGTGGCCCGCTGGAACTCGACGATGGCCTCTCTATACTTCCCCACTTGCACATAGGAGGCCCCCAGATAGAAATGGGCTCGTGAAAAGTGGGGATCCAACTCCAGAGTTTCCTGGTACACCTCGATGGCCCCGCCATAGTCTCCCTGGTAGTGAAGGATCGTTCCCACGTTCTTGTTGATGATCAAGGAGGTGGGGGCGAGTTCTAGCGCCAATCTTTCTTCTCTGAGTGCATCGTCGTGCCGCTCCATAGCCGCGAGGAACAACGCATACCAGTGATGGGACATGGGGTATTCAGGGTTCAGCTCAATGGCTCGTTGGAACTGCCGCTCGGCCTCGTCCCAATCCCAGTCATAGAAGGCTGTAACGTGTGCCAAAGTAGTCTGTGCCTCCGCCAGCCGAGGGTTCAAGTCAAGCGCCCTCTGTGCTCGCTCCTTGGCCCGGGGAAGCACGTCACGAGGTGCAGAGATACCGTACTCTGCCATACCCAGAATGGCGTATGTATCCGCAAGACCACTCATGGCTTGCGCAAAACTTGGATCCCGTTCTGCCGCGAGCTCGAAGCTGCTTCTCGCTTTAAGCAGGTCGGCATCGGTTCTTCTGTTCCAGAAATACAGACCCTTGAGGTAGAGGTTGTATGCTTCGGCGTCGTGAGTGAGACGCTCAACCAGGTTCTCTTGTTGTTCGCCGAGCCGACGAACCTGAAGTCTCTCGGTGATGGCCTGGGCGATCTCCTCCTGGATGGCGAAGACATCGTCCATAACACGATCGAACTTCTCCGACCACAGCTGGTATCCGTCCTTGGTATTGGTCAACTGGACTATGATTCGAACACGGCTTCCGGACTTGCGCACACTTCCTTCGAGGACCGCACCGACTTTCAGCTTCTCTCCGATGACACGAATATCTTGCGCCCGTCCTTTGAATCCAAATGCAGAGGTTCGCGAAGCCACCTTCAGCCCCTCGACCTGGGCCAAGGCGTTGATGAGCTCCTCGGCCAAACCATCGCTGAAGTATTCATTCTCCGGATCTGCGCTCAGATTAAGGAAAGGGAGCACGGCTATGGATGGCGGGTCCGAGCCAGTGTCGGAGGTATTCCCGAATCGCTCGATATCTCGTTTGAGCTCCTGTGTTGACTGGTAGCGATCTTGGACATCTTTGCTGAGAGCCTTCAAGATTATCTGCTCAAGCTCCAGTGGCACCTCGGGATTAACGGTCGTCGGAGCTGGGGGTGTGGAGTTGAGGGTCTGATTCAGGATCTGGACGGCTGTTTCGCCCTGAAATGGTGGCCTACCCGTTATCAGTTCGTACAGGACCGCACCCATCGAGAAGACATCGGTCCGGACATCGATTCCCTGGCCGAGAGCTTGTTCTGGAGACATGTAGGAAATCGTTCCCATCGGCGTGCTGGGAACGGTCAACCTCGTAGGAACCTCGGCACCGCTCTCCAAGCCCGTCAACTTGGCGATTCCAAAGTCAAGGACCTTGACCTTGCCTTCCGGCGTGATCTTCACATTGGCGGGTTTGAGATCCCGATGAATGATGCCCTTCTCATGCGCTGCTTCCAGAGCCTCAGCCATCTGAAGAGCAATCTTCAGGCTCTCCTCCAGGGGAACAGTACCTCTGCCAACACGCTCAGCCAGGGTCTCCCCTTCCACCAACTCCAGAACCAGGGCGTGCTTGTCGTCGGAATCCTCCAGACCGTAAATGGAGGCGATGTTGGGATGATTCAGCGACGCCAGTACCTGGGCTTCACGGGAGAAGCGGGCCATGCGTTCCCGGTCTGCGGCAAAGGCTTCGGGTAGGACCTTCAGGGCCACATCGCGGTTGAGCTTGGTATCGGTAGCTCGATACACCTCGCCCATGCCGCCTTCGCCGATCTTGGAGGTGATCTTGTAGTGGGAGATGCTCTGGCCGATCATCTTGGTCAATCCGTCGGGACGAGAAGCTCCAGGTCCTCGAACCAGTTCTGAACAACGTTGAACTGCATTTCCCCCCTCCTGATCATTACGAAGCGCTGACCGTTGCCCGACATATCGTAGTTGCCATGCTGAGTGGCATCGTAGCGACCCTCAAAGAGTACCTTCGCTCTTTCAGCGTTGAAGGTCGTGCCCGTCTCCACTTCCGCGACCATCATCTGGTTTCCTCCTCTGCGGTAAACCAGTTCGTTGCCATCAGCCAACCACTCCGGCGAGCGCCCACCTCCCATTGAAATAAGCGTCTTCCTGCCCGGTCCAGGATACGGCCTTACGTAGACTTCGTCTTGGCCTGACTCATCCGACACGTAAGCCAGCCACTTGCCATCGGGGGAGAATCTCGGCATTCGTTCATCGAAACGGCTCATAAGAAACGGCGAGACTTCGCCATCCTTCCGCAGCACCAAGATGTCATCCTGGCCGTGATTATGCTCCGTGAAAGCGAGTGAGCCGTCCGGGCTCCACGACTCCGGATGCTGGACGAACTCTCTCTCTAGGAGGCACTGTGCTTCATCTGCGTGGCCTACGGTCTTCCAGTAGAGATCTGCCCGATCTCGGCGGCTCCTTTGCGTCTCGATTTCCGGTCGAATTGAGGTATACACAAGGCTCCCGCCGTCCAGGCTCCAGACAGAAGTCATCTGATGCCCTTGCGACGTGAAGGGGGAACCTGTGCCGCGCTCGACATCGTAAAGCCAAATGTCAGAATCGGACTGGTCAGGAGGATCGACGGTCACGGCGACGCGTCTTCCATCAGGGGAGAATCGGGGAAACCGGTATCCACGTCGTTCATCTGTTAGGGGAGTGGCTTTCCCTGAGCGATCGACAACAACCAAAGTGTGATCGACACCGCCAGGGACGTACACGAGCGTCCCGACGGGAGAGACTGCCAAGAACAGACCGCCCGTATTGGGGGGCTCATACACGCCATGGAGCAGTAAGACGTGTGGGCCCGTAAACTCGAGTTGTGCCGGATCAAATGGGGCAGCTCTGAGCCCACCTCCCTCGCCCCAGACGAGATGTCCTGTTGGGAGGTACTGAGCTGGTCCTCTGGGATTGTGTCCCAGCATGTGACGCTCTCCTGTTTCGAGCGATATCACGGCCATGTCTCCTCCCTCGTAGGACTGAATTGAGAAGAACACGGCCTTGCCATCCGACAGGAAGCTCGGCCAGCGATGGGACTGTTCGCCCTTCACCTTGTCGATCTGCGTGAGCATCTCCGGAGCACCACCAGCCGCCGGTACCCGCAACAGACCCTGCCCAGGAGCGCTGAAGATGATCGTCTCGTCCAGTCCCCAGGCAGCGCCTCGGTCGAGAGCCGGCACATCGCAGATTCTGAGAGGTGCCTCACCGGATACTGCGACTTTGCGAAGTTCACCCTCAGCGAAAAAGCCGACCTGCTGGCTGTCTGGCGAAAAGAATGGGTAGCGAGCTCCCTCGGTACCGGGTAGAGGTCTGGAATCGAACTCAGTGAACTCACGAATAAAGAGCTGGACTTGACCGGCCTTCTCTGCTGCGTAGACCAGCCGTTTTCCATCCGGGGAGATATCGAGAGGGTAGGAGCGAGCCCCGGCCTGCAGCTGTTGGTCTGAGGGCAGCGTGATGACTGTGCGGACAGGCGCGTCCGAGTCTCTTGCTTCGGATAGCCGTCTCTCGTTCAAGTACCAGATCGCGATTACAACAGAAAGAAGAGCCACGCCCCAAGGGAGGAGTTGACGCCAGACAGGTAGGCGCATGCCTTTCGCTGGGACCGTAAAGGAAGCCGCATGAGCCCCCTCGGACCCGACTGAAGAGTTGGACGCCTCGGTGACCGACTCTTCCAGATCGATCCGAACATCACCAACATGCTGATAGCGCCGATTCGGCTCCTTCGCCAGCATCTTTCTTACCGCATGCTGAAGGAGGACTGGTGGGTTGTCGACATGCGCGGCAACCAGAGGCGAGACATCGTTCAGGATCGCGGTGGCCGTCTCCACAGAGGTGTCCCTCTTGAAGGGATGGATGCCAGTGAGCATCTCGTACAGAACTACACCGAAGGAGAAGATGTCGGAGCGGCTATCCACCTCCTGCCCTCGGACCTGCTCGGGAGACATGTAGGGCAAGGTTCCCAGCGTGGCCCCAGTATCGGTCAGGGTGGAGCTGACCGTTTCCTCGTCTGGATCTCCGCCTTCTACCAGCCTCTTTGCCAGGCCAAAGTCCATCACCTTCACGTGCCCTTCTGGTGTGAGCATGATGTTGGCGGGCTTCAGGTCCCGGTGGACGATGTTCTGCTTGTGGGCGGCCTCCAGGGCCTCGGCGATCTCGGTGGCCTTTTGGAGGGCATCTCTCAGTTCCAGTGGGCCCTTGGTCAGCCGGTCCTTCAGGGACTGGCCTGCGACGTACTCCATCGAGATGAAGGACTGCTCCCCGTCTTCGCCGACCTCATGGATGTGGCAGACGTAGGGGTGATCTAGAGCCGCAGCCGATCTTGCTTCCCGCAGAAAGCGTTTCTGGGCCGCTTCGTCCTGCTGCATTTCCTGGGAGGGGAATTTGAGAGCGACCTTGCGATCGAGGGGGCCAGTGTCCTGGGCTAGGTACACCTCACCCATCCCACCTTCGCCGAGTTTCTCCAGGATGCGATAGTGCGAGATGGTTTGGCCGATCAACCGGGTCTCCAAATTAAAAGGGGAGTCTATTTACCGAATACTAGATCTTTGGGTCTGGAAGGGCAATCTCAGGGGACGGCTTATCTGTCAATCGGGTGCACAGATGGAGCCATTCTGCCCACCATATTGGGCCCGAAGTCCACTGTCTCGAACCTGCTCCGTTCAGCCTGCTGCCAGAACTCCGGCGTGTCACGTAACAGGATGTTCGGCCAGTGGAAGTGAGGCCGTCCCGAGCGATCACAGAAGCGTGCGTTCCGGCTTTATGAGCAACAGCCTGGGGAGCTCTTGGAGTCCTCTCGGCTTGGAGAGTATGTGCAAGGCTGGTTCCGGTGGGTGCGAGCGGGGCTCGACGACGCCCTCTGACACCGTGGGGTTGATCGGTGTGGGAAAAACAATCCCACTTGCGCAGTTTGGTGGCGCCCTTGGTTTAGTCGGGATACTCGATGCTTACGGTATCAACCATCAGCAGGCCCTTGGGTAGAAACTCTTGCTGGACCGGGTAGTGCTCTCCAGCGCGTGTCTGATGGGGAGAACCCACTTCGCCGACAGGAAGGATCTTGAGCGGGAACAAGACTAGATAGAGGTCCAGGTTGACATCCTCTAGAACCTCGGCGATGTCAGCACATCCATATTGCCGGATCAGATCACTGCGGCCACCGGCACAAGTCCAATCGGTGGGGTCTGGCCTGAGGACGACAGTCTGCACACTCCACTCCCGGGTAATCTCAAAGGGCTGTCCTGTCAAGGCAAAATTGGCTGTCGTCCCCTGGGTTTCGGCCTGCACCCAGAGAAGTAGTTGGGAGCCTTGAAGGCCCATCGGAACTTCACCCGGCTTGCGTGGTTTCGCGATGCCACCGGGGGCTTCCGGCGGAAGATCGAACGCTCCCCTTGAGCGGAGCGTCAATCTTGCGTTCGTAAGATTGGTACTCTTTTTCCCGTCCACGAAGCCGTTGCTGGGATACTCCTTCCGAGCCACCCATTTCGGAGTGGTGGTGATGAACATAAGCATGTGGAGATAACCGGCACCCGGAGGGGCATGGTTTGGGTCAACGAACCAAGGCCCGAAGCAGTAGGCCACCCCGTCCCACACGGATAGTGGGTCCCTGCGATTAGCCACCCAACCGCCGGGCCCATTATCGAACGTCTCGATGTAGGGATCGCGGTTCTGGGCAGCGTGTCCCCCGGACAGAAAGAGAACGAGGGCTGCCGAAATCCAGCTTGCACCTCTTGTTTGGATCCTCAATGGAACTTCCTTTCCGCAGGCTCAGCTGAAGGTGAGCCTCAGTGTGCTGGAGATCCTCAAAACGTTGCTGCTGTCCGCTCTCTCCCCGGTACTTTGCTTCCCTTCGCTCACAGTGCGAGCCGGTCGGGGCTCTGTTTCAGTGTAGCTGTCTCCGGAATTGCTTACTACTGAGTTTCAGCTCAGCGACGGATCTGAAACGAGTCGAGGACCGCATTTCTGAGGATCAAGCGCAGTCGAAGCAGCCTTTCCAGCTCCTGAAGACTTCGCCCCCACTCCATTCGACTCCCCAGCGAATTTCGAAGGGATTGCAATCAATCTCGCAGATTTCCAGTCGTCATCGTCATTAGTAGAAAAGGTCAAGGAACCGCTATGGACCACCGGAAGGAACCCCTAGACCTGGAAATCGGCGACACGATCATCTGGCGAGGCGAGGGCATGCGGATCGAGGAGGGCGTGATCCTGCTTGCTCCCGGCGTGAAAGGGACTGTAGTCACGAGAAGTGAGCACCTTCTAGCTGACGCAGCAACTAAGGCTGGACCCATCAGCGCGGGGCCATGGGCGCTGGTGGAGTTTGAGAACGGGTTCAGGGTGGTGTTGGACAGCAGGGCGAGATTCGAAAGAGTGAAAGACCAATAGCGGCTCGGCGATCTTTTCCTGCTTGGTTCGGCAAATCCTACCAGGGGGGCTCTAGCCGTCCCACTCCCCAAAATTCGGCAGCTGGCACGCTGTTTGAGGGTTTGTCTCCAACCCGCTAGACTTACCGACACAAACCATCTCTGCAACTGGGTAAAACAAAAGGAGTTTCGCCATGTTTCAGCTTCCTGGGTTCCGACCCCAAGCCACCCCCTCTTACGTTCCCATCACAGGGTTCTTGGCCTTGGTCCTGTGCTCTGGACTCTCTGCAAACTTGAAAGAACGTATCTACCCCGGGATCGATCCTCCGACTCGCATCGCGTCGTTTCGCAGCCTGGCACTTTCTGTCAGTGACTCTGGCGTGCTGGCCCTCTCCCGGAATCCGGGTGGAAGAAACGATCTGACCTATCACTTCGGGGAGAATTTTGCCCAGGTTCTGACCATCCTGACTAATCGACAGGCCCTTGTGTTGAGTGGAAAGGGTTTTGTTCAGGGTAATAAGACGTTTTTCGCGCTGATTCTGGACAACAAGCCCTACCTTCTGAGCATCGACGAAGCAACCCGATCGTTTGACCTGGAGGAGATCGACTCAGAGGAAAAGTACTTCAACTCGGACCTTCTGGTGACGGATGAGGGCGAGACCTGGATTCTGGTCTACGACACGGCCTTGTTTCAGCCTCGTCTGGCTCGGAAAACAGGCAACCAGGCATTTGAGTTTATCGATCTGGGGCTGGAGGGGGGTGTATCTGGACTTCATCTATGGAACCCCCCGTATGCGGCTTGTGCCTGGCGTGCTGGAGGGAAAACTCTATTTTTGGGTTACCCGACAGTTCACTTCCGCAGCCAATCAACTGGTTCTTGTCGCCGTTGACCTCGACTCCTTGCCTTTCTCGGCCGATGCTGAACTGTCAGCAGCAGGCAGCGGTTCGGCTCCGATCTCTACTCCTGCTGAGGAGGATGCTGTCGAGGAATCTGTTGCCGATGAACTCACGCCTCCAGAGAAACAGACGTTTGGAGAGGATGACGACACCTCCGCATTTTTGGTAAAAGCTGCCCAAGAACTCTCCGGGATCATCGGCAGCCAACCGGGCCTCCTGTATATGGACGACGGTTGGATTAAGGCTAGTTTGCACTTCCCGAATGACAAGAGTTTTGCGAACTTCAATATTGACCGCAAAGGCCCTGGGTTTCAGGCCGTGAGTGCCGCCAACGGCCCCCAAGGCTTCGCTACTCTTCGCTACTATAACGATAACATAAGCCGATTAATACTTGAACTGGAAGGAGATGGGTCGGGAGACGTCGAGATGAGAGACACAGCGTATTTTGCAAGGGATCGATTCACTATCGGTGATACGGATTTCGTTGGCATGAGGGTCGATGAAACAGGCCAAGGGACTCTGTTCGGCAATTCCACCAGGGACAATATGTTCTCGGCGGCTCCATTCTACCTCGGGAACACCCAGGTCATTCCACAAATCATCGTCGGAGGGAGCGACCTTTTCGTTTCCAATTTAGACACTGTCCTAGGGATCGTGAGCGTTGAAGCCTTCAGCTCGAGTGGGGACAAGCTTCTAGGCGAAGAAGTGTCTCTGGATCCAAAGGAGACGAAGCAGTTCGAAGTCCCGGGTCCATTCGGCGCCGGTTACGTGCTGCTAAGATCCCCCTTGGAATTTGCGTCTCAAATAAGATGGAATACCAAAGCCCTGCTGGACATCCCTGACGTTGGGATGCCAGGAGAAAAGGGCGGGTCCAGTTGGAACTTCATTGCCTTCAACGACAGTAAAATTCGAACCGGCGTGGCCATGGCCAATCCCGGCGGCCAGAAGGATTGTGTCGCTACCTACGACGACAAGGAGCACGAAATCCTGTTCCGGGTCGACTTCACCTTGGGGTTGGGACGGTCGCTGCCCATCTTTCTGGAGGAGCTGCTTCCAGGACTCGCGGACGCCGGAGATACAACAGGCCTTTTCGGCGTCAGTTGTACGGGAATGGACCTCAACCCGACCGACGACCTTATTCCGGCTGGGGCGGGACGAGCACCTAGTGGTGATGATCTGTTCTCCGCGACGGCGGTAACCCAGGAGCGGGAATCGAACGCTATCGTGGCCACGCCGGGGTTTCCTGCTGATATTCTTGGCTTTTCGAAGATCATACGCATCCTGACCCCGGATGATCCACTCTAGAGGATGTTACCCCGGTTGAGGTCGGCCTCCTCCACGGTGGGGGCGGTGGTGAAAACTGTGACTTTTCCCGAGACGTTCAACTGTCACCTATGCTGGGCTAACTCGGATCGCCGATTTTCTCCCGGAATGCGAAAACGGGAAATCGTTGAGCCAGGGTTTCGCCCTCCACCGACCCCATCGCAAGAGAATGAACCATTAATGGCAGAGGCAGATGCTGCCATGGACCACTGGAAGGACCCGCTGGACCTGGAAATCGGCGACACGATCATCTGGCGCGGCGAAGAGATGCGGAACGAGGAGGGCATGATTCTGATCTCCCCAGGGATGAAGGGCAAGGTGATCACGAGAAGCGAGAACCTTCTGGCTCATGCAGCCAGGAAGGAGGGTGGAATTCGAGAACGGGTTCAGGCTGGTGGTGGACAGCAGGGCGCAATTCGAAAGGTCAGATAGGAAGGGCGGACCTTCTAAGACGAGCACCGGGAGTTTCCGGCTCACTTGAAGGAGGTGTGTATTAGTCGGCACCAGATCTTACAGACAGCGTCCGATTTGATCGAAATCGAACGGCCGCTTTCGCCTGAGGGTGTGTGAGAAGTCCAAAACCTCTTTGATTTAGGGGTCTCTTTACCCTTCCTACGACGGAGATCGTGGCTTGCACGCGATCCTATGAAGTCAAAATTTCAAATCCGAAATCATGAATGAATTTTCACACAGTCTCGCCTAGAAGCGGACATTCAGATTCGCATTGATCGAGTGATTTCTGACGATATCCTAAAGCTGCCATACTCACGGCGAACCAACCAGTCCCTGGGTGCCAAGGGCTGGGTGGCGAACTGGTTGGGGCGGGTTTGAATGACGGTAGCCGCAACACGAAGTGAAGTGCGCTTTGTCGAGGTCACGGATGAGCCAGGGTTTCGCTTGGAATTGCAGCAGGCTCTTGAGGCGGGCTTGATGGAACTTGGCTGGATTGTTTCCATCTCCGTTGGTGAAACGCTCTAGCCCGGATTTCTCAAGGATAAGAAAAAGCAGTCAGCTCAATGTGGTATAAAGTCTGTGTTAACAAAGACTTAACAAACACAAGGAGCTGACTACTATGACGACAGAGTGTATCGCTTCTAAGCTGGAGTTTCAAGGGCTGGAGGGTCGCCGAGTCGAGGCAGAATTCAACGGGGGACAGATCACCTCAGACGCCGGAGGGTTGCTGTTACGGGAGGTGGAGAACCGCTATGGGTTCATTCGCGGCTTGGCCGCCTGCTTTGGGGACCGGCGCGATCCTCGCTTCACCGAGTTCAGTGTGGAGGAGCTGGTGGGGCAGCGGATTTATGGACTGGCCTTGGGCTATGAGGATCTCAACGATCATGAGGAGCTACGGACGGATCCGCTGATGGCGGTGTTGGTGGGCAAGGAAGATCCCTTGGGGAGGGATCGGCGAGCGGAAGCGGATCGGGGCAAGGCGTGTGCCGGCAAGAGCACACTCAATCGTTTGGAGTTGTCCTCGGTGACGCAGGATAAATATCGCAAGACGCCGGTGGATGAAGCGGCGGTGGAAGCGTTTCTGGTGGAGCAGTTCATTCGGGTGCGAGGCGGTAAACCGAAGGAGCTGGTGTTGGATCTGGATGCGACGGATGATCCGCTGCACGGAGAGCAGGAGGGTCGTTTCTACCATGGCTACTACCGGTGTTACTGCTACCTGCCGCTGTATGTGTTTTGCGAGGGGTATGTGCTGGGGTCCAAGCTACGGGTGTCGAATCTGGATGGCTCCGAAGGAGCGGTCCAGGAGATGGAGCGGATCGTGGGACAACTGCGGGCGAAGTGGCCGAAGGTCCGCATTACGCTGCGGGCGGACAGCAGCTTTGCGCGCGAGGCGTTGATGAAATGGTGTGAGGAGCATCGAGTGGATTACGTCTTCGGTCTGGCCCGCAATCAGCGCTTAGAGGGGACCCTGGAGTCGGAGCTGGAACAGGCCCAGGCGCTTCAACAAGCGAGCGGCAGCAGCGCCCGAGTCTATAAGGACTTTCGTTACCAGACGCACAAGAGCTGGAGTCAAGAGCGGCGAGTGGTGGGCAAGGCCGAGCACACGGGTAAGGGATCCAATCCCCGCTTTGTCGTCACCTCGCTGGGAGCGAAGCGGTGGCCCGCCCAAAAGCTGTACGAGCAGCTGTACTGCGCGCGAGGGGAGGCGGAGAATCGGATCAAGGAACAGCAGCTGGAGCTGTTTGCCGATCGGACCTCGACGCACCTCATCAAGAGCAATCAGCTGCGGTTGTGGTTCTCCTCGGTGGCCTATAATCTGCTGCACACGTTGAGGCGTGTCGCTTTGAAGGGGACCCAGTGGGCGAAGGCGCAATGCCAGACAATTCGCCTCAAACTGTTGAAGATAGGAGGCCAGATTCGGGTCAGTGTCCGGCGGGTGAGTCTGTCCTTGAGCGAGGGTTATCCTTACCAAGCACTCTATGCCCAAGCCTTGGCCCAGCTTCAACAGCTCGGTTGAGCCAAGGAAAGTCGGAAATCCCAGCCGTCTGCAACTGAGGCGCCTGAGGTGTGTCTGAAAAACCGGTTTTCCGCGCTCGACACAGGCCTCACGACGCCTGTCGTACTCTGCACCGCCCTCAGCGGCGCCTTTGACCCAGACCGGCGTCGAGAAATCGACTAAAATCGCCCTTTCGGCTTTCTCCTTGAGAAATCCGGGCTAGTAGCCGTAATCGAAATCACGGGAGCGAACCAAGGCAATCCGCCAGGGTACACACTGGCAGAGATCAGAGTTGGGGTGCCAGATGGGTCTCTAGGCCCTCTGGATTCCATAGAAGGTGAAGACGTCATCAGGCCCTTCACTAAACCTACCAACCCTGACATTCTGCAAGCGGAAGGCACTTTTGGGAACGTGATACCCCTGGACGTCTGGCAGGCTCAGATTCAGACCGAGTATCTGTTTCACAGAGTCGACCACAAGAAGAAAGGGCGACCGACCTGGCCGTTGCACGGCGCCGCTGGGAGAGACGATGCCCTCGTCCTCAGCCCTGCTGTGTCGGGTGGTAAAGATGCGGATGTAGTGGTGTGGGCGAACAGTTCGAACCACACGGTCTTCATCGAGGTCACCAGGGATTCTGATACCATTCCAGCGGAGAACCAGCCGGAATCGCCCTTCCCTTCGTCTTCGCCAGACGTTGTGGAGATTGAAAGAGGTAAAATTGCTTTCTCTGGTCTAGTTATTGATATGCCAGCTGCTGCTTCGAGGCCGAATGATCCGAAGAGATACTTCAAGGCTCGTGCATGGTTCGACCACGGCCTCCCGCTTGACCCTCATCTCATCGTACATTAGGGCATGAGTACCCATCACCAGCTCTCGGGCAGTTCCACAGACTGTATTCAGATGCCGGCGACGACCAGGAAGAAGGTGGCCATCGTCGGCATCTCGTCCACCACCCGACATCAGGCTCCCTTCTTCGATGACGAATTTGAGATCTGGGGCCTGAACGAAGCCCACTACGCCTACTTTCCCAGATTTGACCGATGGTTCGAGATGCACGACCGGAACCTGATGGAACAGCCCTGGCGCAATGCCGACCATTTCGAGTGGCTGAAGGAGTGCAGGCTCCCGGTCTACATGCAAAGCCAGCACGATGACATCCCCGCCAGCGTGGGGTTTCCCAGGGACCAGGTGATCGAGGAATTCGGGGACTACTTCACCTCTACGGTTCCCTACATGCTGGCCCTCGCCATATACGAGGGATTCAGTGAGATCCACCTCTATGGCGTCGATGCCACGTCGAGAACCGACTATGAGTCTCAGAAAGCCAGCATCGAATACTTTATAGGCATCGCCCGAGGCAGGGGTATCACGGTCTACATCCCTGACGATTCGAACCTTCTCAAGGCAAAGCGCGCGTATGGCTATCAAAGCGGTTCCATTGAGGAAGAGCTGGAGCTCAGGATCGACGAGTTGAAGGTCAGGCACGAAAAGCTGAAGGACGACCTGAAATACGTGGAGCAGTTCATCAACCAGTGTCACCAATCGAAGGACCCGAAGGTTCATGCCGTAGCCGGCACTTGGCAACAGCAGCGGGAGAGACTGATCGAGGAATTCAAGATCGTCGTAGGTGCCTTACAGGAATGCCTGCACTGGTCGAAAAGGCTTGGCGGCTGATGACGGGCCTGGTGGGCTGCGGATTGCAACCTGGGCGCCTCGCCATAGTCGGATTCGGACCTGATAAATCGGCATGTCAGACGGGAATGAAAGAGATGATTGCCTCTCGAGGCCCCCTTCGATCTCGAATACATCGAGTGAAGAAGAAGGTACTTCTACAAATTCAACCTCCCTTTCCCTTGGGGTTTCCCTAAGAGGCGTAGCTCTTACCGTGTGCGCGTAGCTGCGGCACCAGGCATCTACCAAGGAGGTCAATCCCAACGGGATTGCGGATTTCAGCCCAGGGTTTCTGAACCCTGGGTAACAGGCATCCCCTTTGATTTCAACCCTGTAGGGGTTGCGGCTGCCACAACCCTTGCAGGGTTGACTTCTGATTCTCTCCTTCTTACGCAGGGTTCTGAAACCCTGGGCTGGAGGACGGAATCCCTTCAGGATTCAACTCTTTGCGACCGGCTCGGTGTCCCCAACCACGCCAGAACCTTACTAAACCTCGGCGTGACTTCGTTTGCAAAAGTCCCCTTTTCTCAAACACTTAGACATTGGGGCTCGCAAGAGCAAGTAGGCCACATCTCTAACTGATTGATATCATTCGACTTTAAACCGGACAGTAGTGGACTAGCATATCTAAATAGTCCAACCGGACAGTAGCGATTTCAAGGGAGTTTCAAGTAAAGCGGTCCCAAAGCGCCGGCTGAGCAGCGCTCGCAGGCGGGGGGAGGATGAGCGTGGTCTCAAAACGCTCTCATGGCGTCCATGGGTTTGGACCTGACTTTGATGCCTCTGCTAGACTGAACCTCCATGGGTTCCAGATACAATCGGGAATGACGTCGCAGGTTTGCGATTCAAGTGGGGGCCTTGAGGAGAGAGAAGCTTGATTAGAATCGGTTTGTTGGGTTGCGGACGCATCGGTCGGATGCACGCCGCGAACATCGCGCGCCATCCCGGTGTTGAGCTCGCACAGGTCTACGATGTCGTCGAGGCGGCGTCTCGAGAGACTGCATCACAGTTCGGCGCCACCGCTGTGAGTGCTCCAGAGATCATTTTCGAAGGCTCCGAGGCGGACGCCGTGTGGATCGCCACCCCCACTGACACGCATACCGACCTGATCGAGGCGGCCGCGCGTGCCGGTAAGGCCATCTTCTGCGAAAAGCCCATCGATCTGTCCATCGAACGGGTGAATCGTTGTAGGGACGCTATCGCGGGCTGCGACGTGCCCATTCAGATTGGTTTCAATCGTCGCTTCGATCCCGGTCATCGGGCGGCGCGTGAGGCGGTGCAGCGGGGGGAGATCGGTGATCTTCACCAGGTGCTCATCACCTCTCGGGATCCCGAGATTCCACCCCGAGCTTACGTCGAGGTGGCGGGAGGGTTGCTGCGGGACATGACCATCCACGATTTTGATATGGCCCGGTTCATGCTCGACGAGGAGCCTACCGAGGTGTTTGCCATCGCCACGGCGCTCGGGGATCCCCAGCTCGGAGCCGCGCTCGACGAAGTCGACTCGGCCATGATCACCCTGCGCACCGCGACCGGACGGATGTGCCATATCAACAACTCTCGCTCGGCGGTCTACGGCTACGACCAGCGTGTGGAGCTTCTCGGAGACCAGGGGATGCTCGTTTCGGAAAACCGCCGCGCCCACGAACTTCGTCGCTACACGGCTAGTCGAGCCGCCATCAGCGAGCCCCATCTCTACTTCTTTGTCGAACGGTATCGAGAGGCCTACGTCGCCGAGTTGGACGCTTTCGCCACCGCCGTGCAGCGCGGTGGACCCTGTGAGGTCACGTTCGAGGACGGGCGGCGTGCGCTGATGCTAGCTGAGGCCGCCTACGAATCCCTCGCCAGCGGAGGTATGGCTAAGGTGGCGCAAGACTAAGCGGGCCGGAGCCACCCTTCAGCCGAGGTGATAACCAGGCTTTTCGCTGCCACAATCGTTGGTTGCCTCTTGGCCGAAGCGGCGGGAATCTAAATCTCATGGCATTGCTGGAGTTGCGTAACGTTGAGAAGCACTTCGGTGCAATCGAGGCGCTGCGTGGTGTCGACCTGAATCTAAAGGCGGGAGAAGTGCTTGGGCTCATGGGGGATAATGGCGCCGGCAAGTCCACGCTCGTCAAGATCATTGCCGGCAGCTACCCGCCGAGCGCTGGCGATTTGCTGATTGAAGGGGAGGTGCAGCAATTCCATCGCCCGCTCGACGCGCGCAAACAGGGGATCGAGATTGTCTATCAAGAGCTCGCGCTCTGCGACAACCTGACGGCTGCGGCCAACGTCTTCCTAGGCCGTGAGCTCAAACGGCGTGTCGGTTTCATCAAGCTGTTGGACTACGGAGCCATGTACCGCCGATCGGCCGAGCTGTTCCAGGAGCTCAAATCGGAAACCCGCCCACGGGACCTGGTCGGGAAGATGTCAGGCGGACAGCGCCAGGCGGTTGCCATCGCCCGCACCCGCTTGTCGGATCCCAAGATCGTGCTGATGGACGAGCCGACCGCGGCCATCTCGGTGCGTCAGGTTTCCGAGGTGTTGGATCTGATTCAGCGGTTGCGAGAAAGCGATATCGCCGTGATACTCGTCTCTCACCGGATGCCGGATGTCTTTGCCGTGTGCGACCGGGTGGCTGTTTTGCGACGCGGCGAGAAAGTCGCCGATAAGACCACCGTGGATTCTTCACCCGAGGAGGTCACCGGTTTGATCACCGGCGCGATCGCGCGAGCATGACATCCAAGCCCGAGACTCAGGCACCCACCTCGCAACAGGATCTACAGGCACTCGCCAACCAGGGGCAGGTCTCCGGAATCCTGTCCTTGTTTCAACGCCAGCCCTTCTGGGTATTCGTCGCCATCTGCCTTATGGCCCTGGTCATGTCGATGATCTCCGACACCTTCATGACCGAGCGCAATCTCTACAACACGACCCGAAATTTTGCTTTCGTCGGCATCATGGCGCTTGGCATGACCGTCGTCATCATCACGGCAGGCATCGACTTGTCGGTAGGCTCTCTGATGGGACT
This sequence comes from Acidobacteriota bacterium, assembly GCA_965218775.1. Lineage (GTDB taxonomy): Bacteria > Acidobacteriota > UBA6911 > RPQK01 > JAJDTT01 > CAUZIZ01. The sequence goes on along the minus strand of CBDCLS010000006.1, from coordinate 3,106,843 downwards.
GTGTGGGATCGCAGTGGGTCTCGTCATGCAGTCGGGCCTCCCCATCTGGCTTGGATTCTGTGCCTGCATGAGCGTCGCTTTGGCCGTGGGTCTCATCAACGGGGTGCTAGTTGCCTACCTGAAGCTGCCACCCTTCGTTGTGACCCTGGGCATGCTGGCCATCGCCCGATCCGCGGCCATGGTCATTTCCAACAACAAGATGATCTATGATTTCGGTCCCGATCAGGAGCTCTTCGAGTGGATCGGGGGGGAAGACACGTTGGGCGTGCCCAACCCGGTTTGGGTGCTCGTCGTCCTGACTTTCGTGTTCTGGTTTGCCCTCCGCTACACGAGCTGGGGCCGCTGGGTGTTCGCCGTCGGCGGAAACCAGGAAGCAGCGAGGTTGACGGGCATCCCGGTCGAGCGCGTGGTAGTGTCCGTGTACGTGATCAGCTCGCTGACTGCAGCCCTGTCCGCATTCTTGATTGTCGGCTGGTTCGGGTCGGTCACCAACGCGTTGGGACAGACCCAGGAGCTGAACGTTATCGCCGCCTCGGTGATTGGTGGTGCTAATCTGATGGGCGGCCACGGGTACGCCATCGGGGCACCGATTGGCGCCGCCCTGGTGGAGGTCATCCGCAACAGCTTGCTGCTGGCGGGCGTCGAACCGTTGTGGCAAGGTACCTTTGTCGGTGCTTTCATCATCCTCGCGGTGCTGCTGCAGCGACTTCGGGGAAGTCGGGGAGATTAGTCGAAAACGGAGAAGTCTTTGAAGATAAATCGTTGTCTCATCAGTATCGCGGCGGCCCTGATGGCACTCTGCACGGTAGCGAATCAACCTATGAGATTCGCACTCGTGCCGAAGGCCATGAACAACCCGTTCTTCGACCGGGCTCGGGATGGATGCTACAAGGCGGCATCGGAGCTCTCTGAAGTCGAGTGCTACTACATCGGTCCGGCCGAGCACACCGAAATGGAGCAGGTTCAGATCGTGCAGGATCTCATCAGCCAGGGTGTCGACGGCATCGCGGTCTCGCCATCCAATGCACCTGCGATGGGCAAGGCATTGCGTCGTGCAAAGGCGGCCGGCATCGCGGTCATGACCTGGGACTCCGACCTGCTCGAATCGGACAAGGCCAATCGTGTCACCTATGTGGGCACGAAAAACTACGATATTGGTGTCAATCTCGCGAAGCTCACCATGAAAATGAAGCCGCGAGGTGGCTCCCTTTGTCTCCAGACGGGTGGTGCTTCTGCGGCCAACCACAATGAGCGATTGCAGGGTATCCGAGACACGCTCAGCGGCATGAGCAGCGAGACTCCGCCGGGGAAGGCGCTGACGGGCGAGAGGGGTTGGAAAGAGGTCGCCGGCTGTCCGCTGATCACGGATGACGACAGTGCCAAGGCGGTGCAAGGGCTCGCCGACATCCTCAACAAGTACGGTGATCTCGACGTATTCATCTCCACCGGTGCCTTCACCCAGTGGTCAGATAACGCATATCGCCAGGCAATCGCCCCGCATCGCACCAGAATGGACAAGCGCGAGTTGGTCGTCGTCGTGGCCGACACGCTCCCCATGCAGATGCAACAGTTGAAGGCCGGTGCGAGTCACGGGCAGGTGGGTCAGCGCCCCTTCGAGATGGGCTACCAAGCCATGTACGTGTTGAGGGACATCAAGGCCGGCAAGAAGGTAGACGACCCAATCTACACGGGCCTGGACGTGTGCGATCAATCCAATGCCAGCACCTGCCTGGCCCAGTAGCCCATCCGTGTCCGTACCATTACCCGGAAGGAAACCTTGGGTCCAGCGTAGTGGTGGGCTCCAGGCCGCCGTCCGAGCCAAAGGCTCGTAAATCAGACTTCGGCCTGGAGGCCAAAGCTACATTCGCCAATGAAGTTTCAGCTTAGGGTACTCGTCTGAAACCTGCAAATCATCCACAGGCCTAGCGGCTTCGGGTCCGCTGACCCAACTACAGGAACCCGGCAATTTGGGAACGATCGAACCGCCATCCCTCTGTTTCCTTGAGCATGCGCACAAGATAAAGCACCTTCACTCCTCCTTCGGTCCTTTCTCCCTGCAGCTCGAGAATCGCAATCTCACCTCTGTCTTTGCCCCCAAGCACTTTTGTCTTTCCCTTTGGAAGGAAAAAGGCGATATCGTCAACAACAGATTCGAAGTTGTCTTCATCGGAAGCGTCAGGGTCTACGAGCCCGTGGAGTGTCTCGGATTTCACACTCGTTAGAACTACCTTCCAGTCCTTTGTCTTGATTGCATTTAGAAGCGACTGCAAAACCTTGCCGGGCTCGCCGCCACCGGCCCCCAGGTTCTTGGCTGCCGGGGGATGGGTCACGGATGTATCGAACTCAACATCAATTTCGTAGGTATCCTCACTGAGCGTCTCTACCGGTTCTGAGCTGCGCACGCGGGCTGCAATCCGATCGGCACTGTTTGCTGAAAAGTTTGCTTCCAAACTCTGGGCAAGGATGTTTCCTTTTCCTTCCGCCTTTGTTGAGTCTATGTATTGCACCATGCCATCGTGAAAGGTCGCATTCATTGAGACGAACCCATTCGGACGTATCCAGAGGCTGATGTAGTTCTTTTTCCGCATTCCTTCTTGATTGATGAGTGCAGTACGCGGGTCAAGCTTCTTGACCGCCTCCGCTGAGTCCATTGAGCCCTCCGAGAGAACCACCACTATCACTGTTTTCAAGAGATCTCCCGGTGCGCGAACCGGAAAGGCCACGACTGAAATCGGTTTGATCAAACCCTTTTTGCTGCTTCTGAACTGGCCGGAAACAGTCCCGGCAAACGAAATTGTTGATGCTGTAAGCACCAACGCGGTGGTCGACAGAAACAGAATCGCTTTTCTCACGCCATCCTCCCATAGATCGCCAATGATGGAGGTATTTCTACACTCCTATGATTGCGAGTACTACGAAGGGTTACAATAGCAACGGTGGATAATCCAACGCCAGGCGTCGCCTGGGGTCCTTAGCGTCCCTTCTTGTTCCATCGCTACCCGGGCCCCAATACAACAGACAGCGGGAGGCCGGCATCCCGCTCTTCGGCCCCTTCCGCGCCAGCGAGTAGGATCTCATCCGCGCCGCGGCCACGGCAGAAATTGCTATGTACATCGGGGAGAATCAATCATGCCAACAAATGTGAAACTGGGAATCGCCGCCGAGTTCTTTGATAAGCAGGGTAACCTCCAATTCCCGGCTCCAGGGATCGAACTGCTCTCGAAGTATCCGCAGATAGAGCACCGCGCGCTGGAGAACGACCTCGAAATAACCGCGGAACAACGGGGCGACTGCGACATGGTGATAACCGGCGCGACGCGATGGAACGAGGCCGCCGTCGCCGGGAGTGACCGGCTGATAGCTTTGCTGATGACGGGCGTGGGGTACGACCACATCGACGTGAAGGCCCTGACCGCAGCCAACGTGATGCTCTGCTTTGCCCCCGACGCCGTGCGACGACCCATGGCTGCTACCATCTTCACCTTCGTGCTGGCCCTGGCTACCCGCCTGCTCGAAAAGGACAAACTCACCCGCCAGGGGCGCTGGCTGGAGCAGAAGAACTACAACGGAGAGGGACTGGAGGGAAAGACCTTCGGATCGATAGGCATCGGCAACATCGCCCGGGAGTTTTTCAAACTCGTAACCCCCTTCGGCATGAAGCATCTAGCCTGCGATCCCTACGTCTCCCAGGAGGCCGTCGACGACCTGAACGTCCAGCTCGTGGATATGGATACGCTGCTGGCCGAATCCGACTACGTCAACGTCAGCGTACCGCTCAGTGAGGCAACCTACCATCTGGTCGGTGAGCCGGAATTCAAGAAGATGAAAGCTACCACCTACTTCATCAACACCGCGCGGGGGCGCATCGTCGACGAGCCGGTGCTGATTCGTGCCTTGGAGGAAAAGTGGATCAGGGGAGCGGGGCTGGACGTCTTCGAACAGGAACCGGTGGACCCCGACAACCCCTTGTTGAAGATGGACAATGTCGTCGTCGCGCCCCATAGTCTCTGTGTCACCGAGGAGTTTCTCAGGCTCGCCTGGGCAGGCAGGCTGCGGCATGCGGATCAAATCTCGCACGGCGAAATTCCGTCCGAGGTCGTGAACAAAGATGTGCTGGAAAAGGCAGATTTCAAAAAGAAGTTCGCAAACTACGGCAGCGCTTGACGCCGGCTACCTCACCGGCTAGTGGTTGCCGTCAGCTGCCACTCGGCCGGGCCGGGGTGTTGGCCCGGAGGACGCGCAGAAAGTTTCCGCCCAGGATCTTCCCGATCTGATCGTCTGCGTAATTACGGTCCAGCAGACCCTGGACCAGCTGCTGGTAGAGCCAGATGTAGTCCTCTCTTCCCACATCGATGTCCGTGCCGATGCCCACGTGGTCAATTCCGATCAACGCAACGATGTGATCGATGTGGTCCAGGGTGCCTTCCACGTTGGACCCTTCAGTGATCACACCGGATCTGGGCACGACACGGGCCAGCGGAGAGGGAGGGGGTAGACCCAAAGCCTCTCGAGCCCGAGCCTGCTCGGCGGGGCTGCGTAGGGCAGCCGCCAGATCGAAGGGATCGGCATGCTTTTCCGCCAGATGGTTGTGGATCCGGGAAGTAGCAGTCCAATTTCCGGTGGCTCGGATGGGTTCCAGCAGCTTCGGATCGTAGTACGCCCCGACGCCGATCATCCCACCGTTTCTGGCCAGGGCCTGCAGCATCTCGTCCGTCAGGTTGCGGTGGGCATCCACCACGGCGCGTGCTCCCGAGTGGGAGGCGATGAGTGGCTTTGTCGATGTCTCGAGGGCATCCCACATGGTCTGGTCCGAGCCGTGGGAAATGTCCACCAGGATCCCCAGGCGGTTGCACTCACGGATCACCTCGAGTCCGAAGTCCTCCAGACCCGGATCGTCGTCGTCCACGATTCCGAGGCTGGAATCCGCCCACCGGAAGGGGAAGCTGTGAACCAACTCCAGCTTTCTGAGGCCTAGACGGTGATAGATCCGTAATGTGGCCAGATCGTCGAGGGCAACACCGCTGTCCAGTCCGATCAAAAGAGACAGCTTCCCCTGGGATCGGAAACGCTCGATATCCTCCGCGGTGAGCGCCACAGCCACTCGGTCTGGCTGTTGGGCCACGGTCCGGTAGATGGCATCCAGTTCCCAGAGGAACCGCTTGGTGGCTGCGGCGCCCTCGAAGACAGACCGGCTCAGGATGTTCCCAGGCTTGGGAGATTGGTAGAGGTAGGGCCCGAAATCCCCGCTGATGAGGATTTCTGTAAGGCTCCCGATTCCCAGCCCGGCGACGTCGAGTCCCGCCTTCGTCAGCTCATCCGGGTTGAAGGAATTCTCCGTCTCGCCAGGGAAGCGAAAGAATCGGGTAGTAACGGCCGGATCCACGACCGTGTACCGGTTGAGGATCCTGCTCACCGGATCCAGCCCTGGTGCAGCAGGGCCAGAACCCGAACAGCTCAGGAAGAGACCCATGGCCAATAACCCGATCCTTGTCAAAATACGCAGAATGCCCAGTCTTCGCATGATGTTTCGTCCAGACTTCCCTCGTTAGCGTTGGGGCTGGATCACCCGGACACGGTGGGCCTCGCTGTCTCCTACGAAGACCAAACCGTCAGAATCGACGAACACACCGTGAGGTCTTGCCATTCTGCAGGCCGACGGATCACCATCGGGTCCGTCTCCTTTCTCACCCGTGCCTGCAATGAGTTCAACGGTTCCTTTCACCAGGTCAATCATACGAATACTGTGACTCTCGGTATCGGCCAGGTATACGTTTCCGTCCGGGGCGATACTTAGGCCCTTTGGCCCTGACAACGTAGCTTGCCGTGCGGGACCCCCGTTGCCTGTGAACCCCTTTTCTCCGGTCCCCGCAATGTGATGAACCGTTCTCGACTTCAGATCAAGTTTATAGACAGCATTTCCTTCACGTAGCGCCAACCACATATTGCCTTCCCGGTCGAAATCGATGGCACGAGGTCCATTCAATGGTGTGCCCTCGATTCTAGAACCATCGGGAGTGGGAGCTTGCTCTCCTGTACCCGCAAAGGTGGTGATGATTCCGGTCTTCATGTCGACTCTACGCACACGATGGTTACCTATATCGCAGACGTAGAGGTCTCCATCAGGATCGAATTGGATGCTGTGGGGGGAGCTGAGGTCTGCTTGGACCCCAGGTCCACCATCCCCTGAGAATCCCTTTTTTCCTGTTCCCGCCATAGTCGAAACGGTTTGCTCCTGCGCATCCAGGCGGCGCACGACATGATTGACTCTCTCGACCCAGAACATGTTGCCTTTTTTGTCAAATCGCACCTCATAGGGTTCGTTGAGTCTGGCGTCCGCAGCCGGGCCCCCATCACCCCGGTAACCGGAGGTGCCGGAACCGACAACCGTCGAAATCGCGCCAGCGGCAGACACTCTGCGGATAACGTGGTTCATGGTGTCGCAAACGTAAAGAGCACCATCCGGGCCGCGGACGACCCCGAAAGGATTGTCCAGAAGGGCGCGCGTGGCGGGTCCTCCATCGCCCGAGTAACCGGCGCGGCCCACTCCGGCAAATGTGTCAATCTGTGCTCCGGCAGGCGAAGTGGATTGCCCTGTTACTGGGACACCGATCAGGACGAACAAGGCTGCACTCAAAATCAGCAGATGGCTACATATCATGGGATGATCCTTCCGACGCACCTCAGGGGGAACGAGCGCAGCGAAAACCGATATTGGGGCTGCGCTCCCTGGGCCGGGCAAAGCTGCGGTGACCGCAGGGAAGGTACTTGGCGTCATCGGCCCACGACCCTCCCCGCATGACTCGATACGTCCCACCGGAGGGTCCGGTCGGATTCTTGTCCGGCGCCCGGCCGTAGTACTCCCGGGAGTACCAGTCTTGAGTCCACTCCCAGACATTGCCCGCCATGTCGCAGAGGTCGAAGGCGTTACGGTGAAACTGGCAGACCGCTCCCGGCCCATCTAGGACGTCAAAGCGGGCATCCTCCTTGCTGGGTTCGTGGTCCCCCCAGGAATAGTCGCTAGTCTCGGCTCCCCCGCGGCAGGCACGCTCCCACTCGGCCTCGGTGGGCAACCGCTTCCCAGCCCAGGCGCAGTAGGCAACCGCCTCCTCCCAGGTGACATTGACCACGGGGTGATTCTCCTGGTTTGGAGCTACCCTGCCGTCAGGCCAGTAGTGCGGCGCCCCTCTTCCGGTGGCGCTGAGGAAAGCAGCATACTGCCGGTTCGTGACCTCATGCTGGTCCAGATGGAAGGGACCCAAAAAGACGTGTCGCAGCGGTCGGGCATCCCGCAGAACGGCGGGAAAGAACTTCAGTCCATCCTCCAGCTCCGCTCCAGGTAATTTGTGCGTGCGGCCGCGCAGGAATTCGCCGCCGGGAATGGGCCGCATCGCCTCTTCGCCCGCCCCCCCGGGAGCCCCCAGGAGCTCCAGGAAGAAGCTAACCATAAATGGAAGTGATGTCATCGTTGGGAATGATTCCGTTGGGTCCCAGCGAGTCCACGTAGGCGTAGGTCCGCCCTGAGGGTGTGTTGCGAATCCGCTTGTTCCAGTCGATGCCCAGGGCCGAGTAGATGGTGGCCACCACGTTCTCGATCCGGGGCTGCTCCTTTCGGTCCCAGCCGGTATCGACGCATTTCCAGCCCTGGCTGTCGGTTCGACCCACAAGGGAGCCCCCCTTCACCCCGGCGCCGGCGAAAAGAGCAGGAAAGCATTTGTTGTAGTGGTCCCGCCCCTGGATGGTGTTGAGAGGTCCCGGCGTGCGGCCGAATTCGCTCATGGCCACCACCAGCGTTTCGTCCAGCAGTGACTTCTGGGCCCCACTCCCGGACGGCGTCGCTGCCAGATCTTCCAGCAGAGCCGCAAAGGACGGGTCGAACTCCTGGCAAAGATTGTAGTGATTGGTCTTGGCCTCCCGGTCCCAGATTTTTGCGTGGTGGTCCCAGCCAGGGTGGCAGATGTGAATATAGCGGGTTCCCGCGTCCTGGGACAGCAGATTGCGAGCCAGAATACAGGAGATCCCCACGGGGGTATCCCCATATCTGACGCGGTCCTGTTCTGTAATGCCGAAAGCTTCCGGCCAGCGCGGGTCGGTCAGCAGCTGGTAAGCGGTGTCGTAGAAATCCTCATAAGTGGCCATTTTCCGGCCATAAGCAGCAATGCGTGGACGTTCCCTTTGTCTGATCTCACTGAGCAGTCGCCAGCGTTCTCTCAACAGCCTCTGGGCTTCCTCCTCGAGCAGCTTTCCCTTCCCCACTTCTTCGGGCCGGATGTCCACCACGGAATACCTGGGGGGAAGAAAGCCGGTGCCCAGGGCACCTGGCTGGGCACTGGAGAGATTGAAAGACACGTAGGTGGGGAAGGTGTCGGTCGCCCTCCGCCGGGGCTCCAGTTCCATGGCGACGACGGAGCCGATCGAAGGAATCTCACGAGCAAAGGCCAGATTCAACTGGCGGCCCGTCTGTACATAGTACTGCCCTCGAAAGTGGACCTCCTCGTGGCTGAGCATCGACCGGACGATGGCAATCTTGTCCATCTGCCGGGACAGCCTGGGAAAGAGGAGATTCGATAGGTCCAGATCAGGGCCAATCGCTCTCACATCCAGATCCCCGGGGGTGGCTACATTCTCTTTGAAGTCGAAGCCATCGACGTGACTGATGGCGCCGTTGATCTCGTAGAACAACACGTTTCGGGCACTGCCTCGCGGCTGGGCTTTGTCGCCCGTGGCAGACATCGCCAAGGGCCACACGCCCTCGACCAGGGCTCCGGTAAGCCCCAGGCCCCCGAGCCGCAGCAGATCACGGCGCGTTCCGAATAGCTGCCCTACCGTCGATGGATCCCTCATCTCACGGCTCCCCATTCCTAATAGTTGTACAAGAACTCGACGCTGTTGATCAGAGCCCACTGAAGGTTCTGCGCCCCGGCAGTACGATCTCTGGAAAGAGCTGCCGTGGCTGCTTCTTTCTCGGCCTCCGAAGGTGTGCGGGAAAGAGTCGCCAGGAATAGCTGATCCACCACTTTTTCGTTCTCCTGGTAGCGCTTTAGTACCCGCTCTACACGGCTGCCATCTTTGGCCAGTATCCGATCGTTGAGAACGGGAGACTGCATCAGGACCAGCGGCTGAAGCACCGAGCCCGTCAGCGGAAGGGCGGGATTGTTTCGGTTGGACTGGCCGAAAGTGCGCATCAGGCGCTTCACGTCGTCCCCGCCCCCCGGTTCTCCCAGCTTCATGGCCAGGCCCACGGTTCGGTCCCCGAGCTTGAATTCTCCGGGTCGCTCGGTCGCCAGCACGATGCTGTCGTGCAACTCCTCGGCACTCAGCATGCGGGCGAATTTTCGGGCAAAGTACGAAGTGTAGGACTCCTTCCACTCGCCGTAGAAGCGTGAGGAGAGCTGGTAGGCAGAGGAGCGGCAGATGTTGCCAAGGAGGCGTCTCAGACTATGATTGCCGCGACGAAAATCCGCCGCCAGGGCACCCAAAAGCCGGGGGTGGGTCGGCTGCAGATCCCAACCCTCGGGGAGGCTCTGTGGATCCTGGCGAGAAAGGTCGAATTCGTCGTGTGGTTCTACGATCCCAGCACCCATCAACCGGCTCCAGAGAAGGTTGGTTGTAGCCCTGGCAAACTGGGGATGGGAGGTCAGCAGGCGGCCCAGGCCTTCCCTGGGCTCCTCGCCGGGCTCGAGACGCTTGCCGGTGAGGACGAAGGCAGGCTCAGCGGAACCGCCGCGACGAGGCACGCGAATCATGCTCTCTCCCCGGGTGTCATAGCCTGGAGCCTGATCGTCTATGAAAAACTCGCCGGAGTTGGCGTTGGCCTTTTCCCAATACATCACATAGCGGGTGCGGCCCAGAAAAGCCGTCTGCTGGAAGAACTCCTCGCGTGTCTTCCCTGCTAGCCAGACATTCACCTTCTCCAGATGTCCCCCGCCGTCGTGGCAGGAGATGCAGGAGAGATTCAGACCGAGAAACACCCGGGAATAAAGGATGCTGAGCTCGTCGTGAGTGTCCAGCTGCTGGACCATCCCTACATCATCGGGACTCCTCGGCTGGTCCTGTCCCTGGACGTGTTCACGGGCAATGACGTTGGCCGCCGCCACGTTATGGTTGCTCTTGGCAGACGCCGAGATCATGGCTCGCACCACTTCGTCGTAAGGTCGATCGGAGCGCAGGTTCTCCTTCATCCAATAGTGAAAAAGGGATCTGCCCCGTCCCATCTTTCCGTTGGCGCGAAACAAATCCATGAAGAAATAGGCCCACTTGTCGACATAGGCTTCACTGTCGAGCAGACGGTCCACCAAGCGGTCGCGCTTCCTCGGGTCCGGATCGGCGATGAAGCTGCGCAGTTCTTCTGGAGACGGAATCCGACCAGTCAAATCAAGGCTGGCCCGGCGCAGAAATTCCCGATCGCTGGCAAGAGGGGCATGAGGGATGTCGTCCCGCGCCATCTTTCCGAAAATAAACTCGTCAATGAAATTCCGCCGTGGGACTGGATTGGCAATATCCGACCCTGCTTGAAGTGTCCCGGATCCGATCAGGTCCTCGGTCAGGGAGCCGGCATCGTTGGATCGCTCCGGAGCTAGCAGATCCTTGTGGGCTTCGGCAAAACTGCGGCCTTCCGCCGCCTCTTTGTCCGCCTGGCTGGCCGATCGATCCTGACCCGGCAGCATCGAGAGGGTCATCAGGGTGAGGACGCTGGCCAGGGCCAGACGCATGAGGCTCGGCCCGCAGACTTGATGCTCGGCCGGCATCGGCATAATGGCCTCCTGCTGCTTTCTGTGGATCCCTATGGACCCGGGGATCACGAACTATCGGGTGGGATACATGCTATTCTCTCCGGCTGACACGTGTCAATGGCGTCACGCTATGTTCTCACCCCTTCCCACCAACCTGAAACCTCATTTGCAGAAGTAGCTTTGGCCTCCAGGCCGAAGTCTTATTCTTCTGAGCCTTTGGCTCGGACGGCGGCCTGGAGGCCACCGCTACGCCGGACCCGAAGTTTCGTTCTCGAATGGGCAGCACCGCTGGGGGACTACTAAGCTGAAAATTCACGAGAGCTTGTGTGCGTCCAGGGTGATAGAATCTCGAAAGAGAAGCCGTCCTTTCTACCTGACACACAAAGCTACCGGAGGAAGCCAGCCATGCTCATCCGTCGGGACTTTCTGACCAGGTTCGCTCTTCTGGGAGCCTTCGTTTCCGAGTTCTGCGTGATTTCGACGCGGCGTGAACCCTTCTTGCTCTCGGCTACCGTGGATTTTCCGGACGATGTTGGCCGGGGGCTCTACAACCTGGAACTCCTTGACCAACTGATGGGGCAGCTTGTCCAGATGGGTGTCCGCCGCGTTTACTGGCTCTACTATGGGGATATCGAACCCGACTCCTATTGGGCCGGAAATCTTTTCGATTACATGAAATATGGGCGGGCGACCCTGGCCAACCTGGGCGAGCCCGTTCGAGCTGCAGTCCCCGTGGCCCACCGACATGGCCTGGAACTCTACGGAGTCCTCAAACCCTACAACACCGGCCTGTCTGGGACCTATCCAGAAGGCTCTCCCAAGGCTGCTGCGACCGGGATCACCCGAATCGGGGGCACCCTCCAACAGGTAATCCCTTTCGTCGAGCGTTACCCTGAGACCCGGGTCTTGAGACGACCCTGGAACCCTCCGGATAACCTGCACAAAGTTCCCATCAGGAAGATCCGTTTACTGAAAAAAGACGATTTGCCGACTCGGATCCGAGCCGAGAATCTCGAAATCTGGACCAGTCCCAATAACTATCGCTACCAACCCAGGATCAAGGCCAGCCGAGTGCGGGAAGAGGTGACGAGCGCGGACCGGGAGGTCCACGATTATTATGGGAACCTGCTGACGACCAAGGGGAGCCCCGTCCGGGCCTTGACGCTGGAGGGATTGGATCTGGATGATCGCTACGTCTTGGTCACAACCGATTTCCAGGATCGAAGCGGTGATTTCCGTAACTCGGCCGTAGCGATGGTCGAGGCCTACGGACCGGGACCCGATCCCCTTCCCATTGTGGTGGGCTCCCACAGTGCCATATGGACTCAACCCAGGAGCTTCAGGACCGGAGGATTGGAGTTCGATCTGGGCCTGGGACCGTATGAGATGACCCTGGACGAGGACAACTCATCCAGTGAAGACCGGGGCTGGGCAAGGGGAGGTTGCGTGGCGTTCGCCCGCGGCAAGAACACCCACCTCCCCTGCACACCCTGTGAGATCTATCCAGAAGTCCAGAAGCTGTGGCTGGGATGGATCGATCGCCTCATCGAGGCGGGAGTAGACGGGATCGACCTGAGACTCTCCCACCACGGATCCCTCACGGACGAGCCTTTCGAATACGGCTTCAATGAACCGGTATTGCAGGAATACGCCGAGCGGCATGGAGTCCCGGGTGGTAGCGCCTATGACCTTAGGCTGCTTTCGCAGCTCCGGGGACGACACTATACCGGCTTCGTTAGCGAGGCCAGTCAACGTGTTCGCAGAGCCGGCGGTAAGATGCAAGTACACCTGCACGCGGAGGCTTTTCGTCCGGATCCGTGCCAGGGACAGCTGATGGGTTTCCCGGCCAATGTCTCATTCCAATGGCAGGACTGGCTGAAATCCGGCCTGCTGGATGGCGCCACGCTTCGAACCAGCTGGTTCGAAGCCATCGAGGATCCCCCCGGTGGGTCTCCAGACCGGAGCCGGCTTTCGACGGCCCTCGATGACCCGGTGGTCAAGGAGATGCTCGAGTTGACCGGGGAGCTGGACCTTCCGGTCTACCTCAACCGCTATGTGAGTCGGACCATCGGAATCGATGAGTACGTCTCGGACATGAAGGCCGTCTCCGGGGATCCGCGGCTCGCCGGATTCGATGTCTACGAGATGGCCAACGTCTCTTGTCCCGACCCGGAGGGGACCCGGCTCGTCCCGGTGGAGCGTCGCCTCGAGCGGATCCGGAGGGCTGCACGGGAGTTAGGCCTGCAAACGAATCAGTAGGGTCGGGCTCAGTCCTACAACACACACAGGTTGCCAGTCCACACCGTCCAAGGTATCCACAACTTGCAGAACATCCCCTTCAAGTTGCTGAAGACTCCTTGAGCCATTCCAGATTGAAGCGGGCGACGCTGATCCTCTCACACCACCGACGCCTGCTGGTAGCGTAGTCATAACCGGTAAGGCTGTCGTACCAGGCGGCGAGCTTTTCTTCGGGCCAGTCCAGGCTGTCTTCGTGCACACAGAGAATCGTCTTGTCGGCAGTCACAGCGAGATCGGAATACCCGGACGGTCCATCATCGATCTGTTTCGCCAGGGGCCAGGTCCGGCCATCATCATAGCTGGCACGAACCGTCACCCGGCTTCTCCTTGGACCTGCTGGATGGGAGAACAGGAACGTGTTCCCTGCCCCATCCTTCCCGCTTGCGTACCGGACCAAGCCGCCGTGGCAGCGCGGAGTGGGAAGGTCCTCGGGCTGACTGTCCTGCTGCGAGAAGTTTTCTCCCCCGTCGCTGCTCCAGGCATGAAAGCGCCAGGGGTTGTGGTAGGGCTTGTTCTTCCGATAGTTGGCGTAGACGCCTCCAGTGGATGTTTCCGCCAGCGTGACTTCATCCGATCCTGCGGGTAGGAACCCTCCCACCTGCCAGGACGAACCATGGTCAGGAGCCGCGACGGTGCTACCTGGACGGACTACGAACGCATCGATGGTGATTTCGTGGGTTATCCCTGCGCGGTAGCAGTGGCGGACGATACCAACTACGTCCTGTTCGATACCAGCGGCGGGCCCCATGTCTTGTATGTCAGCACCGATGAGGGACGGCGCTGGCACAAGAGAAGTACGCTGCCGCTGGACGGCAAGGTGTGGTACGGCGCGATGACCCTGATGGCGGATGGCCGCCTACTGGCCGGCGCCTACACCGAAGAGGACGAGCACCACTTCTACTATTGCATCAGCCAAGATCAAGGACAGACCTGGAGCAAACAAGAGCGTGCCTATGTGGACAAGAAGATACGCGATCCCGAACTCGCGTATCTCGCAGGAAAATACTATCTCCACGGGCGGTCGGGACAGTATGGAGAAGGTCGTGATCGTTTCGTTCTGTATCAGTCTGACGACGGCATCACCTGGCAGAGTGGAATCATCGTGAGCGGGGATCCAAGCCACCCCGACGGATACGGTCACAACTGCATCATCAACCAGTACGACGACAATGTCCCCAACGAGCTGATGGTCGAATACAGCATCATCTACAGCGGTTACGATACCGATGAGTACGTGTTTTTTATCAAACCTGACCCTTCATCCTCTCGCTAACCTGAGCCGCTCTCTCCCTTACCCAGGCGAAGACCAGTAAATGGCCTCTGCGTTTCCACCCATGATGGCCGCCATCTCCACCGGACTTAGATACGTGTAAAAGCGCTCCTGGAGGGCCAGGACACTGGCGTAGCTGCTCTTGAGGATGACGTGGGGAAAGTCGCTTCCCCAGATCAGGCGCTTGGCACCGTAGGCATCATAGAGGGCCTCGAAGATGGGGTGGCAGTCCCGATAAGGCCACCCCTGGTCGGAGAGGTAGTAGTAACCGCTAACTTTGACCGAAACCTGGGGAAATCGGCTGAGGCTCAAGAGCTCCTTGAAAGCGGGGCTACCGGTTCCAGCACTGACATCCGGAGACGCCATGTGATCGATCAGAATCGGTACCTGGGAGAATCGTTCTGCCAGGAGCGCCAAGGCGGGAACGTGTTCCATCCGCATAAGCAGATTGATGGCAATACCGAGTTCCTGGGCCGCTTCCCAGACCGGATGCGAACTGGCCTGACCAAAGCTTACTTCCTCATCGGGTACACTCGGACGAATTCTCAATCCCGAACATCCCCTCTCCCTCACCCAGTAACGTAGAGTCTGGTCCGCTTCTACACGGCGTGGATCCGCATAGCAAACAGCCGCCAGGTGGGAAGGATCGGCAGCAGCAGAATCGGCCACGTAGGAATTGTCTTCACCTGGATACAGCGGTTGCACCAGAACCGCCTTGTCCACACCATGCTCGCCCATGTACTGCCTGAGTAACTCTATAGGTACGTCAGAGCAGGGACTGACAATCGTTGCCGAAGGTTGGGGATGGTCAGGAACCGAGCGCCAGACATGCAGGTGTGCGTCCACAACCATAAGGCTCCCATGGTACCCCAACTCTTCCGCTCACGTCTCCATACCCGTAGGGAAGCAATCCAGCAAGCCCTCGGTCGTTGCCTCTTCCTTGCTTGTCTTTGCTGAACCCTGTTATATCGTTACATCGATCTGGAGATGATCTGGCCTTGAACCGGGGAGTCAATACCAACCATGCGTCTCGTCAGCTGGAACGTCAACGGACTGCGCTCCTGCGTGAGGAAGGGTTTCCACGAGTTTCTCGATCGCTCCAATGTGGACCTGATCGCTCTGCAAGAGGTGCGCGCATTTCCCGACCAGCTGGAGCCGAGCACCCGATCCCCCGAAGGGTGGCACGCCCATTTTGCCCCGGCCGAACGACCCGGCTACAGTGGTGTGGCAATATTTTCGCGCGAGGCCCCCAGCCTCATCGAAACCACACTCGGTGAAGACCGCTTCGATAAGGAAGGTCGGCTGCTCATCGCTCACTTCGACAGGATGGCGGTTGCCAACGTCTATTTTCCCAAGGGAAGCGGAACCGCCCGGGACAATAGCCGTGTGCCCTACAAGCTTGATTTCTACGCTGCGGCCTTCGACCGTCTCGAACCGCTCAAACGCCGCGGCCCTGTCTTCGTCATGGGTGACTTCAACACCGCCCACCAGGCCATCGATCTGGCTCGCCCGCAGAACAATCACAAGACCAGCGGCTTCCTCCCTGAAGAACGCGAGGAGATGACCCGTTGGGTTGATGCAGGCTGGGTAGATACCCTTCGAAACCAGTATCCCGGCGAAAACGCCCACTTCACCTGGTGGCGCCAGTGGGGAGGCGCCCGGGAAAACAACGTCGGCTGGCGCATCGACTACGTGCTGGCGTCCCCTTCGGCGGCAAAGCTCGTGCGGGATGCGTTTATCTGGGCCGACGTCACAGGTTCGGATCACTGTCCGGTGGGCGTAGACACCGACTGACGCGACCTGGACAGGGATCAGTTGATCATACTTTGCCCAGGGGGCGGCAGATCATCGGGGAGGACGTTCCGGTTGACGGCTTGATCGAGATTGATAACGTAGGTGTCAGGCGATTCCAGCAGCGCCGGCGAGTGGGTTGCCGTTATGATCCGCATGTTCTTTTGATCCACGAGCTCCATCAACATCTTGAGAATCCGACGCTGATTCGACTGGGAAAGGGCCATCTCGGGCTCGTCCAGCAAAAGAACGCTGCCTTCGGGAAGTTTTGGGAAGGACTGGCTGAAGAGCGAAAGCATGACTTGTCCATGGCTGGCGACCTGAAGAAACTCCTTCATCTCGGGTTGCCCTTCAAAGAGATGAAGCTGGTTACGAGGGTTGTGCTGCTCGGCATCGAAGAGATGGACTTGCTCGATTTTCACCTCTTTGGGGTCGAGCCGATAGACAAAGTTCTCCACCGTCTCCCCCTTGAGGGCATAGTAGATGGAGTGGAGCAGCGTCGACTTACCTGAACCGTTCTCGCCTTCCAGCATGATCAGGGGATGCTGTAGGTCGATGATCATGGGCATGTGAAAATTGAGGTTTACGAATACAGGATGCGAGAGGATCTTCAGAAACATGGCTTCCAGCTCTCTCGATTCGTTGGTCGGTTCAAGGCCAAAAGCCTTAGAGTATCACGAGTCTGGTCACGGTCTATCTTCGTCCCGCGACACTGGTCGATTCCCAGTCTCTGCGACAACGCCACTCTGGCATCACTCTTAACAGATGTCTCGGGATATCCATGCTCTGGTGAAGAATACGGACCACCTCAACACGAGTCCCTGGTCTGTCTTCAGCGCAAGCGCTACACTTTCGGTAATCGAGGGAGAGGAATGCTGCAGGAGCGCTAGCCGTGAGTGATCAGAAACGGAAGAGAAGGTCTTCTCTGGCGCTCCTGGTGGGGTTCCTGTCTCTGGTCACCGGGTCCGTAACCGGCGAGCAGCTCTACAATGGCATCGTGCTGCCCGAGATCTGGCCTCCTCGGGCCCAGCACTTCAGCCTGGAGCCGATGCCGGTTCCCTATCTAAAAAATCCCCCTGAGGTGATCCCTATCGACCTGGGACGTCAGCTGCTGGTGGACGATTTCCTCATCGAGCACACGACACTTGCGCGTACCTTTCATCGGGCCCAATACCATCCGGCCAGCCCGGTCCTGCGACCCGACCTGGAGTGGGAGACGGGCGCCATGCCATTCAGCGGCGGAATCTGGCACGACCCCCGCGATGGGTTGTTCAAGGTCTGGTACCAGGCAATACGTAAGAAGGCTATCGCCCATGCCACTTCGCGAGACGGAATTCACTGGGAAAAGCCCGACCTCGGCGTGGAGCCAGGCAGCAACATTGTCCACCGGTTCGACCACGATACCGCCACCGTCTGGCTGGATCTGGAGGAGCGAGATCCCAAGAAGCGCTTCAAGATGACACTGACGCCCTACCTTCGGCACGTCCACCGAACCATATCGGGCATGAGGTTGTTCTTCTCACCTGACGGTATCCATTGGAGTGATTCTGGCGCCGGAGTCGGCTGGTGCCTGGATCGCTCTACCTTCTTTTTCAATCCCTTCCGAAAGGTCTGGGTCTACAGCATCAAATGGAACCTCTACGGTATCGACATCACCCGATCAGATGGAGTCCTGCGTCCGTTGGAAGGGGTCGCCGGAAACCCCGCCGGTCGCTTTCGGGGCTACCGTGAGCACCCTGACCTGGCGCAGGGGCTGGGTTGGAAACTGGCGCGCGACCCCAAAACCGACTCCGATCACGAGTTTCTCAACAACTTTCTCTCCGGTCCCGTGGTTCCCTGGACCGGTGCCGACCTTCTGGATCCGTTGCGCAACAGCGGAGCCGACACCGGCAGCATCTCCAATCTCAACAAACAGCCGGAGCTCTACAATCTTGACGCGGTAGGCTACGAGAGTCTAATGCTGGGTCTCTTCAACATCTTCCACGGAAATGACGATGGTACGCCCGGCTCTCACGAGCACATGAACGACGTCACCCTCGGCTTCAGCCGCGACGGCTTTCACTGGCATCGGCCGGACCGGCGGGCCTTCCTACCGGTTTCCCAGCAGCGGGGCGACTGGAACTGGACCAACGTCCAGTCGGTTGGGGGAGGCTGTCTGGTAGTGGGCGATAAGCTCTACTTCTACGCCACCGGGAGAAACCCTGATGAGCGCACCACAGGACTGGCCACACTACGAAGGGACGGATTCGCCTCGCTGGATGCGGGAACGCAGGCGGGGACCCTGGTCACGCGCCCCGTGGTTTTCCGGGGACGCCATCTCTTCGTCAACCTCGATGCCGACGGCGGCGAGCTGCGCGTCGAGATCCTGAGCCGCGGTGGACAGCCGATCGCACCCTTCACCCGGGAGAATTGTGTTCCCGTGCGGGTGGATTCCACACTGCAGACCGTCCGTTGGCAGGGAGCAGCAGACCTCTCCCAGCTAGCGGGTGAGCCGGTTCGATTCCAGTTTCATCTTCGTCAGGGCAGCCTCTACTCTTTCTGGGTGAGCCCTGATTCCTCCGGTGCGAGCCATGGCTACATCGGGGCAGGCGGCCCCGGCTTCACGGGATCCACCGATACGGTAGGCAAGAGAAGTTCCCGCTGAGGCGACTTTCTACCTTCAGATCTCCTGACCTCTGGGAAAATACGGTGGCCCCAATTTCAGTGATCGGGACCGCGGGCGAGGGTGTAGACGAGCTTGAAGTTACCTTGCATCGTGGACGTGGGTTCGGTCTCCAGGCCGAAGTAGTCTTCTTTCGAGCCTTTGGCTCGACCGACGGCGGCCTGGAGGCCACCGCTACGACGCAGGTTTTCCCAGGGGCCGGGACCTACCCGATCCGGGCGATTCGGTCTGCCTCGATGTAGTACTTGACCCGAACTTCCCCGGAACCCCGAAAGGGATATCGGTCCTTTCCCAGATACTTCGACGCCATCTTATCGATGTGGTCATCGGCTCCGTCTTCGGTGATCTCGACGACCCTGCCCCGGATCATCATCCCCTGGTAGGGGTTTTCGGGATCGGTGACCACAGGGCCACCCGGGGATCGCTTCGCATGTTCCGGTCCTTCAAGCGCCCTTTGGCACTGTTGACGAGAATGCGGCCTCGATCGACGTCTATCCAGACCGGACTCACCTGCGGACTCCCGTCGTCCATGCAGGTCGCCAGGTGGACAAATGTCCTCTTCCCCAACAGTTCGACCAACTCATTGGATAATTTCTCTGCCATTCCCTCCTCACTTTCTGGATCGGTTCTGAGACCTAATCAACACTGTCCGTAGAAACCTGCCGAGAGTCGCCACCTCCCGCGAAGATAGCGCGAACGGTGGCGGGCTCGACGACCAGGGCGACCACTGCATACCCCACCGCAACTGCGGCCAGGACGCCTGCCCTCATATGACCTAGATCGGAGACCGCGACAGAAGCGACCAGCAGGAGTAATACGAAAGCCACATCGATTCGAAGCATCCAGCTTGCCGCTCGTCGCAGTTCTATTCGAATCGCGCTGCGGTTGAACCTCGAAGTAAACAGCAAATGTGTCCGCAGCGTTCCGTTGGCGACGGCGCAGCCCAACACGCCAAAAAAGAGTATCAAACTCCAGCTGGTCGGAACCCCATCCTTGACCTTCCAAACGGTATAGACCATCCAGCTATAGACCAACATCACGATGACCTGGTGCACTGCCCACCAGAAGCTGCGCAAGGGAGCACCCGAAGGCTGAACGCTTCCCTCTCCAGGATCGACCTGGACCTCCCCATCGGTCAGTCTTCCCCGCCAGCCCGGACTCGTCCCAGATCGGTCGCTAATTCCTCGGCGGATTGGTATCGCTTCTGCGGGTCTTTCTGGAGACATCTTCGGATGATCCGGTCGAGATCGGGGGCCTGCTCCTGGAGTCCCAGATTCGACTCTGGATCGGCTGACAGAATCTTGGCAATCGAGGCTATGGGCGTCTTGCCGCTGAAAGGATTGGATCCACTGGCAAGCTCGTAGAGCACCACCCCGAAGGCAAAGATGTCGCAGCGCGAATCGACGGGATCCCCGGTCAGCTGTTCGGGGGCCATGTAGGAAGGGGTTCCGAGAAGGGCTCCTACCTCGGTCAGACGTTCCTGGGCAGGCTGGGGTTCCAATAGGAGGGCCAGCCCGAAGTCGAGAAGCTTCAGGCTGCCGTCATCGGCCAGCATCACGTTCTCGGGCTTGAGATCTCGGTGAATGACTCCCCTGGCATGAGCTGCAGCCAGCGCTTCGGAAATCTGGGCGGCCACGTCGAGCAGAACCTCCAGCGGCAGAGGACCCTCCTCGACCAGCGAGCGAAGCGTTTTCCCACGCACATACTCGCTGGCAATATAGAGCCGTCCCTCGACTTCCTCCAGGGCGTATATCGTCGTTATACCAGGGTGCGATAGGGCAGCCGCAGCCTGGGCCTCGCGTCGAAATCGCTTTTGCTGCTTGGGATCGACGACGAAGGCCTCGGCCAGAGCCTTGAGTGCGACCGTCCTTTGGAGCCGGGTATCCTCCGCCAGATAGACGGCGCCCATTCCTCCTCGACCGATCTCTTCTTCTATTCGGTAGGGACCTACCAGCTCCCCCTGCTTCAAGCCCCCGATTTGTGCGCCCAGAGTCATCGTTTCCTTCAGCTCGGTCTCTTTGTCGTGAGCGGCCAGCAGAGACTCCAGCTCGGATCTGAGATCCTCATCGTCCTGACAGACTTTACGAATGAAGCTCTCTCGCCCCTCTCCGCTCTGGTCCAGCGCTCTCTGAAACAGTTCCTGGAGCCGGGCAAACTCTTCCTGATTCATGCTTCCATCTCGCGCCGAAGCCAGGCCCTGGCGAAGGTCCAACGGCGCTTCACGGTGGCGGGCGAGATCCCCATGACCTCGGCTAGTTCCGGTACGGTCAAACCTCCGAAGAAACGCAGCTCCACCAACTTGGCCTGCTCCGGATCGAGTTCGGCCAGCTGCTCTAGAGCCGCCTCCAGTGCCAGCACGTCGATAGAGCGTTCACGCTGGCCGATGAGCTCATCGTTGAGAGTAATCGGGTGCTGATCCCCTCCGCGCTTCTGGGCATTGCGGGCCCTTGCCCTCTCGATCAGAATCTGCCGCATCGAGCGCGCCGCAATCCCAAGAAAGTGGGCTCGATCTTTCCACTCTAGCTTCTCGTCTCCAAGCAGCCGAAGATAGGCTTCGTGGACCAGCATCGTGGCTTGCAGTGTTGGTGCCTGGCGTTCCCGGCGAACGTATCGCGCCGCCAACCTTCGTAGCTCGTCGTAGACCAGCGGGACCAGACTCGAGAGGGCCGACTGGTCTCCTGAACTAGCCCTTGCAAGCATCTGGGAAACGGACGGTTTGGGAGTGGACACCCGAGCTCCTTACCTCCTAATCTTACAGTCCCTCACGGGGACAGCCAAATAAGAAGAGCCTACTCTTGACCGAATCTAAGGGTCTGCGCAAAAATAACTTGGCATTTTGGCATCTCATTTTCACACCATCTTCGGCCGCTCCTCAATCGCGAAATCCTCAACGTAGACCCGGCTACGCCTGCGGTTTCGCTCAATCGTTCGCGGCCAAATCTGGTGCAAATCTGAGCGCCAATTCTACCAAGTTATTCTTGCGCAGACCCTAAGTACACTGGAACATAAAGCGAAGAAAAAAGAAGGTAACGATGAGAAAACGAATCACACTCCCTTTGCTGGCGATTCTCTTTCTAGTCCCTGCGTTTGCAGGGGCTAAGGCGTATCAACCAAACCCCGAGCAGACCCTCGACATCGGTTCCCGAAGGGACCTGTTCGTCGACTACTTTCTGATTGATCGCCTGGTTGGTGCCCGTCTCGAACTGCATCATCCCCAGCCTGCCGAGATAGCCATCCAGGTGGACCGCCCCTGGGAGGGTGGCAACAACCTCGGAATCAGCGTGCTTCACCACGAGGGAATCTACCGCATGTACTACCGGGGCATGGCCAGCGACGACGTCAAGGGCCGATGCCTGGCCGAAAGCCGGGACGGGATCAACTGGACCAAGCCCAACCTGGGACTGATCGAAGTAGCAGGGACACGGGATAACAACGCGATCGTCGAGGGCGAGGACACCTGGTCCTATTTCATGATCCCCTTCATCGACCAGAGGCCCGGGCTTCCCGCGTCCCGCCGAATCAAGGGGATCACCCCTGGATTCAGCCGCCGGGGAGACTTCGAGAGACGAGAGCTCTTCCTGCACCGCTCTACCGATGGTGTCCGCTGGGACAAGTCACAGGAGGATCCCATCCTGGTCACTACCTTCCCCAACGCCTTCGACTCGCTGGTCTGCGTTTTCTGGTCGGCAGCCGAGGAGAAATACGTCCTTTACTCTCGGTACATGGTCGACACCCAGGGACGCCCCAGCCGAAAGGGCGGACTCCGGTCCGTGTTCCGGTCGACCTCAAGGGACCTGATTGACTGGAGCGAGCCCACCCCGATGACCTTCACTGGAACCGGGGTCGTTCCTTCGGCCCAACTCTACACCAGTATGACCGAACCCTATTTCCGCGCCCCTCACATCTATGTTTCCTTTCCCATGCGCTTCATGGAGGGACGCAAGATAGTATCGGATTCTGAGGCTCAGCGGATCGGCCTGGAGCCGGGACGCAACGCCGATTCATCGGACGGCGTCTTCATCAGCAGTCGGGCCGGGAGCACTCACTTCGACTGGATCTTCCAGGAGGCGTTTCTGCGTCCGGGTCCGGGCTGGGAGAACTGGGGAACGCGCTCCAACATCGTACTCTGGGGACTCCTGCCCACAGGACCAGAAGAAATGTCCCTGTGGGTGAATCGTCACTACGGCACCCCCTCCTTTCACATTCGCCGCTACCGGCTGCGGACCGACGGCTTCGTCTCCGTCCGAGCCCCGTACGAGCGGGGAGAGATGATAACAAAACCCTTTCGCTTCCAGGGTAAGCAGCTCGAGATCAACTACTCCACTTCAGCAGCCGGCTCGATTCGCGTCGGCATCCAGGACTCTGCGGGAAAGCCGCTCCCGGGCTTCGCGGTCGAGGAGTGCCCCGAGATCATCGGCGATGAGATCACGCGGGTGGTTTCCTGGAAGAACGGCAATGACGTGGGCGCTCTAGAGGGCCAGACGGTAAGCCTACGTTTCAGCTTGAAGGACGCAGACCTGTACTCGCTCCGCTTCCGGTAGGGTCGATATCACTCCATCCCCTCAGAAGTGGACCGGTTATCAGCACCGCAGCATGTGGTGTCACTGGTCCGCACCTGCTAACTCGAATCCCAGGACACGTGGGCTGAAAGACGCCAAGAAAAGGTGTGCAAGGACTCGCTACGAGGTATGTTCCAGCTTCTCCTTGATCAGCTGGTTGAGGCTCTTGCCCTCCATCGTGGCCGCCAGGTGGAGCTTGCGATGGAGTTGGACCGGAAGCCGGAGCATCAAGCGACCGGAGAATGGTTTTTCGGGTTCCTCTCCTCGCTCGGAGCAGTACTCGAGATAATCATCCACCGAGTCCCTGAATGCCTCGGTCAACTCGTCCACACTCCGACCTTCAAAGGTGATCACGTCACGGGTGTCCACGACCTCACCGTGAAACACATCCGCCCCATCATCAAATTCGACCCGTCCTCGGTATCCCTTGTATTCCAGCATGATCCCTACTCCTCGAGCTTCACTCCTGCCTCTAACAAAAACCGTCTGAGGGATTTCACCGTGCCTCTGCCGCTCTCCTTCCGCGGGTGCGGCCGATGGAACACGGCCCGGACACCGTGGAGGAAGACACGGAGACGAGAGCCCCGGCCCTCACTCAATTCGGCTCCCAAAGCTCTGAGAAGACTCTCCACATCTCGCCAGGGAACGTTCCCGGACACTGGCTCGGAGAAAAGAGCGGCCATTGTCCTACGGTGCTTTCCACCCAGAACCATAGTGTCATATTATGACACCGCAAGCCCGAAAGCAAGATTCTGCGGAAACTGCCCTCGGCAGGGTGGCCACAATTCGGGAAGCTCTTTTCAGCTGGCCTTGCTCAAATACCGCAAGCTGGAGCTGCCCGGCTGAGGTGTCCTGCTCAAAGAGAGCCCGGACCCTCGCGTCCATTGGCAGCGAGATCTCCTCTAAACGTCGACGCCTTGCCAGCAGGTAAGGGAGCTCAAAGGGTCGCCAAGGAGTTGGTTGAAGTCGTTGACATTGATTGATACCGTTGAGATATGGAGAAAGCAGGTGGAGGGACCAGGTGATTCAAGTGAGCGCACGGCTGCCGGACGAATTGGCCCATCGGATCGACCAGGCGGCGGAGCGATTGAAGCGCACCCGCGCCGAAGTGGTCAGACAGGCACTGGAGTACTATCTCGCTGACCTGGAAGACCTGAGACTGGGTTTGGAGGCTCTTCAGGATCCGGCTGATCCTGTCCTCGACTGGGAACAGGTCAAGCGTGAGCTACTCTCTGAAGATTAAGACCAGTGCGGCTAAGTCGCTGGAACGAATTGACCAGCCCGATCGGCTGCGCCTCATCGAAGCTATCGATCGCCTGACCGTCTCTCCCCTCGCCGGTGGCGTTTTGAAGGGCGAGTTTTCAGGCCTTCGGAGGTTACGCGTGGGGCGACATCGGGTTATCTATGAGGTCAGCGAGGAGCAGCTTACTGTTCTGGTCGTAAGGGTCGGCCACCGTCGAGACATCTATCGGCGACGATAGGCCCCTTGATCAGCAACGACTCTATCGTGGAAACCTGGGGTTTGACCTCGTCATCCTCGTTCGGATCGCAACAACTCCGACTTATCCTGAATCTCGGAGGGACGGCAGTCATGCCAGACCCGTCACATCGAATCCCAGGGCGCGCGCTGCAGTTCCCTGCCGTTCGTCGTGAGTTACAAAGACCGGCTCTGTGCCTTGACGCTCAGCGTAGAGCATGGCGCTTGAGAGATGGATGGCATCCAACGTCTTGACTGCCGTTGCCATGGGCAGAGCCGTCCGCCTCAAGACCGGCCGAGTCAGTCGAATGCAACCCACACCACGCTCGATATGAGCTAGACTCTCGTGACTCCGGGCAACGCCTTCATCGTCGAGCGCTTGCTCCAGCCTAAGACGATCGACAGTTCGTCTAGCCTCCACACCCATCAGTTCGCTGGACCAGGCCTCATCCCAGCTACCCCATCCCGCCCAAATCGGCTGCTGTCGGAATACGAAACGGAGCACGACGCTGGTGTCCAGGTAGGCAATCATCGACTATCCCGGTCGTCACGAAGCAAACGGATCGGATCCAGAGGTTTGAGAAGTTGGACCGAAGGGACGTCGATAAGCTCGCTTCCGGGAAGCGAGGCCGGCTCGATCAGAAGGTCGTCCGGCTCTCCCTCGTAGGGGACGATTCGCGCGATCGGAGTCTTCCGTTCACAGACAACCACCGTCTCACCCTGGCGAACCTTTGCCAGATAGGCGCTAAGCTTTGCCTTGAGTTCGGAAACCATGGCTTGCATCATCTTTCATTCTGACCATATATAGTCATCTTGTCAATCGGCAGTTACAGATGGCTACGGAACCTACCGCCTGCAGACCTCGCGTATAGGCGTTGACCTGGAATTCGTTGCCGATCCCGGCTCCACGAATATCCGGATTGGCACGAATCTCGTTTCCCTTCCGGTCGTATCGTTTGGCAAATATCCCATTCCCATCACCATCCTGGCGCCGGCTTGCAAACACGACGATGGCCCCTTCCCTGCCCGTGATGGAGCCTCCAATTTTCTGGAGAACTAGAGAGGCTTTCGATGTCCATCCGCACCGTCAGACTGGACCTGGAAACGGAAGATGGCTCGCGGGAGGTGAAAGAGGCGACCGGACTGTCGATCGCAGCAATACTCAAACGGGGCTTGCTGGCTCTGGAGGAGCGGGTCCGTCGAGGTCCTTCTCCATCGCCTCACGATGTTTAGCAGACCTTGAATCTGGGTCCAGGCGGATATGCTGTCGCCCCTTCAACCCGGACTCGCGAGGGAGGACTCCCCCGGTCTGGTCACTGACGGTGCCTATGAGCCGAGAGTAGGAGGTGCTCTGCGCCGATACCGCAATCCCCCAATCGGAGACAACCTCCAGTCTGGTGGGACGCTGCGCTCGGCATGTCCGCCCAGGCTCAGGTACTCTTTCGCCCCGGCAAGAACTTCTTGACTGCCACGCCCATGGCCTCAGCAGCAGTGGCCATGATGCGATCCGCCGTTGCCAGGGCTCTGATGTTCTTGTGTTCAAGCATAGCCAGATGAAGAACGTCGAGGCTTCTCAAGGGATGCTCGGGTAGGCTGGCCACAATCCTGGAGGCTCTTTCCAGATGGCTCTGCTCGAATGTAATGACTTGGAGATACCCGGCCGCGATGTCCTGTTCGAACAGAGCCAAGACCCTGGCTTCCATTACCGGTGAGATCTGCTCTGAGCGTCGACGCCTTGCCAGCAGGCAGCGGAACTCAAGCGTAGTAAGGGAGCTGATCCAAGCGTAGGGAACCGTGAGCAGATAATCGTCCACTGCCTCCGAGAACGGCTCATTGAGATACCACTTGGCTAGCGCCGAGGTATCCAGATAAGGCGCGTCCATTCAGCGGGCATTCCGATCGTCACGAATCAAGCCTGTGCTGGACGAGAGTCTCGGCATCTGGGCCCGAATACGGCCGTGCGAGGGCATGCGTCGACTGGGCTTCAACGGAAGGAGACGGGCGACCGCCTTACGCCGCCGTGTGATAATGATTTCCTGCTCCTCCTCCAGCAGCTGATCCAGACGCCCCAGTGCGGCGCGCATTTCCCTGACCGAAAGCGTCTTCATAGAAAAGATTGTAGCACATTATTGTATGATGTGCGCCCTCGGATCGACACCTGCAGCACAGCCGGTAGCCCCTGCCAATCTGCTCAAACCCTCGAGTGAGGGGACGTAGCCCTGAACACCTGCCTCCTGGGCAGTGCGTGCTCCCTGCTGGATCTGGCGTGGCGCCTTCCTTGCCGGACTCGAATCCCAGTAGATTGAGGTCCTGGCACGCTGAATGAGATCGGCGTTCAGGTGGGCGCTGTGGGGTGTGAAGAAGAGTGTCCATCTGGGATCGAAGTCCTGGGTAGCACCCTGGATCTCGAAGCGCGGCACCGAGGCCTGACTGAAGTAGTGGGGATAGATCAACACCATTGCCTTCCGATTTGCTGCCCAGACTTCCTCCGAGATCTTCCGGACGAACTGAAACTCCCTCTCGTAGTAGTGTCCCTCGCATTGGGAACAATGGCAGATGGCGTAGTCAGAGGACTCCAGCATCAGACCGTCGGCGTTGGGATAGAAGTCAAACAGCATTTCGCGGGCATATTCCAGCATGAACCGCTGGGCCGCGGGCCGGGAGGGGTTCAGGGCGTAGCCCCAGCAATCGATGCCGTTCAGACCGACCAGGCGTCCGTCCTTCTGAACGGCCTTCAAATCAGGGTGTTCAAAGGGATACTGGTTCACGCCGTCGTAGGAGAAGGGCGTCAGTGCCGGAATGATTCGGATTTCCCGCTGGTGAGCGTAATCGATCAGCTCGCGAACGAAATCCTTCTGAATGTTCTTGTGGTCCCGGTTGTACTGCCAGGTGATCGGGAACTTCTTCGAGCGGAAGCCGCCTCCCAGCCAGAGCAGGATCAGGTTACCGCCATCTGAGCCTATGGCCTGGATGATCTGTTTCCACTCCGGAAGTCCGTAGGTGGGCATGCGCATGAAGGTGAAGTAGTAACCCCGCAGAGCGAGGCTGCTCTGGCTGGCTTTGGACCAACGTGCCAAGGCGGCGGAAGCGAGCGCCGGGGCCAGAACAAAGTCGCGACGGTTGACCAGGTTGGTCATGGTTCTGCTCCTTTTCAGGCGGCCAGAAGGCTGGACTTGAGGCCCGTTCTACATTTCCGTTCTGAAGGTATAGAGACGGGCCTTATCCAGGGCCACCCGCAGACGGACTATTCGCCCGAAGACCTCCTGCAGGCTGGCCGTCTTCCACTCCACCGGATGGGCCACGGCATCTCCGGAAAAGGGCATAGCGTCCTCCAATCCCAGGCCGGGAAAGACGTTGCCCTCGGCGTCCTGCACCTCTACCCGGATGCTTCCTCCAGGATCGGTCCGGGCATTGATCAGGAGGCGGTTTCCCTCCTGCACCAGTGGATGGGTCGTGAACTCTCCCTGTCCCGAAGTAGGCTCCACGTGGCCCAGCCGTCCTGCCTTGCAGTGCGCCATGCCCGGAATCCAGACTGAGGACTGCGACTCTTTGAAGAAGTCCTCCCAGCTGGTGAAGAAGGGAGCCCTGTTATAGTGGGGAAAAGTCGTCTTGAAAAACTCCAAGCCCAGATCATCGAGCTTCACCCGCCGTTTCCTGACGGTGTCCCTGGCGGCGGCCAGCATGTAGCGGGCAGGATTCCCCATGTAGGGAAACCACCACTCTTCCTCGCCGTCGGAGTTGGTCACGGTATAGTACTCGGCCAGGTTGTTGGCGAAGCCGGCATCGAAGGTCCCGACCGGTCCGTTGGACAACCAGGGGATTCGGCCCTCGTCGAAGCGGTGCCAGTGGATCTTGTCGCGGCTCCAGATCAGCTCTTGAAACTGGGTCTGCAGGACAAGGTTGTAGTGGACAACCGTCCCGAAATACAACTGACCTCCCGTATCTGACTCCACATCGCCCGCGGGAAACACGTAGCCGAAACTGTAGAAGGTGGTGCCGCGTAGGTCGTACTCATCCGGGGAGACGATGTGGCGCCGGTTCCAGGTTTTCCCGTCTCGGCTCCAGAGCAGGCCCCGAGAGCGTCGGGCGCTCTTCTTGAAGTACTCGTGAGAAACACCGTGGGGAGGATAAGGCGGAGACTCGGGACGGAAATAGTAATAGAAGGTCTTGGACCTGGGATCGTAGTGAGTGAAGGTGGATCGTGCCGACTGGTACAAGGCATTGGGCTCCCCCTCGAAGGGGTAGGTCGAGGCATGTTCCGTCGTGACTCCCAGCGTCATCCCGGTTCCCGAGCGGAGAATCGGTTCCCGGGTCAGGGCCAGGAAGAGATTTCCCCTCCGCTCCAGGGGCCAGAATTCGGCCGGTTGAGGCCGAAAATCCCCCGAGTACTGAGTCGGGGAATCGACCACCTTTCGTGCGAAATAGCGCAGGACGAAGCGGTCCATGTCCACCGCGCCATCCTGCCTGGGATCGTAGAAGCGAAAGCGGTAGTGGCTTGGGGTAGGCCGGTCCTTGGTGGGATAGGGATAGCTGTCGGACTCTCCGTCCTGGAGGAAGTCCTCCCGGGTCACGTCGCGCAGAATATTGTTGGCTTTGGAGCCCCGAAAATCGACTCGTCCTAGATTTGGCTTTCGCCAGCGGATGCCGTCGGCGGAGACCACCTGACAGAGATAACGTGGACGTCCGACAGATCCCCCAAAGTGGCGGTATAGGGCATCTTCGTCCACCGCTCCGGCGTAGTAGGTGGCTTGGTATTGGCCCGATGCTGGGTCGCGAGAGAGAGATCGGATCGAGACGACGTAAGAACCTTCCTCCCAGGGTTGATCCAGCTTGACCATGGGACCGTCCGAGAGTCGGCTCAACGGGTCGGGTCGGTGACGCAGCCCGCTGGAAGCATCGAGGATCCAATCATCCATCAGATGCTGGGGCTTGAGACCGGGTCGAAGTGGTAGGCGTGGCACCTGCGCCTCCTGGGAGTCCTCGACCCGAAACTGACGCACCAGGTAGGGACCGATCGGCGCTCCGTCCTTCAAAAATCGGACTCGAAGCCAGTATTCACCCCGGGGCCAGTCCTTCCCGTCAAAGCTCTGCCGCTGGGTGTTGTGGTCCAGATCCAATGTTACCGGGCCTGCGATCCTGGCCTGCTCGGGGCTGAGTACGTCCACCTCGACCCGGCACGATTTCACTCGATCGGGAAGCGTCCGAATCGTATAGCCTATTTCGGGATGATCGATGTAGACGGGACGTTCGGGACTGCACTCGATAATCTACCATTTGGACTCCGCCAGGGACTGCTGCCGCCCCTCCTGCATCGGGAAGAAGGGGTGTGGGTCCAGCTGTAGGCTGCGAGTGCCTACCTTCTTTCCCTGGCTGGAGAGCTGGAGCCGGAACTGGTAATGTCCCATGTCCCATCGCCAATCCGGAAGAGGGCCGTAGCGGCCCTCGTCCAGGAGGGGAAACTCGATCTCCAGCTCTCCCGTGTCATTCTCTCTTGAAGCCACCGCCGTGAGTCCGTGGCTGAAGCCGTAGGGTTGGACGATGGTCAGGTCGACGTCAAGCGATGAAGCCGTGACCTCCGAGGGCCAGTCGAACATCAGCTTCTGGTGGAGATAGTCCTGGTGCCTTACCATGAGCCAGTGGTCCTGGGCCTCGCTGCCGATGCTTGACAGGTAGATCAGGCACCCCAGGAACATGGAGATTACGGCGATTTCTTGCTTTGATCTTTTTCGGGTCATGAGCGGGTCCTTTCAGGTCAGGGCTGCCCCAAGCCGCGCTGGATCAATCAGTGGGAAACTTCATTGTTGAGAGCAAGGAGACTTTGCTGTTGTCCAGCTCTCTCCTCGGAACTTGGCCTCATGTTGCTAACAGCTCAAGTCGTTCGCGGCTCTGCCGGACTCGGCTTCATACTACTGACAGTTCACCGGTTCGCGGCTTCGCTTCATGTCGCTGGCGGATCGGAAACCTGTAACAGAATCCAGGTCCAAGCCGGTAGAAAGGGATGCATGACGACAGATTAACACGAGCTTACATATAGTCCCTTCCTGCTGATCTTGTCGAGTTCGATTCCAAGTGATAGAAACGGAGTAATGAAAATACTCAGGTCGGTCTCTTTTCTGCTCTTTGTTATGACTCAAGCCTTGGCCGGGAGTTCTCCCTTCGACGTCGCCGACCGGGCCCAGCTGTTCGTGGACCGGGTTCTGGTCCAGCGGGCAGATCGAGTTTTCTTCACCCAACATTCCGGGACGCTACATCCCGAGAATCCGCTGGTCCGGGCAGACCAGCCCTGGGAGGGATGGCGCCTGGAGATGCATGGGAGCGTGATCTACGACAAGGAAGAGAATATTTTCAAGATGTGGTACCTGGGGGATGCAGGGGACTCCAGGGAATACTTCGAGAAGCGCTACTTCATCTGCTATGCCATCAGCAGCGACGGAATTCGATGGGAGAAACCATTGGTCGGTACGCTGCCCTCGAGCAACGGTAAGCCGCACAACGCCGTCCTGATGGGGACCACCCTGGGCAACGTCATAAAAGATCCTCGGGACCCGGATCCTAACCGTCGCTACAAGATGATCGGCTCCCTCGCCCGAACCTATGTTTCACCCGATGGGCTCAACTGGCGGCCCTACAGCCAGGGACCGGTCTGGCCCGATGTGGGCGACGCCACCACTGGATTCTGGGACCAGCGCCGGCAGCTATTCGTCATGTTTCCGAAGGTAGGAAGCAGAGCACGGACCTTCTGGCTCGGTCAGAAGCGGCGTCTCTTCTACACCATTACCAGCCCCAACTTCGTGGATTGGACCGAGCCGGTCCTCACCTGGACGACGGACCAACGGGACGACGCCGGATCCCTGGCACGGATCGAGCGGGTCCGCCCCGTCCTCGACCAGCCCGACGACCCTGAGCTGATGCGGACCGAGTACTACGGCGTTGGCGTCTACACCGCCGAAAGCTGTACCATCGGATTCCCTTGGATCTTCACCATCAACAACAACGCCCGCTGGGGAAACCACGAGGGCCCCCAGGAGGTCCAGTTGGCGGTTTCGAGAGACCTCTTCCACTGGGAACGGCCCTTTCGGACACCCGTCATTCCGTTGACTGATGTAGGGCAGTGGGACTGCTGCTATCAGGCCACCGGAAATCGGGCTCTCCGAGTGGGCGACGAGATACGCGTCTACTACGACGGCGCCACCTATACCCACGGGACTCCAGCCCTTTATCGCGCCCATTTTGAGGATGGGCGGCCCACCGGACGCGATCGCTTCACAGCTTCTATTGGCCTGGCTACCTGGCCTCTGGATCGATTCGTCTCGGTGGACGCCGGCCCTGAACAGGGTACTTTGATGACCGTCCCCATCTCCTTCAGCGGCTCCCGATTGGTGATCAATGCCCGGACAAAACCCGATGGAAAGATCCTGGTGCAGATACTGGACGCGGCGGGACAACCAATCCCAGGATTGGGACCCTCTGAATTCACGGGTGATTCTCTGCGTGAGGAGCTTTCCTTTCCGGACGGCCCCGACCTGTCCCGGTGGGCCCGCCAACCCGTCGTCCTCCGCTTCCGGCTCAAGAATGCCTCGCTCTACAGTTTCGCCTTTCGTCAGTAAGCAGTTCTGAATCAGCCTGGGAGGCTTCCCTCCTCGGACGGCCTCTGCTAGGCTCGCGAAATGAATCTGTCCCATGGCCCGCCCCCGCTGGAGCGCGGTATTATCTCCGTTCTCCAGACTCCTTTCGATCCACAAGGCGCGATTGATCTCAAATCGCTGGAGGCGCTGGTCGAGGAGGCCATCGCCGGAGGCGTCAAGGGGTTTCTAGTACCTGCGGTTGCCAGCGAGGTGGGCAGTCTGAGGCCGGAGGAACGGCGCAGCATTGTGCAGAAAGCAGTCGATGTCGCCCGGAGCCGGGTCCCTATCATCGTCGGCGCCTCAGCCCCCCAGCCGCAGGCATGCATCGAACAGGCGCAGCTGGCACGGACGGTAGGAGCCGCAGCCTATCTGGTCGCCGTCCCAACCGATCTCTATCGACACCCGGAGCAGGTTGTACCCTTCTTCCGCGAGATCATCGAGGGAGCAGGCGACTTCCCCCTGATGCTTCAGGATCTGGACTTTTCCGGTCCGGGTCTCGAGCTCGACCTGATTGAGAGACTGACCCGGACGCTTCCCACGCTGGCCGCATTGAAGATCGAGTCCATCCCGGCGGGGCCGAAGTACTCGGCCGTAAGGGATAGATGTGGGGAAGAGATCTTCATTGCAGGGGGATGGTCCACGGCCCAGATGATTGAGGCGCTGGACCGCGGAGTAGACGCAATGATCCCTGAGAGCTCAACGGTCCGGGTGTTTGCCGCGATCGACCGGCGCCACCGGAACGGTGACCGGGAGGGAGCCATCGAGCTCTTCAACCGGCTACAGCCAGTGCTGGG
The DNA here is from genome assembly GCA_965218775.1 of Acidobacteriota bacterium. Classification (GTDB taxonomy): domain Bacteria; phylum Acidobacteriota; class UBA6911; order RPQK01; family JAJDTT01; genus CAUZIZ01. The sequence goes on along the minus strand of CBDCLS010000006.1, from coordinate 3,073,637 downwards.
CTTCTCCCATCAGGAGCTCATCGTCTCGATCGCATTCGGCAAACGACTGCTGGTTCGGAAGGGGATATTCCAGACGCCAAAGATGAGGGAAGGCAGTTTCGAGTGGGACCCTTACAACGGCCGCGTCGCCGACGAGATCATCGAGTACTTCCTTGAGCTGGAAGCTTCCGTCACCAGCTGGTGGCAGAGTACCTAAGCAGTCCCCAGGAATCGCTCCATTCGATCCAGGCCCTCTGCCAGATTTTCCATGCTGGTGGCAAAGCTGAGTCGGACACAGCTGTCCAGGCCGAAGGCGGAACCGGGAACCAGGGCCAGATGGGCCTCCTCCAGCAACCGGGTAGCCCACTCCACCGAGCCCGAGACGCCCAGGCCGGAATAGGTCCCCGAGACGTCGGGAAAGACGTAAAAGGCCCCAGCAGGCTTGGGACAAACGACTCCCGGCAAGGAATTCAGACGTTGATGCAAGTACTCACCGCGACGCTCGAACTCTATTCGCATGTCTTCGACGCACTGTTGGTCGGCGCTCAAGGCCTCGGCCAGGGCATCCATGGTGAAGGTGGCTCCTCCACTGGTGGTCTGGGATTGAAGTTTGCCCATGCTGCGAATCAGTTCGACCGGTCCTGCGGCAAAGCCGATCCGCCATCCGGTCATGGAGTAGGTTTTCGATGCCGAATTGAAGGTCAAGGTGTGGTCATAGGCATGGGGTGAGATGCTGGCAAAGCTCTTGAAAGTAGCTCCGCCGTAGAGAAAGTGCTCGTAGATCTCGTCGCTGAAGACGACCACATCGTCCCGGCTTTCAAGCACCTGGGCCAACCCAATGGTCTCCTCTGGCGTATAGGCCGTTCCGCTCGGATTGCTGGGAGAATTGAACACAAAAGCGCGGGTTTTCGGCGTCAACGCACTTTCCAGCTGCTGCGGTGTGATCTTGAATTCCTGGCTGACTCCGGCCTCAACGACAACCGGAACTCCGCCCACAAGTCTTACCTGCTCGGGATAGGAGACCCAGTAGGGCGCCGGCACAATGACCTCATCCCCTGGATCCAGAACTGAGGCAAAGGCTAGCCAAAGGGCTTCCTTCCCTCCCACTGTCACAACGATTTGAGATGGGTCATACTCCAGGTCGTTCTGGCTACGCAACTTTTCGATGATGGCGTTCTTGACCGCCGGTGTTCCTGAAGCCGGCTTGGCATACTTCGTCTTCCCGGCCCTGATGGCCTCGATCACACAGTCGCTGATATGGGAGGGGGTATCGAAATCCGGTTCACCGGCTCCCAGGCTCAAAACATCGATGCCCTCTGAGCGCATCTGTGCTGCGCGGTTGCTGACGGCGATGGTTGCCGACTCGGCCAGGTTCTGTATGCGTGCTGATATCTTGATCACTTTTTCTTAATCCTTTCACTAGTGTCCGGTTATAAGTCCCATAGAGTCAACTGGTTAGAGCTAGGACTGTGGGCTTCCTGCAAGCTAGGTCTCATAAGTAGTTGATAAATGGGAACTTTCTCGAATGCGGTCACGCTCAAAACCTGCAGAATACTGTGTAGACTTTGGGGAAGCTTGAGTTCCTTTTTCAGGATTGCGATGAGGAGGTAAACGCAGACAGCAATCCAGATCTGGGTGCGAACGGCATTGTCGGAGGTGCCGTAGAAGGTCTTGATTCGCAGGTGCTGCTTGATCCACTTGAAGAACAGCTCCACCTGCCAGCGGAGTTTGTAGAGGGAGGCGACGCTGAGGGCCGGAAGGGTGAAATTGTTCGTCAGGAAGACGAGAGATTTGTTGGTGGGAGCGTCGAAGAAGCGAACTCTTCGCAAGTGCTCTGGATAGTCTTGCCGAGATTTTGGCAAGGCCAAGCGCCCGGTGTGATCGCTGCGAACTCCGGGCTGATCGGTCCGTGCTCGAGAGGTGTAGCGAGTAAAGCGGAGATTCTTCTTGGCCCGAATCACAAAGTAGGCGCAAGCTTGATGAACGACATGCAGACGAGCAAAGTCGAGATAACCCCGGTCCATGACGTAAAAGGCACCGGGCTCGATGACGAGGGAATCCAACAGGTTGACGTCGTGGCACTTTCCCTGGGTGATCTCGATGACGGTGGGGATCGGACCCCGCAAGTCCAGCAGGGTGTGCAGTTTGATGGCGCCCTTGCGCTTGCGAAAGTGGGCCCAGGGAAACAAGCTCAAGCACAGGTCGATGGTGGTCGAGTCGAAGGCATAGACTGTCTCCCCCAGCTCCAGACCGAGTTGCTCGTTGGCATACAGGCGTCTGGCTTTGACAATGAGCTTCTGCGCCAAGTCGGCGTAGATACGCCAGTCCCGTGTTTCGTTGGCTTCGGCCAGGGTGCTGCGGGCCACCTCCCCGCGAAATCCCAGCGAATAGAGCAGCTCGCTTCGGGAGCGCAGGCAGGCCTCGATGTCCCGCAAGCTCTCCCGGTACGTCAACTGCGCGAAGGCCATGGCCAGAAACTGGTTCCGGCACGAGAAGCGGCGCACCCGGCGGTCTCCTCCGTAACGCTCGACACAGCGCTGGAACTGTTCCCGGTGAATCCCCTCCATCAGCTGGGCAAAAATCGTTCGTCTTGGGTTCATGGCCAGAGACTGGACTACGCCTCTGACCGTCTGGGTACGGGGCCAAGGAGAAGCCACGAAAATTCAAATGCGTCACACCCCTTCCTCGTCGCAACCTACTATACCCATGTAACTTATAGACGATCTCTACAATCTAAACCGGACAGCAGTGTAATCCTTTCTATTATTCGTGAGAAGGGTCGTGCTTATCCCAACGACTCAGTCGGCCCGACGCTTTCGTTGGATTTCTACACAACCGCTCTCATCGCCGCGATATGTTCGGGGGTTGTCCCGCAGCAGCCGCCGATGATGTTGGCACCTGCCTCCCTGAAACGCTTGGCGTAGCCGGCCAGATCGTCGGGGGTGAGGGAATAGAATATCTTACCCTTGACGTACTCTGGAATTCCGGCGTTCGGCTTGGCCAGAATCGGCTTGTCCGTCAAACGTCGCAGGGCCCCCACCGCTTCAAGGGTTAGCTCGATGTCCTGTCCGCAGTTGATGCCCACGATATCGGCGTCGGGGTAGAGTTCCGGAATCTTGTCTACGAGAATCCCGAAATCGGTGGCGGGCTGTCCCAGATGGTTTTTACGAGTGATGGCCAGACTCACCAAGATCGGGAGTTCGAGGTCCTCGCACGCTCTATAGGCAAGCGTCGACTCCTGGGGATCGAACACCGTTTCAATCGCCAGCAGATCCACTCCTCCCTCTTTCAGAAAAAGGGCCTGATTCCGATAGGTCGCAAGAACCTCTTCTTCGGTGAAGACGCCGTTGATCAACTTGTCGCCCACGGCGGGACCCATATCACCTGCCACCAGGTGGAGCCCATCCTCAAAGGCTTCCCGGGCCAATTGGGCACCCTGTAGATTGACCAATCGGGTCACCTCGCGAAGGTCGTCGGGGTCGATTCCATGTTCTCGGAGATCTTCCAGACGTCCCTTCACCCGGTGTTCAGCGAGTCTCAACTCGGTGGCTCCAAAAGTGTTGGTGTAGATAATGTCGGCGCCTACCTCAACATAGGATCGATGAATCTCACGCACCTTGTCTGGAAGGCTGACGTTCCATTCTTCTCCGCAGTCTCCTTGCTCCAGTCCACCCTCCTGTAGCTCAGTCCCCATGGCACCTTCGGCCAGCAGGATCTCACCTCCTGCCAGCCGTTCCAGAATGCCGTCTCGAGCTGGGACAGACCTCTTGAGGTCCGCCGTCTGATTCACGCCTTCAGTTCCATTCATTTCGTTCTGTCACATCCCTGCTGATTCACAAACAATCAAGTTTATCCTTCAACGGAGACACATCGCGCAACCGGTGCAGGTCACTTTACCGCGCGGTAAGAAAAACATAGACGGGCGGGCGAAAGCAACTGGACGAGAGATCAATGATTGTAGGCGAACTCCCGAGAAGCGATCAGCGCCCAGAGAAAGTCCGTGAAGGCCTCCTCTCGCGAAGATCTGGCGGCGAAAAGTTGATTCAACCGTTGCTTTTCACTCTTCCTCGGGAGGCGCGAGAGAGCGGCAAGGTAGAACTCATTGATGATCTCTGAGTCCGGTGACCCCGCGGCCAACAGGCGCCCCAAGCGACTGCCCTGCTGCCTGAGCTTCTCGGTATAGGTAAACCCCGCCAACATATGCAGCGCCTGTCCCAGGCTGGGATCGCTGTTGCGCTCCGGCAAAGTTGACCGACTGGGCCTTCCGTACTCCTCCAGAAACCTCGAAGGGTAGGCGTCTGGGTTCCGCAGCTGGATGGCCCGCGTGCCTGGAGGAGCTTTCCCTCCCGCCGAATTCTCGAACTCTTCGGGCACACCGGTCACCTGTGATATCGCATCCAACAGCACTTCCGCATCCAGAAGGCGTGGAACATGGTGGGAGTAGTTGATGAGATCGTTTGGGTTGCTCGGATTGGAGAGCGAGGTCAACTGATAGGTTCGTGATTCGGCGATTCGGGCAAATAGATGCTTCAGGTTGTATCCGTGTTCTCTGAAATCCCTGGCCAAGGCGCTGAGCAGACCGGGGTGGGTGGCGGGATTGGCAGAGCGGAAATCGTCGACCGGATTCACCAAGCCTCTACCGAAAAAATAGCTCCAGATCCGATTGGCGGCAGCTTCCGCAAAATAGGGGTGGCTAGTCATCCATTTGGCCAGGCCCAATCTGGGATCCAGCTGCTCCTCGGAAGGCAGGACTCGCCCATCGAGGAACGTCGGGAGTATCAGCTCTTTGGTACGGGGATGAATCACCTTGCTGCTCTCTGGAGGCTCACCGTAGTCGGGGTCCGGTCCTGCTGGGTCGTCGAACACGACGGCAGCCCCGAATCCAGGCCACTCGGTCCGGCTCAGCTTTCCGAAGAACGCAGCCAATCCCCAGAACTGGTTCTGACTCCAGTCCTCGAAAGGATGGTTGTGACACTGGGCGCAGTCCAGGCGTCGACCCATGAAGGCCCGAACCGACTCTGCCATTAGATCGGCTGCCTGAGGATCGTCCATGGGATAGTGTCTGGTGGCCCCCTCAAACCCCTGAGCGCTAACACGTTCGCGCACCATCTGGTCGTAAGGCTTCTCCTGACCGAGACTGCTCCTGAGCCAACGCCAATAAGCATATCCATGTTCCGCCTGTTCGTTGGCTCGTATCCTGAAGACCTCGCCGAAGCGAAAGTTCCAGTAATCTAGATACTCGGGAGAGTTGAGCAACAGCTGGACCAGCTGCTGTCGCTTCCCCGAATCTTTGCTGGCCACAAACTCCTTCACGCGCCGCGCGGGCGGCAAGGTGCCAGTGAGATCCAGGCAGATTCGACGCAGGAATTCCTCATCGCTCGACAGCCCTGACGGTTGGATGTTGAAGCGACGCAATTTGTCAAAGACGTAATCGTCGATAAAGTTGTGGTGAGGAGGTTCGGAGGGGTCGGCAACCGCATCCGCAATCACTCCAAAACGGGCACTGACGGTGTGGCCTGCAGTACGAGCCAGAATGGAGGTTTCTCCCAATCGTACCGCGCTAGCGATCCCGTCGGGGCCCACTTCTACCACATCGGAGTTCTTGGAAACGTAGAGAGTCTGGTCGCTAACGTCCTCGCGCCGCCCGTTGCTCAAATGAGCGGTAACCAGCAGCAGCCGCACTTCACCCAGCTTGAGAACTCCCTCGCTGGGAAAGATTTCAACCCGTTCGACCCGTCTGCCCTCTGGACCTGCTTCGTCACTGTAGGGAGCGCCTCTCGAAATCCAGTCGAGGATGGTCTGATAGTCGGCAGAGTCGAGCCCGAAACGCTTCCCACCGGCGTGGGCGGAACCCAGGGTGGGTTTCAATAGCAGGAGACTCTTTTCTGGATCCTCTGGATTGACCCGCGGTGTCCGCGGGCCTTTCGACTCGGTGGTCAGAACCTGAAAGACTCCTCCCTCGACGGTCCATTTGTAGTCTTCTGCGGGGTAGAAGGCGCTGAGCGAGAGCTTGTATCCACCCCGTCCTTTAACGCCGCCGTGGCATTCGCTGGTGTTGCATCCTCGCTTGGTCAGGATCCCACCGATGTCCCGAGCAAAGCTGAACGGTCTCGACCTCTGTGCTTCCTGAATTCGAACGGGAGCTATCGCCGACTTCCCGTCCACTTCAACTCTAATCGTGGTTTCGCCGTCAGTCAGAGACTCGACCTTTCCCTCGGGGTTCAGGGCTGCGCGTCCGGGATCCGCAATCGAAAAGCGGCCCTTCCCGGTGATGTCGCGCTCCAGACCATCCGAGTACCTGCCCAACACCAAGAATCGCTGTGAGGCGTCGTGACCCCAGAGGGTGATCTTCTCCGGCACCAAACGTAGGGAGAGGAGTTCGGCTTCTGGATCCGGTGTAGTGCGCTCCTGGGACTCCTGGTTGCTCGACGCAATCAAGGACCTAGAGCCAGGGCCGATTGCACTGCAGATCACGCAGAGGCTCAAGGTCAATAAAGTGATGTTCTTGACTCTCATGGTGCTACTGACTCGTTTGGTCTCCGGTAGCAAGATCAGGGTCCGGCGGAAGTATCATCAAGGGAATGCCGCCAGCGACCATCCAGGCACCCGGCTTTCCTTGAACAACCGGTCGCGCGCTGATTTCCAGCATCTGCGGCAGCCGCGTCCGTGGAGCCTCCGGTCGAGCATAGAGGACGATCGTCGTGGGCCTCCGCTGGGCACGATACTTCTTGGGATCCGCTAGATCTACCCCGATTGGCCGATATTGAATACCGCGGAGCAGGATCTCCGTCCAGGGCGCTGGTACTGCCGGTAAGACCTCAAGTCCTGGCGGTAGATTCAGGACTCTAAATGCGACATCGCCCCCGAAGCCCTCTTCATATTCACTGACCACGATGAACTCCTTGGCCATGCCTGCCCTGAGGTTGATGTGATCCTTGAGATTGACCAGCTGGGAACTCGTGGATATCACATCAAAGTGTACCTCGAGCCTTCCGAGATGGGGGATCTGAGGACGAACCAGAACTCGATAGGACAGATCTGTGCCCCCGTTGCGCAGGGTTAGATCTCGGAGCTGTAGGTAGTAGCTACCCGACTCGACGAAGGTATGTAGGGTTTTCCGCTCGATATTCTTGTTGACATCGTCGCCATCCCCTCCGTATTCCTTGTAGACATTGTCAAAGACTTCCCGGCCCTGCGAATCCAGCACCTTCAGCCAGGGATTGAATTGCGGAGGCGCAAGGCGGGGCGTCTCTATCTCGAAGGCCAGACTCTGGCCAGCAAGCACTTCGAACCTGAAGTGATCTACATCCCCCGGCCGGTCAATCGCACCTTCAACCACGACAGGTATGGAGATCGGAACCACGCTCTTTCGAGTGTCATTGGGTTCCCGCTCGGGTAATGAGTCGACCTCCTGGGTCGCCGGAAGAGCTTTTCCTGACTGGATTGGTTCAGGCTCACCTTCCGTTGCCCTGGGTCCGCCGCCAGCGGACCCGATTGGCGAAGGCGTCTCCCGATCTGTCCGGACCGACCTGGACCAGAGCTCCTGCAGCCGTCCGGGCTCCAGGTTCCGACTGAAACTCCCCAGCTGGCGCTGCGTGCTGGAATCCCTTTCGATCCAATCGGCGGGATCCGGATGGGCTGCCCTGGTAAACCAGGATCTCCGCATCCGGGACTCAGATTGTGTCTCGGCCGTCAAGATCCGCAGCTGATAATTGTGGATCGGCCCACCCCCTCCAATAAACGAATTAACGGATAGGAAATAGCGACCCTGCTTCTGAAACCGATGCTTCAGGTCCGGATTGAGCACGAACTCGGAGACGAAATCACGCTTATTGAACCAACGCATTGCGGCCTCTATCGGCTCCCAAGAGATAACCGGCCCCTGGGTCATGAGGCGCTGGATCCGCCCCTGCTCGAACCAACTCTCGACTTCTTCATGAAGCGTCAGCTCGGCCTTGGCTCGGTAGGGAACATCCACCTTGAAATCGGCGTGGATTTGAAAAGTCAGCTCCTGTCCCTTCGACACCTCGAATGAGTAGAAGTCCACCTCCCCTTTCTCATCGATACTGCCATTGACGACCACCGGAAAGCTCAAGGGCTGTGCCGAGGAGGCGAGCTGATGGGCACTCTCTGTTTCTTCGGTGACTGCCTCCGGTACGATCTGTAGGGGTAAGGCATTGGAGACGCCATGGGGCGTTACCAGTCTGAACCCGTGCAGTCCCAGAACAGCCTTCGGGCTTGCCGATACTCTCAGCAGGACTCGATGTTCACGCTGATTCTCATTGGTGACTTTGCCGTATCGATCCTTTTTGGAGCCTCCATCATCGGCCGGCAGCTCCGATCTCTCGACCTTTTCGATGCTCGCTTCCAGATCGTCACATTCAAACCAGACTGCATACACTCCATCCAGGTCGCGACCTTGGAGCGAGACCTCAAACTTCGAGCCGCGCTGCCCCCCCAGGGGTGAAGCAGCAACCAGTTGGGGGTCCAATCTCGAATTCTCCTTCCCTTCGCCAGCCTCCGCAGGAGCAAGCAAGCAACCTATCAGGACGGGTAGGACAATCCACTGCGAGATCTGCAGCGAGAGCGGATTCACAAGCGGAGCCAGGTAAGGTCGGGTGCGCATCAGATTGACCAGAATTCTAGCACATGTCCCGTCCTAGGAGACCCATTCCCACTGCCAGTTGTGCTGGCCGCATTCGAGAAAGAAACTTCAGATTGGTTTCAGGGCACACGGTCCAGTATATAGAAGCCTGAAGCGCGAGCGAGGGGTTAGGCACCAGCGCGAATCTTCCCGGACTCGGATGCTTGTCATCGCGCTGCGGCCCAACCCCTCGCTTGCGCTTCAGGCTTCCCGAGTTCTCATGAGGGTCGAGGAATTTAGGATCTGCGACGGACTCTCTAGGTTTCAGGTCAGGCTCGAACGCGATGAACTGGCCCCGTCTGCCCAGAGATGCTAAGTTGGAGCGGCACCTCTGACTGTCCGCCGAAGCGAACAGGGAGCCCAACTTTCATGAGTCAAAAGACGCTTACTCAGGACCCAACGCTGATCATCAGCGGTGGCCGCGTCATCGACCCATCTGAAGATATCGATGGGCATCTGGACGTCGCGGTCATCGGCGAAAAGATCTCAGAGCTAGGGCCGGACCTGGCGGCAGGGCCCTCGACCCGGATCATCGACGCTTCCGATTGCCTCGTGATCCCAGGCTTGATCGATCTGCACGCCCATGTCTATCCACATATCTTCCCTATAGGTATCGATCCCGACGAAGTGGGAGTGCGCAGCGGCGTCACCACTATAGTCGACTGCAGTGCCGCGCCCGATACCTTGACCGCCTTTCAACACTACGTAGCTCAGCACGCAGAAACCCGAGTTCTGTCCTTCCTCAGGATCTCGACACTTTGGTGGTTTGACCTGCTCACATTTGGACTGGGCGGCGATCTGTCCCGAGCGACTCTTCAGCGACTGATCGATCCGCAGGGCGTGGCCAGACTGGCAAAGGACCACCGTCATCTGGTGAAGGGAATCAAGGTCTATGCCTACGGTCCCGACGAGGGATCGTCCGGAGTCCAGGCTCTCGCCCTGGGCAAGGAGTGTGCGGTAATGGCGGGGCTCCCTTTGGTGTGCCACATCACTCACGTAGGGTACCAGCTTGCCGCCCACGGACTGCGCACACTGACGCCGGAAGTTCTAGACCTGATGGAGCGAGGGGATGTCGTTATCCACGCCGCCTCCGGACTCGCCGGGAACCTGCTGCAGTCGGACGGGAGCGTCCTGCCCGAGGTGCGTTCGGCGATCGAGCGAGGAGTCCTCTTCGACCTTGCCCACGGGCTCTACATGTTCAGCTTCGCCGCAGCCAAGCGCCTACTGGCCGAAGGAATTGCCCCGGACATCATCAGCACCGATATTCACGTGGGCAACCGGCACAAGGTGCTGTTCGATCTACCCACCACGATGGCGAAGTTCCTGGCGCTCGGACTCGATCTCAAGGAGGTCATCGCGCGCACCACGATCAATCCCGCCCGAGCTCTAGGCTTGGAGCAGACGGTGGGCTCCCTGGCGGAGGGCAAGGAAGCAGATATATCAATTCTCAAGAGCGTGGAGGGAAATTGGACATTCCTCGATTGCCATGGAGAGCTTCTCCCCGCCAAAACCACCTTGGTTCCTTCGGGAACAGTTAAAGCAGGTGTCTACGTCGAAACGGATCCCTCAACCTTCCTGGCCCAGGCAGGGAATCCTGAAGCAGAGACGAATCGTCAAATCCCTTTGTGGAAACTTCGACGCTAGGTCGCTCCAGACCACAGGCTTATTTCAGAGAGCGGGCCCAGATGTTCCGGAAGCGGACGGGGCTGCCGTGGGCTTGTAGCTTGACTGGACCCTCCGATACCATGGGGTTCTTCCTACCCTGACCCGTTCCCTGCGACAGTCGGCGCTCGTACTGCACCAGGACACCGTTATGGAAAACCGTGAAGCGGGCCGGCTCTGCGACCTTTCCCGAGTCGTCGAGCCTCGCTCCGTGAAAGATGATGTCGTAGGTCTGCCACTCTCCCGGCGGTCGGGTGACATTTGCCAGCGGGGCGTAGGTGGAAAAGAAAGAGGCACACTGCTGGTTGGGAGCGAATTGATTGGGGTTGTGGGAATCCAGAATCTGCAACTCGTAGAGATGATGAAAATAGAGGCCGCTGTTTCCGTGTTTCGGGTCGTCTGCAGGGAGGTTGAACTCGACATGTAACTGGGCATCCGAGAAACGGTACTTGCTGACGATGTCCTGCTCGCCAGTGATCAGTACTCCGTCCTCCACGCGCCAGCCGGCAGGGGATCCATCCAGCTTCGTGAACGCGGAGGCGTCGCTGCCGTCAAAGAGGATCACAGCATCGCTCGGTGGCTGGCCGTTTTTTGCGGCGACCACGACAGGAGTGGAGTCCTTATGCGAAGATGCGCCTGCACCGAGTTGGACCCAACCTCCGCACAGAACCAGGATCAGAACACCTGCTACCTTCCCGCTGACAGTCGCCATTCTCTCCTCCTGTTGTCGGCGTCAAGAGCGTTCTGCCCCCGACCTATACTCAATGTACTTCGTCGCTCCGACCGCTGCAAACGGTAAGGCCAGCACCCATTTGCCTTCCCACGCGAGTTTCTTTAACATCGATGCGTTTCATGCGTTTGACCTCGGTACTTTCACCACTATCTACCGCTAACCTCCGACTGGCCTCCCAGTGCGGCGTCACCGATATCGTCACTCGTTATCCTGGACCCCGACTAGACGATCTTCTCCTCGTGAAGGAGAAAGCTGGATCCCAGGGGCTGCGACTCTCGGTTATCGAGGGTCACCTACCGATCGAGAAGCTCAAATTCGGCGCAGATCACGACGGCCAGGAAATGGCGGCGCTGAAGCAACTGATTCGCCATATGGGTCAAGCCGAAGTCCCTATCCTCTGTTACAACTTCATGCCCGGAACCGACTGGGTTCGCACCCGCCTGGATCTCCGAGAACGGGGCGGCGCCCTGGTCACGGGATTCGACCTGGATCAAGTCGAATCTGCCGTTTCGCTGAGCGAAACCACAAAGATCATACCGGAACAGACAATTGATCCAGACACTCTGTGGGCCAACCTGGAAAACATGCTCAAGGAGCTGGTTCCGGTAGCCGAGGAGAACGGAGTCTATCTGGCGCTACATCCTGACGACCCACCATTGATTGAGTTTCAAGGAAAAGCCCGGATCATGGGTTCAGTGGAGAGCTTTGAACGGCAACTGAATCTGGTTCCTAGTCCTCACAACGGGATCTGCTTCTGCCAGGGCACCTTTGCCGCCATGGGCCCCGATCTACCAGACGCGATTCGGCGTCTGGGACCCGGCATTCGGTACGTGCATTTTCGCGATTTGCGAGGTACGGCCGAATCCTTCGTCGAGACCTTCCACGACAACGGTCCCACCGATATGCTCGCGACCATGCGAGCCTACCGAGAGGCCGGGCTGGACGTACCGATCCGACCGGATCATGTACCTCAGCTCGAAGGGGAAGAAGAAGGCGAGCCCGGCTACACAATGCTGGGGAGGCTGTTTGCCTTTGGCTACATTCGAGCCCTGATCCAAGCTACTGAGGGGACTTGAGTTCCAAGGTTTGCCAAGGTACAAGATACAAGGTACAAACAAATCCCAAGTTCCAAGCATCAAACGCCGTGCCCAATGAAGCGTGGCGTCGGAGTGAGAGCCGCTCTGAATCGAGGCTCTAGATCTGTGATAGTCGGCACCCGATCTTACAGCGTCCGATCTGATTGAAATCGAACGGCGGCTTTCGGTAGAGTAAGGATGTGGCGCGGTGGTCTAAGGTTCGGCCTATCTGTTACCGCCCCTTTCGTCTGGCGGTGCCTCAATAGCCGTACCATCACTCCGTTTCCACATCCTCCTCATCGAACCGGACTTGCAGATTGCCCGCATCCGGCTCTCGGACAAGACCTCACGCCTTCACCCACGGCTCGCCGCGCCCAAGTTGGGTCAGGCGCACGAGTCCGAAGTGCCCGTAGAGGTGCGAGCGGGGATACGTCCCGCCCCTGCGTCGCCTGACCTTGTACTTGTGGCGCAGCCAACGGCGCAACCGCGGAGCGGTGTAGCTGTCGAGCGCACGGTAGGCCCGGCTGGTCGTCCCTACCCGAGAGTAGTTCGCCCAGCCGCGCAGGGCTCGGTTCAACTGCTGCACCAACTCCGTGGTATCTAGCCACGTCCTCGAAGTCGCCGTCATCGCATGGATCTTGCGAACCATGCGCTGGATGCTCTTCTTCGACGGACGCATGCCGAGGCGGGCCTGGCCCGTTCTCGCCGAGTACATCCGCCCAAACGTGTAACCCAGAAAGTCGAACTCCTCTTCCGGAACCGTGCAGATCCGTGTCTTTTCCTCGTTGACCGTGAGCTTCAGCTTGCCCATGATCTCGCGCATCGACCGCAGGGCGTCTTCCGCCTTACCGCGACGACACAAGATCACCAGGTCATCGGCATAGATCACGAGACAACTGCCCAGGCGTCGATCCAGCCCGAACTTCTTCCATGCCAACACAAACCGGCGCATATACAGATTCGCCAGCAAGGGTGAGATGGGTGAGCCTTGCGGGATGCCGCGTCGGTTGTCCTTGGCCTCGGTCGTGCGTCTCTTCCGTCCTCTCTTGTCGACTTCTTCGACGGCACATTCCAGCCATTGCTTAATCAGGCGCAGCACGCGTCGATCAACGATCCGGCGCGCCAGCGACTGCATCAGCTCGGCATGAGGAAGGCTGCCAAAATAATCCGACAGGTCGGCGTCTACGACGTCCCGGTGGCCGCGGAACAGCCTCTCTTCCACCTCCACCACCGCCTGCTGCGCATTGCGCTGCGGGCGGTAGGCGTGCAGTTCCGACGGAAGGTCGGCCTCGAAGATCGGTTCCAGCACCAGCATCGCTGCTGTCATGCAGACCCGATCCCGCAGGGTCGAGATGCCCAAGGGCCTCAGCTGGCCATTGGCTTTCGGAATCAACACTCGTCTGATGGGCTCCGGTCGATACCTCTCCTCTCTGAGCGCTTGCGCCAGTTCACCCAACCACCGCTGCAGCCCATACGCCTCGACATCCGCGAACTCCTGCCCATCTACGCCCGGCGCGCCCCGATTGGAGCGGCACTGGGCATAGGCAGCCGTAAGAATATCCTCGCGGTAGAGCTTGTCGTACAGGGCATAGAAGCGGTAGCGGGGCTCAGCCTTCGCTTTCGCGTGTAATGCCCTCTGCAGTTTCTGAACCCTTTTCGGAGTTGATAGGTTGCCCAATCTCCTGGTCCCTTCACTACGTCCTGCATTCGTCTTGAACTAAGGCCCCTTCCCTCCACCGGCATTCCCCGGCTTCCTCAGTACTACGGGCCTCTCCGCCACCCCCAGGCGCCCGGTCTGTCCCTCACGGGCCTCCGGTTGGCCATCCCTGACCACGCCTAGCCTCGATTTCCACGGCAGTACAAATGACGCCTTTCCGCTTCGAGCCCCCCGCCAGAATCCTTGATCGGCGCGACTTGCGCCTGCTGTGTTTCCACCTACGTTAGTAAATAGAAGTACCTATTTGGATAGAGAGGTAATCCTATACCTAAAACCTGATCAAGGGACGATCCCCACGCGAATGCTAGAAAAGTCTGGATATGAGGCAGAATAGAACCCTATCAAAGGCTGAGCATTTTCTGTCATTCATATCTAGTATAGTTATAGTTTGGAATACAGTAATCGGAATGGACTAACTAATGACACCCGACCGACCGCTCCGGAGGCCCAATTCTTCCTGGCCCCCGAATCGCCTCTGCAGCGCCAGTATGAGGCCTTGCGCTGCTTTTTCGTCGAAGGCTTGCCCTCGCAGCAGGTCGCCACTCGCTTCGGCTATTCCCCAGGAGCCTTCCGCGTCCTCTGTCATCAGTTTCGCCATGATCTCAGCAAGCGCGCCCGCTTCTTTCAGGCGATTCGCCGGGGGCCTCAAGCGGCGCCCGCCCGCGATCGGGTGCGGGAACGGGCCGTCGCCCTGCGCAAGCGAAACCTCTCGGTCTACGATATCCAACGCGAGTTGGCCGCCGCCGGCCATTCCATCAGCATCAATGCGTTATCGATCCTGCTGCGAGAGGAGGGCTTCGCCCGACTGCCCCGGCGTCGGGATGAGCAACGCCCCGCCACCCTCAAGCCCGAAGCAGCAGCCATCGCCGACGTGCGGCAGATCAATCTGGCCCCGCGCAGCTTTCGCACCCGGGTCGGCGGTCTGTTTCTGTTCGTCCCGCTGATGCGATCGATCGATCTCGGGGCGGTGCTGCAGCCCCCCCGCCTTCCCGGCTCCCAAATGATTCCCGCCGAGCAGGCCGTGCGCACCCTGCTGGCTCTGAAGCTGCTGGGCATCGAAAGAAAAAGTCATGTCATGGATCGGGTCTTTGACGAGGGCATCGCCCTTTTTGCCGGTCTCAATGTGGTGCCCAAGCGCTCCTACCTGGCCGCCTACAGCTCCCGGGTCGACCGACGCGCCAACCTGCGCCTCATGGGAGCCTGGTTTGAGCAGGTCCAAGCCGCCGGCCTGCCCCGGGGCTCTTCCTTCGATCTGGACTTTCACACCGTCCCCGCCAATAGCCAGCAGGAACCTTTGGACAAACACTATGTCTCTTCCCGCAGCCGCAGCCAAAAAGGCATCCTCGTTTTTTTGGCTCGGGACGCCACCGAGCGTGTCTTATGCTACGCCAATGCGGGTGTCCCCCGGGCCGATCGAGCCGACGAGGTGCAACGCTTCGTCCAGTTCTGGCACCAACACAGCGGTCAGCCTCCGGCCGAACTCGTCTTCGATTCCCAGTTGACCACCTATGCTCATCTGAACCGCCTCAACCAACAGGGCATTGGCTTTATCACCCTGCGCCGCCACTCCCAAAAAATGCTGGGCCAGATCTGGAGCCGCCCCGCCTCCGCCTGGCACCGCATCACCTTACCCGCCCTGACTCGGATCTTTCGCACCCCCAAAGTCCTGGACCAGCGGATCGTCCTGAAACATTACGAAGGTCCCCTGCGCCAGCTCACCCTCATGGAACTCGGTCACGAAGAACCGACCGTCCTACTGACCAACCATCTGCGCCGCGCCCCCTCGACTCTGATCACCCGCTATGCCCAACGCATGCTCATCGAAAATGGCATCTCCGAAGCCATCCAGTTCTTTCACCTGGACGCGCTCTCTTCGATGGTGGGACTCAAAGTGGATTTTGACCTCCAGATCACCCTCATGGCCAGCTCCCTATATCGACTCATGGCCGAGAAGATTGGTCGCGAATATCAGCGGGCTCAAGCCAAAAAGATCTTCCGAAATCTCCTCGACGTCTCGGCCCGGGTCCAGATCCAAGAGCAGCAAGTCACCGTCCACCTCGATAAGCGCGCCCATAACCCCTACTTGGTCGCCTCGGGCCTGGGTGATGATCCCACGCCCATGCCTTGGTTTGGCGGCAAAACTCTGGTCCTTCGATTTGACTAACCGACTCAACGGCTACCCTTAAAAAATGTTAGTCCTTTCCAGTACCGTGGAAATCGAGGCTAGGGGCTTCCCGTGTTGCCTGCGCTTCCCTTGTGTACATGCTGTCGCCACTACCCCGGCGCAGCGACTGGGTGCCTGCTTCGCTCTCTTCCCCAGCCGTATCAGCCTTCCCCGGTCTAGGAGCCGGGTCGGCCTGCGCATCGTCCTTTTCGAGGCTTGCTCAGCGTTCACTCGCGTTACGGCCTGCACACTCGCGCTGTCACCAATTCGTGACACGCTTCACCAGAGGCTTCAACCATTTCGTTACCTCCATAGTTGCTCCGGTTGCTTCCGGCTGGAGCGGTTGCCGGGTGGGACTTTCACCCACTGGGAAAGCGCCGCCTTTGCACGGCGCACCCTAAAAGCGGACATTCAGATTTTCCCCGGAAACGTCGAATGAACGACCGCGAACGGCCACTAGCGGCCATTCAGTCGCTCACCGTAAGAACGCTGGCAGAACGTGGAGAACTAAGTCAACAGCGAAGTGTGCAAGAATCGCCGCGATAAGGCTGCGCCGCCAGAAAAGCCACCCGCAAACTGTGCCTACTAGAGTGTTACCCATAATTGTGCCCACAATTCCAATTACCGTAGCAGCGCCAGACTGGGCAAGTTGAGGCAGATGTATTAACCCGAATACGAGCGCTGACAGTAGGATCGCCGGCCAAGCGACGCTCGGTTTAAGCTCTGAATGACCGAGCAGGCGCAGGAATAGCCATGCAAGAATGGTCATGACTCCGAGGCGAAGCCAGATCTCTTCCCCGATTGCCGCGCTTGCCGAGACTAACAGCCCTCCCAATGCGCCTCGGTGTCCGAGCTCGGGGAGCTCAGGCGGCAAATATGGCGCAGTTACGATCCTCAATATCAACAGGAGCGCGCCGACTCCCAATCCTGGAGCGATGGCTAGTCTGGCATCTCGTAGCAGCTTCTGTCCTGATCCAGGTCGCTGCGTGAGGAGGTCTGTCAGTAGTGGTGCTCCGAGCCCGACCCGCTCTCCCAACCATAACCCAAAAGCTGCTAATGGGATCGTGATCACGCACACCGCTATGACACTCGGGACGAATATGGACAGAAAGCTCTGCTCCGCGTTGTAGGCCAAGCTGGCGAGCTGTGTCACAAGCGTTAGGGACAGTAACGCAAGGAGCGGTAGCGTAACTTGGTGCACCAGTTGTGTTGCGCCTTGCGGCGTTGTGTCCTGGCTCTCTCGTACGTTCATAGTGACGCAATTATTCCGAATGATGACTTGATTGGGCAGCTTTGGGTCGTTTTGCGCCGTTCATAATCTATACTGCCGAACGCATACTTTCGGCCAGGAGCCGACGTTCTATTTCGGGCGCTTCGAAAGGAGCTGTCAGTTTCCAGGTGGGGCGTTACACGTCCAAGTGCCTGAGGAAGCGGCAGCGGCGCGGAGCAATCCGAAGACTTGTTGAAGTTGGCCGATGAGGTAGTTGACTTGCTCGGGGTCCCCGCGGTCGACGTTTCCGGAATTGACGAGGGTTCGCTGGCGGGTCTTCCCTCCTTTCCAGACGTCCTGGACCACTTTCAGATACGTGTCTAGGACCTGCCGTCCCTGTGGCGAGTGAGCTGTCGAATGAACATGTTCAGCACCACCCATTCACATCAGGGTATTATAGTGGAAACATGCGCTTAAACTGAGGAATATGGCTTCTATTTGAAAATTAGTTAAGCCATGTTTTTCCGAGCTCCAAAAAGAGGGAAGCCAGTATTCATGCGGCTTTCAGCGAACTGCCCTTGTGGAAAACGGGCAATAGCTGTCAAAGTTCGGCTATAGCTATAGCAGCTGGCCGCTAACGCTTAGTCCCATTCCATCTGCTTCCGCCTCTCGCAGGATCTGCGGCACCAGAAGTGAAGACGCCCTTGAACTTGCCCTTTTCCGTCATCTCGAATCGGACCCGTCCCGTGCGCGAGCTATTGGCGTGTTGCCAGCGGCCAACGAATACACAAGGATTGCTGGGCAGGGTTGTGCCGCTAATCCCGTGCTTGGCAGTGTTGTAGACACCCGCTAGCGTGCCGTCGCTTTGAAGGCTTAGGCTCATCTTGTTCCAGGTGGTATCCCAACTGCCGAGCCAGTCGGACTGCTCGCAGGCAGGGGCCTGGGATGTTGCATCTCCATCGCACGCACAAGAAGAGCTTACGGCGCCGGCCACGTCTGTTCTCAGGGCTAGAATCTTTGAATAAAGCGGCCTACTGTTCGCCGCACGTAACATCTCCTGCTGTAGCGTCGTTATTTCATCGATAGTGTCTTGAGGTATGCAGTCGAGCTGCTTGGTGGCATCTAGTGCAAGCGCCAGAGTTTCTTGAAGTAAACCGGGTGCTACGTTTTGGTGTGAGCCTAGCTCTGCAAAGCCTATCTGCACACCGAGGGTCCAGAGTGCATGCGCTTTCGAATCGGCTACTGATGTTTCTACATGGGCTATCATGAGGAATACAGCCAAGGTTACAAAGCCAGAACCTGCTTTTCTCATCGTGTTACTCTCCTTTGACGTATCGATTAACACGTCGTCTAGTTTTGATAAAAGGACAATAGGGGACAATATTAAGAGCAGTTCGGCACGGGCGCCAGAATGTCCGGTGGACGGGCTCCAAAACCAGCGGCGGTGGGAGACTGCGATTCTCTCCAGAGATCCGCGAAGGTTGCGCGATGCTGTTCTACGAACCACCAATCGTAGATGCGGTACTGGCCGCGGAAAACCGCCTAGGATCCGAGTACCGCGGCCTGCTCTTTATCCATCCGCCTGCCGACGCGCAGCACCAGAGAATCAAGTATCTGTACACGCTTGCCGTCAAGCCGGTTGGCGGAGACGAGGCTGTTCTTTACCTCACCTCAGAATACAATCGAGTTCCAGGAAGCGGCTCCCACGTCCTCGGCGTCTTCAGCGAGGTCGGGCATGAGCACCACGGCGCATCCGACGACTGGGCCGACAGGGAGAAATTCATTGATCGTGCCCTCGATCTCGTGTGTGATCGCCTGGGGATCGTGCGGGATGAGGTATCTCTGCTCGAATAGTCCAGGTGTGGCCTGCCTGACCGTCTCGCCCAGCTCTGCTCGATTGCGTAAGGTTTCAGAAATTCCAAAGCGCAATCGGCTCGTCGGGTTCTACACCCGCCTGGTGGAGGAGCATCAGTTTACGGGAGCGGAGGTGAGCGTGCGGTGCTATTTCTGCGAGCTGTCGGCGGCGAGCTGCACTGGCAGTCAATGACCGCGCTCACCCGCGGGGAGCCTCCGCAGCGGCAACTCAAGGTGAGGGCATCCCGGACCGTATGATCCCCCACTGGGGTCTAGCATTTGTACCCCGTTCCTTTAAGAGATGGGACTACAATAGCAATTGCCTGGGGCTGCCAAACAAGGCATTCTAGAGGGAGCACTGATTATCACGAATACAGGATTAAGCGTGCCAGGGTCTGATCAGGAACGACGAACCGACATCAACTTCAAAGAGCTTAACTTTGAGCGTCCTGTTCCTAAGTCGCTGGTCCACAAGCGGCTCGAGACCAATGTCCTGGTGACAGACGTCCGCCAGTTCGGCCGAGATACGTTCCTTTGTGGCGGAGTTGTTCCAAGGGGCCACACTTTCCTCGATGAGGAGGGGCGAGAGCCTACACGGGACATCCTGTTCTATACCGAAATGGGACGTCAGGCCAGCGTTGCAGTTTCGCACCGCTTCTTCGGCGTGCCCATGGACTATTGTTTCATCATGGGAGGCTCAGCGATTGAACTGCTGGGCCAGTACCGAGGGCAAGAAGATGAGGTCGGAGCGGGTAAGATTGCGATCGAGATCAGGGTTCGGGAGAAGCAGCTCCGAAAGGGCACTTTGACCACTGCTCAGGCAGAATACGCTCTCTTCAGTGAACGATCTCAGGTCATCCGTGGCACCGGCTCCTGGAATCTCCAGCCAAGGCCGCTGTTCGAACGTGTTCGCCGTTCCGCCCTTGTCAACCTACCCGCTGGGGAAGAACCGGTGAGGTTTCCGACAGTTGAGCCAGTAGCACTTGGAAGGCGAGACGCGAGCAATGTGGTGATCTCTTACCCCGAGAAACTCCGGGGTCAACGCTTCTCTGCTCGCTTGCAGGTCGATCTCGAGCATCCGTTTTTCTTCGATCATCCGCTCGATCACGTCCCCGGCATTCTCATGTTCGAAGGCTGTTCACAATTGGCAATGCTCTCGATTGCCCGGGCGACCCGGTCTCGCGCCAAGGATCTCGTTCTCGATGCCTGTGAAATCCGGTTTGATCAGTTCGCAGAGTTGAGCCTTGAGACGGAGCTGGAAGCCCACATCGAAGGCTTGTCATCGGAAGAGAATCAGCGCGGGACCGCGACGGTGGCCGTAAGAGTTGCCCAGTCTGGCACTTCGCGGGGGCACGCCTTGCTGCACGCAAGCTTCTATAGCTAGGTGGCTCAGTAGGCAACGGTAGATCGCCGGTCCCCAACCGAGCAGACTTGCTCCGGCTCAACTTCTCGATATGATGCTCCAGGGAGGTAGTAGCTTCTTGTCGAATTCAGACCGATGGCTGGTAGTTGGATGTGGTGCTTCCGGCATCGCCGCTGCGCACTTCCTCAAACAGAGCGGAGCTGATGTCGAGATCCTCGAGAAAAGTACCCTCCCCGGGGGTCGGATGGGATGGGCGATGCTGGGTGATCGAGTGGTTGACCTAGGTGGAAAGAATATCGGGAGGAAGTACACTCTGTTCCGCGAATTCACCGATTCGATAGGAGATCATCCTTACGAATACTTCGGTGTCAATTCGTCCCAGGTAAGAGAGGGCAAGATGGTCACGTTCGACAGTAAACGCCGCTGGCGTTCGATCCTCAATCTGGCTCGTGATGCCACGGGTACGGATGCTTTACGGTTTGGCCGGTTTGTGCTGCGCGTCAAACGTCGTGAGGAGGACGGCTACCTCTCGTCACCCTATTTTCGCAAGGTGGGAATTCGCTGTGGAGCGCGTCCAGTCAACCGCTTCTTCAGCCCTGAGTTCTGTCGTCGGATCATACGCCCGATGAGCATTCGAATGAACGGTGCAGAACCCGATGAGATTTACATGGGCACTTTAGGATCCAACATCCGAATGGTGCTTGACAGCTTCGATCAACTGCAAAAAGGCGTGCGACCGGTATTGGAGTCGTTCGCGGGTAAGGTAAAGGTCCACCTGGGTATGCCGGTGCAATCCATTGTGGCAGACCGGGGCCGAATCAGGGCTATGCGAGTGGTTCGAAGTGACGGACGGATTGAAGAACTGGGTTGTGGGGGTGTCATCCTCGCAACACCGGCGGCGATTGCGGCCCGCCTTCTACAGGACATCGCTCCCGCACTGGCTCAAGAGCTGAAGACGGTGGCCTACTATCCCGTGACGTTGGTTGTGGCGGAGTACGATCGGGAGATCTTCTCGTCTCAGGTGAGGGCCCTGGTATTTGACGAAAGCGAACCCATTAGTAACGCGGGTGCCTATGGGATCAACGACCTCAATCTTGTCCGGTACACGTTTAGCGGCCGGGCTGCCCGGCTGCTTTTGAAGGAGTCGCCCAAGATCGAGGAACTGCTCCGGCACGGAGAAAAGGTGCTGAACCGACATATCCCCGTGAGCAAGAGCTGGCGCAAGGCCTACGTCACTCGGCACTTTGAGCTGGGACTATGCGCGTATACTCCGATTCAGGCTGACTTTCTTGACCGATTGAAAGACTCGTCGAGGGGAGTTAAAGGGCTGGGACTGACGGGGGACTACATCGAAGGAGCGTCCATCGAGGCCTGCTTCCGCGCCGCCCGCTCCTGTGCTGAGCGAGCGATCCACGAGGGGGCATAGCCCACAATTGCCCTATGATCCAAGTCCGGTGCTGAAACACAACTTTCTCGAACCTCGCCCGACTTTCCACCACCGTCCTGAAGCCGCTTTCGAATTCTACCAATGCATAGTTTCCAGCCCTAGCGCACTGCCAAGAAATCCGTGCTTCTCTCTCTTCCCGTAAGGCAGTATCACATCGAATAATCAGGTGAAGTGGTTAAGCAACCGTTTTTCTGTAATTTTCTTTAGGGCCTGTAGGGAAGAATTGCTCCACTTGTGTTTTCCAGCCGGCCAGGTTCAGGTATTGCCGGCCGGTTAACCACTCCTCGTGTATCTCTGCAAGCACAGCCGAGATGAGCCGCAGCGCCGACGCTTCGTGGGGAAAGATTCCCACCACCCGGGTTCGTCTCCGGATCTCCCGGTGCAGTCTCTCCAGTCCGTTGATGGTTCGGATCCTTCGCCACCAGCTCCTCGGAAAATCAAACACTGTCAGCCCTTCATCCACGTTCTCTTCCAGCCAGCTCACGAACTCCGGTGCAATCTTTTCGAACTTCTTGACGACTTTACCCTTGAGCTCCTCGGCATCTTCTCGAGACGGGGCATCGAAAATGTCCCGCATGGCCTGGGCGATGCGGGGCTTGTCCTCTTTGCGGCGAGCATATTGTTGGGCGTTTTTACTCAGGTGAAACTGACAACGGTTCCAGGGCACCGACGGATAAACTGCCCGCCTGGCCGCCTTCAGTCCTTCGTGATCGTCACTGACAAACAGCTCGACCCCTCTCAGTCCACGCTTGTGCAGATCTCCCAGAAACCCTCGCCAATGCACCTCCGCTTCACTGATCCTGGTGCTCAGACCCAACACCTCCCGCGTTCCGAAACGATTGACTCCTATGGCTTTCAGGATGGCCACGTCCTGCACCCTGCCGCCTCTTCGAACCTTCTCGTAGTGGGCATCCAGATACACGATCGGATACTCTCCCAGCTCCCGGCTTCGAAACTCTTCCAGCTCTTCGTCCAGCATCCCGGCCACTCTCGAGACCTGGGTGGCCGAGATCTCCAACCCACACAGCTGCTCCGTGATCTCGGTGACTTTCCTCGTCGAGACTCCCATCACATACATCTCGGCAATGGCCAGCTTCAGGGCCTTCTCCGAACGGCAACCCCTCTCCAGCGACTTGGGATAAAACCTCAACCCACGCACCTGTGGAATCTCCAAGTGCAGCTCTCCCACTCGAGTCTGAATCCGCTTGCCTTTGAATCCGTTTCGATAGCCTCGCCGACTGGCTGTTCTCTCGTACGCTTCCGCTCCCAGAAACTCGCTTCTTTCCAACTGCATGGCCACGTTGAACAGCTTCTCCAGGATTCCTCGAAAGGCTTCTGTTCCTTCCTCGATCAACTCCGCCAGGATCTCCCGTGGTACTCTCTTTTCCAGGTCTGGGTTCATTTGATTCTCCTTGCCAGATAGACGTTTCTGTTTTTGGAGAATCCTGTCCCAGACCTCTGTCTTTCCGACCCAGGCCTGACCAGAATTTACAGAAAAGAAGTTACGCTACTGGTGAAGTCACCCAAGGGCTTGGGTTCGAGCATCTATAGCTGGATGTCACGACGAGTCCGGCTACCAAATGCAACTCGGAAAACCCGGGCGATTCTTCAGCTCGACACACCGCCGCGGACACGATCTTCAATTCACCTTCAGTTTCGCGTCACGGTCGAAAGATGCATCAGCTTCGGGCAGCGTGATGCTCCGCGGCAGTTCTGCGCGATCGACACCGTATCTTCGCCGTCGCAAGCTCGCATAGTCCGATGCGCCATCGAGAAACACGCGGCCTATACCCCCAGACATCGGATGCATCGACTTTTGTGCACAGATTCTGTTGAAGAGACTCATGCCGACGCCTCCCAGGTAATCTTCCAATGGTTCGCCTTGCCGAGCGGCGAAGTGCCGCGTGCGTCGAATCAAATGCCTGAGAGAAAAGAACGAGGTGTAGCAATGATACAGCAGTCTTGTGAGCTCAGCTCCAGCTATTTTCGGATGTCTCCAGGTGGGGCACGTCGTGTCGAAACGATCGAGATTCTGCTCAATGATCAAGTCGTCTCTCAGAAATTCATCATACTGCTGTGTCCCGGGGATCGGGCAAAGAATATAGAAGGAGGCCCAGTTTGGCTCCATTGCCTTTACCGCTTCCAGCTGATGTAAGATATCGTTCTGGTTGTCCTCCGGAAAACCGATGATGTTTGAAAGATGAGCGCTGACTCCGTATTCCGCGCATAGTTCAACTATCTCGCTATAGACTTCCGGACGATTCTGGTACTTCTGAACCGAAATCAGAGTGCTGCGGCTGAAGGACTCAACTCCAACAAACATCTGGAAGCAACCGGCCTGGCCCAGCAGATCGACTAGATCGGGCTGCCTGAGAATCTGGGTATCGCATTGGACGAAGAGTTTGAACTTCAGATTGTCGTCAATCATCGCTTCGAGAAGGTCCTTTGCTCGGGAATACTTGTTGAAGTTGTCGGAGGTGAACATGATCATCTTTACGCCGGCTTCCTTGGCTGCCCTGAGACTATCGAGAGTGGTCGCCACGCTCTGTGCCCGGATGCGATGACCGGAAATCTTGATCACGGAACAGAATGTGCACGAGAAAGGACAACCGCGGGCCGGATACAGTCCCAGCATAGGAAGGACGTAGCGTCGAAGCTCCTCAGGGTCGGGTGGTACGACGACGGGCGGATCCAACTCATGATCCCATCTTTGATCCTCACCATACACCGGCTGCAGCTCGCCTCGGATTGAGTCAGCGAGTATGCTCGACCAGACAAGCTCTCCTTCAGCAAGTGCAAAGCTTGTGCCGCTCTGCCAAAACTCCGACGTGTCACACGTCATCGCGTGTGGCCCACCAATCACGGCTAAGCAACCGTTCTCGAGGGCGTAGGCAGCCAGATCCAGAGCACGATGGAACTGATGGCTTTGCACTCCAACTAGAGCCACCAGTGCCTTGTCCCTCGACCCACTCTGGAGAAGCGACAAGTACCTGAGGTCCGTGTGGACGTACTCGTCGATCGTGTGCACTTCGATGGGTGTCCCATCGAGCCGTGCTGGCGTCAAGCTCCTGAGATGGGGTAACGTGCTGTTGGGCATGAAGCCCTTCCTGAATCGTTCGACGTACCCGTTCGGTAGGTACTTGCTAGGTTTCAGGATGACAAGTCTCAGCGGTCCAGGCATAGGCCCCTTGGTGTGGCAATGTCACCTCAATAAGAAATCCTCGTCACCAAAGCCAGGATTGAGCGTCACGTCGGTGTAAGAATAGGATTCGTAAAGCTCATCCGACCAATCAAACGCCTGGATTCTCAAGGGCAGCCTCCACTCCTTATCAACCGCAGTCTCCACCCGGTAAGCGTAGTATATGGGTATTCGAAGTCTCTTTCCCTCTTCGAGGTCGAAAAAATCAGTCACGTTGTCATTGTTATGAACAATGGCATAGGGATGGATTTCAAACTTCTCAGCTATCGACCAGATCTCATCTCCACTTTCGACTGTATAGCTACGAGGCCGCTGATTGGGGAAGGTTCCCTCGATGACCCAGACCGGCCTCCCATCTACGACACGATCTTCCTTTAGCCTCATACGAAATTCCGGATCATGCTTCCCTTTATTCAATTCCTTCATCATGAAATCGATGAGGTTGCCAATCCCGATGTTGTTGATCGTTTGGTGCGTATCCTTCAAGGCTCGTGGGGAACGTATCCCAAACTTCTTCGGAGCAAAGATGCGCATGAGCCAGGACTCAGCACGGAAGTAGAATTCGCTGGGGTTTCGCTCCTTTAGGTAGACCACTTTGCGCCCGGCGAAGGGACCCATAATCCACTCCAGATAGACGTCGAAGGGTTTGCGAAAGCGGAGAAGAGTGATACCTTCCTGACTCAGTCGAGAATCGATGCGCTCGATGGTCTTAAGTACCGCTTGATAGTCGTTAACCTGTTGGTAATGATCCTTCATTGACCGTAGTAGGTGTTCGACATCAACTCCCTCCAGCCATGGCCCTCCGCTCATAACAAGCACAAGGACTCCCAGTAGTGCCTTCTTGAACTTCGCTGGACGCATTCTCACCAGTGTATCTTGGTGACAGGCCGGATGTGTTAGGTCTGTTGTCAAGCTTTTTCTCAGGACGGTTTAGTTCGAGATACTGGATCCCACTTCCGCTCTTGGCGACTGTCCTCCTTCTCAGAGTCAAGCCACAGCCTACTCAGTTTGCTTGACGCCACTCGAAGAAATAGCAAACCCAACTGTCAGGGTCAATGGCGACCCCCTTTCGCCCGTGGTTCGCAAAAATTCGATCCGGCTTGATTGTACCTGGTCTTTTCGACTCCCGGGGCGTGGCCGTTTGCGGTAGTTCGTTCGACGTTTCCGGGGAAAATCTGAATGTCCGCTTTTAGGCGAGGCTGTGTGAAAAGTCATTCATGATTTCGGATTTGAAATTTTGACTTCATAGGATCGCGTGTAAGCCACGATCTCCGTCGTAGGAAGGGTAAAGAGACCCCTAAATCAAAGAGGTTTTGGACTTTTCACACAGCCTCAGGCGAAAGCGGTCGTTCGATTTCGATCAAATCGGACGCTGTCTGTAAGATCGGGTGCCAACTATCACGCTAAATCTGTTTAAGATTTGGTGCTTGTGATTTGGAACTTGTTTGTACCTTGTATCTTGGGATTTCCAACTCTCAGGTCAGTTCCTCTTCCATCCGCTCCCGCATCATGAACTTCTGGACCTTGCCCGTGACGGTCATAGGGTACTCGCTGACAAACTTGATGTAGCGGGGGATCTTGTAGTGAGAGATCTGTCCCTTGCAGAAGGAACGGATCTCCTTGGGGGTTGAGTCTTCCGCCGCTTTGAGCCGAATCCAGGCACACACTTCCTCGCCGTACTTGGCATCGGGGACACCAAAGACCTGGGCGTCCTGAATCTTGGGATGTCGGTAGAGAAACTCTTCCACCTCGCGCGGATAGATGTTCTCGCCGCCGCGAATGATCATGTCCTTCAGGCGGCCTACGATCTCGCAGTAGCCCTCTTCGTCGAGGACTGCGAGATCGCCCGTGTGCATCCAGCCGGCTTCGTCAATAGCCTCGGAGGTTCTCTCCTCATCGTTCCAGTAACCCCGCATCACACCGTAACCTCGAGTCAGAAGCTCACCCGGGCTTCCTCTGGGAACCACTCGGCCCTGTTCATCCACAATCTTGACCTGAACGTGCGGATGGACGCGTCCGACGGTGGAAACTCGTTTCTCCAACTCATCATCTACGTGGCTCTGGAAACTCACTGGGCTGGTTTCGGTCATCCCGTAGCAGATGGTGACCTCTCCCATGTTCATCTGGCTCACCAGCCGTTTCATCACCTCAATGGGACAGGGCGCTCCGGCCATGATCCCCGTCCGAAGCTGACTCAGCTGATAGCCGTCGAAATCAGGATGCTCGAGTTCGGCGATAAACATGGTGGGAACCCCGTGGAGTGCCGTGCAGCCTTCGGCCTCGACGGCTTCCAGGACAGCCGTGGGTTCGAAGCCCTCACCCGGAAAGACGACGGTAGCGCCGTGGGTGACGCAGGCCAGGACTCCCAGGACCATTCCGAAGCAGTGGTACAGGGGCACCGGGAGACAGAGTCGGTCCCGAGGAGTCAGCTTCATGCCCTCACCTACGAAGAAACCGTTATTGACAATGTTGCAGTGCGTCAGAGTGGCACCCTTGGGAAAACCCGTGGTCCCGCTGGTGAATTGGATATTGATAGGATCGTCCGGCTGCAACACCTTCTCCAGGCGCTTGATCTCAGCCCAGCTCGCCTCTAGAGCGAGTTCTCCCACATCCTGAAACCGGTGAAATCCAGCAATCGACTCATCACCGAGATGAATCACCGTCTCGAGGTCAGGGAGCTTCTCTGACTTCAGCTGAGAAGGAGAGGAGTGGTCCAGCTCGGGGGCCAGCTCCCGAATCATGGCGACATAATCGCTGCTCTTAAAACGTTCTGCCAGGATCAGGGCCTTACAGCCCACCTTGTTCAAGGCGTATTCGAGCTCCGACAAACGATAGGCGGGGTTGACGTTCACGAGAATCAAACCGGCCTTGGCGGTTGCGAACTGGGTAACGACCCATTCGATGTTGTTGGGAGACCAGATCCCCACCCGCTCACCGGGTTTGAAGCCCAGCTCCACCAACCCGGCGGCGAAGCGATCGACGGCCAATGCAAGCTCTCGAAAAGTCCACCGGATCCCCTGATGTCGGACAACCACAGCCTCGAGGTCGCTCCACCTGAGGACGGCTTCTTCTAGCACCTCGCCCACCGTCTTGTACACCAACGGGGTTGTGGTGCTGCCGCAAACGTAGCTCTTGCTGAATCCCAATTGTGGTCTAGGTCGTACCTGGGGTTTGGGGCTTGGATTCTATTTCCAGCTGCACGCCTACATTCAATGAACCGGACCGAAAGCCCTGTAGATCGAGTGTGACGTACTGGTATCCGAGGTCCCTGAGCCGCTGGTTGATGGAGGCGAAGCACTCGCGGTCCAGGATCTTCTCCTGTTCCGAGATATCCACCTCGATCCGAGCCAGATTATCGTGGTGTCGAACTCGGAAGTTGCGAAGCCCCAAGCCACGGAGGAAGGCTTCGGCGTCGTCCACTTGTCGTAGACTCTGCTCGGTGATGGCGACCCCATAGGGAAAGCGCGAGGAGAGACAGGGCATCGCGGGTTGATCCCAGCTGGGAAGGCCCCACTTCCTTGATTGGTGACGAATCTCGTCCTTGGTCAGACCCACCTCAATGAAGGGACTGATCACAGAGAACTCCTGGGAGGCTTTACGGCCGGGACGGTAGTCCCCGACATCGTCCTGATTGCTGCCGTCGAAGATGGCCTCTACGCTCCATTCTCTGGCCAGACGCTCCAGGTGAACGTACAGTTCAGACTTGCAGAAATAGCAGCGATTGGAAGGATTGCTGGCGTAGTCCGGGTTCTCCATCTCCTGAGTCGAGATCACCTTGTGATTGATTTCGTAGGTGGCGGCAAAACCCAGCGCCAGCTCACGCTGAAGGTTGGACACCGAGGGAGAAATGGCGGTTACGGACCTCGCACTCCTGCCTAGGACTCGGTGGGCCATGAAAGCCAAGTAGGAGCTGTCAACACCACCGCTAAACGCCACAATGACGTCACCATACTGTCCCAGGAATTCAATCAGGCGCCCCTCTTTCGCTTCCGGAGTCACGTTCCCAATCTTACCATACCGTCTTCCCTGACTTGTTAACGGCCTCGACTGTTGGTTATGCTATAAGTGTCTGCCTGAAGCCAGGTGCCAGCCTGACACACTCTTGGTCCTTGCGAGGAGTCGAAACATCATGAATAGAACGATCGGTCTGATAATTTCCGGAGCGCTTTTCCTGTGGTTGACGGCCCCCGGTCTATCGGCCGGATCACCGTCCAAGGACAAGAAGAAGATCGAGGAAGACAAGGAGCGGCCCCAGGGACGGGCCGCCCTGACAGTGACGGTCGAGCAGATTCGAGTCGACGTCACGGTGAGGGACAAGAAAGGCAATCTCATACAGGGACTGGGCAAGGAACACTTCAGAGTCTACGAAGACAAAGTGCAGCAGGAAATGACGCACTTCACTTCGATCGAGGGCCCCATGACCGCCGTCCTGATCACGGAGTACAGCAGCGTCTTGCCCTGGGAGATGCTCTACGAGGCCTGGATGGGATCCCAGATCTTCGCCCACAACATGCGCAAGGAAGATTGGATTGCGGTGGTCACCTACGACATCCGACCTGAGATCCTGGTCGACTTCACCCAGGACAAGTCCAAGGTCTTCGGTGCGCTGCGCCGCTTGAACTATCCTGGCTTCCGTGAAAGCTGCCTTTACGACACCCTTTACGATACCTTGGATCGGATTGAGGAAATGGAGGGCAAGACGGCAATCGTCTTGATCTCCACCGGACTGGATACCCTCAGCAAGAAAAACATGGACCAAGCCCTTCGGAAGGTGAAACGGACCAATGCCGTCATCTACCCCGTTAGCATCGGCCAGAATCTGCGCCTTCGGTACGAACATCGCATGAGCGACTCTACCCGACTGGATTTTTACCAGGCAGACGTGGTTCTCAAGGAGATTGCAAAATACACCGGAGGCGAAGCCTTCTTTCCCCGATTCACGGCCCAGTTTCGTTCGATTTTTGAGACGATCTCCCATCTGTTGAGGAATCAGTACTCTCTTGGGTACGTGTCTACCAACACCAAAAGAGACGGCAAGCTGCGGAAGATCAAGGTTGAGGTCGATGCCGATGTCAACGGCGACGGCAAACCGGACAAGCTTAAGGTGGTCCACCGTCGGGGATATCTGGCCAAGAAGAAGAACGAAGACTAGTACAGCGTTCTGCGTCTTCCCACAATCGTTGGGCCTGGATGAGAAAGAGGAACTCGGGCAGGGGCGCGGGCAAAGGCACGGGCAAGGGTAAGACAAGGACTCAGCACATACAAATGTCCTCGGCGGTATGAGGTGGCTCGCTACTTATAGTTACTCTGGATTGAGAACGGGGCCGTCCGGGTCATTGGCCGGCGACATCGACGAGTCTTTCGAGTTTCAGATCAGCCATCAACCACACTCGGTTTCAGGTCGATAGGGATCTGCTCCGTTATGTTCAGGCCGAAGCCTTCCAACCCCACGATCTTCTTGGGGTGATTCGTGAGCACGCGAATCTGGTTGAGTCCTAGATCTGCCAGAATCTGGCAGCCTATCCCATAGTCCTTGAAACTGACGGCCTGGGCACTTGTGTCTTCGCCTTGCGTCTTCTTCTGATGTTGACGCACCTCGTCCAACAGCCGCGCTTCCTTCTCCTTCAGGCGAAGATAGACCAACACACCGCGCCCTTCCGCATGGATGATCTCCAAGGAGCGCCTGAGTTCCCTGCCCGTATCCTGTGCAGGGGTCAGGAAAACATCGCTCAATACGGATTCGGTATGCACCCGAACCAGGGGAGGCTCATCACCGTCCAGATCACCCTTGACGAGTGCGAGGTGCTGATTCCCATCCAGGTCGCTTTCGAACAGATGTAATTGGAACTCGCCGAATTCGCTCTCAAAGGGAACGCTTGCGATTCTTCTCACAAATCTCTCGGTCAGCAGGCGGAATCTGATGAGGTCAACTACCGAGATGACGCGAACCTTATGCTTTGCAGCAAAACGTGTGAGATCGGGAAGTCTGGCCATGGTCCCATCTTCGTTCATGATCTCGCAGATGACACCCGCGGGGTTCAGACCGGCGATGCGGGCCAAATCAACCGCCGCCTCCGTCTGTCCTGCTCGTTCCAGCACACCGCCAGGCCGAGCCCTCAGGGGAAAGATATGACCGGGTTGAATTAGATCTTCCGGCCCCGTTCGGGAATCGATGGCGGCCAGCACGGTAGTGGCACGGTCGGCGGCAGAAATACCGGTGGAAACATTGTGGCGAGCCTCGATGCTGACACAAAACGCGGTACCGTGAACGGACTTGTTGTCGACAACCATGAGAGGGATCTGCAATATGTCCAGGCGCTCCTCGGTCATGGGCATGCAGATAAGCCCACGCCCATGCGTCGCCATGAAGTTGATCGCCTCGGGAGTGATCCTCTCCGCGGCCATCGTCAGATCTCCCTCGTTCTCCCGGTCCTCCTCGTCCACAACGATAACAATCTTTCCCTCCGCGATATCCTCAATTGCGTCCTCGATTCGATCTAAGCTCATGACGACCAAAGGCTCCTGTCAGGGTTGAAGGTTACACGTTGGGGGTTGCAACCTTATCTACTTCACCGGTGGCAACTTTCGGATCCAGCGAAGACTTTTTCGCGACGTGGAGACGGACTTCAGGTAGAGGCGATAATGACCCAGGACATATTCCATCAGAACCGGATTATCGCGGTCTTCGTGAAAGGCCCAGGAGCCTCCCCTGTTGTCTTTCAGGCGCAGCACCGGGAGTTCTAGCTGCCTTCGGTTGAGGGCAAGCGTGTGGACATCCTTCCCCTCGACTCGCATGGTCAGGGGTAAACGGTTCGACTTGATCTTGACGGACCCCTCATTTGTGAGTTCATCGTACATCCACTTGGAGATCCAAACGGTCATGACATCCTTGGACTCGATGTCGACCCCGGCATCGAAAAGATGGGTCAAGGTGAATCTCTTGCCCTCGCCGACCGCTTCCTGGTAAAGGTGCAGGGTGCCTTGATGGACCTTTGATTCCCACTCCAGAAAAACATCCGGGTGGTAACGTGCCAGTCGGACTACGAGCTGGCTCTCCTTCTCATCCGAATCCGATCCGTAAACGAGCACCGTGTGAGCGCCGAATGAGAGACTATTTCCCCAGACTGTGCCCGCCGACGGGATCGCGCTAAGTAGGATTCCGAGTAATACGGTCGACGTGTTGTTCCACATACTTGCTGATCAAATCGGCTTCTAGATTCACCCGGTCACCCACCCCGAGAAGTCGAAAGTTAGTCACCTCGAATGTGTGGGGGATAATTGTGACTTCAAAGGAGTTTGAATTCAATCCCGACAGCGTCAGACTGACCCCATTGACAGCGATACTTCCCTTGAGCACACAGTGTTCGAGGACATTCTGGGGCGCCTCGATTCCAAAGATCCAGGAGTTGCCCTCGGGACTCCGGGAGGTCACTTTTCCGGTTCCGTCCGCGTGTCCCTGGACCAGATGTCCACCGATAAAATCAGACCACTTTGCCGCCGGCTCGAGATTGACCTGATCGGAAGACTCGCGGACACCGAGATTGGTCAGGCGAAGGGTTTCCGGCGTCGCTTCGACTTCGAACGCGCCGGTGGACTTCTGGGAAACCGTGAGGCAGACACCGTCAATACTGACGCTGTGCCCAATCTCCAGTTCGCCGTAGAGTTCTGCGCTGCAGCCCAGTCGAAAAAGAGCCCCTTCAGTTGACAACTGCTTCTGCAGGATCTTGCCGACTTCCCGCACAATTCCCGTAAACATCGAAGAGTTCCTCGTCTACTTGCGCAAGAGCTCCACCTCTCGAGACGTCATTTCTCGATAGGACCCCTGAGGTAGATCGCCCAAACGGAGAGGTCCGACCGCGATTCTCCGAAGTCTTCGTACCGGATGTCCGATCCGCTCAAACATGATGCGAATCTGCCGATTGCGACCCTGCTCCAGCGTCACTTCGTACCAGGCGTTGCTCGCTCTCTCCAATAGCCTGACTCTCCGGGCAGCGAGCCGAGCACCCTCGACGCGAATACCGGCCAATAGCCTTTCAATCTTTTCTTGAGGGGGTTGTCCTTGTACCTTCACTTGATAGACCTTCGGGAGCCTGCCGGCCTGCGTAATGAGGCGTGCCAGTTCTCCATCATTGGTCAGAACGATCAGTCCTTCGCTGTGAAAGTCGAGGCGACCGGCCGGGTAGAGCCGACTGGATGAGCGTACGTACTGAGTGACCACCGGCCGCCGCAGAGGATCTGAAACAGTGCTCAGCACTCCTCTTGGTTTGTTGAGAATGTAGTACTCCAGACGCTCATTTCGAATCGGCTTTCCATCGAGACAGATCTCATCGGTCGCGGGGTCTGCTTGGCTACCCAGACGGGTTATCGTTTCATTATTGACCGTTACCCGGCCCTGCGAAATCAGCTCCTCGGATTTACGGCGCGAAGCGACGCCGGCATGGGCAAGGATTCTCTGAAGCCGCTGTCTCATGGCTCGGCTGCGTCGACCAAATGGGTCTCAGAGGACGCCTGGGAAAGGACTTCCTCAAATTCGTCCAATGTCGGCAGATCGGAAAGATCCTTCAGGCCGAAGTGGACGAGAAAATCCTTGGTAACGCCGTACATGATTGGTCGCCCTACCGTTTTCTTGCGCCCCCTCGTCTCGATCAGCCTCTTTTCCAGGAGGGTCCGAACAGGCGACGCTCCTCTCACACCTCGAATCTCAGCAATCTCGGGTAAGGTGATCGGCTGCCTGTAGGCAATGACAGCCAGGGTCTCCAAGGCAGGTAGGGAGAGCTTGGAGGAGGGTTTCGTTCTCAGATAGGCCCGGATGATCTCGTGATGTTTAGGCCGGGTTGTGACCCTGTAACCTTGGGCCACTTCTCGGATCTCGACCGAATCCTGGAGTGAGTTGAAGTCCCGAACCAGGTCGTCCAAGACCTCTGCCAACTCTTCCTTCGAGACATCAGGATAGATCTCGCCCAACTGGGCCGCCGACACCGGATCCTGTGCGACAAAGAGGATAGCCAGAATCTGGCTGCCCATGAGGTCCTTCAGCATGCGACGATCTGGATGTCCTCGAAAATCCCCTTCTGGAAGAGACGAATCTCTCCCAGGCGAACCAACTCCAACAACGCCATCAACGTGACCCCAAGATGGATTCGGGAAAGCTTGCGTTCGAAAAAGATCGAAAATAGGAACCGACGTCGAGCCTTGAGCAGTCGCCTGATCTCGTCGACCTTTTCTTCCATCGTGACAGGATCTCGTTCAATTTCCCATACAATCTGATCCTGATAGCGCTGGACTACCTGGTGAAACGCCTTGATGACGTCGAACAACCCGACCGATACCGCTTCCTTCTCATCGAGCTCGAACTCCTTCTCTCCGCGGGTCCACACGGCCAATTCCAGACTCTCTTTCTCGTGCAGCAGATGGGCGGCCTGCTTGTACTTCTCGTACTCGAGGAGCTGCTCCACCAGTTCCTGGCGTGGATCCCCCTCGTAATCGTCCTCTGTTGAGTCGGGTTCCAAGGGGAGCAGCATGCGGGACTTGATGTAGATCAGAGTGGAGGCCATTACCAGAAACTCGCCAGCCACCGTGATGTTCAATTGCCTCATCATCTGGATGTAGTCTAGATACTGCTGTGTGATGGAGGAGACAGGAATGTCGTAGATGTCGATTTCCTGCTGCCGAATCAGGTGAAGTAAGAGATCCAGGGGTCCCTCGAAGATCTCGAGCTGGACTTTATACGCCTCATCCCCTGGCTGCAGGTTCTCGGTCATATCTTGAGGTTGAAGAGACATTGGTGATCCACTTTCCCTGGATGAAGGGTTTCTCCTGACGAATTCTCCCAGTCTCAGTCAAGAGTACTCTAGCTTCATAGCCTGACGTACTTCCCCCATGGTTTCCTGAGCCAGAACTCGGGCTTTTCGGCTTCCCTGGATCAGGATCTCCTTCACGCCATCGACATCCTTTTCCAATTCGACTCGCTTCTCATGGAGAGGTTCGACCACCGGCAGCAGATGATCGAGAAGTCTCTTCTTGCAGTCCACGCACCCAATCTCAGCGGTGCGACAGCCGTGTGCCGCCCACTCTTGTCCAGGCGCATCCGTGAACTGCTTGTGATGTTCGAAAACCGGGCAAACATCAGGATTACCGGGGTCGGTGCGACGCACGCGCGCTGGGTCCGTGACCATCGTCAGGATCTTCTGGCGAATCGTCGAGGGATCCTCCGCAAGCTGGATCTCATTCCGGTAACTCTTGCTCATCTTGCGGCCGTCCGTACCTGGCAGTCTCGGGGACCGCGTTAGTTTGGCCTCCGGCTCTGGGAAAACCTCGCCGTAGAGGTTGTTGAATCTCCGAGCCACTTCACGGCACAACTCGAGATGAGACACCTGATCCTCTCCCACCGGGACCGTTCCTGCCTTGTAGACGAGAATATCGGCCGACTGGAGCAGCGGATAACCCAGGAAACCGTATGTCGAGAGGTCTTTCTGGCTAAGCTGCTGGATCTGTTCCTTGTAGGTGGGCACCCGTTCCAGCCAGGGGATAGGGATGATCATCGAGAACAGCAGATGCAGTTCTGCATGCTCGGGGACGAGAGATTGCACCATGAGGGTGGAGGCCTCTGGATCCAGCCCTGCAGTCAAATAATCCATGGCAATCTCAAGGACGCTCTCCTGGATCGCGTCCACGTTCTCATATTCCGAGGTCAAGGCATGCCAGTCGACAATGCCGAAGATGCACTCATACTCCTCCTGCATCTTCACCCAGTTCTCCAGGGCCCCGACAAGATGTCCAAGGTGGAGCCGACCCGTGGGACGCATACCACTGAAAACTCGGCTCTTCATCTGGAAGTCTCCCAAGAGTCGATCAAGCTAGACTCTGCACGAAAAGAAGAATGGGACCGATAACCGAGGAGAAAACGCCGGACCAGATCAAGAGAATCAACAAGAGGAAGCCATAGGGCCGGGCCTGCTCGATAAGCGACCCGACTTGGCCGGGAAACAATCGGGATAAGATCCAGCTCCCATCCAGGGGTGGGATCGGAAACAGGTTGAACACCGCCAGGATCACGTTGAGCATCAATCCAACCCTGAAGAGCAGATAGAGAGGGAAGAAAACGGCATGCTGAGCCGCAATCTGGGCAGGAAACAGCATACCCAGGACCTTCGAAGCGAGTAAAAATCCGACCGCTGCCAAAACGTTGCTTGCCGGCCCCGCGGCGGCAACCAGAGCGTGGTCCCGGTTGGGCCTCCTGAGGTTGTTGGGATTCACGGGGACTGGCTTGGCCCACCCGAAAACCACGCCCCCACCCAACAATCCCACGATTGGAAAAAGGACGGTTCCGATGAGATCCATATGAACGATCGGATTCAAGGTAATCCGGCCCAGATCTCGGGCCGTGGGATCACCCAAGCGATTGGCTGCCCAGGCGTGGGCGGACTCGTGAACGCTCAAAGAAAAGAGGAGCACGACTAGATTGATGACGAGCCAGGCAGGATCGACTTGGCTAAGCTCCACAGAGCTCATCTTACCACAGCATTTCGGGTGCTATAATGTCCAGCAGTGAGCGGCTTCCTCCTTAACGCAGCCTTCGGGCTCTACCTCCTCGGACTGTTCCACAGCGTGGTGGCCGTAGTGTCCAGGAAAGACATATTCTTGAAGGTAGCCGTCGCCTCGGTCGGCTCGGGATTTCTTCTGCACACAGGGTTCCTGGTCTATCAGGGAATCGATGGAGCCCATTTCCCTATCACCAATTTGCGGGAATCCCTGGCATTTTTCGCCTGGACCGTCTCCCTCTGCTTTCTGATCTCGTACGTACGCTATCGGGTTACGGCACTGGGGCCGTTTCTTCTTCCCGTAGTAGCGGCACTGATGCTGGGGACCACTTATTTCGAGTCCTCTCCCGCTCCAACGGTCTTGAACAGTTCCTGGATCTACTTCCACACCATCTTTGTGTTTCTGGCTTACGCCATGTTCGTGGTCACGTTCATCGCCGCGCTTCTCTACCTGTTCCAGGAGCGAGAGCTGAAGAGCAAGAAGCCGAAAACCTTCTACTACCAACTGCCTTCCCTGGGGAAGCTGGATGACCTCTTTCTCAGGTTTCTGATCTCAGGCTTCTGCTTCATGTCGGTGGGACTCCTGGTTGGGATCATCTGGGCGCGACAGGATTGGGTTCAGGGTTGGCAAAGGGATCCAACTGTGGTGGTGGCGGCTGCCACCTGGGGCATCTACCTGCTGCTGATCTACCTTCGCCTGACGGTCGGTTGGCGGGGTCGACGCGCCGCGGTAATCAGCATGGCAGGATTCATTTCCGTGCTTCTAACGTTTGCAGGAGCCAGCTATTTGGGGAGTGTCCACAGCTTTTAGCAGGTCCGAATCAACTTGTGAGTAGCGTGGGCGATTACTGGGGTCCCGCTGCAATGCCAAGGCTCGATCATTGGATATGTGCATGAGCGCAATCAAGAAGTTGGCGTATTGGTAACCGCGACATGATTCCGGTACTCGTAGGGCTAAGCCACAAGACGGCGCCGATTGAGATCCGAGAGCAAGTTGTGTTTTCGGAGGAAGTCGTTCCAGACGCCTTATTTCGCCTCAGACAAGAGTCTGGTCTGCCGGAGGCTCTGATTCTTTCCACTTGCAACCGCACCGAGATCATTGCCAATGGAAACGAGGGCCCAATTGCCATCGAAGGCATCAAGCAGTTTCTCTATAGCTATCACGCCCTGCAACCGCTCTCCCTGGAGCAACATCTCTACAGCCTGCTGCAACGGGACGCAGTCCTTCACGTTTTTCGGGTGGCCAGTAGCCTCGACTCGATGGTTATCGGCGAGCCACAGATCCTGGGCCAATTCAAACAGGCCTACTCTCTGGCCCAGCAAGCCGGCAGCATCGGCAGTTGCCTGACGAATCTCATTCCTCGCGCTTTTCACGTGGCGAAAAAGGTACGCACGGATACAAAGGTATCGAGTTCCGCCGTGTCTATCAGCTCAGTGGCCGTGGAACTGGCGCGCAAGATCTTGGGTGATCTCGGAGGCAAGTCGGTGCTGCTGCTGGGAGCCGGCAAGATGAGTCAACTGGCAGCCCGCAATCTCGTTCAGTCGGGAGCCTCTAGCATCTACGTCGCCAATCGCAGTCGTGAGAGGTCTCTGCAGCTGGCACATCAGGTAGGAGGAGTTTCAGTTGATCTGGAGGAACTGGATCGCTACCTGGTTCAATGTGACATCGTCTTGGTTTCTACCGCGGCCAAATCCTTCATCCTCGACCCTGTCCGTGTTCAGCGGGCCATCCGCGAGCGCCGCTACGCTCCGCTTTTCATCATTGACCTGGGAGTTCCAAGAAACGTCGATCCGAAAGTAAACGAGATCGAGAATGTTTTTCTATACGACATCGACGATCTTCAGTGGGTCCTTGATGCAAACCTCAAAGAACGAAAGAGCGAGGCCCAGCTTGCGGAAGAGATCGTGCAAAAGGAGGCCAAGGAACACCTGCGCCGGATAGCCTCTAACGGCGCTGGTTCTCTGATCGCAGCCCTTCGGCTTAAACTCGAGGAAACCTGCCTGGCGGAACTCGATAAAAACCGACACCAGCTGGGTGCCGAAGAGCTCGCACAGATGGAGAAAATCCTGCGAAAGACTGCCCACCAGATCGCGCATCCTTTCATCATGGAGATGAAGCGCCCCCACCAGGATCCCCAACGACATCTGCACAATCAGGAAATGATCAAAAGGGTCTTCGGTCTGGACGAAGACCCATGAGAGAGGTGCGGCTGGGCTCACGCGGAAGCCCCCTCGCTCTGCGCCAGGCCCAGATCGTCCGCGAACTCCTGGAAGCTCATCACCCGGGCGAGCTGACAGTCCAGATCGAGATCATCCGAACCAGCGGCGATCAACCTGCCACCCCTCAGCCAAAAAGGGACGATTCCTTGAAGCGGATGTTCGTCAAGGAAATCGAAGAGGCTCTACTGGAGGCCCGAATCGACCTGGCCGTACACAGTCTCAAAGACCTCCCTGGGGAGTTACCAGAAGGGCTCTACGTGGGAGCGATCCCGACGCGCGAAGACGCCAGGGATGCCTTGGTTTCCGACTCTGACTGTAGCAGGCTCGAACAGCTGCCGGAAGCGGCTCTGGTAGGAACCAGCTCCCTACGACGCCAGGTTCAGCTGCGACATATGCGTCCCGACCTGCAGTTGGTCCCCATCCGAGGCAATGTGGGCACTCGTATCGAGAAGATGAGGGAACTCGGCCTGGGGGCAATCGTTCTGGCAGCTGCCGGACTCAGGCGTCTGGGATTGATGGGCCAGGCTTCGTACGTCTTTCCGGTCGACCAGATGGTTCCGGCAATCGGACAAGGCGCATTGGGGATCGAGATCCGTTCCGACGACACCACGATGCGAGACCTGATCCGTCCCCTCAACCACCCGCCCACCCATCGCTGCGTCGAGGCCGAACGAAGCTTTTTGCGAACCATGGGAGGAGGATGCCAGGTGCCGATGGGCGCCCATGCCCACCAGGACAACGGAGCCACCGCTTTCCGTGCCTTCATCGCCAGCCCTTCCGACGGTCGCTTCATCGAGAGCCTGTCTCACGGTCGAGTCGAGGAACTTCCGGAGTTCGCCTCCAAGGCGGCAGAGTACCTACTCTCGCATGGTGCTCGCTCTATCCTGGCAGAGCTCGAGTCGAGCGATCATGAGTAACAGTCTCCAGGGTCGGACAATTCTGGTCACTCGCAGCCCCTCTCAGGCAGGGGATTTCACCCATCTGCTCACGGCTCAGGGGGCGAGTGTCGTGGAGGTTCCTACGATCGAGATCCGGCCACGGCCGGAGGAGGAGATCGATGCGATCCTGGAGCGGGTGTCGGATTACGACTGGGTCATTTTTACCAGCGCCAACGGCGCCGAGGTTCTTCTAGGGCGGGCGCGCCGCTTAGGAATCTCCGTTCTGGATAAGGCCGAAACAGGGCCCTCGGTCTGTGCGATCGGTCCCGCTACCGCTAACAGGGTCAAAGA
The DNA here is from genome assembly GCA_965218775.1 of Acidobacteriota bacterium. Lineage (GTDB taxonomy): Bacteria > Acidobacteriota > UBA6911 > RPQK01 > JAJDTT01 > CAUZIZ01. The sequence goes on along the minus strand of CBDCLS010000006.1, from coordinate 3,033,600 downwards.
TTACGGCCGGCGCGTCGACCTGGCCCCCTCACGCTACCAAGCAGAAGGCATCCTGGAGAGCTTTCTCGAGCGGAATCCCCAACCCCTCTCGGGGCTCAAGATCCTGATTCCCAGGGCCTCGCGAGCCCGATCCATACTCCCTCGCCGACTCCGAGAACTCGAGGCCGAGGTAGACGTGATCCCTGTCTACGATACGATTGTACCCCCAGGCAGTCGCAAAAAACTCTTCGAATCGCTCCGAAACCAGGAGCCTGATCTGGTCACCTTCACCAGCTCCTCCACCGTGCGCCACTTCGTCTCGCTGACAAAAAACCCCCAGGAACTCAAGGGATATCGCTGCGCGGTCATTGGTCCGATTACGGCTGATACAGCAGAAGAATACGGACTCCAGGTCGTGGTCCGGGCAAGAAAGTCCACGATCCCAGATCTTGTGGAAGCGATCGTCTGCTATTTCGACGAGACCGGATCGGCTGGGCTAGAGTGAAACTTCCGCGCAGATGGGGACTGGACTCACCCTAGCGGCGAAATACGACGTTCAGCGTGAGGCGGCTTTCGACCACCTTTTTCTTGGAGATAGCGGGCAGAAATAGCCAAGAATTGCGCACTGTGTCGACAGCGAGATCATCCAAAACCTCATTGATGCCCTCCTTCACCTCCAGGTCGTAGAGCCCCCCTGCGGGACTGACGGTAACGCCGATCACTACCAGGACGGGATCGGGACGGCTTGCTTCGGAAGGGGGCAGCCGAGGCGCAGGATTGGCGAGAAGGACCGTGGGTACTACCTCCTCCTCGGGAAAGAATGCATCCAGCGCCTGGCTTTCGGCAGAGCCCGCCCGATACATAGACCCGAATCCACTTTCGAACCCGGCCCGCATGACTGCCGCTTTGCTGTTTTCTACTCCGAGATCCAGTTCTCCTATCCTTGCGGCGACCAGCTCAAAGTCCTCCGATGATATGGTCTCCAGCTCCAGGATGCGACCGCCGACCTTCAGATAGGCCCGCTGCGGAGCTGCCTTGAAGCGGAAGTTCCCGAGAATAGTGTAGCCGGCGAACGAGTTGGGCTTTATCAGATCGAACGCCTTATATCTGCCCGCTTCGTAGGAAGCGTTCTCCACCTCAATCAAGTGCCCTCGATGAGAGTTTCCCTCACTGTCGACCAAAACCAGCAAGGGGGGCTGAACCGCGTCGAAGGTATCTGCGAGGTTGATGTAGTTGAGGATGACGGTCTGGACATCGGTGATCTCGATCGTGACGATTCGGGCGTCCGAGAGATAGAAATAGTAGTGCGCTCCCTCGGACTGCGCCAGGACCGCCGCCATCGACCCAAGTAGGGCGCTCAGGAGTAGGATTGGTCTCCACAAATCGAATAAGCCCTCCGCATCGATTCTACTGCATCGTTGGCTCGCGGGCGAAATCCCTATCGGTGAGGTCCCGTCTGAACCTAATGCCGGCCTAAGGCGTCTACTCCTAAGAATCGCAAATAGTGAGCAACACAATGAAAATCATCAAGCTTCTCGCAATCGTCCTTTTCCAGGCCTCGGCGCTGTGTGCGGGCGGTGCGACCGTGACCGAAAGGCACAGTCTGCCCATTCAGCCAGAGGGGACGCTGGTCGTACAGAATGACTTCGGACGCATTCAGGTCAATGGCTGGGAAGAGAAGCACATCTATGTCAGGGTCCGCAAGATCGCTCCCGAAAACAGGCTCGAGCACGTCGTCGTCAACATTCGACGAGAGGACGATCTCATTCAGGTATCGACTCATTTCCGAGACCACCAGAAAGAGTCGGCCTACCTGGAAATCCAGGTTCCTCACGACATCAATGTTCAAGTCTGGGGAGCCCACCCAGCCATTGAGATCTACGGGGTCGGAGGCACGGTTCGAGCCTCGACACTTACCGGTCTGATCACAGCAGAAGATCTGAGCGCATCCGCCTCCCTGCTAAGCCAGGGAGGGGACATTCATTACCGAAGTGCCTCGCAGCCCGGCGGTGACGTTCGATTGGAGTCCACCAGCGGGAATATCAACTGCGTTCTCGGGAACGACCTCGACCTTCGGGGCTGGATTCGCGCTGGAGGCGAAGCGTCCTGGGGGCAGGAAGTCTCCTCCCAACAGGGATCGATCCAACGAGAGATCGGGACAGGTGGCCCCCTCTTCTACGCCAACAGTCTCAAGGGGAATGTCAGCTGCCAACTGAGCTTGCCCTCGAGCCACACTGCGGACGCGTCCACACCGGTCACGAAGGTCTCACACGAAGCCGACCCCGTCCCGCAGGAGGTGGCGGCAACTGCTGAACGACCCTCTCCGTCCGAGGCTCCCGCGAGAGAAGGCGCCCCACCCTACACTCCGAAGGAAGTTGCCTCCACCCAGCCTGAACCCGGGGAGGATAAGCCCGCGTTCGAGAGCGGATACGCCCTGCGAGTCAACGTCGACTGGATCTATCTCAATGTCTCCGTCCGCGATCGGCGCAGCAATCGAAGCATTCCCAACTTGATCCAGGATGACTTCCTCGTCTACGAAAATGGGACTGAGCAGAAAATTGAAAAGTTCCAGACCTCGGAAACCCCTTTTCACCTTCTTCTGCTCCTCGATGTCAGTGGGAGTACTCGCTCCCACATGAACATGATCAAGAGGGCCTCGATCGATTTCACACGTGAGATCAACGCCGATGATCGAATCGCGGTGGCCACCTTCAATTCCTACGTTCGACTTATTCAGGACTTCACTAATGACCGGACCCGTGTCCGGCGATCCATCAACAGGATCCGTTCCGGCGGTGGGACTGCTTTCTACGACGCCTTGATGACCAGCGTGAACGAGTACATGCAGGGCATCGAGGGGCGGAAGGCGGTGGTCGTGTTTACTGATGGTGTGGACAATCAGCTCACTGGGGACTACAGCAACGGCTCACGGACCCGCTTCCAGGAGCTCTTTCGAGAAATCCGTGAAGACGATGCTCTCATCTACACGATCTTTCTGAATACGGAGCGCGACGCCGGGCCATCTCGATCTCGAGGCGGTATCCTGGGCGACATTCTGAGGGGTCGAACTCCACCGATCATTCCTGGAAGCAGAAACAAGAAGGGCGTTTACGAGGAAGCCAGACGACAACTCGACACCATATCTGATCAGACCGGCGGTAGATCGTATTCACCGCGCCGAATCGACGACCTCGCTCACGTGTATTCGGAAATCGCAGACGATCTCCGGCTCCAATACACCCTTGCCTACAGCTCGACCAATGTTATTCGTGACGGAAGCTGGAGAAAGATTCGAGTCAAGATCAAGGACCGACCCGATCTGCAAGCACGTACCCGGAGAGGGTATTCGTCTCCATCGGGTGGAACCTCTCAAGGGTAGCAGATCCGATTACGGGCAAGGGGTTGGAGATTGCCTGTAACCTGCAATCTGTAACCGAGTACTCCTTCAAGACCCCTGACTTTCCCGCTTAGCCCGCATTTCTCATCGCCTGTCGTAGCGAGGCGTCGCAAGTGCCGTCCTGGCAAGGCTTGCGACCGAGGCCTCCGCAGTCGTATTTGTACAGTACGTCGAGGAGGCCGACCGAGCGAAACACAGCCAGGGCGGATGATTGCGGCGACGTAGTAGACCGGCGATGAGAAATGCGGGTTAGGGCTCGTTCAAAAATAGCTTCACATTCTGGCATCTCAGATTCACACCATCTTCGGCCGCTCCTCAATCGCGAAAACCTCAACGTAGGCCTGGCTACGCCCTGCGGTTTCGCTCAATCGTTCGCGACCAAATCTGGCGCAAATCTGAGCGCCAACTCTGCAAAGTTATTCTTGAACGAACCCTTAAGTTCGAGACTGACTCAGCCGATACACTTGCAGAGCGGCCGACAAAATAGGGAGAGGCCACCTGCAAAGTGCATTTCACCAAGCTTTCCGCCTACCTGGGCATTAGCGCCCTTAGAAATCTCAGCACTGTTATTCTGCTGCTTCTACCCTTCTTTCTCGCCGAAGTCGGATGGTCCTCGCAGAAAATAGGGTGGGCTATCGGTCTGTTCTTCTTCGCCTTCCTCGTCGCCCAAATCTTCGCCGGACACCTGGCCGACCGCATTGGAAACGTTCCGACAGCCCTGCTCGGTGTCGGCATTACACTTCTAGGAGGACTCTGCTATCTGGGAGCTCTCCGGTTCCCTAACCTGGTCTTTCTTGCCCGCCTGCTCCATGGAGGAGGGAGCGCGCTGATTCTGGCCGGTGCACTGATCAATCTCGTGCGTTCGGTGCCGCAAGGGTTAAGAGGCCGCATGATGGGCTACTTCGGCCTGCCTGGATTCGTAGTCCTGGGCGTGGGGCCTTTCCTGGCAGAGAGTCTGGTTGAATACACGGGCTTCGTCGGGACCTTCTCCACGATCATGGTCGTCACTCTGCTGATCGGATGGATCGTGCGCGGTCTACCTCGTCCCCTGTCAACCACAAAGAGGGAGCCCTTTCTAAGAGCACTACACATCAACCTGCCACGGTTGAAACCCGTGTTGATCCTCTCCGCTTTTTTCGGCTTCTGTGTTTCGATCTGGAGCAGCTTCCTGGCTCCAGCCGTAACAGGGATCGGACCTGGAGCCATTTCCGCCTTTGGCTTCGGGTACGGGGGTGGCGCAATGCTCACGCGGCTAGGTCTGAGCCAATGGCTGGATAGCCATGACCGCCGCCTTCTCGCCATCTCGACCCTGGTCGCCTATGCCCTCGGGCTGGCTCTCATTCCCCAAAGTTCCAGCGTCTGGCATCTGGGATGCGTCGGACTGATCTGCGGGATGTGTCACGGTGTCTACTACCCGGCACTCAGTGCCCTGGCCTCTGAGCGTTTTCATCCCCTGCATACCGGACAGGGAATGAGCCTCTATACCGCTGCCTCCAGCCTCGGGTTCTTCGTAGGTCCGCCAGTGTGGGGCTTCCTCACCGATCGCACCAGTTACAAGCTCACCTTCGCGTCCGCGGGCCTTTTGCTGGTTTTATCGGTCGTAATCTTTATCGCCTTCGAATCCCGACGACTCACCTCGCCCTTTGGGTCCACCAGAACCAGAGCCCCCAGTGCACCCGGCGTGAACGGGTGAACTACCAGCACTACGAAGCAAGTCCGGCAGAGCCGCGAACGACGTGACTCGTTAGCGATACGAGGCCAAGTTCCGAGGAGAGAGCTGGACAACAGGAAAATCTATGCTAACCGCGGCTCAAGTTTCGTTCTCGAATAGGGCAGCGCAGCTGAGGCCCCACTAAGGGCTCGCGCAGAAATAACTTGGCATTTTGGCATCTCATCTTCACACCATCTTCGGCCGCTCCTCAATCGCGAAATCCTCAACGTAGGCCCGGCTACGCCTGCGGTTTCGCTCAATCGTTCGCGGCCAAATCTGACGCAAATCTGAGCGCCAATTCTACCAAGTTATTTCTGCGCGAACCCTAAGCTGAACGTAGCTTTGGTACGACGTCCACTCGGCGAAGTGAAGATTAGCGAAAAGTGAATTTCAAAGGATGAGACTGTCGGTCCACACACCGGGCTGACCGGCTAGTGCCCGGGGGCCACTAGCCGATCAGCACCGATGCGTGTCAAGGGTCGGGAGCTAGGCGGAGGGGACGTCCTTGGGAACGCTGAGGTATCCGGCAACTTGCTTCTTGTCGATCTTCGTAATCACGACTTCATAGGTCTTATCCGCACCTTTGACATAGAAGGAAACCGGCTCATTGGCGTTCTGATGGCGTTTTCTGATCCACTTCCCGTTGACCACCAGATCCAGATCGTAACGTTGCTTCCTCAAGTCTACGTCCTTCAGGCGCAACGAAACCTCGCGCACCTTGACGTAGCCCGCCTTTTCGTGAAGCTCGAAATCATAGCGGTCTCTCTTCAAGGACTCAGCAACCCGGGAGAGATGAGATTTGGTATCGTTCAAGCCCTGATCCAAGCCCGAGATCTGCTTCTCGGCGCGACCGATGCTGGCCCGATTCGCAGAGGAAGCCTCCCGCACGTCGGCAAGACCCGAGTTGACCAGGGCAACCTCGTTCTTGATTCCCTCTGTCTGACCCTGCAATGTCTCCAACTGCGAGCGGTCCGCCTTCTTCAGGGAGACGGACTCCAGCTCCCTGCCCTGCTGCTGCTGCTCGGATTTCAAGTCTGAATACAGGCCTTTATGTTGCTTGAGCGTCCCTTGATGTTGCTTGAGCTTCTGGCCATGAGTGCTGATTTTCGATCCGCTCTGTTCCATCTCCTGCTGCAGGCCGTCGATCTTCTCCCCAGAGGCCTGGAGATTCTCTGAGACTTCGCTCAGCTGGGTCTGGCTTTCGACCAGGCGAGCACCCAGATTGTCAATCTGCTGCTGAGCCTGCCACAGCAGAAACCCAAGGGTCGCGATGCCAATCCCAAAGAGGGCGACGAAGGGCCAGGTCTTCGTCCCACCCCCGCTGGGCTTGGAGCCAGCCTGAGCCGGTTTACGGCCTTCACCGACAGCGGCAAACAATGGATCCCGATAGTTTTTGATTTCGTCTGGAACGTTCATGTCGTCTCTCCCGGTTTAGTTCACCCGATCCCACCTGGGATCTGGGTGAAAACCCCAATAAAGTTACTGCTCTCATAGATAGAACGGGACCTTCAAAGGTTCACCACTGGCTCATGGTAGAATCGACATTCATGGGACGGGCCACGTGAGAACCAGCCTGGTGATGATCCTCGTTGCCATTGGCCTACCTGCTCTGATCTTCTACAGTGTCTTCTTTTCGAGTCCTGCTTCTGCCCCGGAAGACATGGAGGCCACAGCAGAAATCCAAGAAAAGCTTGCGGAAATCCTGGGAGGAGACTATCGAGTACACCAGGTGTACGCGGGAGTAGAGCTGGTAACGGTAAGCATCGTACTCGAACCTGAACCGGCCAACGAAGAAGAAGGGCACATGAGAAGCCTGAATGCTCTGTACGACATCCAATCTCGGATCGGCCGGGAGAGGAGCATCCGCATCTTCGCGGGGCGAAAGGGAGATTCCGAGGAATTTCGCCCGCGCAGCATGTTGTTTTTTTCATCGGTTTCCCAGAGGTCCGAATTCCAGACCTTCGAAACACATTAAACATGAGAAAGACTCCACTTCACGCCGTCCACAAGGAGCTCGGAGCCCGAATGGTTGAGTTTGCGGGCTGGCAGATGCCCGTTCAGTACAAGAGTGCCTTGGAAGAACACCTGGCGGTGAGGTCGACGGTCGGCATTTTCGACGTCAGCCACATGGGTCAGATCGAGGTCTCGGGAAAGGATGCGCTCAAACTGGTGCAGAAGATCAGCTGCAACGACGTAGAGCGCTTGGCCGATGGTCAAGCCCAGTATTCCGCCCTCCTCTATTCGAATGGCACCTTTGTGGATGACATCGTCCTTTATAGGATCCATGCCGAGCGCATTTTCATCTGCGTCAACGCCTCCAACCAGGAGAAGGACTTTCAGTGGATCCTCCAGCACCAGGAGGGAAAGGTTGAGGTCTGCGACAAGAGCGATCAGTATGCCCAGTTCGCGATCCAGGGACCCAAGGCAGAAGCCCTCTTGAACCCCTTGATCGATGGAGACCTGGGCGCGCTAAAGTACTATTGGAGTTTCCAGGGGAAGATCACTGGGGTACCCGCCTTGATCTCCCGCACCGGATACACGGGCGAAGATGGGTTCGAGATCTACTTGGCTTCGAATCAGGCCGAGTCCGTTTGGAGAGCGATCCTGGAAGAGGGGCGGTCATTCGGAATCACGCCGGCAGGCCTGGCAGCTCGCAACACCTTGCGCCTGGAGGTTCGTTACCCTCTCTATGGGAATGATATCGATCAGACAACCAATCCCTGGGAAGCAGGGCTCGGCTGGATCGTGAAGCTCGAAGGCGCCGACTTTGTCGGGAAGGAAGCCCTGTTGGGACTCAAGCAGCAGGGCGCATCCCGCAAACTCGCGGGATTCGAGCTGCGGGACCGCGGCATTGCCCGAGATCACTACCCTGTTTATCTGAATTCAGAGCGGGTCGGCGAAGTGTCGAGCGGCAGCTATGCGCCTTCTCTAGGGAAGAGCATCGGACTCGCCTATCTGCCCGCAGCGCAGGCTAGTCCCGGCCAGCAGATCGAAATAGAAGTGCGAGCAAAGCGCTTGCGTGCCGAGATAGTATCAGGCCCATTTTATAGACGCGCCGAATCCTGTTGATCCACACAGAGAACTAGTACGCTGTAACACAGATTATGACGGATTTACAGAACGCTGTACTAGAAGATCAAACCCTCATCAGAACCACGACGGAGGCGGAATGAGCGTCCCAGATAATATCAAATACACCAGCGAACACGAGTGGATTTCGGTGGACAGTGGCATAGCCACAGTCGGGATCACCGACCACGCCCAGAGTGAGCTGGGCGATGTGGTTTACGTCGAGCTGCCCGTCGCAGGCACCTCCCTGGAGGCAAAGGCCTCCTTCGGGACAGTCGAATCGGTGAAGGCCCTTTCCGACCTCTACAGTCCAGTTTCCGGCAAAGTAAAGCTGGTCAACGAAGCACTGGAAGATGCCCCGGAGCTTGTGAACGAGGATCCTTATGGGAAGGGATGGATGATCCAGATTCAAATCGAGGACCCCGCCGAGTTGGAAGGTCTGATGTCGGCGGATGCCTATCGTGAGTATCTGGAAGAAGAATCCAGAGAACACGGGGAGGAGTGACCGGTGCGCTATGTCTCTCTAACAGCGGAAGAACGAAGAGAGATGCTCGAGGTAATCGGAGTCGAGCAGACCACGGATCTGTTTCGCTCGATCCCGGAGGGCGTGCGATTGGATCGGGATCTGTGCATCCCCAGCGCCGTGCCCGAGACCTCCCTCTTGGAATACTTCAAGTCTCTAGGCAACAAGAATGCCTCAACTGAGGACTATAGCTATTTCCTGGGAGCGGGCGCCTACAATCACTTCATCCCCACCATAATCGATTCCATAATCTCCCGATCTGAGTTCTACACCGCCTACACTCCCTATCAACCTGAGGTCTGCCAGGGCACCCTTCAGGCGATGTTCGAATACCAGACGCTGATCACCCAGCTCACCGGCATGGAGGTTGCCAACAGCAGTCTCTACGACGGAAGCAGCTCGCTGGCCGAGGCTGCCCTGATGGCTGCACGAGTCACCAAGAAGGACCAGATCCTCATACCTGGCAGTCTTCACCCCCGGTACGAGAAGGTCCTGAGAACCTATTCGGGGACCCATCTTAGAGTCGACTCGGTCCCGCTCTCGACAAGGGGGACGATCGATCTACTTCGGCTCGAAGCAGAACTCGGCGATCAATCGGCGGCTGTGGTCGTTCAATCCCCCAATTTCTTCGGCGTTATCGAGGACATCCAGGAGATCGCAGATGTAGCCCACAAGAAAGGGGCCCTGGTGATAGCCGTGGTGGTCGAGGGTCTCTCGCTCGGACTCTTGAAAGCTCCCGGGGAAGTCGGAGCCGACATCGTCGTGGGTGAAGGCCAGTCTTTCGGAATCCCTCTCGGCTTTGGCGGACCCTACCTGGGTTTCTTCGCCACCCGGGACCGCTTCAAGCGACAAATGCCAGGGAGACTGGTGGGCCAAACGGTCGACGATCAAGATCGAGTGGGATACGTGCTGACTCTGGCAACACGCGAGCAGCATATCCGCAGGCAGAAAGCCACATCCAATATCTGTACCAACCAGGGCCTGTGTGCTCTCATCGCTGCCATCTTCCTTTCCACTTTGGGGAAACAGGGCATTCGGGAGCTGGCTGAACAGAATCTGAAAGCGGCCCACTTCCTGCGAGAACAGCTCCAGGACCACCAGGTTTTCTCTGGACCCGTCTTCAACGAAGTAGTCTTCAGGACGGATGACCCGGACGAGCTGAATCGGCGGCTGTTCGAAGAGTCGATTGTCGGAGGGCTGAACCTGGGCCGCTACTTTCCCGATCGGTCAGACCAGATGTTGGTCTGTGTTACCGAGCGCAATTCACGCGCGCAGATCGAACGCTTCGTCCAGGTATTCCAGGAAGTTCAGGTTTTGGCATGAGCCGTACCACGCCGGTCTTCAACATCGATGAGCCCCTGATTTTCGATCGATCCTCAGCTGGAAAAGCTGCTTACAGCCTTTCCCCGATTGACGTCGACGATACACCCGTCGAGGAGATCCTCGACTCCAAGTATCTGCGGTCAGAGGTCACGGGCTTCCCGGAAGTGAGTGAAGTCGAGATCATCCGGCACTATACCCGGATGTCTACCTGGAACTACAACATTGACCTGGGGATGTATCCATTGGGCTCTTGCACCATGAAGTACAACCCCAAGCTGAACGAGAGAACGGCACGCATTCCCGAGATAGCCGGCACACACCCCCTTCAGGAAGAAGAACAGGTTCAGGGCAACCTTGAGATCATCCATCGGCTCCAGGAGTGCCTACAGGAGCTGACGGGGATGGACGGCGTCACGCTTCAACCTGCAGCCGGATCCCAGGGTGAGCTGGCGGGCATCCTGATGATCCGAGCCCACCACGTTCGCCAGGGTCGGCCCCGTAAACATGTGCTGATTCCAGACTCGGCCCACGGCACCAATCCCGCCAGCGCGACGATTGCGGGCTATGAGGTCATCTCGATTCCCTCGGACAAGTCAGGACGCATCGACAGCCAGGCCCTGGCTCGGGAAATGAACGAGGATGTGGCCTGTCTAATGCTGACTAACCCGAACACCTTGGGAATCTTCGAGCAAGATATCCAAGAGATCAGCCGAATTGTTCACACCCAAGGTGGACTCATCTACATGGACGGGGCCAACTTCAACGCGCTCATGGGCTATGCTCGGCCAGGAGACATGGGCATCGACATCCTCCACTTGAATCTCCACAAGACGTTTTCCACTCCACATGGGGGTGGTGGACCGGGCTGTGGAGCCGTAGCTTGTAAGCAGCACCTGGTCCCCTACCTTCCCCTGCCCGTCGTGGAAAAGGTGGAGGGCAGCTATCGCGCCGACCACGACCACCCTCGGTCCATCGGCCCAGTACACGCCTTCTGGGGTAACTTCGGCATGGCCGTCCGGGCACTGTGTTACATTCTCAGCTGTGGGCGTGAAGGACTGAAGGAGATCACGGAAACGGCCGTTCTAAACGCAAATTACCTCCGTAGTCGCCTCGAGGAGCACTTCCATCTACCCTACCCCACCCCCTGTATGCACGAGGTCGTGCTCTCTGACAGACACCAGGAAAAACTGGGAGTCCGCACCCTCGATATTGCCAAACGATTGATCGATTACGGGTTCCACCCGCCGACGGTTTATTTCCCATTGATCGTCCCGGGCGCGATCATGATCGAGCCTTCGGAAAGCGAGGGAAAAGATGAGCTCGACGCCTTCGCAGATGCCATGATCGCGATCAGTCGAGAAGCTGAGCAGGAACCCGACCTGGTGCGTGAGGCCCCGGTTCTGGCCAAGAGAAGCCGCCTCGACGAGACCCGCGCGGCCCGCTCCACGATTCTCCGCTGGAGTCCCTCCCTCGATCCAACGGGCGGGTCCTAGACAACACAGCCCTACGCAAGATCCCACTTCCTGGACTGGTTCGACGAGCTCACAGCCGATTCATCAAGAAGTCCGACCCGCAACCGACATTTTTCTGGCACGGTGTCGGTTTGTTGACGCTTTCCTGGGGACCCCGATTTCAAGAGACAGGACCACTCAAACTATTTCGTGGTCTCAACATACTCATTCTAAGGGTGTTAGATTTTTTTGACGGTCCATGTCAAAGTTTTGGCCCCCGATCTGCCTACCTGTCCCTCGAACCCGCCTCACACGGGCGGAAGGGAAAATGGACACGAAGCAGTTGGTTCTTGAATTTGGGAGGAACGTGAGATGAGGAAGCTAGTTGGTACCGTCTTTTTTTGGTCGATCATTTGGTCAGATTGGTTCTTTCCTTTTGGTGGAGAAGTTTGGCCATTCTAGAAATTTAGACTGCCTTTGGCTCAGGCTCCCGAATTTCAGCACAGCTGGCAGACGGAGCCTGTAGCTCGAAACCCCGTCAATTTCCGGGGCCGTTCTCCTGGCGGAAGTGGCAAACCGCCAAACACGGCGGACTGAGCCCCCGGTATAGAGACAGAGACTTGACCCTAATGGCTGTCACCCACTCCCTCAAGGTCAGGCCTCTGTCTCTTCCTCTTACAACATCCTGATAAGCAAACAGTTCATACTGCTGCCGCTACCGGCTGCCTGAACGGTCCGCTCCGGTTGCACCAGTGGCCTCGAACGCTGGCTTCTGCTAGTGTAGTGTCCCGTAAATACGTTGATATTTGTGGCGAGCGCGACGGTGTCGAGTTCGCGAAGCGACGACGAACTCGATGCTCTGCATCATGGAGGAGAAGCGACAAAGAAATCGGCCCGTCCCGTCGCCACCCGGAGGGCAGATGGGGGTTGTGGACGATCTCTGCGTTGGTCGTTGTCGAAGATGGCCAAGCATCGTCTTCCTCCTCCTGCCTTGATCTCGCCTCACAAGCCCCATCTGCAAACATCAACGTGTTTACGGGACACTACACTAGAGTCACATGGCGTAAAAAGAGCACCTATTTTGGAGGTAGCAAGAATCGCTGCATTCCCCTTCAGAGAGCGACCTCAGCTTTGCAAGAAGACGAGGAGCTATTTCCCATGGGCGTTTCTCGTCCTTAGGGTTCGCGCAAGAATAACTTCACAGTTTTGGCGCTCAGATTTGTGCCAGATTTGGTCGCGAACGATTGAGCGAAACCGCAGGCGTAGCCAGGCCTACGTCGAGGATTTCGCTCGGCCGAAGATGGTGCGAAGATGAGATGCCAAAATGGGAAGTTATTCTTGCGCGAGCCCTTAGCGGAGCACAGCATCAACGATCCAACTCACACTCCCTCGCCAGAGACTTCTGACCTCCTCCTGAAGGCGTCGACGATCGAAGTGATCCGCCAGGTTACTTCAAACCGGGCACCCCGCTGTGCGCTGTTCGACTTCGATGGCACCTTGAGCCTCATCCGCGAAGGTTGGCTCGAGGTGATGATCACCATGATGGTGGAGGTGCTCCAGCAGACCGGCACCCGGGAAACGAAAGCAGAGCTCACGCGCCTGACCACGCAGTTCATCAAGGAGCTAACGGGACGACAGACGATCTACCAGATGATCCGCCTGGCGGAGGAGGTGGCGGCTCGCAGCACCAAGCCTCAGGCCCCCCAGACCTACAAAAAGGAATACCTGGAGCGTCTGATGCAGAAGATCCGGAGTCGCAGAGAAAGCCTCCGTAATGGAGCCCAGGAACCCGGGGAAATGCTGGTTCCATTTGCGCGGGAGGCCCTGGAGGACTTGAGAGCCCGGGGCGTTGATCTATACCTCGCCAGCGGAACCGACGAAGAGTACGTCCGGGAAGAGGTGGAACTGCTCGGTCTCGAGATCTTCTTCGGCGATCAAATCTACGGTGCGGTGGCGGACTACAAGAACTTTTCGAAGCGGCTGGTCATTGAAAGGATACTGAGCGAGAACGAGATCGATGCTTCCGTCCTGATTGGCTTCGGTGACGGTTTTGTAGAGATAGAAAACGTTAAGTTGGTGGGCGGTACCAGCGTGGCCGTTGCGACTGATGAGGCTGGACGTAGCGGCCGGCCCGACCCCTGGAAACGAGAACGATTGATCCAGGCCGGTGCGGATTTCGTCATTCCAGACTTTCGAGATTGCGAAGTGTTGTTTCGTCACCTCTGGAGGGAAGGCTAAGAAATGCCTTTTCCCAGCTTTGACCGGACTCAGTTGAAGCTCCTGCCGCTCGAGGAGCGCGACCACGATCTGCCCCGCCAGGCCGTCTTGAAGCAACGCGAAAGACCGCGGCTTCCCTTTGAAGATCCGGCCCTTTCTGTCCTGGCGGAGAGAATCGTGGAGGCCGCCAACTCGAATCGGGCCGTGATCTTCGCTTGCGGCGCGCACGTCCTGAGGGAAGGCAACTCACCGCTCTTGATCGACTTGATGAGGCGTGGACTGCTGCGGCACGTCGCCCTCAACGGTGCCGGGGCCATCCATGACTTCGAGATGGCTCTGATCGGCGAGACCTGTGAGAGCGTTGCCCGCTACATCAAACAGGGTCAGTTCGGATTGTGGACCGAAACCGGGAAGATCAATCAGGCTGCTGCCGACGGACATCGAGACGGTATCGGCCTGGGCGAGGCTATCGGCCGCATGATCGAAGACAGCAGCTTTGACTTTCGCAACGAAAGTCTCATCGCGGCAGGATATCGCTTGGGAGTGCCAGTGACCGTTCACGTATCGATCGGTCAGGACATCGTCCACGAACATCCCAATTTCGATGGAGCGGCAACCGGAGCGACTTCGTTCACCGACTTCCTGATCTTCACACAGTCGGTCACGGAGCTGGAAGGCGGCGTATTCCTGAACATCGGTTCGGCCGTCATGGGACCCGAGGTTTATCTCAAAGCCCTGGCGATGGCTCGAAACGTGGCGTCCCAGCAGAATCGCACCATAAGTCGGTTTACCACCGGAGTATTTGACCTGGTAGAGCTTGGAGAGGAACTCTCCCAGGAAGCGCCCAAAGAGGATCCTCGCTATTATTTTCGCCCCTACAAGACGATTCTGGTCCGAACCGTAGCAGACGGTGGACAGAGCTACTACATCCGAGGTCGCCATCGCGAAACCATACCAGCGCTTTATGACGAGATAATCTCCAGACTATAGCCTCAACAAACCACCTGAGATGACACCAGAGCGCCTGCAAGAATTGATCGCCGGATTCAGCTCCCGCCGGATAGCAGTCATCGGCGACTTCTTCCTGGACAAGTATCTCGACACCGACCCAGAGATTCTGGAGCGAAGTGTTGAAAGCGGGCAGCCGGCGCATCAGGTGGTCGCCATTCGCCGTACCCCGGGGGCAGCCGGAACAATCGTCAACAACCTGGTATCTCTTGGGACTGCCAGGGTCCATACAGTTGGGGCGATTGGCGACGACGGCGAGGCTCACGACCTCCTGAAGGGTCTTCAACATCTCGGTTGTGAAACCTCAGGACTTCTGCAGTATCCCTTCCTGATGACTCCAACCTACCTCAAACCCAGGGACATGACAGATGCCAGTTTGGCGGGCGAGCACCATCGCTACGACACCAAGAACCGGGAAACCACGGCTGACGAGGCTATCGAAGCGGTCACTGAGACCCTCGATCGGCTGCTGGAGCAAGTCGATGCTGTTGTCGTAGCCGACCAGGTGGAGGAGGACGACTGCGGCATCATCACCTCCAGAATGCGTGAAATTCTTGCCGAGCAAGCCGAGAGACATCCAGAGGTAGTCTTCCTAGCGGACAGCCGGACACACATTCGGCTCTTCCGAAACCTCATCATCAAGCCCAACCAGTTCGAGGCCGTAGATCATGCCAATCCGCTACCCGAGGAAAGGGTAGAGTTGGAAAGGGTGAAAAAGGCACTGCAGGACTTACGGACCCAGAACGGAGCACCGGTCTACGTCACTTTGGGTGAGCGAGGCGCGCTTGTTTCGGATCCGCAGATGACGCTGGTGCCCGCCGTGAGGATCGAGGGACCCACCGATCCCACCGGAGCTGGAGACTCGACCTGTGCGGGAGCCATTCTCGCCCTGGCCAGCGGTGCAACCCTTCCCGAGGCGGCACTGATCGCCAATCTGGTGGCCTCCCTCACCATTCAGCAACTGGCGATGACCGGAACGGCCAAGCCTGAGCAACTACCGGACCGGCTGGAACTGTGGCGAAATCAGAATAGTGTGTGAAACAATCCTCAGCGAAATGTATGTATTCGGGAGACCTGCAACCTGTAACCAGCGACCCGTAACCTGCGACCTCAGAAAGGCCGTGACTGATGCGAAACGTGTTCCGACATCCCAGGCTGAGTTTGATGATGTTCTTCCAGTATGCGATCTGGGGAGCTTGGGCTCCGGCCCTGGCAGGCTACCTGGAGGCTCGACTTGGATTTACGGGGTGGGGATTGGGACTTATCTATGCGGCTTTTCCGCTGGCCAATCTGTTATCCCCCTTCACTGCTGGACAGGTAGCCGACCGCTGGCTGCCCACCCAGAAGGCGCTGGCTCTATTCCAACTCCTGGGAGGAGTACTGCTGATAGCGATGGCATTCACCTCCACCCTTACCCCCATGCTGGCCCTGATGTTTCTCTACTGCCTTGTTTTTGCTCCCACATTGGCACTGACCAACGCTCTTGCGTTCCAGCATCTGGAGGATGGGCAGAGAGATTTTGGTCCGGTTCGTGTCTGGGGAACGATTGGTTGGATCGTAGCCAACTGGATTCTCACCTTGTTGCGGGTCAACTACAACACCGAGGCTGCCGGATACATCGACGCCTTTGTACTAGCAGGAGTGTTCTCCTTGGCGATGGCTCTCTTTGCGCTAAAGCTGCCTCATACTCCGCCCTCCAGGGAGGGGGCTGATCCACTGGCGTTTCGCCGGGCCCTGGCCCTTCTCCGTGATCGAAACTACCTCTACTTCTTTTTGATCGCCTTCGTGGTCGCAACCGAACTACAACTCTACTATGTCCTGACGTTTCCCTATCTCCAGACGATCGGACCAGCCGTAGGCATCAATTCGGAGAACCTGCCTGCCTGGATGACGCTTGGCCAGATCGCCGAGATCCTCACCATGGCAGCGTTGCTTCCTTACGCCCTCTCGCGATGGGGAGTGCGCAGATCGATGCTGCTGGGAATTCTGGCCTGGCCCGTCCGCTACGTCATATTTGCCCTGGCCTGGATGCTGCACGAATCGACTCCAGGCGTGATCTGGGTCGCGGTTGCCTCGCTCGGCCTGCACGGTTTCTGCTATGTCTTCTTTTTCGTCGTGGCTTTCATCTACACGGACATGGTTGCACCACGAGACATTCGGGCTTCGGCCCAGTCCCTCATCAACGTAGCGGTGCTGGGGATCGGTCTCTTTGGCGGAAGTCTTTTCGCGGGTTGGCTGAAAGAGGTATGTACCTCAGGAGAGATCACCGATTACGGCATCGTCTTCGCTGTTCCTGCATTGGTCACGACTCTCTGCGCAGTAATCTTCTGGGCAGTGTTCCAGGAACCCGACTCGGCGGCTGAAGCAACATCGTAGAAGATTCCAGATTACAAGAAGGAAATCCCAAGGTGTATCTTGGGATTTCCTTACGACTCCAGCGGTCGGTTCACCAGGGCACGGGACAGACAGCAGCGTTCCAACATCTCCCGATCTGGCTCTGTGCCCGTTCCTGGCCGGTCTAGAAGGGCGATCTTTGGAATACCGTTCTCTCGAAGCAGCTCCACCCGGGGTGAGCCCAGGTCTCTTTCGTAGAAGCGACTGGTGGGGAAAAGATCGGCGGGATAGGTGAAGTTTTCCAATGTCGCCATGGCAGCGTTGGCGCGGGTACCGATGGCACTCTCCAACATGGATCCGATCCAACAGGGGATTCCCTCATCCCTGCACAAATCGTGAATCTGCTTGGCGCTCGTCAGTCCCCCTACCCGAGCAGGCTTCACGTTGACGTAACCACAACTCCCCAATTCAATGGCCTTTCTCGTCTTTTCCAGCGTCGTAATGCTCTCGTCAAGGCAGATTGGAGTCTGGATCTCCCGCTGCAGCTTGGAATGATCCAGCAGATCATCGTGAGCCAGCGGCTGTTCGATCATGGCCAGGCCGAATTCATCGATGCGCCGAAACATGTCGACGTCGCTCAGTTGGTAACCACTGTTGCAGTCGATATGAAAAGTCTGTGAGGGGAAACGCGCTCTGACCTGCCGCAGCATCTCGAGGTCCCAGCCAGGCCGGAACTTCAATTTGACGCGCTTGAAGCCGGCCTCGAAAGCTCCCTCCAGTCCCGCCAGGAGGTCGTCAATCGAATCCATGATTCCGAAGTCTGCGCCCACCTCGACCGAAGAACGATTCCCGCCCAGCAGACGATGCAGAGGCTGTCCCTTCTCCAAGGCGTGGAGGACCCACCAGCCGATATCCAAAGAAGCCTTGGCAAACGGATTGCCCTTGACGAAAGACAGGATCTGCTGCAGTTCCTCGCCGCTGCTGATCTCGCGACCAATCAGCGACGGCGCCAGCCACTCACAGACGCAGTCAAACACACCTCGCGCCCACTCCGGGCTGTATTGAGGTGCTGCAAAGGGAGTCGTCTCACTCCAGGCTTCCAGATCGCGACTCTCCACCCTGACCACCACAGAATCTATCGCGGCGTCTTCGCCATAGGCGGTCCGCCAGGGATAGATCAAGGGCATGGCAACATGGAAGACCTCGACCGCATCGATACGCATCAGTCAGGGAAAAACCTCAGATCCCACGTATTGAGTGAGAAACGACAGGCATGACTGGGGCCCGAGGGCCGCTTCACTTCGACACGATTTTCATCTCGACGTCATCGTCCAGCTTGAACTCGAAGAGCTGCTCGACCGCGAACTCCACTTCATCTCCGGCGGTCATCACGGTGGCCCCGCCACCTACACCCGCTCCAATTATGGCTCCTATTCCAGCCCCCTTCTTGCCACCGGTCAGCACTCCGATTAGAGCCCCTGCTCCAGTGGCTATTCCGGTCCGCTTGGCATCTCGCGTGGTCGTACTCTTGGCCTCAAACTTCAAGGTGTTGGAGTCGATGTCATAGGTTTCGTCTCCGACTACGATCTCAGTAATAGCCAGGGCCATCGTGGCCCGCCCTTTGACCTTCCCCGATTTCTGGGCGTCCTTGACGAAACCGGTAACCCGGCTTCCCTCTGAAGCCAAAAGCTTCCCGTCTACGATCAGGTCCTCCTCCAACACCGTCTCGAAAAAGTCGCCAGACTGGTTCTTCTTGCTGCTCAGAGATTCGTTCAGACGCACCCGGAGTGCGGTTCCGGAAGGGACAACGGCTGTGGTAGGAGCGGGAGGCTTGACGACCTTGGGTTTGGGCGGAACAGACTTATCCTTTCCACCAGCGGAAGCGAGGTTATCCCCCCCACTGCTACCGCTTCGTGGAGAGGAGCCCGGTGGGACGGCCTGTTTTCCGGCCTTGGACTGAGATCCCTTTCCTCCGCTCTGAAACGCGTCCGGGTCCTGGCCTGGTGTAGAACCTTCCTCTGGATCGGACTGATCCAGGATGGCTAACAGGCGTTGTTCTTGAATCAGCTCTTCGATGGTTCTTCCTGGGGGCAGTTTGCGATCCTCGAGCTCATCTCGGTGTCGCTCCAGGTAAGCCTCGAGCAGCTGGCCTTCCTCGAACGTCAACGCCTTGCCCTTGCTAATGGTCTGGTAAAGCTCTGCCTGATTCTCTTCGGTGATCAGGGTTTGTTTCGGATCCTGCGAGCAGCCCGCGATCGCTAGCACCAACACGAGACCGAGAACCCCTCGCCAGACCCGGCGTCCCCTCCGGTGAGGGTCCTTCACCTGCGCAAAACCAGCCGAACAATCAATGAATTGGGTGATCATAGACTCTCTCCTTCTCCCCGATGGTCCATCTTGCAACTCGTCTCCCCCGTAGTCGCTCAAATGGTAGCATACCGTCATAGACGTCGTCAGTGGCAGTGGCAGTGCGACCGCCAGCCGCCTTCGGGACATACGGGCACCCGACTTCGCTCGCAAATCCTAGATGCACCGAGCCAGCAAATGGCTCATCTCCCCATACGGGAATCGCCGCCGGACACTGGCAACTGAGGCTTTGATGAAACAGGTAGTCTTCTATAGAATGGTATATCGTATCCGGCCTCGTGGCCATAGAAAGGAACAAGATGGAAGGAAAGAAACCCGTGCCCAGGAAAACTACTTCAGCCTCGCGACGGGCCTTTCTGAGGCAATCGGCGGCGGCGGTTGTGGGTGCCGGTGTGGCTTCGAACATGAGAGCCGGCTACGTCGATGGAAGCGAGACCCTACGGATTGGGTTGGTCGGCTGTGGTGGCCGGGGGACCGGAGCCGCTGCCCAGGCGCTGCGGGCAGACCCCAATACTCGATTGGTGGCTATGGCCGATGCCTTCTCCGATCAACTGGACAAGAGCCTTGCGAACCTGAAGCAGTCAGAGGATGTGTCCAATCGGGTAACGGTACCCAGGGACCACTGTTTCGTGGGTTTCGACGCTTACCAACAGTTACTCTCCTCGGGCGTGGACGTGGTCTTGCTGGCGACACCCACTCATTTTCGGCCGATTCACCTGAGGGCTTGTATCGAGGCCGGAAAGCATGTCTTCGCTGAAAAGCCGGTGGCGGTGGACGCTCCTGGCATCCGCTCGATTCTAGAGTCTGCCGAGCTGGCCAAGCAGAAAAATCTCTTCCTCGTTTCTGGTCTCTGCTGGCGATACGAGACGGGTATGCAGAAAACCATCAATCAGATTCACGAAGGTGCAGTGGGAGATCTGGTCGCAGTCCAGAGCACCCGTTTCAACGGCTACTCCCGGAAGCTTGAGCGGAGTCCGAGCGATACCGACATGTATTGGCAAATGCGGAACTGGTACAACTTCACCTGGTTGTCCGGGGACTTCATTGTGGAACAGTTCGTCCATGAGCTCGACAAGATCGCCTGGCTGATGAAGGATCAGAACCCGATTCGCTGTGTCTCTACCGGCGGACGGCAGACCCGCATCGGCGAGGCGAACGGAAATATCTATGACCACTTCAGTGCAGTGTTCGAATATGAAAATGGCGTGAAGTACTTTGCCGCCACCCGTCAGCAGCCCCGCTGCAGTAGTGAGTTTGTCGACATTGTATTCGGCACCCGAGGGCAGGCCAACTTGATGGAATACAGCATAACCGGGCAAGCTCCCTGGAAGTGGCCTCACGCCCGAACCGACATGCACCAACTCGAACACAACGTCATGTACGAAGCGCTACGAAAGGGTGAAGTGATCAACAATGGCGAGTACATGGCCAAAAGCACGTTAATGGGTATCATGGCACGCATGTCGGCCTATACGGGAAAGACGCTCACCTGGGAGGAGGCTCTCAATTCTCAGGAAAGTCTCTCACCGGAAGCCTATGCCTGGGACGCAAAGCCGCCCGCCAGCCCAGTGTCCATGCCGGGTGAGACGCTATTTGCCTGATTCCTCCCGGAAGAATCAACAGCCCCAGCCGGGACGTCTCGGGTACCACGGGGTCGCATCCGGTATCTGGCAAAAGTTTGATTTCCTCTGAACGCAGGTGGCCGTCTGAGCCTGCACCTCCAGTCGCGGCTCTGTTTTCCAGCCCCTTCTGATTTCCCTTTCGTCAACAAGTGTCAGCTTGGACTATCAAGCCTTTACAATCTTTGGCGAACCTTTTTTCCCCCTGCTCCCTCTATATAGCAGAACCCAGGGCATCAGCCGGCGATGCCAGGTCAGCGAAACGTAAGTGATGGACCTAGAGGAGATTAGAGGAATGAGTCGCGGCTACGAAATCGTGCAACTCACGCCCCAGCTGACAAATGGAGCCGGTCCCTCCCGTCTTTGGGACACAGACTAGATCGGTTCGCAAGATCGGCACTCTTCCGGGCTTCCCGGGAGTCTCGGGACGGGAGATCGTGAACTCTCCCGTTCGAGTCGTCACAGTTACGAAACGTCCAGCAGGTCCCTGCATGATCTACTGGACCAAACCAGGAACCCCCAGTTTGGGGGAGGAGAATCGTCATGGTCACAAGAAAAGTCACCACTAAGTTCTTTGCCACCAGCCTCTGTGCTCTTCTGGTCTGGAGCAATGTGTGGGCCGCGTGGCTCGACCCCGATCCGGTGCAACCGTTGTCTGTTTTGGTAGAAGAATCCTACCTCGATCTTCTCGAAAGTGCGGATGAGTTCAACTTCTCCAAGAAGGAGCTGGACGCATTCAAGAAACAGCTGAAAGAGGAGAGGAAGGCAAAGAAGGACAAGTTGAAAAGCGAAGAAAAGAGCCTGAAAAAGGAGATCGAGGCTACCCGAAAACAGCTCGCCGAGCTGAACCGATCGAAGTCTCGAGACACCCTGGACATGGGCCAGGAAAGGAGCGATCTGCACTGCCAGGTTCTAAGCCTGGAGGAGCGTCTGCAAAAGAAGGAGTCCGAGCGCAAGCAGTTGCTGCCTGTCGGCTACGACAACAAGCTGGCCAAGCTGGAGCTCATCAAGGAATGGCCGGCGAAGAAGCTTCAGATTGAAAACGACCTCGAGTCAGCTCGGGCCCGGGAACGTCGTTACGGAGATGCCGAGGACATTGGAATTCGTGTAATAAAAGAAGGGCAAGAAGAAGATGTTCAGATAGGTCAGCAGGCGATTCGGGAAATGAAATCCATGGGTGCCATGCCCCCAGAGGTTGACGATCCCGAAGTGACTGAATACGTGCAGCAGGTAGCGGAGCGCATCGCCGACCATTCAGACTTGATGGTTCCCCTCCAGGTGGAAGTCCTGGCCAGCGATGAGATCAATGCCTTCGCCCTGCCGGGGGGCTTCCTCTTCGTTAATTCCGGCCTGATCGAGAAAGCCGAGACGGAATCGGAGCTGGCAGGGGTGCTGGCTCACGAGATTGCCCACGTCACCGCACGACATGGGGCTCGCCTGCAGAAAAAGGCCAGCTTCGCCAGCATCCTGTACCAGGCCGCCCAGATGGCGTCGGTCATTTTTACCGGGGGTGTCGCCGGGATCGGAACCTACTACGCTTTGCAGTATGGATTCATGGGACTCGGAATGGTGCTGAATCTGACACTCCTAGGAGTGAGCCGTGATTTCGAACAAGAGGCCGATCAGCTGGGTGCCCAGTACGCCTGGAATGCGGGATATGATCCCTCTGGATTCATCACGTTCTTCGATAAGATGGCCAGCGAGAAGGGGTACGTCAAATCGGCCAGCTTCTTCCGCACTCATCCGGCCTTCTACGAGAGAATCGTCAATACGTATCGCGAGATCACCTACCTCCCGGTCAAGAAGGAGGTGCTGGTAGACACCGAGGAATTCCAGCAGGCCAAGGCGACCCTGAAGGAGATCAGCGCCGAGTTCCCGGAACCGAAGGACCGCCCGACCCTCCGCCGAACACCACAGTGCAGTGACCAGGAGCAGGAGATCGAGACCGCCAGCATCGCATGGTCCGCACCGGCTCATGCCTTTGCCTGGTAGGAGATTGATCGGCTTCGCTACCTCACTTTAGTCGAGGTAGCTTCCATAGACCCGCGGCCTCGTCGGTACCGGCTCGCTGAAAGCGACCTGGCACCGACGAGGCCCCTTAGGGCTCGTTCAAAAATAACTTCACATTCTGGCATCTCAGATTCACACTATCTTCGGCCGCTCCTCAATCGCGAAAACCTCAACGTAGGCCTGGCTACGCCTGCGGTTTCGCTCAATCGTTCGCGACCAAATCCGGCGCAAATCTGAGCGCCAACTCTGCGAAGTTATTCTTGAACGAACCCTTAGCTTAGGCGCGCCCCCAGAAGCGCTGACCCCGTTCGAGAAAGAAACTTTGCTTACCTGCCGTATTTGTCGCTACCGCTACTGACAGAGCCATGACCGTGACGGTCACGGCTCTGTCATCGGCGGCTCCTGCATGATTGTCTCGCAAATGAAGTTTCAGCTTAGTGTCCCCCCAGCGGGGCTGCCCCATTCGAGAACGAAACTTCGGGTCCGGCGTAGCGGTGGCCTCCAGGCCGCCGTCCGCGCCAAAGGCTCAGAAGAATAAGACTTCGGCCTGGAGGCCAAAGCTACGTCCGCCAATGAAGTTTCAGGTCAGAGCTGGAAGTTCGGTCGAAAGCTCGCTTCGCAGAGCTAACTACTTCACAATCTATCCATGACTTCAGACAACAGCTGGAGAGGGAAAGTGGGAAAGCTGACTCCAGCCGAGATTGACACGTTCCTATCAGGTAACCCTATTTGTCGACTGGGCTGTGTGGACGACGAGGGCTGGCCCTATGTGGTTCCTTGTTGGTTTGAGCACCGTGACGACGGTTTCTACATCATACCTCGGGCACGTTCCGTCTGGGCCAGCTACATTGAACGGCGGCCGCGCGTCTGTCTTTGTATCGACTCAACCAGATACAACCGGCGCGTCCTGGTCAAAGGCGACGCCACCGTCATCGAAAAGCCGAATACGGACGGCGCCTGGGTGGAGATCGCACGGCGAATGTCGGTTCGCTACCTAGGGGAGCATGGTCCCGACTATTTGCAGCCCACGCTTTCGGAACCCAGATGGCTTCTATTCATCCGTCCCCTCAAGCAGACCAGTTGGCAAGGCGTCAGCTGGGCCAGCAGGTATAAGCACTCCGACTGGTAGGGCAGCCGACTAACGTCGAAGAAGAAAAAGAAGAAGGCTGAACAGACCAGGCCAGATCCCCGCCTTCGCTGAAACAAAACGGCCTGCACGGCGTAGTTAAACCGTTGACTAAGCACACTGGAACGTAAATACGGCAACGTTTGCAGATGGGGCTTGTGAGGCGAGATCAAGGCAGGAGGAGGAAGACGATGCCTGGCCATCTTCGACAACGACCAACGCAGAGATCGTCCGCAACCCCCATCTGCCCTCCGGGTGGCGACGGGACGCGCCGATTTCTTTGTCGCTCCTCCTCCAAGATACAAAGCATCGAGTTCGGCGTCGCTTCGCGAACCCGACCCGTCGCGCTCGCCACAAACGTTGCCGTATTTACGTTCCAGTGTACTAAGCTCAGAAGGAGCTGCCGTAAGTCCGACCTAGAAGAGGACACCCAGGGCTTGGCGCGACCAAGGAGGAAGAAACCGATGGACTTGAGAATGAGAACGATACTCGCACTGCTGCTAACAGCAGTCCTCCTGCACTCTCCTCCAGCTGCTCTGGGAGCTGCAGCGGATCATCCGGACTTCTCGGGCACCTGGGTCCTGAACGAAGATGAGAGCGACGCCCCACCTCAGTTTGGGGGTCCTGGTCGAGGTCGCGGCGGTGGTCCTGGAGGACCTGGCGGTCCGCCAGAAGGAGGGCGAGGCCCCGGCGGCAGAGGCGGCCGCGGAGGATGGGGCCGTCCTGGCGGTTCTCTTTACTCCAAGATGATCATCAAACAGGATGGGAATAGCCTGGAACTGCTTCCCGCAGGCACTTCGGGAGAGGGCCAACCGGAGCTATCCCTTGTCATCGGCACCGGCCCCGAGGAAATTGAAACACGTAGAGGTCTTGTCACCCAAGAAGGGCGTTGGGAAGAGAGCGAGTTGGTCATTCACCAGCTTCAGGAGCGGGAAACCCGCCGGGGGACGATGACGATCGAACAACAGCAGCGCTGGACTCTTTCCAAGGACGGCAAGAAGCTAACTCAAGAGATCAAGACCCGGACTCCGATGCGAGACTTCGAGCTGTTCCGAGTATTCGACAAGGAATGAGAACACACCCTCAAAGAACCGGCCTCACGGCCTGCCTCGAGACAATCATGGTTGTACGAAATGACAGCTGCGACAACCCACATCGATCCCCCGAGTCGAGATCGAGGAAACACCTCGCCTATTGCTGCCAAGTGCTGTTGTTGTCTCTGGGCCTGGTAGCAGCGAACTCTAGCAACGGAGACATCGTCGAACGAGCCCGCAAAGCGCTGGCGCTTAGAAAGGAGCTGCTCACCCAGTACTCGGTACAGGTTGAGAATCAGACGTTGATCGACGCACCCTTCGGGAAGCAGGATCTGGAAAGCTACGAAGTCCACTATCACGGGGACCCGGAGCAGCTTCGAAGAGACATACTCAGCTCGACGCGCAATGGAGTGCCGGTGGACCCCTCCCAGGGTGGAGGAGGAAGAGGCAGACGTTTTGGCAACTTCGCCCCCGAGCTGCAGACCGACCTGCTCACGCTGGGGGACTTCGTGAGGAAGGCGGAGGTCATCGGCCCTGCGAATCTGAATTCCGGAGAGGCTATCGAGCTCAAGGTCAAACCCAAGATATCGGGGATCCACGTAGAACGGGGACGACTTTGGGTGGACCCGGAATCGGGGATGCCATTGCGGGTAGAGATGCGCTTTGGCATCGGATCCTTCATCACCGGAGTGGAGCTGATGCTGGAGTTGGACTGGGACGCTGAGAAACCCATCACTATGCCCCTCTATCAAGAAGTCAAGATGAATAGGGACGGTTTCGGAAGAGGCCGCGGTGGAGGATTCGGAGGCGGACAAGGTCGACGTGGTGGCGGTGGATTCCCCGGCCGCGGATTTCCAGGTGGGGGGGGCGGCCGTAGCTTCCGGATGGAGACTACGACCAACTGGCGAGACTATCAGTGGGACCTTGAATTCAAAGGGGACTTCTTCGAGGTAGAAGAGCCCTCCCCCCGAGCCCGAGGACAACGAGCCGGGAATCGAAGACCCCAGGGTGACGAAGACCCTTTTCAGGAGATCCGGATTCAGACGCCTGGAGCACCCAGCAATGCCATGACTTCGGACATGGAACAGTCGGACGAAGTGATGATACTAGGTGCTTCCAATAGAGGGGAGATGGGAGCCGGTATTAGCGAGGGCCAGATCATGGGTCGCCTCCTGGGCGGCCGGCGATTCGGCCGCGGAGGCGTTCGTGGAGCCCGCATCGGTTTCTCCCGGGCCAACCGCGTCCAGGGGAGCGTCAGCGCCGGATTCTCCTCTTCAGCCCTGGACGCCAAGCCCTACTCCCTCGACGGCGGTGAAACCCCCGATCCCGATTACGTCTCGTGGAACAGCGGCCTATCGCTCGGAGGTCCTCTCCCGGGCTCAGACTCGAACACGGGCATCTCGTTCTCCCGCCGCCGCAGATCGTTCTTCTTCCTCAACGTCGACACCAGCTGGGGTCAGCAGCTCCAGAGTCAATACGCATCCGTACCGACCGCTTTGGAGCGCGGGGGAGATTTTTCCCAGACAGCATACCGATCGGGCCCTCTTTCAGGGACATCGGTCCAACTCTTCGACCCCAACTCAGGCGAGCCGCTGCCCAATGCCCGCCTCTCCTCGAACCAGATCAATCCCACAGCGCTTTCGATGCTGGAGTTCGTCCCGCTGCCCAACCGCACGGACCCTTTTCTCAACTTCCTGAACCAGCAGTCGTTGGACAATTCTCGGACGAGCGTCAACACGCGACTGATGTACTCTCTCTCGGAGTCCCTGCGGCTAAGTGGGGGTTACAACCTGAATCGAACCAGAGCGGATAGCTTCAACATTTTCCCTGACCTGGGAGGGAGCCGTGGTGGACGGGGCCAGAATGTCTCCCTGAGCCTCAATCAGACCTTCCGCCCCGGATTACTGCATAACCCGCGTGTGGTCTGGAATCGAAACCGCAACCAGAACCTCAATCCCTTTGCCAACCAGCGTGACATCGGTGCCGAACTAGGAATCCTGAACACATCAGGAGACCCCATTGACTATGGGCTGCCGACCATTGCCTTCACCAACTACAGTTCTTTGAACGACGGGAGCTCCTCCTTCAGCGCTCGGGAGTCGAACCAGATCTCCGACTCAATTCGATGGACCAGGGCAGGACACTTCTTCCGAATCGGGGGAGAGGTCAGCTGGACCCGCTTGAATCGTCTGGACAACCCTCTCGGTGCAGGTTCTCAGACTTTCGCAGGCGTGGCAACCAGTCTCTACGCCGGAGGTCTTCCTGTCGTAGGCACCGGCTACGACCTTGCCGACTTCCTGCTGGGTTCCGCTCAAAGCAGCCGCATCCAATATGGCAACACCGATCACTACCTACGCAACCGCGAGTATGCGATCTTTCTCAATGACAATTGGCGGATACACTCACGGCTTACCCTGCAGTGGGGTGTGAGGTATCAGTTTTTCGAGCCGCTGGTTGAGCGCTACGACCGCCTGGCCAATCTCGATGTCGCACCTGGATTCACTGCCGCGGAAACGGTCACCCCGGGAGGCTCAGGGAGTTTTTCTGGAAGCTTCACACGAGCTCTGGTCGAGAACGATCGCAATAATCTGGCTCCTCGGATTGCGCTCGCCTACCGTCTTCGTTCCGGTAAGATGCCCTCGGTCCTGAGGGCCAATTACGGTGTCTTCTATCCCGACCAATCCTATGGCTTCTTCGCCAACGAACTGATATCCCAGCCTCCCTTCGGGTTTGCCGTGCAGACAACGGTGTCCGGGACGGACTTTCTGGACATCCAATCAGCCTTCACCGAGCAATTCGTGGAGGATGTGGCCAACACCTATGCAGTGGATCCGAATTTTCGGCTTCCGGCAGTGCAGACCTGGAATTTCTCGTGGCAGCAAACACTTCCCCGCAACTTCTTCCTGAGCCTCGGTTACGCCGGATCGAGAGGAACCGGGTTGGAGCTGTTGCGCGCACCTAATCGGTTGAGCGACGGTCAATCCAAGATTGCGGATACAGCTCAGTTTCTCTACCTGACGCCGGGCGGCTCCTCAGCCTTCCACGGCCTTCAGGTCTTGGCGATGCGCCGGATGAGGTCGGGATTCTCACTGAACGCGCAGTATGAGTTCGGTAAATCCCTGGACAATGCTTCCACCCTGGCGGGAGGCAACCGCATCGTAGCCCAAAACGACGATGATCTCGACTCCGAATGGGGGCGCTCCAGTATCGACCAAAGGCACAGGCTTCGTCTGGGCTCGTTCTGGGAGCTTCCTTTCGGGGAGCGACACCGTTGGTTTCGCGACTCCGGCATATGGAAAACGATCCTGAGCAACTGGTTCGCTACCAGCAACTTTAGGGCTAACAGCGGGCGAGCTTTCAGCGCGCGAGTTCTGGGTAACCAGATCAACAACAGTGGCAGCGCTTCCCAGGCCAGCGAGAGAGCCAGCAGCACCGGCGAGGCCGTAAGCCTCCCTTCGTCGCAGCGCAGCTCATTGGAGTGGTTCAACACCGCTGCCTTTCGACTTCCCGACTCAGGAACGTTCGGCGACAGTGGTCGCAACACGATCGAAGGACCCGGGTCTTGGACACTGGACTTGAACCTGGCTCGATCCATTCCCCTGAAGAACGAAGGACAACGTATTCTGATCGTGATGACCTCCTCTAACTTGTTCAACCACGTAAATTTCACCGGACTGGACACGGTGGTTAACTCTAGAGGATTCGGGCAGGTGACTTCCGTAGGGCAGACCCGGCGGATTCAGTTCAGCTTTCGGTTCATGTTTTGAGCGGCCATGACTTCCCTTTGGTGGAAAATACTGAAAGTCCGAAGCAGCAATGAAACCGTCGCCGAACCCTCTACCGTCGCACCTGAATCGAGAACCTCGATGAGAATTCCTGCGAGGCCCTGTCGGAGACGGATCGCCAAACTCTTCGCTAGCGCGCTGCTTCTGATGTGCGTCCCCACACAGGCTCAGGAGCCTCAGGTAGGCTTCAAAGTGTCCGCCAATCTAATCCTGGTAGATGTCCGAATCGTGGATGCCGATGGCCGCCCCGTCATGGGTCTGACCCGCGACGATTTCACACTCCTGGAAGAAGGGCAGGTCCAGACAATTGATCACTTCCAGGAGATCTCCCTCCCCCTGACCTCGTCTCGGGTCGAAGTAGATCGTCCTGATCAACCTCCCCGCTCCCCATCGCCTGCTTCGGAAACCGACCAAGTGATGGCTCCGGACAAAAGGCTGCTGATTCTTTTCTTCAACTTTTCCTCTGCAGATCTGCAGGATGCAGAAATGATGAAGAAGGCGGCTCATGAGTTCCTGCAGGAACAGTTCGATCCATCCGACTCGGTCGCAGTCCTGGCGTTCGACAATGGGCTGGAAATGATCACCGATTTCACGTCGGACCGGATCATCCTGAGCCAGGCTATCGGAAGACTGAGCAGCGGCGAGCAGGGATTAGACGTGTCCCTCCCCGAAGATGATTCCGCTGAAGCTGCTTCAGATGGCGGATTCATCGCCGATGAAACCGAGTTCGCCTTATTTGAGACCAACCAGCAGCTAAGCGCTATCGAGGCGGTGGCAGATGCCTTCCGCGACGTTTCAGGACGCAAGGCCCTGATCTACTTTTCCTCCGGCTTCAGCAGCCGCGGGATCGAGAACGATGACCAGATGCGCTGGACGACAGATTTATGCAATCGCTCCAACATCAGCATCTATGCGGTCGACTCCAGAGGCCTGGTCGCGCTCTCCCCAGGAGGGGGCGCGCATCGAGGAGGAGGAAGAGGTACAGGAATCTACACCGGAAGGGCAGATCTGAACCAGATGGCCAGTCTGGTCCAGTCTCGGGAGACGCTTTATGCACTAGCCGCCGATACCGGCGGAGCCTCTCTGATGGACGACAACGATCTCTCTCAGATCTTTCGAAAGGCCCGGGAGGATTCTAGCCACTACTATCTGATCGGCTACTACACTCCGGCACCCCCGGCTGACGGACGCTTTCGAAAGGTGGAGGTCCGCACCCGAATCAGCTATCCCAGTGTGGCCTATCGAAGGGGCTATTACGCCGACAAGCCCTACCGAAACCTCACTCCCCCAGAGAGGGAGTTCAAACTGCTTCAAACCGTCATGGATGATGCCTCGGTTTCGGACTTTCCACTGGAGATTTCTGCCGAATACTTTCCAGACTCATCGGGCCGCTATCAGATTCCGATCTTGCTCGCGTTCAATCACCGGCAGTTGAAGGTCCTCTCAGGGGCCGACGCGCTCAACCTGGAAGTCATCATGCTAGCTCGGGATCCGCTGGAGCAAACGCAAGGGGGCGTCAGGGATACGGTGGAGATTCGCCCCCAGAAAGGCAAAAAATCGGACACCCGCTTTGTGTATCAGAACCTTCTGGTCCTGGACCCTGGCGAGTATCAGCTGACGGCCTTTATCAGGGACAACCGAACCGGACTCATGTCCCGAGCGGTTCGGGCGCTGAAGCTCCCTCCCTTGGGCAGCTTCAGGCCCAGTTCGCTGGTTCTGGCCGGGGGCTGGAAAGAGCCGGACTCTCAATCGGGGTACCGGATCAAGAAGGGCAAGCACGTCACGATCGTGCAAAATCCCCTGGAGATACGAGACCGCGTCCTGATTCCTCGTGTCAACGGGAAATTCACCCGGCTGGAAACCCTGTATCTACATGGAAAAATTGCAGTCCAGAAGGCTCAATCCGGAAGCTACCGGATTCTACTCCTCAATCACAAAGGGGAGCGAATCTTCGAGGGGCAGTGGACTAGCTTCACGCCCGACAATACCACTCCGGCCGACATCAATGCCCGACTCCCCTTAGACCAGTTGCCTCACGGAGACTATCGGATGGTGCTGGAAGTGAGACTCGAAGATGAAGAGACCCATCTTCTGGTCAGGGAGTTCGCCGTCGTACCAGCCGGTGTCTAGACGGGATTCTTTACGGTTGCTCCTACCGCTTTGGGGCAATCAGCTTCAACGTATACGTAGCCATCAGCCGTACCAAACACGCTGGAACACAAATACGGCGCCTTCTCATGGCGTACTCCAGCACCCTATTGGGCGGGTGGGAAAAGAGGGGAACACCATCGCTCGAAAAGGAGACCCTTAACAGGTCAGGCAATCATAGTGCCCGAGTTTTCATCCGTCAATCAGGCCTGTATCTGGAGAAAATCTGCGGCAACAAAGAGGGTATGGCCGAACTAGGCATGGGCTGATAGACTAAGGCGAAGTGTGGTTCGCCGTGAGCGACGGCGCCACGACGATTACCAGGAGTGAGGTCGCTGACCATCGAGAAGGAGGATTCCTGTGGACCAGGCAGATCTAATCGGATGGATCGGAGGAGCGTTCGGCTGTGGACTCATGGCCATCTTTTTGGCTCTCTTTATCGCGGTCTGGTGGAAGGTGATCGCGAAAACTGGGAACAGCGGTGCTTTGGCGCTCCTTATCGTGATACCCCTTGCCAACCTGGGGCTGGTGTTGTTCCTAGCGTTCTCGGAATGGCCTTTGGAGCGCAGGGTCAAGGAGCTTGAAGGGGCACCTCCCCCCCCCCAGGCCGCCTGAGAGGGACCATGGGTTTCGTTTTTCAGCGTTCATACCGAGGGCCCCTCCGGGCTGTGATTCTCGATTGGGCGGGGACTACCATGGATTACGGCTGCTTCGCCCCGGCAGTCGTCTTCAGGGAAGTCTATAAACGCAAGGGCGTTGACATCACAGTCGGGCAGGCGCGCGAGCCCATGGGGGCGCACAAAAAGGTCCACATCCGGCAAATCTCGCAGATGGAACCGGTTGCCCAGAAGTGGGAAAAAGTCCACGGAAGCCGGCCCAACGAGGACGATGTCGGGGAAATGTTCGAGGACTTCGTGCCGCTGCAGCTTGACTGCCTGGCCCAGTATGCCGATTTGATTCCCGGAACACCTGAAGCTGTCGCCGACTTTCGAAGACGGGATATGAAAGTCGGCTCGACCACAGGGTACACCGAGGAAATGATGGGCCTGCTCTGCAGCGAGGCCGAGAAGCGTGGATACGTTCCCGACGCCACAGTCTGCGCCACCCAGGTGCCGGCCGGTCGACCCGCTCCCTGGATGTGCCTACAGAACGCCTTCGACCTGCAGATCTATCCCCTGGAGGCTTTCGTGAAAGTGGGCGACACCCTTCCCGATATCGCCGAAGGTCTCAACGCGGGTATGTGGACGATCGGGTTGGCAAAAACCGGTAACGAAATGGGCATGACCGAAGCCGAAGTCGCAGCGCTGGAGCCGGAAGTCCGCGCCGCCAAACTCGAACGTGCCTACCAACGCATGTATCACGCCGGTGCGCACTATGTGGTGGATAGCATCGGTGACGCGCCGCCGCTCGTTGCCGAAATCAACGCCCGCCTCGCCCAGGGCGAACGCCCGTAAGGCGCAGACCGTTCCATGCCATGCCGAATCATCCAAGTCGTTGGTCGGGGCAGCGCAGATCCTGCTGCTGTTCGATTTCTGGGGCGGCCGCGCCAACCGTTGAGGTGAACAGTGCTTGACGAATCCAGGCTGGCGATTCACCAGGTCACCCTGCGAGACCAGTGGTCTTTTCGCGAATCCGTGGAGGGGTTGACTCGCCACGGTAT
The DNA here is from genome assembly GCA_965218775.1 of Acidobacteriota bacterium. Taxonomy (GTDB): domain Bacteria; phylum Acidobacteriota; class UBA6911; order RPQK01; family JAJDTT01; genus CAUZIZ01. Next base: position 3,000,839 of record CBDCLS010000006.1, on the reverse strand, counting down.
CCATCAAACGGCGGTCTGGCGAGAGAAGCTGCATGAGGAGGGAGTGCGGGAGGGTGCCAAGATTCTTCAGGACCACGGTATGAAGGTGACTGGCTTCGCTGTCGGAGGGTTGGTCACTTCGCCCGACCCGCTGGCCTGGGAAGCCGCGATTGAAGACAACCGGCGCGTGCTTGTGGAAGCGGCCACTGTAGGCGCAGATCACATCGTATGGATCGCAGGGGGGCTCGAACCGGACTCGAAGGACCTGGTGGGCGCAAGGTCGAGAGCCCGAGGCGCATTCGAGCGGCTGATCCCCGATGCACGTGCGGCAGGCGTGAAGCTCGGCATCGAGCCCTTGCACCCCATGATGTGCTCGAGCCGCTCCGTACTCTGCACGTTGGAGCAGGCAAATGACTGGTGCGACCAGCTCGAGGCCGACGACATCGTGGGGATCGTGGTTGACACCTATGCGGTATGGTGGGATCCGAATCTAGAAACGGAAACTCGGCGCGCCGGGTCGCGAATCTGCGCCTTCCACGTTAATGACTGGTTACCCAACACCGAAGATTTACGACTTGACCGGGGCATGATGGGCGACGGCGTGATCGACATTCCGGCCATTCGGCAGATGGTGGAGCGGGCCGGCTATTCGGGTGCCTTTGAGGTCGAGATCTTCTCCGCTCGCAATTGGTGGCGACGCGATCCGGACGAAGTAGTTCGTGTCATTCGGGAGCGCTACCGAACGGCTGTTTAGGCCCCCCGCTCATCGTGCTTGGAATAGCTAAGGGCTCGCGCAAAAATAACTTCCCATTTTGGCATCTCATCTTCACACCATCTTCGGCCGCTCCTCAATCGCGAAATCCTCAGCGTAGGCCTGGCTACGCCTGCGGTTTCGCTCAATCGTTCGCGACCAAATCTGGCGCAAATATGAGCGCCAAATCTGTGAAGTTATTCTTGCGCGAACCCTAAGCGATAATCTCCTCCAAGACCCGCCCGCCGATATCGGTCAGCCGGCGAAATCGTCCGGAATGCAGGTAGGTCAGCCTCTCGTCGTTCAAACCCATCAGGTTTAGGATGGTGGCGTGGACGTCTCGTAGCGGAATCTGTTCTTCAAGTGCCCTGAGACCAAATTCATCGGTTGCGCCCGCGGTGGTCCCACCCTTGACGTCTCCGCCGGCGAGCCACATTCTACCTCAACGTAGACCAGCTGGTGGACTGGACTGAAACTTCATTTGCAGAAATAGCTTTGGCCTCCAGGCCGAAGTCTTATTCTTTTGAGCCTTTGGCTCGGACGGCGGCCTGGAGGCCACCGCTACGCCGAACCCGAAGTTTCGTTCTCGAATGGGGCAGCACCGCGGGGGGACTACTAGGGTGAAACTTGAATAGTGAGCAGTGATTCCAGTGTACAAGGATGCGATAGCCAAGTTAACATTGCCCCATGTTCGGTGAGCAGGCGTCCAGAATGGGTTGCCTCACACTGCTGACCATCAGCATGCTCCTGCTCTGGACGGGCTCTCTCCAATCCGAGCTAAGGGCTGCCTCGCCCCCGGAACCCGCAGGCATCGAGTTCAACCGCGACATTCGGCCGATCCTCGCCGAAAAGTGCTTTGCCTGCCACGGTCCCGACAAAAGCGCGCGCAAGGCGACTTTTCGGCTCGATACCCAGGAAGGGATCCTTACCCCTCTGAGCAGCGGCACCCTCGCCATCGTCCCGGGAAACCCTTCCGCCAGCCCGCTGTGGCAACGGATCGTCTCCAAAGATAAAGCCGTCCGTATGCCTCCAGCATATCTCGGACAGGACAAACTAACCGACGAGCAAGTGGACTTTATCCGGAAATGGATTGAGCAGGGTGCAAAGTGGCAGGCACACTGGTCGTTCATGGCCCCAAGGCGAGTGCCTGAAGCAGCGGTCGAAACCCGCGACTGGCCCCGCAACCCGATTGACTACTTCATCTTGGCCAGGCTGGAGCGAGAGGGACTCAAGCCCTCGCGGGAGGCCGACCCTGCCCGCTTGATTCGCCGGTTGGCGCTCGATCTGACCGGGCTTCCACCCACACCTCCTGAAGTCGACGCCTTCCTGCAGGACACTTCGCCCCAGGCCTATGAAAAGGTGGTCGATCGCTTTCTCCGGTCCCCCCGGTTCGGTGAGCGAATGGCAGCCAATTGGCTCGATGTGGCCCGTTACGCCGACACTAACGGGTACCAGAGCGACGGCAAGCGGAACATGTGGCGCTGGCGAGACTGGGTCATCGATGCCTTCAATCGAAACCTGCCCTTTGATCGCTTCACTATCGAGCAAATCGCGGGCGACATGCTTCCTAATGCCAACCGAGATCAGATCATTGCGACTGGATTCAACCGTAATCATCGGACCAGTGCCGAAGGAGGAATCATCGACGAAGAGTTCCGGGTGGACTATGTCGCCGATCGGCTCGAGACCACCTCGACGGTGTGGCTAGGATTGACGATCGCCTGCGCTCGCTGCCACGACCACAAGTTCGATCCCATCAGTCAGAAGGAGTACTACCAGTTATTCGCCTACTTCAACAACGTTCCGGAGAACGGATTTGTCTACAACTTCGGGAACGAGGAACCATTGATCAAGGCGCCCACTCCGGAACAGGAGGCCAGGCTGCACGAGTTGGACCGGAAGCGGGTGGCTGCCCAGCAGAAGTACTCCGCGCTTCAGAACAAGGTTCGCCAGAAACAGTCAGCCTGGGAGGACTGGGCTAGCAGCTCCGAGATGTCCGATTGGTCGATACGTGAAGGACTTCTCCTGCACTTTCCGCTGGACGGTGATCTGGAGGAACGGGCAGGCATCTACGGGGTCGCCCCGCCACAACCCTACGGCGAGGATTCCGATCCTGAAGAAGTCGGTGGCCTGGAGGCGAAGCGGGCGGTGGTGGTCGACATGGCTGAGAATATGTTGCCCTTTGTCCCAGGCAGCATAGGCCAGGCTGGACGTTTCGACGGCCGGGGCTTCGTTAACGCTGGAAAAGTAGTTCCCTTCGATTACCTCGATTCTTTCAGTCTGGGCGCGTGGATCTATCCCACCTCTGCCGATGGTGCCATCGTCTCCAGCGTCCAGGATCAGGTTCAGGGCTCGGGGCATGGCCTTTACCTCAGAAGCGGACGACTCCGTGTGCACTTCACCAAGCGTTGGTCGGATCTGGGGCTGCGCCTGGAGGCCGAGGATCCCCTGGAGCTGAACCGCTGGCAGCACGTGTTGATGACCTACGACGGCAAACGGAAAGCAAAGGGCTTGAAACTGTACGTCAACGGCGAGTCACAGCGGAAGCGCGTGCTATTCGACAAGATGCTCTCGCCTATGGGGGGGCCTGAGTCTTTTCGAATCGGAGCCGGCGAGGGAAGTGGGGACCGTTTCCAGGGATACATCGATGAAGTCCGGGTCTACCGCAGGATGCTCTCTCCTGAAGAGGCAGCGGTGCTCGCTCTGCGTCGGACGGTCTCCGAAATCGCTGCTTCGTCCCCGGAGGCGAGATCGCCTGCCGAAGCCAACAAGCTCCGCTTCTGCTTCCTGGAACAATACGCACCCGCCGAAGTCCAGGTGGCCCGCCACAACCTGGCAAAGCGGCAAAGGGACCGTCGGGAGTTTCTGGAATCTGTTCCCAGTGTGATGGTCATGAAGGAACGCGAAACTTCACGAGAGACATTCCTCTTGAAGCGAGGGGCCTACGATGCGCCGGGAGCGAGGGTCTTTCCTGATGTTCCCAAAGCTCTTCCACCGCTGGATCGGGACGACCCAAACAACCGTCTGGGATTTGCTCGCTGGCTGGTGGATCCTTCCAATCCACTAACGGCCCGCGTCACCGTGAACCGACTCTGGCAAATGCTCTTCGGTGTCGGTCTCGTCAAGACCGGAGAAGATTTCGGAACCCAGGGTGAACAGCCTCTGTATCTGGACCTTCTCGATTGGCTCGCCCTTGAATTCGTCGATGGCGGGTGGGACGTCAAGGCGATCCTGAAGACGATTGTCATGAGTGCGACCTACCGCCAATCCTCTCGAGCGACGCCGGAGCTCGTGAGTAAAGACCCGGAGAACAGACTGCTGGCCCGGGGACCTCGGTTCCGACTACCGGCGGCAGTGATACGCGACCAGGCTCTGGCGGTTTCCGGATTACTGGTGGAAGAAATTGGAGGTCCTCCAGTCAAGCCCTACCAACCCCCGGGCCTCTGGGTAGAACTCGCTTTTTCCGGCTCTGCCTACCAACCCGATCAAGGGGAGAACCTACATCGACGGAGTCTCTACACCTATTGGAAACGGACCATTCCGCCACCCGCCATGACGACCTTCGATGCCGCCAATCGTGAGACCTGTGCTGTGCGTTCGCCCCGAACCAACACTCCTCTGCAAGCACTGAACCTCATGAACGACAGGACCTACGTAGAGTCCGCCAATCGGCTCGCCAAGCGGATGCTGAAGGCGGGTGGTTCCACGACGGAAGCCCGGATCGCGTACGGCTTCCGGCTGGCAACGGCACGGCTGCCCCAGCCCCAGGAGGCCCGGGTTCTAGGCGACGTCTTTAGCCGGTTCAAGAGCAGCCATCAAGAAGATCCGGAGGCGACGCGGCGATTCCTGGCCCACGCAGGATCTTCCGGAGACCTGGCTTTTGATCCGGTTGAGCTGGCCGCGTATACGGGGCTGGCCAGTCTTATCTTGAACCTCGACGAAACCATCACCAAGGAGTAAGGGAAAATGGATCCCCAGGGGGAATACCGACGGTTAATGAACAGGCGCTACTTTCTGGGTTCCAGCTCCGGAGGCGTTGGCGCGGCGGCTCTGGCGACGATGGCGGGCAGTGGCCTGGAAGCCATCCCTGCCGCAGAGCCCGGCAGCAGACCCTACCCCGCCCTTCCCGGCCTTCCCCACTTTGCCCCCAAGGCACAGCGTATCATCTGGCTGTTCCAGTCGGGTGGACCCTCGCAAATGGAGCTCTTCGACTACAAGCCGTTGCTGCAGAAGCGGCGTGGACAGGAGCTACCCGATTCGATCCGCCAGGGGCAGCGACTGACCGCCATGACCTCCGCGCAGCACCGTTTCCCGGTGGTGCCTTCCTCCTTTCAGTTCGCTCAGCACGGGGAATCGGGAGCCTGGGTCAGTGAGTTGCTGCCCCACACCTCTAAGATCGCGGACGAACTCTGCTTCATCAAGTCGATGTACACCGAAGCCATCAACCATGACCCGGCCATTACCTTTCTTCTCACCGGATCCCAGATGGCCGGCCGACCCAGCTTCGGTTCCTGGCTGTCTTACGGTCTGGGAAGCGAAAGCCAGGACCTGCCCGCCTTCGTGGTGATGGTCACCCAGGGGACGGGAGGCCAGCCCCTCTACGACCGCCTCTGGGGAAGCGGTTTTCTGCCCACTCGCTATCAAGGGGTCAAGTTTCGATCGGTGGGAGATCCGGTCCTGTATCTGTCCGATCCGCAGGGGTTCAGCCGTAAGAACCGACGCCACTTCCTGGATGCCTTGAACCGCTTGAACCAGATCAAGTTCGAGGAATTCGCCGACCCCGAGATCTCTACTCGTATCGCTCAATATGAAATGGCGTTTCGGATGCAGACTTCCGTACCCAAGCTGACCGATCTTTCAGACGAGCCCGAGTCGACGTTCAAACTCTACGGTGACGATGCCAAGAAGCCCGGGACCTTCGCCTCCAACTGTCTCCTGGCACGGCGACTGGCGGAAAGAGGTGTGCGTTTCATTCAGCTTTTCCATCGCGGCTGGGATCAGCACGGGAAGCTCCCTACCGCGCTCCCGAAACAGTGCCTGGCAACGGATCAAGCCTCCGCGGCTCTGATCCGAGATCTCAAGCAGCGAGGTATGCTGGACGACACCCTGGTGGTTTGGGGAGGAGAGTTCGGCCGAACGGTTTATTGCCAGGGCCTACTGACTGAGGACGATTACGGCCGCGATCACCACCCCCGCTGCTTTACCATGTGGATGGCGGGTGGCGGCGTGAAATCCGGCATGACCCTGGGAGAGACAGACGATTACTGCTACAACATCGCCCGCGACCCTGTCCACGTTCACGACCTTCAGGCCACCATCCTGCACTGTCTTGGGATTGGACACAAGAAGCTGACATTCAAGTACCAGGGCCGCGACTTTCGCCTCACCGACGTGCACGGGAAGGTAGTCGAAAAAATACTCGCGTAGCGCCTCCACATCCCCCGTGCCCTTGCCCGCGCCCTTGAGGGGTCTGACCCAAACTGATAGATGCGGTCGGGGCAAAGGTACGGGCAAAGGCAAGGGTAAGAAGAGGCTCCCGCTAGACAGATAGTGTGAGATCGGCCTTCTCACTCCGGTGCCACTGGAAGGACCAGGGCTGACGGGCGGCTGCGTCCATGGTAGACGGTGTTGATGGCAGTCTTCATGTGGGTGTGTCGACCCAATTCTTCCCCGGTGTTGGGATTGACATCATAGAAGGGGAAGTTACTGCTCGAAATATCCAGCCGGATCCGGTGACCTGGAGCGAAGCGGTTGGCCGTGGCCCACAGATCGATTTCGACCGGGTACACGGTTCCCGGCACCATCAGCTCCTCGCGCTCTCGCGAGTTGCGGAACCGCATCCTCAGAATGCCATCTTCCAGGTTCATCGCATAGCCTTCCGGATAGTCTACTGAGGGAGGGTAGATGTCCATCAGCTTGGCGGTGAAATCCGTATCTGTGGCTGTGGAAGAGACCCAGAGCTCGACCCGCAGGGGACCGGCGATCTCCATGGCCTCCTCCAGTGGCGGTGTCTGGAAAGAGAGGACATCGGAGCGGGCCGACAGCGGGAGCTGGTCTCTGGCGGCGAAGTCACCCTCGCGCGGCACCTGATTCTGGGCCCCCCGGCGAACCAACAGTTTCCCCGAATCGATGTTGCCGCCAATGGTAGGCACCGGATTCTTTGGATCATATTCGAAGCGGCTGCTTCCCTCGGTCTCTCCGGGGCTCTGCCCCATTCTACCCTCAGCATCAAGATAGAATCTGCGCTCCCGGATCCAGGGCGGGGGCCAGGAAGGAGCGGTCTTCCACTCGCCTCCACTCTGGAGTCGTCCCTTGGGATTACGGACCGTCGATGCCGCCCCCATCACGAAGTATTCGACGGGAGGTTTCTGTTCCAGTCCGAGAGCCTTCTTCTGGAGGAACTGATCAAACCAGCGAGCTCCAAGCTCTTGGAGCTTCATCTTCCCGCCGGCTCCGAAATCCACGTCTCCCGCATAGGTTTTCCCTGTGGAATGAGTCCAGGGTCCCATCAGGAGCTTGACGTAGGCCCGGCGACCCGACAGTCCCTCGAAGTTCTTCAGCGTTCCCCGCTTGAAAATGTCGTACCAGCCTCCCAGGAAGCAGATGGGAATGTCGGGATAGCGGGAGTGATATTCCTCGAAGTTATAGCCATTTTGCTTCCAGTAGTCATCGTAGGTAGGGTGGGCCCGCCAGTCGGCATACCATCGGTTGTAGGAGGGGGCCCAGGATAGAGGAGAAGTGGACTTCAAAGGAGCCGCCATGAGCCAGCTGGCCAGCTGGTCGTTGGCGCGGGTCAGAGCCGCGAAAGAGAAGGAGTCCTCCTCATCATCATCCGGATCTCTGGATCGGGCCTCCTTGCCCCACTGCGCCAGACGAAAGCCGTAGGCTATATTGTGAAGCAGCGCAAAGGCGCCGCCGCGACCAGCCCCATCTTCCACGTAGTTAGAGGTGCCCACGTACACGAACATGGTTCGCAGGTGGGGTGGGTTCAGGACTGCCAGGGCGTTCTGGGTGGCGGCCAGGTAGGAGCCTCCATAGGTCCCCACGTCCCCGTTGCACCAGGGTTGGACCGCGACCCACTCGAGGGCGTCGTACCCGTCCTCCGGCTCGTTGACGTAGATGTAGAACTCTCCTTCCGAGTCATAGCGGCCCCGCACATCCTGAACCGCGACGGCGTAGTCCCGAGTGGTAAAGAACCCGGCCACTTTGGCCGACCCTTCCTTTCCATAGGGGCTGCGTATCAAGATGGCGGGAAAGGGTCCGGGCGGGGTCGTCTCGCCATCCGGGAGGTAGATGTCAGTGGCGAGGCGAACACCGTCACGAACTGCCACCATGACGTTCTTGCGAATACGAACCTGGACCGGGCCCTTCGGCTCTTCCGCTGCCAGCCCCGTGCCCAGAAGCGTGATCGCTAGCGCTAAGGCTCTAACCTTCATCATCATTGATTTTCAGGGTCCTTCTATAGCTCGACCGGTGGCGGCACCCAGATCCGAATAGTCTGATAGCCCGCACCCGCGGACGGTTGTGAGATGTGAAGCTAGTACCCTGTCAACCTAGAAATTGTAGGTTCTGAACGGCCCTGGCAGCCGATCTCTGCGTTGCGCGTCCTCGACGTAGACCAAGCTATGCCTGCGGCCGCGCGCCTTGACCTCGACCACCATGACTCGTCCATAACCCACAATCTCCAGGTTGACAGAGTACTAGATGATATCCCGGTTTCCCTACATCTTCCAGATAGCGGTTGTGGTGCGGGAAGCTACTCTATTGGAATTGAGAAATCAAATACGACGCCGGCCTCGTTTAGTCGGGATCTGCGCCGGCGCCCAACAAGGCTTCCACGACTCCGACATCACCCCCGAGGAATCCCCCAGATCAAGGCGGTATGCGCGCTGGAGTCTCGGGCGTTCACATCGGGATCCTTCTCCAGCAGGATCTGGAGGATGGCTAAATGGCCTGCGCCCGCCGCAATCATCACGGGTTTTGCTCCGTCCCCGGCCCTGAGAGCTCGGTCGGCTCGCATTATAGCTGGACTCAGGTACATCTCCTGCCCGGCCATTATACGAAACCTTTGGACAATCGGCCCTGCCTGATTCCGGGGCCACCCAGTCTGGTGACACAATCTGGCGCCAGAGGCAAGCATCCTTCAATTCGAAGAAACCAAATCTGGGAAATTGATGCAGTCTTGACAGCGTGATTCAATGCAAGTAGATTCAGGCGAACAACTCATGGAGGAACCTAAGCACAGTGATTAAACAGGACATCGTGGCGCGTGTTTCCACGCGAATGAGCATGACCAAGGTGAGAGCAGAAGAGGCCGTAGACTGCGTCATTGATGCGCTGAAGAACGCTATGAAAGAAGGGGAGCGCATTGAGCTGCGCGGTTTCGGCGTCTTCGTGGTCAAACCCCGTAAGAGTGGTATCGGACGCAATCCCAGGACTGGAGCAGAGGTACCCATCCCCCCGGGAAAAACGGTACGCTACAAACCTGGAAAAGACGTTCGTGGCGGATAGCGTACTGGTCTGCCTACCTTGAGCGAGGATTCCTCCTTCCGGGCAGAAATTCAGGCACCCTCTTCTTTCCCTGAATCCGAGCCCACCCTGCCCCCGAGTCAAGCAAGGCCCAAGCGATTCCTCCCGGCCTTGATGTTGGCACTCACTTTCCTGAGTACGCTGATCGCCGGATTCATCTTCCAAAGCAACTTCGACTCGAGCAATGAAGCAGACGCGCTGTCCCGATTAGCGGCAGTCTGGTACGATCCTGCCCAGATCCTCCTGGGCCTTCCCTTCGCGCTTACCATCCTTACCATTCTACTTGCCCATGAGATGGGACATTATCTTGCCTGCAGGTACTACGGGATCGAGTCCACTCTTCCCTATGCGATCCCGGCTCCCCCGTTCCTGAACCCGTTCGGCACCTTCGGAGCCGTCATTCGAATAAAGTCGGCATTCCGTGATCAGCGGCAGCTGTTCGATGTAGGAATAGCGGGCCCTCTAGCGGGATTCATCTTCATCATTCCTGCTTTGATCATCGGACTTCGGAATTCGAAGGAGTTCGTGTTCTACGCATCGGTCGACCAGGCCTGGGAATGCGGTGAGCCCCTTCTCTTTCAGTGGGCGGCGACACTTTTCTACACCGCTTCTGATGGATCCAGCATCAGCCTCCACCCGATCGGGTGGGCGGCCTGGTTCGGCCTATTGGCCACAAGCTTGAACTTGCTGCCCATCGGTCAGCTGGACGGAGGTCACATGATCTATGCCCTGTTCGGAGCGCGTGGACACCGGACCGTCTCTTACATCACCTTCGTGGGACTCGTCTTGATCAGCCTCATGTCATGGCCGGTGCTGGGGTACCTCCTCTTTGCTCTGATCACGCTATTCCTGGGGTTCCGACATCCGCGACCCCAAACCGAAATGACTCAGCTGGGCCGGGGTCGGTGGATCCTGGCTATCTTGGGGCTTCTGATTTTTCTGCTTACCTTCATCCCAGTCCCGATCCAACTGATTTCACACGTGGGCAGACTGTGACCTCAGTGGGGTAACTCATCGTTACCCCGATCTAAAGATCGGTACGTGTTTAGCGTCCCCCTCTTGCCCTGGCCCGTGCCGTGGCCTTCAAACCTGCCTTTGCCTGTGCCTTTGCCTTCGGCCTTGACCTTAGCCTCATCCTTTCCCTGCATCCAGGCTCTTGGTCGACCCCGGTCCTCATAGAAACGATTTCAAGCAGGATCTGTTCCTCTTTGCCGAAGTCCCGATCCGCAACGGCGTTCAAACGCCGCAGAATGTCCAGTATCGCTGCCCACTCCGTCGCAGAGCGCCTGGCGATTTTGGGTAGGAGGGAAGGCAAAGGCACAGGCAAAGGCAAGTTTGAAGGCCAGGGCAAGGGCAACGGTAAGTAAGACGCTAAACACGTACAAAGATCGAGGTAAACTCGTTCCAGATCTTGGAGTAACCCTGCTGCAGCAGCATAATGGCTGCACCGCAGACAAAGAAGCGAGCCCCCTTGTCGTAGTAGGATCGAGCGGCGTCGGGACTTCCCACCGGGATGCCCCACCACTTCCCGTGTTCAGCACATGAGTGCGCCACCTTGTCTACCGCTTCAGTGATCAGAGGGTGGTCCATCTGTGTGGGAATTCCATAACTCTGTGTCAGATCGGCGGGTCCAATCATGACGCCATCTATGCCTGCGACGGCTAGCAACTCATCAATGGCATCCACGGCTTCCCGGTCTTCTATTTGAATAGAGACCAATCCTTCCCGATTGGCGGCAGCCATGTACTCTGTCATGGGCTCCATTCCATAGCTGGCCGGCACCTCCACACCATCCATTCCACGGCTGCCGACGGGATGAAAACGGCTGTTGCGGACAATAGTCTGCGCTTCTTCGACGGTGCAGCAGTGAGGCACCATGATGCCGCTTGCTCCCGCCTCAAAACATCGAAAATAGGTCCAGTAGGGTCCCTTTCTAATCCGCACCAGGGGCTCCATACCCGTGGCGCGACAGGCCAGGCCCATATTGAAGACCTGATCAAACGAATAGTCCTGGTGTTCCATGTCGATCCAGATACCATCGAACCCGATCAGACCAATCATCTCGATGAGCTTTGGCGACACATAGGGCGTCGGGCACGCCATGCACACCGCCTCGTCCTTTCTCAGCTTCTCCAACACTCGATTCGTCTTCATTATTCCTCTCCCTTCGAAGTTCAAAACAGGAAAGGGTCACATACCCTCCCGGCTTCAGTGGTCGGTAGTGTACCGTTCTGGAACGTTATCTGAAACTTGAATAGTGAGGAGTGAGCAGTGAGCAGTGAGCGGTGAGCAGTGAGCAGTACCGGAAACAGTCGCAGCCAAGTTCCGAGGAGAGAGCTGGACGACAGCAGAGTCTCTTCTATCCTCGAGCAAAGCGCTACGGACTCTTGACTGAAGTTTCGATCCGGAGGGTCCTGCGTAGATGGTGGCGGGCTGAACGGAAGCACAACTGGAAGCGCCCGGGAGAAGGCCACAAAATCCGTAGCCTGCTCTCAGAGGCGCATCCGTACTCAAGCAGTCACCGCGGTGCAGAACCGCTACGACCGCTAATTCTCAGTGGCTTAGTCCATGCGGACGATTCTGACGCGGGCGACAGGATTGTCCCAGTCGTAGCCATCCGCTGCCAGGTCGCCTATACCGTGAATCCCATTGCTGATGTGTGAACGAACCCCTCGGGATCGGCTGGATCGTGCACATTACTTCCGCAAGGTGGACCTGGTATGAACGCACACAACTCGGAATCGGCCTCGCTGCCAGCATCATAGGCTGGGGCATTCAGCGTCCTGACGCGCTCGAAGGGCAAGAAAAAGAACAGGGTGGGGGGCAGCGGAACCTGAACGCCACTAATGGCGAAGAAAGCATCGTTGGTGCTGGCCAGCATTCCCACTGCGGAAATACGTCTGAATCCAACTGTGCTCATCACTCGTAACGTCATGGATCCGGCAGGGGGTATGGGACCGGGCCCCGCGTCGAAATCAAACACGGCGGGCAGCGTCGGCAGCAAGCCCAGCAGCGGTCCGGTGTCTCCCTCCTCTGCCAGCGTCGCCAACTCAGGGATGACGGGTTGGCCCACCGTAAAGAGGGACATAGCTCCACTGTGGCTCACAACCACGGGAGGCGTGATCACCTGATTCTGGGTCAGGTTGTGGATCGTGACCTCATAGGTGGTTTGGGCAAAGGCAGGGGCGCTGGCCCCCACACTGAAAAGCAGAACCAGGCACGTCAGGGCGATTCCTCTAGTCCAATTCATTGAGTCCTCCTTGTTTACAGATTCCGAGAAGATGTGAAGGTCGGGGTCCTCCCAGCTCAGGACGGCATCCGAGGAACGGAAAACCCTGGACCCGAAAGTCCTGGTGCCTGAGAGAAGCAACGCCCAATACCAACCCACTCGGGAAGGCATCGTGCCCTCACTGACCGCTTCTTGAACCTGGGACCTACCCTTTTTAAGCGCCGATGTAGCTCCTGTCAAGTAAAACTTCCCCGGGAGAGCCGCGCTCTCTGCCGACGAGAATGCTATGCTTGCTCGATCAATTCAACCAGGGAGGGCGAGAAGGATGAAGGAAGATAGCTCAGACGACTATCCGGTCAAGCTTATCACTTTGGATCCTGGACATTTTCACGCGGCGCTCCTGCAGAAAGTGATGTATCCCCAGGTTTCGCCTGTTGTTCACATCTACGCTCCTGGAGGGGCTGAGGTCGACGATCATCTGAAGAAGATTGAAGGGTTCAACACCCGAACCGAGAATCCGACCCAGTGGCAACAGCGAATCCACACCGGTCCTGACTTTCTGGAAAAGATGCTCTCTGAAGGAAATGGCAACGTCGCCGTCGTCGCAGGAAACAACCGCAGGAAGACCCAATACATCAAGAGCCTCGTCGATACCGGACTCAACGTTCTATCCGACAAACCGATGTGCATCGATCAGACAGCCTGGCTGCTGCTGAAGAGCGCTTTCGAGTCGGCCCGCGACCGTGGAGTACTGCTCTACGACATCATGACCGAACGATTCGAGATCACCACCATCCTACAGCGGGAGCTGGTCAGCACCGAGGCGGTCTTTGGGCAGCTCCAGACTGGATCTCCAAGTGATCCTACGGTGGTCAAGGATAGTGTCCACCATCTCTTCAAGGAGGTAGCGGGAAAGCCGCTTCAGCGCTCCGGCTGGTACTTCGACGTAGAACAGCAGGGCGAGGGAATTGTCGATGTAGCGACCCACCTGGTCGACATCGTGATGTGGATTTGTTTCCCGGAACAAACCATCGACTACACCACCGACGTGGAGATCTACTCCTCCCGCCATTGGTCTACGCGACTAACCCAAGGCGAGTTCAAAAAGGTGACAGGATTGTCGGACTTCCCGGACTTTCTTGTAGATAGCCTGGACTCCGAGGGCGTCCTGCCCTACTACTGCAACGGTGAAATCCAATATGCCCTGAGGGGCGTGCATTCCAGGATTTCAGTCGTCTGGGATTTCCAAGCTCCAGAGGGTTGCGGAGACACCCACTTCTCAGTCATCAAGGGCTCGAATTCCCACATCCTGATCAAGCAGGGTGAAGAGCAGAACTACCAACCCGAGGTGTTCGTGGAGCCGGCACAGGGGGTTGACTCCGACACTTTGGGGAAACAGCTGCGGGCAACGATCGATCATCTGGCGGAAACGAGCTATCCTGGACTGGGGCTCGAGCCTGCTCCAAAGGGTTGGCACCTGCTGGTCCCCCACCTCTATCGGGTAGGTCACGAAGCCCACTTCGGAGAAGTCACGAAGAAGTTTCTGAGCTTCCTGGATCAGGGAGGACTGCCCGAATGGGAGATCCCAAATATGATCGCCAAGTACTACACCACGACCCGCGCCCTGGAAATCGCCAGGGAGGCTGCATTACAGTAGTGATCAGTTTGTCAGTGAGCAGTTCCGGATGCAGCGCTGGTCGACCAAATGATTCAACGCGTTCCTAACTCCTACTGCTCTTGGCTATCAGGTAGACCACAACTGCAGCGATAGCAACCACCAAAACCGTCCCCAGGTTGACGATTCCCTTCTGCGAGTACCAGACGATCGCATAGCCGATGGATCCAGGCAGAAGGGCATAGTAGCTGAAGGGGATGAGCGTTTTACGAATAACCGCACCCTCTCTTCCCAGCAATCCCACTACCGCTGAGGCCGCCACCACGTTGTGGACGCAGATCATGTTGCCCGCCGCACCCCCCACCGCCTGAAGGGCTACGATCCAGGTCGGGTCTACGCCGATTCTCTGTCCCACCCCAAACTGAAAAAGAGAAAACATCATGTTGCTGACCGTGTTGCTCCCCGCTACGAAGGCACCGAGCCCCCCGATGAAGGGAGCGAAAATGGGCCAAGCGCTGCCTACCAAGGCGGCCACACCATCGGCCAGAACGATCGGCATCTTGTCGAATCCAGCACCGCCGCTGCCGCTATTGATGAAGACTTGAACCATGGGGACGGTGAAGACCAGGGCCGTCGAAGCCGCAATCAGAGTTCTGAGCGAGCGCCGCCAGGCTCGACCATAGGAAGACCAATCCATCCGGTGCAGGAGAAAGGTCAGAAGCGAGACAAACACAAAAATCGAGTCTGGAAGGTACAGGGGCCGCACGGCGGCTGAGATCTCGGTTCCAAAAAGATTCGGAAGCGAGATGGTCCAAGCATTGACCAGTTCGTAGAAGGGCAGATCGCGCAAGCGCGTCAGGACCAACAGGAGAGCTACGAGGAGGTAGGGAGACCAGGCTACGACCATTCCCATCTTCTCGGTCCCGTCCCTGTCCTCGGGGAGTTCGAACTCGCCGGTCCACTCACTGTCCCATCGATCCGAACTCTCGAAATCCCAGTGTTTCTCCGGAGCCGGCACCAAAAAGCCTCTCTTGGCAGCGGTCCCGACCAGGACCAACCCTATCAGCCCACCAAAAAGAGAGGGGAATTCGGGTCCCAGAAGGTAGGCCACAGTTAGATACGGCAGAGTCATCGCGAAGGCCGCGAAGAGGGCAAACTTCCAGACTTGCAACCCTTCCTGAAAGGAGCGGTTCTGGCCAAAGAAGCGTGTCATCAAGGCCAGAACGAAAAGCGGCACGAGGGTACCCGTCAGGGCGTGAAGCAGGGCTACCTTGGTGCCGATCATCGCGAGAAACTGGTCCCAATCGGCATACCCCCCTGCCAAGGCAAAGCTGACGATCCCTTGATCCGCCGATAGTCCGGTATTGACGCCTACCAGAATCGGCGTGCCCACGGCACCAAAAGAAACTGGAGTGCTTTGAATAATCATTCCAGACATCACGGCGGCCATCGCAGGAAACCCTAGAGCCACCAGGAGAGGGACTGCCACTGCGGCTGGGGTCCCAAATCCGGCTGCGCCTTCGATGAAGGAACCAAACAACCAGGCGATGATGATTACCTGAATTCTGCGATCTGGAGTGATGTTGGTAAAACCCTGTCGAATGGTCCTGATCGCGGAGCTCTCTTCCAGGGTGTAGCAGCAGAATGGCGCCAAAAACAATGTACAGAAGCGACGCCGCCACAATCAGACCGTTCGCCGACGCTGCCGCAACCTGGGCCGGCGAGACCTGCCAGACAAAGAGCGCGAGGAGCGCGGCAACAGCATATGAGATCGGCATGGCCCGGCTGGCCGGCCAGCGCAAAATGACCAGAAACAAGGCCACTGCCAGGATCGGCATCAGAGAAAGAAAAGCTAGCAAACTACCCTCACCCAGAAAAATCGCAAGATACAAGATACAAGATACAAACAAATCTCAAATCCCAAGCACCAACTTCAGGTGAATTGGTGCTTGGTACTTGGAACTTGTTTGTATCTTGTATCTTGTATCTTGGGATATCTTGCGATTTAGAAAGCATCCTCTTCCTCGGCGATCCTGCCGAGATCTTTCCGCGTATAGGAGCCCAGACTCCGAAAATCGAGCTCGACATAGTTCTTGATCCACTTGAGGGAGATCTTGAAGGCATCCTGGTAACGACTGGTCAGCTGCGACTGTTCTGCCGTGGCCGTTGAGCCTGATCCAGCCGCCTCCAGGATGCTTTCCAGTTCCTCCTTGAGCAGTCGCTTCACCAGGGAGAAATCATGCTGCTGATCGGTTTCCGCGTCTGGCACCGCATGCAGGACCCGCTGTGCGATCTGCGCTACCGAGATACGCGCTGTTGCCAGATCTTCCATCAGAGCTGGATGAATGCCGGGTCGACCGTAGAGGCTGTCGATTCCCTTGGCGCCTCGCCCCTGCAACCAGCCTTCGAGGTATTCGATGAGGGTGCGAGCGTTGCGCCGGGTGCCATCAATCGTGATGGGACCCTCAGGCGCCCGAACCTCGACCGGGTAGTTCTCAGGAAGAAACATCTCTGGGGAGGGCTCCCAACCGGAGGCTCTCAGCTCCTTGAAAGGATCTGCGGCTGTCTTCATGTGAAAGATATGCGCCACCCAACCCCTCAGAAACCCCTGTTGAGCCTCCCATTCCTTGTCGGCCCGAATTGATTCCCCGGCTGCTAGGTTGACCTCATCCTCCCTACTTGGCAGAGCCGTTGCCATGCCACCAATCGGTACGGCCCCACGCTTGAGGCAAATAGCTACCAGCCGCTTGAAGATGTTGGTCAGGAAATCGGTGGTCTTGATGTCGACGCCGAACCGGTCCGGCCATACCGAGTCAGGATCGGCCATGACGTATTCTAGAATGCTTGCCTTGAAATCCCAGCGGGCTGCGTTCAGTCCAGCGCCGTACTGACCCAGTGCCTGGAGAATCTCCTCCATCTGATAGGCAGCTGGAAGCGATTCAATAAGAGCTATGGCTCGAATGGTCGCATTCTGCAACGCATTCACCTGCTCGCGACTGGCGTCAAAGAAGTCCCGCCAGAAGGCAGCCTCTTCCGCCGACTCCATCTTGGGCAGATAGAAATAGATGCCCTGTCCCCGATTGACATGCGATTGGCCAGCGTGGAAGAGCGTCAGTGCCGTCCCTAGGATGCTAGCCGAAATCGGTTCTCCATCCACGCTCACCGAAGGCTCGTCCAGATGGAGTCCCCGCTCCCGATGCATGAAAAAGGGCAGCTCACCCTCCGCCAACTTGTACTCTTTGTTCTTCCCAGAATCGTAGTAGGTCAGCGTCCGATCAACCGCTCCCTTCCGGTTCCAGGCCGCCTGGACCGTATCCTGGAAACGATGCCCGGCGGAGTCCTCGTCATCATCCAGATCTCCCTCGGCACGAGAGCCGTCCGGACCGGGATTCAGCGCGTTGATGAACATGCCGGTGATGGAAGCAGGTCCTGAGATCTCGATCCCCGGAAGCTTGAGATCTTCCGGTACTGTTGGTGCCTTCCAGGTGCCCGTGTTGGCCTCGCTGGGCGGCAAGTGAGCCGGCTTGAGTCCCTGATGCAGAGCCTGCTTCAAGACGACAGCGCGTTTCTCCCTCAGTTCCTGAATCCGAGGACTGAACTGGTCGTGAAGGCTGAGAAGATACTTCACAAACTCCGGGGTAAAGAGTTCCCCTGCTCCTGAGACTGGTTCAAACTGCACTCGTTCTGATGACATTCAGCTTCTCCTTTTTCCGGCTCCTCGGTTGGCAACTGGGACAGTAGTGGGTGCCCCTCTGACTGATCACCATCTTTTGGATGACCGTGCCGCAACGATAGCAGCCCCGCTCATCTCGACCGTAGACACGCAGCCCGTTCTGATTCTGACCCGGTTCCCCGTCGCTTCCCACATAGTCGCGCAGCGTGGTTCCGCCATAGAGCATCCCTCGTTCGAGCACTTCCGGAATCGCCCGAAAAAGCGCTTCCTTTTCGGCTCGCCTCAAAGAGCGCACCGTGCGAGCCGGATGCAGTCCAGCTTCGAACAGGGCCTCGTCGGCATAGATGTTACCGACCCCGGCAACGAATCCCTGATTCAGAAGCATGGATTTGATCCGTGTCTTTCGGCCTCTTAGCTTCTTCAAGAATTCTTCCAGACGATAGGATGAGCCAAAAGGCTCAAGCCCCAGAGATCCGAATAAGTCTGTAAGCGCCCCCTGCTTCTTGGCGATCAAGAAGACACGTCCAAATTTGCGGACATCTCGAAAGGTCATTACCTCGCCAGTGGTGAACCGGAGGGCCAGGGGGGTATGGCGATCAAGGGCAGCAGAGATATCCGGGAACCGATCCGGTCCCCGATCCGAAACAGCTCCAGATGCGTCTTTTCGCTTCACGGTCAGCTGGCCGGTCATGCCCAGATGAACGATCCAATACCAGTCATCCAGTTCGATGACGAGGTACTTGCCACGGCGGTCTAGAGCGACGACCTTCTGGCCAACGATCTGGCGGCGAAGCCACTGCGGATCTACCTGGAAGACGCGATTGGCAGCAACTGCGGCACCGTCGATGGATCTGCCCCGAATCTGTGCCTCGAGCCCTCTACGTACCGTTTCGACCTCGGGGAGCTCAGGCATCGTCTTGTTCCAAGCAAGCCCTTGAGGACTGCAGCGCCGAGCCCATGAGAGAGAGCCAGATTTCGATGGATCCAGACTCAGTCCTCTGGGGGTTGTTTAGCGTGTTTTCACGGCTTGACATAAGAGGTCCATTCCAACGGGATTGATTGTTTATTTCAAAACTCGAGAATGGGTCAGACACATATTCGGGCTAGTCATGATAGCGCATCCTCTCTCCAGTTCAAACGCCACATTAGACCCCTGACTTCTCAAGGCGGACCATCGTCGGAGGGTGTGATCTCAGGACTGGAGTCCGCGGATCCAAACGTATAAGTGTCAAAGTCCTCCAAGCCTCGTCTCGACTCCTTATTCTGACACTCAGACGCAGGCGTGCACACCCCATCCTCTGGCGGTACCCAGCTGAGTCACGATAAGATGGTCGAGAACGTTTCGAATATCCAGAGAAGCTGGAAAGGAGAGCTGATGCCGTTCATTGACCTTTCAACCATCCCTCCTCAGCAGATTTTCCCCGGCGTCCAGATTCGGGCACCCTATGGCCAGAATCTGATGCTGTCGGTGGTAGACTTTGAATCCGGGTCTCAGGTTACGCTGCACAGCCACCCCCACGAGCAGGCGGGAGTCGTGCTTGAAGGACGCATGGAGTTGACCATCGGGGATGAAACCCAGGTCCTGAACCCCGGCGAGTTCTACATCATTCCGCCCGACACGCCTCATCGCGCTGCGGCTGTAGGAGGGCCGGCGAGGGCACTGGACGTCTTCAGCCCTATCCGTGAGGACTATGCGAAGACCGACCCATCGGTGAACCCACGCTGATTCAGCACGAACACGGTATCTCTATGCCGCTCTGGGCCCACGAATCACCTCAGAAGGGGAACGTGAGACTATGAAGCCAAGGCGGAAGGCGTATCTGATCGGAGGCGCACACAGCGGCTTCATCGGTAAGTTTCATCCCGATTTCATCTGGAAGGGACATCCTGACTTCGGAAAACGGACCAATCCCTCTCTGGAAGACCACCTACGGACGGCCGTCCTGGGCGCTTTTGAATCGACTGGTACAGAACCGGCAGCGGTCCAGAAAGGATACGTCGGGAACTTCACCGGCGAACTCTTTGCCAAGCAGGGCCACCTGGGGGCCATGTTGGCAGGCGTCCATCCGGATCTGAAGTACAAACCGTTCTCAAGAGTGGAGGGTGCCTGTGCGTCGGGAGGCCTCGCTCTTCTCGCAGGGGTCGATGCCATTTCCGCCGGCTACGATGTGGTCCTGGTGACCGGGGTCGAGATACAGACCACGGTCAACGCACGAGAGGGGGCAGACTACCTGGCACGGGCGGCTCACTACGCCACTCAGCGGGCTTGCGATGCCTATACCTTTCCCTGTCTGTTCGCCCGCCGTACCAAGGCCTATCGGCAGACCTACGACGTGTCTGAGGAAGACCTCGGCCGCCTGGTGCTGAAGGCCTATAGCAACGCCAACAAGAACCCCCACGCCCATATGCGGACGGTCCAGATGACACTGGAGAGAGCCGCAACCGTTTCCGAGAAGAATCCGCTCTTTCTCGAGAACGGGGATTATCGAGAATACCTCAAATTGAGCGATTGTTCCCAGGTCTCGGATGGAGCATCGGCGGTACTCCTGGTCTCGGAGAGAGGGCTGGATCGAATCGGCAAATCTCTGGGGGACGCCGTGGAGATCGTTTCCTACGGCCATGCGACGGCGCCCCTGGACGAAGTACCCGATCCTCTGGTCCTGTCCACCGCCGAGCGGGCCATCCAGGAAGCCTTTCAGGACGCCGATGTTGGACCTGAGGACATCGGGGTGGCCGAAGTACACGACTGCTTCAGCATTACGGAGCTGTTGCTCTACGAAGCCCTCGGATTCGCGGAGCGGGGCCGGGCCATTGATCTGGTCAGGGACGGCGCGACCAATCTAGACGGACGACTACCGGTGAACACGGGAGGGGGGCTCATGGCCTTCGGTCATCCGGTGGGGGCTACCGGCGTGAAACAAGCTCTAGAGATCTTCAAACAGCAGAAGGGTCTGGCAGCCGAATATCAAATCAGGACTCCACCCGAGTATGGTACGGCTGCAAACCTGGGTGGAGACGACCGCACCGCAGTGGTCACGGTTTACCGGAATCTAAGCTGAAATTTGATTGGTGAACGTAGCTTTGGCCTCCAGGCCGAAGTCGTATTCATCCGAGCCAATGGCTCGGATGACCGCTTGGAGCCCACCGCAACGCCGGACCCAAAGTTTCCTTGTGAATGATCCGGCTCGCAGCCTATCAGCTGCGGTCCGAATAGAGCCGCGGCGGCAGCTCCCTGCGCGTTCGCTTGCGGGGAACTACCTATCTGAGTCTGCCAGCAGGCTGTTGCTGGGTAGCGCCGCACCAGTGATCATGCTGACAGCACGTCCTCTGGATCCTCTTTTTTCGGCGCTTCTACCTACCGACCAGGTCGCGACGATACCACCCCAGGCCACCCAGAACTCGGTGGGAAGAGGAAAGGGGTCCACCACCTTCCCGGCGATCGCCTGGATCGCAGGCACGATGCAGTAGTTCAGAAGAATGAATGCCAGGCCGACGTAGACGACCGTCGGCCGAGCACGCTTGGTATAGGCATCCCCTTGCTGAAGCTCCGCCACCAGGATTCGCTCCTTGGCAGAGAGCTCGGCGCGAATGGTCTGCTCTATCTCAGAATCTCTCTGCTGCAGCAGGCTCTCGAGCTCAAGCTTGAAACTCTCTTGCTCTGCTGGACTGATCTTGAAACGTCCGATCAGTGAATCGACGCCACCCAGGACCTCTTTCAGTCCTCCCCCGAAGATCTTGGAAATGAAGCTCATGTTCTCACCTCTTTGAAAGGTTCCGATGTGGGAGTGTTGGTGCAAGAGTCTACACTCTGAAGCCAGCCAACACAAACCCAGACAGCATGGCAACAGCCCATCCAGAGGATCCGAGTTGATGGCTTTTTTGAAGCAAGAGCTAATAATTCCGAGCTCGGACCGCTACAATCTCCTGCCATGGCATTAGCCGATCGATTCGGTCAACGGGTTGCGACCCTGTGTGCCCTCTACTTCGCCCAGGGGGTCCCTTGGGGATTCATGACCATCGCCTTGATTTCGTTTCTGACCGCTCGAGGTCTGGGAGACGCCGAAGCCGGAGAGTTGGCAGCAATGGTCCTGCTTCCCTGGACCTTCAAGCTGATCTGGGCCCCCTTGATCGACACCGTCACCATTCGCTCGATGGGTCGAAGGCGTCCCTGGATCATCGGCGCAGAGCTGATGATGGCGGTCACCATGCTGGGCCTGATCCTGATGGGAGACCTGACCCATGATCTGAAGCTTCTGGGTTGGATGTTCTTCGTCCACAACTGCTTCGCCTCGCTTCAGGATGTCTCCACGGATGCCCTAGCTGTCGACATCCTCCCCCGCTCAGAGCACGGACGAGTCAATGGATTCATGTGGGGATCCAAGCTGGTGGGCAAGGGGGCGGGAGCCGCCGTAATGGCTCAAGTCATGGCAGCATGGGGACTCCAGGCCGCAGTTCTACTTCAGTTGGTCTTGCTGCTCGGGATCATGTTGCTGCCTCTCCTGGTCCTGGAGCGGGCCGGAGAAAAGCGCTTCCCCTGGAGTCGCGGGAAGGCGAACGAAGCGGGTCAGGGTTCAAGCCTGCGCAACCCCATGGAGGTAGTGAAGGACCTGGCGAAAGGTTTAGCGCTGCGGGCGACCCTGGCCTTTGCACTGGTCGGCACTATTAAGACAATCGGCCACGGTCTCGCCGAGATCATCTCCAAGACACTCTACACCCAGCAACTGGGCTGGAGCTTCGTGGAGGTGTCAGTCGTCATGGGTTACGCCGTCTTCCTCGAGTTTCTGGGCGCGGTTTGCGGCGGCTTCCTGGCGGATCGCTTTGGCCGACGCCATTTGCTCATGATCGCTCTCTTCCTCTATGGAACCTTTACCCTCTCTTTCGGAGCCCTCCCAAATCTGTGGGAGGAGACCTGGTTCGCCACCCTCTACCTGATCCTCTATCAAGGCCTGTTTGCCCTTATAGCGGTGAGTTACCTCTCGCTGTCGATGCAAATCTCCTGGACCCGCTCGTCGGCGACGATGTTTACTACCTACATGACGCTGTCCAACGTGGGACACGTCATCGGCAACTGGCTGGCGGGGCCGGTACGCGGGTCGTATTCTTTCGAAACTTCGTTCCTGCTGGCTGGCCTCTTTACGCTTGTGACCATGCTGCCGCTGCTGCTGGTCAGGCCGAGCCAGGTGGATGAGGTGCGGGCGGCTGATAGCTCTGCCGAAACAGTGGCGGCTTGATTGTGGGCATCGCCACTGAAAACAGAGCTTTCCTGCTTGCCAAAGACAAGGATCTCAGTCAGATTCTCGATTCTGGGCTCTCGGGTACACGCCAAGTGCCAATCTGAATCTCGATCTCCCCACTGCCTGACGTTCCTTGGGAGGAAAGATAGGTCCCCACAACTCCCAGCTCTTCCAGGAACTTGCTACATAGTCGGCAGAGAGGGCTCGGGGGCTAGGACTCGAACCTAGATCGGCGGCTCCAAAGGCCGCTGTCCTACCAGTTGGACGACCCCCGAATCAGAGTCGCATATTATCCCAAAAGACCCACGCCGCGAAAGGGTTGCACGGCGGTATTGCGATCCGGGACCTGTCTAGAACCGAACCAACCGTCTGAGACGCAACTCGGCTCTCTGAAAACCTGCAGCGTGGGGGTCTGGTGCCGGGTATTCGGTAACTGTCCGGATCTACTGTCCTGCCGCCTCGACCTTTTTCAAAGGCTTGATGATTCCCAGGGCAATTTTCACCTTGTGCTCGATCTCACGAGATTGGTCCTGGTTCTCGATCAGGAACTGCTTCGCATTCTCGCGCCCTTGTCCCAAACGATCCTGGCCGTAGGAAAACCAGGAACCACTCTTTTCCACGAACCCGTGCTCGACCGCCAGATCGAGGAGCTCTCCCTCGCGCGAGATTCCCCGTCCGAAGGCGATATCGAACTCTGCATTCCTGAAGGGCGGTGCCATTTTATTCTTGACCACCTTGACCTTGGTTCGGTTGCCCACATTTTGGTCGCCTTCCTTGATCGCAGCGATTCGACGGATCTCCAGACGAACCGAGGAATAGAACTTGAGAGCACGGCCTCCGGTAGTGGTCTCGGGGTTGCCAAACATCACCCCGATCTTCTCCCGGACCTGATTGATGAAAATCAGACAGGTGTTGGACTTGGAAACAATCCCGGTCAACTTGCGGAGCGCCTGCGACATCAGACGAGCCTGGAGTCCCATGTGGGAGTCACCCATTTCGCCCTCGAGCTCTGCTCGAGGAACCAGGGCGGCAACGGAGTCGACCACCAGGATATCCACGGCACCGCTTCGAACCAGCATTTCTCCGATCTCCAGGGCCTGCTCGCCGTAGTCCGGTTGTGAAACCAGGAGATCCTTCACTTTGACACCCAGATTGCCTGCGTAGACAGCATCCATCGCGTGCTCGGCGTCGATGAAGGCGGCGGTTCCACCCACTTTTTGGGCCTCGGCAATGGCATGCAGAGCCACCGTCGTCTTTCCACTGGACTCGGGGCCGTACACCTCGATGACTCGGCCCCGAGGGAGTCCGCCGATCCCGAGGGCCGCATCGAGAGACAGAGAGCCAGAGGAGATCACGGGAACATCCAGACTGATCCCATCGCCCAATTTCATGATGGAACCCTTGCCAAACTGTCGTTCAATCTGAGCCAGGGCCAACTCAATCGCTCTCTCCTTGTTCCGTTGTTCACTCATGATCTCTTCCTTTCCTCGAACACTCTCTATTGGGGCTCCTGCAAAACTCCTAGGACGTATAGTCATAGAAGCCCCTACCTGACTTCCTTCCCAGCCAGCCTCCGTCGACCATCTGCCTCAACAAGGGACAGGGGCGATACTTCGAATCCTTGAAGCTGTCATAGAGTACCTCCATGATGTCCAAGCAGATGTCCAAGCCAATCAAGTCGGCCAGTTCCAGGGGACCCATGGGGTGGTTCATGCCCAACTTCAACACTTGATCAATCTCTTTTGCTTCTGCCACGCCTTCCATCAGGGCAAACACGGCTTCATTGAGCATCGGGATCAGGATCCGATTGGTCACGAAGCCGGGGGAATCCCGCACCTCGATCGGTACCTTCCCGAGACGCAGAGCCAAAGCCTTCGTCTCCCCAATCGTCTCGGCACTCGTGCCCAGGCCCCGTATCACCTCCACCAGCTTCATTCGAGGCACCGGGTTCATGAAATGCATTCCCACGACCCGAGCCGGGCGCTGGGTTGAGGCGCCCAGACGCGTGATGGGAATCGACGAAGTATTGCTGGCCAGAATCACGTCGGAACCACAGATCCGGTCCAGTTTCTCGAAAACCTCCCGCTTCGATTCAAACTGCTCGAAAACAGCTTCGATGACCATATCCGCGTCTTTCAGATCTTCCCACTCGGTCGTAGGCTCAATGCGCGCCAGGGCCTGCCTTGCCGCCCCGGTGTCGCCTCCAGCAGCCTGCGCCACCTTCTCGAGTCCCCGGCGAATCCTCTCCAAGGCCGGTTCGAGCAACTCGGGTCGAGCCTCCTTCAGATGCACTTTGAGGCCATGGTAGGCGCAGACTTGCGCGATGCCGCTACCCATGGTTCCTGCTCCAACGACAGCAATGACCACTCGCTTTGTCGCTCCCAGCCCCTTCAGCCCTAACGACTCAGAACCTCAATCCGTGAAGCTAATTGTAGCCGACGCCTATGACTTCCCAGCTCCATGAGAGGCCATCCGATTACTCCCTTTTTTCGATGACGCGATCCCGTCTCAGGCACAGACCGAGTTTGACAACAGGGGTCTCACGATGATAAAAAACCTCTTTACCGTAGAGGTGGTAACGATGTCCATGGTTTGCGAGATTTGTGGAAAGAGGCCCATGTCAGGGAACCATGTTTCCCATGCCCACAACCTCACCAGACGCCGCTGGAAACCCAACATCCAGAGGGTTCGTGCCGTGATCAACGGAACCGTTCGAAAAATCCGAATCTGCACCAAGTGTCTCAAGTCAGGTAAGGTTCAGAAGCCCGCTCTGAGCACCTGAGGCCGACCCTCGGCTCCAAGCCGGGGTCTTCGAAAGACCTCGAATCGAATTCGACTACACGCTGGCTTGCGCCTTGCTTTGGACTCCAGGCCGCCGTGGTTCGAGCTACGCTCGACGGCTTCACTTCGGCCTGGAGGCCAAAGCTACGCTATCTCATGCGGACACGGCCCCGCCGCTCAATCGAGTGGATTCCCGCAATTCCCTTGAGAAAGCCAACGATCTTCTGTAGATGCTTCATATCCCTGACCTCGACCGTCAGGTGGATCTCACTGAACTGGCTGTTGACGGTCTTGGCCTGGGCATCGACGATGTTGGTATTCAGCGTCGACACTGCAGCCGTGATTTCGGCGAGCATACCGGTCCGATCCTCCGTGGCGATGGAGAGACGCACCGGATACGTGATCTCACCGACCCCGTCACTCCATTCGACCTCGATCCTGCGCTCCGGGTTGACCAACAGGCTTTCCACATTGCGACATTTCGTCGAGTGCACTGAAATTCCACGTCCCACCGTGATATAGCCGATGATTTGTTCACCCTGGATCGGATTGCAGCATTTGGCTCGAAACACGAGTAGATCGTCGTATCCCTTGACTTGTATGGCAGCATCCGCGCTTCCGAACACCTTCTGGACCACGGTGGACAAGGTCGACTCCTTGGTCTCGTCCCTGGTCAACCTGCTCGGATCCAACCGCTTCAAGATTTGCCGCGATCCGACCTTTCCATAGCCAATACTCGCGAACAGGTCCTCAAGCTTGGCCGCCTTGTATTCCGAGGCAATCGATTCCATCTCGGTCTTGTACTTCTTGAGATTGAGCTTGCACTTGCGTGCCTCCTTCTCCAACATCTTCTGCCCTAGTTCGATCGCGCGATCCTTCTGCCTCTGATTCAGCCAGCGGCGGATCGCGTTTCGGGCTCGAGAGGTCTTGACGAAATTCATCCAGTCGCGGCTCGGGCGTTCTTCGCTGGAGGTCAGAATTTCAACGATTTCTCCGTTTCTGAGCTCGTATTTCAGGGGGACGATGCGGCCGTTGACCTTGGCGCCGACACACCGGTTTCCAACCTCGCTGTGAATGTAGTAGGCAAAGTCGACAGGCGTTACGCCTCGCGGAAGAGTGACCACCTCCCCTTTGGGCGTGAACAGATAGACCTCCTCGGGAAAGAGGTCAATCTTGAGATTGCTCAGGAACTGATGAGGATCATCCACCTCCTGCTGCATGTCCAGGAGCTGACGCAGCCACAGAAATCGCTTTTCATCCCCCTCCTCCTCCAATCTACCTTCCTTGTACTTCCAGTGGGCGGCGATGCCTTCTTCGGCAACCCGATTCATCTCATGTGTCCGAATCTGGATCTCGAAGGGCTGTCCATTGGGACCAACCAGGCTCGTATGAAGCGACTGGTACATATTTGGACGCGGCATCGCGATCAAGTCCTTGATGCGTCCTGGCACCGGATTCCAGAGGTTGTTGACCAGACCAAGAATGGTGTAGCAGTCGCGAACTGAGTCCACCAGTATTCGAATCGCGATGAAGTCGTAGACCTGGTCGGGTGTGATTCGCTGGCGCATCATCTTCTGGTGAAGGCTGTAGATTCGCTTGATCCGGCTTTCGATCTGAACCTGGATCCCCTGTGCCTGAATCCGCTGGAGCAAAACATCGGTGACTTCTGCTATGAACTGGGCGCTGTTCGCCTTCTTCTCCTCAATCTGGCCTACCAGGCTCTGGTAGGCCGGTGGGTCGAGGTAGCTGAACGACAGATCCTCCAGTTCTCCTCGCACCTTGGCCATGCCCAGGCGATGCGCGATCGGAGCGTAGATGTCGAGGGTCTCCTGAGCAATTGCCTCCCGCTTTTCCGGCGGCAAATATTGCAGCGTGCGCATGTTGTGAAGACGGTCTGCCAGCTTCACCATGATGACCCGCACATCGTCAACCATCGCCAGGAGAAGTTTGCGAAAATTCTCCGCCTGCTGTTCCTCTCGTGAAGAGAAGTGGATCTGGCTGATTTTGGTGAGCCCATCGACGACGTGTCCGATGTCGTCGCCGAAATATTCGCGGATCTTCTCGATCCGAGTCAGGGTGTCCTCGACAACATCGTGCAGCAGTCCCACACTGACGCAGGAGACGTCGAGCTTCATTTCGGCCAGGATGTTGGCTACTTCGAGTGGATGAGAAAGATAGGGCTCACCCGACTGGCGGACTTGCCCCTTATGTTCCCGAGCCGAAAAAACGTAGGCTTTCCGGAGAAGCTCCAAGTCGGCGCTGGGATGGTATTGATGAACTTTGCGCTCCAGGTCTTCGAAACGGATCATGGCTCGGCACCCTGTCACCGGCCATTTTAGCAGGATACTAGTACAGCGTTCTGTAAATACCGATACGTTTGTGGCGAGCGCGACGGGTCGAGTTCGCGAAGCGACGCCGAACTCGATGCCTCGTATCTTGGAGGAGGCGCGACAAAGAAATCGGTGCGTCCCGTCGCCACCCGTAGGGCAGATGGGGGTTGCGGACGATCTCTGTGTTGGTCGTCGTCGAAGATGACCAAGCATCGTCTTCCTCCTCCTGCCTTGATCTCGCCTCGCAAGCCCCATCTGCAAACGTATCGGTATTTACAGAACGCTGTACTAGGTTGGAGGTTGGGGGTTGCAGGTCACAGGTTGTGGCCTTCCACCCACAGACAAACGCGCGGGTGAATTCTGTATGCTCTTGAAGGGTTTATGAACGCGGGTAGGGTATCGCTCGAAGACAAATCAGCTCAGGGTGACCGCCACGTTCGGTCAACCTAAAACCTGAAACTTGTCGCGATCCGCTTCCTATTCTTCGGTCTTGGCCGCGCCACTGAGGGTTCGCCGTGCCAGCTCGGCTTCTTCTTCCTGCTTCCGCTTCATTTCCAGAGCTTCCAGGGCCAGCTTGTCTGCTTCCAGCTCCCAGTTCTGTTTCTCTTCCTCGTCCGTGGCGAGCTTGCCCTTTTCGCGGTAGAGCAGGTTCAGGTACTGCATGGCTTCCGTATAGCCGGGTCTGATCTCGAGGGCTTCCTTGAGGGCGCTGACCCCCTCATCTATCAACTGGGTAACCTGGGCGTTTTCCTCTTCCGTCAAGTACTCCACGTTCTCGCCCGTCATGCCCGTCTTGTCGTAGGAAAGTTGCCAGTCGATCGTTCCAACCCCATAGAGTGGTTCTGGATTGGTAGGATCGGCCTCCAGCTGCTTACGGTACCACTCTTTGGCATTTTCGTAGTCGCCCATGCTGTTGTGGATGCCCGCAATACTGGCCATGGAGGTGGCATTTTGGGGATCTATTTCGAGAACCTTCTCGAAAGTGGAGATGGCCTGCTTGGCCATCTGCAGGTTTTCCATACTCTGGGACCCTGGTACAAACTGGGCCCGGTAGGTGGTGGCCAGATACAACTGAGCATCCAAGAGCTCGGGATCGAGCCTTATGGACTCGCTGAAACGCTCTACAGCTTTGTCATACCTCTGGCCTGAGTAAGCCTTCACGCCCTCGTTGAGTTCGTTCCGTGCCTTGAGCTTGTCATACAGGCTCAGCGCTTTACAACCCG
This sequence comes from Acidobacteriota bacterium, assembly GCA_965218775.1. Taxonomy (GTDB): domain Bacteria; phylum Acidobacteriota; class UBA6911; order RPQK01; family JAJDTT01; genus CAUZIZ01. The sequence continues at coordinate 2,971,495 of CBDCLS010000006.1, read as the reverse complement.
CCGTCCCGCTAAGGACCAGTGCTCCTCCGAGCACAAGCAAAAATGATTTAGTCGTCCGGCTCATTGCAAACTTTGTCTCCCGATTTTCTAAACGACCGCTTCTTCAGGACGCGCGGGTAGTCCCTTCAGGTCTTATCCTTCTGGAGTGAACAGGCCGACGTCGCCTACACCCGACCCCTTGGCGATGTCGATGACACGAATCACGTCCTCAAAGGGTAGATCCGGATCGCCCTGAATGAACATGTTCTTGTTGGCTCGGGCGCTGTAGATGTCAAACAGGCGGATGCCGAGCTGGGGCAAGGTCACCGGATCGTTATTGATCCTCAGCAAGCCGCCAGCGTCGATCGAGACGACAATCGCATCGGACTTGACGACCACATCTTCCGGGATGTCATCGGGCGCCTTTTCCGGCACTCTGGCTTCCAGGTCGTACTGGGTGGTGGGCTGAATCACCATGAAAATGATCAACAGAACCAATAGGATGTCGATGTAGGGAGTGATGTTGATGTTCGACATCGCCCCTTGGGTACCGGTCTGCATTGCCATCTTTACAGCCCCCCTTGCTTGGTTACCCGGTCCACCAGGAGTCCGATCTTCTCAACTCCGGTCTCCCGTCCCTTGTTGATGACCTCTACTACCCTCCCATACGGAGTCGCGACATCACTCTTGATGAACAGAGGTTTCTCCGGGGCCAGAGCGACCTGAGCTTCGAGCTTTTCCAGCAACACGTCATCCGGAACGGGCAGTTTGTTTACGTAGATGCTCCCATCCCGGGTGATGGTGACCGTGGTGGCGTCTTCGCCCTCGACCTCAGGCGCTTCCTGGGCATTTGCCGCCTTGGCCTTGTTGACAAAAACTCCCTGTTGCAGCAGGGGCGTGGTGATCATGAAGATGATGAGCAAGACCAGCATGACGTCAGCCATCGGCGTGACGTTGATGTCATAGACCATGCTCCCACTCTTGCCGCCGCCGCTACTGATCGCCATGCTGCTTCGCCCTCCGCGCCAGGAAGAAGTCGATCAACTCAGACGACGAGTTGTCCATCTCGACCACAAAGGAATCGATCTTCCCGGTGAAGTAGTTGTACATCCACACGGCGGGAATCGCGACAAACAGACCGAAGGCGGTAGCAACCAGGGCCTCGGAAATCCCACCCGCTACCGCCGCCAGACCCGTATCTTCGGCCTGGCTCATGCCGGCGAAAGCGTTGATGATACCGACGGTGGTACCAAATAGGCCCACAAAAGGAGCGGTACTTCCGATCGTCGCCAGACCTCCCAGGCCTCGCTTGAACTCCTCGACGCCGACTGCAGTGGCTCGCTGAAGGGCGCGTCGAGAGGCTTCTACCTTTTCTCCAGAAATCCTGTCGGATTCCTCGTGGGCCTGAAATTCCTTCAAGCCGGCCACCAGCACCTTGGCCAGATGGCTCTTCTGGCTCCCTTCCGCCAGGTCGATCGCCCCCTGAATGTTGTCGTTCTTCAGGGCCTCAGTCACCTCAGGAACGAACGCCTCCGACTGCTTGCGCGCCGACCGATACATCAAGAAACGCTCGATCATCACTCCAATAGACCAAACCGACTGGAGCAGCAGGATGACTACGACCGCCTTGGCCAACCCCCCCATCTGGTTCCAGAGCTCCATGAATCCTAATTCCATTCTCTAACCTCCCAACAGGCTGATTTACTTGAACCCAATATCTCCTACCTAAGCACGAAGTTCACGGTCACGGTGGCAATAACGGGTACCGGCTCTCCATTGAGCAAGGTAGGAGAGTATACCCATTGGTTGACTGCACTCACGGCGGCGTCATTCAACAGGGGATGCCCACGAATGACCTTGATACCGGTTACATTCCCTGACTCTCCGACTGTCACCTGAAGTATCACCATGCCCTTGACTCGGGCTCGTTTGGCCAGTTCCGGATAGTTCGGTTCCACACGCTTGACCAGCTTGGACGCTTGAACGTTGCCTCCTACCCGGATCGGATCTTTCTTCTTCTTCGGGGGCGGTGGCGGCGGAGGGGCTTCGGTCGGAATAGCCCCGAGGACTCCACCCAGAGCACCACCCGGTACTCCACCCACGGCTCCACCTGGGATCCCTCCTGCGACACCTCCGGTGATTCCGCTAATACTCGAGTACTCCGGAACATCATCGGGTACCGGGATCTCCTTGGGAACTTCGGTGGGCGCGACGAACTGGGAAGGATCCAGCTTGACCACCTGGATTTCCTGCCGTTTCACCGGGGCCGGCGGTGGCGGCGGTGGAGGTGGAGGTGGAGGTGGAGGTGGCGGGGCCAACATCGTCAGGAGCTCGTGCTCAGGCAATACGGCATAGTAGTACAACGGAATGACGATCAAGACGCCGATAATCACCACGTGCACCATGAAAGAAATGAAAAACGTGGTCTTTGCCCTTGACGATTTCTCCGATGTGGATTCGATTAGATTGTCAAACATTTGTCGTCTCTTCCTTTCCTATCCCAGACTCTCCTCTCAGTCAAAGGCTGGCGACAATGGGCCGATGTTACACTCCGACTCCGGTAGAGTCAAGAGAATTTTTTGTGCCTCTTTTTTGTCGTAACCCGTTATGTCATAGGCTGTTATAAGAACTGCTCATAGGAAATCCGATTCCCAACCAGGAATAGCAGCGTCTCATTTCCGTCTTCGCTTTTGTTCTGATTGACCGTACCACCACACGACGATCGGGCTGGCAATTGCGACGGAAGAATAGGTCCCTATAATTATACCAATCACCAGCGCGAAAGCGAAGTTGCGAAGTACTGCCCCCCCCAGCAGATAAAGGGAAAAGACCGCCAGAAAGGTGCCTCCGGAAGTCAAGATAGTGCGGTTCAGCATCTGGTTGATGCTGGTGTTGATGACCTCGGTCAGGGTTGCTCGCCTCATGAGACGAAGGTTTTCACGAACCCTGTCGAATATGACGATCGTATCGTTGATCGAATAGCCGACCAGAGTCAGAAGGGCTGCGATCACGGTCAGGGTAAATTCGCTGTTCGCCAGTGACAGAGCCCCCACGGTGATAAAGACATCGTGAAAGAGAGCCGCGATTGCCGCCAGACCATAGACGATCCGAAAGCGTACGGCGATATAGATTAGGATGCCGAGGAGCGAAAAGATAACCGCACTCTGCGCCCTATCCCGCATCTCCTGCCCCACCTTGGGTCCCACGCTCTCCACACTGAGAACCGTGAAATTCCCAAGATAGATATTGTCCTGAAGGGCTTTTTCTGTCGCCTCCGAGAGATCTATCGCCTGGAGCTCTTCCAAGCTTTTAAAAACTCCCCCGCTGCTGTTTCGATGGTCGATCACCCTTTCTGCCAGCTGATCGTAGTGGTTGACCGAGTCCTGAACCGATTTCTCCGTGCCCACACCGTCTGGATCGATTTGCTGGAGCTTCGAGGAGAGTGCGCTTGCGACCACATTGTTCAAATCCAACTTGCCCGAGTCCAATCCCTCCTGGTCGTACTCTCGTCGCAGCGCCTCGATGATCCGGTCACTTTGGGCAATCAGATCTTCCGATTCTTCGTCCTCGATCCGTCCCATTCGGATCTGCACTTCGTTCTTATCCAATTCATCGAAACGCGTCACCTCCTCGGCCTTCAAATCACCTTCACTGAGGGTGCGTCGCACCCGGTCCAATTCCGGCTCATCCTTGAACTTGACGTAGGCCAGGGTTCCCCCAACGAAATCGACCCCTAGCCTCAGGCCTCCCCGGAACAGCATGGAGCCAGCGCCCAACAGCACCAGCGCCAACGAAACGGCGAGCAGGATCCGGCTCATGCCAAGCCAGTCGACTTTAGGGTCCTTGAAAAGTTCCATGGAGAGGTCCTAAGGCGCAACCCGGAGGAGCGTTCCGCCCGAGATTAAATAGAGAGTTGTTCGATCTCCCGTCTCTGCAGAAAGAGGCCGAAAATCGTTCGCGACACGAAGGTCGCGGTAAAGATATTGGCCAATAAACCCACCGACAGCGTGACCGCAAACCCCCGGATGGGCCCGGTGCCGAACTGAAACAGGAAGACTGCCCCGATAAGTGTCGTTACGTTGGTATCCAGGATCGTGACGAAAACACGGTTGAAACCCGCGGTCACTCCGGCCCGGACCGTCTTGCCCAGACGCAGCTCTTCCTTAATTCGCTCGAAGATCAGAATGTTGGCGTCAATGGCCATTCCTATGGTCAGGATGATTCCCGCAATTCCGGGCAGCGTCAGGGTCGCCTGAAAATGAGCCAGAACACCTAGCATGATCAACAGATTGAGCACCAGGCACAGAATGGCATTGAGCCCCGAGATCCGATAGACCACGATCATCCCGATCACCACCAAACTCAGACCGAGAATCGAGGCCAGGATTCCGCTTCGAATCGAATCCATACCCAGCGAGGGTCCTACAATCTGGTTCTCCAGGATTCGAAGCGCTGCAGGCAAAGCGCCCGAGCGCAACACCAAAGCCAGGTCCTGTGCTTCCTCGGCAGTGAAGTTACCGGTGATGCGAGCCGATTCTGAAGGGATGTGTTCGCTGATATTCGGGGCCGACCGCACCTCGTCATCAAGGACGACGGCGAGACGTGTCCCTACATTGCGCTCGGTGGTGGTTGAGAAAAGCCGGACACCGTCCGCATTGAGATAAAAGAGTACGTTCCAGCTCCCGGTGTAGTTATCCTGCGACCGGTTTGCGTTCTTCATGTGCTGCCCGGTGATGGAGGCCGCCTTGCGGACCACCATGAACGCAGGGCCGGAAACCCCTTCAGCGGGGTCGCGACGAGAGCGGAGAATCTCGTAGTCCGAGGGCAGCGACTGATTGAAACTCTCGAGAGCTGCCTCTCGACTTGGAAAGGGTCCACCCTGGGAGGCGTGAACCAGTTTGAGCTCCAGGCGAGCGGTGCTACGGATCAGCTTGATCACCCGGTCCGGATCGTCGACGCCCGGGAGTTCCACGATGATCTGGTCTTTGACGTCTCCGCTGCCATAGATAGTTATCGTGGGCTCGGCAACACCATATTGATCGACCCGATTCTGGATCGTCTCGCGCGCCTGCCTGACCGTCAGATCGGCCAGCCTCTTGCGGGCCGCCGCCAACATACTCACAACAAAGTCGACCTCACCCTCTCTGAATCGTGACTGGTAGGTGTAGCTTCCCGAATATTCGCTCAGATAATCCTCCGCCAGGCCGGACGCATCCTCTGGAACACCCAGAATCTCGATGTCGTAGTCTTCGGTAATCTTGGTCTCTTTGAACGAGACCTCCCGCTCCGCCAGGTCCTGTTCCATCCGCTCTCGGACCTGATTGACGTCGGCCTCGAGGGCATCGTGAGTCAACACCTGAAGCACCAGGTGAATCCCGCCTTTCAGATCGAGGCCCAACTTGATCTTTTCCGAGGGTGGGTAGAAGAGGAAAGCGCTAACGCCCAGCACGACCAGGCTAATGATCAGACGATAGTGTAAATTTTTCTTATTCATCTTCTCGGCCGAGAGATTTCTGGGATTCGCTCTCTGTTGATCTCAAGCGTTCTCGGATCCATCCAGTGAGTATCAGTTCTTCGCGGACTCCTTGGGGGCCTGCAGGGAGGTGATGGCGCTCTTCGCGACTTCGATCTTCACCTGATCGGCTATTTTCAGCAGAACGCTGTTATCACGAATTCCCGAGACTGTCCCAAAGACTCCTCCACTCGTGATGACTCGGTCTCCATTCTTAAGGCTGGAAATCATGTCCTCCACGTTTTTCTGTCTCTTGCGCATGGGGCGGTAGATGAGGAAGTAGAAAATCGCAACCAGGAGAAAGATCGGCAAAAAGCCCGCGATGCCCCCTCCCGAACCGCTCTGCTGCGCCAGAAGATAGTACATCTCCCCTGTTTCCAGTCTAGCTATTGTGGCCCGATCTTTGCCAACTTCGCCCCCGCCACCGGTGCGAGTTGCTTCTCACCCAAAACCCTCCTGACGAAGCTTAAAGCAGCCCTCTTCGCGTTGCATCGATACCGCCGAAAAAACAGCCGAAGAAACGTGGTGGAGTCGAGGCGAACGATAACGGCGTCAATAGCAGATTGAGTGCGAGCACTGCGACCGGCACAGTGTCAATCATGCAGTTTCAGAATATCGGGCTGCCAACTCCCGCTCAAATTGCAACAGCGAATCAAGCGCGATACTCTGTCGGATTTTTCTCATCAAGTCAAGGTAAAAGTGGAGGTTGTGATAGGTATTCAACACACTCGCCAGAATTTCCCCGGAGACGAATAAATGCCTGAGGTAGGCCCGGCTGTGCCGCTGACAAACGAAGCAGTCACACTCCGGATCCAAGGGGCCGGCGTCTCGACGATAGCGGGACTGCTTGATGTTGATCTTCCCCTGTGAGGTATAAAGCGTTCCATTGCGCGCGTTTCGGGTTGGAATCACACAGTCAAACATATCCATCCCCTGCTTCACACAAAAGACAAGATCCAGCGGGGTCCCTACTCCCATCAGGTACCGCGGCTTGTCGCGCGGCATGTAGGGTTGCAGCTTCTCGACCAGGTCATACATGAGGAGCTTCGGCTCGCCCACGCTGAAACCTCCCACCGCAATCCCGGCAAAACCCAGCTCGATAAGACGTTCCAGGCACTCCTTTCTAAGATCCAGGAACATCCCACCCTGGACAATACCGAACAGCATCTGCTCGTCACGGCCGTGTCGATCCCTGCAGCGCTTGGCCCATTGTAGGGAACGCCGCATGGATTCCAGAGCTTCGTGCTGGCTCACAGGATAGGGAGTGCACTCATCCAGGACCATGATCAAATCCGAACCCAGGGTCTCTTGCACTCTGATGGAGTCTTCGGGAGAAAAGAAATGGCGCCGACCATCGATGTGCGACTGAAACTCCACCCCCTCTTCGCTGACCTTTCTAAGCCCTTGATGGCTGAACACCTGGTAGCCTCCACTGTCGGTGAGGATGGCCCGATCCCAGCCCATGAAACGGTGCAGTCCTCCCAGCTCACCCAGGACCTCTTCTCCGGGACGTAGAAACAGATGGTAGGTATTGGCCAGGATCACCTTCGAGTCGAGGCGCTCCAGGAACTCATGGGGTATTGCTTTGACCGTGGCAGAGGTGCCGACCGGCATGAAGACCGGGGTTTCGATGACTCCATGACGGGTGCGGAGAAGGCCCGTCCGGGCGTGGCTGGTTCTGTCCTGGTGCAGCAGACGAAAGCTGGGTCGCATCGGTCAGAATTGACCCGCTAGAATCCTCATGCTGCGGGTGCGGCAAATACGGCAACGAATCGATCTTTGCACAAGCGGCAGCTGTTAGTTCAGTTCAATCTGATACAGTTCGGAGCAATCCACCAGATAGAGCAGACTTCCCTCTTGATTGTAGGCCAGCCCAACCAACATCGGTCCCGATACGGTGAGCTCGGGTACGCCGCTTCGCAACGTGAAGAGCCCTTTTCTCCCCCGGTAGGAGGCCGCTACCTGAAGGTTTCCATGGGGATCGAAGGCCAGCCCCTGCGGCCGACCCAGTCCCTTGAAGAAAACCTCCTGTTCCCCTTCCGGATCGATCCGGTAGATGCAGTCCTGAGTCGCCAGGGTCGGCCCCGTCACGTAGAGGGAATCATCGGGTCCCACGGCCAAATGATAGGCTGAAACACTGGCCTCAAGCTCACAGAAGACAGACATCTCTCGACCCGGGGAAACCTTGTAGATCAATCCGCTACGATCCCCGACGAAGAGATTCCCCTGGCGGTCGAAGACCAGGCCGGTCGCCAGACCCAATCCTTCCACGTATTTCTCGACCTGCTTGTCAAAGGTTGAGCGGTAGACGGCTCCGGTGTGGCGGCTGCTCACGTACAAACATTCGTCGGGACCGATGGCCATGCCGGTCGGATTCGTGATCTCCGCGAGGAAGGGTTCCTTGGTGCCATCCGGGGACACCACGAAGACACTGAAGGGCACCTTCTCGCCACGAGTACCGCTGTAGGTAACGTAAACGTTGTCCAAAGAGTCTACGACGGGGTTCGCGACCGGATGCAATTCTGAGGCAACGACCCGGCCCACCTTGAGGTCGGCGACGGCCCTAGTCCTGTTGTGAACAACGATCCCACTACTGTCACAATCCTCGGGAATCCTAATCGTCAAAGCCCTGGGGGATGCCCCCAATATACCGGCCGGAACTCCCCCGACATCGACACCCGCGGCCGGCCTCCGGCCTCTCTGCTCTACCTCCACGCGGACGATGCCGGAGGGCAAGGCTATGCTGGGCCAGACCGACTTAATTCTCATGGCGTCACGTCACTATAACATGAAGGTTTCGGGTTGCAGGTTGGCGCTTGCGGTGTGGCTCCCTGAAGACGCAACCCCTACAGGGTTGACTCATTTGGCTATTCCCCTTTACCCAGGGTTCGGAAACCCGTACCTGTTTAGCGCCCAGCCTTACTCTTGCCCTGGCCGTCGCCTTCAAACTTGCCTGTGCCTTTGCCTTCTTTCTTACGCGAGCCTCTCCCGTCCCAAGACAATCCTGATCTCGCGTTCCCCCAACCGAAAGCGTTCGATATAGACAATGGCAAGATCCAACTATACGCCGGTGTCTCTCACGCAATTCGCGCATTGGCCCCGGCCCCGTTTGGCAGGGCAAAGGCACAGGCAAAGGCAAGTTTAGGGGCGAGGGCCAGGGCAAGGCCAAGAAAAAGACGCTAAACACGTTCGGAAATCCTGGCCTGGAATACGCAATCCCGTTGAGATTGACCTCAATTGATCTCTTCGAGAAAAGCTGCCCTTTGGGAAGAGTAGAAAGCAACCTGCAAGCCTACGCCATGGTAGACTCGAAGGTTCCGATGATCGGAAACTCCCCAATCAATGACTCCATCCGCATCCTGGGGGCCCAGCAGCACAATCTCAAGGACATCGACGTCGAGGTGCCGATCAACCGGTTGACAGTCATCACCGGTGTCAGCGGGTCGGGAAAATCCTCGCTCGCTTTTGACACCCTCTACGCGGAGGGACAGCGGCGCTACGTTGAGTCGCTCTCGGCCTACGCACGTCAATTCCTGGACCGGATTCGGAAACCACAGGTCCGCCAAATTGAGGGCATCAGTCCAGCCATTGCGATCCGCCAGAAAACGGTTTCCAGAAATCCCAGATCCACTGTTGGAACGGTCACGGAGATCTATGATCACCTGCGGCTCTTGTATTCCCGAATCGGAATCATTCGCTGCCGAGAGTGCGGACGCGAGGTCAAGAAAGACACCTTGGATGTGGTGCTTGGTCAGATTCTGAAGCTACCGGAAACAACCCGAATCTACTTAAGTTTTCCTCTCGCTGGAAGCCGTCTGGACCTTGCCCCCCAGGCAGAGGCGGCGCTCTCTCAAACAATAGAGCACCTGGTTAGAGAAGGATTCCGTCGACTCTTGCTTTTCAACGACTCCACTCCCGTCCTCTGTCAACTGCCACAGGAGGCGCCCCCATCGATAGAGGAACTTATGACCGGTCGCGTCTTGGTGGACAGACTTGTTCTGGGACCGGACATCGAGGAACGGCTTACCGATTCTCTGGAGGCCTGTTACCGAGATGGCAATGGGACGGCTGATGTGACGATTCTTCCAACCGACACGGCTGAGAAGAAGACCGAGACACACCGCTTCACCCTTCGCTTCGAGTGCCAACATTGCTCCATCGCCTATCGTGCACCGGAACCCCGGTTGTTCTCCTTCAACAGTCCCTACGGGGCCTGTCCCACCTGTCACGGGTTCGGAAGCACCACCACGATCGACCCCGACCTGGTTATCCCCGACCCCAGCAAGACTCTGGCCGAGGAACCGATCGATCCCATCACCAAACCTCGCTATCGACGCTTTCAGCAGAAGATGGCAGCCTATGCCGAGGAAGAGGGTATTCCGCTGGATTGCCCGTTTGAGGAACTGCCCGAGGAGGTCAGGCGGAAGCTATGGGAGGGGGATCGCAGTTTTCCGGGAGTCTTGGGTTTCTTTCGCTATCTGGACCGCAAGAAGTACAAGATGCATGTGCGAATCTTCATCAGCCGCTACCGGGGCTACACGCGCTGCCCCGAATGCACCGGAGAGCGACTCTGCGCTGAAGCAAGAACGGTCTACGTGGGCGAACAGCGCATCCACCAATTGACGAGTGGCACGATCGAGCAGATTTGCGCCTTCTTTTCCGAGCTCAGTCTCAGCCCTACCCAGCTCAGAGTGGCTGAGCCGTTGCTACGAGAGATCACCCAAAGACTCGACTTCCTGATCAAGGTAGGACTGCAATACCTGACCCTGGATCGGCTCACCTCCAGCCTCAGCGGTGGCGAGATGCAGAGAATCCAACTAGCCGCCTCACTCGGTTCCTCTCTAGTGGGAACCCTCTACGTCCTGGATGAGCCCTCCACCGGCCTCCATCCCCGCGACGAGCGGCGCTTGATTGGTATCCTCAAGGACTTGAGAGATCTGGGCAATACCATCGTGGTAGTGGAGCACGAGCGAGAGATGATCGAGTCTGCCGACTATGTGATCGACATGGGGCCGGGTCCCGGAGAGCACGGCGGAGAAGTAGTTCACAGCGGCGACGTCGGCTCGCTCTCTGCCGATCCAAACTCGCTGACGGGGAGATACCTCAAGGGCACACTCAGGATTCCCACACCCATTTTTCGCCGCTCCACCAATGGCCATTTCCTCACCATTCGAGGCGCACGCCAGCACAACCTGAAGAACCTGGACATCCGTCTGCCCCTGGGAATATTGGTTTGCGTCAGCGGGGTCTCAGGTTCGGGTAAGTCCACACTGGTCCAGGAGATTCTCTATGCCGGGCTCAAGAAGCTGAGGAAGGACTGGAAGGCCGAGGTCGGTGAATTCGACGCCATCGAAGGCGGGGATCAGGTAGGGGAGGTCTTCCTGGTCGACCAATCGCCCATCGGGAAAACATCTCGATCCAATCCAGTCACCTACCTCAAGGCATTCGATGATATCCGTCAGATATTCGCCTCACTCCGACAGTCTAAGAGTCAGAGTCTGACACCCGGACACTTTTCCTTCAACGTTCCCGGAGGCAGGTGCGAGGCCTGTCAAGGTGCCGGCAGCCTGGTCGTGGACATGCAGTTCCTGGCAGACGTGGAGCTGCTTTGCGAGGAGTGTAAGGGGAAACGGTTCAAGTCCAGCATTCTCGAGATTGGTTATAAGGGAAAGAACATCGCGGAAGTGCTGGAGCTGACCGCGGTGGAAGCGATTGAGTTTTTCAAATCCCATGCACGGCTGATCCGCAGACTCAAGGTGCTGGACGAGGTAGGCCTGGGATACCTGCGCCTGGGCCAGGCATCGACCACGCTCTCCGGGGGAGAAGCACAGAGGATCAAGCTGGCCTCCTACCTCTCGAAGCCCACTTCCAATCGACCTCTTTTCATCTTCGACGAACCCACGACCGGCCTTCATTTCGATGACATCGGCAAACTGCTTCGCGCCTTCGACCGGCTCATCGCTCAGGGAGCCACCGTGTTGGTCATCGAGCACAATCTGGATGTCATCAAGTGCGCTGACTGGGTCATCGATCTGGGCCCGGAAGGCGGAGAGCGGGGTGGCAACCTGGTGGCCGAGGGTACGCCCGAGACTGTTTGTCAGAACAAGGACTCCTACACGGGTAGGTTCTTACGTGGGGTTCTGGGGACAGTCTCCTGATTTTGAACTCGTCTGAACATCTGAACGTCGCACGTCCCTTAGCCTTCGACGCGTCGCTCGAGACTTAGAATTCAAAGCACCGAGTGGTTAGATTCCAGCTGAAATTTTTGGGGCTGAGAGACGTGCGACGTTCAGACGTTCAGACGTGCGACTCACGAGTAACGTCACTCGACGAAAATACTGATGTTGGTAGCAATAAAGGCCTTCCCCTCGTACTTCCCTTGAACCCAGACCACAAGCGTATATACTCCCGGATCCTTTCCTACACGGATCGGACAGGAGAAGCGGCGTCCGTGAATCTCGACTTCACCCCTTCCACTGTCCGGTGGCGCATAGCGCAACCCCTGAGGCAACTTGGGGCGCAGGATTCTCTCATCATCGGGAAGGCTATACGCATAGGTACCCGCCAGCTCTACCAGAGAGCGCGCGCGGGGTATGGGTTCGTAGAAGATTGAAACCGCCTGCACTTCGTAGCCGCGCTTGAGTAACTTCCCGGACAGAAAGACCCGCCCGGAGGGCTTCAAACGCGGCGGCAGAGGCTCCACCTGAACATATCGGTCTGCAAAGATCTCGATCAGCCTGATCCCCTGGTTGCTGTAGGCCAGACCGATGCCGACGTGAGTGTGCCGAGGATCCAAGATACTCCGACGGTGAGAATCCTTGGGCGGTTTCTCGTTCACCATACTCTGGTGACGCACCGCCATCTCCTGTCTGAGTCGCTGCGGGGAAACCTCCATATGCGTGATGTCCATGCTGGAGATATTTTCCGAAGTCTGATCGACGAATCCTTCCTGTGAATACCTCATGTAGGGCTTCCAGCCGGCGAGGTTCCAGTGGCTGGTGTACTTGCCGTCCAGGAGCTCGTGGCAATGCGCGTCCGCCATTCGGGATAACTCTTCGGAGAAAAGGACTGGATCGACCGACGCCTCCTCCCGATCCTGGTTGATGAACTCAACCATCATTAACTTGAGTTCCAGGATCTTGCCTGCACTAATGGGCTCGGCGGAAAAGCCCGAGAAATTCGTGAAGGAAAGCGACAATCCGAGCAAAATGACCAGAGACAAGCGCGCCACTGTTTTCACAAAAGAAATTATACACAGACAAGCTAGCCCGATTGGCGCCAGGCCTATCCTCCTGGGATGGCTGGCAAGAAGCGCATGACGTATGATTACGCTTTCCATCAACTAGTTGAGCGGGACTCCGGGACGTCCATCTTGGGACGCATCACTAAACCAAAAAGAAGGATAGACACTGTGCACAACCATCTCACACCCGATCTGGACTCGAACCGGCCCAACCGAAGACGATTCCTGCAGGGAGCCGGAGGCGCTCTCTCGACCCCGCTCTGGGCTGGGCTCCTGGGCTGCGGCGCTAACAGCAAGGTCCAGCTGCAGGAAGCACGAAAGAAGGCGGCCCACCGAAGACGTCGGATCATCCTCGACGACGACGGGGATCTGTGCTACTCCGACGACGCCAAGAAGAGTATCCAGGCCTTTCTGCAACAGCGCTTGAAACCCGCAGCAGAAGTACCGATTGACAGCATCGCCTGGTGCATTATGTGGGGAATCGCGATCGGTAAGGGGGAAACCCGCTATTGGGAGACGCAGCAACAGGCGAAGGCCCTGAACTCAGTAATATCGGATCCGACTCCAATCATGGTCAAAGCTGGTCGCGAGAACGATATCGAGATCTTCGGGTCCATGCGGATGAACGATACCCACGACTCCTATGGGATGCCGGCGGGCAAGCTGATCTATCCGCTGAAGGTGCAGCACCCGGAGTGGTTGATCGGAGACGAGAGCCAAAAGGGCAAGGTCTTCAGCACACAGGAGGCGGCAACCTGGTCGGGACTGGACTTTGCGATTCCCGAAGTGCGTGAGGATCGCCTCTGGTGGATTAGAAACAGTGTCGAAAGCTACGACCTCGCGGGATTGGACCTCAACTTCTTTCGCATGCCCTGGTACTTCAAGCCGGGTAAAGAAGAGCAAGGAATGCCGCTGATGACGGAGCTCATCAGATCTGCCCGCGAAATCGTCGATCGCGCCTCGGAAAGCAAAGGCAGCCCCGTGCTGTTGGGAGTTAGAACACCAGGAACGGTGGCTACCTGCCGTCGGATTGGCATCGACATCGAGACCTGGCTTCAGGAAGGCCTAATTGACCGACTCCTGATCGGGGGAGGCTACACCCCCTTTAACAACCCGGCAGAAGAACTGGTGAATCTCGGCCATCGGCACGAGGTTCCGGTTTATCCGTGCATCAACTGCGGAACCCACATCTTTGGATCGGACGCTGCTTTTCGCGGAGCCGCCTCCAATATTCTCTGGGCAGGAGGTGACGGAATCTATCTCTGGAACTTCCACTACCGGAAAGCTCCCAAAATCTCCTACGGTCGACCCCAGCCGGAGTCCTACGAGGTGCTCAACCATATCGCTTCGAAAGAAGGACTCCGACATAGGGATAAGCGCTTCGCCGTGGACTACGTGCAGGTCACCTCAGTGATGGGAAACGCCGGGCCCTACTCCTATGCTTGCTCTCCCGGACAGGTTCCGACCCAACTAGACGGCGAGGCGGCAAAGGAGATCCAGCTCCGAGTGGGCGACGACGTCACGGCCGCCGAATCCTCAGGCCACCTGGCCAAGGCGGAGCTTCTGCTGGAGATCGGAAACTGGTCTGAGGGGGACGAGCTCTCTGCCAGCCTCAACGATGGCGTCCTCGAATCGGCGGACATCCAAGGCGCACCCGGAGAATCGAAAGAATCAGAAGAGCACTCGTTTCAGCTCCGTTACCCCGTGGAAGGCTCCCGGGTGCGCCAGGGAGTAAACCAGCTTCAGGTCGTCAGCCAAAAAGGTGGAGCTCCTCTCACACTGAGGAGAGTCGAGCTGGAAGTCCGGTATCGCTAGAAGGACCAAGATACAAGAAAGAAGAAAATCCCAAGATACAAGATACAAACAAGTTCCAAGCACCAAATCCCAAGAGACAAAAGGAAACCACTCGACCGGACACCAGACCAGCTACTCTGGTGATCTGGGTGGGTAAGCGTCCGACTGCGGCTCACCTCCTCGTCTGAGTAGTGCTTGGAATTTGAGATTTGAGATTTGTTTGTATCTTGTATCTTGTATCTTTGAATTTGAAAAAAAGGGAGCCAATGAAAAACAACAGGCGCACTGATACTGTTGCCACTCTACTAACTCTGCTAATAACGGGATGCAGCGATTCTCCGGAGACCAAGGCCCCGAAAGGACCCAACATTGTCCTGGTCATGACTGACGATCAGGGCTGGGCCCAGCTGGGCTCACATGGGAACGAGAGTATCGCGACGCCCAATCTGGATCGGCTGGCCAGCCAGAGTGTGGAGCTTACGCGCTTCTATGTCTCCCCTGTCTGTGCTCCTACCCGAGCCAGCCTCATGACCGGCCGCTACAACTACCGCACCGGAGTCGTGGACACCTATGTCGGCCGGGCGATGATGCACTCGGATGAGTCCACCCTGGCCGAGATGCTCTCCCAGGCCGGCTACCGGACCGGAATCTTCGGGAAGTGGCATCTGGGAGACAACTACCCCATGCGGACCATCGACCAGGGCTTCGAGGAATCCCTGGTACACAAAGGTGGGGGCATCGGTCAGCCCTCCGACCCCCTGGGAAACAGCTACTTCGACCCGATTTTGCAGCTCAACGGACAGCCCCGGAAACATGAAGGATATTGCACGGACATCTTCTTCGACGCCGCCCTGGAGTTCATCCAAGAGAATCGGCAGGAATCCTTCTTTGCGTACATTCCGACCAACGCTCCTCACTCGCCCTATGACGTCCCCGATTCCTATATGAAGCCCTATCTCGAACAGGGCCTGAACGAAAAGGACGCTCGAATCTACGGCATGATCACGAATATCGATGACAACGTCGGACGCCTGATGGCCAAACTGGAAGAACTCCGGCTGGATCGCGACACAATCCTGATCTTCATGACCGACAATGGTCCCACCACTCTGCACTTTACTGCCGGTTTGAGGGACAAGAAGACCACCGTATTTGAGGGAGGAATTCGGGTACCGTTCTTCTTCCGCTGGCCGGACAGAATGGAACCTAAGCAGATCGACGATATCGCCGCCCACATCGACCTGGTCCCCACCCTGCTTGAGGCGGTCGGCGTTGATGGCCCTACCGATGCTTCCTTGGATGGAATCAGTCTCCTGCCCCGCATGGAGGGTCGGGACCCCTCGCTGCCAGACCGCACACTCTACATCCAATCCCACAGGGGTAACGTTCCCCAGCTCTACCGCAACTTCGCCGCCATCAGTTCAAGGTACAAGTTGCTGCAGCCGCTTAGTTTCTCCGACAAGATGCCTACCGACGCGGAGCTCCAACTCTACGACCTGGAATCTGACCCAGGCGAGAGCAAAGACCTCTCCGCCGAGCTTCCCGAAGTCGTTGACCGAATGAGCAGGCAATACCAGACCTGGTTCCGAGAGGTTTCGGCGAGCCGCGGCTATGCTCCACCACGCATCGCCATCGGAACCGTCCATGAAGACCCGGTGGTCCTGACCCGACAGGATTGGCAAATGATAGGAAAAGACGGCTGGGGAGACTCGGACCTGGGCTACTGGCTCCTCAACGTCGTCAACCCAGGAACCTTCGAAATCCGGTTTCGCTTCGGTCCCTTCGAGCAGTCCGGTGAAGCGGAACTGAGGATTCAGGACGTCGTCCAGACTCAGGCCTTCGAAAAAAACGCGACCGAAGTCACCTTCAAATCGGCCCAGCTGGTTCCCGGCGACAGCCGACTGGAAGCGAGGCTAAAGAAGGGTGCCCAGGTCGTCGGCGTCCGCTACGTCGATGTCATCGCCCCGCAACCCTGACCTCGCTCCTCTAACCCGCATTTCTCATAGCCAGTCTACTGCGAGGCCGCAATCATCCGCCCTGACTGCGTTACGCTTCGTCGGCCTCCTCGACGTACTGCACGAGTACGACTGCGGGGGCCTCGGTCGCAAGCCTTGTCAGGACGGCGCTTTCGGCCTCTCGCTACGACCGGCCATGAGAAATGCGGGCTAAGCGTCCGCCGTAGACAGCGGCTTATAGAGTACCGCCACGATGATTCCGCAGATGATGATCTCCCCCATCCCGAACAGAAACCATCTCAGCGCCAGGTGATACGGAATCGGAAGTATCACGTACCAGTTGTAGGACATGGGGATGGCGAAAAAGAGGCCTATCAAGAAGCCGAAGCGAACCCCGCTCATCAGTCCCCCCACCTTACACGTCTTTGCGTAGAAGTAAGTGAAGAGAAGACACCAGATGGCGCTGGTAAGGATCAGGATCCAGAACTTGGACTGAAAGTCGGCTTCGGAACGCCAGATGGAAGCCAGGGACACGTAGGTACTCTTCAGAATCACCTCGTGAATGAGGTACTCCATAACCTGAAACACGATGAAAACCACAACTGCCGAGATAATGAGTCTTGTCCTGTTCATTCCTCCTCCTCGTCAAGTCCGCGACGGCTAAAATGCCGAGGGGCAACAACCCTTGCGATTACCCGACTCCTGCGCGGCGACGCCATCGCCATTGGCTCCAAAACCATGAACTCAAGCCAGATGTGTGTGCAAAGGATACCGCGCTCCTCGGCACATGAGAACACACAATTTCGAGACCTGACAGATGTAAGCAGTGAGGTAGTGATCAGTGAGCATAGGGGAATAAAGTGCCGCGAACGCCTTGACTCGTTAGCAACATGAGGCCCAGTTCCGAGGAGAGAGTCGGACAACTCGTCCGGCGCTTCCCGCGCTCGCACAATTCCCGTGTCCCCCTGTACGCATCCCCTTCAGGGATGAAGTCCAAAGACGGTGGGCTCCCCCAGGGTTGGGAAACCCGTATCTGTTTAGCGCCTTCTTCCCACCCTTGCCTTTGCCCGTGCCCGTGCCTTTGCCCTGACTTCGGCTCTCCTTGGTTGCATCAAGGCCCTTGGCCAAGCCAGGCCGATTGAGTCGACTGTGCGTTCTTTGATCTTGCTGTCAGCGACTACGAGGGTTTCAGGACAAAAAGACGCGAACGAACACGGGCACGGGCGAAGGCAAGGGCACGGGCAAGGGTAGGAAAAAGACGCTAAACAGATACGGAAACCCTGGGCTGGAATACGCAATCCCGTTGGGATTGACCTCTATTTTGATTCCCTCTTGAAAGTCCTAACTAACCAGGTAATTCGAAGCTTCCTTCTCGAATGGAGCCAGCGCTCTGGGGGCCGGACTAGTCATCCGACAGGACCGGAGGGTACTCGCGACGATGGCGACTTTCGTCTGCGTAGTAGTCGATCTGCTCGCGATACCAACGGTGCAGCCTTCCCGCCATTGATTCCACCAGCTTGGGCTGAAAAGGTGCCAGATCGCTCTTCTCTCCGGGATCCGCCGCCAGATGAAAGGCCTCATAGATCCGTTCCTGCTCGTCGTAGATCAGCTTCATATCTCCTCTGATCATCGCGTGCTGGTAGGCCAACGCAGTCTGGACCACCATGTATAGGGACCGATCCGGGTTCCACTGCTCCTCGAACAAACTGACTCCCTGAAAGCCGGGATGGCTGGGCAGTCCCAGCAAATGAAGAATCGAAGGAGGCACATCGATGTGCTGCGCCGGGCGCTTGTCCAGAGCCGGCTCCAACTGAGGAGCACGTATCAGGAGGGGAACCTTCATGACCTCGTCATAGAGCTGGCTGGCATGGGAAGCAAAATCGTGTTCGTAGAAAGCCTGACCCGTATCCGAAGTCACTACCAGAATCGTCTCGTCCCAAAGCTTGCTCTTCTTCAAGTAGTCGAACAGGACCGCAATCTGGCTGTCGATGTAGGCGAGGCTGTCGGCGTAGCGATCCATGACTGCTTCAACCTGGTTCCTCGGGAAGCTGGCAAACCGGATCGTGAAGTCCACCTTTTCTGGTCCGAAGGGGCGGGGGAAATTCTCGGGCACAACGTAGGGAACATGACTGTTTTGGAGGTTCATGGAGAGGAAGAAAGGCTGGCCTTCAAGACCATCAATCCATTGGATCGATTCGGCAATGGTGTAACGATCATCCACACTGCCGGCGTGCTTGGTTTGCTTGATCCAGTTGGAAAAACCAACGTCCTCCAACATCACATAGGTCGGTCCGTCAAAGTTGGCAGCATGGAAGAATCGGTCGAGAGTCCCTGTATCCAGGTAGTTGATCATCGCTCCCCAATGCTCGTTCTGAGAGGAGAAGATGGCCGTCCGATAGCCTAGAGCCTTGAGAATGTCGTAGATCAATACCCTCGGATAGCTTGGCTGCTTGGGATAACTATGGTGTCGGCGGGAACGTAGGGGATAGTGGGACGAGACCGGAGGCAGATCCGCATAGTCGGAATGGCTAGCTTGAGAGTAATGCTTCGAGAAAGCTCTTGCCTCCAACGACATTTCGTTGATGGTGGGCATCACATCTCGGCTGGCGCCGTAGACCCGGAGCTGATCAGCACGCAGCGATTCGATCAGCATCAGGATCACATTCCTGGGCCTGAACCTGCTCGGAACTACGCCGTCCGTATACTCCTGCATTGAAACGATAGGCCGGCTGATGATTGGAATCGTCTCATCTTCTGGAAAGGGGCGACTGGCCTCGAGAGAGCTCCTTCTCAAAGAGGACAGTCCAAAGGCGAAGGGACCCGTCTTGTAGTCGCGGAACTTCAGGTAGCGGCGTGCTTGCCGGTAGTTGAGAAAATTGTCAGGGTTCAGGGGCAGATCCGCCGCCGGACCAAGCTCACCAAGGAAAGCAGCGGTCAGGCAGAGACACAAGAAACCGGCAAGCCAGGCCCGACTCCGACCAGAGCGCGCACCCGGGAGGATTCGGGGAAGGGCTTGGCAAAGTAGGATGGCTGCCATCAGGGCGCATAGAGCGATCGAGCCGGCAAGAGGGATGCTGATCCAATGAAAGATCTGAACTGGTTGTTCGATCCAGAAGCGGAATCCTTCGTAGCTCAGAAATTGCTGAGTGGTGTAGAAGGTGGCCCACTCGGCTCCGTAAGCTAGTTCTCATCCGGGAACCCCCGTTTTCTGAGGTTCCATCGGTGGTTTCTTCGACAATACCAGGGTTTCGGGCAGTGACTTCCCTCCGTTTCAGAGGAGGGTTTGCAAGCTAGTCCTCGAAAGTCGTTTTTAAGAGACACCAATCCTTGAACTCCCGCACCCTAATAGTGGACTCTGAGCTTTCTACAACAGCAAACGAGCCAGGACGAGCAAGTTGTAACTGAGCACCGAAAGCTGCACATACTGCTGGAAGTGATCCCAGCCCTTCCAGGTGCAGCGGTCGACTCCAAAGACCCGCTTGAGCATCGAGATGCAGCCTTCGATCCCGGCCCGAAAGCGTCTCAGTTGTCGATAGACCCAGCTGGAACGAACCATATCGGGGACCTTCAAGTTCCTCTTTTTGGCAAACGCGACATCTTCGATGCCCTGCTTCTTGCCCCACTGGAGATTGTCCTGGGTAGCGAATCCCCCGTCAAAACTGGCCTGCCGAGGATAGAAGCCGTAGTGCTCGAAATGGCGTCGGAGCATGGGTTTCAGCTGAGTCTGATCGGCCGGATTCCCGGCCACAACTCGACAGTCCAAGATCAGCGAACTCTTGCCACAGGTCAAAAACACCTTGTGGCCAAAGACGGTCTCTCTGCCTCCCGTCTGAAGGATGTCGCTATGCTCCTCAAAGATGGAAACGACCTTTTCCTCCGCCGCCACCGTCTCTCCCCGCAGGATCCGGCGCTCGGTTTGATCGATGACCTGCTGCAGCAACTCCAAATAATGACGCAACTTTCCAGCGATTATCAAACTGTGGCAGTCCTCCCACTGGGAGGCATTCTCAAGCGCCAACTTGCCATAGTGTCGGGTCTTTTTTGCCACCTTCAGCAGATCGAGGTAAACGACCTTCTTGCGGGCTTTACCCCGGACGTTGCGGAGATTGATCACACGACGTTTGGCCCGCCGACAGTGGTCCCGGTAGCTCACTCGATGGGATTGGCCTAAATCTCGTAACAACGCCGTGACCGTGCGGATCGAATCGTACAACAGCCGGGAATCAAAAGGATGGCGGATGGGGCTGGGGACGTTTGTCGCATCCACCCGGATCTTGTGTCCCTGCTCCAGTCCTTGGGCCTTCGCCCATTGGACCAGGATCTGCCCGATCCCCTCCCAGGTCGCGGCCTGGATTCGACTGAGGTTCTCCTGCAGACAACTCTTGCCCGGAGCCCACCCTAAGGGTAAGCGGCAAAACGCCCGAAAGCTCTCGGAGTCGGCTAAGTGAAAGGCCAGCTTCTCGTAGGACAGCTGATGCCAGTTCTTGAGCACCGCACAACGCAGGAGCTGCTCGGCACTCAGGCCCGGCGAACCGTTTTGGGGATCCACTTTGTCAGACAGATCTTGTAAAACCAGATCCAGGATCTCGGGATTCTTATCGAGAATCTTCGAGATCGTGCGGAGCTCGTCACTCAAGCGGTGATTGGGCCACACAGGGGCGAGCGGCCTCTGTGGTTCGCTGTTCTTTCTCATCGTTGGAGCTCCAGTTTTGTCGTAAATCCTTTTCTTTGAGTTAGTTGGCAAACTTATTCTACCAAGAGGACCTGACAAAAACGGAGCTCCTAAATCTCTTCTTTCCCTTTTATTTCCAGTCACTTACAATCGAACGGACGAGAACTAAGCTAACATGATCAACCAAGCGAGCAGAACCTGGAGCACCTGCAACAGCCGGCGTAGAACAGGCAACTGGACCCGCAAAGACCAGACTCCAAGCCCCAGGACAGGCAGTCCCAAGACCAGGAGAAAGGGCCAGATCAATAGGAAATCGTTGGCGAGGCTCGCAACCCGAGCAACCCAGCCCAGTTCCCCATTGTGCAATGCGCTGTGCTGGATCAGGATCTGAAGGCCCAGCCCAGTGAGAACGAAGATCAACCAAATGGACACAAGCTGTGAGGTGATGGGAGGAAGCTTGCGCTTAGAATCCATCATCGTTTCTTGGTCCGAGTGTCCGGGACGAAGTCAAAATTGCACTATATATCGCAGACACATCGTGCTCATCGAGTCGTTGTGGTAAGAGAAACACAACAGCTAGAAGAAAGCGAGGTCTGGGCGGGGAGAACCCGAACACAGTGGAGACAAAGAGCGTCCCAGCAGTAAGAGAGAAAGAGAGGGTCCAGTGGGCAGGAACCGTCCTGACCTTTCCCCTGCTGGCTCTAGTCATTGCCGCAACGCTCAAGGGATTGCTGCTCTTGGTCGACGCCCACCCGATGCTCTACTTGGGTGATTCGGCCAGCTATTTGCGCACGGCATTGACCGGGTGGATTCCCGGCGACCGATCCTTCACCTACGGCTTCTTCCTGAGACTGGCGGCGGTGTGGCCTCAATCACTCAGCTCCCTGGTAATTGTGCAGACGCTTGCCGGAGTCGTTTCGAGCCTGGGGCTAGCCTTTATTCTGATTCGATTCTTCAAGGTCCGCTCCTGGCTGGCCCTGGTATTCGTCGGACTCTCGGCGGTTGACCCGACGCAGCTGCTGTTCGAGCGTCACGTGATGACGGAAACCCTCTGTCTCCTGCTGCTGGCGGCCACCGTGACCATGCTTCTTCTCTACCTGGAAAGACCAGGCCTGAGCCGATTGGTCGGTTACCAGCTCCTGGCTCTGGGGCTGATCAGCATGCGCATCGGTTGGCTTCCCTTCGTGACGCTGGCGTCGGTTCTGGTTCCCACCGCGGGTGTTCTCTGGCGCAAGAGATTCCCTGCCCCGATTCAGCTTCCCGGGATGAATCCCCGGCTTCAGAGAAGTCCAGTGCCAAGGATCATTCTCCATCTAGTGGTCTCGATATCGGTTCTTTTCCTCTTTCACGGACTCTATCGTTCCCTGAAGGGAGACCGGGTTTATCTTCGGGAAGGCGGGTACTTCCTACTGGCAGCCTGGGCACCGATTGTGAAGCCGGAAGACGCTCCAGATCAGGTGTCCCGAGACGTTCTGACTGAGCCCAGCGAATTTGAGATTGGGGACCCTTATCAGAGACAACATCAGCGGTGGGCACCCGGTGGACTGATTCCTCGCCTCAGAGAAAGATTTGGAGGCTTTTACAAATCAAATCAGGCAGCCAGGCAGATGGCGCACCACGCCGCCCTCAGGGACCCATTGGGCGTCCTGCGGCTTGGGTGGTTGCTTTACAAGAGTTACTGGCACAGTGAGCTTTATCTTTGGGCAATGGAGTATGACTTCGATCACCGGCCCTTACCGCAAGGGTTGAACAATATGCTCCGGACCCATTTTCGGCGGGAGGTGGCCGACTTCTCTAAGGCGACTCCGATCGAGCGGTACTATAGGCGGGCTCGTCCCTGGTTCGCAGTTATTCTATTGTCTCCTCTACTTTGCCTGGTCGCCCTATGCCTGGTGCCCCCCTCTCAACGGCCTTACGCAGGACTCCTGTTCTCTGCGAGTGCAGTCGGCCTCTCGGCAATCTGTCTATTTGCGCTCTACCCATCCTTCCGCTATCTCCACCAGCTGAGTTGGCTGACCCTGGTGATCGCTCCGATCATCATCGACCGCCTTATTGACATCATCATCGGACCCAAGACCGGGTCTCCAGACCAGATTGGGAGTCGCACCGTCTCCGAGTCAGAGCATCCTGCAGCAGAGGCGTCTATAATCGATGCTGGGAGGTCCCGCTGAAGATGCGAACAAGTTGGGCGATCCGGCTGGGCGGTGCCGCCGCCTTTGGCACGCTGATCCTATGGAGCCTGTCTTCCCCTGACGTCCGAGCATTCCGAAAACAGTTCGTGACTCCGGGGATGAACCGCATCCTGGTGAGGATCTTCGACGCTCAGACGAAAGAGCCTCTGGCGGCACGCATTTCTTTCACCGACAGCCAGGATGAGTATTACCCTCCCTATGGGCATCCCCGAAAGATTCCCGCAGGACCCTGGGGCGGTGACTTGGCACTCCCCGACGGCAAGAATTACGCCTACGTCGATGGGACCTTCGAAACCGAGCTGCCGTCTGCCCAGATCCAGGTGGAGGCCTCCCGGGGTTTCGAATACGAGGTCTTCGAGCAGGCCTTCCTGCCGGACGAACTCCCCGATGGAATTCTTGAGGTCCCGTTGCGGCGATGGGTCAACATGGAGGAAAAGGGTTGGTATCCGGGTGACACCCACATCCACTTCCCCAATCCCCAGGCCGCCTATCTCGAAATGAGAGCAGAGGGCCTTCGGGTCACCAACCTCCTCGTGTACAAGAGTGGCGTGCGCAACGGCGAGCGTGACGGCGAGGGCACCTTCAAGAACGTCGAGCACTTCGATGGTCGCTTGAACCGCCTATCGGACAAGCATTACTTCCTATACACCAACGAAGAGTTCCGCAACCATTTCCTGGGCCACCTCATCTTCCTGAATCTCAAACAACTTGTCTGGCCGGTCAGTACCGGGGAGGTCCCAGAGAACGGATGGGGCGGGTACGACTGGCCCACTCATGCCGACGCAGCTCAAATGGCGAAGGACCAGGGTGGACTCGTCATCTGGGCACATTTCCCCTACCCTAACGGCGAGTGTCCCGTCGACGTGGCCCTTGGGAGGATTGATGCATTTGACATCCTCACCACCGGAAACCCATTCGAACTCCATCCCACATTGCGAAGGATCTACAAAATGTACGGGCCCAAGGTGTACGACAGGGCGCCCATCGACTTGTACTACGACTACCTGAATTGTGGGTTTCACATCAGCGCGTCTTCGGGCTCCGACAAGATGAGCACCTCGGTTCCGATGGGCAGTGCAAGGGTCTATGTGCAGTCTGGATTAGAGCTGGATTATCAAAACTGGATCGATGGGATCCGTAAGGGGAAGACGTTCATCTCGACCGGGCCCATCATTGAGTTAGAGGCACAAGACCAAGGTCCGGGTGGCCAGATTCATGTCTCTTCTGCCAATTCCTCAAGCAGCCATAGCCTCCAGGTAAGAGCAACGTCACGCTCTCGGATGCCCTATGAGAAACTCGAGATCATCCAAGACGGAAGAGTGGTTGCAGAGGCTTCTCCTTCCGGCCTACACTTCGAAGCCGCGATTGAGACCCAGCTCTCATTTGAACGCAGTGGCTGGGTAGCCGCTCGTTGCTATGGAGCCTGTGTGAAAAGTCACGATCGTCCGAACACCATAGGTAGTCTCCAAGTCTCGCGCGTTGCGCGATTAATTGCCGTTGAAGCAGATATCTCTCCGTTGTTAGACCTCTAGCCTTACTTGAAATCTTGCCGGGCTTAGGGACGATTTGAGAAAGCCATTTTTGACTTTTCACACGGCCTCTATGGTAAGGAGATGCTGCCCTATGGGGGCCCGCCGGGTCATTGGTTCCGAATGCCCGTTTTTGCGCATACGAGTCCCCTATGGGTTTCGGTCGAGGGCCAGCCTCCTGATCCTGGTGAAGCCCCCTCGCGTTTTCTAGAACAGATCCAATATCACCGAAATTATGTCCTCAAGCGCGGGCGATACGGCAGCGAAGAGGATCGCGAATATGCATTGAAACTCATCCAAAGGGCAGAGACCGTCTATCGAGAGCTCACCAGGACTCAGGACGCAGATCGTAAACAGCCCACTCGGAGTCCTCGTATCGAAACGGCAGCAACAGTTTCCGGCGCTGGCGAAACAGCGGATAGGAGGCTCCGTACTTCATCGCTAACTCCCGAAACTCTGACGCGCTCATCCTCTCGAAATTAGCCTGAATCTCAGGGTCGGCAGGATAGCCTGTCCTGGCAGGCATCTTGGCGGTTGAGTACTGCCACGAGAAACCGTGATTCCACACCATTCAAAATGGGTTTCTCAAGTCGCCGGCAAAGAGACTTCATCGGCATGTCGGCTCTTGGCTCAGTAGCCGCTTTCTGCTTCGGCGCCCTGGAATTGTCGAAGAGTGTCCCAAGCATCCCTGCCCAATCCCCAAGTTCCCAGTGGACACATTTCTGAAACTCGGCAACAGTTGTAAACTAATTCTCGAGCACAGGGCAGGAGAAGCGGCAAGCCTCACCGCAGAGGACCACATGAGGCTTCCATGGAGCAGCTAACCCGCATTTCTCATCGCCTGTCGTAGCGAGGCGTCGCAAGGGCCGTCCTGGCAAGGCTTGCGACCGAGGCCTCCGCAGTCGTGCTTGTACAGTACGTCGAGGAGGCCGACCGAGCGAAACACAGCCAGGGCGGATGATTGCGGCGACGTAGTAGACCGGCGATGAGAAATGCGGGTTAAACCACGAGGCGGTTATTCCAGGGTCAGGCCGTAAGGAAAACGTTCAGCCGAATTTAGCGACCGGTGAGACCCGGAAGGACTTCCCGAATCGCGGCGATGATCGCGGGACCGATGACCACGACTACCACAGCGGGCAGTATGAAAACGATCAGGGCCGGGATCATCTTGATGGTCATTTTGGCGGCGCGCTCCTCGGCTCGCTGCCGTCGCTTGGTTCGAAAGGTCTCGGCAAAGATTCGAAGTGACTGGGCAATGCTGGTTCCGAAGCGATCCGACTGGATGAGAACCGTCACCAGAGAATTCAAATCCTCGACGTCCGTGCGCTTGGCCAAATTGCGTAGGGCATCCACGCGTTTCCGGCCCGTCCTGACCTCCAGATGGTAGAGGCCCAGTTCCTCGCTCAAATCAGGGTGGCTGTTCTTCATCTCCTCACCGATTCTCATCAGCGATTGATCCAATCCGAGCCCTGCTTCAACACAGACTACCGTGAGATCCACGGCGTCAGCCAATGACAATCCAATCTTTTCTTTTCGCTTATTGACCCTTCGAGACAACCACAAGTCGGGAAGAAATGACCCGGCGAAAAATGCGACGACGAGCATCAGGAAGAAGTCTTGTTGAAGGTGGCCGGTCAACGAGGACACCAGCAAGATACCCAATACCAGTCCCAGCTTGGCCCCATAAAGCATTACCGGGCCATCTTTTCTCCGGATACCCGCTTGCCAGAGTTTCTGCTCCTTCCGAGACATTTCCTCGGGAGACCTCGGAAGGATTTCCCCCAGGGGCTTGAATACAGTCTCGACTTGCTTCAGGACCTTGCGCGCGATACCCTCTTTCTTCTTTTTAACTTCGGGCTCACGAAAGAGGTCCTTGAGTTTGTTGGAGCGTCCCAAAAAGACGCTGACACCGGCAAAAACGCCGACAAACAGCAGCAACCCCATCACCAGGATTAGCAGAATCAGTTGCATTTCAGTTCCTCAAACCTTGATCTGGATGATCTTCCGAATGATGACATACCCTACCAGCAGCAGACCCATCGCTCCGCCCACGAACATCTGACCTAGCGGGTCCTCGAAGAGTCGCATCATGTAATCGGGGTTGAGCAAGAACAGTCCGAATGCTGTCAGCGGCGCCAAAGAAGTCAGAAAGTAGAGCGTCAACCTCCCCTGGGCCGTAAAGACCCTGATCTGGCGCATGATCTTGAATCGTTCGCGAATCACTGCGGCAAGGTTGTCCAGGACCTCTGCCACATTACCGCCTGCTGACCGCTGCAATTGAAGTGCGGATACGAAGACGCTCACATCGGGCAGGGGAACTCGGATCGCCAGATTGTGAAGAGCCTCACCCAGCGGAAGGCCTAAGTTCTGTTGCTCGTAAACCACCCGGAATTCGCCCCCGATCGGCTCCCGCATTTCGTCACCGACCAACTGCAAACCCGTGGTCAGGGCGTGTCCAGCCCGAACCGCCCGGGCCAGCAGATCGATTGTCTCGGCAAAGGCCTCGTCAAATTTTGTGAGACGACGTCCCCGCTTTACGGCGATCACGATGTAGGGAAGGACTGCCATGGCACCGGCCAGGGGCAACACGATCAGCGTTGGGGCCTGTGCCAGGTCACCTATGCCGAGCGTCACCAGACCCAACGAGAGGGACGTCAAGAGAACCCTCGACACGTTGGCTGACAGATCCGCCTGTCGAAGGAACACCTGCAGCTTCAACATTATCGGGACTCGGACCAAGATGCGATGGACCAGCGGGATATCGCTGAGTAGTTCCTTCCGAACCACGTCCATCTGTAACGTGACTTCCGGCTGCAGGGCCGTTTCTTCCAGCATCGCCAGACGTTTCTGCATCTTACGTTTTGAGGCGGGGGCCTCGATGAAGATGTAGTAGCCGACAAAGAAGACTACCAGGGTAAGCACGAAGACGACGGCGGTGATAACAATCACTGGCATGGCTTGTTCACACTTTCATTTTTGGCGTTGCAGGCACGGGCCTGCGTCGGAACGTCTGCACTTAGGGCTATGGTTCAGGCTAGGCCCGCAGTTCATTTGAGAACATCTCCATGGGCAGCCGAATCCCGGCACCAAAGAGCTTCTCGCCGAACTTCGGTCTGATCCCGGTAGGCTTAAACTCCCCTTTGACCTTTCCTTCTTCGTCAAAACCGTATCGCTCGAAAGTGAACAGCTCCTGCATCGTCAGCACGCTACCCTCCATTCCCGTCAGTTCGGAGATCGCGATCACCCTCCGTGAACCATCGGGAAGACGGGCCGCTTGCACTACTAGATCCAGGGCCGATGAGACCTGCTGCCGAAGGGCCTGGGCGCCAACGTTGAGGTTCGCCATGGAACACATCGTCTCGAGTCGACCCAGGGCATCTCGGGGGGTATTAGCATGAATGGTGGTCAGGGAACCTTCGTGGCCCGTGTTCATCGCCTGTAGCATATCCATGGCCTCTTCTCCCCGAACCTCACCTATGATGATCCGGTCGGGCCGCATTCTCAGGGCATTGATCACCAACTGACGCTGCTGAACCGACCCCTTGCCTTCTATGTTGGGAGGCCGCGTTTCCAGACGCACGACGTGCTCCTGCTGCAACAGCAGTTCGGCTGCATCCTCAATCGTAACAATCCGCTCATTCGTCGGAATGAAGCTGGACAACACATTGAGCAGCGTCGTCTTTCCTGAACCGGTACCACCGGAGACCAGAATATTGAGTTTTCCTTTGACCGCAGACTTCAGCAGCTCCAGCATCGTCTCAGTCATTGTTTCGTTTTCCACCATGTCCTCAGCGACGATCGGCACCGTACCGAATCGCCGAATCGACATGCTGGGACCGTCGAGAGCCAGGGGAGGGATTATCACGTTAACGCGCGAACCGTCGGCCAAGCGCGCATCCACCAGGGGTGCAGACTCGTCCACTCGGCGTCCGACGCGGGAGACGATTCGCTCGATGATCCGCATCAGGTGCATCTCATCGTTGAATCTCACATCTGTTCGCTCGAGCATCCCACGCCGCTCGACATAGATCACGTTGGGACCGTTCACGAGAATATCGGAAATAGCCGAGTCTGCTAGAAGCGATTCCAGCGGACCCAGCCCGAACAACTCATCCAGAACTTCGTCGACCATGCTCTGACGTTCCGCGTAGGTGAGCGGAGTATTCTCACGTCGTAGGATGGCGTTGAGGTGCTGGGAAACCTGATCCCTCGAGGTCCGCTCATCGAGCCGGTTCAAGCTTTCCCAATCGATGTCGTCGAGAACCTTGGTGTGGAGTCCGAGCTTGAGTTCTTGATACTCTCTGGTGTGCATCGTGAGTCCTTTAGACTACTGTGATTCGGCCCAATCCAAGCATTACGTTCGGAGGCTCTCCGGAGAAACTTCTGGGCTATTCTGCGGAGCCCTTATTGAAATGTTCCTCATCGAATCCTTCACTTTCGAGGAAAGGACTCGGGAAATTTGGAAGCTCAGGAACGTGACCTACAGGAAACGGCTTGACTAGACGGGGAGTCACCACTACCAGGAGTTCCGAGTTGGTCCGATTCAAGGAATGGCTTTGGAAAAGCCTTCCTATGAAGGGGATATCTCCTAGCCCGGGGATCTTGGAAGCTACCTCAGTGAGTCGATTGTCGATCAAACCGGCGATGGCAAAGCTCTGACCGTCTCCCAGCTCGATCTCCGTCTTGGCTCGCCTGGTCGACAAGGCGGGGATCAGGAAGCCGGAAAGAGTCAAGCCGTTTGAAAAGTCCAGCGAGCTCACCTCAGGCGCAACCTTGAGGCGAATCTTCCCGTTCTTCTGAATCTTCGGGAGGAAAGTCAACCGAACCCCAAACTCTTTGAACTGGATGGAAATCGCGAAGCTCGCTCCGCCCTGTACGACAGGGAAGGGAAACTCTCCGCCGGCCAGGAAGCTCGCCTCTTGCCCATCGATTGCCAGAAGGTTCGGCTCCGCCAGAATCTCCAACAAGTTTTGTTGCTCTAAAGACTTGATCGTGGCGCCTAGATTGAGATCAGGCCGAAAGATGAAAATGTTCATGAGATCACTCAACCCAAACACACTGGGGCTCCCCTTCAGCCGATTCCCAATGCCCCCTGCAACCAGATTGGGCGCCTTCGGATCTGAACCTCGCTCCACCTCGGCCGGGACCGCACCAATATTCGAATTCTGCGCTCCGAACTGTTGCGTCGAGATGACACCAGGAGTGTTGGCAGCGCCGGTACTGAAGATGTCGATCCCTTGCTTCTGGATCGCTGCCCGGTTGACCTCGGCAAACCGGACATGAAGTAGAACCTCATCATGCTTGTCGGTCTGCATCAGGTCGACGACTTTCTCCGATTCGGTCTGAACCAGGGCAACAATTCGCTCTGCAACCTCCTTTGAGGAGACCTGGCCGCTGACAACCAGAGACACCCCCGACTGCATAACCTGGACTGACTCTTGAGGAAAGACCTTGCTCATCGTAGCCTGCAGACGCTGGATGTCGCGCAGCACCTCCAGCTGGAAGGAGTAGGCCAATGGAGGCTTACCCCACAGCAGCAGTGTGACTACGCCCGGAGTCTTGCTATGGATGAGCACCTGCTGCGGCGACAGTACCTGTATCGTGGCAATCTCGGGATCGGTGACCGAGACCCGAGTCAGGGGACTGGTCGAGCTAACCACGAGGGACTTGCCCGCGAACATTTGTAGGGTTTCTGATTCCTTGAGGCTTGCCAGACTTATCTCAGCGATGCCGGAACTGCCAGTGTCCACGACCCGATCGGCTACGGGTGCACTGGCTGCTACGGAAGCACTGGGAAGGGTCGTCTCGGCCATCCTGGGGTGGCTGGCAGCGGCGACACTGGTGCCTAGGATCAGAAAGAACAAAGAGAGATTTCTGAGGAAGTGTTGGGTGTTCATCTTACCTCGAAGCTGTAGATTGGAAGCTGTAGGTTTCCCGGTTCATCCCCTGGATCAATTCCACGTCCCAGGATTGGGGCTGGGGAGCCTCCGGTTTGGTCTCAATTTTCTTCGGCTTGGGTGATTGCTTGCGCACCACCTTCTGAACCACAGGTTTGGGAGCAGGGGCCGCCGGGCTCCTGCCGTAGAGTCCGGGTTTCCGGACCGCATTGGGGAAGGTATTCGCGAAATCAAGGGGGTTGCGGAGGGCCAGCTGAATTCTGCCCTCAACCGACGCCAGAGCCACCTTCTGGGCTTCTTCGGGCGTGACCAGTAGTGTGATTACCTGAACTTCTCGGGGCTCGCCGTTTGCATCCGGTTCCAGGTTCTGGTCGGCAGCCAACACCTGGATGTTCTCCAGGATGATCTTCGAAACCTCGATTCTGTTATCTTCACCCGTCAAGATCAGGTCGACGCGAGTACCCGGGAGCACAAAGCCGGCCACACCAATAACATCGTTGACCTTGACGGCCACAGCCCTCATCCCTTCCGGAATCGCCGACGTAAGCCCCGCACCTGCCCCGGTTGGCGCCAACTTCGAATCCAGCACGGGCTCATTGGGAATCATTGGAACAATCACTCCACGCCCAATCAATACCTGGGGATCACTGAAGCTCCCTTCCAACGCCACACTGCTGGACCAGGGGGCAAGGCGAAGTTGGTGTTCGCTCAACCTTGTACCCAGGGGGAGTTTGTCCGCCGCCACTACGATCTGCGAACGGTCATCGCTCGGATTGAGCCGGTCGCGGACCTGGCGATAAGCCATGACACTGACCAGGGCGCTCAGGACCAGGGCGAAAAAGGCAACAATCATCATTCGTGTTCGATTCATCTTCATTCACCTGGCCGCCTATCGAACGGCGGCTGACTGGGGGTCAAACAGACCAGATTTGTCTATTCAATAAATCAGACATGTAAAAAAGAGGGGGTCGGCCGGAATTCAGCGTCGGGCACCGACATCGACCACAAGGTTGGTGACAAGGGATATCGCCCTCTACGCCGCCTTCTTGAGGTTCTTCCGGGACCCGTCGCCGGTCGTACCAGTAAGACGGTGCTTCTTCCGTTTAGCCTCGTAAAAGTACGTGAATCGTAGGAGGCCTTCCCAGCAAAGGAAGGCACCAAACGTTGCAATAACCGGATCTGGAACTGTCCACATTGGTTTCTCCTTTTCGTTCTTCTGAACGACTTATCGGCAGGCTCGCGACAAAACCTTAGCGTTCCACTTCACAAATACGAAGATGTTTGCAGCTGGGGCTTGTTGAGGCGAGGCTGAAACTTGAATAGTCAGCAGTGATGAAGTGAGCAGTGAGCAGTGAGCAGTAGGGGAATACAGTGCCGCGAATGCCTTGACTCGTTAGCAATATGAGGCTCAGGTCCGAGGAAAGAGTCGCTCAACCGCACAATTCCCGTGTCCCCTGTACGCATCGAGGCTCGTAGCGAAACCTCGAATCTGGATCAGGGTTGCAGATCAAACGATGCAGAGGAACGAATGACACTGAGGCTCGAAACCACTTCGGGTCCGACCTTCTCGCTTACTTGCGGTCGAACCGTCGCGCGTGTTCCACTTTCGTACAGAAGGCTGACGCGACGCTTGTTGGCAATGACTACAGCAGCCTCGAACTGACCATTTGCGTCGGATACCTGTGCCTGTGTCACGGGGAAGAAGGCCCTAAGATCACGGATCAAAATCGATGCCAGGTCAATTGGGGGCTGGTTCAAGTGCAGCTTTCCTCGAATCTCATATCCAGATACCGCCAGAAAGGCTTCGAAGGTGGGCTTCGGGGCGTGGTTGCTCCAGCGCTTCCGGGAAGCCTCATGCTTGAGGTCTTGGATGATCACCAGACTCACATCCTCCTTGCGTACGACGGCTTCGGGTAACTCTTCAACCAGCGTTTCGGTATCCGCCCTTCGATAAACGCGGACGGAATGCAACGAAATGTGAAGTCTGTTTTCGTCGTTGAGAAGGTCGAGTAGCCGGCCCCCCTCGGTAGCTATCGTTCCGGTGAAGCTATGGTCCCGCGTTACCAGGGTGATCAACGCATGGGAGCCGCCTGGAGATCCACTCCGATAGTCCACCCGCGTATACGAGGTTCTGTTGCTTCCATCCATATCTTTATCCCAATCAGCCTCGGTCACTGTCCTCGACAGAGCTCTAGATCGAGTGCTGACTGCCTTATTGGGTCAGGCATGACTGGCCTGGCCTTTGAGTCGAACGAAGAGCCCAGAGAAACCTCCAGGCTTCTCCGGCTGGGAGATTCCGGTCAGACGCCGAGTAAGCTCCTGGGCACTCAGCGTCAACTTTGAACTACTCATTGAACCCAGGGCTTCGCCTGAGTTGACCGTGTTGGTAAAGTCGGCATAGCAGTTGGGCAGCGTCCAGTAAACGGGATGATCCAGTGCTTTTTCGATTTGGCTACTGCTGATCTCCGCCCGCTTGTCACAACGATTCAGGACCAGACGGACCTTTTCACCCAATCCCCACACCTCTAAAGTCCGCAGCAGACGTCCGCAGTGCCAGAGAGAGGCCAACTCGGGAGTCAGCACAATGATGACAGCCTCGCTCAGCTCGCTCACCGATTGAAGCACGTCTCTAGGTAGCTGTCTCGGGAGATCAACCAGTATGTGGCTGTAGCTCTCCGCCATCTGGCGTAGTATCTGGACCACTCCGTCCGGATCGGGAATTTCTCCTATGGACTCCATACCGGCGAGCACGGAGATCCCATCGGAGCGGCTCATATAGCTATCCAAAAGGACCTCGTCCAATCGCGAAACCTCGGCGAGAGCATTGCTTACGCAATACTCAGGCCTTAAATTCATATAGCCGGCAACATCGCCCTTGGAATTGTCCAGATCGATGATGGCCACCTGGTCGTGCTGATTCGAGACCAGAGAGGTCGCAATGTTAATTGCCACGGTAGTTCCGCCGGTTCCCCCCTTGGGAGCAATCACACTGTAGATCTTTCCAATTTGCCCACCACTGCCGGTCCGACGCTTCTCGCTTACGTAGCGTTGAAGAGCCTGGGCCAGGTCCTGGGGTGAAACCGGCTCTGTCAGGAACTCGCGGGCCCCTGCTTGCATCGTCGCGATAACGGCCTCTGACTTCTTGGTTTTCGAAGTCACCATGAGGCGGGCGTTGGGAAGCAATTCGCTTAAGTATTGAAGGGTACCGAGTGTAGACGCGACGTCCTCCATATGAACCAGGACGACCTCCGGATCAGCCTGGACCAACACGTCGCTTGAGCTACCGCTCGGACTCCCGTCAACCAGCTCCACTTCGGCCACCGAGCGGGTCGTAAACAAACCCATTCCTTCACCGGGCTCTGAAACGGCCGCAGCTATCTGGGTATGAAGGTGATCGCGAACTGTCGAGGAGCCCCCAACAATTCCAACTTTGATCTCACTTGATGCCATTTCGTTATCTCCTCGCCAACCGTATCGGTATTCCAGATGAAGAACTTTATGTCGTTTGGGGTGGCTCGAACAGGAAAAACCCCACTCAGCGGGACTTCAGCAGAAAGCCCGGGGGGAATGAGGACACTCGAGGGACAACCCTCTTTCTCCAGCTCATCCTTTATACGGCGGGGCAGCTGATCTTCCTGGCTGAGAAAACGAAGTGCCGGCGCCCCGATTCCCCCCCTTCTTGCTTCGATCGTTTGACTCCTAGAGTCCCAGGAATCCGAGCCGTTTTTTGGGTGGGGTGATGCCGGTCAGGGTAGTTGCGAGTTGCTGATAGCTCCGCGACAGCTCCGATCGGCTGATGGAGGCAAGCGGACGACCGGCGTTGATTGCCTGCAGGGAAGCTTCGTAATTGTTCGGAACCTTCCAGAATACGGGGACCTCCAGTACGTCCTCGATATCCTCCGGTGTGATCTCATCTGTTTTCTGGAACCGGTTCAGTACCAGCCGCACCTTGTCGGAAACCGACCAAATCCGGAGACTGTCAAGAAGTCGCTTGGTCCGCCAGATCGCGGGCAGCTCCGGAGTCAAAGGCAGAATCAGAACGGTCGCGGCTTCCACCACCGTCTTGAACTCTCTAGCTTTGGGGTCAGCCAGAAGGTCAACCACAACTTGCGTGTAGCCCTCCTCCAGGACGTGGATCATCCTGTCGAGGGAATCGGGGTCGCCAAAATCTTCTTCGACAAACTCCCTTTTTCCGGGAAGCACCGCCATTCCGTGAGCTTGACACATGTAACTCTCGAGCAAGACCTTATCGATCCGAGAGGCTGAGGCGAGGGCATCGACCACCGAGTATTGGGGCTTCAAATTGAGATACACCGCCAGGTCCCCCAAGGGGCGATTCAAGTCGACTAGTGCCACACGCTGGTCGGGGAGCTCCACCAGCGAGGCACCCAGGTTGATGGTGAGGCTGGTGGCTCCACATCCCCCCTTGGCACCGATCACGCACAGGAGGTCTCCGAAAACATCGGGTGTTCTCTTCTTGTAGCGTTCCCCAATGTAGCGCTGAATAGCCTCCGAGATGGCCCGTGTCTCAAGAGGTTTGGGTAGAAACTCGCGAGCGCCAGCCCGCATCGCTTCGATGATGAATCTGGAATCATCGCTCCCAGAGGTAACAAAAATCCAGGATTCCGAAAGGGCAGAGTGAAGTCTCTGCAGACTGTCCAATTCTCTCGCCACACCGTCGATATCCATCAGGACGATGTCGAGTTCCTGCTGCTGGAGGTTGCGAAGCGCCCGATCGCTCTGCTCGAAATCGCGCTGGTCGACTTCCACCGCCACTAGGGCTAGGCCGGTTCCCTCTACCGACCCTCGTAAGGTCTGGCATTTCTCAGGAGAAGGTGCGAGGATCCCGACACTGATATCGGGAGCGGGCAGACCTGAACTCATGAATCCTCTTCCTGTAACGCAGATCGAACCAGACGCACTGGAACTCCAAAGGGTCCTGTTTCGGGTGGTGCCGGACCGGATCCACTCCCTCCTCCACCACCTACCGAAATATCGAGGGTGTTTATTCCCAGAACACGTGCCAGGTAGGTCGGCTGTGAGTAGTTGAGCTGCACTGTGACGCGCCGGCTGGGAACGTCCACAGGATCGGTCACGTCGGCCGCCCGGATCGTAGTCTCATAGATCGTGTTGCTCGTCGCTACCCGCACGGTCCGGTCTGTAGCCGTCTGGGGTTGGGGTTCCAGAGGTACGAAACTGAGTGCACCTGCCAGGGCTGCTGCGTCGGCCGCGCGTTGAGCCGCGCCCGGCGCGCTATAGAGCATCCCCAGATCCACTGCAAAACCACCGAAGCCCAACAGGGCCACCAGGCTCGGCGCGACTGTAGCTGGAACATAACCTTCGTCTTTCCCTTGGATTTTCACGGCACCCTCAGGCTGAAGCCCCCACGCTCGCGGCCGCCCGAATCAATCTCGTTGGCCCAAAGAAGGAATTATCCTGGGAACAACGACCACCGGGAAAACATCTCCCCGGAAGACCGATGCAGAGCCAGGTTCCAACAGCAAGCTCCAAAGCTCACACTAGAGCCACAGGAAGAATGCACGCGGAAAATTGCCGCGCTCATTCCCTACCTAAGAGATCGACCGTACGCTTGAGGGAATTAATAAAAATTTCGAAAAACTGACCTCCCTGTAAGACTGATAGTTCCGGATGGAAGAAGCGGGGCCCCCAGAATCAGAAGGCTGCCTCGACAACCATGACTCCACGCTGCGAACTCGATTTATCGTGGGCCTGAATCGGTTGATGCGACATACAAAAGCTACGTACCCACCGAGCCCGTTCTTCCTACGCTCGCTGTCCGAAGAGTAAGTCTGCCCAGCCGGTTTGAGGACCTGCAGAACCGCTTGAGCTTTGAGATTGAA
Organism: Acidobacteriota bacterium; assembly: GCA_965218775.1. Taxonomy (GTDB): domain Bacteria; phylum Acidobacteriota; class UBA6911; order RPQK01; family JAJDTT01; genus CAUZIZ01. The sequence goes on along the minus strand of CBDCLS010000006.1, from coordinate 2,934,861 downwards.
AGGCCCCTACAGGTAAGAGATTCGTAGGAGCTTCGTGGATGGATCGTTCCCTCTCGGTTGCCAGCCAACGGCAAACAGCCGAGACTTTGGGGTGAGGTGAGCGGGTGGCGGCGAAGGGCTATAAAGGTGGACCGCCACCCATTCGAAGAGTCTTTCTAGCCGCCAAGCGCGGTCTGAACATCGGTGAAGACTGTGGAAATCGCAGTCTGTACCGGTGGGAAGGCGGCGGAAATGGCCAATGCCACCAGCACGAGCATCAGGGCGTACTCCATAACGGTCTGCCCCGACTCGTCTCGGACAAGCCTCTTCGCGTTGTTTCTTAGCCTAACCAGTTTCTCCATTTGACTGTCTCCTTTCTTTGTTGTCCCCCTCCATATCGGCCTTCCTACAACAAGCTGTGTGACGACAATCACACTTGGGGGTCCATTTCAAAAAAAGTTCAGTCCGTACCTGATCCGGGTCAGTCCCACCCCAGCTAGCACTGAATCATTCAGGAAGAAACTTTGGTGGGGTTTAGTAGAGATCTTGCTGTTGTCCGGCTCTCTCCTCGGAACTTGGGCTCATATTACTGACCAGCCAAGTCGTTCGCGGCTTCTCTGTTGGCTGTAGCTGTTTCCGATACTGCTGACTGTGATCACTGCACCACTGCTCACTGCTCACTATTCAAGTTTCAGGTTAGTGGGGCCTCAGCTGCGCCGCCCCATTCGAGAAAGAAACTTTGGCACCAACAGACGGCAGTGATTGCCCGAATCCTTCGAAATACGCTTGTTCGATATTCTGCGGTTTAGCGTTTATCGGTTGCCTTCTCCAGAGCAAGGAAAAGGCGAAATCACAAACCGTAGAACACCGAACCTGCGAACGCCGAACCGTCTTCCTTAGCCTTCGAAATTCGCTTGTTCGATATTCTGCGGTTCAACATTCATCGGTTGCCTCCTCCAGAACCAAGGGAAAAGGCTAAATCACAAACCGCAGAACACCGAACATGCGAACTCCGAAGTCGGGCGCAGTGGTGAAGTTTCAGCTTAGACCCAGAGATTCCCTTGAAACAACTGCGAAACCAACGGGTATAATAGGCTATCGTGAAAAAGAATCGAGCTCGTAAATACGTCGTGGTCGGGGTGGTTTTGTTGGCGCTGGTAGCTGCAGGCTATTACTACCTGGGGACGGGGTCCAGCGAAGACGAAGAGGAGTACCTCACGGTGGACGTCACTCGCGGTTCCGTGCGCCGGACCGTCAGCTCCACCGGTACACTGCAGGCCGTCATTACCGTACAGGTGGGAAGCCAGGTTTCGGGACGCGTCCAGGAGCTTTACGCCGATTTCAACAGCGTGGTGAAGAAGGGCCAGACCCTGGCGATCATCGATCCCGCCAACTTCGAGGCACAGCTTGAGAGGGCCAAGGCCTCCCTGGCAACGGCTCAGGCGGCGGTCAAGAGTTCCGACGCCAATCTGTTAAACCGCCAGGCCGAGCTGATTAGCAGCAAGGCCAATGTCGAGGCGGCGCAGGTCACCGTGGAGGAGGCACGGCGTCAGCTGACGCGAAGCCGAGAGCTTTCTAAAGATAGGGTAATATCAGAGCAGGAACTGGAAAACGCCCAGGCCACTAGGGACCAGGCCAAGGCTCGCCTTAGTCAGGCGAAGGCACAGGTCAGCCAGGTGGAAGCGTCGATCCGCTCCGCCCTGGCGCAGCGTGACCAGTCAGCAGCAAACGTCAAGCAGGCCAGCGCCGAGCTCAAGATGGCCCGGGTCAACCTGCGCTACACCGTCATCACGTCACCCATCGATGGGGTCGTCATCGAGCGAAACGTGGATATCGGTCAGACCGTGGCCGCCAGCTTCCAGGCTCCGATCCTCTTTCTTATCGCCAACGACCTCAGCAAAATGCAGGTGATCGCTCAGATCGACGAAGCCGACATCGGTGCCATCTCCGAACTGGCGGAAGTAGACTTCGCAGTGGACGCCTTCCCCCGCCAGTCCTTCAAGGGAAAAATCTCGGAGATTCGACTCAGCTCGAAACTGCCGAACACCTCCAGCACCACTGCGGCCGCCGGTACCGGAGGGGGCGCCACCAACGTCGTCGTCTACAACGTGATGATTGACGTCGACAACCCGCAGCTGAAGCTGAGGCCGGCAATGACGGCAAACGTCACCTTCACGGTGGCTCGTGAAGAGGACACCTTGAAGATCGCCAACGCTGCACTCCGCTTTCGCCCGGCAGACAAGGATCGCGAAGAGATCGAGAAAATGTTGCCTCCGCTCTCGGCATCGGCCTCGACAGAGCAACCGCCGGAAGTCGTCAAGTCGATGTCGGCTGCTTCCGACCGACCACCGGATTCTGTTGGAGAGGAGGGGAGAAGGCGCGGACCGGAGGGGCGTCGCGTAAAAGGAAGGGGCCAGGGCCGAGGCTGGGGAGGGAGAAGAGGAGGCCGACCTTCCTCGTTTGGTCCAGGGGGCGAGCGAGCCAACCTCAGGCCAATGATCCGAACCTCCACAATCGAACTATACGGAATCCAGGCCGGTCCCAAGATTCACTTTCCGGCGGCGGAAAAGAGCCGTGCCAGAGATGCGATTCTCTGGGTCCTGAAGGATGACCAGCCCGAGCCTCGCCGCGTCAAATTGGGGATCACCGACGGACGAGAGACCGCCCTTCTGGCAGGAAATCTAGAAAAAGGGGATAGAGTCATTACCTGGAAGATGGACGAGGAGGTCGGCTCTCAACAGGCTGCATCACCCTTCAGCGGAGCCTTCGGCCGCCGCACCAGAAGCAGTGGCAACCGAAGCGGTGGCACCAGTAGAGGAGGCGGGGGCGCCAGGCGGGGTAGAGGACGCTAGTCTTGGCTGAAACAGCTCCTTCGGAACATTTCGAGGCCGCCGGCAGCAGCCCGGCGACGCTAAAGGCTCAGGCCCGAGGTCTCATCTCACTCGATCAGGTGTGGAAGATCTATGACACCGGTGAGGTGAGAGTCGAGGCGATGAGAGGAATCTCGCTGGAGATTCCCCAGGGGCAGTTGATAGCAATCATGGGGGCATCGGGTTCGGGCAAATCGACCATGCTCAACATCCTAGGATGTCTTGATCGTCCCACCCGGGGAGTCTATCTTTTGGACGGAATCGACGTCTCCACCTTTTCAGCCTCTCAACGAGCAGACATTCGCAATCAGAAGATCGGCTTCATGTTCCAAAGCTTCAACCTGCTCCCCCGCACCTCGGTCTGGGAGAACGTAGAGGCGCCCATGCTCTATTCTGGAGTGCCTAAATCAGAGCGGTCCAGACGCATCGAAGAAGCTTTGGAGGTCGTGGGCATTCCCGAAAAGGCGAAAGCCCTACCGAACCAACTCTCCGGCGGCCAGCAACAGCGCGTCGCCGTAGCCCGAGCGCTGGTCAACGAACCTTCTATTCTTCTGGCCGATGAACCTACTGGAAACCTCGACAGCTCCACTTCAGATGAGATCATGCGGTTCTTGAAGGATCTCAACTCCCAGGAAGGAATCACCCTGGTCATGGTGACCCATGAAAGGGAAATCGCCGCTCATGCCTCGCGCGTGGTCAAGATGAGAGACGGAAGCATCGTAAGCGACTCAATGAGCGAGTGAGAAATGCCAATGCCCTGAGTCAAGAGGCTCACTTTTTGGGTTTTTTCGGCTGCCTCACCTTTCTGGAGCAAGTGCAATGAGCTTTTGGATGATCCTACGAATTTCCTTCAAGGCCCTGGGTCGAAACAAGATCAGATCCTTTCTGACTATGCTCGGCATCATCATCGGGGTAGGTGCAGTGATCGCCATGGTGAGCCTGGGAAAGGGAGCACAGCGGCAGGTTCAAGAAGAGATTGCGGCGATGGGCACAAACACCCTCTGGATTCGTGCGGGAAGTAGGCGTTCCTGGGGTGTGCGCAGCGGTTCAGGCACGATGAATACGTTGACCGCGGCCGACTTCGAAGCGATGCAGACCGAGTTGCCGACGGTGAAGATAGCGAGTCCAAGCGCATCCAGCATGGGTCAGGTTGTCTTCGGAAATCAGAATTGGAATAGTCGTCTCGAAGGTTATAGCGAAGTATATCCAGAGCTCCGCAACTGGAAGGTAGTGCAGGGCACCTTCTTCGAAGAGAGTCACGTCAAGGCTGCTTCGCGGGTGGCAGTGCTGGGCCAGACGGTCGTAGATGAACTCTTCAGCGGAGGCGATCCGGTGGGTCAAACCATCCGCATCAAGAACCTCCCCTTTCAGGTTCTCGGTGTCCTGGCCAAGAAGGGATCCAACAACTGGGGACGGGATCAGGACGATACCATCTTGCTTCCCTACACCACCGTGCAGAAGAAATTTCAGGGAGGCGTTCTCTACGTCCAGTCGGGCTTGATTGGAGCCGTCAGTGCCCGGGCCAGCTTTGCCGCCCAGGAGCAGATTACGAATCTGCTTCGGCAGCGGCACAATCTAGGACCTGGAGACGAGGATGACTTCAGGGTGCGGAATCTCAGCGAGTTCGCCGAGGCGGCCGAGGCCACCAACGCAGTCATGACCGGACTGCTGGCAAGCATCGCAGCGGTTTCACTGCTGGTCGGAGGTATCGGCATCATGAATATCATGCTGGTATCCGTTACCGAGCGGACTCGGGAGATAGGAATCCGAATGGCTATCGGCGCACGACCAGGCCATGTCCGCATTCAGTTCTTGGCTGAGTCGATCCTCCTTTGTCTTTGCGGTGGCCTGGTAGGCATGGCCCTGGGGGTTGGAGGAGCCTACGGGATCTCTCAGATCGCGGGCTGGCGAACCCTCATCGATCCCAACTCAATCGTCGTTGCGATTATCTTTTCGGCGGCGATCGGTGTCTTGTTCGGCTACTACCCGGCACACAGGGCCGCTGCTTTGGATCCGATAGAAGCGCTTCACTACGAGTAACGTCGTCGCGGATTAAATCCTCGCCAATGAAGTTCATGCTTGCCACTGGGCTGTTGACCACAGTCGTGATCTGTGGCTGCCAACAAAACGATCCTGCTATCCCCACCCTCGAGATCGGAAACAAGAAGCAGCTGTTTATCGATGACTACGTCGTCTCCTCTACTCGGGGTGTCACCCGAGTACTTCATCCGCTCCAGCGCTACTCAAGCAATCCCGTCATCGTCGGCGACGCGCCTGGCGAGCGTTGGTCCGTTTCGCCCAATGGACGAGGGGTGCTTTTCGATGAAGAGACGGATGAATTCAAGATGTGGTACATGACCTCTCAGATCGATCCAAAGGCCCACGCGGGAATCCAATACAAGGTGTCCTACGCTCTGTCCAAAGACGGCTATCAGTGGACCAAACCCAATCTGGGCCTGGTCGAATGGGAAGATTCCAAGGAAAACAACATGCTTCCCTGGGGCACCACCTGGATGAGGCGGGCCAACGTGATCAAGGACCCTCGAGATCCAGATCCGGGTCGCCGCTTCAAAATGACCTATGTGGACATCTTCGACGGCAAGTCCGCAGTCACCAAAGCCTATTCCCAAGATGGCGTCCATTGGCTCCTGAACGGAGATGGGAAACCCTGGTACCGGAAGCCTCACAACGGGAACCTGCTGGGCTGGGACCCTCGGATCGAGAAATTCGTCTTCTATGTGCGGATGCCCGGAAGTCCCAACTCCGTCGGTCGAGCCACCAGCCCCGACTTCGTGACCTGGTCAGAGGCGGAAACCGTGCTTGCACCCGCTCCTGACGAATCCGATCAGCACTTCAAGGGTCTGGCCTCCTTCCTTTACGAGGGAGTCTATCTGGGATGGCTCTGGGTCTTCGAGAAGAGTGGAAAAGAGTGGGTCAGAGCCGACTCGGAGCTCGCTTTCAGCCGAGATGGGATCCACTGGAGACGGCCCTTCACCGGCGGCTTCATCCTGAGCAAGGGCGAACCGGGTTCCTGGGATAGCGAGCTGAGCATTCCGGTGGCTCCCGTGGTCCACGACGGAAAACTGTGGATCTACTATTGGGGAGAAAACATCCCTTACGGAGCGGAAAGCCTTGCGAAGATTCAGGAAGGTTGGATCGAAGATGGGGAGCGGAAGCAGCGGGCAACCGGACTCGCCCAGCTGCGCCTGGACGGATTTGTCTCGCTGACGGCATCCACGGGGGACGCAACCGTTACCACCAGGAGACTGGTTGCAGTGAGGGGACGGCTGACGGTCAACGCCAATGTTCGAGGCCAATTGAGGGTCGAGATTCTGGACCGGGAGGGAGAGCCCATCCCCGGGTTCGGAGTCGCGGATTGCGATCCGGTGACCACCGATTCTCTGAGTCATGTGATTGGGTGGAAGGGCCAACCAAGCCTGGGTCAGCTGCAAGGACGGCAGATCCAGATCCGCTTCCATCTGCACGACACCGATCTCTACGCCTTCCAGTTCGTCCCCGGCGGATAGAAACAGAGCGGATCCGAAGACTCGATTAAGAAAACGGGAGAGACTCACTCAATGGCTGTTCAGATTCTGGCACTCGATTTTGATGGCGTCATCTGTGACAGTGCCGGCGAGTGTCTTTTCACCTCCTATTCCTACTACGCCCCAATCGCCGGCCTCGCACCTATATCCGGTCTGGACGAGATCCCCGAAGCTGTCCGGGAAAAGTTTTATCGAATGCGCCCCTTTATCCGGGACGGCAAGGACTACATGCTGATTCTCTACTTCATTACCCATGGGATACCTATTGAGGTGCAGGAAGACTTCGACCAGCGTTCCAGTGACCATCTGGAACAGGTGTGTCAGGAGGTCGAAGCCGCAGATGCGAAAGAACTGGAGGAGCTCTTTCAAAGAAAGCGCCGCGATATTCGGGCTCGGGATGAGCCGGCCTGGCTAGGACTGAACCCGCTCTACCAGGAGCTGGAAGAGGGACTTTTGACCTGCCAGGACCAGTTTGATCGCATCTACGTGACCACTTCCAAACCTACCGATGCCGTCGTCCAGATTCTGGCCCATCACCGAATTCCTTTGTCTGAAGATCACATCTACGGCTATGACAAGGTGAAGAAGGAACAGGGCAAGAACGGACACCTGAACAAGGTCCACCAACTCACTGGAGCTCCCTTCGAAGAGATCCACCTGGTGGACGACCAGCTCTCACACCTGAAGGCGGCCCGACAACTAGGAGCCAATTGCTACCACGCCAGCTGGGGCTATACGACCAAGCAACAGGGGCAGGAAGCAGATGCTGTCGGTATCGCAAGCTTGAAGCAAGAATCAATGGTGGGTTGGATGGCACAACTACTGCGCCAAACCTAGGGCACCGAACTACTACCGTCCGGCTATAATAATGCATAGAACAATTGAGCTTAGCCCGCATTTCTCATCGCCGGTCTACTACGTCGCCGCAATCATCCGCCCTGGCTGTGTTTCGCTCGGTCGGCCTCCTCGACGTACTGTACAAGTACGACTGCGGAGGCCTCGGTCGCAAGCCTTGCCAGGACGGCCCTTGCGACGCCTCGCTACGACAGGCGATGAGAAATGCGGGTTAGGGTTCGTGCAAGAATAACTTCGCAGAGTTGGCGCTCAGATTTGCGCCAGATTTGGTCGCCAGCGATTGAGCGAAACCGCACGCGTAGCCAGGGCTACGTTGAGGATTTCGCGATTGAGGAGCGGCCGAAGATGGTGTGAAGATGAGATGCCAGAATGTGAAGTTATTTTTGCACCAGCCCTGAGGAATCAGACGAACATAAATACGGCATTTATCCCAGATCCCAGAACAGAATCCGAAGCAGAATCGAGCAAAAAAAAGGGCCCCGGACTTGCTCGCAAACCGGGGCCCAAAGCGATGGTTGCGGTGGCGTTGGGTTTCCCCCCTTAGGGAATCCTTCCTTTACACCACACAGGAGTGGTTCCCTTAGAAGGACGCCACCTTCGCCATGCCATGTTTATCTAAATCCACTAGATCACCTCCTTTTCCGGGCCAATCCAGTAAGCAGCAGGACCCAACCTGCCCAACTCTCCTCGGTGCCCAAACCTGAGAGCCGCCACTGCCCCCGTTGGAGCCTGTGGACTGAAAACCATGTTGAATCATCCTCCGGCTATTTGTCAAACAGAAGCCGCCGGAGTCGGTGACTCGTCTCTTTCGATCTGCCCATCCAGGAGGTGAATCACCCTCTGAGCATGGCTTGCGAGGTCCGCTTCGTGAGTCACGAGGACAATGGTGTTGCCCTGCCGATGGAGGGATTCGAAGAGCGCCATGATCTCCCGACCGGTTCTCGAGTCCAGGTTGCCGGTCGGTTCGTCGGCCAGCAGGATCGAAGGACTATTAACCAGTGCTCGACCGATAGCGACTCGTTGGCGCTGTCCTCCCGACAGCTCATTGGGACGGTGATCCGCCCGGTCGGAAAGCTCCACCCGCTCGAGGGTCTCCTGCGAGCGGTTGCGCCGCTCCTTTGAAGAGAGCCCCGCGTAGATCAGGGGCAGCTCCACATTCTGAATCGCGGTCGCGCGAGATAACAGGTTGAAGGTCTGAAAAACAAACCCGATTTCCTGGTTTCGGATGTGGGCCAATTCATCGTCCTTCATCTCGCTGACCAGGCGACCGTTGAGAATGTACTGACCCCGGCTGGGCGTGTCCAGACAACCCATCAGGTTCATTAGCGTCGATTTCCCCGAGCCCGAAGGACCCATGATGGCAACGTATTCGTTGCGTTGGATCTGCAGGTCCACTCCCCGTAGGGCGTGGACGCTCTGCGAGCCCATGTCGTAGCTCTTCCAAAGATCCAGTGTTTCAATCAGTACTTCAGACATCGTGAAACGGCGACGGCTGGCAGCTGCTGGTTGATATCTAGTCTACTTTGTTGACGATCCAGTAAACAAGCTTGCAAGTCAGTCCCGCCCCCAAGTCACGCTGCCCCCAATCCGAGAAAGAAACCCTGGTTCGAGGGCGTGGCGGCGGTCTCCAGGCCGCCGTGGGTCGAGCCAAAGGCTCGGCACGAGCGTACTCTTCGGCCTGGAGACCGAAGCCACTTGATGTTTCAGGTCAGTGGCCCCCCGGCTGCGCCGCCCCATTCGAGAAAAAAACTGACTGAGCCATAGAAGCCTGAAGCGCGAGCGAGGGGTTGGGAATCTGCGAGATGCGTTGCCAAAAAGCATTCGACCACCCCCTCGCTCGCGCTTCAGGCTTCCATAGTTCTCGCAGCAATCCGTGACCCGGGACGTGCGAGGTTCGAATGAAGTTTCAGCTTAGAAACGCTTCTTACCCTTGTATTTCCTGTACCAGGACGAGACCCTCGCGACGTAGGCTGGAGTTTGCCCGTTCTTGGGCACGCAGCGACAACTTGCAACGATTCCGGGACCGGCGTTGTAGGCGGCAGCCGTCAGCCGATAACTACCCTTGAACCGGTCCAGAAGCTGGCGCAAGTACTCGGTTCCTGCTGCGATGTTGGTTTCCACTGAGAAGGGATTTCCTCCCTTGAGCGAGAAGAAGGTGGCAGGCTTTAGCTGCATCAGCCCCATCGCGCCAGAGGTGGAAACCACGAACTGCCGTCCCGACGATTCGGTCTGGACGACCGCTTTAACCAGCGCCGCTTCTACTTTATGTATTCTGGACTGATCCTCGATGCTCTCCGCTACTGAGTCTTCCAACCAGAGCGATTGGAAAAGAAACGCGATCGGTCCATGGGTGAGACGAAGCTTCTGCCCCTCGGCCAGAGAGGGAACGTCGCGCAGAATCGGAACGAAACGGCCCAGCCCATGGGGCATCAAGAGCAAGGCGATGGCTCCAGCCCACAGCATCCTCCGTAGAGTGAGGACCCGCAGCCAGCGGCGCATCCTCCTGCGAAAGCGATTGCGTCTCCGAGCAGGCCCAGGGCGGAACCAGAAATAGATCGCAGCGGCCAGCAGTGCGAATTCGAAGAGAAATCGAAAGGGACTCATCTTGCCGAGCCCAGTCTATCCCACCGGTCTGGCAGCCAATTGCAGCAATACGAGTGTTGGAGGATCCCTGGGAGATGCCCTGGATGGAGCGGCAAGCCCGCTCACCGATGGAGTTGCATCAGCCCGAAAACTCTCCCAGAATAGACCCCTCGTCTTGTAGGAACCCTGTATCGCATCCATAAGGCGAGCACCGGTCCAGCAAGAACGGAAGAGATCCGATGCAGCAGGAGATGACAAGGGAAGAAATCAGAGGGGCACTCACGGGCCCCTTCGGATCAGTCCGGACTCCGTTCCTAGAGGAGGGTGCCATCGACTACGACGGGCTGAGGAGCGTCATCGACTTCAATATCGACGGCGGCGGCAAGACCGTTCTCCTCACCGCGGGCGATAGCAACTACCTGCTGCTCGACGATGAGGAAATCTTGGAGGTCACCCGGGTAGCCGCCGAGCACACGGCCGGGCGGGCCATGGTGGTGGCCGCAGATCGCTACTATTGGACCGACCGGTCGGTCGAATTTGCGCGCCAGGCCCGGCAAATGGGTGCTGACGTCCTGATGGCGCTCCCACCCGATTGGGCGGCGTCCTGTACGGCCCAGACACTCTCCGAGCACTTTGCCGCGGTAGCTCGGGAAATCCCGGTGATGGTCGTGACAAACATCTTCAGCCCTCGAGGGATGGAGTTCGGGCTGGAGACCCTCAAGGTCCTGCTTCAGCAGGTCCCTGGCATCGTCGCCATCAAAGACGATTTTTGCGGTCAGTTCGCACGCAGGATGTCGCTGCTGGTCCATCCGCACTGGGCGGTCTTCTCCGGAGGGCAGAAGCAGAATCACCTGGATCTCTTTCCCTACGGATGCGACGGCTACCTCTCGACCTACGCCAGCTACTGCCCCCGAGTAGCTCACGAATACTGGGCGGCCATCCAGGAAGGGCAGATCGACGGGGCGCGGAGGATCGTCGAGACCTACGATATGCCTCTATTTGATTTCATCCAGGGTCAACCCGGTGGATTCGATGCGGCGATGCACGGGATGCTGGAACTCTACGGCATTGCGCAACGCTGGAGACGGAAGCCGTACTACTCCTTGAACGACGCGGAAATGGAGGCTCTCAGGAGTTTTCTCCAAGGACTTTCAGTCCTCTGAGCGAGCCGGGCTGAGGCGTCAACATCTTGCGGTATTTGGCCGCTTTGACGGAGACCGTGTGGGAATCCGGCACCAGATCGCCCTTGGGAGCAGGGTTTCCAAGTGCGGACGGTAAAAAAAACAACGCTCTGGTCCTTGGACATTCCACTTTCCAGTCACTTTCTGTAGAATAGGTTTTATTCATGGTCAGGTTTCGTTCTTGTAGTTTTGCGATTCTCTTCCTTTCTCTAGGCGCTTGGGTCTTCGCGAAGGAAGTAGATCTGCATCCTCGGTTCCGTGTCGACGTCGACATGGTCGTGGTGCGTGTCACTGTGACGGATCCGCTCAACCGCTACGTCGTCGGACTGGAGAAGGACCACTTCGAGCTATTCGAAAGCAAGGTCGAGCAGTCGATTAAGCACTTTTCCCGGGACAAGTCTCCCATCAGTGTGGGGATTATTCTCGACATTAGCGGGTCGATGGGCGACAACATCATGAGTGCCCGCAATTCGGTGGTTCGTTTCCTGAAAGAAGGCAATGCCCGGGACGAATACTTCCTGGTTTCCTTCAATGACCGCACCTCTGTGGTTCAGGACTTCACCTCACAGGCCGAGAACCTTCAGAACGAAGTCTCGATCTCCAATCCCAAAGGCAGAACCGCGTTATACGACGCCATCTACCTGGGTCTTGAGAAGATGCGCGAGGCTCGTAACGAAAAGAAGGCTCTCATCGTCATTACCGACGGGGAGGATAACAGCAGCCGTTATACCTTCAGTGAGGTCAAGCAGTTTGTGAAAGAGTCGGATGTCCAGATCTATGTCATCGGCGAGCGTGGCGATCTAGGCTATGGTCGCGGCGTCATCACCGAGATCATTCGCTTGACCGGAGGTCGGGCCTTCTTTCCGAACAGTTTCAAGCAACTAGATTACTTTGTCGACTTGATCCACACCGAGCTGCGCAATCAATACGTTCTCGGATACCTCCCCACGAACCGAGACTACCAAGGTAAATGGCGCAAGATTCAGGTCAAGCTGGACCCACCCGAGGGCCTGCCGAAACTGATCATCCGCACCAAGAAAGGCTATTTCGCGCCTCGGAAGTAACTGGACTGTTCACGTCTCTCCCATGCTGTCTTTCGCCTCCGGGAGGCAGGTCCTCCTAACCACTATTGGTTTCGCTCTAACCCTGGTGTCACCCGCAGAGGGCCAAGCTCAGGGTTCCCGTCCCGGGGCAACTTCAGAGACAACTCAGAAGGTCCCCGGCCTCTCCGAAAAGAAAAAATCACCCCCTGAGTCAAGCAAGCAGCGCCAGGGCCCACCCATATTCCGACAGGACGTTGATCAAGTCGTTCTCTACGCGGCCGTCTACGACGAGAACGGTGAGCTGGTCACCGGACTGCAGCAGGAGGACTTCACGGTCTTCGAGGACAAGGTCAAGGAAGGCATCACCTACTTCGGTCGCGACGACGTGCCTTCAACCAGTGGTATCGTCATGGACACCAGCGGGAGCATGGGCAACAAGATTGATCTCGTCGTCAAGGCGGCCGGGCTGTTCGTGACCAGGAATCATCCGGAGAATGAGCTGTTCCTGATCACGTTCGATCACAAGGTGGACCTGGAAGAGGACTACACCCGGGATAGCGAGGACATCCGTGACGCCCTGGATAACATCACGGTCAGCGGAGGGACAGCCCTCTACGACGCCGTCTATCTGGCTATTGACAAAGCGCAGAGCGGAAGCGAACCGAAGAAGGTGATCGTCATCTTCACCGACGGAGAAGATCGGGACAGCTACTATACCCATGAGGAACTGCTGGAAAAGATACGTGAATCGGACGTGCAGGTGTTCATGATCGCCGTCCTTGATCCGGATCTCAGCGATGAAGGTGGCTTCTTCGGCATTTTCAAATCCAAGAGGCACAAGGTCAAGGAAAAGATTGAAGAGATCGCAGAGAATACCGGCGGGAAGGTGTACTTTCCGGAAAAGGTCCAGGAACTGGACGAGGTCTTCCAGCAAATCGCCCTGGAGCTGAGGAATCAGTATCGGCTCGCCTACATCACCCACAATCCACTCAAGAACGGGAGTTGGAGAACCATCACTGTCCAAGTTCGCGATGCGAAGCAGCGCAAGCTGTCGGTGCGAGCCAAGAAAGGCTATTTCCCAGCGGGTCCCGAGCCCCCAATCGAAGACGACGCGACCCAGAATTGACTTGGGTCCTTTTCCTGCCTATCCTGAGCGTCATGGCCTCGCCTCCCAAGTCCGAAAAAATCTGGCGCAACGGATCTTTCGTGGAGTGGGAGAAGGCTACTTTTCACGTGATGTCTCATGCCCTCCACTACGGGACCTCCTGGTTTGAGGGCATTCGCTGCTACAACACCGCCAGGGGCCCCGAAGTCTTCCGGCTCTCAGAACATGTCCGCCGGCTCTTCGACTCTTGTAAGATCTACCGTACCGAGATTCCTTACTCTCAAGAGGAGTTCCAGGATGCGATCCTCGAAACCGTCCGGGTCAACGGACTGCAGCACTGTTACATTCGCCCCTTGGTTTTCCGTGGGTTTGGAGAATTGGGTGTGAATCCTCTCAAGAATGAGATCGAGGCACTCATCATCGTCTGGGAGTGGGGGAAATACCTGGGAGAAGAGGCCCTCGAGAATGGGGTCGACGTGTGCGTCTCCAGCTGGGTTCGGGCCGCCCCCAATACCTTTCCCACATTGGCGAAAGTGGGAGGGAACTACATCAGTGGAGCCCTGATCAAGATGGAAGCGACGCTGAGTGGGTTCGACGAGGGTATCGCCCTGGACACTCAAGGTCTGGTCAGCGAGGGCTCGGGAGAGAACGTCTTCCTGGTTCAGCACGGAAGACTGCTCACTCCGACTCTAGGCAATGCCGTTCTTCCCGGCATCACACGCAACACCATCATGACCCTGGCCAAGGAGAGAGGCTACGAGGTAGTGGAGCAGCAGATTCCTCGCGAAAGCCTGTATATAGCCGATGAGCTTTTTCTGACAGGGACAGCTGCCGAGCTCACGCCCGTGCGGTCGGTCGATGGAATTACGGTGGGCAAAGGCAAGCGCGGACCGATCACAACCCAGCTCCAGCAGGACTTCTTCGACTACGTCGAGGGAAAGGTGGATGACCGCCATTTCTGGTTGACAAAGGTCTACCAGGAAGAGCAAGTAAAGGCCCAGTGACTCCGACCTTCCCTCTGCCCCCCAAACAAACAGCAGATCGCAAGTAGACCGGGTGCCAGGGTCGATCTGTTACGATAACATTGTAATCGCCTGAGCTGGCCACGCTGTACCAATTGGGGTGTGCAAGGAACCAAATAGAATGAAGACCTCCGCCGACGTTCGCACAACCTTTCTCGACTACTTCCAAGACCGGGGCCACCGAGTGGTGAAGAGCGGTCCATTGGTCCCAGGTGATGATCCCACTCTGTTGTTTACCAATGCCGGGATGAACCAATTCAAGGACACCTTCCTGGGCCTGGAAAAGCGGGATTACAATCGGGCCACCACCTGCCAGAAGTGCATGCGGGTCAGTGGGAAGCATAACGATCTTGAAACCGTAGGCCGCACACCGCTGCACCACACCTTCTTCGAGATGCTGGGAAACTTCTCCTTCGGCGATTACTTCAAAAAGGAGGCCGTCGAGTTTGCCTGGGAGTTGTGCACCGAAGTCTACGGACTCGCTCCCGAACAGCTCTATGCCACGGTATTCGAGGAAGACGACGAAGCATACTCTCTCTGGAAGGATCACATTGGAGTGCCGCAGGACCGTGTCCTGAGAATGGGCGAAAAAGAAAACTTCTGGGCAATGGGAGACACCGGACCGTGCGGTCCTTGCGCAGAGCTTCACTTCGATCTGGGCACCAGTCCCCTGGGTCACCCGGACTGTGCCATGGGGTGCGAGTGTGGTCGCTACGTCGAGATCTGGAACCTCGTCTTCATGCAGTTCAGCCGCGACAGCAGCGGAGCGGTGTCGCCACTTCCCTCTCCTTCCATAGATACCGGGATGGGGCTGGAGCGGATCACCGCGGTCCTTCAGGGACACACCAGTAACTATGACACCGATCTCTTCCGGCCCATCATCGAGGAAGCCACCCGTCTGACCGGATCCGCTTATGGTCAGGACGATGAGACCGATGTCAGCCTGAAGATTCTTGCCGATCACAGTCGAGCCTGTACCTTCCTGATCAGCGATGGGGTGATCCCTGGCAACGAAGGACGTGGCTATGTCCTTCGGAAGATCCTTCGCAGGGCAATTCGCCATGGTAAAACGCTAGGGCAAGAGGAACCGTTCCTGTTCACTTTGGCAGCCCTGGTGAGCCACCTCATGAAGGACGCCTATCCCGAGATTGAATCTCAAGGTGAGTACGTGGCCAAGCTCGTGAAGAATGAGGAAGAGAGGTTCCAGACCACACTCCGCCATGGAATGGGCCTCTTCGAAGAGATCAGCGATCAAGCGGCCCGAAAGAGCCAGAGGCAGCTCCCCGGGAAGGAGCTCTTCAAACTTTACGATACCTATGGATTCCCCCTGGACCTGGCCCGGGAGATCGCCGAGGAGCGTGGACTGGGGGTCGATGAAAAGGGCTTCTTCGTCGAGATGGAGAAGCAGCGAGAGCGAGCCCGGGCAAGTTGGAAAGGAGAAGCAAAGACCTTTCAGCCTGTCTACCAGGAGTTGGCCAAGGAAGGCCTGGAAACAGAATTCACCGGCTACACCGACATCGAGGAAGTTCCCGGGAGCGTTCTTGCCCTGCTGCAGGACGATCGTTCCGTCGACGTGCTCGAGGAAGGCCAGACTGGAGAAATGGTACTGGATCAAAGCCCTTTTTATGCTGAAGCCGGTGGACAGGTGGGCGACAAGGGCACCCTGGAAAACGAAAGCGTCTATGCGCGTGTGGAGGATACTTACAGCCCCGCCAAAGGTCTGCGGCTTTCGAAAGTCAAGATGCAGCGAGGACGCTTGAAAAAGGGCGATGCGGTTCAATCCTCGGTGCTGACAGAGGGGCGTCTGAGTACCGCCCGCAACCATACGGCGACACACCTGATGCACGCCTCCCTGCGCCAGGTTCTGGGAGAGCACGTGAAACAGGCGGGCTCGCTCGTAGCACCCGACCGTCTTCGCTTTGACTTCACCCACTATCGACAGCTGAGCCCGGGTGAAATTGGTCAGATTGAAAGGCAGGTCAACTCGAAGATTCGAGAAAATATCGAAGTTCAAACCGCTATCAGAGACCTGGAGGAGGCGATCAAGCAAGGCGCCATGGCTCTTTTCGGGGAGAAGTACTCTCCTCAGGTTCGTGTGGTCACGGTTCCCGGCTTCAGCGCGGAGCTGTGCGGCGGCACCCATGTAAGCAGAACGGGAGACATCGCTCTCTTCAAGGTGGTCTCAGAAGGCAGCACCGCAGCCGGAGTGCGCCGTATCGAGGCCATCACCGGAGAATTGGCGATGGAAAGATTCTCAGAAGAAGAGCGCCTGTTGGGCGAGCTATCTGATCGCCTGCGGGTTGCACCGGCGGACCTGCCGGAAGCCGTAGACAGGACCGTCCGGGAACTCAGGGAAGCCCAGAAGCAAACCGAAGCCCTGCGTCTGAAACTGGCGCAACAGGAAAGCATTGAAGCCCTCGAAGGCTCGCGCGAGATCCAGGGCGTTCGGGTACTCTCACAGAAGGTCCAAGACCTGGATAGAAACGCCCTCAGGCAGCTCGCCGACCAACTCAAGAACAAGCTGAAGTCGGGAGTGGTGGTCCTGGGGATGCCCTCCAACGGCAAGGTGAGCCTGGTTGCCATGGTCAGCAGCGACTTGACGGAAAAGATTCGGGCCGATGATCTAATCCGCAAACTGGCTCCCCTGGTCGGCGGTGGGGGAGGGGGCAAATCCGACCTGGCTGAGGCTGGGGGCAAAGATCCGTCGCGCCTAGACGAGGCCCTCAAGGAAACCTATCGCTTTGTCGAAGAGACACTGGGGGTTGGTAGTGAGCAGTGAGCAGTGAGCAGACGGTATTATAGGGTAGAATGCTAATTCATCTTCGGCCTTTTCGGTCGAAGTGACATCCTGGTACGCTGTAACAGCGTACTAGCTGCTTTGGAGATCAACGACTCCGGTCCATAAAGGCGATTCAAGTGGTGCTGACAAGACTAGATCAGAGTAGAAGAGTCTTACCGTTCCTGGCCTCTTTCTGGATCTCCTTCCTGACAGGGAGCCCAATCCACTCCTACTTGAATCAGGATGGGGTCAAGGTGCTGACGAATCTATCTGTCCCAACCCCAACCAAGCCTCTTTTCAAAGGGCCGGAAGTTGGTGAGGCTCAAACCGCCTTCCTACCCCTGATCCACGCTACCGCGGGTCGTTACGACATCGATCCCGATCTGGTCAGAGCGATCATCAAAGTCGAGAGTGACTTTCAACCGCGGGCGATTTCCCCCAAGGACTGCAAGGGGCTGATGCAGCTGCACCCAGACACGGCTCGCCGCTTCGGTGTCCAGAACACGTTCGATCCGGCCCAGAACATCGAGGGCGGCACCCGCTATTTGAAGTTCCTGATGGGTTTTTTCGATCGCAAATTGGACCTGGTTCTGGCCGGCTACAACGCCGGAGAAAATGCCGTCAAACGTCATGGAGGTATCCCTCCTTATTCGGAGACCCAGGGGTACGTGCGCAAGGTTCGGGCGCTCTACTCTTCCTACCGCGAGTGGGAGCCCGAAGTTGCCCAACCCTCCACCCGAATCCAGCGAATCGTCCACTCGGACGGCCGAGTGCTCCTGACCAATACGCCCTTGAATAGAAAGCAGTGAGCAGTGGGATAGTGAGCAGTGGAATAGTGAGCGGTGAGCAGTGAGCGCAATTGGTAGAAGAGTGGCCAGTACTGTCAGTAGAGGGCGAAACAGTCCACAGATGCCAGCAAGCCCAATTGGCAGCTCATCAGCGAACACAGTTCACTGATCACTGCTCACTACCAAAAGTCCCTTCCCCAGAGCGGCAACTTTGACAGCCCGCTCGTGTATAACTACACTGTTTTGAAAAGATACGGAGAACGGACACCCCGGGGCCGAAGGAGGGTGAACGTGCTGACCAGCCTACGTATCGCTACGCTAGGTTTGGTGTGTCTTATCCTGGTCCTTCAACCACTCGAGTCTCGAAATCGGGACGCTGCTCGACGAGCCTACGAGAAGGCAGATCAGTACCACCAGCGTCTTACCCGGACGTCTAAATCCAAGAGGACACATTCCGAGTACCAGAGAGCCATCTTCCTCCATCGGCTCGTTATCGACCACGATCCCACCTACTCGGCCTGCGATGACGCGCTCTACGCCATTGCCGGACTCTACGAGGAGATGGCCAACCGCTTTAAGAGCGAGGCCTACCGAAGCAAAGCCATCTACTACTACGAATTCGTGGCTCGGGAGTACCCCTTCACCAAGCACCGCTCGACGGCCTTGAAGCGAGCACGGCTACTACGAAATCCGCCCCGGCCCAAGCCCAGAAAACGAGCCAAGAACATCGCACAGGTTTCCGAAATCCGTTATCGCGCCAATCAGGATTACACTCGTGTGGTCATCCAACTGGACCACGAGGTCGCGTTCAGAAAGGACATTCTGAGCAATCCTGATCGTATCTATTTCGACCTTCAGAAAGCCCAACTGGCAACCGATCTCAAGGGCAAGACCTACAAGATCGACGACGTCTTCATCACTCGAATCCGGGTCGCTGAGAATCGGCCGGATGTGGTGCGGGTGGTGTTGGACTTCAATCGAATCCACGAACATCTCGTCTTCGCCCTCTACAATCCCTTTCGGATCGTGATCGACATCAGCGGTGACCGCTCGTTATCATCCGAGCGGCAGCGCAAGCCGGCAACCGCTGATGCCGTCCTGCCCTTGACCAAGTCCTCACCGGCCAGCAACCCGAGTGAGAAACCGGCTCCGCCTACTCCCGTGGTCCCGACGCCCAACCTACACGGGGACAGAAGCCTCACCAGAGTGCTGGGATTGAAGGTGGGTCATGTGGTTCTCGATCCTGGTCATGGCGGCAGCGACACCGGGACCATCGGCCCTGGAGGGATGACAGAGAAGGTCCTGGTTCTGGACGTTGCCCTGCGCCTGAAAAGCCTGCTTGAAGAGCGCCTCGGGACCAAGGTCACTTTGACTCGAGACCGGGATCGCTTCGTCGCCCTGGAGGAGCGAACGGCCATCGCCAACCAGCAGAAGGCCGACCTGTTTATCTCGATCCATGGCAATGCCAGCCGGGTGCGCTGGGTCACGGGAGCGGAGACCTTCTTCCTGAACTTCGCCTCCAGCGCGTCCGACAGGGATGTGGCTAGTCGCGAAAACGCCTCCTCTCAAAAAACCATTCAAGACCTCGAAAATCTACTGCACCAGATTACTCTGGGCGACTACAATGCCGAGTCCAAGGATCTGGCCCATGTGGTCCAGAAGAATCTCTTCTCCGGTATCAGGAAGCATCGATCCGGATTTCGAAACCGGGGCGTGAAGACGGCGCCATTCATCGTTCTTATTGGCGCGAAAATGCCGAGTATCCTCACCGAGATAGGGTTCCTGAGCAATCCCTCCGAGGAGAAATTCCTGAAGAGTAAAAAAGGCCGGAAGCAGGTGGTCGAATCCCTCTATACGGGTATCGAGAAATACTTCCGGGCCCTGGGCTCAATCCCCCTCAGCGAGCGGGCAGAACACAGTCGAGGCTTCTAGCCCTCACTCGAGAACCTCAAAATCTCAAGCGCAATGTCTTCTACGAAAACCAGACTCCGAGAACCAAAGTCAGAAAACGGGGCATGTTAGAATCGGTGCTTGCGATCAGACATGGAGTGGAAAAGGGGCTCGCGATACCGATTCCGGGATCTACCAGCGCTGGGTAGGAGCCCTCAAGCCGCCGTTGTTTTTCTCTTCCTGCTTGTCTGCTCGACTCAGGCTTCCCTGGCAGACGTCACGATCAAGCAGTACTTCCCTTCCCTCGGCCAATACCGATTCGACAACCTGGAAGAGGTCACCCTCATCCAGGATCACGCCCAGATAGGGTCCCTGGAACTCCCGCTTCTCGAGGAATATGGTCTGCTTGCCTATTCGCGCTGGCATCTCCGGAAGAGAGGAGCACAGGCTTCACCCGTTGTCGAGTTCGAGGTCCATGAGATGCTGGACTCTTCAGGCGCGTTCGGCATCTTCTCTCTGCGAAACCGCTCGGATCCTTCCGGAGAACGCCTTGATTTGACGGTAGAGAACTTCTACCGCGATGGCACACTGAGCTTCTGGAGAGGTTCCTACGCCCTCCAGTTGAGCCAGAAAGGAAGCCCACCTGCCGACCCGCAGCTCCTGAGAGAAATCGCCTCCAGCCTGGTCGAGGTCATTCCGCTCCTCAACGTCCACCCGGTTACCGTTCTCTACCTGCCCCAACATGATTTGATCCAGAAATCGATCGCCTTCTATCTGGGCACGACCTCTCTGAGCCTCAATCCTGAATTCCCCACCGACCTCATCCCCAGAGTTGGATTCGAAGATAAAGCCGAGGTCACCTACGCCCGCTATGGCCCCGAAGACAGCGTCCTCTTTCTCCTGGGTTATCCAACCCCAGCCCTGGCCGAGGATTACTCTCAGAGACTGCACAACCTGCTTCAGTCCCACGTCTCCTCGACCGGCATCTACATGAAGCGCAGTGGCCTTCTTGTCAGCCTGCTGATCGGCCCGGAGGAGCAAGCCAAGAAAATCCTCAGCAACGTGACCTACACACCCAGCATCAAGTGGATCTACGAAAAGCGAAGAAGACCCACCCTCCGAGAAGACGCCACCACCTTTCTAGGCATGGTAAGGAGGGTTGGGATGGGTGCTTTGGGCTTCATCTTCTTTAGCCTTGGAGGCGGCGCCCTTGTGGGATTCTTTCGACATCACCTGTTAGAGCGATACCTACCCTGGAGTGGAAAGGGCGGAATGATCCGTCTCAAGATCAATGAGCGGTGAGAAGAGCTCCCTAAGATGAGACTTGGAAGGATTCGAATGGTGCAACAAATTCTTCCAAGCCTCAGCTTAGATAGTGGGTGAACAACATGACGATCGAAACGCTGAAATTGAGCCAGCGCGAGATCTATCAGGCCGCCCTGGAGGCAGTGGACCCGGAGAAGGCGGTCAGACGCTCGCTCAAGCGTCAGGACGATTCCCTTCGCCTGGCTGCAACGGCCTACGCCTTGTCCGACTTCCGGAAGGTGTTTCTGGTGGGAACCGGAAAAGCGGGCGTTCCCATGGCTCGAGCCGTCGAGGACATCCTGGGAAACCGGCTCGACCAGGGGTTGATCGTCGTCAAGCATGGTTACGGGGGGTCCCTCGAAAAGACCCAGGTGCTGGAAGCCGGACACCCTCAACCCGACGAAGATGGCCGGCGAGCGACCGAGGCCCTGCTGAGCTTCCTTCACGGCCACGTCACCGATCAGGATCTGCTCCTTGTGCTTCTCTCTGGGGGTGGCTCCGCCCTGCTTCCGGCTCCCGTCGCCGAAATCTCCTTCGAGGCCAAACAAGGCACCAACGCCACGCTTCTGAGAAGTGGGGCCACCATTCACGAGATCAACGCCATTCGCAAACATCTGAGTCGAGTCAAGGGAGGGAGACTGATCGAGCACGCGAGTGGCGCTCAGATTCTCTCCCTGATGCTTTCGGATGTGGTGGGTGACGACCTGACCAGCATCGCCTCCGGACCCACTGTGCCCGATCCCACGCGCTTCGAAGACTGTCTGCGGATTCTGGCCAAGTACAAGATCGAGGAATCAACACCGCCGGAAGTCCTATCCTATCTGCGCAGTGGAGTCCGTTCCGAGACTCCGGGCATAAGGGAGACCCCTAAACCCGGAGATTCCCGCTTCGCAAGGGTCCAGAACGCGATCGTCGCCAGCAACATAGTGGCTTTGAAGGCTGCAGCAAGGCAGGCGCGGACTCTTGGATTCGCTCCCCTGATACTCTCTTCGTCGATCGCCGGCAACAACGAGGACGTGGCGCTCGTCCATACCGCCCTTGCCCGCGAGGTGCTGCGGTCCGGACTTCCGGTCCAGCCGCCCTGCTGCATCATTTCGGGGGGTGAAACCACCGTCCGGGTTACCGGGGATGGAAAAGGGGGCAGGAGTCAGGAATTCGCCCTCTGCTGCGCTGCCGAGATCGCCGACTGGGACTTCGAATCGATCCTGTTCACAAGTCTGGGCTCAGACGGAACCGATGGTCCCACAGACGCAGCCGGCGCCTGGGCCTCACCGCAAACAGCCGCACGAGCAGAAGCCCTCAACCTCTCCATGGCAGACTTCCTGGCTCGCAACGACTCCTACCACTTCTTCCAGAAGTTGGGAGACTTGATCATCACCGGTCCTACTCAAACCAACGTCATGGATCTGCGATTCATCCTGATCGGATAGAGGCGAAGACAAAGAAAGATACAAGATACAAGGTACAAGATACAAACAAGTTCCAAGCTCCAAGCATCAAGTTCTGCGCCCAAGGTGGGAATGCTGCCGCGGGCACAGCTGCAGTAAGACAAGGAGTTCATTTGGAACTTGGTGCTTGTGATTTGTTTGTATCTTGTATCTTGTATCTTGTATCTTGTACCCCACAAGGGAGCACAGAACAATGATTGACTTCGGTCGTTCCTACTTCACCTGGAAGAGCGAGCCAATAATGCGCCATCCGCACTACAAGTACCCCGGCTTCGAGGGTACGGAAGGCGCAGTTCACCGGGTTCGGATCCAGCTGGATTCAGCCTGTACTCTCACCAACGAGAAGACCGGTGACAAACAAGAGCTCTTTTTGATCCTGCCCTGTCAGACCGAATACACGATCGTCAAAGAGAATCTGTTCCAGATCCCGAGCTCTGAATGGCGGATGCTGTTCGGCCGCGAAGAAACCATCCCGATCTCCTATTCACCTCGCGATGAACCAGATAATCTGAAGCGATCCAAGATCAGCGATTTGTTCGCCGAACATAGCTTCGAGATTCGCACCATCGAGAACGCTCGAGAGCTCACGACGCATGACCAGGTCATCGAATCGACGCTGGCCGACGAGCTGATGAACGCCCGCACAACCTACCTGGATGAAAAGCGTCAGGTGTCGGTTACACTAGAGTTTCCGGTCAAGCTCATCAATTTACAGAAGAAGGAAAAGCTCTTTCAGGTGTGTATGGGTGCGGTGCCGATTCCCGATCTCGGAACCTGGGATGGGACCAGCGTAAACCGGGTCTTTCTGGCCGATCTCGCCTTCAGCGAGTTCGACTACATCGAGTTTATCCTCCAGCGCACCGTTGAAGTAGCGGAGCAGGAAAAGGAATGGTACTACCAGGTGCGGGGACGTGACCGGCTTGAGCTCCACGACCCCAGCAATCCACCCCCTGGTTACCCGCCCCCCCGGCCCCGACCCCGAGTGTTCCACGAGGTAATCTCCCAGAAGACCGAGACCATCTTGATGTCGGCAGGCGCGTAATCGTCCTTCCGACGGCCAGTTAGCATCGCTGCCTGGGCATTGAATCCCGTCACCAACACTCTTGCGAATCGCCTACTATTACCACCAAGGCAAACGGTTACCGGCAGATGATCCTGGCAACAATCCCTACGGCGAGCTCCTCTGCACTGGTTAAGCAACCGTTTTTCTGTAATTTTCTTTAGGGCCTGTAGGGAAGAATTGCTCCACTTGTGTTTTCCAGCCGGCCAGGTTCAGGTATTGCCGGCCGGTTAACCACTCCTCGTGTATCTCTGCAAGCACAGCCGAGATGAGCCGCAGCGCCGACGCTTCGTGGGGAAAGATTCCCACCACCCGGGTTCGTCTCCGGATCTCCCGGTGCAGTCTCTCCAGTCCGTTGATGGTTCGGATCCTTCGCCACCAGCTCCTCGGAAAATCAAACACTGTCAGCCCTTCATCCACGTTCTCTTCCAGCCAGCTCACGAACTCCGGTGCAATCTTTTCGAACTTCTTGACGACTTTACCCTTGAGCTCCTCGGCATCTTCTCGAGACGGGGCATCGAAAATGTCCCGCATGGCCTGGGCGATGCGGGGCTTGTCCTCTTTGCGGCGAGCATATTGTTGGGCGTTTTTACTCAGGTGAAACTGACAACGGTTCCAGGGCACCGACGGATAAACTGCCCGCCTGGCCGCCTTCAGTCCTTCGTGATCGTCACTGACAAACAGCTCGACCCCTCTCAGTCCACGCTTGTGCAGATCTCCCAGAAACCCTCGCCAATGCACCTCCGCTTCACTGATCCTGGTGCTCAGACCCAACACCTCCCGCGTTCCGAAACGATTGACTCCTATGGCTTTCAGGATGGCCACGTCCTGCACCCTGCCGCCTCTTCGAACCTTCTCGTAGTGGGCATCCAGATACACGATCGGATACTCTCCCAGCTCCCGGCTTCGAAACTCTTCCAGCTCTTCGTCCAGCATCCCGGCCACTCTCGAGACCTGGGTGGCCGAGATCTCCAACCCACACAGCTGCTCCGTGATCTCGGTGACTTTCCTCGTCGAGACTCCCATCACATACATCTCGGCAATGGCCAGCTTCAGGGCCTTCTCCGAACGGCAACCCCTCTCCAGCGACTTGGGATAAAACCTCAACCCACGCACCTGTGGAATCTCCAAGTGCAGCTCTCCCACTCGAGTCTGAATCCGCTTGCCTTTGAATCCGTTTCGATAGCCTCGCCGACTGGCTGTTCTCTCGTACGCTTCCGCTCCCAGAAACTCGCTTCTTTCCAACTGCATGGCCACGTTGAACAGCTTCTCCAGGATTCCTCGAAAGGCTTCTGTTCCTTCCTCGATCAACTCCGCCAGGATCTCCCGTGGTACTCTCTTTTCCAGGTCTGGGTTCATTTGATTCTCCTTGCCAGATAGACGTTTCTGTTTTTGGAGAATCCTGTCCCAGACCTCTGTCTTTCCGACCCAGGCCTGACCAGAATTTACAGAAAAGAAGTTACGCTACTGCTGACGTGATGGTCCTTCCTTTCGTCGCAACCATGACCTCAGGCTCCTTTATCCTGGCGTTGTCCTTGGGAAAACCGGTAATCGCTCCAGCCTTCGGCTGTCTGCCCACGACGGTGAGTGAAGAGGCCGGCATCCTCTACGATCCGGAGGAAGAAGGCGGACTCTTTCAGGCGATGCAGCAGATTCGAAACTGGGATCTACAGGCGGCCTCAAAGAGGGCGCTCGCAAGCGTCAGGCGCTTCGATTGGGACGATATCGCCGAGAGGACGTTGCAGGCGTATCGGACCTGATTTGAGGTCGCAGGTCTCAGGTCAGTGGGGCCAGCAGCTCTGGCGCTGGATGATTCAAGAAAGAAACTTCGGTCGGGGGTTCGCAGAGATCTTGCTGTTGTCCGACTCTCTCCTCAGAACCTGGGCTCATATTGCTGACGAGTCAAGTCGTTCGCGGCTCTGTTGGAGTGCTGATGTTCCAAGAACTGCTCGCTGATCACTATTCGCTTGAGATCTCGGTTTTGAATCGGTATTTCAACCCTGACGGGTTGCGCTCAGTTCCCGACCGTAACTGACTCCAACACCGGGGCGTTGGCTCCGTTGGGCGAGAGGAGCGTGGCCTTGTACTGGATCCATCGCACGCCCTTGGGAAGTCCTTTTATCGCCGCTGAGGATTCGGTGTAGAAGCTGTTTGCCCCCTCCGGGCCGAGCCAGGCGGCTGAGACCAGACCTTCCTGGCTGCTGGATCCACGAAGCTGAAACTTCAGCACCGTCTCAAAGGGTTCCTTTGCCTCCCAGGACAGACTTTCGAAATGGGCAGTCTCTCCGCCGTCAAAGGGGGAGGAAATGTAGTCGTACCCGGGAGATCGATCGTAGATATTGCCGACATCGTTGTGGACGGCCCAATGCACTCCTCGGGTGGGAACGTCGAGCCGTCTGTCGGCCGCAAAGCCTCCGTCTTCGCCCCAGTAGAGGAACGAATTGGTGCGGTGATTGCCCCCTTTGGTGTGGCATACGAAGAAGATATCCAGCTGGGTGTCCTGGTTGAAATCGGCCACTACCACACCCGAGGCCGAGTCGGTGGGGAGCAGGGTTGGCTCCGGGTTCAATCCGGAACCGGTACCCCAGAAGATGTACGAGGGATGACTGCGGTGAATGCCGGCATGGTAGCTGGACACCACCAGGTCGAGGTGTCCGTCCGCATTGAGGTCGGCCACCGAGGCATCTTCACTGCCGACGGTCTCGAGGACCAACTTGCGTTCCGGCGAATACCCGTCCTCGCCACCCCAGTAGACTTCGGTTCCGGCCGAGAAGGTTGCGGACTGGGGCTCCGCGTCGATTGGCCGGTCCCCGATCTGCTCTTCCTGCCGGCCGAAATCGTATAGATTACAGACGATCAGATCCAGATAGCCGTCGGCGTTGAGATCCGCTACCTCGGCCCCCACCGCTAGCTTGGTGGGGAGATACTGTTTGTTCTGGTTGCTGAACCCTTCGGGCCCGTTCCAGAAGATCACTACCTGATCGCTGGTCCCGGTGAACAGGAGATCCAGATAGCCATTCCGGTCGAAGTCACCCGCTTTGTGAAGCCTGACATCGGGAAACCTGAAGACGAACCGGTTGTCCATCCGGTAGCCTCCCGGAGCTCCCCAGAGCAGACTCATCTCCTCGCCCTCGGGTGTCCACTCACTCACGCTGAGATCCAGGTAGCCGTCCCGATTGAAATCTGCCACCACGGTACTGAAGGCACGCTCAGTAGGCAGCTGGGTATTGTTGGACAGCGAGAATCCGTCCGCCGCCCCCCATAGGATGTCGACTCTTCCTGTCAGCAGAACATCGGTGAAGCCATCGGCGTTCAGATCAGAGATGTTGGCCGAGCTGCCGCCGTTGTAGGGCAGCGCCCAGCGCCGGTCGGAGGAATACTGCCCCCCCTTCTGTCCCCAGTAGACATAGGCGTTGGGAGCATCTTCTGCGACGTAGCCATCCTTCTTGTGGATGAAGATGACATCCCTCTTTCCGTCGCCGTCGAGGTCGTCGGACTCGACCGCTGCCGCTCCCAGGGTGGGCAATTCCAGCCGATTGGATCGTTCAAAGCCATTCTCGCCGTTCCAGTAGACGAAAGAAGAAATATCATGGGTCTCACTATTCTTCTCATTGCTGAAGATAATGTCGGGCCGCTCGTCACCATTCAGGTCTGCGATGACGCAGTCGCTGGCCGCGAGCGTGGGCAGGGCTGTTCGGCGATGCGGCAGGAAGCCGCTCTCAGATCCCCAGTAGATAAAAGAGGCATCACCGAACTCATTGGCGAAAACCAGATCGAGGTGTCCGTCCCCGTCCAGGTCGCCGACATCGACGCCACGAGCCCCCCAGCCTGGAAGCTCGGTCCTGCGATCACCGCTGAATCCCTCCGGGGAGCCCCAGTAAATGAAGCAGGGTGCAGGAGTCGACGAATCCGTGGGACTCCTCTTGTGGTTGGCTACCACGATCTCCAGCCAACCGTCCTGATCGAGGTCAGAGGCACGAAGGGCGGCGCTGCCCAGACCGTCAAGCCGTGTCGACGAAGCCTGGGAGTACTGGCCGGACTCGCTTCCCCAATAGATCAAGACTCCTCCTGGCCCTTCTCCCCTGCCCTGGTTGGCAAAAAGGATGTCCGGTATCTCATCCCGGTTGAGATCAGCAATCTTTACATCCTGGGCAAAGTGGGTGGGCAGCTGAGTTGTGCGCCTGGGAGAGTAGCCCCCGGAGGAACCCCAATAGATATCTGAGAAGGGTCTCACAACCGTGAAGTCCCCTCCCTCGCGGGTGAACTGATAGGAGAGGCCGTTGCTGGCAAAGACGATCTCGAAATAGCCATCCAGGTTGAGGTCAGCGGCCGCCACTGCCTCCACCGAAACCGTAGGCAGATCCAGCCTCCGCTGGCGATCCAAGCCGTCTTTTCCACCCCAGAACAATGGCGAGTTGTTTTCGGTACGGGTGCCGTTGTAGCCGCTCCCGATAACGACATCAAGATGGCCGTCGGCATTGAAGTCTGCGATGGCGGCCCCCGAGGCTCCTTCTCCCGGCAGGGCTGTCCGGGAGGAGGCGCTAAAGCCGTCTGCACCCCAGTAGATCCACGAGTCCACCTGAAAATTGTTGTCGTGACTTCCCGGAAGCACCAGGTCGATCAGTCCGTCCTGGTCCAGATCAAGCTGGTTGATCAGTCGGATGCTCCCATCGGCCGAAACGTAGGTATTGGCTCCTCCATCGGCCAAGGTCCCATCCGCAAAATCTCTGAAGCTGGTTTCGGTCCAGCCAGACGTGCTTTCCTTGGGAGCATCGCCCGGTGGGGGAGCACCGCATGAAGAAACAAGCAGTCCCAAGAAGATGAACAGTGAGATCTTATTCATTCTGTGCGTACCTCGCGACCCTTGGTCCGGCGCCCGGCTGTGAGCCGGATCATTCAAGAAGAACCTTTGGTCGGTGTTAGCAGAGATCTTGCTGTTGTCCGACTCTCTCCTCAGAACTTGGGCTCATATTGCTGACAAGTCAAGTCGTTCGCGGCTCTGCCGGACTTGCTTTGATACAGTTTCGGACCTTCGCGGCCCCTTCGACAGGAAACGGATCCTGTTCGTAGTTAGAAGCTTCCAAAGACGCTTTCCGGTGCTCCATAAGTCAAATTCAGGCCGACGACGCGGGCCCTCTCATGGTGAGACCACGAAGCTGCTCAGGCGTGGTCCGCTTCCCGGCGATAAGGCTGATTCCATAGCCCACGCCCAAGGTCAGGACAGCTCCCACGATGCCTGGATAGATGGCAGAAACGCGCCAAGTCCCTCCAGCTGCGTCCAACCAGGGCCAGATCCAGCGCACGTCTGCCTCTGCCAAGCGCGGGCCGAAGATGAACCAGAGCATGGTGAGCATACCGATAGCCAATCCGGCAAAAGCACCGGTCATGTTGGCCCTTCGGGTCAACATTCCCAAGAGAAAGACACAGGCCAGGGGAATACCAGGAGTATCCAGGGCGCTGCGAGCGATCTCGAAGATGGTTCCCAGCTGACCAACGATGCACCCGCCGGCCGTGGCGGTCGCTCCCAGGAAGATGACCAAAGGCCGGGCCAGCTTCAGCTCATCCGCCTCGTCCAGATCGGAGATGGACTTACCCACTCGCTTTGCGAGCCACTTCTTTCCAGCCCCGAGACGGCGGTGAAAATCGACGATCAGAGAGGTCGCCACCGAATTCAAGCCGCTATCCATGGTGGACATGCAGGCGGCGAAAAGTGCTGAGATTACCAGTCCAGCAATGCCGACGGGGAGCTCTCGGGCCACAAACGTGGGCAGGATCTTGTCTTCCAGGTGCTCGCCGGTCTCCGGGTGCTGCACGCCCCAGGCATCCTCCCCCGGAGCAAGTTCCACCTTCTGGTACTGCTGTGGGATTCTTTCAGGGTGCGTCTGGTAGAAAGCGTAGAGATTGAGGCCGACATAGCACAGAATCGGGATGAAGAGGGTCAAGCAGAGGCAGTTCAAGGCAAAAGCCTTCTGGGCCTGTCCTAGGCTCCTGGCGGCCAAGGCCCGCTGGACATTGATCTGATCCGCGCTATAGAAGGAGAGCCGGGCCAGAAAATAGAAAGGAACAAGCCCCCAGAGACACCACGGATCCTGGAGGTCGAACCGAGTGTGTGCCCAGACGGTTCTTCCCCCTTCTCGGGCAACCCGCCAGACTTCGCCTGGGTCATAGCTCATACTCGACCAGACCACGCCGATGATCGCTACGACGCTGCCAGCCATCACGCAGAACTGGGCCACGTCGGTCCAGATGACCGCCCGCATTCCGCCCAGAAAGGTGTAGATGGTTGTCACGATCCCTACCGTGATCACCAGACCCTGTATGGGGATGCGAGTCCCGGTGGCAATATCCAGGACCACCTGTAGGGCCTTACAGGGAGCGTAGATGACGGTGGCGAGCCAGAAGAGCCGCCAGAAGAAGAAAACCAGGCTGGCAGCAATGCGCATAGCCAGGCCAAATCGCTTCTCTAGATATTCGTAGATCGAGTACAACCTCAGCCGGTAGAAGATGGGGAAAACGATCAGGGCGATGACGGGCAAATCGACCCAGATCATGAGCATGGACATCATCATCAACATCCCGAAGTAATAGGACTGATTCGGAATGGCCTGATAGCTGATAGCACTGAAGATCGTCATGCACATGCTGAGGCCCAGGGGCAGGTAGCCCATGGAGCGTCCAGCCAAGAAGAAGTCCTCGCTGCTCTTCTGGTGTTTTCGGGCCTTGATGCCGATGGCGAACACGCCACCCAGATACAGTACCAGTACCACCCAGTTCCAATTGGAGAAGTCTTCGTTCATCGGCTTCGGGTTTGATCCGATACGGGGACCGATCAGCCGCTGTTGGCGCCGTCCACGCCCAGGATCCAGTCCACCAAAAGCTCAATTTCCTGCTCTGTGAGGCGTTCGGCAAATCTGGGCATACCTTGCCCCTGGCCATCGTAGAATCTGGGCTGGCTGGGATCCATAATGAATTGGCGCAGCCAATCCTGGGAAGCGTAGCCTGTAAGATCGGGGCCCAATGCGTTTCCCGTCACCCCAACATCGGGGTGCTCAAGCCGATGACAGGTAATACAGGCTTGGGATCCTTGAGAAGATCCATGAGCGAAAATACGGGCCCCCTGAGCCATTCGCTCAGGATTGGCCAACGGTGCCGGTTTTGCGCTGCCATGCCCGATCAGGAAAGTCACAACCGCCTCCAGATCAGCGTCGGACAGCAAAGGAATGTTCTTCCTGGACCACTTGGTCATCAGGCTGTCCTTGAGTTCGGTATGCCCGAAGAATCGCTCCGCCGAAGGATCTCGCAACAACCCGTTTATCCACTCAGGGCCGCCAAAGCCGGCCAGATCACTTGCCCTCTGGGTCATCGGAACCGTTTCGCCCTCTCGCACCTCCATCACTGCAAGCCCGGTCCCATCGTGTCCCTTCCAACGATGGCAGGCCGAGCAGTTGTTCCGAAACAGGATGGGCCCCTGCGTTTGGGGATCTTGACGCAGCAGCTGGACCGCTCCCTCGGAGGGGATGCCCTGGAGATGAGCCAGCTCAACGACTCGCCGGGCCCTCCGCTCTGCGTCGACGATACCCTTCTGGTAGATCGGGTTCGACCGATCCTCTCGTATCGCGGCCAGGGTCAGGAAGGTCGACACTCCCAGCACGCCGAAAGTCGCCGCCAGACAAAAGGCGTGTCCCCAGCGTCGGCGTCCCAGGAATGGTAGTAGAACGAAAACTCCCAGAATCAGCGAGGGAATCACCACTGCCCCATAGACCTCGGTCTCGCCCGGAAAGTACTTCAGGAACTGATACAGAGAAAGGAAATACCATTCGGGACGCGCGGATGGAGAGGGTTGAGACGCTTCCGCTGGGGCTTGCAGAGGCGCACCCGCCTCGCTCCCGAAAACGAAACCCTTCTCCGGCCCTGCCCACAGCGTCAAACCCACCAGCACCAACAGCACCCCCAGACTGGCCACTGAGTCACGAAGTGCCTGATCAGGCCAGAATCGGGTTTCCCCCTGAGGGTTCTTCGGAGGGGTCACCCCGTAGCGGCGGAACAGGGCGACGTGACCGGCGATCAGCAACACCAGCAAAGCGGGAAGCAACCCGGCATGAAGAGCGAAGAATCGCGTTAAGGTGTGGTGTCCGTATTCAGGTCCCCCGACGATGAGTTGCTCGATGGCTGGACCCAACAGGGGAGCAATCGAGATGATCTTGGTGGTGACCTGAGTGGCCCAGTAACCCCTCTCATCCCAGGGCAACAGGTAACCTGTCAGAGCCAGTCCCAACACCAGGCCCATGAGCGCGAGACCAAACCACCAGTTCACTTCGCGGGGCCGACGGTAGGCTCCCGCTATCACGACTTGAAGCAGGTGCAGGATCAGCAGAACCACCATGGCGTGCGAAGCGTAGTGGTGCAAACCGCGGACGAACCAGCCCAGCTGCATCTGGTGTTGGATGAAGTAGACGCTCTCCCACGCCGACTGCACCGAAGGGCTATAGGCAGTCCAAAGACAGAAACCGGTGAGGAGCTGAAGTACGAAGGTGAAGGTCAGGGTGCTTCCCCAGACATAGCGCCACCTGGCACCCCCTGGGATGCGTTCGAAGAGAAGACTTCTACCGAGGCGGCGATAGCCCGTGCGATTATCGAGCCAGTCCCCCACTTTACTCACGAGACGGTGATCTGCTCCCTGATTCCCTTACGGAACTCTTGATAGCGCACGAGCACCTCAGTCCCCTCAACTTTGACCTCGAGTCGATCCAGCCCACGGGGAGCGGGACTCTGGGGATCCTGGATGGAACCATCGAGGTTGAAGGAGCTCTCGTGACAGGGACAGATGAACAGCTGATTGCTGGTATCGAAGTCCACAAAACAGCCGGCATGGGGACAGGTCACCTGAAACGCCTGGATCTCTTCGGGGCGGCGAATCAGGTAGACGGCTCCAATCGGCACGTCCGGCGTGGTTTCCCAGGCATCGGTCCGTGTGCCCTTCACAGTAAAACTCCGTGGGATGCCGAAAGGAAGACTGTCAATAGAGGTGACACGCCTGAAGCCGCGCTGCAGGACACTGCGACGCAGTGGGTCCAGCAGAAAGACAATTCCAGCTACAAGGGGTACGAGTACAAGACTCGCCCCAACCAGACCAGATGCCAGTTTCTTGAACAGCTCGCGCCTCAGCATATCTCCCTTGTAGCCGCAACGTCCTCATGACTGGCGGGGTCCCCGTGAGACAACCTACTCCTTTCTCGCTGGCCAGAGCCGGCAAGCACCTCCACCGACTATCAATTGTACTCGGTGTCCGGCTCCTAGACCAATTCGGAATTTAACAATGGGGGATGGAGGCCCATCACTCACGCTGCCGCGGATGGGGCGGACGACGCGAACCTAAACTGAAACTTCATTTTCAGAAGTAGCTTTGGCCTCCAGGCCGAAGTCTTATTTTTCTGAGCCTTTGGCTCGGACGGCGGCCTGGAGGCCACCGCGTGGTCCGGCCCCAGCAAGGCCTGGTTCAACTACTGGGTCCGTTTGACACCGTGGCTGGCATAGGAGTAGCATGGAGGTGTACTTACGAAAGGACCGATGGAATGGGAAACTTGGGTGTTTCAGAGCTAGTCATCATTCTCTTGATTGTGATCGTGATCTTTGGCGCCACTCGCCTGCCGCAGTTGGGTAAGGGTTTGGGCGAAGGTATTCGCAATTTCAAGAGTTCCCTCAAGACTGGCGAAGACAAAGACGTCGAAGAAGAAGCCAACTAACTGCCTCGCCGCCTAAAGGGCAAATCGGCGCAAGACTCTCAACCCCTTCTTCCAATCCGCATTGACCCCCACACATTGAACTGCCGTTTCCGGCTTCAGGTATCTCCTGATTGTCGGCATCGTCTTGTGGAATTCGAACAGCGGACTCACCAGATAGAGGAGCGGCGACTCAGAAGACAGGTGAATGCCCCTGAAGTAGCCAGCTTCTTGAAACTCTTCCCGGCAAAGGTGCTGACGAACCCGCTCCCAGTAGTCCAGGCCCTGAAAGATAAGATCCAGATTCCTTTCTGTCTTCAACTCGAGCACGGCTAGTCGACCTGAATCGGTGACCGTAAGCAGATCGAGCACCTTCCGTTGACCGTCCAGATAGCTGGGTACCTGAGAGTAGATGACCTCACGAAAGCGATCATTCAAGAGCCGGTGTCCCCGGATCACGAGGCTTTCAAGCCATCGCTCCTGCCGATACCGATAGAAGAAGTGCCGCGGATTCGGGGGTGGAAAGATGCGGTAGCTGCAGACTCGCTCCAAATAGGAGGAAAAGTCCGCCAGCACCTCTGCATCGAGAACCCGGGGACACTGGGGATCAAAATAACAGGGATGTCCCCCAGGCTCAGACCAGGCCATGCGAAATCCGAGATGAGAGACCTCCCAGGCTCCCTTTCGGTAGGTCAAGTCCAGGGACGAGAACCGCCTCTGCAGCTGCAGGAGAACGTCAGGAACGTTAGACAAGAAGGGGAAGAGGATACAGGGAGAGAAAACCTCTGAAGCTGAGTCCGAACTAGGGAAAACCCTCTCCAGGCCTGCAGCGGCAGCAACCACGGGCAGGCCATCGATCCAGTCTCGTCGATACTGGAAGCATTGGACGGAAACTGCGAGAGCAGGAAGGCTTCGAACCAGTTCCTGGCTCCAGTTCTCGGGGACACACACCAACAGCCCCTCCGGTTTGAGGGTAGCATGGACCGCATCCCACCAGAGGAGTGCGGAAGAGAGCATTCGATCCGGCGACGGACCCGAGTCAGGATAGGCTACAAGGAGCAGTTGATGACGCCCTCCCTGGCCCAGGAGCACTCTCAGAATGGCTCCGCTCTGGTGCCGAATCCGGTCAGTCCCACCAAGAATACTCTCGACTCTCCAGCCTTTGAATCCTCCTCCAATGAGACTCAGAAGAGGGCGGAGATGTTCCTGCCGGTGAGCCTCTACATCCTGAATTGATAGAAAGGCCTTCTCTCCATTGACCAGGGTCAACCGAAGACCGGAAAAGCGAAACTGACAGCGAGCAATTCGGCACCAGCGTCCGCGCCACCGGAGGCGTGGAGGATCGACCAGGATAGACCTCCTCAAGCCGGGATGGTCCCGCAGGTAATACTCAAGCAGATCGACTGTATCGCTATCCATTTGCTATATTTCCCGTGTACATGATGAATAACGTGGGACGACGCGAATCAACGGTTTATTTTGGCGTCGGTGGCTTGCCATCGCGGGCTGGGAAGAAGGTACTGAGTAATTTGAGCCAGACCGTTTCTGCAGGCAGACTAGCGTCCCTGATGATTCAGAACGCCTTGATCGCGGGACTCATGGTCTTCTCGGCCACTTGTCACTCGGAACCGAGTGAGACACAGGGATCGCCGTCTGCACCTACACAGTCTGCCGAGGCAGCCTCCACAAAAAAACTAGCCGACCAACCAGGGAAATCACCGCCCCCATTGAATCAACCCATGGAGGATCTGGTTCGGATCCCGGCAGGTCCGTTCATCTTTGGAGCCAGCGAGCAGCAGTTGCGCTTCTTTTTGAGTCTGTCGATCTACAACTTCCCGGGTATGATTGAGACCACGCGGAAGCTATTTGTCATGCCTCCCCGATCGGTGGACACCGCTGAGTTTTTCATCGACCGCTTCGAGGTAACCAACGAGCATTTCTGGCACTTCGTCTGGAAGACCGGATACAGGCCCACTCAGCCTGCAGATTTCTTGAGCCACTGGAAACAAAACGTGCCCCCCGAATGGTCGCTGACGTTTCCCGTCGCCTGGGTCAACCAGAAGGATGCCCAGGCTTTCTGTCAATGGCGAGGAGGAAGGCTACCAACCGGAGAAGAATGGGAAAAGGCGGCTAGAGGAACCCAAGCAGGATACTTCCCTTGGGGCAACCAGATGCCTCGGAGGAGCGCCGCGAATTTCGGAAACAAGCAAGCTGAACCTACCGGCAACCGACCGAGCGACGTTTCACCTTTCGGGGTCTTCGACATGGGCGGCAACGTGTCCGAAATGACGTCGACAAAGGTCCCGAAGGGAAACGATTACGAGATTGTGATCAAGGGTGGAGCCTTCTCCGGACCCGCTCGGGACATGCTCTGCTTCAACCGCATCTTCATCCCCGAGGACGCCCGTCGAGCTAGCATCGGGTTCAGATGCGTTGCCTACATGGCTGCGGCTAAGAACAAGGATTGAGGGCACTCTAGTCGAAGTTCAGGGACAGACCACGGCGCTGACCCCTACTCGCGGTGGAAAAACCGATTCAGTCGTGATCACAATGCCCTCCTGTCTCAGAGGCATCAAGCCCACAGGTACATCGGCGTAAATCTCGACGGCGCCGGATAGAGCCGACAGCCCGGGAACGATCTCAGTCACGAATTGGGAGATCCGATCTCCTGGTTCCATGGTCACGCAGTTCTCGCCGCTGATATTGCCATCGGAGCCACGAACGCGTAGCCCAACTTGGCTGTCGCCTAACGCGTTGGGAGGGAGAAGGATGGCCACGCCAGTGTCGACTCCGTCTCCCACCTCCACGAAAAAGGAGGCACGACTCACCAGGCTTGCCGGGCGCACGTCGGTGGATGTGAGGTTGCCCTCGGCGTCCACGATGTTGAACAGAACGCTGATGCCCAAGGCATCCGACGTAATGATGCCCCCATAGCCAACCGCAAGTTCGGTGTCGGGGTCACTGTTCAGGCTTTGGATCGTTGCGGTTCCACCAGGTTCGAGAGTGATGTCCACTTGGGCCGTGGGCTCGCCCAACTCCGACCGCAGAAGATTCAGCTCGCCCGCATCCCCGCAGCTGACGACCGTGGCCGTCGAAGTTTCTGCTCCATCGAAATTCAGGATCCTTATCTTCGTGTCTACCCGGTTTCCCGCCATGTCACGACCGTGCCCAATCTGGGGAACGTAGAAAACGTTCTGAATCTCGTCTGAGGCCAGCGCACATGGATTCTGAGCCTTGACCGAATATGTCGCAGCCAGGCAGATACCCAGCAGGAGTAATCTGTGGGTTGCTTTGATAAGTGGCATTACCTTCTCCTTCGTCAAACGTCCCTGAAAACTAGCCAACGGGTTCCAGCAGGTGAGAATATACAGGCGGGATGTCGCCCAAGACAATCTTTTCCTCAGGGTATCGGACCTCCTGATTGCGGATGAGGTCGCTATTCGGGCTAGGAGCCTGTCCGAGCAATGGTCCAGGTTGCGTTACAGGCGGCGTCAGCCCGTCTGTGTCAGGACCCAATCCAGGTAGCCGGGGTTGCCCTTCTCCGCAGGCCAGGCGAGAACCTCGGGCACATCGTAGGGATGGACTTCCTGGATCTTCTCAATCAGCGAAGGAAGCCGATCCGCCGAAGTCTTCATCACCATCAAGAGCTCCTGGTCTTCCTCCAGATCACCCTTCCACTTGTATATTGACGTCACATTGTCAATAATATTCACACATGCGGCAAGACGTTCTTCAACCAGCTGCCGAGCAATCCGTCTTGCGGTATCACCGTTGTCGATCGTGCAGAAGACAATTTGGACCGATTTCATCTTGTTCTCCGTGATCAATGCCAATTAGTCGAAAAGCGAAACGCGAGTTCTCCTGGATTCTTCTCTTTCTGAGTTGTCTTCCCCTGATCTACATGCTCATCTGGGGGGATGGAGGCTTTCTGAAGCTGCGTGAGAGCCGACAGGAAGCAGAGGTGCTCCGATTGGAAAACCTCGAGCTGCGTCAGGATTATCAGAACCGCCTCGAAAACATCCAGCGAATCAAAGTGGATCCCAGCGAAATCGAGAGAATCGCACGTGAGCGCTATAATTTCGCCCGTCCCGGCGACATCATCGTGAATCTGCCCGAATAAGCCTTTCGGTATTGCCTGTCAGCGAAAATCAGTAAGCGCCCGGTAATGGCTTCAGCCGTTCTGTCCTGAGCTTCGAGCCCTCGACTTGCCCCTTGGAACTGATCACTCCCAGGAGTCCCCTGTCGAGAAAACCCACAAAGTCTTCCACAACCCGGGTCAATCCAGGGAAGGTCACGATGATCTCATCCCTCGGAGACATCACCGCATAGTAGGGCAAAGCAATCGTGCCAAATCGTTTTTCCTCGAATCGGAGATTCTCCTCGTGCTCCGGTTCCGGCCCATCCGTAAATAAGCGAACCAGGACGAACTGCGCCAAACGTTTTCTCACTTCTGGCAGGGTAAATACGTTGGACTCCATCCAGCGACAATTGGTACAGGTGTAACCTGTGAAATCAACGAAGACCGGCCGGTTTTCCCGCTGAGCTACCTTCAAGGCGGCCTGATAATCCGTCAACCATTCGGGTTCATCGCCCTCGGAATGTCCGCCCAGAGCCGTAATTGAGGCAGGATTCCCATAGTCGCGAGGAGGCAGGAATGCATCCAGCTCACCCAGAGGAAAACCGAACAAACCACGAAACAGGTAAATGGCCACTGCCCCGAAGAAGATGACGGAGAGAATCCGGACCACGCCCACCGGAGGGTTCGGGCTCTCGTGCTCGAAGTGAAACCAACCCAGGAGATAGAAACAGGTCACCAAGGCGATCGACAACCAGACCGTGATGAAAACGGGTCGCGTGATCAACTCCCATTGGTAGACCAGATCCACATTGCTTATGAACTTGAGGGCGGCCGCCAGCTCCAGAAAACCCATGGTGACCTTCACCGAGCTCAGCCAGCTTCCGCTCCTGGGCAGCGCTTGCAGCCAGGACGGGAACAGAGCAAGCAGAAAGAAGGGCGTGGCGAAGACGACCGCAAATGCAGTAATTCCCAAGAGGGACCAGAGAAAGTCGCCCTGTACCGCAGCCACCATCAGCGTGCCTACGAAGGGAACCGTGCAGGTGAAGGAAACCAGCGAGAAGGTCAGCGCCATCAAGAGGATCCCGATCACACCCCCGGTGGCAGTGGCCTTCGTGTCCAGGTATGTAGTCCAGCTCGAGGGCAACCGGATTTCGAGGGCTCCGAAGAGGCTCAGTGCAAAGACCAGAAAGACCGCCGCGATCCCAAGATTGACGATGGGGCTCGCCGCCAGACGATTGATGCCCCCCAGACCAAAAAGGAAGGTGAGAGCAAAACCCAGTATGGTAAAGGTCAGGACGATCCCCAGGCTGTACAAAGCCGCATCTGACAGCGCCTGTTGTCTCGATACCGCCTCCCGCTTGGTGAAATAGGAAACGGTGATGGGGATCATGGGAAAAACACAAGGAGTGAGCAGGGCAAGCCCACCCATGGTCATGGAAAAGCCCAGATAGGCTAAGAACGAAAGCGGTATGGCAGCTGCTGCTCCGGCCGCCTTGCCGCGATCTTCAGGTTCTGCTTCTACCCTCTCAACGGGGGCAGTGGCTCGTTCAGCAGGCTCCACTCCCGCGGGAGCAGCAGAAGCGGCAGCAGCCGCGACGATAACCACCGAGGCTGCCAGAGTATTGGTTTGCGGGGGCAAACAAAGGGTATCGCTGCAAATCATGAAGCGTACCTGGACTTGCAGATCCTCCTCGCTTTGGGAAATGCCGGGCTTCACCTGTACCGGAACCAGGAAGTCCACTCTTCCATCGAAGAACTCCGCATTGATTCCGAAGTTGGGATCGAACTGAACCCGCGGCTCCGGCTGTCGAACCTCGCCAGCCTGGGCAAAGGAGCTGCTCTCGGTGACGCTGATCGTGGTCTTGATCGGCCCACCCGGCGGCTGGGTCAGGGAGTAGAGATGCCATCCTTCTTTGATACTTGCCTTTACAGTCGCATCAAAACGACTGTCCACGCCGACCTCTGGCGGTTCCACGACGAGTTCGAAGCGGACTTCATCCTTTCCCCAGGCAAGAGAGGCGAAGGCCAGCCAAAACAGTGGAAGGACCCGCATTGGCGCGGACAGCTTAGATCCCTTCATACTGATCATACTGATCATACTGATCATACTGAGGTAGATGAATCACACGGGGTGATAGTTTCGCTTCCAGGCCGCGGCTATCAGCCGGAAGCAATATCGCGGTGGACAATCTTCCCTCCCACCACGGTCAAGGCGGGAGCTCCATGAAGCTTCCATCCCTGGAAGGGACAGTTTCGCGCCTTGGAACGGAACTGAGATACGTCGATCGTCACCTCCCGATCCGGATCTATGACCGTGACGTCGGCTTCAACCCCTTCTTGCAGGGTCCCCTTGCCCAACTTGAGGATTCTGCTGGGATTGACCGTGAACAGCTCTACCAGCCGCCGCTTGGAAATCAGCTCGCCCCTCACCAATAGCTCCCAGGACAGCGGAATCGCCGTTTCCATCCCGATCACCCCACTGGCGGCATCCGCGAAGGGAGCCTCCTTGTCCAGCCGTGGATGAGGTGCATGATCAGTAGCGATCGCGTCAACCGTCCCATCAACCAGCCCCTGGATCATGGCCTCCACATCTTCGGGCTCGCGCAGTGGAGGCATCATTTTGTAGTTGGTGTCGTAGTTCTTGATGTCGTGGTCGCTGATACTGAAGTGGTGGGGTGTGACTTCACAAGTGATCGCAATCCCCTGCTGCTTGGCTATTCGGACCCAATCCAGCGACTCGCGCGTCGAAAGATGCAGAATGTGGACTCGTCCACCCGTGATACGACTGAGGATGATGTCGCGCGCAACGTGCAACTCTTCGGCTGAGCGGCTCAGACCGTGAAGACCGAGCCGGGTCGAAACCGCTCCCTCGTTCATGCACCCTTGTGCCGACAGGGGCAGATCCTCGCAATGATCCAAGACAGGAATGTCGAAGATCTTGGCGTATTCCAAGACTCGGCGCATGATCTGGCTGTTCTGAACCGGGTGCCCGTCGTCGGTGACTGCCACGATTCCCGACTTGAACATCTCGCCGATCTCAGCCAACTCTTCTCCCCGAGAGCCTTTGGTTACGGCGCCCACCGGAAAGACATTCACCAAAGCCGCCTCCCGAGCTCGCTCCAGGATGAGTCGGGTAATTGCCTCACAGTCGTTGACCGGCGTGGTATTGGGCATGCAGACGATGCTGGTAAACCCTCCAGCTGCAGCCGATCGGCTTCCCGTGAGAATGGTCTCCTTGTCCTCACGTCCAGGCTCCCGCAGGTGGACGTGCATATCCACGAATCCCGGTGCCACGATGCAGCCGGCGACGTCTACTACCTCCCACGACTTCTTGGCCTGGATCTTCCCGATCCCGGAGATCTTTCCCTTCTCGATCAGGAGGTCGGCCTGCTTCTCCAGGTCCTGTGCTGGATCGATGACGGTTCCATGTCGGAGCAAAAGGCTCATGGCTCAGTTTCCTCGTCTGCGCCCAACAGGAGGTAGAGGATCGCCATGCGCACCGCGACCCCGTTGTTCACCTGCTCCAGGATGACAGAATTGGGCCCGTCGGCGAGATCCGGGTCGATTTCGACCCCTCGGTTGATCGGTCCCGGGTGCATTACGATCGCGTCCGGACTCGCCCACTTCATCTTCTGCTCGCTCAAGCCATAGAGTTCGAAGTACTCTTTCACGGACGGATAGAAGACCTCGCTCTGTCGTTCCAGTTGGGTTCGAAGCATCATGACCACGTCGGCCTGATCGATGGCCTCCTTCAAATGGTAGGTGACCCGGCCTCCCAGGTGCTCGAACTCAGGGGGGATCAGCGTGGGCGGCCCGCAGATCGAGACCCGGGCACCTGCCTTCGACAGCAGGATCGTGTTGGAGCGAGCCACCCGGCTATGCGCGATGTCGCCCACGATCGCGACACTGAGGCCACTCAAGGATTCCTTGTGTTCAAGAATCGTGTAGGCATCTAACAGGGCCTGGGTGGGATGTTCGTGCATCCCGTCCCCGGCGTTGAGAATGGAGCAGTCGCGACAATAATCCACCAGCATTCGCGGCGCTCCGGCGGCGGAGTGCCGCACCACGATGATGTCGGGGTTCATGGACTCCAGATTGCGCGCCGTGTCGATCAAAGATTCCCCTTTTCCGACACTGCTAGCCGAGACGTTGAGGTTCACGGCATCGGCACTGAGGCGCTTGGCCGCTATTTCGAAGGAAGACCGGGTCCGGGTAGAGGACTCGAAGAAGAGGTTGATGACCGACTTGCCCCGTAGCGTAGGGACTTTTTTTACGGGACGAGTTGAAATCTCTTTGAAGCTCCGAGCCGTCCTGAGGATCAGCTCGATGTCTGCCAGCGGCATGTCCTCAATGCCAAGTAGATGCTTGCTACTAAGAGAGTTTGGCTTCACATTCGTCATCGTAAGATAGGCAGTCTGATCCTCTCTCTGCGACCTCCCGCTGGCCGGAGACCACTCAGAATGGACCGCGTAGCCGGAGGCGCCTCAGTAAGAATCAACCGGCGATCGTGGCCACGAACACGCCTTCGGTCTCGTCAATGGGAGCGATCCTCACTTCGACCATTTCAGTGTCAGCCGTGTCGATGACCCTTCCCGTGTAGTCGGGTTGTATCGGGAGTTCGCGGTGGCCTCGGTCGACCAGCACCACCAGCTTGACCTTCTTGGGACGGCCGTAATCGCTGATGCTTTCCAGAGCCGCCCGAACGGTTCGACCCGTGAACAGAACATCGTCCACCAACAGGATCTGCCGCTCGTTTACATCGAAGTCAAGATGAGACGCTTCGACCACGGGTTGGGTGTCGACCAGCGAAAAGTCATCGCGATAGAAATTGATGTCCAATATTCCTAGCGGGAGCTCAACCCCAGTGCGCTCCTTGATCTTTGCTTGCAACCGCTCAGCAAGCGGAACCCCTCGACGACGAATCCCGATGAGTGCCACCCCATCCAGGTCTGGATGGTGTCCCAACACCTCCCCGCAGATGCGGGAAAGGATCTCGTCCACCTCATCGTGAGTCATCACTCGTTGTGGCTGTTCTGGATTCATGTCTGGCACCCCAAATGCGCTGGCGATGTTAGCATACGGACTATCCCCTGACCAGTGAGTTTGAAGGGGCCTCACTCGGGTCCGACGGCTGTGCTATTCTGTCGACCGTGAGCCACATCCTGGAGGCAGCGGTCGTCGAAAACGTCCAACTCGCCGGTCCCAACTTCCTTCTTGCCGTCCGGGCTCCCGAGATTGCTGCAAACGTGAGACCGGGGCAGTTCGTCATGGCCTCGGTGGCAGACGGATTGTCCCTTCCCCACCCCCTGCTGAAACGGGCTCTAGCAGTCTTTTCGGTAGAGCTGGAAGAGGGACGGCCCTCCATCATTACGCTGTTGGTCAAAGTCGTAGGAGACGGAACCCAGAGGCTGGCCTCATTGCTGCCTGATGAGCGCGTGAACCTGATCGGTCCCCTGGGGAATGGATTCAGCTCGACAGGTGCTCCGGACAGGGTTCATTTGCTCGCCGCAGGTGGCGTCGGAATCGCTTCCTTCTATCTGCTTGCGGAAGAACTGCATCGATCAGGGCAGGACGTTCATCTGCTCTACGGCGCACGGACTGCCCAGGACCTGGTTGGATTGGAGTACTTCGAGCGGCTCCGGATTCCGCTCTTACTCACAACCGAGGATGGCAGTGCCGGCGTCAAAGGTCTGATCACCAAGGGGCTCGAGCAGTACCTGACGCAGTTCGTTGATCGACCAACTGCACTCTACGTCTGCGGACCCGATCCCATGATGCAGGCAGTCTCGGCCCTGGCCTCCCTTCACCAAATGTCCTGCCAGATCTCGGTGGAGTCCAAGATGGCTTGCGGCTTCGGGGTCTGCCTGGGTTGTACGATTGAAACCGTCGACTCCTACCAGCTGGCCTGCAGCGATGGACCGGTATTCGATGCCGAAAAATTCATCTGGCAGGAAGGATGAGACCCGAGGAATCGCGATGAGTCGGGGTCAGTTAGAGCACACCGAGGGCGGACGATGACCGAGGAGGTTAGCCTGGACGTCAACATTGGGGACCTTCGGCTGAAGAACCCAGTGCTGACCGCCTCCGGGACCTTCGGCTACGGCCTGGAGTTCACGCGATTCTTCGACATCTCCAAGTTGGGCGGATTCTGTACCAAGGGCCTTTCCCTGGAACCCATGCCGGGCAGCGCCCCCGAACGCATCGCCGAAACACCGGCGGGGATGCTCAATGCGATTGGCCTGGAAAATGTAGGTACCGAGAAGTTCCTCAGCGAGAAGCTACCCAGTCTGGAAACCTATGATACCCATGTCATTGCCAATATCTTCGGGAAGACGATCGAAGAATTCATCGCCATCGCCACGCGGCTCAATCCCTACCCCAAGGTCAGCGCCTACGAACTGAATATCTCATGTCCCAATATCGAGCAGGGAGGCATCGAGTTTGGTCACGACCGCGTCCAGACCGACCGTGTAGTCCGAGCGGTGAAGAGGGTTTCGGACAAGCCGGTGTGGGTCAAACTCTCACCTAACGTAACCGACGTCAGCAGCTTCGCACTAACTTGTGAGCAGGCGGGTGCGGACGCGGTTAGTCTGGTCAACACTTTCGTGGGGATGAGCGTCGATGTCCACCGGCGCCGAGCCGTTTTGTCCAACCGCACCGGAGGCCTTTCCGGACCCGCTATCCGCCCCTTGGCAGTGCGCCTCGTCTACGAGGTGTCGCAGGCCGTAGAGATTCCAGTAATCGGTATCGGGGGTATCGGCACCGCACAAGATGCTCTCGAATTCATGCTAGCCGGAGCCACGGCTATCCAGGTGGGCACCGCCAACTTTCACGACCCGCTCGTCTCGATCAAGATCGTTCAGGGACTTCAGGACTACTGCCGTCAGCACCAGATTACAGATATTAATCAGATTATCGCCTCGGTTTGAGACGGCGTAGCTTTGGTCTCCAGGCCGAAGTATTCTTCTTCTTTCGAGCCTTTGGCTCGACGCA
This sequence comes from Acidobacteriota bacterium, assembly GCA_965218775.1. Lineage (GTDB taxonomy): Bacteria > Acidobacteriota > UBA6911 > RPQK01 > JAJDTT01 > CAUZIZ01. Next base: position 2,890,618 of record CBDCLS010000006.1, on the reverse strand, counting down.
CGGCGGCCTGGAGACCACCGCTACCACTGGCCGCGGGAAATCCGGGTTAGAATATTGTTATGTTTCGAGTTTGGGCCCTGCTCTTACTGGCCCTGTTCCTGGGAATGGTCTCCGGACAACAGCTCAAGAAACCGGTCGAAGTTTCCGGCTGTCACGCCTTCATCGACTACGAGAACATCTGGACAGTCGAGATCGTTCGGACCCAGGGTGCCCAGGCCGTTCCCATTCTGAACATCATTACCTTCACACCGGGAGAATGGGATCTTCGACCCGAGCAGGTCCACGTATTCGACAAGGAAGGGTCTGAGGCGGAGGTGAAGCGCTTTTCGATCGATACCGGCGTCGCCGATGAACCCTACAACACCAAGTATCTCAAGGTGCTAGGTAACAGCTTCATCGGCGTCGACCTCCTCGGTGAGTTCGAAGGTTTCCAAGAGTCGCCCCGCGTCGCCATCGACCTTGGGCATTTACGCTATGAACTCAAGCCCTTGGATTGCATGTCGTTTGAGAGGCTGGCCGGGCAGATCAACAACATCAACTTCAATAGTCCCGATATCCAGGAAGACTTTGAAATCCTCAGGATCGAACACCTGGGCAAAAAGATCCCTCGACCCAAGGCTGGATACTGGTAATCCAAGACCCTGGTGAATAATGTTGCACGGTACTACGGCACCACAACTTGGACTCCCCGGCTGAAGACCGAGAAGCTCATAGGGAGATTTCCCGCCAGCTCGCCGTCCATCTGAACCGGAATGGAAGCGTTACCTACAACTTCGACCTGCTGGACCTTGCGGTAGACCACATCCGGGTAGTCGAGGTGCGTTCGTGTGAGGACTCCCCACAGATAGCGCAGAAAGCGGGTTTTCCGGTTCGAGGTGAAGAGGCAGACGTCGAGGCACTCTTCATAAACACAGGCGTGAGGCGCCATCAGAAGATGGCCTCCGTATCGTCGAGCATTGGCAATCACCGCGAAGCTGGCCTCCCACTCGGTCCCGTCCAGGGTCACCTGAAAAGGCTCAAGGGGACAGCTCCGCAGAGCCGCCAATCCGGTCAACCAATAGGCTCCGATTCCAAGGGCCTTTTTCAAGCCTGGCGGCACCCGTGCTATCACGTGAGCGTCAAGGCCGATACCCGACATCAGGTGAAAGTATCTCCCATTTCCCTCACCCAGGTAGATACGCCGCGGGGTCCCCGAGGCCGCAATCGGCAGAGCGTCTTCCAGGCGCAAGGGGATACCCAGTTCTCGGGCCAACACGTTGGCAGTTCCCGCCGGCAGCAGCGCCACGGGAGTGTCCCAGGGAGCCGCAAGCCGAAAGGCCTCATGGAGGGTTCCGTCGCCCCCATATACGATCAACCGATCCTTCTTGGCCAGGTCCAACCCCGAATCCGGAGGACCAGGTCGTTGCTGCTCGGTGGAATCTGATTGGTATTGGGATGCCGCACCGCAAGGCACACGGGTGCACACAGGCTCAGCCTGGACCCCATGTTGCCTCAGGGTCTGCAACAGAAGACGCAGGCGTTTCTGAGAGAGAGGAAAGCGACCGGCTGCGGGATTGTAGAGGAGAACCGCCTCGGTCATGTTGTTCTCGCGGGCAACCGAGTCGTTCAGGCTTTGGAGCCGGGTTCTAGTACGCTGTAACACAGATTATGACGGATTCGCAGATGGGGCTTGTGAGGCGAGATCAAGGCAGGAGGAGGAAGACGATGCTTGGTCATCTTCGACGACGACCAACGCAGAGATCGTCCACAACCCCCATCTGCCCTTCGGGTGGCGACGGGACGGGCCGATATCTTTGTCGCTCCTCCTCCACTATGGCAAAGCATGGCGTTCGTCGTCGCTTCGCGATCTCGACCCGTCGCGCTCGCCACAAATCCGTCATAATCTGTGTTACAGCGTACTAGCCTAGCGGGAGGCAACGACCCGCTTCATCTGGGGCTCGTGCTCCGGTATCGATTCCAGCCGCTCGAGCAAGGCGTCCCGCACGGACTCGAAGGCCTTCATATGCTTTGCCGCGAGAGGCTTTACAGGAAGGGAGGTCAGTTTGCGTGGGTTGAGATACTTTCCTCGTTTGTTCTGGACTCTGTAGTCCAGGTGCGGACCCGTGGACAAACCGGTGGATCCAACCCTGCCGATCACGTCGCCTTGTAAGACGTGAGCTCCACGCCGCACTTGGATCCTGGACAGGTGGGCATAGCTGGTCATGAATCCGTTGGCGTGGCGCAGCTTGACCATCTTCCCGTAGCCCCCATTGCGTCCTGCGAGGATGACCCTCCCCGCCCCTGCCGCCTTGACCCGGGTACCTGCTGGAGCGCCGTAGTCCACCCCCAGATGCGGACGACGCTTCTTCAAAATGGGGTGAAACCGGGAATAGGAGAATCCCGAGGTGATACGGGGATTGTAACTGAAGGGAACCTTCAGCAGGGCCTTCTTAACCGAGTTCCCTTCCCGGTCGAAATGCCCCTTCTTACCCGTTTCCGGGTCCGCGAACAGGAACGCATAGAACGGCTTACCCTCATGCTGGAAGTGCACCGCTTCGATATCGCCGTAGACGAAGAAACCTCTCTCCTTCTGGTACCTCTTCTTCATGATCAACTTGACCGAATCATTGGGCTGAATCTCGGTGAAATTGATGTCCCAGGCAAATATGTGAAAAAGGGTGTCCACCAACACAGGCTTCTCTCCTCCCTGAGAGACAAGCGTGTTCCACAGAGAAGTCTGGATCTGCCCGAAGAACTCTTCCTCCACCAATTCGAATGGGTGCTGGTGGCGGGAGGCGACATATCCATCGGGCTCGGACGAGACCAGCAGATACTCTTCGTCGTCTATGTGGTATTCCAAAGCTCGGAAGGACCCATCCAGGAACCGTTCGAGGACAATCCGGTTGCCTGCTTTGATCCGATGGAGGTTGTAGACGGACCGGGTGTCTTCGATGAGGCGATAGATGTCTGGAGGACCAAATTCAAACCGGCTCAAAACGGTGGCGAGCGTGGCGTTGCGCCGAATCGTATTCTCAACCCGAAGGGTCTCGGGCTCGGGTACCGTGGCAGCCTCAGCCTGCATCCAGGCGGAATTCAGAAGGGAATCCTCCGCCTTCTGTCCCGGGGTGAAGAGCCACCAGTACAGGCAGAAGGAGGCCGAAAGAATCAGGGTTGGGAGTGGAAGCCAACGGAAGTTCACTCGATTCTTATCGGAAGACATTGTTCTAGTCGTTATCCAGAGGGACTCTCGCTCTGAGCCGGCTTGACCCGGTCTCGAGCTCCTTCCAGGTAGGTTTCGACAACGGCTGGAACCAGCCCATTCACCGACCCACCCAGAGAGAACACCTCCTTGACCAGGCTCGAGCTCAGATAGGAATAAGCTCCTGCGGGCATCATGAAGATGGTCTCGATATCAGGTTGCATGGTGCGGTTCATCAGTGCCATCTGGAACTCGAACTCGTAATCAGTGACTGCTCGAATGCCTCGCAAAATGACGCGCGCGTCATTCTTAACCGCGTAGTTTACCAGCAACCCGTCAAAGGTATCGACCTCGATATTGTCCCAGCTGCGAGTGGCTTCTTCCAGCATCCGGACCCGTTCATCTAAGGTGAACAAGGGTTCTTTGTCAAGATTCAGCAGGACCGCCACGATGACCCTGTCGAAAATGCTACCGCTCCGCTGCATGATGTCCAGGTGCCCGTTCGTCACCGGATCGAAGGAACCTGGGTAGATTGCGGTCATCTCTTTCGCCATACGATTGCCGCAGCTATGGTACGGTACGCCGGCGTAAAAAGACAACGGGGCGAGGTTGGAGATTGCAAGACGTGTTTATTCGCGTCCTCCCTTGCCTTTGCCCGTGCCCATGCCCTTGCCCGTTCGTGTTCCTATAACCGTCTCGCTTTGGGCTGCTCTGAAACGTCGGTAGCAACTGATACAAGACCGGAACAGCGGCGGAGAAGGGGCGGTCTGAAATCGTCTCAATGCTGACGACCGGGCTGGTCAAGGTCCTGAATGCGACGGAAAGATGAAGTCGGACAAGGGCATGGGCACGGGCAAAGGCAAGGGAGGACGCTAGACACGTACGGAAACTTACAGCCTATCCACAGAGAAACAATTCCCGATACAAGTGAAACAGGCGTTCCAGGTCTCGACGTGAGAGTCTCCCTTCTTCCAGGCCTCGATAGAGATCATCCAGCTGCGCCTCCAGCTCACCTACCCAAAGGGAGCGTTCTTCAATGGAGAGTCCGCCCGAGTGGAACCATTGGTCGGCCCAGTTCTGGACCAGGAGGAGACTCCGATACTCGGACGATGTCAGGCGAGATCGTATCAGGGACAGGAGGATCGAGACTCGGTTGTGCTCCTGGCGAAAACGGATCTGCATGCGGGTCCCTTCTCACGATCCAGAAGTTTGACAGCTTTGCGATCCGATCCCTATAATCGCTGAAGTTTCATTTCGATTTCCCACCAGGTTGTCTAACGTTTCGGATGACGTTTCTGCGAAGCGCCTTTGCTGCGTATGTTGGAACGCATCTGGTACGAGAAGCAGCCCGTCTTCCGCTCTATAGTCGTGAGGATGCTGCTCGATCCTTCCCGCGTCGACGACATCTTGCAAGAGGCCTTCGCCCACGTGCTAGCCTCGGGGAGGGCCTTTCCAACCGAGGCAGATGCCTATCGCTACATCAGGCGGGTGGTTTCCAACACGACCATCGACCACTACCGTGCTTCCAAGCGAGCATTGGACTGCTTTTCCACAGAGACCATCTTCGTCTACTCGGAGCCGAGATCGAGTCAACCAAGCCCCCTGACGACCTTGCTCAAGAACGAATTTGCGAGGTCCAGATCCGAGCTCCTGGAAGAGGTATCCAGAGCACTTACTGATCTTCCCCCGGATCAGCGGGAGGCGATCCTCCTGATCCTGGGTCCGCGTCCACGGAAGCTCACGGAGATGTGTAGCGAGATCGGCGTGCCTTACAGCACTCTGAGAAGCCGGATGATCGCTGGACTGGAACGGATACGGAGAAAGCTAAAGGTGAAAGGGCTGTATCGCCCCTATCTCGAGCTAAAGCAGGTGGGATCACGCCGTCACGGCACCTGACGAGACCAAGACGTGGGTCCCACTCCTACGATTGCAAAGGGAGTACCACTTGCAGAAATAGGAGCTGATTGTCTCCCACCTTCACAACCCGCGAAAGCGAGAGACCTTCGGGCAAGGAGGGTACTGGGGTCTTCTTGAAGGTCTCGAGGATTACCTGAGTCTCCGCCTTCAGGCAGGACAGCCTGCTCACCCGATCGAGCAATTTCTGGTGCCGCTTGAAGCGATAGGGCGGATCCAGGAAGACGAAGTCCAGGGGAGATGATTCCAGGCTTCTGAGAAGCGTAAAAACGTCTTTCTGATGAACCTCCCAGCCTTCATCAACACCGCAAAGTTGCAGGTTCTTCTTCAAGAGTCGGACAGCGGTGAAGTCACGATCGTTGAAGTTAATGAACGCGCCGCCTCGGCTAAGCGCTTCGATTCCCACGGCCCCGGTTCCGGAGAAGGCGTCCAGCCAGACCGACCCGACCACGGTCCTGCCGAGAACGTTGAAGAGGCACTCTCGTGTACGGTCCGTGGTAGGACGAATCCCACCACGGACGGTGGCCAAGCGTCGCCCTCGATGCTTTCCTCCAATGATCCTCATTGGCTTCCCAGGCTCCTAGTGTAGTGTCCCGTAAATACGTTGATATTTTTGGCGAGCGCGACGGTGTCGAGTTCGCGAAGCGACGACGAACTCGATGCTCTGCATCATGGAGGAGGAGCGACAAAGAAATCGGCCCGTCCCGTCGCCACCCGGAGGGCAGATGGGGGTTGTGGACGATCTCTGCGTTGGTCGTCGTCGAAGATGGCCAAGCATCGTCTTCCTCCTCCTGTCTTGATCTCGCCTCACAAGCCCCATCTGCAAATATCAACGTACTTACGGGACACTACACTAGCCCACGACATAGAGACCATAACGCTCCTTCCACTGGTCGATAAGCTGGTTCATTAGGACCGCGGGTCGATCCGTCTCGCGCAACATCTCACGCAGAGCCTGCTTGGCTTCGACGGCGGCCAACTCCAACGCCCCTCGGTCGCGGACAATGTTCCCAAAACGGAATTCGGGCAGGCCCGACTGCCGCGTACCCACAAACTCACCCGGGCCCCGGATCTCCAGATCCTTTTCCGCAATCTTGAATCCGTCACTGGTTCTGCGCATGATCTCGAGCCTCTGGTAGGCAGCCTCTGACCTGACCCCATCGGTCATCAGAATGCAGATCCCGGGATGCTTACCCCGGCCAATTCTCCCCCTTAGCTGGTGCAATTGAGAGAGCCCAAACCGCTCGGCGTGTTCGATGGCCATGACGGAGGCATTGGGCAAATCAATGCCTACTTCAACGACAGTAGTCGAAACCAGGACCTGGATGCGGCCTTCCCGCAATCCCCTCATCAACTCTTCCTTCTCGTCGGCCTTGAGCCGCCCATGAATCAGTCCGACCCTGAATTCCTGAAACACCTCCTGCTGCAGATGCTCGGCCATGGCCTTGGCAGCTCGCAGGGCCAGCTTCTGCGACTCGTCGATCAGCGGATAGACGATGAAGGCCTGCCGATGTCTCTTCAACTCGCTCCGGATCACATCGTAGACCTCCTGGCGGCTTCGCTCTGACTTGACGACGGTCCTGACAGGCTGACGGCCGGGAGGCATCTCATCCAGCACCGACAGATCCAGGTCCCCATAGACGGTGAGCGCCAGACTCCGGGGAATCGGAGTCGCCGTCATGACGAGTGTGTCCGGACGTCCTCCCTTGGCCATCAGCTGGGACCTCTGTAGGACTCCAAAGCGGTGCTGCTCGTCGACGACCACCAAGGCGAGATCTTTGAACTCGACCTGCTGCTCGATCAAGGCGTGGGTTCCTATGACCAGATCGACATCGCCCAATTCAATTCGAGCCAGGATTGCCTTACGTTTCTTGCCCTTGACCCGGCTCGTCAGAAGAACCACCTCGTAGGAGGTATTCTCGAGATAACTCTGAAAAGTCCGAAAGTGCTGTTCTGCCAGGATCTCGGTGGGCGCCATCAGAGCAGATTGATGACCATTTTCAATCCCCACAACCATGGCTTGCAAGGCCACAATCGTCTTGCCGGAACCTACATCACCGTGAAGCAGGCGACTCATCACCTTGGTGCTGCAAAGGTCGTCGACGATCTCCTTGAGAACCCTTTTCTGAGCACGGCTAGGACGGAAGGGGAGCACCGACTTCAAAGCCTGTCGGAGTGAGTCGCTCGTCTGCATGACGCGGGTCTTGGGCGAGACTTCCCGCTGTCTCTTGATCAGCTGAAGGCCCGTCTGGAAAAGAAAAAACTCTTCGAATATCAAGCGGCGGTGAGCCTCGGTTTGGCTCGATTCAAGACGACGCCAGAACGACTCGTGCGACTCGTCCGTCGGAGCCGTTGGGAAGTGAATCTCCCGAAGGGCCGAAAGCCGATCCAGAAGACCGTGCTTTTGTCGCAGGCTTAGTGGAAGAGGATCCGTGACTTCCGACCCCAGGTCGGCGAGGAGTTTGAAAAGAATGCCGCGAAGCATTCTAGTCGTGAGCTTTCCAACCCGGCGATAGATGGGGACAATCCTCCCACCGTGGATCTTCGCATCGGACGCCGAGTCAACGAGCTCCCACTCCGGATTGATCAGCACCAGGTCCATGGCATAGTCGTCGCGGCGAGGGACTCCAAACAAGATCAGCCGTTGGCCCTTGCGTAGAACACGACGTAGATAGGACTGGTTGAAAAACTTTACCGAGAGCGAGCCGGAGGAATCCTGGATCATGATTTCGAAGATCTGCACCCCCTTCATGGGCGTAGTGTAGTCGCCCGTAACCAGAATCTCCCCCTCGACCAGGGCCTCTTCTCCAGCCGCCAGTTCGCTGACTTTCTTGTAGTTGGAGCGGTCCTCGTAGCGAAAGGGTTTATAGCTCAAAAGGTCTTCGACGGTGCGGATCCCCGCCTGCGCAAACATCTCGGCTCGGGCAGGACCGACTCCTTTCACGAATTGCACCGAGGTGTCCAGGTGAACTAGCATTGCTTCGGAAGACGACAGACCTTTCTTTGCCGCACAAGCCGGGCGCTAAATCCCTACGATTAGGAAGTCATTCCAGGTGGCCCGCGCTATGATCTTATCAGTCCGAGAGACTCCCGAGGAGCCGGATTTCGGCGGAACCTACCGCCCAGGTCGGTACAGCCATCAGCCGACCTGGATCATTTGGGAACAAACGTTGCAGGTAGGTCAACGGTAAACCCAACCATCGGGGACCGGGAAAATTGTGCTGTTGCCCAGCTCTCTCCTCGGAAATTGTCCTCATCTTGCTGATGAGTCAAGTCGTTCGCGGCTCTGTTTTGCTCTTGCATCAATACATGCTCTTCCTCATCAGCAACCTGGCACGGGACCCAGCCTCAACTATGTTAAAATGTCCTGGTGCGCCACGCTTTGATCGTCCTTCTTCTGATCGGTGCTTCTTGTAGTAAAAGTCTCGAGAAGCAGGTGCAGGAAGGGGTCCGCAGATTCGACACTGCAGAGTTCTCGAAGAAGCAGGTCAAGGTAGATAAGATCAAATACCTGGGAAGCAACGCCGTTGCCACCGTGACAGTCACGACGGCGGTCAAGATGATCAAGGAAGACGACCAATGGGTGATCGATGAGGTACGGATCGGAGATCGTCGCTGGGAAAAGGCCGAGTTCATCATCGCAGTGCTCAACGAAAGGAGAACGGCCCGCACGCGTTCCGATCTGAATACGCTTTCCTCGGGAATCAGCCAATACCGGAGCCAGCACGCAAAGCTCCCCACGGCGAAGAACTTCGAAGAACTGATCGATGCTCTCGCCCCTGATTACCTGGGACAGGTGACGCGCTTGGACGCCTGGTCGAACCCGTTTTCCTATAGGGCCGTATCAGCCTCTACCTATGATCTCCGTTCTGCAGGGCCTGACGGCAGAATAGATACTGCAGACGATTTGAAGCCAGGAGACCTGTAATGCGGAAAAACGCAAGTATCTTGCTCACCCTGCTCGGGATCAGCATGATGGCCTTCGTATGCTACAACCTCTACCAATCCGTCCCCGTCCGGCTGGGCTGGGAACTCGACTACGAGGACGCCTTAGGCGAAGCACAGTCGAGGGACCAGTTGGTTCTCGCTTACCTTTACACAGACTGGTGTTCCTACTGCAAGAAGATGGACTCCGAGACCTTCCGCGACTCCGAGCTGATCGACGCGATGTCGGACAACTATGTCTGGCTCAGGTTGAACGCCGAGACTCAGGAAGATGGCGTGCGCCTGCAGAGAAAGTTCAGTATTACGGCGTACCCCTGCACCATCATCATGGACCAGAACGGTGCCGAGCTGGACCGGATTGAGGGTTACGTTCCGGGCGGCCGCTTCAAAGAGGCCGTTGAAAACGTCTCGAAGGCTCGCAACGTAGCCAGCCGCGAGGTCTGTGATTCGGGCACAGGCTGTGCCTGATGGGAGGGACGTCCCGGCTGCTGAAGCAAAGGGACGAGTCGAGAGCGTTCTAGTCCAGAAGGTGCCCCAGTTTCTCTTTCTTGGTTCTCAGATACTTTTCTGAGACTGGTGAGGGCTCGACCACCAGTGGGATTCGAGTCACCACCTCCAACCCCTCCTCTTCCAGCCCACGAACCTTTTCCGGATTGTTCGACATCAGCCGAATTTGGGTGATTCCGAGCGATTTCAGAATCTCCGCACAAAAGCGATAGGATCGGAGATCGGGCTCGAATCCCAGTCTGGCATTGGCCTCGACGGTATCGACCCCTTGATCCTGTAGCTGGTAGGCATGCAATTTGTTGATCAGGCCAATGCCTCGGCCCTCCTGCATCTGATAGACAAGCACCCCGCTCTGAGATGCCGCGATTCGCTCCAGGGCCCGCTCCAGTTGGTCCCCACAATCACAGCGAAGCGATCTGAAAATATCCCCTGTCAGACACTGCGAATGGATGCGTACCAGGGGCGGATTCTGCTTCTCCAACGGTCCTTTTACTACGGCCACAATCTGCTCACCATCTCGATCGTTCTCGAAGCCGTAGATCTCGAAATCACCGTACCGGGTCGGGAGCCTTGCCTGGGGCACACCCGATCGAACCTTCTCCATGCGGCCAGTATATCATGCAAGCTTCAGCAGGCTGGACGCCCTGGATCATAGAAAGGGAGCCCATTCACCGTGAAAACCATGGATGATTACCTCCCCTGGCTTTTGGGGTTGCCGATAAGATCAGAAAGTCCCAAAATTAGCCTGGTTAGTCTTAAACCGCTGGGAGGGACGAGTTGGGGTGGGTGTGTTTGCGCTTTCCGAAGTGCAGCTGAAGTCCAAAGACAACCATGAGCGTCGCTCTCGAGACTACTGCGCCAGGGACACGAGGGAAACGTCGGCGTGTTCTCTGGCTGCAGCGGGCCCTGCTGGCGGTGTTGGCCTATCTGACCCTTCTCCAGGACCCGATTCGGGGATTCGGCCTGGGCGAAGTAGGCGTAATCGCCCTGGCTGGCGTGACGCTCCTGATTTCCTTCCTGCCCATCAAGTACTTTGCCAGCTCAGTAGTGGACTTCGGTTTACTCCTGTGCAACCTCTCCGTTATCGGAATCCCGGTCTTCCTTAAACCCGACAGCGCTCCCGATCCCTCCTTCTTTCCGGTTGCTCTCCTGGTGGTAGCCGTCGCCGCCCATGACTCGACAGCGGTGATTCTGGCCTTTCTGTCTACGTCTACCCTCTATGGCTGGGCCCTCTACGCTTCACGCCAGCCGCAACCTGCACAGATGCTGCTGCAGCACCTCCCCTTCTTTTTCCTGATGGGCCTCTGCTACTTTCTTCTTCGGAGTCTTCTGCGGGAGGAGCGGGAGAAGCTCCAAGCCGAGTCGGTTTCCAGCATCGATCTACCGGAGTTTGGGAAAGCCCTGGCCAACTCCCAGGATCTTGAGATTCTCTACACCCGGATTCCCCGGCTTATCAAGGCTGCGATGAAGGCCGACGCCTGCGAGTTGCTGACAGTTGATGAGGGGCTCATTTCTCGCCGCATCATCCAAAGCGATTCCAGACCCGAGCTGCCTGAAATCGAGATCAGTAAGAGCATTCACGCCAATAGCTTCCAGACATCCCAGGTGTATGTAGCCCACGACTTTGCACGGAATCCCGACTTCAACACAAAAGCGGACTGCTCGGCGTATAAGTACTCCCAATACATGGCCAAATCCTGGAAGGATGGATCTCAAAGATCTGGAGTGTTGGCACTCTTCTCTAGAAAGCCCGCCCCACCGATCGAGAGTGAGATGAAGAAGTTTCAGTTCCTCGTCGATCACTCGGTTCTAGCTCTGCAATACGTCGAGCTGCTTGAGCAAATGGAGCTCCAGGCACACACCGACGGCCTTACCGGAGTCGCCAACTACCGTCATTTCTATGAGAGGCTGGAAGAGGAGTTTTCCCGGGCTCGCCGCCGCCACTACCACTTGAGCATCGTCATGATCGATGTCGACAAGTTCAAGCAACTCAACGACACCAAGGGCCACCCTCACGGCGATCGAATACTTCGAGAGCTGGCCAAGCTGCTGGAGACAACCACTCGTCGAATGGATTTAGTGGCCCGCTGGGGCGGCGATGAGTTTTCCATCGTTCTACCGGAGACGAACTACATCCAGACCAAGAAGACCTGTCAGCGGATTCTCGATAACGTCCGGGCCCTAGCGGAGAGGGCTCTCCCTCACTTTTCGGTCAGCATCGGGAGCTCCACCTTTCCCCAGAATGGGAACACGCTTTCTACTCTGCTCCAGTGTGCGGACCAGTCTCTTTATCAGGCCAAGGCCCAGGGCCGGGCTCGCGCCTGTCATTATTCCGAGCTGGAAGCAAGCCTCACTCGGGGGAGGACCAGCGGCTGACCCTTGCTAGATTGAGACCCAAGAGGTCGAGTGCGCGTCCCGCTCCGTGATCCACGATGTCCAGGGCGGACTTCGGCCGCTGATAGAATGACGGTATGGGTGGGGCCACGGTCGCCCCCATTTCGGCGACTTCGACCATGCGCCGGAGATGACCTAGATGAAGGGGAGATTCGCGCACCAACAGCACCAAGGGACGCTTCTCCTTCAAAGTGACGTCCGCTGCGCGGGCCAATAGGTCCTTTGTGATCGAAGACGCAATACAGGCAAGAGTATTGATGGAGCAAGGTGCGACAATCATTCCCATGGTCTGAAAGGATCCACTGGAGATGGCCGCCGCCATATCTCCTCTCGGGTAGGAGACATCGGCCAAGTCGTGCACCTTCTGCATCGTATACTCGGTCTCGAGATCAACGGTCCGCTCAACGGTTGCCGTACAGACCAGATGAGTCTCGACTTCCGGAACTTCGCGGAGCATTTCCAGAATCCGGATTCCATAGATCGGCGCGGAGGCCCCGGAGATGCCTACGACCAGCCGCTTTGGTTTCACGCGCTCTGTTCCAGGTTGCTGACCACGCGCGCATTCTATGAAGCTAACTCCAACCTGTCAACGAGCGAACGGCCACTAGCGGCGGCCAGGCCTTCTGTGGACCGGGATGATGGGAACCAGATATGCCAAATGAACATCGGCGCCTGCAGCATGAAATCGTCGAGTGCCAGATTTGTCCTCGCCTTGCGGTCTACCGCCAGCAAGTAGCAAGCAAGAAGAGACGAGCCTACGCGGATTGGGACTACTGGGGAAAGGCAGTGCCATCGCTGGGGACGCCGGATGCTCGCTTGCTGATCGTGGGACTTGCTCCCGGTGCGCACGGCTCCAACCGGACGGGGCGCATGTTCACGGGAGACAAGAGTGGCGACCTGCTCTTCGATACCCTCTGGCGCTTCGGCTTCTGCAATCAGCCTTCCAGCCTTCACCGGGAAGATGGGCTTAGGTTGGAGAAAACCTACATCACGGCCGCTATTCACTGTGTCCCACCTCAAAACCGGCCCGCCACGGACGAGCTCGCCAACTGCCGTCGCTATTTGAGGAGAGAGCTGCAGCTACTGACAAACGTGAGGGTTGTGGTGGCACTTGGAAGCATCGGCTGGCGGAGCCTACTTCTGGGGCTGCGGGAGCTGGGGCTCTTAGTACCCAGCCCGCTTCCCGCCTTCGGACACCTCACCTCTTGCGAGATCGCAGGCAAGATTACTTTGATTGGCTGCTACCACCCCAGCCAGCAGAACACGCAGACCGGAAGATTGACACCGGAAATGTTTTCAGCTGTTTTCGCGAAAGCCCGAGAACTTCTGGTATGACATTAGACTAGTACTAATTAATGACCTCATACCGCCGAGCCGCATTGTGGCATCTAGATTAAGATTAGCATCACCTTCTTGCCCTCGCCTTTGCCCTGGCCCTTCCACGTGCCTTTGCCTTTGTTCTCACCTCTGCCCGTGCCTCACACTGGCACAAAACGACAGATGAAGTGGGAAGGCAAAGGCACAGGCGAAGGCAAGTTTGAAGGCCAGGGCAAAGGCAAGGGTAAGCGAACCCTTCCCATTCTTGATCAGTCTGTGAACTTGTTCTCGACCAAGGGGCCCTAGTAACAATGAGGTAGACTCCCCCAGGGTTAAGAAACCCTGGGCTGGAAGACGCATCCCGCTGGAATTGACCTCTATTTGGATTCCCTCTTGAAAGTCCTCGACAGGTACTTCGAAGTTTCTTTCTCGAATGGGGCCAGGGCTCTGGGAGCCGGACGAAGCTGAGACTTCAAGTGGCTTCGGTCTCCAGGACCGAAGGGTATACTCGTGCCGAGCCTTTGGCTCGACCACGGCGGCTTGGAGACCGCCGCCACGCCGGATCCAACGATCCGGCTCACAGCGGCTACTCCAGTTGCAGGAGGTCATTCATGGCACCCCGTCTTGGCGCTTGTCTGGGATCTGGTGCCTTGGGACCTGGGACTTATTCCTCCCGGATCTCCTCGATCTTCTTTTCCATGCGCTCGGTGAGACGCCTTTTCTCGTCGGCGACCTGGGCTCGGATCTTCTCGACCTCTTCGAAAGCTCCTGCCTGGACGGCTTGCTTCAACTTGGACTCGAAATTGATCTCGGTCTCAGCGATCCGTGCTTGGTACTTGCGACGGAGTTCGGCAATAGCCTCCTTCTTCTCCTCGGTCAGCGGAACAACAGTAAACTCCTCCTGCTGCTCCAGCTTTTCCAGGGCAACCTCCCAAGCAGACTTGAGCTCATCAGCCATGGATATCTCTCCAATTCCAAACGCCCCCAACGGGATCAAAGTTATCTAAGTACACGGTTCGTGTGCTAAGGCCCGCCGTCAGATCACGAGTGGCACTCTATTCTTCTTCGTATATCGTGTCGGCGAAAGTCCGACCCGAAGGAATCATCGGTAAGACATGTTCCGTATAAGGGATGACAACGTCTAGAACATACGGCTTCTTGGAAGCCAGCATTTCGTCGAGAGCATCGGAGACTTCCTGTTTCTTCGTGATCCTCGCAGCAGGGACGCCGAACCCCGTGGCCAGACCCACGAAATCAGGATAGATGTTGTCGGAATCGTGGGGATCGCCAATGAAGGTGTGGGCACGATTGCTGGAATAGAAGCGGTCCTCCCACTGAACAACCATCCCCAGATGCTGGTTGTTCAAGACTAAAGCCTTGACCGGAATCGATTCCGAATAGGCCGTCGCCAACTCCTGGATATTCATGATGAAGCTGCCATCGCCATCGATGTCGATGACCGGCCAGTCGGGACAGCCCAGCTTGGCGCCGAGGGCAGCTGGATATCCGAAGCCCATGGCCCCCAGGCCGGCCGAGGTGATCATGGTCCGAGGGTAGAAAAACTTGAAATACTGCGCCGCCCACATCTGGTGTTGCCCGACACCGGTCGTAATGATGGCCTTCCCCTGGGTCTTCTCAGAGAGCAGCTGGAGAAGGTACTGGGGCATGATGCTGTCTCCCTCATCGCGGTATCGGAAGGGCTTCTCCCGCTTGACGTTCCGGAGCTCGTTGATCCAGATCGAGTGATCGCTGGAACCCAGGTCCATCTCGTTCAATCGGGCCAGGAGGGTTCGAATATCAGCGGTAACGGGGACGTGAGCCTTCTTGATCTTATTGATCTCGGAAGGATCGATGTCAACATGGACGATGGTGCCGTGTTTGGCAAATTCCTCGGCCTTGCCGGTGACTCGATCATCAAAGCGGACTCCCAGAGCCAGCAGAAGATCCGCGCTGTTGATCGCGTAGTTCGCATAAACAGCTCCATGCATCCCCAGCATGTCGAAGCAGAGGGGATGGTCGGCGGGAAATCCTCCCAGGCCCAACACCGTCATGACGACGGGAATCCCCGTCTTCTCGACGAACAGCAACAATTCCTTGGAGGCATTGCCCGCGATAATCCCGTTTCCGCAATAGATAACCGGCTTCTTTGAGCCCTTGATCGCTTCTGCTATCTGAAGCAACTCCCGTTCCCGCGGCGTTATCTGGGGTCTGTAGCTGCGGCGATTCACCTCGGTAGGCCACTGGGGAACACATTCGGCCTGCTGAACGTCTTTGGGGATGTCCACCAACACCGGGCCAGGCCGCCCGCTCGAAGCGAGGTAGAAGGCTTCCTTGATGATGTAAGGCAGATCTTCCACCCGCTGCACCAGATAGTTGTGCTTGGTGATGGGCCGAGTGATCCCGACGATATCGGTCTCTTGAAAAGCATCCTTGCCGATCATGGTCTGCGGGACCTGCCCCGTGATGGCCACCAGCGGAACCGAGTCCAGCTTGGCATCGGCGATACCAGTCACCAGGTTGGTAGCACCTGGACCCGAGGTTGCCAATGCCACTCCCACCTTGCCACTGGCCTTGGCATAACCCTCTGCCATGAAGATCGCGCCTTGTTCGTGACGGGGCAGGATGACCCGGATGGATCTTTCCACGCCATGGCGCGTCAAGGACTGGTGGATCTCCATCGAAGCCCCCCCGGGATAGCCGAAGACAACCTCGACATTCTCCCGAGCCAGAGCCTCGACAAGGATGTCAGATCCGGACAAAACACCCACTTGCTCTTCTGCGGACGTTGGAGAAAGCTGAACTGTCATAAGTACCGTCCCCCGGTTCCTAGCGCTAGCGTCAGAAACCGGATAATGCCTCAAGCAGAGGCGATTGTACCATGAAGCGGCCGGGCCCAGGCTTCGGGCCCGGGATTCAATTGCCCCTGACTATCGGACGGGTCATAAGAAGTCTGACAGGGCAGGTCCTGGAACTGCTCCCCGCTTGTATTCCCGCCTTCTTGAGTGGTAGAAAAGGAGCTCAGCCAGCATCGAGGAGTGTTGCCAGGAGAAATATGCGCTTAAAGGATAAGGTCGCGATCGTTACAGGAGCGGGAGCCGGCATCGGCGAGGTTTCGGCCCGCTTGTTCGCGTCCGAAGGCGCCCGCGTGGTCGCTAGCGATCGGGATGCCATCCGGGTGGCTCAGGTCTCCTCCGAGATTCGCGAGCAAGGGCACGAGTGTCGTGAGAGAGTCTGCGATGTCACCTCTTCCGATCAGTGTAAGGATGCCGTCGATTGGACGCTAAACCAATTCGGACGTCTCGACGTCTTGTTCAACAACGCGGGATTCGTCCATCAGGGGACGCTTCTGGAAGCGCCGGAAGAGGACTGGGACAACGCCCTCAACACCAATGTCAAGAGCATGTTCTGGATGTGCAAATTCGCAATCCCGTCGATGCGAACACAAAAGTCAGGGAGCGTTATCAACACCGCCTCCGTCGCGGGATTCACGGGAGTCGTCAACCGAGGCGTCTATAGCGTGTCAAAAGCCGCCGTAGTTGGATTAACCAAGAGCCTGGCCATTGATCTGGTGTCGGACCGGGTCCGTGTCAATTGTATCTGTCCGGCCACGGTCGACACACCTTCGCTGCAGGCACGAATCGCTGAGGCAGACGATCCCGTAAAGGCCAGAGAAGACTTCATTGCTCGCCAGCCGATGGGGCGCATCAGCCGACCCGAGGAGATCGCCGCCCTGGCCCTGTACCTTGCTTCTGATGAGTCGGCGTTTATGACGGGCCAAGCCGTCGTCATCGATGGCGGAATGAAACTCTGACGGTTGCTTGGACTTATCCTACCGACAGAATAAGCGTCCTCTAAAGGGAGGCAAACAGTGTCAAAAAAAATGTGTCTATTCTTCCTCCTCGTCATCTTCGTCGGACTGATCTATTCGTGTAACCTGGGAAGCGTTCGGCAGCCCTACGGTATCCAGGAACGAGAACTCTGGACCACATCGCGCATCCAGGGATCACCGGAGCCGCCGACCCCCTACAACACCGAGATCGCCTTTCCGAATCTCAAGTTCGATCAGCCCCTGGAAATGGTGGTGGTGCCGGGTACCATTCGGCTCGCCATCGCGGAGCGCCTAGGCAAGATATATACTTTTGAAAACCGGCCCGAGGTCACCGACCCGCAGCTTTTGGTTGACCTTGGAAGGACCGTCTACGGACTCGCTTTTCATCCTCGGTTCCACCAGAACGGCTACTTTTTCGCCGCCTCGGTCGATGACCCATTAAAGGAAGCGCCGGAGGGCAGTCGAATATCACGATTTACGGCAGATCCAGACTCACTCAAGGCCGATCCTCAATCCGAGAAAGTGATTCTGAAGTGGCCTTCCGGTGGACACAATGGCGGCTGCATTCGTTTCGGACCCGATGGCAAGCTCTACATCGCCACTGGAGACGGCAGTGGAATCGCCGATCAGTTGGAAACTGGCCAGGACGTCAGCGATCTGCTGGGCGCCATTCTCAGAATCGACGTCGACCAGCAGGGGCAGAACCAATCCTACGGGATCCCCAGAGACAATCCATTTGTCGGGAGTCCTGGAGCGCGCCCCGAGATCTGGGCGTATGGACTGCGTCAAGCGTGGAGGTTCAGCTTCGACTCTGCCAGCGGCGACCTCTGGGCCGGTGAAGTGGGACAGGATCTCTGGGAAATGGTCCTTCTGATCCAGAAAGGGGGGAACTACGGCTGGAGTGTCCGCGAGGGAGCCCACCCCTTTCGCCCGAAACGAAATCTGGGACCGACTCCGCTGCTGGCAGCCGTCGTGGAGCACTCCCACACCGACTTCAGGTCGGTTACCGGGGGCTACGTCTACCACGGAAACCGCCTCGCTGAACTGAAGGACGGCTATATCTATGGCGATTACGATACCGGCAAGATCTGGCTCCTGCGCTACCAGGACGGCCAGGTCACGGAACACCGCGAACTGGCGGATACGCAGCTGCGAATCGTAGCCTTCGGCGAGGACTCCAGCCACGAGCTTTTTCTGGTCGACTTCATCAGCGGCGCAATCCATCGCCTAGTCCCCAATCCACCCAGCGAGCAGAAAACACCAGAATTCCCTCGCAAGCTGAGCGAGACCGGTCTGTTTGCCTCCACCCGAGATCATGAGCCGGCAACTGGGTTGATTCCCTACTCGGTCAACGCCCCACTCTGGTCCGACCATGCCCACAAAGACCGCTTCCTAGCTCTTCCGGGAGATTCCCAGATAGAGTACAACACGGCCATCTACCCTCAGCCTGCGCCGGGTGTCCCGCCGGGTTGGAAGTTTCCGGACGACACCGTGATCGTCAAGACCTTTTCGCTTGAAATGGAAACCGGTAACGAAGCCAGCCGCCGCAGGCTCGAAACCAGAATTCTGCACCACGAGCGCATCCCTGGCACCGATGAAATCGGAGCTCAGGTCTGGAAGGGCTATGTCTACGAATGGAACGATGAACAGACAGATGCCTTTCTGCTGGAGGCCGAAGGCCGCGATCGCACCTTCACCATAAAAGACGCCGCGGCTCCCGGAGGAAAGCGAGAACAGACCTGGCGATTCCCCAGCCGAACGGAGTGCACCCTCTGTCACACCACGGCCGCCAAGTACGTTCTGGGGGTCAATACCCTTCAAATGAACAAGGATCACGACTACAACGGGGTCGTGGCCAATCAGCTCGAGACCCTCGAACACCTGGGCATTTTTACGGAGCCTCTCCCTGCCCCTCCTGAGGAACAGGACCGCCTCGTGGACTATCGTGAGCCGGAGGAAGATCTCAACCTTCGAGCTCGCTCCTACTTGCACGCCAACTGCGCCCACTGCCACGTCAAGTGGGGTGGAGGCAATGCCGAGTTTCAGCTGGTCGGCACCATGACTCTCGAGGAAACTGGAACCGCCGGGGTTCCCCCCGGACACGGCGGCTTTGACCTTGAAGATCCCGAGCTCATCCTGCCCGGCCACCCCGAGCGTTCCCTGATTCACTACCGGATGAAGAAGCTAGGCCTGGGCCGAATGCCCCACATAGCGTCGAACGTAGTCGACGACGAAGGAGTGAACCTGATCGAAGAGTGGATCAAACATTTGCAAACACTCTGATGAAAATCCCAAGATCGTGCATGGGTCTTCCTCTAGGATCACAAGTAGAGTAAGTTCTTCCCTGCCATGCCTCGCTTTCGTCTTGTCTCCCTTCTTCCAGGTCTCGTCCTGCTTCTGCTTGGATTCCTTGTCCGCCTGGACCCGATACTCTGCGCCGAACTTCCTCTCCCCACGCCCCGGGAGCACTACGACTCCCCCGATCCTTCCGCCGAGGGTTTGCTCCGCCTGGCGGCGTCGATCGGAGAGCTTGATCCCTCTCAGCAGCTCCGAATCCTGGGATTGCTCAAATCCCAGGGCTCCGCAGATGGAGAGAATCCCTCCATCGACGAGCTGGTAGGGATTCTCAAGAGCATTAATTGGGAGAAACATCGGCCCGACGTTCTGGAGTTGTTCCTACACCGCTCGCGGGTCCTGGACATCATTCCGCCAGAATCCAAGAACTGGCTACCCATCGTCCACGATTCCCTCTTGTTCTTCCTGCATCATCTCGACGAGAAGCGACTGGTGCGACGTCTCTTCGATCAGGCCAGGCTGCCGACCGAAACTGATCGGGGACAGTACCTTCTCGGCTTTCTCTCCCAGACCCCGACGCTCCAGAAAATCGGTCAGATTCTGGCGAGAAATCCCGCCATTCCGGGCGACCTCCGAGCAGCCCTACAAGTCCTCGAGAATAGTCTCAGGACCACGCGTGCCAGTGACTTGACCCGCTTTACCCTGGAGGAAATTGGAGACGAAACTGCCAAGAAATACCAGATCCAGTTTTCGGATCAAGTTCTCGCAGAAGCAACGGTGGGGGCCGTTCTTCGCTGCAGCCTGGTTCTGCCTGGAGAAGAGAAGCGCACCGACGCCGTGGTCAAGATAATCAAGCCCCAGGCGGTGTCGGCCATGCGGGAAGAACTGGCCATCTTCGATCAGCTCACCCAGTATTTTGCAGCCCATCGTGAGACCTATGAGATTGGAGCGATCCCTATTTCGGAGACCTTCGAAAACGTCAGAGAGGCCCTCTCCAAAGAGATCGTAATCGTCGAGGAACAGAAAAATCTGGCGAGGGCGGGGCGCTACTATCGAGGCAACCAGAAGGTGCTGGTGCCAAAACTCTACCCCCTCTCGACCGATCGTGTCACCTTCATGGAATTTGTCCATGGAGAAAAGGTCGCGGGCGCCTTTGCCGGAAACACCCGATCACGAGCCAAGCTAGCCCGTAGGTTATTGGATCTGCTGGCTGTCGACGTGCTTCTGGCACAGACCGATGAAGCCCTTTTCCACGGCGATCCCCATGCCGGAAATGTCTTCCACGTTCTCGACGATCCAGCGGATCCCTTCCGCTTGGCCCTACTCGATTGGGGACTGAGCGGCAACCTTCCACACTCACAGCGAGAGGCTTTGATGCAGCTGTTCTTGGGGATCTTCTTGAAAGACCCAAAGCGACTTCGCAATCACGTCGGGGCCCTGATCGAAGGAGACTCATGGGAAACGGAATCCGGACAGAAAAGGGTCCGTAAACTGGTTGAACAGACTTTGACCGAGGTGAAAGGAGGGAGTGCGTTCGACGTGCTGGGAGAGCTGATGAAGAATCTGGGCCGGGAAGGCTACAAGATCCGCTTCAACCTGGGGCTCTTCATCAAGGCGCAGATCACAATCAGTGGAATCCTCTCAGAGCTGGATCCCAAGCTGAAGCCGGATCGGTACCTGGTCAGCCGCCTCTCGAATCAGGTCCTCAAAGAAATGCCCAAGCGTCTTCTTTACACCCTCTGGTTCCCCGCTTGGAACTCTCATAAGTACCGTAGCATGCTCTCCAACGAGGATGTGAAGGATATACAGTTCGCTCTGATAGCACGCGGATTCAGGAAGCTAGGGGCGGTTTTCTGACCTCGCTTCGGCGTTCTCAGGAAGCCGCTTGACTTTGGCGAAGCTGGCCGCGGAACTGCACCCCAGCTTGTAGCCTCTAACTTGAGAGGGAGTCACGGGTGCGCGGTTTCATTCTTCAACCCACCTACCAGATCGAGAGGAATCTCCCCGTCATCCATCTCTACGGTCGCCTGGAGACTGGCGGGGCCTTCCTGATAAGAGATGATCGGGAGATTCCCCACTTCTACATTGAATCTCGGGAAGTCGAACGAGCCCGTAATCTGGCGACGATCGATCTGGCTCCCTCAGGGCGGCGGACACTCGATGGGAAGCCGGTCACGAGAGTGAACCTTCGTCTACCCTCGGACACACCTCCGCTACGCGATCACCTGATCCGCCAGGGCATTCGCTGCTACGAGGCGGATGTGCGCTTTGCCATGCGCTTCCTCATCGATCGCGGGATTCGGGGCTCCTTGGAAATCAGTTCTGCTGGACGGCAGCAGCCCGGTGGGGCTCATATCTACGACAACCCTGAAGTCCAGCCCAAACGCTGGGCTCCTGAACTGTCGGTACTTTCCATCGACATCGAGACGGATCCGGAAGCGCGGCGCCTATTCTCCATCGCCCTGTATGGCTGTGGGGCCTCTGAGGTGCTGCTCGTCAATCCCAGCGATGACCCGGTTCCCGAGGGCACCCAGTCATTCCGGGGACAAGATGAGCTAATGCGGGCCTTTGCAACGAGAGTACAGGAGCTCGATCCCGATGTCCTGACCGGATGGAATGTGATCGACTTCGACCTGAAGGTACTGGAGCGCCTCGCCGGTGCGTCTGGGGTCACCCTTATTCTGGGACGAGATCAAAGACCTCTCCGTCTTCGTCCTTCCCGCTCCCCCTGGAGTTCCTTCGAGGCCTCAATCACAGGCAGGGTGGTAATCGACGGCATCCATCTCCTCCGGGGATCCTTCGTGAAGATGGAACACTACTCGCTGGACTTCGTAGCCCGCGAGATTCTGGGTGAAGGAAAGACCTTGAGTGGCAACCGGGCCCAGACCATCCTGGACAACTACCTTCACGACCGTGCTCGGCTGGTCGAATATAACCTAACTGATGCCCGGTTGGTCCTGGAGATCCTGAACCGGCTGAAGCTCATCGAGCTGGCGGTTGAACGGAGTCTGCTCACAGGACTCCCTATCGATCGGATTGCGGGCTCGGTCGCAGCCTTCGACTTCCTCTACCTCAACCAGCTGCACCGCCGCGAAATCGTAGCCCGCAGCGTCGGCACCGCTGGGACCGCCAGCGCCGGATCTGATCCCGGCGGACATGTGATCCAGCCTGAACCGGGACTCTATCGAAACGTCCTGGTCTTCGACTTCGAGAGCCTCTACCCCAGCCTTATCAGAACCTTCGAAATCGATCCCCTCGGCTATCGTCCAAAGCCCGAGCCCGGCGAAGACTTGATTGTCGCTCCCAATGGAGCTTCATTTCGGCGTCAAACCGGCGTTCTGACCCGGCTCCTGGAAGAGCTTCTTCCCCGCCGTAAAGCCGCCAAGGCCTCCGGCGATCACGTGACCAGCCACGCCATAAAGATTCTCATGAATTCGTTCTACGGGGTCCTCGGCACGCCAGCCTGTCGCTTTCATGCGCCCCAGCTGGCGGGCGCCATTACCAGCTTTGGGCGCACCCTACTGCAGTGGTCGAAACAGCGCCTCGAGTCCTACGGATACCAGGTCATCTACGGCGACACCGACAGCCTTTTCGTGCTCTCCCAGAAGGGACCGCCGCAAGAGGCTCTGGGTCTCGGTCAGGACCTGGCGAAAAACCTCAACACTGATCTGGCAACTCATATTCAAACGACCTGGAGGGTCGAGAGTCACCTGACGCTGCAGTTTGAGAAGCTCTACCGAAAACTCCACATCCCCATGACACGACAGGGGGGAGTCGGAGCCCGAAAACGCTACGTGGGTCTGGTGGGCGAGGGAGATTCAGAGGACCTGGTTTTTACTGGAATGGAAGTCGTCCGCCGCGACTGGACCGAGCTTGCTCGACAGGTTCAGAAGGAACTCTACCGACGACTCTTCTCGGAGCAGCGCTTGGATGACTATCTGAAGCAAGTAGTAGACGACATCCGTCGGGCACGCCTCGACGACCAGTTGATCTACCACAAGGCGCTACGCAAGGATTTGAGCGACTACAGTCACAACCCGCCGCACGTCGCAGCCGCACGCAAGATGGACCATCGATCAGGCCGCCTGATTTCCTACTACATGACCTACAACGGCCCCGAGCCGATCCAAAAGCTGGAGAGCCCGATCGATCATGAGCACTACGTCCAGAAACAGATCCGTCCGGTCGCAGAACCCTTGTTGAAGCTTCTCGGCCTGGACTTCGCCAAGGTCATCGGCGACGACCGGCAACTGGAGCTTTTTTGAGAAACGGATCTTCGTAGCGGTGGTCTCCAGGCCGCCGTCCGTCGAGTCAAAGGCTCGAAAAGAATTGAGACTTCGGCCTGGAGGCCAAAGCTACGTAAGTACACGGTTCCATAAATACGGTGACGTTTGTGGCGAGCGTGACGGGTCGAGTCCGCGAAGCGACGACGAACGCCATGTCTTTCATAGTGGAGGAGGAGCGACAAAGGAATCGGCTCGTCCCGTCGCCACCCGAAGGGCAGATGGGGGTTGTGGACGATCTCTGCGTTGGTCGTCGTCGAAGATGACCAAGCATCGACTTCCTCCTCTCGCCTTGATCTCGCCTCACAAGCCCCATCTGCAAACGTCACCGTATTTATGGAATCGTGTACTAAGATAGACATCGTGCTTGTCGTGTCGTTGTGGTAAGAAACAACCGAAAGTGAGACGAGGGAAAGAAATGCGAGCTAGAAGGCTGCTATTGGTGGCATTACTCGTCCTGGCAGGCCTAGCAGGATCCTGCGGGACAACACAAGAGCGGCTCGAGATCAGCATAGGCGCCATGGCGCCCGGCACCTCCTGGTACGTCTTTGGAGCGACTCTGGCCAGCTTGCTGCAGGAGGCCCTCCCCGAGAATAGCCGGGTCGAGGTCATCGCACGAGGCGGAGGCGTTGGCAATCCCATATTGGTCGAGCGTGGGGATGAAACCATCGCTCTTGCTCAGACCTTTACTTCGGCCTGGGCCTATCATGGCGATCCCGGAGTCTACCAGGGCAAGAAACACCCGAACCTCCGGGCCCTGGTGGGAGGATTGAACTCGGTCTGGGTGACGGCCATCCTACACCAGGAGTATATCGATCGAACCGGCCACCACACCCTGGAGCAGGCACTGCTCTCCGATCAACCCATCCGGGTGGTGATGAAACCCCAAGGAAGCTCGGTTCCACTGTTGGTCGATCTCATCTTCGAGCTTCTGGGAACCAGCCGAGAACGGATCGAATCCAGCGGAGGAAGGATCATTCAGGTGACGGCCAACCAGATTCCCAGCCTGTTCAGAGATGGAGGTGCCGACCTCTACTTCGAAACAGCCCTCCTAGGACATCCAGCCGTTACCGAAGTCAGTCGAACGGTTGACGTCCGCTTCATTGACCTTCCCAGGAGCGTCTTGAACAAACTCTCAGAGCGCGGTATCAATTCGAGCCCCATGCCGCAGTGGTTCAAGGGACAATCAGGCCCGACTCAAGCCGTCGAGTTGGGGACGGTCGTGATTACCCACCAGGCTCTTTCTTCCGATCTTGCCTACTTGATTACCAAGACGATTTGCGAGAACAAAGACCGGATGGCAAGGGCCCACAAAGCCTGGATCAATTTCGAGCCGAGCCAATCCGGTTCAATTGAGAAGACTGGCATCCCGCTTCATCCTGGAGCCCAGCGCTACTACCGAGAAAAGGGATGGCTCTGACCCCAGGGGAGCAGACACGATTCGGAGGGGTCGTTCACTGGTTCCGCACTCTCCTTGGGATCTCCTGGCTCGTTTTCCAGCTCTATATCATCTGGTATCCCCAAGCGCCCCTGGTTCAGCGCCCCCTCCATCTGATCCTGGCGCTGGCCCTGTTTTTTCTTTGGAACCCGCTCAACTCGAGACGGCTGGGACGTGCCTGGGGAGTGGTCATCGACTCTTTCCTGACAGCGGCCACGTGTGCCGGTGGGGCCTACTACCTGCTCTCCTCCACCCGCCTGACGGAACGCATGGAGGGGATCGATCCTGTCGAGGTCGTCGATATCTGTCTCGGCATCTTGCTTCTGACGGTGCTCCTGGAAGCCGTCCGACGAGCCGTAGGCTGGTCGCTGTTGACGATCCTGCTGCTCTTTCTGGGCTATGCCTTCGTGGGAAAGTGGGTTCCAGGCTGGCTGAGCTTTTCAGGGTTCAGCCTGGGTCAGGCCGTTGAGATCCTCACCATGTCACTGAATGGCGTCCTGGGAATCACCACGCAGACCTCGCTTCAGTTCGTCTTCTACTTCATCGTTTTCGGTGCGGTCTACTCTTCGATCGGGGGAAGTCAACTCTTCATCGACATCGGGCTCAGATTCAGCGGAAGGCACCGTGCCGGTGCAGCCAAGGCCGCGGTTGTCTCAAGCAGCCTGATGGGTAGCATCAGCGGGAGTGCCGTGGCCAACGTCGCCGCAACCGGTGTGTTCACCATACCCCTGATGCGGAAGGCAGGCTATTCCAGGGAACAGTCGGCTGCAATCGAGGCCGTCTCCTCCACCGGTGGACAGTTGATGCCACCAATCATGGGGGTGGCCGCTTTCCTGCTCGCCGAAATGCTGCAGACCGACTACACCAGCGTCGCACTGGCTGGACTCATACCGGCCCTGGCCTTCTACACGACCATCTTTGTCCAGGTTGATCTCGACGCCCGCAAAACTGGGGTGGGAACCGTCCAGAACGAGACAACTGGAACCCAACCTCCAATCCTGGGGCGCCTCTACCTGCTGATTCCCGCCGTCCTTCTGGTGCTGTTGTTGTTATCGGGTTATTCGGCCACCTACAGCGCTACGGCGGCTACTGCAGCCTGCCTGGTCATCGGTTTGGTGCAACCCCGAAATCGACTCAACCTTCGCCGCCTGATCGGCGCTCTCAGCGAGGGAACGAGACAGGCCAGTCAGGTGGCGGTACCAATTGCGGCGATTGGCATCATCATCGCGGTCGCGATCCAGTCCAATCTGGCTCTCAAGTTTTCGTCGCAGCTGATCGCCGGAGGAGATGGATCCTGGCTGGGCTCCATGCTCCTGATCATGGTGGGTTGCCTGATCATGGGGACAGGTCTGCCGACCGTAGCAGCCTATATTATCGGTGCCATTCTGTTCGTCCCAGCACTCCTGGAAATGAACATCTCGGAAATGCAGGCGCATTTCTTCGTCATGTACTACTGCGTCTTGTCCATGATCACGCCTCCCGTCGCACTGGCTTCTTATACTGCGGCGGGGATAGCGGGAAGCCAGACCATGCGGACAAGCCTCCTTGCCTGCCGTCTCAGCTTCGTGTCTTTCTTGATCCCCTTTGCTTTCGTTTTCGACGAGTGCCTATTGGGACAGGGGGCTTTTGGCTGGGTTGGGATAGCGTTTCTTTCACTGTTGGCCGGCAGCGCCGGTTGGGCAGTGGCCCTGGTAGGTTATCTCAATCGAAGTCTCACTCTGGTTGAGCGCCTGCCCATCGCTTTAGCATCCGTGGTGCTGATCTTCGCGCCTACGGCATCCCTGCTCTGGTTCCTGGCGCTCGCGTTTCTTGTCCTGTTTGGCTTCTGGGTCTCGGTCCTGCAGCGCGAGGGTGGAGAACCAGACTGAATCGGTCGGGATCAATCGGGAAGACTTTTTGTGGGTATGGGGGAGATCGTGCTGCTGTCCGCCCTCTCCTCGGAACCTGGGATTATATTACTAGCGAGTCAACTCGTGCGCGGCTCTGTTGGACTCGGCCCAGCGACGTGCGACGTGCGACGTTCAGACGTTCAGACGTTTCACAGGTTGAGAATCCTGGCCGCCGTGCCCCCCATGATCTGAGCGAGATCTTCCGGACTCAGGAAGTCGCAATATTTCTCGATCCAGTCGCGCGACTGCCGATAGGTGCAGAACCTGTTCTGGAAGGGCATGTCGGTTCCCCAGAGGAGTTGGCCCGGGCCGATTTTGCGGGACATCGTCTCCAAGGTGGACCAGACCTCGCGGTAGGGGAAGTCGAACAGGTCTCCCAGGCGGACTGGGAAGCTGACCTCGAGGTGGCACCGGGGGTTGCGGAAAGGCTCCCAGATGGCTTCCGGAAGGGTGATCCGGTTGCCATCTACAAATACCCTCCAGGGGAAGCCGTGTGTGAGGCTGCAGATCACGTCGGGATAGCGTTCCATCCACCGCATCAGAATCTTGAGCTGGTCAAGATACCCCTGCTGCTGTTCCTGCTGGCTTAGCTCTTCGGACAGCTCCCTGGGGTCCGTCCCCAGAGTGAAAAACACCGGTACGCCCAACTCTGCGGCGGCTTCCCAGAAAGGGCGAAAAGGACCATCGTCCCAGGGGTCACTGCCCTCCAGGTAGGCCAGTGGAGGAATGAACTTGATCGCATGGAGTCCAAAGTGGGTGATCCCCCTCTCGAGCTCCTCGATCGCAGAATCGGTCTCGCTTCTCAGACGCCACTCGTCGACTGGCGCCATGGATCGCAAACGATCCGGATAGAGCCGCACGCACTCCGCCAGGTAGGCAACATCGCGACCCAACATGGGATCGGTGTGCAGCAGAGCTGCATCGACGCCAGCGTAGTCCATCTCGGCGATCAGACTGTGGGCGGTGTACTCGAGATGCTTCAGGTTCGGAGGGTAGAACTGCTTGCTGTAATCCTCGCCGTCGACCGTCCAGACAACCCGACCGCGGTCGTGATCGACCCTGAAATCCACATCCGGCAGATCAAGCCGCTGATCGAGTCCCGGAGGAGCCAGGGGCCCCGAGGATGCAGCGGCCCGATCCCGGACTCTCCAGGCGGGTTGATGGTGTCCCGCATGCGCCATCTGTAGCCATTTCAGGTGCTCTTTTCCGTTGGAGTGCCCCGCAGGCTGATCTGCGGAGGGAAAACAATAGACGTGGGAATCGACAATCATGGAAGAAAATCCCAAGATACAAGAGACAAGATACAAACAGAACCCAAATTCCAAGCACCAAATCTCAAGCGATATGGAGTTGAGCCCTGATGTGCCCGGGTGACAGACTTCCTCAACTTGACTCCCTCTCTAAATTCCATCGCCCGAATCGATACCGTCGCGATCTCCGGATCGTTTGTATCTTGGTGCTTGGGCTTTGAGATTTGTTTGTATCTTGTCTCTTGTATCTTGTATCTTGGGATTCCTCCAGCTACACCAACACATATTTCCCACCTGGCTTCAAGATCACGATGTCCGTATTCGGAATGTGGTAGTTGCGGGCGGCAATGGCCGTGACGTACTCGGCGGGGTGTCCTCCCTGCGAGCGCACCGGAGGATAGAAGAAGCCGAAGTGACATGGGATCACAACCCGGGGCTGCAGAATCTGGGTGAGTAGTGCCGCGAAACCTACGCCGAAGTTGGTGTCGTTGATGGGCAAGAGCAGATAGTCGACGTCCAGATTGCACATCTCATTCTTCCGCTCGTGGTCGAACCTGTTGTCGCCAGGATGGTAGATGTTCCCGTATGGGGTCTTGATCAGGAAACCACAGGCACCAGGCGAATGATCGGAATACTGGATTTCGATCGAAAAGTTCTCGAAATCGAAGGCGGATCCGTAGCTTGCTTCGACCAGCAGTTCCGCCGCGACTCCTTGCTTCAGCAGGTCTTTGTGGCAGGCTTTGGAGGCGATGATCTTGGGCTTCAAATGGGCAATCTTCTGGATCTCTCTGGGGTCACAGTGGTCGGTATGTTCATGGGTGAGCAAGACCACATCGGCCTTCTTCACTTCATCGGCCCGCAGCGGGAAGTGAGACGGTTGTGTATATATCTGTTCCAGATCGTAGTGCTTTACCTCAACCTGTGGCCGGCCCGTGGCTTGATACTTCTCTCTCGTTTGGATGTACTCAGGATTGTCTCCGCTGAAGATCGGGTCCAGCAAGATGAAGCTTCCCTGCAAGCGGATCAGAAAACCCACGTTGACCAGGTACCAGATGGCATCGTAGTCAGAGTTCCCAAAGGCTTCATCCGCGATTCTTCGGGAGGCGCGCGGACTTCGTTGCTCCGATGGAGGACGGCCCTCGGGCCTTGTCTCTACCGAACCGGGACTCGCGCCCATTACTAGTCCCGCTCCTAGAAAAGTTCGACGATTCATGTCTCAGGCTCCTTTGAAGAAAACTGATTGTTCAATCGGTAGCCAGTCCGAGTCTCAGAATCCGACTGCGAGGTATGCTACGTGCTTCATCCAAAAAGGTCGAACCGGTTAAGCAACCGTTTTTCTGTAATTTTCTTTAGGGCCTGTAGGGAAGAATTGCTCCACTTGTGTTTTCCAGCCGGCCAGGTTCAGGTATTGCCGGCCGGTTAACCACTCCTCGTGTATCTCTGCAAGCACAGCCGAGATGAGCCGCAGCGCCGACGCTTCGTGGGGAAAGATTCCCACCACCCGGGTTCGTCTCCGGATCTCCCGGTGCAGTCTCTCCAGTCCGTTGATGGTTCGGATCCTTCGCCACCAGCTCCTCGGAAAATCAAACACTGTCAGCCCTTCATCCACGTTCTCTTCCAGCCAGCTCACGAACTCCGGTGCAATCTTTTCGAACTTCTTGACGACTTTACCCTTGAGCTCCTCGGCATCTTCTCGAGACGGGGCATCGAAAATGTCCCGCATGGCCTGGGCGATGCGGGGCTTGTCCTCTTTGCGGCGAGCATATTGTTGGGCGTTTTTACTCAGGTGAAACTGACAACGGTTCCAGGGCACCGACGGATAAACTGCCCGCCTGGCCGCCTTCAGTCCTTCGTGATCGTCACTGACAAACAGCTCGACCCCTCTCAGTCCACGCTTGTGCAGATCTCCCAGAAACCCTCGCCAATGCACCTCCGCTTCACTGATCCTGGTGCTCAGACCCAACACCTCCCGCGTTCCGAAACGATTGACTCCTATGGCTTTCAGGATGGCCACGTCCTGCACCCTGCCGCCTCTTCGAACCTTCTCGTAGTGGGCATCCAGATACACGATCGGATACTCTCCCAGCTCCCGGCTTCGAAACTCTTCCAGCTCTTCGTCCAGCATCCCGGCCACTCTCGAGACCTGGGTGGCCGAGATCTCCAACCCACACAGCTGCTCCGTGATCTCGGTGACTTTCCTCGTCGAGACTCCCATCACATACATCTCGGCAATGGCCAGCTTCAGGGCCTTCTCCGAACGGCAACCCCTCTCCAGCGACTTGGGATAAAACCTCAACCCACGCACCTGTGGAATCTCCAAGTGCAGCTCTCCCACTCGAGTCTGAATCCGCTTGCCTTTGAATCCGTTTCGATAGCCTCGCCGACTGGCTGTTCTCTCGTACGCTTCCGCTCCCAGAAACTCGCTTCTTTCCAACTGCATGGCCACGTTGAACAGCTTCTCCAGGATTCCTCGAAAGGCTTCTGTTCCTTCCTCGATCAACTCCGCCAGGATCTCCCGTGGTACTCTCTTTTCCAGGTCTGGGTTCATTTGATTCTCCTTGCCAGATAGACGTTTCTGTTTTTGGAGAATCCTGTCCCAGACCTCTGTCTTTCCGACCCAGGCCTGACCAGAATTTACAGAAAAGAAGTTACGCTACTTCGAACCTTGACCTTCCGGAGCACGGCCTTAACATAGGTAGCCTGTCTAACTGCAGGAAAACAGCATGGGACAACAACAATCGAATCGTGAGTTTCGCCAGACTCTCTCCAGCGCTCGGCGCATTGTGGTCAAGGTGGGTTCGGGCGTGCTGGCAGACGAAGCCCAGGAATTAGACAGGGCTCGAATCGGTAGGCTGGTGGAAAGCCTGGTTCGACTTCTGGAGAAACAGTACCAGGTCATTCTCGTCACCTCCGGTGCCGTCGCGGCGGGCGCTCCTGCCATGGGTCTCATCCGCTCTCCCAAAACCATACCCCAAAAACAGGCGTGTGCCGCCGTCGGACAGAATCTGCTCATGGCACTCTACGAGCAGCTCTTTTCTCTCCGAGGCCATCACACCGCACAGATTCTCCTGACACAGGACGACTTCCGGAACCGCGAGCGCTATCTAAACGCCCGCAATACGCTGGAGACCCTTCTCTCGACACGGATCCTTCCGATCGTGAACGAGAACGACACCGTAGTCGTCGAGGAGATCAAGTTCGGGGACAATGACAACCTCTCCTCCCAGGTAGCTGCCCTGGTCCAGGCCGATCTTCTCCTTATTCTGTCGACGGTGGAGGGGTTCTACGAGCCCCCCGTTTCTGGAGTTTCTGAGCACCCCGGGATCATCCCCACCGTCCCCCGGATCGACGACACCCACTTCGGCTACGCCCAGGAGGTTGAAAGTCCCTCGAGGTTTACCACGGGAGGGATGAGGTCAAAGCTCATCGCGATCGAGAAGGCCGCGCATTTCGGCATTCCTTCGGTACTTGCCAGCGGGCTCAACCAGGGCGTGATCGAACGTGTGCTGGCAGGGGAAGAGGAGGGGACACTTTTTCTTCCGCTCGAGGAACGGCTCTCGGCTCGCAAGCACTGGATTCTCCACTCGCTTGCTCCAATGGGGAGCCTCAGCGTGGACAGCGGGGCCGTTCGTGCGATCCTGGAGCAGGGCAAGAGTCTCCTCGCGATCGGCATCACCTCGGTGAGCGGCGAATTTGGCTCCGGCAACGCGGTGCGTGTGCTGGAACCCGGGGGAAAGGAGATCGCTCGGGGGCTCAGCTACTACAGTTCTGACGAAGTGGAGATCATCCAGGGCGGGAAAAGCGACGAGATTGAATCCAGGCTAGGCTACATCTACTATGACGAGGTGATCCACAGAGACAACCTGGTTCCGGTGAACCGGGGTACGGGTCCAAGGGAGTAAGCATGGAATCTACAATCGAATCTCTGGAGACCGCGATCACCGGGCTGGCGATGCGAGCACGGGCGGCCAGCCGTGCAACTGCCAACCTGGACACACAGACCAAGAATCAGCTGCTCTTGAGTCTCGCCCAGCGTCTGGGCACGCCCGACACCCGGCAAGAGCTCTTGACCGCCAACCAGAAGGATCTTGCCGCCGCCCAGAAGAAAGGTGTCAAAGGGCCACTCCTGGACCGTCTCAAGCTGGATGAGAGGCGAATAGCCGCCATGATTCAAGGCCTGAAGGAAGTAGCGGCTCTGCCCGATCCCGTCGGAGTGATCCGTCACTCCTGGACCCGTCCCAACGGACTAGAGGTCAAGAAGGTAGCTATTCCTCTCGGGGTCATCGGCATCATCTATGAGGCTCGACCCAACGTGACGATCGATGCCTTTGCTCTTTGTTTCAAGGCAGGCAATGCCACTGTTCTCAAGGGCGGATCGGAGGCAATCCACTCAAATCGTGCGTTGGTGAAGACAGTTTCCTTTACGCTGGCCCCTGAGGAGTTGGGCGACGCTTGTCAAATCGTGGACTCCACCGACCGCCAGGGGGTCAGCCTGTTGCTCCAACAGGACGAGAACATCGATCTCATCATCCCCCGCGGCGGCGAAGGACTCATCCGGTTCGTGGCTGAGACCAGCCGCATCCCCGTGATCAAACACTACAAGGGCGTGTGCAACGTCTATGTGGACCAGGAGGCAGACCTACGAAAGGCTGTCGCCATCGCCGAAAACGCAAAGGTTTCGCGTCCTGCGGTGTGCAATGCCATGGAGACACTCCTGGTGCACGAAGCCGTCGCTGGGGAGTTTCTGCCGCTCTTCCAAAGACACATGAAGCGCTGTGGAGTTGAGATACGGGGAGACGAAAAAACCCGGCAGTCGATTCCGGACGCTCTACCTGCGTCCGAAGAGGACTACCATGCCGAGTATCTGGATCTGATCCTGGCTGTCCGAGTCGTCTCTGACCTGGACGAGGCCATCCGACATATTGGAGAGTACGGATCAGACCACACCGAGGCCATCGTCACCGAGAATCAAGCCACCGGGCAGAAGTTCCTGGATCGCGTCAACTCCTCTGTGGTACTCCTCAATGCTTCTACCCGGTTTTCCGACGGCGGTGAGCTTGGGCTGGGTGCGGAGATCGGCATCAGCACCACGCGGTTGCACGCCTACGGCCCCATGGGCCTCGAAAGCCTGGTCACCGAAAAGTTCGTTATCTACGGAGACGGACAGATTCGGGAGTAACTAGATGATCGATTCCGAAATAACATGACAATTGTTGCGCCCATAAATCGAACTGAATGTATCTGAGCTGCTCGTCTGCACAGTAGAGAGGCTGAATTCGTACTCGGGCGCGCAACCCGTTGGGCAGACGGGGGTTGCGGGCGATCTCTTCGTTGGTCGTCGTCGAAGATGGCAAAGCATCGTCGTTCCACCTCCCGCCTTGACCTCGCCGCACAAGCCCCATCTGCAATTGCCATGCTATTTCGGAATCGATCATCTAGCCAAATCCCAAGATACAGCTACAAACGAATTCCCCACCAAAGTTCAAACGACGTCGGGCTTCTCGGCAACCAGCTTGACCTGCTCCAGCGGTCGGAAGGGCGGCTGACCTCCGAGCAGCTTCAGAGCTCGACGCCGGACGGAAACGGGCGAGAGACTCAAAGGATACTCGAACAAAGTGTAGGGCCATGTTGGCCAGGGTGTTGGTGGTCGGCCCAGACCGCGCAAGACTTTCACCTTGGCGTATCCGGATTCCCGAAACAAGCGTGCCAAGTCGCCGTACGCATACTCCCGGAGGTGGAGTCCGGAGGATTCATCGTCGAAGTACTTCGAGACATCGTGAGGTCCAAGCAGCCGATTGGGCGTCACGCAGACGTAAGCACCCCCGGGCTTGAGCACCCGTCGAACCTCTCTCAGATGTTCATAGACGTCCTCCGGATGCAGGTGCTCCAGAACATGACAACTGTACGCAAGATCCACACTTTCCGCGGGCTGCGCCAGGCACAAGGCATCCGAAAGAACTAGGCTCAGGTTCTGTGGGGGGGCCACCTGACGCAACACTTCTTCGCAAACGTCCACGGCGATCATCGTACCCACGAAAGGAACCAGATAGGAAGCGAGAGCGCAGTCTCCGGCTCCGATTTCAAGGACCAGCGCCTTCTCGGACAAGAAGGGCTGGAGCAGGGCGGCCTGCAGGAGGACCTCGGGGACAGGCGATAATATTTGATGCTGCTCGGCGTGCGCGCGATAAGCGGGCACAACACGCATAAACTCGTTGTAGACCTTGCCGTAGAGCCGGCGCCGCACCTCGCGCGGCGCGGTCCAAAGGCGCCGGGCCAACTCCTTTTCGATCCGATATTGCTCGCGAATTCGATCGTAACTCTCTGGATTTCCGGATGGGATAGGTATCGGCATCGTCAGCCAGCCTCCTAGGTTGAAACACCGAGCCTCAGGCAGTCAACTCCAAACCGGAGCATCCTCATCGGCCGAAGCGATTAAATTTTCTCACTCTTAAAGTGTACGATTGAGCTCGCCTGTGCTATCGCATCAGGAAAGAGGGCCAAATAGGTCCCTTGAATCACAAGTAACGATAGGCGTTTTTGCAATGGCGCTTGCGAGGCAGGATCAGGGAGGGAAGAAGGAGGCGCGGCATCTCACCGCGGCCTTGGCTCTGATCGCGGCGGTCACGCTGGTCCCGTTTCTCGGCTCCTTGGACAACGAATTTGTAAACTGGGACGATGGTATCTACGTCACAGACAATCGGCTGATTCAACACCTGTCCTGGGACTCGCTCGCCAAGATCTTCTCCTACCCAAGAATGAAGACCTATGTCCCTTTCTCTTCTGCTTCTCTTGCCATCGACTACAAGATATGGGGACTGGATCCCTTTGGCTATCATCTGACCAATCTACTGCTCCATCTGATCAATACCCTGCTAGTGTTCTGGTTGGTGCGGCGACTGGCGCACCGGCTGATACCGGCCCTGATCGCCGCACTCCTGTTCGGAGTCCATCCTATCCATGTCGAATCGGTAGCATGGGTCTCGGAGCGAAAAGATGTACTCTCTACCCTCTTCTTTCTGTCCGCCTTGCTGTTCTATCTTCGGTACCGGGCCGGTCAAAGGTCCCTGTTTTATATCCTGTCGCTGGCCAGCTTCGTTGTAGCGCTCCTAAGCAAGCAGATGGCGATTACTCTCCCGATCGTGATGCTGCTATGCGATTTCCTCGGTGGGCGGTCCTGGACCTGGCGCGTCTTGATCGAAAAGATACCCTTCTTGGTCTTGAGCCTTGTTTTTGGGTTGGGCGCCTACCTCCTTGATCACTTCCGATGGTGGCCCCAGGTCCTTGAACCTGCAAGTTCGGTTAGCCAGAAAAACAGGGTGCACTCTCCTCGAGAGATTATTGAAGGAGTTGGCGAGCGCAACAATCCCGAGCCTCAACTCCCCTCAGAGACGGAAAAAGCGAGAAGACAGAGTGATCAGCAACTCCACAGCTCTCACCCAGCCAAGCTGAACGACCGAGAAAACATTCTCGTGAGGACCCTTAGGGACCATTCCAAGTGGGCGCGACCCGACTTTCTAAAAGAGCAGTTCCTGCTTGCTTGCTGGGGGCTGGTCTACCCTCTGGGCACCGGCCTAAGGCTGATCCCCTTGTCCATCATCCACATCGCTCCTCCCAAGGCGGCCTTTCTCCAGCCAACGTTTCTTCTTTCTCTTTTGTCCGTTGCGGCACTCACGACAGGGGTCTGGATCTCACGCCGATACACCAGAGTCATCGTTTTTGGAAGTCTCTTCTTCCTCTTTACCCTGTTACCAACCTTCAAGTTCCTTCCGTTTCAGGCGGACCGCTACCTCTACATTCCTTCCATCGGATTGTGCTATCTCGCCGGACTAGCATTCGATTGGTTGTATGCACAGCGGCGAGGGATAGTGAGGGGCCTCTTGGTTGCAAGCGTGAGTGTGCTAGTCGCCCTTCTTGGATTTTCGACATGGCAGCGCTGCGAGGTGTGGCAGGACAGCGAGTCGCTGTGGTCCAGTGTGGTGAAGACCTATTCGGCCTATCCCGCCATACAGATCAACCTGGGTCACGCCTATTGGAGCAAAGGCAAGCTCGATGCCGCCATTGCGGCCTACCATGAGGCGCTGGCTCTACAGCCCGATCAGGTCGAAGCCCTTAATAATCTCGGTACCGCGTATGCTCAAAAAGGCGAACTGGATGCGGCGCATGGCTTCTTTCAAAAGGCGCTGGCTGTGCGACCCGATCACGTGCAGGTACAGGGAAATCTGGGCAGCGTTTACGTCAAGCAGGGACGACTAGACGAGGCCCTGTCCATTTACCAGGAGGCTCTGGCCCGAAAACCCGATAATCCGGAGATCCTGCACAACCTAGGTATCGTGTGGCACAGGAAGGGAGATCTAAAGCAAGCCATCTCCCATTATGAACGGGCCTTGGCGCGAAACCCACACCAGGCGCCGTTCTATAATAATCTGGCCTTTGCCCTGCACAGCTTGGGCGAACGACCAAAAGCCCTCGAGGTCCTGGAACGAGCACAGCGCCACTTTCCTGGCGAGGAGACACCCAGCAAGGTGCTTGGCCGCTGGGACAAGGAAAGCGGCGCCCATCCTTCGCCCCAGCCTTAGTGCCGCACTTCATAAATACGATTAAAATACGATCACGTTTGCAGATGGGGCTTGTGAGGCGAGGTCAGGGCGGGAGGAGGAAGTCGATGCCTTCGCAGCTTCGACGACGATCCACGCACCGCGCGATATGACACATCGATGTTAAGAAAAATATCAACGCTCACGAAGAATAAGTACCCGCCTCAATCTGGAAACAGAGCTTCATCCTATCCCCAGCTTTATACAAAATTCCTCTTCGGGGCTATCGCGATTACCTGCACTCTACTGATATGCACTGTAGCAGTTGAGTTGATGTTGAGAACATTTCCCCAACACCTCCCGTTCTGGGATAGATCCTCTTTTCCCCTTTCTGGTATTGAACTCTTCCATCCAGGTATCCTCGAAAGAACACCCATATCGGGAGTTCCCCTCCCTTATGACATGTCTGGACAAGCCGTATCTACGGGCCCGGCGCCTCAGGATTTACAAGCTCTAGGACTTGTATCCTCCGAAGCTAACCCTGATAGCGAGCAGTATCCTGAGTTAATCTTCAGGAAAGATAAGAACGGACTGCCCAACCTCACCGAAAGAAATCAAGCAGATGTACTGTTAGTCGGTGATTCGTTTGCGCTTGCTGCTGGCGTCTTGTCTCCCCCTGGGTTTCAAGCAAAAGTGCAGGATCGCACAAAGCTATCCGTGTATAACCTAGGAATACCTGGTCTAGGACCACAGCGTGAGGAATTCATGCTAAATACTCTAGGCCTGCAATTGCGTCCCCGCGCCGTCGTTTGGTTTTTCTTCGGTGGTAATGATATCGACGAGGCGTTTCAGTTAGAAGAAACTCAGAAGCAGGGTGTTCGCAATTATGCTCAGCTTTTCCCTGGCTTCGATTATCCGAAGAGCTACTTGGTCGATTTGATCAAGGAGATCGCTCTAAAGTCTTCAAGAGCTGAGTCTGCAAAGAAAAAAGTAGATCCTCTTCCTCCATTTCTGTTCAGGAGCACTGAGGCAAAACCTATATGGTTTAGCCCGTTGTACCTTCGAAACTCAAGCTATCCTAAGAGCTACTGGGAGGCTCATCCAGGATTGGAACCAACACAGGAGATATTGGCCCGAACTTCCACAGCATTAAAAGACCAAGGAATTCGTATGCTTCTTGTCTACATTCCTTCCAAACCTCAAATCTACCTGTCCCATGTAGAAAGGAACGCATTATTGCTACACCGGATGGCTTCAGTCGGCTTAGACGCCCCATTGTCTCAGGATCCGGACGATTTATGGGAATCGAGTTTGCAAAACTGCGATAGCCTGGAGCAGGTTTTAGCCACCTTTGCAGAGCGAGAAGGTATTGATTACCTTTCGCTATCCTCTCATTTTCACGAAGCTGCAAGAGCTGGCTCCCTCTGTTTTCTCTTGGCAGATACTCATTGGAATGATTTAGGTCAGGAGATCGCGGTTGAGCCTGTTGTCGATTGGCTGATAAAACCGTTGTCAATCGGATAGATCATGTAGTCCGACTGGTTCAGATCTGTGGGTGGTCTCGGTCGCAAGCCCTGCCAGGACGGCCCTGACGCCAGCCGCGACAACTGGCAATACGAAAGCTGGTCTAGAAGAGGTCACCATCTCCCATGGTGTAGTAGATACTCCGGAGTCGCGCCGCAGTAACTTCTTCCTTGTCTGGCAGGGCCATGAGTGTCAGGCCCTGGGGCTCCGGAACGGCCGTCAAATCGAGCTCCAGCAGTTGCTGTTTCCACCATGCTGGGCGCTCGGAAAACCAGGCTTCGAGACGGCCAACACCCGCTAGCTGGGGGTAGCGCCGGGTGGCCGCCAGAAGGGACCTAGCCACCCCGCTGTGGCGCGGATCAACGAGAGCATCGCCCCAGACCAATCGATCTTCCAGACGGCGAAAGACACTCCAACCTACCAGGCGACCCCAACGCTGCGCCCCCAGCACCACGTACTCAGCATCGGGACAACCCAGATATCTCCAGCGGAGGTAGCGGGCATCGCGCCTTATCAGGAAGCGGTAATGGGGAGCGACACGCCGAAAGAAACGGTCCCAGGCACTGCCGACCCGGTGGATCCTCTCGATTCGATATAGGCCATCTTCTGTCCAGGGTAGGCTTGTATCAAGATCGCGCGTCCAACAACACACCGGATCGAGCCGCTCACCTCCGATGAACCACTCAGAAAACCTTTGAATTGGCCCTGTGTTGAAGCCAAAGAAGAATCCGAAGTTCCCGCCTCTGCGAAGGGCGAAAAAATGCTGCACGGTGCGAGCCAGCAGCCCGCTGCGCCTGCTCCCGATCTGGCGGAAGGAGGGATTTGTCATGATGTCTCCCATGTGGAGGGCAAGACACTTGTGCTGACTTGATTCGTCGCCCAACCAGTAGGGTACGGAATAGCCAGCGTAGTGCGCGGCAAGTTCGCCGAGGGGCGAGAACGCCAGGCTGATCTGGTGCTGGCCATAAGGATTTTCGGCGTACTTCCATAGCCAGTGGTCGAGCCTCCGCGCCGACTGAAAGCAGGTCCAGAAGAGGCGGAGAATCTTATCCTCGTCCCCGTCGCGATAGGATCGGATGAGGAACGGATCCTTGCGCGCCACCACTACCGACCAGGCGGCGCTGGCTCCGGCGCACTCGAGGCCAGGCGGATGGGGCAGCGATTCGACCAGCCGTTGGCTTCTCTGGACCGAGAAACCTGTCTCCGAGAGCCAACGAAGAATCCTGCGTAGGTTGTCCTCGTCCTTCGAAGGGAGGAACCCTGAGTCGCTGCAGGATCCCTGATCGTTATTGGCGAGCACCGGAGTCACTGCTATCAACGTACCCCTCTCAGTTAGACGACTTCGAGCACCCTGAATGACCGCAGGCAGGGACTGGCTCGGATCCGAAGCGTTCCAGAGAATCCCCTGGAATGCTCCCGCTTCTTGGTCGACTGCTTCAATCCCGTTTACCCACTGTATCTCACGGCCCGAGAGCTGCAGCCGTTCACAAAACCACTCCTGAGGACAGCCCACCACAAGAAGGCGCGAAGGGGGAGCCGGCAGGTGAGAATTGAGGTATGAAGCGATCATGGACCGGATCCAGCCAGTACTCCAGTCGAGTGGCCCCCCCTGTGGAACCTTTTCATTCGCCACGCCAACTGGTTATGGGGAATACCTACCATGGGCTAATTCTGTAGGGCAAGAACAACCATGCGCCAACCCCTCATCAGGTGCGTCTTTCCAGTTCACAAAGGCGAGTCCTATCCTACGGAGGCGTCCGACGGCAACGGGAATCAGACGGTGAATGGCCGGACCTCATTTCGCATCGGCGGTGCCATCCCGGCCGAAGGCACCCAAAAGCGTTTGGGTGGATGCGGGGAAGAAGCTAGAAGAAGCTTGATTGACCACCGCTTTCGCCTGTGCTAAAGCTTCACTGGTGGAGGATCCAGCTGGTCGATGTCCGTGACAATTTCGGTTGTAGTTCCAGTTCACACGGACACGGCGGTCCTGCATAGATGCTTGACCCATCTGAGCGGCACGAAACCACCCGCCGACGAGGTTATCCTGGTAGCGGACGGGGGGGTGCCGGGGATGGAACAGTTGGCTGCTGCACACGGTGCTCGTCTGGTCGGAGTTGAAAAAAGGGGAGGACCAGCCCACGCCAGGAACGCTGGAGCCCAGGCTGCTCATGG
The DNA here is from genome assembly GCA_965218775.1 of Acidobacteriota bacterium. Taxonomy (GTDB): domain Bacteria; phylum Acidobacteriota; class UBA6911; order RPQK01; family JAJDTT01; genus CAUZIZ01. Next base: position 2,850,149 of record CBDCLS010000006.1, on the reverse strand, counting down.
CGACATCCTGTTGTTTATCGATTCAGATGTGGCTGTCCAGCGTGAATCGGTTGGGCAAGTGGCAGCTGCCTTCGAAGCAGATCCCAGATTGACTGCTGCCTTCGGATCATACGATGACTCACCGCTGGAGCCAAACCTGCTATCTCAGTACAAGAACCTGTTGCACCACCATGTGCATCAAACCGCGCCGGAGAACGTCTCGAGTTTCTGGGCGGGCTGCGGCGCCATCCGGCGGGATGTCTTTCTAGCGGTAGGGGGCTTCGACGAACGGTATCGACGTCCAGCGATTGAGGACATCGAACTTGGACATCGGCTCTCCAAGTCGGGCCACGAAACTCGCCTGCTCAGGTCATTGCAGTGCAAGCATCTGAAGCGGTGGACGGCTGCTTCGCTGCTGCTCTCCGATTTCTGGGACAGAGCCGTTCCATGGACGCGGCTGTTGCTGCGAGAGCGAAACATGCCCAGCCACCTCAACCTGCGCTGGGCCAATCGCCTCTGTGTTGCGCTGGCTCTGTTGCTAAGTTTGTGCACCGTGGCGGCTTTCTGGCAACCGGCGGTCGCCAGCGCCGCGGTGGTTGCGTGTACCCTGGGTCTAGTAGGTCTTGACTGGCGTTTGTGGCGATTCTTCGTTCGTAAGAGGGGCCTGTCGTTTTGCCTTCTCATCCTACCCTGGCACTGGTTCCATTACGTCTACAGCGGTTTGGCGTTTGTATCTGGGGCAGTCCTCCATGGGCTTTCTGCTACTACCGAAGGAGCCGGCGGCGGTCTTTCCCATGACGTCTTGCCGCAAGGAAGAGAGAGGTGAAGACAGGAGCTACGGACCGAGTCGTAATCATAGGAGGAGGACCGGCGGGTCTCACCGCTGCTCTTCGTTTGGTGCAGCAGAATCAACGCCCGCTCGTCATCGAAAAGCTCGACAAACCTGGCGGGCTGGCCCGAACCGAAACCTACCGCGGCTATCGCTTCGACATAGGGGGGCACCGCTTCTACACCAAGGTCAGGGAAGTCCGTGAGTTGTGGGAAGCGATGTTGGGTGAAGACTTCCATATCGTCCCCCGGCAATCGCGCATCTATTACAAGGGACGCTTCTACAAGTATCCCCTCGAACCCTTCAACGCCTTGTCCAATCTGGGAGTCTGGGAATGTGGACGGACAATGCTCAGTTACTTCAAGTCTCGAGTTTGGCCGCATCCAGATGAGGATACGCTGGAACAGTGGGTCACGAATCGCTTTGGAGGCAGACTCTATGAGACTTTCTTCAAGACCTATACAGAGAAGGTCTGGGGAATCCCTTGTGACCGGATACGCGCGGACTGGGCGGCCCAACGTATAAAGGGGTTGTCGCTCAGGTCCGCCATCACCCATGCTCTCTTCGGCCGGGGTGAGGCGACATCGCTGATTTCGGAATTCCAATATCCCCGCCAGGGTCCAGGAATGATGTGGGAGCAGGTCCAGCGGAGCATCATCGCGGGCGGCGGTCAAGTGGAACTGAATACCGAGACCATCGAGTTGAGCTGTCATGAGCACCGGATCACCAGAATCCTGACGCATAGCAACTCTCACACCACTGAATTTCGTGGTCGCGACTACATTTCATCCATGCCCTTGAACCTGCTGGTGACGCGCATCAATCCTCCACCCCCGTCGGAGGTCCTGGAAGCTGTGGGCCGGCTGAGCTATCGCGACTTCATCCTGGTCGGCTTGATCGTAAAACGCGAGTACGTCTTTCCAGACAACTGGATCTACATTCACGCTCCCGAGGTGCGTGTCGGCCGAATCCAAAACTTCAAGAACTGGAGCCGGGATATGGTGCCGGATCAAACCAGAACCAGCCTTGGCATGGAATACTTCTGCACGCAAGGAGACGTCATCTGGGCCAAATCGGACACTGAACTGATTGAGCTGGCGACTCACGAGTTGGTTGAACTCGGTTTGGTCCAGGCGGGTGACGTCGAAGACGGTGTGGTCATTCGCCAGCTGCAAGCGTATCCGGTTTACTCTGACGACTACCGGCAAAACGTGGCTGTGATCCGTCGTTATCTCGATTCGATTGACAATCTCCAGACCATCGGCCGCAACGGCATGCATCGGTATAACAACCAGGATCACTCGATGCTTACCGGAATAGGGGCCGCACGGAATCTCCGCAGCCGGGGCTTCGTGGACTTGTGGCGGATCAACACCGATCGATCGTACTCCGAGGATTTCTCCACAGACGACTGGTCACCTCAGGCTCAAAAGGTGAAGCTGGACGCTACGCCGATTCGTCACGCTACATGAAGGAGCCTCACGCTGCTCGGCATCCTGGCACAGTCGGCTGGAGAGGAAGCTGGATCCTAGTACGCTGTAACAGCGTACTAGGATATAGGCAACGACGTGCTCCAGGGTCGCAAGTGTGGACTGAGGCGACGCTACTCAACTCTTCCCTCCAAGACCTGAACTGAATGGGTAAAGTAAACCTGGGCATCCACAGATTGTCCTCGGCCCGAGTCTCGTGACTTTAAGAGCGCTGTGTCCATAGCTGTGTCCATAAAGGAACTGTCTTCCAGGCTCCTGGTGTTTCTCATCTCGTCCCTGATTTTCTTTGCCTTGGGGGAGCTGCTCCTGCGGGCCTACTTAAAGCACACCCTCGTCTACGACGTGGAGATGACTCGCTACGCTAACAAACTCAAGGTCATTTCCGACAACCCCAAGATTGGCCACGTCCACAAGCCGAACCAGCGCCTCTCGCTGATGGGCGTCGTCGTCGCGACGAACTCCGACGGCCTGCGCGAAGGGAGTACCCGGTCCGCAGGGGGGACGCCCACAGGATCATCTTCCTGGGCGATTCGCTGACCCTCGGTTGGGGAGTTGCCAAAGAGGAGATCTTCGAATTTCTCCTCGAATCGAAGGTCAATGCGATCCAGCCTACCGAGATCCTCAACTTCGGATCCGGCAATTACAACACCGAGCAGGAAGTAGCTCTATTCCTGGAAAAGGGTCTCAAGTACGATCCCGACCACGTCGTCGTGTTCTACTTTCTGAACGACGCGGAGGCGGCTCCCCAGAGATCCCGCTGGGCCTTCCTGGGACACTCACGCTTGTTTACCTTCATCTGGTCTCGAGTAAAGGCACTGCTCGCTAAACAATCAGCGTCGATGTCCTATGAGACCTACTACAAGAGCCTCTACGAAGAGGGCCAGCCCGGATGGGCGGCTACGCAGAAGGCCTTCCTAGACATCAGGGACATCTGTCGGGAGAGATCGATCAGGCTGCAGGTGGTCCTCCTATCGGAGCTGCATGACCTGAAGAGCTACCCATTCGACAGGGAGCACGGTAAAGTGAAGGTGTTCCTCGACGGGCTCAATATCTCATACCTCGACATCAGACTCCGCTTCCCTCCCGTTGACGACCCACATAGTCTATGGGTAGCCCTCGACGATGCCCACCCAAACGAAGCAGCCCACAAGTTGATCGCAGAGCATTCCCTGAATTTTATCTTGGAAGACAACCATGAGTCTCTGGAGCTCCGTTAGAACGTTCTGGACAAAGAACAAGAAGGCGATTCTGCTGCTGCTCGCAATTTACGTAGCCGTCCTGGTCCTGATCACGGTCCTCGCTTCCGGGCCACAGAACGAGCCGTTCTTGTATCAGGCTTATTGAGTCTCCAGCTCTTCGCTGCTAGCTTCCTGCAGGACCGCAGAAATTGTTTTAGCCATCGCCTTGGCCAGCACCTGGGCAGCGGCATCGCTGTAGTGCGAGCCAACCTTCTCGACCGTCATGGAGCGCGCGGGGCTCAAGCCGGCCAGCGCACCCCTGAGATCATGGAAGCGCTGGTTGTCTCGCCGCATCACGATCTCGGCGAAGGCGTGGTATGCGCGGTTCAACGTCTTCGTGCGGGATTCGTCGAGCCATTGCGGCGCCGGCCCCAGAAAGAAGTACGCCCTTGCGCCAAACTCCCCAGCAAGAGTTGTGGCGATGCGGTGGTTCAAGAGGTAGCTCCTCGCCGCCTGCTCGAGCCATTGTCTCGCCGTCTTTCCCTGTGCGGTGTTGCGCAGGCCCCCCAGTGTCGGCTCAGCAGGGCTTCCGAGCGCACGCACCACGCGTGACAGTGGCAGACTGGGCATGACCCGGATCCACGGCGGCGGCGCGAACATGGCGCCGAGCCGGTCTTCCCAGGCACCGGAAAGCTGTTGGCTCAGTGGCGACTCTGAGTGGTAATGGACACTGTGGATCAGATCGTTCGAGCCGCCAAGGAACACAACGACGTCTGGTGGTTCCGTCTTGGAGCGGAGATTTGCTACCAGTAGTGCCACGGCATGAGCCGAGTTGTACCACGGGGCGCCGAAGTTAATCACCCGCACCTGGCGGCCGGGGATCTGTTGCTGTAGCGCGACCTGCAGCTGCGACGGTATGGTCGATCCGTCGGGCAACCCCCAACCGAATAACGTCGAGCCGCCGAACGTCCAGATGTCAAACGACGGCAGGCCCGTGTGCGCTGCGCTGGGAGCCAGCGTTCTCCGATAACCCTCTGCGTCGACGTTCAGATGGCGGCTGACATACTTACGGTTGATCAGACCCGTCCAGGGGTGGACCTGCCAATGGCCGGCTAGGACGTAATCGTCCCAGGTGTCGCGGATTTCCGCGAGTTCACTTGGATCGACAAGGTAATAGTGCGCCGGTATCAGGTCGTCGGAAAGCTGCCGACCGCCGAGGTTGCTGTCCCAGAACGAACGCTCCAGTGGATACAGCAAATGCAGTGCGAAGAGGAGGGCTAGGGTCAAGAGGAGGACACTCAGCAAGACCACCGCGCACCCTCGATATGTCCGGACGAAGCGCCCCCTCAGGGTCGGGCTGGTCAGCCCGGAAACTGTAGGGTGGGAATTCGCTTCTCCCGGCGCTGGGCTGGGAGCAGGAATCGTGCCGTCTTGATCTCCGTCATCATGCATTCTGCTTCGTTGGGAGTATGGAAAGAGTAAAGGCCTTCTTGCCGAAAGTCCAACGGGTGCCCTCAACTACACCTCTCGATTCCAAGTGGCCTTTCGACGGTCGCCAGATCATCGCCCGGGTCGACCTTAAGACCTCCGCTGAACTTGCCATAGTCCACTGTCTACAGAACTGCCTCGCGGGCGTTGCCGATAGCCGGAAAGAGTCCCGAGGCTCCTGCTCTTCAGAAGCATCATCCGTCCTGGTTGCGTGTTCGTGCAAAGATACATTTTCGGCAGATGAAATCGTCCGGCGCTTCCTCGTGACCATAGACCCAGCGCCGCAGTTGTGCAAAGGTTGGACTCGCTAAAACCTCATTCATTGACTGTTTATGAAGGTCGCCGACTACGTGTTCTTCATCGTAGTCTTCACAGCAAAGCACGCACTTGCCCGCCGGTGTGATGTGAAGCCACTGAAGTGGGCGTGAACCGGTCTGCATGCAGCCGCACAGATTGGTATGCCAGCGAGAAGGTTTCTGTCCTTCGGGTAGATGTCCCGCTCGATCCATGACTTCAAAGCTCTGCACATTAAAGCGAGATCCAGAAAAATGCTGCAAAATCCTGGTGTAATTCCGCTTGTGTTGCTCGTCGCCTCGGCCGAGTACCGCCAAATCCATCCGATCGGCTAGCGGCTTGTCTTTAACGTAGTCAAGATTGCGCATCACCATTCCAAGTTGATCATGTCCCCGCTCCTCCTGGTAAAGCGCCGGGTCGAGCGTGGACAGATTCACCGACATGAACCTGAGCCCGCCCGCGTCGATTAGCTGATCCGTCCTGGCTGGAGTCAGGCCAGTTGCGTTGGTGTTCATCGCAGGCGGCAAGCCATGCTTTCTGATGATCTTGACTAGATCGACCAGGTGTTTTTCCACGGTCGGTTCGTTGTATCAGTAGCGTAACTTCTTTTCTGTAAATTCTGGTCAGGCCTGGGTCGGAAAGACAGAGGTCTGGGACAGGATTCTCCAAAAACAGAAACGTCTATCTGGCAAGGAGAATCAAATGAACCCAGACCTGGAAAAGAGAGTACCACGGGAGATCCTGGCGGAGTTGATCGAGGAAGGAACAGAAGCCTTTCGAGGAATCCTGGAGAAGCTGTTCAACGTGGCCATGCAGTTGGAAAGAAGCGAGTTTCTGGGAGCGGAAGCGTACGAGAGAACAGCCAGTCGGCGAGGCTATCGAAACGGATTCAAAGGCAAGCGGATTCAGACTCGAGTGGGAGAGCTGCACTTGGAGATTCCACAGGTGCGTGGGTTGAGGTTTTATCCCAAGTCGCTGGAGAGGGGTTGCCGTTCGGAGAAGGCCCTGAAGCTGGCCATTGCCGAGATGTATGTGATGGGAGTCTCGACGAGGAAAGTCACCGAGATCACGGAGCAGCTGTGTGGGTTGGAGATCTCGGCCACCCAGGTCTCGAGAGTGGCCGGGATGCTGGACGAAGAGCTGGAAGAGTTTCGAAGCCGGGAGCTGGGAGAGTATCCGATCGTGTATCTGGATGCCCACTACGAGAAGGTTCGAAGAGGCGGCAGGGTGCAGGACGTGGCCATCCTGAAAGCCATAGGAGTCAATCGTTTCGGAACGCGGGAGGTGTTGGGTCTGAGCACCAGGATCAGTGAAGCGGAGGTGCATTGGCGAGGGTTTCTGGGAGATCTGCACAAGCGTGGACTGAGAGGGGTCGAGCTGTTTGTCAGTGACGATCACGAAGGACTGAAGGCGGCCAGGCGGGCAGTTTATCCGTCGGTGCCCTGGAACCGTTGTCAGTTTCACCTGAGTAAAAACGCCCAACAATATGCTCGCCGCAAAGAGGACAAGCCCCGCATCGCCCAGGCCATGCGGGACATTTTCGATGCCCCGTCTCGAGAAGATGCCGAGGAGCTCAAGGGTAAAGTCGTCAAGAAGTTCGAAAAGATTGCACCGGAGTTCGTGAGCTGGCTGGAAGAGAACGTGGATGAAGGGCTGACAGTGTTTGATTTTCCGAGGAGCTGGTGGCGAAGGATCCGAACCATCAACGGACTGGAGAGACTGCACCGGGAGATCCGGAGACGAACCCGGGTGGTGGGAATCTTTCCCCACGAAGCGTCGGCGCTGCGGCTCATCTCGGCTGTGCTTGCAGAGATACACGAGGAGTGGTTAACCGGCCGGCAATACCTGAACCTGGCCGGCTGGAAAACACAAGTGGAGCAATTCTTCCCTACAGGCCCTAAAGAAAATTACAGAAAAACGGTTGCTTAACCGTTGTATCGAAACAATGAGACGATCAGTAGAGTCTGCTTGTGGTCGGATAGTTGCTCAATGATTCGCTCAAAGAACTCCAGCGGCATCGATTCCGGCGCGCGTGGCTTGACAGCCACCGGACAGAAGTAGCATGCCTGGTTGCAGTAGGTGTTCGTCTCGACTTCGACGTATCTCAGATGAGATTGTGTTGACTGGTCAACCGAGCCGGAAACCAGCCAACCGGAGTCAAACAGGGACTTTATCGTTTCTCTGTCGAGATCCGCGCGAGTCAGCCCGTTTTGGATGATCGCCCGCAAGTGCTGATAACTATCGTCCGTAGAACACAGAGTCTTGTCGGTAAGAGGGTTGTAGATGTGGTCACGCTCGAGGTGCAGAAATGGCTGGGCTACAAGGTTGTCCGGAAGCAAGAACCTGCGCAACATCTGTCGGGGTGAAACGCCAATTTCCATCAGCAAACTACCAGCCAAAAGAATCCCTTACTTTCCTGGCCATCGAGATCGTATCCTACAGACGTCGCCAGGAAACCGCAAAAAGGAATCCGCTGCTAGCTGCGCGGAAGATTGGGCGAAAACCGGTTCGATGCAGAGTCTATTATCCGTGTCTCTCTGTCCCCATGCGAATCTTATTGTGGGCTGTCGCACAAGAATAGAGACACACCGATCATGGACGTACAGATGGACAAGCGGGTAGTGGGTGAGCATGCTACTATCCGGAATCAAGATCGACTGGAGTCGCCGTGAATTCCGATAATTCTATTTTCTATCTGTGCCCGGATTACGACAGGCCAAGCTGGGGGATCGGTCTTTTGTATGCCCATGTACGAATGTTGAGACAAAACGGCATCAGCGCTTCCGTCGTCCATCGTACGCCGGGTTTTAGGACTAGCTGGACCACCGATGATGTGCCTGTACTTTACCTGGAAGACTCGTCATTTCGACCATCCCAACGGGATGTACTCGTGGTTCCCGAGGTTCTCGCCTCCAGCAACGGGATTTCGAAGCTGGATTGTAGACGTTTTGTTTTCGTTCAGGGCGTCTTCTTGATACATCAGAGCCTAGGTGAAGCGGTAAACCTCAGTGAGCTTGGCTATGAACACGCGATCGCTGTTCTGCCACATGCGAAAGACGTCGTCGAATCCCACTACGGGCTGCAAGCGGATGTCATTCCTCCGTTCATCGCACCGTACTTTTTCGCCGATGCGGAGCGGCTGGACGCCACGCAGAGGACCCGTCGCCTGGTCATGTTTCCCAAACCTGGGTACCGAAAAGCCGGCTATTACGATTATGAAATCGTCCTCAAGAATCTTCAACAACGTCTTTCTGAGTGGCCTGGCTGGGAGCTCGTTGAACTGTCCGGCAGGCGTCATGAAGAAGTCGCCGAGACGCTAAAGGAATCCATGTTCCTGGTTTGTGTCAACTGCCTGGAAGCCTTTAATACCACGGTACCTGAGGCCATGGCTGCTGGCTGTATACCCATTTGCTATGAAGCTTATGGTGGACGAGACTTCTTAAGCAATCGCCAAAATGCTTTTGTCTATTCCAATAACGAAGTCTTTCCGCTGCTGAGCAAGGTCTATGAGTTGATCGAGAATTGCGAAAGTCTGAAAGACCAGCTAGCAGGCCTTCGGCGTGCGGCGTACCAGACAGCTAGCAGTTTTATTGAAGAAAAGACGGAAGCCGAGCTGTTGCGATTCGTGTCTAAACGGGTGCTGCGAAGGTTCACTGAATGACCTGGCAGAAGCGGTTGCAACGCACAGAATTGGAGGCCACCACCGAGTCGGGCGCCGAGATTGGCTACGAAAAACACGACGCGGTAGCGCTTGCCCACATTCGTCGCTTCACGGTTCTGATTCGCCCTTCCTATTTCGAAAAAGTCGCGCCATGGCAATGACAGTCAAGAAACGGATCCTCTTCGGCGTGGCAATGGTTCTTCTGGCACTTTCCTCAATCGAGCTAGTGCTTTCGGTACTGTACTTTCACGGGCACGCCCAGGAACCACTCGCCATGATTCACTATGTAGGCTTGATCGGCGAAACCGAGAATCTAGGATTTTCGCCAGCGGCGATCGGAATCTGGCGGAAAGATGAACGTTTCGGCTATGACCACATTGCCGGCTCCAGCGGCCGACATCGTTCGTCGGATTTCGACGTGACATATAGCATCGGCGAGAACCGGGAACGACATTACCCTCCGGTCAATCGCGCCCGGGGAAGCATCTTGTTTGTGGGCGGTTCTTGCACATTTGGACATGGCGTCAACGACTATGAGGCGTATCCCGCAATACTGGGACGCAAGTACTGGAAACAATGGGATATTCAAAATCGGGCCGTCACAGGTTGGGGTACTTCGCACGCGTACATGGTGGTATCTGATGCACTTGACTCCAAATACCTACCCTCTGGGGTAATCTATGGCATGATTCCGCATCATCTGGGTCGGAATTACCTACGTCGATCATGGTTGGTCGGTCTTGCTAGTCACGGTATGCGGCACCCGCATTTCGAGCGGCAGGATGGAGTACTGGTGTTTCAAGGACTCGTGAATGTGAAGCAAAGTAAACCCGACGGGCCGGAAGTTCGCCAGAAGGAAATTGAACTTACGGTCGCCTTTGTATCGGCCATGTATCAACGGTGCCGAGAAAAGGGCATTCCCTTCGTGGTCGTCTTACTTCCGCGAATCAGCTTGTCAGACGGCTGGCCACCCTCGGTCGTCAAGTCGCTCTATGAATCCAGCATTACGACATTGGATTTGACCGAGCTGGAATTACGGCGATTCCCGAATGACGGACACCCGACTCCTGAAGATCACATGCGTATCGCAGACGAAATCGCCACCACGCGGGTCGGGGACCTCTGGAAAACTCAGGTGGCGAGGCAATGAGGCGTAGTATTGGTAGGAGGTAAGAGGCAGCCTTGATAAACTCCCATTCTTCTGACCATCCCACCCGACGCTCACGTCGGGCGCTGCCTACCAGGGTTGGCCAGCCACTCCCCGTCAGAGGTGTCTGAGTTCCTCGGTTTCAAGTAAATGGGATTGTAAAAAGTGATCTCTTTCTGCTAGGTTTGGTGAATCATGCGCAAACAAACTGAAGGCCTACCCGCCAAAAAGTACTTCCTCTTCCTGTGGATCGGTCTCCTGACCGCTCTTCCGTTGACCTTTGTGCATGGCAAGGGTCCGCTACTGGAGCCAATGTTTACCGCCCAGCCGTTGGGGGGCGGCTCCACTTCCATACCCCTGACCTTTAGCACGGCGATTCAGGGTGCGAGTTCCTCTACGAGTATCCTCTTTACGACAGGTGTACTGAGGACGCTCTTTGGAGCAATTACCGCCTTGGCAACCTTCACATCGTCGAGCGGCGAGGTGATTGAGACCCAGTCGACCGAACTGCGTAGAAACGCCACTCGGTCCATCCTCTTCACGGGGGGCCAGAACCTGGAGGCAGGGCAGATAAGCATCGGGGGCCTGGACCCGCAGACCGGAGTTCCCGTACAGCTCGAAGATAGCCAGGTGGCTGTCACCGCAATCATCAACCTGCGGATACCGGGTGCGGGAGATTCGGTACCGCCCATTGGACTGCCGCCTTCACCTGCTTGCTCGCGCCCAGTGGTCTCACTGCTGAGGAATGAGGAATTCGATACCGGGTTGGCCTTGTCCAGCCGCAACGCTGATGAAACCGGCTGTAGATGGACTGTCTACTCGGGTGAGGCCGGCACGGAGGTAGGCAACGGCGAAACCTTGATACCGCCTTTTGGGCAATTCCAGTTTTTCCCTCTCAACCACCCAGCTGTGTCCCTGCCGGGAGATGGCTCCACCTTTTCCGGAAACATTCAGTACGACTGTAGTCAGCCGCTTAACACAGTTTCGCTTTTCCAAAGGCGCGGCGATGGCGCTATTTTCTTCAACGCACCCGGTTGTTTCGATTGAATCGGTTAACGCTTACAGCTTTCCACCGTCGGGACAGTGCCACGAACGGGGCAGAATCCGGCCAGCAACATGAGGTGAAGTACCGACACAAAGCTGCGAATGGCCCAGAACACTAGTGAAACGCGTCAAAAGTTTTGGGACAGGCCCGGGGTTGGTGCGACGAGGTGTTGCATCATAGTGTGAATCACTTGGACTAGCCTCGATTTCCACGGCAGTACAAATGACGCCTTTCCGCTTCGAGCCCCCCGCCAGAATCCTTGATCGGCGCGACTTGCGCCTGCTGTGTTTCCACCTACGTTAGTAAATAGAAGTACCTATTTGGATAGAGAGGTAATCCTATACCTAAAACCTGATCAAGGGACGATCCCCACGCGAATGCTAGAAAAGTCTGGATATGAGGCAGAATAGAACCCTATCAAAGGCTGAGCATTTTCTGTCATTCATATCTAGTATAGTTATAGTTTGGAATACAGTAATCGGAATGGACTAACTAATGACACCCGACCGACCGCTCCGGAGGCCCAATTCTTCCTGGCCCCCGAATCGCCTCTGCAGCGCCAGTATGAGGCCTTGCGCTGCTTTTTCGTCGAAGGCTTGCCCTCGCAGCAGGTCGCCACTCGCTTCGGCTATTCCCCAGGAGCCTTCCGCGTCCTCTGTCATCAGTTTCGCCATGATCTCAGCAAGCGCGCCCGCTTCTTTCAGGCGATTCGCCGGGGGCCTCAAGCGGCGCCCGCCCGCGATCGGGTGCGGGAACGGGCCGTCGCCCTGCGCAAGCGAAACCTCTCGGTCTACGATATCCAACGCGAGTTGGCCGCCGCCGGCCATTCCATCAGCATCAATGCGTTATCGATCCTGCTGCGAGAGGAGGGCTTCGCCCGACTGCCCCGGCGTCGGGATGAGCAACGCCCCGCCACCCTCAAGCCCGAAGCAGCAGCCATCGCCGACGTGCGGCAGATCAATCTGGCCCCGCGCAGCTTTCGCACCCGGGTCGGCGGTCTGTTTCTGTTCGTCCCGCTGATGCGATCGATCGATCTCGGGGCGGTGCTGCAGCCCCCCCGCCTTCCCGGCTCCCAAATGATTCCCGCCGAGCAGGCCGTGCGCACCCTGCTGGCTCTGAAGCTGCTGGGCATCGAAAGAAAAAGTCATGTCATGGATCGGGTCTTTGACGAGGGCATCGCCCTTTTTGCCGGTCTCAATGTGGTGCCCAAGCGCTCCTACCTGGCCGCCTACAGCTCCCGGGTCGACCGACGCGCCAACCTGCGCCTCATGGGAGCCTGGTTTGAGCAGGTCCAAGCCGCCGGCCTGCCCCGGGGCTCTTCCTTCGATCTGGACTTTCACACCGTCCCCGCCAATAGCCAGCAGGAACCTTTGGACAAACACTATGTCTCTTCCCGCAGCCGCAGCCAAAAAGGCATCCTCGTTTTTTTGGCTCGGGACGCCACCGAGCGTGTCTTATGCTACGCCAATGCGGGTGTCCCCCGGGCCGATCGAGCCGACGAGGTGCAACGCTTCGTCCAGTTCTGGCACCAACACAGCGGTCAGCCTCCGGCCGAACTCGTCTTCGATTCCCAGTTGACCACCTATGCTCATCTGAACCGCCTCAACCAACAGGGCATTGGCTTTATCACCCTGCGCCGCCGCTCCCAAAAAATGCTGGGCCAGATCTGGAGCCGCCCCGCCTCCGCCTGGCACCGCATCACCTTACCCGCCCTGACTCGGATCTTTCGCACCCCCAAAGTCCTGGACCAGCGGATCGTCCTGAAACATTACGAAGGTCCCCTGCGCCAGCTCACCCTCATGGAACTCGGTCACGAAGAACCGACCGTCCTACTGACCAACCATCTGCGCCGCGCCCCCTCGACTCTGATCACCCGCTATGCCCAACGCATGCTCATCGAAAATGGCATCTCCGAAGCCATCCAGTTCTTTCACCTGGACGCGCTCTCTTCGATGGTGGGACTCAAAGTGGATTTTGACCTCCAGATCACCCTCATGGCCAGCTCCCTATATCGACTCATGGCCGAGAAGATTGGTCGCGAATATCAGCGGGCTCAAGCCAAAAAGATCTTCCGAAATCTCCTCGACGTCTCGGCCCGGGTCCAGATCCAAGAGCAGCAAGTCACCGTCCACCTCGATAAGCGCGCCCATAACCCCTACTTGGTCGCCTCGGGCCTGGGTGATGATCCCACGCCCATGCCTTGGTTTGGCGGCAAAACTCTGGTCCTTCGATTTGACTAACCGACTCAACGGCTACCCTTAAAAAATGTTAGTCCTTTCCAGTACCGTGGAAATCGAGGCTAGGTCATGGATACTGCCTGAGAACGGTGTTCTTTCCCAGCGTCCCGTATGGCGTTTGACGCTCAGACCGTAGGTCGAAGCGTTGAAGCGGGTGAGCCGAACGCGATCCTCTTTTTCGAGCTCTCCACGTCGTTCGAGACGCGGGCCTGTCCGAGGAGCAGTTTCGGAAACTACTCTGAATCGAGTGAACGAACAAGCCGTTGCAGCGGACGTCGAAGCGTCGCCTCTAAACGGCAGACCGTTAGACCGATCCAGAGTGAACGCCAAGGGATCGCCGCTCTGGTAGAATTGATGGCAATGTCAGAAGAGATTATCTTCTCGGTCGTAGAGTCTCCGGAGGGAGGCTACGAGGCGAAAGCGCTGTCCGCGCCAATCTTCACTGAGGCCGATAGCTTTGAGGACCTACGGGTGGCCGTCCGCGATGCTGTGGAGTGCCATTTCGAAGCGGACCAGCGCCCTAAGATGATCCGCCTTCACTTCGTCCGAGATGAAATGATTGCCGTATGAAGCTTCCCCGAGACCTGAGCGGGGAGACTCTTGCGGCCAAGCTGAGCAGAATCGGGTACAAACAAACCCGCCAGACCGGAAGTCACATTCGCCTGACCCGCGACACCCCTCACGGCCAACATCACGTTACGATTCCCCGCCATCACGCTCTACGGGTCGGTACGCTCAACGCCATCCTGACCGAAATCGCTGGCCATCTTCAGATTGATCGAACAGAATTGCTCAAACAGCGGGTCTTACCCTACCCGTGTCTCGTATTAGCAAGGCGCTGCCGTCGGTTCAACTTGACAATACCTTGGCGAGGAAGCGACGAAGCCAGCCCAGGCTTTTACCGATCCCCCAAGCGCCAGCGTGAACTAGTGTTCCAACCTCCAGCATGATTCTCTCGGTCGCAGGTCTCCGCGTGGTCAGCGCGGTTCCGTCCTCCGCCTCCAGCGCCAACACTCCAGTCTTCGTCGACTGACACACCCGATCAAAAAGCCGCAGCAGCCGCTCGGCCACACCATCCCAGGTGAATTCGGCTGCCCGCCGATTCAAGGCGCTGACCAGGGCCGCGCTGCGGTCACCGTTCTGGATGAGGCCAATTGCCTGATCGGCAACGGTTTTGGGGTCCCACTGCTCAATCAGCTCCACTCCCTCCGGCAAGACCTCTCGGAGAGATCCCATGCTTGAACTCAAGCATGGCACCCCTGCAGAGGCGGCCTCGAACGGAACTAGCCCGAATCCTTCGCACAGAGAGGGATACAACACCAGACTGCAGTGACGATAGAGCCAATCCTTCTCGGCTTCGGCTACTGCACCCAGATCGCAGACGCGATCCGCCAGCTCGGGGTAACGTTTAAGGTACTCCTGGTCGTCGAGTCGAGACGATCCGAATTCGGCCTGGGGACCCGCCAGGACCAGGCAGCCAGGATAACCGTTCCGGCACATCTGGGCGAAGGTTTGCAGAGCGAAAACCCGGTTTTTATGCCGAAAGTCGACTCCGATGCAGAAGATATAACCGTTCTGTGTGACGCGTGGTGGCAACGAAGCTGGAGCCTGTGAGGGCTTGATGAGCCTGAAATGATCGGTACCATTGTAGATGACCTCGGCCGGCTTGCCCGGATCGATTACTCCTGCGGAGCGCGCCTCCTGCTGCACGTGCTGGCTGTTAAAGGCAATCCCATCGGCCGTTGCGAGGGCCAGACGGGTCACCTTTCGATACTCTTCCCATGCCCTGGGACTCGAGAAGTAGCTAGCGTTATTGAAGGCAATAAAATCGAGTTGGGCGATCACCAGCCGACTACCGATTGAACGCAGACGTATCAGCTCCCTTACCGTGTTGACCTGGCGAGGTCGATAGACCAAATCCACTTCTACCTTCGCGAGAGGCTGGCCTTCCTGGAGCACTCTGAGCGTTTCACTCGGCGGAAACATCTGGCGTATTGAGGCGGATGCCCAGGGCGCAAGGAGCACCACAACACGGCAACAGCGCGGATGCCGAGCGAGAGCGTGAATGATCTCCAAGGTATATCGTTCGGTGCCCACGAGGGGTTCGCAGAAAAGCGTAGCATCCACCAACACCGTCAGCCCCAGCAGCGACCGCCGAGCCCCGCCTAGCGCGGTCGCCAGGACTCCATTCTGGTCGCTCTCTTCGCGCTGAACCCAGGGATGATAGTAGGGGTAGCGCTTTGCGATCACGCGCTCGTGCCCTTCGCGAAGTTCGTCGCGTTGCTGCCCTCGGGTGAAACTAGCCGCTCCATGGTGGTAGACGAAGACGTCGTCGGCACAGACATGGGCCAGTCCTATGAGATGACAGCGCTGGCAGAAATCGACCTCTTCCCCATATCCTGGAGAGAAGTCCTCGTCGAACTCACCTACCAAGTCCAGCGCCATCCGTTTGATGTACATGCAGTGCCCGATGGCGGAGGGGATGCGCGGGTGCAGCTTGGAGGAACCCGCGGCTACCTTCCGGGCAGCGACTTCCGGCGTGAGACCCGTGGGCAATTCCCACGGGATACTCGTATAGGGAACAGAGAGAATCGTTCCATGGTTGGTCAGAGGAGTCGCGGTGGCGATATGCGTGTCGGAGTAGGCTGCACCCCGCAGGCGATCCAGCCACTCAGGACCCACGATCACATCGCTGTTCACGATCACGACGTCCCTCTGTCCAGCGGCTCGGAAAGCCTGATTGGCTGTCTTTACGAAACCCTGGTTCTGTTGCCGTCGCAGGACAATAAACTGGGGCGGACTCTGCTCCCGGGCGCTGAGCAAGGATGTGATTCGCGGATCTGTGCTCCCATCGTCGATAAATAGAAGATCGACACCGGGGGGAGTGTGACGCAAGAGAGCCTCAACGCAGCGAGAAACGTGGGCGTAGGCATTGTAGATGGGGACGACTACCACGGGACCCGCTTGTCGCTGGAGTAACGCGTGCGCCTCGTCCGTGCAAGATACTTTCGCGTTCGGCATGAAATGATCGTCAGGAAATGATGGCTGCAACCCAACCCAGCGGGTCAACCAAGGCGTAGCAGCAGCCTAAGGATCCGAGAGCGCGCGACCTGGGACTCCATCTGGGACAGCCGGTCGCTGACCGATTGCAATTCTGCTTCGAGTTCATGTTGTCTAAGCTCGTTAGTCTCCTGTGTGCTGGAAAGCGTCTCCTCTGTCCTGGAAAGCGTCTCTTGTGTCCCGGAAAGCGTCTCCCGCGTCCTTGAAAGTGCCCCTCTCGAATCCATCAACTCCTTTATCAGGCCGTCATAGACGCGAACCTCCTTCTCAGGCGACCGTTTCGCCCAGTGGCGCCGATACAGCAAGGTCCGGACCGCTGTCTCTTCCGATCGACCCCAGGGGTTCTGTTCTGAAGCATTGGTCCCGTCGCTCCGAATACGGTACTCCGCGGTGCATTTGGGGAGGTGGAAAAAGGCATACTCCTGTGCCAAACGAATGAGAAAGTCCCAGTCTTCGAGTATCTCTAGGCTTTCGTCGACCCCACCCACCTTCTCCCAGGCCTCCCGTAGGTGCATCAGGCAAAGGTTGTGGATGTAGTTCTGATGCAGCAGCCAATCGGGATCAAAGTCTCGGGAGTTTTCGATCTGCCGCCCCACCAACTCGTAGCGCTGGTCATCGGGGTTCAACCGGAAACGCGCGACGTTTGCGTCCGCGTAGGCGACTCCAAAATGGTCGTGTCTCGTCAGGAACGAGTAGAGGTGCTCGAGGTGGGTAGGGTAATAGAGATCATCGTCGTCAAGATAGGCAACAAAAGCACCGCGAGCTTCCTTCAAACCGGCGTTGGTGGCCGCCGCCCTGCCCCTGGTGGGACTAATCTCAACCAGCGAGCTGCGCAGAGAAGGAAACTCCGCCAGGGTCTCGGAGACGTCTTGGCCCCCATCAT
This sequence comes from Acidobacteriota bacterium, assembly GCA_965218775.1. Classification (GTDB taxonomy): domain Bacteria; phylum Acidobacteriota; class UBA6911; order RPQK01; family JAJDTT01; genus CAUZIZ01. Next base: position 2,832,858 of record CBDCLS010000006.1, on the reverse strand, counting down.
TGACCACCACCACTTCGAAATCCTTGAACGTCTGCTCCGAGAGACTTCCCAGAGCCTCACGCAGAAAGCGCGGCCGGTCCCTGGTCCTGACAATCACCGACACCGGCGGATTATGGCTCTTCGTCCCAGCCTTCTCTTGGAGCGCTTGCCACCGCCATATCGAATCGGATTCCACGTCGGCCGCAGGCAAGACTCGGAATGCCTCGGCCTTGGACACCCGCCCAGGCAGAGTCAGGACGCGAAACCGGTTCATCCCCGTGGTTGCCCCCACATGGTCAGGACCGGCTAGCTGACTTTCATAGGCCCGCATGGCGCTCTCTTTTGCACTCCAGACCGAGGTGACATCTACTAGAGAATTCGCCGGGAGCGGGTAGCTCACTTCGTAAAAGGCCACCTTCAGGGGACCCTGCCAACCTCGGACAGTCGTTCGTAGGGCGTGGGCCGTGGCGCGATGATCGGGATGCAATTCGAGCGGCGAAGGTGCGTAGATCAGGGTCGGCCGAAAGGCAGCGAGGGCTGCCTCGAGTCGAGCCACCAGCTCCCCATCCGCTTCGACGCCACGATCCGGATATCGCCAGAAATCAAAGTCCTCCACTCCCAACCATGCCAGCGCGCCACGGACCTCGGTCTCTCGCTGGTTCTGGGTGGTTTCGAGATCCTGTTCCTTTCCCCACTGACCCAATTCTCCGCTGCTGAGAAACACCACTTTTACTGGATCACCCTGCTGGGAGTGCAGCGCTAGTGCGGCCCCACATCCAAACGACTCGTCATCGGGGTGAGGCGCCAGTACGAGTACCCGATGGCCCGTCAGATCCACGACATCGTAGGGAGTCAGGTCACTCTCGATCATCATCAAGTCGCCTTATCTTCACCTTCTGGGACTGCTCAGATGCCTTTCCGTCTCGCTTCCTTCTTGGAGTCTGCGCGGTAGAAATGATCGTAGCGAGAAAGCGGGGAATCGAGACCAGATTTTCTCGATTTTGAGCTGCATAGTTGTTCTATTCATCGAAAAATCGGGGAAATATGGGCCGATTCTACCGTTTTCGCGGTAGATCAGTCTCCACCGCGCAGGCTCCTAGCTCCTCTTTTTCCCACTTCCAGGTTGCCAGGAAGTCCAGATCGGGTACCGAGACGATTCTCGCAAAGAAGGAACCCTCTTGCAGACAAGTCCAGACCTCTATTGGCATTCGATACGGTAGGCGCTCAATCAGACCACCAGCTGCGGGAACAAATCCAGGCGCGGGCGAAAAGAGGACCAGGAAGGGGCCGGCTGGAGCGCTCCCAACGACTGTCAAATCGGGCCGTTCGCGCCGCTGTCCCAAGTCGATGACAGCATTTTCCAAGCGCCCTCCATCCATCCCACTCATTCCTTGAAGCAGTCTTCTTACCCCGTTACCTACAAATCCGTAGTGCTTTCGGAAGTAGACTTCTTCAGATTGCGCGAACCAATTCTGCGCTGCCGCTTCTTGCCTGCCGCTTTGATTGTAATAGTGGACAATCTCGGCCTCAGGGACACAGTAGAGCAGATAGCCCTCTTTGCCCATCCTGCGACACCAATCCGTGTCCTCGAAATAGAGCCGAAAGCATTCATCGAAAACTCCGACGTGCTGGATTGCTTGACGCCTGGTCAGGATACACGCTCCCGAGAGAGCTGCGACCTTCAGCGGCGTCTTCGCCTGCCAGTACTCGAGTGTCTTAACCAGCCAGCGCCTGGCAAATTTCTCTGGCCAACTCCCACGCAGGTGCACCAGCCGCCGAAAGGTCTGCTCCCCCAGGGTCGCCGAGTCGGCAGGTGGAAGCAGCAACCGTCGCTGCTTTTCCCACCAGAGCTTGGGGCCGACAGCACCGGCCTTGGGTAGAGTATGGACCGCATCCACGAGCGCTTGAAGAGCTCCAGGGAAATACCAGGTATCCGGATTGGAAAAGAGGATGAACTCACCACGGGAGCATGCCAGCGCCTGATTCACCGCCGCCGCGTAACCACGGTTGCTTTCGTTGAACAGAACGGTGACGCCGTCCGGTAGATCGCGTGGTCGCTGCTGGGGCCGGGAAGCGTTGTCTACGACGATAATCTCGAACTCCATCTCGGAACCGCCCGGCGAGATACAGACCTGAGCCTGTAGAGAGGCAATACACTGGCGGATCAGGTCGACTGTATTCTGATGAACCAGCAGGACCGACAGAATGCCTTTTGCTTCCATGCCTAAGTAGTGTCAGACTCCCAGTGGTGTTCCAAGTAGAAAAGACCCCACTCCTTGTTTTGACTGACCAAGCTGAGCGTCGCGTCCGCCCCTCTCTCATCGTAGAGATAAGTGCCATGTTCATCCAGAAGGTAGGCGCCCACCCGAAAAGAACCACTGGCAAGCTGAACTGCTGGGAGCCTCAAGCTCATCCGGTAGGTGGTTCGACCCGAAAAACCCTCGAGCCCGTCCTGGAGCGTGCTGGTGGCGAAACAGGTCACGCCGTCCAAGCGTTCGATGGTGACGCCAAGATGAAACTCCCGCTCATCCTGATCGCTGGACCACCGGACCTCCACTTCCAGGTCGGTGCCTCGCAGGAATTCGATTCGCTCTCCTTTTTGAGTGCCGCCGGAGAAGGTCACCTCATCGATGCTCCCGCGGTTATCACGAGGTCGCTTTAGCTGGTCCGCTGATTCTTGCCGTCTGGAATTGAGATACGACTCGTAGGCAGAAATGACCTTCCCACTGAGACCATAGGCCTCCACCCGGCCCTGTTTCAGCCAGAGTGCCTGTGGGCAAAGTAGGCTGACCGTGTACAGAGAGTGGGAGCAGAACAAGAGGCTCCCGCCCCGGTCTTGAAACGAACGGATGTGATCAATGCACTTTTTTTGAAAGTAGCCATCGCCCACCGCGAGCGCCTCATCCACGATCAACAGGTCAGGATCGACGTTCACTGCCAGGGAAAACGCCAGGCGCATGGCCATCCCAGTTGAGTAGTTCTTGAGAGGACGATCAAAAAACGAATCTAGTTCGGAGAAGGCTCTAATCTGGGGGAGCCGGATCTCCATTTCCCTCCCTGAGAATCCCAGCAGCGAACCGGCCGTGAGAACGTTCTCGGAACCGGTGAACTCAGGATGGAATCCCACCCCAAGCTCGATGATGGAGGCTGCTCGGCCCTGGAGGGAGACCTCTCCTGAGGTCGGAGTGAGCACGCCGGCAACGAGCTTCGCAAGAGTCGATTTACCGGCTCCATTGTCGCCGACGAGACCCAAGGATTCACCCCGTTCCAGCGTGAGATTGACCTGAGACAGTGCCCAGAGTTCCTGGTGCAGCTCGCGGCGAAACACCAGTTCCCTCAGCCGGTCAAGGGGGTGGGCGTAGAGGCGGTAGCACTTACCCAAGCCCGACGTCTTCAAAAGGAAGCTAGCCGATGGGGCGGGCAGATCGGTGGGGAACGCCTCAGACGACATCACCGAACCCTGGCTCGACTCGTGCAAAGATGACCGTGCCGACCAGGAGTGCAGCAACGGCCCAGGCACAAGCCAGACCCAAATCTACTGGAAAGGGGAGCTTTCCCTCTAACAAAACGGCGCGGTACGCCGCCACAAAGGACTGTAGAGGGTTGACGGAATAGAACGACAGAAACCGCTGAGGCACATAGGAGAGGGGATAGAAGATTGGAGTCAGAAAAAACCACATCGTCATTCCGATCTGCACGACCGGCATGGCATCGCGCAAAAAGGTATAGACGCTGGCCGTGATCAGTCCAACACCCAACGTAAAGGCCACCTGGAAAAGAATCAGCAGCGGCAAGACCAGCGGTGTAAACCACGAAAACCGGCCCAGCAGCAACAGCACCAACAGAAATACGACCACACCAACCAGGGAACTCGCGGCATTCGAAAGGACTCGGCCAGCAACAAGGATCACACCAGGACAAGAGGTGGTTTTGACCAAGCTCGCGTTCTCAACTAGCGAAGCCGTTGCGCCAAGGACTCCATCCTGAAAGGCCAGCCAGGGCAGCAGACCGGCCAATAGGTACAGCGCAAACTCGCTCGTGCTGCCGTCGACCGTGAAGCGGATGCGCAGAATCCAGGAAAAGACAATCACATAAACCAATAGAAACATCAGCGGATAAAGCAATGCCCAGATCATGCCCAAGGCGGAACCGGCGTAACGGACACGAAGATCGCGCCGTATGAGTCCGCCCAACATCACGCGGTACTGCCAGACTTGTCCCAGCAATTGCACCATTGGCTGTTCTCATCCTCCTGTGCTCGCCTACAGCCCGGATTCTTCATCCCCCTGAGCTCACGAATTCAATCGCTTTCAAATCTCAGCCCTCAGTTGTCAGTTCTAGGCTCTGAGGTTCCGACTGAGCCCTGGCGACTGACGACATCTAAAACGTCATGCTCGTCCTGTCGTTGTGGTAAGAAAAGCACAGCGGCGAGACGAAAGCGAGTAGAATTTGCGCGGGGGAGTTGTGGTGGAAAGTCAAGGAGCCGGTGATCGCGGGGAGGCAGCGCCCGTGGTATCCGTGGTGATTCCCTCCTTCGACAGTGCTGGTCACATAAGACAGTGTCTTCGCGCGTTACGCGCTCAAAGCACCGACTTGCCCTTCGAAATCATCTTGGTTGATAGCTCTCAGGACGGAACCGATCAGACTGTCGCCAGGGAGTTTCCCGAGGTCAGGCTGTCTTGGTTCCCAGGCAGACTCTCGGTCGGAGCAGCCAGAAATATCGGCGTCGAAGCAGCTCGGGGAAGGGTTGTGCTGTTTCTGGATGTGGATTGCGTCGCCGAACCCACTTGGATCCACAAGATGTCGACACCGATTCACACGGATGAGGCCGATGGCGTCGGTGGATCCGTCAAGAATGGAACCCCACGGAGCATCAGTGGCTCCATCGGGTTCCACCTCGAATTCTTCCGTTTTCTTGCCAATCGTGAAGTCCCTTACGAGACGTGCTTCCTAATGGGTGGAAACTCAGGATTCAGCAAAGAAGTACTCCGAGACACGCCCTATGAAAACCTGAGTGTAGGCGAGGATTTCCTCTTCAGCTGGAAGTTGGCAAAGCGTGGAAAGCGGATCCTCTTCCTCCCCTCCGCGAGCGTTACGCACGTGAACAGAACGGGCCTGAAGCAAGTGCTGCGCTATCAATACGAGCTGGGAGTGGGATCAGTGTCCTACCGCTCTCGTGTGTCACCGAGAATCATGCGCCTCTTCAGGAGTTTTCCTCTCATGGCTTTCTTCGTGCCCCTTGGTGCCATGGTATGGATCGGGGGGATCATCCTCAGAAGAGGGGGAATTTTCGAATTTCTCCGGTTTGTCGTTCTGCTTCCTCTTATGTATGTCGCGAACAACGTCTGGGCACTGGGATTCTACCGGCAACTAAAGGCTCTCGAATCAAAACCACGAGAACCGGGAACAGCATGAATGCGAAGAGTCGTCCGGTATCTGTGATCATGCCGGTTTTCAATGGGGGTAGGTTTCTACCTATCGCTCTCAAGACCGTCGCGTCCCAAGATTATGGTGACCTGGACATCATCGCAGTAGACGACGGCTCGACCGACGAGAGCCCAGAAGTCCTGGCATCCTTTTCCAAAAGCTGGCCGGGCCCCATGAAGGTCGTTACCCATCCAGGCGGACGCAAGATGGGAATAGCGGCCAGCTATCGCCTGGGACTTGAACACTGTCAAGCGGAGTATGTTGCCTTCCTGGAACAGGATGACGCTTGGCAAATAAACAAAGTGTCCGTGCAGACAAAGGTGTTCGAGAGCTTTCCAGAAGTGGGCATGGTATTTTCTGACGTGTACACTTGCGATGATGAGGGAAGGGTTGCCCCGTCCTCCTTCCAGGCCCTCCTCAACAAGACCCCAAAAGAACGACCCTTTCGCGCTTTTCGAAGAATGCTATGGGGAAACTGTGTTTCAACATTCTCTAACATCATGGTGCGCCGCAACCTCGTAGACGGGTCGGCGGACATCATTATGGAGCCCGAGGGATTTCAGGACTGGATGCTGTTGCTGCTGTTGTCGCAGCGCTGTTGCTTCTACCACAGCAGCCAAACCAAGACCTTCTGGCGGCGCCGGGCGAACAGCTATCATGCCAAGCTGCGTAGGTTGCCCGGGTACAGACGACGAAGAAAGTTGGCACTGAGGAACGCGATCGAGAGAATTCTAGCGGAAAGACAGGCTTCTGGTGCCGCATGGCGTTCCCCGGAACACTTCCAGAGGGTCCATTGGCACATCGTCACATCTCTGATGTGCGCCGCTGAAGGACTGGCTGACTCAATCCAGCAGAGAATCCCGCGCCGAAAAAGAAAAGCTCGATCGGCATAGCAGCTCTTAACCCGGATTTCTCGGTCCGCCATCTTGGAACTCAGAACTTGTCCGCGTCACATGATCGCTATTTGCTCTATCAGAGGCCAGAAATCGAGCTGTTCTACGGCGTGACTGCGGTAGATACCCACCGTGTCGGCGCCGTTGGCTCTCGCCCGGCGTGCGGCTTCCAGCAGTAGCTTCGAGTCCTGGAAACTCCCTACGTGATAGCAGGATAGCTCGGCCACCAGGGGACACCGGCCATTGATGATCTCAGCTGCCTGTCGAACCTGGCGCTCCACCTCGGACACGTCGGACGTGGTGCGAAACCAGAGATGCACCTCATCCACCAAGCTCTGATCCACCCAGGCGGGCCAGTCCTGGAAGACCTTCAGATACTCATCAAAGTCTCGTGCGACGAAGGCTACCGTCATAGGTGCTTCCGGATCTCTTTTTCTCAGCTTCTCCCTTAGCTCCCTCAAAGTAGCGGTGACGTAGTCAGCCCGAAACTGGACCCAGCTGCGATCATGGTTGGGCAGATCGAAGGGATTCTGACCGTGCTTCCGCCGAAAGGCCTTGACCACGGGCTCTTCGTAGCCATAGACGCAGGTACGACTATCGTCCCGGTTGGTGCTGACGAATTCGACCTGGGCGCCATGTCCTCCATTTCGCTCCAGCATCTCCAGGTACTGATCGGCTTCGTACTTCCGCACCTCGGGGAAGGCGAGGCTCATCGAAACCCTCTGCCCCGGTTTCATCTCATCACTCCGATCCCGACCGTAGGCCCAGAACTCCGGATGCTTCTCCGCGAAAGCGCTGACCTTCTTAGTGATTCCTCCCGGGCTCCAGATGGGGCGATGCTGGTTCAGCAGCTTGTTGGTCGCCGGCGACCGAGCCGACGCATAGTAGACCGACCAGGTATAGTTCTGCTTCATGCTTCCATGGGAGTTGAAGGCAAGGTAGGGGTGGACCTCAATGTCTTTGTCCCGGGCCGCCTCGACCAGGGTTCTGGTGCCGTTCCAGGGCACCAGCTCGGTCACTCCATGCTCGACGCATTTTTCCACGAAGGCCACCACCTTCTGCTCGTCTGAAGGCGAACTGGGATTGACAAGCCCCCCTCGATCACACCACAGCGGAAAGCGGCGATCCGGTTTTCGAGAACTCTTTGAAGACAACGCCTCGCGTAACATTCCTACTCACCTCCTGAGCCAGCCTTGTGACGAATCTTGAGGAGCGGAAAAATCCCCGGAAATCCGGACCGAAGCTGAACCCGAAGCATACAGAAACGCCAGGAAGGTTACTACTGACCCGAATATAGCGATCAGCTATCAGTGACGCAGTGAGCAGTACCGGAAACAGCTGCAGCCAACAGAGCCGCAAGCGGCCTGACTTGTCTGCAATATGAACTCCAGTTCCCAGGAGAGAGCGGACAGCAGCACTATCCCTCCAGGTGACAGAGACATGCAGGTGATATATGTTATCCCCGTTTAAGAACATTGAACTGAAACTGAGAGATGGAAAAGGGGAGGATTACATGCGATTGAGAGCGCTATTGTCGCTGATACTGGTTTGCACCTGGGTCCAGGCGGGGGAAATCGAAGAAGAGAAGCCGCTGGAGATTGGATCCAGACTGGAGCTTTTTGTAGACGACTATTTGATCGAATTCAACGAAGGGGTCGAGCTCCAACTGCAGGAACCTGCATCCGCTGGAAAAATCCTGACCTTCGACAAACCCTGGGAAGGGACTACAAGCCTCTATCACACGGTCTTCAAGGACGGGGACATCTACCGCATGTATTATCGCGGTAGCAGCCATGATGGCTACTCCAATCCGGCCTTCGTGGCACCGGGGGAGACGGTGATCCCGGTGCACCCTGAGGTCGGATGTTACATCGAGAGCAAGGACGGAATTAGGTGGACGCGTCCTTCTCTGGGATTGATCGAATTTGAAGGCTCCAAAGACAACAATATCGTCTGGATCGGCAAGGGAGGTCACAACTTTGCACCCTTCAAGGACGGCAACCCCAAAGCAAAGGCTTCGGAGCAGTACAAGGCCCTCGCCGGTGGTCCCCTCCTGGCCCTGAGCTCGGCCGATGGCATTCATTGGAAAAGGATGCAGGAGGAGCCCGTGATCAGCGATGGGGCCTTCGATTCCTTGAATGTCCCCTTCTGGGATCCGGTGAGACAGCTATATGTAGCCATCTACCGAGACTTCGGCAACGGCGTGCGCACCGTCAAGTGCGCCACCTCCAAAGACTTCATCAACTGGACTGAAGGAGAGTGGGCCGACTACGGAGATACACCCCACGAGCATCTCTACACCAACGGGACCAAGCCCTATTTCCGCGCTCCCCACATCTACCTGGCATTCCCCAAGCGCTTCATGCCCTGGAGGACGCCACGAGCCGACGCTCCTCTACCGGGCGTGTCGGATGGAGTCTTCATGACCAGCCGAGACGGAGTCCACTGGGATCGACGATTCATGGAAGCTTTCGTGCGTCCGGGTCGGGATGCCAAGAACTGGATGCATAGGACCAATATGATCTCGGCTGGAGTCGTACCGACGGCGCCCGACGAGGTCTCCTTTTACGTCGCTCGCCACTACACTTCACCCAGTGCCCACCTGGAACGAATGACCGTCCGTACCGATGGCTTCGCCTCGGCCCACGCCGGTTACTCTGGTGGAGAACTGATTACCAGGCCGTTAATCTTCGAGGGACTCAATCTGGTCTTGAACTTCGCCACCTCGGCAGCCGGCAGCATTCGGTTGGAGATCCAGGATATCGATGGGAATCCTGTGCCGGGCTTCGCCCTTGAGGCTTCCCCCCTGATCTGGGGAGACGAGATCGAGCACACGGTGAAGTGGGACCGAGGCCATCCCAAGGCCCGCAGCGACACCCTGAACCGCATCGCAGGCAAGCCTGTCCGGCTAAGATTCGTAATGAAGGATGCGGATCTTTACTCGCTCCGGTTCCAGAAGTGAGACCGACAGAGCCGCGAGCGACTTGTCAGCAAGATGAGCCCAAGTTCCGAGGAGAGAGTCGGACAGCAGCAAGTCTGCTAACGCCGACCAAAGTTACTCCCTGAACTGACCGCCCATTGACAATCAGGAGTTACACCTTGGGCTCCCACCCCTTGGCATACTCTCGAGACCAGTGCTCCATGGCCTCCGAATCGTTCTTGATGTGACCGTTGCTGGGGTCGCAGATCAAGTTTCGCCCGATTCGATGGGCGATGTTTCCCAGGTGGCACATCAGGGTGGTCTTGTGGGCCTCTTCGATTTCCGTGTTCAAACTGAGAGGCTTGTCATTGCGGATTGCCGCCAGGAAGTTCTGGGCGTGTGGAATGTCGCCGTAGGTGTCCGCAGGGGACTTCTTCACCACTTCGCCATCTTTGTCGAAGATCTCGTAGGAACCCTTTGTCCCCAGATCCAGCGCCCCCTTGTCTCCATAGAACGTAATGAAACCCGGGCTGTGACGATTACAGCTCAATCCGGCCCAGGTGATGGAGCGCTTGCCTGGGAATTCGTAGCAGACCGTGTGGGTATCGGGGGTTTCCTGGTCATCGTCGAAGCAGTAGCGACCTCCGCTGGAAGTCACCCCGGTCGGATAGTCAACTCCCATGCCCCAGCGGCACAGATCCAGGGTGTGGACCCCGTTGTTTCCCAGCTCACCGTTGCCCCAATGCCAATGCCAATGCCAGTTGTAGTGGATCAGATTGTCCTTGTAGGGAAACCGGGGAGCCGGCCCTTGCCACATATCGTAATCCAGATGGGACGGTACTGGAGCCGGTTTTCCTCTTCCCAGCGTACCGCGGCCGCTGTTGTACCAGGTTCGCACCATGTAGACGCGTCCGATGACGCCTTCGTGGAGCTGCTGAATGGCCTCCTGAGTCCCGGGTGAGCTCCGTCGCTGGGTCCCCATCTGGACGGCCCGATTGTACTTGCGAGCCGCCTGGACCATGAGCTCTCCCTCTCGGGGATTGTGGCTGCAGGGCTTCTCGACGTAGACGTGCTTGCCGGCAGAGCAGGCCAGAATCGTACCGGGCGCATGCCAGTGATTGGGGCCCGCGTTGGCCAGAGCGTCGACAGAGGGATCCTCCAGGATTCTCCTGAAGTCGGTCACCTTCTGTGGGGCCTTTCCCAGCTTCTCCTCCAGCATCTTGGCTACCTTATCCAAGCGCTGGGAGTCCACATCACAGATGTATTTCAGATGGACGTTGGGCTGGCTGCCCAAGCTCATCGCCAGGCTCCTACCCCGGCTCATGCCCATGATCCCGAGCACGACCCGGGTATTGGGGGAATCGTATCTGGATCTGGCCTTGGCCGAGAGGGTCACGTTGGACGCAGCAGCACCCAGTGCCGCGCTACCCAGAAAACTTCGTCGATCAATGGATGTAGACATGTTCGCTCCTCCTTGGGAAAATTACCTCTCCATTATCCTCTCTGCCGCAGAACCAATCAACCCAACCTCTAATCTGGACATTCCCCATTTTTCAGAGGCCCAGAGGAAGCAGGGACAGCTGACGGGAGCTGGGATCGGGTCGAGCCCCGCCAATCCCGCTGTGGCGGCCGAATAGGAGCTGCTTGATGCCATCGGCTATGGCATAGAAGCGGAACTCCGGGATGCCGTAGATCCGTTTGGCTGCCTGCTCGATGTGTTGGACCAGAAGGGCCAGCTTGGCCCTTTTACCCAGATAGACACAGGCGAAGAAGGCGGCGATCATGACCAAGGCGGCCATATTGCGCAGGCGCTCATACTTGAGCAAACGGATGTCTTCCAACTCGTAGCTCTGCTTGATAAATCGGATCGTTTCCTCGACACGCCAGCGGCTCAGATAGCTCTCGACCACCCGCCACTGGCTCTTGCGCGAGCGTTTGACCGTCTGGTTCGTCAGAAGCATCAGGGGACGGGGGCCAAAGCCATCCACCACCACCAGGTACAGCGATTGGTCGAAACCGGGCAAACGCACCCCTCGGGCCCCAAACTCCAACCGGTAGACCTTCTCCCCCGCACTCGTCTCCTTGATCACGACTTCCCGGTAGCGGCGCCGACAACCACGCGCCCACTCCTCGGCGCTCTTCTTGCTGCGCCCTGAGATCAGGTGACGATCCCCCCGCTGGCACACCAGGAACGGGTGTCCCCGCTTCAGCAGGACTTCGAGGATCTCCTCCCGATCCCCTCCCCGGTCCATCACCCAGATCCCTCGCCCTTGGGTGGCTTTGGAGACTCGCCCAATCGCCTTGAGGATCTCGTCGTTTTCGCTCACAAAGTCCGGCGCTTTCTGCGAGTACAGCTCCTGGTACAACGGCAGCACCTCGGCACTCCCCCGCCTCGCTCCGACCACCTCACAGCACCAGTATCCATCTCGGATCTCCCCTCGGGAGCCGTCCCGGACCCGCGCCAGGTATTGCATCTTCCGGGCATATGGCTTACTCACATCCGTGGGGTCCACAATCAACAGCGTCTCCTTCTCCACCCGCCAGGCCGCCAACTCCAGCAGATTCTTTCCCACCGCTCCTCTCAATCCCTGACGGTTGAGTTGGCGGCTCAGCCGCTCGATGACTTTCTTCAGAGCGATCTCCTCCTCCAGTGCTCGCGCAATCTCGCTGAGCCGGACCGACGCCCGACACTGCATCCCGTAGAGCACCTCCCGGATCAAACGAGCGGCGGTCTTCGGTAATCCTTCAGAGACCTTCCCCGAAAATTCTCTCAGCTGCTCTCGAATCTTCCACGCTACTTTGGCATCATGCATCTGGGTCCCTCCGCTTAATTGGTTGTTAGGTTTGGAGTTCCGCCAACCAGTCTAAGCGCTAGGGACCCACACTTTTGGGGGTCGACAGTTCCCCCATTTTCTCCCAATTTCAACCCATCCCACTTCCCTTATCGCCCTACTCTCTTGTTCTCAACTACTTGAGAGAATTCACCCTCAATTTTTGGGGAATGTCCTGAACCTCTAATATACTACTGAACACCAAGGTAGATTCAGAAAGCCTATTCTTTAATTCCCACCCCTGGCCGTTTCGCTTCGGTCCATGAAATCCTTGGCACCAGCCTCCAACCAGGGAGCGGTGTTGGTCAGGAAGCAGCGGACTCCGGCAGCTGAGTATCGGTGCACGTTTTCGTTATTGGCCAGTGTACCGGCCACGCGGCCGCGCTTCTGGATTCTCGCCAGGGTCTCATCGATGATCGTCTGCACCTGAGGATGGTCAAGCTGACCGATCAGTCCCATTGTGGCCGCCAGGTCGCTGGGAGCCACGAAGAAGACGTCGATGTGGTCCACCTCCAGAATCTGGTCAAGGTTCTCCACCGCGATAATGTCCTCGATCAGCACGATCAGGAGTGTCTGATCATTGGCCACCGACACGTAGTCCGCCACACCAATACCCTGACGACTGGTGAACAGGCCCCTCCGGCCCAAGGGTGCGAACTTGCCCCCTTCCACCACGTTCTCCGCTTCTTCCCGAGTGTTGACATGCGGCACCACGATGCCCTGAACCCCGCGGTCCAGGCTCCTGTAGATGAGCGACTGCTGATTGCTATTCACTCGCAAGACTGAGGTCATGCCCCACAAGTCACAGGCTCGGCTCAAATCGGGGATGTCCCCGAAATCCACGGATCCGTGCTCCGCTTCCAACCAGGCTCCGTCGAATCCCACCGGTCCGAACTGGTCAATCTCGTCTGGGCCTTCCAAACCCGAAATTAGATAGGCCGTTCCACCGGCGGCCAGTTTCCGTTTCACTCTGTTGGGTCGCATGTTCACGTTGTTCTCCTTCTCGTAGGCGAGTATGTCTTGAAAACCCAAGTACACTGGAACGTAAATACGGCAACGTTCCAGTGTACTAAGGTGGAGTATAGCGGCAGCTGGAAGTAGTGCAAAACGTCCATGAAGAAAAGGCCATCTTCCGTGCGCTCAACTCATGCTCAAACTCGATGGTCGATTGCTTCCCACCCCGAATCTGGGTCACAATTGCCTCTCAACACGAAAAGGCTTGAAAACTTAGGAGGGCCGAAGATGTCCAGAATGCTGCTTGTCCCGGTCTTGATTCTGTGTTCAACAACTTTTTCCCTACTCGGCGCCGATGAGAGTTTGATTCAGGCTGCGCAAAAAGGCGATACCCAGGTGGTTCAGGCCCTGCTGGAAAAGGGTGTCAAGGTCAATGACAAGGATAAAGAGGGCAGAACCGCCTTGATGGCCGCCTCCGAGGAAGGGCATATCGAAATTGTCAAAGCGCTCCTGGAAAAAGGAGCCAAAACGGGCACCCAGGACAAGAAGGGCAGGACCGCCCTGCTGCAAGCGGCGGACAGGGGACATCTAGAAGTCGTCCAGGCTCTCCTGGAGAAAGGCACCCGCGTAAATGCACAGGACAAGGAGGGTTGGAGCGCACTGATCCGTGCCTCCGCATCCGGCAATTTTGAAATGGTACAGGCGCTCCTGGGAAAGGGTGCCAGGGTGAATTCCGAGAACAAGCTGGGAGGAACCGCTCTGATGTGGGCTGCAGCAACCGGGAATGCCCAGATCGTCCAAGCGCTGTTGGACAAGGGAGCCAAGGTCAGGGATGAGGACAACTCGGGTATGACGGTCCTTATGTGGGCATCCGGCCACGATGAGGTGATCGAGATCCTCAAGAAGGCCGGGGCAAAATAACAGCGATCGTGGCAGCGCCGGTAGGTCGCGGTCCCAGAGATCGTGGCGAACCATCTGAAAGTACCAGACCCTCTCACCGGTTTGCGCCTTCAGGCTCCGACCTTCCTCCAAGCATCCTCTGGCCAGGTCTCGTAGCCCGTTTCTCCCGGGTGGGGAATGGTGTGAAATGTCCAACGAAGCTCTCCGGATCGGGCATCGTAGGCACATAGGTCACCCGGCGGTGCCGGCAGATCCTCACTCATAACACTGCCCTGTATCAGCAGATCTCGATAGATCACTCCCGGTGATCTGGCCCAGATGCTGAGGGTCTCGGGTGGACGCCCCAACCCCAGCCTGATATCGACGCGCCCGGAATCTCCGAAGTCTGCAATCAGCCTTCCACTGCGGGCATCCAGGGCGTAGATATAGTGTTCCTTGGTGACGAAGATGCGTTGATCCTCTCCGGACCACCACCGTAGACCTTCCAATCGCGGTATCCACTTGCAGGCACCGTCCGCTGCTGAGCCAGTGGGATACCTTGGAGTGTCAGAATGAGAATCAGCAGAGTCAGCGGGCGCGGAGGCATGAACTTGAAATGTCTGCCCAAGTCTAGGTGAGAAGAGTATGCCAAAGGGTTATGCTAGTGCGTCGTTGGGAGAAGCCTTGCGGTCCAATCCGCTATGCTGCTGGCTAGCTGCCCCAGAATCTCATGGTCGGTCTTCCCCGACTTTCGCGGTACATGGAAAGAGTGGTCCGCCGACTCCACCACATGAAGTGTCGCCCCGTCTCCCAGTTGCTCGCAGATGGGCTCAAGCAATGTCAGATCTGCAAGCCTGTCACGGGTTCCCTGCAAAAAGAGCATGGGCATCTCGATCTGCGGCAGGTGGTCGGCCCGCCGAACATCCGCTCTCCCCGGAGCATGCAGTGGAAATCCAAGAAAGACCAGTCCCTGAACTCGGGGCAAGCCAGATTGGGCTGCCAGCAGAGACGTCATACGCCCGCCCATGGATTTACCCCCGGCCAGAAGCCGGAGTTCCGGCGCCGCTTCGGAGGCGGCAGCAACCGCCGACTCGATCGTTGCCAAAAGGGTCTTCTGGGAGTCCGGAAAGCGCTTGCCACGTTCCCGATAGGGAAACTGATAGCGAAACGTGGCGATGTCTAGTTCGAACAAGGCCGCACTGATCGACTCCATGAAAGCGTGCTCCATTCCCGCTCCAGCACCGTGGGCAAGGAGGAGAAGCCATTGCGCCTTTTCGGGGCGACATATCAAGGCCGAGACAGGCCCCTTTTTTTCGGTGGCTATGAATTGTAGAGGTCTTGCGGGCAACATTGACCCAGGATCCATTGACTCGAATCTCGAAAGGTCCATAATGCCATGTCCGCTGGAGAACTCAAGTTGAGAAACAAGCCGGTACGCATCGCAATCATTGGCGCTGGAGCAGTCAGCGACTACCACCACGTGCCTGGGATTGAGCTGGACCCCAGAGCTCAAGTGGTCGCGGTCTGCGACAAGGATGCCCAGCTCGTCGCCAAACGCCAAGACCAGTGGGGAGTGGCAAAGGGTTCCCTTGAGGTTACCAAGATCGTCGAGGACCCCGAGATTGATGCGGTCATAATCGCTACCCCCAACTTCACCCATCGATCGATTGCGATCGCCGCTGCCCAGGCGGGTAAGCACATCCTGTGCGAGAAACCGTTGGGAGTCGATGCGGCTGAAGCCGAGGAAATGTACCTGGCGGCAAGCCGCGCGGGCGTCGTCCACATGACCGCCTTCACCTACCGCTTTGCACCGGCTATGCGTTATTTGAAGCATCTGCTCAAGAGCGGAACCCTGGGCGAGCCCCGCCACTTTCGCAGCCAGCGATTCCTCGATCTCCCAGAGACTCACTGGGGATGGCGCCAGTATAAAGACCTGGCGGGAGCGGGAGATCTCTACGATATGACGATCCACAGGTTGGACCTGGGCATGGACCTCTTAGGTCCACTGCATTGGGTCTGTGGTGCCGTCGCCCGTTTCGCCGAGCGCGACCAGACCGCCGACGGAAAGCCCTGTCCCCCCTCCGAGGTAGATGACTGGTCTAGCATGATCGGTGAATTCAGGGAGGGCGCTGTCGGTGTCTGGGAAGGAACGATCCTGGCCAAGGGATACGCGCGTCAGGGCTTTCACCATGAATGGGCGGAGGTCAATGGATCTGAGGGTTCAGCGGTGTATCAACTGCACACACCAAACACCATCCTACTGGGCAAAACCGGTAGCGATCTGGCGGCTACCGATGTGCCGGAAGATTATCTGAAACCCGCAGAGAGCCCACGAGACCCCTTTGCTGGAGAACCGGCGACTGTTTTCCGCTACGACATCGTCTGGGAATTCGTTTCCGCGATCCTGGAGCAAAGAGAGGCCGTTCCCAGCTTCCTGCTCGGACTGAGAGCTCAACAGGTAGCGGATGCCGTCCTAGCCAGCCAGGCAGAGCGCCGTTGGATCGAGCTTCCCAACTTGACAAAATAGGAATCTGGACCAGGACATTCCCCAAAAATTGAGGGTGAATTCTCTCAAGTAGTTGAGAACAAGAGAGTAGGGCGATAAGGGAAGTGGGATGGGTTGAAATTGGGAGAAAATGGGGGAACTGTCGACCCCCAAAAGTGTGGGTCCCTAGCGCTTAGACTGGTTGGCGGAACTCCAAACCTAACAACCAATTAAGCGGAGGGACCCAGATGCATGATGCCAAAGTAGCGTGGAAGATTCGAGAGCAGCTGAGAGAATTTTCGGGGAAGGTCTCTGAAGGATTACCGAAGACCGCCGCTCGTTT
This sequence comes from Acidobacteriota bacterium, assembly GCA_965218775.1. Classification (GTDB taxonomy): domain Bacteria; phylum Acidobacteriota; class UBA6911; order RPQK01; family JAJDTT01; genus CAUZIZ01. The sequence continues at coordinate 2,816,147 of CBDCLS010000006.1, read as the reverse complement.
GATCCGGGAGGTGCTCTACGGGATGCAGTGTCGGGCGTCGGTCCGGCTCAGCGAGATTGCGCGAGCACTGGAGGAGGAGATCGCTCTGAAGAAAGTCATCGAGCGGCTGAGCCGCCAACTCAACCGTCAGGGATTGAGAGGAGCGGTGGGAAAGAATCTGCTGGAGTTGGCGGCCTGGCGGGTGGAGAAGGAGACGCTGTTGATTGTGGACCCCACGGATGTGAGTAAGCCATATGCCCGGAAGATGCAATACCTGGCGCGGGTCCGGGACGGCTCCCGAGGGGAGATCCGAGATGGATACTGGTGCTGTGAGGTGGTCGGAGCGAGGCGGGGGAGTGCCGAGGTGCTGCCGTTGTACCAGGAGCTGTACTCGCAGAAAGCGCCGGACTTTGTGAGCGAAAACGACGAGATCCTCAAGGCGATTGGGCGAGTCTCCAAAGCCACCCAAGGGCGAGGGATCTGGGTGATGGACCGGGGAGGGGATCGGGAGGAGATCCTCGAAGTCCTGCTGAAGCGGGGACACCCGTTCCTGGTGTGCCAGCGGGGGGATCGTCACCTGATCTCAGGGCGCAGCAAGAAGAGCGCCGAGGAGTGGGCGCGTGGTTGTCGGCGCCGCTACCGGGAAGTCGTGATCAAGGAGACGAGTGCGGGGGAGAAGGTCTACCGGTTGGAGTTTGGGGCCCGAGGGGTGCGTTTGCCCGGTTTCGACCAATCGCTGTACCTGGTGGTGGTGGATGGCTTTGGCCCCCGTCCCCTGATGCTTCTGACGAACCAGACGGTCAAACGCTCGCGCAAGAGCCAGTGGCGGGTGGTCGAGAGCTATCTGAGCCGCTGGCGTGTCGAGGAAACGATCCGATTTATCAAGCAGAGCTACGAGTTGGAAGACATCCGTTTGCTCAAGTATGAGCGCCTGCGCAATATGGCCGCCTTGGTCATGATCGCCGCCTTCTTCGCCTGTGTCTATCTGGGTAAAAGGGCCAAGCTGGCCCTTCTGGTCCAACACATCGAGCAGGCAGCCAAACGGATCTACGGCATCCCGGAGTTCCGCTTCTATGCCATAGCCGATGGCATCAAGCAGCTCCTATTCGGCCGCCACAGCGGGATTGGCGGGGCTCGACCCGATCCCAGCTCCCGTCAGCTGTCCCTGCTTCCTCTGGGCCTCTGAAAAATGGGGAATGTCCAGGAATCTGGACCAGGACATTCCCCAAAAATTGAGGGTGAATTCTCTCAAGTAGTTGAGAACAAGAGAGTAGGGCGATAAGGGAAGTGGGATGGGTTGAAATTGGGAGAAAATGGGGGAACTGTCGACCCCCAAAAGTGTGGGTCCCTAGCGCTTAGACTGGTTGGCGGAACTCCAAACCCAACAACCAATTAAGCGGAGGGACCCAGATGCATGATGCCAAAGTAGCGTGGAAGATTCGAGAGCAGCTGAGAGAATTTTCGGGGAAGGTCTCTGAAGGATTACCGAAGACCGCCGCTCGTTTGATCCGGGAGGTGCTCTACGGGATGCAGTGTCGGGCGTCGGTCCGGCTCAGCGAGATTGCGCGAGCACTGGAGGAGGAGATCGCTCTGAAGAAAGTCATCGAGCGGCTGAGCCGCCAACTCAACCGTCAGGGATTGAGAGGAGCGGTGGGAAAGAATCTGCTGGAGTTGGCGGCCTGGCGGGTGGAGAAGGAGACGCTGTTGATTGTGGACCCCACGGATGTGAGTAAGCCATATGCCCGGAAGATGCAATACCTGGCGCGGGTCCGGGACGGCTCCCGAGGGGAGATCCGAGATGGATACTGGTGCTGTGAGGTGGTCGGAGCGAGGCGGGGGAGTGCCGAGGTGCTGCCGTTGTACCAGGAGCTGTACTCGCAGAAAGCGCCGGACTTTGTGAGCGAAAACGACGAGATCCTCAAGGCGATTGGGCGAGTCTCCAAAGCCACCCAAGGGCGAGGGATCTGGGTGATGGACCGGGGAGGGGATCGGGAGGAGATCCTCGAAGTCCTGCTGAAGCGGGGACACCCGTTCCTGGTGTGCCAGCGGGGGGATCGTCACCTGATCTCAGGGCGCAGCAAGAAGAGCGCCGAGGAGTGGGCGCGTGGTTGTCGGCGCCGCTACCGGGAAGTCGTGATCAAGGAGACGAGTGCGGGGGAGAAGGTCTACCGGTTGGAGTTTGGGGCCCGAGGGGTGCGTTTGCCCGGTTTCGACCAATCGCTGTACCTGGTGGTGGTGGATGGCTTTGGCCCCCGTCCCCTGATGCTTCTGACGAACCAGACGGTCAAACGCTCGCGCAAGAGCCAGTGGCGGGTGGTCGAGAGCTATCTGAGCCGCTGGCGTGTCGAGGAAACGATCCGATTTATCAAGCAGAGCTACGAGTTGGAAGACATCCGTTTGCTCAAGTATGAGCGCCTGCGCAATATGGCCGCCTTGGTCATGATCGCCGCCTTCTTCGCCTGTGTCTATCTGGGTAAAAGGGCCAAGCTGGCCCTTCTGGTCCAACACATCGAGCAGGCAGCCAAACGGATCTACGGCATCCCGGAGTTCCGCTTCTATGCCATAGCCGATGGCATCAAGCAGCTCCTATTCGGCCGCCACAGCGGGATTGGCGGGGCTCGACCCGATCCCAGCTCCCGTCAGCTGTCCCTGCTTCCTCTGGGCCTCTGAAAAATGGGGAATGTCCAGATCTGGACGTCTTGACAAAGCGCTCTCAAGGCACTATACGAGAAGTTATTCGGCCCGCGTTTGTTATAGATTTTTTCAGAAGAACGCAAAAAGAGAAGGCAAACTGACCAGAGGAAATCACTGGGCTCAAGCTGATCGCAGGAAGGAAGTGGACCGGCGCCCATTGTGGGGGCCGCCCGCCAAACGTTGGAGGGTCGATAATTCAGTGGATCTGCAAGGCGGTCTGAGGAGGGCAAACATTTGGCAAACGTAAACACGAAAGTCGCAGGTGATTCTGGCGGGTTCAAACATGTCCGCATCCCGAAAGATCTATTTAATCAGATCAAAGCAGGTGAAATCGATGGCTACACGGTTGAGGTCAAGCTCCCGGGAACCCCTTGGCAATCGGCAAAGCTGTTCTCTGGGAAGGAGCTGGCCACCTTCTCCCAGGCGAAAGCACTCCTGGGAGAGAAAGTGGAGCAACCAGAGGCAAAGGCCGAAAAGCCTCCGAAGAAGAAGAAGAAGGTGAAGAAGACGAAAAAGGCCAAGAAGAAAAAATCGGAAGCAGTGGCTGCAAAAGAAAAGCAGGAGGAGGACAGCGTGGCAGACGAAAGGGTGTTGTGGTCAGTGGTCCAGAACGAGATCTACAGCGACGGCTCCGTCAAGGTCCGGCGCATGAGTGGCCATGAGTTCCAAGAAGTCCCTGAGGTCAAAAAGCCGTCCTCCAGAGACGGGAGCTGGGAGCGAAAATTCGCCTTTGACTACGGCCAGGAAGCACCGGGACCCCCCGACGCATTGATCGGGCTGCCGGGGGCAGGTCAAAGCCCTGGGTACGACAGCGAACATGGCGAAAACTGGGAGCTTCCTCCCGGTTGGGTTCTCAACCGGGGATCCAGCAGCGGAAGGATGTACCTCTCGGGCTACGACCTGCAGGGAGTGATCATCTTCATGGAGTTTCCCCAGATCCCTTCGAAAGATCCCAACAACACTTACACCAAAGGCGACCCGTCCCGCTTACGCGCCGCTTCAATGTAGGAAGCTGAAACTTCATTTGGCGAACGTAGCTTTGGCCTCCAGGCCGAAGTCTTATTCTTCCGAGCCTTTGGCTCGGACGGCGGCCTGGAGCCCACCGCTACGTCGGACCCAAAGTTTCCTTTTGAATGATCCGGCGCAGCCGGTGGCGGTGCCCTCGACTGAAGTTTCTTTCTCGAATGGGGCCAGCTGAGGTGGGGGTGGAACTGACCTCATCAGGTCGGGAAGCGATCCGAGGACTCCCGGTAACTCTCCTGCTACTCGATCTTCGTCGACCGTATTTCCAGGATTGAGGTCGGGTCGAAGTAGGAAGGCCACTCGTCCGCGACCTTCTTCATAGCCGCCTGCTCGGCCACCTTTGTCCAGGCCTCGTAGCTGTCTGCTTCGATCTCCTCCAGGACGTGGAATTCGAGAGGTCCCTCTCCCGAGGAGCTAACCTCCGACACCTGGAATTTCTGCATGCCCGGCTGGGTCGAAGTGATCGGAATATCGACCTCTAGCGTCCACCTCCGGGACTGCTCTGCTGTCACGCCTTGCTTCCTGCGGTAGAAATAGATGGTGCGTTCCATGGATTCTCCTTTTGTGAGGCGCAGAGTATGGGAGATCTGGGTTTGGGTTTCAACCTTCTGCCCCCTTAGCGGCGGTCTCAGGGGAGGTGTCGATCGGTCATCGGCCTGCGAGACCAGGAACAAGCGCGCCCGTTGACCGATGGGAGGAGGATTGATACATTCCGATCACCATCGCTGCAATTCTGGGAAAGCGCTACAGACTGGGGTCCCCAACTTCCGAAGGGAACGTTTACCGATGACTGACATCACAAGGAATAGCAGCCACCCCCCTGTTAAGTCGGGATTGACCCGTAGGCCAGGCTTTGCCTTGGAACGCGAGTTCTACACTTCCCCCGAGATCTTCGAACAGGATATCGAGCGAATCTATCTACGCCACTGGTTGTTCGCCGGACACGTGAGCCGCCTCCCTCGCAGCGGCGACTTTTTTCTCTACTGTCCGGCGGACGAGTCTGTAATCATCGTCCGGGAGCAGGAAGAGATCCACGCGCTGCAGAATGTCTGTCGACATCGGGGCTCCCGCATCTGCCGGGAAGCGGAGGGCACCGTCAGGAGTTTCGTATGTCCCTACCACGGCTGGACCTACCGGCTGGACGGCTCGCTGTTGTCGGCCCGCCACATGGAAGACGGTTTCTGCAAGGAGAACTATTCCCTGCGCCGCTGTCAGGTTCGAGTCGTCGAGGGACTCATCTTCATCTGTCTATCCCAAGACCCTCCGCCCTTCGATGAGGTGGCCCTCGACATCGAAGTCCTGTATCGACCTCACGGCTGGAAGAAGGCGCAGATCTGCGCTCGAGTGCAGCATCTGATCCCTGCAAACTGGAAAATAGTAGCGGAAAACTTCTACGAGTGTTATCACTGCGCACCCACCCACCCGGAGCTCACAGCTGTGATGTCCTATGTGTCAGCCGATGAATCGCAACGGCTCGCGGACGAGTTAGCCCAATATACGCAGGAGTGGGAGAAGCGGACCTGCGAACTGGGCTACCCGGCCAATTCAGTGAGACGTCCCTCCGGTGTTCAGCAGCACGGAGGCCGTATCCCCATACGCCGGGGGTTCCTCACCCAGAGCCGCCAGGGACAACCGGTGGCACCGTTGATGGGTTCCTATACCGAGTACGATGGCGGGGTTACGAGCCTCATGTTCTTTCCAGTCCATTGGTTCACCGGCTGCAACGACCACGGGATGCTCGCCCGCTTCACGCCTCTGTCCCCTCAAGAGACCGAGGTCGAACTCACCTGGCTAGTGCATCCGGAAGCGGTAGAGGGAGTCGATTACGAAGTCGAGGAAGTGACTTGGCTTTGGCTCAAGACCGTAGAGGAAGATCTGCACATCTGCGCCAACAACCAGGCCGGCGTCAATAGTCGATACTATCAGCCAGGACCCTACAGCAAGCTGGAAGGTACTGCTGACAGATTCATCGAGTGGTACCTGAAAGAGCTCGCGCAAGAATAACTTTACATTCTGGCACGCTCCGAACCCTCAACTTCCCCCATTCACTCGAGGCGAAGTACCTTGCGAGCGTTGGTCCAGAACACATCCTCGACCTGGCGATCCGAAAGCCCGAGATTCCTCACGGCCACCTTCAGTACCCGCAAGGACTCAAGACCCATGAAGAGCGGCTTGACCTCACGGTAGCAGGCCTTGCTCCAATCGAGAGTGTCCTCATAAAGCCATAAATGGCCGTCTCCGATGGCAACACAGCGCCCCCGCAGATGGCTGATGGGGTAATCAGAACCCCACATCAGGCGCTCGTGACCAAAGGTCCGGACGATGGGTTCCAAAGCACCATTTCCGGTGATGGCCGACATATCGAACCACACGTTTGTCAGTCCCTTCAGGGAGTGGATTCCCTCTGCGGTGTGATGGGGGTTGAACGCCGTACCGGCATGAGCCAGGATCAGTCGCATACCCGGATAGGTCTCACAGTAGTAACGAATCTTCTCCTGGTTCAGAGGGTCCGCGAGAGCACGACTCTTGACCATGTGGAGCAGGACGACCAATTCTTCCTGATGTGCGATTCGTACGTGTTCCTCGGCCAGGAACTGCTCAATCTCTGCCTCCCAGGTATCTACACCCGGGGCGAAGTGCTGATACACCTTGAGGCCCACCATGGAAAGACGGCGAACCTCCTGTCGCACCTCTTCAGGATCCATATGAGGAGAAACGATCAGCAGAGATCGAGAGTCCGGGTCTTTGGCAACCTGTACAGCGACGTACTCATTGGAGACGCGGTAGGTCTCAGGATGCAGTCCCCCTCCGAAGAACAGGGCGTGAGTCTCCCGTCCCGGAGTGATCCACTGGATTTCCTCCTGATATCGCTCCAGGGGCAACTTCTCGGGTCCCCCCTGCAAGATCGTTGGCTTCTTCCACTGCCACAACTCGTAGAGATGAGCATGAACGTCGAAGATCCGGTCAGGCACAAAGCTCGCGAGCTCCCGTTCGAAGAATTCCCGATCCAGATCCGTGAGTTCCCAGGTCAGCTTCATGATTCTCTCTCCAGTCTGGAGGGTCATTATTCCACACTGCTCGATCTCAGACCACGCACATTTTGGGCTGGATCAGTTGAGTAGACTCAACCCTTCTAGTGGCCGTGAAAGTACGAAACAGATCCGGGGAGGAGACCTTAATGAGAGTTATTGTCAAATGCTGTGCACGGGCTCCGCCACCCGGTAGCGTCACTGGTCCACTGGCAAGGCGAATACTCATTCCTTTGCGAAGCAAGAGCGATTCTGTTCTCAGTTCAAGTAAGAAGCGAGAATCGAAGCGAAGGCGACTCCACTGAGAGTCACCGGAGCCCAGGCCAGGCTTCGTTTCCAGAGAGGGACAAAGTCGTGCCAATTGGAGAGCGCTATCGCGCCGGCAATGAATCCAGAGGTCAGCAGAAAATAGAGCAGACTGCAGATCAGGGAAGTGGCAAGTAGGACGATCACACTCCCAACCTGAGCGATTTCTAAGGGAGCCACCTTGTCTAACAACAGGCTGACCACCTGACCCATCAGGTAGGCCACGATCGTGATCTGGGCGAGGTTGAAGGCTTGCCGGTAGGCTCCCTTGACACCCATTCTCAGATTGAAAGTGAGCGCCTCAATAACGGCCATCATGACCGCCACCTGGGGACCGAAGTGAAGCATGGCGGCAAAGACGAAGATATCACTCAGGGTGATCCACATCCGGTCTTTGTAAAGCGCAATTCTCACCGGAAAGCAGGTGGCCAGCACCGTCAGTCCGGCCAGATAGAACCAGTTCAGATCCGGTTGGATCAGAGCGTGATAAGCACAGTAGAAGAATACCGGCACGGCTGCCAGAATCACTGCCAGGATGTACGCTTTGGCTTGTGCTGGGAGCGAATCTTTGAAAAACCGAAGCTGGCTCAGGCGCAGCAGACGGCTACCCGTGTAGCCGGTATCCTCACTCGCCTCCTGACGGTGAATCTTGACTCTGTAGGCGTAATAGATGCCCAGGATAAGCGGCACCCCTGCCAGGGCCGCGAAAAGATCGATGGGTCTACTGGAGAGAAAGAGCAGGACGGCGGTCGAGGCATTGATGAAGGTCGTGGGTGAGAGCCACAGGAAATGGTCCTTCCATAACTTCGCCATTGGTTGGGAGGTGACCAAAGCCACGGCCCCGGCAACCAGTGTTGAATTGATCAGGAAGTAAAGAAACCCACAAAGAAGAGCGGCGATCAGGAGGCCCGGGACATCTGCCAGGCGCGTGGAATCCAGACTGACGTTCCCGCCTCCCAGTCGATCGAAAACCTGAGCGACCAGGAAGGCCCCCAGTGCCACCTGGGCCACATTGAACAGGTACTTGTAGGTTTGCTTGATTCGGACCTTCAGGCTCGCGATCAGTCCTTCGATGGCCGCGATGACCACCGCTACGGCGGGACCGAAGAGTAAGATCGAAGCGAAGATGAAGAAATCACTGACGCTGATCGTAACTGATGCCTTCTTCCCGGCAGCTAACTGCACCTTGACCGCAAAACAGCTCGTCACAGCGGTCAAGGCAGCCAGGTAGAGCCAGTTTCCATTGGGGGAGTTCAGCACCGCATACAGACAGTAGGGAAGCAGCAAACACCCCAGCAACGTGATCGCCAGGACGTACAGCTTCGCCTGCAACGGAATCTCGTCCTTAAAGAAGGACAGGCTCCCTTTGCTCCCTTTGCTCCCGTTGGACCCGGCCGAAGCACTGGAAGGGCTAGACTCGTTCATTTTCCTCAGCCTCGCCTCACTCAGTTGGGATCACCCGCCAGGGCGTCCGAATGAAGATGTACCTCGGTGTGATCGGACCAGAAGACGCCATCGGACCAGAACACGCCATCGGACCAGAAGACACCATCGCTCCAGAACACCCCGTCGCTCCAGAAGACCCCGTCACTCCAGAACACACCATCGGTCCAGGCCAGAGTGCCGTCACTCCAGAAGACGCCGTCGGACCAGAAGACACCATCGCTCCAGAAGACGCCGTCGCTCCAGAACACGCCGTCGGACCAAAAGACGCCATCGCTCCAGAACACCCCATCTCCCCAGAACTGGTGGATACCGGGATCCACCAAGCCGGAGTAGATGATCTGATCGCCATAGGCGAAGGCTCCACCCGCCCAGATCTCTTCCGGGCCGTTTTCCCCATCCAGGATCCAGACCGGGTCCACGTCGTCGTGCAGGCTCTGGCTATTCATGTTCACTTTTGCAGCTAGTTCCACGGCGATCTTGGAATTGACCATCCCGTTGCCCTGCTCCAGCATCGAGGGCTGAGTCAACTTGGTGGCGCTGTGAAGCAGAATCAGTTTGGTGACGTTGGGATTGAGGTCGCTATTGACCTCCATCATCAGTGCCACGGTCCCGCTCACCACCGCCGTGGCCATACTGGAGCCACTCAGCGTGGCGTAGTCGTCTCCCGCGCTGAGCTCCGGGTGAGCTGTGGCGATGACGCTGTCCGTGGCCGAGGTCGAGGTGATGGCATTTCCCGGAGCACTCAGATCGGGCTTGAAAAGGCCATCGTGATAGGTGGGGCCCCGAGAGGAATAGGTAGTGGCGATATCGTCCGTGTGGGTCACGGTCCCCCGGGTGTTAACGGCTCCCACGGTCACCGCCGTGGGATCAATGCCGGGGCTGGTGATGCCGCCCCAGACCTTCGGATACTCATCGGTTCTGCCTAGATTTCCGGCCGAGACCACGGCCACAATCCCCGCCCCTACCAGCCGCTCGACGGCCTGGCACAGGGGGTCCTGGGCATAGGGGGCGTCAGGGGGGTGCCCTAGCGAGAGATTGGCCACCCGGATGCCGTGCTGGTCTTTTTCGGCGATGACCCAGTCGATGGCCTTAATCAGATTGCTGGTCAGTCCGGTCCCGTCCGCACCCACCACCTTGACATCCACGAAGTGGGCCCCTGGCGCGATGCCCATATAGCTCTCGTCCGACTGGCTCCCGCTGCCACCGATGATGCCCGCCACATGGGTTCCGTGGCCGTACTCGTCTACATTGGACGCCACAATCTGAGTGGTCCCTGAGGTAAAGTCGACGGCCGCTTGGATGCCTCGACCCCAATCCAACAGATCCGGATGAGGATCGATGCCCGAGTCGAGGACCGCGACACCGACATCGAGTCCAAGCGGAACCTTTCCTCTCACTTTCACATCGATCGCGTCGACTCCCAGTGTCGCCCTGAGGTGACTCGTCGAGTCATCCTGGGTTGGATCATCCTGGGTTGGATCATCCTGGGATCCATCCGTTGAGTCCTCCCCGGTTGCTGACTGCCCGCTTTCGGGCCCCGTGCTCGTAGCCGATTTCTGAGTCGTAGGCTTTCCACTGAGGCGGACCACCTGATCCACGCTCACGTGCTGGACGGCGGCGGATCCGGCCAGGGCGTCGATCTGGGCTGCAGTGAGCCGATCGGCATAGCCATGGACCAGGGGTAGGGAGTCCGGATCGGAGCCGTCGTGGCCTTCCTCGAAAGCCTCCTTCTTGAGCTGGACGATCACCCGCATGGGGTAGTCGTAGTGGGGATGAGCCGAAAGGAACTCGACCTCTTCCTTCAAAGCAGGAGACAGTTTCTTGGCGATCCCCGGGGGAAGTTGGGCGTGCAGGTTTACCGTCAGGAACAGTCCGCCCAGGATTCCCAGTGCGGTTCGCCAGTTTCTCTTATTGGATTTCAGTATGGCCTTCATGGCTTTATCTTTCCGCTTGCTTATCTGTCGAACAGATGAAGTGCTCTCTGTTGCACATCGTGATCATCAGTCACCCTCGAAGTCGCTCCAGAGAATGGAGTCACTCCAGAGAATGGAATCGCTCCAGAGAATGGAGTCACTCCAGAGAATGGAATCGCTCCAGAGGATCGAGTCCGACCAGAGAATGGAATCGCTCCACAGGATGGAGTCGGACCACAGGATGGAGTCGCTCCAGAGAATGGAATCACTCCAGAGGATCGAGTCACTCCAGAAGATGCTGTCCGACCACAGAATCGAGTCGCTCCAGAAGATGGAGTCTGACCAGAGGATGGAATCGCTCCAGAAAATGGAATCGCTCCAGAGGATGCTGTTGCCCCACAGAGGCGCGCCCGCTGAGACCATGTCGCTGTAGAAGACCCGATCGCCAAAGACGAAGGCGCCTCCCGACCAGACCTCTTCCGCTCCATTTTCGCCTTCGAGGATCCAGTGAGGATCGACATTGGCCAGGAGACTATGAGAGGCCACGTCCACTACTTCAGCCAGCTTCACCGCCGTGTAGGCGTTCAAGAAGCCGTTGCCCTGCTCCAGCGGATGGACCGAGTCCATCTTGGTGGCGGTCAGCAGAAGAATCGACTTGACCAGGTTGGGATTCAGGTTGGGGTTGGCTTCCAGCATCAAGGCCGCCACCCCGCTGACCAGGGCCGTGGACATGCTGGTGCCCGAGAGGGACATGTGGTCGTTGTCGATGACCAAGCCCGGATAGTTGGTTGCGAGGTCGCAACTGTCCGCCTTCAGCGAGGCGATGTCGTTGCCGGGAGCCACCAGATCGGGCTTGAACAGACCGTCGGGCTGGGTGTAGCCACGGGAACTGTAAGTGGTCGCCACGTCATCTGCGTGGGTGACAGTCCCCATGGTGTTGACCGCCCCTACGGTGATGACCGAAGGCTCGGTTCCAGGACTGGTGATCCCTCCCCACAACTCGGGGTAGCCGTCGGCCGTCCCCAGATTGCCTCCCGAGACCACGGTCACGATCCCCGCTTCGACCATGGCTCGCACGGCTTGACACAGGGGGTCGGTCTCGAAGGACTCGATCGCCGGATGCCCCAGCGACAGATTGGCCACCCGGATGTTGTAGGCGTCCTTGTTGGTGATCGTCCAGTCGATCGCCGTGATCAGGTTGCTGGTGTAACCGGCGCCGCTATCGTCGATGACCTTGACGTGAAGGAAGCCCACGCCCGGGGCCACGCCCGCGTACTGTCCGGAGGAGAGCGAGCCCCGGGCGCCGATGATCCCACTGACGTGGGTGCCGTGACCGTAGCCGTCGTTGTAGGTAGAAGCCACCACCGGGCTCCCGGTCGTGAACTCCACCGAAGCCGCCGCCGCCCCCAGTTCGATCTGAAGGTTGTCGGCAAAAAACACACAGTCGTTGTTGGGACCGTGCGTCAGAAAACGAATCTGTGTATCCGAAGACGTGTGCGCACTGATGTCGAACGATTCGAAGGTATGATTGGAGTCGACCCCATCCATCGCATAGGTCTTGAGCGTGCTCCAGTTGGCTCCGCCGTCCGAGGAGATGTCCAGCGTCAGATCGGCGTAAGGAGCCGAGCAGCTGTCGAAGGTTCCGCGTCGGTAGCTGAAGGACAGCGTCCCCCACTGCCACTACTCAGATCCACAGGGCGACGGACGCCGAATCCGGGATCCGGATTGTTCTGTTTGGACCCTCCCACCCGCAGACAGTTGGGTGAGAGACAGTTGGTGGAATTGGGCGAGACCTGAACCGGGCCGCCGCTGGCACCCGATCCACTGGGCTCGTCGATCTCCACCCAGGGACCGCCCCAGGGCAGCGAGCCGTCACTGTTGCTGTAGTTGCGCACGTTGAACTCGTCCCGAACCACTCCGCCATTGGAGAATCCGCTCAGATCCGCATGATCGGAGACGCCCGAGTCGAAGACCGCCACACCGACGCCCTGGCCCTGGTAACCGATCTGATTCTGGGCGCTGGAGCCGGCGTAGACCTGTTCCAGGCCGATCGTGGCCAACAGTGCGTTCGATCCGGCAGCGACAGAGCTGCTGCCAGCCACCTCAAACTGGATCTGGACATTGTCGATGTAGAAATAACCCTCGACCTCATCACTGGATGAGTTCAGAGGATCCTCACGCGTGAGCAGAAACCGCACTTCGGTGTCCGCCGCGATATGAGAGGAGATGTCGTAACTGGCGCTGGCGCCGCTGACATCTACGTCGTCTTCGATCACGTAGGTGGTCAGGGTCGTCCAGCTTCCCCCACCACTGCGAACCTGGACCTTGAGAAACCCTTCATTGGAACGGGCCTCGTAGCCGTAGTCATAACTCAGCGTGGCGGAAGTCGAACCCGAGAGGTTCGCTCCTCGCGTCGCCGTCCAGGGTCCATCATCCTCTTCGTTGTAGTCCCCCAGATACAGACAGCTGCCCGAGGCACAGTAGGAATCGCTGAGGACTTGCACCAGACCATCGTCCGATCCGTCCGACTCACCGGCCTCTTGCCATTGGGTACTCCAGTTCACGCTCCCGTCGTTGCCCGTATAGTCGGTCCCCGAGTCGAAGTCGTCGGCCACCGTCTGGACCTGGCTGCTGGCATCCAGCGGCATGTCCAGGGTGATGTACTCCAGGATGGGTGATCTCAACAGACCATAGATGGCCTCGACCGGCACGCGGGAGGCGTAGCCGTGGATCAGAGGCAATCGCTTGGCATTCTGCAGCCCCAGGGGATTCGCCCTGGGGTTGAAGAAATCGGGATTGACCTGGATGATCAGCGGAAGCTCGGAGGCGTAATCCCGCTTGTCCTCCAAGATCTCCAAGACTTTAGCCAGGCCGGGGGAGAGCCTGTCTTGGGGTCCCTTCGCCCCGAAGGCCGGAGCAACGAGCAGAAAAATAGTGAAAACGGTGAAGGTGACGAGAACAATTTGGACTGCAGGGAGTCCGGACCAAAAGCGTTTCATGGTAAAACCTCCCAAAGGTGGTTTCACGCATCCACTTTCGGCAACTGATCAACCCTATCGCCAAGGCGACGTAGGTCTCAGCTTTGCGCTCCGAGCCTTTCGTGCTCAGGTAGCCCTTTCGCTGTGGGCTGCGAAAACTAAACTGTTAACTGGGAGTTGTGAATACTGATTTCAAGACTCCCTTCCTCACCGATCCTTTTCGGACAGCGGAAGGGAAAACTTTAGGGGAAAGATGGAACTTTCTTTCCGAAGGAACAAGGCGATAGGAAGCGGGAGCGGTATACGCCCTCAGCCACGTAGTGCCAATAAGAGGAAGATCATCATGGACCTCCATCACGTGTGATGGGAATCCTCACACCAGCCAACCGGTAGGTGCAGCGACCAAACCTCGCAGCTGAGCGGAGCGGCGTGTTCTCCGGCGACCCAGATCCTGTCCTGGAAGACGAAAGCGGAGTGTTCGTGGCGGGGTCTCCAGAGAACCTTCGACTTCAGGGGAGTCCAGCCTTCGCCGTCCGCTGAGTACCACACATCTCCCATGTTTCCTTCCTCTTGCGACCACCCACTAAGAACCCAGATCCGATCCCTGTAGGCCACCGACAAAAACCAGAGCCGAGGCCTCCAGGGCGGATCCTCTGCGACCTGCGTCCATTCCACCCCATCTTCCGAGCACCAGACATCGTTCAGGGCGAAATGATTGGGAACGTAGTTCCCTCCCCCAAGCACCCACATCTTCCCATCCAGCACAACTGCCTGATGGAAGGCGCGAGGCGACCATCCCACCTGCTTCGTCGCCAACAGCAAGATGGAAGGTACAGCTGACAAATTCATGGAGTGGTACGTGAGGGAACTCCAGACCGATCGGTACACCCCAACCTTCCTCATTCATTCGAGGCGAAGTAGCTTCCTGGCGTTGGTCCAGAAGACATCCTCGACCTGAGGATCCGAAAGCCCGAGATTCCACAGGGAGAGCGGTGTATGGGGTAATCAGAACCCCACATCAGGCGCTCGTGACCAAAGGTCCGGACGATGGGTTCCAAAGCACCATTTCCGGTGATGGCCGACATATCGAACCACACGTTTGTCAGTCCCTTCAGGGAGTGGATTCCCTCTGCGATGGGGGTTGAACGCCGTACCGGCATGAGCCAGGATCAGTCGCATACCCGGATAGGTCTCACAGTAGTAACGAATCTTCTCCTGGTTCACAGGGTCCGCGAGAGCACGACTCTTGACCATGTGGAGCAGGACGACCAATTCTTCCTGATGTGCGATTCGTACGTGCTCCTCGGCCAGGAACTGCTCAATCTCTGCCTCCCAGGTATCCACATCCGGGGCGAAGTGCTGATACACCTTGAGGCCCACCATGGAAAGACGGCGAACCTCCTGTCGCACCTCTTCAGGATCCATATGAGGAGAAACGATCAGCAGCGATCGAGAGTCCGGGTCTTTGGCAACCTGTACAGCGACGTACTCACGGGGAGGGAGCCTTAATCAGCGTTATTGTCAAATGTTGTGCACGGGCTCCGCCACCCGGTAGCGTCACTGGTCCACTGGCAAGGCGAATACTCATTCCTTTGCGAAGCAAGAGCGATTCTGTTCTCAGTTCAAGTAAGAAGCGAGAATCGAAGCGAAGGCGACTCCACTGAGAGTCACCGGAGCCCAGGCCAGGCTTCGTTTCCAGAGAGGGACAAAGTCGTGCCAATTGGAGAGCGCTATCGCGCCGGCAATGAATCCAGAGGTCAGCAGAAAATAGAGCAGACCGCAGATCAGGGAAGTGGCAAGTAGGACGATCACACTCCCAACCTGAGCGATTTCTAAGGGAGCCACCTTGTCTAACAACAGGCTGACCACCTGACCCATCAGGTAGGCCACGATCGTAATCTGGGCGAGGTTGAAGGCTTGCCGGTAGGCTCCCTTGACACCCATTCTCAGATTGAAAGTGAGCGCCTCAATAACGGCCATCATGACCGCCACCTGGGGACCAAAATGCAGCAGGGCGGCAAAGACAAAGATATCACTCAGGGTGACCCACATTCGGTCTTTGTAAAGAGCAATTCTCACCGGAAAGCAGGTGGCCAGCACCGTCAGTCCGGCCAGATAGAACCAGTTCAGATCCGGTTGGATCAGAGCGTGATAAGCACAGTAGAAGAATACCGGCACGGCTGCCAGAATCACTGCCAGGATGTACGCTTTGGCTTGTGCTGGGAGCGAATCTTTGAAAAACCGAAGCTGGCTCAGGCGCAGCAGACGGCTACCCGTGTAGCCGGTATCCTCACTCGCCTCCTGACGGTGAATCTTGACTCTGTAGGCGTAATAGATGCCCAGGATAAGCGGCACCCCTGCCAGGGCCGCGAAAAGATCGATGGGTCTACTGGAGAGAAAGAGCAGGACGGCGGTCGAGGCATTGATGAAGGTCGTGGGTGAGAGCCACAGGAAATGGTCCTTCCATAACTTCGCCATTGGTTGGGAGGTGACCAAAGCCACGGCCCCGGCAACCAGTGTTGAATTGATCAGGAAGTAAAGAAACCCACAAAGAAGAGCGGCGATCAGGAGGCCCGGGACATCTGCCAGGCGCGTGGAATCCAGACTGACGTTCCCGCCTCCCAGTCGATCGAAAACCTGAGCGACCAGGAAGGCCCCCAGTGCCACCTGGGCCACATTGAACAGGTACTTGTAGGTTTGCTTGATTCGGACCTTCAGGCTCGCGATCAGTCCTTCGATGGCCGCGATGACCACCGCTACGGCGGGACCGAAGAGTAAGATCGAAGCGAAGATGAAGAAATCACTGACGCTGATCGTAACTGATGCCTCCTTCCCGGCAGCTAGTTGCACCTTGACCGCAAAACAGCTGGTCACGGCGGTCAAGGCCGCCAGGTAGAGCCAGTTTCCATTGGGGGAGTTCAGCACCGCATAGAGGCAGTAGGGAACCAGCGAACAGCCAACCAGGGTGATGGCTAGAACGTAGATCTTTGCCTTGGGTGGAATCGTTTCCGCAAAGAGTGTCATTTCGCTTTGTTCCCGTGCGAGTGTCTTCAGAATCGCCTTACTCAGTTGGGATCGCCCGATAGAGGGTCCGATTGAAGGTGCACGTCGCTGTGGTCGGACCAGAAGACGCCATCGGACCAGAACACTCCATCACTCCAAAAGACCCCATCGGACCAAAACACGCCGTCGCTCCAAAAGACCCCGTCGCTCCAGAACACCCCATCGGTCCAGGCCAGAGTGCCGTCACTCCAGAAGACACCGTCCGACCAGAAGACGCCGTCGCTCCAGAAGACTCCATCGCTCCAGAACACACCGTCCGACCAGAAGACTCCATCGCTCCAGAAGACGCCGTCGCCCCAGAACTGGTTGATACCAGAATCCACCAAGCCGGAGTAGATGATCTGATCCCCATAGGCGAAGGCGCCACCGGCCCAGACCTCCTCGCCGTTGGCCAGGGTCCAGTTGGGTTTGACCACCTGGGTCAGTGTGCGACTGGCAACGTCCAGATTCTTGGCCAGCCTCACTGCTGTCCTGGCATTGACGAGTCCGTTGCCCTGCTCCAGCATGGCGGGACTGGTCAGCTTGGTCGCTGTGACCAGCAGGATGAGCTTTACCAGGCTGGGATTCAGATCGGGATTCCTCTGAAGCATGAGGGCCACGGTTCCGCTGACTACTGCCGTGGCCATGCTGGATCCGCTCAACGAGATATACTCACCGTTTGTCACCAGCTCGGGATGGATTCTCTCCACCGTGCTTTCGGTGGCCAGGAGGGAGACGATCCGATTCCCCGGGGCTGCCAGATCTGGCTTGAAGAGGCCGTCCAGGGTCGGTCCCCGAGAACCGTAGGTGGTGGCGGTGTCATCTGTGTGGGTCAGGGTTCCGTGGGTGTTGACCGGGTAGACCGTGATCACCAGGGGGTCGATGCCCGGACTGGAGATGGAGCCCCAGATCTTGGCGTGCTCGTCCGTCCTGCCCAGGTTCCCAGCGGAAACGACGGTCACGATGCCAGCTTCCACCATGGCCTCCGCCGCCTGGCAGAGAGGATCCTGCTGGTAGGACTCCAGGGGGGCATGACCCAGGGACAGATTGGCCACTCGAATGTCATGCTTGTCCTTGTTTTCGATGGCCCACCCCATGGCCCGGATCAGATCGCTGGTGAGTCCCCAGCCTTCCGGACCGATCACTTTCAGATCCACGAACCGGACATCCTGAGCCACGCCTCGCAGCGCATCTCCCTGACCGCCGATGATCCCCGCCACGTGCGTACCGTGACCGTACTCGTCGGTTCCACGCCATCTCCTGTCTCGACGCTGGCGATGCTCTTTTCCGAAGGTGAAGTCCACGGAGGCCTTGACTCTCCCTTCCCGGTCCAGATCCGAGTGGGGGTCGATTCCAGAGTCGAACACCGCCACCGTCACCGTATTCCCGGTAGCCTGGACCTGATCGACGCCGATGGTGGAGCGAAGGAGGTGCAGGGGGCCTGAATCCTCTTCCTCTCCTGAGCCCGATCCGCCAGAACCAGAGGACTGTTGCTCTCCCCCGTGCTTGCGCGTAGGGCGCACAGGCGCATCCAGGGTCACGTACTCGACCAGCGACGAGCGGACCAGCCAGCCGATCTGACGGGCGCTGAAGCGCCCCGCATAACTGTGCACCGAGCTGAGGCCGTTTCTTGTGTCCTGATTGCGGCGGCCAGATCGTCCCTGGCTCTGCAGGAAGAACTGGCGCTCCATCCGAACGATGATCCGGATGGGGTAGTCGTACTCGGGATTGGACGTCAGGAACTCTACTTCGTGTTTTAGGGCCGGAGCCAGCTTGTGGTCCAGCTCGCTGGGAATCCCTGCCTGGAGGCTGCCGCCAGCCAGCACCACCCCACAAAGGATTCCCAGAGCCGCCCGTGAAACTCGGTTGATGATTGCTACTGTTGTTGCTTTCTTCATGGCGTCACCTCTCTGAGCGTTCGCGACCCTCAGTCGCCCTCGAAGTCGCTCCAGAGGATGGAATCGCTCCAGAGAATGGAATCGCTCCAGAGGATCGAGTCCGACCAGAGAATGGAATCGCTCCACAGGATGGAGTCGGACCACAGGATGGAGTCGCTCCAGAGAATGGAATCACTCCAGAGGATCGAGTCACTCCAGAAGATGCTGTCCGACCACAGAATCGAGTCGCTCCAGAAGATGGAGTCTGACCAGAGGATGGAATCGCTCCAGAAAATGGAATCGCTCCAGAGGATGCTGTTGCCCCACAGAGGCGCGCCCGCTGAGACCATGTCGCTGTAGAAGACCCGATCGCCAAAGACGAAGGCGCCTCCCGACCAGACCTCTTCCGCTCCATTTTCGCCTTCGAGGATCCAGTGAGGATCGACATTGGCCAGGAGACTATGAGAGGCCACGTCCACTACTTCAGCCAGCTTCACCGCCGTGTAGGCGTTCAAGAAGCCGTTGCCCTGCTCCAGCGGATGGACCGAGTCCATCTTGGTGGCGGTCAGCAGAAGAATCGACTTGACCAGGTTGGGATTCAGGTTGGGGTTGGCTTCCAGCATCAAGGCCGCCACCCCGCTGACCAGGGCCGTGGACATGCTGGTGCCCGAGAGGGACATGTGGTCGTTGTCGATGACCAAGCCCGGATAGTTGGTTGCGAGGTCGCAACTGTCCGCCTTCAGCGAGGCGATGTCGTTGCCGGGAGCCACCAGATCGGGCTTGAACAGACCGTCGGGCTGGGTGTAGCCACGGGAACTGTAAGTGGTCGCCACGTCATCTGCGTGGGTGACAGTCCCCATGGTGTTGACCGCCCCTACGGTGATGACCGAAGGCTCGGTTCCAGGACTGGTGATCCCTCCCCACAACTCGGGGTAGCCGTCGGCCGTCCCCAGATTGCCTCCCGAGACCACGGTCACGATCCCCGCTTCGACCATGGCTCGCACGGCTTGACACAGGGGGTCGGTCTCGAAGGACTCGATCGCCGGATGCCCCAGCGACAGATTGGCCACCCGGATGTTGTAGGCGTCCTTGTTGGTGATCGTCCAGTCGATCGCCGTGATCAGGTTGCTGGTGTAACCGGCGCCGCTATCGTCGATGACCTTGACGTGAAGGAAGCCCACGCCCGGGGCCACGCCCGCGTACTGTCCGGAGGAGAGCGAGCCCCGGGCGCCGATGATCCCACTGACGTGGGTGCCGTGACCGTAGCCATCGTTATAGCTGGAATTCAATTCGGCCGCTCCTGAAGTGAAGTCGACCGAGACAAAGGTGGTGCTCGCAACACCAATTGCTAAAACTCTAAAACCGTCACCGCCTGCAGCGCCCTCATTACTGATCAAAAGACTGCTGCCCTGCTTTTCAATCTGGAGTGCGTTGGGTGAATTGTCTGGAATCGTATGAATACCACCTTGAAGAATACCGTCCAGACTTATCTGCACTTGAGCGCCCGATCCGTGAAAAATGGTTACGTAGCTAATAGCTACCGCCGGAGTGAATACAAATTCGATGGCTTCTCCCACGCCGATCGGTCGGCCACCGTTTCCCCTGATTCCTATGCCTCGGACGTTATTGGTTAATCGTCCGTCATCGGAACCGTGAGTTAAGATCGATAAATTCCAGCCCAATCCCAAAGGGTCGGTGTATGTCGTTCCGCTGGGATCGTCATTCACATTCCCAAGTTGACCAACCTTGCTCAGATCAAGCTCACTCACCGATCGGTTCAGATCCGGATGATCTGCAATTCCGGAATCGAAGACGGCCACCGCTACACCTGTCCCGTCATGTCCGAGAAGATTGCTGGCGCCATCACCGGAACCCAGAGTCTGTTCTATCCCGATGGTAGCAGTCAGCGGATTACTGGTTGCTTGCAGTGTCGCGTCCAGAGTGACGTACTCCAGAATGGGGGACCGCAACAGGCCATAAATGGCCTGAGGCGGCACCCGGTCGGCGTAGCCGTGGACTAGAGGCAGGGCCTTGGCATTGCGCAGCCCCAGGGGATTCGCCTTGGGGTTAAAGAAATCTGGATTGACCTGGATGATGAGCGGAATCTCGGAGGCGTAGTCCTGCCTGTCCTCCAGGATCTCCAAGACTTTAGCCAGGCCGGGGGAGAGCTTGTCTTTGTGTCCCTTCGCTCCGAAGGCCGGAACAACGAGTAGAAAAATAGTGAAAACGGTGAAGGTGACGAGAACAATCTGGACTGCAGGGAGTCTGGACCAAAAGCGTTTCATGGTAAAACCTTCCTTCAGGGGGTTTCACGCATCCACTTTCGGCAACTGATCAACCTTATCGACAAAGCGACGTAGGTCTCAGCTTTGCGCCCCGAGGCTTTCGCGCAAGGGTAGCCCTTTCGCTGTGACTACGAAAACTAAACTGTTACGAGAAAATTGATTTCAAGATTCCCTTCCTCACGGAATCTTTTCGGACAGCGGAAGGGAAAACTTTAGGGGAAAGATGGGACTTTCTCTCCGAAGGAACAAGGCGATAGGGGAGTAGGCGATAGGAAGCGGGAGCGGTATACACCCTCGCTCACGTAGTGCCGATACAAATGGAAGATCATCACGGACCTCCATCACGTGTGGTGCAGATCCTCACACCAGCCAATCGGTAGGTGCAGCGACCAGACCTCGCTGCTGAGCGGAGCGGCGTGTCCTCCCGCAACCCAGATCCTGTCCTGGAAGACGAAAGTGGAGTGTTCGTGGCGGGGTATCCAGAGAACCTTCGACTTCAGGGGAGTCCAGCCTTCGCCGTCTGCTGAGTACCACACATCTCCCATATTCCCTTCCTCTTGCGACCATCCACCAAGAACCCAGATCCGATCCCGGTAGGCCACCGATGAAAACCAGAGCCGAGGTCTCCAGGGCGGATCCTCTGCGACCTGCTTCCATTCGACCCCATCCTCCGAGCACCAGACATCGTTCAGGGCGAAATGATTGGGAACGTAGTTCCCTCCTCCAAGCACCCACATCTTCCCATCCAGCACAACTACCTGATGGAAGGCCCGAGGAGACCATCCCGCCTGCTTCGTCGCCAACTCCCAGGTTTCACCGTCGGTGGAGCACCAGACATCATTTCTAAGGCTGGAGTCGTCACCAAGAAAGTAGTTCTCGATCCCACCCAGAATCCACATCTTGTCCTGGAAGGCGACGGCCGCGGCCGCCAAGCGGGGAGACCAACCAGCGCATGCCGTCACCTGTCTCCAGTCGACTCCGTCGGTCGACGACCAGACTTCGCTGCTTGCCGAGCAGCCGGGCAACAGGCCGTTGAACCATCCTCCCATTAGCCACATCCGGTCATCGAGGACCAGCGTCATCGGCAGGTCGCCATGCTTCCAGGGTGCCGCCTGTTGAACCCGTGTCCAGTTGCTTCCATCAGGCGAGCTCCAGACATCCCGGGGACACGGCTCAAAGGAGCTGAACCACCCTCCCAAGATCCACATCTGGTCCTTGAAGACCACTTCTCCGGAGGAATCTCGCGCCTGCCATCCCGCCTTTTCGGTGACTCGAATCCAGTCCGGAGTCATGATTTCATTCCAGGGGCAGTAAGTTGTCGCAAAGCTTCCCAACCAGCGCCAGCTCGGGAGGGAGTATGTCTTCGACGAAGAACATCCGAACTGGCTCCATACGGCAGGGCCGCCTCGATGGGCACTCCACGAACACTGGTGGAATTCTGCGGCCTCCAGCCTATCGGTGGCTGCTGAGGAGATCAAGATGACAATCGAAGCCTGAAGCGGTGTACAATGGCGTTACTTCCGTGCTTGAATCGGTTCGGGTCGAGACTCATGACGATTAGCCACCCACCGAAGGACTGGAGGTCACAGACCGGCTTTGGAGATTCCATGGATGAAACCCCGCTCTCACGCGAGCTTCGAAAAGGGCAATTCGGTCGCGGCTACGCGTTGACACTGGTCTCGCTGTTGCTGCTGCTCGCTTCCCTGCCCGGCCAACTTGAAGCCCGGCCGCGGTCGGATCACTTTGCGGGCTTGGCCGATGAATACCTGAAGCAGACTCGCCCGTTGATACAGGAGTTCTGCCTGGATTGCCATTCGACGGAGAAAAAGACGGGCGAGCTGGACCTCGAGCGTTTCGCCAGCCTGGTAGACGTGCGACAGGGTACCCAGAACTGGCTCAAGGTCGCCGAAATGCTCGACAACGGCGAGATGCCCCCCAAATACTCAGCGCAATTGACGCCCGACCAGCGCAAGCAATTGCGTAGCTGGGTTCAACGCTATCTTGATGCCGAAGCATTGGCCAATGCGGGAGATCCGGGTCTGGTGGTGCTGCGCCGGCTCAACAATGCCGAATACACTCATACCATTCGTGATTTGACGGGCGTCGCCTTGGATCCAGTCCGCGAATTCCCAACCGATAGTGCCGCCGGCGAAGGGTTCACCAATACCGGCAACTCCCTAGCAATGTCGCCGGGACTGTTGAAGAAGTATCTTGACGCTGCCAAGGGGATCGCCCAGCACGCGCTGCTGCTTCCGGATGGATTTCGTTTCTCAACGCAGGCGACGCGGCGCGACTGGACGGACGAGATCCTGGACCAGATTCGCGAGTTCTACGGGGAGTTCGTGCAGGCTGCAGACTTTGGAGTCGGTTCAGCGGTTGGGAACGTCAACGTCCACGCCGACACCCGAATCGGCCTCGCCGGACTGCTGCCTTTGGAGAAGTATCTTGCGGCGACCCTCGCCGAGCGGAAAGCGCTCACGAAGGGAAAGAAGAAGATCGCGGATGTGGCGCGCGATCGGCAACTGAATGCCAAGTATCTCGCCACGCTCTGGTCTAGCCTCACGGGATCCAAACGATCGCTTCTGCTGGACGATCTGCGTACCCGCTGGCACCGCGCTGACACCCAGGACGCCCCCGCACTTGCCGCTCACGTGGCCGCCTGGCAGCAGGGACTGTGGAGCTTCGGCCCAGTCGGGCTGATCGGGCGAAAGGGGGGCCCATCCCGTTGGATGGAGCCAGTCACCCCCCTCCAAACGGAGCAGACCCTGTCTTTCATTATTCCTGAATCGGGAGAGGGCAAGCCAGAAACGGAGGTCGTCCTCTCGTTGGTTTCGAGCGATGCGGGCGATGGCAACGATCATGACTTCGTCGTCTGGCAACAGCCCCGCTTCGTGGCTGAGGGGCAGCCGGACATCCTCCTGCGCGACATCCGGAGCCTGGCTCGCAGCTCCGGTCCCGCTCGGCCCTCCGAGGCACCCACAAGTGGAAAAGAGTGGGGCCTGACACCGGAGATTTTCGGGAAACATCCCAACGGTAGTCCTATAGACTCAGCCTCCCTTTGTGTTCGCGCCCCCTCCGTGATCTCAATTCGGTTGCCTGGCCATCTGCTAGCCGGTCGAACGCTGGTCGCGACTGCGCTTCTGGAAAAGGAGACGGGCCGGGAAGGGAGCGTACAGGTCCAGCTGGTCGGTGGGACACCCGTACCTAGACCCGGACTGCTTCCGAGTGAGCTTGTGGTGGCTTTCTCTCGGGTGACCCAGGTTTTCTCAGATCACCGCTCCGTCTCTTTCAAGCGGCCGATCCTGATTGGCGAAGGCAGTAGCAAGCGCGCAGTCATCGAGTCGGCACTGGACGAGTATCGGCAGCTGTTTCCGGCCGCACTCTGCTTCAACCAGATTGTGCCTGTCGACGAGGTGCTGACGCTGGCGACCTTCTATCGAGAGGATGACCATCTGGCAAGGCTGATGCTCGACGAGACCCAGAAGGCCCGACTTGACCGACTCTGGGAGGAGCTGCACTACGTCAGCCATAGCGCCTTTCTGTACGCTACTGCCGTGGATCTGCTGCTAGAAGTGATGGCTGGCAACGGCCTCGATGATAAGACTCAATACAACGCGTTGCTTCCACTGCGCGAACCCTCGGAGCGAGGGGCTGCGGAGTTCAGAAAGGAGCTGATCGAAGACGAGCCAGGACAGGTGAACGCCCTGATCGACTTTGCTGCTCGGGCCTATCGCCGTCTCCCGACTGAGGCCGAAGTAGTGGATCTGCGAGGTCTCTATCGCCGACTGCGGGAACAGGAACTGGAGCACGAAGAGGCCTTTCGCCTGACTCTCGCTCGGGTCTTCGTAGCGCCAGGATTCCTGTACCGGCTCGAAAACGCCCCGGTAGCAAGCGATTCCGCCCCGGTCTCCGATTGGGAGTTGGCAAGCCGCTTGAGCTATTTTCTCTGGTCCTCGCAGCCGGATGAAGAACTACGGAAGCTAGCTGTACAAGGCACCTTGCACGAACCCGAGATCATTGGGAGACAGGCGGCGCGGATGCTGAACGACCCTCGTGTCCGTCGGCTGGCCATCGAGTTCGCATGTCACTACCTACACATCCACGACTTCGCCTCGATCGAGGAAAAAAGTCAGAAATATTATCCCGAGTTCGCGGATCTCCGCGGCGACATGTACGAAGAATCGATTCTGTTCTTCACCGATTTATTTCAACGGGATGCTTCCCTGTTGAGCCTCCTTGACGCCGACCACACCTTCGTCAACGAACGGCTAGCTAAGTTCTACGGCATCGAGGGGATCAAGGGTGAGGAATGGCATCGCATCGGAGGAATGCGTCGGAAGCACGGACGCGGCGGTATTCTGGGTCTGGCGACGACGCTTGCCAAGCAGTCCGGAGCCTCCCGCACCAGTCCGATCCTGCGGGGCAACTGGATCAGTGAGGTGCTGCTCGGTGAAAAGCTTCCTCGCCCACCCCAGGATGTTCCCCAACTTCCCCCGGATGAAACCGCGACGGACGGTCTGACAGTGCGGCAGCTGGTAGCCAAACACACCAGCGAACCCCAGTGCGCCTCCTGTCATCAGAGAATCGACCCCTTCGGCTATGCGCTCGAGGGCTTCGACGCCATCGGCCGGCGGCGCGGCAAGGATCTCGGGGGGCGTCCCATTGACACCAAGACCAGACTTCCCGACGGAACCCAGATCGAGGGTCTGACAGGTCTACGGGACTACCTCTTGAAGACGCGCCGTGATGCCGTCCTGGGCCAGTTTTGCCGCAAACTTCTGGGCTACGCCCTGGGCCGGGAGGTCCAGCTCTCCGACCAACCTTTGCTTGCTGAGATGCAGCAGCGGCTGGCGAGAAACGACTACCGCTTCTCTGTGGCCATCGAAATGATTGTCCAGAGTCGTCAATTTCTTCACATCCGGGGAAGGACAGCACAGCTTGCCGGGCGGCAATGATCCAATTGCTGTTTTTGACCTTTAGGGAAATTCGAGATGCACACGGAGTTGATTGAGGTTAGAATGGGTTCAGACTACGTCAGCTTTTCTGTGAGGTAGATCATGAAGAACCATCACTTGTCTCGTCGAACGTTTCTGCGTGGGGTCGGTGTCTCGATGGCGCTGCCTTGGATGGAGTCGATCCCAGTCTGGGGCGCCAAAGCCACTGCATCTGTCGATCCGGGAAGTCAGGCGCCCGTCCGATTCGGAGTGCTGTTCTCAGGAAACGGCTTTCACACCGAGGAGTGGTGGGCCAAGGGGCAGGGCAATCAGTTGGAACTGGGCAAAGTGCTGGCGCCGATCTCCGACTTTCGCGAAAAGCTGCTCTTCATCCGCGGACTCTACAACGAGGAAGCTCTCAAGGGAAACATTCATAGTTCGATGACGGGAAATCTCCTTTCCGGGGCTCCCCTTGCCTCTGGAGGCGGCATCCGCTCTGGAACCAGCATCGACCAGATCATCGCTCAGCGCTACGGACAGTCAACCAAGGTGCCAAGCCTGGTGCTGGGATGCGAGAGATCCAACCCTGGGATTCACAAAGACTATTCGATGCTCTACAGCTCCCACATTTCTTGGAGCTCTCCTACCGCTCCCACGCCCCTGGAACTTTATCCCGCCCTCGCTTTCGACCGGCTCTTCAAGGATGAAGTAGAGCGGGGTGACCGCAGTGTACTCGACTCGGTGCTGGATGAAGCACGTGGGTTTCGGCGCAACATCAGCTCCGGCGATCAGCTGAAGCTCGACGAGTACCTCAACTCCGTGCGCGAAGTCGAGCAGCGCATCGAGAAGGCGGGACAAAAGGGCGAACTCCAAGGTTGGCGGCCGACTCTAGATGGGCCCAACCTACCGCGTCCGGCAGACGGCATTCCACAGACCCTGGGCGAGCACATGCGACTGATGTGCGACATCATGGTGCTGGCCTTCCAGACTGATACCACCCGGGTGTGCACGCTGAAACTCAACAACGATCACAGCTACCTGCTTTTCCCGCACTTGAACGTCCACATAGGACACCATGAGCTCTCGCATCGCAACAACAACGACTGGCTCAGGGTGAATCAGTTCTTCCTGGAGCAATTCGGCTATATCGCCCGCAAGCTGGACGCGATCCAGGAGGGCGAGCGAACCGCTCTCGACAACTCCATGTTGATGTACTGTTCGAGCATGCTGACGGGCAGTCACATCGCCACCCAGCTACCCGTGGCAATCCTCGGAAGCGCCGGCGGTCGGCTTGAAACTGGCCGGATACTCGACTATCTCGAGAACCCGAACCGCAAGATGTGTAGCCTTTACCTGTCGATGCTAGACAAGTTTGGCATTCATCTGGAGGAGCTCGGCGACTCGAACGAACGGCTGGCAGAAGTCTGATCCGCACTTAGGCTTCGGGAGGATCCAGCGCAACCCAGTCCAATGAACGCTTTCCTGATGGGTCAGGTGGGGCACGGAACACCTCTACCTTTACCCAGGAGGCACCTACTCCAGGCGGCATCAACCTACCCGTCGAACTACTGAGCTTCGAAGTCAGGTAAAAGGTGATCGTAGCTTTGGCCTCCAGGCCGAAGTCTTCTTCTCCCGAGCCTTCCTCTCGACGTACGGCGCTCACACAGGATCTGGAAGCTGAAAGGGCTGCCGGTATTCCCGACTCAAGAGTCGGCTTGCTTCCTCGTCTCCGATGATGGTTTCGGTAGCCGGATCGAATCGCAGCTCCCGACCCACTCGGGTCGAGATGTTGGCCAACTCGCAAAAGACACCGGAAAGGTGGATCTCCTCAACCTCCGCGGTCAAGATGTTCCGGTCGCCGGCCCGGATGGCGTCGACGAAGTTCTGGTAGTGATGCAGGTTGGGTAGCTCTCCCAGAGGAGGCTCGGCCTTTTCGTTGCGCCCCAGAAAAACCTGGTAGTCGCAGCCCGCACCCGGCCTCTCAACCCGGTGCTTCATGTGGATGTACCCTTCGGTACCGTAGAGATCCCAGGCGAACTCTGCAAACCATTGCCTCTTCGGATAGACGGCACGACGGGGAATCACCCGACCCTGGTCGGAGTAGAGATTGCGGAGATCGCAGGTAAGCAAAGCCCCATCCGCAAACTCGAACGTGGACCGATGCGCGTTGGGAGTCTGGGCTTGATCTTTGGGACCGAACCGACTGCCCGCCGCGTGAGCCCGTACGGGGAGGCCCCTCCCCATCATCCAGCGGCAAATATCGATGATGTGGACCCCGTTGTTGCCCATTTCCCCATTCCCAAAGTCCCAGAACCAGTGCCAGTTGTAGTGGACCAGGTTCTGGTGGTAGGGCTGTTGGGGTGCCGGTCCTACCCAGAGGTCCCAGTCGAGCCAGGAGGGTGGGGGTTCGGGCTGCCTGAAACCGAGTGGATCCCGAGGGTTGGGGAACTCACAGCGAGCCCAATACACATCTCCAATGATCCCTT
The DNA here is from genome assembly GCA_965218775.1 of Acidobacteriota bacterium. Classification (GTDB taxonomy): domain Bacteria; phylum Acidobacteriota; class UBA6911; order RPQK01; family JAJDTT01; genus CAUZIZ01. The sequence continues at coordinate 2,788,155 of CBDCLS010000006.1, read as the reverse complement.
CCCGCACCAGCTGGGCAACTCGGCGAAAAGAGCCACTGGAACGCCGATTGGTACCGCCTTGCATGATCCGGTCGTACTTGCGCGCCGCCTCCACCAGCTTACGTCCCTCGAACACATTGTGGGAGATCGGTTTCTCTACATAGACATGTTTCCCCGCCTGGGATCTGGAAGGGCTGCCGACAGGCCCAGATTCCGGCCAGAGCATGCCAGTGGTTGCAGGTGGCGACGGTCACGGCATCCACAGAGGGATCGTCCATGATGCGCCGCATGTCCTTCTCGATCCGAGGCCTCTTGCCACTGATCTTCTCGACGGCATCGGCCTTTTCGCGACTGCGTCTCGCGTCCACATCGCAGACGGTGACGATCTCAACGCCCTCGACATCGTGGGCATCACGTATCAGGGCCCCTCCCCGACCACCAGCACCGATGAGGGCGACCCGGATCCGATCATTGGCGTTCGCCCAACGATGGGAAGTACCCACCAGTGAGGCCCCTGCCCAGGCGGAAGTCTTCAGGAATTGGCGCCGCTTGAGTTCAGCCATTCTGATTTCCCCTCTTGGTCAACCTAGTGCAGCGCGCCACAAGTTTTGAACCAGGGTTCAGCAGCCCCTCGTCGCCGCTGGCGTTGTTGCGCTCGACTCGACATATAGCCCGATATGACTCGCTCGCGACGCCTAGCCAGCGACAACGATTGACTACTGTCCCCTGGCTCAGAACTTATGGCGAGCTGCACTAGCCTATCGTCTGGGTGCGACCCGTTTCCGAGGCCCGATAGGCGCCGAAAATGACCTTTAGAACGTGCAGCGAGTCTTCTCCCGTCAGCGGCGCCTTTCCCACTCCCCGGGCCACGTCCACTGCCGATTGGACCAGGTAGAAGTAGGCACCGGGCTCCCTGGAAAAAGGAAAGGACTGGACCCCTTTGGGAGCATCCGGATGGGTCGAGTACCATGTCACGGGACTATTGAGCGGATCTAGTTTGACCCACCCCTTCGATCCCCAGAGGGTGATGCCCAGGTGGTATCCCTTGTCCAGGTAATACCCTCCGTGGAGCGTGCCCACCATCCCCTTCTTGAACTTCAGAGCCAGGGCAACAGAGTCCTCGATTTCCACGGGCTGTCCCCCTACGTTGCGGGTAATCGCAGATACCTGCTCGATCCGATCCCCGGTCAGATACTGAATCAGATCCAGATAGTGAATGCCCAACCAGATGAGCTGCCCTCCTCCCGCCTTGTCCTTGAAGGCCAACCAGCGGCGATGGTAACTGGGACGGGTAAGACGGGTCTGATCGGCAACGAAAACCAGATGGGACCCATAAGGCTTACCCAGCAGTCCTGAATCGAACAACTCCTTGGCCTTGAGGGCCCCGCGATGCAGCCGTGTACCTAGCGCCAACATCAGGCTCAGGTTCTTGGAGTCGGCCAACTGGACCAGAGGTTCGAAATCCTCGGCTCGGACGCAAGAAGGCTTTTCGGCTAGGACATGGGCTCCGGACTCCAACGATTTTCGAATCAGCGGGGGAGCCGCATGGGCTTCCAAGCTGAGGATCACGGAACGCGGCTTCACCTCCGCGAGCATCTTGTCGTGGTCCCGGAAGGTCGTGAGCTTGCTGCCCAAAGCCTCCTTGGCGCTCTCGAAGGTAGTACCGCTCTGGTCCGAAAGGGCGACAGAAGCTACTCCCTCGACCTTGGCCAGGGAGTCCAGATAGATGCTCAGGTGGGGGCCCTTTTCCTGGGTGATCACTCCCACCTTGATCGGCTCACCGGCCGCTAGAGTCCGGATCGACGACAAAGCCAGGGAGGAAAGAACGGCACTTCCGGTGGTCTTTTTGAGAAAAGTTCTTCGCTCCATAGTGGGTCCAGTCTAACAATCCAATCGACGGAAATCGATGCGGGACCTTGGGATTACTTCAAGAAATCACGGGCAATTTCGGCGTAACCCTCGGTGTAGTCCATCTCCAGGTAGTGCGCCCCGTAGTACTCCTGAGGAGCGAAGTCGGATAGATCGTAGATGGGCGACGGGTCGAACTGAACCACACCATCCCCTGCCCTGCAGGCGTGGACACTCATGTCCACCATTACCTTGGTGGTGTCGATAAGCTGTAGAACATCCGCTCCCTGGCCATCCGCTCTTGGAATCACCTTGACGCGCCAGGCCGGTCCCAGATTGGGCAGGTCGTCGCGGGTAGCAGGCTTGTGCATGGTAGAGCGGATCACCATTACCGAGGCACCTGCCAAGCGAGTATCGGTAAGCATGACTCTCTCATCCATTCCCACCTCTATTTCGGCCGAGACCTTGGGAGTCCCGTAGATCTCGCGGCCGGCCGGTATGCTCGAGCGTGAGTTCAAGAATGCGATTGGGGCGAAGTACCCCACTGTTCCTTCATACGAGCACTTCACCGACAAAACACTCTCCTGGAAATCGCCGTAGCTGGACGTCCAGGGCGCCGTCAGCCCGATGGCGACACAGAAACCATCGTCGGACGGCTCAAAGCAGGCCGGCAGCACTCGATCGATCGCAGCCAGGTTGGCGCGGAAATAGACGAATTGAAAACGCACCCCTCGGTAGCGGCAAGGGGGCATGGGGTAGTAGGGAGAGAAGGCCGGCATATTGGCAATCTGGTCCAATGGAATCGTCATGAATCTCCTCCTTGGTGTATCAGTGTTCAGCGGTGCGGGAACGCTTCGGTGGGGTAGCCGAGACGCCCTGCAATCCGCCGCTTATTCTCAAGACCTCTCCTGTCACCCATGAATTCGCCGGATTGCACAAGAAAGCGACGCCCCTGGCGATGTCCTCCGGTTCTCCCCAACGCCCCAGCGGAACGGAACTTCGTACGCGCTCGATCATCTCCTCTTCGGTGATGTTCAGCGTTCGGCAGCGCTGGGCCATGGTCTTCTGGTTGAACTCGGTGTACACCGGCCCTGGACTGATGGCATTGACCCGTACTCCATAGGCGGCCAGCTCCAGCGCCAGGGTCTTGGTCAGGCTGATCACTCCAGCCTTGGCCACGTTGTAGGCGGCGACCAGCGCTGCCGGACTCTGGCCGTTAATGGATGCCACGTTGACGATGCATCCCGACTCCTGGTCTTCCATCAGCGCCCCGACTGCCCGGCAGCAGTAGAAGGTTCCGGTGAGATTGACCTGCAGAACCCGCGCCCATTCCGCGTCACTCAGCTCAACGATAGGGGTTACCTGCTGACCCACCCCGGCAGAGTTGACCAGGATGTCGATACGACCGTGGTCCTCTGCGACCGACTTGAAGAATGCCGCCACTGCTGTGCTGTCCGTGACGTCAAGGTAGACTGAATCGGTTCTCCCGCCAACTCTACTCAACGCTGCCGCCTCGCTCCGAGCCTTTTCCTTCTGAACGTCGGCAAGGACCACCAGGGCCCCTTGGTCTGATAGCTGTCTCACGATACCGAGACCCAGACCCTGCGCGGCTCCAGTGACCACGGCAACCTGACCAGAGAGACTCTCCTTTAGGTGGATGTTCATCGCTGAATCTGGCTGTTTTCAGTGATCCGGGCTCGAACGATTAAAATCTCGCCTCCGCACTTCGATCCAAAGCCGTTCTTTCAGGTTAGTCCAGCCGCCGGCTGGGAGCCGGATCATTCGAGAACGAAACTCTGGCACCAACAGACGGCAGTGATTGCCCGAATCCTTCGAAATTCGCTTGTTCGATATTCTGCGGTTCAGCATTCATCGGTTGCCTCCTCCAGAACCAAGGAAAAAGGCTAAATCACAAACCGCAGAACACCGAACATGCGAACTCCGAAGTCGGGCGCAGTGGTGAAGTTTCAGCTTAGCACGACAGCTCTTCCAAGGTAGACTACTACTTACAGGACGCTAAAATAGGAACTTCGGATTGGAGATGAGATGAGAGAGCGGAGGGACCCCATCCGCCGCCGCGAATTCGGTAGAAGAGTTGCCGCCGTCGCCGGAAGCTTGACCCTCGCAGCCACTGCCGTCGAGGGAGCTACCGTGACCAGAAAAAAAATGAAGCAGGTTAAGCTCGGTTTCGACAACTATGCAATCCGGGAATTCGCTTGGAAGGCGTCCAGGCTTCTGGACTACGCCGCCTCCCAGCAGCTGGATAGCGTTCTTCTGTCAGACCTCTTTGTCTACGAAAACCACAGCGAACCCTATCTCAGGGAACTCAAAGCCAAGGCCGATGACCTCGGAATCGAGATCCAAGTAGGCACCGGTGGGATCTGTCCCAGTTCAGATCGGCTCGAGACTGCCTTTGGCGGCCCCGAGGAGCACCTGAAGCTCACCCTTCGTATTGCCGGTACCCTGGGATCCACAGCGGCACGCTGCTTTCTGGGAGGGATGGACGACCGAAAGGATCCGGGAGGAATCGAACGCCATATTGAGACCACGGTCAAGCTTCTTCGAAAGGTCAAAAGCTATGCACTCGACCTGGGCGTGAAGATCGCCGTCGAGAACCATGCCGGGGACCTGCAGGCCCGCGAGCTCGTCGGCCTGATCGAGGCCGCCGGGAAAGACTACGTGGGAGCCACCGTAGACGCGGGGAATGCGACCTGGACGTTGGAGGATCCGGTACGCAATCTCGAGATCCTTGCACCCTACGCGGTCAGCAGTGGCATACGCGATTCCATGGTCTGGGAAAACGGGCGAGGTGCCAGGGTTCAGTGGACAGCGATGGGCGACGGATGTGTGGATACTCAATCCTATGCAGAGAAGTTCACGGCACTCTGTCCCGAAGTGCCTTTTCAGCTCGAGATCATCTCCGGGGTTCAGCGCTCCTTTCCCTATCTGGACCCGGCCTTCTGGGGTCCCTATGAGAAGGTCAGAGCCAGCGATTTCGCTGCCTTCCTGGCTCTCGCCAAGCGCGGGAGACCTGTCGAGGCCTTCCAGGCTCCAGCACCCCCCGAGCGGGGTCCGGCCGTTCAGACCTACCAGAAGACACAGCTGGAACGCAGCATCAAGTATTGCAGAGAGGCACTCGGTCTAGGTCTGAAGTAGATGCGTCGCTGCTGGGGCGACACAACGAGAGAAACACCAAGGTTCTCGTCTGGACAGGCGAAAACACTCCCGGTAGACTTTATCCTCGTTGACTGACTGTTTTCGCTTGTGGGAGGGATTTCCATGATTACAGCGATGGAGCACGTGGCGATTGTTTCTGTTGATCCCGGTGCCCTGACCGAGTGGTATACCACGACACTCAACTTCGAGGTGCTCTCGAAAGACGAGGAAAGTAGCACCTATTTTCTGGGAGTGCCGGGCGGAGGAATCTTCGAGATACTTCCTGCCAATGACCGACCTCGACCGGAGGCCACCGATGACGATGCTGGCATCAGACACGTGGCCTTCACCGTCGACGAGTTCGAGCCGACTTGTGAGGAGCTGCGCCGCAGGGGAATCGAGTTCTCGCGCATGGCAGCAGCGAATCCGGGAGAAACCCAGATGGCCTTCTTCCCGGATCCGGAAGGCAATATCCTGCAGATCGTGCGACGAGCCCAGCCCTTAGGCTAGGCGCTCAATCAAAAGAAGGAGAGGAGTCATTCCTATGCTTCCCGAAGAACGTCTTGCTGAACTCGGCATCACATTACCCCCGCCTCCTTCTGCGGTAGGGGCCTACGATCCCTGGGTGCGAACCGGGAACCTGGTCCTGACTTCGGGACAGATACCTTGGCTGGACGGAGAGCTCGCTTATACCGGAAGACTGGGAGATGAGCTAACCGTCGACGACGGCTACCAGGCCGCCAGACTCTGCGCGATCAACGCCATTGCTCAGCTCAAGGCCGCAGCAGGTGAATTGTCGAGAATCAAATGGATTGTCCGTCTCGACGGATTCGTCCACTCTGCCTCCGGCTTCCAAAGTCAGGCCCACGTATTGAACGGAGCCTCTGAGCTCCTGAACGACGTCTTTGGCGCCAAAGGGCGCCATACCCGGGTCGCCCTCGGCATCAGCGAAATGCCACTGAACGCCGCGGTTCAATTGAGCCTCACCGCCGAGTTGGCCGATTAGTCTGATCGGCGGCAGTTCCTAACGCGGACAACAGTACAATCTTTCCTATTCCGACCTGCAGTTTCTTCCTGAATCATCCGACGCACCTAAGCGGAGGTCTAAGCTGAAACTTGATTTGCGGAAGTAGCTTTGGCCTCCAGGCCGAAGTCTTATTCTTCTGAGCCTTTGGCTCGGACGGCGGCCTGGAGGCCACCGCTACGCCGGACCCGAAGTTTCGTTCTCGAATGGGGCAGCACCGCCTGGGGGGACACTGCCCTGAAACTTCGGCAAACTTGGGATGGAACTGCGAGTTTTCTACGCTGAAGTTACTGCGTGTAACCCAACTATAAGGGTTGCAATGCGAAGCGAGCTACCCTGGGTCAGGGTCGGTATAGTGCCTTACCCAAAAGGGGTTAATGGAAGAGTTGGAAATCATGGTCCAGGAATCGGTTTCCAGATCGGCCAAATAGGGGTTGAGTTTGCAACCCACTATCGCAACATGCTATCCGTCCCAAGACAACCGACATTTGGAGGAATCTCTGATGCCCTATCCGACCCTCAAACGCGCAAACACCTTCCTTCCAATCCTGTTCCTGGCAGTGGGAATCTGCACTCTAATCCGGGCGGCAGAGACCTCGAAACCCAGCGAAGCTGGAACTGGTTTTGCCCAATACAAGTTCCTCCTCATAGACGACCAGTCCCTGGTGAAGACCCACAATCTGAAGCGCAAGGTCAACCAGGCAATCAAGAGACTCCAGCCAGTGATGACCCTGGACGCTCCCTGGGAAACAGATCGGGACATGCTCAACTACGTCAATATCATTTACGACGAGGACGAGAGGATCTACAAGATGTGGTACACCCTTATGCGCTGGCAGGGTGAGACCTCTGACGGTCCTCGAGGCGTGGCCTACGCGACCAGTGAGGATGGTCTGCGTTGGAAGAAGCCGGTGCTGGGCCTCATCGAGGTCGACGGATCCCGCGAGAACAACATGGTCATTCCCTTCATGCACCAGTTCGCCTACTCCATCATCAAGGACACAAGCGACTTGCCTGCTCGGCGTTACAAGATGATCTTCGATGCCTTCGGTGAAGAGTCACGCTGGGCCGGCCATCACTCAGCACTGAACCTGGCCTACTCTCACGACGGCCTTCGCTGGGAACGTCCCCGGCACGTGAACCCGGTAATCCGCGGTATCAGCGACGACAACTTCACCCTCTTCTATGACGGGGACCGGCGCAAATATGTGCTGGTAACGCGCCGGGTCCCCAACTTGCCCCGGGACCTCTCCCAGTATGAGAGCTACGATCTGGTCAACTGGGAGGACAAAGGTAGGGTCCTGGTAGCCGGTGACGAACTGGATCCTCCTGAACTCTCCAACATCTATGACATGCTGGTTTTCCGCTATGAAGATTTCTTTCTGGGAGTGATCAACCCTTTCTATACTCATCCCTTCGCCCCTACCTATGCGTCGTATCACAAGCCAGCGGACTACCCCAAGAACAAGGTGGGACAACTCGATGTCGCTTTGGCCCACAGCCGAGATGGACGGCAATGGCAACGTCCCGACGATCGTTCTCCGATCGTCGAGCTCGGTGAGGTAGGCGCCCATGACGGAGGAATGCTCTACCCGGCCGAGAATCCTCTGGTGAAAGACGGGGAGACCTGGATCTACTTCACCGCCAGCCGCGTGAACCACGCCTGGTGGGACTGGCTCAGCTACGATCCGTCTAAAGATATGAGGGATCTGGCAGTCCTCATGCTAGCCGTGATGCCAGAGGATCACTGGATTTCCTTGGATGCAGGTAACGAGGAAGGCTGGATCATGACAAAACCCTGGGGGCCTCCTTTCGGCATCTTCGTCAATGCCGACGCCGAAGGGGGTTCGGTCATTGGGGAGTTGGTAACGCCCTACGGAGACGTCGTTCCAGGCTTTAGCCGTGAGGAAAGCGTCCCGATCGAGGCTAACGGGCCCGACCAGGAACTTACCTGGAGGAATAGCAAAACCCTTTACGACTCGAGGAAAGACTATCTTGGGGGCGTCTGCCTCAAGCTCTATCTGAGGCAGGCCAAATGCTACTCCTACACCTTCACTCGACCGGATCCCGATGGAAACCTACGGCGAAGCAAGGAAAACGCCCGTTGGCTGGATGTGATCAAACACCGCTCCGATCAATGGGGTCGACAAGCGACAGAGCCAGCCTCCGGAGTACCTGCTCTGAATCGTTGACCGCCGACAGGTGATTTCGGGGCTGCATCGATTCAACGCTTCGCACTCGGCACTCTTTCGGACGTTATCTGAAACCAATTCCGAGAGATTCGGCCTCAGCGCAGTAACCAGCTGACAAGACTCTGGATCGCAGCTTTGCCGCTGCCGTCGAATGAGGTGACGCTGGTTCCACTGCCGCTCGCCTGGTAGACAGCTGAAACGGCGACCGGAAGCTTGACTTCTCCGCCAACCCATATTGGTCGCGGCGCCGAAAGCGACAGAATCCCGGGGAGGTCTCCGTACTTCACCGCGCCGGGAAGAAAGTCGGGATCGCGGTAAGATTCGAGCTCGACGAAGCGAAAGGATTGAGTATCAACGCCGAGCCGGTCCACGACGCTGCCAGCCAGGGCACTCGCAGCCGCCGCCCAGGGCGCAGCGCCATTGACACCGATCAGATCAATGCGCTGTGTATGCTCGTCGCTGGACGCGTGGGCAATGAGCGTCAGGATATCGTGGACTCGCTGGGCAAAGAGTGTGTGATTATAGGTAAATGTATAGCCTGCAAATGGCCTGGGATTAAGGACTTTTCTGGTCTGATCGGACGGCTTATTCTCCCCCAGAAACTCGCCTTGGTAGAGCAGGTCGACTCCGAAGACCGCAACACCTGTTTGAAGCAGGCGTCGAATCGGACGGCGTGGATTGCCATCGGCTCCGTAGATCCCGCTCTTGCCCTCTCCGTCGATCCAGAGGGCGACCCTTCCGTTCCACTCCTTGGTCGTGGGGTAGACACCCACCACGGGGATCTCCTCACCCTCTTCGCTGAACCGTAGGAGACCCGTAGATTCCAGGAAGTCGCCGCGGTTGTTCTTGCCGACCTCGATCCACTTGATATCTTCCGATTCGGGAAGACGGCGGCCGATGAGCGCGTCCCAGGCACCGCCAACAACCTCACGATACCGTTCCAGGGTATCTGGGCTCGAGGGAATCATGGCGTCGAGTTGACGGCGCGAGTGCGTACTCAGCCATTTCGTCACCCCCCTTTCGTGGGCATCATCTTTTCCGGGACCAGGTTTGGGATGATCGGGTCCCCACACGCTGTGTTCCTCCGAGGTCAGAAGAGGCCAGTCCTCCTCCACGATTGGCTCCTCCAGGCCGAGACCAAGGTGCTTGTTCAACCAGGAATACATCAGGGCCCGGGTCACGTAGTTGTAGTTGTGGGGAAAGTGCAGGAGTGATTTACAAAAAACCCGATCCCGGGCGCCGTAGAGTGAGTACAGGGACTGAAGCGCGGGATAGCCCTCCGACATCATAGCCTTCGTCCAGTCGTTGGCAGCCGTCATGCCAAGGGGTTTGGGAGCGAAGAGCGCGGCGAGCTCGACGTTGCCGGTGCCGATACGCAGAAGAGATGAGTTCTCACAGGTGCAACCACCCTGCATCGAGGTCGACACCATCCCCTGCGGGAAGGCGACAATCGGGCGGGGATCGATGCCGCCGAGCAAAATCGTCTGAGTGCCGCCGCCGCTCCCACCGGTAACGGCGAGACGCGATTCATCTACATCTGGAAGGCCAGCAAGGAAGTCTAGCGCTCGGACCGAGTTCCAGGTCTGCAAACCCATGATCGACTGCATTCGCAGTTCCGCTTGGGTGCTGAAGAACCGCCAGCTCTCCCGGGTATCGGATCCGGGACGCGGCTCGTACACACGGTGAGCGACCTTGAACGGTATCTGAACGCTATCAGCGTATCCGAGCATATCGTAGATGAAGGTCACGCAGCCCATGCGCGCGAGCTGGGCGCAACGAGCCAGCTTGGGAAATCGGCCGGAGCTTTCAAACCGCTCACGTCCCTCGACGATCAGCTGCCGGATCTTGTCCCCCTGATCCTGGAGCCGTCCGCCGTGGCCATGAGGGCTGAGAACTCCTGGAAAGGGGCCGCTCTTGTCCCGCGGACGAAACAGGAGTCCGGTCACGAAGTGTCCGGGAAGGCTTTCAAAGTAGACCTTCTCGACCGTGAAGCCGTCCCGTTCAGTGCGTCCGTAGACCCTGGGCTTTAGAGCGGTCTTCTCCGGCATCGGCCAAAGTCCGGTTGAGACCAGAATCCGACGCTTCAGATCGCTAGCCCGTTTCTCCCAGGCTTCCTTTGTCGGCGGTGGCGCGAAGGGGAAGTAGCCATTGAGATCCTTCAGCACCCCCAGCCGCCGATCATGGGGTATCTGGCCCTCCGCAAGCACACGGGGAGGCTGGGCGAGAGCACTCTTCCCAGCAAGACTCAAAGTAAGCCAGATCGTAAGTATTGTCAGAATTCTGCCTGACCTCATAGTGGTACTCCGTGGTCGAGGGAGGAAGGGTTGATTAGTACACCGTTTCACTACTGTCCGGTTGAGCGCCTCAGATATCGTCATAAGATCTTTAAGATCATTTGGTTCTACGCATTATAGGCTGGAATCGACTTCAACTTGGACCTCCGCTCTGATCCCGATCAGGTTGCTCGATCCCGGGTCCTTAGGGACAAAGGAAGTGGGCATTGTCAAGAAATCAACGAGGTCAATCCCAACGGGATTGCGTCTGTCAGCCCAGGGTTTCCGAACCCTGGGAAAGGGAAGCCAGGTCCTGGAGCCAACCCTCCTATGAGACCGCTTTTGTCAAGCACTAAATTTTTCAGGCTCGATCCGGGCACACTTCTCCTTTCCTCCCGAGGGAGTCCATAAGCGCGGTTGTCGGAATCGGCTCAGAGCTATCATCGCGTCGGCCGTTGGGTGATTCTTCCGTCCTCCCCGCTGGGGAGAAGACCACCTCCTATTCGTGTCGGTCTCTCGGAGCGACACGCGATACTGTTTACGTCCAGTAGGACGACTGTTGCCAACGGTTGCCTTTCAGCGACCCCCTCTGTAAGACGGTGGTCGGTGCCACCCGGGTTGTTCAACGGGCCGCCGAAAACCGGCGAACGATCGTAGCGGTGAATCGGTTCGGTTTGCCTCCTTCCTTTTGCTGGACGGTCCAGGATGTGATCGACCTAGAACCGCAGGTCCGTCTTCAAAACCGCTCCCGGCGGAATCACTCCATATTGGCGGTAGCGCCAGAGCTGAATCAGCAGCCGTCTGGTCAGCGCCACGATGCCCACCTTTCGAGCGCGGACGCCGCCCGCGGCGAAGCGTCGGACAAACCACTGAGTGAGCTCACTCTGGGGCTGGTAGCGAACCCACATCCAACCCAGTTCCACGGCGACCGAACGCACCCAGCAGATCCCGGACTTACTGATACCCTGTTCGCGACTGACGTCCCCGCTTTGGTAGGGAGAGGGCACCAATCCCACCAGGGCTCCCAGCGATTTGGGGGTTTGGATCTGCCGCCAAGCGAAGAGCTCATGTTCGAGAATCCAGGAGCTCTGTAAGCCCACCGCCTTGAGCCGCATCAGATGGCGAACCCCGCGGATGCTCTCCCGCTCGCTGTGGCGAAGCCACTGCCGCCGCTGAATCTCGATCTGATCGATTTCCCCCTCGACGTAGTCCAACTGTCGAGACGATTCTGCGAGTCGTTTGCGTAGGCCCTCGCGCAGCGGTTGCTGCTGCCAATCGCGCAGCTCCTGCAGCTGCTCCCGCAAGCCCCGACTGATCTGGGGCAGACGGATCCCCTGGGTGGCGAGCAGCCCTCGGATTCGGTTGACGACCCGAGTCCGAGCGTTCTTGAGCCCTTTGAGGCTGCGATGCAGATGGCGGTCATCTTCCTGTTCGGGGGTGGGAACCCGCAAACTCGAGAAGACCTTCTCCTCCCCCAGGTGGTAACGCACCAGCAGACGCAAGAGTTGGCCCACGTCGATGCCGTCGCTCTTGGCCCGCCGGGCCCGGCGCGGAACTTCGATCGAGGACGAGTCGATGATTTGATTCTCCACCCCCTGGCACTGCAGCCACCGGTGCACCCAGAAACCGTCCCGGCCCGCTTCGTAACAGCTGCGGACCGCCGTCTCGGCGGCCAGACCGAATCGGCCTTTGGCCGCCTCCAAGGCGGCTTTCAAGGCCTGCTCGTCGCCCGCGTTGATACTTCGCCGATAGGGCTTTTCTCGGAGGCTGGGGGCGAAGGCCAACAGCCATTTCTCAGCCGACAGCTCCAGGGCCAGGTGCAAGTGCACCGCCTCGGGGTTATACTCGGGCACAGGGTTTGCTTTGGTCATGTCTGCGTCTCCTTTTCACAATTACGGGTTGATGAAAACTTAACAGGACGAAGCTTAACCAAAGCGGACCCCTTTCGTCTTCCTAGTCTGTTGCCTCACGCTACCCCCGTGTGGATCGCTAGATCCAGACTAGGGCTTGGTCTTCATGAACCCCCGCTTTAAGAGGAGACGGAGGATGGCTGTCACCCGCAGGGGCGTAACGCAGTGGAGCAGTCCGCAGGACTTGACTGCCGTCCTTCGTCTCCTCTATCTGCCTCGCTCAAGACCAAGCCCGGCCTCGACCGCCTCCTACATAGTATCTGTAAGGGTTGTGTACACAGCGACTTAGGAATCGAGCCTGTCGATAGCGACGCAACCCCTACAGGGTGCGATACAAGAAATGCCGCGAGATACCCAGGGTTCGGAAACCCTGGGCTGGAGGACGGAATCCCTTCAGGATTCACCTCCTTGCGGCCGGCTCGGTGTCCCCAGCCACGCGTGTCCCTTCCTCGAAGATAACTCTTTCCCGGGTCCGACTGACTGCCAGGGAGTTTCCCCAAGCTGCTCCCGCAGCGAGGCCGCTCGCGTCACCGCAGCTCAGGCGTTCGGATTCAGTCGTACCCAGTAGCAGTTCATCGAATCGTTGGTTCCCGCGTAGTAGACGACAATCACATTTCCGTCAGGCAGGACTTCCGTAAAGGGGAACCCGAAGGTCCACAGAGACATTTCTCCAAGCAGCTCGCCGGTATCGTCCTCCGGTAAATCCTGAGAGGCCGAGTCCTGGTGGGTGTAAAGAACCACCTCGCTTGCGGGATCAAAATCGGCATCGACGCGGGCCGACAAGCGGGCGCGAATCGAGTGAGTCTGGTATCGGTCTACCCATGCCAGCACGACCCGTCCATCCGGGAGCATCGCGGGGTGAGCAGGCTGGTCGGGAAAACCGAGGTCCTGAGCCGCCGACCAGGTATGACCTCCATCAGGGCTGAGGCGTCTTTGAATGTTCAGATACTGGCGGGTCTTACTGTCGTAGGTCCACAAGAAGGTCGCGATCCGGCCGTCCACAGCCACGCCAACACGCTGGTCCCAGTTGAATATGCGCCCGCTGGAATCTTCCCCGGCAGTGAGCGGCTCTCCCCAGCTCAGCCCGCCGTCGCTGGAGCGGAGCAAAACGACCTTCTGATACCACTTGGACGCGTCCTCATACGTCTTGTTGGACTCGATGCTGAGGCCCAGACTTCCGTCTGCCAACTGGAAGGCAGGACTCGTCAGGCTGGGTGGGCCGATCTCCTCAGGCACTGCCACTACCCGCCAGGGGGACCATGTTCTTCCTTCGTCGGCGGACTGGGCCAAAAGAATCGCCATCGGAAGACAGCCCTCCGTCTGTGGGTTGAAGAGACCCTGGTCCGGATATGTCTGACGATCAACCCACATGCTGGCGGCCAGGAGACTTCCCGGCGACGTCTCGGTGAGATAGCAGATCTTCAGCGTCCCCTTGACCCCCTCGATCTCGGGTGCCGTCCAGGGACGGTTCCCAGGACTCCAATTTCGCCCCAAGTCATCCGAACGATAGAGCTCGGGACATTCATCATCTCCATCCTTGCTAGAGCCGGCACGGCATGTGGCCAACAGCGCACCGGTGCTGAGGGCGACAAGTGAAGGGAAACTCATCACGGCACGATCGGTTCCGGGAACACTCTTGGCAAAGATCCCGCTGTCTACAATTTTCATGACGGACTCGCACCCATGGCATCAGGGACTCTTCCTCCCCAACGGCCATGGATATTGTTGCAGAGTTCCCAGACTTCCGAAACCCAAGGCCTGGCTGAAAGCTCTGTTCGAGAAAGCCCCTAAAACGGCGGGAAAGGACGGATTTCCCCCCTCTCCTCCAAGGGAACAGGCGGCCTTGGGTCATGTGGCCCGTTGGCCCCCCTTCTCAGGGACTCGCTGCATGTCCCGATCTGTGATCGGGTACCGCTCCTCAGTCACGGCTCTGTCAAAAGCTGCTAGCGATATTCGTGGCCAAGACATGCTTCGCAATCTGAGATAACACTTGCCACAATCCTCAGCCAGATCCCTCTCCCAGGATCCTATTTCTCCAGACACTTTTTCCTCGCGAGACCTAGGAACGAGTTTTTCTGTTTCTGGTCGCTCTAAGAGCGCTCAGTTACTGGCTTGTTTCCAGATTGCAACATCCCCAGGAACCTCTGTCGGTTCTTGCAATGTACCGCTTGGGCGATATTCAGATCTATCCAGCGATATCATCGCTTTCGCAGCGGAGACGGTCAGACGCTTTGTTCATGTTTCACCTTTGTCCGGCCCAGGGCTGGGAGGCCGGAGCATTCTCATTCTTGAAAGAAACTTTGGGTCTGGCGTAGCGGTGGGCTCCAGGCCGCCGTCCGAGCCAAAGGCTCGGAAGAATATGACTCCGGCCTGGAGGCCAAAGCCACGTTCGCCAATGAAGTTTCATCTTAGTACACTGGAACGTAGATAATTCAACATTTGCAGATGGGGCATGCGAGGCGAGATTCGTGTGAGAATAAAAAGGGGAAATAACGCAATGACCAACACCTTTCGGCTGATCACAATCGCAGCGCTATTCTGTCTGTCTCTATCGCAGGCAAGGGCCGGCAATCCCAATGCCTTGACCGCAGAGGAGAAGGAGGCCGGCTTCGTCTTGATATTCAACGGACGAGACCTGCAGGGCTGGCAGCAGAGCGGCAACTGGGTGGTCGAAGACGACTCTATCTTTCGGGCTCGAGACGGTGGCGACCTCATCTACCCAAGCAGGAAGATCCCCGACGACTTCGAACTCCGTTTCCAGTGGAAGGTGGCCGCGGGAAGCAATAGCGGAGTCTATTACCGTCCAGGCCAGTACGAATACCAGATCCTTGACAACCAGGGTCACAGAGACGGAAAGAACCCGCGCTCGAGTGCCGCATCCTTGTACTTCTGTATGGCTCCTTCCTACGACGCAACCAAGCCTGTTGGCCAATGGAATACGGGTCGCATCATCGCCAAGGGTACCGTGGTTCAACACTGGCTGAACGGTGTCAAGGTGATCGGCTTCGACTACTCCGAACCTAAGTGGGCGTGGAATGTCGAATTGCTTCGCAAGCGTGGCGCCGATCTAGCCGCTCGCGGAGCCTTCTTGAAGCTCCAGGATCACCGCGATCCGATCTGGTATCGCGGAATCAAGCTCCGCTTACTGGGCCGGGACGACAAGCTTGACCGCACGCCCGTCACCCCGGCCAAGATACCGGAGGCTGTGCTGAAGGCGGAACAGAAAAAGTTGGAAGCCGCAGTCAAGTACCGGGAGGAACAAGAGAAGGCCAAGTAGTTGCGGGGGATCTCCATCCTCAGCAGTGCTCGGCGGCTGGAAGCTGAATTGCCTAGAGATCGGCTTGGCGGGCAACACGAGCTGACGCAAGAAGACGTCGAAAATCGTTGAAACCAATGTCTCTGGCAATCAGATAAAAAGCTTCTTCGTCCGTATCCACCACGTTTCGCCAGTTGAAATCTCGGCGTATCGGGCAGCCAACCGGGCGCTGTATGGAGTAGGGAGATCTTTCTTCACTTCAGAAACCAGGGCACGACGGCCGCACAGAAGGATTTGAGCATTTAGTCTGTCTGCTTTGCCATCCGGTTCAGCTCTTCCGAGCGCTTCGTAGCCGTCACCACGGCGCTGATGAGCATGGCTCGCAACCCTCGCTCTTCAAGCTCATGTACGGCCGAAATCGTCGTCCCTCCGGGTGTCGTCACCTGGTCACGAAGGGTAGCCGGATGCTCCCCGGTTTCGCGGACCAGTTTTGCAGCTCCCATTACCGTCTGCGTCGCTAGTGTCATCGCGACGTTGCGGGGCAAGCCCATCTTGACTCCACCGTCGCAGAGGGCCTCGATGACCATGTAGATATATGCGGGTCCACTGCCGCTGAGCCCAGTCACAGCATCCAGGAGATCTTCTTCGACCCGAACTACCGTTCCCACTGCCCCGAAGATGGCTTCCGCAACCTGATAGTCCTGATCGGTCACGGGATCACATCCGGCCAGGGCGCTGGCAGCTGCGTCCACAGTGGCCGCGATGTTCGGCATGACCCGGATCACTGGGTTCTTCTTACCCAGGCGGTCTCGAATGTGGGTCGTCTCGACGCCAGCCAATATCGAAATTACGAGCTGCTCGGAACGAATGGAATCGCGAAGGGCATCGATTACATCGTTGAGAACCTGTGGTTTAACCGCCAATATGATGACCTCAGCGGCAGCCATGTGGGGCCCCGGATCCGTGTCCACGTGCACTCCACACTCAGAGCTCAGTTCCCCGAGCTTTCCGGTGTGGACATCCACAACGGTAATTCTCTCTGGCGACGCGAGATTGGCCTTTAGAATCCCCTTGACCAAGGCCGATCCCATATTGCCGCCTCCGATTAGCATGATGTTCTTGTTGAGCATCTGGTTTCTCGTAAAGCTGCTTGTAATAGGGCTAACCGCTGCGCTCGACGAGTATACCAGGATCCGCAATCCCTATCGTTGCGCTACGGAATTGTGGTTCGAGCAGCTTGACACCAGGTCGAGTGCAAGAGTACTTAACTAACAAAGGCAGGTCTCATCTGCTGGAGGGTACGGCGATGCAAGAATCCGAGAAGACGGCTATGAACAGACGGAGATTCCTCGGGTCTTCGGCCGCTACCACGGCCCTGACGCTGAGCGCATCTCCGCTACTCAAGGCCGGCAGAGACGTCCCGGCGGGTCCGGCTCTGAAAGCGGGCCTCATCGGCTGCGGTGGACGTGGAACGGGAGCCGCGCGGGACCTGCTGGAATCGGCTCCCAACATCCGTATCACGGCCGCGCTGTCTCCTGGGATTCGACGCCCACCAGAAGCTCCTGGATTTAGACATCGATCTGGTCCTGATCGCCACGCCACCTCATTTCCGGCCTGCTCACCTGGCCGCTGCTTTCAGATGAACCTACGCCTGGGTCCCAGCGAGTATGCGCTCGGTCCAGTGACGTCAGATCCAGTCCCGGTAGCCGGTGCCCCGGGTGGGCCTCCGCGGCCAGTCTAGGCTGAAAACCGGCGATTTCACTACCTGAGTCCCGCATCGGCATCCCCCAGTTTCTCTCCTTTCCCTCCCTCTGAGCCCGGCTCCTCCCGAAAATCGCATTCCGGGGCGGAGGAAAAGAGAATGAAAATCGAAAATCTTATCGGTGTGATGCTATTGGTGTTCTCGTCCATCTTTTCGCTTCAAGCTGGCGTGATTCCAGGGCGATGGGAGAAACTCGACGGTCAACCATCAGGTACCCGGATGCTCGTGGATCTCAACAGCGGCGAACGTATGGACTGCGTTCTGAAGAGCTCTGGACCACTTGATCTGACCCTTACGGATCAGACCGGAGCCGAGAGGATCCTTCCGAAGTCGGAGATCCGGAAAATCGTGAGCGCCAGCCGTGTCGTCAGGGACAACGTCCTCAAGGGCACCCTGATCGGAGCCGTAGTAGGTGGGCTGACGGTACTTCCTCTTGCCGCCATCATAGCGAACGAAACGGGTCAAAAGGAGGCGACACTGGCCGTCTTGGGTTACGCCGGGATCGGCGCAGGAATCGGAGCGGCGGTAGATTGGGGCATCAAGGAAAGGGAGGTACTCTACCGTGCTCCCTGAACGGGTTCACGAAAGACATCAAAATGATTCTGGTTGAGGCCAGAATCAACACAACCGTCGAGGCCCATCTCTGACGATAACCGTGGATGAAGTGCTCCACCACAATGTACACACCCGAGATCAGGGAAACGACGACGAGAGTCCTCCGCCATAAAGGGAGGCCGGGTTTGACAGTCTCAGTAGGAATCCATACTATTTTAGTATGAACTCCAAGGTTTCAGAAAAGGGTCAGGTGACGATTCCCAAACCACTGCGGGACCGGCTTGGGATCCGACCCGGTCAAGTTTTGGATTTCCATGAGGAAGAGGGTCGTCTCGTCGCCAGCAAGATCTCGCCCCAGGACCCGGTCGAGAGCGTTTACGGGATCCTGCGCCTGGAACACTCCACTGACGAGATCTTGACGTCGCTTCGGGGCGAGCCGGATGCTCTGTGATCACAGCTATTGACACGAACGTCTTGCTCGATGTCTTTGGGGCTGACCCCGACCATGGAGAGCGGTCCAAGGAAAGTCTACGTCGTTGTGCGAAAGAGGGGGCCTTGGTGGCCTGCGGCGTGGTCTGGGCTGAGGTATCGGCCTTCTTCCAATCGCAACTAGAGGCCCAGGCAGCTATGGAACGGCTGGGTATCGGGTATAACGTCCTTGAGATGGAGAGTGCATTGGAAGCAGGTTTTGCTTGGAAGGAATACCGCCGTCGAGGGGGCACCAGGAAGCGCCTCGTGGCAGATTTTCTAATTGGCTCCCATGCCCTGGCCCAGGGCGATCGCCTGCTGACTCGAGACCGTGGGTTCTATCGGGTCTATTTCAGCAAACTCGTCGTGCTCGACCCGACGGAAGCTGATTTGCTTTCCTGAATGGCCATGGCAACTCACGTCGCGCGCGGACGTATCTTGAAAATTGAAAAAGCAGGTGCCCAACCAATCCGTCGACTCTCCTGTGGGAAACCCAACTACCAGCCGGGGGGTACGCCACTCCAGCAACCTACTCGGTTGCCGGCCGTCAATTCGTCGTGGTCGCCGGGGGGAGGCAAGATGGGCACTATTCGATGGTCTTCTGTCGCTGTCGGTTGAGCCAAGCAGCCAGGACAAGGAGAAGCAACTGACAGGGATGGAGGACGAACTTCATAGCGCACCGGATGCTGAAAACAATGTAGCCAGCATCTTCTGGACGCGGCAGTTCGATGTCAAGCGCCCCAAGAGTATCGGCCGAACAACGGAGATACAAAAAACCGCAAGCTATTTGTCGTCAGTGACTTGTGGTTTGGCTGATTTTTTGGACCCTACGGGCTGTGGTCGAAGTCTCCTGGCACCACAGCCGGGGCAAAGGGACAAGCAGGAGGACAACCAGGGCAGGAGGGCGAACTCTACTTCTCATTCCCAAAGCTGGCGACGGCCTTCGCCTCATCATCAAAACTTTCGAAAACGGTGAGGAGTTTCGTGATGTACAGAAGTTCTCTCAGCCGCTTGGTGAGGTTCAATAGCTTTAGCTGTCCCCCTACCCTGGTGACGTGAGTGAAGCACCTCACCAACTCCCCGATCCCCGTGCTGTCGACCACACCCACCTGAGCGAGATTGAGCAGGATCTGATTCTGTTCCGAGTCCAGCAAGCCCAGGATTTCCCGGCTAAGCACCCCATTTTCGTCGCCAATGGTAATGGGGCCTTCGATGTCTAGGATCGTCAAGCCATTCTTCATACGTGCCTTAATTCTCATCCCTAATCTCCTGACTTCGTTGTTGAGTCGTTTTTCCATTCTGACGACGAGATCGTCCGACTTCTGGAGAAGCAAATCGGACTCAGGAGAACAGAGGCCGTCCTCTACGACCGCCGGGCCCGTGCGAAACGCCGACTTCAGCAGTTGACCACGCTGTCATCGTCCGTAGGCCGCTTCAACAATGTAACCTCGTTGCCTTTTCGATTGAAGCGGACCTCATCCATAAAGGTTCGCATCAGAAAAACCCCCCGACCAGTCGGACGATGGAGAAAGTCGAGGTCGGTTGGATCGGGTAGGCTGGCCACATCGAATCCCGGTCCGTCGTCTCGAATAGAGAATGTCGCCACCCCGTCTCTAAACTGAGAGGTCACACGGATCCGCCGCTCGCGGTAGGGTGATTGGGTGCGCCGCTCATCAGCCAGCACCTTGTAGGCTCGCCGATCTTGCTCACGGATCGTCGAGCTCACCTCGAGGTTGCCATGGAAGTAAGCGTTCGATATTGCCTCGTCCAACGCCGTCGTTATCCGGAGACACTCCGATTCCTCAAATAGACCCATGTCCCGCACCGTCTGAACGAGATAGCTCACCAGAGAGGAGATCAGGTCGAGATCGTTCTCGATCACAAACAATGATTGGTGCAGCCGGGTGAGGACGCGACGATAGCTTTCCTGCTCACTGGAGCCAGCCAGAATCCGCTCGAGGGTTTCGACCAAGGTCTGCGCGAGCACTTTCTTGGGTACATAGCTGGCGGCGCCGCTCTGGATGGCCTGGACGGCAATCTCTTCGTTGCCCTTGGCCGTCATGAGCACCACCGGCACTAGGGGATGGGTCGTCCTGACGGCATTGACCAACTCCAGACCGTCCATCTCAGGCATGATCAAGTCGGTCAAGACCACATCGGGCCTCTCCAGCTCGATCTGGCGGAGTGCGGCCTCTCCATTCTCGGCGTAGAAGACTGTCCAGTCCTTGTACTTTTGCAAGATCCGGCCAGCGAGTCGGCGATCGGTCAGCGAATCATCGACAATGAGGATTTTGGCCATCTCATCTCTTGGGTCAGCTTGAGCGACTGGCGTCTAAGCTGCCAGCCGATCCGGACTCAACGAAGCGGCGCAGCTCTGGCAGAATCTGGTTGAGCTGGCTCTCGAGATGTCGGAGCTCCTCTTGGGCTTCGGAGAGCTGCTGGCTCCGACCCATCGATTCCAGCCGTTCGGCACGATCGAGGATTGAGGAGCCCTCAAACAGACGCAGTGCGCCCCTCAGCGTGTGAGCCGCGCGTTGAACCGTTGTGCCCTCGGAGGATCGAACCCCTCTGCGCAGTGCCTCGCGGAGACCGGGGCACTCCTCAAGAAAGTCAGCTACGACTTGCTTCAATAGCTCCTGGTCGTGGTCCACGCATCGAAGCGCGGCTTCCCAGTCCAAGATCGGGTGGCTGCCCTTCGGGCTTTCGGCCGGCTCACCTGCGCCGCTTTGCGCGCTCGAGAACCGACTGATCACACGACGCAGCTCGTGAAGCCGAAAAGGCTTGCTCAGGAAGTCATCCATCCCCACGGCTAGACATTTGACGTGATCCCGGTCCAACGCATGGGCCGTCAAGGCGATGATCGGCACCCGGGCGGCTCCGGTCTGCTTTTCGTGTTGGCGAATACGCTCAGATGCTTCGAATCCGTCCATCACCGGCATCTGCAGATCCATGAGCACGAGGTCGAATGTCTGTGACACGGCCGCGTCAACGGCCTTGCGGCCGTCCTTGGCTATGACCACTTCGTGCCCCTCCTTCCCCAATAACACCGAGGCCACTCTTTGATTGGCACGACTATCCTCGGCAAGCAGAACTCGAAGTGATGGCACCGCCGTGCCGGCCTCTTGGTCTTGGCCCAGCACGACTTCAGCCCTCGTCACGCCGACACCGAGCGCGGTCAGGATGGCATCGAGCAGCTCCGACCTCTTGACCGGCTTCATCAGGTGGGCCGCCGCTCCCGCTTCACCGCTCCGGCGATGGTCGTCGGGACGATCGCCGGAAGTCAACAGAATCAGCACCGTGTCGGACAGCGCCGGCTCCTGCTTCACGGACTTCACCAGGCTGAACCCGTCGATGTCCGGCATTTGAACATCCGACAACACAAGGCGGTAGGGATCGTTACACTCGACAGCCCGGCGTAGCTCTTCGAGGGCTGTCGCGGCACCCGGCGCCTCGGTGGGCCTCAGTCCCCAGCCCCGAACGACATCTTTGAGGATCCGACGATTAGTGGCATTGTCGTCGACGATGAGCACCCGAAGAGCCTCCAACCCCTTGGCGGACACCTTCTGATCGGGGGCACCTTCAGCGGCCACCAAACCAAAGCGAGCGGTGAAGTGGAACGTACTGCCCTCACCCAGGCGGCTCTCCACCCAGATCCGGCCACCCATGAGTCCCACCAGGTTGGAGACGATAGCCAGTCCTAATCCCGTTCCACCGAACTTTCGAGTCGTGGAGGCGTCCGCCTGAACAAAGGCGTCGAAGATAGCTTGTTGCTTGTCTACTGGGATGCCAATACCGGTGTCCGACACGGCAAAACGCAGCACCACGTGGTCGTCGCCCTCTGACTCGCAAGATACGCGAAGCTCAACCTCTCCCCGTTCTGTGAACTTGATCGCGTTGGCAACCAGATTTGTGACAATCTGCCGCAGCCGGATAGGATCTCCCAACACGCTATCCGGAACCTCAGGGGTTAGGTCGTACACCAGCTCAAGACCTTTCTCGTAAGCTCGCACCGACAGTGCCCGCAGCGTGTTACCCAGATGGTCACTTAGTCCAAACTCCCGCCGCTCGAGCGCGAGCTTGCCAGCATCGATCTTGGAAAAATCCAAGATGTCCGTGATGATCGCCAGCAGAGACTCGGCGGACTCTAGCACGGCCTCAAGATGCTCTTGTTGATGTGGTGACAGCTGCTCTTCGAGCAACAACTCGGTCATACCGATGATCGTGTTGAGCGGTGTCCGAACCTCGTGGCTGGTATTGGCCAAAAACTCGCTCTTGGCTTGATCGGCGCTCTCGGCTATTTCCTTTGCTCTTTGCAGCTCGGTCGCCTTGACACGGAGATCTTCCTCCGCCTGCTTGAGGGCCGTGACATCGGTATGGCAGCCAAGTAGTCGCAGAGGCTTACCGGAGTCGTCGCGAATAGCCAAGCCCCGGCATCGCACCCACACGGTGCCGCCATTCTTGTGACGATAGCGAACGATCTGATCGTAAGGGTGATCGGGATCGGCACAGTGCTTGTTGAAGTTGTCGAGTGCCACCTCAAGGTCGTCAGGAAAAATATTGGCCTGCCACCAAGCCGATGTGTTGAGGATCTCGTGATCCCGGTAACCAAAGACTTCCTTGAAGCGCGGGCTCAGCCATTCCTGCTCGGGGTTCTCGATGTCCCAATACCAGATCCCGTCGAGAGAACCGGCTTGTAAGAACTCGAAGATGGCCGGATCCTTCCTAACCAGCTCGTACAGCTCTTTTCTCAGGTAGGACTCTTCTTCACTCATAGGCGGTATGAGGTGGGGCTCGCTACAACTAGCCCGGATTTCTCAAGGAGAAAGCCGAAAGGGCGATTTTAGTCGATTTCTCGACGCCGGTCTGGGTCAAAGGCGCCGCTGAGGGCGGTGCAGAGTACGACAGGCGTCGTGAGGCCTGTGTCGAGCGCGGAAAACCGGTTTTTCAGACACACCTCAGGCGCCTCAGTTGCAGACGGCTGGGATTTCCGACTTTCCTTGGCTCAACCGAGCTGTTGAAGCTGGGCCAAGGCTTGGGCATAGAGTGCTTGGTAAGGATAACCCTCGCTCAAGGACAGACTCACCCGCCGGACACTGACCCGAATCTGGCCTCCTATCTTCAACAGTTTGAGGCGAATCGTCTGGCATTGCGCCTTCGCCCACTGGGTCCCCTTCAAAGCGACACGCCTCAACGTGTGCAGCAGATTATAGGCCACCGAGGAGAACCACAACCGCAGCTGATTGCTCTTGATGAGGTGCGTCGAGGTCCGATCGGCAAACAGCTCCAGCTGCTGTTCCTTGATCCGATTCTCCGCCTCCCCTCGCGCGCAGTACAGCTGCTCGTACAGCTTTTGGGCGGGCCACCACTTCGCTCCCAGCGAGGTGACGACAAAGCGGGGATTGGATCCCTTACCCGTGGACTCGGCCTTGCCCACCACTCGCCGCTCTTGACTCCAGCTCTTGCGCGTCTGGTAACGAAAGTCCTTATAGACTCGGGCGCTGCTGCCGCTCGCTTGTTGAAGCGCCTGGGCCTGTTCCAGCTCCGACTCCAGGGTCCCCTCTAAGCGCTGATTGCGGGCCAGACCGAAGACGTAATCCACTCGATGCTCCTCACACCATTTCATCAACGCCTCGCGCGCAAAGCTGCTGTCCGCCCGCAGCGTAATGCGGACCTTCGGCCACTTCGCCCGCAGTTGTCCCACGATCCGCTCCATCTCCTGGACCGCTCCTTCGGAGCCATCCAGATTCGACACCCGTAGCTTGGCCCCCAGCACATACCCCTCGCAAAACACATACAGGGGCAGGTAGCAGTAACACCGGTAGTAGCCATGGTAGAAACGACCCTCCTGCTCTCCGTGCAGCGGATCATCCGTCGCATCCAGGTCCAACACCAGCTCCTTGGGTTTACCGCCTCGCACCCGAATGAACTGCTCCACCAAAAACGCTTCCACCGCCGCTTCATCCACCGGCGTCTTGCGATATTTATCCTGCGTCACCGAGGACAACTCCAAACGATTGAGTGTGCTCTTGCCGGCACACGCCTTGCCCCGATCCGCTTCCGCTCGCCGATCCCTCCCCAAGGGATCTTCCTTGCCCACCAACACCGCCATCAGCGGATCCGTCCGTAGCTCCTCATGATCGTTGAGATCCTCATAGCCCAAGGCCAGTCCATAAATCCGCTGCCCCACCAGATCCTCCACACTGAACTCGGTGAAGCGAGGATCGCGCCGGTCCCCAAAGCAGGCGGCCAAGCCGCGAATGAACCCATAGCGGCTCTCCACCTCCCGTAACAGCAACCCTCCGGCGTCTGAAGTGATCTGTCCCCCGTTGAATTCTGCCTCCACTCGGCGACCCTCCAGCCCTTGAAACTCCAGCTTAGAAGCGATACACTCTGTCGTCATAGTAGTCAGCTCCTTGTGTTTGTTAAGTCTTTGTTAACACAGACTTTATACCACATTGAGCTGACTGCTTTTTCTTATCCTTGAGAAATCCGGGCTAGATGCCAGACTGAAGGTGAGCACCGATTAATAAACGGCTCTGAAGCGCAAGAGCCCATAGTGCTTCCTTGAAAGACGGCGCACACAAGAGATCAACCATGGTTTCGTCAATCTCATGCACAATCGCCCCTTTGTCCCCTGATTTGTCTCTAGTTGCCATGCCGGAGCTGCCTCTCCTACCCAACTTCGGACCTTCCCTGACCTGGGATGAAGGATTTGACCCTATCAGCGCCCCGACCTCGTGTCAACGATCCGGTTAGGACGGCCTTCCTCGCTCCGATCTTGATCAACTTGGCCAATAGGGTGCCAAGAGACTCCCTCTGCAAAGTAAGAGGTACGAGGTGGCCGGGCTGCTCCCGCAGTCGAACGCGGCTTCAGAGCTTGAATTCATCCTGAAGGACGGCGGCACTGATGTCACAAGAGACTCGCTTCAAGGAAAGTCTCAGTATTCCACACGAATCTGGCGTCTCGACCATTTGTGTTGTCAAGTGCACGAAAAGCAATGGAATAGGGATGAGAATCAAAACACGCATCACAAGTGGCGTGGCGATCCTGGACATCGAAGCACTATTACCATTGGCGATGAAAGTGGGGCCATTCGCCGGGAAATCTCACGTGCGTCCCTCAGCATAGCATCGTTTATGAAAGACCTTTCCGATACCTGGAGCTACGGCGGGATTGGGAGACTAGCTGCGATCATAAAATTCCCTCTTGCAGTTGTTAGCCACCTGCCAGCCGCTCTTTATCGAATCGGCTTCAAAGCGACATCCATCGCCTACGCCCCTTTTGTGTGGGTTGCCCACCAGACTCTAGACAACCCTCTTTCCCTGAGGGCGCGCCTCGAGCGAATCACGAAGGGGGAGTTCGAAAAGGTTCGACGTGGCCTCTCCTGGCTTGTCCTCGGAATCGTCGCTGCCAAGACGGCTCTCATCTTCGAGTTCGTGAACTCCGACTTTCTCGTGAAGAAGATGCCCAGTAGGCAAATCGTGTCGGCGTTTGTCGTCCCAGGCAGCTGGCCATGGTGGCAGCTGACGCTGGTGACCGATGCTCTCTTAACGTTCGCCCTCTTCTGGTTCGCAGACGCAGTCCTGGTCCGGATAGATCAAAGCGAGCGCGTTTGGCCAAGAAGATGGGTCGAGGGAACGGTCTCAGGTATATCGTTCCTGCGCGGCGTCCTGGCGATCGTCACGATGTCCCACGGGTTCTACTTGGCTCTGATCGGAGCTGAATTGCTGGATCCGGACACGATCGGTAAGCTGTTCACCTGAGGAGGTTCACATGCCCAATGCTTTATTATCATGCCGATCTCGACGCCCGCGCGGCTCTTGGATGCCTACCACGGCGATCCGGACCACTTCCGACACGTGCTTGACCATCTTTTCGTGCCTGCGATTCAGAAGGCCGAATTAGAACCCATTCGCCCGATTGTCGAGGGGTCCGCGGTCATCCAGGCCGAGATCATCAAGAACATTGAGCAAAGCGACCTCGTGCTCTGTGACATGTCGGCTCTGAATCCCAACGTCTTTTTCGAGCTCGGCATCCGGACAGCTATTGACAAGCCAGCGTGTATGGTGGTCGACGAGGTAAAAGCCCACGTTCCGTTTGATACGAGCATAGTCAACTACCACAAATACAGCAGCAGATTGAAGGCTTGGGAACTTCAGAAAGAGATCGAACGACTTTCACAGCACATTCGTGCCGCCCAGGGGTCGGACGGACGGAATCCCCTATGGCGTTACTTCGGCCTTAGTGCGCGTGCGGGGTTTTCGGAGGAAGAGACCGGTCTTGAGGCGAAGATAGACCTGATGAGCATGCGCCTTGAAAGCTTAGCAGGCCAGGTCATTGAATCCGGTCAAGCAGAGAGGGTCTCTGGAATTCCCGAGCACCTCTTGTACGGGCTGAAGGTACTTGCCCGCGAGGATGGCTTAAGAGCCCAAAGCGCTAGCAGAGATGGAAATGTGGTTCGTCTGTATGTCACTGGCGGCATGCCCTCCGTGCCTGCAAAAGCAAGAATGGAAGGGCTAGCTCGGACGTTCGACTTGGAACTGAGTATCGCGGCCCCTTTCTCTAATCCTCAACCTTAAGAACCACGCTCACCAAAGCTTTTTAATCTTGCGTCACCGAAGTGGACAATGACCCGGCCGCGATAGCCTTCCTCGCACATCTGCTCGAGCCTCTTGGCCACCCGGGGCACCGTCTCGGAGAACCCGAAGGTGATGGCGACTTCGCTTTCGGATCAGGGCTATCATGCCTTGCAGAGCCGAAGTCATGGGCCTTCGTCATTCTCTTGCTCTGGTTGGTCGTCGCCCTCTCCCTCACCTGTCTGTAGGTAGTCCGGCAGCTTCGTCTCATCATCTACGATCGCCTCTTGAATTTGCTCCTCGGTTAACCCGCGGGCTCCTAGAAGCTGTGCTCCGCTTAGGTTTGCGGACAGGAGGTCCGTTGTGTCCAGATCGACGACTCCGAGATCCACTCCGGTTAGATTAGCGTACCTGAAAACCGCTCCGGTCAGATTAGAGCTCGCGAGATTCGTCCCCTCCAGATTCGCTTCGCTGAGATTCGTCTCCTTCAGATTAGCTCCCCAGAGGTTGACTCCCTTCAGATTGGCCGCACTTAAATCCGTGCTGTGCAGGTTTGTTTCCTGCAGATTGAGAACTTGTCCTTTCTCATGATCTCCACACACCCGCCTCCCTACCACCGTCAGAATCGCCTGAACAGCTGTTCTCTGACGATGATCCAAAGGCTCTCTCCGGATCGCGCTCAGCCTTTCCCCCGGTTCGTCTCCTTGATAGTCCCAGGGAGAGTTTTCTCGAACATATGCCGTCAGAACCTCCATGACCGTCCAGTGATCGTTCTTCGAATCCTTGGCGATACGTTCCAAGGCATAAATTCCACCCAAGCGTACTTCAAGGTTTGGCTCGCCTGTCTTTTCATGGACCGCCCCAAGCTGCTCAATCGCTCGAGTAAAGCGTTCTGTAATCTGACCTTCCTGGGCAATCTCCACATTCCTTTCAGTGGCCGTTATCCGACGCCAGGTCAGATAGAGTCCGAACAGAAGTGCACCTCCACCTAAGAACTGCGCTACTGTCTTGAATACTTCGATCTCCTTGTCGAGTCGCTTCTCTGATTGCCCGTCGACCGGCAATCCCAACCAGCGATCCACGAGAAAGACAAGGAGACAAAGAAGAGCAACTGCGACAACACACCCAAGTATAGTAAGAGATCTGTTCTTAGCTTGTCCCCAGGCTCGAACTACGCCCTCTCTCATACTCATAGGCTCAAGTGTAAGTAGCGTAACTTCTTTTCTGTAAATTCTGGTCAGGCCTGGGTCGGAAAGACAGAGGTCTGGGACAGGATTCTCCAAAAACAGAAACGTCTATCTGGCAAGGAGAATCAAATGAACCCAGACCTGGAAAAGAGAGTACCACGGGAGATCCTGGCGGAGTTGATCGAGGAAGGAACAGAAGCCTTTCGAGGAATCCTGGAGAAGCTGTTCAACGTGGCCATGCAGTTGGAAAGAAGCGAGTTTCTGGGAGCGGAAGCGTACGAGAGAACAGCCAGTCGGCGAGGCTATCGAAACGGATTCAAAGGCAAGCGGATTCAGACTCGAGTGGGAGAGCTGCACTTGGAGATTCCACAGGTGCGTGGGTTGAGGTTTTATCCCAAGTCGCTGGAGAGGGGTTGCCGTTCGGAGAAGGCCCTGAAGCTGGCCATTGCCGAGATGTATGTGATGGGAGTCTCGACGAGGAAAGTCACCGAGATCACGGAGCAGCTGTGTGGGTTGGAGATCTCGGCCACCCAGGTCTCGAGAGTGGCCGGGATGCTGGACGAAGAGCTGGAAGAGTTTTGAAGCCGGGAGCTGGGAGAGTATCCGATCGTGTATCTGGATGCCCACTACGAGAAGGTTCGAAGAGGCGGCAGGGTGCAGGACGTGGCCATCCTGAAAGCCATAGGAGTCAATCGTTTCGGAACGCGGGAGGTGTTGGGTCTGAGCACCAGGATCAGTGAAGCGGAGGTGCATTGGCGAGGGTTTCTGGGAGATCTGCACAAGCGTGGACTGAGAGGGGTCGAGCTGTTTGTCAGTGACGATCACGAAGGACTGAAGGCGGCCAGGCGGGCAGTTTATCCGTCGGTGCCCTGGAACCGTTGTCAGTTTCACCTGAGTAAAAACGCCCAACAATATGCTCGCCGCAAAGAGGACAAGCCCCGCATCGCCCAGGCCATGCGGGACATTTTCGATGCCCCGTCTCGAGAAGATGCCGAGGAGCTCAAGGGTAAAGTCGTCAAGAAGTTCGAAAAGATTGCACCGGAGTTCGTGAGCTGGCTGGAAGAGAACGTGGATGAAGGGCTGACAGTGTTTGATTTTCCGAGGAGCTGGTGGCGAAGGATCCGAACCATCAACGGACTGGAGAGACTGCACCGGGAGATCCGGAGACGAACCCGGGTGGTGGGAATCTTTCCCCACGAAGCGTCGGCGCTGCGGCTCATCTCGGCTGTGCTTGCAGAGATACACGAGGAGTGGTTAACCGGCCGGCAATACCTGAACCTGGCCGGCTGGAAAACACAAGTGGAGCAATTCTTCCCTACAGGCCCTAAAGAAAATTACAGAAAAACGGTTGCTTAACCCAAGTGTAGTCCGTCAGGCTCATGCCAACAACGGGCGGCAGATACTAACTCACTTTAGACGTGGACGTGTTCCTTTCCCCGCACCACCACAACCAACGTAGCCGGGTTCGCTCTGATCTCGCCCGGCACAACCCGCAGATGCGGGATCCACTGCGGTGTATCATCCCCAAGGACCCCGATGTGTTGCAGCGCATCCAGGACGGGCTTGACCACAACAGGAAGTCCGTCCGGGTCGATCTGACGTGGACCAAACCTGGTTGCGTCGACCGACACACCAGGAAGGAGATAGGAAATTCCTTTTTTGGGCGGCGGGTATTGGGTGCCATTTTTGCATTGCGGAACATGAAAAAAGGGTGGAGAAAGGACGAGGGGGAGCTTCCGCTCGGAGGTGAAGGAGAAAATGGGATGCAATACCCCGATGGGGGCGTCGAGATCGAGTTATGGTTGGAGGAAGGGGCCAATCCAGGCAAAAAGGGATACACGGATGTTGAATCCGGCCGGGGCAGGGGCCGGCTCAGTCTTCCCAAATCGGGACCTCGTCCCAGAAGAGCGCGTCGGAGGAGGCTCGGACGGCTTGAGCCTGCTGGGGCGAAAGCGAAGCCAGGAAGCTTTCGAGTTTGTTGGGGGAAGAGTCGGGGTGGCGGAGCGCGTTGGGGCCGCTGCCAGAGATCCAGGTGTTGGAGGATGTCTCGAATCACGCTCGGTTGTTCGATCACCGCGATGAGGTTCAAGGTGGAGCCACATTTGGGACATTCCAAGGGGTCAATCTCATACACCTTGCGAAGCAACCTTGCCCAGCTAACTCCACGAAGAAGGGGAGGCTTTCGATGACTTCTGAAGACCTGAGGATCCTGGTCGAGTTCAATTACTGGGCCAAGAATCGGATGATGGAGGCGGTATCTGAGTTGACCGAGGAGCAGTTTCTTCGGGACCTCTCCAGTAGCTTTCCCTCGACCCGAAACACCCTGGTTCACATGATGAGTGCGGAACGCCGCTGGCTTTCAGTCTGGCAGGGAAATCCCACCGATCCTTTGAAACCGGAGGACTTTCCCAACATCGAATCGGTGGGTAGCTGCTGGGAGCGGCTCGAGCGCGACATGCGCTCGTTCGCTGCTGGAGTTATGGACTTTGACCGCTTGGTGTCTGTCCCGCGACCAGCAGATGGTAAGGTCGCCTTTTTCCCACTCAAGCAGCTCATGCAGCACGTCGTCAACCATTCTTCCTACCACCGAGGACAGGTGGCCACCCTGATGAGGCAAGTGGGTGCAACCCCCGCCAAGACAGATCTGGTTACCTGCTTTGGGTCGTTGACCTGAAACTTGAAAATCCCGAGGTACAAGAAACAAGCGACAGACAAGTTCCAAATCACAAGCAGCAAGGAGTGAATCCATGGGGGCAGGTCCGGTTTTTCTCGGACCGGCATCTAAATGAGGGGCAGGGTCTTGTCCTCCCCTGCAGCCGCGATACACTAGCCTGGATTCCCATAGCGTACCTCAGAACTAACGAACCATAAAGCGCTGTCCACGGCCAGATCCGGGGGGTTGTGGGTGGCCCGGTCGCTCCACGAAGGGCCTGAGGGATCTATCCGGGGACAGGCACACCCTTGTAGTTTGAAGTCAAAAGTTAGCTCTATGGAGGATCTTTAGTGAACGATCCACATAGTTATAGAAAACGCTTTTCCGTGGATTTTCCCGGTATAAGTCCTGGAGTTAGATCCTTGGATTCCCACTCTTGAAAATGTCAGATCTATTTGACATAGTGGGTCTGTGATAAAGAGTCCAGATAAAGACTTAACACAGTGGGCTCGCTACTTCCTGCAGCCCGCCAACTCCACCCAGCGGCAATACGAGGCTTTGCGGGCCTATTTCGTCGAAGGGCTCCCCTCTCCGGAGGCGGCTCGGCGCTTCGGCTACACTGCGGGCAGCTTCCGGGTGCTGTGCCATCAGTTCCGCCAGAACCCTCAGCGGAGCTTCTTTGTGCCGCCCCCGAAGGGACCGGGGGCCTCGCCGGAGAAGGACACTCGCCGCCAGAAGATCGTCGCCCTGCGCAAGCAAAACCTCTCGATCTACGACATCGCCGACGCCTTACGAGAGAGCGGAGCCCCCTTGAGTCCTTCGGCCATCTCCGTGATTCTGACCGAGGAGGGCTTTGCCGCGCTGCCCCGGCGCCGGGACGAGGAGCGCCCGGATCGGCTGCGCCCCACGGCGGCCGAGGTGGCTGACGTGCGCCACCTGGAGCTGAGCCCCCGAGACTTCCACACCAAGTTCGGCGGTCTGTTTCTGTTTCTGCCTTGGTTGATCCCCATGTCGCTGGATCAGCTGCTGCAGGGGGCTGGGTTTCCGGGCTCGGAGATGATTCCCGCCGGGGCGGCCCTACGGGCCCTGCTGGCGCTGAAGCTCTTCGACAACACCCGCCACAGCCATTTCATGAGCCACGTCTTCGATCCGGGCCCGCCTCTGTTTGCCGGTCTCAATTGCCTGCCCAAGCGTTCTTTTCTGACCGAGTACAGTTGCCGCGTTGATCCGCCCGCCTACCCCCGACTCATGAGCACCTGGTTTGACGCCGTCACCACCCAGGGGCTGGGCTGGGGCGAGTCCTTGCACCTGGACTTTCATACCATCCCCTTTCACGGCGAGGACGCCTTGCTGCAAACTCACTACGTGTCCAAACGCAGCCGACGCCAGAAGGGCGTGCTGGCCTTCCTGGCCGCCGATGCCCACACCCGCGTCTTCTGCTATGCCAACGCCCAGGTTCGCCGAGAGGATCAAGCCCAGGAGATCTTGCGCTTCGTGGACTACTGGAAGGAGCACACGGGGCGCTATCCGGGCGAGTTGCTCTTCGACTCCAAGCTGACCGTCTACGCCCAGCTCCACGAACTCAACCGCCGAGAGATTGACTTCATCACCTTGAGGCGCCGCTCCCGCTCCATGCTCGAGGCCGCCCGCCAGTGCCCCCTTTCCGCTTGGCGGCAGCTGCAGCTCAAGCGGGTGACGCGGGCGTTTCGAACGCCTCGAGTCCTGGACCAGACGATCGCTCTGCGTGCCTATGAGGGACCGCTGCGCCAGCTGATCGTCGCCGGTCTGGGCCATGAAGACCCCACCTTTCTGCTGACCAATCAGCTGCGCCGCTCCCCGGCCACCTTGATTGAGCGCTACGCCCAGCGCATGCTCATCGAAAATCAGATCGCCGATGGGATCGACTTTTTCCACATGGACGCACTCTCTTCGGCCGTGCCCCTGAATGTCAGCTGCGATCTGCTGCTGACCTTGATGGCCAGCAGCCTCTATCGGCTCTTCGCCCAGCGCATTGGCAATGGCTACGAACAGGCCAAGTCCCGCCACCTGTTCCGGGACTTCATTGACGCGGTCGCTCGGGTCAGCGTGACCCCAGAGGAAATTCAAGTCCGCTTCCAGAAGCGCGCCCACAACCCCTTGCTTCGGGCCGCCGGATTTGCCAGCATGAACCCGGTCATCCCCTGGCTAGGCGGCAAACGCCTCCGCATCCTCCTCGGGGAAGCCCTGTAATGTTAGCTCTACTCGAAACCTATCTCGCCGTGGGAATCCAGGCTAGTGTCATGAGACAAGTGGAGTTCGCCAATACGGGTGAGACGGTCTCGGAGATGTGTATCGGTGCCATGAATTTTGGAGAGCGCTGCGAGCCCGGCGAAGCGGAACGCGTCGTGGCGGCAGCCCTGGATCAGGGCGTCAATTTCATTGACACGGCTGCCATGTACGGGGACGGGAAAAACGAGGAGGTATTGGCCGCCTCCATCCGGGGACGCAGGGACCAGCTTTTCCTCACCACCAAGGTTCACAAAGGGATAGATGGGAAGAGCATTCGGGAGAGTATCGGCGAAAGCCTTTCCCGGCTCCAGACAGATCACGTCGATCTCTACCTGATCCATTGGCCCCAGGAGGGAATGAGGCCCGCCGAGGTCATGGAAGCCCTCAACCACGTCGTCGTCCAGGGCAAGAGCCGATACGTCGGCTGCTGCAACTACCCGGCCTGGCTATTCGCCCACTCCAACTCCATCGCACGGGACAATGGTTGGGCTCCCCTGGTCTGCAACCAGTTGGCCTACAACCCAGTGGAGCGGGGAATCGAGTTGGAGCACCTACCCCAGGCTCTGGCTGAGAAGGTGGCCATCACGGCCTATCGGCCCTTGCTGGGTGGGCTTCTGGCCGGCAAGTATTCCGGTGGGGGCGCACCTTTACCCCAGGGATCTCGGGCGGCTTCGGACACCCGTCTCCTGACCTGGCTGGTGAGCTACGGGGATGAGTTAGAAAAGTTCTCACGACTCGCCCGGAGCGAAGACCTCCTTCCATCTCAACTGGCCATCGCCTGGGTCAGGAAGTCCGTTGCAGTTACAGCGCCCATCGTAGGCTTCAGTTCCCTGTCTCAGCTGAAGACAAGCATAGAAGCATTTCGCACCGACCTCTCCCAGGAGCTCTACGATCGCGTCTGCCAGCTCTTCCCCACCCAGCTCCGGGAAGAGGGTTTCCAGCGGTTTCCAGGTTTGAAGTACAACTTCCCACGACTGCGCCGCAGCCTGAAGCTGGGGGGTGAGTAGCGCGAGTTGAGATTCATATTCCAGGTGGCTAAACTACAGATAAGGATGTCGTTAAGGGGCCCTTGAGTTGAACAGCAATCGATTGTGCACCTCCCGACTGGTGCTCTTAGTTGCGGTCGTCACCTTCCCTCATCAAGCAGAGGCAACCCCTCAATCCGTAGCAGCGAAAGAAAAGTTTTTTGAATCCGAGGTTCGGCCGCTTCTGGTCGAGAACTGCTACCAGTGCCACAGTGCGCAGGCCGACACGCCGTTCGCAAATCTGCGGCTCGATAACCGGGCCGGCGTGCTGAAGGGGGGCGACCGTGGACCAGTGATTGTTCCCGGGGACCCCGACGCCAGCCAACTTATTCAGGCGGTCCGCTACCGGAATCTCGAGATGCCGCCCACTGGGAAGCTGTCGGGAGATCAGATCGAGGTTCTCGTCAAATGGGTCCGATTGGGGGCACCCTGGCCGGAACATGAAGCCGCCACCGGCAATCTCGTAGGGGCAAAGCCGGACACCTCTGAAGCGAGTCTTGACCACTGGGCCTGGCAGTCGGTGAGCAGGGCAGCACCACCCGCCGTTCGGAAGAACGGCTGGCCCAGCCACCCCATCGATCATTTCATCCTGGCGCAGTTGGAGGCCAAGGGCTTGAAGCCCTCGCCAGGAGCCAATCGCTACACACTCTTGCGGCGGATCTACTTCGATCTAACTGGATTACCGCCCGATCCCCAGGCCATCCAGGCATTCGTACGGGACGATTCCGAACACGCCTTTGAAAGAGTCGTCGACCGGCTCCTGGCATCTCCTGATTTCGGCGAGCGCTGGGGTCGACATTGGCTCGACTTGACAGGCTACGCGGACACCCTGGGCAAGGGGCGTCGTATCCCAGCCAAGGAGGCCTGGAGGTATCGCGACTATGTTATCCAGTCCCTCAACAGTGACAAACCCTACGATCGTTTCGTGCGGGAACAGATCGCTGGAGACGTACTCGACTGGCAAACGGATGCCCAGCGTCGCCAGCAGATCGTGGCGACCGGCTTCCTGGCGATTGGGCCCTGGGCGTTGGTGGACGCGGATAAAGAGCAGCTGACCATGGATGTAGTGGATACGCAGATCGATCGGCTGGGCCGGGTTTTTCAAGGGCTGACTCTCGGCTGTGCGCGCTGCCACGATCACAAGTTCGACCCCATCCCCACGAATGATTATTACGCAATGGCGGGAATATTCCGGAGTACGAGAACGCTCAACGGTCGCAAGACCGGCATCTTCAGCGAGGTCAACCGAGTGCTGCTGCCCGAGACCGCAGCCGAGCTCAGGCAGCGGTCCGCCGCCATGAAGCGGTATCAGAAGGACCTGGCAGAGGCCGTAGCCAATCAAGAAGCACTCAAAGCCGAAGAGAAGCGACTAGCCGACAGACGAAAAGCTCTCCAGGAAGCGACCGACTCAACGAAGAAGGAGCAGCTCGAGAAGGAGATCGAGGAGATCGAAAAAACGCTGAAGCAAGCGGCCCAGCAGGTCCTGCTGGTGGAGTTCAACCGTCCCGGCCCTCCCCTGGCGATTGCCACCGAGGACCGGGATGTGCCCGAGGACTGCCACCTCAACATCCGTGGGAACCCGCACAGTCTGGGAGAGTCGGTTCCCAGAGGGTTCCTTTCGCTGACTTCGACGGGACCACCTCGAATCGCCAACCGCAGAGATTTCAAAGGCAGATACGTTCGGTCGAGCGGCCGCCTGGAGTTGGCCGGCTGGCTGGTCGATCCCCGGAATCCGCTCACAGCCAGGGTGATGGTGAACCGGATCTGGCATCATCTGTTGGGTGTCGGCCTGGTGCGCACCGTGGACAACTTCGGCACTCAGGGGGAATCACCCAGTCACCCCGAACTGCTTGATTACCTGGCTTCGCGTTTCGTCCAGCAGGGTTGGTCCGTCAAGAGCATGATTCGGGAAATCGTGCTGACGAGCAGCTACCGGCAAAGCAGCAATCACAACGCCGAAGCCCACGCAACGGATCCCGACAACCGGCTGCTGTGGCGTGCCAATCGCCGCCGACTGGAGGCGGAGACGCTTCGCGACTCGCTGCTGGCCATAAGTGGACGATTGGATCGGACCCGGGGAGGGCCTTCCCTACCACTGGATTCTCTCGAGAACATCGGGTTCGGTTTTCCGGAGGCTCTCACCAAGGACGCCAAGATCGGCGAGGACGTTCTGTGGCGAAGAACCATTTACTTGCCGACCGTGCGCAAAAGCCAGCTCCAACAACTCGAATTGTTGGACCTTTTCGATTTCCCCAATCCCGACGAGACTACAGGGGCTCGCTCCGTCACCACCGTTCCCACCCAGGGCCTCTACCTCATGAACTCACCTTTTGTGATGCAACAAGCTCTTCTTACTGCCAAGGCTCTGTTGAACGAGAAGGAGCTTGACGACAGCCAACGAATCGCGCATCTTTTCTTAAGGGTTCTGAACCGTCCCGTGACACAACCGGAAGTGAGCCGGGCGCTCGAGTTTCTGGCGCGTTTCGAACGGGATCTGGCCGTTTTGAGACCTGACGAACCACGCAGGGAGGCGTGGTCCCGGTACTGTCATGCTGTTTTTGTCTCGAATGAGTTCCTTTTTCGAGGGTGATGCTCCATGATCCTCAATTCTGACCGAAACCTGAGTCGCCGTCAGTTTCTGCGAACCACCGGCTGCGGCTTTGGCTCAGTGGCTGTTGCCGCCATGTGCACCGAGCAGGCTGTGGCAGCCGGCAGTCCTTTGGCCCCCAAACCACCCCATTTCTCTCCTCGTGTCCGAAGAGTGATATTCATGTGGATGGAGGGTGGCCCTTCCCAAATGGACCTGTTCGACTACAAGCCGCGCCTGATGAAGGAGAGTGGCGAACGCCTACCCTACCAGCTTCCTGGGAATCGGGATACCGTTGGCTACCATAACAGCCGTCTGATGGGACCGATTTCACCATTCAGCCGCCGAGGCGGGTCGGGTTTGATGATGACGGAGTGGCTTCCACATCTTGGAAACCACGTCGATAAGCTCTGTGTGCTCAACGCCATGCAGGCCGACAGCGAGGCGCACGCTCCTGCGTCGAGACAACTGCATACCGGAGCGACCCAGCTGATTCGTCCCTCGATGGGAGCTTGGATCACCTACGGGCTGGGGACCGACAACCAGAATCTACCCGGCTTTGTCAATATCTGCCCGAAACTGGCGGGTGACAATGGGGCCGCCGAGCTTTTCGGGAACGCCTTTCTGCCAGCCATCTATCAGGGTACGGCGCTGGGCAACACGGGACCCCGTGACGCCAAGAACGCCACCTTCCGCTTTCTGGAAGATCCCAGCCTTCCGCGTGAGCTTCAGCGGCATCAACTGGATCTGGTCCAGCAGATGAATCGGGGCTACCTCGAGAGACTCCAAACGGACAGTCGGATGGAGGGAGTCATCGAGTCGCTTGAACTGGCCTTTCGAATGCAGTCGGAGGCTCCGGGCGTCATTGACCTCTCGACAGAGTCCAAAACAACGCACGATCTCTACGGGATCGGTGAAGAAGAGACCGACAATTTCGGGCGCCAGTGCCTTCTGGCACGCCGCTTCGCCGAAGCGGGCGTTCGCTTCATTCAGATTACCGACAGCGGCTGGGATCATCACGCCAGGATTCTTTCCGGACTGCCGGAACGCTGTAAGGCCGTCGACAAGCCAATCGCGGGGCTGATCACGGACCTGGAAGCCCGCGGACTGCTTGACGATACGCTCCTGGTCTGGTCTGGTGAGTTCGGGCGGACGCCCCACTTCCAAGATCTCTCCGATGGGAAGAAGGGAACCGACAGCTACGGTCGGGGCCACAACCCCTACGGATTCTGCTCGTGGGTGGCCGGTGGTGGAGTACGGGGCGGCATGGTCTATGGCGTCAGCGACGAATACGGCTTCCGTGCCGTCGAGCAGAAGGTCCACATCCACGACCTACATGCGACCATGCTACATCTACTGGGACTTGACCATGAAAAGCTGACCTACCGCTACAGCGGTCGCGACTTCCGCCTCACAGACGTCTACGGACGCGTGGTTACCGAGATCCTCAGTTGATATGCTGACGCGGAAGGCTTTGTAGGTTCGAGATGAGATCTAGCCCGCATTCCTTCGCCCGATAGATGACGGCGGTTCAGCAGCGTTTGTTGCTCTTGACCGGTTCGCAGTTCAGGCGTTCCAGCATTGTTAGAACTTTCGAGCCCTTGGTCACAAGCAACAAAGCCGCAGATTCGAGTCCTGCCGACCGTGCTTTCCCTAAATTCTTTGGTTTCTACTAATTAGACAAATCTTTCACTGAACAAGGCCCTCTTCAGACGCAGAAAAGTGAGCAGTTTGTGAGCAATAGGGGGCCAGGAGGCGCGCCAGGGTCTCCGTAGCCTGCTCAGCTCCCTTCTCCTTGGAGTGGATATAGATGTTGGCGGTCGTGGACATCCTGGCGTGCCTGAGCAGTTCCTGTGTCAGCTTCAGGTCCCGTGTCTCCCCGTGAACGATACTTGCGGCTGAGTGTCGGAAAAGGTGGAACCCATGGGTCCGAGAGAACCGCTGGATGCCAGCCACCTCCATCGCGGGGTAGAGCACCTGTTTGCGTAGGTAGCCCGGACTTTGAGGGCTCCCATCGGCTTTACAGAAGATAAAGGCATCCGGGTCACGGAAAGGGGACCCTTCAAACTGGGCAAGCAGTCGCCCCATGACTGGCGCCGGCAGGTGAAGACTGGTCGCGCTGCCCTCGGTCTTGGGGGTGACTACCCGGCCCCGCCACAGGCTCTGAGAGATCTTGACCTCAAGCGACTTCCAGTCCAAGTCCATCCACCTCAGGGCCAATACCTCACCAATTCGCAGTCCCGTCACCGCTAGACACAGAAAGAGAGCCTGAAAGGGTTCAGGTATGTTTGCCAGAATCCGCCCAATTTCCTCAGCCGACAGCGTAGGTTTTTCCACTCGCCTCACCTCCGGCCGATGCAGTTTTCGACGCACTGGATTGGTCAAGACCAGATCATGTTCCAGGGCCACCTCAAACATCGTGCGCAGCAGGGCGTACAGATTCAGGCGGTAGCCGGCAGCCAGCCTTTTCCTTTTGATGGAGTGGAAGCACGCGGACACCTCGATGGGAGTGATCTGGTGAAGCGGTATAGAGCCGAATGCTCCTAGGAAATAGTTCCGGAGCATCGACTCATAGGAGCAGCGCGTAGACGGTTTCGTTGATCGGTTCTCCAAGTACTGGTTCCAGACTCCCGTTGCAAACTCGGAGAACGTCGGAGATCTCAGAGGTGCAGCACGACTGTTCCCCGCATTACTCTCGTTGATCTCCCGCATCCGCTTCTCCAACAGCTGTAGGGCCTCTTTCTTCCCACTGGCGTTGCGAAGAGATTCTGCTTTGATCCGCCAGCCGGATGGCTTGCTGGCATCGCGGATGCGGTAGCGCATCAGCCAAACCCAACCGTTCTGGCGTTTCCGTTTCTCGACCCAACCTCTTTGAAAACTCGAGCGAGTCTGCATTTTTCCTCCTTTCGCTTAGACTCGCCCTGTCTTTTCAAGCTGGGTCGAGTATAAGCCGCCCCACTTCATCGTCAATCTTTTAGAAGTTTCCGAGATTGGATTTCGTGTGAAGCCAGCCAACGACGGAATTGATCAGACTCAGGATTAAACCGGATGTACTTGCCGAGTTTCAGGTGTGGGATCTGCTCCGGCCCGTCTCTTCTCGTCCGGTCATAGATCCAAGATAGAGGGACCCCTAGAACCTCAGCGAGTTGCTCCGGCCCCCAAAACCTTGTCATCCTTCTACTCCTCCCGAGGCAGCAGTCTCACCGCGGGAGCACGCCCTGGCTGTCGAGTAACGGCGACCAAACCAGCACTCTCAAGCTTCCTTAAAGCCCGATAGCCCGAGTGTCGCTTGATCCCAAAGAGTTCCAAAATGTTTCTCGTCACTCGCACTTCTCGAGATCGCTTGAGTCCTGACAGGTATCTCAAGGCAATGGCAACATGAAGCGCCTTGCCTGGAAGCTTGGCGGCTCCAATCAACCAGTCCAGCGGCACAGGTCCTCGGAGAAACCTCCCTTTGCTTTGCTGTCTAGTTTTCGATTGAGATCCGCTCTTGGGTTCAAGAGCTCTCGACGTGAGTCGGAAGCTCTTTAGGTCGATTGGTTGCTCCATTGTTAATCAAACTCTCTAAAGAGATACATAGAGAAGATAGGACAGGGGTGCGCTCGTGCAACGATGTTGTTGCACCAGTGCACCGATGACCTGTGCGCTCATGCACACCTCACCGAATTCGGTTCCCTTACGATCTCCCACACGGTCGTCCACATTTCACGGCCCCGCTCGTCCATATAGCGGTCGGGATACCGGATCACCTTTGCCTCCGTCCGGATTTGGACGCCATTGAGGACAACCTCACTGGCCTCGGCCATGGCCAGCTGAGTTTCCGCAACCGCATCCTCCAGCTCCAGCAGGGGAGCCTCGATTAGGATCGCATCGTGAATGGGAGCGCATACCCGGATTCCTCGTTCTGTCGCCAAGCAACAGGCGAGGCGCAACATCTCCGCTCCATTCGCCTGCATTGGGAAGTTTCGGAGAAACCTAGGGTTCACCCCTGACCCAACGTGGATCTCCCAGCCAAAGACGGTCCACAGCTTGCCGTAGAGCATGGCGTAGTCTACGACGGAGTCCGACCAGCGCCAGAAGACCGGATAAGTCTGGCGATGCATTGCCAGCAAGTCGCGTGCCTCAATCTCAGGCCGACCGACTCTCTGGGCTAGGGACTTTGGTCCCATTTCGTACTGAACTGCCAGGGAGCACGCCTTGAACATCTCCCGCTCCCGGCCATGACTTTGCTTCGTCGCATCAGAAGGGACGGCCCTCACCTGTTTAGCAAAGGCGAGATATGGATCTCCTGAGCTTGCTGCCTCCATCATTGCCGGGTCACCCGAGAGGGCAGCTGCGATACCGAATTCCTGTTGGCAGTAATCGATGTAGGCCAAACCCCATCCTGGTTGCGGTCGTATCAGTCCCCGTAACCAAACCGCAGGACCGAAGATGAACTGGCTGTTGCTGGGTTGATTACGGCCCGTGCGCGCTTGGAAGGCCGAGAGCAGACAGCGGTTGCGACCATCCTTGCCGATGGCCAGATTCGACAGACGCATCTGCGAGAGGGCGACTCGAAGTTCTCGGAGCGGCGCGACTTCGGGATGGATACGAGCCATCTCCCGGAAAGTGTTGTCATCAAGCGCAAGGCGACCGCTCTCCAGTCTCGGCCACGGTATGCCGTGCTTCACAAGCCACCTCCTGAATCGATCGAGAATGAAGGAGCGCCCTTCGTACACTCCATAGTTGGCATCAATGCGATCGATCAGCTTGTCTTGAATATCCGGCCAATGGTCCCGGAGTGTGGAGTAGGATCGTGTGTCAATAGGGACACCCCGGTGCTCTATGTGAGCGGCTGCTTTCATGTAGCGTCCACGAAGCAGTGCCCTTGGAACATCTAGGTGAGGGCTCATTGGATGCAGCAACTTATGAAGTGCCGCTACATCGCTCTCGCAATAGTCCATGAGCTGCTCGCGTTGCGGTAGGCTCCAAGGACCTCCCCTTTGTGCCAGCTCACGCATCGTCTGCTTCTCTACCATCTCGATTCCGCTCAGACCAAAGGCCGTCAATGCGCTAAGCAGACCAAACCCACAAGGTGGCGTTCTACCATTAGCGAGGTTCCTGAATTCGCAAAAGAGATCCAGCACGTTTACTGGGAGAGGCCAACCAAGAGCGAGGTGACAACCTAGTTCAGCAGAGGCGTAGTAAGCGACCAAGAGGGAGTCGTGACCAACGGAGTATGGGGGCGTTGGAAAAGTGCTCAGTTCATCCTGCCAAAGTCGAAGACTCCGCCCGTCTCGTTCTTCCCTGGCTACCAGACAGATGGGAACGGGACGTTCACCTGGCGCCGCGGAGAACTCAAAGTCGACCACCCAGATCTCGTTAAACCTGGTCAGAGAGGGTAGCCTCACCGCAATCCTCTCAACTTCTGGATAGCTGGGTGATCCAAGGATCGGATGAACTTGTCCTTGAAAGCGATTTCCAAGAGTAGCTGGCTGAAGCTCAACTCGGGCCATTCCGGTTCGGGGAGGTCGCCACCGGCTTCGAATACCTCATAGGCTCCAAGCGACATGTTGGCTACGACGCGTACCCAGGCTCCCATGGCAATCTGGGCCGCCTCGAGAGCCGACCGGTGCCACTCCAACTGTCGCCCATCTGGACCTGGTAATCGCACCGGCCATAGGAAGACATCACCCTGTCGATTGATGGCAGTAAACAGACCCGTGGGTACAACCTCCAACGGCAGTTCTGACCACAGGCTAGGTTCTACGAGGTATGTTTCGCGATCGTCCTTCAGCTCAAGGACCGCCGTTTCTAGCCGGTAGGGTTCGTCCGGATGAACTTGCACAAACCACTGCCTATCCGGCTTGCGAACCGGCACGGTGATGATCTTCTTCTTGACTCCCACCAGATCCGTGAAGTTCTGAGACAGGCGGAGGTTCTCGACATTAACCTGCCCAGCCTCATCGCTGGGAACACTGGACTCTTGATCCTGTCTACCTCCATTGGCAGAGGTATTTTTTTCTTCAACCTTCTCTTTCATCCGATAATCTTCCTTTCTAGGAGATGTTCCCCGTGGCCTTAGCCTCGAAGCTTGACGGAAGCATTATTGACGGGCTTCTGTGAGGTATAATGGACAGGCTGACCGGGAAAACATACCAAGTTCCTTGGATTGGCAACTTCTCCTGAAGAGGGCCACTATCCCTCTTCAGGAGGCCTTCAATGCCCGTCTTTTCAGTCTCTTCCCTCCCTAGTTGAGGCGTG
This sequence comes from Acidobacteriota bacterium, assembly GCA_965218775.1. GTDB lineage: Bacteria > Acidobacteriota > UBA6911 > RPQK01 > JAJDTT01 > CAUZIZ01. The sequence continues at coordinate 2,745,192 of CBDCLS010000006.1, read as the reverse complement.
AAGTGTCCATCGTGATGGTGCTCCTTCACACCTCTGTCTCTGCCTGCTGCCCCTTTCCTACGTTCTCTATCAGTGTCCGGAGGTATTCGGAGAAGTCGACCATATCGAAGACTTCAACCGGGACCCCCATTGCCTTTGCCAGATGACCTAGTTCCTTTTCCGTCGGTTCGTCTCTTCCGTTCTCGATCAGACTGATGCGATAATTCCGTAAACCGGTCCGGCGGCTGACATCCCACTGCGACAAGCCGCGACACACACGAATCATCTTGAATGGACTTGATTTCATAGCCACAACTATTTTCCTCAAGTACTTAGACGGATGTCACCACAAAGAATTGTTGTTCTGGGGTTCCGGTAGAGGAATGCGGAAATTTCCGCATCAGATTTCCGGAAACGAAACGAAATAGCTCGACCAGCTATCGCTTCTTGCGCAACTGGAGGATGGAAGAGGTTTTAACTTTGCCAGCAGGGTCCTTCTCAATTTCGCCTGCTTTGATCTTGTTTCGAATCGTCCGATCGGTACAGCCTAGCAGCGTGGCGGCATCCTTCTGAGAAATGTAGTCTTGGTCCCGTAGCTTGGCTTCTATTTCTGTAACCTTAGAACCTTCATAGCGCTGTATTTCTTCTGCGAGGACTTCCCGCAGTGCGCGAGCGAAGGCTTGAGCGTTGGCGGGAGTTTGGTTGGTCTCGTAAGGAGGTCCCTCTTCTAGTGGGAATAGGCGTGATTTCAGGACTTGCTGGAAACAGAAAGAGGCGGTTATGTTCTTAGGTTCTTCTTCCCCCCGAAGACACTTGCTCCAAATAGTTTGGAGGACATCAACATCGATGTAGTATGGAACTGACCTTTTCCTCCATCGCGAAAGCTGGGTAATCTCGGGATGAGTGAACTCACCGACCATCCGGGAAAAATCCTCGAATGCGAGATGAATTGTGCCCACCCCAGCAATCGGTTCATAGCCGTACTTCCGAATGGCAGTCCCAACTAAATCCCTGACGAACCAGTCGAAATCTGCGTCTGGTGGACGATCCTGGATTTCTCTCACTTGTCTCGGGGGAGACCTTTGGGGCCCTCGGCACAAGCCTTCCAAAGAAGTGTTGCAGCCTTTTCCACGATGTTCTTACCTTGACGGGAGCTTTCTTGTCGGGCCAGGATGCTACCCATAACACCATGTATGGGTGTGCGCAGGCAACGTAACGTATGTAACAACAGGGATACCAAAACCATGCCCACATTCCCATGTCCTTTGTGTGATGAACCCTTGGAAATCCTCAGCACCAAGAAGAAAAAGCCCTACCTTCAGTGTGAGGAAGACGGCATCCAGATCTTCTTTCGTTACGAAAAAGGGATTGAACGTCTGAGGGAGATGTCTTCCAAACGGATTTCTTTTCTAGAGGGATTGTCCTTTGCCGCCATTGCCAGGTAGCAGTCAAAAAGACGCACGTATCGGGCGGGTTCCTGGCTGCTCGGGGGGTGTATTGCCCCGAGTGCGAGCGTTTGTTGGTCAAGACGCCCCGGGCGGATGATTAAGAGCAACCCGAGGGTTGCAAAATCCACTTCGGTCAGTCAAACCAAGATTTTCACGCAATGTTGTGGAGAATGAGCCGCGAAAGTTACGACTCTCAGTGGCGAGGGTGTAAGATTATGCATTCATAAGGCCTCGAAAGCCCGGTGTTTTCTCTTCCCGACGCCGCGATTGTCGATTGTGGGGCATCTGAGAGAGCGTCTTTCTTTCGGGATAGGGACAGGGGTCACCAGGTCAGATTGATCTTCGCGATGAAAAGGAGACATGCGAGCGACTACTAGAGTTGGTCAACTTAGTAACAGAAGGGATGATCGCAACGCCGAAGCGAGTGGAAGAGATGCATGAAAGTCTACCGGAAGGAGCCAAGAAGCAAGTTGAAGAGAGAGACGAGTGATTTGTAATAGCCCAGATCTGACCGTATAAACAGTATCAGAATAGAGCGCTCCCGACCGGCTGCTTTCGCCTAGAACCGGACACTCAGATCTTGCCCGGAAACGTCTGAACGAAGGACCGGTAACACCTAAAAGCCGTCATTCAAAGTTTCCCCGGAAACGTCTGAACGAACTACTGCAATCGGCTGGAAATTGAGGGCAGCTCAAATTAGATACAAGGTTTTGTGGTAGGGAGAATGGTCGGGACACGCTGTTAACTTCTGCTATATTCTCCCGTGCAAAATCAAAAGCGTCTTTCAACGACTTGCCCAGTCGCGCTTGCTTGGCCGCGTTTTTCATCAGCTCGACGTTAAACATGGTCTCCCAGGCGATTCCTAAACCATCGGGAAGATGGCTGCTCGTTGCTCCCGGTGATGGAGTGACGATGATGCGGTCATTGGACGATTCAAAGAAGGCTTCCAAAAAGGCGCGCTTGTCTTCGAAGTTTGCCTTCTGCAGGTGAGCTTCAATGTATTCGCCGAAGGTCTCCGCCAGGCGTCTGACCTCGCGCTTGACCCGGCTCCGATTCATCTGCGCCTTCTTGAAGGCGCTGAGTTCCCGGCTTAGGCTCTGGAGGGCGGCTGTCTTCTGGCGAATCTGTTCATTGAGACGGTCGGCTTTGTCGTCGAGAACTCGTTTCGCAAAATTCCCATCTAGATAAAGATCGAGAAGCCGGCTCAGTTTCTGTTTGTCCCCTTGGATCTCACGCTCCAGGGCTTCCTTCTGGTTCGAGACCTCGCACCTCCGTTCTTCCGAGTGCTCGGATGAGATCAGCTCATCAATGACAAAATCCGGCTCCGCAATGAACCGGAAAAAGTAGCTGAGCATCAGATCGTCTAGCTGCTCAGAGGGAAGGTAGGGAAGCGGGCACCGTTTTCTCGTCTGGTTCGACCGCTTGTGTTTCGGGGACCTCCGGTTGTGGCAGACATAGTAGGTGTTTTGAGGGCGTCCTCCATGGGTCCGGAGCAGCTTGGCACCACAGATTCCGCACACCAGAAAACCCTTCAGCAGATTACTCGGGCTTTTGCTGGGGCGGCCTTTCTTTCGATTGGCGTCGAGTTGCTGCTGGATCAGGTCCCATTCCTCAGCTGAGATCAGTGGAGGGACACTTAATTTGATCCATTCGCGCTGCGGCTTCTTGCCGACTCGCCGTGATTTTCCCCTGACGGGATCATACTGATACTCGTACTGATTGGCATAAAGATCACCCTTGTAGGCGGGATTGCGGAACACATAGGTGAGCGTTGAGTGCGCCCAGTCTTTTCCCTGTTTCCCTTGGATGCCTCGCTCTTGCAGATCGGCGCAAATGCGATTCAGCGACCAGCCTTCCCTGAGAAACTTCCGGACCAGTTCCAGGTAGAGTTTGGACTGTTCCCGGTGAAAGCTCCAGGTGTGGCTCTCTTTGTCGTAGACATACCCGTAAGGCGTCGTGCCGCTCACCCATTTTCCCTCCAGCAGCCGCTGCCTCTTCCCCCGTTTCATCTTGCGCGTGATCTCGGCTCGCTCTTCGGCTGAGGCCCAGAACTTGAACTTGGCCATCAGTCGAAACAGGGGATTATTCAAATCGAGAATGCCCTCGTGAGGAGAAACCAACCGGATGTTGTTCTCCTTGAGAATCATCAGGATTCGGCCCTCTTCCTCGTCGTTGTCGGTGCGGGTGATGCGATTCTGCTCAACCACCAGAATGGCGTCAAAGAGCTGATTGTGGGCATCCACCAGCAACCGCTTGAAGGCGGGGCGTCCCTCGATCGTGGCTCCGGAAAAGCCATCGTCTTCGTAGACTCGGTAAATCGAGTAGCCCTGTCTTTTGGCATACCCTTCCAGCGTCGCTCGTTGGCTCTTGATGGTGCCCTGCTCGCGTTGCTGCTCCGAGGACACACGGCAGTAAAGGGCCACCTTTTCGATGTCTTGACTCATGGGTTTTTCATGCCTCCCTTGGTTAGGCTTTCAGTATAACCGCTGGGGCGAGTGGGGATGCGGCTCTAGAAACCGTAGGTCAGTCGAGATAGAGTTTTCCTATGGACGCAAGGGCCAGGAAGCGACTGAATCTGCTGGATCGTTTCGGCGGCAGTTCCAGTTGCGACTGGCCGAGTTACCAGAGGATCATGTCCAAGCCCACCCGCCACTACTTCTTGCACGCGATCACGGCCACCCGCTCCTACCAGGAGGGGTTCGACGCCGTGGTCCATCTGCTCCGGCTGACGGAGGCCAAGCGCACGAAGCTGAGCCGGGACGACTATCGGATCTATGCCACCTTTTTGAACTATTCTGTGCTGGACCTACTCGACCGGATGGACCGCTGGGAGGAGTATCTGGTGGTTTGGGAACGTCTTCGCAGGCGAACCAAGGTCGTCTCCATCTCCCCTGTTGAGACGGCAGAAGCCGCCCCAGATGACGATGGTATCTCCGATGACGTCTTTTTGTTCACCCGCCATCGCAAGGAACTCATCGAGAGAAAGCTGCAACGAAAGCGTGCGGGCCAGAAGTTGGGCAACCTCTACACGCCCCCCCAGAGGAGCTCTCGGAGGAAGAGATCTCGGAGCGTCTGGAGCGTATTCTGGGCTGGTGGCGCCGCGGAGAGCTCTGGATCTCGACCCTCCCCTGTTGATGCGTGCCTTCTGGCCCCCCTCCACAGTAGCCCCAAGTGTCGCTCGGAAAACGGTTGGTTGTATTTGCCCAGCTCATTTGCCAATCACCGGCGGCGCAGGATTGGGCCGGAAAGGCGTCCCGAAACCGCCCGAACCTTCCCCGTCGTCCCGACCCCAGGTCCATCCGCGAGACCGAAGCCGAGAAGCGACAACGATGGCCCCAGCGGCCGCGTTGATGAGATCATCGTGGCCCCGCGGTGGGTGGTCGATGGAATCTTTACCACTGCGGCCCGTTCGCCTTTCCAGGTTGCGGAGCTGAGCGAGTAAGCCGGCATGGTCCAGAAGTTCCACTCTGCCGCTGTTGACGATCGGCAGCAGCTCGCCGTAAAGATCGGACTTGGTCTTGGGGTAGACTAAATAGCGAATTCCATTCTGGGCAAACTGCTCCCGCGGCCACTCTCCTCCGTACCGATCGCCAACGATCACCGAGACGCGATAGCTTTTCAGCAAGGTGGAAAAGTCCCGAACGACGGATTCCGGAGAAAAGGGAGGTCTTGCTTCTCGAACAACATCCAGAACCACCTTCCCTCCCTCCCGGTGCGCAATGGCCACAGTCATGCTGTCCTGCGAACCCCCGCTAGGATCCGTAAAGGCCACATAGTTTGTAGTTCCCGCCGCCAGCAGTTCCCGACGACCGGCAACGACACAGTCCTGCACACTTTCGAGAGAGACGTACGACTCGACGTCGCGTCGGAATTCGGCAAGGTACTCAGCTTCTGCAGCGGATCGGTCTTCTTCTAGGGCGTCTTGGACTTTTCTTTCCGGCACCATGGGGTTCATCGCCCGAGTATCGGCTTTCCAGACGAGAACACCCTTGGTCTCTTTTCCAAAGTAGCGGTGATAGGTATTCCACAGCTCGCCGCGACGAGCATAGGGTGAGCTCATACACAGCAGTAAGGAGCCCGGGATGGTCGCCATGCCCGGACGGATGGCGTTTAAGATCTCCGTATCCGGATTCGCGGACTCTTCGGATCTCCAATACGCGATCTCATCGCAAATAGCAGCTACAATCGAATATCCTCGCGTGCTTCGAAAGGAGGCCGTATGGACCTCCACCGTGACCTGGTTCTTTAGGTCCACGGAGGCTTGCCTCGGGCTCCCGTCGATCAGCTTCGCCAGCATCGGGACCCCTTCCAGAAAGCCCAACACGTGGCGCATGACCACTCGTGCCTGGTTGCGGTCGGCGGCGATGATCATCACCGTTCCCCGCTCGCCCGGCGCGAGGTAAGGCCTGTGATCGCGAAAGCAGGCTAAATAGACAGCCACGCTTCCCTCACCGCCTGGGGAGGCGAATTCCGGGCGGTGAACTTAGGCAAGACTCCCTGCTCGTCTTTCGAAAGAGGAAGGCGGAACAGCACCTTCAGAAATAGGCGCCAATTGTCCCAGCTGCTCCCTTCAAACCAGGGGCCGAAGACCCGGGCGTCGTCCATCACGTCCAGAATAGTGGGACCGTTACGATGCGAATTCCTTTTTGTATTCTTCAAGATCGATCACCGGTTTGGCTCGGCGCTTAAGGCCGAGCAGTTTGAGGTCCTGCCGAAGCTCGCGCGACCAGCGTAGGTAGTCTTGGCTCAAGGTCTCGGAAACCTCGTTGCTCCTTTTCAGTAACTCAGATTCCATGAAGGCGAGTCGCATCGACTTGACAGCGACTCTGCGAAGTAGCAGACGCTCCTGGACGCTCGGATCTCCCCCCAAAGCCGCAGCCAGGGCCGATTCCACCTCCGTCACAAAGCGGACTTCTCGACTCCGTCTGTCAAGTTTCCCGAGCTCTCGGTAAGCGCCGTGTTTGACCCGTCTATCCATCAGGACTTACCTCCCGCTGGCGGGCACACTCGAGGCCTATTGGACGTTTTCTTGACATTGCTTAACAGTGAGATGGAACTAATCTGAAGGTTCGGTCCAATTTGGGCCAAAACCCGTTCGCCCGCCACAGGGGCGATGATTCCGAGGATCTCTTGTCGCTCGCGGCGGCTTCGTCTTCTGCGAAATGATTGCCCATCATCTCCTGCTTTCCCTACCAGGTTGTCTCCACTGGAAATCGATGACTTCCTCCGGGAGCTCAAGGGTGAAGACCCGGGGCCTTCGCCCGTCCTCCTCAGGCAGATTGCTCCGAGTCGGCACGCGTCAGCATCCATGGGCACAGCGTTGGGTTCAGGATCCAGATAGGAAGCAGACAAGCGCAGCTTGGACAGACTCTCGTCTGGGACCTGGATCAGCGCAGCGGCCCAGGCTGACTCTACTTGCGCTGTAGGGGTTTTCGAATGCGCTGTCTCCGCCATGTCTTGATCCTCCTCAACGAAGAGGCAAAGCCTACGGAGACCCGCGCCAGCGGCGGGTGAGCGTAGGTCACTACCTTACAGTTGACCTGCCCAAAACTAACTTCTTAACAGTCTCGGAATTTCGTTAAAGTGAGCCGTTGTCTGAGACCCCATTTTCGTCTCGGCTTGGGTGTCCCGAAACTGTCTTTTACGGCCTTGGCCGTCGGCACGAGGTGCCTACTCGAGAGAATAACTCGTTGCTGCAACCAATGCAACTTCCCTATCAACCCCAACCAGCATCCCTCTTGGGGGACCGAGCATCGCATCAGATGAACATTTCGGTGCACGGAACCTCGCCCGACGTCGCGGGTGGCTGAGCGCCCTGAAAACAACGTGTAAGAATCTCCGGTCCCCCCTTGAGCCGACCTTGCCCTGAATGACTCTGCTTTTCGAAGTAACTGCCTTGTATCTGGCCCCTATCCGCCTGGTGTCTTTGTCTCTGTCCAGGACGTTAAGATATAATGAATCAGTAACTTGAAGCAGATTACTCGGAACTAACCTTCCATATTTCGACCCGGCGCAGGCATATTCATGTCTTGGAATGGAGACCACCCCTACGACGTTGTTATAGAGATCTCAGAAAAGCCAACAAGTCAGCCCTATCTTCTTCGGAAAGGTCCTCGTAGAGCAGCCGGCTGCTCTCTGCCTCTCCGGAGTGGAATTCGATCGCCTGCTCGATGTTGGCGGCCCTCCCATCGTGAAGAAAGGGGGCTCTGACGCCCAGCCCCCATAGGGGCATGGTTCGGACCTCGTTCGGGGCAGCATCGCCGTCCTGGATTCCATCGCCCGTTCCGATGTCGTGAAGTAGGAAGTCACCGTAGGGCGCGAAGCGTTTGCTGCTAAGGGCTGAGATAGGACTCGATCCGGTCATCAGATAGGAAACGTGGCAGGCAGTGCAGCCCGCTTCCCCGAACAGCACCTCACCCCTCTCGGTCTGGGCATCCTGCTCGCCTCGAGGGGGAGGACCGAGAAGGCGCAGGAAGTTGCCGAAGTTGTCGATGCCGCTCAACCCGGTAGACCGTTCCGGACCGTCCTCGGGATCGGGGACGGGGTCAATCCGCTCGATGACTTCGCAATCTCCACCGGGACACATCTCGTTGGGAAAGAGTTCGCTCGTAATCCCCATCTCGTTGCGGTAAGCCTCGGCGCCAAAAGTAAAGAGGGACGACTGCTGGGCCTTCCAGCCGAATCGGCCCGCCCGCAGCTGGTAGGTCTCCTTGTCCGTGACCCAGTGGACGCGTCCACTGACACCGTCTCCGTCTGAATCCTCCGGATCCTCCATAGCCACCAGGACCTCGTCCGGGACCGCCTCCACCAGGCCATCCCCAAACAGGGGAATTGGTCTCCTCTTCGCCACCACGTTGACCCCTGGAGGGATCGCCGCCTGGGCCTCGTGAGGGGGAATGGAGAAGAGATGAATCAGGGTTCCGCCTTCGGGCGCTTCGAAGGAACCATCCGGGTGGAGGGTCCCCGCACGGATTTCGCTGATGGTGCTGATCCCACCGATTCGTGGAATGGCGTGGCACTCGGCACAGGAGCGGCCGTTGAAGATCGGGCCCAGCCCCTCCTCCGCGTCTTCCACCTCCAGGAAATCCTCCAGTCCCAGCCGGAACAGCTCGAATTCTCCTCCATTGATCCCCTGGATCGGCTCGCCGTATTCGGTCCCGGAGACTACCGGTTCCTTCTGGGCTCGCGGACGCTTCAGCAGACCCTGCCCCAAAACCAGCACAGCCGCTGTAAGCAGGCAAATGCATTGTAAAACCGCTCGCATAATTTCTCCCTAGAGCGATGTCAAAGCACCTCACTCGACAATGATCACGCCCCGCATCATGGTGTGGCCGGCGCCACAAGGCCGGGAACACTCGAAAGGGTATTTCCCGGGCTTCCGGGCATCAAAGAGGACCTTGATACTGTCCCGTCGTCGGGCTGGAATAGTCACGTTGATATTGGCTTTGGGCAGTCGAAAACCATGAAAGGTATCGTCACTGCTGAGCTCGAGCTCAAGCAGGGTCCCCTGTGCTACTCGGATGGTGGAGGGAGTGAAGGAGAAGCGCTCTGCCACGATCTTGACCTTCTTCTTTTCTACCGACTTCCCAGCCACCGGGGAAGGACTTCCAGCAACGACTGCAACCGAGAGAAGAAGCCCTGCCAGCGCGGTTCGTCTGAATCTCATTTTATACTCCTGGTTTCTTTCTTCTGGATCTCAGAACCACCATCCGATTCCGAAATTCCAGCGGTTGAAGACCTCGATGAGGTCACTGGCGTTTCCCAGCACGTTGTAGTCGACCTTCAAGGCGATATCCGGATGGGGAAAGTAGGTGAGCCCCAGGACGTGAGCTGCCCGGTCGAACTGCTCCAGGGAGAAGAACCCTTGAGGCATACGATACTGGGTGTCGAAGCTCTCATAGCGGTAGAAGGCGACCAGATCATGGGGAAAAGTGGAAGGAACCAGGCTCGATGCTCCTTCCAGATAAAAGCCTCGCATTTCGCTCGCGATGTTGGGGTTGATGCCGACCTGCCGGCGAATCGCTTGATTGATCTCGGCAGCATCTCCCAGATGAGTTGTGACGAACTGTCCACGACCCTCGAACCTCCCGACGCGGTAGCGGCCGTCGAACTCGAACATCTTCAGGCGACCATCCAGGTCCCGAAAACTGAACCCCGTCTCACCTGTCCAAAAGCTGGTTCCCAGGTTGAGGCCAGGACGGGGGCGATATTCCAAGCGGCCGGTCCAAGCCAGGTTTCGCCCGTTTTCCAGAAAGCCCTTCTGCCGACCGTCACGAAACCCTTCCTCAGCCGAGAAAAAGGAGCTATCGAGGGATCCCATGACGTAGGTCTTGTAGTGCAGCCCGTTGCCCAGATCCCCTACGAGGCCGGCCCCGGTCCCAAACCAAGTAGAGGGAATGATGACCGTGTCCACGAAGGGACGCTCCACTCCGTGGAAGGCCGGAGGCTCGTGCCGCTCGTTGATAATCCCAATCGGCGTCAGTACCATTCCTGCTCGGAAGTTGAACTTGGGATCGATGAGAAAATCCAGATAGGCCTGCTCCAGTTCCAGCTCACCACTCGCTTCTCCTCCCTCGACGAAGGCGTGCTCCAGTTCCAGTTCGGACCAGAAACGGATCCGCTCACCGAAGCCGTGTCCGAACAGGAGAACGAATCGATGAAAGTCCAGGGTGGTGGGATTGATCTGGTCGTGGTTGATATGCATCTCCATGTAGCCCGAGTAGGGCACATTGATGATTTCGTCGGCCGCATTGTAAGGCAAGGGGTCCACCGCAGGCGGTTCCAACGCCGCTGTTGTGAGCTCCTTTGGCTCATCCGCTGCCTCGGTTGAAACCTCGGCCCTTATCGCCTGGACATCCTTGGAAAGAGAGCGGAGCTGGGTGCGAGCCTCTTGCGAAGACTCGCCCTCGGATTGGTCAACGAGCACATCGATCAATCGCTCCAGGTTGGATTCCACCCGATCCAATCTCTCTTCCAGCCGTTTGAGCTTGTCCTTGTACTCTTCGGCCCACAGCGATTGCACCTGGCTGCTGAGGAACAAGCAGGAAAGAACCCACGGAATCGCTTGATATCTACCGCACATATTTGGCTTCCCCCTGGATGATTTTCGAATCGATGAAATAAATATTTAGCCTAATCTAAATTTCAAGTCAAGAAAGCCCCGCGAAAACCGAGGATCCGTTACATTCAAGGATATCCATGGAACAACTGGAAAGATGCTCCGTACTAGATTGTAGGTAGAGCTGCTTTCCATTCCAGCCTCTACCTTCCAACGCTCGAGCCCCGATCGGAAGGTCGGGGCTCATTTGTTTATGGCTTTTGGGAAACTCCCCCGCCGGTAGACAACCGTCTGGACACCCCTCGCCGCTCTGCCAGTTTAGATGCAAGATAAAATCTGTTATCTTGCGCCAGCCAATCCCCCTCTCTTAGACGTGGCCGCCAGCAGCGGTCCGTAAGTGCTTTAAATAGAAGGCTCTGCTAAGTATCGGCGCAGAGCTCCCCTTAGCGTACATTTCTATAGCAATCTGGTCGGGTACCCTTCCTGGCCCTCACGATAACGCTGTCGAAGCTCTCCACGCTGGCCATGAAAACACTTCCTCGCTAGCCGATGGGGATGACGCTGGGTGGGCGGCGACTGATGAGTGCTTGAAGCGCCTGGGTGTAACGCGTCACAATACTTTACCCCTTCGTTTCGAATTGAAGACCGGTGATTTTATCACTCTCCCTACGGCAAACAGGTCGTTCTTAACCCAGGATAGGATACCTTCGTGTGTACGGCACGATGAGGTATCCCAAAGCAAAATGCAATAAGACCCCCGAGTACCGACGCAAACCGAAGCTCGAGTGGCACTCGGAGAGCGCTCCAGGTACAATTCCGGGAGATGGTTCTCATGTTCGGCGTGGTCAAACTGGTCCGTCGTTGAGGATTGCTGAGAACGTGAAGCAAGGAGGAAATAACTATGTATGATCCCGTATTCATCCAGCCTATGCGCGATGAACTGACCCAGGCCGGGTTCGAGGAAGTTCGGACGGCCGAAGACGTAGACAGTGCTCTAGCCGACAAGGATCAAAGCACTCTGATCTTTGTGAATTCCGTTTGTGGCTGCGCCGCCGGTATTGCGCGGCCTGCCATGATCGAATCCCTGAAAAACGAACTCCGTCCGGCCCATCTGGTAACAGCCTTCGCCGGCAACGATGTAGAGGCTGTAAATCGTGCAAGGGAGCTCTTTCTCCCCTATCCGCCGTCCTCTCCCTGCGCAGGACTTTTCCGGGATGGCAAACTGGTCCACATGGTCGAACGTCACCAGATCGAAGGCCAAACAGCGGGGGCTCTGGCCAAGATTTTCAGTAGTGTCTACGATCGATTTTGTGGCGAAGAGATCGATGAATCGGCGCAGGTCCATGATCCGCTGGCCTCTTCGCGGCCCAAGTCTGGGTACCTCCCGGCCGTCGGCTAGCCAATAGCGTTGTAGGCCAATGGCCGGTCACATCGAGTGGAGACACCTACTTCACTGTTGCGGAACCGGATGACTTTGTCTCTCTAACCGGAGTAAAAGTCCTGGGAATCGCAAGGGGTAACCTCGACCCTGCAACCTACACCGTAACAGGGCGTGTGGCTGCAGATGGTGAGAACTCTCAATGCTATGACCAGCGGGCCGACGACTACCCAGTGGCGCTGGTCAACAATAACCTCGTCGAAATCGACATTACGTCAACGCAGAAACGCCGGAAAATCGTTGTTTTGGACCCGCATAACCTGCGATTCCTTGACGTGCTTTAAATTCCGTTTCGTGTCTTCTCCTCATGAAAGTACTTGTCGAGATGATCGCGAAGGCGTTGGTGGACGATCCCGATCAGGTGACTGTAACCGAGCAGCGACGTATCGAGTGTGCCGCGACAAGCAGGAAAACAACAGAGACAAGGCCTAGGAGTAATTTCCCAGGCCCTGTCCAACCCTAGTAAATACCTACCACTACTAGGATCATTGCGTGTTGGATTTCTCTAACCCCAAAAGGTACCACACCGCTAGGTAAGCGGTATAGACTTTAGTCCCAGGCCCTGAATAGGCCGACAAACTTTTAAACCAAGCCCTTTATTTTCTATCACTTCCAAGCGACAGGATATCTTGTCGACAAGAGAGGTTGACAAGACACCCCAAATGGTCCGCAGATGAAGTCAGACAGACAACCCCCCGACAGGTGTCGGGATTGTTGGTTATGTCTAAGAAATGGACAACGAGTTTGCCGATTGGTTGACCAATATGATGATCGGTATCCAAGGTGGCGGCACTTTCGATCGCGGCGGTGTAGGTAACCGAGTCCGGATCTCGCAGGGGCCGGCCCTGCTCATCACGTTTTTCCGCACTCCAAACCGTACAGAGCTTGGCCTCTCGGGTCCGGGCCGAGCCATCCGGTTGTTTGCCTGCTCGCCCTTGCAGTTCGGGCGCTCGCATGGGCACGCCCGTGCCGTCGATTCCCAGATAGAGCGTCGGAGGAGGAGGGGCCGGCGACTCCGGCTCTTCTCCACCGGTAACAAGCGTGCCCACCACGGGCCTCTTCTTTACCAGACCTGGCCTCTGGCGGGCACATTAGCGTAAATCGCGCTTCAGCTCCGCCAGTCGAGCTGTCGCGGGTCCCCACTACCCCGGCTCAGTTTTCGCGTCCTTACCATTTTCCCCTTTTCTTACTACTAAAGTCATCCGACTATCTACCGATAAGACCCTTTGAGGAAAGTGAGGAAGGAAATTCCTTCCATAAGTTTTTAGTCACATTATTGGTAGAGGTTACAACGAAAGGGCTACCCGAGCGCGAAAGGCACGGGGCGCAAAGCTGAGACCTAAGTCCACGCGATACGGTCGATCAGTTGCCGAAAAGTAAGTCTCTTCGCATCGCCAGAGGGAGGTCGACGTGCGAAGAAAATCATACAAGTGTAGCTGGCTGTTTTTTTCATTTTCGGTTCTATCAACTTTCCTAATCTTACTTGCCGGTCCTGGTGGCCGTATCCTGGCAGGAAGCCCTAACCACCTGGGAAAGAAGATCTCTCCGTTGTTGCAGGGAGAGGTGGAACTTCTCACTGCTCACCCGCAATACGACTATCAGATTTCAGTTATCGTCCAGGTCGACCGCAATTTCTTCGGGGAGGTACGCGAAGCTAAGCGGCAAGGTGGCCGGGAGCTCCCGAATACCCTCAACAGAGTGCATGGCTACACCGCACAGCTGAGCGCCAAACAGATCCAGCTACTGTTGCAGTCCCATCTCGTCGAATATGTCACCATCGATGCCCCTATCCGTCCCCACTACGATAACGTCCTTGACCAAAACGTCCTGCGCGAGACGATCGGCGCAGACCAGGTGTATGCGACTGGGCTCGGCGTCACGGTAGCGGTCTTCGATTCCGGTATTGATGGGCATGGAGATCTCATCCACAAGGATCGTTTGAAGGCATCCGTTGACTTTACTTCTGGCAAAGCCGTGATTGTTCGTGGCAAGAATGCAAAGAGCATGGACGACTATGGCCATGGCACCCACGTGGCGGGCATCATTGGCGGGACGGGTACGGATTCTAATGGGGCGTATATGGGGGTTGCACCCCAGTCGGATTTCGTGGACATCAAGGTAATCGGCCCAGATGGATGGGGTCTGACGAGCAATCTCATCAAGGCGATCGATTGGGTGATCACGAACAAGAACAAGTACCAGGTTCAGGTAGCCAATCTGTCTCTGGGACATGCTCCCGTCGAGTCCTACACCCAGGACCCTCTTTGCCAAGCAGTGGAAGGGATGGTCGAAGCAGGAATTGTGAGCATCGTTTCAGCGGGCAATCTGGGCAAGACGGACGAGCAGCCGAAGATTTGGGGAGGCATTACCAGTCCGGGCATCGATCCTTTGGTGATCACCGTCGGCACAGTGAACACTCGAGGGACATTGACCCATTCTGATGACATTGCCACCAGCTTTGGGTCTCGGGGCCCGACCGTCGATGGGCTGTTCAAGCCGGACCTGGTTGCCCCAGGCAACCGAGTAGTGTCCTTGCTAGCAGACGGAAGCTTCTTGCATCAAGAGCACCCCGAGTTGCAGACAGATAGCAACTACATCTCTCTAAGCGGTTCGAGTATGTCCACGGCCTTTGTGAGTGGAACAGTCGCCGCAATGCTGAGCAAGACTCCAGACCTCAATCCGCATATGGTGAAGCTCATTCTGATGTTGACAGCGATCAAGTTGAACCAGCCCAGTATGCTGGAACAGGGAAATGGACTGTTGAATGCGAAAACAGCCGTCGAGCTGGCCGAGGTAATAGATGTAGGCAACCGCACGGTTACTGAGGCAGTGTCGCCCACTTGGTTGCTGGACGGTGAGGAGGTCTGGGCCGGGGGTAGTTTTGCCTATGGCGACCAGATCATCTACAGCCAGTTGGTGGATTCTCAGATCAACCAGTTCTGGGGCAGCGGAGTCTTCTGGAGTGACGGGGTGTTCTGGAGCGATGGCGTGTTCTGGAGCGATGGCGTCTTCTGGAGCGATGGTGTCTTCTGGTCCGATGGAACCTTGGCCTGGACTGATGGTGTCTTCTGGTCCGATGGTGTCTTCTGGAGTGACGGGGTCTTTTGGTCAGATGGGGTGTTCTGGAGCGATGGTGTCTTCTGGTCGGACGGCGTCTTCTGGTCGGACGAGACTTTGTCTGCTGATGTCTTTGAGGGTGACCCGAATTAGACCATCAGACAAGCTGTAGAGACGCAGCAGCGCACGCGGTCAAGCGGGACTTGCGAAGGTTGGAATCGCAGAGCTCGATGTTGTGATCTTCAGTTTCGGTCCCAAGTGGTCCAAGGAATCTGGCTACGAGGCTGATCGAAAGGTCAGACGAGATAAGACCAGTGTTATCTTAAAGGACACTTGGGGCCGGGAGTGGTCTGTCTTTCATTTCCCTCCACCTTACCTCTCTGGGCCAAAGCTGCGGCCTTCCTTCCCGCCCGCGTCAGCAAATCGGTACCAGGCCGATCGTCTGCTCCCCTATTCCCATTTTTCACCATTGCCGATTACTGCCGATAAGAACTTTGGGGTCGAGACTCTGGTGGGCAGGGCGGCTTGGTGTCACTGGGTCCAAGGGAGGACCCTGCATCCGACCTTTCTCGACCCTGTTCTTGAATTGCCGGAGCTGGTCCAGCGGCAGCCAGCCGTTACTCAAAGGAATTCTCTGAAAGCCGTTTCCAGGCTGTAATCCTTACCTCAGACTCCCTGTATTTCTTCCCGCCTCAGTTTGAGGTCTACCGAATCGGTGTGGCGAGACCATTAGATTAACCTTCTGTACAACAGTAGGTTAGACCTTTCGGAGGAAGAATATAACCGCTTTGGAACCACTATTGCTAGGGCTTTACAGCGATAGAGATAGGAGGTTCCTTCGGGAGTAACACGAAAACCCCGGTGCTGAAAGACTAGTTCGGGCCGAGACCCCTAAAAAACACGGCTTGTGGCCGTATCCAGCTCCTGGCGGGATCTCCTCTCTGATTCGAAGGGTCTCCTAGCCTCGATTTCCACGGCAGTACAAATGACGCCTTTCCGCTTCGAGCCCCCCTCCAGAATCCTTGATCGGCGCGACTTGCGCCTGCTGTGTTTCCACCTACGTTAGTAAATAGAAGTACCTATTTGGATAGAGAGGTAATCCTATACCTAAAACCTGATCAAGGGACGATCCCCACGCGAATGCTAGAAAAGTCTGGATATGAGGCAGAATAGAACCCTATCAAAGGCTGAGCATTTTCTGTCATTCATATCTAGTATAGTTATAGTTTGGAATACAGTAATCGGAATGGACTAACTAATGACACCCGACCGACCGTTCCGGAGGCCCAATTCTTCCTGGCCCCCGAATCGCCTCTGCAGCGCCAGTATGAGGCCTTGCGCTGCTTTTTCGTCGAAGGCTTGCCCTCGCAGCAGGTCGCCACTCGCTTCGGCTATTCCCCAGGAGCCTTCCGCGTCCTCTGTCATCAGTTTCGCCATGATCTCAGCAAGCGCGCCCGCTTCTTTCAGGCGATTCGCCGGGGGCCTCAAGCGGCGCCCGCCCGCGATCGGGTGCGGGAACGGGCCGTCGCCCTGCGCAAGCGAAACCTCTCGGTCTACGATATCCAACGCGAGTTGGCCGCCGCCGGCCATTCCATCAGCATCAATGCGTTATCGATCCTGCTGCGAGAGGAGGGCTTCGCCCGACTGCCCCGGCGTCGGGATGAGCAACGCCCCGCCACCCTCAAGCCCGAAGCAGCAGCCATCGCCGACGTGCGGCAGATCAATCTGGCCCCGCGCAGCTTTCGCACCCGGGTCGGCGGTCTGTTTCTGTTCGTCCCGCTGATGCGATCGATCGATCTCGGGGCGGTGCTGCAGCCCCCCCGCCTTCCCGGCTCCCAAATGATTCCCGCCGAGCAGGCCGTGCGCACCCTGCTGGCTCTGAAGCTGCTGGGCATCGAAAGAAAAAGTCATGTCATGGATCGGGTCTTTGACGAGGGCATCGCCCTTTTTGCCGGTCTCAATGTGGTGCCCAAGCGCTCCTACCTGGCCGCCTACAGCTCCCGGGTCGACCGACGCGCCAACCTGCGCCTCATGGGAGCCTGGTTTGAGCAGGTCCAAGCCGCCGGCCTGCCCCGGGGCTCTTCCTTCGATCTGGACTTTCACACCGTCCCCGCCAATAGCCAGCAGGAACCTTTGGACAAACACTATGTCTCTTCCCGCAGCCGCAGCCAAAAAGGCATCCTCGTTTTTTTGGCTCGGGACGCCACCGAGCGTGTCTTATGCTACGCCAATGCGGGTGTCCCCCGGGCCGATCGAGCCGACGAGGTGCAACGCTTCGTCCAGTTCTGGCACCAACACAGCGGTCAGCCTCCGGCCGAACTCGTCTTCGATTCCCAGTTGACCACCTATGCTCATCTGAACCGCCTCAACCAACAGGGCATTGGCTTTATCACCCTGCGCCGCCGCTCCCAAAAAATGCTGGGCCAGATCTGGAGCCGCCCCGCCTCCGCCTGGCACCGCATCACCTTACCCGCCCTGACTCGGATCTTTCGCACCCCCAAAGTCCTGGACCAGCGGATCGTCCTGAAACATTACGAAGGTCCCCTGCGCCAGCTCACCCTCATGGAACTCGGTCACGAAGAACCGACCGTCCTACTGACCAACCATCTGCGCCGCGCCCCCTCGACTCTGATCACCCGCTATGCCCAACGCATGCTCATCGAAAATGGCATCTCCGAAGCCATCCAGTTCTTTCACCTGGACGCGCTCTCTTCGATGGTGGGACTCAAAGTGGATTTTGACCTCCAGATCACCCTCATGGCCAGCTCCCTATATCGACTCATGGCCGAGAAGATTGGTCGCGAATATCAGCGGGCTCAAGCCAAAAAGATCTTCCGAAATCTCCTCGACGTCTCGGCCCGGGTCCAGATCCAAGAGCAGCAAGTCACCGTCCACCTCGATAAGCGCGCCCATAACCCCTACTTGGTCGCCTCGGGCCTGGGTGATGATCCCACGCCCATGCCTTGGTTTGGCGGCAAAACTCTGGTCCTTCGATTTGACTAACCGACTCAACGGCTACCCTTAAAAAATGTTAGTCCTTTCCAGTACCGTGGAAATCGAGGCTAGCTCAGCACTCTTGATTCCGAGGAAGATTAGGTAAGGAAATACTTGGATGGCAAAGACAGCATGCAGAATTCCTCTGCCTACTGCACGCGAGTTCGAGATCCTTAAGATCGTTTGGCAACTAAAGGCCGCCAAAGGTCGGGATGTCTACGAGGCGATCAGTGAGCAACGGAGGATCGCTTACAGCACCGTCATGACCATACTCAAGATCCTGGAGCGGAAAGGAATGGTCCGGACGTTGCGACCAAAGGGGCGAGTGTTGGTCTATCAAGCCACGCACACACAGGAGCGTGTCAGCAAGGAGATGGTGCACGAGTTTGTGGGACGGGTCTTTAGTGGCTCTCCGGAGTCTCTGGTACTGCTCTTGATTGACGAGTCTGATCTCTCTTTGGAAGAGCGGAGAAAGGTAAAGCGGATAATCGAGACTACCTAGCATTTTGAATGGATAGCCTGCCTGGATCACCTCAGTGGGCCCAAATGGGCTGCGACTTTAGCTGTTCGGGCCAGCCTCCAGGTCAACAGAATTGTTCAATCCGAGGCGGGGACGGCTTCCCTGTCGAACTCTTGGATTTCGCCATCGACGAAGACGACACCACCGGGGCCGCCGAAGATACGGAATCCGAAACCGACACCGGGCGCCAGATCGAATGACCGCGCCCATTCGGGCAACCCAGCCTGTACCCACGCCGACCTCCTCCTCCGGAAAACGTTGACGGGCAGGAAAGAACTGAGTGACAAGGTCTCAGCCCGGATTTAGCCCGGATTTCTCATAGTGAAAGCAGAAAGGCTGATTTTAGTCGATTTTTCGACTCTGGTTTGAGCCGAAGTCTCAGTTGAGGGCACTGTAGAGTGCGAGAGCTTGGTGACACCTATGTTGAAGGCGGAAAACCGGTTTTTCAGACACACCTCAGCCGTCTCAGTTGCAGATGGTTGGGATTTCCGGTTTGCCTCCGCTCAGCCGAGCTGTTGAAGCTGGGCCAAGGTTTGGGCGTAGAGTGTTTGGTAAGGATAACCCTCGCTCAGCGACAAGCTCACCCGTCGGACACTGACCCGAATCTGGCCTCCTATCTTCAACAGTTTGAGGCGAATCGTCTGGCATTGCGCCTTCGCCCACTGGGTCCCCTTCAAAGCGACACACCTGAGCGTGTGCAGCAGATTGTAAGCCACCGAGGAAAACCACAGGCGCAGCTGATTGCTCTTCATGCGGTGCGTCGAGGTCCGATCGGCAAACAGCTCTAGCTGCTGCTCCTTAATCCGATTCTCCGCTTCCCCTCGCGCGCAGTACAGCTCCTCGTACAGCTTTTGGGCGGGCCACCGCTTCGCTCCCAGCGAGGTGACGACAAAGCGGGGATTGGATCCCTTACCCGTGTACTCGGCCTTGCCCACCACTCGCCGCTCTTGACTCCAGCTTTTGCGCGTCTGGTAACGAAAGTCCTTGTAGACTCGGGCGCTGCTGCCGTTGGCTTGTTGCAGTGCCTGGGCCTGTTCCAACTCGGACTCCAGGGCCCCCTCTAAGCGCTGATTGCGGGCCAGACCGAAGACGTAATCCACTCGATGCTCCTCACACCATTTCATCAACGCCTCGCGGGCAAAGCTGCTGTCCGCCCGCAGAGTAATGCGGACCTTCGGCCACTTCGCCCGCAGTTGTCCCACCATCCGCTCCATCTCCTGGACCGCTCCTTCGGAGCCATCCAGGTTCGACACCCGCAGCTTGGCCCCCAGCACATACCCCTCGCAAAACACATACAGCGGCAGGTAGCAGTAACACCGGTAGTAGCCATGGTAGAAACGACCCTCCTGTTCTCCGTGCAGCGGATCATCCGTCGCATCCAGGTCCAAGACCAACTCCTTCGGTTTCCCGCCTCGCACCCGAATGAACTGCTCCACCAAAAACGCTTCGACCGCGGCTTCATCCACCGGCGTCTTGCGATATTTATCCTGCGTCACCGAGGACAACTCCAAACGATTGAGGGTGCTCTTGCCCGCACACGCCTTGCCTCGATCCGCTTCCGCTCGCCGATCCCTCCCCAAGGGATCTTCCTTGCCGACCAACACCGCCATCAGCGGATCTGCCCGGAGCTCCTCATGATCGTTGACATCCTCATAGCCTAGGGCCAGTCCGTAAATCCGCTGCCCCACCAGTTCCTCCACACTGAACTCGGTGAAGCGAGGATCGCGCCGGTCCCCAAAGCAGGCGGCCAAGCCGCTAATGAACCCATAGCGGCTCTCCACCTCCCGTAACAGCAACCCCCCGGAGTCTGAGGTGATCTGCCCCCCATTGAATTCTGCCTCGACTCGGCGCCCTTCTAGCTCTTGAAACTCCAGCTTGGAAGCGATACACTCTGTGGTCATAGTAGTCAGCTCCTTGTGATTATTAAGTATCTGATAACAAAGACTTTATATCACATAGAGCTGACTGCTTTTTCTTGTCTTTGAGAAATCCGGGTTAGTGAGCAGTAAGGCCCAAACAGCGGTAAAACCCAGGCAACACGAGATAGCTAAAGGCTTAAAAAGACAAGACGAGCAAGCACCAATTTAATCACAAGCACCAAGGACTAAATCTCGGATAAGAAATCCAAAGTGCTGTTTAGAATCAATAGGTTACAGTTTATATGACCTTCCGAAAAACCCTCGAAACCGGCCATTTTCTAACATTTTACTAACAACTCAGAGAGACTCGAAAAAGGGCCGGAGAATACACGATGGGGCAGGGCATGGCTCAGTATGAGTGAAAAGTTAATCTGGCCCTTTGACCACGAGTAGTTCTACTGTCGGAGGTCGTAAAGGTCTCGGTTCGCCCCATTCTGCAACAGAACAGGAGAGTTTTCCAGCGGTTGAGACAGAGTCCCCAAGAGGCCTTTTCGCGGAGCCCGGAGAGTTGGTTGGTGATAGCCTAGGCACCTCTGGAGTCAGTGGCAGAACACGGACGTCCTCTCTACTCCCAATTACGTTGGTTCGGCGTCGCGCCAGACAAAGAGACTGCGTTCAAGAGTCGGTGAACGAAGCGCGAATTTGAGTTGATCCACGCAGCAATCTACGTCAAAACTGTCCGGGCCCCGTTCGTGCCAGCCAGGACGCTTTTGGATTCTCACATATCCCTTCCGGAGGGCAAGTTTTCCAGCGACCCGAACATCCGCCTGCGAGAGCTGTTCGCACCCGATTCGGTACCGGAGATCGACTTGTCTGGCGGGAGCGGCTTGAGCTTCGACTTCGCGCCGGAGTTGCTCGTGCATCAGGTCGAGCTGCAGATCGCCTTCATGCCCGGAGGCCCTCCTAGACCGGTGCAGGCCGATCGAGACG
The DNA here is from genome assembly GCA_965218775.1 of Acidobacteriota bacterium. Classification (GTDB taxonomy): domain Bacteria; phylum Acidobacteriota; class UBA6911; order RPQK01; family JAJDTT01; genus CAUZIZ01. The sequence continues at coordinate 2,723,849 of CBDCLS010000006.1, read as the reverse complement.
TTCTGGAGATCCTCAGCGTCGAAAGCGCGCCGCTGAGGCCTCCGGAGGGCCCAGGCCTGCCCAGATCGCTGTCTGTTCGCGCTCTCTCGGGAGACACCGTCGTACAAGAGTTCACCGTGACCGGACGTGCGCACCGGGTCGTCTCCGCGGTCCTGACCTCAGACTCGATCACCAAAGTCGAGATTGACGCCGGACCTGCCGTGCTGGTCGAGCTCTGCTACGAACCCCTCCCGGCTCAGGGCCGCTGGGAACCCCTCGATGGCTTCGAGTGTCCACTGGCCCTGCCCGTCTACCATCCGGACTACCCGGCCTCGGGGGCTCGACCGAGCGATCTCGACGCCGCACAGTCCATGGCGCTCGGCAGAATCCGATATGGCGATCCCAGGAAATGGAGCGGGGAGACCTTCACCGAGCTCCATGAGCAGCTGCTGGCCCTGGTCGGACTGGGACCACCGGGGACTCGCATGGCAGGCCTGGAGACCAACGACGTCCCGAGCATTTCCGGTCGCCCCGAAACCGATCCCACTCTGCGGACCTTCAGCCCGCTGGACTGGCTGCACTTCAGCTCCCTCGATCCGGCAATGGCCCAAATGCTCGGCGTGTACTGGGTCGACCCCACCGCGGAAAAGGAGCGGAGTTACGACTACCTGATCCTGGCGGACGTCAGCGGAGAGTTCAACGGCAGCAGCACCGCCGCCCTGGCCTTCGCCAACCAGTTGAATCCGGACTACAGTCAGGTCAATGGATGGCTATGCCCCAACCGACGCCTCCAACAGGATCCCAGGCTCCGACGCATCGAGCACCTCCTGAATCCAAACGGGTTGCGGTTGCCTTGATCAATGATGCACAGATCTCCTCGCAGGACGACTCAGACGTACCCATCATAGCCACTTCCGGAATACCGAATCCCCGGAGAAGCAGCCATCAGCCTTCCCTGACCACGAGGGCTAAACTGAGCGCTCACTGCAAGGGAGTCACGGGCATCGTCGTGAACTCGCCCGGTTGGGTCCCCAGTTCAAGTGACGTGGCGGCGGCTCTTCCACCTTTGACCTTGACTACCACCGTCCCTTCAAAGTCATCGGTATCTACTTGAGTGAAGAAGGCGTCGTCGGTTCCCCCTATGAATCGAGCCAGATGCCCGCGGCCTGCGAAATTCCCTATGTTGCTCTCAGCTACGACTTGGCCTTGTGAGTCCCGAAGCGTGAGCTCGAGTCTGACAGCTTGTACGCCGACGTTATGGATGGCGATTCCCGTGTTGATGACCCCGGACTGTCGACGTACCGGCACAACGAAACCGGTCAAGGCCTGACTGGGGCCGACTCCAGCGATCCCGACGTCGGGAGTCGAGAATCGGATCACACCCGAGACTGGGGTCTCAGAGGTGACAGCGGCCGAACCGGCTGCCAGATCGCCCCGTCCATCCGTCGCGATCGAGACCGTGCCCAGTGGTGCAATCGAGAACTCGAAGGTGTTCGGGGCCTCGCCGGAGATGATCTGGGAGGACAAGACGATTGCAGCTTTCACCGCCTGGGCTATCGAAAATGGGGCTCCCTCGCCGTCGAAAAACTCAATTCTACCGACTGCGGTCGTGGACCTCGACGGATTGATCAGGACCACCTCTGAGGTCAGGCCTTCTCCGTTGCCGAACTGCGCGAAATAGAGTCGAGAATCCTCATGGAGCCTGTAAGCGCCGCCCCACGAGGTACCCAGGTAGAGCTGGCTGGAACCAGTGTCCAAGGCTAACGCCGAGACTGTCTGGTTAGACAATCCCTCGTTCAAGGAGGTCCAGCTGTTGCCGCCATCCAGACTCTTAAAAACCTCGCCATTGTTAAAGACATCGCCAGAGAGCAAGGCGTAGAGAGTCGATGGGGTAATCGGATCGATGAGAATATCGGGGACCCAACCGGTCGGCAGACCACTTTCGATCGCATGCCAGTGCTCGCCGCCGTCCTCGCTGGTGAAGAGCCCGGCGTCGGCAATCGCCGCATAGATTCTCGACGACTCCTGGGGATCGACAGCCAAAGCACTTACCCAGCCAGTTGGGAGGCCGTTGCTGATCTGCCGCCAGGTCTCCCCTCTGTCCGTGCTCTTGAAGACGCCGAAACGATCCTCGCCGCCGAAGCGCCCACCAATGTAAAGAGTCGAGGGTGTGACGGGGTCGATCGCAAGGATATCAGGGTCAACGTCGCTGCCCACAGCAAAGTCATCCCAGTTCCGCCCCCGGTCGTCCGTGCGGACAATACCGTCACCCCCCAGGAAGTAGATTGTCTGAGGTTGGAGCGGATCGACGACGAAGTCATAGACCTCGGGACAACGTCGGAGAGAGCCACTTGGCGGGATGGATATATCAGGGCCTACACAGAGATTGTCGGTGATCGATTGCCAACTGTCTCCTTCATCGATGCTCGTGTAGAGAGCCTTTCTAGTCCCCAGGTAGAGGGTCGAAGGCGATTGGGGGTCGATCTTCAAGGGGCCGTATGGACGACCTGGCCACGGTTGTCGCCGGCTCCAAGTGAGGCCGGCATCTCGGCTATGGTATACACCCGTCTCAGATTCAACGGCATAGACCTTGGTCGAGTCCTGCGGGTTGACTTGAACAGATGAGATGCTGCGGGTGCTGAATCCGTTGTTGGACTCCGTCCAGCTTTCGCCTTTGTCCCCGCTCCGAAAAATCCCATCACGGTAAAAGCCGGTGTAGACCTGGCTGGGAGAGCTAGAGTCAACACCCAATGCCGTGATGTTGTTGAACCGGGGAGGCGTCAGTCGGATCCAACTTTCGCCTCCATTCTCAGTCCGCAGTAATTTGTTCGACCAGCCCGCGTAGACCACATTCGCCGAGGAAGCATCGACAGCCAAGACTTCGACACCTAAGCCTGAAAGGGGAAGCAGTTCGTCCTGGAGTTGAGTCCATGTCGCTCCGTCATCTAGGCTCCGGTGAAGCGCTTTGGATGTTGCGGAGTAGACTGCCGAGCCGTCCTGAGCCACGGCCAGCACTTGGGAACTCCAGGGTTTGTTGACTACTTCCCAGCCTCGTGCGTTGGTGTGACGGCGCAGCGCCCCCGCCCCCGCATAGACAGTTGAGGTGGCGGGATTGACTGCCAGCACGCCGAGATTGGGTTCAGACAGCGACAAGCTGAACGTTTCCCAGGTCTCACCGCCGTCACTGCTTCTGAAAACGCCGTTGTCCGGCATTGACACGTAAATGGCGAAAGTCTTCGGGTCGACGGCCAACGAGAATACAGAATGGCTGCTAAGGCCGACATTGGCAGGCCACCAGTCGGCGTCGTCTTGGCTGCGAAAGACTCCGTCCGATTCCGTTCCTAGGAGAACCGTATTGAGTGCATTGGGGGCAATAGCGATGGCGGTCAGGCTAAGGTCGGGTGGTAGTCCACGTGCGAGAGCCCTCCAGGAGCGCCCCCCATCCTGGCTACAGTAGACAGCATGGGAAGGAGAGTGGTCGATTCCGATAAGCGCACACATCAGGTCTGGGTTCGCTGGGTGGATGGCGATGGCATTGATCGTGGCTCCGCCGGGTCCGATCGGCTCCCAGCGCCTCGCACCAAAGCCCTCAGGAGAGCCTACTGTAAGAGCCAAGGCCAATAGAATCGTTGTGCCAGGAGGCGGAAACGTGGGGAAGGAGTTGCGCACAAACAAGCTCACGGCTGTTCCCATCTTTCTAGTTGTTATCATACTACTTGACTCGTTCCTGTGTGCCGGGAACCAACGGCTGTAAATGGGAGTGCCGGTGGCACTTCGCGCCCTTAGCTGATCCTCTTTCGCTTCCCGCCACATCAGCCACATTAACCCCTTCGGTGCGGCTTTCTGTTCCACCGCCGGTCTTAGCCCCGATCGAACGGAGTCAGGGGCAGACGATTGCGTCCAGACTGGTGTTGTGGAGGGAGCCAATCCAGACGTCAATCCTGCTACCGTCACCGCCCGAGGTATTCTTGAAGAACCCGTAGTCGAGCGGATAGATGGCCGAGGCGTATCGTGGATGTGGTTTGCCCTTGGGTCGATCGATGACGAGCTCAGAAGAGGCGACTAGCTCTTCCATCTGGATCCAGAATCGTTCGGCGGTTTTCGTTGCCATCTCTTCCATGGGATCCTTTCTATCGAAGCCGGAAACTACCTGGTCAGAATCGAGGGAGGGACTGCAGAAAGAAAGGTCTGGCTGTAGTCGCCGAACAGCTGCTGTGCCACGATGGGGACGGTGCTGATCATTGGCCAGCAGGCGCTGCCCCGGAAATCCAACTCCCCTATCTTCCGAGCGAGGGAAATCCGAAGACTTCAACAAGGGAATGGGTTGTACGTTTGATGGATAATAGCGAATGGCCCGCCGACGCGGTCATCAATGATGATACTTTGTGCGATGATTATTTCTGGTAGCTCGACGGGGAGTACGACATGAGCAACTTCCGAATCGCCGGCGTTCAGATGGATGTCATGCTGGCCGGCAAACAGGCCAACCTCGACGCGATGCAGCATTGGCTGAGACAGACCACGGCGGAGGGAGCGCGGCTGACCGTCTTTCCCGAATGCGCGCTGGCCGGATATTGCTTTGACAGTCTGGAGGAGGCAATTCCGTACGCCGAGTCCGTTCCAGGACCGGCCACGGAGACGGTGGCCGAGTGGTGTCGCGAGTTGAGCGCGTTCGTCGTCTTCGGATTACTGGAACGGGATGGCGAGCAACTCTTCAATGCCTGCACACTGGTTGGACCCGAGGGGGTGGTCGGCAACTATCGCAAGATTCACTTGCCGTACCTGGGCGTCGACCGCTTTACGACCCCGGGAGACCAACCCTTTGCCGTTCACCAAGCCGGTCCGGTCCGAGTGGGCATGAACATCTGCTACGACGGTGCATTCCCCGAGTCGTCGCGGGTGATGGCTCTGGACCGTGCGGACCTGATCGTCTTGCCAACCAACTGGCCGCCCGGTGCCGAGTGTACGGCGGACCACGTGATCAACACGCGGGCCATGGAAAACCACGTTTACTATTTGGCGGTCGACCGAGTCGGCGTCGAGCGCGGATTCTCCTTCATTGGAAAGAGTCGCCTGTGTGCACCAAACGGCGACAACCTGGTCTCCGCGGATCATACTGACCCGGCTGTGCTGTACGGGGATCTTGATCTGGAACGAGTGCGCGACAAGAAGGTCGTTCGCATTCCCGGGCAACATGAGATCCATCGGTTTGATGACCGGCGACCGGAAATGTATGGACGATTATCCGAATAGTCGATGTCGGCTTAATAGGGTTGTTTCCAGGCTCCCATAGTTGAAAGTAACTATTCACATCCAACGACCAAGGCCTTCTGCGTCGGGCAGGCGAAGTCTGGAACGGCGTCGATCTACGGGCTGTTGGCGGCGCATCACCGCGCTGCCCACGAACCCGAGCGAGAACAAATCTTGGAGCTGATCCTGAAGGAATCGCGAGGCGAGGTGGGGGCGAATGCCCGCGATTATCTGCTCGAACGCGACAGACGGCTAAACCTTGACTATGACATCGCTTGGGCGAACCAGTTCATCCTTGGTCACCTTCTCACGGCTTTTCCCCAGGCCAAGTTCCTTGTTCTTATTCGAGACGCTTACACCTGGCTCCAGTCGATCGTCGGGCATCTGCTCAGTCGCGAAATTCCACCGGACGTAAACGTACACACCGTATCGAAGGAATCAGGAGACTTCAGCGATCAAAGGCACTTACGTGATTTGTTTGCGGGAATCGCGATCAGGCGGAGGGCAATCCCTGTAGCGCATGGTGGTGGTGTCCCCTTGACAAGGCTGAGGGACCAACCTTAGGCTGCGAAGCACAGCGTGATCTTTCCACGAGAGGCCGCAAAGCCGATGTTGAAGACCTTCTGCGCCGCTGCTCTTTTGGTAACTCTGACTTCAGGAGTGTTTGGCGGTGAAGAGGCTGTACCTGGCCTTTCCCGGTTCGGCGAACCGTTCGACGAAGGACCCCGCCTCAAGCCCTGGCGCATGGAAGGCTTGGGAAGGGTTGAGTTTTCCATCACGACTTCGAATCCCAGGGCGCAGGAGTGGTTCAACCAGGGTGTCTCCCTGCTCCACGTCTATTTTCGCAACGAGGCCGAGCGAAGTTTTCGGTGGGTCCTTAAGCTCGATCCTGACTGTGCCATGGCCTACTGGGGGCTTTCGATGTCGACGCACGGAGAACGCGCCCGCCAATTCCTCGACATGGCCCTCGAGCGTAAGGACAAGGTGAGCGAACGTGAGCGGCGTTGGCTGGAAGCCTGGGACGCGCGTACCGTCCCGGACACTGCTGAGGAACTGACCCAAGGGGTCCAGACCCGCCCGCTCCGCGAGCGAGAGTTTACGCGAAGGCTCGAGCGACTGCTGCTCGACTATCCGCATGACGTTGAGTTCCGCGTTTTCTACGGACATGAGTGTTATCGGCGAGCTCGTAGCGGCCGACACTCAGACGACACTCGGGCGCCAGACCGCCTCGCCTGTGATACGGTTCTGCAACAGGTCCTTGAAGCCAACCCTGAACATCCCGGAGCTCACCACTACCGCATTCACAACTGGGATGGCCCAGATGCCACCGTGGTCATCGACAGCGCTCGCCACTTGGGAAGGATTGCTACAGATTCAGGCCATGCTCTACACATGCCAGGTCACATCTTCAGCGGTCTCGGCATGTGGCACGAGGCGGCCATTGCGCAGGATACGGCCAATCGCACCGAGCTGGCTTACCAGCGAAAACACAACATGCTGCCCTCGGCCTCTTGGAACTATAGCCACAACCGCGACTATTTGTGTTATGTGCAAGAGCAACTGGGGATGGCGAAGGAAGCAGTGCGGGGTGCTCGAGAGTTGTCCCGTGCCGCGTTTCTGTATCGGGAGGCTCACTCGTTGCAGCGCGTCTTGATCAAGTTTGAACGCTGGGAGGAACTGCTCGGGGAGAATGCCCCGCCATGGGGAGATGAAGGCCTCTGGGAGCGAATCCACAAGACCTACGGGCGTACGTTGGCTCGACTCAGCCTCGGAGAGAGTAAGAAGGCACATGAAGAGTTCGACGCTTTCCTCAAGCTTGAAAACGAAGTTGAAAAGAGTGGCCCGACCGACAGGATGCTCTATAGCTTCCAGTCGCTTGAGCTACGCGCACGGTTTGCCCTGGCAGGGGACAAAGTTCACCTCGGCTTGCGACTTCTGACCGAAGCAGCCGAAGAGGAAGCGGAGTTTCGGGAGCGTGTCAACGACCCACCCTACGACCAACACTTTCTCTACAACGCCCTCGGATGGGAGTACCTTGACCGCCACAGCCCCGAACTGGCCGCCCTGGCCTTCGAAAAGACACTCGAGACCATCCGCAACGATGGTTTCGCGTTGGCAGGTTTGGTCGAGGCGTACCTTGGTATGGGCGAGCGCGACAAGGCTCAGGAAGTCTATTCGCAGCTCCTGGACGTGTGGTCGCAAGCCGACCTGGGGCTGAAATGGCTAGTGCGCGCCACGGCTGCCGCTGAGAAAGCCGGTCTCGATCCCGTTCCCAGCGATGTCTCTCCCACGAGCCAGCGCCCGTACGATCGCAGCAAATTGACCTCCGTGGGACCCAACGAATGGCGGCCCAATCCGGCTCCCAGGCTAGAAGTCATCGATTCTGAGAAGAAGAAGGTAACGCTCGACGATTACCGGGGGAAAACTGTCGTCCTGGTGTTCGCCGCCAGCGCCGACTGTGAGTCGTGTTTGTCGGGCCTGGCGAAACTCGCTGAGAAAACTGGAGAACTGGAGAAAAGGAATGCGGTTATTGTAGCGGTCAGTCCCGAAGAGCCGGAACGTCTGGCCAGGATTAAAGCTGAACGGAAGCTCCCGTTTGCGCTGCTTTCAGACCCTCAGTGGAATAGCGGCAAGCGCTTCAAGTCCTACGACGAGTTTGAGGAAATGCGTCTTAATTCCACAGTGCTGATCGACGCTCAAGGTGGTGTCCACTGGGGGAAATACGGGGGCAAACCCTACGAGGACGCAAACAAGCTTCTCGAATTGATCGAGATAGTCAACCGATACGTGAAGACTGAGTCGAATCCTACCTCTTGAATCCTGCAACACCGCTCTGGAAGTCCGCCTGATACTCAATCTTCATTTTCCTGACCAAGGCCTCCCGCTTGGTTATCACGACTTCGCCCGCCAATTTTCCACCTGAGTAGCTTGTAGACGCGAACGACTCGTTGCTAAAGAACTTACAGATACTTTCCACGAGCTTTGTTGTAGATCATGGGAGGATTTCGATTTGCCAGGATGCGAGTCGTCCGCTGTGGCCCAGAACAGGTTCGTGAATGCTGAATGTAAAACGGAGGGGCACGAGGAGAATCCCCTGGCCCTACAGTTGAGCAGTCGCGCTTCTGAGCGGTCCGCTCCCAGCGGGTGATAGACGGGCCGTTCACTCACGATTCGACGCGCCACGACCGAAGCACTCATGACTCGAGCTCCAGCCTGCTTGAGTTTCCTTCCCATTTTCTTGAAGCAGCAGGAGGATTAGTTCAACGCTCAGCAGCTACTTGTCGAGTGGTGTCGGCCAATTCATACTATTGTGGTACAACTTTGCGAAAAGAAGCAAAGTATGCTTTGGGCACCTGGCCGAATCGTCAAGGTTACAGCTTTGAGTGTATCGTTTAGTATCTGCGGGGAGGACCCTTAGAGCCATGTCAGAATATACCGAAAGAGTTCAGAACCATCCGCTCCACCAAATGATCGGCACACTTGATAACTTGTTAAACAGTATTGAGAGCGATGGTGAGCCGCCATCTCCTGACGTGGTCAGTGCCACGGAGAGGCTAAAGCAAATCCGTGCCCATACCCAGAAAACCCTGTCAGGTGTGGACCCATTCTTGGTGTCAGTCACCACACTTGACAATCTCCACAGTCTTTTCCAAAAGCTCGAAGGGGAGATCAAGCACTACCAAAGCAATCGTAACCCCGCACACTTAACAACCGCGAACAACCATGCTGACAATGTGTTGGTTCACCTCAGTAGCCTTCTGCCTGTCAGGGGAGTTGGAGATCTAGAGAGCCTGAGACGCGGGATTACGTCTTTTAGAAGATCCGTCAGTCAATTCCATCGCTACGTTGATGACGAGAGGGAGGGCCTCGCAGGGCCTATTCAAGAAGCCCGCTCCAGCTTGCAAGCGGTCAAGAACGAGATCGAAAGCCAGAAGGGCCGCCTAGATACGGCTATTTCACAGTTCCAAGGTCAGTTTTCCCAGTCCGAGGAACGTCGGAGGGCTGAGCACGCCGACGAGGAGAAGAGTCGATCAGAGCAATCCCGAACAACACTGAAGGAGTCCAGCGAGAAGCTATCAAAGACCGCTCAGATATGGGAAGAGAAGTTCAAGACGCTGGAGGATGAAACGCGTGAGCAGACTGGAGCCATTGCCGAGAAAGGAAAAGCCGATCTCGAGTCTGTCGCGAAAGATCTGTCCGACCGTGTACAAGGACAGATGGAAAAGATAGGCGAGTACAGGGAACAGGCGCAGGAACTCGTCTACGTGATCGCAAACACTGGTATGGTAGGGGGCTATCAGAAGATAGCAGACCAGGAACGAAAATCGTCTGCTCTTTGGCACCGCATTGCGGGCGGCTTATTCGTGGGTCTGATAGGTTTCGCAATATACGCATTTCTCCTCACCGCAGAGAGTTCCTTTGCTTGGTCAGCATTCGCCGCACGAATCTTTGTAGCAGCGGTCTTTGGTCTTGCTGTGGCCTATGCGGCCAGACAGGCAGACAGACATCAGGACACTGAGCGTCATAGCAGAAGAATAGAGCTCGCCATAGCCTCAGTGGACCCTTACTTGGCGGGACTTCCTGATCAGATTCGAGAAAAGGTAAAAAGTGAACTTGCCATGAAGTTCTTCACGGCCGAAGAACCCAAGAACCCTCGAAAAGAAGCGAAAGTCACTGGTACGAGTATGGATCTCGGGAAACTGATAAGAGAACTGATCAACGAACTGAAAGGGTCGACCTGACACTTCCGGACTGACAGAGTCCTCCCCGAACCAAGAGGGTGACGGCCTCGACCTATTCTCGTCTAAGCATTCTCAGAATCTCCTCCAACTCAGCCCTCAGACTCTCAAGCTCTGAGTCCTTTTCCTTGAGCATTTTGTAGAGTCCTTGAATCGCTGCCAGAGCCACACCATCTGCGTCAACGGAAGTAGTGTGCCTGTCACTTTTTCCTAGTCCAAGATTGCTCGATCGCTCAGCATTGACCAGCTACCTGATCCCGGCTCTAGAGCGACGCCCGTCGAAGCAGTTGGGTTCGAGAACAACGTAAAGCCACCTCAGGCCCGCACTATAAACTGATCCTCTAGGGTTGGAGTAATGTCCATTTCTGTAGAATCTCCCCAAACGAAAGTTCCCTTGTGTCGCGCCTTCGCAAATGGGCCGGCTGCAAAACTGGATTCTCCAGAAGCGCTGTTCAATCTACCTCCAGTTGTTGTGGGTAAAGGCTAGTCACCCCGCCGCTCCCGGCACGAAGCCGTCGCCGAGCACCGCCTGGGCGTATTGGCGCAGGCTGATCCAGGCACAGCGACTGAGTCGGCCCAACAACCGTCGATCTTTTCGAAAGGCCGGGCGCAAGACCCGGGGAATGGTCCAGACGTACTGGCGATGATCGACCGCCTCCAGGACTTCTTCGGTCACCCACTCAACAAAGGCGGCCACCCGCTTGGCTTGGCATGAAGGGTATCTGGTCTTGCAAGAGAGCGCTAACACCGCCTGGTGCGGACATTGCGTACACTTGAGGCGGGCAAAACCGTGGCGCAAGAGGCCGCACTCCAAGAAGCGCTGAACGGTCTTCTCCACCACCGAGCGCAAGGGTCCATACTCGGGTTCATAGAAATAAGGGAGGAAGCCCTTCTTGACTCCGAAGATTCCGGCTCCCTCAATACCAGCTTTGTGGAGCGTCACAACCTGACCCTCCGCCAAGGCTCTGCCTATCTTAGCCGGCGCACCCCTTGCCATGCTCGCCGCACCGAATTCTTGGAGGGTCACCTGGCTTTGCTGATGATGTACTACAACTTTCTGCGCCCTCACCTGGCCCTGAAATTTGGTAAGCGGCTGAGGACTCCAGCGATGCAGGCCGGGTTGGTCAAAAGAAGACTGTCCTTCCGGGACGTATTCACAAGTCGGGCTGCCTTCTTTTTGTTTGTCTTGATCCTGAGTAGATTCCCGGTCTCTGAAGAACGACGCCAGAACTCAACAACAGTTGCCTGAAGAAGCACCCAATCAGGAGCCAAACGAACAGAGACCATTCGGCCGCTTGACACGGTTCCGGGGGGCCAGTAGACTCGGCACAATTCGGCGAAGCCGACCGTGTACTTCGACTGGGGTGAGGTCCCCCTCGATCTGCCTCTCCCGACGATCGACCCCGTCACACCAAGGAGATACCGAAATGGACAAGGACAGTTTGCTGAAGACGATCACCGACGCACTTGAGGAATTAGTTACCCTCGAGATTGTGACAGCGGTGGGAAAAGTCATTCCGGCGAAGGAAAAAGAAACGAGCCAGAAGATCAAGATCGACTATGGCAGCGACCCCAAGGTGATCCTGTCGCGCATCAGCCTGATCCAGGGCGACGTCACGACCTGTATGGACGAGTCGTTCGTCACCGGCGACTACAAAGAGCTCCGCGACTATCACGCACAGAAGGAAAAACAGGGTCACGAAATCATCGACGGCAATTTGAAGGCACTGAAGGCCCTCTACGATCTGGTGTCGAGGTGGGGCGAGAAAGAGGGTGAAACCCCGCCGGAAGGACAGAATGAGCCGGATGAGCCAAACACCTGACCATTGGCTTTGAGATCCTTGCAAGGGAAATGATAGACGCCGAACGGTTAAGCCCGAGCCTGGCGTAGGCCGCTCGGTTTCACGAGGACCTAGATGGCAATCGACGAACGGCTCCAGACAATCACTTCTGATCTTCTGAAGCTGGAAATCAGCACGATCATCACGGACAAGTCGACCAGCGAGAAGATGTCCGGTCGAAGAGCCCTGGTGGACATCGCTGCTGCGTTTCGGGAGCAGTTACACAAACTGGGGATCGACGAAGAGGAACTACCCCAGGGGCGAGGTGATGACGCCGAGATCCCGGGCAGCAAGGCGATATTCAAACAGCTGGAGGCAGCGGCACTAAAGGAATCGAAAAGACGCCTCCAGCCGGAACAGCCGGCTTCCGAAAAGAAAGATGTGGATTTGGCAATGCTGCGCAGGGTCTCGACCCGCTGCGAAGCGATCAACGACGTTTTCGGCAAACTCAAGGCCCGGGTCGATTCAGCCCTCACGGCTGCGTCAGCCGGGAAGGACTTTTCGACCCGCGAGATTGAGAATGACTATACCGAAAGCGAACTGAGATCGAGGAAGCAGGAGCTTGCTCCCTTGCCTCTCGAGGCGGACGAGCTGGTCTCGATTCGCAAGACCTGGGAGATCGGAACCGAAACCATCGCCATGCAAACGGTGATCCAGATCGATGGGGACGTCGTGACCAGAGTGAACTCCAGCTTCGCCACACCGGAATACGAGACGCTTCACAAGATCCATCGCGACGCGATCGGCACCAGTGTCAACACCTGGAGGTTTCTGGTCGAGACGGCCGGTTCCTTCTTCAAGTATCTGGTTGGCTTCCTCACCGGGAAAAGAGCGCCGGCCAAGTAGCCTGGTCTTGCCCAACACCAGGGGTGGTTCGGCTCTTTCCACTCGTCCGGTCTCTCGCCTCACGGGGGAGAGCACAACAAAGCCAGTATGCGACCCAGCGCAATCATCGATCTCCTGCGTCAGCTCAAGGACGACACCCAACTCGTCTGGCCCGAGCTAAAGAGCCTGCGACGGCTTTTGGAGATTGTGCGTGAGTACCTTAACTTCGTGGCGCTGCTGTTCCGCGAAGAGGCACTGGTCATCACCACGCACTGGCGGGGAGCAGGCGAGGGCTCATCCGATTCGGTGTCCGACGGTGTTCCGTTCCTGCAGACCGTGCTCCAGCCCGACGGGGATCTGGTAACCCGGGTCCACCCCGCCTGCACAAGTCAGGCCGAGACTTGGAACCTGCACCTGGAAACCGTCCGCCAGCGCCTGGCAAGCTTCCGGGTCGTACCGGCCTTTTTTCGGGTGCTCCTCTCGGCTGTGTACCTGGTCGTCGCGCCTTTGACCTGGTACTGGAAGGATGGATCCTGGATTGGAGCCTTGTTCTACTTTATCGGCCCCCCACTGTTGATCTTCGCTCTCCAGCAAGTCAGGAAGTGGCTCCTGCCTCCGGTCAAACACTTCGTGCTCAGACGACTGCCGGTCATGCTCAAGCGGCTCTCGGCGAAATGGGGTTTTTCCAGCTGAGACCACCGATCTCTTCGAAGAGAGGCACTGGGAAGTGCGAAGGGCGACCGAAGAAGTGTGAAGGGTCGCCCACCCGAAGTTCGAACCTTGCAAAGTAGCGGGCTTTCAGGACCCCCTTCACAGGAATCTACCTGAGGGCACACCCAGGGCCATCCGGTGGTGCTGCCGCCTGCTCAGCCGTCTCGGAAGGGAAGTCCAGCTCCCCTGGAGGACTGGGGCGCGATGCCGGGGGATGAGTCCATCGCGGTAGTCGGCGGCTAGTGGACCCGACTTCGACAGAAACCGCGCCGTCTCACCACGATCGAGGTGCCCCTCCTCCCACAGGAAGTGGGCACTGGCCAAAGTGGCTTGACCGCAAACGTCGACCTCGACCTTGGGAGTGAACCAGCGCAGCTCGAACGCGACCCCTTCGCGGCAGAGGAAGGCGGTTTCCGGAAGGTTCATCTCCTGGGCAACCCTCTACATCCACGTGTTGTCCCGGGGCTCCGGTAGCAGGCAGACGGCCGCCGGATTGCCTCCGAAAGGCTCGCTGGTGAAGGCATCGATCTGGGCTATACCAATCGCCATTGGGACCTCTCCGGCTATGAGACTACTTTGAAACGGGCCGGGCTCAAAGGTGGAGAGGAGACGGTTCCAAGTACCCGTCAAGCAAAATGGGCTGGACGACATCACGCTATTTCAACCCACCTTTTCTTCCGGCGCCCGCAGAGGCACCCCGTCCCGACAGCGTTGCGGGCAAGGGCAGAACCGAGTCGGGCTGGCTTGGGTGGCGGATCGGACGCCGGAGGTAGAGCAGTTGCGTGTCGTGCACGACGCCTCCAGGCTATCTTGGGACGCTGTGAACTCATCGGCTCTGGAGCAGCATTGCCTTTTTCGCGCAGCTTCTCACTCTTCCTCTTTCCTACTTTGGGGCAGGGCGAAGGCGACGTAGGAGTCGCTGGAGGGGGTCCCCATCTTGCCTCCCCCTGCAGCGACAACGACGAATTGGCGGCCGGCAACCCAGTAGGTTGCTGGAGTGGCGTACCCCCCGGCTGGTAGTTGGGTTTCCCACAGGACTTTTCCGGACTCCCGATCGAATGCGCGAAATTTCTGGTCCTGCGTCGCTCCGATGAAGAGGAGACCGCCAGCCGTCGCGATTGGACCTCCGTAGTTCTCAGTTCCGGTTTGAGGCACCCCTCTCTGCGTCAGCTCCTCAAACTCACCCAAGGGCACCTGCCAGACGATACTTCCCTGGTTCAGGTCGATCGCCGTCAATTGTCCCCAAGGAGGCTTGATGGCCGGATAGCCTTCCGGGTCAAGAAAACGGTTGTAGCCCGTAAAGGTGTACGCGATCTCAGGGGGAGGTACCGCCCAGGACGGGACTCTCGCCGGATCCGACCCCGAGAGGAAGTCGATCACCGCCTCGGTTGCCTGATCCGAGAGCTGTGGCATCCCCAGCATCCGTCCTTTTCCTCGCCTGATCACGTCCCGAGTCTCTTCTCGGGGATAGACGTCTTCCAGTGGCAACGGAGGATTGTTGCTGTGAGCATCGCCGAGCCTTTTGGGGCCGTGACACCCGGCGCAGTGGATTCGATAGACTTCGGCTCCCGGGAGCGCCTTCGCGTCGGTATCTACCATCGTGAGAATCCAGGGCATCTCGTTGGAATTGACGTACAAGAGTCCACGGGAAGGCTCCGAGGCCGCCCCTCCCCATTCCCCACCGCCATCATAGCCGGGAAAGATCAGCGTCCCTTGGGTGCTAGGGGGTTCAAACCTATCGCTGCTCCTGATTTGCCGGAAGCGTGCCAGCACGGCTTCCCGCGAACTCGGAGAGATATCGGTGACATCGGCCTCGGTGAAGGATTGGCGTGAGAAGGGCGGTGGCTTCAGCGGGATAGGCTGGGTTGGCCAGGCTTCTTCTCCCTTGAGATCGGAGGCCGGTACCGGCGTTTCCTCAATTGGGAAAAGCGGTTCTCCAGTTTCTCGATTCAGGAGGAACACGAACCCCCACTTTGTGATCTGGGCCACCGCGTCCACCTCCTCCCCTTCCCGTGTCACCGTTACCAGATTGGGAGAAGCCGGAAGATCGCGATCCCACATGTCGTGATGCACTGTCTGAAAGTGCCAACGGAGCTCGCCGGTCTCGGCATCGATGGCGAGCACACAGTTCCCGTAGAGGTTCTGACCCTTTCGGCGCCCTCCCCAGAAGTCGAAGGTAGGTGATCCAGTGGAGGCAAACACATTCCCACGGCGATGATCGACGGTCATGCCCGCCCAGGAGTTGGCCCCACCCGTGTACTTCCAGGCTTCGGGAGGCCAGGTTTCATAACCCGCCTCCCCCGGGCGAGGTATGGTGTGAAAGGTCCAGCGAATCTCACCTGTGGTGGCATCCAAGGCACGGATGTGACCGGGAGCCGCTTTCCCGGGTCCCTCTCCGACCCGGGTGCCGACGATCAGGAGATCCTTGTAGACGGCCGCCGGCGACGTACTCAAGAGGGACACGCCCTCGAAATCATCGACACCCAGGCCGAGCCGCAGGTCGAACACGCCTCCTTCTCCGAAAGACGCCACAGGTCGTCCACTGTCAGCGTCGAGGGCGAAGAACAGATGGCCGACCGAGTAGAAGATCCGCCGGGCTTGATCGCCTTCCCAGTAGGCAACCCCTCGATTGACACCGAGAGTCCCCAGTTCCCTTCTCTCCTGAGGATCGAAGGCCCAGACCTGCTTCCCGGTCGCTGCATCCAGACAGAAGGCCTTGAGACCGGGAGAGGTGGCGTAGAGGCGACCTCCGATGATGATCGGGTTGCACTGGATCTGCGAGGATTTCCGTGCGTCTCCCGTCCGGTAGGTCCAGGCCACTTCGAGCCGATCGACGTTCTCACGGCTGATTTGTGCCAGGGCGGAGTAGTGTGATGCCCCGGCGTCTCCCAGATAGACCGGCCAATCCTCCGGGTTGTCGTTCTTGGGCTGATCACAGGCCGCCCCAGCCAACAGCGACAGAGTCAGTAGCGCCAGGGACTTTCGAAAGCAATAGTGTCGGGGTGGATGTATCATTGCTCCTAACAAGTCCGCTCCACAGAGCAAGGACAACAAACTGGTTCCAGCTAGGAGCCGAGTTGGATCACCGAGTTGGTCCGAGAAGCCTCCAGCATGGCACTGCACACCTCGACTGCAGCACGACCATCGAGTCCCGTTCCCAGGGTCGAGGCCTTGCCCTCCATGGCATCCACGAAAGCCTGAATCTGCGATTTGTAGGCTTCAATCCGGATCGGATTGATTGGCACGTCCGCTGCTACATATTCCGCAGAAGGCTGAGTGGACACAGTCTGCCAGGCGCCATCAGTAGCGATCTGGAGGTCTCCGTAGGGGTCCAGGTCCATAAGTCCTTTTGAACCCATGATTCGAATACGGAAAGTCTCGTCCACAAAACCCGGATCGGCCATCACGTTGGTCGAGAACAAACTGCAGAGTGCTCCGTTCTGGAAGCTCATCTGCGCCAGCGTCGTATTTTCGACGGGTGCATCACCGAGAAAGGTGCGGCAGAGAGCACCCACCGAAGCCACGTCCGAGCCCATCATCCATCGCAGTAGGTCAACACCATGCGGTGCTGAGCCGAAAATGTGTCCCAGGCTCCGTGGATCGTCCCACCAGGCCCAGCCTCCTCCGTCTCGTAGCGAGCCTTCCGAGAGCATCGACACCTGGATCGTCAAAATATCTCCAATGGCTCCCTCGCGAACCAACCGGCAGGCCTCACTGTTGTTGTTACGGAACCGCTGATGGTAGCCCACCCCCAGAGTCAATCCTCTGCTCGCGGCCGCCTCAAGCATACGGTCGCAGTCCTCGACCGACGTCGCCAGCGGCTTTTCCACCAAGGCGTGCTTGCCCTCCTGGAACGCGGCCAGCGTTTCCGAGAGGTGCACGTGGTGCGGCGTCGTCACGATGACGGCGTCGATATCCGAACGTCGCGCCAAGCTCTCGGCGTCCGGTTCGAACGCAACCCCGTACTCCTGTGCCAGCCCGGGGGCACGACTTCCGCCGGAAAAGCCCACCAATTGGAGTTGGGGCAGCGTAAGCACCGCCTCGGCGTGGGTCTTGCCCATGAATCCTGATCCAGTGATTCCGATACCGATCCTGTCCGTCATTCCCTTGGCTCCTGCAGCAACCTAGACCCTCAATTTACAGGTAACCCCGCCATCTACCACGAGCTTCGCGCCCGTGATATATTTCGCCTCGTCGGAAGCCAGGAAGAGCGCAGCATAGGCTACATCCCAAGCATCTCCCATCGTTCCCATGGGGACCATCGCATCTCGTTTCCTCACCATTTCGTCGACACCCCCAGGCCCATAGGTATTCTTCAACGGTTCGACAATCATGGGGGTGTTCAGAAAGCCTGGCTGAATACAGTTGGCACGGATTCCCTTGTCTGCGTACTGTCCTGCAATGTGTTGGGTCAGCGAATCCACGGCCCCCTTCGATGCATTGTAGGAGACCGCGTCATATCCGAGATGACAGATCGCTGCAATCGAGGACACGTTGACGATGGCACCCCGGCGTTGGCGCTCCATGATGGGGAGCACGTACTTGCAGGTAAGGAACATACTCTTGACGTTGACACCCAGGGCCCGATCCCATTGCTCCTCGGAAAGCTCGACAGGTCCCCCTACCTCCAAAATACCTACGTTGTTGTGAAGAATGTCTACGCGTCCAAACTCGGCCAGACAGGCGTCGACCAGGGCCTGAACTTCCCTGCCCTGGGAGACGTCGGCCTGCCAGCTGGCGCAGCGACCGCCCTCGTCCTCGATGATCTTCTTGGTCTCTTCGGCGGCAGAGGGGTTGATGTCGACCGCAAACACCGACGCCCCTTCTCGGGCGAAGAGAACGGCTGTTGCTTTGCCGTTACCCCAGCCAGGCCCTACCGAGCCCGCACCGGAGACGATTGCGATCTTATCCTTTAGCCGATTTGGCATACGACGATTCTGGGGCTAGAGCTCGGCCCACACCCCGAAACCCTCTCGCGCGGCCAGATCGTAGACGCGCCGAGCAACAGCCGCGTCCTGGATCGCCATGCCGGTGCCATCAAAAAGGGTAATCTCCTCCGCTGAGGTTCTTCCTTCGATAGCCCCGGTCAGGACCTGCCCCACCGTCCCCTTGATCTGGGAACGCGACAAGAGTCCCTTTTCTATGGATTGGGAAACCTCTCCCAGATGACATATCTGGTCGATGTGGTCTCCGAAAATAGTACATCGAGCGTGCACCCCTTCTGCCAGTTCCTGCTTCCAGGCCTGGTCTGCTCCCATGCAGGAGAAGTGGGTTCCTGGACGGATCCACTCTCCCTGGACAATGGGCACCGTAGTATTGGAACAACTGATGATCACGTCGCTGTGGGTCACCAGTTCCTCGGGTCCCGAAGCGGGTTTGATCGTCCGCTCCAACTCCTGAGACAACTCTTCGACAAAGCTGTCGAGAGTCTTGGGAAAGGAGTCATAGACCCGAATCTCTTCGAAAGCACGAACCCGAACAGCCGCCCTCAAGGCGTGCCTGCCCTGAAATCCGGCCCCCAGTATGCCCAGGGTCTTGGCGTCGGATCTGGCCAGATGTTTCACCGCGATCGCCGCCGAGGCGCCGGTCCTTAATCCGGTCACCCAGGAGCCGTCCATAAGCGCCAGGGGTTTGCCCGTGTCTGGGTCAAAAAGCGAGATCTGGGAGATGATATTGGGTAGATCGCGTTTGGGATTCTCTTCCCTGCCTTGGCCCAGCTTCATGGCGAGGACATCCAGGTCGGGAAGCATGCTGGCCATACAGGCGCTGATCCCGCCAGGGACCTGAAAAATAAGCTTGTCCGGCAGAATGTCGGTGCCTTTCTCGTGGTTGGCAAGCGCCTCCTCCACCACGTCAATAGCCTCCTGGATCTTGAAGCGAGAGACGATTTCGTTTCTGCTGATGACTAGAATTGGGTAAGCCATTGTCGAATTCTCCTGATGCCCTCGCGAATACTGTCCGGTCCGACGGCGTACGAAATCCGAAAAGCCTGACGGCAGGAATCGCCGAAACCGGTACCGGGAATGCAACAGACCTTTGCCTCCTTCAGGAGGCGCAGGCAGAAGGTGTCCGCGTCCATGGGTAGATCGAAACGCGGAAAAAGATAGAAGGCCCCTCCCGGAGTGTAGCTGGAGAGATGGGGCATGCCGTCCATCAGTGAACCGAGCAGATTTCTTCGCTCCTTGTACTCGGATACCATCGAGGGGATGAAGCTCTGGTCACCACCAAGGGCCTCTATGCCGGCCCACTGTCCGGGCGTGTTTGCCACGGTAGTGGTGAAGGTATGGAGCTTCTGCAGAATCTGCCAGTTGGAAGATCCCGTTACCACCCAACCCACTCGGATACCGGTCATGGCATAGGTCTTGGAGAGGCTGTGAAAAACGAAGAGACGATCGCGATCAGGCTCCAGCGTCAGCATCGAGGGATATCGCCCTGGGTGGTCGTACACGAGCTGTTCGTAAACTTCGTCGGAGCCAAGCAGCAGATTGTGCCTACGGGCCACGTCTGCCAGTTGCTTCAAGACCTCGACCGGAAAAGTTGCACCCGTCGGATTGCAAGGAGAATTGACCAGGAGCATCCGAGTTCTCGGTGTAATCGCGTTTTCGACTTCCTGAGGATCGGGCACATACCCATCTTCGACTCGGGTCACGATCGAAATCGGCACGCCTCCAATCATCCGGATGAACGGCGCATAGACCACGAAGGCAGGCTCCAAGAGGATGACCTCATCTCCAGGACTGATGAAAGCCTGCAGGACCAGGGTGATGGCCTCGACAGCACCGTCCGTGACCAGCACCTCCTCGGGTGTCAGCTCCACTCCGTGTTCTCTGGAGTAGTAGGCACAGATCTGTTCGCGAAACTCCAGGACACCCGCGTCCAGGGCATACTTGGTCTTGCCCTGTCTCAGGGCTTCGACCATGGCCTCGATCACCGGCTGAGGGGTGGCAAAATCAGGCTGGCCGATGGAGAGGTGGAGCACATCCTCCATTCCGGCAGCTTCATTGAACATCATCCGGATGCTGGACGGAGGCAGATCGACAACGCTTTGTCGCGGCATAGGAAACGGGACTCAATCGGGAACGGACTCAATCAAATCTTAGTGGGTGCCCAAGGGGGGAATCATATTCGCACGAGATCGGGAGATCAAGCGCTGCTTCGAAGAGAAGAGAATGGACCGTATTGACACCTCTAGAATGGGCGTCTAGGGTGATGAGGAGCCGAGCGGTGACTTGTCGGATGGGCCCTCTTACCCATCCGACATGATCCAGCACGGCTGGGCTAGGACTGACTGGAGAACCACTATGATCTTTGACGTGCACTCACACACCTGGCGATACCCTGATCATTTCACCGACCAATTCCAGCAGCAGGCCCGAAACGCCCGCGGTGGAACCGAATTAGACTTGACCGTCCACTATGAAGAATACCGGCGAACGGCTCCGGAGGACACACGCACCGTTGTCTTCGGCGGCAAGGCGAGGCTGAGTGGCCTCTGGGTGGACGACCAATTCGTTGCCGACTACGTCCTCCAGCACCCTGACACTCTGGTCGGATTCCTCTCCCTGGACCCCACCCAGCCAGGTTGGGAAGAAGAACTGCACCAGGGACACCAGGAACTGGGTCTGAAGGGCATCAAGCTCATGCCCATGTATGCCGGCTTCAGGCCCGACGGGCAGGACCTGGATCCGATGTGGCAGTACGCTCAGGACCACGACCTTCCGGTACTACTGCACACCGGCACCACGTTCGTGGCCCAGGCCCCGCTGGAGTGCACGCTGCCTCGACACCTCGACCCGATCGCCACGCGCTTTCCGGAAGTGAAGATCATCCTGGCGCATCTCTCCCATCCCTACGAGAACGAATGCGTAGTCGTGATAAGAAAGCATCCCAACGTCTACGCCGATATCAGCGCCATCCACTACCGTCCCTTCCAGCTCTACCACAGTCTGATGCTGGTTCAGGAATATGGAGTCTGGAACAAGCTGCTCTTCGGTACCGACTATCCCTTCACCAACATCGAGGCCTCAATAGAGGGTCTCTTCGGTCTCAACAAGATGCTCGAAGGTACCGCGCTGCCACGGCTGGACGAAGAACAGATCCAACAGGTGATTTACCGCGACACCGCGAGCATTCTTGGATTGTGAGGGTAGAGGCCAGATATCTGATCTGAGCAAAGCATCAGATTACAAGTGAGGCAGTGGCGTTTGGCGGGTCTTCTTCAGCGCCTGAGCAGCGCGCGCTTGCCCGCAGCGTAGACCACCAATAGTAAAAGACCACTCCAGAGAATGGCCCAAGTGAAGGCAGGCACCTGCGTAATTTCGGCCAGATTGACGGCGTCGGTCTTGGCCCCAATCAGCAGGAAATCGCTCAAATCGTAGAGCGCGTACAGGGAGCTCATTACTGCCAGGACGTCAATGACGTAGCGTGCATTCCGTAGTTTTTTCCAGGCAAGCGTACTAGTATATATTGAGTATCGGCGTCGAAACACCTGCTCTATCGGTTTTCAAGTGAGTCAATCGAACTCGAAGAGCCACGCGATCAGAAGCCTCCTCGTTTCCCAGTTCTTCGGAGCTTTCAACGACAACGCCTGGAAACTGATTGTCACCTTCCTCGCGATTCGGACACTCGAAGCACATGTTAGCGGCGACGCTGAATTTCAGCGACTCTCCCAGTATCAGACAACACTTACCTTCTGTGTCCTGACTCTCCCCCTCATGTTGTTCTCTCTGCCTGCAGGCGTGCTGGCGGACCGTCTCAGCAAGCGTTCCATCATCATCTGGATGAAGTGGGTCGAGGTCACCTTGATGTCCGCGGTCGCGATCTCTCTCTTTGCCTTTCCTGAGAATGGATTACTGCGTCTGCTGCTACTCGGGCTGATGGGTGCCCAGAGCGCTCTGTTCAGTCCAGCCAAGTATGGAATCCTTCCCGAACTTCTCCCTCACGAACAGCTCTCGAAGGGCAACGCCTATCTGGAGATGTGGACGTTTCTGGCCATCATCCTGGGAACGGCGGGAGGTGGATTGCTGCTGGACTCTGCCGGGGAGAAAATCTGGCTTCCAGGCCTCATCTTGACGCTTACCGCGGCGGTGGGCCTTTTTTACGCGCATCGCATCCCAGCCGTGCCCCGGGCCCGCTCTGAGGGAAACCTGGTTGAGACCCTTCGCAGCTCCTGGCGGACCATCCGCGGCCAGCGGATTCTGGGTCTGGCCGTGGCCGGATCGGTTACCTACTGGACCATTGTCAGCCTGTTGGGTCAGGACATCCTGGTGTATGGGAGAACGGTCCTCGGGCTGTCGGATACTGCATCAGGACTGCCGTTGGCTGCTTTCGGCCTGGGAGTCGGCCTGGGAAGCCTGGTGGCGGCGAAGCTATCTGGAGAAAAGGTCGAATATGGGCTGATTCCGCTGGGTGCTATCCTGATGGCCCTCGTCAGTGCGTCGCTCGCCCTATTGTCGCCCGGTTTCGCCGGACTGCTCATATCGACGTCGCTCCTTGGCATCGCCAGCGGTTTCATCGTAGTGCCCATCAACGCTCTGGTGCAGTGGCAAGCTCCAGCCAGCCGCCGCGGCGGCATCATCGCACTAGCCAACGTCTTTGTCTTCGGGGGTATCCTGGTCGGATCCCTGAGCGCTACGCTCCTGGCCCAACTCTCCCTTTCACCCCAACTCATCCTGTCAGTCGCTTCCTTGGCCATTCTGCTGGGCACGATTTGGGCCCTCTCACTGCTCCCGGACGCGCTGCTGAGACTGGGACTGATCCTCTTGACCCATACCTTCTATCGACTCACCGTCTTGGATCGGGATCACGTACCCAAAGAAGGAGGCGTACTCCTCACACCCAACCACGTTTCCTTCGTCGATGCTCTCATGTTGATCGCAAGCCTGGATCGCCCGGTTCGCTTCATCGTGGACCAGAGCTACTTCGATTATTGGCTCTTCCGGCCCTTCATGAAATCCATGGGGAACATTCCGATCTCCTCCTCAGCCGGTCCCAGAGTACTCCTGAAAGCGCTTCGGGAAGCCGGACAATACCTGGACGAGGGGGACGTGGTCTGCATTTTTCCTGAGGGTCAGATCACCCGCATCGGCTCCCTGCTTCCCTTTCGCCGGGGTTTCGAACGTATCGCAAGAAACCGACAGTCCCCCATCGTTCCCGTCTACCTGGATCGCCTCTGGGGGAGCATCTTCAGTCGCTCCGGAGGGCGCTTTCTCTTCAAGATTCCGAAGCAGATTCCCTACCCGGTGACGGTGGCGTTCGGAGCCCCGATTTCTTCCGAAACTCCGGTTGCCGAGATTCGTCAGCAGGTCCAGGAATTGGCCAGCTCCGCCTGGGCCGCTCGACGGAAGAGCGCCAAACCCTTACAGCACGCCTTCATACATCAGGTCCGACGCTGGCCCTTCTCCCTGGCCTTCGCCGACGCTCTTAGACCGAATGTGTCTCGGCTCAAGGCACTCATCGGGGCAGTCGCGCTAGCGCGGGAGCTCAAGAGTGTCTGGAAGGGTCAGACCTACTTGGGGATCCTCCTACCTCCTAGCGTCGCTGGTTCCCTGGTCAATCTTGCCGCTTCTCTTTCGGGTGGTGTGAGCGTGAATCTGAACTACACAGCTGGCCGCGCGGGAATGGCCTCGATGATCCGTCAGGCTGAGCTCTCCACCATCATCAGCAGCCGAATGTTCGTGGAAAAGGCGGGGCTGGATCTGCCGGACGGCGTCCAGTTCCTCTGGCTCGAGGACGTTGCTGCTCGGATCGGCACTGCCGCCCGAATCAAGAGTACAGTAGCCTCGCTGTTTCTCACCATCAGAGGCCTGGAGCACTTTTGTGGGGCCGAGCGGCCGATTGAAGCCGACGACCTGGCCACGATCATCTTCAGCAGCGGGAGCACCGGAGAACCGAAAGGCGTGATGCTCACTCACTACAACGTCGCTTCAAATGTGGAGGCGATTACCCAGGTTCTGGGAGCCGACTCTCACGATCGCGTCCTGGGTATTCTGCCTTTGTTTCACTCCTTTGGTTATATGTCTTTCTGGTTCGCAGCTCAGAAGGGCCTCGCCATGCCCATGCATCCAAATCCCCTGGATGCACCCGTGGTGGGAGAGCTTGTCAGCAGGTACAAAGCCACCATTCTGCTGGCAACCCCGACCTTCCTTCAACTCTATATGCGCCGCTGCACGCCGGAACAGTTTGGCTCGCTCCGCTTGGTCCTGACCGGTGCCGAAAAGCTTTCGACAGACCTGGCCCTGGCCTTTGAAGACCGCTTCGGAATCCGCCCACTGGAGGGCTACGGCTGCACCGAGTGCTCGCCCGTCATCGCCGTCAGTGTGCCCGACTTCCGAGCCGCCGGTTATTTTCAGTCGGGCTCCCGGCGCGGTTTCGTCGGCCCTCCCCTGCCCGGCGTCGCCACCCGGATCGTCGATCCTGACAGCTTCGAACCCAGGCCCGTCGAGACCCCGGGTATGCTCCTGGTGAAGGGGCCCAACATCATGGCTGGATATCTAGGCCGCGGAGATCTCACCCAGAAAGCCTTACGCGACGGCTGGTACGTCACTGGCGATGTGGCGCTCATCAGCGAAGACGGATTCTTGAAGATCACCGATCGCCTTTCGCGCTTCTCCAAGATCGGTGGCGAAATGGTGCCGCATGGTCGCGTCGAGGAGGCGCTCCACGAAGCCGCTGAAGTCCCTCAAGGCATCTTTGCCGTAACCGCGGTGGCAGATCCGCGCAAAGGCGAGAGCCTTGCCGTCATCCACACCTTCAAGGAAGAGGAGATACCAGAGCTGCTCAAGAAGCTGGGGACCATGGGACTGCCCAACATCTTCGTGCCCAGAAAGGATCGTTTTCGGAAGGTGGAGGAGCTTCCCCTGCTGGGGACGGGAAAGCTGAACCTTCGAGAGATCAAGCGACTGGCAGAGGAAGCCTTTGGTACTGATGGTTGACGATTTGAGGAAACTCCAAGATACAAGGTACAAGATACAAACAAATCCCAAATTCCAGGCACAAAACGTTCTGTCTCCCTGGGGATGCTGACGATGGCACGGATAGGAAAAGACCGGGGAGCAGCACTGAATCCAGAGTAACTCTAAATTGTTTGGGATTTGGTGCTTGTGACTTGGATTCTGTTTGTATCGTGTCCCTTGGAATTTCCTCTAATCAGACTGACCAAAGTACCGCTGCAGCCATCTGAGCCGCCAGACAAGCCTTTTCAACACAGTTCTCGGGCGGTACCTGCGGGTCACCCAGGGTTGCATGTGCCAGGCCACTCCTCTCAGATCATCAGATCTCTTCTGAAAGAAGAAAGTGGTTTCGTCAAATTGCCTGAGAAGGGTCCAACGCGGGTCTTCTCGCATGAACTGACAGAGGTAGCCCACGGAAGGAATGTTGGCATCGTCCATTACGATGATGCCGCCAGGCTTCAGCGCCTCCGAGGAGTAGAACCAATCGATCGTGGGCCAGGGAAAAGCATGCTTGCCGTCGATCAAAACCAGATCAAGCGGCGGCAGTTGCTCCTTGGGCAGACAGCGGTCCGAAGAATTCACGAGAAAGCGGGTGCGACTCAGGTCGATCGATTGGCTCTCGGCGTAGGAACGAATCGCCTTCACTTCTGACTCGGCCGGGGTGATACACGTATGTCTGGTGCCTCCGAGCGCAAATACCAGTGTGGACAGTCCAGCACCAGTCTCCAGGGTGCAGGCATGTGGCGAAAGCAGGTCGAAAAGGTGCATCAACACCTCATTTCGGGGTGCCAGACACGCCTGCTCCCCGCGCTGAACCTGCTCCAGGAAAGAGAGGGCAAGGATCGTCTCACTCCGCCCCAGCGAAGCTCCGGGAGGGAGTTCGGGATCACCCCGGTGAAACTGGGGTCGTTCGGAAAGGATGTGCGCTAGCAGACTCTTGCTTTCGTCCACCCCTAGTACCCTGTCAACTTAGAAATCGTAGGTTCTGAACGGCCCTGGCGGCCGATCTCTGCGTTGCGCGTCCGCGACATAGCCCAGCTATGCCTATGGCCGCGCGCCTTGACCTCGACCACCATTGCTCGTCCATAACCCACAATCTCTAAATTGACAGGGTACTAGGGTGCCTGTTGAGGTGTGACCTCTCGGATCTTGAGATTGCGAAACATGATGATCGTCTCGGGATCATGAAGCTGTAGGCCTATCGGTCCCTTGCTGGGACGACCGTCCAAGGGAGCGTTACGTGCGACCTCTTGACCGTTCAAGAAGACAAGGATCTCGTCCCTCCTGACCTGGATATCGTAGGCGTTCCATTCGTCGGGCTTCATGACTCCGGTCGGCGCCCTGGCCAACATGTAGATGCTTCCCGCCGGATTCTCGCCCGCATCTTGTCCCAGAACTTGAATTTCGTAGGCCACCTGCGAAGGAGTCTTGGTGGGATCCGAGAGGCTGCCCGAGGTGTAACGCGCTCGGCTTTGATCGTGGATGGAGATTCCACTGTTCTGTTCGACCGGAAGCCACCACTCCAGATGCAAGTCGTATTCTTCGAATTCCTTCTCCGTATAGAGCCAGGCCTGGCTCACAATCACCTTATATTCCGTTCCAAACCAGCGGTTCGACTTTGCTTTCAGACTGTTCGACCAGGGAATCGAAGGAGGCTTTCGTGGATCTCGCTGCCCCATCAGATAGCCTTCCGGAGTGATGCTCCAGAGGCCATCTCCAACCGACTGCCATCCCTCGAGGCTCTGCCCGTCCCAGAGCGGCATCCAGCTCTGACCAGAAACATGGCCACTACCTAGCAGGAAGAGCGCCGCCAGAACCATAGCCGGTCTGC
The DNA here is from genome assembly GCA_965218775.1 of Acidobacteriota bacterium. Lineage (GTDB taxonomy): Bacteria > Acidobacteriota > UBA6911 > RPQK01 > JAJDTT01 > CAUZIZ01. The sequence goes on along the minus strand of CBDCLS010000006.1, from coordinate 2,696,722 downwards.
CCCAGCGAGAGCACACTGTCTTCGAGGATGAAGGTTGTTTTCCCATTGAATCTAGTACCCTGTCAACCTAGAAATTGTAGGTTCTGAACGGCCCTGGCGGCCGATCTCTGCGTTGCGCGTCCTCGACGTAGACCAAGCTATGCCTGCGGCCGCGCGCCTTGACCTCGACCACCATGACTCGTCCATAACCCACAATCTCCAGGTTGACCGAGTACTAGCTTCCGGACCTGCTCGCTTGGCAGATTGGGTATGGTCATCTTTCGCCCTCGGAACGCTACTATGGGGATCGGAAGCATCTTACAGCAATAAAGACGAAGGCGCAGCTGGCAGTGTCGCTGTTATGTTAATATTTGTGGCTTCTTGCGCTACCAATGACGGGCGTCGGGGAAGGCCTGCTACCAGCCCCCGATGCTACCTGGGTCAATGCAACAACGGAAGAAAGATCGAAACTTCGCCAGTGACAACAACTCGGGGATCTGTCCCGAGGCCTGGGAAGCGATGACCCTGGCCAACCAGGGACACAGTCCCGCATACGGATTCGATCCTTACACTGCCGAAGCGCAAGAACAGATTCGCGAAATCTTCGAGACCGACTGCGAATCCTTTCTGACCTTTACCGGCTCGGCCGCAAATTGCCTGGCGGTGGCCCAACTCTGCAAGAACCACGAAGCCATCATTTGCCATGACAGTGCCCACCTGGATCTGGGTGAGTGCGGAGGCCCCGAGTTTTTCAGCGGGGGTGCGAAAGTGATCCCAATCGCTGGCGACAATGGGCAACTCCATCCGGCCGGTGTCGAGAGGGTCGCTCTGGCCCGCAGAGGTGACTTCCAATATCCGAGGGTGGGAGCCGTCAGTGTCACTCAGGCGACCGAGATGGGAACCGTGTACAGCCTGGAGCATCTCACGCGTTTGGTAGAGCTCTCCCACGGTCTGGGCCTGCACGTGCACATGGACGGAGCTCGCTTCGCCAACGCGATGGTGGGTCTCGGTTGCTCCGCCGCCGACATGACCTGGCGCGTTGGCATCGATGTTCTTTCATTTGGGGGCACCAAGAATGGATTGGCGATGGGCGAGGCCGTAGTGTTCTTCAACAAAGAACTGGCAGAAAGCTTTAATTATCGCTGGAAGCAGGCAGGCCAGGTCGCCTCCAAAATGCGTTTTCTAGCGGCTCCCTGGGTAGGTTTCTTGAAATCGGGAGCCTGGCTTCGCAATGCCCGTCACGCCAATGCCTGCGCAGCCCGCCTGGCGGCCGGTCTGCAGGATCTGGAAGGAGTCTCGCTACGGTTCCCCTCTGAGGCCAACAGCGTTTTCCTTGGAATCGAGCCATCGTTGGCCAGATCTCTCGCTGGACGAGGCTGGCACATGGCCGCAATGCCGAACCAGACCACTCGACTCGTCTGCAGTTGGGATACACGAGACGGTGACATAGAGGATCTGCTCGAGGATTTTCGGGAGCTAGCCCCAGAGCATTCCAACGCTTCGTCGTCCAAATCCCAAGATACAGGATACAAGATACAAACAAATCCCAAATCACAAGCTCCAAGTCTCAAGAAAATTTCACATTCTAAGAGTCAGGAGACCTCTTGACTGTGTTGGTAAAGGTGCAGCCAGAAAGATGCGTGTTGCTTTCGTCGGTCTGGCTGTACCGAAGTTGTTTGAGTTTCGTACTTGGAATTTGAGATTTGTTTGTATCTTGTATCTTGGAATTTTCTCCAAGACGCCGCGATTGCAATGAATGCAGCTTGGTGAATAACATATGCGGCGCAGGAAACTTTTTTGAATGTGGAACCTGATCCTTTCCAACATCCGACAACGGCCCACACGGACCTGTGTGAGTATCCTCGCCGTCTCACTCGGAGTGGTGCTGATTCTGGTCAGCGTCGGGCTCTCTTTCGGGCAGTTCAACGACCAAGCTGAACGGACTCGTCGAATTGGGGGCGACTTCATGCTGCAGCCCTCGGGTGCCTCATTGTTCCTGGGACTGAACAGCGGAGCCCTTCCTGTGAAAATTCAGCAGGTAATCGAAAAGGTGGAGGGCGTCGAGGCCGCCACCCCGGTTCTGGTCAAGTTCGTCAGTAAAGGATTTCAAGCCCTCTTCGGGATAGCAAAGGATAGCTTCTTGAGGGTCAGCGGAGGCCTGGGATTCTCTGAAGGACAAATGTTCGAGAAGCCTTTTGAGGTTGTCGTCGACACCATTTATGCGACGGCGAATGAGGTGGAGGTGGGGCAAACCATAGACCTTCTGGGACACGAGTTCTCGATTGCGGGAATCTTCCAAGCAGGAACTGCTGGCAGGGTTCTCGTGCCTCTGGACACGCTGCAGGAAATGAACGGAACCCCTGGAAAGGCGACCGTCTTCTTCATCCGTGCCAAGCAAGACGTTGGTATCGAGGCAGTAGAGGCCCAGCTTAATGAGCGATTCGAGAACTACAAGATCTCACGAACCAAAGAGCTGGAGGAGCTTCTCGCTAGCAGTGCACCTGCCTTTCAGGAGTTCAAGGCAGCGCTTGTCTTCATGTCGGTAGCAATCAGTTTTCTGGTAACTCTCCTGGCGATGTACAGCACCATCGTCGAGCGCACGCGCGAGATCGGAATCTTGAAATCACTGGGCGCTTCGAGGGGCTATATCGTCCAACTGATCGTCAGGGAGTCGCTGGTCGTGTGCCTCTTGGGTGTCATTGCCGGCTTCATCTTGACGGTTGGCTTGATCACGCTGATTACAGTCCGTTTTCCCACGGTTCCGGTAAATATACCTCCGGTCTGGATCTTTATTGCGGTCGTGATTGCGTTTGCAGGAGGGATCCTCGGCGCTCTCTACCCCGCCATCAAGGCAGCCAAATTGGATCCGGTGAAAGCATTGGGATACGAGTGATCCCCACCCAACGTCACTGCGGCTGAGATAAGGTATAGTTCCTACAGGTCCTCAACCCTAATGTGGTTTCGGACTGGCGAGCAGTCCTGGTTTCCAACAGAAGTCATCGACACTCGCCTGACGCTTACAGAGATCAGGCGGGACGGAGGACGTAAGAATGCGGCGATCGTTTCGGCTCCTCGTGCTATCCGGGTTCGTAGTTCTGTGGCTGCAAACTGCCGACGCAATCGGTCAAGTGAAAGGGACTAAGAACATTGGGCTCCAGGAGCAAGAAGCCAAATCCATCACGCTCACTCGAGGAAGGTATTATCGGTTCGAGGTCCAGAAACTGCGACCGCTTGTTTCTGTGGTGCTGGTAAAGCAATGGGTCTTCGACGAAGATTTCCCGGCCGGCTTGCTGGAAAAGATAAAGTCGCATTCAGGCTTCAAGAAATCCAAGCTTCCCCTCTTCACCAACCAGGAAACCAAGCTTGAACCGGATACCGGCTACATCAGATGGCGAGGAGAGAAGGGCGAATCGAAAAGCCCCGGAGCCCTGCTGTGGTACCTCAACGGAAAGAGCAAGGAACTCGTCCTTTACGTGGACCTGACACTCGATCATGCCCTGGCGGAGGAGCAACCTCCGCTGCGGACGTCCTTTGGGCCTCTCCGGATCTCCGCCGATCTCAAGATGTCTCTGCTTTCGGGGGTCGAGTATGACGACAACGCCCTTCCCGACCAGAGCGACAGTCTTGCTGCAGTTGAGGTACAGAATAGTCTCCACGTCAGTTTCTCAGGCAGCCTGAGCGATCAGTCGGCCCAGTCGATCACCACTACGGACACCCTTCTCTCCGGCGAGATGGATGAGGTCCTGGACCGATTGAGGCAAATTGGCTTCGGCAACGAAAGCCACCACGGAATCACGCTTGGCTGGCTCGGCTACCAGCATCTGAGACATGGCCTGGTCTTCCTGAGGCAAGACAAAACGGTGGATTTCGAATACACGGTTAGCGGCGACGCTTTCCCGCTGCTGCTCGTTCGTCGTCAACTCCAGCAGGATGGCTGGCCTCTGCTGCTTCGCGGGAAAGAGTATGTGGGCCGTTCAGAGGACGGACTACACGTCTTCCGACCAGTGGAATGCAACCTGTCCCGGGTCCGCGAAGAAGCTCCCCCCTTGTAGCCCGGATTATTCATAAGTTTTCGTAGCGAGGCAGTGCCAGCGCCGTCCTGACAAGGCTTGCGACCGAGGCCTCCGCAGTCGTACTTGTACAGTACGTCGAGGAGGCCGACCGAGCGTAACGCAGTCAGGGCGGATGATGGCGTTGCCGCAGCAGAAAATTTATGAATAATGCGGGCTAGAGGTAATTTCATGTCTGGATGGTCCGTCTTCTTTGCAGTCTGGCTGCTGAAGCAGGCGGGGATCGAGTAGGAGATCTTTGGGGGTCCGTGGAACCACCAACATACGCTGGATCATCGAGGATGAAACCTTGGTTTTCTCGAGTCGCGCCCACCGATAGCAGCATGTCCGGCGTAGCGGTGGTCTCCAGGCCGCCGTCCCGAGCCAAAGGATCGGAAGAAAAAGACTTCGGCCTGGAGGCCAAAGCTACGTTCGCAAATCAAGTTTCAGATCAGGGCTCTTGCCCTATCGGCCTGGAGCAGGTGGCCTTCAGGAAGGGCCTTGATCCTCGGACTCTTACTACAAGGATGAACCAATGACCTCAAACCCATTGATTGGAACCTGGAGACTGATCTCGTACGAATCCCGAACAGAAAATGGCAAAGTAAGTTATCCCCTGGGGCAAAACCCAAGCGGATTCATTCTCTATTCCGAGGACGGATACATGTCGGTGACCATGATGGGCTCCAATCGAACCAACTATGCCTCTGGCGATTTGAGGGGTGGGACACCGGAGGAAAAGCGTTCCGCTGCTGAGACCTATCTCTCCTACAGTGGCAAGTATACGTTTGAAGGAAACAGGGTCCTCCACCACGTGGAGGTGTCGTTTTTTCCCAATCGAGTTGGGACAACCCAGGTACGCAACTTGACATTGTCGGGAGACACCGTGACCCTGAGGACACCTGCCATGCTGATCAACGGAGAGCAGCAAACAGCTGAGCTGGTTTGGCAGCGTGCAGGGTAGGAGGCCGGGAAATGCTTGAACTGATCTGCCGCAAGACCTGAGGGACCTGTCGCAAGGCGGTCGCCTTACTGGAAGCAAAGGGCATCCGTTACCGATACCGGGAATACACCGAAGAGCCCTTGAGTGAAGAGGAAATCGAAAAGGTTCTTTCGATGTTGGGGATGCCTCCCGGCAAAGTTCTACGGCGCAACGATCGAGCCTTCCGTGAGGAGGGTCTCAGCGGCACCGAGCCCGACAGGCTCCTGATCCAGAAAATGGCCGAGCATCCCACGCTGCTGCAGAGACCGATTGGGGTCCTCGGCGACAAGGCAGTGCTGGGACGGCCCCCAGAGCTGCTGCTCCAGTTAATCGAGGACTAGGGCTCGAGCGGCGACACCCATCGTTGAGATCTCGAGCTAGATCCTTCGGCCAGACTCTCACCGACACCGGATGTACCTCTTTCTGGATGTCTTTTTCCTCCTCCTCCACTGGCTTCTGATCGTGTTCGTCCTGACGGGCTGGGCCATGAAGCGAACGCGAAAAGCTCACCTGGGGCTGCTCGGTCTGACGATGCTCTCGTGGCTTGGTTTGGGGACGTATTATGGGTTTGGTTACTGCCCTTTCACCGACTGGCATTGGCAGGTGAAGCGAAAACTAGGGGAATCTGAGCTGCCCAGTTCGTACGTCAAATACTACCTGGACTCGGCGACCGGGTTGAATTGGGACGGGTTCGTGGTCGACGTATCCGTGACTGCCATCGGCTTGGCCGCTCTCAGCCTGAACTTGATCATGGCAAGGTTGGAATCGCGCTCTGCGGTCCCAAATCGGTAGTCGCGACCGACATCGCGCGGAAGAGGACATCGGCTGAGACCGCAATCGGAGTTCCCTTGATCGCTTCGATTCGATCCTGGTGCCGTTGGTTTCGTTCCCAAGAAACCTGGCCAGTCCTGGGCAAGAAGGGTATACTCTTGTAGTAATATCTCGACGAGAAGGTCCAGGATTCATGCAGTCCAGGCGACATCTTACTTGGGGCTCGATCTTACTCTTCTTCGGGAGCGTTCTTGCGGCTCCCAAAGAAACACCTGCCCGCCTCGGGCCCGAACTGAACACACTTTCCCCCCTGGGTGGAACCAAGGGAGACGCTTTCCGGATCCAGATCCGTGGAAAGAGACTCAGGGATGTCCATACCGTATGGTTCGAATGCCATGATCTGTCCGCCCGGATCCAAGGAATCGTGCAGCTTGAGCCGACCGAGCAAGAGGAAGGCGACGAGTATTACAAAAAGAGGGCTCGAGCGCTCCTTCGACAAGACCGGGAGGAGCCAGAGTTCCAGGTAGCCCTGCAGCTGGAGACTTCAGATCAGACCATTGAGGGACTCCACCACTTCCGCCTCGTGAGCGCGCTGGGACTTTCCAATTCGCTGAGCGTACAGATCGTAGGCCTGCCCATCCAGACTGAGATCCAGACCGCCCACATTCGCCCCGCCCAGGCCCAGACTCTGGAGCTTCCGGCGGTCGTCAACGGCGCGCTTTCCCAAAAAGGGGAACTGGATTACTACGCCTTCGAGGTCGAGGCCGGCAAGTCCCTCGCCTTCCAGGTCCTCTCCGGCTTTGAGTTGGGCGTCAATTACTGGGCTCAGACCGAAGTGAGGATCTATGAGCCTCATGAAAGTTGGTTCGGGACCGATCAAGCCCGCCCCTTGAGTCTCAAGGGACCTAAACTTTCCTGGGAACCCATAACGGTGAGGAGTCCCTGGTTCGATCGTCGCGACTTCTTGGCTCAGTTCGTCCTCTATCCCGGTCTGCAGCATCGCTTCGAAAAGGCGGGACGCTATCTGGTCTCGGTCGGAGCCTTCCTGGGGCGTGCCGCCAACCATGGATACCAGCTAAGAATTGCCCCCGTGGGCGCCAGTTCTCGCCACACAGTCGGCTCGTTTGCCCAGCCGGCTCATCCCGATTCCAGCGATTGGCTGGAGCGGGACGCCTCAACCTTGCGACAGCTGGGGAGCTTTCGAAGAAGGCTGGACGAAGGACGCCTGGAGCAGCTTCGGGCTCGATCCGTTACTACCGGGTCAAAGGAGACGCAACAGGAACCGGCCTCGTTCCGGTCCATTTTCGAGAAGGAAGCCAACCAGCTGCCCACCCAGATTCAGGCGCTCTCGGTCCCGGGTCTGGCTGAGGGCCAGATCGACCTTCCCGGTGACGTCGACCGCTTCAAAATCCAGACTACGTCCGGCCAGGCGCTGGCCTTCGAGATCGAGACCCCACACCTCTCCCCCCCTCACTTCAGCCCCTGGCTCAAGGTGTTGAACGCTCAGGGAGACGTGATCCTTCAGAATATTTTCAGGGAGTACGGCGGAAACGGGATCGACCCCAACCGCTATCTGGAGCGTAAGACAGTCCATACCTTTCAGGAAGCTGGTGAGTACACGCTATTGATCCGCGACGCAACGGACACGGCGTTCGGGGAAGACTATGCCTATCGTCTCCTGGTCCGTCCCCAGATCCCACACATCGGCAGGATGGAGGTGTCGCTGGGCGTGTTCTCGGTATCGTCCCAGTTGGTTGAGATGACAGACCGCCTCAATATGCGCCCCGGCGAGACGCAGAAACTGACTCTGGTCGCGGACCTGGAAGAGGGTTTCTCAGGCGAGCTTTCGGTTCAAGTCGAAAACCTTCCCCCCGGTCTGAGGGTCTATGCCAGCACGCCCGCCAGCTGGAGCCACCTCCTGATTCAAGGAATTCAGTACCGGCCTCCGGGAGTCGACTTGATGGATCCCAGCTCACATCGGCCACAGCGGCAGGCCGTGACACTGCTCCTGGAGGCTAACTCCGAGGTTGAGCCGATCTCCCTTCCCCGCTTTCTCGAGATAACAGCTCGACCGATGGTCTCAGGGGAGTTGGGGCCGACCCTTCCGGCGGGACGGATCCCGCTCATGATTTTGGTTCCTGAGCAAAATCTGACCACGGAAACTGCTCCGAAAGACAAGGTGGCACTGGCAAAGTGAGAACAACAATCGGCCGGCAGTTATTGTTTTGGACACTCTCGGGAGGGCTCGTTTTTGCCCAGGGAACGACTGCTCAGCAACCCGAGAAGAACGATTCCATCCTGTCCCTGCGGCTCCTCCCCAATCGGGTCATGCTGTCGGGGACGGCAGCTTCTCAACAGTTTGTAGTCCTCGCAACGACGTCGGATGGGCTTGAGCGAGACCTCACCTCTCAGAGCAGCCTCTCGGTCGACCGCCCTTCCCTTGTCCGAGTCGAGCCTTCGGGAGAAGTTCGTTCCCTGCAGAATGGGAAGGCTACGCTCGAGGCCCGTGTGGGAGGCCTGAAGGCGCAGGCCTCTATCCAGGTCGAGTCCGCGGGGCGGAAAAGGCCCTTTAGCTTCGGCCGCGATATTGGCGCCATCCTCACAAAGCGTGGGTGCAACAGCAGTGCCTGCCACGGTGGAGTCAAAGGCAAGGCAGGCTTCAAACTCTCCCTGGATACCCTCCATCCGCAGGAAGATTACCGCTGGATCGTCGAAGGCGGCGGCTATCAGGTGATGAGCACGGAAGCGAAGGGCCTCCGCAAACCCCGAATCGACCTGCAGAACCCCGAGAAGAGTCTGCTTCTCCAAAAGCCGACCTTCGCCGTTGCCCATGGAGGCGGAGAGCAGCTCCCCCTGGGTTCGCAGGACTATCAGACCCTGCTGCAGTGGATTCGAGCGGGTGCCCGCTACGAGGACGAGGCACCGGTAGAGAGGCTTAGCGTGCGCGGGATCGAGATCCTATCCGGCGAGGTCGTCCTTGATTCCGGTGGCAAACAGCAACTGCTGGTGAGCGCACACCTCTCCAACGGACGCACCGAAGACATCACGCACAGCGTCCGCTACACCTCCTCGAATCCTGAAGTAGTGAGCGTCAATTCGTCAGGTGTGGTTCAGGGCGTCTCTCCGGGAGAAACGTCGATCGTGGTGCGGGCGCCGGGATTTGTGGCAAGCGCGCGAGTCGGTGTAGTCGCCGGGCTAGTATCCGATTATCCTCAGGTTGCCGCCGTTAACTACATCGATAAGCACATCTTCGCCAAACTGCGAAGATTCCATATTCTGCCCGCCGATCTCACCAGTGACGAGGAGTTCCTGCGACGGGTTTGCCTTGATTTGACAGGGACCCTGCCGCCGCCCCATCGGGCAAGGGAGTTCCTGGCAAACCCAGACCCCAATAAGAGGGAGCAACTAATCGATATCCTGCTGCCTTCGCTGGAATATACCGACTACTGGACCTTCCGACTGGCCGATCTTTTTCGTGTGGGACAGTCACCAACCGGAATGGCCGAGCATGGCTACATCTACTGGCATTGGATACGCGACAGTATCGCCGCCAACAAACCTCTCGACCAGATGGCTCGCGAGCGAATCACGGCTCAGGGATACGGCGGAGCCTCTCGACACTTCCTCAACAATGGCGTGATTCCTCGAGCCGAGGACGCCATGGCCGAACAGGTTCGGGTCTTCCTCGGAAGGAGACTCGACTGCGCGCAGTGCCATGACCACCCCTACGAATCCTGGAGCCAAGACCAGTTCTGGGGACTCGCAGCTTTCTTCAAGCGGGTGACCCGCTCGGAATGGTCAGGCTTTGGGCCTTCGGTGGTCTACGACGACCCAAACGGCCCCGACCCCGACTTCGGCACTCCGGCGGACAGCGCCAGAGTGGTCCATCCCCGTACCGGCCAAGAGGTTGTGCCAGCCCTTCCTGATGGCACCCCGGTTGCCGCCCACGAACAGACCAGCCCTCGACATACTTTCGCCCACTGGATCACCAACCACCCCTACTTTGCCGAGGCTGCGGTCAACCGAATCTGGGGCTCTCTCTTTGGAAGGGGTCTCGTGGACCCCATTGACGACTTTCGATCAACAAATCCGCCGTCTCATCCCAGACTCCTCGAGGCTCTCGCGGCCGACCTGAAACAAAACGGCTACGATCTCAAGCGGCTGTTGAAAAGGATCGTCACCTCTCGGACCTATCAACTCTCCTCGACGCCACATCCAGGATACGAAGACAACCTCATCAACTTTGCCCATTACGTCCCGAAACCCTTGGACGCCGAGATTCTTTTGGATGCCGTGACCACGGTGACCGGCGTGCCGGAGACCTTCGAGAGCTCCGACGATGGGGTGGCTCCGAGGGGGACACGGGCTATCCAGCTGAGCTTGCCTGACATCTACCCGTCCCCGTTCCTGGATATGTACGGACGACCGACCCGCGAACAGATTCCGGAGCGCAGCGTCGAACCCAGTCTCAACCAGGCCCTGCACCTGCTAGTCGGATCCACCTACAGTGAGAAGCTTGTGGGGCAAGGAGGTCGCCTGGAACGCCTTTTGCGTCCCGGAAAAGAGGACGAAGAGGTGATCGAGGAACTCTACTTGGCAGCTTTTTCCCGCCTGCCCCGAGAAGAAGAACTCGGAGCCTTGATCAAGCTGATCCGCCAGGGTTCCTCTCGACAAGAAGCCTTCAGCAACTTGACCTGGGCTCTGCTGGCTTCGAGGGAATTCGCTTATAATCACTGACTATTGAGGTTATCCCTCACTGCTGTCCGGTTTAGATTGTAGAGATCGTCTATAAGTTACATGGGTATAGTAGGTTGCGACGAGGAAGGGGTGTGACGCATTTGAATTTTCGTGGCTTCTCCTTGGCCCCGTACCCAGACGGTCAGAGGCGTAGTCCAGTCTCTGGCCATGAACCCAAGACGAACGATTTTTGCCCAGCTGATGGAGGGGATTCACCGGGAACAGTTCCAGCGCTGTGTCGAGCGTTACGGAGGAGACCGCCGGGTGCGCCGCTTCTCGTGCCGGAACCAGTTTCTGGCCATGGCCTTCGCGCAGTTGACGTACCGGGAGAGCTTGCGGGACATCGAGGCCTGCCTGCGCTCCCGAAGCGAGCTGCTCTATTCGCTGGGATTTCGCGGGGAGGTGGCCCGCAGCACCCTGGCCGAAGCCAACGAAACACGGGACTGGCGTATCTACGCCGACTTGGCGCAGAAGCTCATTGTCAAAGCCAGACGCCTGTATGCCAACGAGCAACTCGGTCTGGAGCTGGGGGAGACAGTCTATGCCTTCGACTCGACCACCATCGACCTGTGCTTGAGCTTGTTTCCCTGGGCCCACTTTCGCAAGCGCAAGGGCGCCATCAAACTGCACACCCTGCTGGACTTGCGGGGTCCGATCCCCACCGTCATCGAGATCACCCAGGGAAAGTGCCACGACGTCAACCTGTTGGATTCCCTCGTCATCGAGCCCGGTGCCTTTTACGTCATGGACCGGGGTTATCTCGACTTTGCTCGTCTGCATGTCGTTCATCAAGCTTGCGCCTACTTTGTGATTCGGGCCAAGAAGAATCTCCGCTTTACTCGCTACACCTCTCGACCCCGGTCCGATCAGCCCGGAGTTCGCAGCGATCACACCGGGCGCTTGGCCTTGCCAAAATCTCGGCAAGACTATCCAGAGCACTTGCGAAGAGTTCGCTTCTTCGACGCTCCCACCAACAAATCTCTCGTCTTCCTGACGAACAATTTCACCCTTCCGGCCCTCAGCGTCGCCTCCCTCTACAAACTCCGCTGGCAGGTGGAGCTGTTCTTCAAGTGGATCAAGCAGCACCTGCGAATCAAGACCTTCTACGGCACCTCCGACAATGCCGTTCGCACCCAGATCTGGATTGCTGTCTGCGTTTACCTCCTCATCGCAATCCTGAAAAAGGAACTCAAGCTTCCCCAAAGTCTACACAGTATTCTGCAGGTTTTGAGCGTGACCGCATTCGAGAAAGTTCCCATTTATCAACTACTTATGAGACCTAGCTTGCAGGAAGCCCACAGTCCTAGCTCTAACCAGTTGACTCTATGGGACTTATAACCGGACACTAGTGGTTATCCCTATGAAACAGGCAGGCTGCTTAAAAATCACGAGGGCTGTCCTGAAGCGCCGTTCCTTTCTTCGGGTGGGCTCCCTGAGCTTGTTGGGCTTGACGCTGCCAGGTTATCTGGAAGCCGTCAACCGAGCGTCCAAGGCGGGTCGAGCACGAGATAACACCTCTAAGGCTGAATCCTGCATCTTGATCTGGCTGGAGGGAGGCCCCAGTCAGATGGACACCTGGGATCCAAAACCCAACAGCAACTTCAAACCCATTTCCACCAACGTTTCGGGGATTCAGATCTCGGAACTGCTTCCCAAGATGTCCCGACACATGGACAAGGTCTCCATCATCCGCTCTATGCAGACCGAGGAGTCCAACCACGAGAAGGCGGTGTACTACGGACTGACCGGACACCGGCCCACCCCGGCCATGAGCTTCCCCGGCCTGGGCGCGATCGTCAGCCACGAATTGGGGCGCCGCAATCAAGTGCCACCCCACCTGGTGCTTCCGGGAAAACCTGGAAGTCGCCACCACGAGTCTCAGAGGGGCATCTTCTTGGGATCTGAGAACGATCCCATGTTGGTGGGCGATCCGAACCAGGAAGATTTCAAGGTAGCAGACTTGTCCTTGCCCAAGAATCTTACCTGGGACCATTTGCAGGATAGACGGAGATTTCTCAACCTGGTCGACGGATTCTACCGGAAGAAGGTCGAGCGGGCCGAGCACGCCAAGATGGACAAGTTCGAGGAACAGGCGCTAGACATGATCATGGCTCCCGAGGTGCGCCAGGCCTTCGATCTCAGTAAGGAATCGGAGAAGACGCGAGAGGCCTACGGGCGCACCAGCTTTGGGCAAAGCCTGTTGCTGGCCAGGCGCCTCGTCGAGTCGGGAAGCCGCTTCATCACGGCCGCCGGCCATGATCTGAATGGCTGGGACACCCACTCAGATAATGACAACCGCCACATCAAGCAGACCTCAGAACTGGACAAGTCTCTTCCCGCCTTTCTCGGGGATCTCAGCCAGCGCGGCCTGTTGGACTCCACCATTGTTATAGTCATGGGAGAGTTCGGCCGCAGCCCCCACCACAATTCCAAGCTGGGGAGAGACCATTGGCCGCACTGCTGGTCCCTGCTTCTGGGCGGTGGAGGGATCCAGGGAGGCAAGATCGTAGGAAGTAGCGACGACCGCGGAGGCTATGTGGCCGAGAGAAGGGTCAGCATCGGAGACCTCTTTGCCACTCTCTACAAAGCCATGGGAATCGATTGGCACAAGGAATACATGAGTCCTATTGGTCGGCCCGTCAAGATCGCAAACTCCATCGACGACGAGACCGGAGAGCCGGTCGCCGAACTGGTCTAAGCACCAGCTTCAAGCAATCACGAACAAATCATCTGCATCCATAAGACCCGTCAACACCCGGGGTACACCTTCAGTCACTAGAACCAGATCCTCCACATGGTACAGAAACCCGCTCGAGTCGAAGACCGCAGGCTCGATACAAAGGACCATCCCCGGGACCAACTCCGCCTCCTCTCTGCCGTTTAGAACCGGATACTCGTGCAAGCCGGTTCCCAGCCCGTGACCCACCGCCTGGCTGGTGACCCCAAGGCCTCTCCTTTGGAAGGCGTCAACAAAATCCTCATAGACCTGGCAAGCCCTCCTCCCGGCCCGAGCCCGGTCGATCGTCTCCAGCTCAACTTCTCGCAGCTTACGGTAGAACTCACGCTGCTCCCGGCTGGGTTCCCCAACCACGGCAGTCCGGGCCACGTCCGAGCGATAGCCTTTGAAGGTCCCACCGGTGTCCACCCTCACGATCTCCCCCGGCTCCAACCTTTTGCTACCCGCCCAAGGATGGTTGGTAGCCGTGTTGGTACCGGCAGCGAGCGTAATCCATGAGGAAGTCGCTCCCGCTTTCAGCAATCGAGTAGAGATTCTGTCCGCCACCTCCTTTTCTGAATCACCGGGGTACGACTGGCTGAAAGACTCCAGGATCGCTCTTTCGGTTTCGAGGGCAGCCGCCTCGAGAATCTCCACCTCCAGGAGTGTCTTGAGGCTGCGAGCCTGGTCGAAGGCGCCATCTCCAGCGACCAGGCTGGCTTCCGGAAGAAAGGCCGCCAATTCCTCGATATAGCGACCGACCAGAAACCTCTTCTCCACTCCAATCCGACTGCCGCCCCAACCCTGCTCCTGGAGCAGACGCGCGAGAACCTCCATCGGAGACTCGTGAAACTCACGATAGGTATGGATTTCCTTGATCCAGGAGTCCTGACGGGTCTGCAGTTCCTCACAGTAGCAGACCAGCGCCCATGGGGCTCCTTCCTTGGGCGCGACTACCATGCAGAGCCGCTCCGGAATGATCTCGTGAGACAGCAGTAGGGTATCGGTCAGGTAGACGAAGTTCTCGGGAGACGCACCGACCAGGACATCGATTCCATCCACGGCCATCGCCGCCTTCAGACCCCTCAGATGGGTTCTTTCTTCGGTTTTCATAGTGCTGGAATGCTATGCCGACTCGAAGCGAAAGACAATGCGTTCAGAATTGCAACTCGAACGCTCAGACCCTCATAATTGGCGAACCTTTGAACGACCAGCTCAATCAGTATCTCAGGTTTCTCGCCTGTGTGATCATCGCCTTCATTCTGTGGCTGAGCGGTGCTGACGATGCACCCCAACAAGGGTGGAAGATCTTCAGCGTGTTCATCGCTGTCATCGCTAGCTTCATCCTGCAACCCTTCCCCATGGGAACGATGGTCCTACTAGGCCTGGTGACACTCACCGCGACTCACACAATCACGATGAAAGAGGCGCTGAGTGGTTACGGAGACTCCACGGTGTGGCTGGTGGTGGCCGCCTTTCTCCTCGCAGGCGGTGTGATGCACAGCGGGTTCGGACGCAGACTGGCGTTGGCACTGGTGAAAGCACTCGGCAGGTCTACTCTGGGATTAGGCTACGCCCTCTGTGGATCGGAGCTACTGTTGGGTCCAGCGGTCCCCTCCAATACGGCTAGAGGTGGCGGCATCATGGCCCCCATCATGGACTCCCTTTCCAGAGCCCTGAACTCCACACCGGATCGGGAACCCGAACGAGCCGGAAAGTTCCTGGCACTGGTCGGCGCCCACGCCAACCTGATCACGGCCAGCATGTTCTTGACCGGCATGGCAGCCAACCCCCTCATCTCCAAGGCCGCCAAGGATGTCTTCGGGATTGACTTCGATTGGGGAACCTGGGCTCTGGGGTCAATCGTGCCGGGACTCCTGAGCCTGATGCTGCTTCCCCCTCTGATCTACCGGTTAATCAAACCCACCCTCTCCGACGCTCGCCCCGCTCAGGCCAAAGCGGTCGAAGAGCTGGAAGAAATGGGAGCCATGGACTGGAAGGAATGGGTGATGTTCGTGACCCTGACGCTTCTGCTCGTCCTTTGGGCGACTAAACCTCTGCATGGCGCCAGCACCACGCTCGTGGCCTGGATGGGAGTGAGCATTCTTCTCATCACTCGAACCGAAAGCTGGAACGACATCATCGGGAATGCTCGGGCCTGGGATGCGCTGGTATGGCTGGGCGGTCTTTTGACGATGGCCAATCTACTCAAAAACTACGGCTTCATTGAATGGTTTGCCAAGGCCATGGAGGTCCGGGTATCTGGTTTCGACGGAGTGACGGTCGTGATCCTTCTGGCCCTCGTCTACTTCTACTCGATGTATGCCTTCAGCATGTTCACCGCTCATATATCTGCAATGGCGGCCGCCTTCCTGGCCCTAGCCCTGGCGGCCGACGGCGCTCCCATGTTGGCGGTAGCCCTGATGGCCTATTTCAGCTGCCTCTGCGGATGCCTTACCAACTACTCTTCTGGACCCATCGTCATCTACTTTGGCTTGGGCTACGTCCCGGTCCCAAAGTGGTTCTCGGTGGGTTTCGTAATTTCGATCTTCCATCTGATCATCTGGCTGGGTGCAGGCATGTTGTGGTGGAAACTGCTGGGCTGGTGGTGATGTCTGCTCCCCTCCTTACCTTGCCCGTGCCTTTGCCCGTGCCCGTGCCCGGACTTCATCTCTTGGGGCATCAGCCAACGACCAACCCGAAACGGGCAAGGGCACGGGCAAAGGCAAGGGCAAGGGTAAGAACGGGAAGGTGCGAAACAGGTCCAGATATAGGGCCTTCCGCTACACTCGTGCCTACGGACGGGCATGTCGAGGCTGATAAATACCGAGTTTCCCACCACCCGGCAGAGTCAACTTTGTAAGCAAACCCCAACCTTCGTCCTGGACCGGGCTGCAGCCAACGCCCTGCTCCTTTAGCTCGGCAACCAGCGTCTCCACGTCATCACACATCAGATAGAACTCATGGACGTCGTTTGCGTCCGACGGATGCACTGCGACCTCTGCTGGCGGCAAACCGAAAATCAGCCATCCATCGCCTACATCGACGTTTGGCAGCTTGAGCACGTCACGGAGGAAGGTGCGGTCGGCCTCCGGATTCTTGCTGTAGATAATCGAATGCGCACCAATGATCATCGTAGCCTCGTATGGAACGCAGTCTATCAGCCCTGAACGGGAGGTGAAAGAAACACAGACCCAAGAAGGCCGCATCCCAGACACCAGGTCTTTCTGACACCAGCCAGCAAGTTTGGGGCACGTGGGCTTTAGCATGAGTCAGGGAGAGTTGTGGTACTGTTGGCACCCAATCCGACCAAGATACTTTGCGGGAGACGTTATGAGGCAGAAGCCCAAGATCACAAGTATCGAGATCATCCAGTACGAAACCGAGCTTCACGACATGGGCCGGGAGCAAACGATCGGCATTCCCATCTACCAACCGGGAGGGGTACAGAAGTGGCGTGCCAAGGGGCTCCGTATCCACACCGACATAGGTATCAGTGGAGAGTATTTTGGGGGCTTCGATGCGGACTACACGGTTATCGCCGGCCTGGCACCTACCCTGATCGGACGTAACCCCCTCACCCGCGAAGAAATTTACAACGATTTGAAGCAGGCCACCCGCCAACAGTCCCGTCTGGGAATGGGCGTGGTGGATATCGCCCTCTGGGACCTGGCGGGCAAGTATCACGAAGCACCTGTCTACGAGTTGTTGGGGGGATCTCCGGGGAAGAAGATCCCCTGTTATGCGAGCACCTACGTTGGCGACTTCGAAAAGGACGGCCTCAGCAGTCCTCAAGCCTACGCCGACTTCGCGGAGCGGTGCCTTCAGCTGGGATACCCCGGTTTCAAGATCCACGGCTGGCAGGATGCTCCGTTGAAGGATCAAATCGCGGTGGTTCGGGCCGTAGGCGAGCGCGTCGGCGGCAAGATGGATTTGATGCTGGATCCTTTCTGTGCGATCCGCACCTTCGGCGAGGCGCTGAAGCTGGGGCGTGCCTGCGATGAGTTCGACTATTTCTGGTACGAGGACCCCTTCAAGGATGGCGGCATTTCGGCTCATGCCCACAGAAAACTGCGCCAACTCATCAAGACTCCACTGTTGCAACTAGAGCATCTCCGCGGCTTGGAGTCACACGTCGACTTTATCGAGGCCGAAGCCACCGACTTCGTTCGGGGCGATCCTGACTATGACGGGGGCATCACCGGGGTAATGAAAATAGCCCACGCAGCTGAAGGTTTTGGCTTGGACGTGGAACTCCATGGACCGGGGCCCGATCGTCGCCACCTGATGGCCGCCATCCCCAATACCAACTACTACGAGATGGGACTACTGCATCCCCGCCAGGGTCCTTTCCATTGCCCTCCCTATAAGAGCGACTACCGGGACCAGATGGATGCCATCGACTCACAG
Organism: Acidobacteriota bacterium; assembly: GCA_965218775.1. GTDB lineage: Bacteria > Acidobacteriota > UBA6911 > RPQK01 > JAJDTT01 > CAUZIZ01. The sequence goes on along the minus strand of CBDCLS010000006.1, from coordinate 2,679,078 downwards.
GGCTGTGTCACCGTTCCTGAGGGTCCGGGCCTGGGAGTCGAGTACGACTGGGAGTTCATCCAGGACAACTGTAGCGATCGGGTGGAATTCAACTGATCGGGTTTGGGTGGAGTAGGAGAAAAAGAGCATGGCAACAAATAAATGGCAGGACTACCTGAAGGAACATCAGGGACGTTTTCTGGAAGAGCTGCAGGAGTTTCTACGTATACCCAGTATTTCAGCCCTTCCGGATCACCGGGAGGACGTCGAGAATGCCGGCCAATGGGTCGCTCAAAGACTGACAAAGGCGGGGATCGAACATGTCCAGGTACTGCCTACCGAGGGCCACCCCGTGGTTTACGGCGACTGGCTCCACGCCCCCGGTAAACCTACGCTCTTGATCTACGGCCACTTTGACGTACAGCCGGTGGATCCGGTGGAGCTCTGGAGCAATCCTCCCTTCGATCCGGTCGTCCGCGATGGCAGGATCTACGCTCGAGGGGCATCCGACGATAAAGGGAACATGCTAGCCCCGATTCTGGCGACAGAAGCGATCCTGGCGACTCACAACGCTCTCCCGCTGAACGTCAAGTTCTTGCTCGAGGGCCAGGAGGAAATCGGCAGTCCGCAACTCCCTCCCTTCATGGAGGCTGAAGCCCGGAGGTTCGCTGCCGACATGGCGGTGAGTGCCGACGGATCTCAGTGGAGTGAGCAGGAACCCGCTATCTGGGTCTCGCTGCGGGGCCTCTGTGCCATACAGATCAATGTTCGGGGACCCTCGCGGGATCTACACTCGGGCCTCTTCGGAGGCGCGGTGCAAAACCCGGTCCATGCCCTGATCCGCTTGCTGGACTCCATGCGCTCGCCGGAAGGCAGAGTCCTGGTCGAAGGCTTCTACGACGACGTACGAGCACCCGACGCGCGAATGAGAGAGGAGCTTGCCCGGGTACCCTATGAGGAAGAGGAGCTGCTCTCGTCAATCGGCGTTTCCCAGACCTTTGGCGAACCCGGCTACAGCACCTACGAGCGAGAGTGGATCCGTCCCACCTTGGAAATCAATGGGATCTGGGGTGGTTTCCAGGGAGACGGCATGAAGACGGTCCTACCCCGGCAGGCGCATGCCAAGATCACTTGTCGCCTGGTGGCAGATCAGGATCCTGAAAGAATCATCGAGGCCATCTCTCGGCACGTTGTGGGCAATACTCCTCCCGGAGTGGAAGCCGAGGTTGTGAAATTGGGATCCTCTGCGCAACCCTACTCGATTCCGATCGATCATCCTGGCAACACCTCTGCCAGCCGTGTCCACCAGGAGCTCTACGGGATGAAACCCTACGTGGTGGGCTCGGGTGGCAGCATCGCAACCTGTGGACTGATTCTCGACCACCTGGGGATCCACACCGTCAATCTCTCGTTCGGCCTGGATGACGAGTGCGCACACAGCCCCGACGAGTTCTTTCGCTTGGCCAGTTTCCAGCGGGCGCAGTCGGCTCATGCACGGTTCATCGAGATCTTCGCCGGCGGGATGTGAAACTCGAGGCAGCCTCCGGCTGAAAGCCGGATCGTTGGATAGTGAGCAGTGAGCAGTACCGGAAACAGCTGCAGCCAACAGAGCCGCGAACGACTTGACTTAGCAGCGGCGAAATTCCGAGGAGAGAACTGGACAACAGCAGAATCTCCCTTATCTTCGACCTGAGGTTTCCCTCTGAATGACCACTGCTCAATGCTCACTATTCAAGTTTAGCCTCAGTCGGAAATCCAGTAGGAATAGAAGCTGGCCTGGCGGAGCCGGAAACGGAGACTCACCTGCTGACCCGAGAGTCCGGAGAGATCGCCTGTCTGCCACTGAACCTCGGCTTGCTTCAGATCCCCTTTGAGGCCGGGCGATACCGCCTGCACTCTTTCCTCGGCATCCAGTACCTCGACCCGCAGGTCGCCCTCGGGGGCCTCGACATTTACCCACAACTTGCCAGCGGGCAGCACGAAGGGCTTGGTTACGAGGGTTCCCTGGGTCTCTCCGGCGTCCAGGGAGACGAAGCCGTCGCGTCTAAGGACCGCCAGACAAATGGCTCCCCGATCGGCTTCGAGCCCTGGAATCGTTATATCTCGACCGTCCGGGTACTTCCCTACATAGCTGAAGGTTCCCCGGTACTTGATCCCGGTGTAGTAGAACCAGAGCTCATCGCCTCGCTCCAAGGGGTAGGAGGGACCGATGATCTGGGTCAGGTCGTAGGCTCCAGCACCCATGGGTGAGGAGCCGATAAAGGGCTTACGATCACCCAGACGCTTCCAGGTCCTAAGGTCTCGGCTCGAGACCAACTGCACCAAGTGAAAGCCGATCGTATTGGGGTAGTTGGGCACTCGGGCAATGGCGTGGTAAAGGGCTGGCGTCCCTATGTACAGGCCCTCGTAGCGAAATACACCCATGTTGTAGACGTCCACGTTGTAGACTGAGGGATCGATCTTGAAGATTGGGAGTGGCTTCCACGTTCCAGGGTCAGCCAGACGTTCTTCGATGTTCCTCCGGCCCAGCTCCTGATCCAGTTGATCGGCATGGAAAATTAGTTCCGGCTCGGTCCACTGCTCGAAGTCTTCGCTGGTCGTCAGGTAGACTGAACGCCCATAGGGCCCCCCCTGCTTGACCGTTCCAATGTACAGCTTGCTGCTCTGATCCAGGGAGAAGTTCTGCTCGTCGCTGCTGCGAATGGGGGGTACACCCAAAACCTTCCATCGATAACCGTCGGGTGAGACAGCAAGTTGGGTGGGAAAGAAGGACTTGAATCGACGGGCGGGATCCACCTCGATCGGGTCGTAGAGAACCCGCCCCACCTTAAGGTCCGACTCTCGTGCCCCTCGACTCCAATGAAGCCCATCCTGACTCTCCCACCAGCCCTCCGCCATGTACCTGAAGATCTCCCGATCAGGATCCCAGAAGGGAGCAGTCCGTGTCTGGATGGCGCCTCCCTTGGTAGGATCTGGACGGATCACCGCTCCTTTCTTGACAGGGGGATGCATGGTTCGGTTGAGGTGGTCGATGCTGGCGATACCGAGATCATCCACAAAAAGCTGGCGCTCGCCCTTCGGTATCTCGAAATGATTCCCGCCCTGGACCACACCAGCGAACAGCACCGTAATCAAAATTCTGAGCATCATTCTTCAACCTCCGCTTCCTGTGTTAGGAAGGGACGAACGCCTAGCCTACAGGAAAAGACTGTCTAGTACGTTTGGGACACGTGCAATAGGCAAAACAGAGCGAGCGCTATACGCACCTTCACCCAAGCCACAATCGTGTCATCGCAACTTTGCCAGGCGAGTCGTCGCTCTGGCATTCGGTGAATCGTAAAACCTGGGTGTGAGGAGACTCGGGATCAGGGAAGCCTGAAGCACAAGCGAGCGGTTGGGCGCTGCACAATCGCTTCCAACTCGTCCGCTGCTCTTCGGTTCAAAGCCCGTTTGTCGACGTCTGGCGCTGTAGCCCAACCCCTCGCTTGCGCTTCAGGCTTCCCTTGCTGGTATTTTGGGTCTTTCACGGCTGCTGGACCTGACCCAGGTAGGCGGCGAGGAGTCCGACGTTTCGGGCGAACGTGTTGGAGCTGATGATCTTCTCCGAGGGTCTTTTCTCACCTCGAAAGACTGAGAGTGTCTGGTTCTCTCGCAAAGGGACGACTTCATCTCCGATGGTGACGACCATTTCTTCTGCGGCGAAGAGGGACACTACGTTGTCTGCCTTCCCAATGGAGCCCTCCTGGACCCAGGCCCCCCTCGAGTCCAGGCTCGCCAGAGTTTCTCTTACCCGGGCTGCCAAATCGGCCTCCGATGCGCCTGGAGGGCTTCCTTCCCAGGGTGAGAGCCCCTGGAGTCGCTCCGGACGCCCCACCGTCGACGGATCGGCAGAGAGTAAACGGTGGTGCTCCTCGGCAATCTTGTCGAGCTGTCTACCACTGGTCCAAAGGCCGTAGTGGGTGATGACATTTTCATTGCTGTAGGTCAGCTCGTACCCATCCAACAGATCACTGTTCCCTCCCCTTACTCGGACCCGGCTGCCCTTGCTGATGAAAAGTGGACGATTTGTCTGAAGCTCATAGAAACGGGCCAAACAAAGCTCATCGGGCGAACATCCCCTACTTCTGCCGAGGATCGAACTGCCCCGAAGGTCCAGACCCGATCTCCGTAGGTAGTCGATTGCCCTGGGTACTGGCTCCAGATACTTCTCCTTGCCGGTCTCCCGATACAGGATCAGAAGAACCTTCAAGACGGCCTGCGACTCAGAGCCGGTGACCGATGGCGGCTCGAAGATTCTCCCCCAGGCCGGGTGCATGTCGACGTCGTACTGCTGTGCCCAGGCCGGCTGAGGCTCCGGCATCTGAGCCAGAAGCAGGAAGTCTCCACCCTTTTCTGCCGCCGCCCGATAGCGGGGTTCGTCGTAGATGCGGGCCGCTTCCAGGAAGGCGTCGATCATGTCCAACACAGCGTTGTCGTTGAGGGTGTAGTGGCTGCGGTAACCCGGCCCCGGCCAGGTTTGCGACCAGGAGTCGGGAAAGCTGGCTGTCTTCGCCGGAAAGGCATCCGGATCTGGGAACTCAAAGTAGCGCTGGGGCCAAGCGCCATTGGGATATTGCGCCAGAGTCAGCTGCTCCAGAGCGTAGAGGGCAGTCTCGTGAATCACCGCGTCCTGAAACTTCAACTCCCGATCCACCCGCATCAGGAGTCTAACAGCGGCCTGCGTGACATTGTCGTCCAGAGTGGTCTGGGGAGGGGGCTTGCCTGCGTCCCCATCCGATTCAGGCATGCCCTTCTCCAGACAGTCACCATCGACTCGGTAGGGATAGTTTTTGCGCTTCGTGGGATCGAGTTCGATGATGTAGTCCCACCCACCAGAACAGTGCTGGCCGCGCGCCAGAACGAGCGCCGCTTCCCGAGCCGCCTCCAGATAGAAGGCATCCTCTGTCGCCCCATAGGCCCGCAAGTAGGCCAGCCCGACTACGGGAGTACCCCCTCTCTGAACCGTCACTTGGGAGGGTCCTTCGGCAGCTTCGGAACGACCGTACGACAGGTCAGAGCTGTAGCGGAAGTGGTATCCGCCCTGGTTGGAAACCCTGGAACGGAAGAACTCGACGGCTCGGCGCAACTCACGCTGGACTTCTTCCCTACCGACGGAGGCTGGCTCGTCGACGACTTCATCGGGCGAACAAGCCGTGAGCCCGACCCCAGCCAGAATGGCGCTGAAAAACCGAAGTAAAATGCTCCCGGTGCGACTCGAGTGTGCGAACATAAGAGCCTCAATATTGACCCTTTGGAACGAATTTCACAAGAGAGGACATCCGGGGAGAGGGTCTGTCTTAGACGGCCCGACGAGTCTCGGCTGAGACGAGGAGAATTGGAGATGAAGGTAAGAACTATGCTGCTTCTGGCCATCGGACCTCCTTTGGGCCTCATCACACCGGTCGAAGGTCTGGAGAACGTCTTGGAGATCGGCTCTCGTCTGGAGCTAATGCTGGATGAGCACCTCATCGACCGTCTTAGCGGTGGCGCCGCGCTGCGCCTCCACAAGCCTACGCCTCGCGAGGTCGCGATCGTCCATGACGAGCCCTGGGAGGGAAACTCGTGCGGATATCACGCCGTCTTCCAGGATGGTGAGCTCTACCGCATGTACTACAAGACTGCTTCCCAGGAGCTCGTGGGAGAGCCGCCCTCCCATAAGCCTTTGGTTGGCTACGCCGAGAGCAGGGACGGAATCCACTGGACCAAGCCGAAACTGGGCCTGTTCGAGTTCGAGGGCTCCAGAGCGAACAACATTGTCTGGGATGGGAGCGGCCTGGAGGCCATGACTACGGTCGGCTTCGCCCCGTTCAAAGATACGAATCCCGACACCAAACCTGGCGAACGGTACAAGGCAATGGTGGGAGACCCTCGCAAGAGCGAGGTTGCTGGAATGTACGCCTTCAAGAGCAGCGACGGCCTGCGCTGGGAGCCCATGAGTGAGAAGCCCGTCTTGCTCCCCACCATTCGAAACCACTTCGACTCGCAGAACGTTGCCTTCTGGGACAGCGTGAGGAGGCACTACCTCTGTTTTCAACGAGCCATGCGGGACGGAAAGCGGGACATCGTGGTGTCCCAATCGTCGGACTTCCTCCACTGGAGCGATCCCGTCTGGATCGAGTACCCAGGGGCTCCCAGAGAGCAGCTCTACACCAACCAGATTCTTCCCTACTATCGAGCTCCTCACATCCTTCTGGGCTTCCCCACCCGCTACATCGACCGGGGCTGGTCCGATGCCATGGAGGCTCTTCCGGGACTGGAACATCGGAAGCTCCGTCGTGAAGCCTCTGAAAGGGAAGGAAGTGCGCTAACCGATGGGCTCTTCATGAGCAGCCGCGATGCCAGAAATTTCCGACGCTGGGATGAAGCTTTCATCCGACCCGGCCTCCGGCCTAAGGACAATTGGGTGTACGGGGACAATTACCAGAACTGGGGAATAGTTGAGACAGCATCGTCGATCGAGGGTGCACCCAACGAGCTATCGGTGTACGCGACGGAAAGCTACTGGACCGGCACTAGCAGCCAGCTGCGACGCTACACTCTGCGCATCGATGGGTTCGCCTCGGTGGGAGCCCCATTGGGGGGAGGCGAGTTCGTCACCAAGCCGCTGACATTCCAGGGAAAGAATCTAGTGATGAATTTTTCGACCTCTGCAGCGGGGGATGTCCGGGTCGAGATCCAGGATAAAGCCGGCCGACCACTAGACGGCTACTCTCTCGCCGACTGCGGTCCCATCTTCGGCGACGACTTGGAAAGGATCGTTCGATGGAAAGGCGGCAGCGAGTTGGGAGAATTGGCTGGCAAACCAATCCGCTTGAGGTTCGCCATCCGAGATGCCGACCTCTACGCGTTTCGATTCAGGTGATGCGATTTCCATCTCTGGCAGGCTCGGCCCAGGGCAGAAATAAAAGGCCACCCCGACAGCTACGCGGAGTGGCCTTTAACTAGACCAAAGCTACGTCCAAGTTTCAGGTGAGCCAGCGGCCAACCGACCAACCCGTGACCCTTTTCAGGAGCCAGGTCCTTCACAGACTGCGGATTTCTTCGGCCCGCGGTAGGCTACGGCGAGTTCGGGCGTCTCGATCAGTTTATGGCCCTGGTCGCGGGATCTCATGATGAAGTCGATCAGACCCGAGGCCAGAAGCGTACGCTCCACCGGATTGGCCGAGTGGCCTGTGATGAAGAAGTCCTCGGCGTAGCGAACCAGGCAGCTGAAGCTGTTGGCGTTGACCGAGACGTAGTAGGCAAGCGTGGACAGCGGATCGGGACGTCCCCTTATCTTGGCAGCCAAGGTAAATCCACTCACCAGCCCCGCAGCACCCACGACGGCGGCCCTGAAGCCATCGTTGTAGTGGAGCAGTATCGCCATCGGAGCAGTAACTTTCTTGCGAGCGTCAGCGACCTGGACCTTGGTGCTACGAGCGACAGCTGCATCGAACAGTTCCCGCGACCAAAGCCCTTCTTCAGCCGCCTTCCAGACCGCCTCGCCCTCTAAGAACTGAAGTGATCGGACCCCAGTCTCCCCTCCCTTTCGCCGCTCCACCAGGGATTGAAGCAACTCCAGAGCATGAAAGCTGATCGACTGGATATGAGCTCCCGGGATCGACGCCACCACCAACGCATCCTCGAATTCCGTCTCCAAGGGGACGTCGAGCGGCGGCCTCCTGTGTGTGATGGGAATGGTCGAGCCTCCCATCAGTGGGAATTCCAACTCCGAGGCCTGATCATAGATCCACTTCGACTCATCCCAGCGAGAGGAGAAGTGCTTGTCGATGAACACCGGGACCGACCGTCCACTTTGCCGAAAGACCCCGACGATCTGCTCGAGAAACTCACGGTAAGGATTCTGATCGAAGGAGTAGAGGACCGGGGGGGATTCAGCGACCACGACGATACCATCTACACCCAGCTGGTCCGAGCCCAGACAGAGAGCTTCTCGAATACTTGGGAAGACCTCCACCCCATGGGCTTCAGCAGCACGGCGACCGACGTCGTAGCTGGGCACGGCGTGGGTGTAGAGAGAGGAGATTCGGCAGCGCGGCGGATAGAAGGTCTGGTTGATCCAGTAACCTTCCATGAAGCGAGTCACAATGTTATCCCCGTGCCATCTGATGACATAGCCCACCAGTATTGCCGCCAGGCGCTTGGGCACCGCTGAGGAAGAGAGACTCCCCAGGGCAGGACAGGCTGCCATCAAAGGAAGGCGTTCGAGAAACTGTCGTCTCGTCTGCGAGGAGAGAGTCTGATGGTTTGAAGTCCTTCGCGGGCTATCCACGATTTCCCCCCTATGGCTCACCACTAGTGGACTGTAACACCTGGATCGCTAGCGCCTGAGCGGCCCTCGAGCCCAATCTCTGCGTTGCGCTTTCTCGCCGCCATAGTCCAAGCTATGCCTGCGTCAGCGCGCCTTTACCTCGGGCCCGAATGGCTCGCTCATCCACTAGCGATTCAGGTGTTACAGTCCACTAGAAGGTCCTGGTCCCCAGGCTCAGGATGGGGATCGAATACAACGAACCTCCGGCCGTGACGTAGAGAGTGTTCTTGCGGTAGCCCCAGGTCAGATTCGATGCCGGCTCAGACAGACGAACCGTACCCAGGTGTTTCCCCGCCGCGTCGAAAACCCAGATTCCACCGGGGCCCACGCTCAGTACACGACCGCTTTCGTCGGTCTTGATACCACCGACGGATCCAGGCCGCCTTGACTCGAGCCGAGCGAAAAGCCTGCCCTCGTTCACCGAACCCTTGGGTCTGAAGGTATGGACCCAGATGCTCCGATCGCCAGAGTCAGATACGTACAGCCTCCGCTGATTCGGAGAGAGGGTCACTCCTGTGGGAACAGAAGCCTGTGTTGTAAGAAGCCGTAGCTCTCCTCGAGAAGTAATCTGGTAGAGAGAAGGTGACAGATTGGAGTCAGCATCAGGACTCGCGGCGTTCCGCACCGTTGGATCGGTGAAGTAGGTACTTCCATCGATAGCATGCACGACGTCCCTGGGGCCGTTGAATGCCTCGCCCTGAAAATGCTGCGCCAAGACGACTACAGAGCCGTCTTTTTCAGTCCGAGTGACCCGCCTTGCAGTCGCTTCGCAGGCGATAAGCCTCCCCTGGCGATCAAAGGTCAAGCCTCGAGCTCCACCGCTGTTCTTCCGGTAGGCAACGAGCGCGGCATTTGATCCAGGAACAGGGACGTACTTGAAGATGCTCAGAGCGGACGTGTCGCAAAAAAGAAGGAAGCCAAGACGGCTGAAAATCGGCCCATCGGTCTTCCCAAGGCCCTGGGCAATTTTCTCAATCTTGGCATCCCGAGCGAAGACCTTCAGGAACTCGTCCGCCTCCACCTCGATGCCCTCTGCGTTCGAGGCACACCACACGGGAGAGAGAAACAGCCCGAGAATCGTCAGCAATCGAAGTCTTGAGATGATAGCTTACAGTCTTGCACATTCAGCCCAATGACGCACCCTTTCCGCTGGACGGATTTGAAGGCATAGCGGCGCGATGAAAAACACAGAGGCTGACTCCCGAATAGAACACACAGAGTCCTTTCGTTACAGCAAGGAAGAGTTGGATCTCATGGACGCGGTTCCTCCTCCGCGCCTTAACCCCTGGCTCAGCTTGCTCCTCTTGGTCCTGGTGGGTTTTATCTACGTCTGGATCTGGGAATACCTGCTCCGGGGCTAGTACTCTGTCAAGCTGGAGATTGTGGGTTATGGACGAGTCATGGTGGTCGAGGTCAAGGCGCGCGGCCGCAGGCATAGCTTGGTCTACGTCCAGGACGCGCAACGCAGAGATCGGCCGCCAGGGCCGTTCAGAACCTACAATTTCTAGGTTGACAGGGTACTAGGATCGCCATGAAAGAGTTCGAACCCGCTTGGTGGCTCATAGGCGTCTACCTGGCCCTGATGTTCGGGATTGGCATCTGGGCAGCCCGAACCAAGGTCGGAAGAATTGAGGACATGGCGGTTGCCGGTAGAAGCTCCGGTACCTGGCTAATCGCGTTCTCCGTAGCCGCAACCTGGATCAATGGCCCCACGCTGATCGGCATTTCAGGATTGGCCAAGGACTTCGGACTGAGCGCCTACTGGACCGGAGGTTCCTTCGTTCTTGCGACCATCTGGATGGCCTATTACGTAGTCCCACGACTGAGGGCCACCCAGATCATTACCATCCCTCAGCTTTTCGATCGCATGTTTGGCCCTAAACACAGGGTTCTATCCCTGTGCCTGATCATCCTAAGAGATCTGGGCGCGACCGCTGCCGTGATGGGATCTCTGGCCGTCGTGACCTCCCAGCTTCTCGGTCTTTCGCTGCCCCTGTCACTAACACTGGTGGCGGCCTTAACTCTGGTCTACGTCTTCCTGGGGGGAATGTGGGCCATTCTGGTCACCGATGCGATCCAGTTCTTCATTGTGGTGTTCGGATCGGTCGCTTTGGTGGTTCTTGGTTTCCTGGAGTTAGGGGGCTTCTCAGTGGGCGGATCCATCGACGATCCCGTCTTTCTGGGCACCTTTGGAACAGGTGGACCAGGTCAGGTTCTGGCCTGGATTACGATCGGGGTCGCCATCACCTTCGGCTATCAAAGCGTGATTCAGCGAGGATTGGCTGCAGAAAGCACCGAGGCAGCACGCAAAGGGTTCCTGTATGGCGGAATCATTTCGACCATCTGGTATATGACACCGCCGCTCATCGGGATCCTGGGACGGGCGATCCATGGGCCCGATATCGCCGGCGAAGACGTCTTCCTCAGATTGACCTTTACGGTCGCTGGAAGCTATTTTGCGAATATCCTCGTAGTGAGCATCCTGGCAGCCAGCATGTCGACCCTGGACTCAACCATCAACACGATCGCGTCGAACTTCACCATTGATGTCTACAGACGATTCATCAATCCCAGCGCAACCGTAGGCAACCAACTCTGGATTTACCGGTTCAACGTGATTCTCGTCGGACTACTGGCTGGTGCGATCTTCTATGTCTTTCCGCTCATGGTCGAACTCTTCTGGCTGGGAGGACGAATCATGGCCTCCTCTGTCGCACCGGCCCTGGTAGCGGTGGTCCTTTTTCCCCCGGTAAGGCGTGCCCCAAACACCGTCCTGGCGTCGATGCTGGTCGGTGCCTCCGTCATCCTACTGCTCCAACTACTGGGAGGGGTCGAGGAAGTAGGTTCGATCATGGTAGTCTGGACCATCGATCCCATCTTGATCGGACTCCCCATTACCCTGATCGTCCTGGTGGTGGGAACCCGCTGGGAGAGCAGAAGGCACAGCGCTATATCTGTTTAGCAGCTTCTCCCAAGTACGCGAAACAGGTACCCTGCTACTGCAGTTATAAAGACACGGGGATGACTCAACAAGAGGAGTGTTGATCATGAAAATTGCCGGTCTCAAGACCTATGTCGTAGCGAATCCGCCACCCCACCACGGGGGAGCCTATTTCGTTTTCTTGAAGCTCACCACAGACGATCAGATTCAGGGCTTCGGCGAGGTCTACGGAGTCCCCTTCCATCCTCACAAGGTCACGCAGCTGATCGAGGACGTGGTGGAGCGCTATGTCCTAGGCTGCGAGCCGTTCAAGATCGAGCGTCTCTGGCGGATCATCTATTCCAGCGGCTACACCCAGCATCCGGACCTGAGCTTGGTGGGCGTGCTGAGCGGCATCGAAATGGCCTGCTGGGACATCATCGGCAAGGCCCTCGACCAGCCCATCTACAATCTCCTCGGAGGCCAGGTGCACGAGAGGCTCCGTTCCTATACCTACATCTATCCGGCCAGTGACAACGCAGCAGACTCCTGCGAGGAACAGGATGTGCTGGCCGTAGCCGATGCCTTCGGCGATCCCGATCTGGGACCGAAACGAGCCCTCCAATACGTCGACCAGGGTTTCACCGCGCTCAAGTTCGATCCGGTCATGCCCATGTCTGCCTTCGACCCCAGACAACTTTCGCTGAAGGCACTCGAGAATGCCGAGTTGGTGGTCAAGAACATACGAGAGGCCGTCGGCAGCCGCTGCGACCTGCTGATAGGGACACACGGTCAGATGACGACTTCTAGCGCGATTCGCCTGGCAAAGAGATTGGAACCCTTTGATCCACTGTGGTTGGAGGAGCCGGTGCCGCCCGAGAATCGGGAAGAAATGGCTCGCGTTGCCCGCTCTACCAGCATCCCGGTTGCCTCAGGAGAGCGCCTTACGACAAAGTATGAGTTCGCCGAGTTGCTACAGAAACAGGCGGCGGCGATAATCCAGCCGGCATTGGGACGAGTAGGGGGCATCCTGGAGGCGAAGAAGATCGCCGGTATGGCGGAAGCTCACTACGCTCAACTAGCCCCCCACCTCTACTGCGGACCGATCGAGGCAGCCGCCAACATCCAGATCGCTACTTGCAGCCCCAATTTCCTGATCCAGGAGAGCATCGAAACTTTCGGGGGCTTTCACGCCGAGATCGTCAAAGAGCCCCTTCAATGGGAGGAGGGATACATCATCCCCCCCACCAAACCAGGCCTCGGCATCGAACTGAATGAAGCCGTGGCGGCGGAAAACCCCTACAGCGGCCCCATTTTCATCGAGGTTGAGGATAGACCTCTGTAGCCCGAATCAGGTGATGTGCGCTCCCTGCGTTTCTACGTAGACGGAATAAAGTGACTGGCTGGCGGTCATGAAGAGTCTATTCCGCTTGCTGCCACCGAAGCAGACATTACCACAGATCTCAGGCAGCAGAATCTGACCGATTCGATCTCCATTAGGCGCGAAGATGTGGACCCCGTCGTAGCCCTCACCTACCCAGCCAGCGCTGGCCCAGACGTTGCCGTCGACATCGGCCCGAATACCATCTGCGAAACCTGCCTTTCCCTCGAGTTCCATAGAGGTGAACTCGCGTCCGCCAGTGAGCTTGGCTCCGTTGCTGACATCCCAAACTTTGATGTTCTTGGGCGCTTCTTCATAGTGCGATGCACCTGTGTCAGCAATGTAGAGCTTCTTGTAGCCGGGTGAAAAGCAGAGTCCGTTGGGTTTAAAGATCTCGTCGGTAACCAGATCCATCTTCCCGGTCTGGGCATCGATTCGGTAAACGGCTTCCTTGATGTGGAGCTTGCCCTTGTGCCCTTCGTAGTTCATGAGGCTGCCGTAACCGGGATCGGTAAACCAGATGGCCCCATCGTCCGGATGGACGACAACGTCGTTGGGTGCATTAAGCGGCTTTCCCTGCCACTGCTCCGCCAGCACCGTGATGCTGCCGTCGTGTTCGTAACGGACCACTCGGCGGTTTCCGTGCTCGCACGAAATCTGGCGTCCCTGGAAGTCGAAGGTATTCCCGTTGCTGTTACCTGAGGGATGGCGGAAAGTGCTGACGTGGCCATCCTCTTCCAGCCAACGCATCTGAACGTTGTTGGGAATGTCGCTCCAAACCAGAAACCGCCCCACGCCATTCCAGGCCGGCCCTTCCGCCCACAGAGTTCCCAGGTGTAATCTCTGGATGGGTGTATTACCCAACTTATACCTGGCGAAACGTTTGTCCAAGGTCACGATGTCGGGGTCCGGATAACGCACCGGCGCCGCACCCGGTCCGTAGTCACGCTGGCGAGCCCCGAGGCCTACGGCAGCGACAGTCGCCGCGATGAAAGACCGGCGTCCTATGTTCCCAGTTGAGGCCGTGCCTGGAGCCACTACGCCGGCCGTCAGTTCCCTTCTTGAGATCCCCGCCATACCTTCTACCTCCTTCGAGCAATACACGAGGCGACACGGCCTCGACCGCGAGACGCGAATCGAACCTTCTAGAACGCCTGTCCAGAACGACCGGTCAAGATTATCACGGAGCCCGACTCCCGGGCTGCAGTTTTTCAGGGAGCGCCAGTTGACCATTCATTGGGAAACTCTGGATCCGGGTCGTGGCGGTGGTCTCCAGACCCTCTCATGTTCCCTTTGCACTTGCCCCCATCGCGACTCCATCCGAACGGGCACGGGCAAAGGCAAGGGCAAGGGCAAGACGATAGACGCAGAAGGGGAGGAATCCAGAGGCTCACCGAGCAGGCCGCCGAGCACCTCAGGAACCGACAAGCACGCCTCGCCAGGCCATTGTTGCAGCAAGCGCTGGAAATCAACCCCAACTACGCATGGGCTCATTCCCTGATGGGCTACCTCTCCCTCTTCTACGATGGAGATATCAACAAGGGAGGACTACACTACCACAAGGCCTGTGATCTTGGCGGTACCATCAACTTCAAGCTGCTTCACGACCTGGGAGATGGCATCTTCATACGAAGTCGTCCAGGGACACTCGAGGTCTCGAGGGAGAGAGTGCTGTTCCGAGATGCTGCCGGCCACATGGAATCGTCCCCAAGAAGAGGAGAAGAAGATAGATGGAACTGACCTGGGAACTACGGGACTACGATAGAGAATTCTTCGACAAGGAACTGGACAGTTTCGTTCCAGACCGGATCCTCGACGCCCACGCCCACCTCTATGAGAGATGGCATTGGAAGGTTCAGACCTTTCTTGAAGCGGGGCCGGAGACCGCAAACCTCAAGGTTTTTCAGGACCAGATCCAATGGATCACTCCGGGCAGGGAGACCCACGGCCTCTTCTTCGGGGGCGGGCTGCACGAGGCCTCCTACCATGCCTCGAATGAGTTCCTTGCGGCTGAGGCTGCGCAGGACCCAGCCTCACGGGGACAGCTCATAGTGTCACCTCGGATGGATCCTGAAGAGGTCCGGCAGGAGAGCCGTCGTTTGGGCATGGTAGGCCTCAAGGTCTATCACCTGTTCGCCGACAGGGCGGAGACCCCACAGGCAGAAATCGAGGAATTCCTTGTCGAAGAACACGTCAGGATCGCGCACCAGGAGAACTTCACCATCACACTGCACATTGTCAAAAACCGGGCCCTGGCAGATCCCGGCAACCAGGAACGGATTCGATACTATTGCGAGACCTATCCCAACATCCGACTCATCCTGGCCCACGCAGCAAGGGGCTTCAACCCAGGCCACACCATCGAGGGAATCCACTCACTCGAAGGATTGCCCAACGTCTGGTTTGACACCTCGGCCGTCACTGAGGCCGGTGCCTTCGAAGCCATCGTGGACACATTCGGCCACCAACGACTGATCTGGGGATCCGACTATCCAATCAGTCATATGCGCGGCCGCTGCATCGCAATAGGAGACGAATTCCTCTGGCTCTACGAGGACACCCTGGATTGGAAGACCATATCCGGGGTAGAGATAAGACCCTACCTGATCGGTCTGGAATCGCTCCGAGCGCTGAAGCAGGCAGCTCAGCGCCTACGCCTTTCGGATTCGCAGGTCGAGGATGTCTTTTACAACAACTCGATGCAGATGCTTGGTCTTTCTTGAGCCGCTGATCAGAACTCGACGGTCAATCCGGAGAACACTTCGGCGTTCGCATGTTCGGTGTTCTGCGGTTTGTGATTCAGCCGTTTCTTCCTGAATGATCCAGTGGGTGGGCTGACCCAAGACCAATACTCCCTGGGTCGGACAGAGCAAAGACCTCACTCTGACATTTGAAAAGGAACCGGCCCTTCCAACAAACGCCTTTGCTGGGGTGTTGCCCTGGCCTCAAACCCGTCAGCGGTTGGGGCCTGGCCCCGCCAACTACTGTGAAAAGACGGGGCATACGAATAGAACACGGTTCGGCGAACCTCCGAGCCTCTGTTGTGAACGGCACCGTGCGACAAATCCTCCGAAAAGATGATGCCGTCCCCAGCTCGGGTTGGAACCGGCTTTACTAGAGGATGACCTGGCTCGGGAACCTGCCCTACCAGGGGATTCTGAAAATTGCTCTTGTGACTGCCTGGGATCACGGCGAAACAACCGTCCTCTACACCGACATCGGTCAGCGCGTAGGAGATCTTGACGCTCACGCAGCCAAAGGCTCCGTCGTCAAAGGCATACTCCGAGTAGGGCAAAAGCTCAGCATAGCCATGATGAAATGCAATCGCACCACCCGGGTTCCGACACATGAAGGTAGTACCATCCAGACGGAACGACTCCCCTATCATTGCCTCCACATAGGTGGGCACCGGAGCCCAATCAATCAGATCCTCGAAAGGACCGCCATAGGCGAGAATGTCGCAGGTGTAGTCACGAAGCCCCCCGGACCCGGCAGTACCCAAGGTGGCGTAGGGGCTGCCTTGTGTGTATCGCCGCTTCACTCCACGGACCGCAGCGTCCTCATCGGTCAGTGATTCCAAGGCGTCCAAGGCCTGGTTCAGGTCCGAGACCATCACTGACGGGAGCACCTGGTCAAGGACCAGATAGCCCTGAAGATCAAACAAGTACTTTTCTTCTGGTGTCATCTCGTAGTGCCCTTCAGATCTGATCGTTGCCGCCCCAAGATTATAGCGCAACGGTTGCGTACCGGTATTTGACAGTACCTAAAGAGCTGGCGAGGCGTCCCTCGCTTCACCTAGGGTGGGGACATCCCAGAACCCTCGTGCCCGGTGAGCAACTTTAATACCAGAAGACTGCTCTGTTATGCTGGAGGGATAGATGAGAGTACCCTCTCCAGGAAGACGTCCGAGACAGAATGCACGAAAGCACGGAAACATGTTGAAATCGAACCACCGATCGAGGGCGAGAGTCTGGGGCTTCCCGGGAGCCCTGAGGCTTTTGCTTCTGCTAGTAATTGCCCCCCTCGAAACCGCAGTCGCCGAAGCACCCAAGGTCTCCATTGACCAGCGCGGTCGACTGCCTCAAATCATCGGTGGGGGCTCCTTCCGCACCCGGAAGCTACCCTTGGATGGTGGCCCTCATGGACACGGAGTTGCTCGACGACTCGGATCCTTTCTCGGCCCAATATTGTGGAGGCACTCTGATTTCAGGGCGCTGGGTCTTGACAACCGCTCACTGTCTGTTCGACCCAAGTTTGACGGATCAGCTCACGCCTGATCAGATCAAGGTGCTGGTTGGGGCAAACGACCTTGTCTCCGGCGAGGGCCAGATACTCGATGTCGCTAGAGTAATACCCCACCCGGATTTCAATGCTGACCAAAACGCGGTGGAAGCCGACATTGGCGTCATCGAGCTAGCGACTCCGTCGTCCCTCGATCCGATTCCACTCAATCGGCTTGCCGAAAATCCTATGGCCTCAGAAGGGACTCTCGCCTGGATCACAGGCTGGGGCTCCAGAGCCTTCGACGACGGCGCAGCCAGTGACTTCCCCACCGACCTACACGAAGCCCAGGTCCCCCTGCTATCAGTTTCTTCTTGTCAGGCACGCTATGAATCGGCTGAACTGATTATCCTGGACAGCCACCTATGTGCCGGATTCCCGGAAGGAGGAGTCGACACCTGCGTCGCCGACAGTGGGGGCCCGATCTTCCTATCCGATGGTGAGGGAGGATTCCTCCAGCTCGGCATCACCAGCGCCGGCGAAGGCTGCGCCGGGACCTTCCCCGGGGTATACACCCGAATTTCCAGTTATATCGAGTGGATTGACGAGAACACCGGCAGTAGCCTCTACTTCGCTCAATTCGGCGACGGGGAGGGATTTTCGTCCGAAGTGGTCCTGTTCAATCCCTCTTCGGTGGCCGGGATCAAGGGCAACCTCATCTTCCGGGATGGACCCGGGAACACCGTCGACCCCACGTCGATCCTGGCCCCGGGAGCCGGTCTCCAGGGAGCCGACCCAGGGATGGATTTCGAACTCGCTCCCTTGGGCTCTGTGACCTTCACGACCACCGGGACGAGTTCTACTCTGATCGCGGGTTCCGCCGAAGTGGTCTCAGATGGCGACGTCGCGGGCGTCATCCGATTCCGCTCACCCGGTGTCGGCATTGCCGGGGTCGGATCGAGTCAGGTCGCCAGTTCTGTGATCGCACCGGTACGCCGCAAGGGTGACCTCAGCACCGGCGTGGCCATCCGAAACACACTGCCGAGCGAGCTGGTCGTTGACCTCAGCCTGAAACAGCAGGATGGCACCGAGATCCCCAATGGCAGCGCACAGGTCACGATTCCCGGCCAAGGCCACACCGCGCGTTTCCTGGAAGAACTCTTTCCGGAGGCAGCGACACAGGACTTCGAAGGAACGATCTGCGTCCGATCAAGCAATGGAAGGCTAGCAGTGGTAGCTATCGAATTGGGAAGTGAGGCCGGAGAGTTCACCACACTGCCAGTAACGATCCTCGATTCCAATTGAGTTGAGCCAGGCCGGCAGAACTCATCTAGAGACCCTTGGTCGAGAAAAAGTTCACAGACTGGTCAAGTTTGCGAAGAAGTTTCCCGTGCCCTTGCCCTGCTTCTTACAATGGGCCTGGATGAGAGAGAGGATTCGGGCGCGGGCAAAGGCACGGGCAAGGGTAAGAAAAGGACTCAGCACATACAAATGCCCTCGGCGGTATGAGGTTGCTCGCTACAGTCTAGCAGGAGCGTGCCAAGTTATCCCTATTTCAGGAGAACACCACCCTGGCCTGGAGCAGTGCTGTAGTCGGGCACGAGATCATCTCCCTGAACCACCCCCATTGGAGCGTAGTTGCTATAGCCGGGAAAGATCTGTCCCAACCTAGGATTCCCCAGTCTGCGAATCAGTATCTCGCTGAGGACCCGCCGGAAATCGGTCGTGACCTGTAGATCCGCATTGTCAAAAAGCTGCTCAGGTCCCAAACCCGGCCACTGGCCGTGGAGCCCACCATTGACCGCGCCTCCCATCACCAGCATGACGTTGCCGTGTCCGTGGTCAGTTCCGCGGTTAGCGTTCTCCCTGAGCCTCCGACCAAATTCACTCTGAAGCACAATGGTGAGGCAGTTGGCCAGGTTGTCGTTGCCCCCCGAGTCCAGGTCGCGATACAAGGCGGCCAGGCCATTGGCCAGAAGGGACACCAGGTTGGTGAAGTATCCGCCGTTCACTCCCTGGTTGTCATGCGTGTCCCAGCCACCCAGGTCCACGGTGGCGACGCTGAGGCCCACTTGCAGTTTCATCAACTGAGCGACGATCTGCAACTGATCCCCAAGCTCTCCCTGTGGATAGCTGGCACCGTTGGCGGGCTGGTAGTCTTCCGTGATGAAGGCCTCGACAAAATCCATGGTGTCGAGGGCCTGGGCACCCGATTCATGCACGACTGAGGTCCGCAACTCGTAGAGACGCCTCAGGGCAACCTGTTGAGCTTCTTTCCACCGATGGTCAGTAGTGTTGAGTTGGTATGACGCAGTGTCTGTCAGCACCAGAGTTCCGGGATCGCCAAGCAGAGACGTGGGCCGAAGGGCGCCGAGGGAAGTAGAGGCTATCCTGCCCTCCCCCATTGGACTACTCTGCAGGTGCCGGGACAGCCAACCCGCGCCGCCCCCTTTCTTGCCAGGGGTACCTAACTCAATAAACTCCTGGGCATCGAAATGGCTGCGAGTATCGTGGTCCATTCCTACCCCGTGAACAACCGCCAACTTGCCGTCCTGATACAGGGAGTGGAGGGGAGCCGCACCCGGGTGCAGACCGAACTGGCCATCTAGATCCAAGGCTGAATTCGGACCACTGGAGGCAACCTTGAGAACGGGACGAGCCCCTTCGTAGGGCCCACGGTCAGGGCCATCAATAGGAGACACGAGGCTCAGCCCGTCGATCCCACCTCTCAAGAAAAGGTAGACCAGGACGTTCTGCTGTTGGCCGTTGCCTCCAGCACCGAACACAAGATGACTCAATCTTGAGCCTGCCATCGCTGCGATGGCAGTTGAGCACCCCACCAGAAAGTCGCGACGAGAGGCCTTGAGAAGCATCATGCTGCTGCCCTGAGAAGTTGAATTTAAATCAACGCCAATAGAATTCCGGCGACATCGCAATAAGACCGATCATGGTGCGCACTCTTCGTCGCACCTCGTCGTCGGCCAGGGAGAGCGGGATCTCGGGATCCCGTCCCACCGCCATAAAGGCAACAATCTCGTGACGATCTTCGGTTTTCATAGGTCGGCCGAGCAGCCGCTCGATCCAAAAATCGGCGAGGGCGTCGGACGTCTGGACACCGTCAGGCGTGTCCGCGACCGCATCAAACCAAAGAACCTCATCATCCCCCCGAAGGTTGAGCAGATAGTTCATCAGTCTCCATCCCTGGATCAGGGAAGCAGCCCCAAGCCAATCCTGCTGTGTATCCGGATAGCCATCCGGTGTCCTCCAACGAAAGGGAGCATTTCCGGTCTGGATCATCAGGAATCTGAGCGCAGGACCAACCGGATCATCACGGAAGTCTGGATGAGACGCGGACAAGAGATTCAAATCAGTCCCCAGGGCCCTTAGAAAACTCGCGATTACCTCGAACGGGCGCTTGACCTTTCCTCCCCAGATGCTACGAAACTCGCTGGAGAGCAAGATAGATCGGACCACCTGTGCCAGCTGGTCAGGAGCATCCTTGGCAGCCGCGAAAACTGTAGCCGTCTCCTCGACCAGTCGGGCTGAGGGACTGTCGGATACGAGACGACGGCAAAGCTTTCGAGCGATGTGTCTTGCAGTCCCGGGATGGGCTGCCAGAAGGTCAAGAACATCCCTGCCGTCCCGAAGTGGCGGCTGATCTTGACCGAAGAATCGGCCAAGCACGTTCTTCTGGAATCGATCGTGCCAATCGCTGCGATAGAGAAAGGCACCAACATCGCCATCGAAGGTCCACCCCGTGAAGCATCGAGTGGCCTCGAAGACATCAGCGTCCACATAGCCGATCGGATTACCGGCCTCATCCTGAGGGACTTCGCTCTGAAGTCCCACTCCCCGGTAGTTCTCCGCTCCCATGGTGTGAAGCTCGAACAGCTCGCGCGAATAGTTCTCATTGGGTCCGCTGTTCCTGCTCGCAACATTGTCCAGATAGAAAAGCATGGCTGGACTGGTCGCCACCGCTTCAAGCATTTCGCGAAAGTTTCCCAGCACGTTGGCCCGGATCACGTCCTGCTCGTAGTGAGAAAAGACAGACGTCACGAGAACGTCCTCAGGGAAGACGTTGAAGTGGTTGAACCAGAAGTCGGACAACACCTGAACTAGCTGGCGCTTGCTGTGCACTGCGCGAACGAAGACTGCTGCCTCGCTTTCGTGGAAGGGTTGGCTCTGAATCAGATAGTCACCCCCAGCCCCTAGGAGATGATCGATCCAGAGCTGGGAAACCGACTTCTGCAGCGTCGGGTAGCCCGCTAACCGCGAGTCCAGGTCACCATCATCGATCGACCCAGGATCGAGTTGCTGTTCCACGTACGCTTCGAGCCGTTCGTCGTCGGTATTGCCGAGCGCCTCAAAGGTCTCCAAGTCACCAGGGCGCGGACCGAAGGCCATTCGGTTCAGGGCGATAATACTCAACGGGGGTGTAGAGGGACGAGAAGGCTTGCGCCCGAAAAGCCTCCGGAGCCCCGGTTGATCCTTAGGGCCTTGACCCCGGATCTCGATCCGCGTCGACTGCTCGGTCCGGCCGGCCACACCAGGCGTTCTGGAAACGGCACTGGATTGGCGCTGAGGAGAATGCTGCATAGAGATTTAGTAGACCCAGTCCCCCGCTGGATTGCTGGTTCGTCGTCCGGTGACGGGCCGCCGATCATCTGGCCCAAGCACCACGATTTGGCCACTCAAGAGGCGGAGCCGGCCAGTTGGGACTTCCCTCGAATTGTAGTGTTCTGCGCGTTCCCGGGTCAAGCCGCGGCGGGTCCACCCAGCCTCGACCAGGCTTTCGGCCTCGGCCTCCAAGCTAAGCTGAAACTTCATTGGCGAACGTAGCTTTGGCCTCCAGGCCGAAGTCTTATTCTTCCGAGCCTTTGGCTCGGACGGCGGCCTGGAGGCCACCGCTACGCCGGACCCAAAGTTTCCTTCTGAATGATCCGGCTCGCAGCCGGGAGCAGCGACCTTTTCTGAAACTCAGTCATCGGCCGATGAATCCAATGAGGCTGCAATCAGCTCCATGGGAGATACGGCGTCCAACCCCGCAAAGTGTCGGATCTGATGACGACAGGAAAACCCGCTTGCCACAACCACAGATCCGGGAGCCATGGCCTCCAGGGCTGGAAACAGTTTTCGCGCTCCCACGGCACGCGACACCTCATAGTGTTCGCGCTCGTAGCCGAAGGAGCCGGCCATTCCGCAGCAGCCACTGTCCACTTCCTTGACCCTAGCCCCAGGAATGCGGCACAGCAGGTCGAGTGCCGGCCCGCTGCCGACCAATGCTTTCTGATGGCAGTGACCGTGCACCAGGATCTGCTCGGGTCCGGGTCCAAAGCGGCTGCGGACATCGATTTGAGGCTCACCATGGCCGGGTTTCAAAGCGTTTTCAACCCACTCTTCAAATGTCACTGCGGAGGCGGCTACCCTCTTCGCATCCTGCTTCAGGGATTGGCCAACCAACAGGGGATGGTCGTCTCGAACCGCGGAATAGCAACTCGGCTCACAGAACAGAATAGGGAGCCCTCTCGCAGCCAAAGGCGACAGAGTCTGGGCTGTGGCCTCAGCCTGTCGTCGAGCCTCCCGCAGAAAACCCTTGGAGATCAGAGGACGACCGCAGCAGACACGGGGAGGAACGGTCATCCGGACCCCGAGTTGGTGAGCCACACGCACCGCAGCTTGGGCGTGTTGAGGCTCGTGGTAGTTGGTAAAGGTGTCGGCGAAAACGACCAGTTGAGGGTCCTCTTTCCCGGCCCCATATTGCTCACCATTCTTTCGCCACCAATCGAGAAAGGTTTGGCGAGCGAACGACGGTGGCAGCCGTCGGTGATCTAGGCCCCACAGCTTCTCATTCAGCCAGCGTACCAGGAAGTTGCTGGCGACCCAGTTGGACAGCGGAGCAAAGCGGCTGCCCCAGACTGCCAGGGTATCGGCGTTGGCGAGTATTCGAGCCCGCCAGGAAGCACCGTGGCGCAGCTGATACTGATGGAGGAATTCGCTCTTCAACCGAGCCATGTCGACTCCGGTAGGGCACTCGGTCTTGCAAGCCTTGCACTCCAGGCATAAGTCCAGAACCGGATAAAGATCTTTCTGGGCTAGGCCGTCGGCCCCGAGCTGGCCGGAAAGCGCCAGCCTGAGGGCGTTGGCCCGTCCTCGGGTGACATCCGATTCGTCTCGCGTCGCCATGTAGGATGGGCACATCGTTCCGGTCAGAGTCTTCCTGCAGGCCCCTACTCCGGTGCACTGCTCTGCGGCGCGGGCAATACCTCCAAAATCGGAAAAGTCGTAAGCCGTCTTGGGCTGCGTGCTGGTGTAGTGGGCAGGAAACCTCAGATTCTCCGTGATCGGCGGGGCATGCACAATTTTTCCGGGGTTGAAGATCCCTTGCGGGTCAAACGTCGACTTCAACTGGCAGAAGGCCCGGTAAAGGACGGGTCCATACATCTGCTCCTGGAACGGGGCTCGAACCAGACCGTCTCCATGTTCGCCAGAAAGGGCTCCTCCATACTCCAGCACGAGGTCAGCGACCTCCTGAGCGATACGCGTAAACTTGGCGATACCATCGGCGGACTTCATGTTGACGACGGGCCGCACATGGAGCAACCCGACCGAGGCGTGAGCATAAAAACCTGCGCGGGTGTCGTGCTTCTCCAAGAGAGCCATGAAACGCTCGATGTAATCCCGCATGTTCTCCAGCGACACCGCCGTATCTTCGACGAAGGAGATGGCCTTGGCATCGCCCCGCTGGGACATGGACAGGCCCAGGCCGGCCTTTCGGAGCTCCCAGATACGCGCCTGAGCCCTCGAATTGATCGCGCGGTGGAAGTGGCTGCCGATGCAACGTCCTCTGAGATCACCCTCCAGATGCTCGATCCGATCCACCAGATCCTCGGTGGAATCGCCCTGGAACTCCACCAGGAGAACGCCACCAGGATCCCCCTGGATGAAGTCACGCAGGGGCTCGTAGGCGATCTTGCCTCGAGTCGTGTCCAAGATGAACCGATCCAGCAACTCGACTGCGGACGGATCGTGCTCGAGTATCAAGGGGGTCGCGGACAACGCATCCAACAACTCGTTGAACTGGACCACACACAGGACTCTGGCCCCGGGCAGCTCCACCAAGCGCAGCTTGGCCTCTACGACCATGCCTAAAGTCCCCTCGGATCCCACCATCATCCGCGCCAGATTGAAAGGCTGAGAGGCAGAAGCGAAATCGTCGAGATTGTAGCCGCCGACCCGCCGCATGATCTTGGGGTAGCGGCGCTCGATCTCTTCGGAATGCTCTCCTGCCAACTGTCTCACCGCCCGGTAGCACTGGCCCTCCAGGTCGGTTTGCACACATTTGGAATCAAGGCTGTCAGCATCGTGCGGTTTCATGTGTACGACACTGCCGTCGGCGAGGACAACCGTGAGCTCGAGGACATAGTCGATCGTCTTTCCGTAGACGACAGACCGCGTCCCTGCCGAATTGTTGGCGATCGCCCCCCCAACCGTGGCACGACTGGACGTAGACAGGTCCAGAGGCAGCTGCAGGCCATGGCCTTCGAGAGATCGATTCAACTCATCCAGGACGATGCCTGGCTCCACGGACACCTCGCGCCGCTCCAGATCCAGATCGATGATCCGGCGCAGGTACTTGGAGCAGTCCAGCTGCAGTCCTTCGCCCACGGCCTGTCCTGCCTGCGAAGTACCCCCGCCACGCGCGGTGATCGAAATCCCATATTCGTTGGCAATTTTTACCGTCTGGATGACGTCCTCGCGCGACCGCGGAATGACGACGCCGGTAGGGATGATTTGGTAAACGCTGGCGTCGGTCGAATAGATGCTCCGCGAGACCAGATCGAATCGGATCTCACCATGAATCGAGGACTCAAGCGCTTGCTGCAGCGCCCGAGCGCGATTGGTCGGAAAGCGATCCGAGGGCGAGTACTGCCTCGCCGCGGAAGTCCTCGCCCCCGAGTCGCTCATTTCTCGGCTGTCGGATTGGCTCTCTTGCACCGGCATGATTCAGTCCGCTCCTGAATCCCACGATCCCTGACTCAGGGGACGAAACCCGGAGTCTAAACTATTCCCCAAACCCACATGAGACAGACTGCCAGAAAAGATACCACGCCTCCCACCAGCGTGGCTCCTCCGTAGCCAAGAATCGCCTCGCGAACCGTCAGCTTGCTCAGGGACGTGCAAACCCAGAAATAACTGCTGTTGACATATTTGACGATGACCGACCCCGAAGCTCCTGCGAGAAGGGCTGCCTCTGGGGAAAGTCCGAGGGTACCCAACATCGGCGCCATCAATGAAGCCGCCGTGATAACTCCCACCGTGGTAGAACCCGTGATCATGTTGCCCATGACCCCAATGGCGAAGGGAAGAAGAATTGCCGGAAACCCAGAGGCGGCAAAGGACTCGGCTACCGACGTCACCGCCGGAGTCGCCTTGAGTATGGCGCTGAGCGACCCTCCTAAACCCGTTACCACCAGAATCATGGCCGAGACCTTGAGACCCTCGTCGACCCATTGGGTTCTGGCCTTGACTCGATCTTCTTTGTTCCAGATATTGCGATAGGCGAGTCCCAGGCCGAGGGAGAGGGCCACCACCGGCCATCCGAGGTAAAGCAACACATGTCGTACCGGATTCCCCTCGGACAGCAGCAGCGGGGCGACACTCTGCGCCGAGATCAGGACGAGGGGCACCAGGATGGGGGCGTAAGAACTCAGAGTCCCCGGCAGTCGTTGATCTGGGTCTTCAAGAAGGTCACTCCCGGCAAACTCGTCTGACGGAGGTGTCAGCAGGCGCGGCCCCACCAGGTACTGTCCCCAGATCCAACTTGCGAGAGAACCGAACAGACAGGCAATGCCACCGTACAGGATGCTCTTCCCCAGGTCGGCACCCAGCAAGGCAGCAGCGGCCAGTGGACCCGGAGTCGGCGGAACGATGGCATGGGCGAGCTGTACTGCACCTACAAGCCCGATCGACATGACACCGATACCAACGCCCATGGCCTTGGCTGAGGCGTGAACCAACGGGTTCAGAATGACGTAGGCCACGTCAGAAAAGATAGCAATTCCGACAATGAATCCGGTCAGCGTCAGGGCCAGAGGCATGCGTGCCGCGCCCACCAACCGGATCATCGAGCGGGTGATTACCTGGATGGCGCCGGTGTGTCTCAAGGCTTCGGCCATCATCGAGCCCAGAAAAATAATTACGCCGATCTTGCCGAGGGTCCTTCCAAAGCCAGTCTCGAAGGCGTCGATGAATTGACTTCGCTGAATCCCGGGAAGGGCGCCGAAAAGGAGAATTGGAAGCAATAGAGCTAGACACACATGCCACTTCCACTTCGCCGTAAGAACCAGCAGCAGGATGATGACCACAGAGAAGCCGACCAGCGCGAGGACCGGGTTCGTCACGACTGCCTTTGAGAGATCCATTTGGATGCCCTATTCGTGCCTTGCTCGAGGCACGTGTTTAGCCCCTTGCCCGTGCCCTTGCCCGTGCACGCGCCCGTGGTTTTATCACAATCGACTCGTCTTTCTCTGACCTGGAACATTCATAGAAATCGTGTCAACGCCGACCAGGCTGGTCAAGGGCCCGGGTGCGACCAAGAGAAGAAGTCGGGCAAAGGCAAGGGAGGACGCCAAACACGTACCACTCAAGAGGACGAACTGAGGAAGTTAAGCGCCGCGGTGACACCCCCCTCTTGGTAGGGCACACCCGCCAAATGAAGGCCCATTTCCACACCGGAAAGGGTGCCCGCCAGCATCAGCTGATTGTAATCACCCAGATGTCCAATCCTAAATACCATGTTTTTGACCTTACCTAACCCGGTGCCCAACGACATGTCAAAGCGGTCCAAGATCAGATTGCGCAGGGTATCAGCATCATGTCCTGGCGGCATGCGCACAGCCGTCAGGGTGTTGGAGTGCTCGTGCTCATTCAGGCACTGGATCTCAAGACCCCATGCTCTCACAGCGCAGCGCGTCGCCTCGGCCAGCACACGGTGACGGCCGAAGACGTTCTCCAGGCCCTCTTCCCACAACAGCGCCAGTGACTCCTCGAGTCCAAACAACAGATTCGTAGCCGGAGTATAGGGAAAGAAGCCCTTTTCGTTGGCTTGTATTACCGGTCCCCAATCCCAGTAGGATCTAGGTAGAGTGGCCTCCTCAGAAGCCTTCAACGCTTTCTCGCTAACGGCGTTAAAACCCAGTCCTGGTGGCAGCATGAGTCCCTTCTGAGATCCCGAAACGGTAACGTCCACACCCCATTCATCATGCTGATACTCGATCGAAGCCAGCGAGGAAATGGTGTCCACCATCAACAAAGCAGGGTGACCCGCGTTGTCGATTGCCTGCCGGACTGCCCGGACGTCGCTGGTCACACCCGTCGACGTTTCGTTGTGGACAATCGCCACCGCTTTGACTCTGTTTCCAGTCTGCTCCCGCAACCTGGATTCAACCACATCAGCCACAACCCCGTGACGCCAATCCCCAGGAATCAGGTCGACTTCTAAACCAAGCCGCTCGGCTATTTCTGCCCAGAGCAGGGCAAATTGACCGGTCTCAAACATTACAACGCGGTCACCGGCAGAAAGTGTGTTGAGCAGAGCGGCCTCCCATGCACCGGAGCCGGAAGAAGGGTAGATGACCACGTGATCTCGAGTGCCGATCAGCGTCTTGAGGCGCTCCAGGACGGCGACGGTGAGACGTGCGAACTCTGGTCCCCGATGATCGATGGTCGGGCTCTGGATAGCTCGCAGGACCCGATCAGGAACGTTGGTGGGCCCGGGAATCTGCAAGAAGTGGCGACCAGATTTTCGGGGGCTTTGATTTGACATAGTCCTCTCGTGGAACGTCGCGCGGTTTCAGCTCCTCTCCTCGAATCGCTGCCGCACCGGCTCATTCTAGCAGGGCTGGCTATTCACTCAAGCTCGGAGACTGGCCAGAAATGAAACTCACTGGAATGCGGCGGCTAATTTCGGGGATAGCGGGAGAGGAATGAGATCCTTCTGGTATTATCGCTATCTTTACTCGAGATTGATGTGGACCTGGTTACTCGTC
The DNA here is from genome assembly GCA_965218775.1 of Acidobacteriota bacterium. Lineage (GTDB taxonomy): Bacteria > Acidobacteriota > UBA6911 > RPQK01 > JAJDTT01 > CAUZIZ01. Next base: position 2,651,179 of record CBDCLS010000006.1, on the reverse strand, counting down.
GCCCTAGCCGCAGCGCTGCTCATTCGATTCCTGTCTGGAAGAGGAGACAGGAGTCCTGAATCCACATCCTCTTCAGATCAGCCCCCGGCAGCGTCGGATTCCAATGATCTCGCGCCGGTCGTCCTGCCAATTGAACCCTTTATCGACCTTCACGCCTTCTCTCCCCAAGACATACCAGATGTCGTAGAGTCCTACCTGGAAGCCGCCCAGAACGAAGGCTTCGCCGAAGTAAGACTTATCCACGGACGGGGAAAAGGTGTACAGCGTGATCGGATTCGCAGCCTACTCGCCCGACACCCCAGTGTTCTGGACTTCCGCGACGCCCCTCCGGAGAGAGGTGGATGGGGGGCCACACTGGTTCAGCTGGGGAGAAAGGACTGACTCCTCGCCCACACAGAAAGAGGTGCCTACAAGATATCCTGATAGTGTTCCTCAAAGACTTCGCGACAGATCTGTGATTCTGCCTCGCTCAGTCCAACGTAGGGCGGTAGGACACGATTTGAGAAGCTGGGGTTGCGCAGCCAGATGAAGGTCTTGTCGAAGCTGCCGTCGATCATGTCCCGTTCGCAGTGGCCGAACAGTCGATCGTCGACTTCCATGAAAAAGTCGGTAATTCGGAACAGTTCCACCAGATCCCTCTTGATCCCCGCCTCGAAGAACCTCCAGGTGGTCTTGGGAAATAGAACCTCGAAGCTACACAGCAGGGAACATTCCCCAATAGTACACCCCATGGCGAAATTCCCTTCCAGTAGGAAGTGCTGAAGTTCGGGTGAATGCTTCAAAAGATCACGGGTCCGCGCATAATCGGTCGAGCTGTTCTTGGTAGCGACCAGGTTTGGAACTTCTTCGGCGATACGATGGTATTCGGCACCGCGAATGATCCGTTTGGCACGAGGCAGGTTGTAGTGCAAAAAGCGGCCTTCAGGGAACTCACCACAGACCGTCTTGAAAAAGAGCATTGTTTCGGTTTCGTCCAGGGCACCCCAACTGGGAAGTGAGATCTGGAACATGCGTATGCCCAGGTCGTGGGCCAGAGCAATGCGGTGAATGATCTGTTCCATGGACAACCCTATGACACCCACCTGGGGATCCAATCCCTTCCCCGTCGTCCTGGCCGCAAAGATCTCGACCACCTGTTTGAAGCGCGATTCCGAGAGGGCGTATCCCTCGCCTGCAGTCCCCATCAAGTACAGGGACTCGTATCCATCGTCCACCGCCGCTTGGACCTGCTGCTCGAAGACCGGCACATCCAGTTCGAAGCTCTCAGTCCAGGGCAACATGCAGGCGGCGAGATTGCGACGCGGGTATCGCTTCTTGATAGTTCCAGTTTCGCTCATTGTTTTACCTCCCCTTTCCGTGACATCCATCTCCACATTACGGTAAAGGGCAAATGCGGTGTGGTCAAGATGGAGATGGCCTTCCCAGAGTCCGGGGGACATCTCGGGATCGATCGGTCCTCGCGTTTTCGGAAGCACCCTGCGACCATCCCTAAGCGGAACTCCAGCGTGTATGATAAGACAGACGTGAAAAAGTCCCTCTTTCCGCTGAGCTTGTGCATCCTTTCCTACCTGCTTCTGGCTGCCTGCAGCCGCTACGCCGAGGAGCCTTCACGAGTGAGCACTCGATCGCCGAAACCCAGGAGCAGTCCCAGCCAGCAATCTCCGGCGGGTCCTGAGACTACCGCTGCCGAGCTGTTCGACCTCTCCCCTGGCCAATGGGAAATCATGACCGAGAAGGACAGGCGCACTCACCTTGAGTCGCTGATCCGCGAATACGAAAGCCGCTCCCCGGATGACCCTGTCAGGACGCGTAAGTTCCCTGCCCTCTATTTCGCTTTGGCGACGCTTCTTTCCCGCTCCGGAGAGGGAGTCGAAGCCCTCAAGATCCTCGATCGAATCCCACTTCACCCCCAGACTGATTCACTCCTACACCTGGTTCGGGGCCAGGTCTACCAGTCAATGTCAAACCCGGTCAAGGCCATGGGCAGCTACCTGGCGTCGTTTTCGATGGACGCACAGCCCTGGACCTGGCAAAAGCTCGACAGTGTTGCCAAGCAATTGGGCTATTCTCAGCAGCAAACGCTGGAGCAAGTACGCGGGCTTCTCTTGCAACAGGCTCGGGCCTTCCCCTCCTTCGAGCTTGCGACGCCTCAGGGCCAGAAGAAAACGCTCACTGACTTTTCAAATCAGGCCATCCTGGTCAATTTCTTCTTCCCTGGCTGAACTACCTGCGAGGCGGAGTTTCCGCATCTAGAAAACCTGGTTCGGATCTACGGGAAGACTGGCTTGTCGGCGGTTGCCATCAATATCGAGCCGGATCTCGACGGCAAGGTCTCGGAATGGAGGCAAGACCACGACTTTCAGATACCCGCTTTGGTGGGGGCCGATCCAGACACACTGGAACAGGCGTACGGTGTAACCGGAGCCCCGGAGACGTTCCTGTTGAACCGATCCGGAAAGATCCTGTTTCGCCACATCGGCTTTACTGCAGGCGAAGAGAGAATTCTCGAAGCCCAGATCCGAGTGCTCCTGGACCTGGAGCCTTTTCCTGCCCCGCTTAGGGGGCAGACCAGCAGGTCACCAGGATAGAGTTTTAAATGTCTCACAGGGGGCGTCCAAATGAGTCTTATCATCCGTGGTCTGATCTTCTCAATCTTGGCGTGGCTTCTCGTGGATTCAGCTGAGGCCCGTTCCGCTGAAGAACGCCGGGTCTTCGTCGCCGGCAGCAGCGCGCAGATCGAAATTTTCTCGCTTGATCTGGTAACGGGTGAGCTGAAGAAGGAGGGTGTGGGAAGCATGCGCCCTTCCGGAAAGCCGGGCGGCTCTCCTTATGTAGCCTGGGATCGAGGGCAGCGCTTTCTTTTTACCCTGGATCGGCTGGAGCCCAGCCGGGTTGTCTCCCTCGCAATCGATCAAGACACAGGCGATCTGCGGCTGATCAACCGGGTGGAGATCGGCCCTGGATCTCCCCCGCATCTTTCGGTTCACAAGAGCGGACGCTGGGTGCTCGTAGCCCACTACAACTCCTCCGACGGCGGCTATGCTTCCGTTCTCCCTATCGCTCCCGATGGGAAGCTGGGAGCACCCCAGGAAAGAATCCCGGTAGGTCTCAAGACCCATATGATCATTACTGATCCTACCGGCAGATTCGCCTTCGTCCCCTGTACCAACTCTAACTACATTGCCCAGTACTTTTTTGACGCCAGCAGCGGAAAGCTGCGTCCCAATGATCCTCCCACCGCAGCCCCACCCGCGGGTGCCGGCCCGCGCCACATGGCCTTTCACCCTACGCTCCCGCTGGTCTACGTCATCAACGAGACCGCCAGCACCCTTACTTCTTTTGTCTACAACCCGGACAAAGGAACACTCTCGGAACCCCAAACTCTAGACACGCTCCCCTCCACTTTCGATCGAAAGCAGAACAGCACCGCTCACGTGCTGGTCTCGCCATCCGGCAAGTTTGTCTATGGCTCGAATCGGGGTCACGACAGCATCGTCATCTTCTCGGTCGATCCCCAGACCGGGAGACTCCACCGAATCGGCTGGGAGCAGGCGGGAGGTAGAATAAGAACGCCCCGCAACTTTGCCGTCGATCCAGAGGGGAAGTTTCTACTGGTCGCCAACCAGGACTCAGACTCGGTGATCGTCTTCCGGATTGGGGAGGATGGCAGTTTGTCCCCTCAGGGCGACGCCGTACCCACGGGTCCCAAACCCACTTTTATTGGGGTCCTGGATCCGCTCTGAGGAGTCGCATCCCAGAGCAAGAATTGCCGATTCATGGAAGCCTGAAGCGCAAGCGAGGGGTTGGGAGCACCACGAATCTTCCCGATTTGACTGCTTAAGTGTGCTTCAAGCCCCTTCATCCACTCATCTCGCTGCACCCCAACCCCTCGCTCGCGCTTCAGGCTTCCCGTGCCCTTGAAAAACTGGCCAACTACCTGGTAGGTTTTAGCTCAAAGCGAGCCGTCGATCACGATATCCAGAAGGGCGGGTTTGCCTGATTCGAGGGCAGTGCTGACGGCGGGTCCGATCTCGTTCGGATCTTCGATTCTCTGCCCGAAGACGCCTTGCGCCCGAGCTATCGCAGCCAGATCCAGGGGCAGCGTAAAGTCCATCCCTATGTAACGGCTCGCATTGGACTCATCCTCATGTACCAGGTTCCGGTAGGCGTCCATGTTGAGTTTCAGAATACGGTAGGCTCCGTTGTTGCAGACAATATAGACAATAGGCAGATTTTCGTTCGCCGCCGTCCAGAGACCCTGGACCGTCATCATGGCGCTACCATCGCCGACAAACGCGACCACGGGGCGGTCCGGGAAGGCTAGCCTCAGGCCCAGGCCTCCACCGATTCCCCAGCCGATGGCTCCACCGCGGCCACCGTAAATACTGCCCGGTTTGTCAAACGCTATGGCGTGCTGAAGAGCCGGACTAGAAGTAATGGCGTCATCGGCCACTACTGTATCAGCTGGCAGGACCTCCGCTACCTCGTACATCATCCGCTCCGGCGTCATCGGAGCTTGCTCCCACCGCTCCCTCATTTGCTGCTCTCGAAGGGCCCTCAGAGACGCACTTTCACTTCCTATCGATTGGGACCTCTCGACGGCCCGCTGCCGATCCGAGTTGCCCATTTCGGCGTCAACGGCCTCGATCAGCTGCGCCAGCGCCAGCTTTGGATCCGCCAGGATAGCGACTTCGGTAGCTTGACTCTTGCCTAACTCCCGCGCGTCCGAGTCCAGATGGATCAAACTCGAACTGGAACCGAAGTAGGCCAATTCGGGTTCGGACAGCATGTAGTAGCCGCTGCTGATCCGGCCCACCGCCAAAACCACGTCACCTTTGGACAGCTCCTGTTTGCCACTGGCCACACCCAGACGTAGGTTCCCCAGGTACTGGGGATGATTGGTCGGGAAACCCATTTCCGAATAGAAGGAGCTGTAAACTCGAGCACCGATCAGCTCAGCCAGGCGGACGGCCTCCTCACTTCCTCCCGAGGCGGCCAATCGATCACCTACTAGAAGGATGGGCGTGGTGGCACTCGAGAGCAGCCGGACCGCACCCTGAATGGCCTTGAGGTCAGGAGCAGCACGAGGGGGACCCGAGGAGGAAGGCCGGATCTCGACATCGGCCTCGTCGTCCAACCCATCCGCCGAAAAGGCAACAAAGGTGGGACCCGAGGGTGGAGTCTTGGCTTCGTTGAAGGCTCTCCTGATAGCGTAGGGAATCTGCTCAGGCCGGGTCACTTCCCCGCTCCACTTGGTAAATTGCCGAACCATCCTGACCAGGTCCGTCCGACCATGGGCCAGCTCCCGGCTATCCTTGTTTCCCGCCGTCAGAACCAACGGCGCGCCACCTTCAGCGGCGTTGTGAAGCAGGCTGATTCCATTGGCAAGTCCGGTTTCGATGTGGAGGTTGACGAACGCGGGTTGTGCTGTGGCCCGTCCATAGGCATCGGCCATTCCCATAGCGACGCCCTCTTGCAGGACCAGAACGTACTTCAGATCGGGATAGGATTCCAGGGCATTCATGATGGGACTCTCACTAGTGCCGGGATTCCCAAAAATGTACTTGACGCCCTCGGCTCGCAGCATCTGCATGAGAGCGTGCTTTCCCGTCATCCTAGTCATGCGTTTGTTCTCAGTCCCACGTCGGCCACACTGGACCATTCAGGGGAGACTTCAGGTCGGGGATAGGGAGATTGTGCTGTTGTCCAGCTCTCTCCTCGGAACCGGGGCCCATATCGCCGACAATTCAAGTCGTTCGCGGCTCTGTTGGACTGCAGCTGCTTCCAGGACTGCTCACTGCTCACTGCTCAGCTCAGTACTTCAGATCACTGTTGCCAGGATGCCATCTCGGCTCGCAGCCCCGGATCCAGGTCCATCTCGTAGGAGGCCAGGGCGTTATCGATGTGGTCGTACTTGCGTGCTCCCACCAAGGTGCAGGTCACGTAGGGACTGGACATCACAAAGGCCATCGCCAGTCTCACCATGGGCAGCCCCATCTCATCGGCCTTCTGCCGCAGCCGCTCCAGCATTCGAAAATTTTCGTCCTTGAAGTAGATATCGCCGTGTGCGGGGACGATATGAAACCGGGTACCCTGCGGAAGCTCAGCATCGGCCGAGGTGTACTTCCCCGCCAGGAATCCGGCACCTAAAGGGCTGTAGGGCGTCACCGAGATCTCTTCTTCCTGGCACAGGGGAAACAGATCCTCCTCAACCTCCATCTGGGCAAGATTGTACGGGGGCTGGGTGATCTCGAAACGAGCGTAGCCATGCGACCGGCTCACGTCGAGGGCCTCGCGCAGCTGAGCACCGGAGAAGTTGCTGCAGCCGATGACGCCGATTCGCCCAGCATCTACCTCCACGTTGAGGGCCGACAGGGTCTCCTCGATGGGAGTATTGGGGTCCGGGGAGTGGAGCTTGTAGACATCGGTCGAGTCCGTCTGCAAACGTTCCAGACTGGCCGCAAGCGCTTTAGGAATGTTCTCGGTAGTGGATCCGGAGTTTACCTTGGTACACAGCGTAATCTCATTACGGCACCCTCGGGCCTTCATCCAGCGTCCGATGATGTTCTCCGATGAGTGCATCTCATCGGTAACTTCGCGATGATCGTCGATTCCATAGGACGCGATCCGGCCCGCCTGAGAGTTTCCTCCACCGTAGGCCTCGGCTGTATCCACGAACGTGATTCCCTTTCCGACGGCATAATCCAGGATTCGCCAAGACGTCTCTTCATCGATCTCACGTCCCAAGGTTGCTGTACCTAAACCCATGGCGCTGATGCTGCGCCCGGTTCGCCCTAGCGGTCTTTGATCCACGATGTCCTCCCTCAAATGACTGTAGCTGAAAACCCAACTTCAGCCGGTGCTGCAATCAGCCCGACCCAGAGGGCCTAACCTCTCATTTCTTCGAGAAGGCATACTGTATCGGTGGCTTCTACTGCGCGTCAAGACTGGTGGACTCCGCCTTCACAAAGCATTGAAGTGATCGGCTTTGATGAATTACAGTGAGAGCCCATGAACGACACCGACCTGAACCAGGCACCCAGAGTACTGAACGTCGATTGCTACTTCACAGCTTTCGATGGCTACGCCTACGAGAAGGCCTGCTTTGAGCCCCTGGGAATCGAGCTGATCCTGCAGAAGGCCGAGACCGAGGATGAGATCATTGGACTAGCTCCGGGGGCCAGGGTGATCTTGACCGAGGGCCTTACGACTCCCATGTCGCGCCGCGTGATCGAGACCTTGGACGATTGTTGGGCAATCGGCCGCTACGGAATCGGTGTCGACAGCATCGACCTGGAGGCAGCCACAGATCACGGCATCATCGTTTTCAACACGGCCGACTATTGTGTTGAGGAAGTCTCAGACCACGCAGCGGCGCTTTTATTGGCATCTGCCCGGCGGGTCGTCAGGCTGGATCGGCATGTCCAGGGCGGGAGCTGGAGCCTTCCGGACTCAAAGGACTGGGGGTTGCGCAGGCTCAGCCAATTGACGCTCGGTCTGGTTGCCTTCGGGAACATCGCACGCTGCCTGGCGCGGAAGATGAGCGGGTTCGGAATGAGCATTCTTGCGTCCGATCCCTATATTTCGTCTGAGGTGGCAGCCGAATATGGCGTAGAACTGGTATCGCTTGAGCATCTCCTAAAAGAATCAGATCTTATTTCGGTCCACACTCCACTCACCGACGAGACTCGCCACTTGATCGGAGACGCCGAACTGCGCCAGATGAAGCCAACAGCGCTACTCGTCAATACCAGCCGAGGTGGCGTCATCGACTCTGATGCGCTGATCCGCGCTCTCAAGGAAGGTTGGATTGCCGGTGCCGCATTGGATGTGACCGAACCAGAGCCGCCGCCAGAAGACAGTCCCCTTCGAGGCATAGAAAACCTGATTCTCACGCCTCACCAGGCAGCGTCATCGGCGGAGTCCTGGGATCACGTACGCCGCAGTGTCGTAGATGCCGTCTCCTCGGTAGCACTGGGGCACTGGCCTGCCTTCCCGGTGAACCCCAAGGTCGAGCCCAAGGTGAGCTTGAAACCCTACGAGGCCAAATCGGACGCCTCTCACAGCTGAAGGAGGATAAAATCATGATGGAGTCCATCGAACACGCGACGTCAGATGAGCTGAATGACAAGTTGGATTGGCTACTGGAGTCTCCCAAGAACGGCGGAGTCGTTCGAGGCATTGTGGTCAGACCGGAAACCGACGAACGCAAGGAACTGCAGGAAGCCAGGCTGAGTCCCGAAGGGGGAGTAGAGGGGGACAGGTGGGCCTCAACGGCTCAGCGGAAACTCAAGGATGGGCGTCTCAATCCAGATGTCCAGGTGACCCTGACGAACGCTCGCCTCATCGAAATCCTGGCCAAGGACAGATCGCGCTGGAGTTTGTCCGGAGATCAGATCTATGTCGATATGGACCTGAGCATGGAGAACCTCCCGCCGGGTCAGCGCCTGGCGATTGGAAGCACGGTTCTGAAGATCTCAGAAGTGCCTCATCGAGGCTGCAGCAAGTACAACAGTCGGTTCGGAAAAGCGGCTTTCGATCTGGTGGACTCTCCCCGGGGTAGAGATCTTCGCTTCCGCGGTGTCTATGCCCAGATCGTCGAGGAAGGGACGCTTGCTGTGGGGGACCAGATACACAAGGTCTGAAGACTATAGAGTTTCCTACCCGAAAGATCCAGCGTCAGCAGGCGCGTCTGCGCGGATGAAGAGGTGTTGCTGGTTCATGGAAGCCTGAAGCGCAAGCGAGGGGTTGGGGAGCAGCTCAAATGCTCCCGACTGGTCGATGTATGGAGCTGCGGCCCAACCCCTCGCTTGCGCTTCAGGCTTCCCTATCTTGCGTTTCACCTCTGGAGGGGCTGTCTGCTGCGGAAGGACTCCAGACGACCAACCCCTTTAAGCGGTCTAGGCTTGCTGGAGGGGAAAGGCAGCTCAATCCATAGCCCAGCAGGAAGGTGACCACGCATCCGGTGGGGGCGTACCACAAGAAGCTCGCCGACGTCCAGGTCACGATCGATGCGACCACTGCGAAGCCGACCAAAGCACCTGTCAAGGCTCCCATTGCGGTAGCTCTCACGGTTAGCAACCCCAGCATGAAGACCCCGAGCAGACTTCCGCTGAACAGCCCGGCCAGGGTCTTGGAAGCGGACAGGATATTCTGAAAATATTGGATGTAGAGAGCGAGCAGGGTAGCGCAACCGCCCCACAGAACAGTGAAGAAACGAGAAACGTTGAGCAGGCTTCTCTCACTCTTGTTCCGGCCAAAATGGCGCTCGTAGAAATCCTTCATGCTGGAAGTGGACAGTGAATTGATTACAGAGTCGATCGTCGACATGGCCGCGGCGAACATGGCCGCGATGAAAACTCCCGAGACGCCAGCCGGAAGCTCGTGAATCACGAAGTGCGGGAGCACTGCGTCGCCGGTGCTGACACTTCCGAGCCGAGCCGGATTCTTCAGATAGAAAACATAAAGAGCTCCCCCGATAAAGAGCAGGATCAACCCCACGGGAATAGTCACTATGGCGTTAAAGATCATCGAGTTCCGACCTGAGCGAACATCCGGAGTCGTCAGGTAACGCTGCAGCGTGATCTGGTCCGGACCGTACTGGGATAGATTCACGAAAATCCCGTTTATCAGCACTGCGCCCAGAGACACGGTAGCCCAATCCCCCCAGGAAAGTTGGACCCGAAACGGGCCTTCCTGAGTCCCTACCGCGATGATTTCGGCTACCCCTCCCTCGATCCGGGAAACCAGGACGCCGACTACCAGGATCAAGCCCCCTAAGAGCACGCAGGCCTGTATGACATCGGTCCAGATGACGGCCTTCATTCCTCCCAGGAGCGTGTAGAAGGTTGCGAGTCCTCCGATCATGAGGATGGTCCATTTGAGTTCGATTCCAGTTGCCGTCGAGAGAACCAGCGAAGGAACATAGATGACCACGGCCAGGTAGCTTCCGCGCTGGAAAAGAAAAAGGACACTCGCGGCAAGACGTACCGGAGGACTGAAGCGGCGCTCCAGATACTCGTACGCCGTGAAGACCTTGAGGCGATGAAAGAAAGGCAAGATGACCCAGACCACTACTGGCGTAACCATCGGTATGGTAACCAGAGTTAGGCCGAGCGTCAGATCGTGATCATAGACCCAGCCCGGACTGCCCATGAGGCTGATCGCACTGAAAAGAGATGCAAAAATCGAGATACCAACGGGCAGCCACGGCATCGAACGGCCCGCCAGGAAATAGTCCTCGGTACTCCGCTGTCCCTTGACAAAGGCAGCACCCATCGCGACCACTAGAATCAGGTAGATGGCGAGCACCGCATGATCCAGTGAGGTGAAACCCTGCACTACTCTATCCTCGCTCTCACTAGCGCCAGAATTGCAAAGTTGGAAATTGGATCAGACGGCCCTGTCGATCCTTACTAGACGGCAGAGGGAATCGCCCAGTGGTTCTCTCGATAGCGACGCCCCAGGAGCTGATTGGCCTCTTCGTCCCCGATGATCTGCTCTGCCGCCGGGTCGAATCTGATCGAGCGTCCGGTTCGAGCCACGATGTTGCCCAGATGAGGAAGCGCGGAGGAAAGGTGCCCAATTTCGATATCGGCGTTGGTCCGGCGTCCACCCGATCGAATGGCATCCAGGAAATCTCTCAAGTGGTCTTCATTGGTTGCGCCGTATTCTTCCCGACCGATCGGTTCGTTGTCCTTTCCATAGATCCGGATACCACGGCTACCCATCGTCATCATTCCCTCGGTTCCGTAGAAAAACAGGCTGTTCTTATCCGCATCCTGTCGATAGGGCGACCAATCGCGCTGCTCATAGATGAGAACCCGCTTGCTGCCGACCTGGTTGTCCCCTGGGTACTCGTAGGTGATGCTATAGGTGTCCGGAAACTCCTGGTCGTCATCGAAGAACATCTTGGACCCATAGCCAGAAACGAAGCTGGGATGGGTCTCCACACCCAGTCCCCAGCGGGCGAGGTCTATTCCATGGACACCGTCATTCCCAATATCGCCAGTTCCGAACTTCTGGAACCAGTGCCAATGGTAGTGGACAAAGTTGGACTGATAGCCCGCCCATTCGGCCGGGCCAACCCAGAGATCGTAATCTAGATGAGAAGGCGGCTTTGAGGGCTGCTGACTGCCGATATTGACGCGCTTCTGACTGTTGACACTCTTGGCGATGAGGACCTTCCCTATCAGGCCCTCGTGCAGCATCTGGATCCCCTTTTTGATCTTCGCACTGGAGCGGCTCTGGGTGCCGTGCTGCATGACCCGCCTATGCCGCCGAGCGGCCTCGACCATCAGCCGACCCTCGCGCAGATTATGTCCGCAAGGCTTCTCCACGTAGACATGCTTACCCGCTTCGCATGCCAGAATCGCGGCCGGCGCATGCCAGTGATCACAGGCGGCGATCACGACTGCGTCCACGGACGCATCTTCCAGAATTCGACGCAGGTCCTTCACGCCGTGGTCTGCTCCCGTGACCTCCAGCGCCTGATCAACCCGCTTCTGATCTGGATCGCAGACATGGGATACCCGCGCATCACTAAAGGAGTTCAGTTCCTCCCCTAGACGACGCCCGCGACCGCCGCATCCAATGATTCCCAGGACTACACGATCATTGGCACCCTGAACGCTGCGACCGCTGCCAAGACTGGTAGCCGCAGCCAGTCCCAGTCCACCTTTTCGCAAGAAGTCTCGACGACTCTCAGCACACATCACACACCTCCAGCTTATTGAAGATCCCCTACGTATGGTAGCGCCCCAGCCAAGTCGTCACAAGTGCGGCAAGCAGAACGCGGTTTGAAGGGCTTCAACCCGTAACCTGCAACCTGTAACCCACAACTTGCAACCGACAACCTGCAACCGAGGAGCTCCCCCATGAACCTGACCGTGAAGAGCATCAAACGAACCTGGTTGGATGTCCCGTTTCGAGAAGTGCCTCATCGAAACATGATTCGCGAGCTGCCTCACTGGACCATCTTCGAACTGTGCCAGGTAGAACTCGAGTGTGGAGTCCAGGGCCTGGGTGAAACAATGTGCTTCTACACCTGGGGAGCGGTCACCGACGAATCCGTGAGCCGGACCATCGGACGAACTGCCACCCAGCTGGGTAATGAGTCAGAATTAGCTGGCAATAACGCGCATAGGTGTAGGCGATGCCCCCTCAAATCGGGCTACTGGGGTTAGCCCGCATTTCTCATCGCCGGTCTACTACGTCGCCGCAATCATCCGCCCTGGCTGTGTTTCGCTCGGTCGGCCTCCTCGACGTACTGTACAAGTACGACTGCGGAGGCCTCGGTCGCAAGCCTTGCCAGGACGGCCCTTGCGACGCCTCGCTACGACAGGCGATGAGAAATGCGGGTTAGGACGTAGCTTTGGGCTCCAGGCCGAAGTCTTGTTCTTTCGAGCCTTTGGCTCGACCGACGGCGGCCTGGAGACCACCGCTACGACGATCGGATAAATTCCTTGCCCTACCAGATCCCGTCGACCGAAAGTGCTTCCTCGTCTCCCGGCCAGGGTGGCATCGTCAGAACGATGAACCGCAGAGACTGGGTACCCGTATTCCTGAACTGGAAATGAGTTGCTACCGGTAAATCGAGTGCGGTTCCAGGCCGCACTGGCGTCACCTCACCGGTCGCCGCTCCCGGAGTCCTGCGCCAGACTTCTCCCTGCCCCTCGATAAAGTACCAGAACTCCTCTACCGTTCGGTGGCGAACCGGCGCCGATACTCGGCCCGCTCCAAGACTGCAGTGAACCATACTCCCGCCTGTCCGGGCCAGCAGGAGGCGAATCTCGGAACCGTCGGGAGCCAGACAGTCATAGCCGGAGCTGCCTGCGTCCGCTGCGGACTCAGAAACGAGGTCTACGGAAATCCGTTTTGTCTGGATATCGCCCCCCGAAAGCCTATCCATGCTCACGTCGTTCAGCTGTCCTCAAGCGCGCTCAATCCCACCGGACAGCTAACCCCGGTGCCGCCCATGCCACAGTATCCATAAGGGTTCTTGGCCAGGTACTGCTGGTGATAGTCCTCAGCGTAGTAGAACTCGGTTTCGCCCAGGATCTCAGTCGTGGTGGCAGCATATCCGGCCTGGGCCAGCATTTCCTGATAGGCACTCCGGGAAACCTCTGCGAGGCGCGTCTGCTCTGGCGAGCAGCTGTAGATTCCCGACCGGTACTGGGTCCCCACGTCGTTGCCCTGCCTCATACCCTGAGTAGGATCGTGGTTTTCCCAGAAAACCTTGAGCATTGCCTCGTAATTGGTAGAGGCGGGGTCAAAGACGACGCGAACCACTTCGTTGTGTCCGGTTCTCCCACTGCAGACTTCCTCATAGGTGGGATTCGGCGTGAGCCCTGCGGCATATCCGACCGCGGTAGAGAAAACACCCTTCGCCTCCCAGAACTTTCGCTCGGCGCCCCAGAAACAGCCCATACCGAAGAGAGCCAGTTCCATTTCCGCTGGGAAAGGAGGACTCAGAGGGCTCCCCAGAACAAAGTGAGACTCCGCCACAGGCATCTCCCTCTGGCGCCCTGGAAGAACCTCTTTGGGCCCTGGTAACTGCAGTTTCGAAAACGGATTCATGGGTCGTCTCCTTCCACCTGATAATCTATCACGCTCGTTGACACGTACGAACCGCGTCACGGACGTGCTTCATTCCCGGCTGCTCAGATCTACTAGCCAAACATCGCCTGTCATCTCCCTCAGCGTAAAGACGATCTTGTCCTGAGCCACGTTGATTCTGAGAGAGCCGGGTGAGACGCCGGAGAGCGACAGACGGGTTTCTTCGAAGCGTCGGACCAGGCGAGGTTCACCGAGAGGTTTCTTGCTGCTGGGTTCGAGCCGCTGAACCCAGATACCCCGAGAACCCTCACGGTCGGATACGAAATACAGGAAGTTGCCATTGGGTGACCAGCGGGCCATCCCGTCCCAGCGTTCGCCATCGGTCACAGGTATCCACTGGGTGGCTTCGATCCCGTTTTGCTCCGACAGATCCTCCATCCGAAAAGGAGCGATGTAGACTCTAGCCTTGAGCGCCTCCTCCTCCACCGTAAAGGCGATCCAGCGGTCGAAGGGATCAGGGCGAGCCTGGACCACATCGAATTCCGGGTGCTCCAATAACTTCAACTTCCGGGAGGTCGCCTCCTCCAACATCCACACGCTTTGAATGGATTGGCCTCGGACGTAGAGAATATAATCTCCAGTCGAACACCAATCGAGCGGCCGGCCACAGTCGCCGCAGCTTTTCCTTCGGGTGAGATCCCCTTCCGTTTCCACCGTATAGATGGTCCATCCATCTGCACTTCGGTTTCGGGTGCCGTATGCCACCCTGGAGCCGGTCAGCCCTGTCTTGGGCCAGCGTTCCTCCCCCGGAGTGGCGGTGAGGTTGATCTCTGCCTGGGTCTGCAGATTCATCAGCCAGATGTCGGGATTTCCGGATCGAGTCGAGACGAAGGCAACCTTGTTGCCGTCCGCTGACAGGGAGGGATGGGAGTCTTCGCCGACGTGATTGGTCAAGCGCTTCAAGTCAGCCCCTCCGGGCACTCGACCAGCATCCGCATCGATGTCGAGGCTCCAGAGATCGAGGTTTTCCATTCGGGTTGAGAATACGATCTTATTGGCAGCAACCGCGTGGGGCTGGAGCTCGGGACCTACGCCTGCGGTTAGCTGTTCCAGCGGGCCAGCGATCGACATCGAGAGAGTCGACACCGGAACCTGCCAAAGGTTGGTGCTGTCCCCCCGCGTCGCCGAAAAAATCAATTCATTTCTATCTTCAACCCACACACTAGGGATCACTGGTTGACTCAGCCCACGCCTGGTTAGTCGCTCACCCATTCCCAAAGCTTGGGTCGTGCCGTCTTCGAGGCTCACCACCCACCAGTCGAAATCCTCGTCTTCCATCGAGTCGGCTTCAGCCCAGCCTAGAAAGAGAATGTGCTCTCCATCAGGTGACCAGACCGGGTGGCTAGCGACAGCGAAGTCTGGGGCCAGCCGTACTGGAAGACTCTCCCCAGTCAAGGGGATGGTGTAGAGGCTTCCCCGTTTGTATCCCGATCCGATCTGGCCAATCCAGTAGGCAATCAGGCTGCCGTCGGGCGAAACTCGAGGCCGACGGCCCTCTTCCACTACCAATCTGGAGCTCGCTTCGTCACCCAGCGTGGTCGTCCAGTAGATACCTCCACTAGCCCTCTCGGAGCGAAAGACTACTTTGGTGCCATCCGGATGGAACGAGGGTTGGCGGTCGTCGGCTGCGTGAGCAGTTCTACGCGATACGCCTCCACCGATTTGTTGTATCCAGATATCCAGGTTGCCTTCGCCACTGCGATCGGAAGCGTATCCCAATAGGCTACCGTCTCCGGAGAATACCGGATCGATGGTGAGCCCCGAAACCGAGGTGACACGACTCAGGGCCGGCTGCCGGTGGTGAAGTCGGTGTCGGACCCAACGGTAGGTCGGCAGTACCAGGGCCAGCACCAGTAGGATACCCAAGGCAGCCGCTGTCCACTTCCAGAATCTGACCGACCCATCTCGACGCTTCTGAGAAGAAGGTGCTTCCTGATCGTGGAGGCAATCCTCCAGCGTCAGCCTCAAGTCCTGCATGTGCTGGAATCGGCGTCCCGGATCTTTGCGAAGACATCGGGCGATGATCCGATCTACCTCGGGCGGTGTCCCGTGGACGATCTCGCTGATCGGCTTCGGATCCTTCTCCAGAATGGCCGCCAGAATCCGCGTCTGGGTGTCCCCCGAGAACGCCTGTTGAGCGGTAATCATCTCGTAGAGCAGAGAGCCGAAAGAAAAGATGTCGGATCGGGGATCGAGCGGCTTTCCTTCAGCTTGCTCCGGACTCATATAGGGAGCCGTGCCCAGAATGACACCGGCACGAGTCGAGTCGTGGGTCAGTGTTGGGGATCGGGTCAGATCCACCCTGGGAGGCTCATCCTCCAGCTCCAGCGCCTTGGCAAGACCGAAGTCCAGCACCTTGACTCTACCGTCCGGCGTCAGCTTGACATTGGCAGGTTTCAGGTCCCGATGAATGACCCCTTTTTCATGTGCCGCCTCTACAGCCTCGGCGATCTGAACCGCGATGCTGAGAGCGTCTCGCAAGGGGAGAGGTCCTTTTTCCAACCTCTGCGCGAGCGTCTCACCCTCAACCAGCTCCAGGACGAAGAACTTCTGGCCTTCGGCCTCCTCGTAACCGTAGATCGCACCAATATTGCTGTGATTCAGTGATGCCAGCAGCTTGGCCTCACGCTCAAATCGAGCCAGCCGCTCCGGATCCTCGGTGAACTCGTTGGGCAGCACCTTGATGGCCACCTGTCGATCCAACCGGTTGTCACGGGCGCGATACACCTCACCCATTCCACCAATCCCGAGAGGATCCAGGATTTCGTACTCGCCCAACTGTGTGTTGGAGAGACTGCCTGATCCGCCATCGCTTGCCATGTCTACCGTTCAATCGTAGATTCCGGGCATTGCAGACGCAAGAGAGAAGTGCGCAACCACGGGCGGATGGAAACTCATGTGCTGCAAATTTCGAATCTGGGACTTCTGTTCTCGGCCCTCAGGCGATTCTCTCGATCAGGAGAAGGGTAATGTCGTCGGTTTGGTCCATCCCCTGTGTGAATTTGTCGAGTGACTCCAGGATCTTCTCCTCGAGGAGCTCCCCACCCGAGGGCCCAAACTCCTGCACAACCTGGATCAACTTCTCTTCTTCAAACATATTGCCATCCGGATCCATCGCTTCGGTCACACCGTCGGAGTAGACAACCAGCAGATCGCCGAGCTCGAGCTGAAAAGGGGTGGTCTGATAGGTGACGAAGTCGAAGGCCCCCAAGATGGGATTCTTCGAGGGCAGCTCCTCAATCTCACCACTCGACGACCTTAGCAAATAGGCCGGGTTGTGACCGGCACTGATATAGGCACCCTCTCCGCTATCGCTGAGGCTGAAAAGAAAGAGGGTCACGAATCGATTGCTCTGCGTTTTCTGGTGGAGGTGACGATTGGTGCGGTTGAGGACATCATCCAGGGGAGCTCCCCGACTGATATTCCGCCTCTAACACTCCCTGCAGAAAGGAGCTCAAGAGAGCCGCCGACACACCCTTTCCAGAAACATCTGCCAGCACGCCCGTCAGGCCTCCCGACCCCGCATCCAGAAAATCGTAGTAATCTCCACCAACATAGCGGGTGGGACTGCTGTAGGCATGGACTGAGAAGTACTCGGAGGCCGGTATTTCCTGCGGGAGAAGCGACTGTTGAGTCGCCTGAGCCAAGGCCAATTCCTTCTCAACGACTCTTCCCTGCTCCAGACTTTGGATCAGCTCCAGTTTTTCGAAGACATTCCCGACCTCAATTGAGATCCTGGTCAGAATCTTCTGGTCGAGTCCCGTCAACGTGTGCATGGTTCTGGTACTGTCGAGGTAAAGAATGCCCCGCACTTCCGGAGTCTCCGACTCGGAGGACAGCCATTTCAGCGGCATGCAGGCCAGGGCCCGAAGCTGAAGATTGACGATGCTTTCCTGTCTGGCAAGATTCTGATCGATCCCCTCGGTCATGAAAAGCGGCTTTCTTTCTCGATCCACTTGCTCCACGACACTCTGACTGGTCTGGAACTCCGATTCGGAAAGAAGCTGGTTCTTGTGGTTGATTCCCGCGACATAGCTGAACCCTTCAGGACTTCGATTCAGGAGAAAACCCCGTTCGGCGCCGCTCACGTCCAAGGCCGATCCCAGGAGTTGCTGCAAGGTCTTTTCCGCAGAAAAACTCTTCTCCCACTCATATTGGAAGTCGAGGACATGGGAGATTTTTTCCAGGTCGGAGGATTTCGTCGCGACCGAAGGCAGAACTGTGGATAATTGCAGAACCGATTTCTGGAGATTCCGGTCCACCATCACCGTGTGGTGAGCCCCAACATAGCCTGGCGAAAGATAGATCAGTTCAACGTTCCCTCTACCCAGTTGAATACAATCCCCCTCCTCTAGACGCTGCTCCTGGATCTGGAGCCCGTTGACGAAGGTGCCATGAGTACTGTCCAGGTCAACCAGGACATAGCCCGCTTCATGCTTGACCAGCTTGGCATGCCGCCTGGACACATAGGGATCCCGCAGCACAATCCCGGAGTCCGACCTGCGCCCAATAAATATCTCTTCCTGGAGCAGATCAAAGGTCTCGGGCTTGTCGGCTCGACTCCACTTCAGATAGTGACCACCCATCTCCTCTCCTGACACTTACTCGATCTGACTCTTCTACCACAACACGACAAGGAGGACGACGCCTGCGGCTGGGTTTGTCAATTCTACCCGAGCCACCTACACTGGTTGGCGGTAGACTCAGACAGCGAGCACACCTAGGTGAGAATCGACGGACATATTTCGGTTTTGTTGGGCTTAACGATGCTGGTCGTGCCTACAACGACGGCAGCCGAGACCCTCACGCGGCCCAGCATCCTGTGGATCATGTTGGATGACGGTCGGGCCGATGCCTTGGGATCTTACGGCCAGCCCTGGGCTCGGACCCCGAACATGGACCGAATCGCCGCTTCCGGTGTCCGTTTCGAGACAGCAATCGTCCAGAACCCCGTCTGCATCCCTTCCCGTACCTCGATGAAAGCGAGTCTCTACGCTCACGAGACGGGCATCATGGCGATGGGAAAGCCCGCCCCGACAAGAGGTCTGTACCGGAAGTCGGTGAGAGCGCAGTATCCTTCGCTGCTGAGACGCTGGAAGGAAGCAGGCATCCAGCCGGAAAATGTGGGAAAGCTCCACGCTTTCACAGAAGACTGGCTACATCACGGCGATCCTCCCGCGGATCTGGACAGTCACGGAAAGCCAACCAGGCACTTGAGGCTCGAGTGGCGTGATCGACTCCTTTCTCGGGTCCTCACCAAGACCCACGAGTGGATGATCGGCGGGCTATTGGACATTCCGGTCTCCCAGCTGAGGACGTCCAGGCTGGGCGATAAAGCCGTCCTGCGCTTGAAAGCACTGACGGCCACCGACCAGCCCTTCTTCCTGCGCGTCTCCTTCCATGCCCCCCATGTTGCCTGCCATATCTCTCCCTCCCATTACGTCGACCCAGATACAATCGATCTCCCCCTACCCACGGCCGCGGAACTCGCGAAAAAGCCCCACTACGAGCGGGAGAACATACACACTTACGGCGGAGCCCCCGACCTCACCAAAGAAGAGATACAACTGGCCCGAGGAACCTACTACGGGATGATCCGACTGGTGGATGATCAGGTGGGCAAGCTGCTGGGCGTCTTAGAGGAATCCGATCGTCTGAGCGACACCATCATCGTCATCAACTCGGATCAGGGCTTCCAGTTGGGAGAGCACGGCGTCTGGAAAAAACGGGACTTCTATGACTCCAACGTGCGGGTCCCTTTCATCCTGAGTGCCTCCGACCGCTTGCCCGCAGGGAAGGTCGTCCAGCAACCGGTTGAGATGGTCGACTTCCTACCGACTCTGCTGGAGCTTTCCGGCCTCGATCCTGCTGACAACATTCAGGGGAGAAGCCTTCTTCCCCTGATCCGCGAGGAGGTGCAGCAGTGGCGACCCGCCTGCTTCAGTGAGCACGACTACAGCGAGGACGCCTATGATGAACTGCGCAAGGGTGGCGGCCGTCGAGTGATGGTGCGAACCCAGGAATGGAAACTCGTCTTCTTCATGGATGAACGGATTCAGAATCACGATAGATCTCTCTACAACCTACGCGCCGATCCCTATGAGCGGCACAATCTGGCCGGGGATCCGCAGCATGCGGCCATCCTCGAGAAGCTAGGGCACATGGCGCGCCGCTGGGATCGAGGCACCTGAGTAGCTCGCCACCATCCCAGAGCTTTGCTTCCAGAGCCCGAACGTGATTTCATATATTGAGAACTGTTATCTCTTCGGATTCTTGGGAGACGGCTGATATGAGGTTCGTAACACTTTTTTCCGTATTGTTGTTGATGGGATCTTCTGCCGGAGCTGGCAACTGGGGCCAGTGGCGGGGACCACACTTCAACGGCTCCAGTGAGGAAAAGAATCTTCCCAGCAGCTGGAGCAAAACTGAGAACATTGCCTGGAGCGTCGACATGCCCGGGCCCAGTGCAGCCACTCCGGCTGTCTGGGATAACCACGTCTTCGTCTCCAGCACGGATACCGGCAGCGAAACCCTGAAGGCACTCTGCTTCGATCGCGGCACAGGAAAGCTGCGTTGGCAACACACGCTATCCCAGGGACTCCGGCGCGACCATCGCAGTACTTATTCAGCCCCCTCCCCCGCCACCGACGGCAAAGTAGTCGTCTTTTTCTATGGCAATGGCGAGATGGTCACCTACGACTTTTCGGGAAGGCAGATGTGGACCCGCAACATCATGGAGGACTACGGCGAGTTCGCCTTCGGTTGGACTTTCGCCTCGAGTCCGGTCTTGTACGAGGGAAAGCTCTACCTTCAGGTTCTGCAGCGCGACGTCCCGGTCAGCGGACGAGGCCTCAAGGATCGAGTGAACGAATCCTATCTGCTGGCGATGGATCCACAGACCGGAAAGACACTCTGGCGCCACATCCGACCCAGCGAGGCTCGCGCTGAGTCTCGAGAATCCTTTACTACACCGGTTCCCTTCGTGCACGGAGGACGTAAAGAGCTTCTGGTCATCGGGGGAGACGATTTGAGCGGCCACGACCTGGCCACCGGCAAGGAGCTGTGGCGCTGGGGGACCTGGAATCCGACTCGGATCGGACACTGGCGTCACGTCCCCTCGCCGGTCGCCAACGAAGATGTCATTCTGGTTTGCGCACCCAAACGCGACCCTGTATACGCCATCAAGACCGGTGGCTCCGGCGAACTGGATGACAGTTCGATCGTCTGGGTCAGCAAGGAAAAGGAAGCACGGGCCGTCTCATCGGACGTCCCTACCCCTGCCTACTACAACGGCGATTTCTTCGTCCTGAGCGATCTCCGAAAATCACTTTCGCGGGTCGAGCCCAAGACCGGAAAGATCAAGTGGTCCATCCAGACCCCGGGAATGGCTAAGTACGAGGCTTCGCCCCTGGCAGCCGACGGAAAAATCTATCTGATCAACTTCGATGGAGAGGTTGTGGTAGTCAGCGCGGCCGACGGCAAGATTCTGGCCCAAATCCCCATGGAGGGCTCCTCTGACTTCCCGGTCCGCTCATCGGTCATTACCGCCCAGGGTCAGCTCTTCATCCGCACCAACCAGAAGTTGTTCTGTGTCGGAAAGGCTGAGACCCAGGCTGCGAGACGCTAGTACAGCGTTCTGTAAATACCGATACGTTTGCAGATGGGGCTTGCGAGGCGAGATCAAGGCATTAGGAGGAAGACGATGCTTGGCCATCTTCGACGACGACCAACACAGAGATCGTCCGCAACCCCCATCTGCCCTACGGGTGGCGACGGGACGCGCCGATTTCTTTGTCGCGCCTCCTCCAAGATACAAAGCATCGAGTTCGGCGTCGCTTCGCGAACTCGACCCGTCGCGCTCGCCACAAACGTATCGGTATTTACAGAACGCTGTACTAGTACCCTGTGAATTTAGAGATTGTGGGTTATGGACGAGCAATGGTGGTCGAGGTCAAGGCGCGCGGCCATAGGCATAGCTGGACTACGTCGCGGACGCGCAACGCAGAGATCGGCCGCCAGGGCCGTTCAGAACCTACAATTTCTAAGTTGACCGGGTACTAGTCCGGCGCGCTGCCTTTGACTTACAGCCTTGCCGTAGGGGAATACAGATGCTTCGGAACCCACGCGCTTGGACTCTTTGTACCCTGCTGGCGTTGGCGTCTCCAGCTCCTGCCGTCGGCTCAAACATCAAGGACATCACATGGACACCAGGAGTCCCGCTGCCCTGGCCTACCAAGGGACAGGCCCAGGCTGTCCTGGGCGACAAGATCGTCGCCGCCTGTGCTCCGGGCTATCCAGGATGGGACCCCAGGAAGACAAGGGATCGGGGCAAGCACAACAACGTCTGGCTCTTCGATACCCAGTCCGGCAGGTACCAGATCCTGCCCGATGCCCCGTTGGGCCTGGTCTGGCCCCAAGGGGTCGCAGTGGGTCCGGACTTCTACCTCTTTACCGGAGGCATCCGCTGGCCCAAAGGCGAGTCGGGGATTACCACCAACCGAATGTTCCGATTGTCTCTCACCTCAGGACAGTGGGGGTGGGAGGAAATGCCCCCCCTAATCACCGGCCGCTTTCTCCCCGCTGCTGTGGCCTCTGGCAGTAACATCGTCGTGCTTGGGGGACAGGCCTCCTTCGGAGCAGAACGCTTCACCGGAGACCATCCCGGTGTCGATATCAACTCGGTTGAAGCCTTTGATACCCAAAGCCCCGAACAGGGTTGGCGCGAACTACCTCCCATCCCCAGCTACGGACGCGAATCCATGGCCGCCGCCGCCATCGGAAAGAACGTCTACGTTTTTGGTGGTTTCTATGTGAACTATTCGGAGGCCGGGGAGGACCTTCATCCCCATCGTCGGCATGGGGGAGATGCCTATGTCCTCAACCTCAAGACCCTACGCTGGAGAAGACTACCTGATCTACCCTTTCCCGCAGGGGGCTGGGAGGCTGCCGTGCATCGGGACCGATATATCATCATTGCAGGCGGCATGAGAGACTATCCCGTGGATCACACCTATCAGTACAGGGACCGCATCCCTTCGATTCCATCACCCAATTTCGAGGTGCTCGTCTTCGACTCGAAGAGCGAGGAGTACAGCGTCATGCCAACGGCTCTCCCTCCCTACCAACCCCCTTCCGAGAAGCAGCAGCAGGCCCTGGAGGCGAAGTGGATCGACTTTTCAAAAGGGGTCTATCGACTGGCCGCCGAGCTGAGCTCGGTTGGGGGTCAGCTCTACCTGGCTGGAGGAGAGGTGATCAGTCCTGCAAATGTCACTGACGAGGTACTGGTGGGCACGATCGTAGAGGAGTGATCTAGAAATCTGATATTCGATTCCAACAGCAAAGCAGAAAGGGAGACACATGCCGAAGCTGATCGTAGAAGGTGTGGCAACATTCGACGTCGAAGAGGGAAAGCGGCTGGTCCTAGCCCTGGTAGACGATGCGGGAGTGGACCAGTTGCACGCCTGCGGCGGAAACGCCCGCTGCACTACCTGTCGAGTTGAGTTCGTTGAGGGTGAGCCCAATCAGATGACAGCTGCGGAAAAAGCGGTACTGGAAGCCCGTCAGGCTGTTGGAGTTCGATTGAGTTGTCAGATTCCCTGCACACAGGACATGACGGTGCGGATCATCAGCCGACTGGAAGGCAGCGGAAGAAGCGACTCCGGCTCAAGGCCGAGTGACCAGATACAGCCTCAGCCCGTCGAGTGGGTGAGCAAGGAGTAGTCGAATAGTGAGCAGTAGTGCAGTGATCAGCCAACAGTACCGGAAAACAACAGTACCGGAAAACAGCTACAGTCCAACAGAGCCGCGAACGACTTGAATCGTCAGCAACATGAGGCCAGGTTCCGAGGAGAGAGCCGGACAACACCACAATCTCCCCTGCCTCCAACCCCTCTACTGCGAGCGATAGTTGATGAACTGCATGTCGATATCGAGCTCGCGCTCCTTCAGAACCGCCATGACTTCCTGCAGCGTGTCGCGGTCCCTGCCTGAGACGCGAACCAGATCTTCGTTGATGGCTGCCTGCACCTTGAGCTTGGTGCCCTTGATGATCTTGACGATCTCCCGAGCTTTCTCGATCGGAATGCCCTGTTGCAGGGTCACCGTCTGACGGACACTTCCCTTGGCGGCCGGCTCAATCTTGCCATGCGTCAGCGCCTTGAGCGAGACGCGGCGGCGCGCGAGTTTCTGCTGGACGATCTGGTCGACGGCCTGGAGTCTGAACTCGTCGGCCGAGGCCAGAACCAACTTCCCTTCAACTTTGTCGAACTCGACACTCGAGCCACTGCCCTTGAAATCAAACCTCTGTATGATCTCCTTGGAGGCCTGATTGACCGCGTTCGCAACCTCAGCGAAGTCCACCTGCGACACGATGTCGAATGAGTTCTGTCTGGCCATCTGCCTAGACTATCAGAAAATGCCGGGTTGTTGCCCCTGAGGGAAACTTTGGTTGGTGTTAGAAAAGATCATGCTGTTGTCCGACTCTCTCCTCAAAACTTGGGCTCATCTTGCCGACAACTCAAGTCGTTCGCGGCTCTGTTGGATTCTGCTTCATATTGCGGCGGATCGGAAACCTGTAACCTGTAACCATTGAGATTTCACCTTAGGAGCGCCCCACCATGCGGTTGAATTTGTACGAAAGAAGAAGGCTCGGCTGGCTGGCGTGTTGGATTGGCCTGGCAACCTTGTTCAACTCGTTGGCTCCCGGCCTTCCCCGTGGTCTTCTGCGAAGCGAGTTAGAGGGGTCTATTCGAAAGTGGATCGTCCGGGATAGCAGGGGCCTTGTCTACCTACTGTTGCCTCCGAGCCAACCCACTGCCCAATCGGGTTTCTCGCTGCAAGTCTCAGAGGGAGTCTCTCCGCGATCTCTCGACGACTTCCATGCTCCCCTTCCTCTGGTCCCACCTGTGGGGGCTCAGGACAAGATCTTCAGTGTGGGCATGAGCTTCGACCACAAGGATAGGCTCCATCTGGTGTGGAGCACCCAATCAGGGCTCTCCGGATACGCCTTGTTACGCCTTCCAGCCTATACGGGGGGCCCTGCGCTCTCCTGGCACCATCCCCAAACCGAGTCTCCTGGAGCGTTGATCCTGGCCCCACACTCTTCCCGAATCGGGGACATTGCCAGGGCTCCAGACGGCACCATCCGGTTCGTCTGGACCGAGTCGCGTGCCAACCACGAGGTATCGGTGCACCTGGGCCATGTGGATGAGAGTGGTCTGGTATCCCAGGAGATGGCAAGGGGTCACGGGCTCTTTCCGCCCAGCTTGCTCTTGGGCAATCAGGGACGTTTTCACCTGGCCTGGCACGATATCTACGAGGAAGCCTATTATGCTTCCGGGCTGCTCGATCAGGTTGAAGCCGGCAAGAGAGCTGAAGTTCAGCGGCTCCCAGGCCGGTCCTTTCGGCCAGTCCTGGCAGAGACCCAGAGCCAGCTCCTGGCGGTTTACGAGGATACCTATTCCCATCTAAGAACGATCCTTCCCGCAGAGACGACGCAACCTTCGATCCCCCTGACTCGAGCCAGGCCCAGATTCGCCTGGCACACCTTTCACTCCCAACAGATCACCCTGGATCGGTACGGCATTGCCTGGCTCTTCTTTGTGGACAGCGCCCGCCAACACGTCTTCCGGACCCGCTGGCTGGGTCAGCAATGGGGACCTATTCAAAGCACCGCGAAGCTGACCTGGAATTCACCACGTATGGAAGACAACCACCTCCCCATCGATCGCCTGGCGGTGGAGACGGAGGGGGGGAAAACGGCTCCCGAGATCGGCATCCTGTTGGCTCATGGAGCCCATCAGGCCTTTCACTCCATTCCAGTACCCTCCCTGGAGGCCTCTTCCAGGAAGAAAGTCCTCTTCCTGGACTTGTTGGAGATCCAGACGCTGGAAAATCTCGAACTGAAGCTAAACCAGGCAGAGAAATACCAACACAATCCGGTGATCCAGGCAGGAGAGGAGAACGATCCCGACGCCCACGGAGCCGGAAACTTCCTGCGGGTCTTGAAGGAAGGCAACCTCTACCGGATGTGGTATTCAGCTTTTCAGAGAGATCGGAGCCGTCCTTGGTGGGAGTGGTACCAGGTGGGCTATGCCGAGAGCCAGGATGGCTACCATTTCGAGAAGAAGAGGCTGATCCGGGACGCCCCCTACGTCCCCATGGTCCTCAGGGACCCTCAGGACCCGGATCCCGAACGCCGCTACAAGCTTCTCAAGTTCCCCACTCACGGCAGCCGGGCTCAGGCGGCGCGTGCTGGTCGCTACGAACCTTGGCAGGAGACCAATTCGGGAACGCTCTCGGTTTCCGCAGATGGTATCGAGTGGACCTCGGAACCCGCCAAGATGCTCTTCCCGGGAGGGAGACCTTTCTCGCTGATGCCCCAGTCTTTTCTCTACGATCCAGAAGAAAAGGATCCCGGCAAGCGCTACAAGACCTACGGATTCTCTGCTCTGAACCTGGCCCGCCGAGGCGGTGGCTACGCCTACAGCCCGGATGGGATCGATTGGACCTCCCATCCCCAGAACCCGATGCTGGATCCCTTCGCCAGAACCATTCCTGTGGTTCGGGGAGGAAAGGTGGAGCAGATTCACGACTGGGTGGTCTGGAAGGATGGGGACTACTACCTTTCCTTCTACCAGTATCAACACAATGGCCAGGAGCTCGATCTGGAACTGGCAGTCAGCCGGGATGGCGAGAACTTCGTTTTCGTCCAGCCGGGCAAGAAGGTGGTCCCGTCGGGCGCCCTCAGCGCCTGGGACTGCGACCACATCGCTCCCTCTTTGCCCTTGGTAGATGAAGAAGAGATCAAGGTCTACTATGGTGCTATCTGTGGAGAGGACGGACCCAACGAGAAGCGCTCAGGCGGCGTGGCGACCCTCAGACTGGACGGATACACCCACCTGCAGCCAAAGGAAGACCAGAGAGGAGGGAGTTTTACCACCATCCCGGTGAATCCAGGCCAGGCTTCCCATCTCTTCATCAATGCGAACTGTGGCCAGAGAGGCTTTCTGGAGGTGGAGCTGTTGGACGCCGACAGTGGCAAACCGGTTGCCGGCTTTGCCAGGACGGATGGGATTCGCTTCAAGGGAGATTCGACCTCACACAGGATGATTTGGAAGGGGAACCACCTCCTGTCCTCTATCGACCGTCCATTCCAGGTGCGGTTTCACTACGTGGGCGGGAAAGGCTTTCCCAGGCTCTACTCCTTCAGCTTTCAGTAGAGTGAGGGCCCGGCGATAGGGGTGGCCTCCAGGCGCCGTCCGAGCCAAAGGCTCGGAAGAATAAGACTTCGACCTGGAGGCCAAAGCTACCTCTGTGTCTCCGCTCGAGGCATGTGGATCCTGGCGGTCGTTCCCTTTCCCTCCTGGCTCTCAATCTCGATTCGCCCACCGTGATTGACGATGATGCTCTGAGCGACGAAAAGACCCCAATTGGTAGTACCGACGCGGTTTCTGGCAACCTGAAAAGAGGGATTGAAAAGGTTGGGAATCCGATCGGGAGCGATGCCTATTCCTGTGTCTCGGACCTCTAGAATGAGCTCCCCGTCGCCAACACTGCTGCTGACGAAAATCATCCCGGAGGAATCGATGGCAGCGGCTGCGTTCCTCAACAGGTTCGCAAAGACGGTGCTGAGCTGCTGCGGATTCCCTTTGAAGTCAGGCAGCGGACTCAACTCCAGTTTGAGGTTCAGGTCCTCTCCAAACTCGGCCCGGATGAGGGTGACCGTGTCATGCCAAAGCTGGTTGAGATCGACCAGCTGGATCCCGGCCCGACCCAGGTTGGTGAGGTGCTTCATCCTTTCTATGGTCTCCGTCAGCCGCCCCGAAGCGGTCCCGGCAGCCTGGAAGGCCTGGGAAGCAATCTTGGGATCTGGAGATCTCCCCTGGCGCTGGCGCTTGAAGACGGTGGCCAGGGTGTCAAGCGCACTGTTGAAGGCTCCCAGGGGCGTATTCAACTCATGCGAAAGCGCCGCGGCCAGCCGGCCTTGCGAGGCAGCCGTCTCGGAGATCAGAAGTCTGGATTGGGCCTCCTGGAGCTGCTCGAGCGCGTCGACTGCCTGCCGACGAGCCCGAAATGCGGCCAGGCGGCGCTGGTAGATCACCGCCGTCAGACCGGTACTGACAAGGATCACCAACACCACTGTAACCGTGTGGGTTAGATGGTAGTTCATGTCGATCGTTTGGCCTGCCAGCGGGACCAGTATCCAGTAACTTACGAGCAGCGCCGAGCCCAGGAAGGTGGTCTGTAGGGGACGCATCGGGAGAGCCGCTATTCCGACCAGCATGATCATGGTGACGTTGCCCGGGATATGATGGACCGCGCCCGCTTCACCCTCTGGGCCAGTCAAAGAACCCCAGAGTTGGCTGATACCCACCAAGTAACCCACACCGATACCGATGAGGTTGGATACGGGTTGAGCAAGTCGCCAGCGAGACAGGACCGTTGCCACCACCCCAATGGTGAGGATCGCGGAGGCAACAAAGAGGGCTGAATGCTCGAGAAACTCTCGCACGCCCAGTAACCCAAACAGCATTATGAAGAGTGGAGCCCCGATGCAGACCGACCCAATCGCCAGCAGGCCCTTGCTTGCTAGACTGGACAGCTCATCTTCGAAATCCGGATCCTCTTCGACATGAGAGACAAGAACGTAGTCCCAGAAACTCCACTCTCTCCAACTCATGACTGACCCGACGGAATTCAAGGGATTCGATGATCCTGGGGCCTAACGCCTCGACGGTGGTCGCCAAAACCAATCGGAGAGGGGGTATAAGCCCCCACCAGGTCCACCTGGCTACGGAGTGGAATCTGGTCCTCCATCCCCGCAGCCCAATAGCAGGCGTTCACCAGCAGACGCCGAAATCCTTCGCTCAGCAGGTCCTCGGCGTGGCCCATGGTCGTGTTAAACACGCGTGAAACCTTGCCCGTTTTGCCCCGATGTGTCTTGGTCCAGGCCACCGGAACGAGCTCTTTTTCGGGATGCACTTCATCCTGGGGACTCATTCCCGTCAGGACCTGGCCCAGAATCAAGGGCCGACTGTCTCCAGAAAGCGTGGTGATGGCATAGACGTCCGACGGACCCCAGATATCCTCACAGCCCTGGACGAGGGGATGATCTTTCGCCTCTTTCGGGATCAACCCCCGTGTGCTCTCCTCCTGGTGCTTTCCGTAGTGCGCAACCCAGGTCTCTCCCAGGATCTGGCGTCCGAATCCACCCTTGGGTTCCAAGCTATCAAAGCTATTCGAGGCATAGGGGCTATCGACTTTCTGCTGGTAGCGGAAGGCGTGGGTCGCGGTTCTCAACCCTACGACTCCCCGCCCCGACTCTACAAAATCCATGATCCGCTTCATCTGGGAGTCTGGAAGCTCCCGAAAGCGAGCAAATAAAACCATCAGATCGGCTTCCTGAAGCGCCTCTAGACCCGGAATGTCATCGATGACTTCGGGATCGATGACCCCTTTCGCCCGATCCATGGCAAACAGCACCGTACAACGGAAACCATGGTGCACCGAGAGAATCTTGGCCAGCTGTGGAATCAACTCCTCCGAGCGGTATTCGTCATCGGCAGCGATGAGCACTACGTTCTTCCCGGCACCCGGACCCTGTTTACCGGGATAACTGGTCCAGAGGTCGGGGACTGCCGGAGCATCTTTGCACCCAGTCAAAAGTCCCATGAGTGTTACCAAAATCACCAGGCCAAGAGCCTTGCTGCGATATCCGGGGTCCTTCAAGTCTTCCTTCCTGGAGGGTTACCGTTTGAATACGACGAAAAACTTATCCTCGAACAAATCGATCTGCTGAGACCGCTGGAACCCAGCCACCTTCATCCAGCCGACGACCGACTCTACGTCGATCTGCATCTCGGGATCGTCCTTGTGCCCATCGATCATGTCGATGACAACAACCCTGCCATCCGGTTTCAAATGTGATGCCACCAGCTTGAGGTAGCCCTCGCGGTCTTTGATGTGGTGCAGCGTGTTATGGAAGAAGGCCACATCGACATCGTTGGTCGGTAGTTTGGGATCCTGGAACCCTCCGAGTATGGTCACAATGTTGCCAAGCCCCTCTTTCTCCGATCTTTCGTCAATGTAGTCCAACAGTTCCTGGTCTACTTCAACCGCCACCACTTTGCCCGTAGGAGCAACCGCCCGGGCCATCGGTCGACTGATCACACCGCTCCCCGCTCCGATGTCTGCAACAATATCGCCATCTCTCAGGCCCAATCGCTTCAGGATATCGTCGACCTTCATGCCGGCCAATCTGTCCGGTCGCTCCAACCGCTTGATCCACTCTTTGGCCGAACGGCTCCCCAGCTGCCATGCACCCAACTCCACCTGGGATGCCAGGGCAAGAGCAAGACCCAGCAGTGAGACAACGCTCACATTAACTTTAAACCTCATCGCCCCCCTTCTGAAGTTGCAACACGCAATCGAAGAACGACCCGTCTAGAGTTTCAGGATCCGATCCTTCCACTGCCGCTGAAGATCCAACGTTTCGTCCAGGTCCTCGAAAGGCTTATATACTACCCGTACCTTGAAACTGTAGCGCCGACCCACCTTGGGGTTTGGAACCACCGCTTGATAATCCCAGGCAGGAACTCCAACTCCGCCGCCCTGGGCACTGAAGGCGGGCCGGATCTCCAGATCCTCTGAAGGCTGAAATAGGAAGGCCAGCAGCATCCCGTGGACTCTACCGGCCATCAGAGGCTCCACATAGCGAACCGGCGAAAGATCGTAGATCAGTCGCTTGGTCGTCCGCCCCCTGAGGCTGCCTCCGACCGGCCCCTTTTCAGCTCCAACCACACCGACCGTCTCCAAATCGAGGGTATCGTAGATGTTATGCCAGGAAGCCCTCGTCCGCGGCGAGACTCTACCCCGGATATAGTATCCGGGATTGCGCGGTGCCTGAATGTAGCTTGCCCAAAAGACCCCTAGAAAGTCGCCGGGGATCCTGTCCTCTCGAGTCGGGGTAAAAGAGTGTTCCAGATCCAGAAAGTAGGGCGCCTCCAGCCGAAAAGTGGTTTCGACCTCGACTCCCCAATCTTCACCCGCGTCAATCTTGAGATGTGCCTCGCGGTCCGAGATACGCTTCAGCCGAGAAGGCTGCGCCTGAAACCGCTCGATGTCCTTCCATCGCGGCTCGAAAGACCACCGCTTCTCGTCAAAGAAGAACTCACAATTGAGACCCGATGCCGCGGTCAAAAACGGATGAGACGAATCCCGGTACTTGAGCCGAGGAATCCCGTTGTAGCCGTTGTACCGTTCCTCGAAGGGGACAGTGCAAGAGAGCCGCCCCAGCTCACCCGCCACTTGAGGGACAGCCGCTCGTCGCTTCTTCTGCTCGTCACCCGCCAGGCCATCGTGGTTGTCGACCACCATCGCCTCCAATTCCCCCGCCCTGAGCGTCACGCGGTGATCCGAAGTTGAAGCTGCAGCGCCAGTTTCCAGACCCTTCAAACTCGCGGCGCCGAGTGTCCCCGAAGCGGCCAAGCTCATCCACTGCCGACGTGAGAAGGATGTATCGAAACGCTTGTCTCTCATGGCTCTATCTCCTATCGCCAACCCGGGTCGGGTCCCATCAGAAGAGGGCTTTCGCCGAGCGTGGATTGATGACCCGGAAGCCGTACAGTGTGGCTCTCTTCAGGTAAAAACGCACCTGGAAGGCTCCCTCTTGCACCGCAGCTTTCAGATTCTCCCGGCCCTTCCAGGAGACTTCCAGCAGGGTTCCCTTCCCGGTCACCGGCTTACAGTCCTGGAGGGAAAATCCCGGAATGACACTCCCTCGAGCGTCCAGGAGCTCGGCCTCGACCTCACCCCCCTCAGCATCGACATTCAGGAGCAGCGACGGTTCGGAGTGTTTCGCCAGGAGAGGCCGGGTCAACAGGGTTCCTTCAGTGGCAGCCTTCCAGCCTGCAAAGGCTCCCTGCTGGAACAAGGCCAGGCCGACTCCACGGGTTCCCTCCCAGTCGTGAAGACTATGGTCACTGCCGGTATAGAAGACCGCCATCCGGCCGTCCACCACCGCTTCTGCCGGAACCGGTCGGACCGAGCCTGCATCCCAAGTACCCGGAGTGCCGTCAAGAAAGTAGCCGTCCTGAAAGCGATGCCAATCGATCCCATCTCGACTCAGCCCCAGCTGTCCCCGAAAGACATCCGATCGAGAGTCGAAGCCCTCTCCGTACATCACATAGACATCCCTGGCCCGACTGTACTTGTAGATACCCGGCCCATAGATCTGCCAGTCCGGGGGGTCCTTGTCGTCGAGTCCGTGAACCGTCACGGGAGCGGACCAATGATAGGCGTCGGGACTGGTAGCCCTGCCGATTGAGCGTTTCCCCAGGACATGGGTGCGGAAGTAGCCCACAAACTCACCGATTCGATCGTCCCAGAAGAACAAATTGTGGGTGTCAAAGCCCCCCAAGCGGTTCACGTAGGAGGTGAATTTCCACCGAATCCCGTCGGGGGAATACCCTATTCCAACCCCACGCCCGCGGAAGTCCCAACGGTTGAGCATCATCTTGTAACGCTGCTCCGGATCCCGCTCGGCATAATCCTTGATTACCCAGTAGACCGGCGTTCCTCGAGGGCGCTCGGTGGGATCCAGAAAGAGTATGTTGTTTTGCTTTGATCCCTGATAGTCAACCAGGCCCAGGTCCGGCTTCTCCCATCGGATGCCGTCGCGAGATTGGGCGTAGAGGCAGTGACTCTGGTTGACGCCGTCTTCGGTCCTTCCCAGAATCTGATAATACATTCGGTAGAGACCTTCTTCTTCATCGTGAAGAAGTGCGACGTAGTTCAGTATGCCCCTCTTCTCCCAGGGCCGATCGATACCGAGCAGAGGATTGGCGGGATGCTTCCGCAGCTGGACAGGGACCAGCTCCAGAGCCTCCCGCTGCTCCACCAGCCGATCGTCATACAGCAGAAGCTCCGCCTGGCGATTGAGCACAATAGGGTCTTTCTCCGCTTCAGGGGTGGCCACTGCCCTGGAACCGACGCAAAGCAACACCGACGATGCCCCAAGCAGCCAAGGAAGCGCTCTGATGCAGGCCCCTTCGATCCGTCCCCTCATTTTCACTCTCCTTGTCTCTTGGGATGCTTGGCTTCACCAGCATCTCAGAAGAATTCGTTTGGGCTGACCGTCAGCTCTTCTCGAGGATGCACAAGCGCAATGAATGCAGCTCAGATATGATGCTGATGCCTGGCGGGAATGTAAACCTTCTGGGTCGCTGGCCCCTGTCCGCCCCCTGCCACGACTAGCGTTCGGCAAGGAGTCTTTCGATATCCTGCTCGATCTGATCAAAGTGGCCGGCACCCACGTACTTGCTCACCAAGCGCCCTTCTCGATCAACCAGGAACGCGGTGGGCAACTCGCTGACCGTACCCAGGGGCTCCAGATCGACCACTGTAGGAAGCAGAAGGGCCGGCTCCGGTTGCGGCTTGACAATGCGAAAGTTGATCTCGGGATGTCTGGCAAGGAAGGCCTGGACCACCTCCCAACCACCTTCATCGACATTGAGACCGACCAGTTCGAGTTCGGTTCCGTAGCTCTTCCGCAACTGGACGAGTTTGGGAATGGCCGCAATGCAGGGTGGGCACCAGGACGCCCACACGTCAATAAGGACGGCTTGCCCTCTGAGGTCTCCCAGCGAGAGCTCTTCCTCCGGCGTACTCAATCGCAGTGCGCCGACCGGAACTCGTACCGACTCCTCAAGATACTCTAGCTCGGCCTTGCCGGCCGTGATGTAACGATAGGCAAATCCGACGCAGACAACGACCAGGATCAGAACGATTGAAAGGACAATTCGGGACCACGGCATACGATCGTATCTTACCGTATCGTACTCGAGACAAACCAAGGTCCACATCCTAAGCTGAAACTTCACCGCTGCGCCCGACTTCGGAGTTCGCATGTTCGGTGTTCTGCGGTTTGTGATTTAGCCTTTTTCCTTGGCTCTGGAGGAGGCAACCGATGAATGCTGAACCGCAGAATATCGAACAAGCGAATTTCGAAGGCTAAGGAAGACGGTTCGGCGTTCGCATGTTCGGTGTTCTGCGGTTTGTGATTTCGCCTTTTGCCTTGGTTCTGGAGGAGGCAACCGATAAACGCTAAACCGCAGAATATCGAACAAGCGAATTTCGAAGGATTCGGGCAATCACTGCCGTCTGTTGGTGCCAAAGTTTCGTTCTCGAATGATCCGGCTCCCAGCCGGCAGCTGGGGACCAAGCTGGTAACTTGATTTGCAGAAGTAGCTTTGGCCTCCAGGCCGAAGTCTTATTCTTCTGAGCCTTTGGTTCGGAAGGCGGCCTGGAGGCCACCGCTACGCCGGACCCGAAGTTTCGTTCTCGAATGGGGCTTTGGTCTCAAGGGGGAGTCCTCTTCTTTTCGAGCCTCTGGCTCCGCGAGAATTTCCCAACCAACGAGACGGCACCGTAGTAGACTGGGCTCAAGAATCCGCACTTCGCCTCCTCTGAAAGGAGAACAATGAAATGTCCGACTTCAGCCTGAACGACCTGATTGATCCCCTACAAAACGCAGGAAAAGAGCTCGGAGACGATGAGCTCCCCGATAAGAAGCCGGTGCTCAACATTTCGGGCAGCTACGAAATCCCATTCCAGGTCTCAGGAGTGAATTTCGCCGTCGAGCCTCATGCAGGAGCGAAGGTCTACGTGTTCAACAATCCATCCAAAGACCCCGACCAGATAGGTGTGTTGGGACAGGGAAAGGTCGCCGGCAACGAGGCCAAGCTGGATCATCAGATCGAGTTCAAGGATCAAGGAGCTTGGACAAAGTACGAGCTCGAGGCCGGCGTGACGGCAACTGCCGGAGGGGATCTCTCTGTCCTCAATCTGGAGGGCTCGATCTCCCGCAGGATGCTGCTCTATGACTACCGCTATCACCAGGACCGCTCCACCAAGGTTGCGGATGCCATCCTCGGCGACCTGGGAGACTTCCGCTTCGCGGTCAACCCCAGATCCATCGAAAAACTCAAGGATCAGGAAGCGATCGGCTACAGGGTGCCAGGCAGGCTCTCGCTGCGAGTCGAGGCATCGTGGTCAGACCTCTTTACGGCAAATCTGGGCGGCCTGTTCAGCCTATTGCAGGTGAGTGGGCTCCTCCGACTCGGTGTGGACGCCGGAGCCACCCTCAAGTTTGACATCGGGTTGGCAGATGATTTCATCCTGATCCTCACTCGCCCCTCCCCTGGCCGAATCCGTCTGGCTGCCAAGAAGGCAAAGGCCAACAAGCTGGGTATCGGCGGCTCGGTTGGAGCCGTGGCAAGTCTGGTGGACTCCGAGGATAACCAGGATGCCCTGAACAAGCTCGTCGCTCAGTTGATGGCGGCTCTCGGCGATACTGCCTTGGAGCAGATCGAGGGACTACGACAGCAGACCGACTTCGACAATCTGGATGAGGAAGATTCGAATCTGCTCGCAAGACTGATCGAAAGGCTGGGACTGGGAGATGAGGCTGGGCGAGCCGAGAGGTTCCAGGAACTCTGGGGAGCTCTGGTCAAGCGCGTTGAGGGCCTGGTCAAGGGGGTCGTTGAGAACAGGGTATCCCTGGCATTCGAATTCGAATACCTGCGAATCAAAAGCGAGGAGAACGTCCTGGATGTCACTCTCCCCGCCGAGGCCGTGATCGACCACTACGATTCACTGTTGAAGCGTCACCTGCAGGAGATACTGGCCTGGATGCGCCAGAATCCCAACCAGATTGAGCTCAACAAGTTCCTCCACCAACGACAACTGACCCAGTCGAGCACCTGGGGGTTTTCCCTGGGACTCGGTCGATGGAACTACGGAGGGGACGACAAGAGGGAGCTCGAGGAGATCGTTCAGGAGACCTACGACGGCAGGCAGCGGGTAACCTTCCGAAGAGCTAGAGGCTACGAAGCCCGGGATTTCGGAAAATCGATTAGCTACATGGTGGACATCAGCGCCCAGATGAGGAACTTCTCCGACCACTTTGACCGCGACGACTTCCGATACAGCCTCAAGATGGAGTGGATCTGGAATGAGAACGCGCTCTCAGAGAAAGAACTGGCCGACTACCTGGACCAGGCAACTATCTGGGGGATCCTGGGTGTCGACCACGGGAACCGCGTCCGCGGTGACCTTGCCCCTAACATCGGCAAGCGAGCCGAGGTGCGTCTTCACCTGGCCGCCGACGAGAATCTCTGCGAGACGCTTCTCCCCCTACTGGCTCCGTACAACATTGATCGTGCGGCCCGATCACTGGCCAAGGCAACCCCACGCTGGTCGATGATCGAAGCTCGGAACCTGATTCCGCAGCGCGAAGATGTCTACGCCCCATTGTGGAAGTCCTACCTGATGCAGAGCCAGTCGGATCCCGCCTCCAGGCAGCCACGAGAGTGGGCCGCATACGCCGCCAACAGGCTCGAGGACCGGGGCGTCGACGGAGCCCACAACGAGGGCAAATGGCCCAACCCGCTGCAGCGATCCTTCTCACGGTTGATTCAGCTCAATGCCGATGAGGGCAGTGGCAATTACTCCGGCACCTATCGCCGCTGGCGCCAGTTCTCGGATGCCCTGGGGAAGCTGCGACAGGCCAAGGAAAGGCGAGACATCAGAGACGCCGTCAAGCGCATGGATCCTCTCTGGGATCATCCCCTTCATGTCCGGGCGTTCGGCGCTTTCGTGGTTTCCACAGCCGAGCACAACGGCCTCTTGCCCAGATTGGAGAGGACTCTAACGGTGAAGTTCGAAGACGAGGAACAGGACTGGATCTTTGGCACCAAGAGACGAGCCTGAACCGACCGAGCCCTACACAAGTTTTTTCTTAGGGTTCGTGCAAGAATAGCTTCTCAGAGTTGGCGCTCAGCTTTACGCCAGATCTGGTCGCGAACGATTGAGCGAAACCGCAGGCGTAACCGGGCCTACGCGATTGAGGACACTCCCAACGATCAGGGCTGATCCAGCTGGCCTGGCTGGCCATGTCTACCGGCTTGTGATCACCGTCGTCGCGATAACGGCTGCTGTTCCGGTCAGTGAAGAGCCGGCGGACGGGATCGGGTAGCAGGGCCAGATCCTCTGGGTCCCAGGCAGGCACTTCTTCCCGAATGGGGCCGGCCCAGGCAGGACGGTACCCAAGCTGAAGCATCTCCCGGGGACGGTCGCCTCGGTTGGGGTAGTTCCCATGAAAGACCCGAGTGTGGAGGATCAGAGCCGATCCGGCGGGGGCCGTCACCATCACCAGATCGGGGTGATCCCGATAGCGATTGTAGGGGCTGGCTTCCAAATGCAGCGAGAGGTGGGAGCGGGGAAGGATACAGAAGGGGGAGACCTCTGGAGTCAAATCATCTAGATAGTAGAGAACCTTGACCATGACGGGACAACTGCACTCGTAACCGAAGACCTCGGAGCCATAGGGTTGGCCGTCGGTGTGGAGGCTGATACCCGGATGTCCTGGCTCGGATCGCGCGTACAGATAGGTCATGAAGATGATCTCATCCCCGAACAGCTTCTCCAGAAAATCCACCATGGGGGCGTGGGCAATCAAGTCTGTGATGCCACCCCCTTGCTGGCCGAACCGATAGGGTTCCCAGCTGGAGCCAGGGTATGGGTTGGGCCCCGGCTGGAGTACCCGGTCTCGCTGGTGCTGGCTGTAGGGCATGGGAAAGGTCTCCAAACGGGCGGTCTCGGACTTGAGCTGTTGCACTTGTTGGGCTGAGAGCAGCTCGGGCATCAGCAGGTAGCCTTCCACCTCGATCTGGTAGATCTGCTCCCCAAGGCTCAGCGAAGTCCAATCACGGTCGTCGATACTGGCCACGTTCATTTGCATTCTCCCAATCTCCGCTCCTGAGTCCGGGTTGATAGGGCAAACCCTTTCCCACTACAAGATTCTGAAAAAGCTCGGGGAAAGCGGGATGGCCCGCCGCCGCTGAGCGGTTAACATTACGAGGCGAGAACACCTGCGGCAACCAGTCCCTTTCGGATCGAGTCCACCTCAGTGGCGGTTAGGGGTACGGAGGGACTCCGTGCAATCCCGGCATTTCGCCCCTGCAGATTGATGCTTGCTTTCACCCGCGAATGCCAGTTTGGATGTGTAAGGTGACGAGAAACCTGATACATGCGGAAATGAAGCTGTCGCGACCGTTGCAGGTCGCCAGCCTGTACCGCGTTAAACAGCTCAACTGACAGGCCCGGAAGGATGGTGTTGATTCCCGAAATCGAGCCGCTCGATCCAAGGGCCAGACCGGAAAACAGGATTTGATCCCAGGCCCAGGAGACGGAGATCCGGTGTCCCACCGTCTCAATCATTTGGGTCAAGGTTATCAGGTCGCCGGCCGCACTCTCCTTGATGGCTACCAGTTGCGGGATCGCGACCAGTCGCTCCAACAGCGCCGGCGAGACCGCCACCTGCCGGACGACGTTATAGATGATGAACGGCAAGCCGACCTCGGATCCAATCCGGTGATAGAACTCATAGATCCCCTCGTCAGACGGCTCCAGATAGTGGACCGGCGTCACCATGAGGCCGCCGACTCCCACCTCGCTCACCATTCGGCCGCGTCGGATCGCTTCACGGGTAGAATCGACAATAATGCCAGCAATCACCGGCACCTTGCCCTTGCTCTCAGCGACGGCGGTCTCGCACAGCTCAACCAGTTCCTCAGCCGTCAGAGTCGCGCCTTCGCCTGTGCTTCCACCAACCACCAGGGCCTTCACATCGAACCCCAGCAAATATTCCGCCTCCCGTCGAAACGCATCAATGTCTAGAGACTCATCTGGCAAAAACGGCGTGATCATCGGTGGCATGATGCCATGCACAGAGTCTTTCGTTATAGGCATCACAGGGCTCCTGTTACTCTTCGAACCGAGAGTAAAGATCAGTGTCGGGTCGTGTCAGATGCAACTGCACCTCTCTCGATAGGCGTGTCCGTCGAAGGCAGTATCATACCCTGGATGCTGGCTGTGATCGACCCGAAAAAAAGTCGACGAGTTGACGAAAGTCCGGCGCTTCGTCAGGGAACTGTTATGATTTCTATCCCGCATCCTAAATCCATTGTCGAACTCCACCAATGCCCATGGTCCCGCGGTGATGGTCTGTCTGCTTGCAACCAGTCAGTCACTGCAACCTGTAGTTCTCAGTTTCTCTGGGCCTTTGCCCGCGCTCTTGCCCTTGCCCTGCGTCTTCCCACAATCGTTGGCCCTGGATGAGAAAGAGGAACTCGGGCACGGGCGCGGGCAAAGGCGCGGGCAAGGGTAAGAAAAGGACTCAGCACATACAAATGTCCTCGGCGGTGTGAGGTTGCTCGCTACATCTAAACGCTCACTCCCAGGGACTCAGCTGTCTGTACGACCTCGGCCCAGGTCGAATCGGGAATTTGAATCCCCTGTTTGAGGCGAGTGGTGCGCGCCCTGTGCTCAAAGTCACCCGGCGCCATGACCTCGGTGAATCCCGCTGCCGGTGGCACCGCTTGAATTCGGCGCACCAGTTCGGTCGTACGCTCAGCGAATTGACTGGAGGAGGAAAAGGAGCCTTCGTCCAAGGCGATCAGAGTCACACCGGAATGGCGGAAACCCCCGCCGTGGTGGGTATCGGAATACGCATCGGCACCCGAGAAAATCCGCCCAAGGATCTCAGCCGCTACCATGAGGCCAAACCCCTTATGCTCGCCAAACGGGAGTAGGGCGCCCCCTTCGAAGAAGTCGTCCGGATTAGTGGATGGATTGCCATCTTTGTCGATGAGGCAGCCACTTGGAGTCTGCTCCCCTTTTGCCTTGGCCAGCATCACCTTTCCGCCTGCAATCTTTGTGGTAGCGAAGTCGAGGACGACGGGATGACTGTCATGTGTCGGGAAACCTATCGCGATCGGGTTGGGTGCCAGCAGAGCCTTGCTTCCCCCCATAAGGGGCGGTTGATGGCTCCTCCGGAGCGAAACCACCGGCCAGCAGTATGGCAACGACACCCTCGGCGGCCGCCTGCTCTACATATTCGCCGAGGCGACCGATGTGGTTGACTTCCACGGCGCTGACCAAAGCGACTCTGTTCTCCCGGGCCTTCTTGATTCCGATCCGGGTCACGAAGTCAGCGGTGAGGTGCCCCCAACCCCAATTGCCTGTTACGAGTGCCGCACTAGCTGTTTGCTCGATTATTTCAGGATTTGCAGCAGGAACGATTTCGCCTGCCTGCACCTCCTTGATGTAGCGCGGAAGGTGTTGGATGCCGTGGGAGTCGTGTCCGGCCAGGTGCGAGCCAACAAGAATATCTGCAAGGACTGTGGCGGTCTCGGGAGGCGTCCCCACGGCCCTGGAGATATTTTCGACAGCCCTTCGTAAATCGTCAGCGGTTTTGGTTGGCATTGGATCCTCCCTTTTTTCACCCGACGCCCATCAATCGCCCCATATTGCCTCCCACGATACGACCGATCTCGTCCTTTGTGAGGAAGTCGAGGTTGACCCTCAAGGATTCGAGGCTCTGGCGATACGTCACAAAGCGCATCACCATGGGAATGTCCGTGCCCCAGATGAGGCGGTCGACTCCAATATTCTCCGCGACCTGTTCAAGGGCGGTCCTGATCTGCGGCATCGGGTAGTCCCAGACACCGCCGAAGAAGATCGCAAACAGCAGTTGAACGTAGAAGTTGGGGTTGCCCGACGGCGCTGTCGTGAAGACCTCATTGGGAAGGCTGATGCCGTCGCTGTGCATGAACGATCTCCACGCAAACCCGTGAGTCAATACGACTTTGGTCTCTGGGTACCGGTCCATCCACCTGCGAATAGCCCTGAGCTCTTCGAGGTAGGCCTCCAACGACTCACCTTCGGACGCGAGGCTAACGTAGCTCGGCGTAACGAAGAGCGGGACGTCCAGGCTCGCAAAGGCATCCCAGAACGGGTGGAACCCTTCAGAGTCCCAGGGCTGCGTTTGCCCATACAGCGGGAGATGGTCCGGCAAGAGCTGTAGCCCGTGAAGTCCTAACCCTTTGATCGCACTCTCCAGCTTTGAGATGGCCTTGTCCGGCTCCGTCTGGATTTTCCATTCTTCGACATAGGCCAGGGCCTGAAGCCGACTTGGGTACTGGTGCACGCATTCGGCGTAGAACTCGTTGGTGTTGCCGAAGTATGGAGTTCGGTGGATCAGCGCCCTGTCAACCCCGGCGTAATCCATCTCCGCTACCAGGTTATCTGCAAGGAAGGACATATCCGCCACCAAGGGAGGCATATACTGCTTGACGTAGTCCTCGCCATCGAAGGTCCACTCGAAGCGTCCAAACGACGTCGGCCGAAAGTGTGCTTCCTTGAGGGCCCCGAGACCCCTGGGCTTGGAGCCGTCGATCAGGCCGCCGTTGTCGGCGCTGGTCCGATCCCGCTTCCTCCAAACGGGTTGGAAGTGACTTGCTATCGCAAGCTGAAGGTGGCGCCGCATCTCCTCAGAGTCGTCAAACCCAGCGTCGATTCGTAAATCCGGGAACGCGTAGGCGTGACCGTCGTAGATCATGGTTCACTCCGTTCGGTTCTCGCTAGAGGCGGTCAAAGTATACCGCAACGGGCGTGACGGCTTGGCGTGCAGCTCTCAGCCGTCGTCTACAGCCGCGACGAGGACCAGGGCGACATTTACATCATCGAGAACTATCGCTAGAGTGTCCCTCCAGCATTCAGGCATTGGCTGACTGATCGAGGGAATTCCAGGGGGAAATGTGGTCCGTCAATATGCTGTGGTGTTTGAGCGACCTTTGGGCGAATCGAAGCGGTCTTGAATAGGAGACGGCCATGTCTTCGAATCCTCGTAGTATCGCTTCAGCGACTCCTCCTCCCAGTAGGCATAGACCGTAAGGAAATGGTTGGGAGACCGCTCAAGCATTGGGGCGGTGAAGGAAACAGTGGGAGGGGGGCTTAGGAGTTCGAACCTTTTCGACCGATTCAGTAGGCGGGTTCCGCTTCGGGTTCCGTCTACCCAACTGCGGCCGCCATCCAGACTGATGCGCGCAAGCCGGCGCCCATCCTTTCGGCCCACTCCGGAGGCCACAACGACGGTGTCACTGTGGGTCCACAGGATCGTCGCCCGGTGGCTGTAATAACCCAGATTGCTGTCGGGCACCTCGCGAAAGGAGCGGCCTCCGTCGATCGACTCCAGCAGCAGAGCCCCCTTCCAGGGCCAGGCGGTGCCCGGCGGTACTCCAGCTGCCTTCTCCTCCTCCTCCGCTGGGTCTTGGTCCTTCAGGCGAAGTCTTATTCTTCTGAGCCTTTGGCTCGGACGGCGGCCTGGAGGCCACCGCTACGCCGGGCCCGAAGTTTCGTTCTCGAAATAGGGCAGCACCGCTGGGGGACCACTAAGGAGTGGCTCGAGAATCACGAACAACCGCTGTCAGGTCGTCGCCCAAATCCTTCCAGGAGGTCGACTCACGCCGCCGGTTGGGTCCAAAGGAGTAGACGACAATTCGCTCTCGCCCTCGTTTTCGCGAACATCTTTGGCGGACCCAGTAGGGTGAATTCCAGGGATCGAGAAAAAACTCGGCCCTTTCTTCAGGGAGGCCCTGGCGGGTCAGGCTGGCGAAAGTGCCCTGGTAGAGGTAATCTCGCCGGTTTTTTTTGACGCTTCTCTTGACATAGGTGTAGAGTCGCCTGTGGAAGCCGCACTTCGACACTTTGCCCCGCGCATTCAAGAGCTGCAGCAGGTCTTGCTTGAGGGCCTCCAGTTCGGTTTGGGCCGTAGTCAGTGCTTCTGGGCGAACCGTCGCCTGCCTCTGAGTCAAGGTTGCGGTGCCGACTCCCAAGACCATCACGGCCAGTGCAAGCGCCAGCTGCTGCAGCAAAGGGCCCAAGCTTTGGGTGACTTCAGTGGGAGCCGGTTTCGTACTGCCTCTCGGCAGGGTTTCGAAAACGGCAAAGAGAAAGCCGAAACCCAGCATCAGTTCGACAATCTCTCCAGAATACTTCCAGGGATACGACTTGTAGAGAACATAAGTCGCCAGAAAAGCGGGAAAGAGACTCACGGGTGGAGCCACCAATCCGATTCGCCTGAAAAGGCGACCCAGTGGAGGGAGGCATGCTACCAGCGGCAGGATGACGCCGTATCCAAGGATCGTCGTGCTCAGCACTCTTATCCGAAACCCGGTACTAGTGACGTTGTGGAAGTTGAATTCCTGCTGAAAGTTGTGCTCGAGGAAGTACACGGGCGGGCGGTAACCCAGTACGCGCTGACCCCAAGAAATCTCCTCCATGGCCACGAAAAAACAGAAGAGTCCTACTCCCGCCAGAAACCAGGGTAGCCTCTGGATTTGGCCGTAGCTCCGAGCAGCAGCCAGTAGGGCAATAGCCGTGGCCAGCAAGAAGGCCCAGAAAGTCGCCCACTCCAAATACTGATCTTCCTGAACGCTCAGATAGAAGAAGTCCGGATGAAACCATCGCAGTGCAGCCGCAAAGAGCAGAACCAGAAAGACGCAGGCATTGGGGAAGATCGCCCGCTCGATGCCGAATCGCGCACGGGTGACGCTGGGAGCCTCTGGCGAAACTCCTCCTCCCTGGCCCATAACCGTCCAATTCTAGCATGCGCCAATGGCGTCCCGAAACTTGATGCCCACAGCCCCACGACCCGCGCCCGAATGTCCGGCCAGACCAGGCCCCTTGTACCGTCGTTGACACCTGGGTCCGGAGCCAACTACTATCTCCCAGGACCGATGCCCCACCGACGACTGATCCTGCCTTTCCTGTTGGCTGCCCTCTGCTGTGGAAACCA
Organism: Acidobacteriota bacterium; assembly: GCA_965218775.1. GTDB lineage: Bacteria > Acidobacteriota > UBA6911 > RPQK01 > JAJDTT01 > CAUZIZ01. The sequence goes on along the minus strand of CBDCLS010000006.1, from coordinate 2,607,864 downwards.
GGCAGTGATGCTGGCCACAGAGGAGACAGATCGTCCAGATACTTTTCTTGAAAACCTTGGGGAGGTTGCCCGCCTGGCATGCCGTGCTTATGTCGAGCGCGTCGATCTCGACCAGCTTCTGCCCGCGGCCTGCGGGGGCCTGATCGAAGCCGAGGTCAAGTTGGCCAGTCATGGTACCGAGGCCAGTCACACGGTGTTGGCTCGCCGTGATCCCCAGTTCCGGCGCGCATTGGAGATTTTCGAAGAAGCGGGTCGGTTGCTCAAAGTAAGGTAAGGTAGGTTGGAAGCTGTGTCTGGGGTCGGTCTCGGACTTGGCTGATTGACCGCTATATGCGGGAGAATGTGCACGCCCACGGCTGGCAGCCGGAACCCGCCTACGGCTGGAGAAGTGTGCGGATCGACGCCTTCCGGCCCCCGGCGATCCGAGAAAGGCCTGACGGATGAAGACAGCCCGCCTGAAGCCGACCGAAATGGCGCGCCTCGTGCTCCTCGCCAGCGTGATCCTGACCGCGCTCCTTTATGTAGTGCCCTACGGGCGCTACGTCGCCTATCCCTTGATGCTGCTGTCGAACCCTGGCCCACGAAATGGGCCACGGCGTCTCGGCGCTCCTGGTCGGCGGCAGCTTCCACCGCTTCGTAATGTGGCCCGACGGCTCAGGGCTCGCCGTGTGGAGCGGCGACGGCGGCGCCTTGAGCCGGGCCCTGGTGGCGGCCGGCGGCCTTTTGGGGCCGGCGATGGCTGCGGCCGTGGGCTTCGCCGTCGGGCGCACGACCCGCGGCGCCCGCGGCGCGCTGACCGGTCTGTCAGCGATTCTCGCTCTGGCTCTGCTACTGGTGGTGCGCAACCTCTTCGGCTTCATCTTCGTCGCTGTGGTGCTCGGAGCCTGCTTCCTCACCGTCCGCAAGGCCTCGGGGGAGGTCGCGCAGCTGGTGTTGATCCTCCTGGCGGTGCAGCTGGCGCTCTCGGTCTTCTCCCGCGGCGACTACCTTTTCACGCCGACCGCTGAAACCGCGAGCGGCACCATGCCGTCCGACGTTGGCCAGATCGAAGCGGCGCTGGTCTTACCCTACTGGTTCTGGGGCCTGGTTTGCGGCGCCGTCTCGGTGGCGGTAGTGCTCTACGGGATCAGGGCCTACTGGCGGTGAGGGCATCGTTGCTCGGGCTAGCCTCACCATCTTGTTGTCGCCGGTCCGCTGTCTTCCCTCTCGTGTGGGATCGGATCGACTTTGGGATCGAGGGAGGGGAAATGGGTTTGATCAACACCAAGCGAGGTCAATTCCAACGGGATTGCGTATTCCAGCCCAGGGTTTCCCAACCCTGGGTAAGAGAGTCAACCCCTTCATAATCCACCCTGTAAGGGTTGTGTCCTGACCCGGTTGTTGCCCCTCTGTACGCAACCCATTCAGGGTTGGAATCCAGGGGCGATGCCGTTGACCCAGGGTTCGGAAACCCTGGGCTGAAATACGGAATCCCTTCAGGATTCACCTCCTTCGTATGCCTTCAGGGCGCCATCACTCCAGAAGTTGACGCCAAAACCGATCATCCATTGAGTCGACCGTTTTCTTCAACCCGCAAAGACCCCTTTGAAGAAGAAAAAGAAAAAGGCCGCCAGGCCAGCACCGATGGGTAGCGTGACCACCCAGGAGGTCACAATTCCGAGAATCACCCTCAGATCGATGGCCGCAATTCCCCTGGCCAGGCCAACGCCGAGTACCGCCCCTACGATGATGTGCGTGGTGGACACCGGCAGGCCTAGCCTGGAAGCCACGACCACTGTCGTGGCGGCAGCCAACTCGGCACAGAAACCTCTGCTGGGTGTCAACTCCGTGATCCGGGTTCCGATCGTTTTCATTACCCGGTAACCCAAAGTGGCCAGACCTACTACGATGCCCATGCCACCCAGAACCAGAATCCAAAGGGGCAAAGCTGATTCCTGACCGACCTGACCGGCTTGGACGATGCTTACGACAGCTGCCAGAGGGCCGATGCCGTTGGCCACGTCGTTCGATCCGTGGGCAAAGGCCATGGAGCAGGCAGTGAAGACGCAGAGAGGGGCGAAGACCCTCTCGACAGTGGCAAACTGGAAGTCCCTGTCGGCTTCTGGATCCACCCGGACTCTCGAAATCAGGACCCGGCCGACGACGGCGATGAGGACCCCGACGATCAAAGCGACCAGGAAACTCTGCCAACCTGTCAGATCCAGCTTGAGATGCTTGAGCCCCTTGAAAAGGGTGATCAAGGCGATCAGCACGCCCATGACAAAGACATAGTAGGGCCCATAGCGGCGGGCATTGACGAGGGGTTTCTCCGTGTTGAGTATGAATCGACGCAGGCTCAAGGTCAGCAGAAAGGCGATCACCGCCCCCAACATGGGAGAGATGATCCAGCTGGCCACGATGCCGGCTACCTTGGGCCACGCCACTGCCTGCATACCGATACCCACCATGCCGAAGCCGATAAGAGCACCCACAATGGTGTGAGTCGTCGATACGGGCCAGCCGAAGTAGCTGGCTATCAGCAACCAGGTTCCAGCTGCCAGAAGGGCTGAGAGCATGCCGAAGACCATAATCTCCGGTGATGGGACGAACTCGGCATTGATGATCCCCTTCCGGATGGTGCTGGTGACGTGGCCACCCGCCAGGACAGCACCGGCGAACTCGAAAATACCAGCGATCAGAATTGCCTTCTTGATGGTGAGTGCCCCTGAGCCGACGGAGGTGCCCATGGCATTGGCCACATCGTTGGCACCCACTCCCCAGGTCATGAACAGCGCGAAGCCAATAGCGAGAAGGAGAAACGTAAAACCTGACTCCATCCAAACCTCCTAGCGAGCCATCAGGAGTCGGAGACGGTCTCCCACATCCTGCGAGTAATCGGCAACGTCACCCAGTCTCCAGACCAATTCCCACCAGATGAAGAGGTCTCCAGGCTTCAGTCCCTCATCACTGACCAGCGCTCTGTTCAGCTCGATCTCCTGCCCATCCGTTTCCGATTCGATACGGGAGAGCTCCTCCAAGATCTCTTCGACGCGATCCACTTGCCGCCCCTTGAAGCCCAGTTCCAGGAGCTCGTCGAGCTGATCGATGGCACGCTTGCACTGATGTGCCGCATCTACATTCCGTGCCGCATAGGCGGGCAGTAGCTCTTTCATGTAGTCCGGTATCTCAAGCTCCTTCAGGATCAGCAGCCCGGCAACGTCCTGGACCGAGTCTGCAATGGAATCCTGGGCGTTGAGGAGATCCAGCAGATCACGCCGGTCGACGGGCATGAACAAGCTCTTGGGAAGGTGGGCTCGGATTTCATTCTTCACCTTGTCGGCTTCGTGTTCGAGATCGAAGATCCTCTCCTTGGCCTCCAGGAGTCGGCGTTTGTCTCCTGCTGCCAGAGCCTCAAGCAGCGCCGGAGCCTCGCTGGCACAAGCGTCAACCACTTTCATGTGCTCCTGAATAGGTTTGAATGGCGAGCGGCCAAAAATACCTTGGACCGGACTGCGAGTCCACATTTGAGCCTCCTCCGTCTATGCTTTCAAGGCAACGATATTTGATCCAGGATTCTACACCCGAGAGAGCCGGTAGTACATCGGTAGGGGTGGGGTGACAGATCTCAATTTCGATTGTCGCCGGAGAGCTTCGGGGATGAGAACCGGAAACGGAAGATAAGCCTCTGCCTCTGGGTCGCCACCCGGCTGGAAGGTGTTCACACCCGCCTGCAATCGGTTAACATTCGGAGTGTTGACGTTCCCATCCCTACCGGAACCAACGAGACCTTTGGCCAAAGACAACATCCATCGGAGAGCCCACTTTCGGAGAGAGGTCAGCCGTCGAGGTGAATGAACTAAAACTCCAGGAGGTCGACAAGCTTCAGGCTATCCGGGGTCTGCCGTTTCCAGCCGGGGTTCGTTTTCGACAGATCATCGTCACCGGTCCTCCAGGGTCGGGCAAGACAACCCTGTTGAGAGCAATCGGAGGTTGGCCAGAGGAAGGATACCTGGATTTGACAGCAGCTGGGTGGTGGCGCTCCCGAACCTTGGCCTTCCGACCACGTCAAGTACACCTTGGCCTTCCCTTCCGAGGTATTCTCAAGGCCTTGACGGTTTTCGATGGGGAATGGCTCGCCAACTTCCGTGAGCTGGAATTGGAGGCCGACCGTATTCGAATGCCAAAATTCAGCCTCGGGTTCTGGGATCCTCGAAAGAAGTTCGTTTTCGAATTCCTCCTCCCCCCTGCGGACAAGATCCTCGCTGTTCGGCGAGAGCGTTCCCACCGAGAGAGCCATCCAGTCGACATGCAGCTCTCTCAGGAGCAGGTTGCTCACCAGGTCGCAGCCTACTCCCAGGTGGCGAAACATTTCCAGCGATCGGGCATGAGGGTCTACTTGCGGGACGGTTTTGGCACGGCTCCCAAGAGCTTCGTCCAGGAAGACCCTCCAGTCCCCTCCCGTACGACGACCTCGCCAGAGGAAACCAAACGGCCCCTGACCGAGAGGCTCCGGAGATGGCTAGTCCAGAGTTGGGATCGCATCCTTGGCTATCATGAGGCCGAGGTGGCTGAGGATCTAACCCAGCTTGTGCTCCAGGCAAGCAAGATTCGGATCCCTCATCGCCTTCTCCCACTAGAGGTGCGCCTGGGACCTCAAAGGCTTCACATCTACGAAGAATCCCTGTTGGCTCCTCCCCAGAATGGAGGGACAGATGCGACTCGGCTCATGTTATTCGATCCCGATGAGTACTATTCCAGCATCAGTGGCACGCTCTTCCTCAGCGAAGGCGAGCGGACTCGTGTCGGCGGAGGCGCCAAAGACCGATCGGTAGCACCGAACCTACCCCGAGACATCCTCTCACGCCTGGAGATCGTCAACCAGAAGGGGACGCTGCTAGTGGTGGATCTCGACTCTCCTACGGGCACTGAGATCACGCGACTCGAAGGTTCGGAAAACGAGACACGCCTGGTCTCGAGACGAGAAGATTGCCTGAGGTTGGTTCGCCAGGCCTTCGGGGGTACGCTGCGAATCCTCTCCCCGGGTGAAGCCCTGGAAACCGTGAGAAAGGTCAATCAGCTGCTTGAACAGAGTCCCAACCGCCCTCGGGATGATCGAGGTCACCCCGGGGCACTGGTGGAGCTTGCAGCCGAGCTTGTACCTATTCTGGTGGGAGACCTGCACGGGAATGTGGACAACCTGTTGAAGGCTCTGAGCGAGAATCGTTTTCTGGCCGGACTGGAGACTGGTTCGGCTTCTCTGATCCTGCTTGGCGATGCGGTTCATCCCCAGGAGGGACAGATGGCGGCAATGGACTCGTCAGTCCTGATCATGGATCTTATTCTTCGTCTGATGCTTAGCTACCCGAGTGGCGTTGTCTACGTCAGGGGAAACCACGACGGCTTTTCTGACGAGATTCGCAAGCAGGATGTCTCCCAGGGAAGACTCTGGGAATCTCGCCTGCTGGAACTCAGAGGACAGGATTTCGTCACGGAGATGAAGCGCTTCTATGATCTGCTTCCTCACCTGGTCGTGGGTGAGGGTCTGCTGGCCTGTCATGGAGGCCCTCCTATCGAGACGGTGACGCGAGATCGCCTGATCAACGCCTATCGGTATCCTCGGCTTCGTCACCAACTGACATGGAATAGGGTGCAGCAGGCCGGTAATCCAGCGGGTTATTCGGCCCGTGATGTTCGCTCCTTTCGAGCGGCCCTGGGTCTGGACAGGTCGGCGGTTTTCGTGACGGCTCACACTCAGCTTTCCGAGGCCGGTTGCTTCTGGCTGGACGTTGGTGGGATCAAGAACCATCACATCATAGACAGTTCGGGCTCAGGGGAGTTCGCCGTGATCGCCAGAGTGGGGGCTGAACTGACTCCGTTCGTCTACCGGGCTGAGGCGCTTCTGAATCTGATGTCCTGATGCCCGCCAGCCTCGGATCCAAGAGCTCATAGGGACAACAGACTTGACAGAAGGATACCAAACTGTGATCTCTACAGAGACTCTCATAAACTGAGCCGCAGAGGAGAAAACGGGCTACGAGTTCTGAACATGTCTTGAATTGAATTGAATTGAATATCGCTGACAATTTCAGCGGAGCCGAGTTTCTCACCACTCCCTTGCCCATGGCTCTTGCACTGGACGCGCATTTGAAGAAATTCCTGGATCTGCATCGTGTGGCTCGTCTGGCCACCGTGGATCCTCGGGGATGGCCCGTAGTTCTCCCTGTCTGCTATGTCAGGGACGGGCAAGTGCTCTACTCGGCCATCGACGAGAAGCCGAAGCGAGTCTCGGCAGTAAAATTGGGCCGTCTCAGAAACATCGAGAGGCATCCCCAGGTCTCTCTGGTCATCGACGACTACGAGGAAGACTGGAGCCGGCTGGCCTACGCATTGGTCTGGGGTCTGGCTGAGATCCTGGTACCAACCGGTCCGGAACACCAACGGGCGGTGGCGCTGTTGCGTGAGAAGTATCCCCAGTACGGAACCATGGCCATTGAGGAGAAGCCCATCATCAAGATAAGGCCCCTTCGGGTCAAGTTCTGGTCTGCAGTATAGGGACTGTGGCGGCGCCGATTGTCCGAGTGCGTTTGGCTAACAATCTCCCAGTGACGGAATACTAGTACTAGTGTAGCAACCTGGAATAGGTGTCCAACAATGGCAGTACCTGCTCCCGATCCTGAGGAGGTAGCTGAAGCAGTGCCCGTTTGATACCGGCCTCGGCGTAACGCTCGAGAGTGGCAGCCTGGGCCTGGGCGCCGAAGACTGAAACCGAAATAGTCTCGGGGTCCCGGCCGGCACCGGCGGCCAAGGCTCTGAGAGTCTCCAACCGCGTCACCGGATCGATCGCACGAGCCCGGGGCAGCCAGCCATCTCCGAAGTCGACGACACGTCGGAGGGTGTGATCGCTCTCCCCACCGATCAGGATTGGCGGATGAGGTCTCTGCACCGGCTTGGGATAGGACCAAATTGTGTCGAAGTCTGTGAACTCGCCGTGATAGGTTGATTCCTCCTCGGTCCAGATCACCTTGAGGGCACGGGCTCGATCCGACATTACTCGGAATCGGGTCCCGAACTCGGTTCCATGGTTCTCCATCTCCTCCGCGTTCCAGCCGGCTCCTATGCCGAATTCGAACCTGCCCATGGAAAGCACATCCAGAGTTGCGATCGTCTTGGCAACCACAATCGGATCATGTTCTGGGAGCAAGCAGATGCCGGTCCCTAGGCGTAAACGCCTGGTCACGGCTGCAGCACAGCTGAGGGCGACAAAAGGGTCCATCAGATGGACGTACTCCTTGGGTATGGGGCCACCGCCTGGCCAGTGACTGAGCCGGCTCGCGGGAATGTGAGTGTGCTCGGGCAGGAACAACGACTCGAAGCCCCGTTCTTCCAGAGCCCTGGCCAACTCGTCTACCCGAATCGAGTATGCAGTTGGGAAAATGTAGACGCCGATGTGCATGGTGGCTCCTCTCCTACCGGTGGTGCGCTCTGTCTTCCGGGAACCTGTTCTTGGCGTGGGAGAATGGGAGAAACAGTGCCGGAGGCGGGATTCGACGAGGCGAATGCTGCGACGGTGACTTCGGTGCTCCGACCTGGCAATCAATGTCGTCTGGTTCGGTAGCAGCGGATGCCTTCTGGAACATTCAACTGCCCCGGCCCGTTATCGGGGCGAAGTCCCAGGTGTAGAGCGACTCTCCGCCGTCCGACCTTACCACCACCACGTCCTCAACCCAGTACCTGTCTCGGTCGCCCCCGGGATACAGTAGGTGTGTGGCCACAACCATATTCTCCTCCAAGACCCAGTCCGGATAAGGCTTGCCCTCCTCGAGGTACTGTTCCAAATCGGAGTGGCTGAGGCCCAGGCCGTGAAAGTAGATGTGGACTGAGTCGGGGCTGATGCCGAAGCCCCGGTAGACCTGCCGGATCTTGGCCTGCAGTTGGCTCACCTTGGCCCCAGGGCGCATCGCCTGCGCCAATTCCCTGACCGCTACCTCGGTGGCTTTGGCGACCTCGGCCGCCTTGCCCGTGGGCTCATCATCCACGATCCAGGTCTTGCCGCCGTCCCAGCAATACATATTCCAAGTCCCGTGGCAGTCGAAGAGGATTTGCATACCGGGCTCGATCACGTAGTCCTCCAGCCCGCTATAGAGGGTGATGGCCGGATCAGCGCCTCGGGGGTTTGCAAATATCATCCCGCGCGGATCATCAATGATACCGCCCACCTCCACAGTGGCCTTGTAGTAAGCGTAATTGAGTTCTTTCCAGGTCATACCCTGGTCCCACGCCTTGACGGTCTTGTGTATCGCCCGTTGGTTGATCTGGAGGGCCTGGCGCATTAATTGAAGCTCCTCAGCGGTCTTTTCTTGACGCGCGAAAAGAAGAGGGCCATAGCCGTCCAGCGCCTGCAGGTGAGGAAACTCAAGATGCCGGGAGAGGCCGGGGTGGTCGAATCCGACTTTACCCCTGCTGAGGCCCAGGTCGCTCAGAGCGCTTCGCAGTGCCTCAACGATGTTCATGGTGCATTTCTCGCGGGCGCGCTGGACCCAAGAGACATCTCTGGCAGCCTCCGGGATGAACCGGTCTAGCCCTGACAGGTTGAAAGGAAGGTCCAGTGAACTCATCACGCTCCGCAGTGGGCGGATGTCCTCCACCCAAGTGGGCTGATGAAAGAAGAACGTCAGCAGTTCTTCGGCTACCAGTAGTACGGGGTGATCAGGCGCATGTCGCGATATGACGACCGCAGCGTGGGGAGGCTCGTCCTGATGATAGGCGTTGGGTTGGAAGCTTGTCAGGTAGAAGAGGTTGTACCTGGAAGTGGTCACAATCCCGTCCAGCCCCCGGGACGCCATTGTGTCTAGGAGCCTTTGGTAGTTGCACAAGCGCTCTGGCAGGGGCTCCTGTGGGAACTCCGGCATCGACCTACTCAAGTTCTGGGCCATCGCTCTCCTTGCGCTGACCCCAAGTGTATCAGGGCACGCAGGTTGGAGCATCCACATCAGGCTCGACGGCCACAGTTTTCTCCCTTCACCCCGGCGCGCCCTTGTGACGTACTCCTGGTAGAACCAGCTGATGGGGACGATCTTGAGCTTTACCGAATACCAGCTGGAGTTGTCCGCCCGTTGGAGGAGGCAGGATCAGGCGCAGTCCACGGTAGGATAAGATATAGGCTCTTATAGAATACTTCCGTTAGAATACTTCTGTTGTTCAGCACGGGAGGCATGGTTACCACGTCGGCCGCAAAAACGAAGCTTTTGTGGGAGGAAAACGCAATGAAGGTTGCATCCATAGTCTTAACAGCGCTCTTTGTCCTGGTTGCCTGTGGCGGAGGGATCGAAGAGGCGCCCACAGGTCAGGCTCAAACCCCCGGGGACCAAACGGACAAGGAAATTGTCGACAAGGGGGAGGACAAGGACAGGGAGCGCATCGGAGTCGTCCGGCTCAGTATCGACGGAGCAGAGATGACTCTCGACACTTTTAGAACCGGCTACACGGACATGACCGTGATCGATGAGCAGATCACTTGTCGCCTGAAAGATGCCACCCAGGACCGATCGATACTCCTTGGATTGAACGGAGCCGGGACTGCCAAACAACCGGTCGGTACTTTCAAGCCGCCCAAGGAGTCGTCATCCGGTGAGACTTCCGCGCTCGTGACCTTGATTGGCTTCTTTGCGGAGGGCGACATCATGGATCAGTTTACCTTGAAGAGCGGATCCTTCACGGTGACTGCCTTGAACCCTGGTGACGGCACCTTCCAAGCCAGTTTTGAAGGTAAAGGGGGAGCGCTCCGGGACATCCGAAATGAGAACCTTGTTCCCTTCAGTGGATCCATGGATCTGAAGTTCAGAACGATCCAAGACATGCGACAAGCAAAATAGCTGCGTGCAGACGTAATCTAAAAGCAAGTGGGTCACGACGCAGCTTGGATTGCATTGCGAGTGGCGCTCCGCGAAGAATCACTTCCAGACCGTGCCCGCCTATAGTATGTTGGCGCTGCCACCATGAGGCGAATCAGATGGATTGAACGCAGGCAGTTCCTCGCATTCCTGGCCGCCGCCCCGGCGATCGGCGAGGTCCCCGTGCGCGAAGTCGGCAAGGTGCAGACCCTCTTCAAGACCCCCGGTCCCAAACCCAACGGTCTACAGGCAACGAGAGATGGATTGTGGATTATTGATCAGGGTAACAGCCGCGCCTACCTCATCAGCTACAGCGACGGCAAGGTCCTGCGGGACTTCGACACCGAGGCCCACCGCCCTAGCGGTATCACCTTCGACGGGGAAGCGATCTGGTTGGCGTCGACCTACAGTCAGGAGATCATCCGCTCCGAGGCGTCCAGCGGCAAGACGATCGCGAAGTATTACACACCGGGTGCGGGCGTGATCTACAGAATGCCTTCGGACCCCCCCGGTCGACATAGTCCGCTCGCTCCTGCCCCGGAGCAGCCGCCGAGTGGGCAGCCCGCAGCCGTGCACACCCAGCCCCGTCCCGGAACTGGCGCTCACGGTCTCGAGTGGCGAGACGGCAAGCTCTGGGCCGCGGTGCCTCCGTCACGAATGATCTACCGCATCGACCCCCGGACCTGGATCGTCGAGCAGCGGTTTCCGACCTCCGGCAACCGTCCGCATGGCATCGGTTGGGAAGGCAACTATCTGTGGTGCACGGACTCTAACAAGAACGCCTTTTTCAAGCACGATCCTGACTCTGGCGAGATCGTCGAGAAAATCCAGCTCGCCGACAACGACCCGTTGCCCCACGGGATGACCATCTGGGACGGCGCTATCTGGTACTGCGACGACGTCGGCGTCGTCTGCCGGCTGAAGATCTGATCCAGCAGCGGCGTTGGCGTCCTATCCGAGAATTCAGCCGAGTCGTAACCCACGGCGGGAGTTCGACTTGTAAGCGCGCATAATGGCAGCATGAAGGCCGAAACCTACCCGCTTCAAGTGCTACTCCTGACCCTCTCAGTGACGCCCTCTTTTATAGAGGCCGAACTACGGACAGCTGGCGCCAATAGTCGAAAAGGGTTTCAATAGAATTGACTCCACCACCCATTCCGCTTTTATGGACCCCGCCATAGGGAACTCCATGCGGAAACAGGTTATGTGCGTTGATCCAACTGTTGCCTGAACAGAGTGCTTCCGCAACACGGTTGGCTCTGGAGGGGTCCGACGACCAGACACTGTTGGCCAGACCGTAATCCGTGTTGTTCGCCATTTCAATGGCCTGTTCTTCTTTTTCAAAAGGAGCCAGGTAGGCGACGGGACCGAAAATCTCTTCGCGCGCAGCTATGTTATCCAGGGAACCGGCCAGCAGAGCCGGCTTCACGTAGTGTCCGTTCCGGCCTTCTATTTCGGCGACTCCGCCTTCCAAAACGGTCTCAGCTCCTTCCTGCTTCCCTTTCTCTAGATAACCCAAAATTCTTTCTCTCTGTTTTTCATTCACCACCGGCCCCATTTGAGTGTCGTCTTCAAGCTGGTAACCAACGGTCACTTCTTGGAGACGATCGACACAGGTACCCACAAACTCATCGTAAATATCTTTGTGAATCAGCCATCGTGTGGCATCACAGCAGACCTGGCCGGTATGGAAGGTGACGGCACCCACCAGTTTCTCGGCGGTATCCTGAACGTCTACGTCCGAAAAAACAACTGCAGCTCCCTTCCCACCAAGTTCCAGTTTGACCGGCACCAGATTGCGTCCACAGGCTTCAGCTACCTGCCTCCCTACTTCCGGGGACCCGGTGAACGACATTCTTTTCAAGCCCGGATGCCCGGCCAGGGCGGCTCCTGTGGTTTCTCCATGTCCGGGAACCACATTGATGACTCCATCGGGAACCCCTACTTCCTGAGCAAGATGTGCGAGGTATAAAGCCGATAAGGGGGTATCTTCAGCAGGTTTGATCACTACAGTATTGCCTGCTGCAAGAGCGGGGGCGATTCCCCAGCCGACGAGCAGCAGTGGAAAATTCCAAGGAAAAATAAATCCACAGGGGCCCCATGGATGCCTTATCGTCCAGGCTTCATGTCCCTTCACGGCCAGCGCATTGCGGCGTTGTACGTAAAGAGCCATGTCGGCGAAATAACGCACGGTATCCACAAAATTCTGCACATCACCCTCGGCTTGCCACAAAATTTTGCCCGCATCCAGAGATTCCAGCTGGCCGATAATGGATTTGCGTCTTTCCACTTCGTCCGCAAGCCGGTGAAGAATGACTCCTCGCTCATTGGGAGTGAGCTTTGCCCATTTGGTTTCCCGAAAAGCCGTGTCTGCCGATTCAACAGCCTTGTTCACATCATCGGGCTGCAAATGAGACACCTCTGCAATGGTTTCTCCACTGCCCGGGTCGTGGGTGATAAAAGTCTCACCGTTGGAAGATTCTACGGCCTTTCCACCGATGAATCCTTTCAGTGGACCCTGGGAAAGAAAAGACGCGGTTTCCGGCGAAAGAGCTTCGTGAGTTGCAGTGCTCATATGAGCCTTCTATGTTTTTTGAAATTTCTAATGACACATCCCCGATATCGCGAGTATATATTCCCCGTTCATCCTTTTGTCAATGAAGCGGGCTCGATTCCAGTAGCATGGTGGATATCAAAACAAACAGAGAAAAAAGAGGAACCTACGAGGCGAAGACGGATTTTCACTCTTACTTTGACTCTGCTGCTGCTGGCATTGGGGCAGCCCCTGGCCGAGGGGGCGGAAGAGGAGGAAAAGCAGACTCTTGATATCGGGTCTAGACTGGAGCTCTTCGTGGACGACTACCTGATTGAGTCGATGGAGGGCCTTCGACTCCAACTTCAGAAGCCACAATCAGCGGGGAAGTTCCTGAACTTCGATAAACCATGGGAGGGGACCACCAGCGCCTACCAGACCGTCTTCAAGGACGGAGACATCTACCGCATGTACTATCGCGGCAGCAGCCATGCGGGCTACACCTTTCCGTCGCTCCTGGAGCCGGGCGAGGAAGCGATTCCAGAGCACGAGCAGGTCGCCTGCTACGTGGAGAGCAAAGACGGCATCCACTGGACCCGTCCCTCGCTGGGGCTGATCGAGTTCCAGGGGTCCAAGGACAACAACATCGTCTGGATCGGCAACCAGAAAGGGGGTCACAACTTCGCCCCCTTCAAGGATGCTAATCCTGCCGCCCAGGACTCCCAACGCTACAAGGCCGTGGGTGCGAGTTCACGAGACGGGAAGCCGGTCCTTTTGGGCTTTGTCTCTCCTGATGGCATCCATTGGAGCAAGCTCCAGGAGAAGCCCATCATCACCGATGGCGCCTTCGATTCTCTAAACGTGGCCTTTTGGGATTCGGTGCGGCAGCACTACGTGGCCATCTATCGTGTCGGTCTCGCAGGAGTCCGGACCATCAAGTTCGCCTCTTCCAAAGACTTCACCAACTGGACTCCGGGCGTGTTCGCCGATTATGGCGATACCCCGCGAGAACAGCTCTACACCAACGCTACCAGACCCTATTTCCGGGCTCCCCATATCTATCTGGCCTTTCCCAAGCGGTTCATTCAGTGGAGAACCTTTCACGAAGACGCCTCTGGCGCTGGCGTTTCGGAAGGAGTCTTTTTGAGCAGCCGTGACGGGGTACACTGGGATCGGCGTTTCATGGAGGCCTTCCTGCGCCCAGGGCGGAATCCCAAGAGCTGGGTCCACCGTACGAATATGATCTCGGCCGGAGTGGTCCCTACCGCCGATGACGAGATATCGATCTATGTGGCCCGTCACTACACCTCACCCAGCGCCCACCTGGAGCGAATGTTTCTGCGCACCGATGGTTTTGCTTCCCTGCACGCAGGCTACGCCGGCGGCGAGTTGCTGACCCGACCCCTGCAGTTCCAAGGCAATAATCTAGCCCTCAACTTCGCCACTTCGGCCGCGGGCAGCATTCGATTGGAGATCCAGGATGCCGAGGGCAGACCGCTCCCCGGCTTTGCCCTGGAGGAATCACCGCTGATCTGGGGTGACGAGATCGAGCACACAGTCAGCTGGAAACGCTCCCATTCCAAGGCCACCTCCGACGAACCCCTAAGTGCCGGGAAGCCGGTCCGACTACGCATCGTCATGAAGGACGCCGATCTATATTCGCTGAAATTCAGGTAGCGGAAGCGTCCGGACTGCGAGTCGCCTACTACCACTCAGCGGAGAACACATCGTCCGAATCGGACTGATGCGGCTCTTTCACTCAGCTTGGCGAGATTTGTCCCGAATGGACTTCTGCATCCGTTCCCCGAAATCCTCCCGTCCGGTGGCTGGGTTGGACTGGTGTCGAGGAAAGGGCGATACCCCGGTGGCTGGCTCCGTTGAGTGGACACCCCACTGGTCGGAGCGGTGCTTGATCACGTCCAGCCAACGTGCGTTCGCCTTTTTTCGAGCCAGTTCTCCGTCAGGGTCAGGAAGGGTGAAAGTGTAGGAGTAGAGCTTGGCCCGAGTGAGATACAACTTCAGGCAAACTCCACCATATTGCTCGACGCTGAGATCGTAGGGAGACCTGCAGTCCTTCCAACTCAGCTTCTGCTGGAAGCCGTCAACTTTCAGGGGAATGGCGTCCGCACGAGTGAAGCCCTGGATCGGTTCTCCGTAGGGAGTGATCAGTTCCGCCTCTATGGAACCCCCAGCGGCATCGGCATTCACGAGGATTTCATAGGGCGGACCCCACGGTTTGGTCATCACCCAGCCTTCATCTGCCCCAGCATCCAACGACACCCAGTGATCCTCGGGCATGCGGGCCAGCATCAGGACCGCCAGGTCGCGGGTCCCTTTTGAAAAGTCATAGCTGAGCCAGTCCCACCAGGTGTGGCTAATGCGGTTGGCGGTGTAGTAGATCCAGGTTTCCCCATCCCGAACCACGGGATTCTCAGAGGGGAAAATCACACCTCCGTCTTGATCCCCCGGCTTACCAATGGGAACTATCGGGGAGCGGTCGTTGGGGCGGTGCCACTTCTGGCCGTCCCGGCTGTAGGCAAGCGAGATTTCCAGCTGGCCCACCTTGCCCTTGGGATAATCGGGAGGCTTGTGATAGGCCCCATAGGTGGGGGCGAAGGGGTGAACGTAGTAGGGATTGATCATACCCAGGAAGAAGCCCTCGTAGCGAAATACGGGCATGTCGTAGATGTTGTAGAGCTCGGGAGGATCCAACTCGTCGCCAGCCACCAGGACCCTTCCCTTGTCCTCCCAATGAACCAGATCGTAACTCTCATACTGGGAAATGTCGCGCGGGGCGTTGGGCACCCTTCGGGTTGTCAGCACATACTTACGGCGGTCCTCATCGTAGAACAAAGTGCAGTTGTCGTCGCTGATACCTCTCAGCACGGGGTTGACGTGTCTGGGACGTTCCCAGTTGAGGCCATCGTGGGAATAGGCCAGGTTCAGCGAAGAGTGGTGTCCCGCCCACAGGGCCTCCTCGGCATAGGTGCTGAAGATCATCTTGTAACGGCGGGCAGCAATGTCGCTGGCATCCTTGATGATGGTGTAGACGAAGTTGCGCTTGAAGCCGATGACCATGTTGTTTTCACGGGAACCGTCGACTTCGACGAGCCCCAGGACCGGCTTCTCCCAGTCAAGGCCGTCCTTGCTGATGGCATAAGCCACACCGCGAGGGCCGTCCGAGGTGTTCCCGCGCCAGCGCATGAGCGTGTACCACATCTTGAAGATCTTCTCTTCGTCGTCGTAGAGGATGCACACATAATTGAGCTGATCCCGATCCGTTTCCCAGGGGGCGTCCAGGCGCAGCACCGGCTCTTTCCGCTTGACGGCCTGATTGACCTTGCGGCGCAGATTATGGCTCTCCAGCAGAGGCTGATCATCGATGACTAGAAACTTGTAGCGACAGACTGGGTGGTCTTCGCTAGGCCCCCTCTGGGAGCCAGCCCAGACCGGGGCCAGGGTCACAACGATACCCAGTAGAAGCTGCAGGCAGCATAGGTCTTTGTGGGGCATTCGAATCATCAGAGTCCTCCTCCTCACGAGACTGCCGACCTCAATAGGAGGCTCCCCTTGAAGTCCCGTATCTGTCGAACCAGGAGCCTTCAAAAATAGAACTTCAAAGCAAGCTGGATCTGTCGTGCCGGCAGTGCCCGAGCTAGCACCCCAAAGCCACTGGTTCCGTACTGAAGGGTCTGTTGTCTCGCGTTGACCACAAAGTTTGAGCGGTTGGTGGCGTTGAAGGCTTCCAGTCTGGCCTCGAATCTTCGCTCTTCGCCCAGCAGAAAGGTACGCCGAAGGGAGATATCCAAATTGAAGAGGCCCGGAGCCTCTATGACGCCCGGGCCTGCATTCCCGTACTGAAAAGCCGGAGGAAGCACAAAGGCGGCGGCGTCGAACCAGCGGGCGGGAGTCCTCTCGGAGGAAGGGAGATTAGCGTCCCGGATCCGATCCGGCCACTGCGAGGACTCCGACCCAACATCCAAGGGATCGCCGGGCAAAATCGCGGTTCGCGCCCCTCCGTCCTGGAAACTGGAGATCGCCCGAATCGACCACCCTCGCAGCACCCGAGAAGCCATACCCCTGTGAAGCAGAGCCCTATTAGGCCCAAAGGGTAGATCGAAGCCACCGGAGAGCACCAACCGCCGCGGAATGTGGAAGTCTGCAGCTCCTCGGGTCGCAGCCAGAGAAAGGTTGCGGGACCGGAAGCCGTTGCGAGAAAAAAATCCGGTCGTACCACCCCCGGTTTGAATGAGCTGGGACCAGCTGAATGAAGCCAACAAGTAGAAGCCGTCTGGACCGGGAGACCGTTCCAGCTGAAGATGCATGCCATGGTACCAGGAGTCGGCGTCCGCCAGGGGGAAGTAGACCCCCTGGAGATGAGACCAGGGTCGTCGGAGTTGCCGGTCTCCCGTCCCCGGGAGCGCGTCGTTCAAGGAGACCGTTTCTATTCGATGGGTCGAGTGGGAGCCGTGGTAGCCACTGTCGAGAAACCAGCGAGAGGAGATCTCGTGTTGAAGGCTCAGTCCCCAGGACTGGGTTCTGGAAAGAGGCAGGGGTGTCTCCATTCCGAAATGATCGGGGACGGCCTCATCCGCTCCCTCCTGGGGAAAGGGGCTGGACAGACGCAAGGACGGTGTCTCCAGGCCGCTGTTGAATATGAGCCTCTGGACTCCGGGGCGGGGGTTGCGGCTCAGCCGCAGTACGTTATTCAGGTCCGGTTCGTTGGAATAGATGCCGTATCCGCTGCGTAGAGCCGTTTTTTCCCCCAGCCGAAGAGACAGACCCAGACGCGGCTGGAATCCCGCCATCTTGTTCCAGCGAATCAGTGGATAGTCGGGTTGAAAGCGGCCGGTTTCCCCGGGACCCAGTTCCAGATCCAGCAACGGCGGAACCAGCTGACCCGTCACCGGATCCAGGTTCGACATGAATCCTCTCTTGTCCCGCCAAGGCAACCTCAATTCGTACCGAACGCCGAGATTCAGGGTCAGGCGAGGGCTCGCCTTCCAGGTATCTTGCACATACAGATAATAGCTATCCTGGTGGAATCGCCCTCGCGAGGCCTCGCCCCCCAATTGGCTCCGCGCCACGTGTCCCAGAAGATAGTCCCCAAACCCGTTGCCGGTGTAGCGATCAAAAAAAGTGAAACGGCTTCGCCGCTCAGTGACGTACAGATTGTAGTGCCTGCGGAAGTGGACACCCGTCTTCAAAGCATGGTCCCCTTCCACCAGAGAAAGGGCGTTTTTAGCCTGCCAGTTGCCCAGGCTGGAGGGGCCCAGGTAGGTGTGGTCCCCGATCCCTGTGTAGCCTTGTATCTCGATTGTGGGAACACCCGTGCGGTCCACCTCGCTGAGCAGAAGTTCCGGGATTCCGAGCTCCTGAGCCACCTCCCGCTGGACCGGTCTGGCCTCGTGGGGCCGGCGAAACCAGTGGAGGCTGGTTGTATTCTGAGCCTTCGAGCTCAGGCTTCGGCTGTAGGAGAGCACCTGGCCCCAGGTACTCAAGGGCTGTCTCGAAGAAAAGGTGCTGATGGGTTGGGTCGAGGTCCAGTGGGTGCCGTCCCAGACGAAACGGCCTGCCCAGCGGCTGACATCTGAGGTCTTCAGATCGATGCGGGTGATGACCTGGGGGTTATCCAGCGGACTGGTTGAGTCGGGGCTGGTGAAATTCAGGGCGCCCAAAGTGTTGGGCTCGGGCCAGTAATCGAGAAGCTTCACAGCCACCGGATCGAAGCGGGCCGAGGGAATCTTGTTTCCGGAAAACAGGTCACCGGTGTGGGGATCCCGGATAGAAGAGGCGAACTGCCCCTGCTTTTCCTCCCGAGTGGGGACCACTCCCGTCAGGGGCTTAGTTTCCCGAACCGAGCGCAACTGATAGGAGAAGAAGAACCAGGCCCGATCCCGACCATCCAGCAGGCCGGGGAGGGAGAGGCCCCCCCCCAGCGTTGCCCCCAGTTGATTGCGTTTGAATTCGGCCTTCTCCTGCTCAAAGAAGTTACGGGCATCCAGGTTGTCGTTCCGGTGGAACCAGAAGAGACTGCCGTGGAGATCGTTGGCGCCACTCTTGGTCACCGCCACGATCTGTCCTCCCGGACGGATGCCGTATTCAGAGGAGTAGAGTCCCGTCTTGACGTCGAACTCCTGCAGCGCGTCCGGGCTCGCCTGGAAGGCGCTGGATCCATCACCGTGGGTGAAGAGAGTCCCATCGATGTAGGTGAGATTGTCCCTCTGCCTCATGCCCAGCACCTTGACACTGCTGCCCCGGCCTTCACTACTGGGCGCAGCTCCCGCGGCCAAACTGACCAGTTGGCCCACGTCCCGAGTGTTGACCGGCAGGCTCTCGAGCTTCTCCTGATCGATCACCTGCCCCCGGTCTTCCCGGCTAGACGCCGAGAAAACGGACTGGCTGCGGCTCGACTGACTGGCCCCAGGAGCTCCAAGGAAAAGACGAAAATCTTCCTGTCGGCTTTGCCCTACCAGTAGTTGGACGTGAGTCCGGACCTGAGTCCCGTAGCCAGGCAGAGATGCGCTGATTTCATAGCCGCCGGGAGGAAGTCCGCCCCTCCGGTAGTCACCCTTCGCATTGGTCAGCAGCAGATAGGTCTCGTTGGTGTCAATCCTGAGGATTGCCACCTCGACGCTGGGAGCAGGATCGCCGGTCTCGCGCTGGACGGTACCGAGAAGGGTTCCAGTACCCATCTGGGCCCACAGACACAGGGGACTCCAAATCATGATTCCAAGCAGGGCGATCACTTGGCCAGGCGAGATCCTCAAACAGGCCTTCCTGATCCACCAACGGCTCTTGAACATCATCTGAACAACTAGGTCAAAATGGGTCGAGCAAGTCTACCACGCTGGGTGGACCGCGAAGTGTCAGATCAGTCCCGCCCCGGGGCTGCGAGTCGGATCATTCGATAAAGAAACTTCTTCTCAGGGGGTCCATCACCTACGCCGAAGTTTGTGGCGAGTAGCCAAGGGTTGGCGATGCGAAGCGAGCTACCCTGGGTTCAAGATACGTCTGCCTTTCTACACTGAGAGTGTTACTACCAAAACGTTACCTATGGGTCGGGAGCAACACTGCGGCAATAACCCCGGAACCCGATCGAGTTTATCGCTTGGATCCCAAACACCGACCTCGCCCTTGCGTAGGACAGCAGTTTCTTGGAAACTCGGTTCTCAGGTCGCTCAACAAGAAAGGGAGCACTCCATGAATAGAAGACACTTTTTCGGCTCGCTGTCCGCCGCGGCCGTCGCCGGCTTGGGAGCCGGTGCCAGCGCACCAGCCACAGCGGAGGCGAGCGAGGCCCTGAGCTCAATGCAGATCACTCGGATCCGTTTCTTCGAAGCACCCTCTCGCGTGATGTTCAACCAGAGCGCTCACGTTTCCATCGTCGAGACGAACCGGGGTATCACGGGCGTGGGCGAAGGAGGCTCGGCAGACACGATTCGACAGTGCGCGGGGTTACTCATCGGAGAAAATCCCACACGAATCGAACATCTCTGGCAGCTGATGTATCGCGGTCACTTCTACCCTCCAGGACGGGAGAAAATCCATGCTCTGGGCGCGCTCGATCTGGCACTCTGGGATATCAAAGGAAAGGCGCTCGGAGTACCGGTTTACCAGCTCCTTGGGGGCCCGGTGCGCAACCACATCGAGTGCTATTCAACGGGATTCCCCGGTTACAAGAGCCGGGGTGAGGCAGCGCGCGCCTGCATGGACGCCGGATTTCGAGCGTATCGAATCAGCACGCTGGGTTCGGGCTCCCAGTTCAATCCACGTCAATCCGTCCGCGATACCTACAAGCTCTGCGTGGAGGTCCGCAAGGGCGTGGGCAGCAGCGGTGATTGGGCGATTGACTATCACACCCGTCTGGACATGCCCGACGCCATCAGGCTCTCCTCGCTCATTGAGAACCTGGAGCCGTTCTTCGTCGAGGACCTGGTTCGCAGCGAGAACCCGGGAGTCTACCGACAGCTGCGTCCACGAGTAAAGGTGCCGATCGCCGTGGGCGAACAGTTCGGCGACCGCTGGGACATCAACGAGATGATCGAGGAGCGTCTGATCGACTACTCGAGGGTCTCCCTGCCCAACGCCGGCGGCATTACCGAGTTCATGAAGATCGCAGCGCTGTGCGAAACGCATTACGTCGGTCTCGTACCACATTTCACCGGACCTATCGCAACCGCCGCCCTGGTGCATGCTTGCAACGCCTTCCCAGGACCCGTCCTGATGGAGATGTTGGGCGGCCGGAACCAGGAGCTGGGCCACCTGCCGGTGAACTATGACTTTCGGGATGGAAAGCTCTGGCCCAGCGAGCGACCGGGTCTCGGCGTGGAAGTCGATACAGACAAGCTGAGACTCGTTGCCGAGATCACAGAACGGGTCGAGGGCGCTCCGCTCAATCGACGGCCCGATGGTTCGATCACAAACTGGTAAGGAGCAAAAACCGCCCAACGCCGACTGGGCGCTTACAGCTTCCCGCCACAATGCCTGCAGTGAACGGCGTCCTGCTCGTGTCCCTCAGCCATGCAGTGGGGGCAGGCCTGAGTCGAAACCGGCCGGCTCAACCTGGAGCTCACCAGCTCCGCGGAAACGAATCCGGTCGGGACGATGATCAGGCTATAGCCCACCATGATCAGGAGCGCCGAGAGGAGCTTCCCCACGTGCGTCTTGGGGACGATGTCGCCGTAGCCGACGGTTGTCATGGTGACAATAGCCCAGTACATCGCTTGAGGAACCGACGTGAACTGACTCGGCTCGCTGGAACTGGCGAAGGTGTTCTCTACGACGTACATTGCAACGCCCGCGACCGTGACGACAATCAGGACGGTTGCCAGGAACACGATAATCTTGCCACGAGCATCCCAGAGAGCCTGGCGCATCACAGCCGCCTCCGAAAGCATGCGCGCCAGCTTGAAGACACGAAACGCGCGCAGGAGCCGAAACGCGCGAATCACGACGAGGGACCGGGTTCCCACATCGAACAGCGTAAGGTAGGTTGGCAAGATGGAGAAGAGGTCGACAACACCAAAGAAGCTCCTGGCGTAGCGAGTGGGTCGAGGCACGCACACCAGCCTCAGAACGTACTCGATCGTGAAAAGAATCGTCAAACCCCACTCGGTTGCCTTGAACACCGAGTCGTGCTGATCGAATTCCTGGTTAAGCAACCGTTTTTCTGTAATTTTCTTTAGGGCCTGTAGGGAAGAATTGCTCCACTTGTGTTTTCCAGCCGGCCAGGTTCAGGTATTGCCGGCCGGTTAACCACTCCTCGTGTATCTCTGCAAGCACAGCCGAGATGAGCCGCAGCGCCGACGCTTCGTGGGGAAAGATTCCCACCACCCGGGTTCGTCTCCGGATCTCCCGGTGCAGTCTCTCCAGTCCGTTGATGGTTCGGATCCTTCGCCACCAGCTCCTCGGAAAATCAAACACTGTCAGCCCTTCATCCACGTTCTCTTCCAGCCAGCTCACGAACTCCGGTGCAATCTTTTCGAACTTCTTGACGACTTTACCCTTGAGCTCCTCGGCATCTTCTCGAGACGGGGCATCGAAAATGTCCCGCATGGCCTGGGCGATGCGGGGCTTGTCCTCTTTGCGGCGAGCATATTGTTGGGCGTTTTTACTCAGGTGAAACTGACAACGGTTCCAGGGCACCGACGGATAAACTGCCCGCCTGGCCGCCTTCAGTCCTTCGTGATCGTCACTGACAAACAGCTCGACCCCTCTCAGTCCACGCTTGTGCAGATCTCCCAGAAACCCTCGCCAATGCACCTCCGCTTCACTGATCCTGGTGCTCAGACCCAACACCTCCCGCGTTCCGAAACGATTGACTCCTATGGCTTTCAGGATGGCCACGTCCTGCACCCTGCCGCCTCTTCGAACCTTCTCGTAGTGGGCATCCAGATACACGATCGGATACTCTCCCAGCTCCCGGCTTCGAAACTCTTCCAGCTCTTCGTCCAGCATCCCGGCCACTCTCGAGACCTGGGTGGCCGAGATCTCCAACCCACACAGCTGCTCCGTGATCTCGGTGACTTTCC
The DNA here is from genome assembly GCA_965218775.1 of Acidobacteriota bacterium. Classification (GTDB taxonomy): domain Bacteria; phylum Acidobacteriota; class UBA6911; order RPQK01; family JAJDTT01; genus CAUZIZ01. The sequence continues at coordinate 2,585,428 of CBDCLS010000006.1, read as the reverse complement.
TCGTCGAGACTCCCATCACATACATCTCGGCAATGGCCAGCTTCAGGGCCTTCTCCGAACGGCAACCCCTCTCCAGCGACTTGGGATAAAACCTCAACCCACGCACCTGTGGAATCTCCAAGTGCAGCTCTCCCACTCGAGTCTGAATCCGCTTGCCTTTGAATCCGTTTCGATAGCCTCGCCGACTGGCTGTTCTCTCGTACGCTTCCGCTCCCAGAAACTCGCTTCTTTCCAACTGCATGGCCACGTTGAACAGCTTCTCCAGGATTCCTCGAAAGGCTTCTGTTCCTTCCTCGATCAACTCCGCCAGGATCTCCCGTGGTACTCTCTTTTCCAGGTCTGGGTTCATTTGATTCTCCTTGCCAGATAGACGTTTCTGTTTTTGGAGAATCCTGTCCCAGACCTCTGTCTTTCCGACCCAGGCCTGACCAGAATTTACAGAAAAGAAGTTACGCTACTGAATTCCTCAACGGTCTCGAGACTCACGACGACAATACTCAGGAGAATCGCCATCAGCAGAATGACGTCGAAGGCCTTTCCAGAGGTCGTCTCGGCCTCGAAGATGATCTCGTGGAGCTTCTGTCGCCAGGGGGCCGCCATCCTGGAAGAAGGAGAGGAGGGCATGACGCATGAGTCTAAGCGAGTCGTGTCGCCAAGGCCAGCCGTCGGGACTCACTAGGGAGTCGACTGGTTCCGACCGGAGGTTCCCTCGATGGTGGCTGCATCCAACGTGGCGGTGGCCAAGACTTCGGCCTGGAGGCCAAAGCTACGCCGGAGGCCAGATCCATCCCCAATGGCCGCTCACTCTGAAGTAGTCTTAGCCGTATGCCTGACCGCGAATGCTTCCTCCGGTGAATAGACCAGAGTCTTTCGCCCATGAACCCCGAAGTAGATGATCCCGGAAGCGAACCAGATGGCACAACCGTAGACTCCGACACGATAATCATCGTTCAGGAAGAGGAAGATCAAGGTGACGAAGGCAATCGAGCCTGCAGTGATGGCTCCGGCGTTGCCCAGCGGGCTTAGGTAGGGGCGCACGATGTGGGGAAGCTTCCGTCGAAGAATCACGAAGGCGATCATCTGCATCACGTAGGCGATGACGGCGCCAAAGACAGCCATGTTCAGAAGCACTGCGCCGACTGGAACATTGCCGAAAATGGCCTCGCCAAATTCAATGATCAGAGCCACCATGAAGCCCAGAGCCGCGCCCACAATTAGCGCAATGTGAGGAGTATTGCGGCTGGTGTGGGTCACCGACATCCAGTGGGGGAAATAGCCAGCCCGCGATAGCGAGTAGATGTTGCGCCCATATGCATAGATGATGGTGTGGAAGCTTGCGATCAAACCCGCTACCGCGATCAGCGCCAGCAGTGAGGAACCGACTCCATCACCGAAGATTGTCTTGAACGCAAGGAAAAGCGGTTCATCAGAGCGACCGACTACCGCCGCTCCGGGTGCGATCCCGGAGTTGAGAAACAGCGTCAGTACCGAGGCAATGATCAAGGTCAGGATCCCCCAGAGCAGTCCCTTCGGCATGTCGTGCTCGGGATCATGGGATTCCTCGGCTGCCAGAGGCAACTGCTCGATGGCAAGGTAGAACCAGATGGCGAAGGGGAGGGCGGCCGCGACCCCCTTCCAACCGAAGGGGAGCCACACGCTGTTCCCCTTCCCAGGCCGGATGTTCAGCGCCTGTTCCCAGGAGAAATGGGGAATGGCACCGATCCAGAAAACCGCGAGAATCAAGAGGGCGAGGAACGTAATAAAGACCGAGAACCTGAAGGTGATTTCGACTCCCCAGATGTTGAGACCGACGAAGATGGCATAGGAGATCATCCACCAGATCGGTGCGGCAATCTCGACCCCGAAGAGATCGTTGAAGATTGCGCCCATGTAGCCGCCAATCCCGACTACGATCACCGCCGGCGTCAGCACGTATTCCATGGTCTCCGCCAGGCCGGTGATGAAACCGCCCCAGGGCCCCATGGCCGAACGGCCAAAGGAATAGGCGCCGCCCGTGTGGGGCAACGCCGGTGACATCTCGGCGATCGAACAACACATACCGATGTACATGACAGCGATGACAACCGTTGCAATCGCCAGGCCGCCGAAGCCTCCGACTCCGAGCCCGAAGTTCCAACCGAAGAAATCGCCCGAAATCACCGCGCCGACGCCCAACGCCCAAAGCGACCAAACACCGGCGTAGCGCCGAAGCCTCCGCTTTTCAAAGTACTCGTCATCGGCCAGGTGGTATTCCACGCTGCCGATGACTTGTCTTTCCTTCCGATCCACTTCCATCACTTCTTGGACTCTGAAGCTTTGTCTGCTTTTTCGGTGGACATTCGATAGATTGGCGTTTCGAGGATGCTACAATCCTAATTTCGACTCAGGACTTTAGTTAGCGCTACTGTTGTGACTGACTCAACCACAGGCCGCTCTACCGTCGAATTAAACGTCCTCTGGGAGTCAGGCCATGAGTGATGTAAAACTCGACCGAGCCTCCCCCAAGGATAAGAACGAGCTGCTCTACGGGAGCTCGCAGGAGTTGTTCAAGTCGCTCATTAACTACGAGGGCAAACATGCCACGATCCTCTTGATCGTGGCTGGATGGCTCATGACGGCCCAGCGGGCGCAGGAAGTCCTCGAATCGTCTCCGACACTACGCCTGACCATAACGGTCGTCCTGATACTCTTGACTGCCGTACATTCAATCTGGACAGTTCGTTTCTATCTCCGGTCACGATCACTCTTTGTATTACTGACTGAGTTAGCTTTCATGCCAGAAGAATACTACCGCAGTGTTCGAGTCTCGCCGTTCTTTGTCGTTTCCTTCTGCCTTCTTCATACGGTCGTTACGATCGCTATCATCGTGATCGTCTGGTCGCTTCCAGTGATTGTTCCAAGCCTTAGCGGCAAAACATAACTGCAGGAAGCTTGCTCGGCCTGGAGGAACGATGAATCTCTCTCGCCTTCCTCGAATCTTCATCCTGGCACTTGTGGTCCCCGGTTTCGCCTGCCAGTCGCCGTCCGAACCGATCCAACCGAACTTCGTCGTCATCTTCTGCGACGACCTGGGCTACGGAGACCTCGGAAGCTTCGGACATCCCACCATCCGAACTCCGAATCTGGACCGCATGGCTGAGGAAGGCCAGAAGTGGACCAACTTCTACGCCGCGGCCAGCGTTTGCACGCCCAGTCGCGCCGCTCTCCTGACCGGGCGGCTGCCGGTGCGCAATGGCATGATGAGTCCAAAGCGCCGCGTCCTGTTGCCCGATTCTCCCGGAGGTATTCCCGAAGCGGAGATCACCCTGGCAGAGGCGCTCAAAAATAAGGGGTATGCCACCGCTTGTGTGGGGAAATGGCACCTCGGACATCTGCCAGAGTATCTTCCCACGAACAACGGCTTCGATTCCTACTTTGGTATCCCCTACTCCAACGACATGAACCAGGTCAATGATGGACCAACGAAGGAGTTGCTATCACCCGCTCGGATCGAGTACTGGAACGTCCCCCTGCTACGAGACCAGCAGATTGTGGAGCGACCGGCCGACCAGAGGACTATCACCAGACGCTACACGGAAGAGGCTGTCCGGTTCATCCGGAATAACCAGGAGCAGCCGTTCTTCCTCTACCTTGCCCACAGCCTGCCCCACGTGCCCCTGTTTGCCTCTGATGATTTTCTCGGCACCAGCAGGCGCGGTCTGTACGGGGATGTCGTAGAGGAGATTGACCATGGTGTCGGCCAAATCATGAGGACGCTCACCGAGCTCGGTATTGCGGAGAACACGCTCGTGGTGTTCACATCCGACAACGGTCCCTGGCTTCCCTATAAGGAGCACGGCGGCTCTGCGGGACCGTTGCGAGAGGGCAAGGGAGCGACCTGGGAGGGTGGCATGCGCGAACCCACGATCTTCTGGGGTTCTGGGAAGCTAAAGTCAGGTGTGGTGATGGAGATGGGTTCGACCCTTGACCTGTTCGCCACCTTCAGCAAGATCTCCGGTGCCGAGCTTCCCGCCGACCGTGTCATGGACAGCTACGATCTGACGCCGGTTCTGTTTGGTACCGGTGCCAGCCCGCGCAAGAGCATCTTCTTCTACCGGGAGTCGAAGCTGTACGCCGTACGCCAAGGGGAGTTCAAGGCCCACTTCATCACCAAGCCCGTCTATACCGGCCGCCCCGAGAACGAGACGAACCATGACCCACCGTTGCTGTACCATCTCGGCAAGGATCCAGGAGAACAGCACGACGTGGCCCAGCTATATCCCGCGGTGATCGAGCAGATCGGGGAGCTCGTCGCCGAGCACCAGGCGAAAATGGTCCTCGGAAAGGACGTGCTCGCCGCTCGCGGCGAAGAAGAATTCTGAGTAGTTCCGGTCTCATCAAAAAGAGATGAATCCTGAAGGGATTCCGTCCTTCAGCCCAGTGGGGCCACCAGCTGACGCTGGTCCCTTCCCTGCCGACCAGACGCAGATTCCGGATCCTTTTCAAACGCTCCCCTGCGATTTGGATTGCGCAACTTGATGCTTCCTCCTCGGTGAGTTAGGCTTTGCCCGCCGGATTCCCCGAAAGGAGGACCGAGAATGAGGACGTTTCTGGGCAGTTGCTGCGTCTTGCTCACCCTGACACTCTTGTCAGCAGAATCTGCCGAAGTCGAGGGCCCGGTCGACATCGGTTCAAGGCTGGAGCTCTTCGTCGACGACTGGCTGATCGATTCCATGTCGAACCTCGAATTGAAGCTTCACTCGCCGCGTTCGATGGGAAGGGTACTGACGCTGGACCGCCCCTGGGAGGGAGTCACCAGCGAGTACGTGACCGTCTTCAAGGACGAGGATCGCTACCGCATGTACTTCCGGGGCAGCAATCACGTGGGCTACACCATCCCATCGATGTTGAAGCCGGGTGAGAAGGAAGTTCCCCACCACATCCGGACCACGTCCTATGCGGAGAGCACGGACGGCCTCACCTGGAGCCGACGCTCACTGGGGATCTTCGAGTTCAACGGGTCCAAGGACAACAGCATCGTCTGGATGGGTAAGGAAAGCTGCTGTTTTGCACCCTTCAAGGACGCCAACCCGGCCGCTCCGCCCGAGGAACGGTACAAGGCCGTGTCGGCCTCCAGCCGGGACGATAAGCCCGTGCTGGTGGGTTTTGTATCCCCCGATGCCCTTCACTGGAAGAAGATCCGGGAGGAACCCATCATTACCGATGGAAAATTCGATTCCCTGAACGTGGCCTTCTGGGATACGGTGCGCGGGCACTATGTAGCCATCTACCGGGACTTTCACAACAGTGCTCGGACAATCAAGTACGCATCCTCCGAGGACTTCGTGAACTGGACTCCCGGTCAGCGGGGGGAATTCGGTGAAACCCCCGTGGAACATCTCTACACCAATGCCTCCACACCCTACTTCCGCGCGCCCCACATCTACGTGGCCTTTCCCAGGCGCTATCTCCCCTGGAAAACGAAGCTGGACCAGTCGCCCTTTCAGGGAGCCTGCGACACCGTGTTCATGAGCAGCCGCGACGGCGTCCACTGGGATCACCGATTCATGGAGGCCTTCATCCGCCCGGGTCGGGACTCTCGCAATTGGATGCACCGAACCAACCTTGCTTCCTGGGGAGTGGTTCCCACTAGCCCGGACGAGCTCTCCCTCTATGTCGTGCGCAACCGCGATTTCCCCAGCGTCCACATAGAGCGATCGGTGCTGCGGCTCGATGGCTTCGTCTCCGTGCACGCCGGCTACTCGGGAGGAGAACTGGTGACGCGACCACTGATATTCGACCGGGAAAGCCTGGTTCTGAACTTTTCCACCTCGGCCGCGGGCAGCATCCGTCTGGAGATCCAGGACGCCCAGGGTAATCCGCTTCCCGGCTTTGCACTCGACGCTTCACCCCTGATCTGGGGAGACGAGGTCGAGCACACCGTCCACTGGGACCGGAGCCGCTCCAGGAAAAGCTCAGAGGAAATGATGCGACGAATCAAGGGAATGCCGGTGCGGCTTCGCTTCGTCATGAAGGACGCAGATCTGTACTCCCTGAGGTTCAAGTAGGCCTGATCCTGTGAAGCAGCGAGTTTTCATACAGCTGACGTGTCTTATGGGGCCTTCGATGATGGCTATCTGGGCCCTCTCATCCGCCCACTTGGGCTCCCTACCCGCTTCCCTGCGCGGGCCCTTTCATCCCGATGAGCACACTGTGGTGCTCTACCATTTCGACGAAGGAGAGGGGCCGGAAACACACGATGCCATGGGCGATTCGGCCCTGACTCTGCGAGCTCACAAGAAGGCCTTGTGGGGGACGCATCCGGGTTTCGGTTCAACTGCCCGCTTCTCCGTTCGCGAAGACGACGCCAACCTGTTGATCGGACCAGTGAACAACGACAAGCTGGAACTGCGTACATGCACCCAAGCTTGGACGGTTGAAGCCTGGGTGCGCTACACTGGCTTCGCCCTGGCCGGAATCCAGTTGAATCACCCTGCCAGTTACCGTCCACGCGGATCCGGCACCGCTGGACCCTTTGCCAAGATCTGCGGGACCGACGATGAAGGCTTCAGTCTGCCTCCGGGTGTGCGGGGCGGATGGGACTTCAGTTTGCATTCCTGGATCGACGCTTGGCCGGTGGAGCCGGGTCTGCTGCCGGCGGCCCGCTTCATCGGGTCTTATCAGCGAGCCCCGCACTGCGACACCGGCGGGTCGGTCTACCCGGGACGCAAAGCTGAGGACGGAACCCTCATCCATGCGGCTGCCATTCAGGATCAGAAATGGCACCACGTGGCCTGGCAGTTCCGCTACGAAGACCAGACACACTTTCTTCTCCTAGACGGGAAGTTGATCTGGAAGATCACTCCAGAGCGGCGCGTGATCAACGATGCAGAAATCAACACCATTCCCTTCATGGTTGGAGGAATCGTCAACTCACTCGATCCTCCCTACCACGTCAAAACCTATGACTTCGAAGGGGAAGTGGACGAACTAAGGATTTCCAGCGTCATGCGCTATCCGGTTGCCAAAGAACTCGCTGTGGTGCGACGGTTACTTCCCGAAGCCGGGCTCCACGCACCCTATTCGGTGGCCTTTTCCACCGATGCGGCAGAGGGGACCGTCCGCTGGGAGCAGGTAGACGGAGAGTTGCCGCAGGGACTTCGATTCGACGAGGAAAAGGGGATCCTAACAGGCACACCGACAAAACCTGACAAAGAGCGGGCTTTCACTCTGCGAGCGACGGACTCAGCCGACGGTAGGGACGAGCATACCTTTACCGTTACCGTAACGGAGGCCGAAATACTCACGGCTTCCCTCCCCCTCGCCTTCGTTGCTACCCCCTATCGCAAGGTTCTGAAGACCCGCTACATGGTCGACCCAGTGAGTTGGCGCACGACCCAGGGATCGCTACCTACCGGGATCTTCCTGGACCGCGAGAAGGGAGAGCTGAGAGGCCAGCCCACGACTCTGGCGCTGGAGCGGATTCGGCTCGAGGCCACCGATGCCGCAGGGCAGAAGGTCTCCCGCGAGTTTGAGCTGAAGACAGCCCCCGAAAAACTGCGCCGTCTTCGCCCCGATGAACACACCGTAGCCCTCTGGGACTGGCAGGGGCCCAGCGGCAGGTACATTCCCGATCTGATGGGTGATGCCGAACTGACCTTGACCTGGGTCAACACCAAAGGGGATACACGACTGCCACGACCGGGCTGGGGGAGCTACCCTCACTTCATCGGCGGCGGCGAAGGCGGTTTCGTCGGCCCCCAGTGGAACGACAAGGTGGATCTCCGGACCATCGATTCAGAGTGGACGGTGGAAGCCTGGGTGCGGCGGGGAGGCCCCATCGATGGCTACTTCCGGGAATTCCACTACGGCCACATCTGTGGCACTTACGACAACACCGAGCGCGGTGTCTGGGAACTATACCTGTCCGATCAAGACTCACCCGACGGCGGAATGGCGCCGGGCGTCCATTTCTTCGGGTTAGAGCCGGAGCAAGCCCTGAAGGACCTGCATCCTTACAGCCGTCCGGAGGGCACGGTAGCGGCCCCGGAATGGGAAGGAATCCGCGACACCGCCTGGCACCATGTCGCTTGGCAGTACCACTACCAGAAAGACCTCCACCAACTCTTCCTCGACGGCAAGTTAATCTGGGAAATGAAAACTCCGGACGGCCGCAAGCTGGTCAACAACCGCCGACATCTCGCCCAGTTTTCCGTAGGTTCTCGCCTGGATGGACTGGCCCGCTACGGGGGCAAGTTCAACTGGCTGGGAAAGGGAAACTTCTTCGGTCAGATCGGCGAGATCCGCATTTCGAGGATCCGACGGTATTGAGAGAACCGGCACCTAATCGACCGTGAAGCGTTGTAGCGATACCGGCGTTCGCTCCTCTTGAACGAAAACTCGACACCCAGGCGAAACCCCGGTTAGTTGAGCACCAATCCCAAGCCGCATCCACACAGACGGGCAGCACTCGCCCAATCCACACCATCCAAACTGAAACTTGATTTGCGAACGTAGCTTTGGCCTCCAGGCCGAAGTCTTATTCTTCCGAGCCTCTGGCTCGGACGGCGGCCTGGAGCCCACCGCTACGCCGGACCCGAAGTTTCCTTCTGAATTGGCCTCGCGCCGCTGGGAGTGGGACTACTGTGTCTCTGCGGCCTTCATGATGGAACTGTAACCATGCAGGATCCCGGTAACACCGGGGATCCGCTCCAACTCCTTCAGCAGCCCCTTACGCTCCTCCTGGGACTGACTTCCCCGTCCATATTTCCAGATCTTGGTAGCTTCGCGCACTTTGTCGGCGGTATCCAGTCGAGCGACGCCTTGGTGGGGTTCAACAATGACATCGCCCCAGCTGATGATCATGGCTTTTTTCTTGGCCGCAACCACCATTGGGACCAGGCACACGAGAAAGAAAACCGTCGCCAACTTGCGCATCAACTTATCCTCCGACTCATTGCCCGATCATTACTTCCTATATTCTCGCCGGAAAGGAAACTAATATTACTCTACAGCCTGGGGATCCGGAACCCTCGAGACGGACCTGGGTTCCGGCGAGAACTTTGCCGCTAGATCGAGTCGGGAACGACTCGCCTGTTCATGAACTGAGAAGATCGCCGAACCCGGGTTAGACGAATCGAGCAAGGAGAAACAGAATGAGTTTCGAGATGAATCGCCGTGTCTTCCTGGGAACAGGAATGGCCGGCTCGGTAGCTGCTTCACGGCGTTCTCCTAGCCAGCCAGCGTTGGACGTAGGGGACCGGCCTCAGTTGCTCCTGGACGATCATCTGGTGGAGCAGAAGCAGGGTGTTCGGCTCAGAGTGACTCCGGCGCGTGCAGACCACGTCAGAGTGGTAGCACCAGACAGTCCGGTGGATCGGGATGGGGTGTGGGCCTGGGTCACGGTGGCGGACGAAGGAGGCCGGGTGAGAATGTGGTACTCGGGTCGTGCTGTGGGCGATCCGGGCGAAACCAGCCGCCTCTGCTATGGCGAGTCGGAAGATGGCGTTCACTGGAAGAAGCCGGCTTGTGGCGTGACCTCGTTTCAGGGCAGCACAAAGAACAACATCGTCCTCACTATCCAACACGAAGGAGGCGTGTTCCTGGATCCGTCGGCTGGCCCTGGCGAGCGCTACAAGTGTGTCTTTGGCGAGCGCGACAAAGAACGCGGATATGGGCATCGGATGGTTCTCCGGGATCGGGGACGAGTGCTGGATTGGTTGGGACCCACCGTCGAAGGAGGGAGCTCCCCTGACGGGATCCACTGGACCAAGGGCCCCGGTCCTCTAATGGACTGGTACACCGATACCTGCAATGTCTGCTACTACGACGTCAACCTGCGGAAATATGTCTGCTTCGTTCGTGACAACCAGTACCCCCGCTTCAAAGGAGGGGCGATTCGCTGTATCGGCCGTACCGAAAGCGCAACCTTCGGTGACTTCCCTCAACCCCAACGAGTCCTCGCGCCAGACGAACTGGATCCCCCGGGGATGGATCTGTACAACTCGGCGGCCCAACCCTATCCCTTCGCCGACGGCATCTCCCTGATCTTCCCTGCGGCCTACTACCACGACACCGACAACCTGGAAATCCAGATCGCTACCAGCCGAGACAGCATCCGCTGGCAGAGGCCCGACCGCACTCCCTTCCTGGGTCCAGGAAGGGAGAGTGCCTTCGACAGCCGTATGGTCTACATGGGTGTGGGGATGATCCCTAGAGGTGATGAGATCTGGATGTACTATGGTGGCTTCAACGTGGGTCACGAAGAGGTTAGGCGAGTTCCCGACATGGGTGGCGTCGGCCGGGTGAGGTTCTTGCGCCATCGCCTGATCGCCCAGGCGGCGGGGTCGACCAGCGGCCGACTGCTCACGAAACCCCTGACTTTTGCGGGCAGACAATTGCGCCTGAACGGGAACTGTGGAGCCGGCGGACAGATACGGGTCGGTGTAGTGAGATCAGATGGAACCCCGATTCCAGGCTTCGGCCATAGGGACTGCGAGCCCTTGATCGGCGATTTCTTGCGCGGCGTGGTCCGCTGGAAATCCGGATCTCGGCTTTCCAGCCTGGTGGGAACGCCGGTTCGGCTCAGCTTCCGTCTAGATCGAAATGCACGTCTTTACGCATTTCGGTTCCACTCGGCCTGATCGGTTGGCCTGCCCGCCCTCCTGTGGCCGCGCTGTGAGTGTCGATCGAGAGCAAAACCCGCCAGACGGAAGAAGCAAGTATGGAATACCGCACACTCGGGAAAAGCAGGTTGCGAGTCTCGCTCCTGGGATTCGGCTGTGGCGACACCGGAGGCCTGATTATTCGCGGCGACCCCGGTGAGCGAGAGCGGACCGTGGCTCGGGCTCTGGAGCTGGGGGTCAACTACTTCGATACCGCTCCGTCCTATGGCCAGGGAGAATCCGAGATCCAGCTGGGCCAGGTCCTCAAACGTCTTTCCGCCGAACCCTACGTGGGCACGAAGGTCGGTTTGGGGGTTCTGGAGATGAACGATGTGGGAGGTGCCGTTGCCCGCTCCCTGGAAGCCAGCCTGCGGCGCTTGGATCGGGAGCAGGTGGATCTTCTGCAACTCCACAATAGAATCGGTCCGGGGCGCAGCCTGGACGGAGCGTTCCTCGCGGTCGAGGACGTCGTGGACGAGGCCGTACCCGCCCTCGAGAAGCTGCAACGGGAAGGTAAGATTCGCTTCTGGGGTATCACCGGCCTGGGTGAGATCGCCGCGCTACACCGTCTCATCGATGCCGGAAGACTGGACACCGTCCAGGTTTGTTACAACCTCCTCAACCCCAGCGCCGGTGCAGTGGTGCCTGTCGACTATCCGGCTCAGAACTTCAGCGGTCTGCTGGAACGCGCTCAGTCCCAGAATCTGGGGGTCATTGCAATCCGGGCCCTCGCTGCCGGAGCCCTGACCGACACCGAGGAACGTCACCCCACCAGCATGAAACGGGACAATCCCATCACCTCTACACACGGCTATGCGGCCGATGTAGAAAACGCTCGGATTTTCCGGGCCCTCGTTCGGGATGGGTGGGCCGAAAACCTGGTGGAAGCCGCTCTGCGTTTCTGCATCAGCCAAATGTCGGTCTCCACCATGGTGTTGGGTTTCTCCTCCCTGGATCACCTGGAGCATGCCACTGCCAGTGTCTCGCGCGGATCACTACCCAAAGAAGCCCTGGCCAGGCTTCCGGTTCTGTGGCAAGAACTGGCATCCGCCTCAGGCAGTCATGCTTGAATGTGCTTGGTCAGAGGACGAGAAATCCCCAGGACCTTTATTTCGACTAGTCCAATGCGAGTTTCACATCCCGGTTGATCCGGAGTGCATCTAGCGTCCTTGTCTCCAGAAGCTGGAAAGTGTTCTGATCCAGAACCAGGACCGCGTTCCCCTTATAGCTGAAGGTGGCATCGCCAGGTCGCTGCTCGTCGCGTCTGATCTTGAACTTGGCGCGATCAAAACTGATCCGGATGACCGAATCCCCGGGACTTGCAGTCTTGGCGAGCATCTGGGCCAGATAGGCGCCAGCCTCCCTTGTTACGGTCAGCATTATTGTCTCAGCGTCTGCATTCCATTCTGCTATTGGGGCTGGAAGTGGAAGCCGGGCCGCCTGGAACGGCGACGCTTCCCAGGAACCCGTGCGCCTTGCCTGGGCCGGGCTGACTGCCTCTCGAGCCTCGGCCTGGGCGAACGGCTTTCCTCCAACTGGCTCTCAGGGAAATGGATCGTCGAAAAACCTTCCACAGTCCTACGTGGAATCCGGGCTCCGATCCGGCGTTCGACCGCACCCACAAGTTGCCGGTCATCAAGGGTCACAAAGGTATAGGCTTGTCCCTCCCGCTCAGCCCTTCCAGTCCTGCCGATTCGATGCGTATAGGCATCGACGGTAGAGGGCACATCGAAATTCACCACATGTGAAATCCCCTCGACATCAATCCCTCGGGCGGCAATGTCGGTAGCCACGAGAATATTGAATCGGCGCTGGCGAAACCGTTCCATCGCCCTGACGCGCTGGGGCTGGCTCATATTGCCCTGCAGAGCCACCGCTTGGTGACCGGCGCGCACGAGCTGCTGTGCCAGCCGCTTGGCTCGGTACTTCGTCCGGGTGAAGACGATTGCCGAAATGAATCCCTTCTCCGAGCAGATGTGCTTCAGGAGGGTCAATTTGTCGCTCCTTTCGATCGGATAAAGTGTGTGTATTATAGTGGATACCGGCCTTGATTGGTTTAGATCTACTAAATGGGGATCCTTCAGGATTCGATTCGCCAGGGTTCGAATCTCATCCGGCATGGTTGCCGAAAACATGAGGTTTTGCCTCTGGGCAGGTAGGGCGGCGATGATCCGGCGGATATCCGGCAGAAAGCCCATATCGAACATGTGGTCCGCCTCGTCCAGGATCAGGGTCTCGACCCGGTCGAGACGCAGCACCCCCTGCCCGTGAAGGTCGAGCAGACGGCCGGGACAGGCCACTATGATTTCGGGACCTTTCCTGAGTGAAGCAATCTGGGGTCGGAAGGAAACACCGCCAAAAACGGTAGCCGTTTTCACCCGGGTGAACTTGGCCAGCAACCTGATTTCCTCGTTGATCTGGCTCGACAGTTCGCGAGTCGGCGCAACGATTAGCACGCGTGGCCCTCCCCGCTGCGGGGACGCCAGGAGGCCTTCCAAGACGGGAAGTGCGAAGGCAGCGGTCTTCCCGGTACCGGTTTGCGCGAGACCCAGAATATCGCGTCCGTCTAGCGTTGCCGGAATGGTTTGCACCTGAATGGGTCGGGGACTCACGAAGCCGGCATCGGAAATTCCACGCATCAAGGCATGGTTCAAGCAGAACTGTTCGAATCCTGAACCGGATTCGGACTGAATATTAGACATAACTATATCGCTTTCAGGCAGACCGGGGAACTGTGTACAAGTAGACACAGACACAACACGGTGCCACGTTCCTACCCACACAACAGTAGTAGACAAGGTATGGTAATTAGCGGCTTGATCTCATGAGAACCTGTTGTTCGCCGCAGGTTGAGGAATCTCAACCGTGTGTAGCTTACCAGAAAACCAATCTGAGTGCGAATCTGCAGCGCGTCGGCGGACGTAGCTTTGGTCTCCAGACCGAAGTCTCCTTCTTCCGAGCCTTTGGCTCAGAACGGCGGCCTGGAGACCACCGCCACACCAGATCCAAGGTTTCCGTATCGAATGATTCGGCTCGCCGCCGGCTGCCGCTTAAGTTGAGAGTGTCACTTCTGTTAATACTGAGTGCCAGCGTATACTGGCGACCAGGGATCGAAACCTTCCTTACTGGAGACGACCAAATGTCCGGAAGTCGACGTGACTTTCTAAAGGAGACCGCGGCTGCAGTAGCCGCCGCTTCGGGTTTGGGGATGCGACAGTCGGCGAGCGCACAGGAGCCGACCTTACAAGCACTTGGTGAGGCTTCGGTGATTCCGCCCCACCTGCCGATGAGAGTCTCGGGGATACATGCGTACGCGGAAAAGAGCGTCGCTGCAGGTGATACGGTTCATTTTCGGGTCAGCAGCACGGTTCCCTATGAGCTCTCGGTCTGTCGGCTGGGAACCCAGGTCGATAATCTCGAGAGTGACCAGGTACTGCACACATTTCCCAAGACCGAGCCGCGCCCGCAGGAAATTCATCCCGGGTCCTACGTGCACGTGGAGAACGGGCTGCCGGCCGATCGGGCTATTGAGGCGATTACGCTCGAGTGCTGGGTCTGTCCCTGGCGTCTGGATGCCGATCAGGGCTTGATCACGAATTACGACCCGTCGGCTGACTGCGGATTTGCGGTTCTCATGGACCACAGGGGTTATTTGAGTGTCTACCTGGGCGACGGGGGAAAGTTCCGCAGCAGTTGGCTCCAGCCGGGGCCAAAACTCGAGCCACGACAGTGGCACCATGTTGCAGTCACCTGGGATGGCAAGCTGGCTACGCTCTATCTGGATGGCAAGTTCGACAGCGGCTGGGCCTTTGAAGGTCCCTTGAAACCCGGCCGCACACCGCTCCGCCTGGCCGCCGCCGGCAAGGAGGGTCGAGCGGACACTTTTCTCGACGGGGAACTGTGCATGCCCGTGATCTACGAGCGGGCGCTCTCGGCGAAGGAAGTGGAGCAGCGATTCCAGGAACTGGGGCTCCAGCAGCCGGAAGGCGAAGGGGTGATCGCTTGTTGGCCCTTGAGCGAGGAAGTGGGCAACGAGGTGGCTGACGCCAGTGGCCATGGCCACCACGGCGAGATCATCAATCGAGCGACCTGGATGATCGGCGGTCCCTCATTCGACAGCGGGGCAATTCCGCGCTACGGCGACTACGATCCCTCGACCGACGTCAGCCGGGGCCATGCCATACGCTTCGCCTCAGACGATCTTTACGACTGCCGCTGGGAGGTGACGCACCGTTATCAACTGCAGAAGGAGACGCCCTCGGGCATCTATGTAGGCCGCTTCCGCTTCAAGATCGACGGCAAACCCCTCAAGTATCACGTGACGTTCATCGTGCGTAAGGCGCCCGACCGGCCGAAGGCGCCGATCCTGGTCCTCTGCTCGACCAATACATGGCTCGCCTACAGCGCGACACCTTTTGCAGCCAATGCGCCTGACCGGCAGCTCTGGAGTACCACGGGTCTGCCCAACGTGGTTCCGGAAGCTCCTTCATACTCGTGCTATCGTAACCATCATCAGGGCCAGCCTTCCTACCAATTCGGCATGAACATGCCCTGGCCAGTGGCGGGGCCCGACGTCTTGTTCAGCAGGAGCAACGTCGGCTACAGCCACCTGATGCGCGTCGAGCGGTTTGCCCACATCTGGTTGGGCGAAGCTGGCTACGACTATGACGTGGTGACCGACTACGACCTGCACTCCGATCCCGCTATGCTCCAGAATTACAAGGTCCTGGTCATCAACGGTCACAGCGAATACTGGTCGGTCGAAGCCTACGAGGGCGTCGACGAGTTTCTCCGCCAGGGTGGAAACGTGGTGGCCATGTCAGGGAACACCATGTTCTGGCGTGTGACCTATGACGACGATGGCAGCGTCATGGAGTGTCGAAAACTGGTCCCTCGGATCGGCGGGCGTGAATCGGCCACCGTCGGCGAGCTCTACCACAGCCACGACAAGAAGCGGGGGAGCCTGATGCGCTACTGCGGCCATCCGGCCTGGAAGGTCCTGGGACTGGAGTGCATCGGCTGGTGGGGACATCGAGAAAGGGAGTCGTTCGGAGTTTATCAGGTGGACCAACCCGACCATTTCCTGTTCCAACAACCTGAGAAGGTAGGCCTCGACAAAGGTGAGACCTTCGGCTATGGACCCGGTGGTTGGCCCAGCGTGGGCGGTCACGAGTGTGACGTGAGGCTGCCCTGGATCAGACAGATCACAAAACACTTTCCCAAAGGGGCGTCGTTTCCGGAGGAGCCGTCAGGCATTACGACGCTGGCTCGGGTCATCAAGAAGGGCCGCCGGGGAATTGACTACTACGCGCACTGGATGCCGCTCGAGCATGGCGTGGTGGGTGAGATGATCTATTGGGAACGACCCCAGGGAGGCCGGGTCTTCCACGGTGGCTGCATCGCTACCGGCGCTGGCCTCTCAGCTGATTCTAGATTCCATACTTTGATGCGTAACGTGCTGCACCACTTCGGAGTCGAGGCGAACCAGGCCTGAGGAGGTTCCCTTGAAGAGACTCGACTCGGAGTTTCTGGGTTTATCCTTATATCTCGCGGCGGCCTCACGACCGCTCGAGCCCCAAGCAAACCACAAAATCGAGAGATTCCATCCTTTCGAAATCGCTGTCCAGGGACCACACCTCGCCTCCTTCCCCAGCGGCAATGGCCCCGATGAGGAGGTCTGCAAAGCCAAATCGCTGGCCAGCCGAGACGGCTATCCGGATCCAGTCCTGCATCCGGGTCCAGGTTTCCGAAGTGGGGTAGAAAATGGGTAAGGCTGGCAAGAGCTTCTCCAATTGGGAGTGGTCGCCGCCGGAAGCTCCCGAGAGAAGCTCGAAATAGACGGGCGCGGCCAGAGCCACCTGGTCTCGATCCAGATCCCGGACCAGCCGACTGGCCAGAACACCATCGCCGCCCCGAAAGAACTCGATCCAGATAGAAGTGTCGACGAAAATCACGCCTTGTCCGGAGATTTTCCTAGGGACACCCGACGACGGGATTCAGGGAGATCGATATCCAGCTTGACCTTGCCCATTAAGTCCTTCAGATCCTCGATCCGCTGTCGGCGCACCAGTTCCCGGAGGGAAAAAATAACCGTGTCGGTCTTGGACTTGTAGCCAAGGCGAGTCCGGGCCTCCTCCAAAAGGTCTTGGGGGAGGTCTAGGGTAGTTCGCATAAACAAAAGGCTATCTTATATGTACTGAGATGTCAAAAATATATATTTTTATATGCTCTGAGATGCTAAGTGGATACACGCCCGGATACTTGGAAAGGAGAATCAGGCTGCGGCGCCTTTTGCGGAACCGGTTTCAATCGAGACTTCCCCGGCGCTATCGACAGTCACCCGGGTGCCCTTGCCATTGATCCGGGTTTGCAGGATCACTGGGTTTCCCCAGAGCCGATGGACGTACCTGAGGGTCTTCTCGGCTTCCTCCCGCTCCAGGTCCCGGCCGTCGTGGCAGTGTCCCAGCAGCAGCGTGGAGTCGCCACCCTGGTTCGCATCCTCCACCCGTATCACGGGAAAGGAGCCCATTCCCACCGCTCGGATGAGGGTTTCCTTGATCTCGCGCCAGCCTTCGTCGGAAGTCTGCGTCACCACCCGCAGGTTCTGGCCGGCTGGACCCCGTTTGGACTCATGCTGGAACAGGTCCAGCTCCTGCATCAGCGCCGGGGTCAGGAAGCGTCTCAGGAAAGAAGTGTCGCGGTCCGTCTCCCGCACCTCAAAAAGGAGCTCTTCTCCCGACTTCTCTCCGCTATCTGGGGGAACGGCGTCCCGTTCTTCGAAGTCCTCTCTCATCTGCTGGAAGAGGTCGTGCTCGTCGCTTCGCAGGAGCTTTGCATCCAGCATTCCGTCATACCAGATGCGCAGCGCATTCCAGATGGAGTAGCCCACGTGGTAGGGATTGAGCCCACCGGGATGGGGTGAGAGCACCTGGGCATGGCGCACCAGGAACTCCATCTTCAGCTCGGCGGGAAGATCCATCGAATCGAGGATCCGCTTGTGCCAGTAGCTGGCCCAGCCCTCGTTCATGATCTTGGTCTCGATCTGGGGGATGAAGTAGCGGTTCTCCTCGTCAACGATGGTCAGCAGATCCCTCTCCCATTCCTCGAGGTGTGGGTTATGGTCCCGGATGAAGAGTAGAAGGTCCTCGTCCGGCTCCAGAGGCGTCTTTCTGAGCGCCTCCAGCAAAGCCTCCTCATCCGGCTCTTCGGCCGCTCCCGAGTTATCGCTTCCAGACGCTTCCCACCATTGCTGCCGGATTCGGGCTTTCTGGGCTTCGGGGGAGGATCGGGCTGCGGAGAGGTTGCGACGACACTGAAACGCCAGAGCGTGAGCCGCGTCCAGCATGGATTCAACCCGGTCGATCCCGATGCTAGGATCCTCCACATAGCCGCGAATGCGCTGGGCTCGGGCCTTGAAGGACGGCAGGGCGTGATCGGCCTGGGTGGTCCTGAAGGTGAAGTTGTTCTTGAAGAAATCGTTGTGCCCGTAGACGTGGGCCACGGTCAGGATCTGAAGCAGCAGCGAGTTGTCTCGCATGAGATAGGCCAGGCAGGGATTGGTATTGATCACCATCTCGTAGGGAAGGTCCGAGACGCCGAGGTCGTAAAGGGTCTTGAGCTTCTCGAAGCTCTTGCCATAAGACCAATGGGGGTAGTGGCAAGGAGCACCGGAGTAGGCCATGTAGCCCAGCATCTGATGATGGTCACTCATCTCGAACTCTTGGGGGTAGCAATCCAACCCGAAGTCCAGAGCCACGGCTTGAATCCTCTCCGCCCAGCTTTCCAGGTCCGCCAGGGTGTAATCCGTCATGCCGCCGGCCTTTCTCGCTTCAAAAATTCCTTGAAGGCCGGCCAGACCTCCTCTTTCTTGCTGATCAGGATCGACTTGTAGTTCTCGGCCTGGATCTTCTTGGAGAAATGCTCTAACAAGCTGTTTTGAGGCAGATAGGAGTTGGCAGGCTTAATCTCTCCGTAGCCGAAAAGGTTCGAGACGTCGCACAGCTTCTGGGCCGCCTCACAGGCTCTTTGGTTATCCTGCTCGAAATTGTCGCCGTCCGAGCAATGAAAGGCATAGATGTTCCAGAGGGAGGGGTGGTAGCGCTCCTCGATGATCTCGAGCGCCTTGGCGTAGCCTGAGGAGATGAAGGTTCCGCCCGATTCTCCCTTGTGGAAGAATTCCTCCTCAGTAACCTCCTTGGCTTCGGTGTGGTGAGCGATGAAGACCAGCTCCACGTTCTGGTATTTGGTGGAGACAAACCCATGCAGGAGGAAGAAGAAGCTCCGTGCCAGGTACTTCTTCATGACGTCCATGGAGGCTGATGTGTCCATGATGCAGACGACGACGGCATTCGACTCGGGGCGAAGCTTCATCTTCCGGTGGCGGTAGCGCAGGTCCTCTTCGCGGAAGGGAATGCGCTCGGACCGTGACTCCAGGAAACTGGCAGCCCTCTCGTTACCCTCGAAGCGGAGGTCCTCGGCCCGATGGATGGAGTGTCTGGCTTTCTGAACGCGGCGGACCCGCTCTACGGCGCTGCGGCGCAGAGATAGTCGGGAGCGAATCCCCTTGCGCCGGTATCCGGCAAACTTGCGCGGCTGCTCCACCTGGATCTGGCGCAGATTCTTTCGGTCCGGTTGGGGAAGCTCGAGGTCCTCGAACATGATGTCCACCAGCGCTTCCAGCGTGATCTCGGTCTCGTAGTAATCCTTGCCTGCAGAGTCTCCAGCGCCCTTACTCCCCTGACCGTTGCTGTCGCCGTCGCCATCACTTTTCACAACCTGGCCTGGTTGGGTCTGACCGTCACCCTGTCCCACCCCCGGAGCGTTGTCGCCGAAGACGAACCGGTGCTCCTTGATCCCCCGAATGGGAATCTTGACGGTACGATCCCGGCTTTGACCGATGATGGACTCCTCGGCCACGATGTCAGCTATGTTCTCGCGGATGGCTTCCCGGACCTTGAAACGGTGACGGGTACGATCTCCGGCGCTTCGGTCGTTGCGCTGGGAGTCTGAGGGCTCCCACTCACGGATGACGATCTGGGACATGGTCCTGTCCTTGTGGGTCTCGATCTCTCGACTTCGACCCTCTCTCAGTCCTTCCACAGGTTGTTGGCGGCGTACTTGATGATGACGTCTACACAGCTCTCGCAGTAGCCGTTCTCCAGGAGGTTCTCCACCATCAGATCGTATTTCTTTCTCTGCTCATCATCTCGGGTGCGGGACTTGGTGACGATGCGGCTGATGTCCCGAACCGAGGTCATCAGGCGCTTTTCGATGGCCTCCCGGAGAGGATCATAGCTTCGGTAGGTAAGCTTCTCACCTCGGCGAGTACAGGCCCATAGGTAGGCGATGACTTCCTGGCGGAAGCCGGCCGCCGAGGTGCCCACGATGGCGATCTGCTCCTCGATGGACTTGAGAAAGGCCTCAGAGGGCTCGAGTTCCTCCTTGGTGTTGGGGTCCTTCACTTTGGTCTTGTTGACGTAGGCCTCGACCTGATCCAGGTAGTTCTGAAACAGCTCTTCGGCCTGTTCCTGATAGGAGTAGACGAAGGCCTTGGTGATTTCCTTCTCCAGGATCGTCAAGTACTCCTTGTGAAGAGTGTCCTGGAGCAATTCCAGATAGGTTTTTCGTTTGTCTTCGGCCAGCTCCGCTCCCTTGACCATCTTGATCAAGGCCTCCCGGACCGTGATGGGATTGATGCAGTCCCCGGTCTCGCACAAGGCGTTGTCGAGTGACTTCATGATGAAGCGCGTGGAGATACCTTCCATGCCCTCGTCGTAGGTGTCCTCCCGGAGCTCCCGGACGTCCACTTTCTTGAGCCTTCCCTTCTCCACTACCTTCTCGCCGTTGTAGAGCTTGAGTTTGGTCAACAGATCGCACTTCCCGGTGGGTACCAGACGTGTCAGGACTGCGAACATAGACGCCATCTCCAGGGTGTGGGGAGCCAGGTGAGCTTGAAAATCAGACTGCCGGATCATCTTCTCGTAGATCTTCATCTCCTCGGAGAGACGCAGGTTGTAGGGCACCTTCACGATCACAATACGGTCCAGGATGGCCTCGTTGGTGTGGTCGGACTTGAACTTCTGCCACTCGGCCTCGTTGGAGTGGGCAACGATGACCGTATCCACGTAGATCAGGCCGTGGCGGCCCGGGGCGGGAATGACCTTTTCCTGGGTGGCAGTGATCATGGCATGGAGGTATTCGATCTCGTTCTTGAAGACCTCGATGAACTCCACCATGCCCCGATTGCCGACGTTGAGAGCCCCGTTCAGATCCAATACTCTGGGGTCTCCCTCCGAGTAGAGGTCCAGCTTGGAGATGTCTTCCGAGCCGATCAAGACCGAAGTATCCTGATTATTGGGATCCACCGGCGGCACCGCCGCGATCCCGACTCGGTTGGCCGCGGTGAACTGATACTCGGCGACGGGTACATCCTCATACTTACCCCCGTACTCCTCCGCCAAACGGTGGCGACAGACCGGGCATAACTCGCCTTCAATGCGGACATCCAGCATGTCCTCAAAAGCGGACCGAAGATGGGTGGGGACCAGGTGCAGCGGCTCTTCGTGCATGGGGCAGCCCTGGATGGCGTAGAAGCTCCCACTTTGTTCCAGGCCACACTTGATCTTATGGACCAGGGAACTCTTCCCCGAGCCCACCGGCCCCATCAGGTAGAGGACCTGGCGGCTCTCCTCTCCCTTGAGGGAGGCCGAGCGGAAGTAGCGAACGATCTGGGAGACGGTACCCTCAATCCCAAAGAATTCCTCCTGGAAGAAGTGGTAGACCTGGACCGGGTCTTCCTGGTAGAGCCGTTTTACCTTCGGATCCTCGCCCTCGAGAATCTCGTGAGAACCCGGTTCGTTGATCATCTCGTGAAGACGTGCGTGGGCGAGCTTGGGCGATGCCCGTCCCTGCCGCACTAGCTCCAGGTAGTCCAGAAAGCCACCCTCCCAGCTCTGGCTGGGGTTGTCCTTCCGGTCCTGTTGAATCAGTTTCTGGATGTCTTCTTTTCTGACTGCCATGGTCTTTCCCCCATCGGTTTCGCACCCATTCAGGGTGCCCGACTCTTTGAACCCGTCTTGCTTCCTGGCGACAGACCAGCTGGAACAGGTCAGTGCGCGGCAGTGGGAAGAAAGCACAGGAATTGGAACGTGGGGTTGAGGTGGGGATTCTGGATCCGCTTTGAGTATCCGTTGGAAGAGTGGATCTGGGGTGCAGTTTGGCTCGGGAGCTGGCGAAAAGGCCTGGAATGATCTCCTGAACTGGTAAGTCGCATGGTCTTTCCTTTCTTCTCGTACTGAAAGGACTTCAGACTATAGAATCCTTTTCGGCAGGTATGGGAAGCGGCTTTAGGTTCCCCCTGGGCGGTTGCTTCTAGGTAGATGGCCCCAGGTTAGCCCAGCTCAGCGCTCAGAAGCGCAATCAGCCCTGCGATTCCGAGGCCCAAGGAACTTCCTGTATACGGGTCAACTGCCCATATGATGAAGCCTAGTCCGACAGAGCCGCGAATGACTTGACCGGTTAGCAGGATTAGGCCAAATTTCGAGGAGAGAGCCGAACAACAGCACAATCTCCCGTGTCCCCCTGTACGCATCCCCTACAGGGATGAAATCCCGAGGCGGCGCTCCCCCAGGGTTGGGAAACCCGTACCTGTTTAGCGCCCAGCCTTACCCTTGCCCTGGCCGTCGCCTTCAAACTTGCCTGTGCCTTTGCCTTCTTTCTTACGCGAGCCTCTCCCGTCCCAAGACAATCTTGATCTCGCGTTCCCCCAACCGAAAGCGTTCGATATAGACAATGGCAAGATCCAACTATACGCCGGTGTCTCTCACGCAATTCGCGCATTGGCCCCGGCCCCGTTTGGAAGGCAAAGGCACAGGCAAGTTTAGCCCGCATTTCTCATCGCCTGTCGTAGCAAGGCGTCGCAAGGGCTGTCCTGGCAAGGCTTGCGACCGAGGCCTCCGCAGTCGTACTTGTACAGTACGTCGAGGAGGCCGACCGAGCGAAACACAGCCAGGGCGGATGATTGCGGCGACGTAGTAGACCGGCGATGAGAAATGCGGGTTAGGGGCGAGGGCCAGGGCAAGGCCAAGAAAAAGACACTAAACAGGTACTTCAAAGTTTCCATGAGACCGGGCTGGCCCATGTTGGTGATGCTCCACATGATGAAGAAGGAGAGTGCCAAACCCAGGGGATGAAAGGGGCGACCATCGGAATGTCGACCTGGCCCCGTCAGAAACTCCCGCTCGGGAATGAATCGAGTCAACGGCATGGCTGTCACTTCGCCGCTGCCATCGTTGTCGAAGGCGTAGTGCACTCCCTCTAAGAGCCGTGCCGTCTCCGGTGTCTGTTCCACGATTCTTTTCACCTCGCTGGCCGGAATTCCGGTTTGTCCGGACCGGAGAGCGGGCAACAGCACCCGGAGGGTGGCGTTTGCATCGCCTACCGGCTCGATCAGAGCTTCAAGACCCTGCCCGGGAGATTCGTGGACCAGGTACTCGACTCCCAGCGGCCGCTCCTGGGCGGGCAGGGACTTGTCTAGAACAAAGGCCAGATCATTGTGGGGTCCTGGAATCGAAGTAACGACCGTGGGAGGACTGCCGAGAAGCTTCTGGTGCACGGACTCCAGGCCACCCGCCCGCTCCAACACCACCGGTAGGAGGATGAGCACTCCAGAGACCATCACTATGCCTTGAATGACGTCGGTCCAGACCACTGCTCGAAAGCCGCCATAGGCGGTATAGAGCACCACCACAGCAGCGAATAGCAGCAGCCCTGCCAGATAGCCTCCCCTGCCCCCCAGGTTGAAGGTCTCTTCCACGATGATCCCCCCTGCCTTGAACTGAGCGACCAGGTTGGCGGTGGTGAAGAAGATGATGGCGCAGGTAGTGAATAGACCCAGCGCTGGTGATTCGTAGCGATCCCGAAGCAGGTCGGAGATGGTGATCGCTCCGGTCTCACGGGCCACCTGATTCAGCCGCTTCCCCATGATACTCATTGAGCAGAGGGGTGAGATCAACAACACCGGAGACATGATCCAGGCCGCCATCCATCTAGGGCGGACAGGACACCCCGAGTATTTCGAGATGGCGGAACGGATGATCCGCAGCCACGTGCTTCCCAGCCAGTGGCTCAAGGGACAGGAGTTTCACCGCCCGGCGGATGCTCCCGAGAACGCTCTCAAGGAGTTTCCCACCGATGCGGACGGAGGTTGGGGCTTTCCTGGTGTGAGCGATCGCCACGTCCCGGGAGGCCGCTCCGACGTCCTGGATATCACCCAGGGAGGGATCCAATGCCTGTGGGCCGCGCTCCGCCACACCCTCGATCAGGACCAATGGGGAGTGAGGCTCAACAGGGCTAGCTCCATCGCCACCTCCTTTTGCCCGGAGGCCCAGCATCTTAATTGGATCAGTTTTTCGGGACCAACTGTATCACCTAGTAGCTCAGACACAACACCCAGGGAAAGGAGCGGCAGAAGAGACCACTCCTTGCTACTGCTCTAGTTCTAGTAGCCTTTCTAGGGCTTCCAACCGGGTTTCCAGGGCATCCATTTGAGCCTCCCTGTCTTGGAGCTGCTCTTCCAAGGAGGAGATGCGCTGTCTCCGCTCCTGCACCACCTTGGTCAGCACGGCGATGAGATCCATTGCTTGAATCCCTTTTCGCCCGGGGGTTGACACCAGGTCCGGAACATCCTCGGCAATGAAACCCAGCTGCAAATCCTTCTCCGTATCACTCTTGAAGGTGAACTTGATCGGGTCTAAGTTGTCCAATGTAGTAAGCGCCTCTTCGTGGGTGAGAGAAGATATGTTCTGTTTCAACTTCCTTGATGAAGTGACGCCGCCGCTGAAGAAACCAGTTCCCTTGACATGCAGCCTTGAGGTTGGACTGGTCGTCCCGATGCCAACGTTGCCAGAAGAGTCGATCAGCAATCGCGTGTCTGCTGCTAGCTTATCAAAAATCCCGAACTCTCCCTCACTCGGGTCGATAAACACCTTCCAGAGGTGGCTTGGATCGATTTCCGAGACAAGCTCTAGCTGGGGAATCCCCGAAGAGGAGATTCGAATTCCATCTTGGTCCCCGCTGGCGACTTCGAGTCTCCTCGCAGGCGTTTTCGTTCCGATTCCGACATTGCCGAAAGAGTTGAGCCACAGCGCCAAGGCCTCATCGTTCTGGTCTTCCTGAAATTTAAAAGCAAGCCCGTTGCTTGTAGAACTCAACTGCCAGTACTTGTCATTATCCACGTCGGTCAGTCGCAGCTGTCTGCTGCTGGCAGCGATGTTCACCGTAATACCTGGGGTGTTTGAGGAAGGCACTTCCCCTAGGGTTTCCGGAAGCCCGGGTGTGACGACTGAAATCGTGGTCACATCACCGTTTTGCTGCCCCAAGGCCAGGGCCGCCACAGGATACGGTACCGCTGTGATTTCGACTGCCCCATTGAAGTTTCCCAACCCTGGTAGGAATTCTTCCAAGAAGCTGGCTACGGATTCGAATGGGCCCAGCGCTAGATTCGACGTACCTACTGACTCACCATCCTGGTTTTTAAAACGAATCGTGACTTGTGTTTCCTCGTGCGGATCGGGGTTGTGGACTGCAAGGCCAGTCGAGTAGTCATCGCTTTTAGATCCCAAGAACTTGATCTGTTCGGCAGCCACACTGGGTAAAACGCCAACCCGAGGACTATCGGTGGAGAGCTGAAAAAACTCCGTGGCAATGAAGTTAGCATCCCCAGTCAGCTTGGCCCAGCCTCTCGTCAAGGCTTCATTCTTATCACCGAAGGTGACGGTGTCGGTTGCCCCAGGGCCTAACGCCACCGCTTGACTGGCCAGATCGCTGCCATCGGAGTTGTAGAGTTGAACATCGACGTCGATCCCGTCGGTTTCACTCGGGTTGTGCACCGTGAAGGATGTCATGGATCCTTCGTTGACGGCCACCTGGGAGAAGTTCTGGACCTTACTGCCCAAACTATTGGATGGGGGAGGTTCGCCGAGGAGATAGGTTGCTCCTAAAAAGAGGAGCAGGAGGAACGATTGACTTGCACTTGTCCCAAGCGATCTTTGAGAAGAGAAAGATTTTAGCATGACGACTCCGTTTCCAGTTGGTTGTGACTGTTTACTCAAGTGAGTACAAATGAGCACCTTGTTGCCGAATTATCCGGTAAGAAGTGAAGAAATTCGGTTTACAGAGCCATCCGTACTTCCTCAAATTGCCCCAGACATTTCAGCGGAAAGGATTCTGATCTGGCTCTCCCGAGTCCTCATCCGCAGGAGCGAATACCGCAAGACCCCTTGGGGCTAGACCGGCCGGAGCAGCGGTCTGCAGGCGCAGCTGCCCGTCTTCGTCGATGCCGTACATCCACACGGTGTTGGCTCCGAGATTCGAGAGGTAGAGGAAATCGCCGGCCGGATCCACCGCCATAGCTGCCGGCCCGGCGCCGGTGGGAACCCGCCCCAGCGAGGTCAATGCTCCGTCGCCGCCGACCTCGTATTGTGAGATGTTATTCGAACCGGCTTTGGCCACGTAGAGGAATCGCTTCTGCCCCTCTCCTGCCTCGTCTGCTACTGCTACGGCCATCGGGGATTGCCCGGTGCAATTATCTGCGCTGGCTGCGCTACACGTTGGCAGAGTCTGTTTGAGCATCAGCTCCCCGTCTTGGAGAATCTCATACTGGGACACCGTATCGGATTTGAAATTGGCGACATAGAGAAACGATCCTTCGGAATCGATTCCCAGGCTGAACGGACCCGAATCCGGCGGCGCCTGCCGCTTTGAGCTTAATTGGCCTGTATTGCGGTCCAAGATCGAGATCGAGTCCGAATCAAAATTAGCCACGTAAACGTGAGAGCCGTCCGGCGTGACTTTGACATCGGCCGGAGTCATCCCAACCGGTACTGTCCCGGTTAATGTCAAACAGCTTGTGGCAGCTTTATCTTCCTCAACGCAATTCTGTTCGTCAATCTGGAAAACTGAGACATCATTCGAAAAAAGGTTGGTTGTATAGGCGTGTTGTCCTCCAGGCTCGATAGCTATCGCGAAGGGCCCTTTGCCCGCGTCCACAAATCTGGGATGAGTAAAAGGGCTCAGAGCACCGGTGGAGGAGTCGATCCGATGGATAGACACGGAGCCCCTCCGGAGAGCATCCTTTGGATCGTTCGGACTCAGATTGGTTACGAGGCAAAATCGGCCCGAGGGATGAACCGCCACGGCCTGCGGACTCCGTCCGGTAGGAGGCTGATCGGATAAACCAAAAGCAGGGTCAAACCGAAAGACGCTGACGTCGTCCGAACCAGCGTTGGCCACAAACACGAAGCCGTCCGGGCTCACCGCCACCGAGGATGGGAAGTCTCCAGCGGCCACCCGGACCTCGTCACCGAGGGTCCCGCTGCTGCCGTCCAGACGAAAAACGCTGACGTTGCCCGAAAACCTGTTGGACACCAGAACGAAGCGTCCGTCTGGGCTCACCGCCACTGAGGATGGGAAGTCTCCGGCGGCCACCCGGACCTCATCGCTGAGGATACCGCTAGCATCCAGCCGAAAGACACTGACGTCACCCGAGCCAGCATTGGCCACGAAGACGAAGCCGTCCGGGCTCACCGCCACCGAGGATGGGCCATCCCCGACAGGCACCCGGACTTCGTCGGTGAGGGTCCCGCCGTCATCCAGACGAAAGACGCTGACGTCACCCGAAGACTGGTTGGCGACCAGGACGACGCCTGGGTCAGGGCTCACCGCCACCGAGGCCGGGCCGCTACCGGTGTCCACCCGGACCTCGTCGCCGAGACTCCCATCGTCATCCAGCCGAAAGACACTAACGTTATCCCAACCAGCGTTGGCCACGAAGACGAATCCGTCCCGGCTCACAGCCACCGAGCTCGGGAGACGTCCGGTCTCCGCCAAGTCTAGTTCCCCGAGGGTCTCGCTGACGTCGTCCAGCCGAAAGACGCTGACGTCATCCGAACCAGCGTTGGCCACGAAGACGAAGCCGTCCCGGTTCACCGCCACCGAGGATGGGCCATCCCCGACAGGCACCTGGACTTCGTCGGTGAGGGTCCCGCTGCTGGCATCCAGCCGAAAGACGCTGACGTTGCCCGAAGACTGGTTGGCGACCAGGACAAAGCCTCCGTCCAGACTCACCGCCACCGAGACTGGACTAGTTCCGGCGGCCACCTGTCTCACGTCGCTGAGGGCTCCTCCACCCGCTTCGCTCTGCTGCCCGCTGCTGTCTGCTCTGCCTTTTCTCGAGGTAGGACTCCCACCCCCTCTGACTTCATCCAGGTGAAAGACGCTGACGTCATTCGAACCAGCGTTGGCCACAAAAACGAAGCCGTCCTGGCTCACCGCCACCGAGACCGGGATGTCTCCGACGTCCACTGGGCCCTTATCGACGAGGGTTCCGCTGGCATCCAGCCGAAAGACGCTGACGTTGTCTGATGACTGGTTGGCGACCAGGACGAAGCCGTCCCGGCTCACCGCCACCGAGACTGGGCCATCT
The DNA here is from genome assembly GCA_965218775.1 of Acidobacteriota bacterium. Taxonomy (GTDB): domain Bacteria; phylum Acidobacteriota; class UBA6911; order RPQK01; family JAJDTT01; genus CAUZIZ01. The sequence goes on along the minus strand of CBDCLS010000006.1, from coordinate 2,557,303 downwards.
TCGACGCCCACCTGGACCTTGTCGCTGAGGGTACCGCTGGCATCCAGCCGAAAAATGCTGACGTCGTCCGAACCAGCGTTGGCCACGAAGATGAAACCCCCGTCCGGGCTCACCGCCACCGAAGCTGGGCTTCTTCCGGCGGTCACTCGGCGCTCATCGCTGAGGGTACCGCTGGCATCCAGCCGAAGGACGCTGACGTCGTCCGACGACTGGTTGGCCACGAAGACGAAGCGGCCGTCCGGGCTCGCCGCCACCGAGACTGGGCTGTCTCCGGCAATGACCTTGCCTAGTCGATCCAAGCCGCCACTTCCCCGATCTAGTCTGAAGATGACAACACTGTCCGATCCAGCTTGCGCAGCGTAAAGAAAACTACCTGCCACCGCTATAGAGGACACAGACCCAGTGATTGGTGCAGCCCCCAACGGAATCAACAGCCGATCTTCCTCTTTATCAATACGGAACACGTTCACACCGTCAGAATTAGCCACATAGACGAATTCGCCTTTGGGATCCACGAACACCAAGCCTGGAGAATTGCCAGCAGGCAGCTGGCTCGCCAATTTCTGGGGATTGCGTTGGATTTGGTATTCAGAGATATCATTCGAGAGAGTACCGACCGTGTAGAGGAATCCTCCTTGCGTCGTCCCTGAGGTGTTTTCGCGAGTCTGGGCCTCGGCTTCCGATATCAGAGAGCAGAGCGGTAAGCCCGAGATCACAGCAGCGACCAAAGCCCAGGAGCCGACTCGAATGAAGTATCCCATGTCAAAGTCTTCCCTAATTCAAAAATTCAGCTTGAGTGCGAATTGGATGATCCGCGGATCGAAGGTGTGGAAGATTCGTCCAAAGTCATCTTGATCGTTCAGCCTTTGTACGGCGTCGCCGAAAGCGTTTCTGGGGACTTGCCAATTGACGTTGTTGAAGACGTTGAAGAATTCGGCGTGAAACTCCAGAAAGTTCTCCCTGACTCTCATCCGCTTGATGAGGCTCATGTCCACATTCACGAATCCGGGCCCGCTCACGGGGGTCAATCCGAGAGTTCCCACTGATCCCGCCTCTGGATGCTTCAGTGCATCGACGAGTGGTGGATCAAAGAGCAGCGGGTTGCCGTCGCTATCGCGGAAGTCGCCTGTCCTGGACTGCAACTCGGAATGAGTCAGGTCCGTGACTACAGTGTTGCTTTCAGAATACTCCCGACGGACAAAAGTGCCGCGGCCGGAGAGAATCGAAAGCGGAGGTCCAGAGCGCCAGTTGATGATTCCGCTTGCTTGCCAGCCTTCGAGCATCCAACCGAGGGGTCCGCGGTTTGAGACGTACCGCCGGCCTGGACCCACTGGCAGTTCCAATAAGAAGTTCCCGGCAAAGGCGTGGGTCAGATCGAAGCCAGCTCTTCGCCCCTCCAGGCTGGGTCGATTGACGTCAAGGAAAGGTGAGAAGTTCTGAGCTGTCCCGGAGAAGTCGGTCAAGACCTTGCTGAAGGTGTAGTTGGCTTGAAAGGAGACGCCTTTGCCAAAACGACGCCGCAGCTCTGTTTGAAGAGAATGGTAGGAAGAGAAGGAATTGTTGCCGAGAAAACTCGTAAAAAGTGCGTTGGGGTTGGGGTAGAACAACTCAGGTCCCAGAATTTCGGAAGCGCCGACGCCACCTGATCCGAAGGCTGAATCCTGGTTTTGAAACATGAAAAAGAGCAGCTCTCCGATCTCCCCGTCTCGCAACATTCGTTGGACCAGCGGATTAAGAAGCAGTGTCTGTCCTCGATTGGCCAGGAGAGGGAAGATTCGCAGTCCTCTACCCAGATAGGGGTTCCCCGTGCTCTTCAGGTTGAACTGAGCCCGGTTGAAGTCTTCCAGGAATCCGTTGTCGATAAAATCCGGCTGGTTAAGATCCACCGCCCGCGCCAAACCGATTCCCCGATTGCCAACATAACGGGCCTCAAAAGCCGTACCTTCAAAGAGCTGGCGTGAGAGGCTGAGGTTCCACTGCTGGACATAAGGCGTGCGCAGCTCGGGATCGATCGCAAATAGTCCGTTGAGCGGGCTCAGAGCGATGTGAGCTTCCAAGCTTCTGGGAAGTTTAAGTTTGAGCCCTCCTGTCTCAGTAATTGCATTGGATTCCAAAGCCTCCTCAAAAAGCTTCTGCTCGGGAACGGATTCTTTACTCAAGGTTCCTGTTAAGTTCACCAATAGAGGCGTGACGCTCGTCGCTGCGTTGGCGTTGAGGGCATTCACGATCGAGCTCTGGCCGTTGTCCACAACATACGAAACGGTGTAACCGGCCCGCAGCGACGATCGTCCGTCGCCCCAGGGGTCCCAGGCTAGTCCTACGGTGGGGGCAAAATTGTTCAAGTCGTTTCGAAAAAAGGGGCGTCCGGTTGCACTCCCGAAGCGGTCGATCACCGCATTCTCGCTGCTCAGGACTTCGAGCCCTCCAACCGGAAGCAGGGCCAACCCGCTGGTCTCCGTTGGAGCGCCGTGCCATTCCCAGCGAAGTCCCAAGTTCAGCGTGAGATTGGGGCGAATGCGAACCGTATCGGCTGCGTAGAAACTCAGGAGCCGCTGTCGCAGATTCCATTCTTGACTCCGGCCGGGCACTAACTCGACGCCTTCGCTGCTGGCAGTGGCGTTGAAGGTCTGACGGGCAGACTCCCTGGTGCCTGTGAGCAAAGCCAGCAATTGCGAGGCACGATCCCGGTCACGAGCTGAGAGATTCCCGGGAAAAAGGGCTTCGCCCAAACGCAGTGGATTCTCCGGTCCACGGAAACCCAAGCTGAGGGTGGGAAGGATTCCGTTATCGTCTCGTAACTCGCTCGCGTTCAGGCGCAGGTTGCCGCCGAAGTGGATGTTATGCCGGCCTCGAACCCAGACGACGTTGTCCGAGAATTCCTGCAGCAATCCTTTTCGCCGTTCGGTTAAGCTATTCTGAATCGGATTGTCCACCAAAGGTAACTCCAATTGGTAGTCTGTCGGGATTCCAGTTCCAGTCGAGAGCTGCGGTTGGAACTGAGTGAAACTTGGCCTCTGGAGTCCCCAGCGGAATTCGTTGGAGATCTTTCGGCTCAGGTCCGCCCGCCAGGCCGCCGTGACGAGCCGGCGCACGGAGCGATGACCTCCCCCGGGCAAGCCCGGAAAGACTTCGCCAATGTCACGGGCGCTGCCCACATTCTGAAAGCCTCTAGGGAGTCGCAGATGGAATTCGCTATAAGTGGCTTCAAGACTGTGATTCCTGCTCAAAGAGTAGTCGACTCGAAACCCCCAAAGGTTAGCCCGTCGGGGACGAGAGCTGTTGAAGCGAAAACCTGCGGTGTTCAACTTGTCGCCAAAACTTGGATCGTTCGGCAAGGGCATCACGTCATCCTGGATTAGATTTCCGATCGTCGTGTCCGGTCGCTGGGAAGTAAAGGTATAGAGATCGACGGAGCAGGCACCCATCCCTCCCTGCCCGGTCAGATCGCAGCTTTCCGGTTGGCCTTTACCGTAAGTGAAAATCCCGTCCCGGGCGGATTCGGTAAGAACGGTTCGGAGCAGACTGGTCTCCTGTGCCTCACGAGTCCCCTCGTAGTAGGCAAACAGGAACAACCTGTCGCTCAACACCGGGCCACCGAGCCGGCCACCGAACTGGTGCCGCCGGAGCACTTCCCGCGGCAGCTTAGTGGCATTGTTGAAAAAGCTGTTGGCATTGAATGCCGAATTGCGATGGAAGTAGAAGAGGCTGCCGTGGTACTGATTTCCTCCCGAGGGCGTCACCAGCCGGATTTGCGATGCACCGAAGCCGGATTCCGCACCGCTGTTCTGGGTGACGATGCTGAACTCGAGCACATTCTCCACCGACGGAGCCGTAACACCAAATAGACCGTCGCTCCGGTCGAAGTTGTCCTGGATGTTGACTCCGTCTTGGACAACGTTGTTGAACGAACCGCGCAAGCCGTTGATTGCTGCCTCAGTTACCGTAAGGTTGGTGCTCACACCCGCCTGCAATCCTGAGAGCTGCAGAGGATTGCGGCCGTTGAGCGGAAGATCCAAGATCTGCCTGCGGTCGACCAGGGTGGCCAACTCGGCGCTGGAGGTGCTGATGACCGACTGCGTTTCAGTGGCGTGCATGCTTTCCGGCGTCTGACTTGGTTCTCCTGCCTTCAAGGTGACGTTGACCCTTGCCGGAATCGCTACATTCAGGGTGATGTCGTCGATTTCCACCGTCCGGTGACCGCCCGCCCTAACGGTCACGGTGTAGGTGCCGACCGGGAGACGGAGGAACACCACCCCACGCTCGTCGGCGAGACCCGACGTTGCTTGTCCCGTCTCCCGGTTGGTCGCCCTGAACTCGGCGCTGTCGACGCCTCCTCCCGCTTCACTGATGATCCGTCCCTCCAGCTGAGTGACCTGAGCCTGGAGCAGGCTGGCCATCAAAACGAGGATGGGAATTGCGACTCTCAGAACCCGATGGGCGGATCGTCTTCCATCGGCTCTGGTTTTGCCGAAGTGTGGCGACTGGGTAGACCCTTGTTGACCGCTCGCCGGTTTCCCGGGGCTGGGCCTCTCTGCACGTTTCCGAGAAGGTGCTAACTGTGCTGCATCGTCTACGAGACTCATATTTGAGGTATTGCGGTGTCCTGCTGTTGTGCGCTCTCTGCTCGCGGTCTGTTTGGCTTTGCCTCGTTCAGTCACCGTGAGGCACCGAGACATTTTCCTGAAACCAGACGTCGAACATCTTTCCAGCCCGCTGGTAGTGATTCCGGGCGGTTTCGCGAATGACGCCGGTGTGGCAGAGCAGCTCCAGGGACGTGTTGGCTTGTTCGGCGTCGCCCAGGGTTTGAATCACCTGCATTTTTTTCGCCCCCTGATCTCGGCCCGCAATGAAGCGGTAGGCAAGTCTGTCCTCGTCCCGGAACTTGCCCTCCCAGTTTTCGAAATCGCCACGCTCCTTGAAAAACTTGTCGACCAGGTCATCGACGTCTTGGGGCGTCACTGCCGTTTGGTCCCTTCCGAACTTGCGACAAAGATGCTTCATCAGGAACTGGATCAGGAAGGGGTGCCCTCCGGTCTGATCGTAGATGTGGTCGATCACCTCGGCATCGACCTGATGGTTGGTGGGCTCGCCGACCAACTCAGCCGTCTCTTCAGGCGAAAGGAGCCTCAGGCTCTTGGTGCCAGAGATAACGTTCAGAAAAGGCGAGCCCGCGACCTTGTAGAGAGAGAAGATCTCCAGTGTGCCGGCAATACATATAGCCACGTTGCGGCTGAGTCCGGTCTGGCTAATCAGGTGTCGCAGATTGTTGAAGAAGGTATTCGACCAATCATGACGCTGCAGCTCATCCACCTCGTCGATCATGATCACCATCTTCATGTCGGCCGCCACCTCCTCGACGATCTTGGCCAGAACCTTGACGAAAGCGGGGAAAGCCGACTCCTCCGTGACCGAGCGATCAAAGAGCTTATCGGTATTGACCTTGAGATCGGGAAATCGGATGGGGCGAATGGTCTGGGTGAACTCCTGGATAATCTGCCGATAAATGGCGCGCTGGCTGAGTTCGGGAAACTGGTGGGTGCTAAGAAACAAGGGCCCAACCACCCAGCCCTGGTCTCTGCCCAACTCTTCCAGCATGACGCGCTTCAATTCGTACAGGAGGCTGGTTTTGCCGATGCGGGTGCCGCCGATGATGGCGAAGGAGTCCCCTTGGCGTAGACCATCCAGGATTTCCGATTTTTCCTCTCGCCGGCCTTTGAACATTCGCGGGTCGAAGACGGGACTGGTGTAGTTGTATTCCATGTCACCTGAGACCCCTTTCGGGATCATCACGAGGCTGGTGGGAGGAATCGTGTCGAGCAGAGGCTCGGATGCCGTCGAGGTTTGATTGCGGATGAGATTGGTCAGATGGTTGCGAATCAGCTTCTCGAAATCAGACACCCCGTCGTAGGGCCACCAGAGTCCCTCCCGGGGAAAGTTCTCTTGAAATTCAAGCACCCTTCCCCACTGTTCCGTCTCTTCTTTGGACCTTGGAGTAGCGGGCTGCTGGTTGAAATAGACGAGGATCTGAGGCTTCTTCCTACGTTTCCAGGCTTCGTAGGCCAGGCGGAATTCGTGCTCGGTTCCTGAGCTAGCAGCTTGGGTCGGTGTCCCGAATCGCTTCCAGAACAAGCCGATCAAAATCTCGCAGTCTTCGATTTTCAGGTGAGGGTCGATCAAGCCCTGGGGGCCTTCAGGGTGAACCCCCGGGTAGGTATCTGTCTCCCAGCGGCAGAGTTCGAGTCGCAAGTTTCGATCCGCAGCCACCCCCCGGTTCAGTTCTTCCAACACCACTGATAGAACGTCCCGCTCGGCCTGAACGTCACTTGGTGAGGCTACTACCACTCTCGAGATGTTGATCTTTTTGGGGATTATAAATAAACGTTGACAAAGCCTTCCCCATCGAGTATGATATTCTCATACTTTAGGAGGTTGAACGATGGCACAAAAAGCCCCGGGCAAAGCTCACAGAAAAGGACTGACACTCATTCAACTCATGGAAATGTTCCCAACGGAGGAAGCGGCCAGCAAGTGGTTTGAGTCCGTCCTGTGGATCAATGCCCGATGCTGCGGGAAGTGTGGCAGCGTGCGGACGACCCGAGCAACCCACAAGTACATGCCTTACTGGTGCTCTGACTGCCGGAGCTACTTCAGCATTCGGACGGGAACGGCGATGGCTAACTCCAAGGTTCCACTCCACAAGTGGGCCATTGCCATTTACCTTTGCCTGACCAGTCTAAAGAGCGTTGCCAGCATGAAGCTCAGCCGGGATATAGGGGTCTCGCAACCTACGGCCTGGTTCATGCTGCACCGCATCCGTGAAGCCTGGACTGGCGGTAGTGGGGAAGGCGGCTACTCTGGGCCGGTGGAAGTGGACGAATCGTATTTTGGTGGGCGCCGCCGCAATATGAGCAACGCCAAGCGGAAGACTCTAGCGGACACTGGGCGCGGTCCTGTTGGGAAGGTTGCCGTTGTGGGCGCAAAGGATCGGGCTAGCAATCAGGTTGCGGCCAAGGTGGTACTCAACACCGATGCGGAGACTCTACAAGGCTTCGTCTTCGATCACGCTGCCCAAGGCGCGACAGTGTTTACTGACGACGCCCCAGCCTATGACAGCCTCCCGTTCGTCCATGCGACGGTAAAGCACTCAGTGGCGGAATTCGTCAACGGCATGGCCCACACCAACGGAATCGAGTCGTTCTGGTCGATGCTCAAGCGAGCGCACAAGGGAACCTTCCACAAGATCAGCCCGAAGCACCTGAATCGGTACGTTCAGGAGTTCGCCGGAAAGCACAACATCCGCGAGCTAGGGACGCTCGCTCAGATGCGAGACACCGTTGCCCGTCTTATCGGCCGTAGGCTCCTTCTCCGTGATCTCATCGTGGACAACGGACTTTCGTCGGGTTCCAGGTCGTAAGGTGCCGGTGCGCCGGAATAGGGCACGGGCCAGCGTCTCGGGAGTTGCGCCCTTTAGATCTCGTTTTGGATCTAGCGTTGGTTTCATGTTATTGTTTTCTCCTTAGATCATCGAGCTTGTTGTGTCCCTCCCATGTCAACCGTCGAATATGACGAATACTCTCATTGAGTACGATGAATCCAGCTTCCTCGCACAAGGTGATGTGGTAAGCAATCTGCTCATCGTCAAACCCATTCAAAACTTCTGGATACGGAATTCCAACGTGACTAAGTGTCTCCGAGGTCACATGTCGCTCCACATGCCGCAACAGAAGTTTAATGAGTGTCCAATCCCGCTTCATCCCACTCTCGATTGACTGACTATCTGGTTTTTGGGTAGACTTAATCTGTTCTGGCATTGTTCGTGCCTTTCCGGTCGGCTGCTAACCGACCAATCAAATTGACGCCCCGGCTTGAGCCGGGGCGTTTCGCTGTACGGGCTATTCTAGCTTTAGCTCGTACTACTTCTCAACTTCTTTTCTCTTTGAAACTTCCTGTTCAGATTCTTTGATCCCTTCCTGATCGTAGCCCATAGTCAACCCCGTTATCTGTTCCACAGAACGAAGGCAACTACGGTAATTTCCCTTGTGAAGTTTGAACTCCACGGCTCCCACCATTTCCTCTCCATCGTTGAAGGTGAGCGTCATGTGTGCTTCCGACCCTTGCTAAATAGCAAGAAGGGTGTTACGAGAATAGCTGCTCCTATTCGCCTTCCTGATACCCGTGAATAAAATACATCCTGAACGGCACTGGTTGGAATAGTAAAGTACTCCCGTCCATTCTTGCTCTGAAATTCGATTTTCTCTCCGTCGATAACAAGGCGCCCCTTCTTTCCATGCTTAGTGTTCCCGAATGTGTTTCTAAGCTCCACCTTGTCAAACTTCATTTGCCCAAAGGCCGGAGAAACGGCAACAATCGCCACTACGAGAAAGGCTGCCACTAATTTGTTCATGTAATAACTCCTTTGTGGATTCCCAGGTGCCCGGAAGTGGACGCCGGGGTCAATGAAAGAGTAGATCAGACGGGCGGGAATGTCAACGTTTATTTATAATCCCCATCTTTTTCATACAAAAAACCCGAAGACTTCCAAAAGACTCATCCTAACCGGATTTCTCATCGCCGGTCGTAGCGAGGCGTCGCAAGCGCTGTCCTGGCAAGGCTTGCGACCGAGACCACTCGTGGCGAGCCCCCGCAGTCGTACTTATACAGTACGTCGAGGAGGCCGACCGAGCGTAACACAGCCAGGGCGGATGATTGTGGCGCCGTAGTAGACTGGCGCTGAGAAATCCGGGTTAAACCTTCCACCTCGGACTACTCCACCCCCAGCCAGGAACGCTGAATCCATAGCCGCAGCAGATTCATCTTGATCGAATACGTCTCCTGATCTCTGGTCAGGAGATGGAATAACTCCAGATCCTGCAGCGCCCTCGCCAGTGCGTCCGTGCTAAAGCCGCTGCTTTCCGCAAACCTCTTCAATTGGCGACGATCGACGCGGTTCTCTTGATCCATCGAGGCCATCTCGAGGATCTTGCGTGCATGGCCCGTGATGTAGCCGCGAAAGACACCCTGAAAGTAATCCGCTCGCTGGGAGATGTAATCGTCGACTCCCTCGCCGACCATGCTCTCGCTGACTTTCAGTGGCCGGTCATGGTGGCGGCTCACGATGCGACTGCACAGCTGGCGCGCCACATAGGGATGCCCCCCCGATTCGTGGTAGATCCGAGCCAGACTGTCGGCGTCGTAGGAAATACCCATCATTTCGCCTATGCCCTGAATCATCTGGTCGCATTCTGCGTGTTGGAGAGGCGTCAGAAAGACCTCGTCGTAGTACTGAAACATGGGATTGTCCCGGTCTCCCCACTTCCCCTTCCGACAGACTGTCGGATTGGCCCCGACCACACCCGACAGAATGAAGCGCTCCTGTTGGTACAGACCACGGACCTGACGTAGCAAAGTGTCATAACCCTGCAGGCCCGGACTCTGTCCCGAGGGAACCAACAGCTCGATTTCATCCAGGAGCAGCAGCACTCGTGGCATTTCACCGTTCCCTTCCAGGACCGCTTTGAGCTTCAGCAGATCGTTGTGAAAGTCGGTGGCAATGTCGGGATATTCCTTCCGTGGATCGTAGCTCTGCAGACCGAAGTCGGGCATCGAATGGTCGGGAAACTTGACGCGCAGCTCGCGGCTCAAGGCCTGGATCAGACGAAAATAGACCTCTTCGCATCGCCGGGAGGAGATGGACTGCAAGTCCACGTAGGCGATCAAGGTCTTGGGGAGGTTCTCGCTAAGCTGGAAGATGAGTGAGGTCTTGCCCACCTTCCGCAGTCCGAAAATGCCGAAGTTCTCTCGCTGAATGATCTTGGTGGTCAGACGATTGATCATCTGTCCGCGGCCGAAAAAGGTGGCGGCGTCGGCAATTGGGTTGTGGACATCGTAGAGATCTCCCTGACCCAGCCACTGGTGGAGCAACTGCTCCAGGGACTCGGAGGCCTTCAGGTTGACCATCGCCTCCCTCAGTCGTGGCGCTTCCAGCGGGATGATGGTGAGTGGCGGATCTTCCGACATCATTCCGTAGATCAGAGCATAGACATCTTGTCTGGGCCGAGCCGGGCCGACCACAAAGGCGATCTCGGTATTGACATCGCTGGCTCCGTCGCGACCTTTCTGCTTCCCGCCCGCCAACCCGGCGAATAGCTTCTGGAACTGGACAATGTCATCGGCGGCAATCGGGCGCTCGAAACATCGAATCCGGGTTTTTTCGAAGGGCGTTGGCGGGTCGATCACGAGGTTGCTGACTTGCTGTCGACCCGAGGAGGAAGGGTCTCCTGAATCTGCTTCGGAAGCTTCAGTTTCTGTCCCCTTCAATGCAGCCTGGTTTTGAGTCCTCGCCGAAAAAGCGTGCGGATTTCCTTCGAGGTCGGTGACGGTCCAAGGAATGTCGTCGAAAAACTTGGAGGCCACGTCGACGATCGGCAGGCTGTCGAGGATCTCTTCTTGGGCTGCCCTCGCCCGGACCTCCCATTCCGGTATAGCGACGATCCTTTGAAAGGCTGTCAGCGCCTCGCTCCAATCACCGTATCGACGGTAGAGCCGGGCCAGCCGTAGAATCATCTGGGGGCTCGACTCGGACGCTGGCGTTTGAAGCTCGGTCTGCTGGAGAAGGCGCTCGTTGCCTCGGATCAATTGCCGCAGAAACGCGTCGCTCTCAGGGCGATCATCGGGCAGCCACTCGACCGGATTGGCGGCCGGGTCGGCCTGTTCCAGCTGTTCTGCGGCGAGTGCCGTGTCCCCGTCGGTCAGAGCGATGTGAGCCCGGAACAGGGGCCGTTCCGGTGCGTCTTCGGGGAGTGTTTCCAACACCTGGAGATAGCGCTCCTGAGCCTCCGGTCTGAATTGGGGGGCTATTTCGAGGATGGCTTCGAATGCCTGCAGCAGTGAAAACGCCGGGTAGTCGTAGGACTTGAGAATCTGGAAGGCCTGATCGAGCGAGTCCCCCTTCTGGCTTGCTTGCAGCAGAGTCGCGCGCGCCAGCTCGTGCTCGGCATCTCGATCCAGAATCTGCTGCGACTCCTCCACCGCTTCTCTAAGACGTCCCTGATTCAGATACCCCTGGGCTAAGGCCAGGCGGAGATCCGGATTGTCCGGTTCCAGCGTCAGCGCACGTTGATAGATCACCAAACTCTCCGGATCGACTTCACCCGATCTCAGATAAACCCGGGCCAGCAGCAGATTCAGCTCGGGGCTCTCGGGTTCCTTGTGCAGCGCCGGTTGGTAGAGTTCTTCAAGCAGCTGATCCGGAACCTCGCTCTTATCGTGAATCTCCAGAAGTCGCTGGTAGACTTGCTTCTCTCCCTCACCCAGCTCCAGGATCCGGTGATAGATCCGCAGCGCCTCCGGCTGATTCCCCTGCTCGAAGTAGTGATCTCCGGCCTGGCAAAGAATTTGGACATCGTCGGGTTTCACTTTCAGGTAGTTCTCGTAGAGATCGGCTACACCACCCCTCCGGCCCAGCTTGAGATACAGATCTGCCAGGGGCGAGAGCGCCGAGGCGGCAGTGGGATTCCGCTCCAGAAGCTTCTCGTAGATGCGGACGGCCGACTGCAGCCGTCCCAGGGAGGCGAAGAGTCGGGCCCGTCGCAATGGAGACCAGAGGTAGACAGCGGTTACCAGCAGAAGGGTTGCAATGACACCTACTACCAGGAACAGCCTTTGCTGTTCTCTTTGCTGCTGCGTGGAGCGCTCCTTCTCCGCTCTGCGTACCTTCTCCTGCTCCTCCTTCGCCTTCTTCAGGCCTTCGACGGCAGCCGTGATCTTGCCGTAGTCTGCGATGACCCTGCTGAAGGCTTCGGATGCGCGATCCCAATTCCCGTCCACCAGGTATTCATTTGCCCTTTCGATTGAGTTTTTGATGACTCGCTGATCGACTCCCTGCTCGATTTTCTGGATCCAATTGTCGGCTTTCTGGCGGATATGGTTGGCCCGCTCCAGAGCGGGTCTCAGGTTTTGAACGAACTGAGTGACCTGATCGAATTGCACCCGAGCACTCTCCCACTTCTGGTCGTTGTACAGGGCCACTCCAGTCGAAAACAACAGTCCCGCCTGAAGCTCGGTGAGCCGGTCTTTCGTATTTTGGTCCTCGGGCTCCAGGAGGAGTAGCTCCTCGAAGTGCTTCCTGGCTATATTCCACTCTTCCGACTCGAGAGCCTGGGTGCCGTCGGCGTAAAGTTTTCCGATTCGAGCCTCCCGAATCAGCTCGGCGGGGACCTCGCCAAAGGAATTTGCAGAGTCGAAACTGGCAAGCGCCTGATCCCAATCTTTCAGCTCCAGAAACTGACGGCCTCGGCCGATGTAGACCTGGTGAAGTCCGTCCCGAGCCGGTTGATAGCTGGGGACCAGGTCCAGCGCTTCCTGGAACTTGGAGATCGCACCGGCCCAACCGGCCGACTCCAGCTGTTGCTGTCCTTCCCGGAAGGCCCTCTCGGCTCCCTCACGCCGCCCCTCCTCTGCCTCCTGGCGCTGGATTCCCTGCAGCGCCAGGAGCGCGGTCTGATTCTTGGAATCGAGTCGCAGGACTGAGTTGAAGCTCCCGACGGCTGCCGCAGTTTGCCCGGCGCGCTGCTGCTGCTCCGCGAGACCCAGGTAGGCATCTAACTTGGCTTTGTTGGCGTCCGCTCGTCCTGGTTCGAGGCGAAGCAGATCGTCGAGGCTGCGAATTGCGGCAGTCCAGCGCTTGGCTTCGAGGTGATCCAGGGCGGATTGATAGGCCTGATTCACCTTCACCTGCTGTTCGCGCTGGATTTCGAGGTTGCGCACTCGCTTCAGTGTAGAGGTAACCCGGGGATTGTTGGGCTCGAGCCGCTGGGCTTCGGTAAGGTTCTGCAGTGCATCTTCGAACCGAGATCCTTGTTCCTGCTGCAGGGCCGACCCTAGCAGGGCCGCGACGAGTCCCTCTCTCGCTCCCGGATTTTCAGCGTCAAACTGATCCAGTACTTGCCGGTATCTGGAGGCCGCCTGACTCCAGCTCCCAGCCTTCGACAGTGCCTTCGCCTCTTGTATGAGGCTGCCAACCTGCCCTTCGTGTGGATCGACAGAGGGTTCCAAGGGTTCGGCCTTGGCAATCGAGGTTGTCGCTGGAGGAGTCAACCTGGCCACATAGAGATCGTCGGTACCGAACCAGAGATCTCCCCGACCATCTTCAGCGACGGCGACAACCTTGGTGGGCGCGAAACGGCTCTTATCCAGTTCGAAGGGAGTTGTTCGGCCTCCCTCGTAATGAAAGACGCCCCGGTTGGTGCCAAACCAATAGCGACCGCTTCGGTCCACATAGACGGCACGAACATTGTCCGTCAAACCTTGCCGGGAGGGAAACGGCTCAAATTTCGAATCCGCGAACCGCACCAATCCCTGGCTGGTCCCCAGCAACAGGTCAGGACCGGCTTGGAGGATGGTGTTCACCCGGTTGGAGGGAAGGCCGTGCTGAGTTGTGTATGTCTGGTAGGCAGTGCGGTCGAATCTTATAGCACCCTCGGGGGTGGCAAACCAGAGGTCACCCGATCCTGAGAGGCAGATCGCTGTGGCGTTGTTGATCGCGGAAGGAGCGTCGCTCACCGCCTTTGCGCCCTGCCCGTCGAAGGTGAAAAAAGACTTGCTGGAACAGAACCAGTAGGTTCCCTTCGGGTCCTGGACAAGCGCCCGGACCTCTGAGCGATTTATCTCGGCGTCAGGGAAGCGCTCGAATTTCCGGCCATCAAACCGGGCTACTCCTTTGCTGGTTCCAGCCAGAAGGCTGCCCTCACGGTCCAGATAGACGACGTGGACGCGTGTCGAAGGAAGACCTTCTCGGAAGGCCTTATACAAAGTTTGTGGGTGATAACGCTTGACGCCGTCTTCCTCTGTGGCGATCCAGACGTTGCCGTCGCGGTCTGCAACAATCGAAGTGACGGGACCAATCTGTACCGTTTCGAAGTCGCTTACCCGTCCGTGGACAAGGATCACCTCACGGCTGCCCAGTAAGAGAAGGGAGATCGCAACGCCCGTTCTCACCACGGTACAGCACCAACGATTCCAGAGACGTCTAGCGCTCGTAGGCCTCCACAACATCACGGTCGGGCCCTGATCGGGGTGTTGAGGCGAAACTCAAACTGACCAAAGGATATCAAGGATACTAGATATTTGAAATTTTGATTCCATCGGTGCTTCTCCAGGGAATGTTGTTAACCTTCTCCCCGGGAGTCCCGCAACATTTGATTCTAACTGGATTTCCTGTGCCATCTCTGTCATCGAGACATGTATGAAGCGAAGCGAGAGCTCATCTCGGTCCTGTCCCAACCCGGATTGCTCTGTGAGTGGGCAGCCCAGCAAGGGTAACATCATCCGACACTGCTTCTACATCACAACGCAAGGAAGCCGGCGGCGCTACCGTTGCAAAGAATGCGGCAGAACCTTCTTTTCCACTCTCGGCACGCCTTACTATCGACTGCATAAACCCAGGTCCTTGTTCGATATTCTGCGGTTCAGCGTGCCCTCATCTTTGGGGTTGTATCAAGGCTCTTGACCAACCCGGTCAGTATCGGGACGACTGGCGGGCGAGGGCACGGGCACGGGCAAGGGCAAGGAAAGGAGGCTAGGTGACCGGCCACCGCTGGACTCCATATGGCGTGATAGACTTGGGCCCATCTGGGATTCTCGGGGGTCTACATGTCTTGGGCGAAACTGCGCCCCTCAGATGACTTGACGATACCCCCGACGGAAATCTAATTTGCGTTGTGACGGCAAGATCCGTGTCTTGTCTCTGAGGACGGAGAAACCTGGCGGCCAGCAGATTTCACTTAAACGCCCTATACTGTGTCGGGTCCGATCGGATGACTACCATGCAAATTCTTCGTCAGATGTTCGCCATCTCACTTCTGTCCCTGGGCGCCCTCGCCTCGGACCACAACACCCTCACCCCACAGGAGGTCGCGGAAGGCTGGATTCTCCTGTGGGACGGCCAAACCGAGTACGGCTGGGAGTGGCACGGCGAGGCGCGCTGGAAGGTCGAGGACGGCGTCCTTCGATCGGATGGCGGTGGCGCCGGTTGGCTGGGCAGCACCAGCATGTTTGGTGACTTCGAGCTGAGGCTCGAGTTTCGCACCGCGGCGGACGGAAACAGCGGCATCTTTCTACGCTCCGCCCGAAGGGGACCGCCCCACCGGACCGGCTACGAACTGCAGATCTTCAACCGCCACCCGCAGGGCTTGAACACGGGAAGCCTGGTCCACTACGTCCAAGCCGAGCCCGCCAGCTTCGAGGGCGCCAGCTGGAACCAGTACGAAGTGCGTGCCGTGGGAAGCCGCTTCGTCGTCAAGCTCAACGGGACAGAAGTCCTCGACGCCAACGACTCTTCGCATGCTACGGGTGTCATCGGTCTGCAATACAACGTGGACAAGCCCATCGAGTTCCGCAACATCAAGCTCAAGCCCCTGGGGTTGAGTCCCCTGTTCAACGGGCAAGATTTGAGCGGCTGGCAGAAGGTGGATCGTCCGAACCGGGACGACGTGCACGAGTGGTCGGCGCGGGACGGAATCCTCCACGTCGAGAAAGGAGCCGGCCAGCTGGAGACCAAAAAGGAGTTCAAGAATCTGGTGCTGCAGCTGGCGATCCGCACCAATCCACCCCGGCCTGGCCACCATCCCAACAGCGGCGTCTTCTTCCGGGGGGAGAAGGGAGCCTTCTGGAGTGGGTACGAGTCCCAGATCCGCAACGAGTTCCGCAACGGCGACCGCAAACAGCCCCATGACTTTGGCACCGGAGGACTCTACTTCTTCGTTCCCACCCGCGAGGTCATTCCCAACGATGGAGAGTTCTTCTACAAGACGGTCGTCGTCCACGGTCGCCACATGGCGGTCTGGGTCAACGGCATCCAGACCAGCGACTGGGAAGACCCACGCCCACCCGGCAACAACGCCCGCCGCCAGGCTCGCCTGGTCCCCGGCGTCGTCAGCCTTCAGGCCCACGATCCCACCACCAACCTGGACTTCAAAGACATCCGGGCCGTGGAACTACCGGAGCGCTAGGCTCCGTGCTCCTACGCTTGCTCGACGTACTGTCAAGGCCTCGATAACGAGGTTCTACTCCAGTTTGAAAGAATAGAGCTTGGCATTGCCCAGGACGAATTTGAGCTGAACCGTCCGATCTCCGACACCCGAAAGCTCCCGGCCACCCTCCCACGAGACTTTTTGGTAGATGTCTCCTCCGGCTCTGGGTACCGAGTAGAAGGAATCACCCTCGTAGATGCTGGTGTCCTCAACCGACCTGCAATTGGATGCTTCGTAGCCGGCCAGGGCGCGCCCCTCCGAGTCCTGGATCTCCACCCGAAGGTATCCACGGGCCGATGGATTGTCGGTGGAGAGCTCGCTGTAGAGTTCTTTTCCACTGTCCCGTTTGAAGTTGATTCTCTCGGCGGTCAGGGATGTCATGTTCACCCAGAGCGACGATCCCTTGAGTTTCAGGGGACGAGTCAGCACCGAGCCCTCGCTGGTCGCATCCAGGGAGACGAACCCATCTTGTCGCAGAGTGCCCAGGCCGATCTGCCCGTCGTGGTCCTCGGAAGGGGCATTGTGCAGGTTGGTGAAGCCTGAATAGTAGATCCACACCTTTCCGTCCTTGACGATCGGATTGCTGGACGGGAAGACCATCCCACTGTCGAAGGTCTCACCCTGGAATCCACCATCGGGTGCCAGGCGGAAGAAACGCCTTCGATCGACGCTCCGCTCCCAATCGATGCCGTCGCGGCTGGACACCAATTGGGCGTCCATGAACTGGGTATAGGTGTGGTAGATCCAGAGCAGGCCCAGATACTGGCCGGCATAGGGAAAGGCGGAGATCCCGTAGAACTCGGTGTCGGGCGGGTCATATTCGTCCGGCTCCAGGACCTGCCGCGAATGCTTCCAGTGGATGAAGTCATCGCTCACCATTCGAGAGACCTTGCGGACGGGTCGGCTGATGGTTTTGTGATAGAGGATGAACTGTCGGGTTTCGGGATCCCGTGTGACCTGAAAGGTATCTCCAGTAGCCCAGAATGGCACGACTGGATTCGCGGGATAGTCGGTCCATTGTTTGCCGTCGGGAGAGAAGGCTGCCCAGATGCCGAAGCGGTCCCGATCCTTGGCCTGAAAGTAGAGCAGCTTGTAGCGCCGCTGTGGGTCGGACTCTGCCGTGTCCTTGATGACGCAGTGCGTCCAGAACGACCACCTGAGAAAGATGTTGTTCTGCTTGGATCCCTGGAACTCCACCAGTCCCAGGTCCGGTTTCTCCCAGCTGATCCCGTCCTGGGAGGTAGCGTAGCAGAGAAAGTCCTGGATGTCGGGACGTTCGTCGCTGGCAAGGGCGTTGTACCACATCTTGAACAACCCCTCTTCCTCGTCGAAGAGGACCGTGCCGGGTTGGAGGGCCAGGTAGCCCTCCCAGGGGCGATCTGGCTTCAGCAGAGGATTGTCCGGGTGTTTGGAAGGCCGGTTCAGGCTACGCCACACCTGCCGCAGGTCCGCTACCAGATAGTCGTCCACGAACAGATGGGTTCCCGGTTCCAATTCTATGACGGAAGGTTTTTTATCACCTCCGGAACCTGAGCACCCCAAGAAGGAAATAAGAAAGCACTCCAGAACAAAAACCGCGATGCACTTCTCTTTTCTCACCAGTTGGACCTCCTCGAAGCACCCGGAATCTGAGTATCCGCCAAAACCCGTCGACGTCATTTATAACACCTCGTTGCTGTGGCGTCCCTCCCTATTCAGGAGGCCGCTTCAACAACGGTCAGAAGTGCAGACCAAGGGGCGGCTGCGAGCAGGATCCTTCAGAAGGAAACTTTGGGTCTGGCGTAGCGGTGGGCTCCAGGCCGCCGTCCGAGCCAAGGGCTTGGACGAATAAGACTTCGGCCTGGAGGCCAAAGCTACGTTCGCCAATCAAGTTTCAGGTTAGTGTCCCCCCAGCGGTGCTGCCCCATTCGAGAACGAAACTTTGGCACCAACAGACGGCAGTGATTGCCCGAATCCTTCGAAATTCGCTTGTTCGATATTCTGCGGTTCAGCATTCATCGGTTGCCTCCTCCAGAACCAAGGGAAAAGGCTAAATCACAAACCGCAGAACACCGAACATGCGAACTCCGAAGTCGGGCGCAGCGGTGAAGTTTCAGCTTAGTTGTAGATTCAGAGACAAACATAGGTACAGAGCGGTTTCCGCTGATACCATTGGATCCGATGCCCTGGAGTATTCCACCGCCCGGGCATCGAGAAAGACCAGCAAAATGAATAAAGCCCTACATTTGATCTGTGCTCTCGCTTGGGTCAGCCTCATTGCTTGTGGCTCTGGCTCCGAAGCCGATCGACCCAACGTGGTCCTGGTTATCACCGACGACCAGGGATACGGAGATCTGAGTTTCCACGGCAACCCCACCCTGAAAACCCCCAACCTAGATGCATTGGCCGGCGAGTCAGTTCGCCTGACGGACTACCACGTTGCCCCCACCTGTTCCCCCACACGCAGCGCCCTGCAAACCGGACGTTGGACCAACCGTACCGGTGTGTGGCACACCATCATGGGACGATCGCTGCTGCGCGAGAATGAAGTCACCCTGGGACAGGTGTTTCAGGATGCCGGCTACAACACCGGCATGTTCGGCAAGTGGCATCTAGGTGACAACTATCCGTTCCGTCCCGAGGATCGCGGTTACACCGAGGTCATGCGTCATGGCGGTGGAGGCGTCTCTCAGACACCTGACTACTGGGACAATGCCTACTTCGACGGTAGCTACTTTCACAACTCGAAACCCGAGCCGGTCAAGGGATTCTGCACAGACGTCTGGTTTGAGTATGCCAAGCGATTCATTGCTGCTCAGAAGAAGGCAGGTAAACCCTTCTTTGCCTACATCTCAACCAATGCTCCACACAACCCCATGCATTCACCAGAATCCTTCAGTGCCCCCTACCAGGATCTCGACACAAAGCTGGCCAACTTCTTCGGGATGATCGCCAACATCGACGACAACGTGGGTCGACTCAGATCGTTTCTGGATAAGGAAGGATTGACGCAGAACACGATCTTCATCTTCACCACCGACAACGGCTCCTCGGCCGGAGACCTTCTGTTCAACGCAGGCATGCGTGGCAAGAAGGGCAGCGAGTACGATGGGGGTCACCGGGTGCCGTTTTTCATTCGCTGGCTGGAGGGCGACCTGGTTGGAGGGCGAGACGTGACTCCCATGACGGCTCACGTGGACGTCTTGCCGACCCTCGCCGACCTTTGCGGCATCCCGACTCCGAGTGGCGTGAAGCTCGACGGGCGAAGTATCCGCCCCCTACTGGATCGCAAGGCCGGCCAGAAAGATGGCGGTTGGCCCGACCGCATCCTGGTCACAGATTCGCAACGGGTCAAAGACCCCATCAAGTGGCGTAAGAGCTCGGTCATGACCAGTCGCTGGCGCCTGGTCAACGGACAGGAACTCTACGATGTGAAGGCCGATCCGGGCCAGAAGCAGGATGTAGCCTCGGCTCATCCGGGGGTGGTTGCTCGCCTAAGCGAATTCTACGAAGCCTGGTGGGCCGAGTTGGAGCCAACCTTCAAGCAGGACGCCCTTATCTATCTGGGACATGAAGCGGAAAATCCGACGACTTTGACCAGTCACGACTGGATCACCACGAGCTTGGTGCCCTGGAACCATTCCCACATCCGCGACGCCATGACGGGGGCCGACAAAACCGGCTACTGGAACGTCAAGGTCGTCGAGGACGGCGACTACGAGTTCCGTCTACGCCGCTGGCCCGCAGAAGCGGACACCGCGATCACCGCTGGCATCGATCCAGGCGAAGCTGTACCGGGTGAGCCGGCCTACCGCACAACACCGGGGAAGGCCCTTTCGATCTCGAAGGCGACCTTGAAGATAGCTGAGCAAGAAGAGGAGAAACCCGTCGAGCCAGGTGCCAAGGACGTCGTCTTCAACCTGAAGCTCAACGCTGGCGTCGCCAGACTGACGGCCCGCCTCATAGCCGAGGACGGCCAGACCTATGGCGCATACTATGCGTCCGTCGAGAGACAGTGACCCCGATACAGCCTCGAATCTGGGACTACGAAGCTCCTCTCAGACGCCACGATGAAAAAATGGTGATCTCAAGACTCTCTTGCCGATCACTCACCGGGCCGGTCGTGCAGCGATCTGTTTGCACAATTAACTACCCCCAGAAAACTCTTGTTATTTGAGTACATAGGCCGTGCCTCGGACTGCCGATTGTCCCCATAGGTCCGGTATGCTAGCATCCAGACGACCCGATCCCGAACTTTGCTCTCGGAGTCTTGTCGAAGAGAGACCTTGCCCCAACGACACTCGCTCGAGGAAGTCTTTGGACGAAGTTACCACTTGAAAAGAGAGTGACAAATGTCTGACTGCAACCTGACTCGATCATGGATGTTCCCCGATCCGGCCAAACTCTTGATATTTGGCGTCGTCTTCCTGTCGGCAGGACAGCACGCCGTGCTGTCGCAGAGCCAATTTGATCAGGACGTCATCTCGGTTCCCGTGTTCCTTGAGATGCTGCTGGAGGCTGACAGTGTGGTAGCTCCGCTGGGTCCCGATCTGAAGCCAGTTCTGTCGCGGATTTCGATACGTGCCCGCGGAAACGGATTCCAAGACATCACTAGTTCCCTGGGTTCGGGTGTGCGCGTTACTCCGCTGGGAGAACAACCGACTGGGATAGCAGACGGGGAAAGGCTCGAGGTCGAGGCATTCTTTGATATTACTTACCAGCTCGAGATCATTGACATGGATCCCGACGAGGACTTTGACCTCAAGTTTTCGCCCAAACAGGGACGCATCAGACTGCGCCTGCCCCGAGGACAGAAGTCGAGGATCGAAGCACGCGGCACTTGTACCGCCGACACTTCTCTTACAAATTTCGGTTGCCTTCCACAGCTGGTTGACCCTCGCGATCCACAGCTGACTGCCCTGGATGCTCCTATCTGGATCCGCGACAATACATTCCCCTTAGGGCCAGAAGCCACTCTTTCCCTTCCGGACACAAGTCTGGTATCCACCTTCAGAGAGCAGATTCCTTTGGGCGGCAACGCCATATTTGCCGATGGCTTCGAATCCGGCGACACGAGTGCCTGGGTTGTGAGCCGCGGGTCGACTGCCTCATCCCCTCAATCCAGCGCAACGAGTTCCTTTATGGTCGCCGCGTCCGGGGCACTCGACATTCCGGAAATAGTGGTGGAGCCGAGCAGCAAGCTTGTCAACTATTTTTCTTTGATCGGGGAGGGTTCGACGGCCAATCGAGAGTTTCAGACGACCATGATCTTTGCCAACACTGGCGTCCAGAGCGGTCTTCGGATCGAGTTTTTTACCCCGACCGGAAAGCCACTGCCGGTCACCCTTGCGGACCCGCCATCTCTCCCGGCCTTGATGGAACCCACGACGGTCTTCGAGACGACCCTGGGGCCGGGTCAGGCCCTCTCACTCCAGACCGCCGGCCTCCAAGATCTACAGGTTGGTTACGCACGCTTCTGGGCCCGACCGTCGGTGGGAGCCACCTCGGTTTTCACCAGCTCCAATACGTCGACAGGAGCCACTCTTTATGATGCAGGTGTCCCGTCCATCACGAGACCTCTGAAAAAGTTCAGCATCTTTCTGGATTCCCTCGGAGTCAGGGACACAGGGCTGGCGATGGTGAAGGCCAAACAGAGCGGCAATAGCACTATGACCCGGGGGGCCGTGGACAACGTCAGGCTTCGCCTCTTCGACACCGCATTCAACCAGATCGCCACCACCATCCTCTTATTGCCAGAGGGTGCTCAGGTTTCCCGCTTTATCTGGGAGTATTTCCAGGATCAGCCTGCGGTCGCCGCTCAGGCTCGGGAGATGCAGGGTGTCGTGGTCGTGGACAGTAAAGACCGTCTCGCCGCAGTCACACTGAGACTAACCAATGATCCCGAGGATCCGACACTCACGGCCTTCCCCGTTATCGAAGGTGGAGCCGAGCCCAGCATGGTGGAAGCACTCAGGCGCGGAAGAGACGGGGGTCGCTGAAGGTTGACCGCGGACCTTGCCAGACGCTCGAGCGGTCGGTGCCAAGGTCAGCGTCGAGACAGCCTGCAAAGGTCGTTATTGGCAAAGTAAAGACTCGTGAGTGCACACTGTCCGGCCTTGATGAAGCTACACGATGTTTGAGCTGCGCGTCTCTCAAGCGGCTTTCCGGTCACTGAGGAAGGCACCTCGAGACATCGCGCAACGGATCCGGCGAAGACTCGACGAACTTGTGGCGGATCCGTTCAACACACCCAACGTGAGGAGATTGACCGGCCATCCCGGTTACAGGCTCGGCGTTGGAGACTGGAGGGTGCTTTACCTGGTAGAGAAGCAAGCTCTGGTCATCCAGGTCATTGAGATAGGCCACAGGAAGGGGATCTATCGATGAGCGTGCAGATACTAGAACGGGAAGGGCGACCGGCCTTTGTCGTGATGCCGATCGAAGAGTACCAGCGTTTACTGGAAGCTCTCGAAGATGCCCATGACGTGGTCGCGATCGAAACCTTCCACCGCCGGCTCATCTCCGGCGAAGAAGAGACCCTGCCGATTCGTGTCGTCGACCGAATCTTGTCGGGCGAGAACGCGTTACGTATGGTGCGCGAGCACCGAAACCTGACCCTCCAGCAACTCGCGGATGCCTGTGGAGTCACCAACTCACATATTTCCCAGATCGAGAATGGGAAACGTTCGATGTCCACTAAAGTCCTGAAGAAGTTAGCTGAGGTTCTTCGGATTGACGTTGAACTGTTGTTGTAGATGGTTTGTCCTTTTGGATAGGGTAAACCCAAGTCGCTAAGTACGTCCATCTGAATTGGCGTTTTGAACCTGTTTCTGGCACTCTGGACCCTACCATGCAAGACTCGGCGTTCGCTTCAAGAAACCCAGTTATCCTCTTAATGGTCGGCTTATTCTGGCTGCCCGCTCTCGGGGCTGATCCGCCGATAGTCGTAGAGAAGGTGGAGGTCAAAGGACTCTGGCACCATGGTGCACACAACGCCTTCACCGACCTGATCCGCTGGCGGGATCGGTTTTACTGTACTTTTCGCGAAGGCTACCAACACGTCTCGTATGACGGTAAGATCCGTGTACTGGTCTCTGAGGACGGAGAAACCTGGAAGCCAGCTGCTCTGTTTGTACTGCCCGGTTACGATCTGAGAGACCCAGAACTGGAGATTACCCCTGACGACAGACTCATGCTGCTGGGACTCGCCCGGTTGGAGCACGACCCACAGAACTCCACCGGCAGTTTTGTTTCCTTCACTGAAGATGGATGGAACTGGTCCCATCCCCAGATCGCAGTTGCGCCCGGAAGAATCCTGTGGCAAGCCACCTGGCACCGGGGAAAGCTCTATGGCTTTTCCCTTCCTGCTCCTGACGGACCCGATTGCCTCTCATTCCTCGAGAGCAGCAACGGCACCAGCTTCCGGGTCGTGGCCGAAGAAGCCTACTGTAAGGACAAGCCCTCGGAAACCCATCTGGAGTTCGACGGCGATACCGCCTATGGCCTGGTTCGACGCGTACTGACGCTCAACGATGAGATGGGCAGGCGGAACAATGGCCCGGTTCTGCTGGTGGGTGAGCCACCCTACACCGATTGGAGTGCCCATGAACTGGGTCCCTGGTTCGAGCCGATGGGAGGCCCCAGCGTGGTGAAAACGCCCTATGGGTGGATCGCCGGAGGACGAATGCGCGAGGACCGTGCCGAGCGGACCTCGAGGATGACGCTGGCCTACCTGGACACAGAAAAGCGTAGCCTGTCCAAGCTCGTCCACCTACCGTCCAGTGGGGACAACTCCTACCCGGGCATGGTCTGGCACGATGGGATCCTCTGGGTGAGCTACTATTCCAGCCACCGACAAGCCCAGACCCGGATCCATCTCGCCAAGGTCTGGCTCAGAGCCCGCTAGCCCATCTAGAAATCCCAGGCTGGAACGGGACTACCTGAAGAAATCACCTCCTCCAGATAGGCGCCCGTCTGGGCTGGTATGACAGCATCGTGATCTTCGACGTCCTCGTGGATCCGGTACCCCAGAACATTGTGCCACTTTCCGTCTGCCAGCTGGATGTTGGCGCTGGAGGGATGATCCACACGCCACATCGACCCTCCTGGAGGCGGACCGAAATCGGCCCTGGGCTCGCGCGCCAGGATCGGCGCCTCCAGGCCCCTGCGGTCTTTCGTCAGCGGCCAGAGGTAGAGCTTCTGCCGGGTCCAGCCCCCGCTCTTGATCCGTCCCTGGCGATCCCGAAAGAGCTTGAAGCGCTTGTCGATCGGGTCGGTGGGCACCAGATAGATGTTGGACGCGATGTAGGGTGTGCCATCCGCCGCCACGTTCACCGTGACCGGGGCGATCGAGGTAAGGCCGCGAACATCGATGACCTTCTCCCAGGACTGAGCCTCATCCTGGGACCGCCACACCTGGACCGCGTGGAGATCTTCCGGGCGGCCCGGCCGGACCGCGAAGAGCAGCGATCCATCTTGGTCTCTGACTAGAGTGGACTCGATGGAATTGTCGGGAGGCGTCACTGGAATGAAGGAGACAGGCAGCCATTTGTTTCCTTTACGGCTCCAATGCATCACTCCCGCGGCGTGAGAAGTACTGCCCTGCTGCTGAGCGGCCGTCTCAATCTTCCGACAGCTCATGCCCAGAATCAGGTCTTCTCCCGAGGGAATCGCGTTGTTGAGACCCTCGTTGACCAGCAGCCAACCAGGGACCATCTGCTCCGAGGGAACCTTGGCCGAATCGATCATCTGCAAGCGGCTCCCATCGTAGGAGAGCTGGAAAACCTCGTAGTACTGATAGTTTTCCTCTGATGTGAAGCTGGCCCCGTTGGGATGGTCGGTGCCGGCCTTGCGTCGCGCCAGCGCCACGGACACACCAAAGCCGGTGCCGGCATGAGGATGGACGGATCCATCCTCACCCTTGGCCTCGAGCGGGATGAAGCCACCACGCATGGGGTACTTGACCATGATCGCAGGCTGGCCCGGAGGGATGGAGTTGGGGTTGGGCTCGTCGTGATTGCGGGTCAACACCAGGGCAGGTGTACTGGAGACCTGGCTGATGTCCTCGAAGAGCACGACATCATTCCCCACCTCATAATCCCCGTGCCCCATCTTGTGCCCCATGACACCGTTTCGAATACGCACGTTGAGAAAGGCGGCGCCGGTTCGGGGAGCCACCTGAAAGGGAAGGATCAGTCCATAGCGCCAGGGCGCTCCCTCGGGGACATCGGCGGGTATCCTGAAGTCGGGGCCCTCCGTGGTAGCACCAGTAATCCCGTGTCCAGGGGTAGGAGCCGTCTCGACGGGAGCCCCGGTCTGCTCTGCCGCGGGCTCGCATCCCGCCGAAAGCATGAGGAAAGCTGCAGCCAGTAGAGCCATGGGTCTTCCAGGACACTCAGGCAAGCTGGAATGATACGACACTCTGTCCCTCCCAATCTGAAACTTCAGGGGTGGTTTCTTGACGCCGCCATGGCGTCTCCAATTCCCACGATCTTACCTGCTCACAATTTGGATGTCACACCCCGCCACGGCTCAAGCGGATGTCTCCTCATTCATACCTTGCCTTTGGCCCCTGCCTTTGCCCCTGCCTTTGCCCGTGCCCGCCAGTCGCCTCGACTCTGACCGGGTTGGTCACGAGACTAATGGCAATTATGAGCAGCTTGTTCATCTCTCCACCCGGTCCACGATTGCTTTTGATGATGGTCGATTCCATCTAGCTATCCGTGCTTAGGGTCTGCGCAAAAATAACTTGGCATTTTGGCATCTCATTTTCACACCATCTTCGGCCGCTCCTCAATCGCGAAATCCTCAACGTAGACCCGGCTACGCCTGCGGTTTCGCTCAATCGTTCGCGGCCAAATCTGGTGCAAATCTGAGCGCCAATTCTACCAAGTTATTCTTGCGCAGACCCTTAGTGCTCCCTTCCATAAATACGATGATGTATGCAGATGGGGCTTGCGAGGCGAGATCAAGGCAGGAGGAGGAAGACGATGCTTGGCCATCTTCGACGACGACCAACGCAGAGATCGTCCGCAACCCCCATCTGCCCTACGGGTGGCGACGGGACGCGCCGATTTCTTTGTCGCTCCTCCTCCAAGATACAAAGCATCGAGTTCGGCGTCGCTTCGCGAACTCGACCCGGCGCGCTCGCCACAGACATCATCGTATTTATGAAAGGGAGCACTTAGGACAGCCGGACCGCCTCGCCCTTTTTCGCCGATTCCAGGCAGGCCTGGCAGATCTCGACGGCGGCTCGTCCATCCTCGCCTCCCACCGTGGGTTGGCGGCCCTCTAACAGACCGTTGACGAATTCCTGAACCACTCCGATGTGGGGCTCAAGTCGGACCGGGTTTTTGGGGTCCGCCAGGTAGTCGAAGCCCTCGGGAGCGAAGAGGCGTTTCCACTCTCCTCCCTTTCCAAGATCCAGGAACTCATAGCTCTCCATGTCCAGGATACCGTCGCGGCCCACCACCTGAAAACGGACCTCGCTGCTGGGGAGACCCGGGGCGGGCAATTCGGAGGAGATCCACATATGGGCCATCAGGCCTCCTTCGAAGACGATCTGGGCCATGACGGAATGGGGGACCGGTGCTGGAATGTCGCTGAAAGTCTGGGCCTGGGCGAAGACCTGGACGGCATTGGCGCCCGAGAGCCAGCGGAGGAAGTCGGCATTGTGAGCGGCCATATTCACGAACAGACCCGCACCCTCGGGCTCATACCACCAGGGGCGGGTTTCATACATGCTCTTGGTTGCTTCGATGGGAAATGCGGAGATGGTCCGCATCATCCAGAGAGGCCCCAGCTCGCCGTTCTCGATGAGGCCCCTGGCCTGCTTGCAGATGGATCGAAATCGCTCCGTCTTGACCACACTGAGGTCGACTCCGGCGATTCGACAGGCCTCGATCATCCGGTCGCACTCGGAGACGTGGACGGCCATGGGTTTCTCCACCAGCACGTGCTTTCCCGCCTGGGCCGCCTGGATGGTGGCCTCGGCGTGATACCGCTCGGGACTGGTAATAACCACCGCATCTACGTCGCTGCGGTCGAGAAGCGCCTCGACCGAGGACTCGGCCTCCACGCCGTACTCCTGAGCCAACCCCGGGGCCCGGGTCCCCCCCGCCACCGCGGCGAGCATGCCTCCCGAGACATGCTGGGCCAAAGCCTCACAATAGGTAAGGGCCATATATCCACTTCCGATCATTCCGACTCGAACTTCGTCCATGCTACCCTCCTTCTGATCGATCCAGACGTGAGGTCTACCGCTAACGGAGACATTGCCGGAGGCCCTTCAAGAACGATCAAGCCCAGTTTAAACCAGCCACCACAAAGCGTACACCGCGACCCATTACGCGCACGGGCTGTCTCGAATTGATCCGCTCCCCGGACCGGGGTACCATCGGTACTTCGTTCTGACATCAGGAGGACTTCATGGCACGTCAACGTCTGGCCTTTGTTACCGGGATCCAACGCGACACGGCTCCCGTCGAGGCAGAGCTCGCGGGAATCGATTATGAGATCCAATCCCATGTCTGCCAGGACCCGGAGCAGACGATCCGATCGGTCAAGGGCCAGGATCTGATCATCGACGTGGGAGTTCCGCTGCCGGCATCGGTCATTCAGGAGATCGACCGGGCCCAGGCCATCGTGAGTCTGGGACACGCCTTCGACCTCATCGACTGCGAGGCGGCGACGCAAAAAGGAATCATGGTGGTGAACACCCCCGGTTTCTGCACCGAGGAAGTCTCCAACCACACCCTCATGCTCCTGCTGGCGTGTGCTCGACAGCTGGTTCGTTCGGACCGCCTGATCCGAGAGGGCCAGTGGCGAGCGGACACGCAGCTGAAGCTTCCGCCCATCCCTCCGATCGAAGGCCAGGTCCTGGGACTCCTCGGCTTCGGCGTCATCGGCAAAGCCGTGACTCGCAAGGCCAGGGCCCTG
The DNA here is from genome assembly GCA_965218775.1 of Acidobacteriota bacterium. Lineage (GTDB taxonomy): Bacteria > Acidobacteriota > UBA6911 > RPQK01 > JAJDTT01 > CAUZIZ01. The sequence continues at coordinate 2,529,359 of CBDCLS010000006.1, read as the reverse complement.
AGCCTGGAAGTGATCGTCCATGATCCCTATCTTTCTCCCTGGATCGCTCAGGAATACCGGGTGGAAATGGTGGCAGACCTCGAAGAGCTGGCATCGCGCTCCGACTTCGTCTCCCTTCACGTCCCCTTGAACGAGAAGACCCGAGGAATGGTGAGCGCGAGCTTCCTCCGGGCGATGAAGCCGACGGCGTTCTTCATCAACACCGGACGGGGCCATGCGGTGGACGAGGGGGCCCTGGTGACAGCGCTGAAGGGGAAACGGATCGCCGGAGCCGGACTGGACGTGTACCAGCAAGAGCCGCTTCCCGCGGGGAGCCCCTTCTTTGAGCTGGAGAACGTGGTCCTGACCCCTCATACGGCCGGGCTCTCGGAGCAGGTTCTAGGCCGGGGCTACCAGATCCTGGGACAGGAAGCGGCCCGCATCCTCAAGGGAGCCTGGCCCATGTCCCTGGTCAATCCGGAGGTGCGCTCCAGCCTCGCTCCACGCCTTGCTGCGCGGATGCCGCCTTGATAGGGTCCGCCGGGAGGTCGTCGAAATGCGCTTTGGTGTAATCCTGAGTCAGTACGTCTCCGCGCCCGAACGGTCCAGTTTCTCGCAGCTGGAAGAGAGAGCAAGACTCGCGGAGGAACTAGGTTTCGATCTCCTCTGTCTGGGGGACCGCCGGGTCTATCCGGATGGATTCCACGAGCTCGTCACGACCATGACGGCGCTGGCGGTTCTCACCAGCAGGATCCAGATCTGCTCCAGTGGATTCATTTTGCCGATCTATCATCCGGTGCTGCTGGCTGAGCAGATGGCCCATCTGGACGTCCTCTCCCAGGGGCGGCTGATCTTCGGCGTGGTCCTGGGATATCGGGAAATGGGAGTAGACACCTTCCTCTTCCACTGCCAACACGAAGGAGTCCCCAACCAGGAAATCCTCCGCTGCATGGAGCTATTCGCCTCCAAGGTAGTGCCCGCCTTTCGCACGGCCGGCTAAGGACCAAGCTGAAACTCCATTTGGTTTCAGGTTGCAGGTTACAGGTTTCCGGTCGAAGAGGCCGCGAAGGTCCGAAACTGTATGGGACCAAGTCCGACAGAGCCGCGAACGACTTGACATGTCGGCAATATGAGCCCAAGTTCCGAGGAGAGAGCCGGAGAGGAATGCCCAACATGAGAGATAGCGATAAAGACAAGGATAGGAAAAGTAAGCCAGATCCCAAAGAGAAGCCAGAGGGTAAGCAAACGGGGAAAGCTCATCCGCTGTCGAGCTTGATCCGTGACACCTTCAAGCGCGGCAAGTATCAGGACGTCAGCCAGGACGATCTGGAGGTGCGCTTCACGGTGCCCTATGAGGCGTTTTCGTTTTTCGAACCGATAGACGACTTTGACACGGAACTGGTAACGCCAGCCCCAGATGACTGGGGCAAGGTGGGACGCAATGACCCTTGCCCCTGCGGGAGCGGCCGCAAGTACAAGAAATGTCACCTGCCGCTCCAGGAGCAGGAGCGCTCGATATCCCGTGGCGATCGACACCCGCTTCACGATCTTGACGCATCGCTTTCCCACGAACTCATCGAGTTCGCTCTGGTCCGCTTTGGCTTCGAGTCGCGTGACTTCACCAGGGACTTCGTCGACGCCTCAGCAGTCCTTCAACTCTCCGTCCCCTGGTCTCTCTACCATTACCAGGTCGAGGGAGCGTCCGTTGCCGAGTGGTACCTGAAGGAGCAACGCACACGTCTGTCTCGACCCAGGCGCACCTGGCTCGTCGCCCAACTGGCCTCATGGCTTTCGGTCTGGGAGGTGGTTGATATCGAAGCTGGAGGCATCCTGACGCTTCGCGATCTGCTCTCGGATGAGAGGCGCTCCGTCCCCGACTCCCTCGCCTCCGAGACGCTGGTAGCGCGGGATGCCATCCTGGCGCGTGTGGTCGACCACGACGACGCTTCACTCCTCTGCGGTGTGCATCCGCATCCGCTGCCTCCCCTGGAGGCTGACGAAGTGGTGAGACGTGCCCGAGGAAGGCTGCGGCGCAAACGCTCAGTACCGGTGGAGAGGCTGAGGGACGAGGCCTTCGGCCGCTACCTGATCCGCCGCTGGGAGGAAGCCGTCGAGGGCTACGACAGGCTTTCGTCGGTTATGCCCGAGCTCCACAACACCGACGGCGATCCGCTGCTCCTCACCACAGATCACTACCGGCTCACGCCTGGGTCAAGGCCTTCGGTGGAGAAGCAGCTAGGCACACTGGAGGACATCCAGGTGCCCGATGCCAACGAGGATCCGGCGGTCTACGTCTTCCTGAGATCCGGCAACCAGCAGCACTCAGACTGGGAGAGCACCGTCCTCGGCCAAGCCCGGGTCTCCGATACGACGCTCCGGCTCGAGAGCAACTCGCGACAGCGGGCCGACGCGCTGCGCCGGAGCGTCGAGGCGGCGTGCGGCGAGCGGATCAAGCACCGGGCAAGGGAGCACGCTGACCCACTCTCGAGTAAGGCAGAGACAATCCCGCCGGATCCGGTGGATGAACCTCCCACACCCGAAGAGCGGCAGCTGTTCCTGGATTTCAAGGAGCGCCACTACGACGATTGGCTCGACCAACCCCTCCCGGCTCTGGAGGGGAAGACCCCACGCGAGGCTGTCCGTACCAAGAAAGGCCGGGCCTCGGTCGATGTCCTGCTCAAGGACATGGAAAACAACGAGCAGCGCTGGCAGAGCACCACCGCCTTCGACTTCTCGGACATCCGACGCAAGCTTGGAATCGAGTAGCTCCTACCGAGAACTCTAAAATGTTGGCAACATGTTCTCCAATGCCGACATGGACATTGAGCTAAGGCAGCGCGCCACAAGTTTTGAACCAGGGTTCAGCAGCCCCTCGTCGCCGCTGGCGTTGTTGCGCTCGACTCGACATATAGCCCGATATGACTCGCTCGCGACGCCTAGCCAGCGACAACGATTGACTACTGTCCCCTGGCTCAGAACTTATGGCGAGCTGCACTAGTCGCCATCTCGCTCTCACCCATAGACCGTGATCTGCAGCAAGGCTTCAAGTGGGAACATCTCCGGAGTTCCTCGGAGTTGTTAGCAAAAGATGTAGAGAAGAGCCGATCTTGAGGGTAATTGGAAGAGCGTTTCGGCACTAACCCACTGCCGCGGTTGGAGCTAGTGAGCCTCTGGATGGATTCATCACTCCGGTGCGTCGGAAGGAAGGCGCAATCAACACCGGCATCGCCTTGCACAACAGTGGAATTACCCCATTAGCGCTGAGGCTGGAGCTGCGCACACGGGAGGGTCAGGAAATTGCCACCAGCAGCATAGCCGAGTTCGCAGCGGGCGCTCACCTGGCGCGATTCATCGACGAACTCTTTCCCAATGTGGATAGCCCGGATCTGGACGGCACGCTGGTGGTCCATGTGGAAGCCGGAAGAGTGGCGGCGACCGTCCTGGTGTTGAGTCCGACGGCACGGAGGGCGCGAGCCCCCCTGCTCACCAATCGACTCACTGTAGCGAGGGCATACTCCTCCACGGCCAAGGAGGCCAGCCGCTCGATCGGAACCATTCTTGAAATAGGGTTGAATGGGATGCGATTTGTTCACGGACTGGTACTCTCGGCAACGGACCTATCCAACCATCTCTCCTGCCGACACCTAACCCGCATTTCTCATCGCCGGTCTACTACGTCGCCGCAATCATCCGCCCTGGCTGTGTTTCGCTCGGTCGGCCTCCTCGACGTACTGTACAAGTACGACTGCGGAGGCCTCGGTCGCAAGCCTTGCCAGGACGGCCCTTGCGACGCCTCGCTACGACAGGCGATGAGAAATGCGGGCTAACCTCCTTGGATTTGGCTGCTGCATCCGGCCAGGTGCAGCGGCCGGTGTTTCACGACGACCGTCTCGAAGCGCTCCGTGAGCGGGGGGTTCTGCATGAGAGCGCTTATCTGAACCACCTCCTCGCCAGAGGATGTTCCCCGGGGGATGGAGTTTCTCTACAGCCCCAATCGGCTCAATGTGGCGACGTCCCGGGCGAAAGCTGCCTGCGGCCTGGTGGCGAGTCCCAAGCTGCTGGAGGCGGAGTAGGGGAGTCCAAGGCAGATGAAGTTGGTCAATACATTCTGTCGGTATGTGGAGCTTGCCCAGGTTGTTGGGGCTGAGGATTTGGGTGGGAGTACCGGTAGTTCTGCCGGCAAGACCTGAGCCAGGACTGAGCAGGAAATTGTCGGGCCGGGTTGGCACCGGCGTGACCGAGGGATCGCGGTCAGCTGCCGACCAGTTTGCGAGCCTTCTAGCCCGCCTTTTTCATCTCCTCTTTCAGTCGTACACCGATCCACATCTTGATGCCGGACTGGCGTGTCACGCCCAGCCTCTTTGCCTGCCGATCCAGGGAGTTGATCATCCAGTTGGGAAAGTCGACATTGACACGCCGTTGCTCGTGTCCGGGACGCCGGGCCCTTGAAAGATCCAGGTAGTGGTTGACATCCTTCCCCCGATCGAACCGCCTATCCAGACTCTTGGCTTTCATGGGTTTCCCTAGGGCCTCAGCCTTGCCGCCCAACGGACCGGCAAAAGCTGCAGGCCGTGCGATGGGCGCGGCCAACCGACCACAACAAGGCACACTGGCGATCCCCATCGCGTTTTCGGACTGCCAGCTTCATTGCCTTATGCCGATTTTCGGGGCTTGCGCTCGCGAACCACGTCAAGGACGGCCTCTGGGTGTTTCGCCGCTACTCGCAGCAGGACTCTGGCCGGGCCTTCTGGACTTCGGCGTCCTTGTTCCCAGTTGCGGAGGGTAGCAACACTGATGCCGATCAAACGTGCGAACTTCTCTTGCGAAAGCCCGTACGACTGGCGGATCTTGCGAGCATCCGGTTCCTCGACCGAGAACACCCGCGAAGGCTTTAGCTCTCCGCGCATGATCTGGCCGCCTTGGCCGACGCTTGTTAGTAGTTCTTCGAAGACGTCCTTTTTCATTTCAACTCACTCTCGACAACGATCCGAAGCCTCTTCAACTGTTCCGCGCTAAGATCCGCTCGCTCATTCTTGAGGAAGATGAACAGCATCAGAATCCTGTCAAGCTCGGGAAACCACTGATAGATGATTCTAGCTCCGCCGCGCTTACCACGACCGCCGGCTGCCCAACGGAGCTTCCGTATGCCTCCACCGCCGGGAACTACTTTGCCGCTCCCAGGCGAAGCGACCAACGCAGTTTGAAGCAGTCGGTACTGTTCCTCATCGAGAGCCTGACGTACGCGTTTAGTGAAGACAGGTGTCTCGACGATCAGCACAGCTAATAGTACGCCATTGGCGCACTCGACTGCAAACAGTCACCCAGACTACCCAGCCAAGCAGACTCCATCCTCGCGAGAATGCGAGCTTTTGGTTTTGCGTCGCGCGCCCGGTCGAGTCTCTCGAGTAGGCTGGGTTTGCGCCCGTGTCTCCGGCGGAGGTTGGGACGCGAACTTCTGCTTTTTGCCGTCTTTGATGCTCAAGTCGTGCGCGGCTCTGTTGGTTGCGGCTGTTTCCCATACTGCTCTGTGAATAGCCACTTCTTTCAGGAATCGGCGCTCTTTCGCAATTGTTGCGTTCTGCTGGACCAGTTTGCGAGCCTTCTAGCCCGCCTTTTTCATCTCCTCTTTCAGTCGCTCACCGATCCAGATCTTGATGACAGACTGGCGTGTCACGCCCATCCTCTTTGCCTGCCGATCCAGGGAGTTGATCATCCAGTTGGGAAAGTCGACATTGACACGCCGTTGCTCGTGTCCGGGTCGCCGGGCCCTTGAAAGATCCAGGTAGTGGTTGACATCCTTCCCCTGATCGAATCGCCTATCCAGACTCTTGGCTTTCATGAGTACAGCTCCTTCTCTTCCCTTCGGGCCCTTCGGGCGGAGATCAGTCGGATGCGAGCTCCGCGATACGTGAAAATAGCTGCCCAGATCTCTTCCCGGTGGTGTGCCAGCAGAATGAATCTTGGCTCGTCTTCTGTAATCGCCGGGATTTCCAGGCGATCTTCATCAGCCCACAACTGTTGTGCTTCCACGAAATCAATCCCATGCTTTTCCTGGTTCTTGGCGCTCTTGATGGGATCAAACTCGAAGTCCATTCAGGTATAGAAATTATACCACGGTGTCCACCGGTTCGAGCATCATGAAAGTGGAGATACCTCTCCTGGACTTGGCGAGATGTGAATCCCGGTTTAGAATGACGGACGCTCAGGAGGACCAGAGATGAAGATTGTCTATCTCGGACTCGTCAAGAACCCTCATCCCTGGTATCAGGATTTCCTGGACGCCAACCAGGGACGACATCTCGTTCACTTCTACGACCCCGACCAAGCCGCAGCGAAGCAGTTCGAGGGTGCCTCGGTCGTCGTGGATGCCGCGGGCCTGGTCGGGGATCGGGAGCTGATCGATGCGGCCTCCACGGCGGGCGTCCGGCTTTGGCAGATCCAGGGGGTTGGGATAGATGATGTGGATTTCCCCTACTTTGCCCAGAAGGGAATCCCGGTGGCGAAGATGCCGGGGAGCACCAGTGGTAACGGACTGGCAGAGCATGCCCTGTTTCTGATGCTTTGTGTCACCAAGAACCTTCACGACACCGCTCGATGTGTTCGCTCGGGCGTCTTTGCCGAGTACGTCAATGATGAATTGGAGGAAAAGACCCTGGCGATCATAGGCCTGGGTGCTAGCGGCAGCAAGCTGGCCCGCAAGGCGACGGGCCTCGGCATGCGGGTCATGGCGGTCGACATCATCGACATGCCCGGCGAACGGTTGAAGGAGCTGGGAGTGGATTTCTTCGGCGGACTCGCCTATCTGGATCGGCTCTTGAAGGAAGCCGACTATCTCTCTCTTCATACTCCGCTCACTTCCGAGACCCGGCACTTGATCAACGCTCGTGCTCTGGGCCTGATGAAGCCTACGGCGATCCTCATCAATGTGGCTCGCGGAGGGCTGGTGGACCAGGAGGCGCTGACGGACGCACTGAAGTCGGGTCGCCTCCGGGGGGCCGGGCTGGATGTGTTCGAGACTGAGCCCGTGGACCCGAAACATCCTCTTCTCCATATGGACCAGGTGGTTGCCACCTCCCACATAGCCGGCGGAACTACCGGGACGTCCAGGCATCGGGCTACCGAGGCACTGGCGAACATCGATCGGATCGCCGAAGGGCTTCCTCCACTCAACCAGGTTTCGGGAGTCGATCCGGTCTGAGGAGTCCTGGACTGAGGTCGACCCGCGACTCGGGTTGGCCTTGGTCGTAGGGGTGGCCTCCAGGCCGCCGTGCGTCGAGCTAGGCTCGACTGCTTTACTTCGGCCTGGAGGCCAAACGAGTCCTTTTGCCGCCGTCGCTCCCCCAGCCACTTGGACGTATATGCCCTAACCGGGCTCCTGCAAATTGAGCCTCAGCTGAGATGCCGGGTGGTTGGCGTAGGGCCAGTCGCTTGGCGAGTAGCCGAAAGTAAGCTCAGGAGTCAGAAACCGTTTCCCGTTACTGGACAGACTGTGCATGACGCGATCGAGGATGCCCGTGGTTAGGAGCGTTCGCTCCACAGGATAAGGTGGATTTCCGCTGTGGATCAGGTGCTCGATCGCCTTGACCAGATAAGCGAAGTGTAGGTACGGCTTTCCTTCCTGGAGCTGGAACCAGCTAACCACCGGATCGTGTTGGCCTTTGATCCTGAGCGCCACTGCGAAATGCCGTGACACCCCGTTGACCATCGCGACACTGCTTCTCAGACCATCGCTGTGATCCATCAGATACCAGGCGGCGTCCTTCGCGAGTGCGCTTTCCCACTTCCCTTCCGGGATGTATGGAATGGCGGCAAGGGCAGCTTCCAGTAACTCCCGGGACCAACGGCCCTCCCTTTCCGCCTTCCACACGGCATCACCTCGTAGGGCTTGGACCCCCTCGACTCCACTTTCGCCCCCGCGTCGTCGCTCGATCAGGGACTGGTGGGTTTCCAGGGCATGAAAGCCGTAGGATTCGTAGCCGCCGTATCCAATCGTCAATGCTTCTTCGATCTGGGTGCCGATGGGCAAAGCGTCCTCCGGCCTTCGCCAGGTGAGCGGCAGCGAGGACCCAGCCAAAAGAGGGAACTTCATTTCCCGGGCCGTCTCCACCATGTGGCTGGCGTCGCGCCAACGATAGGACAAATGCTTGTCGTTGAAGACCGGGACCACCGAGCCGGTGCGCCGAAAGGTGTTAGAAATCTCGTCGAAGAATCTTCGCCGTGGGTACATGTGCTGCTTGGTATCAGGCGTGTAGGGATAACTGCCGTGTTCCCCAATGCTCAGAACGCCAGCGACTTTGACCTCATCCGACCCCAAGGTAATTGCCTCGTCGATGGTGTCAACAATGGGAAAGTCGTACTTGGCAGCCAGTCGGCGACTCATATCAGCTTCGGGAACCTGATCGGTAAAGAGCGACGCCAGATACAGATCCGCTCCGGCACCGCCATCCTGATGAAAACCCTCCAGGATCTTACCGACGATCACATCCGCATGTGAACTGTCGCGATACTCAGTGACGATCGCCGCCACCGGCAGCTTCCGGCGTGGGGTCAGAGCGCCGTTGAGGAGTCCTCCCAGCAACGGTGCCACACCCCAGGCAGCTACCGTGGACTTGAGAAAGGTACGGCGATCAAGAGGAGACATCGGTTTCCTTTCGGAAAACTGAAAATCTAGGGCTCGAGTCGGATCCTGGCCAGGTAGATGCTCGTATTGCCCTGGTGCGAAGAATAGTAGCTCACCCAGAGCAGCCCCTCGTGCCAGACCATCCCGGCGTAGCTGCTGTCTCCCCCGCTAGGCAAGGTCAGGACTGGTTCGAAGCTGTTCCGGGTCAACCTCGCCAGAATGGTGTGGGGTTTGCCCTTCCAGGGACCGATTACCGCAGTCCCCGGAGGATAACCTCGAGATGTGGCCCACAGTGACCCGTCCGGGAGGCGAATGAAGTTCGGACCTCCAAGCCGATGCTTCAGCTTGTGATAGGTCCACTTCTTGTAGGGAGGCTTGCTGCTACCCACCCAGCCCGGCCGGATCAGAGCCAGCATCTCGTCCTTGGGAAGGAAGCGCACGGTCGTCTCACTGGGGGCGGTCTGCCTCGCTTCGGGAGTCAGACCGGGCAGTTTGAGCTCAGCGACCCAGTCCCAATCAACCCCATCTTTCGTCTGGTAAAGGAAGCATCGTCTTGGCTGGGGTGTCTCCCCCAGCTTCGACACGGCGTAGCCCCGCCCCTTATGCCAGGTGACTCGCCAGATCCAGTGGTCCTCGGCCAGGACCCGCTGGGGTGGCGTCCAGTCGCGCCCGTCCCGAGAGAAGGCCACTCGGGGGGCACGGGTTAGATACTTGTCGCCTTCGTAGATGCTGCCGCCCGATACCAGCATCAGTCGGCCATCAGGGGTCTGTGAAAGCTTGGGATCCCGCAAGTCCACACCGGTCTCCCTGAGAAGCGCAGCCGAGTCCCACCGCTCACCGTCGGAGGAGACGATCACTCTGACCTCGCCATCATCGCCGCCTCCATGACTCAAAGCCTCGCGGAAGGTACAGAACCACTTCCCCTCAAAGCGGATCAGGTCGGTGAACGCGTTGTGAGTGCCTCGATCCCAGATCTTTTCAACCGAAACGATCTCCGGAGAGCCCCCTGAAAGAGAGAGGCCTAGCGTACACCAGAGAAAGAGGGCAGATACCCAGAGTCTCAGGCCAACCCGGAAGGAGTCCATGATCTTCTCTCCTGACCGGAATGATAATATCATCCGCACTGCTGGTTTTTTACTAGACGTCGCTCGAGTTATACCGGTGTCCCTCGTAGCGGTGGGCTCCAGGCCGCCGTCTTTCGAGCCAAAGGCTCGACGGAAATACTTCGGCCTGGAGGCCAAAGCTACGTAAGCGGAGGTGATCCCATGTCCAACTTCAAAGTCAGCCGCCGTCACGCCCTGGCCTCCCTTTCCGGAGCTGGTCTCTATGCTGCTTCCTGTCAGGAGGGCGGCGAAATCGACTTGGAGACGCAGATCACGGAAGAGATGCTGAGCTATGCCCACCGCCTGATTGGGCTGGAGTTCACCCGAGAAGAGCGGGAGTTGATGCGGAAGAGGGTCCACGACGACCTGGGGTTCTACCAAAAACTACGGGAGGTTTCGCTCGCGAATTCGGTCGCTCCCGCTCATCGCTTCGATCCCATCCCTCCGGGGGATACGATCGCCTCAGCCCTGCCTCGAACCTCTGCAGCAGCGGAGGCCGAGCCTTCTCGAGTTGCTTCAGGGGGGCCCGCTCCCTCACAGTCCCAGCTCCGCCCTGAAGAGCTGGCTTTCTGGCCGGTGACTCGCCTCGCTCGTGCGGTTCGAGATCGTCAAGTGAGCTCGCTGGACCTGACCCGGATGTACCTGGAGCGTCTGGAGAAACATCACACCCAACTCGAGTGTGTCATCTCGTTCACCCGAGAGATGGCACTGGAGCAGGCCGAGCGTGCCGACAGCGAAATCAGGCAGGGTAGATACCGAGGTCCGCTTCACGGAATCCCATGGGGCGCAAAGGACCTTCTGGCAGTGCAGGGATACCGGACCACCTGGGGTGCCGCCTCGCACCGGGAACAGGTCCTGGAAACGGACGCCACAGTGGTCCAGCTCCTGGAGAAATCGGGTGCGGTGCTGCTGGCGAAACTCAGCCTCGGCGCATTGGCCGGAGTAGACGTCTGGTTCGGAGGCAAGACCCGTAATCCCTGGAAACTCGACGAAGGATCCCTGGGCTCCTCGGCGGGATCGGCGGCGACAACCGCTACCGGTCTGGTCGGCTTCTCCATCGGATCGGAGACGTTGGGCTCCATCGTCTTTCCCTCTACTACTTGCGGCGTCACCGGCCTCAGACCCACCTTCGGCAGGGTCAGCCGGCATGGAGCCATGGTACTTAGCTGGAGTATGGACAAGATCGGCCCCATCTGCCGCAGCGCAGAGGACTGCGCCCTGGTGTTCGAGACCATCCAGGGTCTCGACCCAAACGATCGAAGCACAGTCGACGTACCCTTCCGTTGGGATTTCAATCCTGATCTGGATCGTCTGCGGGTGGGGTACGCGAAGAGTGCCTTCGAGGAGCAGGAGGAAGGGGCCATCAAGGGCAACTCCGAGAGAACTCTAGAGACCTTGAGCGGGCTTGGAGTGGATCTGATTGCTATCGATCTGCCAAAGCGGCCCGTCGCTGCTGAGATCGTGTTGTATACCGAAGCGGCGGCGGCCTTCGACGAGTTCACTCGCAGCAATCAGGATGATCTGTTGGTCGAGCAATTGGAGAACAACTGGCCCAATATGCTGCGTCAAGCTCGCACGATCCCGGCGGTGGAGTACATTCAGACCGACCGGCTGCGAACCCTTCTGATGCAGGACATGGCAGAGCTGATGTCGGGAGTCGACCTATATCTGGCACCCAGTTTCGGGGAGAACCTGAACCTCACGAACCTGACCGGCCACCCCTGCGTGAGCGTGCCCAACGGCTTCGATCCAGAGGGTCGGCCCACCAGTATCTCCTTCACCGGCCGGCTCTTTGGTGAGAAGGAAATCCTGACTCTGGCGAAGGCTTATCAGGACACCACGGATTTCCACCTGCAGCAACCGCCGTTGTTCCGGCTCAAGGGATGAATCTCTCGCGGTTTTTGCCCGTTCCTGATTTGGTTTCAGGTTGCCAACGTCGGCTGCGGGAAGAGAATGTGATCGTCGAATCGCCAAAGTGAATCAGAAGCGAAAGTTTACGGTGACGGCATTGCTGCATCTCGCCAGTCGTCGCTGCGGAAGGGAGAGGCGGGTAGTCCCTCGGCATTGTATAGATTGCAGATTGGGCTGTCTTCCCAGCCATACCGGACCGCGACCGGGTTGGCCACCTGGGGACTCGAAACCACGACCGAGGTCCCATCGATCTTGGCGGAAGCCGCCACGAACTTCCTATCGTCTCCGGCAATGACAAAACCCTTCAGGTCCTCCCCATCCTTTGAAGTCAATCCTCCGCCCGCATGGTCGAGCCACGCACGGAGCCGACTGCCCTCTCTCGTGAGCTGGCGATAGAGGGGCCCCGAGTGAACCAGATTCTCGCCGTAGGCGACCCGGCGCGCGCCCAGGGCGAGCCGCTTACCGACGTCCTGCTTGTTTGTGGGATGGATGTCCACCGGATCGCCGATGTCTACGGTGACGGCCATGGCAGTGTTTCGGAGCTCCAGCGTCATGAGCTGAGCCTCTCTCAGCTCAGGCCACTGGCTCTGCGGAGGGGTCTCGCTAAAATTGGCCAGTTGCACAAACAAGAACGGAAACGCGCCAAGACCCCAATTCTCCCTCCAGTCCCGAATCAGGGCCGGAAACAGGGCTCGATATAAGTATCCCTGCGCCCGGTTGGCATTGTTCTCTCCCTGGTACCAGATGGCGCCCCGGATGGCGTAGGGCGTCAAGGGCGCGATCATGGCATTGTAGAGTCCCCCCGGGGTCCAGGGATGACCTGGACCCTGAGGTCGCCGGGGTTTTCTGGGCTCTGCCCCGCCTTTCTGGCGGGCAACCTGGGCCTCCTGCTCCCACTGCTGCAGTGCTTTCTGGTGCGCTCGCCCCTTCGCCGGGTATTCTGCTAGCACCCTCTCCCAGTTTTCGAGTACCGGCGCCAGCTTCGACTCGGAGGCGAGGCGGAGCCGGCTGGTCCAGGACTCAGAGGGAGTGCCGCCCCAGGCGGTCTGGATCACACCCACGGGGTGCCCCCTCTTCTGATGCAGATGGCGTGCAAAGAAGTAGCCGACTGCGGAGAAGTCAGGCACAGACTGCGCAGAACACTTCTGCCAGCTGCCCTCGACGTCCTCCAAGGGCTGGTCGGCAACCCCAAGCGCCACCTTGAACAGTCGAATGCGAGGAAATTCAGCCTGAGCAATCTCGGCCTCGGCGTCCCGGGAGCGCCGTACAGACCAGACCATATTGGACTGACCCGAGGCTACCCACACCTCACCTACCAAGACATCAGTCAAGGTAATGGTGTTCTCTCCCGAGACCACCATCTGGAAGGGTCCACCTGCCTCGAGCGGTGCCAGGAAAGCCTCCCATCCTCCCAGAGAGTCTGCAGCAGCCGAGACGTTTTGTCCCCCAAACCGGACGCGTACCTGCTCCCCCGGATTGGCCCAGCCCCAAATCCTGACGGGAACCTTCTGCTGCAGGAGCATGTGATCGGAAATGAGAGCTGGCAGCCTGACCTCAGCCGAGACCCGGGCACTCAAGGCCAGCACAATCAGGACAGTGGAAAAGAGTATCCACGACGTTCGTCGATTAGTCATGAAGAATTCCTCCGGGATGTAGTAGCGAGCCACCTCATACCGCCGAGAACGTTTGTCTGTGTTGAGTCCTCCTCCTACCCTTGCCCTTTGCCTTTGCCCGTGCCCGACTTCATCTTTCTCAGCCAGGCGCGACGATTGTAGGGATACTGACGGGCAAGGGCACGGGCACGGGCACGGGCAAAGGCAAGGGTAGCTTCTTCGCAAACTTGACCAGTTTGTGAACTTTCTCTCCACCAAGGTCATCTAGTCAGCGCCAGATCAGGGTGCCGATCTGCAGCACCGTCTCGGTGTTCAGGTTGAAGCCGTGGGCCGGTTCCCCACCGAATCCGTACACCTTTGAGCCCACTAGAACCCAAGGGGTAGTCGCCACGCCATAGGGCATGACTCCGAGACTGGAATACTCATCACGGTCGACGTCGTAGCACAGAACCCGGTCTCCGTAACCTCTCCAGCGCGAGGACGACGCTCCTCCCTTGATCTCGACCCCTGGATTGCTCTTGGATTTCCCCACCCGAAAGGTGGGATAGTCGGCGCTGCCCATCAGGAGAATGTACCGGTCCCGGGCCACCACCGAGTGGCCTCCCAACAACGGAAAGGGCAGATTGCGCAAGCTTTTCCAGGTATCTGTCTGGGGATCGTAGGAGTAGGAATCGCGCCGATTGGGCACCCCGTTGTAGGGAGTTCTGAGGCCGTATTCCTTTGATAACTCGACATGAGTGGAGCGCATTTCGGGGACGGTATGTGAACCGCCAAAAACGTAGAGACGACCTCCTAGCATGGCCGACTGCAGCACCCCCCTGGGCCCACCGGGGTAGGGGCTCGTCCGCTCCCATCCGGCGTCTGACCGATCCAGGCGCAAACGATAGTCGGCAAGCTGTGGCCGGATTCGATTCTCGTAGGAAGTCCCGGTAGGAGAACCCCCTACCAGGATCAACCACTTTCCGGGATCGATGCCCACGGCGCCGACCCACCTTCCCTCGCCCTCCTCGGGAGGCAGCGGTGGCAGATCGATCCATTCCCAGGATCCACTGGAATCCTGGGACAGCTTCAGGACCCGGCTTCCGGAGCCGCGGCCGCCCACCACGTACAGAGCCTGGTCATCACAAGTTCCCTGGGTGTACTGAGGCCGGATGGGTGGGGGAGGAAGTTCTCGGTAGGTACCCTTGATCAGATGATAGGCCAGGGTCCGATTGAGCCTACCTGGCATCCACAGTCCGCCCGCCAGCACGATCTCCTCGCCGATTGGGCACGCTACTCCTCCCTTCCAGGCCAGGGGAAGGTCCCGCCCCACCGTCCACTCCAGTTCCAAGGGGGGCTCGTCCACCACCCCTTCGAACTCCCAACTGAAGGGCATCAGGCGGTGGGCTCGGTTGAGCTTCCGAACTACCTCCAAATTGGTCGCATCGTCCCTCCAGATGGCCTTGTTCTCGGCGTCTTGATTGCCTCCAAGTCCGACCAGGAGAGGCGCCGCCAGGATTGCTACCGCCAGCCTCCAATCAAGCCGCTCCCTTAACATGCGCCCGTTTCCCCTTCAGTCACTCGAGGCTGCCTCGCCCCCGCCACACCAGTTCGTTCAGTCCTGAAACGGACATTCGACAAACGCCCAACCAAGATCTAGCGAGCCATCTCGTACCGCCGAGAACGTTTGTCTGTGTTGAGTCCTCCTCCTACCCTTGCCCTTGCCCTTGCCCTTGCCTTTGCCTTTGCCCGTGCCCGACTTCATCTTTCTCAGCCAGGCGCGACGATTGTGGGGATACTGACGGGCAAGGGCAAGGGCACGGGCAAAGGCAAGGGAAGCGAGTCGGGTAGGACAGTTCCCTTCTCGTGAACCTCCAGGGCCCAATCCGTCCATCTCAGTTTACCGTTCGACTCAGAGAGCCTCCTCTCCTGTCTCATCGAGACAGCTATAGCTATACTCCCATGCGCGGTTGTGAAGCAAGGCTGGCTTGCAGCCCCTTCAAAATAGGCAATAATGGCAGAGTTCGCCATTCCGGCGAAACAAGAATCTGATTCAAAACGGAGGTAAGAAGAGATGAGAATGCTAATGATTGTGAAGATGCCTCATGAACCCTTCAACCAACGAGTACGGGAGGGAAGAGCAGGTCAAATCCTGGGCCGTATTCTGGAAGACATCAAGCCAGAAGCTACCTATTTCACCGAGATGGATGGAACCCGTGGAGCCATTCTGGTAGTGGATATTGAAAGCCCTTCCAGCATACCCTCCCTGGCAGAGCCCTTTTTTCTCAATTTCAATGCCGACTGCCAGTTCCGCCTCACCATGGGGCCGGAAGACCTGGCGCAGGCGGGATTGGATGAGTTGGGCCAGAAGTGGGGATAGGACTCATCGGCTAGAGAATCATCTAGGGTTCTCCATCTGACAGAGCCTCTATCGAAACGGAGCCGCAACCGGTCGCGGCTCCGTCTGAACTGCCAGCGATACTCGTGGGAGAGGAGAATCATGTCGTCCTATCGTCGCAGTGGGCGCACCTCATCACCCCTTTCACGACAACGATCGGATCCGCCACGAGGGCCTCCGCCAGCTGCTGGGTGTCTGGGACCACATCAAGAACCGGGGAGACCACGGAGCCGAGAACTATGGCCTGGAGTTCGTAGGGTTCTGGCCCTACAAACGCGAATCGCGCCGCCTACTGGGCGACCACGTCGTCACCCAACAGCAGGTTCAGGACCCCCAGTTCCTGGAGGACGCAGTGGCCTATGGCTGCTGGGGAATCGACATTCACGTTCAAGGAGGCATCCTGACTCGGGATGAGCCCCCCTTCCCCTCTCCTCGCACCGATGAAAACTGGGACAGTATGGGGTCGCAGGTCTTCAGCATCCCGCTTAGATCACTCTACTCCCGCAACGTGAAAAACCTGATGATGGCGGGGCGGCTAGGGGCCTGAACAATAGAGTATAGAGAGCAACAATAGTTTGTAAATGTTCGGCGATGTTGCCTGCTTCTGCAGGTGTAACTATGTAGAATCGTAGGTTGGTTAGAAATCCGAGACCAGATTACTCGAAAGGAGACGAGAAATGTCGGGACAGAATTCCTTGGGCCGGTTTGTGTGGTCCGAACTACTGACGACCGATGTGGAGGGCGCTATCAAATTCTACGGGGAGACCATCGGGTGGGAGACGGAAGCCTGGCAAGGCGGCGAGAAGGACTACACCATGTGGGTGAGCAAAGCGGGTCCTATCGGCGGAGTCATGACGCTGCCACAGAAGGCCGTTGAGATGGGGGCTCCTCCCCACTGGCTTGCCCATGTTTCCAGTCCCGACGTTGACGCCACCGCGGACCAGGCCAAAGGGCTCGGGGCGAGCCTTCTCCATGGCCCCGAGGACGTTCCGGACGCCGGGCGTTTCGCCGTGCTAGCCGATCCTCAAGGGGCCGTCTTCTCAATCTTCACGGCTGTGGGTGAAGACCCGCCCAAACAGGAATCGGACGGCCTCGGTGAAGTCTCCTGGCACGAGCTAGCGACGACTGATCAGGAAGCTGCCTTCGGGTTCTATGAAGCACTGTTCGGCTGGGAAAAGACGGATGCCATGGACATGGGGGAGATGGGAATCTACCAGATGTACGGCCTCGGCGGAACGACGCTGGGCGGCATGTTTACCAAATCGGAGCAGATGCCCGGTCCTCCGGCCTGGCTCCTCTATGTCTCGGTTGCGGACGTTCATGCCACTGCCGAGAAGATCAAGGAGAAAGGCGGCACGATCCTGAACGGCCCAATGGAGGTACCCGGTGGCGGCTGGATTGCCCAGTGCCTGGATCCTCAGGGCGCTGCGATCGCGATCCATGCCGACAAGAAGGCGTAGAGAGACGGCAGCCGTCCGCGCTCGCCGAGTGAACTGAACGGAGAACAGAAATGAACTCACTGTGTCTTCTGATTGCTGCTCTGAGCATCGGAATTGAGCGGCCCGATGTTGAATTTCAGGTGTTTCAGTTTCCCGCCGATCAGATTCCTCGGATTGACGCCAGCGTCGAGGACTGGTCGATCGTTCCCGATTCTTACGCAATCGGCATGGATCAATTGCGGGAGACGGTCGTTGGAATCGGCAACAGGCACGATCCGGTGAATCTGGATGTGAAGGTCAAAGTCGGCTGGGTCAAGGGGCTGAACCAGCTCTACTTTCTCTACGAAGCTCAGGACAATTACTGGGACTTCGCCCGTGAGGATCTGCATAACGACATCTTCGAGGTCGTGATCGACGGCGATCTATCGGGCGGACCACTGATCCGCCAGATGCATCCGAATGAGAAGCTGCGCGACCGACTAGAAACACACTTCTTGTTTCACGGCGTCCATGCGCAGAACTACCACATCTTTACGCCCGCTGAAGGCAAGGACTGGGCAATGGTGTGGGGCGCACAGCCTTGGATCAAAGACTTGCCCTACGCCAATGCAGCTTGCAAATACAGCTTCAAGCACGGAGAGAGTGGCAAGCTCGTGCTGGAATTCTTTGTAACACCGTTCGACTACGCCCCCCCGGACAGTTCGCGAGCCGTTCCATCAAAGCTGGTGGAAGATAAAGTGATTGGTATGTCCTGGGCCATTCTCGACTATGACGACGAAAAGGCCGAGCGATACGGTGGATTCTGGAACCTTTCGCACAAGACGACGATGTATGGAGACGCGTCGGATCTAGTCGCCTTTCGATTGATGCCCATCGAGAAATCTCTGCGCAAGTCAGTCGAGGCCGACTGGTCTTTCCAGGTTCTCAGCCGGGGCGATCGCATTGTGGCATTCCGTGATCGTTCCCACGGCAAGATAACCTCCTGGCGCTGGGATTTCGGCGATGGTAAGTTCTCCACCGAGCGTCACCCCACCCATCGTTACGAAGCGCCCGGCGAGTTCATCGTAACTCTGTACATCGAGGGACCGGAAGGCAAAGCGCGTCGAGCGAAGATATGGGATGTGACACTGCCGTGATCGCCCCTCCCGAGCACTAGGCTGAAAATTGGGTAGTGAGCAGTGAGCAGTGAGCAGTAGGGAGATACAGTGCCGCGAACGACGTGACTTGTCAGAAACATGAGCCCATATTCCGCGGAGAGAGCCGGACAACAGCACAATCTCCCCCGCCCAATCGCGTGGTTCTTGATGTTTCCCAGGGGCGGGAACCTGAAACTTCATTGGCGAACGTAGCTTTGGCCTCCAGGCCGAAGTCCTATTCTTCCGAGCCTTTGGCTCGGACGGCGGCCTGGAGCCCACCGCTACGCCGAAGGCGTTAATGTGGGTAGCCCACACTTCCCGTGCTGGACATCCTACCCATCGCAGGCGTTGCGGGCGTTCTCTCTTGACCTGAGTAAGCGGCTAGTGGGATCCTATGCACATGAAACGTACAAATCTTGTGTTGGATGCACAGCTCCTCGAAGAGGCTCAGCGCTTGAGCGGAGAGCGAACCTACTCACGAACGGTCGAGCGGGCCCTGACAGACTTCGTCCGACGCATCAAGGCCCGGCGGATCCTGGAGCTGCGTCAATCCGGCCTGTGGCGAGGTAACCTCTCCGAGATGAGGGATGATCGTTCCGGAACCAGAGACTGAGGACGCGTAGATGTTTCTCGTCGACACCTCGGCCTGGATCGAGTTCTTCCGCCCTTCCAGCAGCATCGATCTCTTCGAGACGGAGGCGGATCTGGAGGAAGTGGTCATCTGCCTCCCAATCCTGCAGGAGGTACTCCAGGGCTTCGATCAACAGCGGGCGTTCAACCTCGCCAAAGAGGCGATGCTGGCCCTGCCGATCGTGGAGTCCCCGCTGACCTGGGAAGTCCATGAGCAGGCGGTCGACCTGTATCGATCCGCTCGACACGCCGGAGTGACCGTGCGTTCCGGAGTCGACTGTCTGATCGCTGTCTGCGCGATCCGCAAC
Organism: Acidobacteriota bacterium; assembly: GCA_965218775.1. GTDB lineage: Bacteria > Acidobacteriota > UBA6911 > RPQK01 > JAJDTT01 > CAUZIZ01. The sequence continues at coordinate 2,510,243 of CBDCLS010000006.1, read as the reverse complement.
GACCTGACGGTACTTCATCACGATCGCGATTTCGACAATCTGGCCCGGGTGGCGCCGCTCGAGGCCCGACACATTCCGACTACTTCATAGCCAAGATAGAGCCGAATGTCGCCTCTTATTTCAGGGGTTGCACCGGGAGGTTGGTGAACTCGCCCGGCTCTAACCCCAGCTCAAATGCCGTAGCCGCAGCTCTTTTTTCATCGTCCACCAGAACCACCAACGTCCCGTTGAAATCGTCGGTGTCGGCATTTGGAAAGATCTGGTCGATAAAAAGAGCCAGGTGTCCCCCCGGTGGGAATTCCTGGACTCTTGCCTGGCCAACCTCCTGCCCGTCGCGTCTCAGCTGCAGGGCCAGCGAGATGGGCTCGGTTTCCGTGTTGTGAATACCCACACCGGTGTTCATCCCACCCAACTTTCGCCGCACGGGGGTTATGAAGCTGTTCAAAGGCTGGCTTCCACCCACTCCGGCGATTCCAACGTCAGGTATGTGAAAGCGGATGACTCCTCCCAGATTTCGATCGGCCGTGACAACGACGCTGCCGGCCACCAGGTCACCCTTACCATCGGTGGAGAGGGTGACAACACCGAGCGGACGGATAAAGAAAGGCACGCTGCTAAAGATCGGGAGAGCCGGGGCCCCCTTGACGAGACCACTAGCTCTCGCAGCCTTCGTGATGGCGAAGCCCACTAGAAGAGGAAGTCCGTCGTCGTCCAGGAAATCAGCGGTGCCAAATACGAACTCTGTAGCGGACGCATTGATCAGGACCAGATCGGAGGTGAAGCCGTTGCCGTTTCCGAAATGGGCGAAGTACAGCTTCTTCTCGAGAGTGAAGCCGTCTAGCCCACCGATCAGGGTTGCGGATCCGCCGGCGGTCGTCACGGTAATATCCACGGGCCCCGGGGTCAGCCTGGATGGCACCGTTGCCAAGATCTTCGAGTCACCTTGGAGATCGACTTCGAGGCCCGATATCCCGTCGAAGAACACTTGCGCTTCACCCACCGCGAAGCCACTTCCATTGATCGTGATGCGGCTGTCAGGGGGAGCGCTTCCGGGTGAGATGGATGTGATCGCCGGAGCCGGCGGGACGACGAAGACGTCTGTGGTATCGCATGCCGATAGCGCTTTAGCATCGCTGGCACAGAGCTGGAAGGTCAAGTCCCTGGGCTCGCTGGGAGCTGTAAAGCTTGCCACGGGTGAGGTGGCATCGTTGATAGTGATCCCGCTCCCCTCCACTTCATCTTCCATCGTCCAAAGAAGCGTCAGTAAATTTCCGTCGGGATCGTGCACCGTCCCTTGAAGTGTAACGGTCTGTCCAAACTCCACTGTTTGCTCCGGGCCAGCGTCGACTTCGGGGGGGCGGTTCGCAAGGGCAGTCCGAGCAAACCAGATTTCCACGAGAATTGAGTTGCCGTCGGTATATACCGTGTTGGGGTCGGTTGCATCGACTCCCAGGCTTACGCGGGCGACCATGACCCGGGCCGCCTTGAGGGGCAGACGAGACCAGAGGAGGATCGTAATTGAAGGCTTTGGACCGTTACAGCCCACGCAAAATGTCTCTAGCTGGCTAGGTGGTCTGGGGAAGGTCGTCTGGGGATTGGCCGACCCGACCTCGACGGATCCGGGCACCCATTGCGGATTGGCTCGGTCGCCCACCCTTAAGGACACCGCGCTCACCTCCTGTAGAGGCAGTGGGTTACCTTGAGCCCCAAGAACGCTGGCGGGTAGTCCCCACCGACCACCGACTTGTACGACGTCAACTAGACCGTTTTCGGTCACTACCTTTACGATGGGACGAGGCTGCGCCAGGGACGAAACAGGGGCGGCAAGCCCCAGAAGGATAGGGAGCAGGATGAGGAATATTTTCCTATCCGGTCTTGAGAGAAAATTATGATCCCAGAGGGACACGAATTCAAACCTTTCAGCTCCGACTCACTGTCCCCTGTCAGAGTCCAGGAGATTTGGAGTGTCTTGGAACACTCCAATTGAGCCAAGAGTCAAGCAATGCTCCGCCAGGCCAGGTTTGAAGTCAAATCCGGGCCCAGGACCTGCTGTCTATCTCTTCGGCAGGACTGGTGGCAATCATGAGAGGTTAGGGAAGGCGACCGTGACCTTGGGGGAACCTCAATATGTTCTCGCCATCACCGAATTGGGTGGTTAAACTATCGATTCAGTCGAATCCTTGAGATCTGAAGCTGGAGACCTTTGGCTTTCCGGTGTGCGATTCTTACGTTCCTGGCCGAGAGCATCAGAGCAGAATGAGCTGGTATCGATTAATTGACCGTCGGCTGGGAAGTGTGCTGGAGCTCTCCTTGCTGATACTGTTGACCTTTTCCCTGGTATGCCTGTTTTCCGAGCAAAGCTTCAGCCCGGGCCAGGCCTGGGCCTCACGGCCAGCCCTACGTCAGATGATTCCACCTTGTCTCGGAGACGCAGACCTGGATGGACAGCGAGATGTAAGAGACCTGGTCCTGATCCAGTCCCACATCCTGGGAGACAGGGCTTTGACCGGCGAGGCTCTGAGAAACGCAGATGTGGGCCAGGACAGCGTCGTCGATGTGCAGGATCTAGTCCAACTGCTGCTTCACAATCTGGGAAGATCGGAACTCCCCAGCTGCGGCGGTGCCCTCTCGGAAGAAGCTCTCAGGATCCGGCTGATTTCACCCACCATGGGACCAGAGAAAGGCAATTTCACGCTGGTTGGCCGAGGATTCAGCTCTGACCCTGGCAAGAACATGGTTCTGTTTTACCGGCCAGAAGCGATGATTCAGGCAGAGGTCAGCAGCGCCTCCGAAACGGTGATCATGGGTACGGTCCCGGAGAGTCTGGGAGGCAGGTTGGTGTTTTCGCCTCCCGTGCTCTACGCGGTGACCGTCACTGTCGACGGGGAGCAGAGTAACAGCGTGGGCTACGAGGTCAGGTCCTCAGCCCCTACGCTAGAGGTACTTCCATCCAGCGCTACTGTGCTCTTGTCGCCGGGTAGCGGAGAAGACGTCTTCCTAGTCGCTGGAGGTATTCCTCCCTATAGGCTAAGACCTTTATCTGCGCAGGATCAACGAATCGCCGTTGCAGAGCTGAAAGACACCTTCATAGAAGTAATCGGCTTGAAGGAAGGCAGCATTGAGCTGGAGGTGGAGGACAGTGCTAACTTTCCCACCACGGAAACGGTCACTGTGAACGTAAAAGAACCTGTTTTCAACGCTGTATTCGACATCACACCTCATACCTTGCTGGCCGGCTCATCGCCCGCTTTCACGATCAAGATACGGCAAGCCGGCGAACACATGCGATTGCTCCGTTCCGAGTTTCGTGTTGAAAAGGCCTCCACCGACTTCTCCAGCCTGGAAGAAGGAGGGATTCTTGGCATCCAGAAGCAGTCAGGTGGCTTAACCCCTGAGTTCCACTACCTACAGGTGTCTTCTATCGATGCAACCGAGGGCCTCAGTTTTCATGTCCAACGTGTCGTAGACGGTAGTCTAGCCGTCAGCGCTGAAGGTAGCCTGGGAAAGGGGTCTGCGGTCATGACTCTGAGGCCGGTCCCAGAGCCGCCGGCGGAGGGTGTCGTCAGGTCGAATATGGAGACGGAGATAGTCCTGAGCGATCAAGTCATCCGTCTACCCGACGCTCCTGGCGAGACTTTCGATGTCATAGCCACTTTGACCTCTACCACCGTGCTGGAAGGCCATCAGCTTCCCTTTACCAAAACCGTCACCAGGAGCTTCACCACGGTTACGCCCACTTCGGGTGCACCACGCGTCGAGCGTCTGCTTCCGTTCCACGGTGAAATGGGTCATAAGGTTGAAATCGTGGGCTCGGACTTCGACCCTGTCCCTGAGAACAACCAGGTCACATTCCAGGGGTCTGACAACACCAGGGTTGAAGCCCCTGTGTTAGCCGCTTCGGCGCAAGAGCTCCTCGTGTACGTTCCAGAAGGAGCGGTTACTGGTGCAGTCAGAGTCGCCATCAACAATAAGCAGAGCAACGACTTTCTGTTCCGGGTCCTGTTCCAGCCCGATGCCGGCATTTTCTTTGCTGCCGGCGATGTGATCGAGGCAGAGACGGTCCCCGGCGAAACTCAGGGGGACGGCCTGAACCTGCCGACTCAGCAATCCCCGGGGACGCTTGCTCCAGTCATCCTGCTGGCGCAAGAGCCGGACGAGGTCCCGTTTGCTTCCCTGCTGGTCTTCGTCGACGGCGGGAGCCTGAATTCAGCCGACCTTGAGGAGAATGCGTCCGCCGGAACCGCATCTCTGGTGAACAACTCCACGGGTAAAGAAACTCTGTTTCAGCTGTTCTACGGCGGGCAGCAAGAAGCAGAAAGCGGAATTGGAAAACACTTCTTTGATCTCAAACAGGAAGTAGGCGGATCGACGCAAGCAACGCTCCTGGTTTCCGAGGAGTCGGAAGGTACGGGAGTAGTTTTCGAGATGACATCAAGCGGCCTCTCTGTGCTCGATAGTTCCTTGTTAATTCGGTTTGAAAAGAGGATCTATTTGCTGCCGGAGACGATGGACACTCCGATCAAGATGACGATCGAGGTGCGCTCAGCTCAATGGAACTTTTTCAGGGGCTCGGAGATGGTTGTGCTGGTCGAAGAGAAGTTCATAGGTCCATGAAGTGCCAAGACCGCGTCGTTCCTCCAAAGAAGAGCAAGCTGATGGTGCTGTTGATTCTATTGGGTTCGTTGAACCTGGCACAACGCGAGCAGGAGAATCCCGAGGATGGGCAGGCGACCCCGGAGATCACGACAATACGAGTGTCTATCCAACCCTCGCTCAGGCAAGTGGCCCCTGGTGGTAGCGGAAGTTTCGATGTCACCGCCAGCTGCGGCGTGGATCCCTGTCCAGTATATCTCTGGACACCCCTGCTGGACTCAACCGGGATAAAGAGTGCGAGCTCTAGCAACCTGGGAGAGCAGCAAACCACTCTTGGGTTTACGACAAAGAGTGGAGAGTTCATCAGCAAGGTAAAACAAATGCGTCTCTTTGGCTTTCCAATGCCTTTGGCCAGGAGTGGCTTCCTAACACGCCACTTTGACACTTTCGTTCAGGCTTTTCCGGCCATGAGGGGTGAACAGCAAGCTGAAGTGACCCGTGTGATAGGAGGAAAGGCTAAAGTCAGAATCCTTGCGAACGCTGACTCACCTGACCTGCAAAAGTCGGTAGGACAGGGACCGGCTCTGCTCGCTTCACCAGCAGTCACGCTTGACTTCGGAAGCCAACTGATCGGTTTTCTTCCCGTAGCCCGAACCATTACATTGGCCAACCGCGGTGATGAGGACCTGGTGATCAGCGAGATGCAGACAACATTTAACGACACCTTCGACTTCAGTCACAAGGCGGGAGGCATCCCCCTAATCATCCCACCCAAACGGTCCCGTACACATCGTTGGAGATTCTTCCCTCAATCTCCCCCTGGACCAAAGACGGCCTTCCTGAACATCAAGAGCAACGATGCAGCGAGAACGATCAGTATCCTTCTTCGAGGAGAGGCTGCAGCAGGGGGAGATTGAGGAAGTCCCCGGTAAATATGACGGCCGCGCGAACAACCGTACTGTCGTCTGACAAGGTCCGTTGAGAACAATTTGACGCTGGGTACCGAAATTGTCGCGGCAAGAGCACAGCTTTCACCTACCAGGTAATCCGGTTAACACCCTATTTATAAACTGTTTATAGACATCTGAAGAGGAAGGCGGGCTTTTGGCACAGTTCCTGCTTCAAATTGCTGATGCGACCAGGCTCAAGAAGCCTGAGAAGAGTTTCTGCTCGGGTTTCTCGGAACTCATTGCGCGGAGGAAAAATGTGTAACCGTCTTCGGATCGGTATCCTGCCCATTGTTGCGGCTTCACTTTCCCTGTTTGTTGATGCTGGTGGTGGGTTCGCTGAAGATACAAGATACGACTGTACCAAACCTGAAGAAGGCCAACCCAGGTGCATGTATACGGTCTTCCCCCAGTTGGCTGCGGGTGGAGGATTCTCCGGTGAGATCTTCGTCGTCAACCAGGGTTACGTCAGGGAGGAGGCGATCCGGCTCGACTTCTTCACCGGCGACGGAATCCCACTTCGGCTGACGACCGATGAGGGACTGGTTTCGAAAATGATTTTCGAGCTTGGCCCGGGCGAGAGCCGAGTCATCCCCATAGGGCTCGACTCGGATGTGGCTACAGCCGGCTTCGGACGCCTCACCTTTTCCACGGCCTCCTCGATTCGAGGAAGCGTCGTACTTCGGCTGGTTTCGGGAGGCTCTCTACTCTCACATGTTGGTCTTTCAGCCATTGTCCCCCTGAATAATTTCTCCTTCGGAGCAGAGGTCGATCTGTCGCGGGGGATCAACACCGCGCTGGCGCTGGCCAACGGATCCTTCCAGCTGATCGCCCACCCCAAGCCATCGCCTCAGGGTTGCGTGATCAGCTTGATCGGGCAAGATGGAGCCGTCCTGCGCACGGCGGTCCTGGAACTTCCCTTGAACGGACACACCGCGCTGTTTTTGAACGACTCCCGACTCTTCCCAGATTTGGATGGTTTCCAGGGATCCGTCAGTGTCTCGGCCGGCATCAACTTCGGGCTTCTGGCTCTTAGAGTGGAGTCAGACAGACCCATCGCGATTGCCAACGACGAGGGTCCCAACCTGGCAGCCTTCGAAATCTCCTCTGCGACGCCGGAGGCTCCCGAAGTCGAACCAAACGACTCCGTCGCGACCGCGCAAACTCTTACACTGCCTGCAAATATTGAAGGTGTGGTCTCGCAGGAAAACGGGGCGGACCTGTTCAGCGTCGAGGCCAGAGCCGGAGACATTCTGACCGCCTACACCTTGACCGATCCGCGTGGTTCTCAGCTGGACTCGTATCTGTCGCTCGAGCGGGAAGATGGCACTCTGTTGGCCTTCAACGATTTGAACCGGTTATTCCGCCGCTTGGACGCCTTCATACGCATCAGGATTCCAAGAGACGGCACCTACATTCTGCGAGTCGAGGACTTCTTCCTGGGTGGGGGCTCAGACTTCAGCTATCGTCTCCTGGTCCACTTGGAGTCTCCGTCTGCAACGACAAGTACGCCAGCTCAACCATTATCTTCATCCGATGTTCCCACAAGCCCCCCGGAGCCGGTTGACGGCTAGCTCAGCGGAAACGGGTACGAATCAGCCGCCGCAAGCACTTTCGCCTGAGGGTCAACAGGGTGCGCTTTCCGCTCACTGTCCCTCCCCAGCAAAAGCTCATGGAGTTACCGCTACCAGGGACAGACAAGCTGGTCGTGGCAGCGGTAGAGATTTAGCCCGGATTTCTCAAAGACAAGAAAAAGCAGTCAGCTCTATGTGATATAAAGTCTTTGTTATCAGATACTTAATAATCACAAGGAGCTGACTACTATGACCACAGAGTGTATCGCTTCCAAGCTGGAGTTTCAAGAGCTAGAAGGGCGCCGAGTCGAGGCAGAATTCAATGGGGGGCAGATCACCTCAGACTCCGGGGGGTTGCTGTTACGGGAGGTGGAGAGCCGCTATGGGTTCATTAGCGGCTTGGCCGCCTGCTTTGGGGACCGGCGCGATCCTCGCTTCACCGAGTTCAGTGTGGAGGAACTGGTGGGGCAGCGGATTTACGGACTGGCCCTAGCCTCGATTTCCACGGTACTGGAAAGGACTAACATTTTTTAAGGGTAGCCGTTGAGTCGGTTAGTCAAATCGAAGGACCAGAGTTTTGCCGCCAAACCAAGGCATGGGCGTGGGATCATCACCCAGGCCCGAGGCGACCAAGTAGGGGTTATGGGCGCGCTTATCGAGGTGGACGGTGACTTGCTGCTCTTGGATCTGGACCCGGGCCGAGACGTCGAGGAGATTTCGGAAGATCTTTTTGGCTTGAGCCCGCTGATATTCGCGACCAATCTTCTCGGCCATGAGTCGATATAGGGAGCTGGCCATGAGGGTGATCTGGAGGTCAAAATCCACTTTGAGTCCCACCATCGAAGAGAGCGCGTCCAGGTGAAAGAACTGGATGGCTTCGGAGATGCCATTTTCGATGAGCATGCGTTGGGCATAGCGGGTGATCAGAGTCGAGGGGGCGCGGCGCAGATGGTTGGTCAGTAGGACGGTCGGTTCTTCGTGACCGAGTTCCATGAGGGTGAGCTGGCGCAGGGGACCTTCGTAATGTTTCAGGACGATCCGCTGGTCCAGGACTTTGGGGGTGCGAAAGATCCGAGTCAGGGCGGGTAAGGTGATGCGGTGCCAGGCGGAGGCGGGGCGGCTCCAGATCTGGCCCAGCATTTTTTGGGAGCGGCGGCGCAGGGTGATAAAGCCAATGCCCTGTTGGTTGAGGCGGTTCAGATGAGCATAGGTGGTCAACTGGGAATCGAAGACGAGTTCGGCCGGAGGCTGACCGCTGTGTTGGTGCCAGAACTGGACGAAGCGTTGCACCTCGTCGGCTCGATCGGCCCGGGGGACACCCGCATTGGCGTAGCATAAGACACGCTCGGTGGCGTCCCGAGCCAAAAAAACGAGGATGCCTTTTTGGCTGCGGCTGCGGGAAGAGACATAGTGTTTGTCCAAAGGTTCCTGCTGGCTATTGGCGGGGACGGTGTGAAAGTCCAGATCGAAGGAAGAGCCCCGGGGCAGGCCGGCGGCTTGGACCTGCTCAAACCAGGCTCCCATGAGGCGCAGGTTGGCGCGTCGGTCGACCCGGGAGCTGTAGGCGGCCAGGTAGGAGCGCTTGGGCACCACATTGAGACCGGCAAAAAGGGCGATGCCCTCGTCAAAGACCCGATCCATGACATGACTTTTTCTTTCGATGCCCAGCAGCTTCAGAGCCAGCAGGGTGCGCACGGCCTGCTCGGCGGGAATCATTTGGGAGCCGGGAAGGCGGGGGGGCTGCAGCACCGCCCCGAGATCGATCGATCGCATCAGCGGGACGAACAGAAACAGACCGCCGACCCGGGTGCGAAAGCTGCGCGGGGCCAGATTGATCTGCCGCACGTCGGCGATGGCTGCTGCTTCGGGCTTGAGGGTGGCGGGGCGTTGCTCATCCCGACGCCGGGGCAGTCGGGCGAAGCCCTCCTCTCGCAGCAGGATCGATAACGCATTGATGCTGATGGAATGGCCGGCGGCGGCCAACTCGCGTTGGATATCGTAGACCGAGAGGTTTCGCTTGCGCAGGGCGACGGCCCGTTCCCGCACCCGATCGCGGGCGGGCGCCGCTTGAGGCCCCCGGCGAATCGCCTGAAAGAAGCGGGCGCGCTTGCTGAGATCATGGCGAAACTGATGACAGAGGACGCGGAAGGCTCCTGGGGAATAGCCGAAGCGAGTGGCGACCTGCTGCGAGGGCAAGCCTTCGACGAAAAAGCAGCGCAAGGCCTCATACTGGCGCTGCAGAGGCGATTCGGGGGCCAGGAAGAATTGGGCCTCCGGAACGGTCGGTCGGGTGTCATTAGTTAGTCCATTCCGATTACTGTATTCCAAACTATAACTATACTAGATATGAATGACAGAAAATGCTCAGCCTTTGATAGGGTTCTATTCTGCCTCATATCCAGACTTTTCTAGCATTCGCGTGGGGATCGTCCCTTGATCAGGTTTTAGGTATAGGATTACCTCTCTATCCAAATAGGTACTTCTATTTACTAACGTAGGTGGAAACACAGCAGGCGCAAGTCGCGCCGATCAAGGATTCTGGCGGGGGGCTCGAAGCGGAAAGGCGTCATTTGTACTGCCGTGGAAATCGAGGCTAGGCTATGAGGATGTCAACGATCATGAGGAGCTCCGGGCAGATCCGCTGATGGCGGTGTTGGTCGGCAAGGAAGATCCCTTGGGGAGGGATCGGCGAGCGGAAGCGGATCGAGGCAAGGCGTGTGCGGGCAAGAGCACCCTCAATCGTTTGGAGTTGTCCTCGGTGACGCAGGATAAATATCGCAAGACGCCGGTGGATGAAGCCGCGGTCGAAGCGTTTTTGGTGGAGCAGTTCATTCGGGTGCGAGGCGGGAAACCGAAGGAGTTGGTCTTGGACCTGGATGCGACGGATGATCCGCTGCACGGAGAACAGGAGGGTCGTTTCTACCATGGCTACTACCGGTGTTACTGCTACCTGCCGCTGTATGTGTTTTGCGAGGGGTATGTGCTGGGGGCCAAGCTGCGGGTGTCGAACCTGGATGGCTCCGAAGGAGCGGTCCAGGAGATGGAGCGGATGGTGGGACAACTGCGGGCGAAGTGGCCGAAGGTCCGCATTACTCTGCGGGCGGACAGCAGCTTTGCCCGCGAGGCGTTGATGAAATGGTGTGAGGAGCATCGAGTGGATTACGTCTTCGGTCTGGCCCGCAATCAGCGCTTAGAGGGGGCCCTGGAGTCCGAGTTGGAACAGGCCCAGGCACTGCAACAAGCCAACGGCAGCAGCGCCCGAGTCTACAAGGACTTTCGTTACCAGACGCGCAAAAGCTGGAGTCAAGAGCGGCGAGTGGTGGGCAAGGCCGAGTACACGGGTAAGGGATCCAATCCCCGCTTTGTCGTCACCTCGCTGGGAGCGAAGCGGTGGCCCGCCCAAAAGCTGTACGAGGAGCTGTACTGCGCGCGAGGGGAAGCGGAGAATCGGATTAAGGAGCAGCAGCTAGAGCTGTTTGCCGATCGGACCTCGACGCACCGCATGAAGAGCAATCAGCTGCGCCTGTGGTTTTCCTCGGTGGCTTACAATCTGCTGCACACGCTCAGGTGTGTCGCTTTGAAGGGGACCCAGTGGGCGAAGGCGCAATGCCAGACGATTCGCCTCAAACTGTTGAAGATAGGAGGCCAGATTCGGGTCAGTGTCCGACGGGTGAGCTTGTCGCTGAGCGAGGGTTATCCTTACCAAACACTCTACGCCCAAACCTTGGCCCAGCTTCAACAGCTCGGCTGAGCGGAGGCAAACCGGAAATCCCAACCATCTGCAACTGAGGCGGCTGAGGTGTGTCTGAAAAACCGGTTTTCCGCCTTCAACATAGGTGTCACCAAGCTCTCGCACTCTACAGTGCCCTCAACTGAGACTTCGGCTCAAACCAGAGTCGAAAAATCGACTAAAATCAGCCTTTCTGCTTTCACTATGAGAAATCCGGGTTAGTGCGAGTAATACGGATTAGTAGGATTTAGGGGAGCCATCCAGGGCTAAGTCGTAGCCCGCCTCGCGCCCGCTGCCCCCCAGGTAGTACGAGTAGACAAGGTCGGAGCCTGCGGCGTTGAGCTTGGTGATGAAGGCATCTCGATCCGTACCGTACTCCGTCTGGAAGCTTCCCTCTGTGGTCGGGAAATCGTCTGTGGAGGCTTCTCCTGTTATGAAGGCATTTCCTGAACCGTCCACCGCGATGCCGTACCCAGCGTCGAGCGAGCCTATCAGAAGCGAACCGGAAGAATCAATCACCCTCGTCGCTGCTGATTGCGTTCGACAGCCATCGAGCACTTCCTTTGGGAAGTGGATGCCGTCCACGAGACAGTAGCCAGAAACCTGGAGGCGAAGAGGTGATCGAGCACACAAAGTACGGCTCGCGCGTTACCGAAAAGAGAGGTCATGGGTTCAAACCGTGGCCTAGTCTGCTTGTGCCTGGTCTCAATTTCCTTACTCTCCGTATCTTTTGAGTCGGCTCTCGCTCAGCGCCAGATATCCACTCCGGTGGGAAAGTCGCTGCAGGACTTTGACTTTCTGCAGGATCTTGGTATCGATTTCCCGGCTCCTGGACCCGAGTCCCCAACGGCATCTTCACTAGGAGCACAACTCCGATTTTCTGTCTGGGGCCGGGCCTTCTATCTTCGGCTGGAGCGGGCTTCACTCTTTTCGGCTGATTCTCGCACCGTCTGGTTGGATGAGCAGGGAAGGGAAGTTGAAGACGTTCCCGAGAATGTGTTTTTCACGGGAATCGTTGAGGGAGAGCCCTCTTCTTCGGTGCGACTCACCGTACTCGGTTCAAACCTGGAAGGAGTCATTGTGACGCAGGAGGAAGTTTACTTCCTGGAACCGGCGCGGCGTTACTTTCCGGGTGCCAGGCGTGATCAAATCCTGTCCTATCGGTTCAGCGACCTCGATGGTCTCTGGCAAAATCACCAGTGTGCGTTAGGTGACAGTCAGACCGCGTCCGCATTCCAGACCCCTCCGAGCGAGAACCACCCCTGGCTAGCTGACAGTGTCTACCAATTCCTCCGCGACGGGGCTCGCCCACTAGACGTAAAGGGCGCTCCGCGTGAGGTTCGGCTGGGGCTGGTGGTGGACAGCTATTACTACCAGCAGCATGGTGCAGGGTCTGCGATCCGGGTACAAAGCATCATCCATCAGATGAATCCCATCTACGAGAGTCAGCTCGGCCTAACCTTCCGCATCACGGAGACTCGTGTTTCCACCAGCTCTTCTCAGGACTTTCTCAGCTCTACCACCGATGTAGTGGATCTGTTACGGGAATCCAGCACAAGTCAAATGGTTGCCGGAAACGACCTGGTCCATCTGTTCACGGGGCGGAACCTGGACGGCACAATAGTGGGAATTGCACGCGGTGGGAGCATCTGTCACGAATCGCTGGCGATCGGTATCTCCCAGGATCTGTCGAGTGCCAAACTTCGTATCGTCCTGGCAGCTCACGAGATCGGGCATAATGTTGGTGCCCTGCACGACGGCGATGGCTTCTGCTCCGATGCACCAGGAGGGTACATCATGTGGCCCTTCCTGGAGGCGCAGGCCAGTAGCTTTTCGCAATGTAGCGCCGCGTCCATTTCGCGAAGGCTGGGGCGAGCCCAGTGTCTTAAGGGTTTACCTGGCCAGCCTGTCCCGGCTCCAGTTGGCGTCGCTCCAGAAGGATCGGTCTCCACCCGCCAGCCTGTCTTCCATTGGCAGCCTGTGGAAGGAGCCCAGGCGTATCATATCGAAATACACGAGGAGAGCAATGATCGCGCGGTGGTGTCCGAAAATGTCGTGGGAACTGCCTATCACGCTGCCGAATCACTGCGTCGCCTCTCCGCCTACCGCTGGCGAGTTGCTGCCCTCGACGGAGAAGCTGTCGGTGAACAGAGTCCCTGGCTGAGTTTCCAGGTCGAGCGTTTGGCTTCACCCGTGCCCTTGGCGCCGCATGGCGTTATCCAGACTCCTCAACCTCTCTTCAGCTGGCAGGAGGTGGAGGGCGCCGAATCCTATCGGCTCGAACTCTTCGACGAGGAAACCGGCGCTGTGGTCCTGATAGGCGACCTTTCGGAGACGGTTTTCCTCCTCGCCGAACCGCTGACTGCTAGCCGGTACCGCTGGCGAGTGAGTTCCCAAGACGGCGGTTTGGTTGGGCACAGCCCCTGGTTGCGATTTGCCATCCGTCCACCGCGTGACGCCTCCGGCCCCCGCGACCGGCCTTGAGCCCGTCACTAAGTTGAGGCTGGTTGGGCATGTAGCCTCCATGGTAAGCAGCTGAGAATAGCGTCAATTTTTTGTCGGTCATTTCGACAACGAGACATCCGACATCCGCTCATCGTTCAAACGAGAACTTTTTCAGTTAGGACCACTACTCCGGTTTAAAGCCGAATGATATCAATTGGTTAACGATTGGACTTGCTTCATTTTGCAAGCGCCGATGTCTAAAGGCTTGAAAAATCGGAATTTCCTTAGGAAGCATAGCCCTCACCCTACGCGGGTCTTGGTCGTGTTTCGGGCCCCAGGCACCTACTAAGGAGATCAATCCCAACGGGATTGCGTATTTCAGCCCAGGGTTTCCGAACCCTGGGAAGGCAGGAACAACCCAGTAGTCAACCCTGAAAGGGTTGTGGAAATCGAGTGTTCCGCAACCCCTATAGGGTTGAAATCAAAGTCTGTTACCCAGGGTTCAGAAACCCTGGGCTGGAATCCGCAATCCCGTTGGGATTGACCTCGCTGGTTTTCTTGACATTGGCCATTGTCTCTCCTTCTTAGGGACCCGGGATCATGCAATTTCATCCGGATCTAAGCGGAGGTCAAAGTTGAAGTCGCCTCGAGCCGATTATGCCTCTAATCGATTGATCGTAATCATGTTACGACGATGGCTAAATAGCTCAACCGGACAGTAGTGAGCGCCGAGGCCCCAGGCATCTACTAAGGAGGTCAATCCCAACGGGATTGCGTATTTTAGCCCAGGGTTTCCGAACCCTGGGAAAGGCAAGAACAACCCAGTAGCCAACCCTGAAAGGGTTGTGGAAATCGAGCGTTCCGCAATCCCTATAGGGTTGAAATCAAAGGGGATGTCTGTTACCCAGGGTTCAGAAACCCGTATCTGTTTAGCGTCTTCCCCTTGCCCGTGCCCTTGCCTTTGCCCGCGCCCGTCGACGTTCTTGACTATTGTCTCTCTTTTCTCCCGCCGAACGGTGCCGCCAATGGCGATGTACAGCGGTTGTCCGGAAGTGTGGCAATACCGACTAGGTTGGTCAAGGGCTTGGATACGACCGAAGTATGGATGGAATCGGGCAAGGGCACGGGCGCGGGCAAAGGCAAGGGAGGACGCTAAACACGTACGGAAACCCTGGGCTGGAATCCGCAATCCCGTTGGGATTGACCTCGCGGAAGCGCGGTCGCCGCAGTCCGTTCAGGAGCCCTACCTAACCCAGCCTATAGCCTAACTCAACCCGGAGGGATGACTGCAGTGACCTATCAGTCCACTGTGAAAGGGAGCTTTTGGAACATATATTGCTTGTCACCGGGCAATGGATACCGTCCGCGCCCTCATCGTCGTCGATGATCCGGATGTCTGTAGGCCGCTGCAGCAGGCTCTGGTCTCCTGGCGGATAGAGGCAGATAGCGCTAGCAGCCCCCTTCTGGACTTTGACACGCAGCAAGAAACCTTCTACAACCTCATCTTCATCGATCTCTCGCTGCCTCAGAAGTCGGGGCTGGGACTGGTCGGCGAGATCGGAAGCAAGAGCCCCGATACAAAGATCCTGGCCATCAACGGTTGCGCCGACAAGCAAGGGGCGGTGAGGGCCTTGAAGGCAGGGGTCTTCGACTTGATTGAAAGGCCGATTTCACTTGAATTCCTTGAGCTCTCCGTGAGGCGTGCACTTCAGACACAGGAGACCGAGGAGGAAAAACGGTCGGCACAGGAGGCGCTTCGCCGCTGCCAGAGAGATCTGCTGAAACAGGCCAAGCAGCTGGAGGGGGCCAAACACGAGCTGCAAGACGCCAATACTGCCCTGTCTGTTCTGGCCCACAACATCGAGAAAGAACAGAAACAGTCGGAGAGGCAGATCGTCTCCAGGTTGCGCCTATTACTGCGACCGCTGCGAGAGAGGCTACGGCAGAATGGCAACTTGTACCGAGTTGCTCCGGAGCTGTCGCTGCTGTCCGACTATGTAGAGGAGCTGGACGCCGGTCTACCCGAGAGCTTCAAGATCAGCTCGACGCTTTCAATGAGCGAATACCGGATCGCCTCCCTCATCAAGGAGGGCCTGGTCAACCGAGAGATTGCCGACTATCTCAGTATCTCCTCTGACACTGTAAAAACCCACCGGCGGAACATACGCCGAAAACTGCACCTCTGCGGGTCAGGCAGTAATCTGCAGGGTTATCTGAAAGGCCTCTGAGGATTTCGCCGAGGCCGTCGGGTCTTAAACGCCGCCCAGGCGCCCCGCCCCAAAAAGGCTGTCACATAGGCAGAGAGTAAGGTCTCTTGGTCTCTTGGTCTCTTGGTCTCTTGGTCTCTTGGTCTCTTGGTCTCTTGGTCTCTTGGTCTCTTGGTCTCTTGGTCTCTTGGTCTCTTGCTAGCGAGGAAGTACTTGTTTGAAGGTAGGTAGCTCCTGTGCCTACTCCCTACCCCCTATTATCCCAGGACATTCCCCAAAAATTGAGGGTGAATTCTCTCAAGTAGTTGAGAACAAGAGAGTAGGGCGATAAGGGAAGTGGGATGGGTTGAAATTGGGAGAAAATGGGGGAACTGTCGACCCCCAAAAGTGTGGGTCCCTAGCGCTTAGACTGGTTGGCGGAACTCCAAACCCAACAACCAATTAAGCGGAGGGACCCAGATGCATGATGCCAAAGTAGCGTGGAAGATTCGAGAGCAGCTGAGAGAATTTTCGGGGAAGGTCTCTGAAGGATTACCGAAGACCGCCGCTCGTTTGATCCGGGAGGTGCTCTACGGGATGCAGTGTCGGGCGTCGGTCCGGCTCAGCGAGATTGCGCGAGCACTGGAGGAGGAGATCGCTCTGAAGAAAGTCATCGAGCGGCTGAGCCGCCAACTCAACCGTCAGGGATTGAGAGGAGCGGTGGGAAAGAATCTGCTGGAGTTGGCGGCCTGGCGGGTGGAGAAGGAGACGCTGTTGATTGTGGACCCCACGGATGTGAGTAAGCCATATGCCCGGAAGATGCAATACCTGGCGCGGGTCCGGGACGGCTCCCGAGGGGAGATCCGAGATGGATACTGGTGCTGTGAGGTGGTCGGAGCGAGGCGGGGGAGTGCCGAGGTGCTGCCGTTGTACCAGGAGCTGTACTCGCAGAAAGCGCCGGACTTTGTGAGCGAAAACGACGAGATCCTCAAGGCGATTGGGCGAGTCTCCAAAGCCACCCAAGGGCGAGGGATCTGGGTGATGGACCGGGGAGGGGATCGGGAGGAGATCCTCGAAGTCCTGCTGAAGCGGGGACACCCGTTCCTGGTGTGCCAGCGGGGGGATCGTCACCTGATCTCAGGGCGCAGCAAGAAGAGCGCCGAGGAGTGGGCGCGTGGTTGTCGGCGCCGCTACCGGGAAGTCGTGATCAAGGAGACGAGTGCGGGGGAGAAGGTCTACCGGTTGGAGTTTGGGGCCCGAGGGGTGCGTTTGCCCGGTTTCGACCAATCGCTGTACCTGGTGGTGGTGGATGGCTTTGGCCCCCGTCCCCTGATGCTTCTGACGAACCAGACGGTCAAACGCTCGCGCAAGAGCCAGTGGCGGGTGGTCGAGAGCTATCTGAGCCGCTGGCGTGTCGAGGAAACGATCCGATTTATCAAGCAGAGCTACGAGTTGGAAGACATCCGTTTGCTCAAGTATGAGCGCCTGCGCAATATGGCCGCCTTGGTCATGATCGCCGCCTTCTTCGCCTGTGTCTATCTGGGTAAAAGGGCCAAGCTGGCCCTTCTGGTCCAACACATCGAGCAGGCAGCCAAACGGATCTACGGCATCCCGGAGTTCCGCTTCTATGCCATAGCCGATGGCATCAAGCAGCTCCTATTCGGCCGCCACAGCGGGATTGGCGGGGCTCGACCCGATCCCAGCTCCCGTCAGCTGTCCCTGCTTCCTCTGGGCCTCTGAAAAATGGGGAATGTCCAGGTCTTTGCCCAGGACATTCCCCAAAAATTGAGGGTGAATTCTCTCAAGTAGTTGAGAACAAGAGAGTAGGGCGATAAGGGAAGTGGGATGGGTTGAAATTGGGAGAAAATGGGGGAACTGTCGACCCCCAAAAGTGTGGGTCCCTAGCGCTTAGACTGGTTGGCGGAACTCCAAACCCAACAACCAATTAAGCGGAGGGACCCAGATGCATGATGCCAAAGTAGCGTGGAAGATTCGAGAGCAGCTGAGAGAATTTTCGGGGAAGGTCTCTGAAGGATTACCGAAGACCGCCGCTCGTTTGATCCGGGAGGTGCTCTACGGGATGCAGTGTCGGGCGTCGGTCCGGCTCAGCGAGATTGCGCGAGCACTGGAGGAGGAGATCGCTCTGAAGAAAGTCATCGAGCGGCTGAGCCGCCAACTCAACCGTCAGGGATTGAGAGGAGCGGTGGGAAAGAATCTGCTGGAGTTGGCGGCCTGGCGGGTGGAGAAGGAGACGCTGTTGATTGTGGACCCCACGGATGTGAGTAAGCCATATGCCCGGAAGATGCAATACCTGGCGCGGGTCCGGGACGGCTCCCGAGGGGAGATCCGAGATGGATACTGGTGCTGTGAGGTGGTCGGAGCGAGGCGGGGGAGTGCCGAGGTGCTGCCGTTGTACCAGGAGCTGTACTCGCAGAAAGCGCCGGACTTTGTGAGCGAAAACGACGAGATCCTCAAGGCGATTGGGCGAGTCTCCAAAGCCACCCAAGGGCGAGGGATCTGGGTGATGGACCGGGGAGGGGATCGGGAGGAGATCCTCGAAGTCCTGCTGAAGCGGGGACACCCGTTCCTGGTGTGCCAGCGGGGGGATCGTCACCTGATCTCAGGGCGCAGCAAGAAGAGCGCCGAGGAGTGGGCGCGTGGTTGTCGGCGCCGCTACCGGGAAGTCGTGATCAAGGAGACGAGTGCGGGGGAGAAGGTCTACCGGTTGGAGTTTGGGGCCCGAGGGGTGCGTTTGCCCGGTTTCGACCAATCGCTGTACCTGGTGGTGGTGGATGGCTTTGGCCCCCGTCCCCTGATGCTTCTGACGAACCAGACGGTCAAACGCTCGCGCAAGAGCCAGTGGCGGGTGGTCGAGAGCTATCTGAGCCGCTGGCGTGTCGAGGAAACGATCCGATTTATCAAGCAGAGCTACGAGTTGGAAGACATCCGTTTGCTCAAGTATGAGCGCCTGCGCAATATGGCCGCCTTGGTCATGATCGCCGCCTTCTTCGCCTGTGTCTATCTGGGTAAAAGGGCCAAGCTGGCCCTTCTGGTCCAACACATCGAGCAGGCAGCCAAACGGATCTACGGCATCCCGGAGTTCCGCTTCTATGCCATAGCCGATGGCATCAAGCAGCTCCTATTCGGCCGCCACAGCGGGATTGGCGGGGCTCGACCCGATCCCAGCTCCCGTCAGCTGTCCCTGCTTCCTCTGGGCCTCTGAAAAATGGGGAATGTCCAGGGCCATTCTCGCTGGATGCCACCAGGGCGGGCTGAGCCATACCAGCGTTATGGTCAACACGAGGTATTTCGAGGACGCCGTTGAGAACGTAGTTCGCCGGTGCCCTGGGATCGGCGTTGGCGTACATCTAAACCTCCTCTACGGCAGGTCGCTAATGAGCCCCGAACGCGTGCCTCTGTTGGTCGATCGATATGGCCGATTTTCTCGTGGATTCATGGGACTGTGGCGACTTGGGAAACGAAAGACCCGCCAAGCGGCAGGCGTTCAGATCGAGAACGAGCTCACTGCGCAAATCCAAAAGGCGATCGATCACGGCATTGAGCCGACACACCTTGACAGCCATCGACACGTGCACATGATTCCCTTTGTGTACAAGATCATTTTGAAACTGGCCCATCACTTTGGAATCGAGAGAATCCGTACAGTCAACGAACGGCCGTGGCTAACAATGCGCACAAGCCGGTCGATAGGTTGTTTCCTCAGCCTTAACGTCGCCAAGTACCTGCTGCTAAGCAGCTTTGCTGAGATAAATCGGACGTACTGTGTTAACGATCGCTCAGGCGGATCGGCGCTCTTTAGCGTCCTGCAGACCTGTCGTATCACACCAAGTATGGTGACAAGTATAATCAGAGACCCACAATATGAGCGGTTTGATCAGGTGGAGATCATGTTGCACCCCGGAACCCCCGAGTTGGATAGACAGTGCGATCTCGATGACGAGAAGGAACGCCGTCATTTAGTGGCATCGGCTAGACAACAGGAGTTGGAGGCGTGCCGTTGTCTGAGGTAACTCCTGACGCATTGATGCGTCCGGCTGACCTTCCAGCCTGGGAGCGAGCCGTCAACAGAGCATACGGTCTTCAGAGCTTTTCTGTGCGCGGCTGCGGATTTCAGACGACGCTGTTTCGTTCATCAAGCTGGATAGGAAAGCGTTGGCTCAGCAGTGCACCATACCTTACCGATGGCGGAGTCGACAGCTCGCGCCCAAGGCTGGATGAGGCAGATATAGAAACGCTGCAGAAGGCTCTGAAGCAGCACCGTGCAAGGTATCTGTTATTGAAGACGAGGCGAAACCTCTTCCCGGGCGATTCGCAGAAAGTGGCGGTCGATCGATCCTACTGGACACTCGTGCTCGACCTTCGACCCGGACCCGAACATCTATGGAGGAACACTTTGGGTGGGAAGGTGCGCAATCAGACGCGCAAGGGTCTGAAGGCCAACCCCCGCGTCTGCTTCGGCGGCGCGGAACTCCTTGACCCCTTCTATCAAGTTATCGCGATCGCCTGGCGCGACCTGGGGACGCCGACCCACAGCAAGCGATTCTACCGGCAGATACTTGAAGCGTTCGGCGATGACGCCCAGTTGCTCGTTATTTACTTGAAGGGGGATCCTGTAGCCGCAGCAATGCTGTTGCATTGCGGCAGCGCCGTGCACCACCCTTTCTGCTGTACCTTGAAGAGATGTAGGTCCATGAGCATCAACAATGTCCTCTATTGGAAGATCATCGAACGGGCATCTGAGCAAGGGTTTGCCTTCTTTGATATGGGCCGCAGTCGCCGGCATCAGGGAACGTTTAGCTACAAGCAGTCCTGGGGCGCGGTACCAATCCAGCTTTACTACAACTATGTACATATGGGGAATTTTCTCGTGCCAACGTTTGATTCGACAACGGCCCGCCTTTCGACAAATGCATGGCGTCGCATGCCCGGCTGGCTGGCGAATCGGTGTGGGCCGCGGTTGATCCGCGACATTCCGTGATGAGCGCAGCGACTGCGCTTGGTTTGAAGACATCTTGCTAGACCGGCCGAAGGTCAGTCGTGGTGCAACTATCCCGCAATTTCACTCGGATCATCCATTGGGTTCTCGATCAGCTGGTTCCGCCGCTCATTCGAGATCGCAGGTGGTTTGTCTGGCCCGCATTTCGCCTACTTTTCGGGAAGCGAGCCGATATTTTCTTTAGGTTCAAACATGATGCACTACGCTTGAGCCCAAAGGAGTTTGGCAACACCTACACACAGGTCCTCGACCTCAACGTCGATCGCCCAACCGACTTGAATAGTCGGTGCATAACTGCGATCCTGGGCAGTGTCGTGGGCGACCGGATCCTCGAAATCGGATGCGGGCGTTGCTACCTTGCGTCATTGCTGGCGAAAATGGCGACCCTCACTGCGTGTGACATCTCCATATCTCCTAGCAGGGTGCCCAAGGATTCGGGTATTCAGTTCACTGCTGCTGACGTCGAGCAACTGCCCTTCCCCGACAGGTCTTTCGACACGGTTGTTTGTACGCACACGCTAGAACACGTTCAAAACCTGTTCTTGGCAATCAGTGAGCTGCGCAGAGTAACCCGACGTCGGCTCGTGATCGTCGTGCCACGCCAACGCCCGTATCGGTACACCTTCGATTTGCACCTGCATTTTTTCCCATACAGGCATTCACTCTTGGCCGCAATGGGCACGAGATGCAATAATCGATGTCAGAATATCGGCGGGGACCTCTTTTATGTGGAGGAGGCAGATCAATGAGCCGATTGGGCACTAGCGCAACCGACGAAGAGTAGACCTGCCGCGAATATCGGCGGGAGCTTCGAGATCTTGGGATCAAGCTGCAACATGAGCCGCCATGGTAACTGCTTCGACCCTCGGATAACAGTGGGATGGAATCCGTCTTCGCGACCTTGGGGAAGGAATCGATTCATCAGGAAGGCTTCCTGACGCAACGTCAGGCGACGGGGGCGTTGCCGTGGTTTATCGAAGGTTTCGACGATGGTCGCAAACATTTATTCCTGGGCCGAATCAGCCCGGCGAAGTTCGAGGAGCGGCAGTTAACCTACTATGATTCGGTGTCAACGAAATCGGGGGAGATCCAGATTAATGAAAAGAAGGAACCGTCTCCAGCTAATGCTCGGCCTGTGCCTGATTTCTCTGGTTTTTTGCGGTGACCAAGCGGATGCAGAGTTGGAATCCACCGGGAGAACGTCGGAGAGTAACCGAACGGCGGACTGGTATGTCGATCAAAGTCTTTCGCATTTTCAGAAGGGCCAGTTTGCTGAATGTATTGCGGCCTGCGTGAAAGCGCTGGAGCTAGACCCGGCCAACGCCATTGCTTACAATAATATGTGTGCAGCCTACAACCGCTTGGAAGCGTGGGATAAGGCTATCGAGGCGTGCGAAAAATCATTAGTGCTAGCGCCTAGTTTTGAACTTGCCAGGAACAATCTCAAGCAAGCGCAGGAGCAAAAGCGAGAGAAGTAGGGTTCAAAGAGGTCACTAGCTGTCACCCCCACTTGATCACTCTTGTGAGGCGTTTCGCCGGCGACGAACATAGACTGCTTGTATCCTGGATTGATCTCAGAAACCCTCTCGAGGTAGAGGAGGGAGTCAGCTAGTTCCCTTAGCTTGGTGCCAGTCATACGCCGTCTAGTATTGGTAACCCAGGGTTCTAGGATCAAGGTCGGCAGTGCGACGGATCTCCTCATGCATATCCAGCATTCTTAGCTCCGGCTACGCTTGTGGATCATGTCGGCGATCATGGTGAAGATGCTACCGGTCAGGGTCAACATGAGTACGATGAAAGTCTCGGTGAGGTTCTCCAGAACGAGCTCATCATAGAGAGAATATGAACAGCCCGAATATCACACAAACTGCCGGCATGAAGACACGGAACAGAGCAAAGTAGGTCCCTGTTCGGATGACCAACATCAGGAACCTGAGTGTGTCGCGGATCGGGCGGATCTTCGAACGACCGATGCGAGCCGAGTAGCCGATCGGCACAAAGCGGACCACTTAGTGGTTAGTTCTCAGCGCCATCGTGATCGTGGTCGTGAACCTGAAACTGTCTGGCAGCAGACGCAGGACTCGCTCCGCGACATCGCGGCGAAACACCCGCAGTCCCGAGTTCTGGTCATCGATTCGGGAACTTCGAGGAGCGCGTATACTTAGCACTCTGGTGGACGCCCAGTACGTACACGGTCTCCAAGAGGACGTCCTTCACCAACTCTCCCCAGACGCCTCGAAGCCGTTGATCCATGAGACTCGGTTTGGCGCGATAATCATCGGCGGCGTAGGTGATGATGCGTACGACAAACTCGAGGCTCGCAAGGTTGCCGTTTTGATCGACCTCGGAGGAGACGACGTCTACGCCGATCGGGTCGCTACATCAAGCTCTGAAGTACACGCCTCCGTGGTCATCGATGTCGAGGGGGATGATGTTTACGAGTCGAGTCTAGACCACTCCCTGGGCCACGGGTTTCTGGGTATAGGGATTCTCGCCGACATGAGCGGAGACGATTCGTACCTGGGGTTGACCGCGACACAGGGTTCGGCCGTGTTGGGCGCGGGCCTACTGATTGATTCGTCGGGGGACGATGTCTATCGTGCTCAATCGAATGCTCAGGGGTGTGGCTTCATGGGCGTCGGTGCTTTGATTGACACACAAGGTGACGATCGTTATGAGTCACACATCTTCTCCCAGGGAGCTGGAATCGCTGGCGGTATCGGAGCCCTATTGGATAGACGGGGGCGGGATCACTACTTCGCCAAGGGCAGCGTACGGTCCAGCTACGATACTCCCGGGAAATTTCAGGGGTGGTCACAGGGGGTCGGTGTCGGGATACGTTTCCTGGTCTCAGGTGGCGTCGGAATACTCCATGACGGTGGGGGCGCCGATGTGATGGACGGGGGCGATTTCTCTCAGGGCGGCGGCTACTACTTCGGCTGGGGGATGTTGCAAAGCGACGGTGCGGAAGCGGACAAATACATCGGCAGCCGGTACGTCCAGGGTTTCGCCGCACACCAGGCCGTAGGCACGTTCATCGAGCAAGGTGGGAACGACTCCTACGGCCGAGCCAGCGAAGGATCGACGGGTTTGGCAAATGACGGCAGCATAGTCTGGTTCGAAGACCTGGCAGGTGACGACCTCTATCCCAGTGGCCAGTACTCTTCGGGATCCGCTCTCAACAATTCGATCGCGGTATTTGCCGACCACGGTGGTGATGATCGATTCTTGGGAGATGAGGTACCCGCAAGCGGACAAACGAATGAGTACTGGGGCGGGATTAGCTTCTCGCTCGTGTTGAATCTGGGCGAGAGCGACAACACAGGCAGAGACCCCATCCGCATCGGAGGCGAATACACCTTCTTCGTAAACGACAACACCACCTTTGAGGCACTCGCGCGAGACGACTACCTCGATTCAATCCTGGCCGCCGAATGAGCACTGTCAAATTGGCGGTTGGGGCCCAGTACTCGCTCCGAAAACACGTCCCGATCCGTTCGGCTCAGTAGCCACACGCCGCCTCGCGCCAAGAATGCCCGGTCACGAAGCAGTCGATGATGAACTGCCTTGAGTTGGTGTCGGCCAACTCGGAATATATTTTTTCGACGGAGCCCTTGCCGAGATTGGAGGAATTGAGGGAGCACGTCCACGTGGCCGTCCGGATTGGTCCCGGTTTGAGGATCAGCGACTGGATCGGAGAGTTGAAGGGTTCGAGTACTCATTACCTGAATCGTCGCCTGCGCCGCAGAATCCCGTTTGCCTGGCCGTCCTACCACAGGACCGGATCATGGCTAAAGCCTTTATTCGAGAAGCCCGCTGAAGCGGGGTATCTGTTTAGCGTCTTTTTCCTACCCTTGCCCTTGCCCTTGCCCTTGCCCGTGCCCTCGCCTTCGCCCGTGCCCGTGTTCGTTCGCGTCTTTTTGTCCTGAAACCCTCGTAGTCGCTGACAGCAAGATCAAAGAACGCACTGTCGACTCAATCGGCCTGGCTTGGCCAAGGGCCTTGATACAATCAAGGAGAGCCGAAGTCAGGGCAAAGGCACGGGCAGGGGCAAAGGCAAGGGTGGGAAGAAGGCGCTAAACAGATACGAAGCGGGCTTCACTCTGACCTCGCGCCGGATACTCCGGCCCTAGGACCGGTCTATTACGCTAAACTTCATTGGCGGGAATTCTCTTCGCCTGTAAGGCGAGGGGTTTCTACCATCCCCGATGGGGACGCTAAGTCCCTGGCCACCGCTTGACAGACATCATTTAAATGGATATGTCATAATGACATCATGACGAAGATTCAGTTTCAGCTTCCGGATTCACTCTATTCGGAGGTAAAGCGGGTGGCGCGCGATCTGGAATGGCCCTTGGCCGAGGTGCTGCGGCGCGGAGCCGAATACATGGTCCGGTGCTATCCACAGCGCCCAACCGACCACGACGCATGGAAATTGCCCCAAGGTGAAGACCTGGGTCGGATTCGAATCCATTACTCCCGCTGGCGCGAACTGGTTCACGAGTCGAATGCGCTTCCTGGACGGCACTGATCGGTGCGATCCTGTGACACCAATATCCTCTTCTACGCATTCCATACGAGCTGCCCGGAGCACACTGCCGCCCGATCCTTCCTGGAATCTGCTTCCCAAGACCGAAACTTCGTCATATGCGAGCTGGTACTGGCTGAACTCTATGTGCTCCTTCGAAATCCACGGCTTGTAGAAAGGCCTTTGTCCGCCCCCGCAGCAGCGGCGAGTGGCCAAGCTCTCAGGGAGAATCCCGACTGGGGACTAATCGACTACCCGGGTCGGCTGATGGATCGAATCTGGGCGTTGGCCCGTGAACCGAGTTTCGGGTACCGTCAGATCTTCGATGCCCGTCTCGCCCTCACAATGCTGCACCATGGCGTCACGGAGTTCGCCACACGAAACATCAGCCACTTCGAAAACTACGGATTTGAGAGTCTGGTCAACCCAATCGATAGCTGAACCCGAACCTCAAGCCCAATGTAGTGGGCGCTTCCCATCTACTCGGGCTTGCTACAAAACACGTACTCAGCACTTCACGACCGCTCCTGGCGATGATCCTGCGCCAGACGCTTCTCGGGACAGGGTTCTCACTGCGGGGGTGGGGCTCGCGCTTCAGTGTCCCCCTCGGGAGCTACCCGCCCTCGTCTTCGGGTAAAAAGAAAGTCCCCGAAGTGCCCCAGAGGGGGACACTAGTGATTCTCGCCGACTGCCGCCTGACTTGACAGTGCCCTCAGAGGGGGATCAGCGCCAGATGGACGCGGAGGGCCTCATCCAGTTCTCTCTGGGCTTGCGCACTGATTTGTCCTGCCTTCTGGACCACCCGGCTCCGGTCGTAGGTCATCACCATCGAGGCGTTGGCCACTCGGGCCTGCCGAAGACTGGATCTGGGCTTACGCCGATGTAGGTTCTACGGGAGCGGGCCAGCTTGAAGACCTGGGTGGGCACTACGGTCACCGCCTGACCGTATCGATTCGCGATGTCGTTGGAGACGACCACACAGGTTCTCGTCTTGCGGGGCTCGACCCTCAGAGTTCGGTCGATGGTGCCCCTCTTTGACATCAGATGCGTAACAACATAGCATACAGCATCATGAGGACAACGCTGGATATCGATGAACCTGTTCTAAAGGAACTAAAGGCCGCACAGAAAAGTGAAGGCAAGTCCCTGGGGAGGCTCGTTTCCGACCTTCTGGCCGTGGTGCTGGCAGAGCGACGTCGGGGAGATTCCCATTCGCTGGGGCCAATGAAATGGGAATCTAGACCCATGGGGGCTCGGGTGGACCTTGCAGATCGCGAGGCCGCGTATGATCTGATGGACGGCGACGGGAAGTGAGTTTCTCTGTCGATGTCAACATTCTCCTGTACGCATCGGACGCCAGTTCCGATTGCCACCAGACGGCAGCAACCTTTCTCCAATCCATCGCCCAGGGCACTGAGGTCTGTTACCTGGCCTGGCCTACGATCATGAGCTATCTGCGCATGGCAACCCACTCACGCATCTTCGCGTCGCCGTTGTCGCCCTCGGAAGCCCAGGGGAATATCAATCAACTCCTGACACGACCGCATGTCCGCAGCATTTCAGAAGGAGAGGGATTCTGGTCGGTGTACAGTCAGGTCGCCGGCGAGCTTCCCGTACGCGGAAACCTGGTTCCGGACGCGCACCTCGCGACAATCTTGAAACAGCACGGCATTCGCACACTTTACACTTGTGATCGTGACTTCGTGAAGTTCTCCTTCTTACGTGTCGTTGACCCGATTCGGAGATTCAAGAGCGAGCGGCCAACATGAGTCGAAGTCGATTCGACATCCGTTTCCCGAGCCGAGGGTCGGCCTTTGTCCTGCCATTGCCGGGCAGGTGAAGCCTGAGGCACGAGTGAGGTGTTGGGATTGGGCAGATTGTGCGGCTGTCCGCTGGGTTGCCGCCTGGCGCTAGGGGGAGGCTATCCTGACCGCTTGGCTGCGAAGATCAAGAGAAGTCAACCCCGAACGGGGTTGCGTCTTTAGCCCCGGGTTTCCGAACCCTGGGGAATAGAGGGGAGAGGTCTGTAGTCAACCCTGCAAGGGTGTACCTGTTTAGCGCCCAGCCTTACCCTTGCCCTGGCCGTCGCCTTCAAACTTGCCTGTGCCTTTGCCTTCTTTCTTACGCGAGCTTCTCCCGTCCCAAGACAATCCTGATCTCGCGTTCCCCAAACCGAAAGCGTTCGATATAGACAATGGCAAGATCCAACTATACGCCGGTGTCTCTCACGCAATTCGCGCATTGGCCCCGGCCCCGTTTGGAAGGCAAAGGCACAGGCAAAGGCAAGTTTAGGGGCGAGGGCCAGGGCAAGGCCAAGAAAAAGACGCTAAACAGGTACGCAAGGGTTGACTACACTGACCCCATGCCGAAGTCACCCTCATCGCCAGATTGCCGCAACCCCGTTGGGGTTGAAGAGCCTTGAGGTCTGTAGTGACCCAGGGTTCGGAAACCCTGGGCTGGAAGCCGCACTCCCTTTGGGATTGACCTCTTCTGATCTCGGCGGTATGAGGTCGCTCGCTAAGTCTAGGCGCCTCCTGCGTCCCTATAGCTGCCTGGCAAGTCACTCCTGCTTGGGTTAGGCTAGACGACCAGGCATGGCCACGAAGACCCTGAAAACATTGCTACTGGAGGAGTTCTTGACCCAGTTGGGTGACGGACCGGAAGGAGACCGCTAATGTCAGAGAAGCAAGCCAGCCGGCCCGTCAATGTCTCTGAGTATGAAGCGCTGGCCAGGAGTGCCTTACCGCAGCCCGAATTCGATTTTCTCTCCGGTGGCGCCTGCGATGAGCTCACGCTCCGACGGAATGTAGCCGCGTTCCAGCAGCTGCTGCTGTTCCCAAGGGTACTACGCGACGTGACCCAACGTGATCTTTCCACCACTCTCCTGGGCGAGTCGGTCTCCCTGCCCATCGTTCTGGCCCCGGTCGGCTGCCTCGGCTTTTTTGATGCCGAAGCCGAATGTGCCGTGGCGCGTGCGGCAGCTGCCGCCGGGATCATCTACACCCTCAGCAGCGGACCCAGCCGTTCCCTCGAGCAAGTCGCTACCAGCGCCAGTGGAACACGCTGGTTCCAGCTCTACCCACTCCGGGACAAGCAGGTAACTCGAACCCTGGTCCAGCGGGCGGAAGCGGAGGGCTACAAGGCCCTCTGTCTCACCGTCGACTCCCCGGTCTCAGGAAAGAGAGATCGAAACCTGAGAAACCAGTTCGTCTCCGACCGGCGGCTTCTGCATCAGGTGCTGGTCAACATCGGATTCGATCAACTTTCGGAGGACCTTAGTAACCTCGAACTCCAGTCCTTTGCGATAGAACAAATGGGGGCAGCGCTGACCTGGGAGACGGTCGATTGGCTCAGGTCGATCACTCGGCTCCCGCTGCTCCTGAAGGGGATTCTCAGGCCAGATGACGCGCTCCGTGCCGTCGAACACGAAGTGGCAGGGATCGTCGTCTCCAACCACGGGGGCCGACAACTGGACGGCTCGCCCGCAACCCTGGAAGTCCTGGAGGAAATCGTGCAGGCAGTCGAGAGCAAGTTGGAGATCTTCATCGATGGAGGGATCCGACGAGGAACGGATGTCCTGAAGGCCCTGGCACTGGGAGCCAAGGCAGTCATGGTTGGTCGCCCTTATGTCTGGGCGTTGGCAGCAGCAGGAGAGTCTGGCGTCAGCCACGCGATCGAGATGCTTCGAGACGAACTGGATCTTGCTCTGGCCATCAGCGGCTGTAGCCGAATCAGCGAGATCGACAGAGGTCTCGTCAGATGGACGGAATCGAGCCCGGCGGGCGTGTCCGTGCCGGCGTAGTGAATCGCTTCCCGACCATCTCTCGGCATACTCCGAACAGGTTCAATGTCTGAAACTGAAACCTTCGTCCCAGCCGCCCCAGAATTCCTGGAGCTGTTTGGCGAGGAGTGTGAGATCGAAAGGTTGGCGATTGGATTCAAGAAGCTGGACGGGCTTGCGTTCAGCCGCATTGGTTACCTTCTCTTCTCTGACTCTTCCACTGAAATCATCTTCAAGTATAGGCCCGGCCGGGCTTCGGTAGGGGTCGCTGAAGCCGAGCAGCTCCGCTCTGAGGGCCCGCTAGCGATATTCCGCCAGAATAGCTCCGGAACTCGGGGTCTCAGCTTCGACCGGCAGGGGCGCCTGCTTGCCTGCGAAGCATCGGCGCATCGATTCACGCGCACCGAAAAGGATGGCTCCATCACGGTGCTGGCGGGGCTGCTTCAAGGCTCGCTCCTTAACGGACCAGTGGACGTGGTTCACGCCATAGACGGCAGCACCTATTTTACTGACCCCAAGAGCGAAAACCATCTGTCGACAGAGGATTCAGTTGCCCCAACCTCGGGCGTCCACCAGATCTGCCGAACTGGGGAGACAAGGCTGATGACACCCGGCGTCGGCCTCCCGAGGGGCCTGGCTCTGTCACCTAAACAAGACCTCCTTTTCGTGAGCGACGCCCGAGACAACCGGATCTGGTCGTTTCCCTTCAACCCAGACGGCTCGCTGCTCGAGGGAAGCCTCTTTGCCGAGATCCCCTCGCCGCTGCCGGGTGCGGTTGGAGGGCTCAAGAGCGACGAGTCAGGACGACTATACTGCGCGGGACCGGGAGGAATCTGGGTCTTCGACAACTCAGGCAAGCATCTGGTAAACATCCTCCTCCCAGAAGCACCCTCCAATCTAGGGTGGGGAGATGAGGAGCATGACGCTCTCTACATCACTGCCGAAACTTCCCTCTACCGATTGCCGATGAAGACCACAGGGACTCAGACCTACTGAGTCCGACCTTCGGCGTAGCGGTGGGCTCCAGGCCGCCGTCAGTCGTGCTAGGCACGCCCGAAATACTTCGGCTTGGAGGCCAAAGCTACGTCAGAGAAGATACCCAACCGTCCTCGGCCTTGACGCCTCGACTATTCCTGGGAACGCGCCCAAGCCAGGTATTTGACGATCGTCTTTATCTCGTCGTCCTCGTAGTCCTGGGTCACCGACTGGTGGGACCAATCCTTGGCATTCACAAGTGAGACGATGGCTGAGGCCTCGAAGCTTCGCAGGACAGGCGGGGCTGAAGTCAAATCATACAGCTTGACCCAACCTTCTTTTTGCTCGAAGCGCAGCGCGGGAAAAACACTCTTATCCTTCAAGGTCGCGGTAAGGACGTGCTGGGAGCGGGAGGCCCGAACCCGCGACAAAAAGCGACCCTGATCTTCGAGACTCGAACCCGTCAATTCCGGACCGACGGCAATGCCTCTTCCTCCCGCCGAGTGGCAGGTAGAACACCGCAAGTCTCGGGTGGCATCAAAGAACCAGTCGCGTCCCTGCTTGGCCTCCGCCGGACCAGGAAAGTCAACATAGGCTGCTGGACCCACGCCCGGAGGCATTGGATACTCCGGCAATCCAGCCTCATCAGCGTGCTCCAGGCTCATGACATAGGCAATCACCGCCCCCAGGTCCTGTTCCGAGAGACGATCCTTCCAGCCAGGCATCGCCGACTTTGGGATGCCGTCGCGGATGGCCTCGGAGACACTATTGCGGTCAAGACTCCGGCCCCGTAGCCTCGGTCCCCGACCCGCTGCTCCGGCCGCCCCATGACAATAGCCGGTGGCACAGCTCTGAGCGAAAACAACCTCTCCCCGCTGCAGCACTGCCGGATCGGCAACTGTCTGGATCAGCAACAGAGAAAGCCAGATCATTCCGTCTCCTCCGGGAGCGCAAAAACGAACAGGGTTGAGCCCGCCCGAAAGTCTTCGGATTCAGGCCAGAGTTGGGGGAAAAGTCCGGCTACGGCCGATCCCCAGCCGGAAGGAGTGGCGATATACTGCCTTCCGTTGACCGAGTAGCTGATGGCCGAGCCCCGGTGACCTGATCCGGTTTGAAAGCTCCAGAGCTTGTCACCCGTTTTCGCATCCAAGGCAAAGAAGTAACCTTCGACATCTCCGGTCAAGATCACGTCGCCGGCGGTCCCGAGCAGCGAGGCCAAGAGCGGATACTTTGAACGGTAACTCCAGTATTTCTTTCCCGTTACCGGATCATAGGCGTCCAGATGCCCATGCGACTCTCCCTTCGGCAGCGGCCTCATCTGGAAGGCTCCTCCGAAGAAGTTGAGGCCTTCGACCGGTTCCTCTTCCTTGGCTACAACATCCTGGCACCACTCGATGCCGGTAGTGTAGTACCAACCAGTCTGGGGGGAGTAGGTCCCCTGATTCCACTGTCTGCCCCCCCCGATGCTGGGACAAATGAGGGTCGATTCACCAACCACCGGTTCCTTGCGGCCCACCAGACGGCCTTTCTCGTCGACACCGGTAATCCAGTTGATATTGTCTGCGACTGGCCAGGCCGAGACAAAGCTTCCGTCAGTACGGTCTACGACGAAGGTGTAGCCCCCCTTGTTGGTATTGAGCAGCAGCTTTCGCTTCTTGCCCTTCACGACCAGATCCAGAAGCACTGACTCGTAGGCGGCATCCCAGTCCCAGACATCGTGCGGTACCTGCTGAAAGTACCACTTCAGCTCTCCGGTGTCCGGATTCAGGGCAATCACACAGTCGGTGTAAAGGTTGTCCCCTTTGCGTGATCCTCCGTAGAAGTCGGCTGCTGGATTGCCGACACCCCAGTAGAGCAGGTCGAGATCCGCGTCGTAGGAGCCTGTCATCCAGGTGGCTCCGCCCCCATACTTCCAGCTATCTCCCTCCCAGGTTTCGTGCCCCTTCTCACCCGGTCCGGGTATGGTGTAGAAACGCCAGACCATTCGTCCGGTCTCGGCGTCGAAGGCGCTCAGATAGCCGCGATGGGCCGAATCCCCTCCGGTAACGCCAACGATAACCTTATCCCGCACCACCAGAGGCGCCCCGGTGATGTTACAGCCACACTGGCGTAGATCCTCGACGTTGACCTTCCACAGCTCACGCCCCGTCTTCTGGTCGAGAGCGACTACATAGTTGTCCAGGGTCCCCATGAATACGCGGCCACCGGAGACTGCGACACCTCGGTTCCAGGGACTATAAATGATCCCAATCTGGCGTGGATTCTTGTAGTAGTAGTGCCAGATCTCCTTCCCCGTGGCAGCACCAATGGCAAAGACCCGATTCCAGGAAGAGGTAAGATACATGACCCCGTCCACCACAATCGGAGTGGCTTGCAGCCCACCATCTTCAACACCGGCCTGGAATGCCCAGACGGGAGCAAGCTTCTTGATGTTGGACCGGTTGATCTGGTCCAACGCACTGTAGCGCCAGAACTGATACGAGCCCCCATAGTGAGGCCAGTCCTGCCCCGTACTCCCATCCTGGCCAATCAAGAAGCTTGTCCCCAGCGAGAGGCTGAGAAGGAGAGAAGCGAGGGCTGTCTTCGGGTCAGTGAGAGCGGGAAATAGGTGCTTCACAACGGCGGAGTCTAAACGCCCAGACAGGGATATGTCAATCGTCAACTGGCTCACGATTCGGTGGGCCTGGTTTTTGATACGGTGGACGCAATCTGCTACAATCTACCCGCCCGGAAACAGCGAGAATGGGCTCCCTACGAAGACATGATCTACACACCTTTTGCCTACCTCGATCCAGGAACCGGAAGCCTCTTCCTTCAGCTCCTCCTAGGAGGGATTGCAGGACTGGTTGTCATTCTCAAACTCTACTGGCATAAGATTCTGGCCGTTCTCGGGATCCGCAAGGCCCACGCCGAAGACCACGAAAGTGAAGTGCAGGAAGGCACTGAGAAGAAAGTCGTCGCGGCTGAGGTGGGTGATCAGTGAGTAGTGGGCACTGCTAACGACTGCCGCATGTCCGAGCTACAGAGCGAGCCTGGCTCTTTTCGAGACCGTCAGGGGCGAATCTTCTACAGAAATGGAGAGGTCCTGCGAGCGCTGAGTGCGCGTGCCTTGGAAGAGTGGCGGGTTTTGTCCTCCACTCGCTTCTTTTCCCGCTTGATGGAGGCGGGAAAGATCGTCAGGACGAGGTCGATGGAGGCGGCGAGCCTCGAAGGAACTCTTCCCGAAGCCGAACAATGGTCGGGCTTCCTCAGCCACGAAGCGATTCCCTTTATTTCCTATCCCTACGAATGGAGCTTCCAGATGCTCAAGGACGCTGCTCTGCTCCAGCTTGAGCTGATTACAGCGGCCCTGGGCGAAGGTATGATTCTGAAGGACGCCTCATCCTTCAATCTTCAGTGGAAGGGTGCCAAACCGGTCTTCATTGATATCCCTTCTTTCGAACGACTTGCCGCGGGAGAACCCTGGGTGGGCTATCGTCAATTCTGTCAGCTCTTTCTCTACCCACTCTTCCTGCAATCGTATAAGAACATTCCCTTCCAGCCCTGGCTTCGAGGCAGCATTGACGGTATCTCTCCCCAACATTGCCTGCAGCTGATGTCCAGGAGAGATCTGCTGCGAGCTGGTGTGCTGACGCACGTCTACCTGCAAAGCCGCCTGCAGAACCGATACGGGAGTTCGGACGCCAATGCCAAGGGAATGCTCAAGACAGCCGGATTCAGCAGAGATCTGATCGCGGCCAACGTGAAGCGCCTGGCCAAAACTGTAACGGGCCTTGCCTGGACTCAGACCCGATCAGAGTGGTCGGACTATGCTAGCAACAACACCTACTCCCGGCAGGATCACCAGGTCAAGATTGACTTCGTCAGAAAGGCGGCCCAATCCCGGCACTGGAATCTGGCCTGGGATCTCGGCTGCAACACCGGATCCTTCTCGCGTATTTGTGCGGAGAACTCCGACTACGTGGTCGCCATGGATCAAGATCCAG
Organism: Acidobacteriota bacterium; assembly: GCA_965218775.1. GTDB lineage: Bacteria > Acidobacteriota > UBA6911 > RPQK01 > JAJDTT01 > CAUZIZ01. The sequence goes on along the minus strand of CBDCLS010000006.1, from coordinate 2,476,481 downwards.
CCGCTATCGAGCTCTTTTACCGTGCGCTCAGCCAGGAAGAATGCACCACCATCCTGCCGCTGGTACTCAATCTCGCGGACCCTTCTCCCGACCTCGGATGGCGCTGCCTGGAGCGCAAGGCAATCACTGGCCGAGGCAAACCGCAACTAACGCTCTGCCTGGCCCTCATCCATCACATGGTGATCGGCGCCAATGTCCCTGTCGACGAATTCCTCCAGTGGCTCGCAGACCTCGAGAGCGCCCTCGTCATCGAGTTCGTTACCAAAGACGATGCCATGGTAGAGGTTCTTCTGCGCAACAAAGAGGACCTGTATCAGGATTACGAGCTCGAGCACTTCGAGCGCTGCCTGGGTTCCCGCTTCGAAGTAGAGCGTCGAGAAGTCCTGCCCTCGGGGACCAGGGTCCTCTATTTCGCTACCCCCAGAGCCTCCTCTCGTCGCTGACGAATTGTCAGGGGATCGACGTATTCTTGCTGGATGATCAGTGGTGTCACATTGGGTTTTCTTCTGGGCGGTTTCCTGCTGGGAGCTCTCTTTCTTTTCGTCTTGATGCGACTGGTATTTCGCAACCTGGCGGCTGAAGCCTTGAGCCGCAACAACCAGTCCTTCCTCGATCTGGCCAAGTCCAGCCTGGGCGGCTTTCACACCGAGGCTAAAGGAGATCTCGCCCTCAAGGAGCAGGCGATACGGGAATCGGTTCAACCGCTTCAGGAAATGCTGGAGAAGTACAAGACCCAACTCGCCGAATTGGAGCGAAAGCGTGAGTCTGCCTACGGTGGTCTGCACCAGTATCTGGAAAACGTCGCCCAGACCCAGGTCGAGTTGCGAAAGGAGACCGGCAACCTGGTGGCGGCCCTGAGATCGCCTCAGGTCCGGGGGAAATGGGGAGAAATCAGCCTTAAACGAGTGGTGGAGCTGGCCGGCATGGTCGAGCATTCCGACTTTCGTCTGCAGCAAACTCTGGTCGCCGAAAACTCGCGGCTGCGTCCCGACCTTATTGTCTATCTGCCCAACCAGCGTCAGATTGCGGTCGACGCCAAGGTGCCTCTGGAAGCCTATCTTAGCGCTTTGGAGTCTTCAGACGAGTCCGAGAAGGAGCGTCTGATGGTCGAATACTCAGGGCAGCTCAAGAGGCACATTAGGCTGCTCAGCGGTAAGTCCTATTGGGAGCAGCTTGAAGCAAGTCCGGAATTCGTGGTCCTCTTTCTACCCCTCGAGAGTCTCTACGGCGCGGCTTTGAGATATAGCCCCGAGCTGCTGGAACGAGGAATCGAGAAGGGTGTTTTCGTGGCGACTCCCACGACCCTGATTGCCCTGCTCAAGGCCGTTGAGTATGGCTGGAAGGAAGAAAGACTGAAGCAAAACGCCGAGGAAATCCGAACCCTGGGACAGGACCTCCACAACCGTCTTTTCAACCTCGCCGACCATCTTTCCCGGCTGGGGGCGACCCTCAGCCGAACCGTGCAGACGTACAACGAGACGGTGGGTTCATTCGAGCGACGAGTCTTCGTACAAGCTCGGCGCTTCAAGGAACTGGGCGTCCCTGCCAAGGAGGAGATTCCCGAGATCGCCTACATCGATCGAGTACCGAGAAGTCTCGATAGCGAGATCGTGGAACCCCCAGCGGCAGCCGCTGGAATCTCCAAGACACAAGATACAAGGTACAAACAAATTCCAAATTCCAAGCACCAGGATACAGACGAGCTCCCGATCGCAAGCGCCGAACTGCAAGTAACCTCCGGGGGTTAAGAAGGGAGACGGGCAGCAGCCAATGAAGCTAGTGCCGAGGCGGGCGTAACACCGATTCCCCTTGTGATTTGGTGCTTGAGATTTGTTTGTATCTTGTCTCTTGTACCTTACGTCTTATCATGCTCGAGGATGAAACTTCTGATAGATCTGCTTGAGCCGCTCTCGGGTCACGTGGGTGTAGATTTGTGTGGTGGAGATGTCGGCGTGCCCCAACATCACTTGAACCGCTCTCAGATCGGCTCCGTTCTCCAGGAGATGAGTGGCAAAACTGTGCCGCAGCACGTGCGGGCTGAGCTTCTTGCTCAGACCGCATCTGCGCCCATACTTGACGATCAACTGCCAGAAATACTGCCGAGTCATAGGGCCTCCCTGCTGAGTCAGGAACAGGAAGGGGTTAGCTAGCCGTCCGCGCAGAAAATGCGGGCGGGATTCTCGAAGATACCTTTCCAGATAGTCAATGGCGGCGTCACCCAGGGGAACGATCCGCTCCTTACTCCCCTTCCCCATGGTCCTGAGAAAACTGGCTTCCAGATCAACTTCTCGAATCTGCAGTCCTACCAGTTCGCTCACCCGCAAACCCGTCGCATAGAGGACCTCCAGCATGGTCCGATCTCGCAAACCATGGGGTTTCGAAACCTCTGGTGCCGCCAGCAGCTGCTCCACCTCTGCTTGCGTCAGGTAGGTGGGGAGACTTCTCCAGGTCCTAGGGGAGTCCAGAGTTTCGGTTGGATCTTCGCTAACGTAACCGTCGAGGAGAAGAAACCGGTAGAGAGACCGCAGGCTGACTATCTTGCGGCCGATGGAGCGAACGGAGAGTCGCAAGTGCAGGTGTCGAACGTATTCGAAGAGGTTATCTCTGCTGACGCTGGCCAGATCCAAACCCTTTGCTTGCAGAAAGGCAAGAAAGCCTTCTCCATCTCGGCGGTAGGCTTCGAGGGTGTTTCGAGCCAGGCCTCGTTCTACCTCCAGATGATTGAGATAGCTCTTAAATGCCCGCTCCTGCATAGTTGGTTTTCAACAAGAATAGGGGTTGCAAAGCCGCGCTCTAGCTCCCCAGAAGCGCTGGCCCCATTCGAGAAAGAAACTTTGAAGTAACTTTTGAGAAGCTTTCAAGAAGAAGTTAAGAACAGAAGTCAATCCCAACGGGATTGCGTATATCAGCCCAGGGTTTCCGAACCCTGGGTAAGGGGCCAAGCCTGACCCTCTCAACCCCAAGGGGGTTGCGTACACGTCAAGAACCGCTATTTCTCGGTGGCCTCCTCCTGTCCGCAACCCTTTCAGGGTTGAATCAAAACGGCGGTGGCGTTTACCCAGGGTTCGGAAACCCTGGGCTGTATGCCACAACCCCGTTGGGGTTGACCTCAATTGTCCGAATCTCAAAGAGCCTCCACCTTCTCTCGACAGGCTAACCCGGATTTCTCAAGGATAAGAAAAAGCAGTCAGCTCAATGTGGTATAAAGTCTGTGTTAACAAAGACTTAACAAACACAAGGAGCTGACTACTATGACGACAGAGTGTATCGCTTCTAAGCTGGAGTTTCAAGGGCTGGAGGGTCGCCGAGTGGAGGCAGAATTCAACGGGGGACAGATCACTTCAGACGCCGGAGGGTTGCTGTTACGGGAGGTGGAGAGCCGCTATGGGTTCATTCGCGGCTTGGCCGCCTGCTTTGGGGACCGGCGCGATCCTCGCTTCACCGAGTTCAGTGTGGAGGAGCTGGTGGGGCAGCGGATTTATGGACTGGCCTTGGGCTATGAGGATCTCAACGATCATGAGGAGCTACGGACGGATCCGCTGATGGCGGTGTTGGTCGGCAAGGAAGATCCCTTGGGGAGGGATCGGCGAGCGGAAGCGGATCGGGGCAAGGCGTGTGCCGGCAAGAGCACACTCAATCGTTTGGAGTTGTCCTCGGTGACGCAGGATAAATATCGCAAGACGCCGGTGGATGAAGCGGCGGTGGAAGCGTTTTTGGTGGAGCAGTTCATTCGGGTGCGAGGCGGTAAACCCAAGGAGCTGGTGTTGGACCTGGATGCGACGGATGATCCGCTGCACGGAGAGCAGGAGGGTCGTTTCTACCATGGCTACTACCGGTGTTACTGCTACCTGCCCCTGTATGTGTTTTGCGAGGGGTATGTGCTGGGGGCCAAGCTACGGGTGTCGAATCTGGATGGCTCCGAAGGAGCGGTCCAGGAGATGGAGCGGATCGTGGGACAACTGCGGGCGAAGTGGCCGAAGGTCCGCATTACGCTGCGGGCGGACAGCAGCTTTGCGCGCGAGGCGTTGATGAAATGGTGTGAGGAGCATCGAGTGGATTACGTCTTCGGTCTGGCCCGCAATCAGCGCTTAGAGGGGACCCTGGAGTCGGAGCTGGAACAGGCCCAGGCGCTTCAACAAGCGAGCGGCAGCAGCGCCCGAGTCTATAAGGACTTTCGTTACCAGACGCGCAAGAGCTGGAGTCAAGAGCGGCGAGTGGTGGGCAAGGCCGAGTCCACGGGTAAGGGATCCAATCCCCGCTTTGTCGTCACCTCGCTGGGAGCGAAGCGGTGGCCCGCCCAAAAGCTGTACGAGCAGCTGTACTGCGCGCGAGGGGAGGCGGAGAATCGGATCAAGGAACAGCAGCTGGAGCTGTTTGCCGATCGGACCTCGACGCACCTCATCAAGAGCAATCAGCTGCGGTTGTGGTTCTCCTCGGTGGCCTATAATCTGCTGCACACGTTGAGGCGTGTCGCTTTGAAGGGGACCCAGTGGGCGAAGGCGCAATGCCAGACAATTCGCCTCAAACTGTTGAAGATAGGAGGCCAGATTCGGGTCAGTGTCCGGCGGGTGAGTCTGTCCTTGAGCGAGGGTTATCCTTACCAAGCACTCTATGCCCAAGCCTTGGCCCAGCTTCAACAGCTCGGTTGAGCCAAGGAAAGTCGGAAATCCCAGCCGTCTGCAACTGAGGCGCCTGAGGTGTGTCTGAAAAACCGGTTTTCCGCGCTCGACACAGGCCTCACGACGCCTGTCGTACTCTGCACCGCCCTCAGCGGCGCCTTTGACCCAGACCGGCGTCGAGAAATCGACTAAAATCGCCCTTTCGGCTTTCTCCTTGAGAAATCCGGGCTAAACAGGTGTAGTTCGAATGAAGTTTCAGCCGAGTCCCGCCCCCAGGAAGCGCTGGCCCCATTCGAGAAAGAAACTTCGGGTCCGGCGTAGCGGTTGGCTCCAGGCCGCCGTCCGAGCCAAAGGCTCGGAAGAATAAGACTTCGGCCTGGAGGCCAAAGCTACAAAACGACGGCGGGCTAATTCCTCAGACGCGAAAATATGTACCGGATCTCTTCAACACCCAATAGCCGGCAGCAAACAAAGTACACCAGGAGTCCGACACCGATGGTGCTTGAAACCGACACCGACAGCAGGAGAGTTCCCATGTTCTCCCAGGTGGACTGGAACCAGTGATTGAGCGCATAGACCACGACGCCCATCACACCCGCAGCCACCAGATTCTTGCCGACGGTGGAGGCTACCTTGTAGGTCTGGAGGGTCCCCAACTTCGCCCCGAACCGATACGCCAACAGCGCGTTGTTGAGACCCATCGAAAGAGAAGTGCCGGTGGCCAGACCAAGATACTTGTAGCCCGAGGGAAGCACGGCAATCAGAGCCAGATTTACCGAGATGTTGGTCGCAACCGCAAGGATGCTGCTGCGTACTGGCGTCCGCGTATCTCCCAGGGCGTAGAAAGTGGGCACGTAGATCTTGACACAGCTATAGGAGAAAAGCCCCAGGGAATAGCAAATGAGGGCGTAAGCGGTATGGGTCGTATCGCTGGAGGAGAAGCGTCCCCGCTCAAAAATCAGCTCCACGATCGGATTCGCCAAGACGATCAATCCGACGGTGGAAGGTATCGAAAGCAGCGAAATAAGTTTGACCGAGTGGGCCACCGTCGCTTTGATGTCCTCCCACCTCTCTTCGGCCGCCAGTCGGGAGACCTCCCGCAAGTTCACGACACCCACGGCGACACCGAAGAGTCCAATTGGGAGATAGAGTACGCGAAAGGCGAAGCCGAGCCAGGAAACCGGCCCATTAGCTTGCAGGAAAGAGGCCAGTTGGGTATTCACCACAACGTTGATCTGCACCGCGCTGATCCCTAGCAGCGCCGGTGCAATCAGACGACCTATCCGTCTAAGACCTTCATGGTAGAAGTCGAAGGTGAGGCGAGGACGATAACCGGATCTGTGCAGAATCGGAAGCTGGACGACCAATTGCAGCAGCCCGCCCACCACTGCCCCCACACCCATCGCATAGATCGGAACGATTCCTTGCTGTTCAAACCACGGGACCAGGAAGAAGCCGGAAGCGATCAGGGCGACATTGAAAAGGGCGGGAGCCAAGGCGGGGATGAAGAAGTGGTTGAGCGTGTTGAGCATTCCCATCACCACCGAAGCCAGCGCAATCAACATCAAGAACGGCGAGAGAATCTTGATCAGGCTGGAGGTCACTTCCAGCTTGCCCGGAACCTTGGCGTAGCCGGCCGCCAGGAGATACACAAACTGGTCTGAGAACAGCAACAGAATCAGGGTGAGAGCACCCAACAGCACGAGCAGGGCACCGATAACCAGGTTGGCCAACAGCCAGGCTTCGGCTCGGCCCTTTCTGCGGAGGTATTCGGTGAACGTCGGAACGAAGGCCGAGCTCAGCGCTCCCTCGGCAAAGAGATCTCGAAGCAGGTTGGGAATTCGGAAGGCAACCTGAAAGGCTTCGTTGAAGATCCCCGCTCCGAACAGCTTGGCGAACACCTGCTCCCGGACCAACCCCAGGATCCGACTCAGGAAAACGGCTAAACTAACACTGCGCGCCGCGCGAGCCGTTTGGACCCGTTGCTCTTCCCGCTTCTGCTCGTTCATCCGACATCTGCAAGGTACAGGGTACGGGTGACAGGGACCCCATTGGGGAGTTGCAACCTGCGACTTGTGACTTGCGACCCCTCATCCTGTAACCTGTAGCCATGAGACTTGGAAAGATCGCGAGGAAACTCGAATGCGAACTGGAGGGTTCTCCCGAGATTGAGATCGATGGAGTCGCAGGCATCGAAGAAGCTACAGAGCGGCAACTGACCTTCGTGTCCAATCCCAAGTACTTCTCGAAGCTAAAAGAGACTCGCGCTGGCGCTATCCTGCTCTCTCGAGAGGGACCACAATCGAGCATTCCCATGCTGCTCTCGGATAACCCTTATCTGGCCTTCGCCAAAGCCATCGCCCTCTTCTACACACCCCCGGAGCCAATTCCCGGCATCCATCCGACGGCCTTCGTTGCCGAGAGTGCCGTCCTGGGAGAGGGCCACTCCGTCGGTCCCAATGTGGTGATCGCGGAAGGGGTTCGGTTGGGTGAAAACGCGATCCTCTACCCCAACGTCACCCTCTATCCACACGTCGAAATCGGAGACGATTTCCTGGCTCATTCCCATGCCATCGTGCGCGAGCATTGCAAGATCGGCAATCGGGTGGTTCTCCAGAATGGAGCCGTGGTAGGCAGCGATGGATTCGGATTCGCCCCCCGGGCAGACGGAAGCTATTTCAAGATGGTCCAGTCGGGGATTGTGGTTCTCGAGGACGAGGTTGAGGTGGGTGCAAACTCCTGCATTGACCGCGCCACGGTTGGGGAAACCCGGGTCGGGCTGGGCACGAAAATCGACAACCTGGTTCAGATCGGACATGGTTCGGCAATCGGTGAGCACACGGTCCTCGCAGCTCAGGTGGGCCTGGCCGGAACCACTCGAGTGGGGAATCATGTGACCCTGGCCGGTCAAGTGGGCGTAGCAGGTCACCTGACCATTGGAGATCGGGTGATCGCCACCGCACGGACGGGCATCGGACGATCGGTCGCTCCGGGCAAGACGGTATCGGGGGCGCCGGAAATGGACACGGTTCTCTGGAAACGGAACTACCTACTGATGCACAAGTTCCCTGAACTCGTGCGAACGATCCGAGACCTGGAGCGCGAAGTCGCCGAGCTGAAAAAGAAGGCAGAATAGAGGCGGAAAGAGGGAAGGCTTCCGCTACTCGGATTGTTGCTTCTGCGAAGACAGGAGTGCCGCCCGCGCGGCTGCCAGTCGGGCCACGGGGACACGAAACGAAGAGCAGCTCACATAGTCCACGTCGAGCGAATGGAAGAACTCGATCGATTCGGGGTCACCTCCATGCTCGCCACAGACACCAATCTCTAGATCGGTCCGGGCGGCTCTTCCCTTCTCGATACCCATCTTGACCAGCTCTCCCACTCCGGCCTGGTCGATCCTCTGGAACGGATTCACCGGCAGGATGCCGCGTTCCACATAGGCAAGCAGAAAATGGGCCTCGGCATCATCACGCGAATAACCGAAGGTCATCTGGGTCAGGTCGTTGGTACCAAATGAAAAGAACTCGGCAACCCGAGCGACTTCACCCGCACTGACGGCAGCCCGGGGAACCTCGATCATGGTTCCAAATTTATAAGGGATCTCGATCTCTTTTTCCTGCATGACCGCCTTCGCTACCTCTTTTAGCAGCGGCTGAATGGTCTCTAGTTCGCGAACGTGCCCCACCAGTGGGATCATGACCTCCGGCTTGACTACCTTCCCTTCCTTGGCCACGTTACAGGCTGCCTCGAAGAATGCTCGCACCTGCATGGCGACGATCTCGGGCATCAAGATACTCAGGCGCACGCCCCTCAACCCCATCATGGGATTGACCTCCCTCATTCCCTCGACCGACGCCAGCAAGGTTTCCAGCCCCGGAAGATCTCCGTTATCGTCCTGGAATCTCTTGGCGGCGACTTCTTCTGCCAGTTCCCGCTCGTTGGGCAAGAACTCGTGTAAGGGCGGATCGAGCAATCGCACGATAACCGGGAGCCCATCCATGGCACGAAAGATTCCCTCGAAGTCCGATCGCTGCAGCGGAAGAAGCTCCGACAGCCAGCGTTCTCGCTCTTCCACATTTTTTGCCAGGATCATCTTCTGGACCATGGGTAAGCGACCGTCCTCGAAGAACATGTGCTCGGTACGACACAATCCAATACCCTCCGCGCCAAAGGTCCGCGCGCGAGCAGCGTCTTCGGCGTAATCGGCATTGGCCCAGATCTGTATCTTACGATGCTCGTCGGCCCACGACAGCAGGGTAAGCAGAGCCTTCTGTTCATCGAACCTCGGGTGCGCCAGAGGGATCGGATCTAGCAGTGCCTCTCCGGTAGTTCCGTCCAGGGAAAGGCAGTCTCCATCGTGCAGCACGCGTTCGCCCGACTTCATCACGCGTTTGTCGAGATCAATAGAGATCCCACTGGCGCCCACCACGCAAGGCACACCGAATTGCCGTGCTACTACGGCCGCATGACTGGTGGCACCCCCCTCAGTCGTGAGAATCCCTTTAGCAGCAAGCATCCCGTGGACATCATCTGGCTTCGTAAAGGGACGGACCATGATGACATCGCGTCCATCCTTGGCCCAGGCCTGGGCGGTGTCGGCATCGAACGCGACCATACCCACTGCTGCTCCGGGTGACGCGTTGACGCCCTTGGCAAACAACCTGCCCTCAGAGATCGCCTGCTGCTTGGCCTTCTGGTCAAAGGTGGGATGAAGCAGTGTGTCAACCTCGGATGGATCTACCCGCAGGAGGGCTTCTTTCTTCGAGATCAGTCCCTCATCAGCCATGTCGACGGCTATCTTGACCCCCGCCTTGGCAGTTCTCTTGCCGCTCCTGGTCTGCAGCATCCAGAGCTTTCCCCGTTCGATGGTAAACTCCACATCCTGCATGTCGCGATAGTGGCGCTCCAGCCGCTCGCAGATCTCCACAAACTGAGTGTAAACTTCCGGCATATCCTGTTCGAGCTCGCGGATCCATTTGGTATTGCGAATGCCCGCCACTACGTCTTCGCCCTGAGCATCCAATAAGTAGTCTCCGTAAAGTACGTTAGCTCCGGTGGCAGGATTGCGGGTGAAGGCCACGCCGGTGCCCGAGTCTTTTCCCAGATTTCCAAAGACCATGGCGACTACGTTGACTGCGGTTCCAAGGTTGTGGGGTATCCGGGCAGCGTTCCTGTAGTCGACGGCACGCCTCCCATTCCAGCTCTTGAAGACGGCTTCAGCAGCGAGCCTCAATTGCTCTAATGGATCTTGGGGGAAATCAAAGCCCTTCTCCTGCTTCACGATCTGCTGGAAGGTACCGGTGAGCTCTTTCCAGTCCTCGGCTCGAAAATCCGATTGGGTGGAGAAACCCTCTTTCTCAATCAAGTCGTCAAGCGCTGTCTCAAAGGACTCATCTCCGATTCCAAGCGCCACACTCCCGAACATCTGGACCAAGCGACGGTACGAGTCGTAGACGAATCGCTCATCCCCGGTCAGTTCCACCATTCCCCTGGCGGTTTGATCATTGATCCCGATGTTCAATACTGTGTCCATCATGCCCGGCATGGAGAATTTGGCGCCCGAACGGCACGAGACGAGCAGTGGATTCGAGGGGTCACCAAAGGATTTACCGGTACTGGCTTCCAACTGCTTGAGAGCCTCGAGCATCTGCTCCCACATCCCCTCAGGGAACGATCCGTTGTCGGAAAGATAGGCGAGGCAGGCTGCTGTTGTGACGGTAAAGGCGGGAGGCACGGGCAAGCCAATTCGGGTCATCTCAGCCAGACGGGCTCCTTTTCCTCCCAGCAGCGAGCTGAGGGATTCCTGACCCTGACCCATGAGGGCCTTATCTTGGCCTACTGCCTCGAGAAAGTAGACCCATTTATTCGCCATTCACAATTCCGTCATAAGTCTAAACCGTGTTGCTGACATCGGTGGAAGAGGCGCGAGATTGCGAATCCCTGACCGGATCAATTCGCCAGTTTATTGGGTGTAATAGTCGAGTCCCAAGTGCGTGATCGGCTCTTCGCCCTTCAGGTAGCGCAGAGTATTCTTCAGCTTCATGAGCTGGATGAACAGGTCATGCTCCGGGTACAGTTCGGGTAGAGTCATTGGGCTCTTGAAGTAGAACGAAAGCCACTCCTGAATGCCATGCATTTTGGATCGCTTCGCCAGGTCCAGGAAGAGGACCAGGTCGAGGACAATCGGAGCAGCCAGGATACTGTCGCGGCACAGGAAATCGATCTTGATCTGCATCGGGTAGCCCATCCAGCCGAAGATGTCGAGATTGTCCCAACCCTCTTTGTTGTCCTTGCGGGGCGGGTAGTAGTTGATTCTTACCTTATGGTAGAAATCCTTATATAGCTCGGGATAGACCTGGGGCTGAAGAATGTACTCCAGGACTGAGAGTTTGCTCTCTTCTTTGGTCTTGAAGGAACCGGGGTCGTCCAGCACTTCTCCATCCCTATTCCCCAGGATGTTGGTGGAGAACCAGCCTGACAATCCAAGCAGCCGCGCCTTCAAGCCGGGAGCGATGATGGTCTTCATCAAAGTCTGCCCTGTCTTGAAATCCTTCCCGCATATGGGGACCTGATTCTGTTGGGCCAGCTCCCTTAGAACGGGCACGTCCAGCGTCAGGTTGGGCGCTCCATTAGCAAATGGGATGCCGAGCTTCAGGGCCGCATAGGCATAGATCATGCTCGAGGGAATCCCTGGATCACTGGCTCTCAATCCCTTCTCGAAGCTCTCCAGGCTCTGGTGGACCGGCCCCTCCTCTATGAACACCTCAGTGCTTCCACACCAGATCATAACCAGGCGATCTACCTGGTTCTCGACCTGGAAACTGCTGGATTTCTTCGCTCAGCTGCTGGGCGAGATCCCAATGTGTTTTTCCTTGCTTGATGTAGGTCCCGTCCAGTTTCTTGACGTAGCGGCTGTCGAAAACGGCTCGCATGGGTCGAATCTGCTCCAGCACTGGCTTCAACTCCCGAAGCAGCTCCTTCTCCAGCACACCCGCTTTTTCTGCCGCCGTGTAGGCATCGTCTTCGAAGAGGTCCCAGGCACCGAAGACAAGATCGTCCATTTCGGCCAACGGCACAAACTCGCGGATCCTTGGTATGCGCGCTTCCGTACGCTTTCCCAGACGAATGGTGCCCATTTCGGCCAAGGACCCAATCGGGGATCCCAAACCTCTCTTGATCGCCTCGACTCCAGCGATGAAGGTCGTACTGACGGCTCCCAGACCGACCAAGAGCACGCCCAGCCTTCCTTTTGGGTCTTCGATTGGAATGCCTTTTTCGATCATGCCGCGACTCCTAACCCAACGATTTCTCTCTCCGTCGAGGGAACACATGCAATCTCGCTCAAATGCTGCCTCATTTCAACTCCCTTTTTTCCGGCCGCTATCGCACGGGTCCTTTTGCACGATTTCGGAGATGTCAGCCATGCTCAAAAACAGGTTCGATATCCGATCAAGCAGCCGCAACCGATTCTTTCGGAGATGCTCCTCCTCTGCCATCACAAGAACACGGTCGAAAAAAAGGTCGACCGTGGCCCGCATCCCGGCCATCTCCTTAAGGGCCGCTACGAAATCGCTCCGATTCACGTAGTCGGCTACTCTTGGTTCGACCCGCTCGAAGGTCTGGTAGAGCTCAAGCTCCTCTGGCTCCGGCAAGTTGGCGACCGATACTTCCCCGGGAGCCACGACCTCCTTGGCCAGAATATTCTTGATCCTCTTATAGGCTGCGGCAAGCGCTTCAAAGTCCGCTTCGCCCCGAATCCCAGCCAGGGCAATCGCCCTTTCATAGGTTCGATAAACCGTATCCCCTTCCACCGCCAGCACGGCGTTCATGACATCATAGGGAAGCCCCTTGTTCTGGAACACGTAACGGACGCGCTGGACCAGGAAAGACAAGACTTCATTTCGGGTCTTCTCGACTGGTTTCTCGCTGGAAAACAGCTTCAGCGTCGTGTCCACCAGTCGCTCCAGGGAATACTCCAGCTTGAAGTCAAAGAGGATCTTGACCAACCCCAGGGCCTGCCGGCGAAGGCCAAAAGGATCGCCGGAACCTTTCGGCATGATGTCGACACTGAAGCATCCGACTACAGTGTCGAGCCTGTCTGCCAGCGAAAGGACGGCTCCTCCCAGGGTAGAGGGAGGATCGTCCTCGAGCGAAGCAGGCCGATACTGCTCTAATATCGGCTTCCAGACCTCCTCCGGATGGCCTTCGTGCTGGGCGTAGAGTCCCCCCATGACTCCCTGCAACTCACTCAGCTCACGAACCATTTCAGTGGTTAAATCGGCCTTGCACAACCAGGCGGCCGTTTCGAGATCGGAGTCGGGATGGAGCTCGGCGCACAGTGTCCGCAACCGCTGAGCCTTGTCCCTATAGCTGCCCAACCCTTCCTGAAAAAGGACCTGATCCAGCTTCTCTGTCCGTTCCCTAAGCGGTTCCTTCTGATCCGATTCCCAGAAAAAGGCCGCGTCGTCGAGCCGCGCCTTTAGGACCCGTTCATGCCCCTCTCGGATTCTCCCTTCGGGATCACCCGAAGTGTTCACGACCGTGAGGAAATAGGGCTGGATCTCTTGAGCTTCATTGACGACGGAGAAGTACTTCTGGTGATAGCGCATGACCGTCACGAGAACCTCTTTCGGGATCTCGAGGAAGGCCTCGTCAAAACGCCCACAGAGCACACTGGGATACTCGTTCAACTGTGTGACCATGCGCAGCAGGGCAGTATCCTCCAGCACAGACAAGCCCTCGGGGACCTGGCTTCCAAGCTCTTTCAGAATCCGCTCCTCGCGCTCTCGAGCATCGACCAATACGAAGCCCTCGCGCAGCCCCTCCAGGTACTGGTCAGCCGAGGCGATGGGAATCGCCTGCTTCCCGAGAAAACGGTGGCCCCGGGTCAGGTTGCCGGCTCGGAGTCCCTCAAACTCAAAGGGAACTACCGTCTGGTCCCAAAGCGCCACATACCAGCGTAACGGTCGGATGAATCGAAATCGACTCTCGGTCCAGTACATACTCCGAGGCCAGGAGAGTGAGCGGACCCTATCTGCCAGGCTGTTGCCCAGAATGTCCCGAACGGGCAGTCCCTCGACCTGTCGGTTGAAACCCAGATAGGCTCCGCGCTCGGTCTCGATGGGTTCGAGACGGGCCACGTCGATTCCTTGGCTTCGGGCAAAGCCCTTCGCAGCCTGGCTGGGCTGGCCCTCGCTGTCCAATCCTCTGGAAGCCGGTGGACCGAGAACCTGTTCTTCTCGCGTCGGTTGCTGCTCCGGCAGCCCCTCAATCAGGATCGCCAGGCGGCGGGGCGAACTGTAGGTCGCAATCGAGCTCCAAGAGACACTACTCTCCGTCAGGACACCTTCGAAGCTACTCTTCAGCTGTTCCAGGGCCGGGGGGATCAGATCTGCAGGGATCTCCTCCAACCCCAACTCAAACAGAAACTTGTGCTCCATGGACTTCCAAATACAGAGCTGCCGTCTTCACGGCCAGATTGCGGACTCGGGCGATCAGGGCCACCCTCTCAGTGACGCTGATCGCACCCCGACTGTCGAGCAAATTGAAGGTATGCGAACACTTCAGACAATAGTCGTAAGCCGGCAGGACACAGGCAGCCTCCAGACAACTCTGGCATTCTTGCTCGTAGAGATTGAACATGCTGAAGAGTCGATCCTTGTCGGCCAATTCGAAGCTGTAGCGAGAGAATTCGGCCTCCTCCGTCTGCCTGACGTCTCCATAGGTGAGCTGCCGATTCCACTGTAGATTGAAAATGCTCTCCTGACTGGCAACGAACATGGAGATCCGTTCGAGGCCGTATGTCAGCTCGGCGGAGACTGGCATCAGATCCACTCCGCCTGCCTGCTGAAAGTAGGTAAACTGGGTGATCTCGAGACCATCCAACAGCACTTGCCAACCCACGCCCCATGCTCCCAGAGTGGGGCTTTCCCAGTTGTCCTCTTCGAACCGTAGATCGTGCTTTTCCAATTCCACGCCTACCTGCCTGAGGCTGTTCAGATAGATCTCTTGAACGTCGTCCGGAGGCGGCTTGAGAATGACCTGAAGTTGATAGTGACGGTAGAGGCGGTTGGGATTCTCCCCGTAGCGCCCGTCCGCAGGCCGACGGGAGGGTTGGACATAGACTACCTGGTAGGGATCAGGCCCCAGCACCCTCAGGAAAGTCTCCGGGTGCATGGTGCCGGCTCCTACTTCGACATCGTAGGGCTGCTGAACGACACAGCCGTACTCCATCCAATAGTTGAGAAGCCGATGAACGACCTCCTGAAAGGTATACATCAATCGAGGTCAATCCCAACGGGGTTGCGGCCACATCCTGACACGATTCCTTATCCCCGCACTCCTGACGCAACCCCTTCAGGGTTGGCACCGAACTTAATCTCGACGTACCCAGGGTTCGGAAACCCTGGGCTAGAGGACGGAATCCCTTCAGGATTCATCTTCTTCCAAGGCGTCCCTGAGCTTCTAAAGCAAGTCTCTCAGCAGCTTCCACGACTTGAGCGTTTTTTCAAGGTGGTATTCTATCAACTTCCGAGAAAGGCTGGCCAACCTTTTCAGCTCCGCATCGGTAAGCGTGACCGCCCCCAGGCCTGAAGGGTGGTGCTTTAACATCTCCAGCGTCTTCAGAGCCAACTCAGCAGGCAGCTTCTCCTCTAGTCGGGGCAAGACGCCCTCCAGTCGCAACAGCCAGAACTCGAGATAGCGAGCCAGGACTTCGATTTGAGTCTTCCCGGTTGCATCCACCACTGCCACTGCGAGCCGGAACAGGTTCTCACTCTCTTCCTGCTCCCGGCTGAATTCCTGCAGGAGCTCGGCAAAGTATCCCAGATGGAGATTTTCTTCCCAGGAAAGCTCGTAGGCAGGACATACCTGGATTACCTCGCAGTTCTGAATCAGAGCCAGCTCTTGATGCTCCTTGCGGCGAAAAGTAACCTGAAGACGCGTCAGTGTTTCCAGGCTTGCTCCGAAGGGACTCTTGGGCTTCTTGGCCCCGTGCGCTATTCCCCTCAATTTGCCAAAGCTCCGAGTCAGAAACACCACGATCTTGTGTGACTCGGCGTAGGGATATGTTCTTAGGGTGAGTGCCTCCGACTGATGCTGGTTCATAGACCGGTCAGAGATTGAAGGAAAAAGGTCGCAAGCCCCAGAAAGGAAAGGAACCCCACGAAATCAGTGAAAGTCGTCAATATGACGCTGGAGGCGATTGCCGGGTCAACGTTCATCTTCTGCAGGGCCAGGGGAATCAGGGTGCCAACGATTCCGGCGATAAAGATGTTGATGATCAAAGCACCACTGAGAATGAGCCCCAGAACAAGATTGCCCTTCCAGGCATACGCAATCGCTCCCGCCAGGAGCCCAAGGGCAGCACCGTTGGCAACCCCCACGAGTAACTCCTTCAATAGGGCGCTCTTGCTGTTCTCCCAGGTGACCTCACCGAGGGCAAGCCCGCGCACAATGATGGTTAGTGTCTGGGTCCCGGAGTTGCCGCCCATGCCAGCGACGACCGGCAGGAAAACTGCCAAGAAGGAAAAGCGGGATATCGTGGGCTCATAGATGGCGACCACCGTGGCCGCCAACAGCGCCGTGAACAGGTTGAGGAGTAGCCAAGGCAGACGCTTTCCAACCGACTTCCAGGGAGGAGTGTCGATTCGGTCGTCCGTTTCAACTCCCGCCATGTAAAAGATATCCTCGGTGGCTTCGTCCTTGATGACGTCAATGACATCGTCCACAGTAATAACGCCTACCAGCTTGTTTTCATGGTCCACCACTGGGATAGCCAGCAGGTCATACAGCGCGACCTGACGAGCGACCTCCTCCTGGTCGGTCTCGGCAGCAACCGAGAGCACATCGGTGGCCATGATCTTCTTGAGCGGTGTACTCGGAGGGGCCATCAAGAGCTCCCGCAGCGAGACCACCCCGACCAGGTGGTTGCGCGCGTCGATCACGTAGACGTAGAAGACCATTTCCAGGTCCTGCGTGGTCTGAATCGTGTGAATCGCCTCACCGATGGAAACCTCTTCTCGAAACGATAGGACATTGGGCGTCATGATTCGCCCAGCCGTTTCCTCTTCGTATTCGAGAAGACCCTGTACCTCCACCGATTCTTCGACTCTCATACGCTCGAGGACTTCCTGAGCGCGGACTTCGGGCAGAGCGGATATGAGCTGGGCAGCGTCGTCGCTCTCGAGTGCCTCGAGAACCTCTGCCACTTCGTCACTGGAAAACTCCTCTAGCAGACTCAGTGCGCGGTCCATGCCAAGATCGGTCAGCGTTTCGCCTGCCAGTTCGCGGTCTCTCTTCGAGAGAAGTGAAAATACCCGGTGCTGCTGGACTGGTCGCAGCTCCAGCATGATGTGGGAAATGTCTCCAGGACGGAGCTTCGAGAGAAGGTTGGTCACATGCTCATACGCATTCCGGCGCAGCAGTCTCTTGACCGACTGAGCCAGCAGTTGAACCTTCTGCGTATGCATAACAACCTTCTTCGGGCACTCGATCAGCAGTCACACCGGAAGCAGTCACTAGGTCAAAAAGGTCATGGCTGCGTCAGAGTCGGTAGATTATATCCTGAGTCGAAAGAATAACTGCCAACTTAAGCTGAAACTTGATTGGCGAACGTAGCTTTGGCCTCCAGGCCGAAGTCTTATTCTTCCGAGCCTTTGGCTCGGACGGCGGCCTGGAGCCCACCGCTACGCCGGGTGAGAAATAAGCGGAAGACTCAGTCCGACTGGGCTTCCCGTCTCTGCAGGCGATCGGTTCGAGCCCATCGATGCCTGAAGAACTGATGTCCCCGCATCACCAGACCGCTACCCAGATAGACGCTGGCGAGGACCATGAAAGCTGGACGAGAGTAGAGAATTACAGCCGCCACCACCAAGGCCAGCATCAGGACGAACAGGTGGGACTTTCCCCGCCCCAGGTTGAGCTGCTTGAGCGACGGGTATCGGATCGTGCTGATCATCAGCAACGCCACCAGATAGGTGACACCTACGAGGTAGAACTTAAACATATTCGAGGCCGGAGCATCCCCGAAAAAGTGAATCGTGGCTGCCACAAAACTAGCTCCGGCTGGA
The DNA here is from genome assembly GCA_965218775.1 of Acidobacteriota bacterium. Lineage (GTDB taxonomy): Bacteria > Acidobacteriota > UBA6911 > RPQK01 > JAJDTT01 > CAUZIZ01. The sequence continues at coordinate 2,458,792 of CBDCLS010000006.1, read as the reverse complement.
ATCGGAAGCCCAGCGAAGCTCTTCAAGTCCTGCACCTGGACATTGAAGCGGGCCAGGCGCATGGCGCCACAGATCAAGAAAACAAAGGCAGAAAAGCGGGCGAAGTTTCCGAACTCGGACAAGCCCCACGAGTAGATGAGGATAGCTGGCGCAATTCCAAAGCTGATCACATCGGCTAGCGAGTCGAGCTGCAAGCCAAAATCGCTGTCTGCGTTGGCAAGACGAGCCACCCACCCATCCACCCCATCTAGAAGCACAGCGATTCCAATCGCGACCGCGGCCGCCTCGTAGTCGGCGTTGAGCGTCGAAACCAGGGCGAAGAACCCTGCGAACATGTTGGCAACCGTAAAGAGCGAAGGGATCAAATAGACGCTTCTTCGCAGGTGCCGGCCAGGCTTGAATACCTCCCGGGCTTCCCGCTCCAGAGACTTCTTTCGCCCTCTCATGGAGAATCCTTCCAATGGGCCAGAATGCTGCTGCCACCGGAAACCCGGTCGCCCTCTTTGACACCAACCTCACAATCCGGCGGCAAGAGGATGTCCACTCGGCTACCAAACCGAATCAGACCTATTCTATCACCCTTCTCCACACGGTCCCCTTGTCTTCTCCAAACGACAATGCGTCGGGCTACGATGCCGGCAATCAGACGAAAAGTCAATTCCCGATCGCCGCTGATACATAGCTCCAGCCGTTCGTTCTCGACCGAGGCTCGATCATCATAGGCCACCAGGAAGCGGCCTGGTTGGTGGTCGCGCTTGCTAATCACGCCGCCGATTGGCGCGCGATTGATATGAACATCAAAAACAGAGAGGAAGATGCAGACCATTGAGCCCTTCTCGTCCACATCAATTCGAACGATCTTGCCATCGGCCGGACTCACAATCGCATCGACTTCCTCGGGAATCCTCCGCTCTGGATCGCGAAAGAAGAACCCTACAAAGAGCCCCAGGCAAAGGAGGACGATTACGATTGAGGTGAGGCCGAAATAGAGGGAGACGGCTGCCAGAAAAAGGAGGGGGGCAATGAAGTAGTATCCGTCCTTTGCCATCTTTTCCGAGGAAAGGTCAGAACGCCCCCGAACGGGACAAACACTGATCGGCGGGACCGATCCGAAGACGAAGAAAGCCTTAATATCGACTCGAGCTACGGGGCAGAACTCTGGCCCTGATGCCGATGGATGATCAGCTGCATCTGATCTTTCAGGGCCAGTTTCTTCTTCTTGATGACCGTCTCTTCGACCCGCTCATTTGGGTTCAGAAACGGCTTTCCCAAGAGCCTTTCAAGTTGGTGTTCATACTTCTGGTGTTCCTCTGCCAACTTCATGAACTGCTCGTCGGTTCTCATCAGAAGGTCCTTGACGACAGTCTCATCCATAATTCAATCTCCTCCAAGTTGAAGCTTCAATTGCCCCACGTCTAAGGACACTGGAACATAGTGTCTAAGTTCAAATCTAGCAAATGTACTCTTCCCGTTCAAGCGCTGCGCCAATCCGGTTTTTCCCAGACACAGTGGCTACCTCTCCACTGTTCGGAGAGGGATCATCTGTCCACTGACAGAGCCTGAGCTCGCTCGTGCCGCTCCATGCCGAGAGCGATCAGTTCGTCCAGCAGGCTGGCATAAGAAAGGCCGGACGCCTCCCACAACTTCGGGTACATGCTGATATCCGTGAAGCCAGGGATGGTATTCGGCTCATTGACCCAAAACTGATCGCCTTCCTTCTCCAGCAAGAAATCAACCCGGGCCATACCCTCCAGTTGAAGCGCCCGGTAGGTCCTCAGAGCGAGGCTCCGGACCTCATTCATGCTGGACTCGGAGAGTGGAGCTGGGATCAATAGCTGACTGTCTTCATCGATGTACTTGGCTTCGTAGGTGTAGAACTCTCCAGACGGTACGATCTCGCCAGCTACCGAGGCTCGAGGTTCCCAGTTCCCAATGACCGAAACCTCGATCTCTCGGGCTTCGATTCCCCTTTCAATCAGAATAAAGTCATCGAAGCGCAGCGCCTCGACGATGTTCGAGGCAAGATCCTGCCTATTCTGGCTTCGGCCAACCCCGATCGAAGACCCCATGTTGGCGGGCTTGATGAAAACGGGATATGCCAACTCGTCCTCGACCCGATCCAGCACCCCCTGCTTGTCCAGCGCCCACCGGTTTCGATCTGTCTCAACGTAGGGCAAGACGGGGACACCCGCGTGCAGCAGAAGCCTCTTCGAATGGATCTTGTTCATGCCGACGGCCGATCCCCAGACTCCTGCCCCCACATAGGGTATGTTCAGTAGCTGTAGCGCTCCCTGGACCGTACCATCCTCCCCAAAAGGCCCATGCAAAATCGGCAGAACCATGTCGACCGAATCCTGCATCTCAGCCAGCTGGCAGAGCCAGTGTCGGCCCTCGAGTAGCTCGAATGATCTACCCTGGGGTAAGAGGAGCTTGTCGCCCAATCGCTGGGAGCTATAGACGGAGCCGTCCTTCTGGATTCCGATCACGGAGACCCGATATTTCTGCAGATCCAGATAGGTCAGGATGGAAACCGCTGAGATAAGCGAAATTTCGTGCTCTGCCGATCGCCCCCCACAAAGCACCACCACATGCTTCTTATTCGCGGTCACGGCAAACTCCCGCTATCGATCAGGTACTTTCGGCTTCGGGTCCATTCAGCTTCTTTTCGTAGGCTCGGATAATGACCTTGACGAGCCGGTGCCGAACCACATCCTTGCGGTCGAACCCGCAGATCGAGATTCCCTCAGCGCCGGCCAGAATCGACCGCGCTTCCACCAGCCCCGATTTCTGACCCGCCGGTAGGTCGATCTGGGTAACATCGCCTGTGACTACCGTCTTCGAGTTGAGACCGATACGAGTCAAGAACATCTTCATTTGTTCCGAGGTGGAGTTCTGAGCTTCATCCAGAATAATGAAGGAGTCGCTCAGGGTACGCCCTCGCATGAAAGCCAAGGGAGCGATCTCGATCACACCCCGATCGATCAACTTCTGGACCCTGTCCCCTCCCAGAAGGTGGAAGAGCGCGTCAGAGAGAGGCCTGAAATAGGGGTTCACCTTCTCCTGCATATCTCCGGGAAGGAACCCCAGCTTCTCTCCTGCCTCTACCGCCGGTCGAGCCAGGACAATTCGCTGGACCTTCTTCTCACGCAAAAAGGAGACGGCCATGGCCACGGCAAGATAGGTCTTGCCGGTGCCGGCGGGACCTATACCGAAGACCAGATCATGCTGATCGATGGCGTTGACATAGCGACTCTGATTCAGACTGCGCGGAGTTACCTCTCTTAGCGAGGTCTTGAGAATGGGCTTCTTGGGAAAAAAATCGCGAAGACTCTCGGCAGCTCCCTCCGAGATCTGCTGAAAAGCACCCCGGAGCTCGCCATTGGAAAAGGTGCAGCCCTCGGTGATCAGACCCGAGAAATCGGCGAGGATACCCTCTAGCTCCCTTTCTTTGTCCTCCTCACCCTCGATGGAAAGTCGAGACCCCCGAGCACTGATGCGAACCTGAAAGAGAGATTCTAGGAGGCGAACATTCTCGTCGCGAACGTCAAAGAGTACTTCTGCTCCCCGAGCAGGTAGGAGAACTTTTCTCAAAGGTGGGGCTATTGAATTCCTTTCAAAGGCGGAACCGAGTTACCGAATTAATTGCAAAGCAAGTCCTGCATTGGCGACAATCCCAGCTTGGACAAAGCTCCACTAACTCGCGCTGGAGGCGCCCAGAGCGTGATTCAAGCTGCTCGATAGTCGAGACTTATAGCGTGCCGCCGTGTTCCGATGGATGACCCCTTTCTGGGCCGTGTGATCGATGATCGAGTAGACCAGTGAAAGCCGATCCTTGGCCTCCCCGGACTTCTCTTCGGCCAGAAGGCGGCGGAATCTCTTGATCTCAGTCCTCATCTTCGAAAGATGATGGCGGTTTCTCTGCTTGCGCTTTTCGTTCTGCCGCATCCGCTTCACGGCCGACTTTATATTGGGCATAGATCGCTACTCCTCGAGGCTAAGTACACTAAGGGTTCGTGTAAGAACCAAGAACCCTAAGCAGCGCTTATTATAGAGGCGACTTCTGGGAGCTGTCAATCAGCAGGCGCTCGAGGTGAAAGCGGCTTTCGCCACTCGTGGTCTTGCAGAGACGGTCGGTCTTGCGGATCCCCAGGAGAGTCGTCTCCAGCCATTCTAGAGAGTAGCTTCTGACGGCCCTCTCCTTGCCACGATAGCTCCAGATCTTCAGTTCTTTCAGAATGATCTGGAAGGGACGGCCCTGATCCAACAGTTCCTTCGCCACGCGTAAACGCCGGAAGTTCCAATAGAGCAACGCCAGGATCTGGGGACCTCCTACACCTTGGTCGCAGAGACGGTTGAGAATCTGCAAGGCCGTGGATCGCTGGCCGGCTGCCATGGCGCCGATCAAGGCGAACACGTCGTATTCCCTGCTCCGGAGGGTAGTCGCGCGAACCGCTTCTAGAGTGATCTCCTTGGATTCCCACTGGGACAGCTGCTGCTTTTCCAACTCACGGTTCAGACGCTCAAGATCTTCTCCCACCAGTTCGACCAGAGAGAGCGCGGCTTGCGGCTCGATCCGATAGCCCTCCTTCTTCACCTGCGCTAGGACCCACCGCACCGGATCCGGATTCTTCTCGAATTCGATGAGAGGGACCTTGGGCCACTTCGTAGGAAGCCGGGAAGTCTCCAGAACCAGGACGGTTCGAGACGCCGGGCTCTTGGCATAGTCGATGAGACCCTGGGCAGTCTTGCCCGAGTCTCTTACATAGACCCAACGTCTCGGTGCCATCCAAGGCAGCGTCCGCGCGGTGTTCACGACATCGAGGATGGAATCGCTTTCCAGATCGAATACGGACCAATCAAAGTTTCGAGCCGAGGCGTCCACCTGGTCCTTGCAGAACTCGTACACCTGCTGCTTGAAATAGGTTTCCTTGGTGAGCAGGGCGTAGACCGGATGGGGTGATGCAACCGATTGCTGGAACTCCGAAAATTTCATGGCTGCTAGACGCTGAACCGAATCTCTATTACTTCTCCGGGCTGAACAACGTAGCCGCGATCGACCAGTTTGGACACTCCCTTGGACTTGCAGTCATTGAAGTTGTGACAGCTCATGTAGTCGTCCCAAGCAACTACATCCCCCTTGATAAAACCACGCGCAAAGTCGGTGTGGATCTTGGCGGCACAATCGACGATGTCCGAACCCTTCGCAACCAGCCACGCATGAGATTCCTGCGGCCCGGAAGTGTAGAAAAACATCAGACCCGCTTTATCAATCGCTTGCGAGATGATCTGGTTCACATCAGTGCCATCTTCTATCTGTGCCACGGGTTTTAAACTATACGGACCCAGTATGCCCAGCGTCTTCGTTTCTGCTTCGGAAAAATCCACATCGCAAAGGGGTACTTCCTCTTCCAGCGTACTAATGCATTTCTCAAGCAGCGCGATCTCGCTGGGATCATCGGTACGCGATAGGCGTCCGTCCAGACTCTCCAAGTCGTAGATCAAGAGATCGAGGATCTTCGCCTTTGGCACCACGATGGCATCGACCTGGACAAATTCGTCCGCTATGAACTCGGCAAAGTACGGCGACACTTTCTTAGGTTTGTCTTTGGCCGCCAAGGCCTCGAGATTCTCGTCTTTGTATTTGGTTTTTCCTGCCGGCAGGGCTATGCCCGTAAATCCAATCTTCATCCACAACCTCTCGGTCAATCGTAGCGGTGGCCTCCAGGCCGCCGTACGGGTAGAGCCGCCAGGCTCGGCGGGGAAGACTTCGGCCTGGAGACCGAAGCCAGGTAGGAGACCGCACCCATCACCCGTCCCGCAGGGGAAATCAACTCTAATAGCTCTCCAGTAGCGTGGTGACCACGCTGGAGGCAAAATCTCCTGCCACCCGCCCCAAAGCTGGGTTTAGCTCGGAAAAGAAATTCTCGACGTCAACATTGATCTGGTACTGCTCCCGAAAGATGTATCCGTCGTTCTTGTAGAGTACCTTGCCGCTCCGCTGATCCTGTAGTTCCACCTGGGCCTGAAGTGTCACCAGAAAAGTGGATCCGAAGGTTCCCCGACGAAAGATAACGGGACTGGCAGTGAGTCTTGAGACCACTCCCCGGAGCACTGCATCAGCCTGGGAAGGGTCATTGATCAGCTGATAGGAAGACTTCTCCACGAAGGCTCTCACCAGAGACCGCGTAAGGATCTGCTCGACCTCAGAAGTGGTGGTCTTATTCTCCAAGGGAAGAATGGCCAGGGTACGGAACTGTGGACTCAGACGGTTCTTTGACGCAACTCGATAACCACAGCCCGAACCAACCGACAGAAACACCGCAGCGGCAAGAATCAGACCGGATCTCATCATCGGTAAAAGTCTACGAACTCTCGGAGTCAACTCAGCCCACCACGATATTGACTAGCTTCTCTGGAACCACGATCAGTTTGATCATCCTCTTTCCGGCAATATGGCTTTCGACCCGTTCGTCTCCCAAAGCGAGCCTCTTCATTTCATCAGAGGAGACCCCGGGAGCCGTTATGATTTTGGCACGCACCTTGCCATTGACCTGCACCACCACCTCGATCTCCTCCTCACGAGCTAGTTCTGGATCGAATTCAGGCCAGCGGGCAAACTTCAGACGAGCCTGGTGGCCGAGCACCGAGCGCATCTCCTCTGCAAAGTGCGGTGCAAAGGGAGAAACCAAGAGCGACATTGTCTCCAGGACCTCACGGAGCAGCTCCAGATCTGGCTGCGGCTCGGTCGCGTCAACGTATTCGTAGGCCGAGTTCAGCAGCTCCATGATCGCTGCAATAGCCGTATTCTGGTGCAGTCTCTCCAGATCCTGGGTCACCTTCCGCGTGGTCTGATGAAGCTTGCGCCGAAGCTTTCGATCCTCGGATTGGAGTTCCTGTCCTCGGATTTTTCCAGTTTCCGAGGCATCGCTAGCTTCCCCTTCCGGTGAAGGCAGCAGGTCGTGAAAACGAAAGAGCAGCCTCCAGAGGCGATTGAGGAACCGGAAACTGCCTTCCAGCCCCTTGTGGCTCCATTCCAGGTCGCCCTCTGGAGGTGCGCAAAACTGAATGAACAATCGCAGAGTATCCGCCCCGTACTCGCCGACAATTTCGTCCGGCGCGACCACGTTCCCCAGATTTTTACTCATCTTGGCTCCATCCTTGAGAACCATGCCCTGGGTAAAGAGGGCGCTGACCGGCTCGTCCAAAGCCACCAAGCCAAGATCCCTCATGACCTTGGTGAAGAATCGCATGTAGATGAGGTGGAGGATCGCATGCTCCACTCCACCAATATAAATGTCGACCGGAAACCAATACCGAACGGCGCTCTGCCGAATGGCGTGACTCTCGATCTGGGCATCGGTATATCGATAGAAGTACCAGGAACTATCCATGAAGGTATCCAGGGTGTCGGTCTCGCGGCGGGCCTTGCCCCCGCAGCTGGGACAATCCACCTGGACGAACTCAGGCACCTTTGCAAGTGGGGACCCGCCCAGACTGAGCTGCTCCGTCTGGGGCAACAGCACCGGCAGTTGATCCTCGGGAACGGGCAGCGTCCCGCAGCTGTCGCAATAGATGATCGGAATGGGGGTTCCCCAATAGCGCTGACGACTGATTCCCCAATCCCGAAGTCGATAGGAGATTGATTTCTCCCCGATCCCTTCGGCCTGGGCAAACTCCGCCATCTTCTCCTGCGCCTCCTTGGATGTAAGACCCGAGAAGGAACCGCTGTTGACGAGCTGACCGTAGCCAGAGAACGCCCGCCCCGACTCAGTTTCGGCATGGTCACCAGCGGGCTCGATCACCGTTGGAATAGGGAGTTTGTACTTTTCGGCAAACTCGTGGTCCCTCTGGTCGTGCGCGGGCACCGCCATGATGGCGCCGGTGCCGTATTCCATGAGGACAAAGTTGGCAACCCAGATCGGGATCCGTTCCTGGTTGAAGGGGTTCACGGAATAGTGGCCGGTGAAAACGCCCTGTTTCTCCACGTCCTCGTCACTGCGAACAGTCCGGTCCTGCTGTTGCATCTCCTCCAAAAAAGCCTTCAGCTCATTGCCATGGGTAGGATCGTCAAGCCAGCTCCGGACCACAGGATGCTCGGGAGCCAGCACCATAAAGGTAGCTCCGTAGATCGTGTCCAGCCGAGTTGTAAAGATTTCGATTTCGAGATCGTCGGCATCGACAACGGGAAACCGGACTCTGGCACCCACCGACTTTCCGATCCAGTTGCGCTGCATCGTGAGGACCTTGTCTGGCCATGCGTCCAGTCTATCCAGATCCTGCAGCAGTTCCTCTGCGTATTCCGTAGTGCGGAGATTCCACTGCTCCAGATCCTTCTGAACGACGACGCTATCATCACGCCAACATCGCCCGTTGACCACCTGCTCATTGGCCAGAACCGTCTGACATTCCTCACACCAGTTGACGGATCCACTGCTCTTGAAGGCCAGACCTTTAGCGTACATCTGGAGGAAAAACCACTGGTTCCAGCGGTAATACTCGGGGGTGCAAGTCGCAATCTCACGGCTCCAGTCGTAGGACCAGCCCATTCTCAGACACTGCTTTGTCATTCGAGCAATGTTGTCCCGGGTCCAACGTCCAGGTGGAACCTTGTTGCGGATGGCCGCATTCTCTGCAGGCAGTCCGAACGCATCCCAACCGATGGGGTGGAGGACGTTGTACCCCCGCAAGGTCTTGAACCGAGCAATCGAGTCGCCCAGCGAGTAGTTGCGGACATGACCCAGGTGAAGGGCACCGGACGGATAGGGAAGCATCTCGAGGACGTAGTACTTGTCCTTACTTTCGTCTTCGTCGACAGTAAAGTCTTCCTCTTCCGCCCAAATTCGCTGCCACTTCAACTCGATGGCTTGGAAATCGTAACGCTCCTTCATTGTTTCTTGCCGCTGTGAACCTGGGCGTGGACAATCCCCTTCTGGGCCTGATACTTGCCCTTTCGATCTCCATAAGAGACTCGGCAGATCTGGTCTGCCTCCAGGAATATCAGCTGCGCAATTCCCTCCCCGGAGTAGACCTTCACCGGAGAAGGCCCGGTATTGGAAATGCTCAAGGTCGCGTGTCCTTCCCACTCGGGCTCAAAGGGAGTAACGTTGACCAGAACCCCGCAACGAGCATAGGTCGACTTCCCAACGCAGAGGGTCAGGATATTTCTGGGGATCCTGAAGTATTCTACCGACTGGGCCAGCAGGAAGGATCCTGGTGCAATGACGCAGGAGTCGGCTTCCCGTTCCTCGAAGAGTTCTTCATGTGCGCCCTTGGGGTCCAGTACCTGGGAAGCTATTCCACGATAGACACGGTAGTGGCGATCGACCCTGAAGTCGTATCCGTAGGAGGAGACGCCATAGGAGATCGAGCCGTCTTTGACCTGGGACTCCACAAAGGGTTCGATCATCCGATGCTCTTGAGCCATTTTTACTATCCAGTGATCTGGGGTAACTGCCATCGCCGAAAGCTCTCTTCCATGAATACGATGATGTTTGTGGTGAGTCGCGAAAAAGCTAGCTGGCGGGTGCGTCGACTCTCTCGGGAGACGAAAGGGAGACACCAGTCTTGATCCGCTTCTGGACCGACTTCCTCTGGAGATGATCGACCATAGCCCTCATGCCGGCGTAGCCGATCTCGAACGGATCCTGGACCACAAGGGCTTGGAGCTTCCCCTCCGCAAGAGATCGGGCGAGGCGATCTGTCGCATCGAACCCCACGAACTGGAAATCGTCGATCATCTCTAACTCTTCCAGAGCAAGAAGCATCCCCAAGGTGGTGGGTTCGTTGGGACAGAAAATACCCTGGACCGTATCGCCCATCCGTCTTAGCAGGCCCAGCGCCGCCAGCCGGCAGCTTCCACGAGTGGCGCCGCCATAGACGTCCGCGGAAATCACTTCGACGTCAGGATATTGAGATCCTATGACCTCGAGAAAACCCTCCTCCCGATTATGGGTGCTAGCCGATCCCTTCTGGTAGCGAAGCATAATGACCTTGCCTCGACCTCCCAATAGCTCACCCAACTTCTGACCGGCCAACTCGCCACCTTTTCTGTTGTCGGTTGCCACAAAGCTCACGAAAGTATCACTGTCCAGTCCAGAGTCGATGATCACCACCGGAATGCCCGCCTCACTGACTTCCTCCACAGGACCAACCAGCATTTGCCGGTCGAGAGGTGCGAGCAAGACCCCATCTACACTACGACGGACGCAGCTCTTGACGATCCGGATCTGCTCCTCCACATCGTTCTCGTGAAGAGGACCTTCCCAATAGATCTCGAGTCCAACTCCCTCGGTAGCAGCGTCATCGGAATAAGCCTCCACACCGGCGCGAACCCCTTGCCAGAAATCGTGGGTTTGGCCTTTGGGAACTACCATTACCCTGTAGATCTCATCTACCTTGTATCTGTCCACTTCCAGCGTCGAAGTTGAGCACCCGACCAGCACGAAGAATGACAGCAGAAGGCTGGTTACCCACGAAGGCACGTGTCTACCAACTGTTTTTTTCTTACAGCCCTGTTCCACGCTGTGAGCTAGGGTCATCTGTGTTGTGTCAGATTTGCGGCGCAAACATACCTTAGCAGAGTTTACGAAGGTATGTTTGTGCAAACCCAAAGATGTCACCGATTGGCAACTCGACCCTAAGCTGAAACTTCACCACTGCGCCCGACTTCGGAGTTCGCATGTTCGGTGTTCTGCGGTTTGTGATTTAGCCTTTTTCCTTGGTTCTGGAGGAGGCAACCGATGAATGCTGAACCGCAGAATATCGAACAAGCGAATTTCGAAGGATTCGGGCAATCACTGCCGTCTGTTGGTGCCAAAGTTTCGTTCTCGAATGGGGCAGCACCGCTGGGGGGACACTAAGCTGAAACTTCATTCGAACCTCGCACGTCCCGGGTCACGGATTGCTGCGAGAACTATGGAAGCCTGAAGCGCGAGCGAGGGGGTGGTCGAATGCTTTTTGGCAACGCATCTCCTAGATTCCCGACCCCTCGCTCGCGCTTCAGGCTTCTATGGCTCAGTCAGTTTCTTTCTCGAATGGGGCCAGCACCGCTGGGGGCAGGACTAAGATGAAACTTCATTGGCGAACGTAGCTTTGGCCTCCAGGCCGAAGTCTTATTCTTCCGAGCCCTTGGCTCGGACGGCGGCCTGGAGCCCACCGCTACGCCGGACCAGCTGAAGCCAACAGTGTCACGAACGGATGGGCTGTCAGCATTAAAAAGCCCGGTCCGGCAGAGCCGCGAACGATTTGACTTGTCTGCAATATGAGCTCCAGGTCCGAGGAGAGAGCTGCACAACAGCAGAATTCCCCCGGTCGACCACATTGATGAAAGTTACAGTCGATTGGTTTAGGCTTCGAAAGACGGCAAGTCCTGGCGATCCCGACGGAAGATGAGAGAGGAGTTGACCATGTCTGACCGACGAAATTTCCTAAGAAATCTCTGCTCCGCAACCGCGGTTTCTTCGTTCCTTTCCCGCCACTCGATGGGGGCGAAAAAAAGCCCCGAGTCTCAACAACGGCGCCGCAGGCGGATCATCTACAACAACGATGGAGGTGATCTCTCCAAAGTAGCCCTGGACTTTCCGCGTCCCGGCTGGCCCCAACAGTTTGAGTCGGTCGAGCAGTTCCTCTCCCGGCGCATGGAGGGCCTCAAAGGAACCCAGGTCGACAGCGTCAGCTACTGCGCCTTTCTCGATCTCGCCAACTGGGAGTTTCCCCCGGACAACATCCGGGCCCTGGGTCCCGATCCGCTGAAGCATGTAGTCGATTTTTGTCACACCAACCAGATGGAATTTCTCTACTCCATGCGCATGAACGACGTTCATGCGGCGGTCTACCCGGGAGAGAAATACTGGTCGCGCTTCAAGTTAGAGCATCTTGATCTTCTGCAGGCACGCCTCAGCCCGGAGGCGTTCGATCAAGACTTTCTCCCCTGGATCCAGAAGAAGAAGCCGGAGCACCCCTTCGAGAATCTCCTGGAGTATTGGGGATACACGGAGGGCGGCCGTCTCATCGACCGGTTTCGAAACAGTGCCCTGGGCCCGCTGGCTTTCTCCTGGCCCGCCTTCGACTTCGCTCACGCCGAGGTGCGGAAGCACTATCTGGGTGTCATCGACGAGGCCTGTCGCCGCTACGATCTGGACGGATTTGAATTGGACTGGGGACGTCATCCCCTGATCTTCCGCTACGGCGAGGAGCGCCAGAACACACCGATCATGAACGACTTCATTCGTCAAATTCACCAACGGCTTCGGGCCTACGGAAAGAAACGGGGTCGACCGATTCTACTCGCCACCCGGGTACCCGACTCTCCCGAGCTGTCGCGGTCGGTCGGTCTGGACCCCGAGACCTGGATGGGTGAAGGATGGATCGACCTTCTGATCGCTGGTTTTGGGAGTGCCCCCTTCACCTTCCCCCTCGAGGACTGGGTCCGCCTGGGCCGACAGCACGACGTCCCCGTCTATGGAGGACTCAGCTGGATGTACATCTTCGACCAACTGGAAGCGATCCGCGGCGCCGCCTATCGCTGCTGGGAGGCAGGGGTGGATGGCATCTACTTCTTCAACCTGCTCAGATCGACCTACTATGGTTGTCTCCAGGAGATTGGAGATCCCAAGCTGCTGGCACAGCAGGACAAGCTCTACCGAGTCGATCCAAACCGCAAGAAGGTGGGCTACATGAACTCCAGCACCTGGCCGGGACAGCTTCCACTGGCTCTGACCTGCCAGTCAGGCCCTGCCCGTGCCAAGCTCACTCTCGCCATCGCCGACCGTCCTGAGAGCGCCCGCAAGGTGACCCTCCAGACCGGCTGGGAGAAGCGAGTAAACGCCAAGAGAATCCACTGGAAAATCAACGGGGTGCCTCTTTCCGGAGGAAGTGAGATGTCGACTCCGGTCGACGGCAAGGAGGATCGCTGGACCGAGTTCGAGACTACGAGCGTGCGTAAGGGAAACAACACCTTCGAAGTCATGGTGAACCCGCCCTCGCAGGGGGATGCGGCAGAGCCCGCGGTGTTGAACCAGCTTCGAGTGAGTGTCAGCTACGGTTCGTGAACCTTTCCTCTCCTTTGGTTAAGATCTAAACCAGAATCGCTTCCCAAAGTCCCGCCGGTTAGTGCGGAGCACGTCCAGGGAAACGGCAAGGACGATGACGCCGCCCACGATGATCTCCTGAAGATAGTTTGGCCACCCCATCTGCTGACATCCGTTTCGCAACAAAGCCATGGTGAGGGCCCCGACCATGGACCCCAGAATCCCACCTTGTCCCCCGCTGAGGCTGCCTCCACCAATGACAACCGCAGCGATGATGTCCAATTCCGTGCCGATGGCCACGGTGGGGTCTCCTTGGCGTAACCGGGACATCTGGGTCACGCCCGCCATTCCGAAGAACAATCCGGAGAGACTGTAGATCCAGGACTTCAAGCGGCGGGTCTGGAGACCAGTGGCACGGGCAGCCTGCTCGTTGGACCCCAGCGCGAAAACCCTCCTGCCAAAGACGGTGTGGTTGAGGACGACGGCCATGAGCACCGCCAAGGCCAGAGTGCTCCAGACTGCGGGAGCGACGATGATCCAAGACGGCTCTGGGAATGTCACCGCCAGCTTGTCGACCCAGGTGGGGGGCACGTTGACCGTCTGTTCATCTCCCAGCCACTTGGCCAGACCGCGAGCTACCCCCAGCATCCCCAGTGTGGCAACGAAGGGCACTACCCTGAGACGGGTGATGACCAAGGAGTTGATGAATCCCACGAATAATCCGCTGGCAATCGCAAGGCAAACCGCGAGTGCGGGAGACAGCCCCTCGCGAATCCCCAGCGCCGCGATCACCCCTGAGAGAGCGATGACCGATCCCACCGACAGGTCAATACCTCCGCTGATGATGATGAGGGTCATCCCCAGAGCTCCCAGCGCGACGATCACTGTCTGGGACAGGATGATCCTCAGATTGCGGACAGAAAGGTACTGGCCGGGAGAGTCGCTGAGCAAAGCGAAGGCTACGATCACCAGGAGAAGACCCAATGTCGGGCCAGCGCGGGCCAGGAAGTGGTTCTTAGAGCCTGGCATCGTCTTGTCCGGAAAGTTCCGATCGGGCCGTTCCCAGAGCAGCCTCCAGGACCGATTCGGAGGTCCATTCTTCTACCGGTCGGGCTGGGCCGAGCCGCCCACGTATCATTACAGCCAGCCGGTGGCACAGGCCAAAGAGCTCCGGGAGGTCGGAGCTGACCATCAAGACCGCCTTGCCGGAGGCTGCAAGCTGGCTAATCAGTCGGTAGATCTCAACCTTGCTGCCAATGTCGATCCCGCGAGTGGGCTCGTCCAGAAGCAAGATGTCCGCCTCCTGATGGAGCAAGCGGGCAAAGATCAGCTTCTGCTGATTGCCCCCGGAGAGGCTCTGGGCGGTGTCCTCCGGGGCTCCCCCCTTGACCCCAACAAGGTCCATCTGCTGGCGCGCCTGACGGTGCTGGGCACCCTCTCTCAGCCAACCGAAGCTCGTACAAGGACCGAGACGGGTCACGGTGACATTGTCAGCGGAGGAGAGGGCTAGGGCCAAGCCCTCCTCTTTTCGATCCTCACTCAGGTATCCGATTCCGGTTTGAATTGATTTCAAGGGAGTGAACCCTTGCGGAGACCGTTTTTTGCCTCGAACCAACACCTCCCCAGAGTGCGGGGATTCGAGACCGAAAAGAGCGCGGACCATGTCGGTCCTCCCTGACCCCGTCAGCCCTGCTATCCCCAGTATCTCTCCCCGGTACAGCTGAAAACTGGCATCCCTTAGAGTCGGAGGTGCCCGGAGATTCCTGACTTCCAATATCAACTCGCCGGATCCTCCGGACGTGCGCGGAGGAAAGAGATTCTGAACCGGTCTTCCCACCATCAAGGTGATCAAGGTCTCCTCGGGAGTCGAGGTCAGATCGCCAGTGGACACGCTGAGTCCATCTCTGAGAACCGTATACCGATCCGCAACCTCGCGCACCTCGTTGAGAAAGTGGCTGATGTAGATAATGCTGATATCCTCATCCCTCAGCCTGCGAATGAGGCTGAAAAGACGATCTACGTCCGAGCGCTGCAGCGAGCTGGTGGGCTCATCCATCAGAATGATCCTGGCTTCAAGAGCCAGGGCACGGCATATTTCGACCACCTGCCGTGCTCCAATAGACAGTTCCAGCAAAGGCCGATCCAGCTCGATTTCTGGGTGTCGAAAGTTCGCGAGGAATTCTCCGGCTCGACGCCGACACGATTGCTTGTCCAGCCATCCCGAACGGGCGGTTTCGATGCCTATGAGGATGTTTTCCCAGACGGTCAGGTGTGGAAACAGCGACAGCTCCTGATGGATGAAGGCGATGCCCTGACGGCGTGCCTCCCGGGGAGAGGAGGGCCGGTAGGGGACACCGGCGAGCTCCATTCCGCCTGAGTCTGGAGGAAATGCGCCGCCGACCACATTCATCAGCGTGCTCTTGCCGGCTCCGTTCTCCCCAATCAGCGCGTGGACTTCACCAGGCCGCAGGTCCAGGTTCACTCCCGCCAGGGCCACAGTAGTACCAAACCGCTTACGAATGTCCGATAGCCTTAGAACGGGTGTCACAGGCCTCAGCGCAGGTACGTATCCAAGGGAGGACGGATGAGCTCTTGGATCTGCGGATCATCTAGATTCTCTGGCGTAACCACCACCACACCAGTGTCGACCCTCGACTCCACCGGCTCTCCTTGCAGGTGCTTCACCATGGTTTTCACACCCAGGTAGCCCATCTTCACCGGATCCTGTACCACGACCCCATGGAGATCGCCCTTGCGCATGGCCTGGATAAAGGTTTCGTTACAGTCGAAGCCCACAAACCTGATCTTTCCTGCCTTTCGGAAGTCCTGCAAGGCCAGGAGCATCCCCGCCGCCGAAGACTCGTTGGGGCAGAAAATCCCGTCAATCTTATCTCCGAAGCGATTGAGGAGATTCTCGGCAGTTCGCTTGGCCGTGTCACGAGTGGCCCCCGCGTACTGGTCGGATGAGATGACCTGGATACCGGGGAACTCCGACTCCATGACCGCCAGAAACCCTTCTTCCCGGTTGTGCGTACTTGCCGAGCCCTCCGAATAACGCATGAGGATCACCTTGCCCTTGCCCTTGAGTAACTCTCCAAGCCGCCGAGCGCCCAGCTCCCCACCTTTACGGTTGTCGGTGGCCACGAAGCTCACGATCGCCTTCGAGTCGAGTCCTGAGTCAATAATGACCGTAGGAATCCCCGCTTGGGCGGCTTCTTCTACCGGTCTGACCAGAGCCCTATCGTCCAAGGGAGCGAGAACGAAGCCGCGAACGCCACGGCTGATGAAGCTCTCCACCACCTGGATCTGCTGTTCCTTGTCATCCTCGCGGAGTGGCCCGCTCCAGTGAATCTGAACCGGAGTTCCCGACTCGGAGAACTCCCGGGAGGCCTTGATTGCACCGGCATGAATACTCTTCCAGAATTCATGAGTCGTCCCCTTCGGTATGACTGCCAGGATGTATTGAGTCCCTCCCTCGCTTTCGGAATGCGGTGGCTCACCGCAGGCCACGAGCAACGGAAGACCCAGAAGAACTGCCACAAATAAAGGTCTCGTCATGAGTGCCTCCCTCCATAAGGTCTGACGCCAACACACTTCATGCAACTGGCCCTCTAGCCCGGATCTCTCACACCCGAGGCGTCGTAGGCACCGTCCTGGCAGGGATTCCTTTAGAACGACGCCGTCAACTTGGTAGAGTTCAAAGCCTTTCGAGGTGCGGATCGGATGCTATCACAGGTTTGGACAGGATCCGCGAAAAGGCGATAGCCAGGATAACAACCAGAACCAAACTGCCGATGACAATATAGATAAACCAGGTGTTGAGATTCTGAAAGGGAGCGAAGACCTCATCGTATGACCCATTGATGACCACGTACCAATCCAAGTCAGGGATGAGATCCTTGATGCGAAACTGAGGCAATCCCACAAAAACCTCACGTTCCTCCTGCGGCAGGGCCAATATCTGTGTTGCTTCTACCGACAAATGTTCGAGACTGGAGATCTGAAAGCCTTCAGGGAATCGATACCCCACTACTCTCAGTGGACCAAGGATATCCGAACCATCGGCCGCAATCAGGAGAGCCCGAGTGTCTCCGCCGAGTTGGGTCGAATCCATCAGGGAAGAGATTTCATGGCTGTCGACAATCACCTTGACAATCCCAATCACTTCACCGCCCCCGGACTCTCTGATCGGCTCAGCGATCTCCATACCATAGACGTTTGCGTTCTCGTCAAACTGGATTCCGCTGACGTAACGCTTACCCTGGCCTTCCAGATGGGTACGCTGCCACCAGGTCTCGTCAGCTTGAAAGTAGTCGCCGCTCTTGTTGCTCGCCGCAACCACTCTCCCGCGTTGGTCCGTGACCATAATCTCCCGAAAGGCCGTAAATACGTTGTTGAATTCCCGCAGAAACTGCGAGGCAGAGTTTTCGAGCAATCCTCTCTGGAATTTCGAGTAGATAGGATCAGTTCCCGCCCACTCGCTCTCGATCTCCTCCACCCTCAAGTTGAACTCCGCTAGATCGAGCGGCTGCTGATTGGCGCTCCGCACCTCATCCAGGACTTCTGGCACCCTCCCGATGTTGGCCACCTGGTTGCTTATTCGCTCTAGATAATCTACCAGCCGGATCTGGGTGTGGTCAGCGCTACGGCTAAAATGGGAGCTGATGACGTTTCTATAGCTCGTGCGCGCACTACTGACCAGGAGTAGATGGCCCACAACTAGAGGAGGTATCCCCAAAACGAGAAACAGCAAGAGGATGCGGAGATCGATTTGACGACTGAGTTCATCCTTCTCCTTCGGCATTGGGCTACCTCCCGTACGCGTATGTTACCACCCACTCAGCAAGATTCACACCGCTTTTGAGTCGGTTTGACTCTCCAGCAGCAAAAGCACATCATCGTTCGGGCAAAGGCCACGATCACCGATCAAATCGAAGGGCACTTGTCATGGTAGCAGGGAGACACACGCGGTGGCGACGTCCGGCTCCCGTCGAATTGGCCAGAGAATGATGCTCAGGATATACGAGAAGGAGTAGACCCTAATGAAAGCAGACCGGCCCACGCCGAAATGGCAACTCCATCCAGGCCTGCCAAGACCGCTTGCCCTCAGGTCCTTGCGTACTCTCGCAGGATTGCTCCTCATTTTCAGTGCGGCTTTCAGGGTGCAGGGAGGGCAAACCATTCCCACCGAGACAGTGGATATTGGTTCACGCCTGGAGCTTTTCGTGGACGAATACCTCATCGACAGTATGAGTGATGTGTCGTTGCGGCTGCATCGACCGCAGCTCTCCGAGCCGGTGCTGAAATTCGACGCAGACTGGGAAGGCCCTGGAAACCACTACATCACGGTATTCAAGGACGAAGATATCTATCGTATGTACTACCGCTGCGTCGGTGGCGGGGATACTCCCGCCAGCGGCGAAGGGTGGTTGATGAACACCTGTTATGCGGAAAGCGAGGACGGCATCAACTGGACCCGCCCGAAACTGGGACTGTACGAATACGAAGGCAGCAAGGAAAACAACATCATCCTTACCGGCGAAGAGGGCGACTGGGGGAGTCCCGTCAGTAATTTTTTCGCCTTTCGCGACACCAACCCCGATGCGCCGGCTTCGGAGCGCTACAAGGGTGTGGGCGGTATCAATCGGGGCCTCTACGCCCTGGTTTCCGCCGACGGAGTGCACTGGAAACCAAAGGCCGAGAAGCCAATGATCCTGCGCAGCATCACCCATAAGCCCATGATCAACGGCTTCGATAGCCATAACGTCATCTTCTGGGACCCACTCTTGAAACAGTACGTCGCCTACATCCGAGACATGTATCTGGCTCCAGGGCGTGGGGAGAGAATCCGTACCGTTAGACGATCGACTTCAACCGACTTCGCCAACTGGACCTATCCCGAATGGATCGATATGGGAGACGCCCCTCCCGATCAGCTCTACACCTTCTCCGCCATACCCTATTTCAGGGCACCCCACCTCTACTTGGCATTCCCCAAGCGTTTCATGCCCTTTCGACACTCGGAGCTGCCCCGCGTCTACGATCGGCTCCGCGGGAAAGGGCTCTCCGATTCGGTGTTCATGGTGAGCAGGGACGGCCTGCACTGGAAACGATATCTGGAAGCCTTCGTTCGACCGGGTCCGGATCCTCTCAACTGGACCGATCGAAACAACTACGTGGCAAGGGGAATCGTAGCTGCTGGGCCAACCGAAATAGCGGTCTATGTGCTGCGGCACTTTCGTCTTCCGTCAGTCCACTTGCGCAGAGGTATCTTGAGAACCGATGGCTTCGTTTCGGTCAACGCCTCCTATCAGGGTGGCGAGATTCTGACCAAGCCGCTGCTGTTTCAGGGAAACCGGCTGATCGTCAACTACTCGACCTCTGCAGCCGGAGGCCTCCGGGTCGAGATACTGGACGCCGATGGAACACCCGTCCGCGGCTATAGCCTGGCCAACTCGGTGGAGCTCTACGGCGACAAGATCGATCAAGTCGTCTCCTGGGACAGAGGGTCGGAGCTGGGAAAGCTAGCAGGCCAGGCGATTCGTCTCCGCTTCCTGATCAAAGATGCCGATCTGTACTCTTTCCGCTTCCAGTAGTCGACTGACGACGGATCGGCAATGGTCGGGGATAATCGTCGATTGTTTGTATCTTGTACCGTGGATTCTCGAAGTTAGCCCCCGGCTGCGAGCCGGATCATCCACAAGGAAACTTTGGGTCCGGCGTAGCGGTGGGCTCCAGGCCGCCGTCCGAGCCAAGGCTCGGAAGAAGATTGACTTCGGCCTGGAGGCCAAAGCTACGTTCGCCAATGAAGTTGCAGGTCAGCAATCAGGATCAAAGGGCGGCCACACCCTCCTTCTGAAAGACTTCTGAAAGGCGCGCGATTCCCTCGACGATCTCCTGGGGACGGTTATAACCAAAGCAGAGCCTGGCTCGATTGTGACCCGACTTACCATCAGGGGAAAGGTGCACCCCCGGGAGAAAGAGGATGCCCTCTCGTGAGGCCCTCTCTGCTACTCTGGCAGTGTCAGTTCCCGCAGGCATCGAGAGCCAGATGAAGAGCCCACCCGACGGGCGGCTCCAGGACGCTTCGGACCCAAAGCAGGAGCCGAAGGAATCGGTCAGTGCGTCTAGCATGGCATCCCGTTTGCCGCGCAGGATCTGGTTGATATGGCTGACATGTTCATCCAGGCCACTGAGGGCGAAACGATGAACTGCCAAAGCTCCGAACTGGCTGACTCCCGATCCACTCCTGATGGCAGCGATCCGATCTAACAACTGTGAGGGTCCTGCGAGGTAGCCCAAGCGCATTCCCGGACCTATGATCTTCGAGAAGGAACCCACGTAGATAACCGCTTCCGAGTTCAGCGAGGCAATCGAGTCCACTGGCTCTCCCTCGAAGCGGAGATCGACGTAGCAGTCATCCTCCAGGATTGGAAGCCGGTGACGGAGAGCCAGCTCCAGCACGGCCTTCCGGCGCTCCAAACTCATGACCCACCCCTGCGGATTCTGGAACGTAGGGATGGTATAGATCAGCTTGACCCTGCGGCCTTCCGAAAGGACTCGTCCCAACACTGCTTCCAGAGAGTCCGGAAGCATGCCTTCGCCATCACAGCTAACGCCACGGATATCGGCCCGAAAGCGTCTCAGAAAACCGAGGGTTCCGGGGTAGGTGAAATCCTCCGTAAGGACGACATCGCCTGGATCAACCAGGGCTTCGATGATCATGTGGTTCGGCTGGCTGGATCCCTCTCCCAGCATGATATCTTCGGCGGAAACCGACAACTTCCGGTCCCGGGCCAATTTCTCAGCCAGGTACTCGCGAAGAGGGGGATATCCCTGGGGATGAGGGTAGAGCGCCAGATCCCTTCCCTCCTCCTCGAGCCCAACCCTGAGCGCTTCGGCCAGCTCGGCCAAGGGCAGCGAATCGGGATCGGGATAGGCGACGCCGAAGTCGTAGCGGCTCCGGGGATGAGCCTGGCGACTTCCAGGCTCCATCGGAATGGAAGCGGAAAAGAGATCTTCAAAGGAGAAGGTTTGTGCAGTCAATCAGTTATCTCCCCATCCTGGGACACCCATCAGGGACGGAAGCCCCGAAACAGCTCCTATCATCAGAGCCGCGAATGACTTGACCTGTTATACAGAGCGTCTTAAGTCTACGGTAACGTTTGTGGCGAGCGCGACGGGTCGAGGGCGCGAAGCGACGACGAGGCGATGCTTGGTATCGTAGAGGAGGAGCGACAAAGCCATCGGCCCGTCCCGTCGCCACCCGCAGGGCAGAGGGGGGTTGTGGACGATCTCTGCGTGGGTCGTCGTCGAAGATGGCCAGGCATCGACTTTCTCCTTCCGCCTTGACCTCGCCTCACAAGCCCCCTCTGCAAACGTCACCGTAGACTTAAGACGCTCTGTATAGCAATAAGAGGCCAGCCTCCGAGGAGAGAGCTGGACAACAGCACCATATCCCCAAGTCCGAAAACGGTTCATAGCAGCGACACCAACACAATCCCACTGATACTGAAAAAGAAGAGGCCGCAAAAGACGACTCCTATTCGCATGAACCAGTTGGGTCGTACCTCCGGGGGCAGCAGCGTGCAGTTTACATACAGAGCATGAAGAGCTGAGGCACCCAGGCCCACATTCATCGACACGCCTCCGATCTTGAGTATGGTAAGGGGCTCCAAGAACATCAGGACCAGCAGTCCCCACACCCCCATCAGCAACATGAGTCCGTAGTAAAGATGCTTCACCTTCTCAGGGCTCAGGCGACGGGCACGGGAACTGGCCGTCCAGATGATGTCGCACCAGCGTCGGGGGATCGAGTCACCCGACATGATCTGACCCGGATACAAGATCAGAAAACCGACCAAAAGCGTCACCAGCCATAAACCGTAACCGGGATATCGGTAGTCGATTCCTTCGGCCGTCATGCCGGCCACGCGAATTCCTGAGACCGGGGCGTTGCGGATAAATTCCAAGGACATCATGCAGGGCAGCGCCATACCGATGAAGCAGCACACCATCCAGACCGCGGCCTGGTCGCGAACGATATGCCGCATCCAACCACGCCACCGACTCAGGTTCTGCTCGGTGGGGCGGAACACCTGGCCTACGTGCGAGAGGGCAACGGTCCTACCACCCACTGCGCTGGCGATGGCGCCCACGTTGGCTCCCATGCCCCAACCCTTGTCCCGCGCATAGTTGGACAGCAGCACGTTTGTCAGCCCCCCTGCCCCAGCGATCGCGGCGAAGGTCGCAATAATCGCCCAATCCAGATTCGGCAGCCGCCCTTTCTCGTGAACGTATCCGATCAGCTGAACCCGACGGACACCCTGGGTTTCGGCCAGTTCACGTGCTTTCTCTCGTATCGCCTCGTCCGGTATATCAGCCAGCTGTTGGTAGGTATGCTGGCCGTCCTGATCCCTTACAGAGACCCGCTCGAGGATCCAGCTGCGGTCGTTCTTGTCGATACTGCCTTCCAGGATCAGGGCAACCTGCCCTTCCACTTCTTCGACGAAGAATCGCTCCGGCTGCGCCAGTTCCTCAGCACGGGCTACCATTTGCCGATGGCGCTGCTCCTGTTCGGGAGGAATCGGCGCGCTGATCTTGTACACCTCCTCCCCTACGCGGAACTCGGTGACGACCGTTCCCGTCGCTTCGACTGTGCCGCG
The DNA here is from genome assembly GCA_965218775.1 of Acidobacteriota bacterium. Taxonomy (GTDB): domain Bacteria; phylum Acidobacteriota; class UBA6911; order RPQK01; family JAJDTT01; genus CAUZIZ01. The sequence continues at coordinate 2,436,099 of CBDCLS010000006.1, read as the reverse complement.
CACGGTGTAGGACACCTCTCCCTCTCGTTCGGTAAGCGTGAAATGCCGGCCATCGACGATGGTACTGGCCCGCAAGGGGATCTGACCAAAGCGGAGGAAGCCAGTGAAGACTTCGCTCATCGTCCGCTCCGAAATCAGAAAAGCGCCCACGAAACAGAGGAAGATCAAGACGATGACCAGCTTTCCGGTCATGATCCGCTCCAGCGTCTTGTAAACTGTTCCGCCGAAAATGAGGGGGATGAAAGCGATCAGGAACAGAACGCAGCTCAGAACATGCACGAATCCGCTGTCGCCAGCCCTCGGCAGGTGGCCCAGCATGATCGCGGCAACAGCAACCGACGCGCTGGCGACATTGAAGGGCCAGATATGCCCGAACTCCAACAGCGCGTAGAAGACGGTCCAGACCTTGGGTCCCGGCTTGGTCCGGAGGGCGCCAACCTGGATCGGTTCGCCACAGTACATCGCGTAGCGCATGAACTCCAGGTTGCAGAAGACCTGGGCCACGATGCTCAAGGTTGCCACCCACAGCAGCGTGCTACCGTACTGGGCCGTCACACCTGGTCCAGCCAGCCACTCGCCGGAGCCGATCGAGGCCCCGGCCATCAGCACGCCTGGACCAATTAGCGCTGTCCAACTGCGCCAACCCAGACTCGGCGGTTTGGGCAAGTCGCCGATTGTCCAGGGTGGCAGCGCTCCGGCCGGGACGGTCTCGTTTTCCTGTAAATTTTCCTCATTCATGAGGACGTTGCTACCCGACCTGCGGACAGGAGCTTCTCCCTTACCGGAAAGTTGCAAATCGCCGGCTTTTGGCGGAGAGGGCGGGATTCGAACCCGCGGTACAGTTACCCGTACACACGCTTTCCAAGCGTGCTCCTTAAGCCACTCGGACACCTCTCCCATGGCTCTTGGCGCCAATAGCATAGCATTTCCTGCCTAGTCCAATCGCCTCCCACTTGCACCAAACCGGTAGTAAAATCGAAATGCTGTATTGCCTACGTTCGGGGTTCGAGCAAGAATAAAGTGCAATCACAGAGAACATCATGCCGAATAGGATTCGAGTGGCAGCTGGTAGCATCCGGGAAGCGACGGACGAGATCCTCACCTTTGTGGCCCAGATGGGCTGCAGTGGCGTCATCCTGAACACGCCGACTCTCAGCGGCCAGACGCCTTTTGGCGCCAGCGCCATCGGCTCTACCTATTGGCAGAAGCCGGGCCCCGGAGGGGCGCCGTCGAAATGGGACTACCTTGAACTGCTCCAACTCCGAACCCGGATCGAGTCATTCGGACTCCGGCTGGAGGCCATCGAAAACGTTCCTCTCTACTTCTACCAGAAGTGCATTCTCGGCCTTCCGGGAAGAGACCAGGAGATCGAGAACTACCAGGAAACAATACGACATCTGGGACGGGCTGGCATTCCCATCCTGGGTTATCACTGGATGGCTGACGGTGTATGGCGCACCTCCAAGAACGAGCTAACAAGAGGCAGAGCCAGAACCAACGTTTTCGACCATGACCTTGCCAAGGATGCTCCATTGAGCTTCGAACGGGAATATAAGGCAAGTGAGTTGTGGGCGAATTACGAGTACTTCATTCGGTCTGTCCTGCCAGTAGCCCAAGAGTCAGGAGTGACCCTTGCACTCCACCCGGATGACCCTCCCGTCAGTTCGATCGGAGGAGTTGCTCGGATCTTTCGAAACCTCGATGGTTTTAAGCGAGCTATGGAGCAGATCGCTCCGGCACCCGACCACCAGCTAGATTTCTGCATGGGAACCTGGGCGGAGATGGGGCTAGAGGAGATGTTCGAAGGTATGGAGTACTTCGGCCGGAAGGGCAAGATCGCCTACGTTCATTTCCGCAACGTGCGAGGAGCGGTGCCACATATTACCGAGACCTTCATCGACGAAGGGGACGTGGATGTGGTCCGCGCCATGAAACTCTTGGTCGAGATAGGCTTCGACGGCCTGATCATAGACGACCACGTACCGCAGATGGTCGACGACACTCTATGGTCCCACCGGGGACGAGCCTATGCTACGGGCTATATAAAGGGCCTGCTACGAGGAGTTCAGTCCCTCACCGGGTAGAGAGCAGATGGACCGTTGCGTGGGGTTCATGAAACTTGGGGTAAAACTTCAGAGAGAGACCTCAGTTCGACTCGCAACCTGAAATTCAGGAACCCGCCGAACTTTCTACCTTGCCCAATGAAACCCCGGATGGCCGGTGGGGAAGCAAACCTGGCGGAGGAGGTGGGATTCGAACCCACGTGCCCGGCTCATCACCGGACAACCCGATTTCGAGTCGGGCCCGGTACGTCCACTTCGGTACTCCTCCACCCACCATTACAGCCAACCTGATGCGGCGAAGTCAAGCACGGTCTCCGCGGTCTCCGCTTGGTCGCTGCGGAACCATCGCGGTGGTATAGTAGGATCCAGCGGGAGTGCTGGCGAAATAGGAGACCTACTCCTTCGTTGCTTGGCTGCCTTGCGACCGCGGTAGCGATGCAGCAGAAGTGCTGTTTCCTTCTTCTGATCCCGTCTGAATTCCGGTTAATTGAAGATGGCTTACCAGGTACTGGCGCGAAAGTGGCGTCCCCAGAATTTCGAAGAGGTCATAGGACAGGAAACCGTCACTCGGACCCTGCAGAATGCCATCAAGAGCGGCAGGATTGCCCACGCTTTCCTTTTCTCAGGAGTTCGAGGCGTGGGCAAGACCACAACCGCCCGTGTTCTCGCCAAAGCCCTGAACTGTGAAACAGGACCCACTGCGATTCCCTGCTCCAACTGTGTTTCCTGCCAGGAGATCGCTTTGGCCAACAGCCTGGACGTCCACGAAATCGATGCGGCCTCCAACACTGGAGTCGACAATATCCGGGACCTCCGAGAGAACGCCCGCTACGCAACCGCCAGAGATCGCTTCAAGATCTTCATCATCGACGAAGTCCACATGCTCTCCAACGCAGCGTTCAACGCGCTGCTGAAGATTCTGGAGGAACCGCCTGAACACGTAAAATTTATTCTGGCGACTACCGAGCGGCATAGGATCCCGGTGACGATCACGTCTCGATGTCAGGAATTCAACTTCAAGCCGATCCCTTTTTCCGCGATCCTGGAACTCCTTCAGAAGATAGGTCGAGAGGAAGAACTCGAGATCAGCGACTACTCCCTGCGAGCCGTGGCTTCCGCAGCGGAGGGAAGCATGCGCGATGCCCAGTCCCTTCTAGACCAGATCACTGCAATGAGCGGCATGAAGGTGGTGGATGATGACGTCCGTGCACTCCTGGGGGTCGTGGACGATGAGCTGATCAGCGCTCTGGTCGATATTCTGCTGAGGCGGGATACCAAGGCTTTGTTACAGCGATTTCAGGAACCCATCAACGCCGGCGTTGATCCCCAGAATCTGTGCCGCAGGATGATTCGCTACGTCCGGAACCTACTCGTATGTAAAGTCGCAGGCTGGGACGACCATTTGCTTCAGCTGCCGGATACGGATCGGGAGATCGTCCTGAAACAGGCAAAGGAACTGACTGAGCCAGACCTGATACGGTTCTATGACGTCTTGAGTCAGACTCAGAACGAGCTCCGCTGGCACGCCAATCCATACCTGCACCTGGAAATGACCTTCATGAAGCTGATTGAACTGGCCCGGCTACCCACACTCGAGAGGGTCATCGAGAGGTTGGAGTCGGGTTCAGTCAAGGCGGAGACCAAAGAGATTCCCTCGACGGAAATCCAGAACTTGTTTCAGAAGCCCTCCGAGGAGATAGTCCCCGAAAAAACCAACGAAGAATCGAAGCCGGGATCCGAAGAGAGTCTCCACTCCCAATTGGTTGCCGCGGTTCAGAAAGAGAGCATCCCGCTATCGGTGTCATTGCAGCAGGCTCGAGCGACGGACGCATCAGGGAACAAACTGGTGATCGTTTTCCCCGACTCGGAGAAGTTCCACGCCAAAATGGTCCAATCAGAAGAGAACCAAACTCGGCTGGCAGACCTGTGTTATAAAATTACAGGCTTGCGACTCCAGATCGAGGTTCAGCTGGAGGCGGCTGGCGCCGAAGAGCCTCAGCCGGAGGATCCGATGGAAGACCCCAAAGTAAAGGCCTTCATCGAGCGATTCCCAGGCAAGGTCATAGTGGAGAAAGAGCCGGAGGAGTAGCACCGATATGCAGATGGGCAAGAAGGGTCTCAAGAACCTGATGAAGGAAGCTCAGAGGGTTCAGCAGAAACTCGAAACGGAGATGGAAACGCAGCGCATTGAGGCCAGCAGCGGAGGGGGTGTGGTGACCGTCGTTCTCGACGGGTCCAAACGTCTCCAGTCCATTCGAATCGACCCGGAGGCGGTGGACCCGGAAGATGTCGAGATGCTACAGGATCTGATCGTGGCAGCGGTCAACGAGGCTGGCCGCAAAGTGGACGAGGTGCTTAGCTCCCAATTGGGAGGCCTGACCGGGGGGCTGTTGGGCGGGAGCTGACCGGCAACTGAGATGAGTCAGTCAAAGGATCCAATTCAGGAACTTGCAGATCATCTAAAGAAGCTCCCTGGCATCGGTCCGAAATCGGCCCAGAGGCTGACCTTTCACCTGATCCGCCAAGCCGAGGTCGAGTGCCGGCAACTGGCCGAAGCAATTGTACAGGTGAAGACAAACCTGATTTTCTGTTCGGTCTGCAACAACATCAGCGCGGTCGATCCGTGTTCTATCTGCACCCATCCCAACCGCGACCAACATCTTATCTGCGTGGTCGAAGAGCCCTTCAACGTTCCCTCCATCGAGAAGACAGGACAGTATCGCGGCCTTTACCACGTCCTCCATGGTGCCATTTCGCCGATCAACGGAATCGGGCCCGAGGATCTGAAACTCAAGAACCTGTTTGATCGGCTGCGGGATGGAACAGTGCAAGAAGTTATCGTAGCAACCAATCCCACTGCCGAAGGCGAGGCGACAGCACTATATCTCTCCCGACTGATCAAGCCGCTCGACATCAAGACCACTCGAATCGCCCTTGGGATCCCGGTCGGCAGCGATCTCGAGTACACGGACGAGCTCACACTGTCTAGAGCCTTGTCGGGCAGGCAGTCCCTTTAGGGCAAGAACCCAAAGCTGAGCCTGAGCACACCTGCTTCCACACTTCTACGGGTGCGGACCCTGCCCACGTCTGTCTCGCAATGCCTCGAAGCGTCATAGTCTTGGCGCATTCCGCTGATTCCTTGACGCTTTCTTGGGCCGATCTCACCAAGCAGCGGGGAAGATTCATCTTGCGGGGTGGAACGGTTCCAGACCAGAGAAGTCAGCACAGACTCATCAAACCTGCCTCCAGCCAGGATTCCTGTGTCTTCGTATCCAAATCTGGCACCGTAGTTGCTTCTTACCCGCTCGAGCACCCACAGAACAGAATTGTCCTCTAGGACCATGTCACACATGGTACTAGGACAGTTGGGGCTCGAATTGCGGAGTGTGAGGCAGATAACAATGCAGGTTGTCCCAAGCCAGTCCAGAGTCACGGAGTCTCTTCGTTTGATCTGCAGCCTTCCTTTCACGCTCCCAAGAACCGAAAGCCCGGGGAGGAAGGTAGGAAGAAATGAAAAGATTTGCGGACTCTCAACCAAGAAGCCTGTCGGTCAGCGTCCTGATTCTGCTGCTGCTGCTCGTGCTTCCCTCTTTCGGAAAACGTAGCCGCGAGAACAAGGTCATGGGGATCCACAGGATCTCCCCCGTTCTGCAGCAGGAAGTCGATTTCCTGATTTCCAACCCCCGATTCGACTACGCTATGCCTGTGATTGTGCAGGTAAAGCGCGATCTCTTCCAAAGAACAGAAGTCCAGCGCCAACGGCGTGGACAGAGCACTCATAGCGCACTCGCTGCAGTCCACAGCTATACCGCCAAACTCACCGGCGCTCAAATCAAGGAAGTCCTGGCGTCCCCACTGGTAGACTACCTCACCCTGGACTCCACCATCCGACCTACCAACCTCGGTCAGGACCTACAACCCGTCTCCCCTCTGCCCATCGCTCCTCGATCGGTGGCTCCTTTGTCGGTCCAGCTGAGCACAATCGGAGCCGATAGGACCGACCGAGCCGGAGGTCAAATTCGGGTAGCGATCTTCGATTCTGGCATCTCAGAGCACAGGGACCTGCCCTCCGTGCGCGTCAAACTCTCCCTCGATTTCACAACCGATCTCAGGGTTCTGGAGACAAAGAAGGGGAGGGACGGCTATGGACATGGAACGCATCTGGCCGGAATCGTAGGCGGTGAAGGCACGGCGCGGCGCAGCCAGAGGGGCGTCGGCCCCAAAGTCGAGCTCATCGACCTCAAGGTTATCGGTGATGAAGGCTGGGGCCGCACCAGCAATTTGATCCGCGCCATCGATTGGGTCCTCGCAAACCAGAGAAGGTACCACGTACAAGTTGCCAATCTCTCCCTCGGACATCCCCCAATCGAATCGTACCGTGTTGACCCCCTCTGTATTGCAGTTCGCAAGCTAGTCGCTGCCGGGATTACAACCGTGGTCTCGGCCGGAAACCTGGGAAAGACCAAGGAATATCCGAAAATCTGGGGAGGCATCGCCAGCCCGGGACTGGAACCCTCCGTGATCACTGTCGGAGCCATTAACACCAAGGGAACCGTCACCCATCGCGACGACGTGGCTACCACCTACAGCTCACGTGGCCCCACCATTGACGGTCTCTTCAAACCGGATCTCTCCGCACCTGGAAACGCTATCCCGTCAACGCTGGCAAGGTGGTGCTGGTTGGGGCGAAACTACCCCGAGCGCAAGATCGATGAAAACTATATCGAGCTCAGCGGATCCAGCGTGGCTGCTGCTTTTGTTACGGGGACCGCCGCACAAATGCTTGAGGCCAACCCTGAGCTCACTCCCCACCTGGTCAAGGTGATCCTCATGCTGACGGCAAGCAAGATGGATAAGCCGGCCATGCTAGAGCAGGGTAACGGCTTGTTGAATGCAGCGACAGCCGTGCACCTAGCCCAAAACCTGCACGTGCGCCAGGGTGTCGTCAGAAGGTCAGTGCCTCCCACATGGCAGCTGAGAGACAACACTCAGTGCAGGTTCGGCTGCGAGGAGGTGTGGGCAGGAGGCGCCTTTGCCTTCGCCGACCGCATCTACTACGGAGACCTGGTTAGAGACAGGCGAGCCCGGTTCTGGGGCGACGGCGTGCGCTGGAGCCAATACCTGAAATGGTCTGGGCATCCCTGGTCCGAAAGCATCCTTGGACTCAAGGATCTTGTCTGGTCCGACAAGTGGGCGGGCGACGTTGTGTGGTCCTCTAACTGGGGACAGAGCATCATCTGGTCCGACTCCATCATGTGGACCGACTCCATCATGTGGACCGACAGCGAGCATGTTCAGAATGATTCGTTCTTTCAGAGCGACTAATCGCAATGGAGATCTCTAATAGTTCGGGCAGAGGCGGAAGTGGTAGCGTTTTCTTCGGAGAATCCCTCCGCCTCCCGGTCCGAGTCTATGTTCTCAGCCTGATCGGCCTGGGCATTCCCCTGACCTTATACTGTCTCGCCCAGGTTCTGCAGGCAGGCAACTGGAACTGGGCCTACCTCGCTGGAATGGCCGTCTTGACCAGCTGCTTTGTGATCCGAATTCAGCTGGGGACGGTAGCGGGGACGTCACTGTCTATCACCGCCGTGGTCATTGCCCTGGTGGAAGGACTGACCTTCAACTTGAGAATGAAGGTCACCAACTTCTACCGGCAACTCTTCAATCTTGCGCAGGTGGCAGTGGTCGCATATCTGATAGGTCAACTTCTGGAACTACTGCTGCGAAGGACGGACTTCTTTCCTGAGGAACAGGTGGCCAGATGGATCATGATGCTGGCGGCAGGGCTGACGGGTGGCCTGCTCTATTTCCTCTTTACGTCCGGTTTTGTAGCAGGAGCCGTCGCCCTTTCCAGCAGGCAGCGCCTCGTCCCCCTCTGGAAGCAGACTCTGGTCTGGACTCCCTTGACCCTGACCGCGGCCGCTCTGGGCTCGACTATCTATCTCTACTTCAACTGAGCCCCCAGCCAAACTTGGCCCTTCGTTGGGTCAACTTCCTCTTTAGCCCGCATTTCTCACACCCGGTCGTCGCGAGAGGCCGAAAGCGCCGTCCTGGCAAGGCTTGCGACCGAGGCCCCCGCAGTCGTACTCGTGCAGTACGTCGAGGAGACCGAAGGAGCGTAACGCAGTCAGGGCGGAGGATTGCGGCCTCGTAGCAGACTGGGTGTGAGAAATGCGGGTTAGCAGTAGTCTCCAGTCAAGTGTCGGTCTCCAGGCCACCGTGCGTTGAACCATCAGATCCGGCAAAGAGAGTCTGTCTTGAAGACCAAGACTACGCAAGCGAGCGGCCCTCGCACCTGTTGATGCCGGGACGGTAGATCGATCAAGCGAATTGAGAGGGAGAAAGATGTGGGATTGGGGGGGGGTACCAACCTACCAGATGGGCTGGAGACCCGGTCGAAAAACTACAGATACTGAAAGGCGCCGGCAAGAATTTGCCGACGCCTTTCGCTAGACCAAACCAGTTGGACGGCTTCTCAGCCGCCTGCACTGACTAGGGTACCGAGAGCTCGATCTCGACCCGGCGATTCTCCTTACGCCCTTCTGCTGTCTTGTTGTCGGCGACGGGCTTGCCCTCGCCTGCGGACGCAGTCTGGATACGGGTCTCACCGATATTGTGCTGCTTGACCAGGTAGTCTTTGGCCGCATCTGCCCGTTTCATGCCTGCCTTCTCGTTACCCTTTTCGCTACCGCGATCGTCGGTATGACCTGTGATCTTCGCCCGGAGCTGAGAATTCTGCTGCATCTTGAGGGCAATCTCGTCAAGCTTTGCCTTTGCCTCGTTATTGAGGCGCCTATCCAGCTCAAAAATGATATTTTCACGCACCTTGAAGGACGCATTCGCGCTTCCGCTACCGCCCCGGTCATCGGTTGCAGTAACTGAGACGCTGTGGGCTCCGCCACCCATACCAGCGGTATTGATCCTGATGCTGCTACCCGTTTCGGACCGCTTGTTGCCTCCAACGGTCCAAGAGTAGGTCAGCGGATCACCGTCGGCATCGGTGGCCGTGGCCGTGGCTTTTACCGTCTCCCCCATTTGGACTTCCTTCTTGTCCAGATTGAGACTGACGGTCGGATTGGTGTTGGGACGCCTGTCGATGGTGACCTTGAACTCGCAATCGGCGCTCATTCCGTCCACGTCCGTTACCTTGACCCGAGCGCTGTGCGATCCAACCGATTTGCCGCTGGTTCCGAATTCAAGGCTAGGCGAGTTGTTGGTAACGCTTTTTCCGTCAACCGTCCAGGAATAGGTCAGGGAGTCGCCGTTGGCATCTGACGCCCGCGCCCTCAGCGTGGTCGACTTGCCTTCCGTTACCGAAGCCGAACTCGGAGTGCACGCTATCGTCGGGGCCTTCTTATTCTTCTCGACTGTGATGTCGAAGGAACAAGATTCCTTCAACTTGCGATCATCTACTTCGGCCATGACCTTATACATCCCAGGATCCAAGCCGGTTGAGTCGAAAGTCGCGGAAACCGACACCGGAGTGTTCGCATCGTCCGTCAACTCGCCTCCGGACACCTTTCCCTGGTCGGCTGTCCAGGAGAGCTTCAGCTTGTCGCTGTCCCCACCCCAGCCGAAACGGTCGGGATCTGAAGTCGTGGCCTTCAAAGTGAGGGAGTTGCCTTCGACCACGGTGGTCTGATCCGCCACGCAGTCAATCTTAGGAGGACGGTTCACGCATCCTCCAACCACAAGAACAAGAATCGCAGCCATCAGAATCGGAAATTGTTTCTTACAACGCATAAAAATATCCCCCTGGATCAACACGCAGGTTTAAGGTTCAGACTGATTATACAGACGGAAAGTCATTTGTAAACAGAGAATTCTTATTGAACCCCTAGTCTACCGTCCTTCGAAGATCTCCGATTCGGATAGGGAAGCAATAGGGGGAAGGTCGCTCACGATTGAGAGGAGTTCGGCATCGAGTTTTGTCTAATCTAAAGAGCGACCTCCAACCGGTATTGACGAGGAGGTACAACCTTGAACAGACATACTCCGTAAGGGCCAAACGTTAGCGTGTTTATGAATCAGTTTACTGAGACTAAAAACGAGACTAGTGAGTTCAGACAGAACACTTCGACCTGGTCCGTGGTTCGGCAGATTCGAACTGTAGCGCAGGTTGCAAAGCCGCGACGGTTAGCTCCCGCCAACGCTTCTGAGCAAGCCCGCACTCAGCTGCGCTGGAGTCTACCCTCTTCATCAACGAAATCCTTTCCCTCTGACTCAAGGATGCGGTACAGAGCGATAAGAGAGGAAATATTGTGCTGGACGTAGTCGATCCGAATCTCGAAGTCAGTCAGACTTCGATGAAAGGCCCCGAGACTCCGTTGGGGATCCCGGAGATACAAAACGGACTCCGAACGAAACTGGGTCTGTAATTGAAAAGCGGTGCCCAGTCCAATCGCCTGCAAGATGCTCTCCGCATCCTTCTGACTCCCGAAGTCACGGGTCAGTAGATACGCAGCCAGAAGCCCTTCGGAGCGGGTAGCAGTCGGAGTGGACCTGGGGGGTCGATAGTAACTGCCAAGGTAGTCCGGGAAGGCCGGATTCCGATTCTGCCTGTTCCTGATCGCCTGGGTAATTCGAATTGAGTGGGTCAAGTATTGGGGATTGGGTCGAAATCGGTAGAGCTCGTTCAAGGCATAGAGTAGCCAATGATCGTGGATAAGTTTGTCGGTTGGGCGACCTCGGTCACGGATATTGATCAGATAGTGTGCGTTCTTTTCAGCTGTGTCCAACCAACGCTCATCACGGTCCACGGCATAGAGCCTGGAAAGAGCTAGGAGAGCCTCCCCGGGATAATACTGCGACACGAAGGAGCGGGGGGCTCCGCTTGGAAAATCGCGCTGGTGAAGGAACCGACCGTCGGTGTCCTGGGACTGCTGAATATACCGCCCCAGCCGCTTCAGAACCGGTAAATTTCGTCTATCTCCCGTTATTCCGACATGCTCTGCAAGAGCGACGATCGCCAGAGCAACTCCCCCCAACTTGATCTTCCCTCTGTAGGCCAACACCGCTACTTTATCTGGTTCCTTGCCGAAAGGTTCGATGGCTTCGAGCAGATATCCAATGGCGCGCTCAGAAGCTCTCAATAGATGCTGATCCTTGGTGCTTTGATAGAGATCCAGCATGGAAAACACAGTACCAGCATGCCTTACCATGTTGTATTTGGGAGGCGCCTTGTTCGTTTTCGGATTGTAGCTGTAGACGAAGCGTCCATCCGCGCCGACTGAGCGGCTCAGGTACCGTCCACCCTGCATGGCCGCCTCCAGAAGTTCCTGCTTCCCAATTGCTCCTCGTTTCCGGTTGCCCCGATAGAGACGAACTGTTTGCGCTCCGTCGCAGAAAAAACTGGAGCTGCTGAAACGGTGGATTCCCTGAGGTAGTGTCGAAAACACCTCCCCGGGAATAGCTCGCTCCTACAGATATCGAACCATTCTCTGACGCCGGATCTTTCCCTTGCTGTTAGCCAACCGGTGTACAACCAGCTCTTCAGGGAGAAAAGCGATCCTCGACGGAGCTTCGAAGGCGAGACCCTCTAGACTCCGGTCAAATGCCAGAGAGCCGCTTGCGGGTACCGTTTCCAGGCCGGGTGCGGACTGTACAACATCAAGTTTAATCCATCTAAGTCGTGTCGCGTCTGGAGCCCTTCTCTGGACCGTCGAAAGCGCCTCTTCCACTGCCCGCCTCAGGCCCACACCCTTGCCCAGGGAGTCCACTGGCAATCTCCTCTTCAGCGCACAAGTCACAGCAAGAAAGTGGGGTCCGGGCGCCGCATTCTACCAAGGGGACACCTGGACCCCGATTGGCCAAGTCGGGACTACGACAGCTTCTGCAGCCGGAAACCCATCGTAGAACCGAGCCCGTCAAATCACAACTCTACAACTTTCATACCCCCACTGATCCACCCCGTCAGCTAAACACTCTCGAGAGCTCCCGAAAACCCACTGTGGTAGGAAACAGTAGGTGAGGGTTACTCCGGGATAAAGGGTCTGTTCAATCAAGTCGATATGAAGGCTGCAACGAAAACAAGAGTTTCCGCCGGGAGCACCGCGAAATGGAATAAGAATCCAACGTCGAGAGTGCATACCGGGCTCAGACCCGTAGAAACCACGGCCAGTGGCCGGGTGTCGCTTCCGGCGGAATTCCCTCTCATCTTCTGTCTCGGGAGAGCGCTGCTATACAGAGCGTCTTAAGTCTACGGTAACGTTTGTGGCGAGCGCGACGGGTCGAGGGCGCGAAGCGACGACGAGGCGATGCTTGGTATCGTAGAGGAGGAGCGACAAAGCCATCGGCCCGTCCCGTCGCCACCCGCAGGGCAGAGGGGGGTTGTGGACGATCTCTGCGTGGGTCGTCGTCGAAGATGGCCAGGCATCGACTTTCTCCTCCCGCCTTGATCTCGCCTCACAAGCCCCCTCTGCAAACGTCACCGTAGACTTAAGACGCTCTGTATAACACCAAGAGCGGCCGGCATCTGCCAATCCCTACTTGACAGCCCCTCTCCCCCCTGCCTACTGTGAACTCGAGTTTCAACCAAATTGCTTCAGGTAGGTCAACGGCTATGCGGGTGCTAGTGATAGGAGCCGGTTCCATTGGCGAACGCCATGTCCGGTGCTTTCAGCAGACCGGCCGCGCAAGGGTCTCGGTTTGTGAAATCGATTCCTCAATCCGGCAGGGGGTGCAAGCCAAATACGGATTGGAAGACGCCTTTGACGACCTGGAGAAGGCCATGCTGCCTCCACCGGATGCCGCCGTAATCTGCACGCCTGCCCATTTGCACGTACCGATGGCCATCCGTTTGGCTGAAGCCGGCGTCCCCACTCTGATCGAAAAACCCTTGAGCACTCGCTTGGACGGCATCGATCGTCTCAAGGACTCGGCCGAAAGCGGTAAAACTCTGACGGCGGTAGCCTACGTCTATAGAGCTCATCCGATGTTGGCATCCATGCGACACTCGATCCTTGAGGGACGATTCGGAAAACCGCTTCAATTGGTCGCCCTCTGTGGCCAGAACTTTCCCTTCAACCGTCCAGCCTATCGCGAGATCTACTACAAGGATCGCGCCACCGGTGGCGGCGCCGTTCAGGACGCCCTGACTCACATTTTGAACGCTTCTGAATGGCTGTTAGGCCCAATCACGGAACTCGCTGCCGATGCGGCCCACAGGGCCCTGGAAGGGGTGGAGGTCGAGGATACCGTTCACGTCGTCGCCCGGCACCGGAGCGTCCTTGCCAGCTATAGCCTCAACCAGTACCAGGCGCCGAATGAAATTGTCATAACGGTGGTCTGTGAAGATGGGACCGCCCGATTCGAGATGCATCGAAACCGTTGGCGCTGGATGTCTCAACCCCAGTCCGAGTGGCATGACGAAAGTCAATCTCTGGAACGTGATACGCTCTTTGTCCGCCAAGCGAATTCATTCCTCGATAGTGTCGAAGGAAAGGCGGCGCCCCTGTGTGACCTCGACGAGGGCATACAAACCCTCCTCGTGAACCTTGCAATTCTCCATGCCTCAGAGAACCATGAGTGGATTTCAGTTGGTCGGCGCACTGGGTCGGTCGATGGGCCCCATCGATCAGGCACCGAGAGCAGAGTACCCGAGCCTCGTGACTGAGACGAAGTTGTGCCCGGTACAGGCAAGGGCTGTCTCGCCCCGGTACGCGGCGTCGTTCAGGTTGCGACTTCAGTTCGAGGGCGTGCCTTCGGGCTCCAGGCCGCCGTCCGAGCCAAAGGCTCGGCACAAGAGTACTCTTCGGCCTGGAGACCAAAGGCACGTGAAGTTTCAGGTTAGCCCCGCCCCCGGCTGCAGACGGCCGGATCGTACAGGAAAGAAACTTGGATCGGGGATAGGGGAAATTCTGCGAGCGCGGGAAGCGCCGGACGAGTTGTCCAGCTCTCTCCTCGGAACTGGGCCTCATATTGCTAACGGGTCAAGTCGTTCGCGCCTCTGACGGACTCGGCTTCGTCATACTGGCAATCCATCCATTAGTGGCACTATTTCCGGTACCGCTCACTGCTCACTGATCACTGCTCACTATTCAAGTTTCAGCTTAGTGTCCCCCCAGCGGTGCTGCCCCATTCGAGAACGAAACTTTGGCACCAACAGACGGCAGTGATTGCCCGAATCCTTCGAAATTCGCTTGTTCGATATTCTGCGGTTTAGCGTTTATCGGTTGCCTTCTCCAGAGCAAGGAAAAAGGCGAAATCACAAACCGTAGAACACCGAACCTGCGAACGCCGAACCGTCTTCCTTAGCCTTCGAAATTCGCTTGTTCGATATTCTGCGGTTCAACATTCATCGGTTGCCTCCTCCAGAACCAAGGGAAAAGGCTAAATCACAAACCGCAGAACACCGAACATGCGAACTCCGAAGTCGGGCGCAGCGGTGAAACAGCTTAGTTCAGACTTTTTCCACCAGGTCGGAGGCAGCGGGCACAGCTGCAACAGCAAACAGATTCCCGTCGAGATCAAATCTCATTTCGCCGGGGCCATCTTGGATTTCCAGGTCTTTGCGCCCCACGATCTCGGGGACATAGGCTTCGCTGACCATTACCTCGGATACCAACAGGGTGTTCGTGATGTGGACCACCCGGGCGTCTTTGCCCTCGACCAGACCCACCGTTGACAGCGCCGCGGACACGGCCTCGCGGTCGCTCTCAAAGGCAATCGGAATAGCAGCTGCTGGGGGGTGTCCGCCGGTCAAGGCGTTGATCCTGGTGGCGTTTAGATCAACCTGATCCACGGTGCGTTGGTTGGTCACCTCGGACATTCCCAGTCCGCAGGCGTTTCCGTGAGTCTCCTTGGTCAGACCGCGTATAAAGATTCGCTTACAGGAGACACTGTCCCGATCGGTTGCCTCGTGGTCGCTGTACTTCCGACCCACCACGTTGGTATCCATTCCGGAACCACTGATGTTTTTGCCGATCTCATCGATGATCAGCAGATCCACTTCCGTGAAGGGCAGGCGTGGCATCCATGCGGTCGCCAATTTCAGCAGGGCCTTCTCTCGCTCGTAGAACCGTTCCGGCGCCACCGCTTCGATCAGGGCCGTTTCCTCATAGGCGTTCTCCACCAGCGCCAGCCCTGCCACGACGCTACATTTCTCGAGGATGACCGCGGCCACCGCCTGGATGATCTCCGAGAAACTGTAGTCTTGAATCGCCCGGTGATAGAGCTTGGCTCCCTCAAACTTCCCCAGGCCAATAAGCATCATCTTGTGCAAACCCGACTCGATCTCACCGACGAAACCGGTATGAGGCTTCACGCGCCCACAGACCAATACGTGGTCTGCTTCGTAGGCATTGCGGTCGAAGTGAACCGGAATGCCACCGTCTGTCTGAGCGACGATGACGGTTTCCATGGAGGATCGGATGGGGGCTCCGGTGAACTCTTCAGTGATTCCATAGCTCTCCAGAATTCCCCGCTGACCCTCAGCCGTGCCCCCTCCGTGGCTGCCCATTGCAGGAACGATGAAGGGGTCTGCTCCCAGTCCGCGGAAGTGCTCTGCGGCGGCTCGGATAACGGTCGCTATGTTGGCGATGCCTCTGCTCCCGGCGGAGATCGCCACCGTCTGGCCGGGCCTGACTTTTTCGCCCAGCTTCAGGGTTTCGAGTTGGCCTGCAACTTCGCTCCCGACGTCCTCAACTCGCTGAACTTCAAACTCTTGACGCAGGCGAAGCATTCTGGGAAAGGACATATGAAACCTCCATCATTAAACCGACCAGAGAACGGACTGTTGTCCGCTCGCTGCCGCTGCCTATCGAGCCCCGGATGCCTGTATCGGATTCTTAGTACACTGGAACGTAAATACGGCAACGTTTGTGGCGAGCGCGACGGGTCGAGTTCGCGAAGCGACGACGAACTCGATGCCTCGTATCTTGGAGGAGGAGCGACAAAGAAATCGGCGCGTCCCGTCGCCACCCGTAGGGCAGATGGGGGTTGCGGACGATCTCTGTGTTGGTCGTCGTCGAAGATGGCCAAGCATCGTCTTCCTCCTCCTGCCTTGATCTCGCCTCACAACCCCCATCTGCAAACGTTGCCGTATTTACGTTCCAGTGTACTCAGCAGAAGACACGATCAATGGCGCCGTCACCGCAGGAATACTGTAGGGGACCTTCTCCTTTTCTCGTCCCGCCAGCACCGAAGACGAAGTGAGCTCGATCATGTGTTCCCCGGGGGAAGCCCAGGTCTCGGCAGAGCAGAGAATCCGGAAATCAGACTCCGTGGGGGGCACCTCCACCGACGAGCACGAGACTCCTCTGGGAAAGTTCTCCGGCTTGATCGTGACCGGCTGATCAAAGAGAGGGTCTCTCTCCAATCTTCCCCTCAGCTCCGCGCGAGACCCAGGTTTAATTGAGAAACCCTCAGCCCTCACAATCAGCCGATACCCCTGAACTACTTCCAGGGTCACACACCGAGAACGGAGCTGGTGCTTCCGTCCTCCAAGCTCCACCTCGGCTGTAACACCGACGTTGAACTTACTAGGTCGGGTGCCGATCGTGGTCACCAGCGTCGCCGTTCCAGTCCCCTGCTCTTCGCCCTCCGTCACTTTGGTCTTGATCTCTATGCCCCCCAAGCTCTTCGCCACCACCTTGCTGGGCAACGGAATCTCGGGGTCGGACGCGAGGACGCGCCATTTCAGTTCGTACGACATTCCCTGAACCAGCCGTACCTCTGGAGAGCTCTCGAGCACAAATCTGATCGGGACTTCCTTCGTCACCATCAAGGGGAGCTTCAGGCCCAGCCAGGGTGCGCTGAAGGGTTGCTCACTCATGCGAAGACTGGGGTCCGGAATCCCGGTGCCTACGGCCACCTCGGTGCGCAGTCCGGGTCCCACCGCCCATCGCTCAATGAACGAACCGTCCGGGAGCTGCACTCGCCCCCGAACCCTGACCTCGCGCAAACCGGGCTTGGCACCAGTTCGGGCGGTGAAACTCAACATGCAGGTCCTGATCACCGATCGGGTATCGGGATCATCCGGCTCAGAGCCAACCATTCCGCCCTCGACGATCAGATCCGCCCCGGCATCCGGAACGTCGAGCTGGATCTGGCCGTGGTAGCCTCTCCGGCGAACCGATACTTCGACCCAGCCCGTACCAGATTCCGGGACGTTTACGTAGGGAGTGTTCAAGGTAAGCGTAAAGTCGGGAGGCTCCCTTCGAGCCCACAAGCGATATCCGAATAGTGCGCCCCCACGCCCCACCAGGTCCTCCACGGAGATGAGGACTTCGTGCGTCTCAGGAGGGACTTCGAAACTGAGATAGGGATCGGGGCTGGTAGGTCCCAAGACGACCAGACTGAAATCGTTCTCACGAGGCGTCTCGTCGCCAGCCGAACCGATCCTTTTCCCTTTTGCATCGAGCGCTGTGATCCTGCCGAAGAGGCGAGAGGTTCCAAGCGTCGCCGCACGGAGTTCGACCGTCCAGGACTCACCAGGAGACACGGCCAGACGATAGTGGTCGACCTCTCCAGGATGGGAAATACGGCCGTTGACCACAGTCAGCGGATCCAAGCTGCGGCGCTCCTGCCCTCCCTGTTCCAAGACCTCGGGCAAGTCCCCTACCACAAAAGGAAAGGGTAGGCTCCCGGCCTCATCTGGAAGGTTCACACTGATCAGATCACTCCTCTCCCCGCCCAGATCGACCTTGGCGGAGACCTCCGCATCCAGGTTGCCACCGAGGAACTCGACCGAGACCACTTCCCCTCGTTGCCACCCCAAAGGAAAGAGGCCTTCAGCGTAGGTGATCGGTCCGATCTTCAAGCGATAGAAGTTCTGCTCCTGCTGACTGAACCGGGCGTCGTGAACGACCACCTGATACTCTCCGTCAGCGGGCACTGCGAATTCAATCCGAGGGTCTGCCCCAAGTCCCAACGCGTCATCGTTGAACGCAAGCTGTCGATTCTCTGAATCCAGGAGCCTGAGGACCGGGTCAAGGGCGGAGCCAGCTCGGCGTCCCTCGACTTCCAGCACGATTCGATCCCCGCGATTGGCGCGAAAGGTGTAGACATCCCGATCGGGGCCCACCAGAGTGCCGTTGACTGTGACGGGAGACTCCAGTGGCTGGTTGACTTCGACCGCTCCGCCGCTGTCGTTCTTTTCCTGAACCTCACGGAACTTACCGACGCTGAAGAGAAGCAGATTAGACATCCCTGTAGGGGTGACGACTCGAATCGGATACAAGTCTATCGCAGCGTCCGAGTCGAGCTCGACCAGGAAGAGCGCTCTCTCCGAGTCCTGGCCCTGTTCGCCTGGATCCGGAGCGGCAAGGGGCGTGAAGGAGGCCGGAAGCGTCGTGCGGATCTCAAGTCCTTCTGTCAGACCGCTTCCCACCAAGGCCAGCTTGAAGGCGGTCCCCCGCTGGGCGCCTCTAGGCTGTAATTCCTTGAGTGAAGGAAAAACCGCCAGGGCAGTTGAACAGAAAAACGTCCCCAGCAGGAAGAAGCCGGCTTGAACCTGCGCAAATTGGGGAAAAGAGCTACGCTTCGCCGTCATGGCCTCAAACTTCTTCCACCGCTTTTCTGGATCTTTGAACCAAGCATCCCGTCGGTACTAAAACTATCATCTGGCTACAGCCAAGACAAGCAGACGCTCGCAGCTTGACCGGAAACCTGCAGCCTGCAACCCGCCACCAAATGAAGTCTCAGCCTGGCGAAGCGGAGTGCTACCGGAGTTCGAATGTGAACAGGGCGCTCCCGGCAGAAATGGCCACTTGTTGTTTACCTTCTGTGAGATAGGTAATCGGGTTGGAAGCAACCACTCCCCCCAGATGTGCGACCCAGAGCTCTTCCCCGCTGCGGGCATTGAGGGCGAAAAACTGGCCATCACTGGTTCCGCCGAAGGCAAGGTCGCCTGCCGTTGTCAGGACACCCGACCAAGGCACAGTGTGAAGACGATATTCCCAGGCGAGCTCGCCGGTCTGAGGGACCAGTGCCCGTATCGCTCCCCAACCCGGTTCGTCGGCCGCTCCCTGAATCAGACCACCCCAAAATGGGCTGCCCGGGCTATAGTCAGCCTCACCCTTGTAGTACAGGTTCGCCAGCTCCCAAACCGAGACATAGAAGAGTCCCGTTTTCGGACTGTAGGAGGGAGAGAACCAATTGGTGGCGCCCTGCACGCCCGGGTAGACAAGGGTGCCTTCCTCAGTGGGTGCCGTGTTCGGTCTTCGCACGGGGCGTCCCGTATCATCGATCTTCTCGGCCCAAGTCTGCTTGACAAAAGCCTTGGCTAGTAGGAACTCCCCGGACTCACGATCGAGAACATAGAAGAAACCGTTGCGGTTCCCCCACAGCATCAGCTTCCTCTGCTCTCCACCAAAATCGCTGTCCACCAGAACCGGAATCTGGACGGAGTCCCAGTCGTGAACATCGTGGGGAGTGAACTGAAAATACCACTTCAGTTCCCCGGTATCCGCGTCCAGGGCCACCACCGAATCAGAATAGAGGTTGTCTCCCTCGCGCACCTCGCCGTTCCAGTCCGGGGCGGGATTACCCGTGCCCCAATAGATCAGGTTCAACTCCGGATCGAAGGAACCGGTTATCCAGGTGGGAGCCCCGCCTGTCTTCCACGAATCTCCCTCCCAGGTCTCGTTGCCTGGCTCACCCGGTCCCGGGATGGTGTTGAAGCGCCAGAGACGATCACCGGTCTTGGGATCATAGGCATCCAGGAACCCCCGAATGCCGTACTCACCACCGGAGATACCCATGATGATCTTGTCCTTGAGCGCCAATGGGGCCACTGTGATCGCATAGCCCTCTTGGAAATCCGCGACTTCAGTTTCCCAGGCTACGGCACCGGTCTTGGCATCCAAAGCAATCAGGTGAGCATCCAGGGTCCCCATAAAGAGCCGCCCCTCCAGCAAAGCCAGTCCGCGGTTGACTCGGCCACAGCAAACGCTGATCCGCTCTGGCAGCTTGTGCTCGTAGGACCAGAAGGGGCGCCCGGTGCGGGTGTCAAGAGCGAAAACGTCGTTGGGAGGCCCGGTCAAATACATCGTCTCGTTGACAACCAAAGGGGTAGTCTCGACCTTTTCCGGGGTCGTCATCTGAAACACCCAGCGCAGCCGCAAACGGTCCACATTGCTCGTATCGACCTGATCCAGGCGGCTGTAGCGGTTGCTGCGATAGCCACCCGAGTAGGTCAGCCAATGCCCTGGATAGTTCTCGGCTCCCAACAGATCCTCGTAGCTGAGTCCCTCGGATGGAGAGGGATCAGGCGCTGGCGATGCTGGAGGAGTGTCCGCACATCCTCCCAGGGCGATGAGTAGCAGCAGGGGTGCGACGAGGGTGGACGTTGGTGTGCCCTCAGTAATCTGGCGAAGACGAGAAACCCGGTCTAGACAATTCATTGCGACCCTCATTCCTTTCGCAGTGAAGCCAGGTAGGCGATCAGATCGTCCAGTTCACTCTCACTAAGAGTGTCTTGGTAACTGGGCATGGCCGAAACTTCTCCTTTTCGAATCGCCTTTAAGTTTCCCTTTCGGAAGGAAAGAAGTCGTTCGTCCTCGTCCATTATCTGAATCGAGTAGGTATCTTCATTGAGGATTACGGCGTCGACTTCACTCCCATCTGAAAGTGTGGCTCTCACCGGCCAGTAGCGCCGCGACCCGTCCGCGAATATCTCCGTGCTGGGACTTATTTCCTCGCTGGGGTCAAGGATGGATTCCCTCAAATACTTGGGAGCTCGCTGCCAGCCTACATCGCTCAGATCAGGACCCAGGCGGCCCCCCGATCCGTTGATCATGTGGCAGTTCTGACACTTTCCCTTACCCTCGAATAGAATCCTGCCTCGATCTGGGTCCCCACTCAAACGCTGGGGGCGGAACTGCTGCTGCAGCGTCCTTAGATACGCCAGAGCCCGCCAGGCCTGGCGGTCCGAGAGGCGCATGTCGGTCATGATGGTCCCCGAGATGCCGCGACTGATAAGGCGAAACAGGCGGGAATCGTCGTTTGCGTTGCGATACTCGCGCCGCGTTAGATCAGGGCCAGCCTCGCCGGTTCCGTCAAGCCCGTGGCAGATGGCACATTGATTCCTGAAGACCCTGGCACCGGCTTTCACATCCTCGGCTGAGGTGTGCGGATTTCGGGCGGGATCCGGCTGAGCAGCGAGCTGGGAATACGACACTAGAACCAGGGACAACACGACGCCCAGAACTCGCCACTCGCTCGTTCCTCTGACGTAATCAGCGAGTCTCGACCAGTTCCCTGATAACTTTGAGTGCGTTAGAGCCAACTTCTTCGACCACATCCAAAACCGCCTCCTGCTCTTCATCGGTGACACCACCGGCCTCCCGCGCCGCCCCAACGAACAGGCCCAGGGCCGCAACCTCCTCCGCAAGGTGCGCAACCCCTTCTAACTTCGGATCAGCTTCTGGGTCAGTAATGGCCCATCTGATCTGGGCAATGCGCTCCGGCTTCGCCGGACTTAACTCAGTATCCACTAGTTCCCTTCCGACCCCCTCACTGGCCGCCTTCAACCCTTCCTGGAGGGCCCTGGAAGCGTTATCTTCCGAGGCGAGCTTCAGTAGGTCATCTAGTCCAAATGCCAAGATCGGCTCCCCCGGGTCGGTCTCAAGTCCTACCAGCATGCGATGAAACACATCAAATCGCAAGCGGGATTCCTGCTCAATTGCTGCAATCTGTCAGTCCTCCATTGGATCTGTAACCGCCCTCACCCACCAAGAACCACTTCCGAGGTCTCCCGCGTCCATCTGCGCGACTCTTACTGAAGGGGCACGGGTCTCCTGGCCTTGGTCTCACAAATTTAGAATTTGGTTTGAATTTGGCGGTTGCTCTAATAGACTCGGGCAGTAAAGCTGAGGTTAAGACTTGAGACAAGGAGGTTTTCTCACGATGATAAGGCCAACAAGGTTGATCTGTTACGGATTCATCTTTCTGCTGGGGGCCCTTCCCCTGGCGTCCGCGCATCCCCATGGACATCCTGGAGGCGTTCCAGCCGCGCCGACGGCACTCCTGCCCGCAGCCTCGCTGCCCCCATCAAGTCCCGGTGTCACTGGACATGGCAAGATGCGGTTTCGGGTGCTGTACAAGGGAGACCACCTGCCAAAAGCTGCTGGCAGCGTTCTGAAGTCGGCTCATGGAGGGTTTGCTATAGACCGGCGAGCAGGAAAGGGAGAAGTCTACTTTGCCCTACCCGGGGCCGGTATCATCCAGATCAGTGGAGACCTGAAGACGACGCGGATGCTGCAATCACCTGAGGCCGTGGCACAGGTCAACATGCACAACACGACTATCTGGTACGGCTCAGAGGGGACACCGTATCTGAGCTTTCCCGCCAACAGCACGGGCCAGATATTGACGACGACTCTGGATGGAAAGTTAGTCCACACGCTGGAGGCTCCTAGTGGCGAGAATGATTTCGACCAACCCGCAGTCCGCGACTACTTCATGGGCAGCGGCAACTTCGTACCCACTGACGTCGAGCAGTTGGACGGGCTCTTCTATGTAACCACGGGATACTCAAGTCTGGATTTCGTGCTGACCGCTCGAATTGCGAGCACTAGTCCCTTCAAGGCACATTGGCACGACCTAGCCTTTGGCGGCAAGGGTAACAAGCCCGGCCAGTTCGGGACTGGCCACGGCATTACCGTGCCCCCGGGACGAAAGAGGATCGACGTGGCGGATCGCCCCAACTCCGAGATAGAACGCTTCACCCGCTACGGTCACTACCGTTCGACCCTAAAGCTTCCCCAGGGATCTTTCCCTTGCGACATCGACTATTCGGGACGGTATGCCGTGGTGGGTTGCCTCCACGGGCCCAACCGAAAGAAGGGAGCCCCCATCTACCTGTTTGACGGCGACACGCTGATATCGACAATCATGGCCAAGGAAGACCTCGGCTTGGAGAACTTCCAGCATATCCACAACGCCGTGCTCCGAAAGATGGGAGGCAAGTTCTACGTCATTGCCCAGGCCTGGAATCCGGGGGATTTTGCCATCCTGGAACAAGTAACCGACTGACGGCGGGGTCTCCGCTGAGGCGTGGGAAAACTAAGCGCATCATTCTAGAACCGTATGCCTGGAATAGAGTATCGGGGCGATACGAAGTGGGGGATCCTTGAATTGACAAAGGAGCCAACATGATCGCCCTCGTCGTCATTATCGAGGTCAAGTCTGGCCATCGCCGACGATTCATGGAGGCGATGTTGGACGACGCTCAGCATTCAGTTCAGGACGAACCCGGATGCCTGCGTTTCGACGTACTCGAAGATCGCGAAGATGCCAACCGCATTTTTCTCTACGAAGTCTACCAGGACGATGCGGCTCTGGAAGCCCACGGACAAACCCCTCACTTCCTTCGCTGGAAGGGAACAGTAAAGGACTGGTTTGCCTCGGAGACTATTGTCTACCGGGCAACACCGGTGGTTCACGGCGGGACAGACGGCTAGAGCAGCTCGCCATAAGTTCTGAGCCAGGGGACAGTAGTCAATCGTTGTCGCTGGCTAGGCGTCGCGAGCGAGTCATATCGGGCTATATGTCGAGTCGAGCGCAACAACGCCAGCGGCGACGAGGGGCTGCTGAACCCTGGTTCAAAACTTGTGGCGCGCTGCACTAGTGGACCCTGGCGGGGGTAAAGGAAAGGTCCTCTTCCTCGTAGCCGTGAGCAAGGACGAAGAAGTAGGCGGCAATGCGGTCGGTCTTCGTCTCTGAGATCAGTTCGAACACGTGCTCCTTTTCATCTTCGCCGGCGACTCCTTGGACATACGTGACCTGTTCCGGCCTCAACAGAAGCTCACCTAGAAGGAGCTTGCCCCGAAGAACCTGGACCAGAAGAGTTCCTTCAGCCTCACTGGCGAAATGCCAATGAAGATCCTCGTCGTCGTAGAGGACCGCCTCCGGAGTGCCAGCCCGAATGATGCAGTTGGGGTGGGCGTTGAGCCACTTCCAGAAGTTCTCAAAGGTTAGGGTGAAGGGCGCCTCCATCAAACCGGCCTTCCTCGTTTCCGAATAGGACAAGTGGACTTATCTGTCCTGTTCTCGTTCACAATGTTGATTCAGACACAAAACCTCCCTAGGAGCCTGTCCGAGTAATGGTGCGGGTTGCGAAAATGGGGCTTGCGAGGCGAGATCAAGGCGGGAGGAGGAAGTCGATGTTCTGCCATCTGCGACGACGACCAACGCAGAGATCGGCCGCAACCCCCATTCTCCCCACGGGTTACAGGCGGCGTCAGCCCATCTGCTGTGTTCGGGCTCCTCGACGATGGCCGAACATCGACAGCGTCGCCCTGCCTTGCAGCTGGACCAACGGCGCCTGTAACGCAACCCACACCATTACTCGGACAGGCTCCTAGCCAAAGCTAACACGCTTCAAATTCCCTTCGATGCCTGGATTACGAAGCGCATTACTCTAGCAGGCTGCATCTACCCCGTCAATATGGCAAAGCTCTGGACATTCCCCATTTTTCAGAGGCCCAGAGGAAGCAGGGACAGCTGACGGGAGCTGGGATCGGGTCGAGCCCCGCCAATCCCGCTGTGGCGGCCGAATAGGAGCTGCTTGATGCCATCGGCTATGGCATAGAAGCGGAACTCCGGGATGCCGTAGATCCGTTTGGCTGCCTGCTCGATGTGTTGGACCAGAAGGGCCAGCTTGGCCCTTTTACCCAGATAGACACAGGCGAAGAAGGCGGCGATCATGACCAAGGCGGCCATATTGCGCAGGCGCTCATACTTGAGCAAACGGATGTCTTCCAACTCGTAGCTCTGCTTGATAAATCGGATCGTTTCCTCGACACGCCAGCGGCTCAGATAGCTCTCGACCACCCGCCACTGGCTCTTGCGCGAGCGTTTGACCGTCTGGTTCGTCAGAAGCATCAGGGGACGGGGGCCAAAGCCATCCACCACCACCAGGTACAGCGATTGGTCGAAACCGGGCAAACGCACCCCTCGGGCCCCAAACTCCAACCGGTAGACCTTCTCCCCCGCACTCGTCTCCTTGATCACGACTTCCCGGTAGCGGCGCCGACAACCACGCGCCCACTCCTCGGCGCTCTTCTTGCTGCGCCCTGAGATCAGGTGACGATCCCCCCGCTGGCACACCAGGAACGGGTGTCCCCGCTTCAGCAGGACTTCGAGGATCTCCTCCCGATCCCCTCCCCGGTCCATCACCCAGATCCCTCGCCCTTGGGTGGCTTTGGAGACTCGCCCAATCGCCTTGAGGATCTCGTCGTTTTCGCTCACAAAGTCCGGCGCTTTCTGCGAGTACAGCTCCTGGTACAACGGCAGCACCTCGGCACTCCCCCGCCTCGCTCCGACCACCTCACAGCACCAGTATCCATCTCGGATCTCCCCTCGGGAGCCGTCCCGGACCCGCGCCAGGTATTGCATCTTCCGGGCATATGGCTTACTCACATCCGTGGGGTCCACAATCAACAGCGTCTCCTTCTCCACCCGCCAGGCCGCCAACTCCAGCAGATTCTTTCCCACCGCTCCTCTCAATCCCTGACGGTTGAGTTGGCGGCTCAGCCGCTCGATGACTTTCTTCAGAGCGATCTCCTCCTCCAGTGCTCGCGCAATCTCGCTGAGCCGGACCGACGCCCGACACTGCATCCCGTAGAGCACCTCCCGGATCAAACGAGCGGCGGTCTTCGGTAATCCTTCAGAGACCTTCCCCGAAAATTCTCTCAGCTGCTCTCGAATCTTCCACGCTACTTTGGCATCATGCATCTGGGTCCCTCCGCTTAATTGGTTGTTGGGTTTGGAGTTCCGCCAACCAGTCTAAGCGCTAGGGACCCACACTTTTGGGGGTCGACAGTTCCCCCATTTTCTCCCAATTTCAACCCATCCCACTTCCCTTATCGCCCTACTCTCTTGTTCTCAACTACTTGAGAGAATTCACCCTCAATTTTTGGGGAATGTCCTGGGCAAAGCTCTGGACATTCCCCATTTTTCAGAGGCCCAGAGGAAGCAGGGACAGCTGACGGGAGCTGGGATCGGGTCGAGCCCCGCCAATCCCGCTGTGGCGGCCGAATAGGAGCTGCTTGATGCCATCGGCTATGGCATAGAAGCGGAACTCCGGGATGCCGTAGATCCGTTTGGCTGCCTGCTCGATGTGTTGGACCAGAAGGGCCAGCTTGGCCCTTTTACCCAGATAGACACAGGCGAAGAAGGCGGCGATCATGACCAAGGCGGCCATATTGCGCAGGCGCTCATACTTGAGCAAACGGATGTCTTCCAACTCGTAGCTCTGCTTGATAAATCGGATCGTTTCCTCGACACGCCAGCGGCTCAGATAGCTCTCGACCACCCGCCACTGGCTCTTGCGCGAGCGTTTGACCGTCTGGTTCGTCAGAAGCATCAGGGGACGGGGGCCAAAGCCATCCACCACCACCAGGTACAGCGATTGGTCGAAACCGGGCAAACGCACCCCTCGGGCCCCAAACTCCAACCGGTAGACCTTCTCCCCCGCACTCGTCTCCTTGATCACGACTTCCCGGTAGCGGCGCCGACAACCACGCGCCCACTCCTCGGCGCTCTTCTTGCTGCGCCCTGAGATCAGGTGACGATCCCCCCGCTGGCACACCAGGAACGGGTGTCCCCGCTTCAGCAGGACTTCGAGGATCTCCTCCCGATCCCCTCCCCGGTCCATCACCCAGATCCCTCGCCCTTGGGTGGCTTTGGAGACTCGCCCAATCGCCTTGAGGATCTCGTCGTTTTCGCTCACAAAGTCCGGCGCTTTCTGCGAGTACAGCTCCTGGTACAACGGCAGCACCTCGGCACTCCCCCGCCTCGCTCCGACCACCTCACAGCACCAGTATCCATCTCGGATCTCCCCTCGGGAGCCGTCCCGGACCCGCGCCAGGTATTGCATCTTCCGGGCATATGGCTTACTCACATCCGTGGGGTCCACAATCAACAGCGTCTCCTTCTCCACCCGCCAGGCCGCCAACTCCAGCAGATTCTTTCCCACCGCTCCTCTCAATCCCTGACGGTTGAGTTGGCGGCTCAGCCGCTCGATGACTTTCTTCAGAGCGATCTCCTCCTCCAGTGCTCGCGCAATCTCGCTGAGCCGGACCGACGCCCGACACTGCATCCCGTAGAGCACCTCCCGGATCAAACGAGCGGCGGTCTTCGGTAATCCTTCAGAGACCTTCCCCGAAAATTCTCTCAGCTGCTCTCGAATCTTCCACGCTACTTTGGCATCATGCATCTGGGTCCCTCCGCTTAATTGGTTGTTGGGTTTGGAGTTCCGCCAACCAGTCTAAGCGCTAGGGACCCACACTTTTGGGGGTCGACAGTTCCCCCATTTTCTCCCAATTTCAACCCATCCCACTTCCCTTATCGCCCTACTCTCTTGTTCTCAACTACTTGAGAGAATTCACCCTCAATTTTTGGGGAATGTCCTGGGCAAAGACCTGGACATTCCCCATTTTTCAGAGGCCCAGAGGAAGCAGGGACAGCTGACGGGAGCTGGGATCGGGTCGAGCCCCGCCAATCCCGCTGTGGCGGCCGAATAGGAGCTGCTTGATGCCATCGGCTATGGCATAGAAGCGGAACTCCGGGATGCCGTAGATCCGTTTGGCTGCCTGCTCGATGTGTTGGACCAGAAGGGCCAGCTTGGCCCTTTTACCCAGATAGACACAGGCGAAGAAGGCGGCGATCATGACCAAGGCGGCCATATTGCGCAGGCGCTCATACTTGAGCAAACGGATGTCTTCCAACTCGTAGCTCTGCTTGATAAATCGGATCGTTTCCTCGACACGCCAGCGGCTCAGATAGCTCTCGACCACCCGCCACTGGCTCTTGCGCGAGCGTTTGACCGTCTGGTTCGTCAGAAGCATCAGGGGACGGGGGCCAAAGCCATCCACCACCACCAGGTACAGCGATTGGTCGAAACCGGGCAAACGCACCCCTCGGGCCCCAAACTCCAACCGGTAGACCTTCTCCCCCGCACTCGTCTCCTTGATCACGACTTCCCGGTAGCGGCGCCGACAACCACGCGCCCACTCCTCGGCGCTCTTCTTGCTGCGCCCTGAGATCAGGTGACGATCCCCCCGCTGGCACACCAGGAACGGGTGTCCCCGCTTCAGCAGGACTTCGAGGATCTCCTCCCGATCCCCTCCCCGGTCCATCACCCAGATCCCTCGCCCTTGGGTGGCTTTGGAGACTCGCCCAATCGCCTTGAGGATCTCGTCGTTTTCGCTCACAAAGTCCGGCGCTTTCTGCGAGTACAGCTCCTGGTACAACGGCAGCACCTCGGCACTCCCCCGCCTCGCTCCGACCACCTCACAGCACCAGTATCCATCTCGGATCTCCCCTCGGGAGCCGTCCCGGACCCGCGCCAGGTATTGCATCTTCCGGGCATATGGCTTACTCACATCCGTGGGGTCCACAATCAACAGCGTCTCCTTCTCCACCCGCCAGGCCGCCAACTCCAGCAGATTCTTTCCCACCGCTCCTCTCAATCCCTGACGGTTGAGTTGGCGGCTCAGCCGCTCGATGACTTTCTTCAGAGCGATCTCCTCCTCCAGTGCTCGCGCAATCTCGCTGAGCCGGACCGACGCCCGACACTGCATCCCGTAGAGCACCTCCCGGATCAAACGAGCGGCGGTCTTCGGTAATCCTTCAGAGACCTTCCCCGAAAATTCTCTCAGCTGCTCTCGAATCTTCCACGCTACTTTGGCATCATGCATCTGGGTCCCTCCGCTTAATTGGTTGTTAGGTTTGGAGTTCCGCCAACCAGTCTAAGCGCTAGGGACCCACACTTTTGGGGGTCGACAGTTCCCCCATTTTCTCCCAATTTCAACCCATCCCACTTCCCTTATCGCCCTACTCTCTTGTTCTCAACTACTTGAGAGAATTCACCCTCAATTTTTGGGGAATGTCCTGGGCAAAGACCAGGCAAAGACTGACAAAGATATCCGTCCCACCCCGGTGCTAACGTATGATCTCATCCACCACATGATCGAGACCTGATCGTTTCCGTGGCGGTTGAAGAACACCAAGAAATGAACCGACACCTTGCCAGCCTAATCTAGTTCTCGTCCGTTCGATTGTAAGTGACTGGAAATAAAAGGGAAAGAAGAGATTTAGGAGCTCCGTTTTTGTCAGGTCCTCTTGGTAGAATAAGTTTGCCAACTAACTCAAAGAAAAGGATTTACGACAAAACTGGAGCTCCAACGATGAGAAAGAACAGCGAACCACAGAGGCCGCTCGCCCCTGTGTGGCCCAATCACCGCTTGAGTGACGAGCTCCGCACGATCTCGAAGATTCTCGATAAGAATCCCGAGATCCTGGATCTGGTTTTACAAGATCTGTCTGACAAAGTGGATCCCCAAAACGGTTCGCCGGGCCTGAGTGCCGAGCAGCTCCTGCGTTGTGCGGTGCTCAAGAACTGGCATCAGCTGTCCTACGAGAAGCTGGCCTTTCACTTAGCCGACTCCGAGAGCTTTCGGGCGTTTTGCCGCTTACCCTTAGGGTGGGCTCCGGGCAAGAGTTGTCTGCAGGAGAACCTCAGTCGAATCCAGGCCGCGACCTGGGAGGGGATCGGGCAGATCCTGGTCCAATGGGCGAAGGCCCAAGGACTGGAGCAGGGACACAAGATCCGGGTGGATGCGACAAACGTCCCCAGCCCCATCCGCCATCCTTTTGATTCCCGGCTGTTGTACGATTCGATCCGCACGGTCACGGCGTTGTTACGAGATTTAGGCCAATCCCATCGAGTGAGCTACCGGGACCACTGTCGGCGGGCCAAACGTCGTGTGATCAATCTCCGCAACGTCCGGGGTAAAGCCCGCAAGAAGGTCGTTTACCTCGATCTGCTGAAGGTGGCAAAAAAGACCCGACACTATGGCAAGTTGGCGCTTGAGAATGCCTCCCAGTGGGAGGACTGCCACAGTTTGATAATCGCTGGAAAGTTGCGTCATTATTTGGAGTTGCTGCAGCAGGTCATCGATCAAACCGAGCGCCGGATCCTGCGGGGAGAGACGGTGGCGGCGGAGGAAAAGGTCGTTTCCATCTTTGAGGAGCATAGCGACATCCTTCAGACGGGAGGCAGAGAGACCGTCTTTGGCCACAAGGTGTTTTTGACCTGTGGCAAGAGTTCGCTGATCTTGGACTGTCGAGTTGTGGCCGGGAATCCGGCCGATCAGACTCAGCTGAAACCCATGCTCCGACGCCATTTCGAGCACTACGGCTTCTATCCTCGGCAGGCCAGTTTTGACGGGGGATTCGCTACCCAGGACAATCTCCAGTGGGGCAAGAAGCAGGGCATCGAAGATGTCGCGTTTGCCAAAAAGAGGAACTTGAAGGTCCCCGATATGGTCCGTTCCAGCTGGGTCTATCGACAACTGAGACGCTTTCGGGCCGGGATCGAAGGCTGCATCTCGATGCTCAAGCGGGTCTTTGGAGTCGACCGCTGCACCTGGAAGGGCTGGGATCACTTCCAGCAGTATGTGCAGCTTTCGGTGCTCAGTTACAACTTGCTCGTCCTGGCTCGTTTGCTGTTGTAGAAAGCTCAGAGTCCACTATTAGGGTGCGGGAGTTCAAGGATTGGTGTCTCTTAAAAACGACTTTCGAGGACTAGCTTGCAAACCCTCCTCTGAAACGGAGGGAAGTCACTGCCCGAAACCCTGGTATTGTCGAAGAAACCACCGATGGAACCTCAGAAAACGGGGGTTCCCGGATGAGAACTAATCTAGGTAAAACGCTGTGTCGATAAAACAGGAGTGAAGACCGGAAAGAATCCCGGTGAACTCTCCATAACCAACTCCCGAATGATCAAGTCAAGGAAGAAGAGTGCAAGATGCGCCAATACATAGAAGAAGTCCTTGAAACCGTGAAGGCTAACAACCCAAGCGAGCCGGAGTTTCACCAAGCAGTCGAGGAGGTACTGGAATCGGTGTCGTTGGTTCTCGAACAGCGTCCGGAATACCTCGAGGCAAAGATCCTCGAGAGGCTGGTTGAGCCGGAACGGGCGGTCATGTTCCGGGTCCCCTGGGTCGATGATCAGGGCGAGATTCATGTCAATCGAGGCTTTCGTATTGAGATGAACAGCACTATCGGACCCTACAAGGGCGGACTTCGATTCCACGCTTCGGTAAACCTTGGAATTCTGAAATTCCTGGCCTTCGAACAAGTGTTCAAGAACAGCTTGACGACTCTTCCCCTGGGCGGGGCCAAGGGCGGAAGCGACTTCAATCCCAAGGATAAGAGCGACACCGAGGTCATGCGCTTTTGCCAAAGCTTCATGACCGAGCTCTGCCGACATATCGGCCCCAACACCGACGTACCTGCGGGTGATATCGGAGTCGGTGCCCGTGAGATCGGGTTTCTCTTTGGCCAGTACAAGCGAATCCGTAATGAGTTCACCGGAGTCCTTACCGGCAAGGGTCTGAACTGGGGTGGCTCTCTCATCCGTCCTGAGGCAACCGGGTATGGCTCTGTCTACTTTGCCGCGGAGATGCTGGCGACTCGTGGGGACTCGCTCGAAGGCAAATCCTGTATTGTTTCAGGCTCCGGTAACGTGGCCCAATATACGATCCAGAAGATCACTCAGCTGGGAGGCAAAGTGCTGACCATGTCTGACTCCAGCGGGCACGTCTTTGATTCCGAAGGCATCGATGAAGACAAATTGAAATTCGTGATGGAGCTCAAGAACCAGCGTCGGGGTAGAATCAAAGAATATGCCGACGCCTACCCAGGAGCGACCCATACTGCTACCGACTACTCGCAGGACTTCAACCCGATCTGGGATCACAAGGCGGACTGCGCGTTTCCCTCAGCAACCCAGAACGAAATCAGCGGAAAAGATGCAGAAAACCTCCTAAAGAACGGAGTCTCCCTCGTATGCGAAGGAGCGAATATGCCGACCAGCCCTGAGGGAGCCCGTCTTTTCCTCGACAGCTCGATTTTGTACGCCCCGGGAAAGGCAGCCAATGCAGGAGGTGTAGCCGTATCGGGACTGGAAATGGCGCAGAACAGCATGCGCTTTTCATGGTCGAGAGAAGAGGTGGATAGCCGGCTTCACGAGATCATGAAGAACATCCACCGATCCTGCGTGGAGGCAGCCGATCGCTTTGGGAGCAAAGGGAACTACATCAACGGTGCAAACATTGCTGGATTCATCAAAGTTGCCGACGCCATGATGGACCAAGGAGTTGTCTAGCCTCCCTATTTCTCAACTCTGGCATGCACGTTTTCGACAGATCGAAGTTCGAACTTGGATACGAGAATCGATTCCAGCGATTCCAAGACCTCATGCGCAACCGCGTAAACGAGGTCCTGCTGGTCGCCAGCCTCTACGATTCCTTCATACTTTCTGAAGACGGGCGTCTACACGAGGAGCTTCTGAACCAATACCTGGGTCTGAACCTGATAAGCACACCCGGCATAACCCGGGTGTCGAACGGGGCTGAAGCTCTGCGCCTGGGTCAGAACCTGAAGCGCTTCGACTTGATCATCGTTACCCTCCGGGGTCGCGACCGATCTATCCTCGACTTCGCCAAGAAAGTAAGAAAACAATCTCCCAAAGTCCCGATCGTTCCCCTGGCCTATGACAGCCGTCAGCTGGCTGCATTCACCCGCCAACATGACCTGAACGGTGTGGAGAAGGCCTTCGTCTGGCAAGGGGACTTCCGGATCCTTCTCGCCATCATCAAGTACATCGAAGATCGCAATAACGTCGCACAGGACAGCCAACTAGTGGGGGTCCAGTCAATCATTCTGATCGAGGACAGCGTCCGCTTCTATTCATCCTACCTGCCGCTGATCTATACCGAATTGGTGCGCCACACCCAGAGTTTGATTTCCGAAGGTGTCAATCCTGCTCACATGCTCTTGAGAATGCGGGCTCGTCCCAAGATCTTGCTGTGCAACAGGTACGAAGAAGCCTGGGACTACTACCAGAATCATCACGACACCATTCTGGGTGTGATCTCAGATATCGAGTTTCCTCGCAAGGGTCAATCCGATCCTCAGGCTGGGTTCGAGTTCGCTCGCAATGTGGGGGAATCCCACGCCGACATTCCTATCTTGCTCCAGTCCAGAGATCCCGAGAACCGCGAGATGGCCGAGGGACTTGGCGCCTCTTTTCTTTTGAAGGACTCGCCGCTCTTGCTGAAGGAGCTGCAGGATTTCATGAAACACAAGTTCAGCTTTGGCGATTTCATATTCCGTCTTCCAGACGGGACCAAGGTGGGTCAAGCCAGCGATCTAAAGAGCCTGGAGGAGCAGATTCGGACGGTTCCGGACGAAAGCTTGCTTCATCACGGCGAGCGAAATCATTTTTCCAACTGGCTCAAGGCTCGGACCGAGTTCTGGTTGGCTGACAAGTTGAGACCGCAGAAGGTTACCGACTATCGAACGGTCGATCAGCTTCGTCACTATCTGATCGAATGTCTTCACGGGCTCAGAGTGGAGCGACACCGGGGCATCGTCGTCGAGTACGATCGGGAGACCTTCGTCGAAGCCAGCAGCGTCGCCCGAATCGGGAGTGGATCTCTGGGAGGTAAGGCAAGGGGTCTCGGCTTTGGCAACATCCTCATCGGTGCCCACGAACTCCAGGACAGATTCGAAGATGTCCGGATTTCAATCCCACCTACCCTCGTCCTTGCTACCGAAGTCTTCGAGAAATTCCTGGACCAGAATCAACTCCGCGACTTCGCTCTCAGCATGGGCCAGAACATCAGAGAAGAATTTCTCAAGGCCCAACTGCCGGAGGACGCTGTCGGGTCTCTCCAAGATTTTCTGGAATCCATCCACTTCCCCCTTTCGGTGCGATCTTCGAGCCTTCTCGAGGACTCGCAGCACACGTCCTTCGCTGGTGTCTACAACACCTGTATGATCCCCAACAGCCATCCCGAGAAGGACGTCCGACTGCAGCAGCTACTCACCGCCATCAAGAGAGTGTACGCGTCGACCTTCTCCGCTAATGCCAAGCAGTACGTCAAGTCGACCCCATACCGGCTGGAAGAGGAACGAATGGCGGTCATTGTTCAGCAGCTTGTCGGAAACCTCCACCAGAACCGCTTCTATCCAGACTTTTCCGGAGTAGCCAGATCCTTCAATTTCTACCCCGTAGCTCCCATGAAGGCCAGCGAAGGTATCGCCGAGGTAGCTCTGGGCTTGGGAAAGGCGGTGGTGGAAGGCGAACAATCGCTCCGCTTCAGCCCCCGATATCCCCGCCATCTGGTACAGTTTTCGTCCGTCGAAAGCACCCTGAGGGATTCCCAGAAGGACTTCTGGGCGCTGGAGCTGCCGGGGAACGCCAAAGCTGCACGGGAAACAGAATTCGAGCTGTCTCGATTCGGGATCGACACGGCTGAGAAGGACGGGGTTCTAAACCTTCTTGGCTCTACCTACTCCCACGAAAACCACGCTATCTATGACGGAATCTCGCGGCCTGGGAGCCGTCTTGTCACCTTCGCACCCATCCTCAAAGGCAGGTCGTTCCCGCTTGCCGATATCCTCAGCAGTCTCCTGGACTTGACCCAGGGCGCCATGGGGGGACCTGTAGAGGTCGAGTTTGCCGGTAATCTCTCAGTCCCAGCTGGCCAACCGAAGGAGTTCTACTTGCTTCAGATGCGACCCATGGTCGCCGACCTGGAGATGGACCTGGAAACGGACCTGGCCGGGCTTGAGGACTCGGCACAGGGCAAAGTGATCTGCCAGAGCCCTCGGGTCCTAGGACATGGTTTGATCAGAAATATCAGAGATCTGGTCGTCTTGGATCCTGCTCGCTTCGACCGCGAGCACAGCGCCGAGGCAGCAAGAGAGGTGGCTCGCTACAATCGGGAACTGACTTCGATCAATGCCCCTTACCTGTTAATCGGAATGGGTCGGTGGGGCTCCTCCGACCGCTGGCTCGGAATCCCGGTAAAGTGGGAGGACATCTGGGGTGCACGCGTCATCGTGGAGAGCGGGCTTCCGGATCTGGAGGTCACTCCATCCCAAGGGACCCATTTCTTTCAAAACATCACTACCTCCAGAGTGGGCTACTTCACTGTCGGCTCCAAGACGAACCAGGGAGAAATAGACTGGGATTGGCTAAGCCAGCAACCGGCGTTGAGCGAGAAGAAGTACGTTCGACACCTTCGTCTGGACGATCCTGTCGCGGTCGTTATGGATGGACGCACTCAGAAGGGCCTTATTCTCCGGCCAGATCAATCACCAAAAAGGCGAAGCACTTCCTAACCCACCAGGCCGGCGCGCTCACAATAGATCCCACCATTCTGAAAACCGAACCGTGGGTTGAGAAGTAGGGTGGGACTAAGAAGTGGGATTGAAGGAGATACCAAGCAAAAAAAAGCGTCCCAAGTGATATTCGCAGCTTCCAGCGTACCCGCGAAACTCGCGCTTCCAACCCGAGGGCCGGTTTCTGAGTTTCCCGAGTGACCTCCCCTTCCGAGACCGAGCGACTCTCCGAAAAGCGCCGCCCTTCCTCTTGGAGGAGATCCCTCCACGCCTGGGCTGGTTCCTTTCGAGGTTCCACGAATGAACGCTTCGCCTCGTCCAGAAATCCGCCCAACCGGGAGCCGCTATACCCGAAGCGACCGGATTGTGAACCCCGACTGCCCGGTCCGAAGACTCAGGCTGCCAAGACCACTTTCCGTTATGGGAGCCCTTCTGCCCGCCGAAGCGTTCATCAAGACCCGCCTCCTTGTGCCTGCCTTATCGCTGCCTCCGAAGCCGAAACCTCTTCGGCAGGACCAGCCAAGCACCCGGTGTCGCCTCGGGGCGTCGGCTGCGTCTACCCCTTGGGACAAAAGCAAGTCTACTCTTCTCTGAAACGCTGACAAGAGAAAAAAGCACGAATTCAGAACGCCCATCATTTGTGCGTTCAGACGCGGTGTGGCATATCGATCATTCTCACAATAGGTTGCAGCATTAGCCTCACAGCTTTTCCACAGATATTTCAACATTCAGCCCTCAGAAAATTTTTCATGTCCCTGGTTGGGCCGCTTTCCAACTAAAACTTTTATCGATTTGAACGATCTCGGGTGCAATTTCTTGCGCCTCAATGGCTGCGGAAACTCCCTCTCAAAAGGACCTCGAACCCAAATTCTGAAAGCATATGTTCGGGGTACCGCTGGGGTCATCGCTAGCCCCCTGCCAGGGCAGTTACTTCCGAGATGTTCACTGAACCCAGAACGGGGCTTAGCTCATCTGCGGAGTCTCAACATTGGCTTGCTGCGGCGCTCTCGAGTAGCCGGACGATCTCGTCATGGCCCTTTTCGACGGCGAGGTCGCGCGGGGTCTGCTTCTTGTAGTTCAGGACATGAACCCGGGCACCGTGGTCGAGGAGAAGCTGGACCATGGCTGCGTCGCCGGCGTGCACTGCCTCGTGCAACGCGGTTCGTTCGACCCAGTCCTCCTTGGGATTCACGTCGGCCCCGTTCTCCAGCAGCAACGCCACCAAGTCCGGTTTGCCGCTGGTGACCGCGTCGAACAACGGAGGGTAGGTGGCGTCTTTCGAGCCTTTCGGGTCGGCACCTTTGTCGATCAGAACCCTTGCCGTGGCGGTGTGGCCGCGACCGGCGGCGATGTTGAGCGGGGTCACGTCGCGCCCGGCGACGATCACGATGTTCACGTCGGAGCCGGCGTCGGCCAGAGCCGCGACGACCTCGGCATGTCCCCCTTGGACCGCCAGCGTGAGCGGCGTATGTCGCCTAGCCTCGATTTCCACGGTACTGGAAAGGACTAACATTTTTTAAGGGTAGCCGTTGAGTCGGTTAGTCAAATCGAAGGACCAGAGTTTTGCCGCCAAACCAAGGCATGGGCGTGGGATCATCACCCAGGCCCGAGGCGACCAAGTAGGGGTTATGGGCGCGCTTATCGAGGTGGACGGTGACTTGCTGCTCTTGGATCTGGACCCGGGCCGAGACGTCGAGGAGATTTCGGAAGATCTTTTTGGCTTGAGCCCGCTGATATTCGCGACCAATCTTCTCGGCCATGAGTCGATATAGGGAGCTGGCCATGAGGGTGATCTGGAGGTCAAAATCCACTTTGAGTCCCACCATCGAAGAGAGCGCGTCCAGGTGAAAGAACTGGATGGCTTCGGAGATGCCATTTTCGATGAGCATGCGTTGGGCATAGCGGGTGATCAGAGTCGAGGGGGCGCGGCGCAGATGGTTGGTCAGTAGGACGGTCGGTTCTTCGTGACCGAGTTCCATGAGGGTGAGCTGGCGCAGGGGACCTTCGTAATGTTTCAGGACGATCCGCTGGTCCAGGACTTTGGGGGTGCGAAAGATCCGAGTCAGGGCGGGTAAGGTGATGCGGTGCCAGGCGGAGGCGGGGCGGCTCCAGATCTGGCCCAGCATTTTTTGGGAGCGGCGGCGCAGGGTGATAAAGCCAATGCCCTGTTGGTTGAGGCGGTTCAGATGAGCATAGGTGGTCAACTGGGAATCGAAGACGAGTTCGGCCGGAGGCTGACCGCTGTGTTGGTGCCAGAACTGGACGAAGCGTTGCACCTCGTCGGCTCGATCGGCCCGGGGGACACCCGCATTGGCGTAGCATAAGACACGCTCGGTGGCGTCCCGAGCCAAAAAAACGAGGATGCCTTTTTGGCTGCGGCTGCGGGAAGAGACATAGTGTTTGTCCAAAGGTTCCTGCTGGCTATTGGCGGGGACGGTGTGAAAGTCCAGATCGAAGGAAGAGCCCCGGGGCAGGCCGGCGGCTTGGACCTGCTCAAACCAGGCTCCCATGAGGCGCAGGTTGGCGCGTCGGTCGACCCGGGAGCTGTAGGCGGCCAGGTAGGAGCGCTTGGGCACCACATTGAGACCGGCAAAAAGGGCGATGCCCTCGTCAAAGACCCGATCCATGACATGACTTTTTCTTTCGATGCCCAGCAGCTTCAGAGCCAGCAGGGTGCGCACGGCCTGCTCGGCGGGAATCATTTGGGAGCCGGGAAGGCGGGGGGGCTGCAGCACCGCCCCGAGATCGATCGATCGCATCAGCGGGACGAACAGAAACAGACCGCCGACCCGGGTGCGAAAGCTGCGCGGGGCCAGATTGATCTGCCGCACGTCGGCGATGGCTGCTGCTTCGGGCTTGAGGGTGGCGGGGCGTTGCTCATCCCGACGCCGGGGCAGTCGGGCGAAGCCCTCCTCTCGCAGCAGGATCGATAACGCATTGATGCTGATGGAATGGCCGGCGGCGGCCAACTCGCGTTGGATATCGTAGACCGAGAGGTTTCGCTTGCGCAGGGCGACGGCCCGTTCCCGCACCCGATCGCGGGCGGGCGCCGCTTGAGGCCCCCGGCGAATCGCCTGAAAGAAGCGGGCGCGCTTGCTGAGATCATGGCGAAACTGATGACAGAGGACGCGGAAGGCTCCTGGGGAATAGCCGAAGCGAGTGGCGACCTGCTGCGAGGGCAAGCCTTCGACGAAAAAGCAGCGCAAGGCCTCATACTGGCGCTGCAGAGGCGATTCGGGGGCCAGGAAGAATTGGGCCTCCGGAACGGTCGGTCGGGTGTCATTAGTTAGTCCATTCCGATTACTGTATTCCAAACTATAACTATACTAGATATGAATGACAGAAAATGCTCAGCCTTTGATAGGGTTCTATTCTGCCTCATATCCAGACTTTTCTAGCATTCGCGTGGGGATCGTCCCTTGATCAGGTTTTAGGTATAGGATTACCTCTCTATCCAAATAGGTACTTCTATTTACTAACGTAGGTGGAAACACAGCAGGCGCAAGTCGCGCCGATCAAGGATTCTGGCGGGGGGCTCGAAGCGGAAAGGCGTCATTTGTACTGCCGTGGAAATCGAGGCTAGCCACGGCATCCGTACCAGCCCCCGCGGAAAGTAACGCGTGGACGACATCCAGGTGCCCGCCGAAAGCCGCTACATGAAGCGGCGTATTGTCGTCCGGAGCTCGATAATCGACACTAGCGCCTTGGCTCAACAAGCGGCCGACCTCGTCGAGGCGCCCTGCGGCTGCCCTGTTGTAGAGCGTGGGTCCGAGCATTCGGCCCTTTCCTCCATGGGCCGCGATGAGCGCTGCGATGTCGGTGTGCTTCGCTGAGTTCGCGACGTCCACGGCTGTCCAACCATCCTCCGTGGTGGCGTCCACCGGAGCGCCGCCTTCCATAAGTGCCTCGACGATCTCGGTGTGACCGGAATACGCCGCCAGATGGAGCGCGCTCCAGCCGTCGTGTTCCTGAGCCGCGAGATCGGCGCCAGCCTCGATCAGCAGAGGCACGATCTCCCGATAGCCTTTCCGCGCGGCGACGTGAAGCGTACGCCACTGCTCTTTTCCTTGCACGTAGTCGACGTCCGCTCCCTTCTCGAGAAGCTTCGCGACTTTCTTGACGTCGCCCTCGCTCACCGCCTTGTACAGCTCCTCCCCTCGCTCGTCCACGCCCGCCCACACGCGATCGGACTCCAAAAAAAGGAGCGCGCTCACCAAGATGCCGAAGACGAGTGGCCACGACTGGGTGGAAAGCCGCGTTCGGTAACAAGAGTGTTGGGTAAACATATTCACCTCGTCGAAGACCGGGGACCGTAGGCTGCTCGAAACTGGCTGGAAATCGATCTCGAGCTCGTCTTCCGCTCGTTACTCCGTGGAAGACAAGATCTCGACACGAATATCCAGATCCCAGCTCACGGTGGAGTCGGTCACCTCCTGCTCTCCCCTAGCTTTTAGGTGGATCTCTGCGCCCGGCTCGAGCTTCCCCTCAAGCGTCTGTTCGACTCCCTCGTGCGGAAAGTCCAACATGACCAGCGCTTGGGAGGAGACGTTTCGACGAAGGATGCTCTGCGCGCGTACTCTGACGATGGCCTTGTCGGTGTCGCCCTCGCCCTCGGGCCCCAACCAGTTGAGCGTGTACGCCGCGTGCGTGTGGTACGTCGCGTTCTCCGGATCTTTCGCGAGCCGACCTTTGCTGATATCAAAGACGTCATCGCTCCTACAGAGCTCGATCTCTTCGGCCGTGAGCTCGTAAGGAAACAGGTAGACGCGGAAGCGGGGGTGCTCCGGGTCCCAGACCGCCACGGCGTGGACGACCGGCATCTCGCTTTCACCATGACCGACCGTGCCCAGTTGAGCACTGGCAGTGCCCGCGATGGCAATACCGGTGCCGAGTAACAACGCGAAGAGCATGTGCGAAGGCGACGTCATAATCTCAACTCCTAAGGTTCGTTGGGACAATTGTGGTACATCGCATCGCCTCGAGCAACACGCCGGTACTCGAGTAGACTCGTTTGGACTTTCCCCCGACCCGACAGCCAAGGCACTCGCCCGATCGTCGACACACAACAGCACGCTAGCCTCGATTTCCACGGCAGTACAAATGACGCCTTTCCGCTTCGAGCCCCCCGCCAGAATCCTTGATCGGCGCGACTTGCGCCTGCTGTGTTTCCACCTACGTTAGTAAATAGAAGTACCTATTTGGATAGAGAGGTAATCCTATACCTAAAACCTGATCAAGGGACGATCCCCACGCGAATGCTAGAAAAGTCTGGATATGAGGCAGAATAGAACCCTATCAAAGGCTGAGCATTTTCTGTCATTCATATCTAGTATAGTTATAGTTTGGAATACAGTAATCGGAATGGACTAACTAATGACACCCGACCGACCGCTCCGGAGGCCCAATTCTTCCTGGCCCCCGAATCGCCTCTGCAGCGCCAGTATGAGGCCTTGCGCTGCTTTTTCGTCGAAGGCTTGCCCTCGCAGCAGGTCGCCACTCGCTTCGGCTATTCCCCAGGAGCCTTCCGCGTCCTCTGTCATCAGTTTCGCCATGATCTCAGCAAGCGCGCCCGCTTCTTTCAGGCGATTCGCCGGGGGCCTCAAGCGGCGCCCGCCCGCGATCGGGTGCGGGAACGGGCCGTCGCCCTGCGCAAGCGAAACCTCTCGGTCTACGATATCCAACGCGAGTTGGCCGCCGCCGGCCATTCCATCAGCATCAATGCGTTATCGATCCTGCTGCGAGAGGAGGGCTTCGCCCGACTGCCCCGGCGTCGGGATGAGCAACGCCCCGCCACCCTCAAGCCCGAAGCAGCAGCCATCGCCGACGTGCGGCAGATCAATCTGGCCCCGCGCAGCTTTCGCACCCGGGTCGGCGGTCTGTTTCTGTTCGTCCCGCTGATGCGATCGATCGATCTCGGGGCGGTGCTGCAGCCCCCCCGCCTTCCCGGCTCCCAAATGATTCCCGCCGAGCAGGCCGTGCGCACCCTGCTGGCTCTGAAGCTGCTGGGCATCGAAAGAAAAAGTCATGTCATGGATCGGGTCTTTGACGAGGGCATCGCCCTTTTTGCCGGTCTCAATGTGGTGCCCAAGCGCTCCTACCTGGCCGCCTACAGCTCCCGGGTCGACCGACGCGCCAACCTGCGCCTCATGGGAGCCTGGTTTGAGCAGGTCCAAGCCGCCGGCCTGCCCCGGGGCTCTTCCTTCGATCTGGACTTTCACACCGTCCCCGCCAATAGCCAGCAGGAACCTTTGGACAAACACTATGTCTCTTCCCGCAGCCGCAGCCAAAAAGGCATCCTCGTTTTTTTGGCTCGGGACGCCACCGAGCGTGTCTTATGCTACGCCAATGCGGGTGTCCCCCGGGCCGATCGAGCCGACGAGGTGCAACGCTTCGTCCAGTTCTGGCACCAACACAGCGGTCAGCCTCCGGCCGAACTCGTCTTCGATTCCCAGTTGACCACCTATGCTCATCTGAACCGCCTCAACCAACAGGGCATTGGCTTTATCACCCTGCGCCGCCGCTCCCAAAAAATGCTGGGCCAGATCTGGAGCCGCCCCGCCTCCGCCTGGCACCGCATCACCTTACCCGCCCTGACTCGGATCTTTCGCACCCCCAAAGTCCTGGACCAGCGGATCGTCCTGAAACATTACGAAGGTCCCCTGCGCCAGCTCACCCTCATGGAACTCGGTCACGAAGAACCGACCGTCCTACTGACCAACCATCTGCGCCGCGCCCCCTCGACTCTGATCACCCGCTATGCCCAACGCATGCTCATCGAAAATGGCATCTCCGAAGCCATCCAGTTCTTTCACCTGGACGCGCTCTCTTCGATGGTGGGACTCAAAGTGGATTTTGACCTCCAGATCACCCTCATGGCCAGCTCCCTATATCGACTCATGGCCGAGAAGATTGGTCGCGAATATCAGCGGGCTCAAGCCAAAAAGATCTTCCGAAATCTCCTCGACGTCTCGGCCCGGGTCCAGATCCAAGAGCAGCAAGTCACCGTCCACCTCGATAAGCGCGCCCATAACCCCTACTTGGTCGCCTCGGGCCTGGGTGATGATCCCACGCCCATGCCTTGGTTTGGCGGCAAAACTCTGGTCCTTCGATTTGACTAACCGACTCAACGGCTACCCTTAAAAAATGTTAGTCCTTTCCAGTACCGTGGAAATCGAGGCTAGCAGTGAACAGGCCACAAAGCGTGAGATAAAGCTGAACTCTTTGTAGTCATCCCAGTTTCGAGTGTGACCCTCCCCGACGTTGTAATAGTAGCGCTTTGGTAGTCGAAACCCGACAGATCTAGATGAACTGTGCTGTGTTCCAGTGTACTAAGCCTGCGCCTTGTGCCTCCTAATCGGTTGGATGGAGTTTTTCGGGGGGACAGAGGGCGGAAGATGCGATTCAAGCCAATGCGCTATTCCCGGACCGGTCGCCAACGGATCGCCCAGTAATGAACTATCCGATCGGCGTCGGGGGCGACATCTATCGTGGTTGCGACGGGCAACAGCAAGGTGTCGTCCGGAAGTCGGCAAAGAACGTCGGCGTATCGCTCGGGACAGCCAGCCGGATTGGGAACCTCGGAGATCTTCTCCCAGATTCGCCCGGGAATCTTAGCCGACATATATCAGCCTCGGATGGATCGTCTCCGGGTCCCCCACTGGTGAATGGTCAAAACCTATCCGCCCTCCAACCAAGGGGGGAATAGCCCAGAGGAGTTTCACCGCACGACTCAGAGGAAGATCTTACGATTCTTGGTGCTCCGGGAGATCAGATCAGGGGACCCCAGGGCTTTCGGTCCAGAACCTGGCGGGTGAAGCTCAGGAAGTTCTCCCCCAGGATCTTCCGGATCTCGTTGTCGTTGAATCCCCGACAG
This sequence comes from Acidobacteriota bacterium, assembly GCA_965218775.1. Classification (GTDB taxonomy): domain Bacteria; phylum Acidobacteriota; class UBA6911; order RPQK01; family JAJDTT01; genus CAUZIZ01. The sequence goes on along the minus strand of CBDCLS010000006.1, from coordinate 2,393,019 downwards.
ACCAGGCCGACCGTGAAGTAGGGCCAGTTGCTCCAGTCCATGGCATGGGGTTTGTGGATTCCCGAGGCGGTGGGGTGAGGCAGAAACGTCAGGTCTGTCCCGATGGCCACATGATCGATACCCGCCACCTGGATGGCGTGCTCCAGATGCCGGGCAAAGTCGTCAAAGGTAGGCGACTCCCTGTCTGACAACTGCCCCGGCCACGCATAGACCGCGGCCAGACCTCCTTTCCCGGCCAGGCTTCGCAGGTAGTGGTCGTCCTGGTTGGCGATGAAGCTGGGACGATCATAGATGGCCTTGCAGGCCACATGGGCGTTGTAGACCGGAGCCTCGGAGGCTTCGATCACCTCCAGCGCCGTCCGGTGGCCCGCGTGGGCCAGATGGTTGAAATGCAGATCTAGCCCGGATTTCTCAAGGATAAGAAAAAGCAGTCAGCTCAATGTGGTATAAAGTCTGTGTTAACAAAGACTTAACAAACACAAGGAGCTGACTACTATGACGACAGAGTGTATCGCTTCTAAGCTGGAGTTTCAAGGGCTGGAGGGTCGCCGAGTGGAGGCAGAATTCAACGGGGGACAGATCACTTCAGACGCCGGAGGGTTGCTGTTACGGGAGGTGGAGAGCCGCTATGGGTTCATTCGCGGCTTGGCCGCCTGCTTTGGGGACCGGCGCGATCCTCGCTTCACCGAGTTCAGTGTGGAGGAGCTGGTGGGGCAGCGGATTTATGGACTGGCCTTGGGCTATGAGGATCTCAACGATCATGAGGAGCTACGGACGGATCCGCTGATGGCGGTGTTGGTGGGCAAGGAAGATCCCTTGGGGAGGGATCGGCGAGCGGAAGCGGATCGGGGCAAGGCGTGTGCCGGCAAGAGCACACTCAATCGTTTGGAGTTGTCCTCGGTGACGCAGGATAAATATCGCAAGACGCCGGTGGATGAAGCGGCGGTGGAAGCGTTTTTGGTGGAGCAGTTCATTCGGGTGCGAGGCGGTAAACCCAAGGAGCTGGTGTTGGACCTGGATGCGACGGATGATCCGCTGCACGGAGAGCAGGAGGGTCGTTTCTACCATGGCTACTACCGGTGTTACTGCTACCTGCCCCTGTATGTGTTTTGCGAGGGGTATGTGCTGGGGGCCAAGCTACGGGTGTCGAATCTGGATGGCTCCGAAGGAGCGGTCCAGGAGATGGAGCGGATCGTGGGACAACTGCGGGCGAAGTGGCCGAAGGTCCGCATTACGCTGCGGGCGGACAGCAGCTTTGCGCGCGAGGCGTTGATGAAATGGTGTGAGGAGCATCGAGTGGATTACGTCTTCGGTCTGGCCCGCAATCAGCGCTTAGAGGGGACCCTGGAGTCGGAGCTGGAACAGGCCCAGGCGCTTCAACAAGCGAGCGGCAGCAGCGCCCGAGTCTATAAGGACTTTCGTTACCAGACGCGCAAGAGCTGGAGTCAAGAGCGGCGAGTGGTGGGCAAGGCCGAGTCCACGGGTAAGGGATCCAATCCCCGCTTTGTCGTCACCTCGCTGGGAGCGAAGCGGTGGCCCGCCCAAAAGCTGTACGAGCAGCTGTACTGCGCGCGAGGGGAGGCGGAGAATCGGATCAAGGAACAGCAGCTGGAGCTGTTTGCCGATCGGACCTCGACGCACCTCATCAAGAGCAATCAGCTGCGGTTGTGGTTCTCCTCGGTGGCCTATAATCTGCTGCACACGTTGAGGCGTGTCGCTTTGAAGGGGACCCAGTGGGCGAAGGCGCAATGCCAGACAATTCGCCTCAAACTGTTGAAGATAGGAGGCCAGATTCGGGTCAGTGTCCGGCGGGTGAGTCTGTCCTTGAGCGAGGGTTATCCTTACCAAGCACTCTATGCCCAAGCCTTGGCCCAGCTTCAACAGCTCGGTTGAGCCAAGGAAAGTCGGAAATCCCAGCCGTCTGCAACTGAGGCGCCTGAGGTGTGTCTGAAAAACCGGTTTTCCGCGCTCGACACAGGCCTCACGACGCCTGTCGTACTCTGCACCGCCCTCAGCGGCGCCTTTGACCCAGACCGGCGTCGAGAAATCGACTAAAATCGCCCTTTCGGCTTTCTCCTTGAGAAATCCGGGCTAGCCCCCTCTGGAGTTGGGCCTGGGTCGGCTTCAACTCTGCCAGGATGATCTGGCGGCCCGCCTCCACTCTCTCGGCCGGCTCTTTCCGAAGCTGGAACTGACGGAAGTCCGCTGGGGTAAAAGACTTCCTCTGGGCGTATAGGGCTTGGGACAGACTCAGAGTAGCGGCTGACTGTTGAAGGAAACCTCGCCTGGAAAGGGGATCCCAGTTCATCGTTGGCCTGTGCTGAGTGGACTGTATCTGAACTTCGAGAATAATTCTACCGTGGGAGATTCCCTATAGCTATCGGCCCCGTCATGGGTGAAAAAAGGGGCCAACCCCAGTGCTCTCAAAACAGGTATTATGATGCTGAACATGAGCTGGGCCTGGTCACCTTCCGGATCAGCCCGAAGCCCCCCGCTAAAAAGAAAACGGGGATGATTCCGACTCTCAAACCGTTTCCTTCCACGGCCTTTCCCTCTCGTACAGACTGCTAGTATTTTGTACCAATGAGGCCACGGCGCCCCGCTTGGCTATGGCACAGCAGACCTACAGTGGCTGCCCCCTTCGGAAAGATGTCCCTGCGAGATTCACCCACAATACCTTGGCGGAGCTTCCCTGTGAGTCTTGTGATGATATCTTGCGAATACTACTGGTGTCACACCGGCAGCAACGCCGTGCATGTAGGAGCCTTCAACGTGACCTGCTACCGCTCCACAATCGTCGAAGGCCTCGAACCAGGTTCGGCAGTGGTCTTCCAGGTTTAGCGGCTAGCCGAGCTCATATTTGTTACGATCGAGATTCGCAGCCTGGTCTGAGGTAAGGAGGTCGGCATCATGGACCGGAAGAATGGGGTCATCCACGTTGGTTCCCTGAAGGAGGTTCAGGGAAAGAGTCCCCTGCTGATATCCCAGGGGCCAGTACCCATCGTCATCTTTCATCACGGCGATAAGCTCCATGCCGTTGATAACCGCTGTCCTCACATGGGCTTCCCCCTGCACCGCGGGACGGTTGAAGACGGCATCCTCACCTGCTATTGGCATCACGCCCGCTTCGATCTGGTCAGCGGATGCACCTTCAATCTGTTCGCCGACGATGTCGATTCCTATGCGGTGGAGGTCAGGGACGGAGAGGTCTTTCTGGACACCACTCCGCCACAGACCGATCCCGTCAAACGCTGGACCCGACGACTGCAGGAGGGACTGGAACAGAACCTCAATCTGATCGTGGGTAAATCCGTGGTCGGTCTGCATCACAGCGGAGTGTCCCACAGCGAGATCGCCAGACAGGGTGCCTCATATGGGGTGAAGCATCGCGAGGACTGGAGCTCCGGCCTCACCATCCTGAGCGCGATGTCCAACCTCTGCGACCACCTGCAGGGCGAGGAGCGAATTGCTCCGCTGTATCACGGCCTGGTGCACATCGCCCGCGACTGTGCCGGTCAGACCCCCAAGTTCAAAATCCAGCCACTTCACAACCAGGACATCCCGCAGGAACATCTCAAGCGCTGGTTTCGCTACTTCGTCGAGGTGCGTAGCACCGAAGGGGCCGAGCGCTGTCTGCTAACAGCGATACATAAGGGAATGACGGACGCCCAGTTGGCCGACATCGTCGTGACAGCCGCAACCGATCATTTCTACTTGGACGATGGCCACGTGGTGGACTTCATCAACAAAGCTTTCGAACTGCTGGACCGGGTTGGTTGGGAACACGCTGGCCGCGTTCTGCCGTCCCTGATCCGACCGCTTTGCACCGCAGTGCGCAGCGAGGAGCGCAACGCTTGGCGACATCCCATCGATTTGCTGCCCCTGCTACGAGAAGCGTTCGATGGGCTCCCCAGCTTGGTCGAGGCAGGACGGGACAAGACCTGGAGCAAACCGGAAGACTTCACTGAGGCCCTCTTCAGCGACGATCCCTACACCCCAATTGAGGCGCTCAAAGACGCCATTCGCCAAGGGGCCCAACCCGTGCAACTGGCTCAGGCGATAGCGTATGCGGCGGCCCTGCGCATTGTCCGCTTCCACGTTCAGAACGAATTTGCCGACTGGATTGCCGTGCTCCACAGTTTCAGCTATGCCAATGCACTGCACCAATTGTTGAAACGAAACCAATCCCCCGAACTCTTGCGAGGAGTCTTCCACGGTGCCATGCGTGTCTATCTCGATCGCTTCTTCAACATCCCACCGGCCCGATTGCCTGCTTCCAATCGAAGAATGGGGAATCGGAGGGAGATCGACTCACTGCACACGGAGCTGCTGGACCTGATGAACCTCCAACAACAGACTGACGCGGCTGGCCAGCTCGTCTACAGCTATCTGGAGGCGACCGGAGACGGTGGAGAGCTGATTCGTACGATGGCTGAGAGCTTGCTTCGGGAGGACGCTGAGTTCCACAGCTTCCAGATGTTGGAGGCGGCGATTCGTCAGTACCAGGAGTTGGAGGATGCTGATGAGAAGCGGCTGGTGATGGTTGGAGCGGCACGCTATCTGGCCGCCCATTCCCCGACGCAACGGGCCATGCAGCAGACACTTCGGGTGGCCCTGCGCCTTCACAGAGGCGATCCAGTCTACGAACCAGCGACCGACACGGCTCACTGAGCCCATGGAGTACCCTTTCAGCATCTCCGCTCACGCTTCTCATCGAGGGTTGGGCCATACCGCTGTTCCAGTAATAGAGGCCCATCAGTCCCAAATAGAGTTGCACTTGGGGCCCGAGGGCGAGGTCGACATTGAAATCAGTAAGCGCTCCCAGAATCTGGCCAAATGCCCGTACTTGTGCAGCGGCCCAGATGCTGGGGAAGGATTTTGATGGCTACTGTACGGTCCAGGCGCGTCTCGGTGGCTCGGTAGACCTCGCCTATTCCACCTCTACCGAGTGGGTCGGCGACTTCATAGGGACATAGTCTTGTGCCGCGACGACGCCTTATGCATAGTGCGCGCTAGGTTAATCTCTGCTTCTGCTGGTCCCGACCGTCCGGAGATTTCCACTCACGTCGCGCCTCTGGACTTCTCGCTCGGTTTCCACCCCGCCCTCACGCAATGGTCGGGACTCTTCCACAATTCGTTCCACAACCACGAAGCGGTCCACCCGCAATTCCTGGATCTCTCTCACCATCCGTCCACCTCCGTCGGAACGTCTGGTGCGAACCTCGTGCACCTGCCGGTGGAGAGTCGGTTCCGAGGAGCGGGCCATTCCTGGAACATCCCGGGCATAGTGCTCCTCGGAGGTTTCCTGGCGGCCTTCTCCAGTACGGCGCTCCTTGCGGACAATCTGTTGACTCAGGGACAAGTTCTGACTGGCATCCGGTTGATAAATCTGTTCAACCGTCCGTGTTTCACCCGCAGCGTACTCGTGTTGGGTAACATGGCGTTCCAGAGCCTCCCAGCTCGAACTCCCGGGATGGGTGGTGTAGGTAATCCGATCGCTCTCCAGTAGTTGGTCCCCTTGGCGTCGCTCGGTCTGTTCGATCAGGCTGGAGAGCTCCAGACCACTTCGATTGATGCTCGGGGTCAAGACTTCGATCTGGGTCCGATCGACTCCGGGTCCCACCGGCTCGGTTTCCTGGATTTCCCGGCGAACGTTTTGCAAGCGCCCGTTCAAATCCGGTTCTGAAAAATCTCGAACCACCCGCTCCCCTCCGTCGGGCAGTTGACGGCGTTCCTCCTGGATGCTGCGAATCAGTTTTGGCCTGCCGTCCGGATCGGTCCCAAATTCCTGCCGAGTCCGTTCGGTTCTCTGGTCGTCGAACCGGACGATGTCCTCGGTCACCTCCAGAATGACTTCAGAACCTCCGTTGATCGAGGGACCTTCCAGAACCCGGCGCTCAATGGTCCGGTTGCCACTCTCTTGCCGGGTGACGACCTGGCGAACTGGGGAGGTTGCTGACAGATTCGAAGGGAGGTTCTCCGTAACAATTCGATGTTCCTTGGAAAGGGCGTCCCGGGCGGTCGCAAAAGACCCCAACATCAGGACGAGCCAGATGAGCAAAATACAGGACGGGTGTTGCCGATACATGGGTGCTCCTTGATCGATCTCGACGAGGGGTCTTCCCTAAAACAAAAAGTGGGCGCCACGACCACCCCGCTTCAACTGTATTGAAGCGCTCCCCTCCATAAGTTCTAATTCTTTCTATTATAAATATTTGTAGGGAAAAAGGCCAGCTGAAAACAGGATCAGACGGTGGATATTCTGGGAGTCCCCAGCCCGACTCCTGCACTCAAAACTGGGGGAGCCATTTCTCTCCCGGTGGGTTCTGGATCCGCGAGCTTGGCTGTAAACTAAGCTGAAACTTCACCGCTGCGCCCGACTTCGGAGTTCGCATGTTCGGTGTTCTGCGGTTTGTGATTTCGCCTTTTTCCTTGGTTCTGGAGGAGGCAACCGATGAATCCTGAACCGCAGAATATCGAACAAGCGAATTTCGAAGGCTAAGGAAGACGGTTCGGCGTTCGCATGTTCGGTGTTCTACGGTTTGTGATTTCGCCTTTTTCCTTGCTTTGGAGAAGGCAACCGATGAATGTTGAACCGCAGAATATCGAACAAGCGAATTTCGAAGGATTCGGGCAATCACTGCCGTCTGTTGGTGCCAAAGTTTCGTTCTCGAATGGGGCGGCGCAGCCGGGGGGACACTGACCTGAAACTCAACGAGTTTCTACCTGAAGGATCCAGCGCAGCTGGTGGCCCACTTCAACTTGGTGAGAATCGCGGGTCAGGAGGTCAAATCCGGAAGGACGTTGAGTGAAGCGCTCGATCTGGCCGAGGAGCGCCGTATATGTTTATCCGAGAAATGGATCCAACCATTCTGCAGTCCATTACCTGGGAGTAGGATCACGCCGGGGGGCTTTCTTGAACTTTCCCCTGGGTGGACCAGGGAGATTTCGGTGGATTTCGCGGCCGAAGACCAATTCCTCTTGACCTGAAATGAAGGGGTCAGATCCATGAAACGGATTCGCCTGAGCATCGGTTCGCTGTTGGCATTCGGCTGTTTCTGGGGCTGGATTCTGGCCGAAGAGTTTCCCACGGTCAAAAAGGATCAGGCTCGGGGCACGCTGGAGGGCTATGAGTTGCTCCACGTATATCCCCAACTCCAGTTTCCCGACACAGCCTCTTCCCCCATCATCATTGACTGGGAGCTCGGACCGGATATGCCGCTGCCGGTAAAGGGCGGTGTCGCTGGAGTCCTGAACGGTCATCTGGTCATCGCCCCGGGAATCGGGATCCGGGAACACGATGCCGCGGTCCAGGCACTAGACCTCCAGACATTCTATACCACCGGCGTCGTCGCGCGGGATCGTGGTCCTGGGAGGACGCGGAGGCAGTCGGGCAGATCCAACCGGCCACCCGCCTCAGAAGACGAATGGAGGGGTTTCCACGATCAGGTCCTGGTCTACGATCCTGCGAGACACCTGGTCGGTCCTGGATCGCCCCATGCCTTACGGAATGAATACGATCCAAGCTACCCTGCTCGGGGACACCATCTATATCACTGGAGGGGAGCCGGCCACCGGATTCAACTTCAACACCGAGGACGTGGTGATGATAGGAAAGATCAGGATGGTGGAAGAATGACGCCAACCGGATGGGCAGACCCTCCTTCCTTGCTGCACGAGCTAAGAGATTCTCCCTCCTCTTGATCACCTTCCCCCTCTTCCCAGGGGAGATCAGGATCATGCCCTCCTTGTCGCTACGGATCCGCGTGCCTTCGCGTCGCCAGATGATCGTGTCGCCGATTTCCAGGTCCAGGGGTGCCTTCCAGTGGTCCATGGCAGCATCGGCCTTTATTACAGGTAAGGATGGAGACTGGGAATCTGCAAGATTAGCCCGCATTTCTCATCGCCTGTCGTAGCGAGGCGTCGCAAGGGCCGTCCTGGCAAGGCTTGCGACCGAGGCCTCCGCAGTCGTACTTGTACAGTACGTCGAGGAGGCCGACCGAGCGAAACATAGCCAGGGCGGATGATTGCGGCGACGTAGTAGACCGGCGATGAGAAATGCGGGTTAATTGCAATCCCCTGATTCCCGGGAATAGGGCGGACGAGATGGCTCAAAGCATCCGGCACCTCCACCCGCAGTTCCCGGTCCACGTCGGCGTTCAGATACAGTTCGGGAAGCGTGAAGTGCACCGATCTACGTAATGAGCCCAAACGCCCCAAAGAGGTACCTAGACGGAGCCGCGAACGGCTGCTCTGTGCGCAACGTCTGAGCCGAACCGCTGCGAAAAATCACAGGTCCGCTCTGCAGGTACAAAAGATGAAAGCTAAAACTTACATCGGCGTAGCTGTCGGGTTTGTCCTACTCACCACCTTCCTGCAAGCGGGAGTGATCCCGGGACGCTGGGAAAAAGTTGATGCGGCGTTAGACGGTGCCTTGATTACAATCGCTTTCAAATCCGGAGGCGAGAGGCAATATACCTTCAAGAATGCCGAATCAATCACTCTGACCGTCCAGACCCAGGAGGGAGCCGAATTAACGATTCCGAAGGCCGACGTGTCTCGGATTGTGCAGCAGAACCCACAAAGCGGGAGGAACTCAACTCTGTTCGCTTGGAGTAGCTTGCCCGGGCGCGTCGAGGGAAAGAAGGTCTCCGTGATTCTCGCCGATGGAGTCGAGATCAAGGGCAAGGCGATCTCTGTCACCCCCGACGGACTGTTGATGAAGATCAGCAAGACTCCGGACAGTGAGCGTTTCCCGAAAGGTCAAACTCTGGTTCCTCGATCCTTGATCCATCAGGTTCAACTAAAGGAACTCAGGTCCGTGTTGTGGCGAACCATTGGGATAACAGCGGGAGGCGTTCTGGGTCTGTTTGCCTACTTCCTCTACGCTATCAGCGACAGCAGACTCTCGGTTTCGGATTCTCGGCGCATGATGGAAAGCATGCTTGTAGTAACGGGCGGAGCCGTCGCCGGGTACTTTCTGGGGAAACGCGCGGACCAGGAGGACACTCTGATCCGAATAGCTGACCGACGGCAAGAAGCGACCGATAGTCATTACAGAAGCTTTGCCTCACGCGAGGCAGGTTCACTCCGTTCCTTCGACCTGACAAGTGCAGCGCAGGCGGAAGCCGAGGTGCTCCTTTACCAGGCTCCATGACAGCCGGGTGCAGCACTGATTGTAAGTCCAGCCCTTCGTGCAGCACGACCTAGAAGATTCTCACTTCTCGTGATCACCTTCCCCCGCATGCCAGGGAAGATTCGGATCATGCCCTCGGTGTCTTTGCGGATGCGCAGGCCCTCGCCTCGCCAGATGGTCGTGTCGCCGATTTCCAGGCTAACCCGCATTTCTCATCGCCGGTCTACTACGTCGCCGCAATCATCCGCCCTGGCTGTGTTTCGCTCGGTCGGCCTCCTCGACGTACTGTACAAGTACGACTCCGGAGGCCTCGGGCGGGGGACTCCGAGTTGAAGACGGAGTAGATCTCGGCTCGGGCGGGAATTGGTGGCGCTTTCTCCTTGTGTCGTTAGGGAGCGAAGACCGAGAGGCCTCCAGTCAACTGACACAGACAAGTCTAACTCCAAGTCTCCGTCGGGTCCGGGCATAAGAAGATGTGCTCATTTCCTGGCTCCCGAGGACCCCAAGGCCACGCTGGCTAGGGTGCCTACCAGCAAGTTTACTGCCAGGGCCACGGGGGCGATCCAGATGAAGCTGACGGGATCGCTCCCGGTGGTAGCATCCAGCCCGAAGATGGGGCCCGAAAAAGCAATTGTTACAGCTGTAGCGATGCCGCTGACAGCGCCTGCCATCACCCCTACCGGTGTAGCGAAAGGTACGAAGAGGGCAAAGACAAACAGGGCGAAAAGGGGGGTTACCAGCAATGAGGCCTTCTCGCCCACTGCCCAGATGTTTCCCGGCACCCGCTCCAGGAAGGAGCTGCCCAAGATAACGAAGAATCCGATGCCAAGGGCCAGGACCTTGGCCAAGCGGGTGCGTGCGTACTGGGTGGCCGGCTGTCTCCCGAAGCGCTCCAGAAAGTCCTTGTTGATGACGGCCGTGATTGAATTAACTCCCGAATCGATGCTGGACATTCCAGCCGCAAACATGGCGACGACGACCAGACCCGAGGCCCCGGGGGGAAGCAGGAAGGCGATGAAATAGGGAAAAACCTTATCTCCGTTCTGATCCGTATCAATGCCAACCGGCAGGAGGTGGGAATGCTCCTGGAAGAATCCCAGCAGGGCAAAACCAGCAATCCAAAGAGTGAGCACGACCACGACATTGGCCACCTGACTGGCCAGAAGAGAGCGCCGGGCAGACTTGACATCGGTGGTGGCCATGAATCGCTGGATCATCGTCTGGTTGCTGCCAAATGCGGAGACAGAAAGAACGATTGAGTAGAGGATGGCTCCCCCTACGCTCATTCGTACCGAGGGATCGAAGCTAAACAGAGGTTGATCATCCCAGTGAGGCTGCCAGGAGGTGGGGACCCACCCCAGGCCACCCATCCGATAGGTCACGATGGCGACGACCATCCAAGCACCTCCCAGCATGAGAAGCCCCTGGAGCGTGTCGGTTATGACCACCGCCCTGAGGCCGCCCAGAGAAGTGTAGATCACGGCGACGAGCCCTGTGAGGAAGGCGATCCAGGGAATCGAAGACTCGTCCAGGCCGAGAATAATGCTCATGGCCTTGGCCGTGAGGTAGAGCAGCATCGACATGGAGATCAGCTGAAGCACAAGAAACATGACGGCACCCAACATACGGATGCCCAGACCCAACCGGGCTTCCAGGAGCTCATAGGCACTGGTCACGCGGTTGCGCATGAATACCGGGATGAACACGTAGGCCACGATTAGGAAGGTCAGGGGGAGAGAGAGGAGGTTGGCCATCCCGGCCGGCCCCTTGCTAATGGCCTCCCCGGATACTGACAAGTAGGAAATAGTGCTCAGGAGCGTGGCAAACATGGAACACCCGACCAGGGTCGGATTCATCCGTCCACTACCAGTGAAGTATTCCTGAAGCGTCGTCTGGCGACGGCCGTAGTAGTAGCCCAGGGTGAGGGTTGCCAAACCGTAGAGGACAATGATTCCCCAATCGATGAAACCCAAGCCGCCCGCCATTGTGTTCATGAGACTGGTTCGTGCGCGCGTCCTCTTGCAGCTGGGGCGTTATCAGTACACAACTTGCGCTAGACCGCGCGCCTAGCCCGCCGGTGCTGCCAGTAGCTGATCAGCGTACCCACTGGAAGATTCACGGCCAATGAAGCCGGAGCCACCCACATGAAACTGACCGGGTCTTCGCCGGTCGCAGGATTCATCCCGAAAATAAGGCCTGAGAAGGCGGTCAGGATGGCCACCGCGATCCCGAGGATCGCCCCCACGCCCACACCTAGAGGCCTGGCAAAGGGCACGAAGAAGGCGAAGAAGAACAGCCCGAAGATGGGTGCTGTCAGCAAGGACGAGGTCTTGTTGCTCACCGCCCAGATGTTCCCCGGGACACTGTCCAGAAAGGAACTGCCCACCACAATGACGGCGCCGATGCCGAAGGCCATGATCTTGGCCATGCGCGTGCGTTTTCGCTCATCCTCCGGGAGCCTCCCGAAGCGCTCCAGAAAGTCCCGGCTCACCACGGCCGTAATGGAATTCACACCCGAATCGATACTGGACATGGCGGCCGCGAACATGGCGACTACCACCAGACCCGAAATGCCGGGAGGCAACATGAAGGCGATGTAGTAGGGAAAAACCTTGTCTCCGTTCTGGGCTAGATCGATCCCGTCCGGCAGGCGCTCAGGGTAAACCTGGAAGAATCCCAGCAGGGCGAACCCTACCACCCAGAGGGCGATCACGATGGTCAAACCCACGATGTGATTGGCCAGGTAGGCTCGTCTGGCCGCCCGGGTATCCTTCGTAGCCATGAATCGCTGAACCATGGTCTGATCGCCTCCGGCGAGGCAAACCGACAGCACGAAGACGTAGAAGATGGATCCCAACACACTGATCCGGACCCCGGGATCGAAACTGAACAGAGGCTGGCTGTCCCAGTGGGACTGCCAGGTGGTGGGAACCCATCCCAGCCCACCCAGGTTGTAGGTCACGATGCCGATGACCAGACAAGCACCCCCCAGCATGAGAAGCGTCTGGAAGGTGTCGGTAACGACCACCACCCGCAGGCCTCCCAGGGAGGTGTAGAGGACGGCCACCAGTCCGGTGAAGAGGGTAATCACGGGAATCCAAGACTCATCCACGCCCATCATGATGGTCATGGCCTTGGCCGAGAGATAGACCAGAAGCGACATCCAGATGAGCCGCACCAGAAGGAACAGCACCGCTCCCAGCAAGCGGATCCTGAGACCGAGTCGCTCTTCCAAGAACTCATAAGCGCTCATCACCCGGCTTCTCATGTAGACCGGGATGAAGGCGTAGGCGACGACCACGTAGATGAAGGGAACGGCCAGGAAGTTGAGCATCCCCCCCGGACCCTTTCCGATAGCTTCTCCGGGCACGGCCAGATAGGAGATGGTGCTCAACAGGGTGGCAAACATGGAGAATCCGATCAGGATCGGATTCATCCGCCCACTTCCCGTAAAGTACTCCTTGGCGGTGGTCTGGCGGCGACCATAGTAGTAGCCCAGGGCGATGGTACCCAGGGCGTAGAGGAGAATGATGGTCCAGTCGATGAGGGCTAATCCGTCCCCAGGGGTCTTATTCAGCACGCTGACTCCGTGGCATGGGCATCACTTGCCGTGGGGTCCCATCTGGGACTGGGGTACGGGGCCCCGGATAGCCATCCCTATGGAGCGCTATGTCAACCAGCTTACCCTGGCCCGCCCCTGGGATCGCCAGACGGTGTCGCAAAAGGTCCGAGAGCGGGCCCTATAGGCTCCACGGAGCACTCCTCATAGCCACGGCGTCAGGAGGCCAAGGCACACCATGTTGACTATGGGCAACCCATGAGGCGGCGTCAACCTTGGCGCCCTGGGGAAATCATGTCCTGGTCCGCCGGAGCGCAAAGGACGGTTTTGATATCGTCTCTGCGCGGAAGCGACAGCGAGCCCAGCAGACTAGTATTTGGTCAGCAGCTCCCCCGTATCCTGGAGGCTCTTTGCTAGGCCGAAGCATTAATCGTTACAAGATCACGGCGAAGCTAACCCGGATTTCTCAAGGAGAAAGCCGAAAGGGCGATTTTAGTCGATTTCTCGACGCCGGTCTGGGTCAAAGGCGCCGCTGAGGGCGGTGCAGAGTACGACAGGCGTCGTGAGGCCTGTGTCGAGCGCGGAAAACCGGTTTTTCAGACACACCTCAGGCGCCTCAGTTGCAGACGGCTGGGATTTCCGACTTTCCTTGGCTCAGCCGAGCTGTTGAAGCTGGGCCAAGGTTTGGGCGTAGAGTGTTTGGTAAGGATAACCCTCGCTCAGCGACAAGCTCACCCGTCGGACACTGACCCGAATCTGGCCTCCTATCTTCAACAGTTTGAGGCGAATCGTCTGGCATTGCGCCTTCGCCCACTGGGTCCCCTTCAAAGCGACACACCTGAGCGTGTGCAGCAGATTGTAAGCCACCGAGGAAAACCACAGGCGCAGCTGATTGCTCTTCATGCGGTGCGTCGAGGTCCGATCGGCAAACAGCTCTAGCTGCTGCTCCTTAATCCGATTCTCCGCTTCCCCTCGCGCGCAGTACAGCTCCTCGTACAGCTTTTGGGCGGGCCACCGCTTCGCTCCCAGCGAGGTGACGACAAAGCGGGGATTGGATCCCTTACCCGTGTACTCGGCCTTGCCCACCACTCGCCGCTCTTGACTCCAGCTTTTGCGCGTCTGGTAACGAAAGTCCTTGTAGACTCGGGCGCTGCTGCCGTTGGCTTGTTGCAGTGCCTGGGCCTGTTCCAACTCGGACTCCAGGGCCCCCTCTAAGCGCTGATTGCGGGCCAGACCGAAGACGTAATCCACTCGATGCTCCTCACACCATTTCATCAACGCCTCGCGGGCAAAGCTGCTGTCCGCCCGCAGAGTAATGCGGACCTTCGGCCACTTCGCCCGCAGTTGTCCCACCATCCGCTCCATCTCCTGGACCGCTCCTTCGGAGCCATCCAGGTTCGACACCCGCAGCTTGGCCCCCAGCACATACCCCTCGCAAAACACATACAGCGGCAGGTAGCAGTAACACCGGTAGTAGCCATGGTAGAAACGACCCTCCTGTTCTCCGTGCAGCGGATCATCCGTCGCATCCAGGTCCAAGACCAACTCCTTCGGTTTCCCGCCTCGCACCCGAATGAACTGCTCCACCAAAAACGCTTCGACCGCGGCTTCATCCACCGGCGTCTTGCGATATTTATCCTGCGTCACCGAGGACAACTCCAAACGATTGAGGGTGCTCTTGCCCGCACACGCCTTGCCTCGATCCGCTTCCGCTCGCCGATCCCTCCCCAAGGGATCTTCCTTGCCGACCAACACCGCCATCAGCGGATCTGCCCGGAGCTCCTCATGATCGTTGACATCCTCATAGCCTAGGGCCAGTCCGTAAATCCGCTGCCCCACCAGTTCCTCCACACTGAACTCGGTGAAGCGAGGATCGCGCCGGTCCCCAAAGCAGGCGGCCAAGCCGCTAATGAACCCATAGCGGCTCTCCACCTCCCGTAACAGCAACCCTCCGGCGTCTGAAGTGATCTGTCCCCCGTTGAATTCTGCCTCCACTCGGCGACCCTCCAGCCCTTGAAACTCCAGCTTAGAAGCGATACACTCTGTCGTCATAGTAGTCAGCTCCTTGTGTTTGTTAAGTCTTTGTTAACACAGACTTTATACCACATTGAGCTGACTGCTTTTTCTTATCCTTGAGAAATCCGGGCTAAGGGTCTGTCAGGAAGTAACCGATGCACTTTGGCGCGAGCGCGGTGGGGGCAGATGGGAGGCGCCGCGACGCAGGCGATGCCGCTGCGCATCTTCCAGGAGCGGCAACAAAGCAGATGCCCCCGCGCCGCCGCGCCCCTGCGGGCTGGGGTCCGCAGGCACGCTGGCGTTGTTACTCGCTCCTTACATACCGCAGCGGGTATGCGCGTCGCTCGCGCCTAGCGAGCGCGACGGGTCGAGTTCGCGAAACAACGACGAACGCCATGCCTGGCCATAGTGGAGGAGGAGGAGTGACAAAGAAATCGGCCCGTCCCGTCGCCACCCGCAGGGCAGATGGGGGTTGTGGACGATCGCTGCGTTGGTCGTCGTCGAAGATGGCCAAGCATCGACTTCCTCCTCCCGCCTTGATCTCGCCTCACAAGCCCCATCTGCAAACGTCACCGTATTTATGGAATCGTGTACTAAGGGTCTGCGCAAAAATAACTTGGCATTTTGGCATCTCATTTTCACACCATCTTCGGCCGCTCCTCAATCGCGAAATCCTCAACGTAGACCCGGCTACGCCTGCGGTTTCGCTCAATCGTTCGCGGCCAAATCTGGTGCAAATCTGAGCGCCAATTCTACCAAGTTATTCTTGCGCAGACCCTAAGTGAGGGCGGCATGGGCGTCGTCTACCGCGCCACGGATACCCGTTTGGGCCGAGAGGTGGCGCTGAAGATCCTGCCTATACAGGTTGGATATTCTAGTTTCCTGATGAAGGTTGTCACGGAGGGGCGGCACTGAACAATATGGACCGGGGCAAGCCTCAGACGACCAGCTTCGACTCGATGGCGTAACGGATCAATTCGGCGCTTGTCTTGAGTCCGAGGCTCTCCATCATCCCGTACTTGTGGTGCTCGACGGTACGCTGAGAAATGGCGAGGTTACCAGCAATCTCTTTGGCGGACTGGCCTTCTACCAGCAACTGCAACACTTCACGCTGGCGTAACGACAGCCTTGTCCCGGCTTGCCGTTCGCCCTTGGCCAGGGTGGCGAAGACTTCGCCGGCGATGCGGGGGGTCACGTAAGTCCGGCCCTTCAGTACTTCGCGAATCGCCCTCAGCAACTCGGCGGAAGCCGAGTGCTTGAGCACGTAGCCCTGGACACCTACCCCCAGAGCTTCCGTGGCATACTCGACGTCATCGTACATGGTCAGCACGACGATCTTGGCGTCCAGCCCCTTCTCTTTGGTCTGCCGTGCGGCCTGGACTCCGTTCAGGTGAGGCATGGACACGTCCACCACGATGACCTCGGGCCGGAGCTCCAGAGCCGCTTCCACCAGAGCCCGGCCGTCCCCCACTTTCCCGACGATTTCGTAATCGTCTAGCAGCAGCCGTTCCAGCCCGTCCAGGAAGATCTCGTGATCGTCGGCAAGGAGAACCCTTGGGCGTCTCATCCGTTGTTATCCCCCAGCGGAATCCGGACTTGTATTCGGGTGCCCTCACCCGGGAGGGACTGCACTGTCAGTTCGCCGCCACTCATTCTGGCACGCTCTTTCATGCTGACCAGGCCCAGGCCCACCTTTCCTTTCGCCTTTTCGGGAAGAAAGCCGACGCCGCTGTCCTGGACGATCAGCCGGATTTCACCGTCCGAGTTGGAAAGCTCCACACGGGCCCGGGGCGATTGAGAGTGTTTGGCAATGTTGCGCAGGCCCTCCTGTGCGATCCGGTACAAGCTCAAAGCCATCTCTCTGGGCAGGTCCTCCGGAACGACATGGTGATCGAACTCGACCTCGATTCGGGTTTGTTCGGAAAAAGTCTTGCATTCCGAACGGATGGCCTGCTTCAGACCCAGATCATCCAGGATTGAGGGATGCAACCGCCGGCACAGGTTGTGAACATCTCTGGAACTTCGGATCAGGCGGGCTTGAATACCTTCCATCCGTCGCCGCACCGAGTCCGGAAGGTCACTGTGTCGCTCGATATCCGCAACTTCCATCGCCAAGACCGCCATTTGCTGGGTGAGATCGTCGTGCAGTTCACGGGCCAATCCTCGCCGCTCCGTCTCCTGGGCGTTGATCAGCCGACCACTCAGTTCACGAAGGGCCTCTTCTCTGCGGGCCTGCTCGATCGCGACGCCGGCCAGGGAGGCACTTTTTTCGATAAGTTCACACTCGGCTTGGGTTGGGCTGCGCGATTCTGAATGGTAGATGGCAAAAGACCCCAGGACCTGGCGGGAGTTGGAGAAAATCGGCTCCGACCAGCAGGAGCCCAGGTTGAACCGGGTAGCGAGGTCACGATAGTCCTTCCAGAGCGGATCGGTCCTGATATCGCTGACAATCACCCGTTCGCCGCGATGGGCAGCCGTGCCGCACGAGCCGACCCGGGGACCGATCTCCAGGCCCTCGATCGCCTGGTTGTACTCCTCGGGCAAATTGGGTGCCGCACCGTGGCGAAGATGCATGCCGTCCTCATCCATTAGCAGGATCGAGCAGCGAGCATCCGGCTCCAACTGACTCTCAATGGTGACGGCCAACTCTTCCAGGACCATCCCCAGCGGCTGTCCCATGGCCAGTTTTTCCAGGACCAGGTAGTTGCCGGCTTGCAGCGTTTCTGACCGCTTCAGGTCCGTGATGTCAATCGCAGAACCGATGTAGCCGATCAGAGTCGCGTCGGATGCGGGGCTGGGAGTACCGGTATCGACCATCCAGCGGTACTCGCCATCGTGACGCCGCAGACGATACTCCATCCTGAAGTCGCGTCGGGCCTCAAAAGCGCTTTTGTAAGTCTCCAAACACCGTTCCAGATCGTCGGGATGAACTCCCGCCGCCCAGCCGTCGCCCAGCTCCTCTTCCAGGCTGCGGCCTGTGAAATCGAGCCAGGGCTTGTTGAAATAGGTGAAGAGCTTGTCCGGCCCGGACATCCGGATCATGACCGGGGCCGTGTCTGCCATGAGGCGAAACCGGCGTTCGCTTTCAGCGAGGGCATTTTCCGCCTGTTTGCGTTCTGTTATATCGATCATGAAGCCGCGCAATAGATGCGGAACTCCCTCTTTCAACTCCACCGTCACCAGGTCATGCAGCCAGATACTTTCACCTTGAGCCGAGATTAGCCGGTACTCGAAGTCGAATCTCTGATAACGCGAAGAGCATCTCAGGCAATAGTTGACGGCCCATTGGCGGTCGTTCGGGTGTATGTGAGAGGCCCAGAAATCTTTCTCATACCACTGCTCGCGGGGATAGCCGAATAGTTCGACAGCCTGAGGGCCGACATAGGTGAAGATCCAGGTTTCGGCATCCGCCTCCCAAGGTATGGCTTCAGTCGTTTCCAACAATGGGCGTAGGCGTCCATCCGAACGCCGCCGTGCTGCCATCTCTTCACTCAGTTTCCCATTCACTTCGTCCAGCTGTAGTGTGAGGTCATCGACTTGCCGCCGCAGCTGCCGATTCGCCTTCCCCAGTCCACCTTGCGCGACTTTGTCCTGGTTTGCCATCTTTCCTCCGTGTGCGGATCCGCCTTGCCGGCTGGTGAGAAACTGATCTAGACCGACATTCCTCATATTAACGCCAGATCCGAGTGCACCTGGCTTCTCCATGAAGAATTGTCAAAACCTATCAGCTCTCGAACCTTAAATCCACCGCTGCTTGGCCATCTTTCGGCTGGAAACGGACTTTGGAAAAGCCACTCCCGGGACGGCGGCTGCATTTCGGATCGCAAGCAAAAAAAGAGGCGGGGGCCGGAGCCCCCGCCTGAACATGAACTTGAACTGGAGGGTGACCTACTTGCAGGTCTTGGCACCGCTGGGACCCTTGCACTTGCCCGAGCAGCACTCGCCGTCTGTGGTGCAATCTGCTCCCTTCGGAGCCAGCAGACAGTCCTCAGAATCCGAGTCCTGCAGCTGGAGCTGGGACTCGCGGAACTCACACTGGTTCAAACTGTAGTTCTCCGTGGTCTGAAGGTTCCCCTCCATGGCCTTGTTCTGGTACGACGACTTGGGATTGCTTCCCGTGGTCGCCGTCGACGGTAGCGTCTCCTGATCCACGTGGTACAGGACCAAGTTGCCGCAGACCATCGCGTCGGGAACAAGCGGCCGATCCGTGAACATGAGGTTGATGGGACCAGGCCGGTTCTTGCCCTTGGACTGGATGGTGATGCTGTCCACCTCATCCACGGGCACGTCCGTACCCGAGCTGATGTCCGTCACCAGGATGCGAACGCCGCTCTGGGCCGCGCTCTCTCCACAGAGGTCGGCCATCCTTTCACCAACAGGAATATCGTCAGGATCGTCACTCACCACTGTGAGCGCTCCGACCAGCTCGCTGGGAGCCAGAGGATTGTCATCGGACTGAGGCGTGAACCTCACAGTGACGTCAAGCGTCTCCTCACCTCCGGGCAGAAAGATCGGGAACTCGGTGGGCGCAGTCACCCCAAAGTCCAGTGAATTGAGAGTCCCTTCGGCGGAGATATCTGTGATCGTCAACGGGCACTCGCTTTCGTTGCGCAGGACTACGTTCTGCTCAGAGAAGCAGCCCAGGGTACCCTGCGTGTCCACCACCGTCGGTGGGAAGGAATACAGTGCCGTCAGGGCGACGGGATCGATTACCAGGTTCGGACAGGGTGACGTGCCACTGATGGGGATATTCACCGGATCGTCGTCCGGGTCGTCGCTGGTGATCACGATCGTCGCCGTCTCCGGAATGTCCGTGCATTCATCTGGAGCGTAGCGGATAGGCAGATTGAAATCGGCATCCGGACTCAGCACCAGCGGCAGCTGCAGGGGAGGAATCGAAGGCAACTCGAACGAGTCTGCATCTGCGCCCATAATCTTGATGTCGGTGATAGTTAGATCACACTTCCCCTGATTGAAGAGCGTGAGATTGAGGTCGGCGTGGTCTCCCTTACACACGTTGCCGAAATCACCGCTGTTGGCGATGGCCACGTTGATGTCCGGCGGCGGAACCGCTCCGCTGATGGGCGTCGAGTCCGTGGGCAGAGTCGAAGGTGAGGCCAAATGGGTGTGGCTGTCCAGCTCGACCGTGCCCAGACGCTCCAGCGGTGGATCGTTGTCGAAGGCCGAAGGTGAGAACCGGATCGGCAATTGCACCGAGTTGCCCGGCTCCACGATGGTCCCAGCAGCGTTGCCCGCGGGCGTGGAGAAGTCACCGCCCTGAGCATTGGCTCCCAGGACTATCGTTGCACTGTCAATCTCCAGAGGACAGGTCCCATCGTTGTTGACCGCCAGGTCCAGATCCCAGAAGTCGCCTGCACATACCTCGCCGAAGGATCCGGCGTTGGCGATCAAAGTATTGACAACCGCGTCCTCGGAATGACCGTTCGCTGAGAGCGTCTTGGGACTTGGCGGGCTGTCGGCATCGTGGTAGATGCGAATGGTCGCCGACTCAGGATCGGTATCTCCGACGGGCTCGAACTCTATGGGCACCGTTATTTCGCCCCCTGGCGCTACCGTGAAGGGGAAGCTCATGACGGTTGCCAGATTGAAATCGTTGTCGCCAACGTTTGAGATGGTAATGTCGTCAACCTCGAAAACACACGCTCCTTCGTTCAGGATGCGCAGCTCCTGGGTCAACTTGTCTCCCAGACAGACGTTGCCGTAGCTGCCATCGTAGACGGTATCTAGGGTCGCCTGTCCTGAGTCACAGGTGTACACGATGTCCCTGGTGGGATTGGCGGTATCGTTGCTCTCGACGGTGATGGTGGCGGTTTTGGTGCCTCCAGTGGTGGGCGAGCAGCGCACCGTGAAGTCGACGTGGGCATCGGCACTGACGAAGACCGGAGTCTCAGGCTGGGAATCGACGGTTATATCGTCACTCCCGTCCGTCCTCTCTACGCCGTAGAGGATGAGATCACCGGAGCCGGTGTTGAAGACAGTGAGTGTGAGGGTGGAGAAATCACCCTCGCAGACCTCTCCGAAGTCGGAGGGCGCATTCACCTGGCTGACCGGCGCACAGGCGGTCGGAACGTCGAAGGCCTCCGGCGGAGTGATGTCGTTCTTATCCGTCGTCAGGGCCGAAACCCCCATGCCCATGCGGGCAAAGGCGTCCCAGATCAGACACGAGTTGACACCCCCGTTGGTGGCCAGATCGGCATCCAGGATGGCATCCCGGCCGTCCAGGAAGGTAGGATTGTCCGGGGACATCTTCATGCCGTCGATGATCACCTGGTTCATGGTGTTGGCCCCAGAGGCGTAGCCGAACTTCTCGATCAGGTTCATCCTGGCGATCCAGAGCGCATTGGCCCAGACTTCACCCGTCCGATGCTCACTGAGGGGGTACAGAGACCCAGGTCAGCCTCCGTGACCGGCTCCTGACAGTCTGTGTGGAATTCGCATTTCACGCTGTCGCACTCCTGTCCAGCGTCGCAGTCTGAGTCCTCGCTGCAGATTTTGTCGAGCTCGCCGCTACAGACCTTTTCGGCGCACGAGGCCCTGTCGTTGATATCGGCGTAGGTCCGCTTATAGACGCTCAGATCTGTGCTGTAGGGATAGCTGCGGATGCCGTCTCCCAACAAGTTGAAGAGGTAGTCGCCTACTCCGTAGGCACCGTCATAGGGATCGTCGGGCTCCGCTACCAGAGAGAGGCCAAAGTAGTCGCTCCAGCCCTCATTCGCTCTCTGGTTTCCCATCGTGGGCACCAGGCGTTTGTGGACGCCGTGCGTGTACTCATGGCCGATAACCACGTTGTCGAAGTCGCCATCCCGCTCTGGTGTAGGGAAATTGTCGGTCCAGGGATCGCAGGTCCCGGAACAATCGGCATTTGTTCTGCAACCCTTAAATTCGTTCTCACTACAGCGTTTCGAAACGCACAGAAACATCTGCATCTTGGGAGAACTACCATCGCCGGGGGTACTCATGTTGGCGTTACAGAGCGATCGATCATCGGGGTCCATGCTAGGCGGCTGGCTGTTGTCCTGGGCCTCGGCATTTACAGCATCTCCTCCGAATGCGAGTATCCCTCCCAGGCCCAGGTTATCGTCCTGAAAGTTCCCCGAGGCTTCGTCGAATCCCAGCCGGTAGAAGAAATCGTGGAGGCGGTTGTTCCAGTAGAAGAGGTTGGTGACGGCCGCGTCCTGATACGTCGTGGGATCCATGGCCAGATCGAGGGCAAAGGAGAAGTCCTCGTCGGCGGCCTCTGCACGGCTGTCGGTATCAGCCACGTCGTTTCCATTCACATCGAGATAGGCATCCACGTTGTTGCTGGTGGTTATAATTCTGTCAGCACCGTCCCACCAGTCGTAGTGGGGGTCGTCGTGGGGGAAGAAGTCCTCGCCGGTGAAAGACACCGTCTGGCGAGAGACTCCCGTAATGGGGCTGTCCTTGGGCGTATTCGGCTCTGGGCTGTCACTGGTGAACACCTGCCCCTGGGCCGGGATGTGATTGTAGTCGGTCAGGCTCTGGCGCCAGAGGACGGTCCCGTCGACCGCATCCACGATGGACTCGTAGAGGTTGGGGGAGTCCGCATCCTGAAAGGTGACTTTCCACGCCAGGCGCACGTTACCCGGCGCCAGAGGGAAATAGATGAGGCCAAGTGAGGAGGACTCGGAGACATTGTTAACTCCTGCCGCGGCAGCTGCCGCAAGAACGGCTTCGTCGCTGCTGATCACGGGCGTATTGATGTTGACACTCGAGTGCAGGTTGGGGATGGGCTCCCCCGAGACGTTGATGATCCGCCCCTCTGCATCGATGCTGACCTTGATCCCTCCTCCGTAGACGTCGACCCCCGAGGCCTGCTGCTGCAGCGTCAGATGACTGACCCCATTGTGCTGGGTGGTGAAGTCCCGGCTGAACTCGATCTCCGCCACGTCCTGCGGTGAGAGATTGAGGAGCGAGCGGAAGCGGGACAGGAATACGTTGGCGATGGCGTGAGGCGGCGCGTTCATGGGAAGAGTCAAGGTGCCACCCCGACGTCCCACCCTGCTGGGAGCACCGGTGAGAGCGCTCCAGGAAATGGTGAGATCGCCCTCGGCCTCGTCGCTCAAGTCAGTCAGGGCCTGGCTCTGCTCTGGCAACACCGCCGCTGCCGGCGCAGGAAGCGTACTTTCCCTGGGCCCTCGGACATCGAAGTCCGGAGCCTGCTTGCTGAGCTGAGCCAGGACGAGTCCCTGGGAAGGGAGGAGCAGGGCCAGCAGCAACAGTGCCCAGCGCCATGACATCATGCTTCCGCGCTTGACGAAAAGGTCACAGTTTTCTCGCAAGGAGCGCTCCAGTTTGGAAGAACCTTGTCGCATTAGATCCATCTCCTTTTTCTAATCCGGGGACCGGCCACATCTCCCAGCTCTCTCACAATTAAGGGAGGGAAAGCTGTGGCGTATTTAGTGGTTCGAGAAGGGGAAACAGTTTTGGGAGGACTTACCCGGGCTCAACCGACGGTCAACCCTCAAGCAAGCCCTCCCAAGGAAGCAATGGACCTCCCTTCCAGTACCAGATGCGCCCACAAGACAGAAGATGAAGCCCACAGGCCAGGATTACAATCGGCAAACTTACGGGCTTTGGAGAGGAAACTTTACCTAGTACAAGCAGGAAAGATTACCTATACAGGTTGGATCTTCCAGTTTCCTAATGAGGGCTGTCACGGGAGGGGCGGCACTGAAAAACATGGACGGGGGCAAGCCTCAGACGACCAGCTTGGACTCGATGGCGTAACGGATCAATTCGGCGCGTGGAAATGCACGAATACCAGGTAAGACCCGCTATCAGCAAGTATGTACGAGCCCAAAGGACGACCTATTGAGATATTAACCTACGCACCAGAGGCGCTGTTGGTTCCGGTGGGGTTGAGCTAGGGTGTTTGCTGGCTCGGTGTCGTCTGGCCAGGGGCCTACGACATAAAAGGGGGTAATCAGCTGGCGCGGGATTCCCAGTAGTCTTCAAAGCGGTTGGACTTGCGGACACAGCGAAGAGCAATGATGGCGTTGGCTCCTCGCAAAGACCATTCCATGCCGGACTGTTTGAGGCGCTGTCCGACAACGGTCTTGCATCCCGCTTCCACAACCCCAGAGCCGACAAAAAGTCCCTGGCTTCGGAAGTCGGCGTAGCGCATTCGCTCTCGGTTCCTTTCCAGGTAGGCGACCTCGCCCTCGACTTCTTTCCGGCTTCCCGCCTGGCCCACGTTGTAGCGCCGAGCTTCGCTGGCGATCTTCTCGATCTTTCCTTCGTCCAGATCAGTCCACCAGCGCATTCGATGGCGATGGATTTGCCGCTGCTGCTCGAAAAGCAGTTTGCACAGATCCGAGACATGCTCTCGGGCATGATACAGATCGATAATCTGGACGGCTTGGGGAAAGTGTAGATCGACGATGCCTTTGATCCATTGGGCGCCGTCTCCCAGCACCGCCACCCTCTCGGCGCGATCCAGCCCTCGGCGCCGGGCTTCCCCGTAGAGACGCCATCCGAACGCGTCGGCCGTTTCAATGGCTCCGATGAAGGTGGTGGATTGAGGATCGCGCCTGGGTCTGCCTTTTTCGTCCCGCCCCGTTTGGGTAAAGACACAGCCCAGCTTCACCTCTCGGGTCCGCGCCGTGCCATCGGGCTGTTTGCCCCGCCTTCCCTCCCTCTCACGGGCCGTCATGGGAACCCCCGTACCATCCATGCACACATAAAAAATAGGAATCGGCGGCCGCCCCGACTGGCTTTCGGCCACCGCCTGCTCACCCTCCCGCACACTCCAGCGAGACGCCGCCTCGCCGACGCTTTCGGCCACCCGCTCCACTTCCTTGGCTCCCACCTCGATTCCGGCGTAGACCCTCAAGTCTTCGCTGGCCTCCTGGAAAGAGGACTGGCTTCCCGCCCGGGCCATCATCCGGCGCACCCCCGGAGAACGTCCCGTGTCACCCACATCCAACTCCTCGTCCCCCGGATAACGCGTCTGCCCGCACGAGGGACATTGATAGCGAGAACGGCTCCAGTTGACCGGGCCCAGCACCGTCCGCAGTTGTTTGGGGCGCTGTCCTCGGCTCTCCATGACGGCGCC
Organism: Acidobacteriota bacterium; assembly: GCA_965218775.1. Classification (GTDB taxonomy): domain Bacteria; phylum Acidobacteriota; class UBA6911; order RPQK01; family JAJDTT01; genus CAUZIZ01. The sequence continues at coordinate 2,368,212 of CBDCLS010000006.1, read as the reverse complement.
GCACTCGCAAACCGGCATTGGCCGACGCCTCCCCGAGCCCACCTCCTCCAGCAGATCCGCAAGCACTCCAGCGCCCGCCGCAAGCACGGCCGCCCGCAAGGCGGACTCCCAGGCCTCTAAGTCGACCCCCGAGCCGAAAACCGCCCGGCTTACGATCAACTTCACTTCCCGATCCTGTTCGACCGTCGCTTGGATCGTTTTTTTTCTCCTGCCCCTCCCCCGGGCTACGCTCCAACTCTCCCAGCCTGTGCGTCAGCTCCTCCAACTGCCTGCACAATTGGACAAACCGCTGCTGCCGGGCCACGTCCTCGCGCGCCCCCTGCACTTCCTCCGGCGTCTTCAGGCGCCGGCTCACGGTTCGCCCTCCCTCATACCGAGACAGCACGAAATAGGGACCCCGAAGCACCGGCTCCCGTTGCCCTTGGACCGAACCTTTGAGGTACTGTTCGTTAATGCTGCCCCTTTCCAGCGACCGCATAGCGCGAAGTTCTTCGAAAATGCTCTCGCGCTCAGCTTCCAGTTCCTCGATGCTGCTCATTGTTCCCCCTTAGGATAGACCAGTAGGTCATAGTTGTAGAGTATAATCTACAAACTAAGGGTGACGAAAAGAGCCCTCCTGCAAAAAACCCCCTTCTATGTCGCAGGCCCTCTGGCCAGCATCAACTTGACAGTCCCCCATCAGGCAATAAGCTCGTGCACCACATTGCCGTGGACATCGGTCAGGCGGAAATCGCGGCTATTGTGGCGGAAGGTGAGCCGCTCGTGATCCAGGCCCAACAGGTGGAGTATGGTGGCGTGGAGATCGTGGTGCGAGACGGGATCCTTGACAGCGTGCATGCCGAGCTCGTCGGTCGCGCCGTGCGTGATCCCCGGCTTGACGCCGCCGCCCGCCATCCACATGGAGAAGCCGTAGTGGTGATGGCCGCGGCCGAGGGATTCCTCCTTATTCGCCTCCTCAAACGGCGTGCGACCGAACTCAGTGGCCCAAACGACGAGCGTGTCGTCGAGCAGACCGCACGACTTCAGGTCCATGATGAGGGCCGTGATGCCGCGATCGGTGCGCGCCGCGTTCGTGCGGTGGTTGTTGACGAGCCCGCCGCGGTTGCCGTGCGCGTCCCATCGCCGCCCGTGGGCGCCGTCGAGAATCTCCACGAAGCGGACGCCGCTCTCAACCAGCCGTCTCGCCGTCAGGCACTTCCTCCCGAAGTCGGTGTCGCCATAAAGCGCCTTCACCGAGTCTGGCTCGCTCCGGATATCGAAGAGCTCCGGCGCTTCCGTCTGCATGCGAAACGCCGTCTCGAATGCAGCGATGCGCGCGTCGAGCTCGGGCTGCGTGCGATGCTTGTCGCGATGGAGACGATTCAACTTCCGCACCAGATCCAACTGCGCGCGATGCTGGCCTCGACTGAGAAATGCCGGCGCCTTGATGTGCGGCACCGGTGGATTCCCGGGCTGGACGTCCGCCAGCGTGGCCTGGTGGAGACCAGGGAGGAATCCGGCATCGTGAAGCGCGCGCCCGCCGGTCGGTCGGCCGTCCGCCATCACCACGAATCCCGGCATGTTCCGGTTCTCCGTCCCCAGCCCGTAGGTCACCCACGAGCCAAGACTGGGGTGGCCCTGTCTGGAATAACCCGTGTGCATGAGGATCTGGCCGACGGAGTGAAGCGCTGAATCGGTGTGCATCGAGTTGATGAATGCGATGTCGTCGACCACCTTGGTCAGGTTCGGGAAGATCTCGCTGACCCACGCGCCGCTCTGGCCATAGCGCTTGAAGGAGAACACCGACGGAACGATGCGCGAGTTTTTGTACGACTTCTCCGGGTTAAGGCCCTCCAGGTCTTCTATGGAGAATATGTCTCGTGCAAATCTTCCGGCGTGCTTTTTCAGGATCGGCTTCGGATCGAACGTCTCAAGCTGACTTGCGCCACCGACCATGAACAGGAAGATGACGTTCTTCGCCCTGGGTACGAAGTGTGGCTGCCTGGGCGCAAGTGGCGCGCTGGGGTCAGCCGCCGGCACGACCTCCGTACCGCTCGCCTTCTGGTCCGCCAGCAGGCTGGCCAGAGCGATGCCACCCAAGCCGAGTTCCTTGAGGAACCCACGGCGGTCCCTACCAACCGGTCGAGTTTCATAGGCTGCGTCAGTGAACATAGATGAACTCGCTCAGGCTCATGACGGCATGGCAGTATTGTACCAGCGGGCTTTGAGCATCCAAAGACCCCGGCTCCTTTCTTTCCTCCACCGCGCCAGCGCGCCGTTGACCGAGAAACGACAGGCCAATCTCGCGTTCTTCCACTCGTCGGGCAGTTTGCCGCCGGGCGGCATCTGCAGGTTGTCGTTCGCGTACTCGAGGGCCTCGATCAGCATCGACTGATCGGGTCGCCCCGGCACGACGACGGACCCCCGCGAACCACCCCGTTGGACACCGGCCCGCGTGTCGAGTTGCAGTTTCCCCATCAGCGTCCCCGTGCGGGCGGCCTCCGCCGAGTGACACCGATAGCACCGCTCCGCCAGCACCGGACGGATCTTCTTCTCGAAGAAGTCGATACGGTTTTGACCGGGTTCCTCGGGGGCTCTGAGCAAGCTCAGGGTGACTGCGAGTGTGATCACGCGACTTCCTCACCTTTGCACTCGATACTCTATTCGGATTGTAGAAGGAAATCCACCAGGGCGTTGCAAGGAAGATTGGCGCAGGGATTCCTGAACCGTGTTCGAGGACAAGATTCGATATCAGGCGCTTGCCGTCCTTACTTACGGCCAGCCTTCCGACAGGACCGTCATCTTCTGGGGGAGTTGGCCCGCTACGCGTGGAAGACTCTACGGCAGTATTTTCAGGTCACTCTCGGCAAGGAGTCGTGGATTCGCTTGACGACTTGGGACTACTCCACTCTCTCAAACTTCTCCCAACTATCCACCACCAGCCTGAACCCGTTCTCAAACTCCACCAAAGCCCAAGGCCCCGCCGTGATGGGCAGTCCAGCTTTCCTTGCTGCACGAGCTAGAAGATTTTCACTTCTCGTGATCACCCTCCCACGCATCCCAGGCGAGATCAGGATCATGCCCTCCTCGTTCCGCATGCCTTCGCCTCGCCAGAGATGATCGTGTCGCCGGGAATTGCGATGCCTTCTGACAAAACAGATAGGGCCAGTTACCTTCCTCGTAGCTACAGTCCATCCATCAATTCCTCCGATTCCTGGATACAACACCTCAGATGAGATTGCCTTGAACCGCCGAAGGTTCTAGGATCAAGGGAACTTTTCATTACATCTTGGGGGGGGCATCGTGGTCGGCCAGACTATCTCCCATTACAGGATCACGGCCAAACTCGGCGAAGGCGGCATGGGAGAGGTGTACCGAGCCGAGGACACCACTCTGAAGCGGGAAGTCGCCATCAAAGTCCTGCCCGAGCAGTTCACCCAGGATACTGAGAGGCTGGCCAGGTTCCAGCGAGAGGCTCAGCTTCTAGCCTCCTTGAATCACCCTAACATTGAAGCGATCCATGGCTTGGAACAGGCCGATGGAGTGCGCTTTCTGATTCTGGAGCTGGTGGAGGGTCAGACCCTGGCACAGCGACTCAGTATAGCCTCCCTGCCGGTAGAGGAATCCCTGGAGATCTGCCGTCAGATTGCCGAGGGCCTGGAAGCGGCCCACGAGAGTGGTATCATCCACCGGGATCTCAAGCCCGCTAATGTGAGCGTGACCCCCGAGGGTAAGGTCAAGATTCTGGATTTTGGTCTGGCCAAAGCACTGGAAGCGGAGATCCCGACTTCCGACATTTCCGACTCACCGACACGAACGGAGCAAATGACTTCTGCCGGGATGATCCTGGGGACAGCTGCCTATATGAGTCCGGAGCAGGCTCGTGGAAAGCTCGTTGACAGAAGAGCTGACATCTGGGCGTTCGGGTGTGTCCTGTATGAGGTTCTTACCCGCAAGCAAGTATTCGGCGGTGAGACCGTCACCGACATTCTCGGGGACATCGTCCACAAGGAACCGGACTGGGAGGATTTGCCTCAGGGCACCCCCAGAGGCATCCAGAGATTGCTTCGCAGGTGTCTTGAGAAAAACGCTCATGAGCGGCTCCAGCACATAGGGGATGCTCGCATCGAGATCAGACAGGCTCAGACCGAGCCCGTTGACCCTGCCTTGGCACAGGTGGCTCCTGTAGCGGCCTCGTCGCGTTGGCGATGGGCGATTCTAGGAGGTATAATCGGCGTCGTAGGTAGCGCCGCCGCTTTCTTCCTTTGGAATCTAGCCTCCGACAGTCAACCCAGACAGCCCACTGTTGCGCAGTTTCCTGCTGTCCTTCCGGAGGGTGCGACGCTTCGGGGTTACTTATTGGCACTATCACCCGACGGGACTAAGCTGGTTTACTCTGCCCACCGAGGGGATACCCCACAGCTGTACGTGCGAGCCCTGGATCAACTGGAGTCCAAACCGATCCCCCACACCGAAGGGGCCGTACAACCGTTTTTCTCTCCCGACGGGAAGTGGGTGGGCTTCTTTAGTCGTGATGAGCAAACATTGAAGAAAGTGTCCCTGATGGGTGGAACGCCCCAGACACTCTGCGAAGTGAAGATCAGCCGGGGCGGCAGTTGGGGCCACGATGGCACGATCGTTTTCGGGCAAAGGCCCGGAATCTGGAGGGTCTCGGAGGCAGGGGGCACCCCCGAGGAACTGACCGGAGTCCAGTCGGGTTTTCGTCCCCAGATTCTACCTGGGGGTAAGGCAGTGGTATTCGAGAACCGAGAGGAAAGACCAATCAGCATTTGGGTATTCTCTCTGGAAACGGGTGAGGAGAAGGTCCTTATCCAGCGTGGCAACTACCCCCGCTATTCACCCACCGGTCACTTGATCTACGCTTTGGACGAAAAGCTGCTGGCGGCACCCTTCGATCTGAAAACCCTCAAGCTGACGGGAGACTCCACACCGGTGTTGGAGGGGTTCTGGAGGCTTCAGGAGGGGTTGCAGCAGTACAGCATATGGGAGAACGGAACGCTGGCCTATATTCCCAGGGGGGGGCGGCAAGTAGGGGGAATGGCCTGTCCTGGGCAGATCGCCAGGGCGAGCAACAGCCAGTCACGGAAATGCGGCGAGACTTCGCCTCCGTGCGCTTTTCACCCGACGGCAAGCGTCTGGCCGTGACATTGGGATCTTTCCCAGACTTTGAGATCTGGACCTATGAAATAGCCCGAGGGATCTTGAGTCCGTTGACGACTGGTGGGGGCGGTCCCATTTGGACTCCAGACGGCACTCGACTCGCATTCGCTCGGACGGACAGCCAAGGCGGTCTCTCTTGGATGGCAGCTGACGGCAGTGGTGAGGCCGAGCAACTCACGACGGGGGCTCAGATACCCTTCTCCTGGTCTCCCGACGGTAATGTATTGGCGTTTGCAGAGTACGTTCCCTCAAAAAACCTCGGCATTTGGGTGTTCCCCCTCGGAGGTGAGCCGCAACCCTTTCTTGCCACCGAGTTTGAGGAAACTCAGCCCATGTTCTCGCCGGACGGTCGGTGGATTGCCTTTGCCTCCAACCGCTCGGGCCGAGCTGAGGTGTACGTGAAACGCTACCCCGAAGGGGGCGGGATTGAGCCCATATCCACAGACGGAGGGGTTCAGCCCTTATGGGCGCACAGTGGCAGGGAGCTTTTCTATCGGAACGGGGCAAAGGTGATGGTCGTCTCCATCCAGACGGAGCCAACACTTAAAGCGGAAGCCCCGAGACTGCTGTTTACCTATTCGGAAGGCTCTTCGATAGATCTTTATCTGCCCTTGTCTTACGACATCGCACCGGACGACCAGCGGTTCGTGTTCATCCAGCAGGGGTGGCCGACCCAAATCAACGTCGTCCTCAACTGGTTCGAAGAACTCAAGCGCCTGGTGCCCACTGATAACTGAGCGAAAAGCCTGTGATCGGCCAGACCATCTCCCACTACAAGATCACCTCCAAGATCGGCGAAGGCGGCATGGGCGAGGTGTACCGCGCCACCGATACCAAGCTCAACCGCGATGTGGCCCTGAAGGTCCTGCCTGAAGCCTTTGCCGCCGATCACGAACGCATGGCTCGTTTCTCCCGCGAAGCCCACGTGCTGGCGTCACTGAATCATCCCCACATTGCAACAATCCATAGCCTGGAAGAAGCCAACGGAGTGCGCTTTCTGGTGCTGGATCTGGTCGAGGGTGAGACCCTGGCAGAGCGCCTGGCGGAGACAGAAGTGAATCCCGTTTACGGGCTACCATTTTGCGGTCCGGCGGTGCCCTGAACGCTTGAGCTGTCAGTAGATGGGACCAGCTGCCGAGGAAAGAGTTGCCAACACAATCTCCCCTGTCCCCAACCCCTCGCTTGCGCTTGAGGCCTCCAGGAACCGGCAATCACGCAGGACCCGCTTCCGGACGAGAATGTCCAGGGGGCTATCAATATTCGGCTGGAACCGATAGATTGGTTCCTCAAGAGAGAGGGAGTGGCTGTTGGGGAGCGAAAAGCCACCGACTGCTCACCGCCCGGCTCCTCAATAGCGCCTGAACAAGTTGGGACAGTTTACCCCGATCCTGCGCGTCTCGATCTGCAACAGCCAGAAGATTTGCCAGACATCGCCTCAGCCAAAGCCGTCCTCTCTGGTTCAACTGATCCTTTTAGGTAAATGGACCGATCGGCCACTGAGCAAGTCTTGAGCGCAGGGTAGGCCGACCGGGGCCAGGAGGACGAAGTCATGGTCAAGAGGCACTGGAGCCATCTAACTGCCCGGCAGCAATTCTACCGGGGAGTCTCGCTGATCATCCTTGCGCTGGTCGCTTCGGGGCAAAAAGATTGCTCCTCGGACCCAAATTTCTCCGGAAATTTTGCAATTCGTGAGGAGAGCCTCGAAGTCGAAGTCGACAAGATTGTAGAGGTCGACACCCCGGGCCAGACCGTGGAGATCGATTCGGCGATGACTTCGACCGGCGACCTCAAGATCGCGACAGTCGAGATAGGTGCCGGAACCTTCGTGATCACGGTCAAGGACGGTTTCCTGGACGGCGATACACCTCCTGAGTTTGAGATATCTCCCGTCTTTGAGGGTCCGGCTTTCGACATTCAGATCCTCACTCAGGGCACCACCACGATTGTCGTACAGATAGAAACGGACGGCGAAGGCAACTTCATGGCGGTTTCCTACGACCAGCCTGCCGAGCAGTCGGATTGGACGCGAACCGAGGTGGGCGAAGGGACTGTCCAGCACACGATCATCGACCAGGACGGGGATCAAATCACCAGCGTCCTCAACCGGGAGAACAGGGGAACGCTGGATGTCTACCGAGTGACATCCGGGGGCCGGGAATCCATCCAGAGCTTCTCAGCTGGGCAGGGCCAAGGAGATCATCAGGACCCCTTCGCCGGATCCTCCCACCACCGGATCTTCCAGGTAGGGGACGGAACCCGAGGTCTGTTCTGGCGCCAGGTCTTCCAGGGTGTCTCGATCCCGACAGTGACAACCTTTCCGGAAGGCGAGGCTCCAATTCACATCGAAGTGAGACGCGAAGCTCAGCCCTTGATCAATTCGCTGACGATTGACACGGACGTCCGGGTGCAGGGAAACGAGCTTCGGTCTGCCCACTACACCCCGCTGGTCGGGGGAGGGTCCTCTCTGATGATCTGCAACACGGACCTCGTCAGCGGCGATTCTCAGTGCAGTGAGGGCGAACACATCGCCGATTTCAACAACCGCTTCCAGATGGCTCCTGCGATCGAGCTACTTTCCCAGCTGGAGAGGAACTGCGTTCTTTCGTTTCGGCCAGGTACGCAGAATGGGCCTGCGGCCCAGGAACGCGGTGTGGGTATCTTCTGTGTCGACGGCGCGACGATCTTTTCGAGAAAGATCGAGCTTCCCTACGAGTTCCCCGCGATGACCCTGTTGACCCTCCCAAGCTGGGCCTCGGAGAGGAACGCGATCCTGGCCGCGTTTCCGTTGAACAGCGTCGACTCGTTCAGATTCAGTATCGTTTCGAGGCTGTACCTGCCGCACTTCGTCAAGAGCGAGGGGCTCTTCAGCCAGCTCTCGCTGGTGAACTTTGACGCCGACGAAGCAGCTCAGGCAGAGCTGTTGTTTCGGGGACAGGACGGTCAGGCTATGGACCTTGACAGAAGCGGTGAGGATCTGACCATACCCGGTTCGGAGGTCCCAGGGCGTCTCGAGATCGAGATTCTAGCCGGGGGCCGCGCCACCTTCCAGACCAATGCGGACGGCGAGACCGTCGTGGGCTCTGTCATCGTGAACTCGGACAGGCCGCTGGCGGGAGCGGTCGTCTTTGGAGGTGAGTTCGGGCTGGCCGGGGTAGGAACCAGCGAAGCGGGCGACGAAGGCTTCACGGCTCCGGTCGAGACCAGCGGCAGCACCATCAATACGGGGATCGCGGTCATGAGCCTCTCGGATTCGACGGTCCAGTTGCAGGCCCGCCTCTGCGACAGCGCCGGGAAGCTGCTGGCCAGCGCCGCACCCGTCGACTTGCCAGCACAGGGCCAGATGGCCCTGTTTGTCACCGAGTTCGATTGGGATTCGCCGATCGACTTCAGCGACTTCAAAGGCGTGCTCAAGGTAACAGCAGACGGCCGGACGGCTGCTGCGGTCCTCCAGACCCGGCCAGGTCAGCTTGCCTCCCTACCGGTGGCCGCTCAGTAGGAACACGGTGGCCTGGAGGCCACCGCTATAGGGCTTTCCCACAGCTGCGGCCGGATTGGGCAGCCGCAGAACTTGCAAGCCCGATTCGTAATGGTCCGCGAGAAACGGGTTCCGCGTCAGCTTCAAGTGTCGTGAACTGGTTCGAGGAACTGAAGCGCCTAGTGCCCACGGATAACTGAGATGCATCGCGGCTATCTCATCACTTCCGGTCTGATCTTCGCTGCGGTGGCGATCCTCCGCTTCCTGCGCCTGATCAATGACTGGCCCTTTGTACTGGGGCCTTTGTCCATTCCCAGGTGGGTCTCATGGGCTGGGACCGTGTTTCCAGCATGCTTGTCTGCCTGGGCACTTCGCCTGGCAATGAGAAGGTAGGCTCCGCACTGCGACACGAGCATGAGTCCCCGGACGAGTTGGCGACTCTGCTCCTACCTGAACCTCAGAGAATAGAGGTCCGCGTCCTTCATCACGAAGCGGAGGCGGACCGGCTTGCCTGCAATCCTGGCCAAGGGCTTGTCCGAAGTCGCCTTGGCATGGCTCCGCTCCCACCGCACCGTATGTTCGACCCCATCTCCAAAGATCAGAGGTGATTCCTCCAGCGCAAGGCCTGGTAGGGGGTTCCCTTGGACATCCTGGATCTCCAGACGGATGCTTCCGGCTGCGGAGGTGGCGAAATTCAGCACCAGGTTGTCCCCCTGGAAGAGCAGGGGCTTGGTGACCAGCTCTCCCCCGGGGTGCCCGGCGTGTACCGATGCGAAGCCGTCGGTTCGAGTGACCAGCCGTTCCACATGGACGCTGGGAAAGGTGTAGTGGCGTTGCACGTAGAGCGAGATCTCATCCTGGGCCGTGGGAATGAGGCCCGAGGCCGGGGTGTTGGCTCGATTAATCCAGTTCCGGTAACTCCTCCCGGGCCGGATATAGGCTTCCATGAAGGTCCGGTCCCAGCGGATCCCGTCGCGGCTGGTCATGAAGAGGGCATCCGAGCAGCCGGGCCCGCTGGCCTCCCGGTACATGGAAAGGGTGCGCCAGGGAAGGAAGCGCCGGGGGAAGGAGAGGTAGATGTGAGGCGCCCGGAAGTAGGGCGTGATGGCGTTGGTGTAGAGGTGCTCCACCGGAGCCTCGCCCAGGTCGATGAAGCGGGGCTCGCTCCAGTCCAGGAAGTCGGGCGACGTGGAGCGCATCACGGCCCGGATCGGACCAAAGAGTCCCCCAGGTTTGTCAACGCCACCCGGTATCGTCTGCCGGCCCCGGAGGTAGGCCACGTACTCACCTCTTTCCGTGTCCCAGAAGGCGAGATCCGCCCCAGAATCCGTCCTCTCCTGGGTGATGAGCGCCTCTTCCCGCACCGGCCGCCACCGGAGACCGTCGGGCGAAACAAGGCCGAAGATCTTCTTCGGAAGCCATTCCTCGCTGAGGGCCAGGGCCTTGTACCGCTGCGCTTCGGGCGCGGCGGGATTGGCGTCCTTGAAGACCATGAAGCAGTGGGATGTAGGTGCGCTCCACACGATATTGTTGTCGCTGGATCCCTGGAACTCGAAGAGGCCCAGAGTCGGCCTGCTCCAGCTCAGACCATCCCGGCTTTCCGCGTAGCAGGTCACATCGTGGTGCTCCGGGACGACCGTCTCCCCTGGAGCGGACCGTGTACCCCTTGGGGCTGGTGCCTCGGTAGTACATGCGGTACCGGTCGTCGTCCTTGAGGACGGAGAAGTAGGCGCAGGACACCCCCTCCCAGGGTCGGTCCAGAGTCAACACCTTGCCCGCGGACCGAGGCGAGTGCAGCTTCAGGCGCACCCCCTCCGTGGACTCGATCAGGTAGTCGTCGACGAAGAGCTCCAGCCGGGAGCCGATCTGGAGCGGCGGGTCCTTCTTGCCGTGGTGCTCGGCCATGGCCTGGACTAGGCAGAGAGTGCAGATGGCGAATGGGAGTACAGGGCGCAGTGATTCCTTCATGATCCTCCTGGGAAAAGGAGACTCCTTCTAGCGAAAGCGAATCGAATACAGATCCGCGTCCTTCATCTGGACCTTGAGGCGGACCGTCTTCCCGGTCCACTTGCCGAGATCACTTCCGTCCTTCCAGCGGACCATCTGCTCGATGCGGTCCCCGTAGATCTCGGGACAGTCCTCCAGCGTGCGCCCGCCGACGGGTCTGGAGAGCTCGTCCTGGAACTCCACCCGGATGGAACCCGCCGCCGAGGTGGAGTAGTTCAGAACCAGTTCTCTCCCGGCAAACGTGAAGGGACGGGTCAGAAAGCTCCCGCCTCCGTAGTCGGCGTGGATGGAGGCGAAGCCGTCCAGTCTCATCACATGCCGACGAAGTCTGCAGGTGGGCAGCTCGTAGTGCTCCCCCAGGTAGATGGACATCTCCTCGGGCCCCGTCTGCAGAATCCCCCAGGCCGTCATGTTGTTCCGGTGGCCCCAGTTCCCTTGATCCAGGCCAGCCCGAACGAAGGCCTCGCGGAAGCTGCGCTGGAAGGTGATGCCGTCCCGGCTGGTGATGAGGACCGCGTCCGAGACGCCTCCGAAGAGGGCGATCCGGTAGTACTCCTCCAGGGACTGCCCCCTCTGCTTGGCCCGGCGCTTTGCTCGCTCCAGGCCCTCCTCGTTCCCCGGCTTGTGCAGGTCCTTCCAATATTGCTGAAAGAGCGGCTCCTCACTCTCGCGGACGACGCGCATCGGCAGGAAGCGCTTGGGGAAACCCACATAGAGATGGGGAGCCCGGAAGTAGGGAGTGATGGCGTTAGTGTAGAAGTGCTCGAGAGGAGCGTCCTGATAATCCAGCCACTCCCCCTCGGTCCAGTTGACGAAGTCGGTGGAGGTGGCCGTCTTGATGCCGCGAACGCCGGTCCACTTCTTCGTCACGCCCTCGGGGCGAACGAAGTCCCGGTAGAAGGCCACGTACTGGTTCCGCAAGGGGTCCCAGAAACCCAAGTTCTGGGAGTCGAAGGCACCGTCGCTGATAACTGGCTCCTCCTGCAGCTTCTTCCAGTGGATGCCGTCGGCCGAGACCAGGGCCAGGAGGGGCCCGCCGGCCAGCGCTTTGTACCGGTGCTCGGGGAGCACCGCCGGATTGGAGTCCTTGAAGGGGGCAAAGTTGTGGGACCCTCGTTCGGTCCAGATGATGTTGTTCTCCTTGGACCCCTTCCAGGTGTGGATACCCAGAGCGGGACGTCGCCAGCGGATGCCGTCGCTGGACTCGGCCAGGCACGTAACCTGGCCGGACTCGTCCAGGCCCACTCCCCGGTAGTACATCCGGAACTTGTCGCCGTCCTGGAAGACGGTCACGTAGGCCGAGTACTCCCCTTCCCAGGGCCGGTTGAAGTCCATCACGACCTCGGCCGGTCGCGGCCGGTGCAGCACCAGCCTCAGGTTGTCCATCCGGGCCATGAGCCAGTCGTCCACGAAAGGCTCCACTCGGGTGCCGATGTGGCGAACGCCCTGGTGCTGGGACGCACGCACCAGGACGAACAGCGACAGGGATAAGGCGGTCCAGACAACGACGTCTCGGCAGGGTCTTCTCATGATTCCTCCCGGGATTCTTCCAGCTTCCAATTTAAGCACTCCCAGCCGGCAAAGGACATGGTCTTTTTGGAGGTCGGGGCATTTCTCTCTGATCAACCCTAGCCCGTGCCCGTGCCCGTGCCCTTGCCCGAGCATGTTCCTGCCCGCGAAGGTTCCTGACAATACTCTCGCTTGTCTCTAGCCGGAAACGCTGGTGCTGCCGAAGGGCAAAGCCAAAAGAACTCCGAGTCAACCCCACCCATCACCCATTCCGGTTTCCCCCGATTCGACAGCGGTGTTATAAACACGGGAAGCCAGGAGCCTCGACCCATGAAAGCACTTGAGTACATCCGCGATCTGGTTCCGATCGAGACACCCAGCCACGTGGCGGCCATCGACTATCCGGACGAGCATCTCAAGCGCCTCGGTTTTGAGACGGAGCGGCTGGAGTGCGATAAGCAAGTTAAGGCTGTGGGTTTACGAAATCGATCGTGCAACATTGTCCCCCTTTACTTTCGAGGGTAGCAATGCCAGTGCTGTCTGGACTGTCCCAGACGGTGGGCAGTTGACGTTTGCATCAAATAGAACTGGGAAATGGAGTATCTATCGGAAACCCATAGGCGGTAGAGGCGAGGCCGAGGAGCTCACAAGGAGCGAGAACAATCAGTTCTCCTCCTCATGGTCGCCTGACGGGAAAGTCCTGGCATTTTGGGAATTTGGTACCAAAATCGGTACCGACATGTGGGTGCTACCCGTTGCATCTACGGGATTCAATTCCGAAGGTGGTCGCGGCATTTGGATGCTCCCCCTCGGTGATGAGCCGCAGCCCTTCCTAAAGAGCCAATTCCATGACTGGGGAGCGAGGTTTTCACCGGATGGAGACTGGATCGCTTTCACTTCCACTCGGTCCGGCAGAGCGGAGGTTTATGCTACCTCCTATCCCGAACCGGGCAGGATCATCCTAGTATCTAATGGAGGGGGAATGGCGCCGGTGTGGGCTCCAAGCGGGGAAGAGCTCTTTTATCGTAGCGGAGATAACATCATGGTGGTTCCCGTCCAAACGGAGACGGCCTTTGAACCACAAACTCCTCGTCCCTTATTCGAGTGGCCCATCCGCTTTTACTTACCGCGGACTTATGACATTTCACCTGATGGAAAGACGTTTGCGATGGTCAAGACGCGCACAGAGGAGCTGACCGAGCTATACGTCGTCCTCAACTGGTTCGAGGAACTGAAGCGGCTGGTCCCGACGGAGAATTGAGATGCATCGCAGCTATCTCATCACTTCCGCTCTGATCTTCGCGGCGGTAGCCATCCTCCACTTCCCTGCGCCTGGTCAACGACTGGACCTTTGTACTGGGTCCTGGTCCATTCCCAGGTGGGTCTCCATGGGCTGGGACGGTGCTTCCAGCATGGTTGTCTGTTTGGGCACTTTCTCTGGCATTGAGAAGGTAGCTTCGTAGCGCCACAGGAGCAAGAGCCCCGGACGAGTTGGCGACTCTGATCCTACCTGAACCTCAGCGAGTAGAGATCCGCGTCCTTCATCACGAAGCGCAGGCGGAGCGGCTTCCCGGCTATCCGGGCCAGGGGCTTATCTGAAGTCGCCTTGGAATGACTCCGCTCCCAACGTACTGTGTGCTCGATCTCATCTCCCCATATCAGCGGGGACTCCTCCAGCACAAAGCCGGGTAGAGGGTTCCCAGTGATGTCCTGGATCTCCAGTCGGATGCTTCCGGCGGCTGAGGTGGCAAAGTTGAGGACCAGGTTGTCGCCCTGGAAGAGCAGGGGTTTGGTAACGAGTTCCCCTCCGGAGTATCCCGCATTCAGCGAGACGAAGCCATCCGTGCGAATGACGAAGCGCTCCACATGGATGGAGGGGAAGGTGTAATGCCTCTCCACGTAGAGAGAAATCTCGTCCGGAGCGGTGGACAGGAGCCCCCAGGCAGGTGTGTTCGCCCGGTGGAGCCAGTTGCGCGTATCCCGCCCGGGCCGGATGAAGGCTTCCAGGAAGCGACGGTCCCAGTGGATTCCGTCCCGACTACTCATCAACACGACATCCGAAGCCCCCGGGGCGATCAGATCCTGGTAAAGGGGAAGCGTTCGCCAGGGGAGGAAACGCCGAGGAAAAGCCAGATAGATGTGGGGAGCCCGAAAGTATGGTGCAGTTGCGTTGGTGTAGAGATGCTCTGCCGGGCTGTCGCCAAATTCGGCCCATTGCCCTTCAGGCCAATCTCGAAAATCCCGGGTTGAGGAGTGGCGGATGCTGCGCACTCCGTCACGTGACTTGCGGTAGATGGCTGTGTAGCTACCTCGCAGCGCATCCCAGAAGACCACGTTCAGGGAATCGAACTGGCCGTCGGTGAGGAGGGGATCGGCTTTAGCCCGGATTATGCAAGAACCGTAGTTCGGTGTTGAAAAACGACTCGAGAAGTGGCCCAACTCGGAAGCGGGCAGGTGTGACAGGCGGATTTGCGAAGAATATGGGTTGGCGAGGCGTTTGAGTGGTTTGGGGAGTGAATTTCAGACAGATCTGGGCCTGGATGAGTGTCGGAAGCGGTTTTTCGGGGGAGCTGGGAAAAGCTAACTGGAGTTGAGGCGACTCAAGACGAGGTGGAAGAGGGGTTGTTCGGGGAAGGCTGAGGAAAGATGGACCCAGATGCGTCGAGTGGTTTGTCGGATCCGGGCCCCAATCTTGAGGACCCGACGACGTAAGGTTTCGATTTCGAGCTTGTGCCAGGGGGTTCCGTGCAGATAGTCGCGCAGGCGCACGAACATCTGGTAAGCCAGTGCATGCAGGAGGAGTCGAAACTGATTGGCCAGGAATCGATGACAGCTGAGTCGGTCCATGCTCAGATGATTCTTGAAGGCCTTGATGAAGTTCTCGGTCTGCCCTCGGTCGGTGTAGTGGTCATAAAGTGATTGGGAGCAGAGATCGTCCCGGTTGGTAACTACAAAGCGACGATTGATCCCACGCTGATCGACCTCCACTTTGACAATGACGCGACGGGATCGATCCCAGCTGTTGGCTCGATAAAGAAACTCGTCAAACTGACGCTGTTTTTCCTCCAGCTCAACGAACCTCAGCCGAGTCGAATCCAGCAGGGGCTCGACCACTCGCTGCAGGCGAGGGTTTCGGCTTAACCCGATGACATATTGAAGTTTATTCTCTTCACATTCACAGAACTCGTAGAGCCGAGGCGTGGCAAAGCCGCTGTCGGCCCGAATCTCAATCTCGACTCCCGTCCCCACTGCTTGTCGGATGGCCTCCACGACTCGCTTCAGAATGGGCACGATGTGAGAGGCAGCCCCCTTGTTGCCAGGTCTCAACACGGCACACACCAGGTCTCCCGTGTCGGCATCAAAGATCAGCAAAGGATGCAAAATGTGGTTTCGGTAATACCCGTGGTAGAAGGAGAACTCCTGTTGGCCGTGAGTGTGGTCATCGGTACTGTCCAGATCCAGGATGATCTTTCCGGGACGTCGCTTCTTCAGGGAGCGCACATAACGGCCTAACAGCCACTGGCTCAGACGCATCAGATCCTTCTTGGTGACGGAGTTCTCCAAGCGGGAAAAAGTCGGCTGGGTCGCCAAATCGGGATCGCTCTCTGGCAACTGATCACAGACGGTCTTGAGCATCGGATCCGAGCGCAGCGTATCGGCGTCATTACAGTCTTCGTAGCCGGCCACGATCTGCAAGACTCGTTGTCGGATCAACTTCAACAGGTCATGACGAACGTAGCGTTGGTCTCGACTTTCCGAAATACAGGAACTGAAGCCCTCGCACAATCGATGTTGACGATCCAGCGATCCAAACAACAACCATCCTGCGTCGGAAGTGAGGCTCCCTCCATCAAAACGCGTCGTGATCTTTCTGTGGCTGTGAAATGGCAGGGTATTCTGGCAGACTGCTTTCAACATTGCCGTAGCTCCTGTTTAGGGTTTTTTTCTGTAACCCCCTTTATATCAGAGAGCTACGGCTCTTTTTCTGGGTCCAAATCTCACTTGAATTTAGATCTCTTGCATAATCCGGGCTAGCTGGCTTCCAACGTTTGCCATCGGCAGAGACAAAGCCCACGAGCTTCGGCTCGCCCCCGGCATAACTGGCCTCCACGGCCTTGTAGCGCTCACTGGCAGGAGCCTCCGGGTTGTGGAGTCCTTGAAAGGGGCAAAGCAGCAGCCCGAGGACCCGGTCAGGACGATGTTGTTCTCTCGCGACCCGTTGAACTCATAGAGGCCTAGGTTGGGCCGGGTCCACACGGTTCCATCACGACTCTCGGCCAGACAGGTCACAGCCGGATGGATCTCGTGAACAACCTCCCCCTCTTCCAGCAAAGAGGTGGCCGTATACTCGGGATCACTACTTCCACGGTAGTACATCCGGTAGTGATCTCCGTCTTTGAAAACGGTGGCGTAGGCGCTGGTTGTTCCCTCCCAGGGTTTGTCGAAGGTGAGAACCTTCCCGGCAGATCGCGGTTCGTGCAGCTTCAGTCTGACCCCATCCACCGACTCGATTAGGTAGTCATCCACAAACAGCTCCAGCCGGGAGCCGATGTCCAGGGGTTCCTGAGTCCCCTCCTGCTCCGCCAAGGCACTTTCCACCGTCAGGGAAATCGCAAGAGAAACCACGCACAGAGTCGCTAGTCTCATCCTCATCGTCCATCCTCCTCATCGAAAGGGAATTCCGGTTCTCAGTGGAACCCAGGCTAGCAAGGTGGAGGGGAAGGATCAACAGGGTTAGCACGGGACGGGAACCAGGAGAGACCTCTTCAGCAGAGTGCCATCAGGGCCTCCTTTCTGGCTTCTGTACGGCTAGGTTTTGGTCCGCCGGTCTAGTTCCTGCTCCACACTCTCAACCCCTTCGTCACAGAGCCGATCAAATAGCTGGCAGAGTGTCTCATCGTCCCTGTGCCACGGGAAGAGCACGTTCTTGGCCTGCACCGTCTCCTCATTAACCTCCCAACCCAGCATTCCCAAAGCCTGGAAGCCTTCGCGAAAAGCCGTTTCGAGTTCCCTTCGGAATTCAGGTCCCCCCGTCACCTCGACGAACCGTACCTCACCCTGGGAGGAAGCCAGTACCAGGCGCATGAACTCCAAGGGCGTAGCAGCCGCTGCCGATCTGACGATCTGAAGCAACTCCTCGAAGCCAGGCGGCAGTGTGCCAAAAAGCCGAATCACCAAACCACAGCGGAATACTTTCCAAACTACGGGATCACTCAGTGGCCTACAATCCCTGTTTAAAGAGCTATTTATCTTCGGCTCGATCGATTGAAATATGCCCCGGAAGCAGGGCAGATAGGGAGAGAAAGACCCCCGCATAGGACGTGTAGGCGTCGGACCCACTCAAGATCGCCCAGTGCAGGCTTGGATATTTCTGATAGCCGACACCCAGTCGCCGTGGGGTGGAACTCTGATCCCCTCTACTTCAGTTAGTTATGGCGAGGCAAGAAACGGAGCGGACAAGGTCTGGAAGGGTAGAGATGGGATCAGGACCACTCAGGCTTGCTTGCTAAGAAAGGATCACCCCGTGCCGGATACGGGCGATAGATCCTTGGGGAAGTCAGAAGTCTCGTCGCGGCCCCATGTCAGGCGCGTGGTTCGCGCCCTAAGAGTTCTACCGATCCCCTCCGACTTTCTGCCCGCGCAGGGTCGTAAAACTTCGCGTCCCCTAAGAGATTAATTACCAGGTTCCGTCACATAAGTGGAAAAGAGCGCGTGAGCACGCCTTTAAAACAATCTGATCGGGTCAAGCCTCACCTACACAGCCGAGGCCGATGATTTCCAGGGTTTCAGAAATTAACTCTAAAAAAAAATAGAGCGGGCTAATGGAGGCAGTTCTGTTCAAGAAGACCACCAGGAGAGCGAACAATCCGAAGCCAATCAGGCTAAAAATTACCCGTAGGATAGTAGCTCTAATAAGGGTCATGACATGACCCCTAATAGACCAATCACCCATGACAGCAGCGATTGTGACAATAAGGATTAACCCCAGCCATGCCACCTTATCCCCTATCAGGATTGCTGCTGGAATGATTATCAGGGCACAGATACTTCCACTAATCAGTGGCGCGGCGGCATCCTCCTTTGTCTTAGCACGGACCAAAAAGGTGGTGGCCAAAGAGAAGAAGAAAACACTAAGCAGAGCAGTTTTGAGACACATTTGAATGGAGAGGCTGATTTTAGCCTGGAAATCGCAGGAAGTGAACAAACAACCCGCGAAGCTGCCTCACCAGCACAGGTTTCAGCCACCCCCAATGGGAGCAGCGCCTGGACCAATCTGGCTGAGGCTGAGACCGAACTGCAACGACGGGAGCGGCTACGGTCTCCAAGCCTCACCGAGGAGCAGCGCGAGGAGATTCGCACGTTGGGGACCGATCTAAAACAGGTGTGGGAGGCCCCCACTACCACCGACCGGGATCGAAAAGAGCTGCTTGCCACCCTACTGGAAGAAGTCAACATCCAGGTGGAGCGAGGGATCGCTCTGCCCGGCGACGGGTCAGACGGTCCAGGAAAGCTGGCAGTGGGAACTGGAGCGTCTGGCTCCGCTGCCGATTCTCCCCGAGCCGTTCGATGTCGTGGTGACCCGACCGGTGCATCGAGATTGTATGGTGCGCTTTGAGAATCACCTTTATCCGGTGCCCTTCTGTTGGGTGGGGACGGCGGTAGAGGTGAGAGGTTGTGCGGGCAGGGTTGAGATCTGGGCGGACCGTCGAGGTCAACGGCTGGTCCTCGTCGGCCGCGTTCTTCGATTTCCACCGCGACGGCTTCCTCGACCTGTACGGCGTCCGCTACGTCGACTACCGGCCTGCCAAGAGGTGCTCGGCGCAGGACGGACGGCGGCCCCCCTTCCGGCCGATCCACGACATCGTGCTCCACAACGAGGCCGACGGAAGCTTCAGAGACGTCAGCGAGGACGCCGGAATCGCCTCAACCACCGCCGCCGGCCTGGGGCTCGTTTGCCTCGACCTCGACGGTGACGGCTGGCAGGATGTTTACGTCGCCAACGACGCCTATCCCAACCAAGGAAACAAGGAATCAGGTTACCTTTCCCAGTTGAAATGCACCTATCCTATCCCCACCGCTGAGGGACCGGACACTCCATTTGCTATCGGCACCGGACAATCCACATGCGAGCGACAGTACTGACGGCATGGTCTTGACAGGCCTCACAGCAACTGTTAGCTTCGACAGATAATCCTCTCGACTGGGGAAGCTGGGACCCAAAGGTGGCTCCCGCTTTAGCGAGCCCTTGGATGAAATCTCTAAACAGCGGTTCACGAGGACTGTTGCGTCCGTGCAGCAATTGGGCCCAGAACCAGAGTTCATGTCATGAGCCTCATGAGCCGCAATCCTGTTAGCCTTTATATGGGTCAGCAGGGAGGAATTCGCAAATGAGGATCGACTTCTTTCGGGGTGTGCTCACCCAATTCATTTCACTGTTATTGCTCTTCGTGTGTTCCGGCTTTCACACCAACTTTGCCCAAGGTGTGACCATCAACGTTCCAGTGGATCAGCCTACGATCCAGGCCGCAATCGATGTGGCAGTGCCAGGCGACCTGATTGTGGTCGCGCCCGGTACCTATTGGGAGGCGATCGATTTCAAAGGCAAGGGAATCACACTCCGCAGCTCCGACGGACCACAGGTCACGATCATCGATGGATCCGGATCGAACGGCTCGGTTGTCCAATGTGTTAATGGCGAGGGTCCGGACACCAAGCTCGAAGGATTCACGATCACCGGAGGCAACGCCAATGAGGGAGGCGGGATGCTCAACATTGGTACAAATCCGACTGTGATGGACAGCATTTTTACCGGAAACACCGCTGACGACCGGGGCGGCGGCATGTACAACGAAGAAGGGAATCCCATAATCATCAGTTCCACATTCATTCAGAACAATTCGGGGTCCATGGGCGGCGGGATGTTTAATCTGCGAGCCAGCCCGACGATCAGCGGCTGCCTTTTCACTCAGAACACCTCGAATAAAGGCGCAGGAATGCGCAACTACATCAATAGTCATGCGATCGTGACCAACTCAGTCTTCAAAGAGAACCATGCCGGAGAGGAAGGGGGCGGCATGGACAACCGCAAGAACAGCAATCCAATCGTCACCGGGTGCGTCTTCGAGGGGAACACGGCTGCCTCCGGTGGCGGCGGCATGCACAACTACGTCGGACGCGCCGTCGCCACAGGCAATCCGACCATCATCAATTGTCTCTTTTTCCTCAACAGCGCACCATCGGGGAGCGCCATGCGCAACAACGATCCGGACCCAATGATTCGCACCAGCACCTTCGCCAATAACCAGGGCGGCGCTGCCATCAGGAGCCGACGGGGAAGTTCGCCGAACCTGGAAAATAGTATAGTCTTTGGAAACGGGGGCGGATCCTTGAGCGGAGATGCAACCTCCTCACCAGTGGTTTCCTACAGCGATATCGAAGGAGGATTTCCAGGCACCGGAAACCTGAACCTCGATCCGCTCTTTGTGGATCCGGCGAACGATGATTATCACCTCGCCGCCTCCTCACCCTGCATCGACGCCGGATTCAACGATCCCGGCCTGCCGACCACCGACCTCGACGGAGGACCGCGAATCGTTGGTGGGACCGTCGACATGGGAGCCTACGAAGCCGGCACCTGTCCCCCCGAGGAAGCGTTAGATAGTGACGGAGATGGCTACAGCATCTGCAGCGGCGACTGTAACGACGAGGACGCGAATGTTAGCCCTGCGGTCGCCGAGAACTGCGGCGACGGAATCGATAACAACTGCGACGGCGTCATCGATGAAGGGTGCGGGTCGGATAACCTTCCTCCAGTGGCGTCGTTCGGCTCAACCGGTACGGACCTTTCCTGCAACTTCATCGACAGCTCAACTGACAGTGATGGGTCGATCGCTTCCTGGTCTTGGGACTTCGGTGACGGGACTATGTCAACTAACCAGCACCCGAGTCATAGCTACGTGGCGGCGGGAACCTACACCGTGACGCTTACGGTAACTGACAACGGCGGTGCCACCGGCGTTCCCACCTCACAGCCGGTGACAGTAAACGAGCCGCCGGAAGATCTTACTGTTACCGGGATGGATCCGGATACGGTGCAGTTGCCCGCCACCAACTGGGTCACAACAATCAGTGGAACCGGGTTTGCCGCTGGTGCGCAAGTAAGTTTTGGCGGTGGCTCAGGTCCGGCGCCCGTGGTGGAGAGTGTTACAGTTGAAGACTCGACGACCATCACTGCGACGATTAGCTTCAAGAACGGCGGTCCGCAGCGGCCGAGGTTATGGAATCTGACGGTGATGGTAGGTGGAATGAGCGCCACCTTACAGGACGCGCTGACAGTGTTGCCGTAGCCTGGCAGGCCAAGCCAAGGGTTGGGGCAATACTCATTTTACAACCCTCTCGTGGACCCCGAAGAGCCGTACTTCAACAGGTGAGTGGCGTGGAATCGAAGATAAGTATCGTTTTCCAGGTTCTCAAGGCGCTCCTGGGTGGTTTCCAGCATTCCGTCGATCGCAGTCGTGATTAAAGGAAGACGATTGATGGGTTGCCACTGTGGCCTCTGTTTTCGCGGCACGCGGTCCTCCAGATTGGATTGCGGAAGCACGCACGTTAGCAGAAGAGCCGGGGTGCCTGCCCAGCTCGGGGACCTCATAGAGTAACTCTAACCAGAAATTTCGTCACCCACAGAAAAGACGCGATCCCGGAAAAACACCAGGATTTCGTTCCATTGCTACTCAGACCCCAACGCTCTAAAGGCGGTGGCGGCTCTGAACGGCAGTCAGGTTTACGGACACCTTCGTCAATAAGAACTGGGGAGTTCCGGGGGGAGAATCCCACCTTGCCGCGGCCTAAAGCGACGCTGACCTGCAAGCTGATCTCTTCTCGGCTCAACTCTAAGATGACCAAACAGCAGTGGATTCAAGGTTCGAGAGCTGATAGACTTTGATCATTCATCCGGTTTAGATTTCGGAAGGACGATTCATGGCCTCACGTGAAGATAACCTGATCTATTTTCTCGTGGGTGGTATTGTCGGCGCTTCAGTCGCCCTTCTGCTGGCGCCGAGATCAGGAGAGGAGACCCGAGATCTGTTGGGAGATCGCTATCGGGAAGGAACCGAGCGGATTGGCGAGACCTTTCGTTCGGGAAGGGAAGCGGTTGTTGACAAGTCCAGGGGGTTAGCGGATCGCGCCAGCGAAGCGATTGACCGAGGTCGCGACACCTTGACTCGGCAGAAAGATAAAGTCGCCGCTGCGGTCCAAGCCGGCGAGGAAGAGAAGCAGCAGCTGCAAGAGTCCGAAAAGAGTGACGCGCCCCAAGAAGGGACGAAGCCGCGATCCTCTCCTGGTCGTTTTGGATCCCGCGTACATTGAAGGCCTAGTCAGTCTTACCCCTGCGAAAGATACCCTTTAGGAATCACCGACTAGACTGTGGCCCGAGACCAAGAATCCGACCATGTTCTGTTCCTTTCCGGTCAGGATCTCAGGGTTGGAAGACGAACATATTCTCTTTAGGAGGAGAACATGACTAACAAACTGTACGTGGGTGGTCTGCCCTATTCCACAACGGAAGAGCGGCTAGAGCAACTTTTCTCGGAACAGGGAAATGTCGAATCAGCCAAAGTGATCACAGACAGAGATACTGGTCGGTCACGGGGCTTCGGTTTTGTGGAGATGGAATCTCAGGGCGAGGCTCAAAAGGCGATCTCGGCCCTGAACGGCACTGAGCTTGACGGGCGCACTCTGACCGTCAATGAGGCCAAGCCCCGAGAGAATCGATCGGGTGGTGGTGGTGGCGGCCGAGGCGGCGGGCGAGGTCGCGACCGCTGGTAGCCGTTTGTATAGGGGTCCGCTCACGAAACGGAAAAAATCGTACGCTAACGGAGCTGTGCTCAAGCTGGTCGCCTTCAGGTTCCCGCCAGCAAGTCCAATAGATTGAGAGATTTCTAGGTCAAGCTCGCCACACAAATCAACCCGGCGGCACAGGAAAAACCCGAACACCAAACGGAGTTGTAAGAGTTGGCGCCGACACTTCGCAGGGCCTTCTATTTACATGACTTGCGGGCTGCTGCTGGGAGCTTAGCGTACGATTTTTTCCGTTTCGTGCGGTGACCCCTAGAGGTACCGAAGCTGTCATGGGGTGCCATCTGTGTTCCCGACTCGCCTGATCACTCCAGGTCCAGCAGGCTTAGCGTACATTCCTGTTCCATTGCTACTCGGACCCCGGTTCCTTTCCACCCTTTACCACAGATTGGTTGACAGCTTCGCCAGTTCTGGTCCTAGTAGCGGTAATTCAAAAGGAAAAAGCCCCCAGAATCGCCGAGCTCGCCGGAGCGTGGGCGCATAAACTTGCACTGCCCTTACCCTTCGGTTCTATTCCAACAAAGGTACGTAATGCGACATAGGGTCGCATGTAAGCCTTTCTGAACACGGAAATTTCGCCGCTTTCGCGACTCCAGGTCCCCCAGGGCCGTTCAGGCTGCCAATTTTGGGGGGCGAATTCCCACCGTATCCTCAAGCTTCTCGGTCGTGGTTGTTGTCGCAATCCGCGATATCTTCTGGGACAGGTAGAGATAGTTCCAGCAAATGATGCTGTTCTTCACCAAGCGCCTGCAGGCCTCCGCGATTTCTTGCTCCTGCTTTTGAGGGGCAGTTCGCGACGCGACGCGAAAGGCCATGCCAGCAGCAGTTGGCCGCGAGCTGTGCCCTTCGACCAAAAGGTCCGAAGCCTAATGTCGCATTACGTACCTTTGTTGGAATAGAACCAAAGAGTTGTTCCAAGCGCCTGAGTTCTTTTCCGACCGCTCCCGGTCCCACAACATGGTGGATCGGTCATAGCTAGTTCCCATCCCAAGGACTTTAAATAGCTGAAAATGAAGGAGTAAGGTGGGGATGTGGCCTCCCTTTTTTGTCAGACCTCTTTGTTAATCTTTTGGTGCGAACAAATTGAAAACAAAGAAGTTAACTCGAAAAAGGAGGCCCAACGTTGCGCCAGAAAACGGAAGAACGACTCCCCCTTTGCCACATTTTCCCCGACCACCAAATGGCCCGGGAACTGGAAAAGATCTCCGAGATCCTGGACCACAATCCCCGGATCTCGGCCTTAGTTTTACAGGATCTATGTGACACTTCCAATCCGCAGAAAGGCGCCAGCGGACTCAGTGCCGAGTTTGTCCTACGAGCGACCCTCGTCAAACAGCTGCACGGCTTCAGCTACGAGCAGCTGGCCTTTCACCTACTCGACTCCCAGAGCTTCCGCAGTTTTGTGCGTCACCCCCTGGGCTGGATGCCGAATAGGTCCACCCTGCAGCGCAATATCTCGAAGATCTCTGAAGCCAGCTGGAAAGAGATCAATACCGTCTTGGTGGGCTGGGCCGCTCAGAAGGGACTGGAAAAGGGCCAGCGCATCCGCCTCGATTCGACCGCCGTCGAGAGCGACATTCATCATCCGACCGACAGTGCCCTGCTCGACGATGCGGTGCGCACGGTGAGCCGGCTTCTGGGACAGCTCAAGGAGCGACAAGGCGCGCTCGAAGCCGAAGGCCAGGCGTCGACGGCGGTGGTCTTTACCAACCACAGCCGACGAGCCAAGCGGCGGGCTTTTCAGATCGCCAACGGCCGAGGAGCCAAACGCCAGCGCGCCTATCGCGATCTGTTGAAGGTCGCCCGCAAAACCTACGGCTACGGCCTTGCAAGCCGATTTGCCGGCCGCCGACCTGCTGACCGTGGCGCTGCTGGTCTCCTTGGAGCATTACCTGAAGCTGATGGCCCGGGTCATCGATCAAACGGAGCGACGCGTCCTGCGCGGCGAGACCGTGCCCGCCGCCGAGAAGGTCTTTTCGATTTTTGAAGAGCATACGGACATCATCAAAAAAGGCCAGCGCGAACCGACCTATGGGCACAAGATCTTTCTGACCGGCGGTCGCTCGTCGCTGATCTTGAACTGTGAAGTCCTGGCTGGAAACCCGGCCGATGTGGGTCAGCTCCAACCCTTGCTCGGAGCCCATCGAGAGGTCTACGGTCGCTATCCGCGTCAGATGGCGGCGGACCGGGGCTTTTACAGCCAAGCCAATTTGACCTGGGCCAAAGGGGAGGGCATCCAGGATGCCGCCTTTGATCGCAAGGGAAGTCTGCCGATCAGCGAGATGGTGCGCTCCAGCTGGCTTTACAAACAGTTGAGACGTTTTCGCGCCGGCATTGAGGGTTGTATCTCGTGGCTCAAGCGCGTCTTCGGGCTGGACCGCTGCACCTGGAAAGGCTGGGAGCACTTCCAGCAGTACGTGCAGGCTTCCGTGGTCAGCTACAACCTGCTCGTTCTGGCCCGTTTGCTTCCCTGAGACCGTTGCAGCCTCTTGGAACCCAAAACGCTCGGAGCTGCGGCCGCAGTGTCTGCAAAATCCAGCTCCGTCATCCTCCTGCTGGCGAAAAAGGGTCCACCGAGCACAAAGTGGTCTTTGCCCGCTGCCTATGGTATATTAAGTATCTTAGAATCAGCTAATTAACAAAGCTTAAAAGTCAATTCTGGGATGGGAACTAGCTAGCCAACTACGATATGCTTCAGAAATTCAGCATGGAAATCGACTAAACGTCTACTCCTCGTATCTTTTCAGCAAGATGCACGCGTTGGTGCCCCCAAAGCCAAAGGAATTTGACAAGCAGTACCGGATTTCTGCCCGGCGAGCTTGATTCGGAACGTAGTCCAGATCGCATTCCTGGTCCGGAGTCTCCAGATTGATAGTGGGAGGAACAGTCTTATCCCGAATGGCCAGTGCGGAAATTCCCCCTTCCAATCCACCGGCGGCGCCCAGCAGGTGACCCGTCATGGACTTGGTGGAACTCACCAGCAACCGATGGGCATGCTCTCCGAAGACAGCCTTGATGGCCCGAGTTTCAATTCGATCGTTGGGGCGAGTGCTGGTCCCATGGGCATTGATGTAATCGATTTTTTGAGGCTCTACGCCCGCATCCTCAAGGGTAGCCTGCATCACCCGAATCGCGCCTGAACCATCTTCAGGGGGAGCCGTGATGTGGTAGGCATCACCGCTCATCCCATAACCGATGATCTCGGCATAAACCTGCGCTCCTCTCCTGCGTGCATGTTCCAGATCCTCTAAAACGAGGATGCCTGCCCCCTCTCCGACAACAAATCCGTCGCGCTCCTGCTCAAAAGGTCGACTGGCCCTTTCCGGTTCATCATTGCGACTGGAAAGAGCCCTCATGGCTGCGAATCCTCCGATTCCCATGGGAGTGATCGCCGCCTCTGAGCCTCCCGAGATCATCACGTCTGCTGCGCCGCGTTGAATGATCTTAAAGGAGTCTCCAATGGCGTGGGCTCCTGCTGAACAGGCTGTTGCGGTGGCCAAATTCGGCCCAGCTGTTTTCAATCTGATCGAAACCTGACCGGCGGCCAGATTGACGATGCAGGCGGGAATGAAGAATGGAGAGATCTTCCGAGGACCCTTGTTTAGGAACTTCTGGTGCCCCTGCTCGATAGTGCCGAATCCGCCGATGCCTGACCCAATATACACCCCCACCCGATGGGAATTCTCCGGTGTAACTTGAAGACCAGAGCTGCAGAAGGCGTTGTCGCTAGCCGCGATCGCGTAGAAGATAAATCGATCCATCTTCCGCGCGTTTTTGGCGTCAACATACGCCAGTGGATCAAAGTCTTTTATTTCTGCTGCGATTCGAGTCGAGAATTGGCTGGCGTCAAAACGCGAGATCGAGCTGACCCCACTTGTTCCCCTCAGGAGGCCTTGCCAAGTACTTTCAGTATCCAAGCCGAGGGCCGATACCAATCCCACACCGGTGATGACGACCCTTCTTTTCAAGATTGACTCCAGGTTAAGTGAGTGTAAGGTCGCGCCCTTCAGATGATAGGGAAAGCGCCGGATTCGACCACCATCACGAGCTGCCACTCTCTCTGCACACGGGTTTCGTCCCAAGAAAGGAGAATCCTCCCTTGAGTAGACAATACCTCCCGGTGCCTATCAAGGCGTTGCAGACGTGGTCTCGTCACCGGCTGAGTGGGTCAACCAGAGCGCAAAACCACCGGCCAAGCTTCGGACATTTTCGAAACCATGCTGTCGCAAGAACTGGACGGCCTGCACACTCCGATTGCCCTGCTCGCAGTAGGTGATGATTTCGCGATCACGCGGCCAGGTATTGACGATCTCCTGACCCAAGGCGTTGTCTGCCAACCGAGAGCCCTCGATTTTTCCTTTGGCCGCTTCCGAAGCCTCCCGGACATCCAACAAGGCTAGGTCGGGGTTACTGGAGATTCTTTCCCTCGCCTCTTCTACCGAGACTTGGAGGGCGGCCATGGGGTCATAGATTGGGACCGATTCATCGATCGTCTCTCCACAGTACCTATCATAGGCGCTAGTGAATATCCTGGCTAAGGCCTCAGCAGACTGGCCCTCGATCTGGTGTCGTTCGACCATGTGGACGAGTTTGCCATTCCGGAAGATGCCGGCACTGGGAGAGGAGGGAGGGTGAGGGAGGAACCGCTCTCGTGCCCGATTTACCGCTTCCACATCGTTGCCGGCGAAGGCTGTTACCAGATTGGCGGGTCGGATCTCGTTCTTCAATGACTCGATCACGGCCGGCCGAGCGATTCCGGCGGCACAACCGCAGACGGAATTGACAAAAACCAGGGCGGTTTTATCCGTCTCCGCCAGGACGTTATCCACGTCCTGAGCCGTGCGCACCTCCTTAAATCCGGCTCTCGTTAGTTCCTCACGCATAGGCTGAACCATTACAGGGTCGTACATGACAAATTCCTCCTTAAGAAGTTATCTGGATCTCCGGCTCAAGCTCCCCGACCATGTTACGAATACTGATCTGGGCGGCGAGACTCTCTGCCACGTGTGTCAAAGCTTGAGCCTGCACGGAACCTGGATCGGAGAGGACCACCGGCCGACCCTGATCCGACTGGACGCGGATCTTGGTCGAGAGAGGGATTTCCCCCAAGAAGGGCAGCTGCATGCGCTCGCTGAACTTCCGTGCCCCTCCGCTGCCGAAAATCTCCTCGCGCTCGCCGCAGTGAGCACAGACGTAGTAGCTCATATTCTCCACGACGCCCAAAATGGGGCAGTTGAGCTGGTTGAACATGATGATCGCCTTCTGTGCCACGTTCAGTGCTACATCCTGAGGCGTGGAAACCACCACTGCTCCGGTGAGGGAAATCTTCTGGCACAGGCTCAGTTGGATGTCACCGGTCCCGGGGGGAAGATCGATGATCAGATAATCGAGATCGCCCCACTGAACGCCTCCAAGGAACTGGGTGATCATCTTGTCCAGCATCGGGCCCCTCCAGATCACCGCTTTCTCCTCCGGCAAGAAGAACCCCATGGAGATCACTTTCACGCCATACTGGTTCACCGGGATCATCTGATTGTTGGGACCCATCACGGGCTTCTCGGAAACGCCCATCAAGGTCGGAATGCTCGGTCCGTAAACGTCGGCATCTAACAATCCGACACTCGCTCCGCTTCGAGCTAAGGCCAGTGCCAGGTTAGCACTCACGGTTGACTTACCGACTCCTCCTTTGCCGCTGGCCACAGGTACTACGGTCTTGACTTCTGGAAGAAGAGCCCCCGACTTCTGATCCAGGGACGAACGCACCTGGGCCGTCATGGTCACTTCGACCTCCTCAATGCTGGGTAGAGACAACACGGCCTGGCGCGCTTGTTCCTTCATCTGGTCTTTGACGGGGCACGCGGGGGTCGTCAGTTCAATGGTTAATGAGGCTGCGGGGCCACAGACCCTGACGTCCTTGACGAAGCCAAGGGAAACAATGTCCCGGTCCAGATCAGGATCGTAAACGCTTCTTAGCGTGTCCAGGATCGCTTGCTTTTCGGTTTCACCCATTGTCCCCCCTTCACGGGATCTCTACTTTGACGCGACCCTCTTCGAGCAGCACCTTATAGCTGGCGACACCTTCGGGAGCGGGTGGGCCTAACACATCCCCGGTCCTAAGATCGAACTGGGCGCCATGCCAGAGACAGGTTACGGTGGTGGTATCAACCTCCCCCTGCGATAGGGGTCCGCCCCTGTGAGTACAGGTCTCTGCAATCGCATAAAAGGTTCCCTCGACGTTAAACAAAGCGATTGGGTGCCCGGCCGCTTCGACGCAAATAGATGTTCCGGGCTGGAGATCTTTCTTGTCTGCGACTCCGATCCATTTCGTCATTTCTCGGATCCTCCTTTCACTGTCACGACGCATCACCGCTAGGCGCTATAGTTGGTCTGCTTCGAAGTTAAGCTTCCCTGCCTGGCGCCTGGCGCAGTTTGCGCAGCGCCTGGGCTTCGATTTGACGGATACGCTCCCGACTCACAGAAAACCTCTGACCGACTTCTTCGAGAGTGCATCCGCCGCCATCGTCAATTCCGAAGCGCATCCGAATCACCTGCTCTTCACGCGGCGTAAGCGTTTGCAGAACTGCCGACGCTTGTTCTCTGAGATTGGGATGGATCCCGATCTCTTCCAGCGAGACGGCGCCGCGATCCTCGAGACAGTCACTCAACCGCCGATCTTCCTGGCCACTTATCGGAGTTTCCAGAGATATTGGCTGCTGTGCGATCTCCTTGAGTTTCCGAACCTTGCTGACAGGAAGACCCAATCTCTGGGCAATCTCCTCTGAAGTGGGCTCACGGCCGTACTCCTGGCCCAGGGCTCGAGAGGTCTGCACCAGCTTATTGAGTAACTCCATCTTATTCACCGGGATGCGGATGGTCCGACCTTGTTCGGCAATCGCTCGGGTAATGGCCTGTCGAATCCATCCGTAGGCATACGTGGAGAACTTGTAGCCCCGTCGATACTCGAACTTCTCGACCGCTTTCATCAACCCGGTGTTGCCTTCCTGGATGAGGTCCAAAAGCGACAGGCCTCGGTGGCTGTATTTCTTCGCAATGGCAACCACTAAGCGGAGGTTGGCTTCCACCAGTTCCTTCCCGGCAATATCCGCTTCCAACTCTGCTTGCTTGATGGCCGCTAGAGCCCGCTTGAGCTGTCGTGGGCTGGCCTGAACCCGGTGCTCAATTTCTTGCATCTCGTTTTCGAGTTCCCGAAGCCGATCCTCCAATTTCCCAGCTTCGTCCCGCGCCAACGAAGATTTCAGCTGTGCCCTAATTTCTTTTGCCTGCCGCTCCACAGCCACCATCCGCTCGAGCGTCCTTCGAATCACCCTCACCAGCCTCGCCTGGGTGGCTAACGTCAGATTCAGGTTGCGGATGGGATGGGAGATGGAAATCCGGTAGCGGGCCAACTGAGAGAGTAATCGCTTACGCTGGGCGGGGTCTCGCCTAGCGTTGCATAGATGCCGGCGAACCTCAGCCGCCTTCGCTTGCAGCTTACCGAGCTCCCCAATTCGGCCCAGAACATCTTTCTGTCTCGCTACTCGAACCTCTTCGGCCGTTTCAACCTTTTTCAAGTTGACGAGTTTCGAGAGGGGAATTTTCCCTTCACGCAGCTCCTTCCCGTAGTCCAAGATTCCGGCGACGACGAGGGGACAACGTGAGAGCGCTTTGAGCACATTCATCTGTGCTTTTTCGAGGCGCTTGGCGACTTCGACTTCCTCTGGTTGACTAAGAAGTGGCACCGTCCCCATCTCCCGCAGGTAGATGCGGAGGGAATCGGTCGTCTTTCCCAGCTTTTCGTCTGTGAACTCGGCGTCTTCGTCCTCGTCCTCCCCCTTCTCGTAGATTCTCGGCTGAGACACCTGGGGCGGCGGCTCGGAATGGATCGCTTTAGTTTCGGTAACACCGAGAGAATCTGTCACGGGGACCAGGCCCTCGCGTCTTCTGGACTCAACTATGTCCTCGGCTGGAATTTGCAAGCTCCTTTTGTGCTCGAACTGATGGAGCATCGCTCGATAGACGAACCCCCGTGTCTTCTTTCTGTGCCCGTCAAGAACGGGCTGGATCGAGTGGAAGCTACGAGTGTATCCCATACGACGAGCCGTCTTGGAAACCTGGAGGGCCAACTGACGAATGCTCGAACCTGGGTGCTGCTGGATCCATTCCTGAGCCAGATGGGCAATGGGCTCGGCCCTGACCCAACTCAGATCTATCATCACACTTCTGGAAGTCAACTTTGTTAGTTCCCCCTCCCAGTCATCGACTTGGGGAAACTCTTCCTGAAGCAGTTTTTCCATTGCAGCCACCACACCGCGTCGCACCCAGCGTGTTCTGCCGTCCACCAGACGTTGCAGATAATCGAAGCTCATCAAGATCCCCTGCTCCGAGAGCTTGCGTCTCAGGGACGCTGCCAGGTGCCTCGATGAGTAGTCGTGGTGCAGCAGCTTCCACAGGCCTGCTAGCTGAACCAGCCTCTTCGGGTCGTCGAGTTGTCGGGCTTCAACAGATCGGCGTATTTCGTCGGACCGACGCTCGACTTGTGCCCGAGCAGATTTCTCTGAGTGCACATCGTGTTGCGCCAAGAAGGTAAGCAAAGTGTCTCGTATCTGTCGTCTGACAAAGCGGTGAGGGCGTCCCGCCAGGACGCTTTGAAGGTGAACGGTTGACGAACCGATACCCTCAAATCTCAGGCTCTTCCGGATCTGGCAGGCCAGAAAGCGCCTCGATTTGTTAGGGTTGAGGTGCAGCCACAGGTTGGCCAAGGCAATCACCGTCTCGCCTGGCACGTTTGCGGGGAGGCGGTCCTCGGGTGAGACGTGTAACCCCTCGGCCGCAAGGGCCCTTTCGATCTCTGCCTCTGAGACTAAGCCATCGGACTCAAGGAGAAGCCGGACCATCGTCCTCTCAACCCCTGGCGGCACCGAGGCGATCGCACCGCCCAATTGTCGCTTGAGCGTCCGCTCATGGTACTTCGTTCCAGAGATCCTTAGCCGGCTGCACAGGGCACGCGCTAGGGCCTCGCGCGAGTAGGCTGGATTCTTTCGAAGAAAGAACGTGGCCAAGGCACGAAAAAAAGTTCCGGGAACCCGCGCTGAGCCGAAGCCACCAGTCGTACGGTCAGGTCTTCCAATTTGCAGGTCTGGCATCAGTGTCGAATCCGAGATCTGAGGAGACGCTTCATGATTTCCTTCTGGCGTGCTTGGCTGCTTTGAAGGAACGTCCGTACCCAACTGCGCAGCTTCGCCGGATGCATTTCCAGGAGGTCGGAGACCCAGAGGAAGCTGCCCACCTGGTCGCTTTCCGAACACAGCCACTCCAGAACATCCTGGTGCCAATAGAGAGTCTCTCTCGCTCCTTCCGAGGAGTTCGAGCGACGGCCGATTCCGTCGCGCAGGGCCCGAATCAAGATCGCCAGGGCCAGTCTTCGGATCGGTCGATCGACTCTGTGGATCGGATCCTGCACGGCGCTGCTCAGGTCCTGGATGTAGACTCGGACCTGGTGCGGTTTCACCCACTCTTCCGGAGAGGGCATGAGTCGCCTCCTTTTGTTCCCTCCAGGCTCTTTTACAACATTCACTAGCCCGTCATCTTTTGGTTAGGAGCCCACGCCAGGGCTGGGATACCAAGTAGATCAGGAAGGAGACACGAGGGAATCTTTAGATTCCCTGCCGTTTGTCTTCCCCTCAACCCAAGCTGAAGCCTTTCTCCTCTGTGTCGAGAGAAGCTTGGCCAAGCGGAAGAGAGTTTCGATCTTGAGCCAAACGTCTCCACACTCAACACATACAAAAGCCGGCACGCCCCGGAAGTGGTAGTGGTGTCGCTGCCACTCCAGGTTATATTCAATCTCGTCGACATGGAGAATTCCGCCACACTCCAAGCAGAGGCCGGTCTGCCGGAAAATCTGATGACCTTTCCTACGCATGGACAGAACCCTTCGGACGAGCAGCAGGATTCTTGCTGACGATCCGACCCCTGTCACTCATGCACGTGTTCCTCGAGCCATTCTTTGAAGAGGATCGATGAGGCTATCAACTGCTGTGTCGCTGGACCCAAGACCTTGACGAGGCCGGTCGGCTTTGCCGACAATGCTCGCTTTAGCCAACCGTCTGGGAATGCCGTACAGCCGTTGAGCCCGGTAAGCGACAAAGGGGAGGAAATGGGGCGAACGAGCCCTAGGAAGATAGTCATTCGCTTCCTCTAAGTACTCCTCCAGGGTAGGCCTCCAGTCTCGATGCTGAGTCCTCGCCTCCTGGGTTTCTTCTGATGTCACTGCAGCATCACAAACCGGTAAGTGGGCGCGGGTTCCGACGAAGTGCTCGGCGGGTATTGCCAAGTTTCGTTTGGGCGTGCCTAATTGCCGCAGCACGGCTCGATAGACAAAGCCCCGCGTTGTTTTCTTGTGGCCTCCCAGAACGCTTTGGATGGAGCCAGGATTCCGTAGATACCCCATTTGGGCAACCGTCTTGGACACCTGGATCGCCAGCTTGCGCATGCTCTTGCCTGGATTTAACCCGACCCACTGCCGCGCCAGGGCTGCAATGGGTTCCGCCTGGACCCAGCTGAGGTCTTCTAGCCTCTGAGGGGACAACTTGGCGGCTTCTGCTGTCCAATCCTCCACCTCGGGGAATTCCTCTTGCAGTAGCGCCTCCATCGCCTCCAACACACCTTGTCGCACAAGCTTGGTATGCTCGCTGACCAGGAGTCGGATATGATCAAGACTCAGCGAGATCCCCCGCTCAGCCAACACACGCCTGAGCGAAGTCGCTAGGCGACTCGATGAATAGTCGTGGTGGCGCAGTCTCCACACGCTGGTAAGGCGATAGAGCTCTATAGCACTGCTGAACTTCCTCGCTCGAATGGATCGGTGGACCTCCAGGGCATGCTCCTTCAGTGCGGCCTGGGCCGCTCGCTCCGAGCGGATGCCGTGACCTGCCAGGAGATCGAGGAGCGCCTCCCGGACCTCTCTTCTGGTGAGACCCTGTTCGTGCCCGGCGAGGATCCTCTGGAGATACACCAGTGAGCGCGTGACGTTTCGGCGCGCGAGTTGCTGTTGAATCTGAGAGGCCAAGGAGTGGTTCGTCTCCCCCAGGTTCAGGTACAGCCACAGATGGGCCAGTGGGACGACCGTCTCGATTGGCGTGTGCGAGGGCCGGCGCTCTCTTGCTGGCACAGAGATTCCCAGGGCGGCCAATTCCCGTTCGATCTCGGCCTCGCTGCTCCAACCCTTGCACTCCAGAACGAGCTGTCGCATGACCTTTTCCACAGCCAGCGGGACCTTGGATACGGTGCCGCAGAGCTGTCGCTGGAGCGTCCGCAGGTGATAGTTGATCCCGGTTGCTGTCAGCCGTTTCCGAATCCGGAGCGCTAGTGCCTGCTGGCTGCAGTTCGGATGGTACCGCCGAAACAGCCCAGCCATGGCGCGGAAAAAGGTTCCCGGCACCCGTCCGTGAGCCGGTCCACCGCGACTCGCTCTGGGTGCATATGGTTCTGGTTGCGGCATCCGTGTCGAATGTGAAAGCGGAGCAGCTATACTTAGCATATATATAAGGCTATAAAGTATAGTAAGTCACCCGCCGCCCGCTGTCTACTCGCCCCAAAACTGTTATAATTCCGAGATATGCCTAAACGGAGGCTGCTGACACTTCTCAAGGAGAACGGAGAAGGCCTCCGTGTCAGCAAGTTGTGCGAGATTCTCGGCCTGACCCAGATGAGTGTTCGGCGCCAGCTGGCAGAGTTAGAGAGACAGGGCCTAGTCTCTGTGGCAAGAGAGAGGCTTGCGATGGGCCGGCCGGCCAGCCGGTATTTTCTGACTGACAAAGGCCACGAACGGTTCGCTCGTGATTACGCGGGGTTGGCCGTCGACCTCCTCCGGGCAGCACGCTCTCTGGATGGAAAAGACAAGGTGGCCGAGCTGTTTGAGTTTTGCATGAAGGAGCATCTGGAAGAGGCCGAGGGACAGGTTCTCGGCAGGACACTCGGCGCCAAGGTCCACAAGATCACCGAATGGCTCTGCGAGCGGGGGTATATGGCCCAGTGGCAAAAGTCAGGCCCGGATAAGTACTTGATCAAGCTGATGAACTGCCCGATTGCCCAAGTGGCGAAGAGGTTTCCTCACGCCTGCGTGTGTGAGCAGAAACTGCTCAGCGAAGTTCTAGGAGCCAAGGTAGAGCGGCAACATTACATCTTGCAAAAAGATCATTTCTGTTCCTACCTGGTCGAGCGGAAATAACTCAAACTCGTCAAGGCCGTGCCCAGGATCACGCCGGCAGAAGTCATTTGGTCCGTGCGCGTGGGTGAGGTGGGAGATGTCGGCAGCAAGGATCTCACCTTCTCACCAGCATGTCACGACGAGGTGCCTGAGAGCCCAAATCCGCGCAGCATTTGTACAAGCCAAGAAACCTGCGGCCTTCCTCTGAGCCTGCGCCTCGTGTAACCCACTAGGAGGAGGACAGTACAGGCAGGGGAAACGTCTTCGAGTGGCAGGATTCCTCGAAGGGTAGCTCGAAGCGACCGGCCCGGAGCTGGCCCAGAGTCTGGACGAGAGTATCGAAAACCCGGGTCTGAGGCGTGATCTGGCCTGAATCGACGGTGCCATAGAAGCTGAGGTGATCGACCGATTGCACCTCGCCATGGTCATCCGTAAAGAAGATGAGGTTGCCTCTCGGTGCGCCAAGCCCCACTGAGTCCTGGAGCGACTTGAGGTTCCGGACCATATCGTCAATTGAGCAGCCCGAGACGCCATTGGCAGATTCTGCTGCGACGATAACGAAGCGCTTGAGCGCGATCTTGAAGGCTGCCTTCACTGGGACCTTATGCGAAGCCCAGGTGGCTGCGAATCGGCTCAGCCCCTCTTCAAGTTTCCGTGTTTCGGCATCATCCAGCGTGCGTTCAAGGCCAAACATCCAAACTCGCGCCTGGTCGGGAAGACCCTCAAACTCTGCGAAATCCATTTTTTACCCCGGCTAGTTTAGGCATCGTCACCAGGTGACGCTACCGGTTACAACTCCCCGACTATACAACAGGAGACGGTTGAGATGAAAGGCGTCGCGGCCACCCCGGAACCTAATAACTCATTATATTAAACTCACTTAACCAGTACCTGCGGTCACAAAAGAGGCATCTTCTAGGTCGGAGTGGGTGGGTGGCGCTGGCGCCTCAAAGGAGACGCTGCCAAGACGGCTCTGGAGAACAGTCCTGAGCTTCAGAGTATCCGGATCAGCAGGGCAGAGGCGGACACTATTTTCAAGTATGCGGCACAGCCCTGTTGGAAAGCGATCGTCAAGCGCTTCCCCAACCTGGCTGCACCAGACCCTCTGGGGTCGGTCCAGACCTCCCTTCTTTCAATAGGGCTAAAACCGAGGAACCGGGAATCGGGCCCTCGGGGTTCTAAAGCAGCCGATTGAGAACAAGGACTGGGCAGAGGTTGCCAATTCTCATCGGGTCGATGCAGAGTCTCGAGGGGAATCAGGAAGAAACGCAGGATGGAAGCCGAACTGATCAGAAAGGAGCTGGGCTGAGTCAGCAGCGGGTGCATCGGTTCGACAATCGTGGCTTTCTCACCACGACGACCAAGCTGTTGTAGCCGCAGGGCTTGCCCTAGACGGTGAACGACTGACCGCAGCTGCAGGTCTTGGAAGCGTTCGGGTTGACGAAGGTGAAGCCTTCCTGCATCAGAGATCCACGCCAGTCCAGGCCCATACCTTTCAGGTAGAGGTAGCTTTTCATGTCGACGAAGACCTTGACACCGTACTGCTCAAAGACCTTGTCGCCCGCCTTTTTCTCCGGTTCGAACCTCAATACATAGTTCAAACCGGAGCAGCCCCCGCCTCTGACACCCAGTCGAAGACCTCCCTGCAAGAGTCCCTCCGCTTTAAGGCCCTCCTTGATCTTCTGGGAGGCTTGTTCCGTGATTTGAATTGACATAATCGCTTTCCAGGCTGCTGTCTCCTAACAGGCCCTACCCTGTAAGCCGATCGACTCAGGAAGCAGTTTTAGTCTTCCTCCCCCTTCCCCCGAACGATCTCTCACGTTCGGCACCTTCCGAGGCGCCTTTTGACGGTGTAGCGTAAGGGGAGCGAGCGTGTCAAGCAATTGATGCAACTTCGAATCGGTCGAGTAGCTGTGTAGCTTCCTTCAAACAGGACAACCGGAGGCTTCGGCGTCAACGTCCCGCCAGCGCCCGCGGTCTCCACCATAGAATAGCTCTAACATGAACGGAGCTGGATTGGGCCCGCCCACCAGCCAAATGGCAAAAAAGCGAATCTTCATAAGCTTTGATTATGATAAGGACAAACACTACAAGAATCTTCTGGGGTTAAGCAACCGTTTTTCTGTAATTTTCTTTAGGGCCTGTAGGGAAGAATTGCTCCACTTGTGTTTTCCAGCCGGCCAGGTTCAGGTATTGCCGGCCGGTTAACCACTCCTCGTGTATCTCTGCAAGCACAGCCGAGATGAGCCGCAGCGCCGACGCTTCGTGGGGAAAGATTCCCACCACCCGGGTTCGTCTCCGGATCTCCCGGTGCAGTCTCTCCAGTCCGTTGATGGTTCGGATCCTTCGCCACCAGCTCCTCGGAAAATCAAACACTGTCAGCCCTTCATCCACGTTCTCTTCCAGCCAGCTCACGAACTCCGGTGCAATCTTTTCGAACTTCTTGACGACTTTACCCTTGAGCTCCTCGGCATCTTCTCGAGACGGGGCATCGAAAATGTCCCGCATGGCCTGGGCGATGCGGGGCTTGTCCTCTTTGCGGCGAGCATATTGTTGGGCGTTTTTACTCAGGTGAAACTGACAACGGTTCCAGGGCACCGACGGATAAACTGCCCGCCTGGCCGCCTTCAGTCCTTCGTGATCGTCACTGACAAACAGCTCGACCCCTCTCAGTCCACGCTTGTGCAGATCTCCCAGAAACCCTCGCCAATGCACCTCCGCTTCACTGATCCTGGTGCTCAGACCCAACACCTCCCGCGTTCCGAAACGATTGACTCCTATGGCTTTCAGGATGGCCACGTCCTGCACCCTGCCGCCTCTTCGAACCTTCTCGTAGTGGGCATCCAGATACACGATCGGATACTCTCCCAGCTCCCGGCTTCGAAACTCTTCCAGCTCTTCGTCCAGCATCCCGGCCACTCTCGAGACCTGGGTGGCCGAGATCTCCAACCCACACAGCTGCTCCGTGATCTCGGTGACTTTCCTCGTCGAGACTCCCATCACATACATCTCGGCAATGGCCAGCTTCAGGGCCTTCTCCGAACGGCAACCCCTCTCCAGCGACTTGGGATAAAACCTCAACCCACGCACCTGTGGAATCTCCAAGTGCAGCTCTCCCACTCGAGTCTGAATCCGCTTGCCTTTGAATCCGTTTCGATAGCCTCGCCGACTGGCTGTTCTCTCGTACGCTTCCGCTCCCAGAAACTCGCTTCTTTCCAACTGCATGGCCACGTTGAACAGCTTCTCCAGGATTCCTCGAAAGGCTTCTGTTCCTTCCTCGATCAACTCCGCCAGGATCTCCCGTGGTACTCTCTTTTCCAGGTCTGGGTTCATTTGATTCTCCTTGCCAGATAGACGTTTCTGTTTTTGGAGAATCCTGTCCCAGACCTCTGTCTTTCCGACCCAGGCCTGACCAGAATTTACAGAAAAGAAGTTACGCTACTTCTTCTGGTAGCGTGGGACAAGAATGCTCTATTCGACTTCAGTTTCTACGATGGATCGGTAACGGCTCCGGTTAGTAGCACCGCAGCGGGACCGATTAAGAGGGTAATATCCCAGCGAATCTCTACATGTCCAAGGTTTCTCTGTATCGTTGGGAAACACACGTGGAGAAGCTCATGGGTTGCCTGGGAAATCGACAAAGCGGTGGAGTTGAGGCGGAAGATCATTGCCGTCAAGACCGATCGCAGTAATAAGACCCCTAGTGGGCTATACGGAGCCGGAGCCACCTGGGCTTTCTCCTTCACTTTCGCTGCGATAAAGAAGGCCATTGATGATTCGTAGATGGCTTACTTAAGAACTCACTCCTTGGTTTGCGCTGTTCTATGGGCTTGATTCGTTCAAGTAAAGAACTTGCCCGTCGCGAGGGACGCGACTATGAACCTGCGTCAGTCTTGCTTCGGTTGGGACGAGTTCGCCACAGAAAGGGTAGCGACCAGATTGCTGTTGGTCTGGGGATGCCGCAGAGGAAGGTATCGACGCGGGACTGCTGGAGCGATCGCTGCCCCCGATCCCAGCCCTAGGTGGCAGCTTGCGAGCCCCTAGAATCCTCGGCTTCGGGGGGAAACTCCCTAAACTCTACTTTCATTCCCTTGATCGTCTGCTTGGCAGAGGGGTGGTTGGCGAGTTTGGGATCCTTCTTTACGATAGGCACTTTAGAGATGGCTTCAGCTACCTCGATGCCCTCGATGACTTCCCCGAAGATATTGTACTTGCCGTCCCATTCCTTCTTGCGCTTGAGGACCACAAAGAACTGGCAGCTGGATGAATCGGGTTGGTCATCCTTGCGCATCATGCCCACAGCGCCCCGGTCCACCTCGTAATCCTCGTTGAACTCCGCGATGATCCACGCCTCGGAATTCCCCAGACCGTCGTTATAGGGATCGTTGTCCTTCGAGAACGGGTCCCCACCTTGAATGAAGCCGGAACTGACATAGTGAAAGGTCGTTCGAGTGTAGAAGCCAAGGTCGGCCATCTTCTGGAATCGAGCCACGGTCTTGGGGGCTAGTTCCGGCAGCAGCCGCACCACTATATCCCCCTTGTCGGTCTGGATGGTCACCACCGGGTCTCCTTTTGGCGGAGGGGGCGCCTTTTCCTCGTCCTTGGGGGCGGACGCAGTCTCGGCGTTCCCTGCAGGTTGCTGAGAACAGGCGGCGAATGTAAAGAGAACGAGAGCTGACAAACAGCCAAGCCTGAGGGCTCTCATTATTGCTCCTCCCTTTGGCAGGTTTTCGTCCTTTTTAGCACAGTCAGTCAGCAAAAACCATTTTTTGGCGGCGGGAGTACGTCGGGAGTGTCCTCGACCGGGCTGGACTCCAGGTTGTTCTTGGCGGCGCCGATCCAGTAGGGTTATCGGGAGCGGGCGATCTGTGCCCTGTCCTCAGTCGAGAAACGGGCATGTTCGACGATGAGTGGCCGAGGAAGCGAAAAACCGGGCATGGACTCTACTGGCTGCAGATTCGGAACGCTGTAAACAGTAGAGTATACGTCTACTGACTGCCCCTTAGACGCTAGAGTATATTTTTACACGAATCTGGTCGGTACCCTTTATAGCGACATCGCGTCACGACAAATAGCAGTAGCGTAACTTCTTTTCTGTAAATTCTGGTCAGGCCTGGGTCGGAAAGACAGAGGTCTGGGACAGGATTCTCCAAAAACAGAAACGTCTATCTGGCAAGGAGAATCAAATGAACCCAGACCTGGAAAAGAGAGTACCACGGGAGATCCTGGCGGAGTTGATCGAGGAAGGAACAGAAGCCTTTCGAGGAATCCTGGAGAAGCTGTTCAACGTGGCCATGCAGTTGGAAAGAAGCGAGTTTCTGGGAGCGGAAGCGTACGAGAGAACAGCCAGTCGGCGAGGCTATCGAAACGGATTCAAAGGCAAGCGGATTCAGACTCGAGTGGGAGAGCTGCACTTGGAGATTCCACAGGTGCGTGGGTTGAGGTTTTATCCCAAGTCGCTGGAGAGGGGTTGCCGTTCGGAGAAGGCCCTGAAGCTGGCCATTGCCGAGATGTATGTGATGGGAGTCTCGACGAGGAAAGTCACCGAGATCACGGAGCAGCTGTGTGGGTTGGAGATCTCGGCCACCCAGGTCTCGAGAGTGGCCGGGATGCTGGACGAAGAGCTGGAAGAGTTTCGAAGCCGGGAGCTGGGAGAGTATCCGATCGTGTATCTGGATGCCCACTACGAGAAGGTTCGAAGAGGCGGCAGGGTGCAGGACGTGGCCATCCTGAAAGCCATAGGAGTCAATCGTTTCGGAACGCGGGAGGTGTTGGGTCTGAGCACCAGGATCAGTGAAGCGGAGGTGCATTGGCGAGGGTTTCTGGGAGATCTGCACAAGCGTGGACTGAGAGGGGTCGAGCTGTTTGTCAGTGACGATCACGAAGGACTGAAGGCGGCCAGGCGGGCAGTTTATCCGTCGGTGCCCTGGAACCGTTGTCAGTTTCACCTGAGTAAAAACGCCCAACAATATGCTCGCCGCAAAGAGGACAAGCCCCGCATCGCCCAGGCCATGCGGGACATTTTCGATGCCCCGTCTCGAGAAGATGCCGAGGAGCTCAAGGGTAAAGTCGTCAAGAAGTTCGAAAAGATTGCACCGGAGTTCGTGAGCTGGCTGGAAGAGAACGTGGATGAAGGGCTGACAGTGTTTGATTTTCCGAGGAGCTGGTGGCGAAGGATCCGAACCATCAACGGACTGGAGAGACTGCACCGGGAGATCCGGAGACGAACCCGGGTGGTGGGAATCTTTCCCCACGAAGCGTCGGCGCTGCGGCTCATCTCGGCTGTGCTTGCAGAGATACACGAGGAGTGGTTAACCGGCCGGCAATACCTGAACCTGGCCGGCTGGAAAACACAAGTGGAGCAATTCTTCCCTACAGGCCCTAAAGAAAATTACAGAAAAACGGTTGCTTAACCGTCGGGAATCTGAATCCTCTTGCCGCAGCGGCCCGGGCCTTCATTCAAGACAACTATGCCACCGCCGACTCACGGGGTCACAGCTTCCCGCCACAATACTTGCAGTGAACGGCGTCGTGCTTGTGCCCCTCGGCCATGCAGTGGGGGCAGGCCTGGGTCGAAACTGGCCGGCTCAGCCTGGAGCTGACCAGCTCCGCGGAAACAAACCCGGTCGGGACGATGATGAGGCTGTAGCCGACCATGATCAAGAGAGCGGAGAGCAGCTTCCCCAGGTGTGTCCTCGGAACGATGTCGCCGTAGCCCACGGTCGTCATGGTGACGATAGGCCAGCTCATCGAAGAGTACCAGTCACCTATTGAGCTCCACATGATGGGGGGGCCCCAAGGGGAAGTGCTGGGTCGCGTGGTAGACGAAGCAGGCGAACCAGTGCGGCAATTCTTACTCAGATTGAAGGGGGGGGATAACGGAGATTTGGGTGGGTCGAAGCGAGTGCTGTCTGAACAAGGCCGCTTTGCCTTAAAGAACATACCAGCGGGAACCTATTCCCTTACCGTGTCCTGGGATTTGACCACCTCCCCACTAACAAGAGACATCGTCGTCCGAGAGAGCACACCCACGGTCGTGGAACTTTCTCTGCCCAAAGAACCCGCTCAACGACCATCTGGACACGTGTTGCAAGAACCCTAATGAACCCCCTACATGGGCCGGGGGTCTGATTTGCTCCCCAAGGCCCTGCCGATTCTCCCCCTTCCATCCTCATGATGCTCTGCTGGTTTGGTGCAAGATAAAATCTGTTATCGGGCTCCGTTCATAGCGACCTGGCTCCTACTCAGATCCCCTCCTCCCCCGCTCAAGAAACAGGGTGTCTAACAAACCCTCCTGAAACCGTCCCGCTAAACCCTTGATTTTTCAGGGATATTTTCCTACGCTTAAGGTGTCTACCAGACTATAGTTTTTTTGACAGTTCCTTTGGGAGAGGGTCCGAGGCGAACCAACGCAAGCTAGCGGCGCATCCTCGAACGAAGAGCCCGATATATCCCCAGGGCCAGCTCTGCCGAGGACACTCGTCGCCGACGCTCTCTGAGGGCGGTGACGAAATGTCCCACCACCAGGTAGGCCAGGGCGCAGTAGGCGAAGTAGATCTCGTAGTGACCATAGGGGAGATCCGGATGCATCCGCCCGGCGAGCCAGTCCAATAGGAAGCCTCCCAGCAGGGAGCCGCAGAACATCCCGGTGCCGTTCACGAAGGAGGCGGCAGCGATGTAAACGTTGGTCTTCTCCTCATCGCTCAGGGCTAGGCTCAAGTATTGTTGGCCCGTGAAGAGGCCGATACCGAAAAGGCCCTCGTTGGTGTTCCAGGCCAGCACTGCGAAGATCACCACGGCAACCAGACCTTTCCCCGTCAGGATGAAAAGCCCCAGGGCCACTCCAACGACCGAAACCCGCAAGACGTTCTTTCCCCCATACTCGTCACAGAGGCGACCCCATAGGGGACGCAATCCAACCCCCAGCAACGAGACCCCGGTAGCGATAAGGCTGATCTGCAGCATACTGAGACCCTGGGCTCTGAGCAGGTAGGGATTGATGAAGGACATAATCATGATACTGACCAGACTCAACATGAAGGAGGCATGGAGGTAGACCCGGTAGGCCCGGTTCTGGAAGGGTTCACGGATGACCCGATAGCCCAGGTTCCGGCGCTTCTGGACAGCCTTTGCGGGTGGACTCACCTTGAACATGAACCAGCCTGCCGGGAGGACAAACACGGAGGTCGCTAACATCATGTGCAGGAAGGCTCCGTAGAATTCTGCGTCGCTGCCGGAGGAGTGGCGATCGATGTACCAACTGCAAGGAATGGCCAAGAGGAAAGCAGGGACAAAGCCCAACGACAGGATATTGGCTAGGGTCTTCCCGAGATCCTCCCGTGGCACGAGAGCTTTGAACAGAGCCGAGAGGCTGTTCTGGGCCACCATTGGAAAGATCATTATTGTTGTAAAGATCACCGCACAACCCGCCGTCAGCAGACCCGTGTCCTCCCATAGCCAAGGGAGAAGAAGAAACAAGAAGGCGAGACTGACCCGGATGAGGTACGCGACGATGACGATTTCCCGGTCCCGCCCTAGCCGGGCCAGGTAGGGGGACAGCAACAGGTTCAGTGTCACCGGGACCAAAAAGGATAGTCCTTTGACGATCCCAAACTGGGACATGCTGAAGCCCAGGCGCATAAAAAGGCGATCGATGAAAAGAAAGGAAGCGACAACCGTCAAGGAGACGGAAAGGAAAAGGTGGAAGAGGTAGAGCTTTTGGACTTCTGAGTCGGTGCGTGCA
Organism: Acidobacteriota bacterium; assembly: GCA_965218775.1. Lineage (GTDB taxonomy): Bacteria > Acidobacteriota > UBA6911 > RPQK01 > JAJDTT01 > CAUZIZ01. The sequence goes on along the minus strand of CBDCLS010000006.1, from coordinate 2,324,256 downwards.
GGAGCTCTGGGGTCGCCGCCTGGAGGTTCGCCAGATTCCTCCTCCCTAGCAGGCCCGACGCCTTCCGAGCCTTGGTCCTGGTCTCGCATCTGAGTGACCGCTCCCGTCGCGCCGCAAGGAAAGCAGGACGCAAAGAAGCTTCCTCATTTCATTTTACTCCCACAATTTATTTCCGGACCAAGAAGACCGACAAATTCTGTTGCGAATCCGACCCGAGCACAGGAGCTTTCAGCATGGAGGATCTGCTTGCTTAGGGTAGCGCCCAGATTGGTGTTGAAATACAAATAGCGACATCGCGACACCTGTCGCTATCCCCTCAAGAATTCGCAAATTTTTTGAAGAAAAATAACCAAATAATCAAATGACCAAATGCCCCACATCATTCTCCGGAACGACGCACGCACAATGCTCGCTTGCCGTCGGAGCGGTCGAGGGGGTAGGGGTAGCGGAAGCCGTAGGGGAAACCGAAGACCCAGGCGGAATCCGAGCCTTGCTTTGTGGAACTCCACGCCCGCCATTCAGTCAGACGGAAAGGCTTCCTGATCTTCATCCAGTCTTGACTTTTTGGATCGTAGAGTGGCTCTAACTCTTCGATAGTCGGCAGTCCCCAGTCCGAATAACCTTGGAGTTCTAGACCCTCACAGTATCTCTGAGCTGCGGGCCAATCGATGTCCCTGCCATTGTCCTTTTTTGTCCACATCAGTCCGGCTTGAGAATCCACGACCACATTATCTGAAACGGATGGTTGAGGCGGCTTCACCTTCTTTTCGCCACCCGCCGTCAGCGTGCTGCTGAGCAAAAGCGACACAGCGGAAATCCAGATCAGAGTGACAAGGCTTCGCAACCTTTCCCTCATCCCGCCTCCCAGCACTCCAAGTAGGAAAGGGACCACAACAGTTGCAATCTTCCGTAAGTCAGCCATCTTTTCTCCCTCCTTTCGTCGTCCTGGATCATCCGCGCGAGGTGATCGATCAGGGCAGTGTAGGGTGGCCTGAACAAAGATTACAGGACTTAAGGGAAAGATTACGACGGGTCACTTTTTGAAATAGCTTGCTTAGCGTGAAAAACCGCAGCAATCGGCTTAGTACCCTATGGTGTGCTTCGCAAAGCCAAGCCGAGGGAAATCATCTTTGAGAGACTCCGAAAGTTTTTCCTCTCCATCTCCATTACCAAACTGAGTAAAACCCAACAAAGGTACATAAACCGTCATAGGATTTTTCGTACGTGGCCTCCGGGAAACCTGTAGCGAGTATCCTTTACTCGCAAGATCGTGCCAGGCTGACGAGAAGGCCCGCTTGGGACAGCCCTGGGCCTTATGTTGTATTTCAACAGCAATCTAGGTCGCTACCCTTGTACGTCTGATGAACAACCGCACCACAGCGACTGAAAACGCTAACCAACCCAGCCCTCCGGTACTCTGATCCTGAACCGCCATAGTGCACCTCCTCTACAATGCCGTGCGAGCGGCCTGCTCTACTTGCTTGAATGTGTGCACGTCCTGAATTGCACAAACGCGCACACTGCCCTCTTCGAGAAAGCAGATGACCCATCTCTGTCCCACGGGGAGCTTCTCCAGCGGGCTGTCCTTCCACACTTTCTTGAGTGCGGGTATTCGCATGGCGTAGCCGATCTCACCATCGACCGAAAACTTGTTCCACTCGAGATCCATGACGTGGACAGGATCCATCTCTGAAGGGAATTCTCCTTGGGCGCAATTGCCAAGAGACGATCGAGCAATCGTCTGGTACTCCCTACTCATGTCCGTCCTCTGGTCGACGTCCCAGAGGATCAAACCGACCACGACAAGTAAGCCAAGGATCAAACAAAGCCGAGACACCTGTTCTTTCAAATTCATCTTCGCACCTCCTAGGAAATGTAGTCTGATGCTGATGGTGTTATAGCTAACTTAGTTCTCATCCGGGAACCCCCGTTTTCTGAGGTTCCATCGGTGGTTTCTTCGACAATACCAGGGTTTCGGGCAGTGACTTCCCTCCGTTTCAGAGGAGGGTTTGCAAGCTAGTCCTCGAAAGTCGTTTTTAAGAGACACCAATCCTTGAACTCCCGCACCCTAATAGTGGACTCTGAGCTTTCTACAACAGCAAACGAGCCAGGACGAGCAAGTTGTAACTGAGCACCGAAAGCTGCACATACTGCTGGAAGTGATCCCAGCCCTTCCAGGTGCAGCGGTCGACTCCAAAGACCCGCTTGAGCATCGAGATGCAGCCTTCGATCCCGGCCCGAAAGCGTCTCAGTTGTCGATAGACCCAGCTGGAACGAACCATATCGGGGACCTTCAAGTTCCTCTTTTTGGCAAACGCGACATCTTCGATGCCCTGCTTCTTGCCCCACTGGAGATTGTCCTGGGTAGCGAATCCCCCGTCAAAACTGGCCTGCCGAGGATAGAAGCCGTAGTGCTCGAAATGGCGTCGGAGCATGGGTTTCAGCTGAGTCTGATCGGCCGGATTCCCGGCCACAACTCGACAGTGTAACGCGTCACAATTTTCCCTCCCATAGGACGGCTTTTCTCTCAGATTCAATCCGGGCCGACAAGAAGGCATTGTGAGGAATCCGAAGAAGGGACCTTGACAGAGGTCCTTCTGTGTTGGACGGATCCAAGGGGGGAGGAGTGCGTTTAGAGTATCCTACCGCTGAGAGGGAAAGGGGCAAGGGAGCAGAGAGCTCCCGGCGTTGAAGTTAAGCACCGCCGGGAAGCTCTCGGCAAGACCCTCTAGATGTCTGTCTGTACAACCGAGGAGGTCTCGATGCAAATCCTACACCCGTTTGCGGGTTCGGTCCAAGCGTACGCACAAGAACTGGCGGAGCCGGATCGCTATCGCCCGGGTGGCTGTCCCCTGTGCGGGGCGAAAGAAGCGCTGATCGGGCACGGATTTTACGGCCGCACCCTGGTGGCGGAGGACTTCGACGGCTGGATTCGGGTGCGCCGTTACCTGTGCCGGCTCTGTCGGCGAACCGTCTCGCTACTGCCGGAGTTTGTCTTACCCTATGTGCGTTTTGCGATCAGCGTCATCGGCCGGTATCTGGAGGCGCGGTTGCTGGAGTCTCGGACCCTAGGGCAAGCGGCTCAGCAAGCGGGCCAGGAGCAGATGCCCTACCAGCGAGGCCAGGGCTGGGTGACGCGCTTTCGCCGTCAAGCCCGATGGCTCTCGGCCAGCCTGGTGGCCCTGACGCGAGCCGTCGCCGCGCCGGGGGTCGTTTCCCGGGCACTGCGGATGCTCCAGATCGCGGGCTGGATCCGCTCCCACCGCTTTCTGTTTTCTCAGCTGCGGGTGCACCTGCTGGGCTGGCCTCGTTCTCTGGCTCCGGACGGGCGATCTCGCCGACTGGCTTCGGGCAACTCGCTGGCGGGGACCCACCCACACAACACTTGCGTGGAGGGATAGGGCCGGGCCGGCGTAGCCTTCTTCCCCAGGAGGAAAAAAGGCTATGGATCCCAAAAGCGAAAAGATTGCTCTGTTTCGATACGCTCTGATTGCCCCCCTGGTGCTGGAGGTGCTGCCCCACGGCGAGTTGACACGACGGGCCCGGGAGATCGCCGCCCGCTCCTACGAGATCCCCTTCTCCCCTCGCACCCAGGTCTCGGTCGACACGCTGCTGGATTGGGCCCAGCGCTATCGCTTGGAAGGGGTGACGGGCCTGGCCCCCAAACCCCGCTCCGATCGCGGCACCTCACGGGTCCTGACACCGGAACTAGCGGGGATGATCGAGCGCCTCAAACGTGAGAATCCCTACCGGACCGGAGCCACCCTACTGCGGGAGCTGGCTCTGTGCTCCAACGAGAGAAAACCGCCCCTTTCCGCTTCCACCCTCTATCGGTTCCTCAAAGCGCGCGGTTTGACGGCCCGCGAGCTGCTCAAGCCCGCGCCCGGGCGCAAGAAGTTCGAGGCCGCCTCGGCCAATGAGATCTGGCAATCCGACCTGCTCCATGGGCCCTACGTCCTGCGAGCAGGAGGGGGCAAGCGCCAGGCCTTTCTCTACGCCGTTCTGGATGATGCCAGCCGCCTCATCCCCCACGCTCAGTTCTACTTCACGGAGGGCCTGGACGCGCTCCTGGACTGTCTGCGTCAAGCCGTGAGCGCTCGGGGCCTGCCCTTGCGTCTGTATGTGGACAACGCCAAGGTCTACCGCTCCGGACAACTGGCCTCGATTGCCGCCTCCTTGGGGATCCTCGTCGTTCATACCCCACCCTATCAGCCCCAAGGACGAGGCAAGATCGAGCGTTGGTTCAAGACCGTGCGCACTCAGTTTCTGGCCAATCTCGATCGCCAGCGCCCCCTCACTCTGGAGCAACTCAACGCCCGCCTCTGGCGCTGGGTCGATCGGCACTACCACCGCTGCCAGCATAGTGCGCTGGGCAGGACACCGCTACTGCGCTGGCAGCGCGATATCGAGAAGATCCGACAGATCCCGCCCGCCACCGATGTCCGCCGCCTGTTTTTCCATCGGCTCCAGCGGGTGGTGCGCCGCGATTCGACCTTTCGCTTGCAGAGCCAGTTCTACGAGGCGCCGGCCCAGCTGGCCGGCCAACGTCTGGAGATCCGCTTCGATCCGCTCGATCTCTCCCAGGTCGAGCTGTATCGGGACGGGAAACTCCAGGGGCAGGCCCGTCCCGTCGATCCCGTCGTCAATGCCTCCCTCCCCCGCGCCCAAGCCGAGGCGTCGGAGCCCTCCGATCCGACCGGGATCAACTACCTCGAGTTGCTTCAAGACGACTCGAAGCCCGAGGAGGACTAAGCCATGTTCGAGACTTTCTTTGGATTCAAGACGACTCCCTTCAGCACCGATGCCGATCCCCGGCAGCTGTTTGAATCGGCCGCCTGGACTCAGATGTCCGCCCGCTTACAGTTTCTCGTCGATTACCGCGGCGTGGGTTTGTTTACCGGCGAGGTCGGGGCCGGCAAATCCACCGCCACCCGTACCCTGCTGGGCAACCTCAACCCCAATCGGTACAAGATCCTTTATCTGCACTGGTCTTCCGGCTCCCTCCTGGACCTGTTGACCCTGCTCGCTCGCCAACTGGATTTGCAGCCGGCTCACCGCCGCGCCGACCTGGTGCATCAGATCTCCGAGGCCATCGTTCGCCTCAACCAGGCCAAAAAACAACATCCCTTCCTGGTCCTGGACGAGGCCCACCTCTTAAACCACCAGACCCTGGAGCAACTCCCCTTGTTACTGAACTTCGAGATGGATTCCTGCCCCTATCTTTCCCTGGCCCTGGTGGGACAGGCGCTCCTGCGGCGGACCCTCTCCTTGCAAGTCCACGAACCCCTACGCCAGCGCATTGCCGTGCACTACCATCTGGAGGGCTTCTCCCGCTCGGAACTGGAGGCTTACCTGGCTCAGCAGCTTCAGCTCGCGGGGGTCCCCGAACCGCTCTTTGACGACAGCGCCCGCCAGGCCCTGTATCAAGCCACCAAGGGCTTACCCCGAAAGGTCAACAAACTTTGCCTGGCGGTCTTACGCCTGGCCGCTTCACGTAAAAGCAATCAAGTCGGTGAAGCCCTGGTTCTGGAGGCCGCCCCGGAGGTCTTACTGTGAGCGCCCCGTCCCAAACGGTCCTGTCCCTCTCCCAGCTGATGCGCTGGAATCCCACCCCCGATCCGGCCCTGATCGGGCCCTCCCTGCTGCCGGCTCAGGGGATTCTCTTCGTGGGCGGTGAGCCCAAGGTGGGCAAGTCCCTGCTGGTCGCCAACTTGGCCTTGGCCCTGGCGGCCGGCTCTTCCCGAACCGGCTTTGACATTCCCGCTCCTGCTCGGGTCCTGCTCTGTCAGTTCGAGCTTCCCCTGGAGGCCTTTGCGGCTCGATTGGCTCAGATGCGCCAGACGCTCGGCTCGGCCGCCGATGACAATCTCTGGGTGGATACCTGCGCCACCGGGCATCTCCTGAGCACTCACGACGGTCTGAATCATTTTCTGGCCGCCGCCCGCACGGCACAGGCCCAAGTCCTCGTGCTCGATCCTCTCTACTCCGCTCATGATCAGGACGAAAACGACACCCGCGCCATGGCCGCTTTGTGCCAGAGTTTGCTGCGCTTGCGCCAGGCCTCCCAAGCCGCCCTGATCGTCGTCCATCACGTGCGCAAATCCGTCGCTCGGCACGAGGTCGGAAGCGCCCTTCGCGGCTCCAGTGCCCTGCACGCCGTCGGCGACAGCTATCTGTTACTGCGGCGCCCTTCGGCCCTGCCCAACTCCCTGGAACTGTGCTTTCAGTTCCGATACGCCCCCGCCCTCTCTCCCCGTCGGCTCCGTCTCGATCCCGCCACCTTATGGTTTCACCCCAGCGGCCAAGCCCCCACCCCGGCTCCTTCCCGCCGGAAGGTCCAAAGCACCGATGTCCAGGACGCGCTTCATCACCTGGGGGCTAGCGCCGGCTACAATCAGCTCCGGGATCAGATCATGCGCACCTGTGATTGCTCCAAGCGCACCGCTCAGCTCGCCATGACCCAGGCCTCCGAGCAGGGACGCATCCTTCGGGACCAGGGCCGCTACCGTCTTCCCCCCGACTTTGCCGCCGGGTCGCGCCGCCGGCAAACCCCGCCTGCGGGTTGAAGCAGGCCCGAGGGCTGACGCGACGGAAGCTGAATCTCAGCCTTCATCGTTCGGCCTCGCCCCGCCAGAGCGGACTCTTTGGCGGGGCCTTTTTCTTGCTCCCCCCAATCCCCCTCAGCTTTCGGAGCCGAAGCCCTCGGCCTATCTATGCGACGTGGCCCCGACGACGCCGTCGGGGCGTTCCGCTCTTTCCTCAGCCTTCGCTCAAGCCTCCCCACAGCGGGATAGGATACCCTTCGCCCCTACCCACGGAAGTATCCTATCCTGGCTTTCCCACACTTCTTCCAGACCCCTTCGGAAGGCAGGCTCTAAATCGAAAAACTTGGCGGAATTTATCCTGCGAACTCAAAGGGCACGAACGTGACGCGTTACACGACAGTCCAAGATCAGCGAACTCTTGCCACAGGTCAAAAACACCTTGTGGCCAAAGACGGTCTCTCTGCCTCCCGTCTGAAGGATGTCGCTATGCTCCTCAAAGATGGAAACGACCTTTTCCTCCGCCGCCACCGTCTCTCCCCGCAGGATCCGGCGCTCGGTTTGATCGATGACCTGCTGCAGCAACTCCAAATAATGACGCAACTTTCCAGCGATTATCAAACTGTGGCAGTCCTCCCACTGGGAGGCATTCTCAAGCGCCAACTTGCCATAGTGTCGGGTCTTTTTTGCCACCTTCAGCAGATCGAGGTAAACGACCTTCTTGCGGGCTTTACCCCGGACGTTGCGGAGATTGATCACACGACGTTTGGCCCGCCGACAGTGGTCCCGGTAGCTCACTCGATGGGATTGGCCTAAATCTCGTAACAACGCCGTGACCGTGCGGATCGAATCGTACAACAGCCGGGAATCAAAAGGATGGCGGATGGGGCTGGGGACGTTTGTCGCATCCACCCGGATCTTGTGTCCCTGCTCCAGTCCTTGGGCCTTCGCCCATTGGACCAGGATCTGCCCGATCCCCTCCCAGGTCGCGGCCTGGATTCGACTGAGGTTCTCCTGCAGACAACTCTTGCCCGGAGCCCACCCTAAGGGTAAGCGGCAAAACGCCCGAAAGCTCTCGGAGTCGGCTAAGTGAAAGGCCAGCTTCTCGTAGGACAGCTGATGCCAGTTCTTGAGCACCGCACAACGCAGGAGCTGCTCGGCACTCAGGCCCGGCGAACCGTTTTGGGGATCCACTTTGTCAGACAGATCTTGTAAAACCAGATCCAGGATCTCGGGATTCTTATCGAGAATCTTCGAGATCGTGCGGAGCTCGTCACTCAAGCGGTGATTGGGCCACACAGGGGCGAGCGGCCTCTGTGGTTCGCTGTTCTTTCTCATCGTTGGAGCTCCAGTTTTGTCGTAAATCCTTTTCTTTGAGTTAGTTGGCAAACTTATTCTACCAAGAGGACCTGACAAAAACGGAGCTCCTAAATCTCTTCTTTCCCTTTTATTTCCAGTCACTTACAATCGAACGGACGAGAACTAACTTACTCAAAATCACCGGTGCTCAATTCGAAACGACGGGGCAAAATGGACCAGTGGGAGCATTTGAACGAAAACCTACGGTTTTGAGCCTCAGCGCTGCCCCGAAACCGTGGGTTTCCGAGAGCCACATCAGCATCGAGCTGGGCAACAGCCGCTCACCGTTGCGGCCATTCGCAAGGAAGAAAACAGGGTCGTGCGCTCGAGGGCGGTCGTACGTGGCTTCCACGAACGAACGGCAGCTCCGAGCCCTCAGAGACCCGCGAGACGCAGTTCAGGAGCTGTAATTGCCCCCGGAACGAAGCGAAAACGCACGCTAAGCCGATCGGAATCCTTCGCGCGACGATGTTGGCCATGGGAGTGTTCGACGGTACCGAGACCGCCTGACTCCCCCTTTCGGGCCACGGGCATAATCTTTGAGCCGGCCGGCCAATAAGAAATCGCATTCTAGCTATGAAGGAAGGGCAAGAAAATGATCAGTATCATTATCTTGGTTGTCCTGTTTACCACTTCCCTTCAGGCAGGAGTGATTCCAGGGCGCTGGGAGAAACTCGACAGTCAGCCCAACGCAACGCAGATCATCGTTTCCCTGAAAAGCGGTGATCGCATGGAATGTGGCTTCAGGAGCTCAGGACCCTACGACTTGACTGTGATCGATCAGAGAGGAAGTGAACGACGCGTGCCGAAATCGGAGGTGCAGAAGATCGTCAGCGCCGAAAAGATCAAGGATGGCCTTGGCAATGGCGCCGCCGTCGGAGCAGGAGTTGGCTTAGGAGTCGGCTTGGTCATGTTCCTCTTGGTGTCATCAACCTGTAGTGGAGAGTGCCCGGCCGGAGGAGAGTGGCTTCCCATATTACCTATGGCGGCGGGAGTCGGTGCGGGCGTTGGCTTAGCGGCGGATGCCCTCCACAAAGGAAGCGAGGTGCTTTATCAAGCCCCGTGACGACTATTTCGGCGCTTTGTCCCAACCTGGGCTAAGCGACAGAACCTCTTTGGCAAGGGCGGCGAGATCCCAGCCCTGAAGCTCTCTGGAGTCCAGCAATGCTTGCCAAACTGCAGGGTCAATCAGTGTTCGCTAACCCCTTTCTAACGAATTACTTATCTTCGGCCTAATCGATTGAAATATGCCCCGGAAACTGGGCAGATAGGAAGAGAAAGACCCCCGAATAGGACGTCTAGGCGTCGAACCCACTCAAGGTAGCCAGGTGCCTTAGGCCCTGAGGCCGCGGAGGCCTGTGTGATCCCAGGTCGGTACGAGCTTTCCTATCGAGGAGGACTCCCGTATCGCGCCGGTGTCGATCCCGGTGGGGGAGGACCCAACGAGCTTTGCTTTATCCCTCTGCCACCGCCTTTCGTGATCACGGTATCGGTTACGTTATTTCCGATCGAAGCGCCAGCGACAGCTTCCTCGAACTCCTGACCCGACTCAAATCAGGGTACCCTTGGGCTTTTGGATGAGAAACGGCCAGCTGCGGGCGATGCTGCAGGAGCAGCGTGGAGGGCGCCAACCACGCGCCGGACATGGGGCCACGATCAGACTTCTGAGACCCCCAGGATCTATCGCCCGTATCCAGCACGGCCGGTGATCCTTTCTTAGCAAACGAGCCTGAGTGCTCCTGATCCCATCTCTGCCCTTCTAGACCTTGTCCGCTCCGCTTCTTGCTGAGGCCTCGCCACAACTCACTGACGTAGAGGGCACCAGTGCTCCACCCTACGGCGGCTGAGTCTCGGGTATCGGAATCTCCAATCTGCGCTCTGGCTACCTTGAGTGGGTCCGAGGCCTAGACGTCCTATTCGGGGGTCTTTCTCTACCTATCTGTCCAGTTTCCGGGGCATATTTCAATCGATCAGGCCGAAGATAAGTAATTCGTTAGAAAGGGGTTAGCGAACACTGATTGACCCTGCAGTTTGGTAAGCATTGCTGGACTCCAGGGAGAGAGCAGTGTTGCTTTCTGGGTGAGTTGTTTGCCGAGGTCGAGAACATCGACGAGTTCGAGGGAACGCTCGTTGTCGAGTCCCTAACCCAGGATGTAGTACAGGATAACTTGTCGCCCACAACGGCATCCGGCCAAGCCCCCCTGCCTGAGTTCGCAGGACTCACCCTACGCATCTCGGGGACCGTCTTGACCTCGGTTCCAATGGTAGAACCCTCGGCTCCTGAGGACGATTTCACCAACCTCGCCTTTCCTCAAGCTGCCGACGGTGCTGCGGGTGAGTTGAGTATTTCGACCACCGTCATCCTCTTCAACGACCGAGACGACGCAGCCAGCGGAGTCATCGAGTTTTTCAACGGAGACGGGACACTGAATGAGGTGGGGCTGGGAGGCCAGTCAACAAATAGCATTCCCTTCGACATTGTACCCGGAGGTGTGTTTCGAGTCAGTACCGATGGGACGGGAGAGCTGGCAGTGGGATGGGCTCGCGTGACGATGGACCAGCCGCTGGCCGGAGTGGCCATTTTCACGATTCGGGACTCCGCCGGTCAGATCGTGGCAGCCGTAGGTGTGAATTCGGCGCTGTTGCGCCGGAACTTCCAGCTTTTCGCTAACACTTTGCAGCTGTTCAATACGGCTCTGGCATTGGTCAATCCTCTGGAGCCGGACGAGGGAAAGGAGGATGTGCCGGTCACCATCCGGATCGCGCTTGCCGACGATCGCGGAAGCCTCGCGGGTGAAACCGAAGTGCAGCTTTCGGCCCGACAACACACCGCTCTTTTTCTGACCGAACTCTTTGCCGATGTGGAGGGAATCGAAGAGTTCGAGGGGTGGGTACAAGTCTCGGTACAGGGAAGCGGTAAGCGCGCAGTGGCCGTCTCTTTGCGCTCGGCAGTGGAGAAGCTGACGTCCGTTCCCATCTTCGAGACCCAGCGTGCTTTTCTTCCCAGCGCCCAGGTTCAGTTTGCTCAGCACTTGCAAGGCACGGCACCGTCGGTCCGCGTCTCCTACCATCAGGATTCATTTCAGTGGACACTCAAACAGGTAGAGATCGAGCTGCCTCAAATCGGACTCAACACCGACGGGCTGCCCGTCGGGTCCGCGATCGGTTTCGGATATTCCACTAGTTCGAACAGGCTGGTGCGCATCGTACCGACTTCGGTCAGCGATCAACGCCTCGATTTCGACTTCGTGCTCGAAAGCGCCAGCAGTCTCACTCTTGGCGGTAGCGGATTCCTCGCCAAGGAGGACGAAGCCCCGCTGGTGATGTCGTTGGATCTCGCCAGGCGGCCCAACACGTATGTCTTCATCTCGGACGACAGCGTCATCTTCTTGGAGGCTGGGATTCTGGTCATCCCGGAGAGTCTGGAGCAGATAACGTCGTCGGTTGCATTGACCTCCGTCACCAGGCCTGGCCGACCGGGAATCTTACGGAAGCTCGAGCAGGACCACGCATTCCAACCCACCGACTCGGAGCTGGCCTATATTACAAACATCGGACCGCTGACCCTGACGGGGGGCGAGATCCTCCACCTCGAGGGAGCAAACTTCGGCGAAGCGCCGGTCGTGTACTTCCCGGGTGCGGAGGAAACCCAGATTCTGGTGGAGGCCCTCCTGGCGACTGAGAGCAGCGTGGACGTCGTGGTACCGCCGGCAGTAGCCCCAGGGGAGATCAAGATCGATAACGGCCTCGGATTGGGTTCGGGTCATCTCACTGAGATGGATTTTGGTCCTGACATGACGATCGAGGCCGTCTCGGACGAACAGGGGGAGGGCCTCCGGATTTTGATCGAACAGGAAAACAATCTCTTTGAACTCGTCTCTTTTTCGCTGCAGCTGTTCGAGGACAAACCCCAATCCCCGGCCGGCGTGGAAGTCGGGCAGGTGGCCGGAAGCTTCCACGTCGAGGGCTTTCCACAGCCGGAGGATCTGGTGGTGACGGAGTCTGAGGAGAATCGAATCGTTCTCCGCATCTCCCCCGGATTCGGCTTTCAAGAGGGCAATCTGGTCCTTGAACGATTTGAGCGAACGGAAGAAACCAATCCCCGATGGAGTGTCCGTTTCGAACCGGATCGTTCCCCCTCCTCCATTCGGTTTGAAATCCAGGATGAAGTGGTCCTTTCCCTGCGAATCAACCTTCCGTTCCTCCTCGCAGAAGACCAGACGCCCGTTCTGTGGTCGGCCCGGATGACCTCGGGCCCGGCGGGTATCGGCGAGGAAACCGCCCGGAATGCATTCGACGATGGGCTAGTCTCAGGGACGGTGAACTGATGAAGATGACGTTGCCTAGAATCAGACGATCCAAGAAAGTGTTGATCCTGCTGGCGCTGCTGAATTTGGCCAATGACTACGAGGAAGGAGGTGGAGCAGGCTGCTCCCTTCCTGACGTTGATGACCTGCTGGGTGGTTCTCTTGCTGTTTCACACGAGTTTCTGAACCTGCAGGGCGGCAAACTGAGCTCAGTCATCACAGCACAAGTCGTCCCAGCGATTCACACCGATTGGCGTTGGTCCGTTGAACCCGAAAAGGGAGACTGGTTCACGGTCGAATTCATCAGTAAGAAGGAAGGGGTCGACACGATCCGCTTCAGGGTCAAAGCAACAGATCTGGCCTCGCAAGTGAATCAAAAGAGAGTAGTTATTCAGGGCTTCGTCAAGGTTTCTCTGCGTATTGAAGCTTTCGCACTTGAGAGAGGCGAGAAAATTGGGAAACCGCTGATTGCCGATGTCGCCTTGACTGGACACACACCGCACATCGCCGCAGGGGACACTCCCGTTGGTGCTCCCCTACTTTGTGAAGAAGGGCCTCTCTATTCGCAAACCTATAAAGTAGAAAATCGGAGCGGACTCCAGTGGGATCTCACGGCTACCATCGAGAAATTGAATGTACTGCATTTTGTCCTAGCCTCGATTTCCACGGTACTGGAAAGGACTAACATTTTTTAAGGGTAGCCGTTGAGTCGGTTAGTCAAATCGAAGGACCAGAGTTTTGCCGCCAAACCAAGGCATGGGCGTGGGATCATCACCCAGGCCCGAGGCGACCAAGTAGGGGTTATGGGCGCGCTTATCGAGGTGGACGGTGACTTGCTGCTCTTGGATCTGGACCCGGGCCGAGACGTCGAGGAGATTTCGGAAGATCTTTTTGGCTTGAGCCCGCTGATATTCGCGACCAATCTTCTCGGCCATGAGTCGATATAGGGAGCTGGCCATGAGGGTGATCTGGAGGTCAAAATCCACTTTGAGTCCCACCATCGAAGAGAGCGCGTCCAGGTGAAAGAACTGGATGGCTTCGGAGATGCCATTTTCGATGAGCATGCGTTGGGCATAGCGGGTGATCAGAGTCGAGGGGGCGCGGCGCAGATGGTTGGTCAGTAGGACGGTCGGTTCTTCGTGACCGAGTTCCATGAGGGTGAGCTGGCGCAGGGGACCTTCGTAATGTTTCAGGACGATCCGCTGGTCCAGGACTTTGGGGGTGCGAAAGATCCGAGTCAGGGCGGGTAAGGTGATGCGGTGCCAGGCGGAGGCGGGGCGGCTCCAGATCTGGCCCAGCATTTTTTGGGAGCGGCGGCGCAGGGTGATAAAGCCAATGCCCTGTTGGTTGAGGCGGTTCAGATGAGCATAGGTGGTCAACTGGGAATCGAAGACGAGTTCGGCCGGAGGCTGACCGCTGTGTTGGTGCCAGAACTGGACGAAGCGTTGCACCTCGTCGGCTCGATCGGCCCGGGGGACACCCGCATTGGCGTAGCATAAGACACGCTCGGTGGCGTCCCGAGCCAAAAAAACGAGGATGCCTTTTTGGCTGCGGCTGCGGGAAGAGACATAGTGTTTGTCCAAAGGTTCCTGCTGGCTATTGGCGGGGACGGTGTGAAAGTCCAGATCGAAGGAAGAGCCCCGGGGCAGGCCGGCGGCTTGGACCTGCTCAAACCAGGCTCCCATGAGGCGCAGGTTGGCGCGTCGGTCGACCCGGGAGCTGTAGGCGGCCAGGTAGGAGCGCTTGGGCACCACATTGAGACCGGCAAAAAGGGCGATGCCCTCGTCAAAGACCCGATCCATGACATGACTTTTTCTTTCGATGCCCAGCAGCTTCAGAGCCAGCAGGGTGCGCACGGCCTGCTCGGCGGGAATCATTTGGGAGCCGGGAAGGCGGGGGGGCTGCAGCACCGCCCCGAGATCGATCGATCGCATCAGCGGGACGAACAGAAACAGACCGCCGACCCGGGTGCGAAAGCTGCGCGGGGCCAGATTGATCTGCCGCACGTCGGCGATGGCTGCTGCTTCGGGCTTGAGGGTGGCGGGGCGTTGCTCATCCCGACGCCGGGGCAGTCGGGCGAAGCCCTCCTCTCGCAGCAGGATCGATAACGCATTGATGCTGATGGAATGGCCGGCGGCGGCCAACTCGCGTTGGATATCGTAGACCGAGAGGTTTCGCTTGCGCAGGGCGACGGCCCGTTCCCGCACCCGATCGCGGGCGGGCGCCGCTTGAGGCCCCCGGCGAATCGCCTGAAAGAAGCGGGCGCGCTTGCTGAGATCATGGCGAAACTGATGACAGAGGACGCGGAAGGCTCCTGGGGAATAGCCGAAGCGAGTGGCGACCTGCTGCGAGGGCAAGCCTTCGACGAAAAAGCAGCGCAAGGCCTCATACTGGCGCTGCAGAGGCGATTCGGGGGCCAGGAAGAATTGGGCCTCCGGAGCGGTCGGTCGGGTGTCATTAGTTAGTCCATTCCGATTACTGTATTCCAAACTATAACTATACTAGATATGAATGACAGAAAATGCTCAGCCTTTGATAGGGTTCTATTCTGCCTCATATCCAGACTTTTCTAGCATTCGCGTGGGGATCGTCCCTTGATCAGGTTTTAGGTATAGGATTACCTCTCTATCCAAATAGGTACTTCTATTTACTAACGTAGGTGGAAACACAGCAGGCGCAAGTCGCGCCGATCAAGGATTCTGGCGGGGGGCTCGAAGCGGAAAGGCGTCATTTGTACTGCCGTGGAAATCGAGGCTAGCCTCGATTTCCACGGTACTGGAAAGGACTAACATTTTTTAAGGGTAGCCGTTGAGTCGGTTAGTCAAATCGAAGGACCAGAGTTTTGCCGCCAAACCAAGGCATGGGCGTGGGATCATCACCCAGGCCCGAGGCGACCAAGTAGGGGTTATGGGCGCGCTTATCGAGGTGGACGGTGACTTGCTGCTCTTGGATCTGGACCCGGGCCGAGACGTCGAGGAGATTTCGGAAGATCTTTTTGGCTTGAGCCCGCTGATATTCGCGACCAATCTTCTCGGCCATGAGTCGATATAGGGAGCTGGCCATGAGGGTGATCTGGAGGTCAAAATCCACTTTGAGTCCCACCATCGAAGAGAGCGCGTCCAGGTGAAAGAACTGGATGGCTTCGGAGATGCCATTTTCGATGAGCATGCGTTGGGCATAGCGGGTGATCAGAGTCGAGGGGGCGCGGCGCAGATGGTTGGTCAGTAGGACGGTCGGTTCTTCGTGACCGAGTTCCATGAGGGTGAGCTGGCGCAGGGGACCTTCGTAATGTTTCAGGACGATCCGCTGGTCCAGGACTTTGGGGGTGCGAAAGATCCGAGTCAGGGCGGGTAAGGTGATGCGGTGCCAGGCGGAGGCGGGGCGGCTCCAGATCTGGCCCAGCATTTTTTGGGAGCGGCGGCGCAGGGTGATAAAGCCAATGCCCTGTTGGTTGAGGCGGTTCAGATG
Organism: Acidobacteriota bacterium; assembly: GCA_965218775.1. Lineage (GTDB taxonomy): Bacteria > Acidobacteriota > UBA6911 > RPQK01 > JAJDTT01 > CAUZIZ01. The sequence continues at coordinate 2,308,580 of CBDCLS010000006.1, read as the reverse complement.
AGCATAGGTGGTCAACTGGGAATCGAAGACGAGTTCGGCCGGAGGCTGACCGCTGTGTTGGTGCCAGAACTGGACGAAGCGTTGCACCTCGTCGGCTCGATCGGCCCGGGGGACACCCGCATTGGCGTAGCATAAGACACGCTCGGTGGCGTCCCGAGCCAAAAAAACGAGGATGCCTTTTTGGCTGCGGCTGCGGGAAGAGACATAGTGTTTGTCCAAAGGTTCCTGCTGGCTATTGGCGGGGACGGTGTGAAAGTCCAGATCGAAGGAAGAGCCCCGGGGCAGGCCGGCGGCTTGGACCTGCTCAAACCAGGCTCCCATGAGGCGCAGGTTGGCGCGTCGGTCGACCCGGGAGCTGTAGGCGGCCAGGTAGGAGCGCTTGGGCACCACATTGAGACCGGCAAAAAGGGCGATGCCCTCGTCAAAGACCCGATCCATGACATGACTTTTTCTTTCGATGCCCAGCAGCTTCAGAGCCAGCAGGGTGCGCACGGCCTGCTCGGCGGGAATCATTTGGGAGCCGGGAAGGCGGGGGGGCTGCAGCACCGCCCCGAGATCGATCGATCGCATCAGCGGGACGAACAGAAACAGACCGCCGACCCGGGTGCGAAAGCTGCGCGGGGCCAGATTGATCTGCCGCACGTCGGCGATGGCTGCTGCTTCGGGCTTGAGGGTGGCGGGGCGTTGCTCATCCCGACGCCGGGGCAGTCGGGCGAAGCCCTCCTCTCGCAGCAGGATCGATAACGCATTGATGCTGATGGAATGGCCGGCGGCGGCCAACTCGCGTTGGATATCGTAGACCGAGAGGTTTCGCTTGCGCAGGGCGACGGCCCGTTCCCGCACCCGATCGCGGGCGGGCGCCGCTTGAGGCCCCCGGCGAATCGCCTGAAAGAAGCGGGCGCGCTTGCTGAGATCATGGCGAAACTGATGACAGAGGACGCGGAAGGCTCCTGGGGAATAGCCGAAGCGAGTGGCGACCTGCTGCGAGGGCAAGCCTTCGACGAAAAAGCAGCGCAAGGCCTCATACTGGCGCTGCAGAGGCGATTCGGGGGCCAGGAAGAATTGGGCCTCCGGAACGGTCGGTCGGGTGTCATTAGTTAGTCCATTCCGATTACTGTATTCCAAACTATAACTATACTAGATATGAATGACAGAAAATGCTCAGCCTTTGATAGGGTTCTATTCTGCCTCATATCCAGACTTTTCTAGCATTCGCGTGGGGATCGTCCCTTGATCAGGTTTTAGGTATAGGATTACCTCTCTATCCAAATAGGTACTTCTATTTACTAACGTAGGTGGAAACACAGCAGGCGCAAGTCGCGCCGATCAAGGATTCTGGCGGGGGGCTCGAAGCGGAAAGGCGTCATTTGTACTGCCGTGGAAATCGAGGCTAGGGTATTACTGGCATCAGAACTTGGAGTTTTCTACGGAAGCGTCGTATGTTGGTCGTGGTGCCGCGAGTAAACGGGTCTGAGAGTCAGAGACATAAGAAGCAACGGAGGTCACACGGACGATGAGCAACAAACGTTTTCCAATACTGGTTCCCCTGGAGTTGGGGCTCCTCGTGTTTCTGTCCTTGGGAACAACGTTGATTGGCGGCTCGTCCGAGGCGGAAGCGCAGGAAAAGACAACGGCGCAGAAGACTGCGGAGTTGTATGGATGGCCCTACGTTGCGGGTCATCTGGGGCTTGCCCGGGAAGAAATTGTCTTCCCCACAGTCGCCGGGTACCAGGTACTCAAGGGAGACTTCCACATCCACACCGTCTACTCAGATGGGCAGGTCCTGCCGGAGACTCGGGTGTGGGAGGCCTGGCGTGATGGATTGGACATCCTCTCGATCACGGACCACCCCGAATACCAACGAATGGCATTTCCCGAAGATCAGGGACGCGCCTATGAAAGAGTAAAGCCCTTGGCCGAGGCCCTGGGCGTGATGCTCATTCGAGGCGCCGAGCTCACGACCCTCTCGTCTACCAGCTATACGCCCACCGACAGCGACCACGTGGTCAACTTCATCGAGGACGAAAGCGCGTTCTACAGCGATTTTGATACGGCCGTCCAATCGGCTCGCGACCAGGGAGCGACCATTATCTGGGCCCACCCAGGTCCGAGATGGGTTCCAGATGCCGAAGCCCTTTTGAAGAAGGGATGGTTGGACGGAATCGAGCTGAGAAACTCCCATTCGATCGGGGGAAAGGGAACCCACTACTATCGCAGGGTCTCCCTCTTCAAAGAGGTCATGGACTGGTGTCTGGAGAACGATCTAGCGGTCTTCGCGGTATCGGACGCTCACTGGCCGATCGATCAAATGGTGGATAAGGCTCGAGGGCAGCGTCGCGACATGACGCTGGTTCTGGCGAAGCAGGCGAATCCCCAGGGAGTGAGGGAAGCGATCAAGCAACGCCGTACCCTGGCCTATTTCGAGGAGATGCTCTGGGGTAAGGAAGAGTGGCTGCGGGCGGTGGCTGAGAGCTCCCTGGAGTTCAAGGTGACCCCTTCGGCGCAGTCCGGAAGACGGCGTCATTTCCTGGCGCTGACCAATCGATCTTCGTTCCCTTTCCAGATCCAGTTTGCCGTCGAGGCGCCGGAGGTTTCGCAAACAAGCCGTGAGTTTCGCCTGAAGCCCAACGCCATCACGATGCTGCCGTTCTCGCCAAAGAAGAAGGTCGGGAATGTGAAGCTCACGATTCGCGTCACCAATCTGCTGTCGGGTACGGATCGTCCACTGGTCTTGAAGCGGGAAGTCTACGTGTCGGGACCCACTAAATAAGCAGCCGGATCGCCTATTCGAAGATTCCAGTGGGATGAGCGCAGCATCAACCCTGGTTTCGGAGCAGCGCCAGTAGAAAATCCAACAACTCGAAAGGAATCAGCAGAAAAGGCTTGCTTTATCACCTGCGGTAGTGGCAACGGGAGATCTTGATGGAGGTTCGCCTGGGTTCAGGAGGTCGTTCCGGCACACAGAAACTCGTTGTGTGCAGGGACCACACGAACCTCGTTGTAGACGGAAGGCCAAGGATGGCGAGGAGGATGACCAGGCGGAGGATTGTCAGGATCTCGTAGCTCCCAGCGCCACTTTCCCTGGATCTGGTGGAGCCACTTCTTATCTTCTTCCGAGGGTTCGATCTCCCGTCGCAGGATGAACTCGGCGGAGTCAAAGCTGCTGAACGCGACGAAGGAGAGAAAAGCAAACAAGGGACGCTCGCCTTCCCAGCCGGTCATCTCGGGAAAGGGAACGGGGCCGGTATCTACCTGGAACAGATTCTCCTCCACATTCAAGTTCATACTGCGCGCCGGATACTGGAGGCAAACCGTGTAGTGCCCATCGGAGTCCTGGTAGGTCGTGCGGGCGTTGAGAGGATGGTTGGTCAAGGTTGCCTCGATCACCTCCTCGGCAGTGGTCAGGGTGGAGCTTTGAGGAAAAGTCCGGGTGGTGAGCTGGAACCCTTGAAAGCGATGGTGCTGAGGGGTCCTTTGCAGCTGCGCCACCGACGCAGGTCTGTCGATGGGAATCTCGTGGCTACGCGTGAAAATGACTCGAAACTCGTAACTGGGGAGGAGGAAGAAGTCCTGCTTGGGGATGGTGAATTCCCCCAGACAGGGCTGGAGTAGGAACAGTTCTTCGACGTGCCCGGTATCGTGATTCGTGATGGTGGCCACAGCTTCATAACCGATTCTCACATCCCTGACCGATCCCGCCCCCTGAACCATGCCTCCATCATTGACGTAGTGGGGATGGAGCTCGTAGGGCTTAGCGGTCCAGGTCGTAAAAGACCGATCGAAGTCGATCATGGACTTTGTAATGTGATCCATCTGGGGAGTGTAGAAGGGTCGATCGGTAGGGTAAAGCAGATTCTCGTGACCGGATGGTGAGCAGTGAGTAGTGAGTAGTGAGTAGTGATGCAGCGATGCAGTGATGCAGCGAGTAGTACCGGAATACAGTGCCGCAAACGTGGTTCACCGAAGGTAGGGCAGCAAGAAAGTTCCAAGATACAAGATACAAACAAATCACAAATAACAAACACCAATTACCAAACGATTTCGGACCGCTTCGGGTTTAGCGTTGTCAAACCTGGCCGTCGACTGCTGTCATCGCGTCTTGATGCTTGGAATTTGTGATTTGTTTGTATCTTGTATCTTGGAATTTGACTTCAAGGACCTGGAATCCTTCCTCGATCGACAGTAGCACCGTCGAACTGGAATCCTCCAGCAGAGCGGGGCAGAGGCAAGTCGACGGCGTTACCAGTGAGGTTGGAAAAATGGGTTGCTTCGATCATCTCGATGGCGGCCCTACCGTCTTCCCCCGTTACCGCCGGAGGGCGTCCTTCTCGCAGACAGTCGACGAAGTCCTGGGTCTGAGTGAAGAAGGCCTCCAGACGCTTGGGTTCGAAAGGGTTGTTGATGAAGTCGATCTCGGGCATCTCCCAGACGTCCCGCCACTCGCCCCCGGTGGCTACTCGCAATTTGCCGAAGTGCTCCCCTTCCAGCATCCCCTTTTCTCCCCAGACACGGACGAAGTCCATGCTTTGCGGAAATCCGGGTTGGGGCAACTCGTGGCTCATCCAGACCTGGGCGCGGGCGCCACGCGAGAAATGAACCTGTGCCATGGCGTTCATCGACTGCCAGTCTGGAGCCGAATAAGCATTGACGGTCCCGAAGAGTCGGACCGGCTCGTCCCCGATCAGAAAACGCAGCATATCGTAGCTGTGCGCACATCGGTCCAGGATGTCGCCACCGTTGTCGAAATCATTGATCCAGGGCTTGCCGTGATCCTCCAGAGGCCACAGAGTGTTCATCTGAATCATCCGTACGTCGCCGATCTGGCCCTCTGCAATCACCTGTTGGGCGCGGGCGAAGACACCGCGATAGCGCAGCGTCTGGATGACGCTGAGGGTAACGCCGGCTTCCTTACAGGCGGCGATCATGGCGTCACAGTCGGCCACGTTGGTCATCATGGGTTTCTCGACCAGCACGTGCTTACCGTGCTGGGCAGCCGCGATCGTCTGTTCGGCGTGAAGCTTGTGGATGGTTGCCAAGAGGACCGCGTCCACCCTCTCGCTGCGGAGCATGTCGTCATATTCGGCGAAATGCTCGACAGCGAAATCGGAGGCGAGTGCAGGCGCCCGGCTTCCCTGTGTGACACCGACCAACTCGACCCCCTCATTATGATCCCTCACACAGTGGGCATAGGTCCGCCCCATGTACCCCGATCCAACGATGCCCAAACGCACAGTGTCCATCGTGGTCTTCCCCCATTTTTCGCGATTGAGGCGAATACTCGCCTAACTGAGTCGAATTCTATACTTTGTTATCTCTCCTCTCAGGCCTACTAGCACCGTATCAGAGGTCCTCATGCGAGTCTATGATCGTGACGGTATCTGGTGGTATCGTGGGAAGGTATTTTTCTGGTTCTTGGGTACGTTTCAGGATGGATAGGTCTGAAATGGGCGAAGTCGATAGGATCCCCTGGTTGGATCGCCCGGAGTACAAGGATCTCATCAGGGAGAAGCAGCTAGCCGGCCAGATCGATAAGGAGGATGCGGCAGCCTGCACCTTCTTTGCCGACGAAGGCTACCTGGTCCTGCCTGGCCTGATTGATGAGGCCCAGCTGGACCGGGCCTGGGGGAGCTACGAGGATTTCTACCGGGAGAATCCCGAGGAGTTCTTCGAAAGTCCCATCCCCGAGGATCCCTGGCCGGAGCGCTATCTAAACACCCACAACTGTGTCCCCGAGATCAAGGGGATTCTAGAGCACAGCAAGCTGCTGCACATTACCGACTTGATCTTCGGTCGCAGCAGGACACGTCCCTTCCAGACCATCACCTCTCACAAAGGTACTGAGCAGCCCGCCCACTCCGACTCGATCCACATGACCACAGATCCTCCCGGGTATCTCACGGCTGCCTGGATTGCATTCGAGGACCTGGAAGCCGATTGCGGTTTGCTGGAATACTATCCCCGCTCGCATCGACTTCCCTATCTCCTCTCCGATGATGTTGGAATCGAAGGTGGGGAATTTCAGGAACAGAAGTACGATGTCTACAAGAGCAGCTACGAGCCTGTGGTGGCCAAACTCATAGAGCAAAATGGACTCGAGCCCAAGCTCTTCCAGGCCAGGAAAGGCGATGTTCTTTTCTGGCACGCCAATCTGCTGCACGGCGGGGGTTGGCGAAAGGACCTCCAGAAGTCGCGAAAGTCCCTTGTCTGTCACTATTTTGCTGAGGGAGTGCGGTGCTACCACGATCTCTCCGGACTGCCCGCGCACTTTGGTGGTGAGGCGGGGGTGGGCATAGAACCTCTTTTCAAACATGAAACTCGGTGAAATGAACTGGCCCGACATTCAGGACCTGGACAAGGATCAGCTGGTCGGCGTCTATCCGATCGCCTCCTTCGAGCAGCACGGTCCTCACCTGCCCCTCCTGACGGACACGATGGAGACCACCGAGATCGTCAATCGTCTGGACCAACGAATCCCAGATCAGGTGGTCTGCCTGCCTACCCAGTGGCTGGGTTACTCTTTTCACCACATGCGCTTCGGGGGAAGCCTCACCGCAACCTCCGAGACTCACATTCGGGTCATAGTGGAAACGGTCTCGGGATTGATTTTGGCCGGATTCAAAAGAGTGCTGATTGTCAATGGTCACGGCGGCAATCAATCCGATCTCAGGGTGGCCCTCCAGTACTTGAAGGAACAGCACGACGGCGCCCGGGTCTATGGCGCCTCCTGGTGGGAAGTAGCGGCGGCGAGGCTGGATCAGATCAAGGAGGCCGGAGCCCCAGGATCGGGGCACGCCGGGGAGATGGAGACCTCCTTGATGTTGGCCATTCACCCTGACCTTGTGAAGACCGATCGATTCCGCGATAACAGCATCCGGCGCGAGTCAGAATACGCCTCCAGTGTGGTCGAGTTTCGCCGCATGGACGAGTGGAGTGAGCCAGGCCACTGGGGCGATCCTACTGTCGCTACTGCCGACAAGGGCGAACAGATGCTGACCGCCATCGTCGATAGTCTGGAGGAGATCGTAGGCCAGATTCGCGGCGGGACGCTTTAGGCAGTTCACCTTGTCCCAACCTGTAGAGCCGGTCTCCAAGCCGGCTTTGAAATGGTCGCGTCGGCCTTCACCCACCTTCGAATTCCCCAGGCTAGTCCTTTGGTCCTCAAACTTCGCCAAGTAAATCTATCCACCTACGGATTGGGTGGAGAAGTGCAGATCAGGGCCTCCATGGATTCGTCTCCGGTATTCTCGATACCGTGCTCGCACCAGGGCGGCAAGTGGATGAAGGTTCCCTGTTGGACCGGGACTTCTTTTCCCGCCAACGTCATGGTCCCCTGTCCTTTGAGGATCACGTAGCATTCCTCGGTGTGGTGGCTGCCTACTCCGAGAACCACATGAGGTGGAACGAAGAACACGACCATGCCCATGTTCTTGGCCGGCGCCTTGGGATTGGCCGGGTGTACCACCCGGACCCCGATCCCTTCACAACCCGGGTACTTGACCGGGACTCCATCCTTTACGGTGACGATATTGGGTTCAACCAGCGTGTCCGGTTTCGGGATGGGAGGTTCTCCCTGATAACCTCGAAACTCGGTAATCCTAGCCATTTTTCTTTCTCCTTTTTCGGTGTGCAATCACCAGTCGCGGGTATATCCAGCCGTCCAGCCACCGTCGACCGTGAGCACTGCACCGTTGACGTAGCTGGCCGCCGGGGAGACCAGGAAGAGCACAGAGTAGGCGATTTCCTGGGGATCGGCAGGTCGTCCTAGCGGGATATGCGACAGTAGGCTCTCTGCGTTTTCGGTGTAGGCCCCATCGGCCCCATAGAAGAGCTTTTCCGTGCCCTGTGTGAGCGTGGAACCGGGAGCCACCGCGTTGACCAGGATGCCTTGAGGTCCCAGTTCCAATGCCATCGAGCGCGTCAGGTTCACGACCCCGGCTTTGGCTGCCACGAAGGCACTCTGCAAACGAAGGGGGACCAGGCCGGCTATGGACGAGATGTTGACGATTCGCCCTCCTCTGTTCCTGAGGAGAGCAGGAATTGTTGCCTTGCTCGCGACATAGACTCCAGTGAGATCGACTTTCAGGATCTGCTCCCAGTCCTTTTCCGCGTACTCATGAATGGGGACTCTACCTCCCAGCGTGTTGATCCCGGCGTTGTTGATCAGGATCGACAACCCGTCCCATTTCTGCAGAACTTGATCGACTGCTCGGGACATCTGTGGCGGGCTGCTCACATCGCCTTCGAGGGAGAGAGCTGTTCCGCCTGAGGATTCGATCTCGCGGACGGTCTCCTGGGCAACCTCGGGATTGATGTCTACGATGGCCACACGTGATCCGTTGCTGGCCAGCAACTTCGCGATGGCCCGACCGATTCCCTGAGCACCTCCGGTGACCAGAGCCACTTGGCCCTTTAGATCTACCTTCAAGATTGTGCCTTTCTAGATTGGCAGAAAATGCGTGATCGTCATCCCAGAGGTAGCGGAGGACGCCGGCATTTAGGCAACCTGATACATGGTTCATGAAATTCCCTCTCGCTTCAAGCCCGGCCCGAATTTCTCATCGCCCAGCCCGAGCAAAGTGTAGCGACCGCTATCCTGCCATAAAATCCCATCAGTCCCGCCCCCAGGAGCGCTGGCCCCATTCGAGAAAGAAACTTTGGGTCCGGTGTAGCGGTGGCCTCCAGGCCGCCGTCCGAGCCAAAGGCTCGGAAGAATAAGACTTCGGCCTGGAGGCCAAAGCTACGTTTTGCCGATGAAGATTCAGCCTATGGAACACTGCGGAGTGTCTCTTCTGCTATGCTTTGGGACCAGCCCCTTCTCCCTGGACCCTCGAGCTCAGGAGGCCTGCAAGCATGTTGCTCACCAATCGGATCATTGTTGCCCTGTTTTCCGTGGCTGTGCTGCTCCTGCTCTTGATTCCCTCGCCCTCTCATGGCTGGTTTGGGTCACCGCCGCCCACGGAATCCACAGAAACACTTCTTGCAGAGTCGGCATTCCGCGTTCGATTTGGTCTTCGGGATTCAGAACCCGCTCGATGGGATGGCAAGCTGATTCCTTCCCCGGATCAGAAATTGGAGGTGAATCCGGATGAGTTTCGAGCCAACATCTACCGTCATTCCTTCAGAGACAGTATCCATTCGGTCGACGCCGATCCTCAGCTTCCCAATGATCAGATCAAGGGAGAGTCGGGCTGGGTTGTGGCCACCCGCATGAGTTGGATGCGAAGCAATCTGAGCACCCTTCGTTACCCCAGTGTTCGGGTCAATGTCCTGGAGAATCCGGGAGCCAAGCCCATCCGCATCGAGACCACCAAGGGTCGATTCAGCTTTGAGCCGGAGAGGCTCGAGCTCTTCCAGCCCAGAGCCTTCCTGGGGGGCGCCGTCCAGGTGGAAAGGATCCCGCCTTCCTCGCCCATTTCCGCGGAGCGCTTCGATATCCAGGATTTCCCGTCGCTGGTGGCAACCCGATCCGGCACGCTCTGGGCCGCCTGGCAAGAGTACGTGGAGGATGAGGCAGATCTGGTGCTGGCACGGGCCAGGGCAGAATCGGGCTGGGGACCCGTCCACGAGGTGGCTACCGGTGTCGATGCTTTCCGGACCGCTGTGGCCGAAGACTCGCGAGGTCGGCTGTGGGTGATCTGGTCGATGCAGGTGGAAGGGAACTGGGATCTCTACGGACGCAGCTTCGACGGACAGGAGTGGTCCGAGCGGCAGCGTCTCACGGATCATCCAAGTCCGGACATCTACCACCGTACCGCTACCGACTCCCAGGGGAAGATCTGGCTGGTGTGGCAGAAGACGATTGCGGGCGTGGGGCAGATCGTGGCCATGGACTTCGACGGAGGACGATGGGGTCAGGAGGTAAGGATCAGCGAGGGTACCTCGGCAAAGGGCAACAATTGGTGGCCTTCTCTGGCCTCGGGTGCCAATGAAGAGCTTGCGGTTGCCTGGGACGGTTACGCTTCCGGTAGTTATGACGTCTACCTCAGGCAGCGCCGGGAAGGACGGTGGCAAGACGTCGAGACCATCGCCGGGACCCCCCGTTTCGAGGCCGGGGCTTCGGTTGCCATCGACAACAAGGGCCGGACTTGGCTTTCCTGGCACACTTCGGGCGCTCAATGGGGAAAGGACACTGGGCGTCTCGTGAATCAGAGCGGCAAGACCAAGGGAACCGAACTCTATGAAACGAGATCGCTGCGGATTGCGTGTCTGGTCGATGGCAAGTTGATGACGACGCTCCAGGATCCGGCTCAGGTCCTGGGTGAGGGAAAATGGGAGATGCCCCATTTGCAGGTGGATGCCGCAGGACATCCTTGGCTGCTGGTACGGCATTTGAAGATGCGCCAGTCTGAAGGGAGAGGGCGTAATTTTGCTGCTTGGGAGATCGATTATCTTCGCTACGACGGATCTCGCTGGTCTGGCCCTACCGCCCTGTTTGGCAGCAGGGGACGAAACGATATGATGCCCGCCTCCGCCGTGGACTCCGAGGGTCGGGTTTGGGCCGTGTGGCCCACCGATAACCGCAGCACCAAGTCCTACCTGGCCCAACACGGGCAGGTCATGGTAGGTTTGCTGGGAGCAGCAGCGCCAGCGACAGTCGAACTCACGCCACTGCGGATCCCGCCGGTTCTACCATCCGAACCTGTCCACCCCAATGAACAGGAAGATCTAAAGAGGATCCGCTCTTACCGGGTTCAGGCTGGCAGCAAGACCTACTCGATCTATCGGGGAGATCTGCATCGGCACACCGACATCTCTCTGGATGGGGGCGGTGACGGCTCCCTGATCGACGCCTACCGCTACTCCAGAGATGCCGCTGGCATGGACTTCCTGGGCGTGACCGACCACAACCACGAAATCGTGGAGCCTTACAACTGGTATCGCAATCAAAAGGTAGCCGACCTTTTCCAGTTGGAGAACTTCGCCGCCTTCTACGCCTACGAACGTAGCCTGGAATATCCCAACGGGCACCGGAACATCCTCTTCGTGCGTCGCGGCAGATCGATCCTGCCGGTCGAGACCGGCGAGCACCTCGGCCTGGAGGGCGCCGAGAGACTATTCTGGCACCTGAGACGGAAGAATGGCACTTCCATCCCCCATACCATCGCCACTGGGTCGGGGACCGACTGGCGGGACAATGACCCCAAGGTTGAGCATGTGCTCGAGATCTTCCAGGGGATGCGGGAGACCTACGAACATCCTGGCGCACCGCAACCCAAGACGTTGAAACCCAGCGCTACCCTGGAGCAGGACAATCGCCCCCCGCGCCGGCTGGGAACCGCCTGGAGTGCTCTCGAGAAGGGCTACAAGCTCGGGTTTATTGCCTCCTCGGATCATCTCTCCACCCATATCAGTTACGCCTGTTTGATGGCCGAGGACCTGACCCTGGAGGGACTTCTCGAAGCCATCCGCGCCCGCAGGGCTTACGCCGCCACTGACAACATCATCCTGGACGTCCGTTTTCTCGGATCGGATGGCGAGCACCTGATGGGAGAGGCATTCGAGAGCACGACTCCTTTGAGAATCAAGGCGCACTTACGGGGTACGGAGGCCATTCAGCGAGTGGACGTGATCAAGAACAACCGGATCGTCTACTCTTCGACTCCGGGTCGGAGCGAAGTTGAGTTCCAGTATGCCGAAACCTCCTCCGAACCGGGCGAGAGCTACTACTATCTTCGGGTCATACAAGAGGATGGCGAGATGGCATGGGGATCTCCGGCCTGGGTCACCTACCGGCCCTGAAGACCACCGCTACGCCGGACCCAGGCATGGGTAGGATCTGAGTTCCTCCGTGGGTTACTCGGGAAAGTAGTCAAGCTCCCACCGCTCCAGTTTCCGGAGCGGACTGGAGGAGCGCACTGCAGGAGGTTCTCCAGCAGCAACCCAGTTCGCGATCTCTTCCGTGTGTCCCAGTCGGCGCAGGGCTTCCGAAGCGCGACCGCCGGTGATGGCCGTGTCCCAGAACGCTAGATGTTCTACACCGAGTTGGTACAGGGCATTGGCTTTGCGGCGATATTGCCCGGCATCCATGTTCCGTGGCATCAGGTTGAAGGCCACCTTGCACTGGGTTCCCTGAGTCAGGGAAAGCCAGTACTCGACGTCGCCAGGCCTTTCCCAGGCGAGCTCGAAGCTGAAGAGCTTTTCGGCCGAGGTGTAGGGGACCAGAGTGTCCACCAGACCCTGTTCCACCCAGCCTCGTACATCGATTCCGTAGAACAGATTCTCCTCTTCGCCTCCAAAGACCCAAGCTGAGACAGGGTAGGGCCGAGATCGCCGCTGTTCCTGGGCCAGGTCGTCCAAATTCTGCCGTAACCCCTTCATGAACCCAGTCAAGGAGCGGCTGCGATAGGCAAGCCAACGAGTGTCCGTCTCGTCAAGTTCCCTGGGATCCTCTCCGTATTCCGACCGAAATCCTTCTACCAGAGGGGCTTCGTACTCGATAAATGGGGGCTGACGGTTGTAGAGGATGCAAACACCATCGATCGGGTAGGACGCCATTTCACGAATTAGCGATAGGACGTAGTTCTGGGTCTCGTCGAATGCGAAGGAGAGACCAATAGTGGGGCGGCCATCGCGGCCGACACAGCGCAGCTCTTGGTGCTGATCGTAGAATCCTCCCAGATTGAATTCCTCAAAAGGAGGTGGCCAATAGAAAGGCCGCCATCCCAGACGGTAGCAGGCGTGGAACTCCAGACCGATCTCGTGACTGAAGTCTGCGGCTACCTGAAACGGGTCTAGACCCTTCTTGACGTACTCATCCCAGGCCACCAGAGTCAGCCGGTCGTAGAGTCGAGGCGGGTCATCGGTCCGAACGTGCTCTGGGATCCACATGCGCCCAATCTGGGAGAGGTAGTTGCACATATCACCGTGGGCACCGTCCCAGTAGATCCGCGAGAAGTCACTGTTGCGATAGGGCTCCAGGTGTGACTTGATGGAGGCTGCGTTGGACTCGCCTTCGGGCATGATGCCCCCTCGGTCGCCCGTGAACCAGGAGTCGTTGTAAGCGAAGAGACGCTTGTTCTCACTTCGGCCTCGGTCAGCCAGGAGACCCTCAACTTCTGCCTCGTTGAGGGGAACCAGCTTGATGTAGGCGATCCAGACCTTGGTGCAGGGATTCCCGAAAGCTCCTGCCTCCTCCACCACTCGCAAGCACGGCTGGCGAAACAGGATTGCCTGTCCCGTGAGATCGGATGTCTTCCAGAAGACATCCTGAATCTGAGGGCCTTTGACTTGATCGTCGGGCGGCACACCCCAGGGTAGGTCGCTGGGTGGAGGGAGATGGATCAACGAGTAGGTCGGGTCGTCCTCGAGTTTTGCCCACAATCGCTGGTCCTCATAGGGACGCCAGGCGGTATTGAACAGACCGATATGGATATCGTGCCAACCTTCTCTCTCAAGTGGATAGGTCAACTCGGGCGCCTGGGTTTCCTCCCCCGCAAAGAGCAGGGTCCCCTGGGCAGCGTCGGTCTCGAAATCGAGCATTCTCCAGTGGAAACGTTTGCCCTGCCGACTCAGCGCGGACTCTGGAAGACAGCTGTTCATATCGGCCAGGTAGATGGGAGGATGGGTTCTGGCGGAGCCTCCGGGACCGGATTCACTTGCTGCGTCTAGTGTCATGGTCTGTACCTGCCTGTCGTTGGTGAAAAGTTGAGTTCTCCAAACCCGACTAGTGTCTATTGGCCTCTAACCTGAAACTTCATTGGCGAACGTAGCTTTGGCCTCCAGGCCGAAGTCTCATTCTTCCGAGCCTTTGGCTCGGACGGCGGCCTGGAGTCCACCGCTACGCCGGACCCAAAATTTCCTTCTGAATGATCCGGCTCGTAGCCGTCAATGCCAGATCGTGAACCCACCGTCGACCGCCAGATTCACACCGGTCACGTAGTCCGAGGCTGAAGAGGCCAGGAACAACGCCGCACCCTTGAGGTCGACGCCGTCCTTCCCCATGCGGCCCAGAGGGGTCCGGGCGTTGTAGGCTTTCACGAACCCTTCCGGCTGACCTCGCTCGAATCCGCCGGGTGAGATGGCATTGACCCGGACGCCAAGTGGGGACAGAAATCCGGCCAGGTCCTGAGTCATACCGATTACGCCAGCCTTGGCCGCGGCGTAGTCGATTGGCTGTTCGTGCATTTGGTTTTGGTCGTACATCTGACGGTCGCGGCCCACCATGCCCGCAATCGAAGCGATATTGATGATGGAGCCGTGGCCTTGATCTGCCATGATCTTCCCGAAGGCCTGACAGCAGAAAAGCGTGCCCACGAGGTTGGTGTCGATCAACTGTCGGACATCTTCCGGTTTCCGCTGGAACAGATTGGTGGGTATGAGCCCCAATCCACCTCCGGCGTTGTTGACCAGAACGTCGATCCGGCCCTTCCAGGCGCGTGCGGCTTCGGCCACGGCAAACACCTGTCCGTGGTCGCAGACGTCCAGATTCAGGGGTAGGATGTCTCCCTGACAAGTCGTCTTGAGGCTGTCGATCGCCTTTTCAGCGCTTGCCAGGGTCCGCGACGTAATCACCAGATCGCTGCCGGCTTCTCCAAGAGCCTGGGCCATATCAAGTCCCAGGTCCCGAGCGCCGCCGATGATCACCGCAACCTTACCCTTCAGACGAAATAAATCTTCTGTTGACATGAGCTTCCGGGATTGTATACAGAGGCTCGAGCGCGATCAAGGCAAGCACGGGTGCAGACGGTGATGTCGCAGATCAGAGGGCACAGGTTGGGGGCGCAGGATGTAAGGGCTCAGCCGTTCCAGAGCCTTCTGACCCTCACGATCGACGGGGCGAGGGCGAAACCATTTCCTCGGCCCACTTCGTCGCTGAGAGAAACAGGCCCGGGAACAGTGATTCGGAGACTCCCAGCTCGCTTGCGAGCGTGGAAAAAGTTTCCCATTCTGCCCGCTCGTAGGCGAGAACGCTTTCCAACGGGGCTTGAAGAGGCCCCCCTTCGTTCAGCAACGCAGCTTGGGCCTCCTCGGGTAAAGGAACGTGGGTGACGGCCTCCTCCATGGGAAGTCCGAGTACGGCATCCAGACTGGAGAACATGCCCATCAGAAAAAAGTCGAACTTGCGGTCTCGCATCCCAACCTGACCGGCCAGTGACTCGCAGACGCTGGCCCGGATCAGCGACTGAACCAGGAGTTCTTGAGCACAGTCCTCCATAACCGTTGAAAGGACCACCAGAGAGAACAGCCTTCTCAAGTTCTCCCGTCCCAAGAGCGTCAGGCTGTGTTTGATGGAATCGATGTAGGTGACGAGCTCCCTGCCGACCGTGTTGATATATCTCAACAACTTGGAGGTCAGCGCAGGATCGCCTTTGACGATTCCTTCGATTTCTGAGAAATCCAGGCGGGGCACTCGAACCGCCTGCAGGAGCTGGAGATAAGAGAACTTGAAGGAAGGGATTTGCTTGTGGGAGAGCACGACTGGCTTGCTGAAGAAGTAACCCTGGAAATAGGTATAGTCCAGCTCGAGAGCCTCATCGAATTCTTCCCTGGTCTCGACCTTTTCCGCCAGAAACTGGATCTTTTTATTCTTGATGAGCCCAGGTAGTTTGCGCCTTTCCTCCGGACTGCTTAACATGAAGTCCACTTTGATGATGTCAGCAAGGCTGATCAGGGCTTCATACTTGGGATCGAAGATGAAGTCGTCCAGCGCAAGGCAGTAGCCCTGGAGCTTCAGCCTCACACAAGCTTCGAATACGCTGTCATCTGGCTCCACATCCTCAAGAATCTCAATTACGACCTGGTCTTTGGGGAAGAGAAAGGCCATATCCTTCAGCAGCAGGTCACGGGTAAAGTTGATGAAGGCCGCTTTTCCTCCGGTCAAAGTCGACATGCCGAGACCTAGAACGCCATCGACCAGCACCTTGGCTGAGGCGTGATCTCCATCGACATCGCCGAATGAATTTTCCAAACTCGACCTGAAGAGCAGCTCGTAGGCATGAACGTCCTCTTTCTTGGTGAAAATCGGCTGTCTCGCTACAAAAGTGTCCATTTACTAGCTCAATAAACGGAATCAACGTCCAGGTTACTCTTCGTCTCCAAAACAGCAGCGCATTAGCGCAAATGCCGTGCCGGAGCCCAAGCTCCAGGGCCCAGTTGACCTCTTGAAATCGTGCTCCGGAGTGTCAGATAAACGCCTCGGCCCACTGTAGTTACTTGTCCTGCTGAGGTCTTGAGAAGGATTCCGTCATGATTCCGAGCTGGACTCGGATTAGACCGGGGCCAGATCAGCTCATCGAATCCACACCAAACCCTCGCCTTATTGCTGGCGATCGTCACAGCCTGCCGTCTCTTCTGGCTGTTCGTGAGTGAGCCTCAATCAGCCCACGATGTGGTAGCTGATCGCTGGCTGGATCATGGACGGACACACGATTGCGGCCTTCTGCCTTGGCAGCGTACAGACTCGCATCGGCCCTCTCGATGACGGTGTCGAGTTCTTCGGCCGGACCGGCTGCAACTCCACAACTGATCGTCACTCGCTCGGAAATCGGGCTGGTTGGATGTTGGATGTTCAGGTTCCAGACGGCCCGCCGCATGCGCTCTCCCAACCTGGCAGCACCGTCGACGTTCGTCTCCGGGCAGAGGACGATGAACTCCTCGCCGCCGTACCGAGCTGCGACGTCCATCGCCCGGGTGGTCTGTGAAAGGCACCTGGCGACCTGGACCAGGCAATCGTCGCCTGACTGGTGGCCTTGGGAGTCGTTGAATCTCTTGAAATAATCCACGTCAAGCATTAGCACACTGTAGGCATGATTGCGGCGGACAGATCGCTCGTGCTCGACGGAAGCCGCTGCTTGCCAGGCCTTTCGGTTACTGATTCCCGTGAGCGGATCCCGCCGATTCTGGCGCTGTAGCTCACGATTCGCTTCCTCGAGTTTGACGAATCGTGCTTGCTGGAGTAGATCTCCCTTGGCTTGTTTGAGCCGATTCTGCTGGCGTCTCAGAGATTCGGTCACCGCCATCTGAATCGAATCAGGCGAAAGTCCTGACTTGGTCAGGTAGGCGTCAACTCCGGCCTGGCCCAGTTGCATGGCGGTATTCTCGTCTCCCCGTCCGGTGAACATGATGATCGGTCGAAGATCCCCAGATGAGCGAATCAATTGAGCGAGCTCGAGACCCGTTACCGCACCCAGCTGGTAATCGAGGAAGACTATATCGAAGTCGCGGTCGCGCAGTACGGCGAGGGCAGGATACGGGTCTGGTTCGTGCACGAACTCGAAGCGGAACCCGGGGATTTCCTGGAGCAATCGGGCCAGGATCTCGGCGTCCCCCCGATCGTCATCGATGACAAGTGAGAGCAAAGATTTTAGAGACATGGGGTCCTCATGTTGTAGGCAAGGACACTAATCCAAACCAGTACATTCCCAACTGACGCATCGACTCCATGAACTCGTCGATGCTGACGGGTTTGGTGATAAACGAATTACAGCCGAGCTCGTAGCTGCGGAGAATGTCCGCTTCCTGTTGTGAGGTGGTCAGCACGATCACAGGGATCCGTCGGAGCGAGGGGTCCTGATTGAGACGTTCGAGCATCTCGCGGCCACACATACGTGGCATATTCAGGTCGAGCAGCATCAGATCAGGGGCGGGTGCTGTACCAGGATCGGCGTAAGTCTCCCGGTGGAGGAGATAGTCCAATGCCTCCACACCGTCATGGACACTGCGTATGTCTGCGCCCGGCAACCCGTCCTGTAGGGCACGACGGGTCAACTCCTGGTCCCCGGCGTCATCATCAACCACCAAGATTACAGGATGTAATGTTTCAGTCGTTTTTTGCCTCCCGTTCAGCCCCTATTGTGAACCTGAAATGAGATCCTTCTCCTGCCCCTGGCTCTACCCAGATCGTGCCCCCGTGTCGTTCCACCGCCTTGCGACAGATGGAGAGACCGATGCCGGAGCCCGGATACTCGTCCTGGCCATGTAGTCGACTGAAAGGGGCAAAGATCTGCTCGGTGTACTGAGGTTCGATGCCGATGCGATTGTCCTCAACTCCTACGATCCAGTGGCCGTTGGACCGTTGGGCCGTGATTCGGATTGCAGGCGACCGATCTGGCGAGACAAACTTCAGGGCATTTCCGATGAGGTTCTGAAACAACTGCGTGAGAAGTGTTCGGTCTCCCACAATTTCTGGTAGAGGATCTCTTACGATCCTGGGACCGGTCTCGGCAACTCGCCCGGCCAGGGCCTCAAGGGCTCGGTCGACGCACTTATTGAGGCAAATACGGTCCCGGACCATCGCCAACCTGCCTGCCCGTGAAAGCTGCAGCAGATCCTGAATCAGCTTGGACATCCGTCCCGCCGCATCGGTAATGAAGTTGAGGTCTTTCTTCGCGGTTTCTGGCAAGTTGTCCCCGGCGTCCCTTTCCAGCAGCGAACTGAAGGAAACCAGCTTGCGCAGCGGCTCCTGGAGATCGTGGCTTGCCACGTAGGTGAACTCATCGAGTTCGGCGTTCTTGTGCGCCAGTTCCAAATTGACGGCCTCCGTTGCCTTCTGCTTGTCCTGGAGTTGTTTGGCGTATTGTTTGATCTGCTCGTTTTGCTGCTCCAGGCTCTCCAACTGAAGAAGGTTCTTGATGGCTATCGCACCCAACTTAGCCAGGATCCCCAATGTTTCAAGCATGTGCTGGGGAAGATGCTGTTGAGAGAACATCGCCAGCACGCCGATGACTTTGCCGTCGTTGAGCAGGGGAAATCCTGCAAAGGATTGTAGACCGTGCCGGCCAGCCCACTCTCGATCGTGGACGCGCTCGTCGGTGGGGACATCATTGCTGATGGTCTCGCCCCGTCCCTGTGCGATCAGTCCGATCTTGAATGCACCCAAGGGGACTCGCCTGTGCGCCCCATCGGTATGGGTGTAGTGACCCGAGCTTGATACCAGATGCAGACATTCTTCCTTTGAAGGACAGTGCTCTGCCAATTGGCAATCCGCGCACAGATCCGCAGCGCGCAGAATCCATACCCTGGCAAAATAGGCGCCGAAATCTTGTGCCAGGACGCCGGTCATGACATCGGCGACCTGGTTGACGGTCTTGCAGCTAAGAAGGGATTCATGGATCTGGTTGATGCTGACAAGCTCACGGTTGATGGTCGCCGTCTCGGCCTCGCTCTCGCGCAGGGCCGTCTCCGTCCTCCATCGATTCGTGAGATCCCAACACACTCCCGTCATTCGCACGACCTGGCCTGCTTCGTGAACCGGCCGGCCCCGTGCGCCGATCATGTGAACGCTGCCGTCGGGCCAAATGACTCGATACTCGGTGTTATACTCCGTGCCCCGGCTGACGGTATCCGCTACCTGGGCCTCGACCCGGCTTCGATCATCGGGGTGCAGGAGCGACAGAAAATCGGCAAGCTGCTGCGGAAAGCTGCCTGAAGGCAAGCCGAAGAGCGGTCCCAGCCGCTCGTCAGTCTCGATCAGATCTGTCTTCGCGTCCCAGACCCAGGTGCCGATGTTGCCTGCTCTCAAGGCGAGATCAAGCCCCTCGGTCCGGTTTGTCAGATCTTTCTCGATTCCTTCTCGCCGCGATACTTCCGTCGCCAGCAGCCGCACGAGCCTGGACTGCCCGAATTCACGCATGACCACCGATGCCAGGTTCATGAGCGTCTTCTGATCACCGGGGCTGAAGGTCCTTGGCCGTGTGTCCTTGATGCAGAGGGCGCCGATCCGAAAACCTTCCTCCGTCTTCAGCGGGGCGCCTGCGTAGAAGCGGATCCCTTGATCTACCACCTGGGGATTGTCGACGAAGCGGGCATCTTGCAGAGCATCCTCAACCACGAGTAGCTCATCACTCAGGATCGCGTGCGCACAGAAAGCCGTTTGCCGTTCTGCGCTCCGCTCGTCGATGCCATAGCATGATTTAAACCATTCGCGCTCCGAGTCGACCAGGCTGATGAGACAGATAGGGACATCGAAAATCTGGGCCGTCAAGCTAGTGATGCGTTCGTAGGCTTCCTCTTCCGGAGTATCCAGAATCCGCAGATCACGCAGGGCGGCCAGACGACCGGATTCGTTTTCAGGAATAGAGGCTGATTGCATAGATGTCGGTGTAATCGGACATGACCCCAGAAACTTTAGGATTCGTGGGCTTGCCGACGAGAACGGGACGTTCACTTCTTTCGACTTCAGTTGAAGGTTGCCCTGTCACGCTGCCCTCGCTCTTCTAGCAACATGACTTCGCCTGAAGACAGCGGCTCTTACTCTGACGACAGCTCAGAGCTGACCGCGATCAAAAGGACAGGGTGCGACAAACAGACGTAATGTCTGTCGGCAACCCCTGATCGCCCCTTGGCAGGACAAGCTCTGTGCGGTGCTTCGACGGGAAGTACGATCCCGTCTTATGTGATTGAAAAACCGCCGGTTCTCTCGTCCAGAAACCTGGGTTTCTGGACAAGAACTAGCCTAGCCCGGATTTCTCAAGGAGAAAGCCGAAAGGGCGATTTTAGTCGATTTCTCGACGCCGGTCTGGGTCAAAGGCGCCGCTGAGGGCGGTGCAGAGTACGACAGGCGTCGTGAGGCCTGTGTCGAGCGCGGAAAACCGGTTTTTCAGACACACCTCAGGCGCCTCAGTTGCAGACGGCTGGGATTTCCGACTTTCCTTGGCTCAACCGAGCTGTTGAAGCTGGGCCAAGGCTTGGGCATAGAGTGCTTGGTAAGGATAACCCTCGCTCAAGGACAGACTCACCCGCCGGACACTGACCCGAATCTGGCCTCCTATCTTCAACAGTTTGAGGCGAATTGTCTGGCATTGCGCCTTCGCCCACTGGGTCCCCTTCAAAGCGACACGCCTCAACGTGTGCAGCAGATTATAGGCCACCGAGGAGAACCACAACCGCAGCTGATTGCTCTTGATGAGGTGCGTCGAGGTCCGATCGGCAAACAGCTCCAGCTGCTGTTCCTTGATCCGATTCTCCGCCTCCCCTCGCGCGCAGTACAGCTGCTCGTACAGCTTTTGGGCGGGCCACCGCTTCGCTCCCAGCGAGGTGACGACAAAGCGGGGATTGGATCCCTTACCCGTGTACTCGGCCTTGCCCACCACTCGCCGCTCTTGACTCCAGCTCTTGCGCGTCTGGTAACGAAAGTCCTTATAGACTCGGGCGCTGCTGCCGCTCGCTTGTTGAAGCGCCTGGGCCTGTTCCAGCTCCGACTCCAGGGTCCCCTCTAAGCGCTGATTGCGGGCCAGACCGAAGACGTAATCCACTCGATGCTCCTCACACCATTTCATCAACGCCTCGCGCGCAAAGCTGCTGTCCGCCCGCAGCGTAATGCGGACCTTCGGCCACTTCGCCCGCAGTTGTCCCACGATCCGCTCCATCTCCTGGACCGCTCCTTCGGAGCCATCCAGATTCGACACCCGTAGCTTGGCCCCCAGCACATACCCCTCGCAAAACACATACAGGGGCAGGTAGCAGTAACACCGGTAGTAGCCATGGTAGAAACGACCCTCCTGCTCTCCGTGCAGCGGATCATCCGTCGCATCCAGGTCCAACACCAACTCCTTGGGTTTACCGCCTCGCACCCGAATGAACTGCTCCACCAAAAACGCTTCCACCGCCGCTTCATCCACCGGCGTCTTGCGATATTTATCCTGCGTCACCGAGGACAACTCCAAACGATTGAGTGTGCTCTTGCCGGCACACGCCTTGCCCCGATCCGCTTCCGCTCGCCGATCCCTCCCCAAGGGATCTTCCTTGCCCACCAACACCGCCATCAGCGGATCCGTCCGTAGCTCCTCATGATCGTTGAGATCCTCATAGCCCAAGGCCAGTCCATAAATCCGCTGCCCCACCAGCTCCTCCACACTGAACTCGGTGAAGCGAGGATCGCGCCGGTCCCCAAAGCAGGCGGCCAAGCCGCGAATGAACCCATAGCGGCTCTCCACCTCCCGTAACAGCAACCCTCCGGCGTCTGAAGTGATCTGTCCCCCGTTGAATTCTGCCTCCACTCGGCGACCCTCCAGCCCTTGAAACTCCAGCTTAGAAGCGATACACTCTGTCGTCATAGTAGTCAGCTCCTTGTGTTTGTTAAGTCTTTGTTAACACAGACTTTATACCACATTGAGCTGACTGCTTTTTCTTATCCTTGAGAAATCCGGGCTAGGCCGCAACCTGCAGCCCGACTAATGCTTCCAGGCCAGTTTTAGCAAGCCCTGGATTTTTCGCCGAGTCCGGCTCAGAGGCATCCCTGATACTTGTATATTGGCACGCCGTCTTATAGGTTGATCCTTTGCAGCTGGAATCTCTACGAGATCGGTTCCTGGTCGGGTCCTCCCGGTCAATACGGAGCGAAAACTGAGTTAGTCTGGAGGCGAACGGAGGAGTTTCATGTCACTGGGTTCGGTCATACAAGAACTACGCGAATTCGATACTGCACTGCTTGCCAACACGATTGGCTACATTGACCCTACACCCGCCCAGGAGTTCTACATGGCCGGAACTATTCAGTCCGTCACTCCCAGCTTGGGGCCCACGGTTGGCGTTGCCGTTACCTGCGAGATGGACAGCAGTTCGCCCGGCGGTGAGGCCAATATGGGCGATTTCTGGCAGCAGGTCGATCGAATCAATGCGATGGAGGAGCCCGTGGTCTGGGTAGTCAAGACCACTGGATCTCGCCCTCACCACGAGTGTGTTCTGGGCGACGGCATGGCCAAGGGGCTCTACGCTGCCGGTTGCATCGCTGCGGTTGCAGACGGTGGTTTGCGAGATGTGGCTGGCCTCTTGAGCATTCCGTTCGCGGCCTATTGTACCGGCATCACCATCCATCACTGTGCCCTCCGCATCGGGACTCAGGACCAGCCGATCGAGGTAGGAGGGATCACCGTCAGCCCCGGAGACGTGGTCCACGCAGATCCTGAGGGGGTGATTCGCATCCCTCCGAGCTGTCTGGATGCCCTGCCCGACGCGGCGGTAAGAATGCGGGCCTTTGAAAGCGAGGCGCACTTCCTTATGAGACGCACCGATTTGACTCCCAGCGACAAGCCGAATCTGACGAAGGAGCTGCTGGGCAAGTACGGCTTCGCTTGAGTCGGCGCCTCGGTTCTGAGCGAAAAACGCTGGGTTCTCGAGCATGTTCTTTCCTCTTGGACACACATTTCATCTCCACGAAGACACCGGTTTCCGCTGGCGCTTCGTCGGATTGGTCGTGGCCGGCTTGCTGTTGCTCGGCTATTGGCAGGAGTGGATCAGGTCCCCATTCCAATGGGATCTGGCGATCGCCCTGACCTTCATCTACGGTTACAGCACCTTTACCCGTGCCTTTCAGGATCTGCTAGCGCGAAAGATCAGTGCGGATCAGGCAGTCACCATAGCTGCCTTGGCCGCGTTGTATGTAGGCGAATATCTTGCCGCAGCCGAAGTCGTCTACATCATGTTGGTGGGAGAGACGCTAGAGGCGTATGCGGCACGCCGTTTTCAAACCGATTTGAGCAAACTTCTCTCCTGTCTCCCGCAGCACGCTCACGTCGAGCGTGATGGACGCGAGCAAGAGATTCCCCTCGAGGAGGTTGAGGCAGGCGAAAGGGTTGTCGTCTATCCAGGTGAGAGGGTGCCGGTCGATGGGACCATCCTTGAAGGAGATTCCCTGTTGGATGAGAGTTCCATCACCGGCGAGTCCCTTCCCCGGGAGCGGCTAAGTGGTGATTCTCTCTACGCGGGCAGTCTCAACCAGACCTCCCGACTCCTGGTCCAGGCACACCAGGTGGGAGATCATACCGTCCTCAGCCGGATCGTGGAGCTGGTTCGTCATGCCAAGGAAAGCAAGGCACCGATTCAGCGTACCGCCGACCGCTACGCTCAGTGGTTTCTGCCTATGGTTCTTGGCATTGCCGCCGTTTGCTACCTGATTACCGGGGAATGGATGCGGTCGGTAGCGATCTTGATCGTCGCCTGCCCCTGCGCCATGGTTCTGGCCACTCCGGCTGCCGTCCTGGCCTCGGTCAGTGCCCTTGCTCGCCGCGGAATCATCGTCAAAGGGGGAGCGCAGCTGGAGAAGGTGGCGCAGGTTGACTGCGTCGCGTTCGACAAGACGGGAACCCTGACGCGGGGACGCCCGGAGCTGATCCAGGTCCAGAGCTTTGACGATTTTCAGGAGTCCCAGGTGCTGTCCTGGGCCGCCTCCTTGGAGTTCTACTCGGAACATCTGCTGGGACGCGCCATCCGGGCCGGCGCCGAGGAAAAGGGCCTTTCCCTCGGTGATGCTGAGGAGGTAAAGCGGCATGCCGGCTTGGGTATGGAAGGTAGTGTCATGGCGCCGGTGGAGCCTGGGAGCGAGGATCAGGCGACAACCAGCCACATCCTGCTGGGGAGCGCACGCTTCCTTGAACAAAAGAGTTTCAGCCTTTCAGAAGAGCAGCAAGCGATTCTGGACCAGACGGCAGCCGCAGGATCTATCCCCGTGCTGGTCGCAAAAGGAGATCGTCTCGCGGGTGTCTTGATCTTGAAGGATCTGCCTCGACCTGAGGCCTCAGAGACGCTGCACCAGCTCCACCATCTCGGTATCCATAAGTCTCTTCTGCTGACCGGAGATAATCAGAACTCAGCCACTCAGATTGCAAAGACTGTGGGCATTTCGGAGGTCTCAGCCAATCTGCTTCCAGAAGAGAAGTTGGCTCGTCTCGAGGAGCTCAAACGCGAGGGTTTCACCGTCGCCATGGTGGGGGATGGAGTCAACGACTCTCCGTCTTTGGCAGCGGCCGATGTGGGTGTGGCCATGGGCGATACCGGCACCGACATTGCGGCTGAAGCCTCTGGTGTGATTCTGGTTGGGGACGGAGGGCTGAACCGTCTATCTGTTCTTATCGAGACCAGTCGCAAGGCGGTCAAGACCATTCAAGACAACATCTTGTGGTTCGGCTTTGCCTTCAACCTGGTAGCCGTAGTGGCTGCGTTTCTTGGATACTTGACCGCGGTAGCAGCGGCTGTCGTCCACCAGGGATCCTCCTTCCTGGTCTTGATGAACTCCCTCAAGCTATTGGAGAGTCGTCCCCGGAACCTCTTGCCTCATCGCGCCCAGCACGCGCTGCACGATTTTCAGCATTGGTGGGCGGATCATTGGCCCCCCAGCTCGCTTCTGGAGCACTTGGTCCATTGGGCGGGACATCACCGACAGCCCCTGTTGAGGTTTCTTTTCGTCGCCGCTCTTGCCCTGTATGTGTTTTCCGGTGTCGCGGTGATCCAGCCTGATCAGATAGGTGTGGTTGAGCGCTTTGGCAGAATGCTGGAGACGAACCTGAGCCCTGGCCTTCACTACGTCTTTCCCTGGCCGGCGGAGCGTCTTCATCGAATCAACCCAAACCGCGTCAACTCGCTGCAGCTGGGGTTTCGATTGTCTGAGACTGACTCTGAAGAGGGAGAGCCTACCGCCTACGAGTGGAACATCCAGCATCGCCAAGGGCGCTATGTCAGGCGGGAAGAAGAGGCGGTGATGCTCACGGGCGACGAGTATCTGGTCGAGGTCAATGCCGTCGTACACTACTCCATTAGCGAACCCAGACAGTTCCTGGTTCGCACCGTCGATTTCGAGAATACTCTCAGATTTCTGTGCGAGGGAGCCCTGCGCTATGTGGTCGCGACCATGACTCTGGACCAGGTTCTGGCCTTGGATCGCCTTCAGATCGAAAGCACGGCCAGGGAGATGGTTCGAAGTGAGCTGGACTATCTAGGCCTCGGGGTAGAGATCCAGTCGCTCAATCTTCAGGACGTGCATCCTGCTCTCGAAGTGGTCGATGTTTTCCGCGGTGTGGCGGGTGCACTCGAGGAGAAGAGTCGGATGATCAACGAAGCGCAGGCCTACGCAAACGAGAGGGTTCCCTTGGCCCGGGGTGCCGCGCAGAAGAGACTGATCGATGCGGAGTCCTATCGGTTTCGAAGAGTTCATCGGGCAATGGGAGAGAGTCAGCGCTTTAATCTGCAATACGACGCTTACCTCCGTTCTCCTCAGACGACTCGGACCCGAGTCTATCTGGAGGCCGTCGAGGAGGGATTGGCAGGGAAGAGAAAGTACATCCTCGATCCTGGCTCCGGACGCCGCAAGATGATGCTTTTCCAGGATTCGGTCTTCAGCTTCACCGACCTGGAGGGCGCCGTGAGGTCCCGGAGGTGAGCAGTTCGATTGCTCCAGGGAAGAAGAAACGTTTTTTATCTGTTTCTGTTTTAGTCGAAGTGAATGACAGCTTGAGCTGCGAACATCAGGAGAGGCCAATCTCCCGACAAGAGGGATCGATCGCATCAGGAGAGGTCAATCCCAACGGGATTGTGGCTTCCAGCCCAGGGTTTCCGAACCCTGGGTAGGGATTGGGTAAATCAGAATCAACCCTGAAGGGGTTGTGTACAGAAGGGTACAGAGGGTCACCCCATGGAGAAATCGCGCTTTTCGATAGATTGTGCCGCAACCCCTACAGGGTTGACGTCTGCGGGGTATGTCGGTTACCCAGGGTTCGGAAACCCTGGGCTGAAGGACGCAATCCCGTTGGGATTGACCTTGTTTGTAGTTCTTGAAGGGTGCTGGGCACTTACCCTCCCTGAGGATGGAGAGTCGAAAGTGAGGTTGGTGCATCATGGTTAGCCGCGAGCGGATCGTCAAGAGCAAGCTAACTTGGGTTCTGGTCATTCTGCTTCTTCTCTACCTCAGCCTGTTCACTGTGCCTGAGACCGAGATCGCTCTCGTCACTCAGTTCGGCCGTCCGGTAGCCGACTACAAGGATGCAGGACTCAAGTTCAAATGGCCTTTCCAGGGACTGACGCGTATCGATAAGAGACTCCATCTCTACAACCCGAGACCTTCAGAGTACCTGACTCGAGATAAGAAGAACCTGTTGGTGGAAAACTGCGTCTTGTGGCAGGTTGAGGATCCTCTCCTGTTTCTCCGAACGGTGGGCGACCGCACCGGGGCAGAGATGAGGTTGCACGACATTGTCTGGTCAGCTGTGTCGGCAGCCCTGGGACAGACCGAGCTGTCGGATCTGGTCGCCACCGATACCGAGCAAGTCCGCCTCGGCGCTTTGATGAAGAACCTGACTCAAGAATGCAGCGGGATTGCTCGCCAGCGGTACGGAATCGGGATTGCTACGGTCGACATCAAACGGATCAACCTACCTTCCCAGAACCGCGAGAGTGTGTTCGCGCGAATGCGGGCTGAGCGGGAGAGGATCGCGAAGAAGTATCGAGCCGAAGGGGAAGAGGAGGCCAGGAAGATAAGGGCCGAGGCCGATCGAGCCGCCGAGGAGATTCTGTCCAGTGCTTACAAGGAGGCCGAGATCATTCGTGGACAAGGGGATGCGGAGGCGACCAAGGTCTATGGGGAGGCCTTTTCCCGAGATCCTGATTTCTACCAGATGGTCCGGACGCTCGAGACCTATCGCAAGATTCTGGACGAAAAGACGACCGCAGTGCTCTCGGCCGACTCGGAGCTGCTCAAACTTCTCACGCAAGGCAAAAACGGGAGGTTGGCCCGTTGAGAGTCCCGTCAGCGGAGGAATTTCGGCAGGGGATGGGACGGCATCGGCGAAGCCTGCTGGGCATTCTTGCTCTTGTCTATCTGGCGTCAGGCGTCTATTACGTTCCAGCCGATCGCCAGGCTATCCAGATTCGACTAGGCAGGATGCTCGAGGAGCGAGCTCAGCCGGGTTTGCACTACGCTCTCCCCTATCCTGTAGATCGAGTCATTCTGCTGAGGATCAACGAGGCCCAGAGACTCTCGATTGGCGGTACTGATCTCAGTCGGGCTCTAGGCGTCGCGCGAATCGGAGAGGCAGACTATCTCCTCACCGGGGATCAGAATCTGGTGAAGACAAGAGCTTCGATCCAGTACTATATCCAGGCTCCCCAGCTCTATCTCTTCCGGACGGAAGATCTCACGAGTAGTTTGAGAGCTCTACTACTGCGCGCTCTCTCTCGTGCGGTGGCCCGAAGGCATGTCGACGAGATTCTGACCACGGGTCGTGTTGCGCTGCAGAACGAGGTCCAGAGGGACCTGCAGGCGGAAGCCGATCGACTCCAGCTGGGAGTGACCCTTACGGCCATCACGCTCGAGCAGGTCACGCCTCCCGAGGAGGTCCGAGACGCCTTCCTGGAAGTGGCCAATGCCCGGGAGGATCGGAATCGAATCGTCCAGGAGGCACGGGGATATGCGAGTGAGCGGCTGCCCCGGGCTCGGGGAGAAGCCCGTGAGATATCCCAGCGGGCCGAGATCCATCGGACCGAGGTGACGAACCGGGCCCAGGGGGAATCTCAGCATTTCGTAAGCCTTTGGCAGGAGTATCGAGTTCACCCCGAGGTCACCACCGCCAGGCTTTTCCTGGAGGCGATGGAGGAGATTCTGCCGCGGACCAAGAAGGTGATTCTGGACGATTCTGGGAGCGGCCAGGGAGTGGATCTAGATATCTTGGAAGGTTTGACCCTTCCTACGCCGATCCGCGCTGCTCCCTGAACCTATGAAAGGGTGTGGCAGGAGTCCTGTTTCGAGAGACTGAGAGAGTGCGCCTATGGAAGCGAGGCGATTTGTTCCCTTCCTGCTGATCCTGAGCGGTTTCCTCTACTTCGTGCTGCGCGATCAGCAGACCTCTCCGCAGGTGGATGAACCCGAGGAGGCACTCATTGCCATGGTCCAGGCTCTGAAGGCAGGAGATGTTTCTGGACTGCTTCGATGTTTCGGAGGTGAACTCGGCCGCCGCCTGGAGGGTATCATTGAGAAGCAGGGACGGGCCGATCTGGAGCAATGGCTAAAACGTCGCGGCCAGGCGGTCAAAGGACTGGCGATTCTGAACAAGGAGAGTCGGGGCGCCAATGAAGTCCTGGTCTTTACAGAGACGGTCTACGAGGGCAGAAACAAGCGTCAGAGTTTCCTTCTGCGTCGGATAGACGGTCGTTGGAAGGTGGTGAGTAGCGACTTTGAAGCCGTCAGCGACTGGGAGACTGATTTCGGTAAATCCATCCAGGAAGTGGGCTAAGAGGATGATGGGGTCGCCTTCAATCGAAGAGAAGATGCTGACACGGCACCGAGGGATCGGCTGGCTTCTTCTCTGGGGATTTGTCTCTACTGGTATTCCTTTTGCTCAGCAGGTCAAGCCCCCTTCATCTCCACCCGATTTCAACCGCGACATCCTGCCCATCTTCCAGGAACTGTGTGTGGGCTGCCACAGCTCGGCGACCAAGATGGGTGGGCTGGTACTGGAGAGCTACGAGGACCTCGCAAAGGGTGGTGAACATGGGAAGGTCTTCCTGTCTGGACACAGTGATCAGAGTCGTCTGGTGCTGATGCTGGAAGGGAAAGTCGAGCCCAGGATGCCTATGAATGGGCAGCTTGAGCCAGGGCAGATTGCGTTGCTAAAGGCCTGGATCGATTCCAGTGCGCAACCCCCCGAACTCGCCGAGGCCTCGTCTCCTGCGGTTCCTTCTCCGATACCGGACATCAAGCCGCAGGTGCCGGTGAAGCCGCCGGTTGCAGGGCTGGGATTCCATCCCGAGGGTCGAATCCTGGCAGCTGGTGGTTTTGAAGAGGTCCACCTCATGGATCCCTTAGACGGTCGACGCACCTTCTCCCTGCCAGGACCGCCTGATTTGATACGCAGCCTGGCCTTTTCCGCCGACGGCGCGTTGCTGGCGGCAGGCGGAGGAGCTCCGGCACAGTTTGGAGAGATCAGGATCTGGGATTCCGAGACGCGGATGCTGGTTCACACGCTGGAAGGGCATTCCGACTCGGTTTACTCGCTGGCCTTCAGTCCGGATAGCACAACTCTGGCCAGTTCTAGCTATGATCGTAAGATCAAGCTCTGGGACGTTCGAAGCGGAGAAGAGCTCAGGACATTGGAGGAGCATAACGGTCCTGTCTTCTCGATTTGCTTCACCCCAGACGGCACCCGTCTAGCTTCGGCATCCGGCGACGGCACGGTCAAGGTCTGGTCCCCGCAGACCGGAGAGCGACTCGATACCCTCTCGGGTGCGGTTGGAGCCCTGTATTCCGTCGCGGTGGATCCCTCGGGCAGGGAGTTGGCCGTTGGCGGGGAGGACAGAACCATCAGGATCTGGGTCAGGAAGGAAGAGGGCTGGGCATTGGACCGCTCAGTACTCGCACACGGTGGGACGATCACCCGGCTAATCTATTCTCGAGATGGCAAGCATCTGGTCTCGACCGCCACTGATCGGTTGGTTCGGGTCTTCGAGACGAAGACCCTCGAGCGCGTTAGCCAGCGTGCACCTGAGCCGGAGTGGGTGATGTCCATGGCTTTGAATCCTGAAAGCACCAGGCTGGCTCTGGGTTGCTACGACGGAGCCGTAAAGCTCGTAGACGGACCCGCAGCCAACGATCCTTGAGACATCAAGGTCAGGTCTTGGAAGGAGAGATGCTCATGATTACTCAGAACAAGAAGTGTGCGGAGTCCTCAAGGTCCTCACGAAGGCAGTTCATGAAGAGCGCAGGGACTGTCACAGTGGCCTCACTGGGACCTCAGCTCCTGGGGATTACCCGTAAGTCAGGAGCGGGACGACCCGTTGTGGGTTCGGGTGAGCACCGCTACGAAGTCATTCACGACTGGGGTGAGTTGCCAAAGCACATCAGTTACGGAAATACCCATGGGATCGTTGAGGATTCTCAGGGAAACATCTATGTTCATCACAGCGTTCACAGCAGCAGCGATGTACCCGATTCCTTGGTAATCTTCGATCCCGAGGGCCGATTCGTGGGTTCCTGGGGCAAGGATTATCAGGGGTCGGCACACGGTCTTCACCTACAGAGAGAGGGAAGTGAAGAGTACCTCTATCTGACGGCGCGGGACTACAAGGATCTGGACCGGAACGTCGTGGCCAAGACCACGCTCAAGGGCGAGGTGGTGTTTCGTCTGGGCTATCCCAAGGAGTCTGAGCACTATAAGCGCGATGGAGAGGGGAAGCCATTCACGAAGTACCATCCCACCAACCTGGCGATCGCTGCCAACGGGGATATCTATGTGGGCGACGGCTACGGCTCCAGCTATATCAACCAGTACGACCGTGAAGGAAAGTTCATCCAGAGCTTTGGGGGGGAAGGAGCGGGGCCAGGCCAGCTCTCGAGCCCTCACGGAATTACCATCGATAACCGCGGCGAGGACCCGCTGTTACTGGTAGCCGATCGCAGCAACAACCGACTCCAGTACTTCACTTTGGAGGGTAAACACCTGAGCTTCGTCGAGGGTGTCAATCTTCCTTGCCATTTCGACGAGCGGAACGGGATCCTGTTGATACCGGATCTGGCGGCACGAGTGACTCTGCTGGACCGGAATAATCGGATTCTAGCTCATCTGGGGGAAGGACCTGCGAATTTTCGTGAGGTCAGAAAGGAGCCTCGCAGCGAATTTCCAGCGGGCAAATTCATTTCACCACATGACGCCTGTTTCGACCGCGAGGGAAACATTTTCGTCGCCGAGTGGGTGCCAATCGGCCGTGTGACCAAGCTTCGTCGGTTGAGTTGACTCTAGTACCATGTCACACATGTAGTGTCGGGTTTGTGGCGTCGCCACCCACAGGGCAGACGGGGGTTGCGGTCGATCTCTGTGTTGGTCGTCGTCGAAGATGGCCAAGCATCGTCTTCCTCCTCCTGCCTTGATCTCGCCTCGCAAGCCCCATCTGCAAACCCGTCACTACCTGTGTGACATGGTACTAGCCGGGCACCGCGTCTAGCGCATCACTCCGCGGCGAGCAGCACTGTCTGGGCGGGATGTTCTACAACCTCCGAGTAGTGGAGCACCTTCGTAACCTCTGTCCCGCTCTCGTCCTTGATTGGGGTCGGGCGCCTCAAAATGAATTCAGCCTTGTCCAGGCGATTGTAGACGACGTGGGCCATCTGGAGTCGATCGATGGGACGCTCCTCCTCTGAGTTCAAGTCGGGCACCAGCAAGGGACCGGTATCAACCTGGAAAGATCCTGCTTCAGGCCGGAAGTTCATGGTTCTGATCGGATACTCCATAACGTAGCGCTGTCCGCGCTGGGAATCCCGGATTTCAGTTCGAGCCACCAGCGGAATGTTGGTCTCGGTCGCCCAGTTGATTTCGGTTGGTGTTTTCAGGTGTCGCGTGCCGGCAAAGGTTTGCACATCTATCTCAACGGAGCGGAAGTTCTCGGCATGAGATCCGCCCTTGGAAGGCGGCCCTTCATAGGTGATTTTGCGGCCCATGCCGCGGTGTTCCTTCAGGCTATAGATCACGCGGTACTCCTCGCTGGGTATCTGGAAGAGCCGATCTTCGGCGTAGACCCATTCGGTGCGGCAGGGCGCGATCAGGACGAAGCGCTCGCTTTCGCCACTGGTCTCATCGATGACGTCAATCAAAGCCTCCAGTTGGATGCGCGCCTTGTTTCCCAGGGGAAGATTGTGCCGTGCGTGGGGCCGGGGGTCAGGCCGGGGAGGAAGGTCCCAGGTCATATAGGACGACTGGAAGTTGCAGGCGGCTGCGATATCGCTTTGCTCGGTCTCAGTTGTGGTTTGCGGTTCAGCTGGTTGGGAGCATCCAGACAGAATGAGAATGGACAACATCAGTAGCGATACAATCTGCGTTCGCATGGCTTTTCCTCCGGTACAGTCGTGCATCGGTCAATTTTTCATTGGCTCATGATACTGGAGTGGAGGGCTGCTGCCTAGCGGATCCGGCGTAGCGGTGGCCTCCAGGCCGCCATGTGTCGAGCCAAAGGCTCGAGGGAAGAATACTTCGGCCTGGAGGCCAAAGCTACGTTTTGCCAATGAAGTTTCAGCCTTAGTCGTCTGCGGTTGGACGAGGCAGAATGGTCACCATGACCGGAGTCGAGGCGTAGTCGGCGGACTGCTGCAGCATTTCGATTCCCCGCATCTTTTCGGTCTCCTCACTCTTGAACCGGGTCACCACGAAGATCGGAAAAGTCTTTGGTGGAAGCTCGGGATCCGCCACCAGTGTGAGATCTCGGCTGCGCTCGCCTTCTCCGATTACCAGACCTGCGTTGGTTGAGCGCCCCCAGACAAAGAGTCCGGGCGGCCTGTTCTTTACTTCGATCCCGACTTCCTGAGAGAAATCTTCGGGGCATTCGATGGAGACGCGAAGGGTCGTCTCCGTGCCCGCTTGCAGCACCAGTCGCTCGGGCTCTACCAGAGGTCGGATGATCGCTGGAGGTGAGGTCGAGATCAGGTTCAGAGAGCCGTCACGATCCAACGCCGGCCGCACCCGCTCTTCACCGTTGATTCGCGCCCTGCCCAAGATCCTTAAGGTCGCGCTGCTATCCGCGGCGCTCTCGCTAGCTGCCAAGGCTAGAGTGGTCTGAAACTCTTCTGCTCGAATGATCCCGCGAGTGGCCGCAACGCCCGGAGGGAGGTGCTGGGCTTCGACCTCGATTTCGCCCATGAAGCCATCTATCCGATGGGCCGAGACCGTGACCGCAACCCGACCTCCTCTTGGAATGTTCGGATTCCTGGCACCGGCTCCCCTGAGGTCTCGCTGCTGCATGAAACCGTCGTCCAGGAAGAGTCTGAAGTCAGGATGGGCCGGGCGAATGGTGAGCTGGTAGGCGAAACGCTTTCCCCCTTTTCTCCTCAAGTCGCTGAGCCGTACGAGGTAGTCGCCATCTGCCGGAGCGGTGAAGAGGAGGTATGAATCCTTCCCGTAGACTGGCCCTCCATCATCATTTCTGTAGTTGAGATGGAAAATGGGCAGCTCACCGTTCTCGACCTGGGCCTGCGGCGGCAGGATGTCCACCTTGAAGACCTTGAGGTTGGCCGGATGGTTCTGGGGCGTCGTTCCGAGCCAGGCCAGCCTTTTCCCCAGAAGTCCTTGCGCCAGAGAGAAGTCGTCGGAGTGCCGAACTGCCTCCTCGAGTCGAACCAATTCCCGGCCGTTGATCAGCACGAAATCCCAGGGACGAAAGGTGAGATTCGTCGTCGATTCGAATCGCTGCAGCTGCAGTGATCCTGAGGCGAGGGGATCCTGATGGTTGCCTTCGAAAGTCGCTTTGAGAGTCGACCGGAGAACGGGCTGCCCGGAGTCGTCAAGTATCTCGATGAGCGAGTCCAGCGGCGAGTCCAAGCGCTGGGCAAGTACTTCCAGTGCTAACACCTCTCCTTGTCGACAATGCAGGCGAAACGTATCTCGATCTCCATCTCGCTCCACTCTGCCGTCGATAGTGCTGGGGATGGATACCCGCTGGGCAGAGACTATCGCATCGTTGTCCTCGCTCTCCAGCAGTCGCGGGTGTTCGCCGATCGCAATTCTGACCTGGTTCAAGCTTGGACCCAGGGAGGTGTTGGGACGCCAGTAGTGATATCCGCCGCTCGATTTCGGACCCCGGCGATCAAGTTCGATTTCGGTCAGTCCTCCCAGGTTGAAGCCTTCAACCCGGACTTTTTGAACGCCTCCCCGGCGGACTCCCAAAGGAAAGCGCTGAGTGATGTAGGGCAGGCGTCCTATCGTGAGGCGGTAGGAGAACTTTCTGCCTCCATTTCCGGCGAAGTCGGTGATACCCAACCGGTAGCGACCTGCCTGGGTGAATCGATAGCCCAGAAAGGAGTCCAGGCTGGCCGGGGAGAAGTTGTTGCTGCGGGCCAGCACGTGTCCCTTTTGGTTCGTCAGTGTCAGCCGGGAATCTAGCTTCGAGCCGATCGGGCCTGCCGCTATCTGAAAGACGAACTCATCACCAGATGAGGCATCGAAGTGGAGAAAGTCTTCTTCTCCCGGGGCTCCTAT
Organism: Acidobacteriota bacterium; assembly: GCA_965218775.1. Lineage (GTDB taxonomy): Bacteria > Acidobacteriota > UBA6911 > RPQK01 > JAJDTT01 > CAUZIZ01. Next base: position 2,273,922 of record CBDCLS010000006.1, on the reverse strand, counting down.
CCTGCCCTCATACGTCACGGGTGGCGCGATCTTCCGGATTTCGTTGGAATCCGCTGGAGATGAGCTTTCGGTGATCTCCTTCAGGTGCCCTACAGAGAAGGGAACCCAGTTACTGGTGCCGAAGGGAGTCTTGACGCGTAATCCGTGGATGCCAACTGCGCTCTCGCTGCTCGCCTTCATTAGGACTTTGATTCGGTGTCGCGGGGTCACAAGGGGAGGGTTCGGCACCGATTCGATTTCGAGGATGGTGGGGGTGACGCCCTCTTCGTCGAAGTAGATGCGTGAGGTTTCGCCGAGATTCAGCCCCTCTAGCACGACCGTCCTCTGAGTGCCTCGCTGCATACCGTGAGGGGTCACTTCGAGGACAACTGGATCCGGGGGGTAGTATTGAGCGTTGGCTACAGTTGCCGAGAAGGCGAGGAAGCAAAGAAGAAGGGGCTTTTCAAATCGCATCAAATCTAATTTCGGCTTGGTCGAGAAAGAAACTTCGGGTCCGGCGTAGCGGTGGCCTCCAGGCCGCCGTCCGAGCCAAAGGCTCAGAAGAATAAGACTTCGGCCTGGAGGCCAAAGCTACTTCTGCAAATGAAGTTTCGGCTTAGTGGTTGAATAGAAACTCCTTTCCCATCAAGAGGCCGGCCCAGAAGTCCTCCATCACCTCTCGTCTCAAGCGGACTTTCTCAGCACCGGAACTGGCAGGAGCCATCGCCTCGTTGAAGGCAGCTGTTATTTCGTCGAGCTCATCCTTCCCCGGAGCCCTGCTGAGTGAAATCCAGTAGATCTCCCGAATGATCTCCTCCTCAGAGAGATCTCGGTGGATCAGGTGACTAAGTGTGCTTGCGGGCGATCCCAGTTTTTCCGAGATGACATCGCCATTTACCAGGTGGAGCACCTGGGAAACGGTGGAATGCGTGATTCTTTCGGCGTAGCTGCTGATCTTTCTCTGGGGTCTTCCGAAGACGGTCAGGGCATAGGAGTCGACTCGGGAGTCGGGCAGCTGGGCGGCTCTGATGCCGGCTGGATATCCTTTGAACTGCTGGGGAACCCCCGTCACCTGCGAGATGATGTCGACGATCACTTCTGCTGGCAACCGCTTGATCCGGTAGTGAGAGTAGAACTTGTCGTCGCGGCTCGGTGATGCCGGCTCTGAGCTAGCCTGGTAGGTCGCCGAGTTCATTATGGTGCGGATGAGCTGCCTGACGTCGAAGCCCCGTTCCGCGAACTCAGCGGTGAGCTCCTGCATCAACTCCTGGTTGGAGGCCGCATTGGTTTCGCGCATGTCATCGGCGGGTTCTACCAGACCTCTACCCATGAAGTGGCCCCAGATGCGGTTGACGACGGAGCGCAGGAAATAGTGATTCTGGGGAGACGTGAGCCAGTTGGCCAGCCGTTGACGACGATCGGTACCCTCGAGAGTGAACTCGCCTTCCAGGGGACGAGGGGGAAGGGGGCGGCCAAGTCGGGGATGGATTACTTCGCCTCGCTCAGCCGTGAAGATGGTGGTCTCGCCTAGAGAACGGGGATTGTCGGCGTAGCCGATAGAGAGGTCGTTCTTGCGTCCCACCCGGGAAAAAAAGCTGGATAGGGCGTAGTACTGATCCTGAGTCCACTTGTCCAACGGATGGTTGTGGCAGCGAGCGCAACCGATGGAAAGACCCATGAAGGTAAGGGTTGCGTTCTCCGCCAAAGCTGTCGGCTCGTCGTGGAGGACGTAGTAGTTGGCCGCACCGTTTTCAAAATTGCTTCCAGAAGCAGTGAGGATGTCGCGAACGAACTGGTCCCAAGGCTTGTTCGAAGCCACGCTTTCGCGAATCCACTGATAGTAGGCGCGCATTGCCGCTCGTGACAGGCGCGAACTGGAGACGAGCAGGAGGTCGGACCATTGGTAGGCCCAGTAGTCCACGAATTCAGTTCGTGTCAAGAGATGGTCTATCAGTAGCTGCCGCTTGTCCGGGGAGGGGTCGAGCCGGAACTGCTTTGCCTCGGTTGGAGTAGGCAGTATGCCGATGGCGTCCAGATAGGCACGGCGTACGAAATCCGAGTCATTGCAGGTTCCTGAAGCGGGAATCTTGAGTTCGTTCAGTTTTTTCAGGACCAATCTGTCGATGAAATTGTGGCTTGCAGGTGCCTCGGAGATCTGGGTCGAGGGCCCCTCGGGAAACGGTACGGTGATCCTGGCGGATCTGACTCTGTCAAGACACCAGATGGCAATTGTGGTCTCGCCGTGACCGGCCACCTTTACCAGACCTTCTGATGTCACGGCGGCGACGCCGGCATCGCCGCTTGAGTACTTGGCCCATTGCGTTAGATCTTCGACGTGGCCATCGGAGAACCATCCCCGTACCAGCAGTTGATGGTTAACTCCCGGTTTTAGTGTGGCATGAGTTGGCAAGACCTCGAGTCTCTCTACTCGCAGGTCGCTGTCGCGGGGAGGGGGTGCTCCTGCCGCGATCCACTGAGACAGGATCTGGTATTCGAGGGAGCTGGAACCGAATCTCTTGCCCCCTCCGTGGGCGACCGCAAGCGTCGGTTTGAGAAGCATCAGGCTCCGGGCGGGTGTCAGGAGTGATAGGCGTCGTCCCGAGGCCTGTCGGGTCAGGGCATCGTAGTCCACTTCAGGCGCGTATCCACGCAGCGTCAATTTGAAGTAGTTCTGCCCTGCGCCTGCCCCGTGACAAGGTCCGGAGTTACAGCCTGTCTTGGTCATCACGGCCCGGACGTGGGTGCGAAAGCTCCAGGAGAAGGGCACTCCCGTCTTTTCCACCCGGACCTGGATCGAGGCCGATCTGGCGTCTCCTGCTGTAGCCCTGATACGCGCCTCTCCATCCGAGACGGCGTGGACGACGCCGGCTTCGTCGATACGGGCCACCGCCGGGTCGGAGGACTCGAAGCTTGCCTCCCGAGTCAGATCCGCCAATGAGCCCTGAGTCGGACTGGTGCTGAGCAGGAGTAGGCGCTGAGAGGCCCGAGGACCGGTGAGGACCAATGAGTCCGGTGTCAAGGACAACTCGCCAGGGTGGGGAAGAGAGCCAAGGGCGAGAGTGAGCAGCAAGGATGAGATCATGCTGATCCGAACAGCTCATGGATGGGTTCGACACCGATCTCCACGATCGGAACGGGTCGGTTGCCGGGTCCCGGGAGCTCAGTATGAAGGCTGATGCCCAACGCTCGATAGATACTAGCCAGAATCTCGTCGGGGCTGACAGGCCGGTCCTTCGGTTCGCTCGCGATGCTGTTAGAGGAGCCTATGACCTGTCCGCCCACCACTCCTCCGCCTGAGAATACGAGCGTACCGCAGGCGGGCCAATGATCGCGTCCTCCGGCTGGATTGACCTTCGGGCTGCGGCCGAACTCACCCGTTGCCACCACCAGGGTGTTATCCAACAGCCCTCGGTCGTGCAGGTCTTCAATCAAGGTGCTGAAACCGTTATCAAAACTTGGCCCCAGCGAATCCAGGGCCGTCAGGGATGCGAAAGGGGCCTGGCCGTGGATATCCCAGGATCCGGCCAGATCGTCGAACATGTTGACCGTAACAAACCGCACACCACGTTCCACCAGTCTTCTCGCTAGCAGGCAACTCTGTCCGAACTGATTCATTCCGTATCGGCGGCGTAGCTTCTCCGGTTCCAGCTCCAAATCGAAGGCTTCACGAGCCTCGGAGGAAGAGATGATTTGATAGGCTTGAGCAAAGTTGGAGTCTAGAAGTCGTGTAGGAGTACTGCCTTCCTCGAATCTCTTGAAGGCACGATCGACAAGACGCCGAAACCCCAGTCGTCTCTCGACCCGCAGCGCCGAGACATAGTCGGGAGGTAGCAGGTCCCGGACTTGGAACTCTCGATTGGAAGGATCAGAATCGATAACGAAGGGTTCGTGAGTCTTACCCAGGAAGCCCGCAGATTGTCCTCGTTTGGGTTTGAACGGAAGTAGGATGTGGGAGGGGAGGTCTCCCCTGGCCTTGCTCAGTTTCTCCACCACACAGCCCAGATGGGGGTATTCGATTCCCGCAGATGGAGGTCTTCCGGTCTGCATCCACTGCTGTGCCTGGGGGTGAGCCGGGTTGGTGTGATGGAAGGATCGGATGAGGGCCAGTTTGTTGGTGTGCTGAGCCATCCGCGGGAAGAGCTGCGAGATCTGAATGCCCGGTGTTTGGGTAGAGATGGGTTGGTAGGGTCCCCTTATCTCGGCGGGAGCGTCGGGTTTCATATCCCAGGTGTCGAGCTGGGGGACTCCTCCGAGCAGCAGGAGGAAAATGCAGTTCATCTGGTTGGATGGATCTGCCAGTCCTCGGGCCTTCAAGAGCTCCAGTTCGGGTAGGGTCAATCCCAGAAAGGCCAGGGAGCCGGCGTGTAGGAAGTCCCGGCGGCTCAGTCCTTGACAAAGCGGAACGGAGATGGGTCCATCGAGCCTCAGCACGAGATTACCCCCCAGGGAGGAGCCGAGCAGTCAGTGTTGGTGGCTGCGGTCGCGAAGGTCCACAAGGCAAGTTAGAATCTACATCATAGGGCGAATCGAAGTCAAAAGTGAACTATTCAAGGAGCTGCTATGCCACGGTACCCATGGAAACTGATGATGATTGTCCTGGTAGCGGCCGCAGCGTACGGTCAGGAGAACGATGTGCCAGCCGAGTTGGATAAGGGATCAGAGAAGGGTCTCGAACGGGTCCGGTGGGGCGAGGTGGATGGGGAAGAGGTGTTCCTCTACACCCTCAAGAACAGCCAGGGCATGCTGGCGAGGATCACCAACTATGGGACGATCCTTACCGAACTTCACGTCCCCGGTCGTAACGGCGAAACTGCGGATGTTGTCCTGGGCTTCGACCGGCTGGAGGATTACGTGTCTGGCCATCCCTACTTTGGATGCACCGTGGGACGAGTGGCGAACCGCATCGGCGGGGGTAGCTTTCGGCTCGACGGGAAGGAATACACGCTGGCAAGGAACAACGGTCCCAGCCATCTTCACGGTGGAGAGGTCGGCTTTGACAAGAAGGTCTGGCAGGTCACTACGGAAGAGGAATCACACGAAAGCGTCTCCCTGACCCTGGAGTACACGAGTCCGAGCGGGGAAGAGGGGTATCCTGGCGAGCTGACCGCTTCGGTGACCTATACCCTTACCGGGAACAATGAGCTGAAGCTGGAAATGGTTGCTCGCTCCGATGCTCCCACCATCGTCAACCTGGCCAATCACAGTTATTGGAACCTGGCAGGACACGATGCTGCAGACAGCCTGGGCCACCAGCTGTCGCTCCGAGCCGAAGCCTATACGGCAACAGATCCCTTCAGGGTCCCGACCGGTGAGATTGCTCTGGTGGAGGGTACCCCTTTGGATTTCACCCGTCCCAAGACTCTGGGCCAGGACATCGGACAGCTTCCCGGGATCACAGAAGGCGACCCCGGAGGATATGATCACAATTATGTGCTCTTGGGCCAACCCGGTCAATTGAGGCTGGCCGCCAGAGTGGTCGAACCGATCTCAGGGCGCAGCATGGAAGTCCACACGACCGCTCCCGGAGTCCAACTCTACAGCGGGAACTTCCTCGATGGTTCCCTGAAGGGGAAAGGGGGTGCTGTCTACAAGAAACACGCAGGTTTCTGTTTGGAGACTCAGCACTACCCAGACGCTATCAATAAAGAAGGGCGCCCAGACTGGCCCTCGGTCATCCTACGGCCGGGCGACATTTATCGCCATGAAGTTGTTTTCAGTTTCGGAACCGGCTCGTAGCGGTGGTCTCCAGGCCGCCGTTCGTCGAGCCAGAGGCTCGAAAGAGAAAGACTTTGATGGGGGAAACTAGACCTACCTGATCGGAGGCCCTGATCCTTCTCTTGGGGCGTCCTCAATCTTGCTGACGGCGATCGGATCAGTCGAAAAGTCTGCTGTCACTTTGATCGACAGGTGGGCCTCTTTCTTGGTGGCTTCCAGGAGGGCCAGCGCCATTTCGTCACCAGCTTTATCAAACTTCAGAAACAGGCCGTCTGCAGTGATGAGTCCATAGCCACTCGCCTTACAGGACTCCATAAGGGCACACATTTTGGTGTGCATGGAGGTCTTTTCTGGGTCTTTGGCGTTCTTGCTGCAGGCAGTGTCGGAGAGAATCCCGTCTTTGGTTTCCTGATCTCCGGAAAGAGCCAGACCCGAAATAAAGAGCGCGACTACCAGGAACATAGCTTGTTTCATTTTCTTCTCACCTCCAAAGTAGAGACCCGAATTCGAGATTCTCGATCGATCCAGTGTGAGAATCCCAGCTCCCTACAAGAAGTGTAGCACCGGAAATTCCCTGGGCAGGCCGTTTGGTTTCTTTTCTGTTCTAAACCCGACAGTTGTCCGACCAGGTTGTAGGTGTCTGTTCTGACGTTGGGAGGATGGTAAAGTCGTTCGAAGCGAGGGCTACCCAGGAAGCTCTAGTCTGGCCCGCAGATTCGGTTGGTCGAGCACTTCTCGATTGACGACAGACTCTGGAAGTTTTCCGGAAAGCGCGTCAGCGATCTGTCTGGCGGCGATTCTTTGCAGGTCCAGGACAGATTCTTCGGAGTAGAAAGCTGCGTGGGGAGTGACGATCGTCTTGGGATGGTGGATCAAGGGATCGTCTACCTGAGGAGGCTCTTCGGGAAGAACGTCAAGTGCTGCGCCCGCGATCTCGCCCTGCTCCAGGGCCTCGAGCAGTCCTGCGGAATCGATGACTCCGCCCCTGGACGTGTTTATGACAAATGCGGTATTTTTCATCTGCCGGAAGGCCGAAAGGCCAAAGAGATTCTCGGTTTCTGGAGAAAGAGGCGCGTGGATCGAGATAAAGTCGCTTTCCCGAAGTAGCCGATCGAAGTCGACCAAGGTGACGTCGTAGTCCTCAATCGACCCGGGATCCAGATAGGGGTCGAAAACGATTGTCTTGAGACCGAATCCGGATGCCTTGCGGTAAAGCGTGCGGCCGATCTTTCCAAAGCCCAGGATTCCCAGGGTTCTTCCGCGGATCCGATACAGTGGAGATCCGAGCTGCAGAGAGTACTCCCCTCCCTTGATGGCCCTATCGAAAAAGACCACCTTCCGGGCGCAGGCAAGTAATAGCGCCATGGCCTGATCCGATACCTCTTCGAGGCAGTAGGCGGGCACATTGGTGACCAGGATCCCCGACTCGGTAGCGTAAGAGACGTCGATGTTGTCCAGGCCGATGCCGTAGCGTCCGACGATCTGGCAAGCCCGAGCCCGCTCGATCACCTTTCTGGTGACGGACTTCCAACAGGTGAGGATCGCGTCTACATCCCCTGCAAGGCGGATTAGCTCCTCTTCGTCACCGGTGGTAGCAACCACCAGCTCAGCCCCGGCTGTTCGGAGGATCTCTCTTTCAGGTTCGAGACTCTCCCAGGCATAGTCGGTAACCAAGACTCGAAGTTGGGATGCGCTATCGGTCACGGCTAACAGCTCCAGTTCGGGTTCGCTTCCAGCTTCCGGAAACGGGAGGCGAAGTAGCTAAAGAGGATCCAGACAGATCATAGCCATTCGGAATAGGCCATTTCAAGCCAACCCTCGCATGTCGCTGGGGTGACTGGCGCGGTGGATCAGGACTATTTTTCACTGGTGACCATGCTCACTGCGACTGGATTTCCCCCGGGTCTAAAATGGAAGAAGTGGCATAGGGTTGAGTGATTCAGGGGGGCATAGTCAGCCTCAGAAGAACCCTGAAATGCGTGGCTCGGCGGCGAGAAAGCTCGACCAGGGGAGGACTCAAATGGGCTATGGTGTACCTGATCGGCCAGCGGAACCAGCGGAACCAGAGGTTGCATCTGCTTCTGCTGGCACTTGCTCGCATCGAACACAAGACCTAAGCATCGCGTCCTGGATCGAGGCAGGTAGGCGTTTGGAATCCGTTGCCTCGTTGCTTCCTAACTCTCACAGTGGAGTTGCACTGACCTTCTGGTCGGGAATCCTGCTGGGTTTCGTGGTGGGCGTTCTCGTCTAGTATGTACGACTCACTTCAAGCTGCCAAACCCCACTAATGCGGGCCCGAGCGACACCGATATGAAGACAGAAGGGCGTTCCGTTGGGAGTCTGCTAGCCTGGACTTCTCACGCTTTGCCCTCTGCAATGGTTGCGGGGAAGAGATCCAGGACTGGCAACGCAGGTCCTCGGATATCCTAAGCGAGTTTGCACTGGGTCAATCGTGAGAAGTTCGGGCTAGGGTTGGATCGTGATCCGTTTGGGTCCGACCCAAGAAATCGGGCCGAGACCCGTAGAAGCCACGGCCGGTGGCCGGGTGGCTCCCAGCGGGCATAACTTGTCGGAGTCCCCTTCGTCACCCTCGCCTTTTCGAACGCTAGTAGTCTGAGATTGTCTTCTGCAGCTTCTCCCCGTTCTCCTTGATCCACGAGTGTAGAATCATGATGTCGGTTCCCAGGCAGAAGTGTTTGACTCCCAGATCGAGATAGTACTTGGCTCGGTCCACGGTTTCGATTTCTGCCCGAGGGGGGATCCCTTTGGAGAGACAGGTTTCGATCACCTGACGTTCTACGGCCTTTACGCGAGGTTCGTTGTAGGCGCCGGGCTGGCCGGTGCTCAGGCAGTAATCTGCCGGTCCCCACTGGACCATATCGATTTCCCCGAGATCCAGGATCTCGTCGAGTTGGTCGACGGCCGATCCCTTTTCGACCATCAGCACGATCACGATGTCGTTGAGCGCCTGAACGTACTCCTGGGTACCCCCCTGCACCATGTAGCTGTTGCGTCGTACGCCAACTCCGTGGAAGCCCCCGTCTTCGGGTGTCTCGGGACGGACGCTTCGTACACACTCACGGGCGTCCTCGACGTTGCGGCAGTCGGCGAAGAGGACGCTCTGGAACCCCATTCCGATCGAACGTTGGGCCAGGAAGCGCCGGGGTTCCTGATCGAGCTTGATCATCGCCGTCATATCCATCAACTCCACTGCCCGGCAAAAGTTCTCCAGGGCGTAGAGATCAAAGGGGGCATACTCTGCAATGAACTCGATATAGTCACAGACTCCGGTATGTCCAATTACCTCCACGATCGAAGGCCAGGAGCTCTGGACGTGGGTTCCAATGGTGGGGCGTCCTGCGTTCAAGGCTTCTCGCAGCTTGTTCCGTCTCATAGTCAGATTCCTCCAAGGTCATGCTCAATTAGCGAAAGAGATTTCATCGAATGTTTCGATGTACGGGTGCCCCAGGTTTTCTGGAAGGGTTAGCCCGGGACGAAGGCAGAGAACAGTTGGCATGCCGCTGAGTCTGGCAGCATCCAGTTCGGACACTACATCGGAAACGAAGGCTATGGCAGAGGGTGCTGCCTCGAGCTCGGCCGCGATTCGCCGATAGCTCGCTGCCTCCTTCTTGGGTCCGGTAGTGGTGTCAAAATATCTTCTGATGAAGTGTTTCAGGTCTCCGTAACGGGTGTGTGAGAAGAGAAGCTGCTGGGCCAGGATGCTTCCTGAGGAGAAGATGCAGATGTCTTTTTCCAGGCGTGCCCAACCCTCGAAGGCGGAGATTACATCCGGATACACTTCTCCCTGCAGCTGTCCCAGTCGATATCCCCTCTCCCAGATTTTTCCCTGCAACGCTTTCAAGCCGGTCGATTTCCTATCCTGTGTCATCAGCCAGGTGGCATAGTTCTTGACGGATTCCCTATGTTGATCGGGGCGGTTGTCCCTCCAACCGGGCAGGGCCTGATGCTGTCCCAGATCCTCTAGGTAGTCTGTCTTGAGTAAGGCTATGGCCTCCTGGGTCTCTTTTTTCTGCCACGAGTCCTGTAGGAATTCACCGAGACGATCACGGGCAAAAGGAAAAAGTACCTCGTAGACAAACTCGACCGGGGTCGTCGTGCCCTCGATGTCCAAGAGAAAGATCCGGACATCTTTGAGGAGCGATGCCAGCGTCAATTACTCGGCCGTTTCTTGAAGGGGAATGTATTGGGGTCCCAGACAGACGGGCTCATAACCTGCGTCAACTCCACTTCCAGTGTAGTTGGGTGTCCATCCTGCTGGATCTTGAAACAGCCGAATCGCCCGGATCTGACGCTCTCGGCAGAGATCGAACCAGTGCCAGGTTCCCCTGGGCACGCTGACCAGATCACCCGCTTCGACTTCTAACGCCATTACCGGACCATGCTTGGGTCGGATATGAAACAAGCCCCGACCAGAGATGATGAAGCGCACCTCGTCTTCATCGTGCCAGTGTTCGACCTGGAATTTGGCCAGCATGGCATCCAGTTGCGGTGTCTCGGGGTTGACGTCGATAATGTCAGCGGTGGTGTAACCGCCTTTGGCCTTGAGAGCCTCGATCTCCGGTGCATAGGCCTCGAGCACTTCCTGCGCGGGCGTGCCCGCCGCGATGTTGTGGTCCGGATTCCATCTCTCGTAATCAATCCCAAAGTCTGAAAGAAAGGCCGCGATGACCTCCTGCTCATGGATGGATCGGTTCTCGTCGGGTAGTCTGAGAATCGCCATAGGTCCTCCTAGATTTGCTTTCTAAGTTGTCTCCGAAAATTGAGAGTCGTTGAGGGGCCGTCACTGAGGCCGGAACGATACGAACGGTATTGAACTTCAATCAAGAACTCCAGAATCTCGATATGGCGCTGGGCCTCAGATACTTTTGTACCCCAGCTATAGAGGCCGTGTCCCTCGAGTAGAAATCCGTGCGCACTCGGATGCTCTGTGAGGGTCTGGGTTACCCTCTCGCTCAAGCGGGGGACATCCTGGGAGTTCTCGAGGATGGGTAGCCACTCACCATGTTCGTGAGTCGAGACCCCTTTTAGACCCTTCAGCATTTCATAGCCCTCGATGAAGAGGCCGTCCTCACCGGCATGGGCCTTGGAAAGCAGGGTGCTCCAGACAGAGTGGGTGTGCAGCACCGATCCCACTTCGAACTGCTGTATGACCGCAAGATGAAGTGGCGTTTCGGCAGAAGCTTCGCCAGCGCCCTCGAGAACCCGCCCCTCCTCGTCGATCTGCAAAAGGTCGCGAGCCGAGAGCGAGCCCTTGTCGGCACCGGTCGAGGTAATCGTCACTCGCAGAGGCCGATGGGAGGTGACAGCGCTGAAGTTGCCGCTGGTACCGACAACCCACCCACGCTCGTAGAAGGCGCGGCCCACCTGCGTCAACAGATCAACTGCTTCACCGAAGTCGGGTAGCTGCTCTGAGTCACTCATCGGATCGCCATCGGGAAGGTCGTTGCGGGCCGGCTCGCATGACCGTTCAAGAAACCTATTCAAGCAGATCTGACCCAAAAAGGCACGGATTTATCGTCGTCAAAGGGCAGCTTCATGGGCGCAATCTGGACCCCCTTTTTAGCCCATACTTCCCTTTGATTTCAGGTCTATTTTCGTAGCTAGGTGCTTGATACGCAAGAGGTTAACGGTGGTTTTTTATTTGTATAATAGTAGCCACTAATATGTCAATTTATACTTGACATAGAGACTTGTGTCCACTTATGATACTTGCATGTCAAGCAGACAGGGTCCGGTCCATGTAGCCACGACTAGGAGAAAGTACAAGGGAAAGGTCTATGAGACGCACCTGCTGCGACGCACCTACCGGGACGACGGCAAAGTCAAGCACCAGACCCTGGGCAATCTCTCCCACTTGCCTTACGATTTGATCCAGACCATTCGCCGCCGTCTGCGCGGGGAGGCACCGCCCGAAGGCGGTCCTTGGGAGATCGTTCGCACTTTCCCCCATGGCCATGTCCTGGCCGTCCTGGGCACCTTGCAGCAGCTGGGCCTGCCGAAGTTGTTGGCCTCGCGGCCCTCTCGGCAACGCTCCTTGGTCGTGGCCCTGATCGTGGCCCGTCTGCTGCATCCGGCCTCCAAACTGGCGACGGCCCGGGCGTTGAAGGCGGAGACGGCCACCACCAGCTTGTCCACGGAGCTGGGGCTGCAGGACGTGGACGAAGACGAACTGTATGAGGCCTTGGATTGGCTCGAGCGACGCCAGAGGCGGATTGAAAACAAGCTGGCCAAACGACACCTCCAGGACGGCACCTTGGTGCTGTACGACGTCAGCAGCAGCTACTACACGGGCCACCGCCCCCGCTTGGTGCAGTTCGGCTACAGCCGGGACGGCAAAAAGGGATTCCCGCAGATTGTCTACGGTTTGTTGTGCGACGGCCAAGGACGTCCGATCGCGGTGGAAGTCTTTGCCGGGAACCAGGCGGATCCGAACACGCTGTCCTCGCAGCTCCAGAAGATCGTCGGGCGCTTTGGCGTGCAGCGGGTGGTGCTGGTCGGCGATCGCGGGATGATCACCTCGCGGCGGATCGACGAGCAGTTGCGAGAGATCGAGGGCTTGGACTGGATCACGGCCTTGCGGGCGGACAGTATTCGCAAGCTCGCGGATCAGGGCGTGATTCAAGCCTCGCTCTTCGACCAGCGAGAGCTGGCCGAAGTCAGCTCGCCGGAGTATCCCGGCGAGCGGCTGATCGTCTGCCACAATCCACTTCTGGCCGAGGAGCGGGCCCGCAAGCGGGAGGCCCTGCTGCAGGCTACCGAGAAGAAACTCGAGGAGATCGTGGCGGCGACCCAGCGCCCCAAGCGGGCGTTGCGGGGTCAAGAGAAGATTGCCCTTCGCGTCGGCAAGCTGATCAACCGCTACAAAGTGGGCAAACACTTTCTCCTGGAGATCACCTCCGATCGGTTCCACTACCAGCGGGACCCGGAGAAGATCGTCGCCGAAGCGGCCTTAGACGGACTGTACGTGATTCGCACCTCGGTGCAGCGCCCCGCTCTGTCCTCCGAGGGGGTGGTGCGGGCCTACAAGGACCTCGCCAAGGTGGAGCGAGCGTTTCGCTGCTTCAAGGGCGTCGACCTGAGGGTGCGGCCCATCTATCACTGGTTAGACGAGCGCATTCGCGCCCACGTGTTTTTGTGTCTGCTCGCCTACTACGTGGAATGGCACATGCGTCGGCGTTTGGCCCCGGTTCTCTTTGACGATCACCGCCGGGAAGAAGCCGAGCAGACGCGTCGATCGATTGTGGCCCCGGCGCCACGCAGTGAGGCTGCCCAGCGTAAAGATCAAACCAAGCGCACCGAGGGGGATCAACCCGTACATAGCTTCCGCACTTTGTTGGAAGATCTAGGGACCTTAGCCAAGAACCGCGTGCGCATGCCCGGTGATTCCTCCCCGGGATTCGATGTCCTCACCCAACCAACACCCCTGCAGCAACAGGTTCTGGACTTGCTCGACGTTCCCCTCACTTTATAGACAAAACCGACCTTGTAGCCAGAACCGATGCATTTCATTCAGGGTTTAAGTACCCTCTCTTCAGCAGCTTAGATCGGTTTCGCAAGAAAAAGTATGGTTTAGCAGAGGGGTCCCAATAAGCAAGCCTGCGCTGAGACGGTGATCTGATGTCAGCTTGGGTCCCTATACTTCTCTGAATCATGAGAGGACGGTGTCGGCGCTGTTTGAGACTTCTCGTGGCTGGTGTGATCGCCACGGCTTTGCTATTGGGCCTGGCCAGCAACGGTGGGGCTCAAGGAGCCGTCCCGGAAGCAACAGCTGACTATGGGATCCTATCCCTTCTGCCTGCCGCCACCGCTATTGTGTTGGCCTTCCTGACTCGCGAAGTATTGGTCTCGCTCTTCCTGGGAATCTGTGTTGGCGGAATAATCAGTGGCAATCTCAATATCCTGCAAGCATTCCTCATCCCGGCTATCGGGTCGTCACAGTATGGCCTGATTCTCCTGGTCTACCTCTGGTCGTTAGGCGGACTGATCGGGGTCTGGACGCGGACCGGGGGGGCGCAGGCCTTTGCCGAGTGGTCGGCCGAGCACCTCGTGCATGGGAGACGCAGCGCCAAGGTCTTCGCCTGGCTCATGGGAGTGGTTTTTCACCAGGGTGGCACGATTTCCACTGTCCTGACCGGTACTACGGTTCGGGTTGTAACTGACCGAGAGAAAGTAAGCCACGAGGAACTCAGCTACATCGTCGACTCGACGGCTTCTCCGATCGCGGGCCTGATACCGCTGAACATCTGGCCGATCTACGTGGGAGGGTTGGTGGCTGGGACGATTCCCCTGATCCCTGACCAGGAAGCCGGGATCTCTTTCTTCTACCGTTCGATTCCAATGAATTTCTACAGCATCTTGGCGGTCTCGATGACCCTACTACTGTCGCTTGAATGGCTCCCCTGGACCGGGGGGGAAGATGGCAGCGGCGATGGATCGGGTCCAGGCCAGCGGAGAGCTCAATGCCCAGGGCGCGCGCCCCCTGATCGCTAAGGAGTTGACGGAAACCAGGGTGCCGGAGGGCTACCGGCCTTCCATTCTGGACTTCGCAGTCCCAATAATCGTGCTCATAGGCTTCGCCCTTGGTTCCTACCTCGTGGTGGGATCGGTAAAGATCGCGGAGGCGTTCGGTCTGGCTCTGCTGTCGGGTTTCGTTCTGGCCATGGTCCGCGGCCTCGCGATCAGTGAGCTGGTGTCCGGTTTTGTTGACGGCTGCAAAGGCGTCACCAGCGGAGCGGTTCTCCTGGGCCTGGCCATTACCTTGGGACGGGTATCGGAAGAGCTGGGCACGGCTTCATACATCGTGGATCTCAGCGGTCGTTGGATCGTGCCAGTCCTGTTGCCGGCTCTGCTGCTTTTTATCTGCATGCTGGTCGCTTTTTCGATAGGTACCTCCTTCGGCACCTTCGCCGTCATGTTTCCCCTGGCTATGCCCTTGGCCTGGTCGATATCGCAAGAACCGATGTATGTCATGCTTTGTTTCGGAGCCGTGGTGGGAGGCTCCATGTTTGGCGACCAGTGCTCTCCCATATCTGACACAACGATTCTCTCGTCTCTGGCGTGCGGAGCCGACTTGATGGACCACGTAACAACCCAGCTCCCGCTGGCCCTCGCGGCGGCCGGCCTGGCAGCGATCTGTGCGGCGGTTACGGCCTTCCTGATTCTCTGAGCTGAAACTTCATCTGCGAGCGTAGCTTTGGCCTCCAGGCCGAAGTCCTATTCTTCCGAGCCTTTGGCTCGGACGGCGGCCTGGAGCCCACCGCTACGCCGGACCCAAAGTTTCCTTGTAAATGATCCAGCGTGGCCGCTGGCAGAATTGCCCCCACGTCGACGCAAACTAGAACACCATGCTGGCGTAGGTGACAAAGGAGCCGGTCGGATCTATGATGCTGTGGTCATGGGCGAGAAGACGGCCAGTCTGGCCGTCAATCAGGTTCAGTAGCGTGTAGAGTGGCGAGAAACCACAGATTCTCCGCTTGTCCTTCTCATCCTGGACCAGTCGAAAGAAGTTTTCGGCATCGGCGGACGCTACTTGGTCCAGCATCTCCAGGTCCTTGACCGAGGCTTTTTCGATGTCCTCCTCAGTTGGCCGAAAGGCATCCCCATAGCGCGGACCGATGTGAGCTAGATCTACGCTGGCGATCCAACAGACTCGCTTTCCACTCTGCGCTTCAGCCTTGCGGACTCCCTCGATGAACTTCCAGAACAAAAGCCGGGTTCTCTCGGCATAGGGTGAAGAACAGAGTTCCAGGTAAGAGAAACTGCAGAGCACTGGGAGAATCCGTATGGGTTGCTGGGGAAAGAGGTGTTGCAAGAAGACGATCTGGAACTCGATCGTATGCTCGCTTCGATGGGTCAGATCTTCTTCAAAAAGAGGTTCTTGGCACTGTTCCCGGAGAAGTCGGAGAAAGTCCCGGTCCAGCTCGGCGGTCCCCAGGGGGGTCTGGAAATCCTTCGAGGAGACGGAGAACAGCTCGGGCAAGCCCATGTGACCCGTTCCCAGGATCACGAACAGATCCGGAGGCTCGCTTTCGGCAAGCTCCCGATAGGCATGAGTGTAGGTGGGTCCTCCCAGGCGAAGATCAATGTGGGGTGCCACCAGCGCCCTTAGATGCTGCTTCTTACGAGCGTCGGGAAGCCCTGCAGCCTTCGCGTCTGTGCAGAAAGCATTGAGCGTCTCGGACAGCTGAAGCGGATCGCCTGGATAGCTGAGACCGGCGTGGCTGGCCTGCCGCACAGTCGCGCCGCGATAGGCTTCGACTAGATCGCTGCGATACCGTCGGAAGTTTTCGTTCTCCAGGAAATGGGCAGAGTCCAGCTGAGCCAGAAGGCGGGCCACTTCTTCCTGAAGAACGATCTGGCCCTGGTGACGCGTCATTTCAGCTTGGATATCCAAAAGGGAGTGTTCTCCATCGAACAGGAGGAGGAGGGAGTACAGCTCCGGGGTAACGGCCAGGGCCTGTTCCGAAATCTTCGTCGGATCACGAAGCAGGATGAGCTGGTTCCCCTGATCTTCGAAAGGCAGCGATTCAAGATGGCGGAGCTTGGGTCTATCGGTCAGCACTCTGATCGCCTCGGGATTGTGCGAGGAAACGGAACTGTTTTTAAGACGGAAGGACAAGAACCCTAGGGCTGAGGCCAGAGCTCGGTGTTGAAGCGCCAACTCGAGAACCTCAGCTGCTGCCGGGTCAAATCTTCCTTGGTTTCCAACCGCACGTCGACGATTTTATCCGCGTCCAGCACAGGAATCAGCTGGGGGAAGACGACCGCGACCTCTTTGGGTATCTTCAGTCGGTCGGCCCTCGCTTTTATATTGTCTCGCCAGCTTGTATTGACCCGGGTGCCGAAGCGGTCGAAAATCTGAGCTGCAGCCTCGGCATCGCCTCTCGATTTCATCGTCTGAAGTTTTTCCAGGAGCCGACCGATGCCCTGATGTGCTTTTGAGAGGTCAACGATCTCTACGTAATAGTTGCCGTCAACCTGTACCACACGAACGCCATAATCTTGATCCTGACCTTCGCCCCCTTCGACCAGATAGCGCAGGACCAGTTCACGGCCTTTCCGGTGCGCTTCACGCACGTTGTCGTCCTGAAGCGAGCGGTAGCGGTTCATGTGACCTTGAAGGTGACCAATATACTGGGCTTCTGCCACCTTGAGTTGTTGCCGGGCGCTGAAGGCTCCGATTTCCACCAGTTTCGGATCGAAGATGTGATAGAGCGCTACCAGATCGGCACGGCACTCTTCCAGAGCGGAGTAGACGCGCCCAAGCCGCGTTCTGGGGTCTGACTCGAGATCATCTTCCGGCTTGCCCGAGCCATGACCGATGACTTCGTGCATGTAGACTTCCCAGCGGCGTCCAATCTTCCCATACTCGCGATAGGTTTCTCGGTGTTTGGGAAGATAGAATTCGTCGATAATCTGCTCCCGTATTCCCCCTGATTTCGCCTCCTGAACGTTATAGAGGATGATGTTCTTGCTCCCGAAATCGCGACGAATATCGGAATAGTTGGGCAGGTTATAAGCTACCGGCGAGTTGGGGCCAGCATCTCCGACCCCCAGGATGATCTGAACGACGTTGGCCACAGGCGGCGTGACTTTGGGGCGCCTGTACTCGGCAGGCCACGGCATCTTCGCCTCGAAGTAATCGGCAGCAGCAGCCAAACGCTCGATCAGTCTCGAATCTGAGGTGAACGTGACGTTGGCTTCGAATTGTCCAATGACACCCCGAGGATCGATGTACTGCTCTATGAATCCGTTGAGGTAGTCGATGGTGGTGCGGGACGTGAGCCACTGTACGGAGTGCTGCCGGTATTTCTCTTCATCACCGGTCTCGTAGTATTCGATGAGAAGTTCCAGGCCGCGCCGCTGTCCCTCGGACTCAGCCAGGGGAATGGCCTTCTGGAGCCAGTAGCGGATCGTCTCCAGATCCTGGTCGTAGAGCCCCCCGATCTTGTAGAGGTGTGGGACGATCTTGCCACCCTCG
Organism: Acidobacteriota bacterium; assembly: GCA_965218775.1. GTDB lineage: Bacteria > Acidobacteriota > UBA6911 > RPQK01 > JAJDTT01 > CAUZIZ01. Next base: position 2,256,227 of record CBDCLS010000006.1, on the reverse strand, counting down.
AAGCCGAATCTGACATTGAGCCGTGACTGCCATTCGGGTGACAGACGGTTGAAAGCGTCCTGGGTCACCCCGGGCGCGTACAGGTTCACGTGGCTTGTTGCCAGAATGTCATCCCCTTTTTTCTGATTGTTCTGAAGGGGCTCGAGATTGAGATCGAAAATATGGGGACTTAGTCGCGCCAGTTTCTGATCCAGGGACTCGCCCGGCTGGAGATCGATCTTGCCTCCCCGTTCCATCACCTGATGAGTCGCCCTTTGGAGCATCTCAAGGGTCAAGTGATTGGGTGAGTATTTGGCGTGCGACTGTGCCCCATACTGGCCGTGGTTGATCCAGAGGTATTTCAGGTAGTCGTGGACGGCATCTTGGACTCGGGGATCAAGCTCTGAAGAATTGAGGTAGATGGTCTCGAGAAGGTCTTTAATCTCGAGCGCGTGCCTGTGGGCCTGGTCGGTGAAGATATCGTTCCCGGCGATGGCCGCTCGATAAAGGAAGTAGGCCAGTCTTTTCTGGGCCAGGCTCAATTCGTCGAAGCCTTCGGCATCGACACCTACGACCAGGATATCCTGCCCATCCTTTCCCAGACGTTCCAACTCGCCGACGTACGACCGATCCGACGCGCCCTCTTCGGTACCTATCGGGGAGTCGGGATCGGGACTTTGGGTCCGTGTGCAGTGCAGCATCAGCATGAGAACACAGATCCGGAGACGCATGAGGGGTTCCTATCGAAGGCTTGAAAACGGATGCGGCAGTCTCGATGCCGCGCTCCGGGGCATTCTTTGTGCAGGTCGGTAGCGGCCATGACGCAGCCACTTTTGGGGCAGGCGAAACCCATTGAAAACTCTCTGGGAACTCAGGAGGACATCTCTCATAGTCCGCCTGAATCGGATAGGAGAGACTTGTTGTCAGAGCCGGAAGTAGGAAAACAGTCGCCGCGACTCCGAAACTACCGATCAGTGGGCTGCACTTGATGGGTCTGCGACGACCGCTCCATACTTTTCCTCTTCTGCCTGTTTGACGTCTTCAATCGGCTTGGAACCGTCCAAAGCTCCAACCGTCTCAGTGATCCTGTTGTCGTCGGTGCAGAGTTCCACGTCGTTCTTGTCAGTCCACTCTTCGAACTCGTCGGGAAGCTCACCATCCGGATAAATCGCATTCACCGGGCAAAGGGAGACGCAGGCATCGCAATCGATGCATTCGTCAGGATTGATGATGAGCATGTGAGGATCTTGAATCTCGTAAAAACAGTCGACTGGGCAGTCGGCAACACAATCAGTATAGCGGTTGGCGACACATCGTTCCGTAACTATATAAGTCATACTCCTCCTTGTCCGTAAATTGACCGGGAGTCATTCTAGCAAGGACCACCGACCTCGGGCAATACAGACAGTCACGGAAAGTTGCATTCTGCGAAAAGTTGCTCCAAACTCGTCTATTCGAGAGACGAAACGATGCAAAATCTGGCTTGCTTGGTTGTCCTGAATCTTCTTCTAAATGCGGTTTTGCTTGGGAGCGATTGTTCGGAGAAGCCTCAAGAGGTCGGCGTTCTCGTAATGGCTCATGGGGGAGACCCCGAGTGGAATCGAGCAGTTACAGAGGCGGTCGAACCGGCGGGACGACTTTGCCCGGTCGAGATTGCCTTCGGTATGGCCCAGCGTCGCAGTCTGGAGTTGGCGGTAAAGCGCTTGGAGCGAAGGGGTGTCAAGCGGATTGCCGTGGTGAGAATCTTTGTTTCACCCGAGTCGTTCCTGCATCAGACCCAGTATCTCCTGAGGCTCCGGCCGGATCCGCCACCTTTCTTTCTACATCACGATCCTCAGACGGATCCCTCTGAGTCTCCCCATGCGAGCCATCACGTTTCCGCCCGCTCAGATGGACGAGCACCGGTCAGGGTCGAAGGGGCAAGCGATCCGCCTCCACCGGTCGAGTTGAAGGCCCAGGTGGTGCTCAATCAGGATGGGCTCTACGATTCGGCGCTGATCGGCGAAATCTTGAAGACGAGGATCCACGACTTGAGCCAGCGGCCGGAGGCGGAGTCGGTCCTTATCCTGGCACATGGTGAAGGAGACGATGGACGTAATCGGCGCTGGATCTCGAAGCTGGAAGCCTTGGTTCAGGGGGTGCCCGGACTGGACCGCTACCGTCAAATAAAAGTGGAGACCCTTCGCGAGGATTGGGAAGACAAGCGAGTGTCTGCCGAGGCTCGAATCCGGGCCTTTGTAGAGACCCAGGGCCGGCACGGTCGAGTGCTGGTCGTTCCCTTTCGCGTATTCGGTTTTGGACCCTACGGCCGGGTATTGGAGGGGCTCGACCATGTCGCCACTGGGCAAGGCCTGCTGCCCCATCCGAACGTCACCGAATGGATCAAGGAGCAGGCATCTGACTGTTTCTCCAGGGCGGGTTGGTCCAATCCCATCGTGCCCGCTGCCAGTGCGACCGGATCCACGCTGCGATCCACCGATTCCTTGGCCGCCACTGCGAGGCCCTGACAGGTGGGAGATGCTGTTCTCGGCGGTCTCGTAGTCGTAGCAATTCTGGGGGGCAGCGCTCTCGCCACCCACCTATTCGCGCGGGCCATGTACAACCGCTGTAGCGAGTGTGAAGCCCTCAACGCAAAGCGCAGGACTCACTGTCGAATCTGCGGAGTGCCAATAGCCTCAAGGTCTAGCGGGGAAGAGCTCTGAGAGGTGTCCGCCCAGGGCCTGAGGGGGCGTTCACCGCGATGGACATCGACCTGAGCCCGATGCTAGAATGCCCCTTCAATTCGGCGTCCCCATCGTCTAGCCTGGCCTAGGACACCGCCCTTTCACGGCGGCAACACGGGTTCAAATCCCGTTGGGGACGTCCTTCTTAACCCATGCGGTTTTCACCCTATCCTACTGAAAAAGAAGACTCTCTGAACCTAGTGGGCCTTCGTCGCATATTTCTACCGAGGCTGCTTGATTTCTATAGTCTCTACTGAAAGTTGGCACAAATCTGGCACAAGCGTCTCCATGTGCTAAATCCCACTTCATTGACACAAAAACTGACACAATGACCCATGGGCATAACCAGCAACCAGGGCATGCCCACCCCCTGGGGGCTGGCGCCTATATAGGGGACCCATCAGGCAAAAATTCTTGTCAGAAATAGGCCTCGATTGGTTCTCGGAGCGATACCCCATCGGAAACAAGCGCGCTTCGTCTCTGGCTAGTAGGTTAAGATTGTAACAGGTCGTCCTTGGCGCTGGTACATACTTGCTGATAGCTGCTTACCTGCTGTTCCGGCGTTTCTAGCCACTTGTTGTCCGCCTGTAAGGTGTTGATTTTGTGATTCTTACCATAAATTTAAGCTCGGTGAAATAAATAGGGCCATTCTTGCCCACAGTTATCCGGGTTTTCCGCCAATCAGAAGACCAAGATTAGGAAAGGCCAGGAACCGCAGTAGTGGGAGACATTCGTGAGACACTGTTCCGGGCGATTGTAAAGAATCGCGCATTCACATCTGGGAAAGATCAGGTTTCGCCAGAAGTACTCGTTTCGTAATTCCAGGTGCCACCCCGGTCAAGGCACCGATTGGTTGCAAGGAAATCGCTGGTCAGGAGGTAGATCAGAAGTGCGAAAGCGAGAAGCGTAATCACGTTTAGTAGCGCAGATCTGACCGTACAAACAGTGTCAGAATAGATTGCCTCTGATCGGCCGCTTTCGCCTGAGGCTGTGTGAAAAGTCCAAAACCTCTTTGATTTAGGGGTCTCTTTACCCTTCCTACGACGGAGATCGTGGCTTACACGCGATCCTATGAAGTCAAAATTTCAAATCCGAAATCATGAATGACTTTTCACACAGCCTCGCCTAGAAGCGGACATTCAAATTGTCCGCGGAAACGTCGAAGGAACTCCAGAGCCAGAGGTCATGATCCTGTTTGAACCTCGTAGATTCGCCCCGGCAAAGGTTTTCCGGTAGAGCATGCCTCTCGCTGGCACCTAACTAACCGCCCCGTCATCCGGAGCACACCGCCTTCTACCAGTGTCTGGAAGACTACTGGGAGGAGTTCCAGGAGGCTTACCCCTACTTCTACGAAAGAGAGTATGGGCCCTGGCGTCCGGTGGTGGAGAGGAGCGTCGAGCGTTTCCTCCAATGTGGGATCCTTCGTCACGGATTTGCCCGCCTGCGCTGCTCCGACTGGCGCCGGGAGCAGTGACTAGCCTTCTCCTGTCGGAATCAACTTATTCATCGATTCTTCTTGCGATCTAAACATTTTCCGACTACACTGGCCGCCTTCCCGTGCTCTGGATTCTCATGCGCTGCAACGCTTATACCGTACTTTTCTGCGCGAGTGTCATCCTCACTTACCCTCCGCTGCAGGCGGCTGAATTGCTGAGTGGCCCCATGGTCGGCCACAGCACCACCACCACGGCCAGGATCTGGATCGAAACCGACGCTCCTGCTGCGGTGAAAGTGAGCTACTGGTTGGACCCCCAGCAGAACTACCAACGCTTCTTGCGCCGGCCGGTGGTGAAAGGGATCGCCCAGGGTCGAACCTCAGACAGCGCTCCTCACACCGGAGTCGTGGAGCTGGAGGATCTGAAACCGGGCTGGCTGGTCTACTACGAGCTGGAGATCGACGGGAGGCCGATGCGGGCTCAGAGTCCACAGGCTTTTGGCTTGATGCCGCCCACGATCCTGGAGGGGGATCCGCCGGATCAGCTGGTTGAGTTCTCGGTCGCAACCGCATCCTGCATGTACCCGGCTCACCTCCCGGTTCATCCGATCTGGAATCAAGTAGCGAGGTACCGACCCAACGCGCTCCTTCTGCTCGGCGATAACAACTACATGCCAATCTTCGAGCAGGCCTACGAGATCAGCGAGCAGGTGGCGAGTTTCGTCATGGCTCGTTCGCACCGCAACTTGAGGGATCTCACGGGCCTGCGGACTCTGCTGGCCACGACTCCGACCTACGGGATCTGGAACGACCACGACTATGGTCCAAACGATTCTGATCGAAGCTTTCGCTGGCGTCAGCTCAGTCTCTCGCTCTTCAAGAAATACTTCCCCAATCCCTCAGCCGGACTGCCGAAGGTACCAGGAATCTTCACCTCTTTTCAGATCGCGGACGCCGAGTTCTTTCTGCTGGATGATCGCACCTACCGGGACCCCAACCATGCTCCCGATCGAAAGCAGATGCTGGGACCAGACCAGATCGAGTGGTTGAAGAGTGGTCTCAAGAGCAGCAACGCTACCTTCAAGATCCTCGTCAGTGGCGGTACCCTCTTGGTGGACCGTCAGACTCCAGGTGAGCACTGGGCCAACTTCGGCGACGAACGGGATGCGTTCCTGAACTGGCTCTCCCAGGAGGGAATAACTGGAGTCCTGGTGGTGGCAGGAGACTGGCACATCGGCAGTCTGAACCGCCTCTACCGCCGGGATTCCTACCCTCTCTATGAGCTGATCAGTTCGAATGCTGGCTTCGAAACTGCCTTTTCCAAAGGCACCGCGAGCAAGGCCCGATTTCACCAGTTCGCGCAGAAAGAGTACCGGGGCGAGAACTTCGGCCTGCTCCGATTCGCCGGTACCAAGGGCCACCGAACAGTGAGCCTTCAGGTGATCGATCAACACGGCCAGGCCCAGATCGATTTCCGATTGACCGAGCAACATTTGACGCCAGGATGGAAGCAATTTGACTTGCCGAGGCCGGAGTGCTGAATCCACCTCGGCATCCTCCAGGAGAAGCCTATGAACCCCTATCTGATACTCCCGGCAATCCTGTTCTTCTACCTCTGTCTGGTGGCACCCGCCGAGGCAGCCGAGGTCGTCCAGTTGAACTCTGAGAACTGGGACAGCTTCGTTCCCCAGGGCAAGGAGGTCGATGCCATCTATGGCGACTACGTGATCCGCAACCGGCATTTGGTCGCCGTAATCGCCCGTCCCATCTCCGGCAGAAACGCCAATGTGGGAGCACGCAACGTGGCTGGGGGAATCATCGACCTGACCGTTCGAGGCCAGGTCCCGGAGGACCAGAATGATCAGCTGGTCGCCTATTATCCCGACGGACAACAGTTCCCCTACCGGCAGGGGGAGATCGTCCAGGCTGGCAGCAACGAAGTGGCCCTGAGAGTGACGGCAAGCGGCGGAGTCGACCGGCCCCGGGCGGAGGTGACCTATCGTCTGGCGGAGGACTCCCCGTTCGTTCTGGTGGAGAGCGTTTACACCAACATCAGCAACAGAGTGCTGACAGTGGAGCTTTTGGACCAGCTGCGCGCCGAGTACACCTTCGAGAAGACCTCCGATGGCGAGCACGAACTCTTCTGGGTGTACGACAAGTGGTTTGGCCAGGCCTACGGGATTCTCCCTGACGCTGGCAGGATCCACAGCCAGGGAGACACAGGAAACAGGGTATCCGAGGTGCGCTTTGAGATTGAAGGAAGAGATAGATGGGATCTGGCGCCTGGAGAGAAGCAGACCCTGATCAGACGAATCTTTCCGGCACGCAACCTGCTGAACCTGCACGCCATCTCCCGGCAGATCCAGGGCCTGCCACTGGGATCTGCCATGATCGAGATTCGCGAGGAAGGTGGGGAAGGGGTCGCCGTGGCCGACATCCGGATCTTCTCGGGCAGCGAACCCATGGGTCATGGGCGATGTGACTCACGGGGCAACCTGATGCTGCGCCTCCCTCCTGGCACCTATCGAGCCGAGATCGAATCGCTGGGTCGTGGCGATCAACAGACCCAGGTCATCATCCCTTCACGAGGCGGCAAAGCCCCGATCGTGAGCGTTTCGCTCCCCAGGGCCGCCCGGGTGCGTGCCAGGATCCAGGACGAAAAGGGAGGTCCGATTCCCTGCAAGGTGGAGTTTCACGGCATCGATGGGACGCCTGATCCCGTTTTCGGACCGGACAGTGGGACCCATGGGGTGGGAAATCTCTACTACTCTGCCAACGGGCGCTGGACCCAGGTGCTGCCGGCCGGACGCTATCGGGTTCTGATCAGCCACGGCCCGGAGTACGATGCGGTCTACCGGGATCTCGAGGTTGCTCCTTCCAGGGACGTGAGTCTGGAGGCCACATTGAAGCGGGTGGTTCAGACCACAGGCTGGGTCAGTGCCGACTTCCACAGCCACTCCAGTCCCTCGGGAGACAATACCTCCAGCCAGTTGGGCCGGGTCCTCAACATTCTGGCCGAGCACATCGAATTTGCCCCCTGCACCGAGCATAACCGCCTCTCCAGCTACACCCCCCATCTGAAGCAGCTGAAGGCCGAGCATCTGCTGGGAACCACAGTCGGGATCGAACTGACAGGCAGCCCCGGAAGCCTGAACCACCAGAACGCCTTTCCCATCATCCTCAAACCCAGGACTCAGGACTACGGAGGACCCGTGACTCACGAGGACCCGGCCGAGCAGATCCGCAGGCTGGCCCTCTGGGACGACGAGTCGGAGAAGCTGGTCCAGGTGAACCATCCCGACCTGGGAGAGATGTTCTTCGACCGGGACGCCGACGGAGAGCGGGACGGTGGGATCAGCGGCATGTTCCAGTACATCGACGTCCTCGAAGTACACCCCCACTACGTAGGCGCCTACCGGGGACATGGCGCCGACACCCTCGCGCTGCCGCCGACCTTCGAGTACCGGAACCACACCCTCAACAACCGGATCTTCAACTGGCTGCAGCTCCTGAACCAAGGCCATCGCATACCGGGGGTGGTCAACACCGACTCCCACTACAACTTCCATGGGAGCGGCTGGATACGCAATTACCTGCGTTCCCCCACCGACGATCCAGCCAAGATCAAGCCACTGGATATCGTACGGGCAGCCGAAGGAGGACACCTGGTGATGACCAACGGGCCCTTCATGGAAGTCTCCCTCTCGCCCCGTAGCTCAGATGGCCAACCGGCGGTAGGACCAGGCGCCGATCTCGACCTGCCAGATGGTCAGGGGCTGCTGAACGTGCGAGTCCAGTGCGCCAACTGGCTGGATGTGGACCGGGTCCAGGTGCTGGTCAACGGTCGGCCAGAAGAGTCTCTGAACTTCACTCGCTGGACTCATCCCGGCTCCTTCGGGGAGGATGTCGTCAAGTTCAGTCGCACGATCCCTCTCGACCTGGAAGGCGATGCCCACATCATCGTCGCCGCCGTCGGCGAGAAGTCTACCCTGGGACCGGTAGTTGGCCCGGTGCTCAAAGACGCCAAACCCGCGGCCATCTCCAATCCGATCTTCGTGCATGTGGATGGCAACGGCTTCAAGGCGAATGGAGATACACTGGGGTCCCCCCTTCCCGTGAAGTCGGGCTCACGGTAACCGTCGCATGGGTGCGGCCGTTCTGAGAACGGCCACTACAGCCAATCCAGGAAACCGTGTCTTCTGTAGCGGCCGGTCCATGACCGGCCGGCGATTGAACCGCCGAGGCCCGGCGACGGTTTCACCGCCGGCCTTTCTGAGAAAGGCCGCTACAAACGCACCGAGTTTGCTACCCTTTCTTCCCCTTCTGCCACCTCGTCGTAGCCAAACCACACCGGCCCGAAAAGCGGTTTCTTATTGACTCGGAATTGCCACCCCTTGATTGTCACACGCGCACGTTCATCTCGCGCAGGACTTGACCGATGTGAGCACAGAGATTCTTCATGTCCTCTGGAACGACTTCACCGATGTTACCAATGCGGAAGCACTGAGCCTTGGACGGTACCAAGGACCCCGCTCAATCGCCCGTAAGTTGTTGAAAAGATTGGAGCGGGAGACGGGAATCGAATCCGCGACGTCCAGCTTGGGAATTGTCATTAGATTGTAAATAAAGAATTTAGCGTCTACGGAGTCGATTTCTGGCGATAGAAACACTCTGAGTTTGCTGGATCTGGCAATAGACATTTCTTAATGGAGTAGAAATGGAGTAGAAAACAGTCCCGCGATCCTTACGAGGCTTGCGATGAAGAAGAACACCTGAACAACCGACTACCTCAGTGGTACATGTACCACTGAGCGGGGATGATATTCTCCCGCTCGCCCACGGGCTCTCATCCACCAGATCCTAAATCTGAAGAGCGCCTTGTCACTTGGCTGACAATGGCTCACAAACACACGCAATTCCCGGATTTTTCACCCAGAAGATGATCGATCGACTCACATTGGCTGATATTCTGAGCAGGCGACAAACAGGCAACGGCTTCCAGGGCTCTCGACGGGTCAGCGATCTTGGACTTGACCAAGTCGCCCGGGCCGGAGAGCGAGGACTCGTCGCCCTGATCGAGACCAGGATGCGCTTACGTCTGCCGGCAATTCCGATCCACGAAAGAGTCGTCGCACAGAATTCGAAAACCTATCTGCCGCGCAGATGATGATGGCCAAGAGGCGGACGTCGTCGAGGTCTTCCTGCGCCAGCATGTTGCCACGCTTACTCCGAACACTCTTCCTTGTGGAGGGTTCCACTGAGCGGGCGAAGAATACTAAACCTGATTTGAAGCTCACTAGGTTCCCGCCTAGTTGCCCTCAAAGTAAGAAAAGGCTATCTCCGCCATGAGAAACAGGCGTACCCAAGTTGTACGAGCCCGGGAGGCCTGCTTGCTCCGGGCGAGAGCCAAAGGAGAGACGAATGTCTCAAGACGGAAAAAAGAGCGACAATCGGGCGTGCGGCGCGAAAACGCGTAAGGGCCTTTCATGTCAGAATTCTCCAGTGCTGGGAAGAAACCGTTGCCGCATGCACGGTGGGGCTTCCTTGCGAGGTTCAAACCATCCCAACTTCAAACATGGTCGACGCTCGAAGGCACTGCCGCGACATCTGCTGCGAATCTACGAGGAAGCCTGTTCAGATGCCAATTTACTTGACCTTCGATCAGAGATTGCCCTGGGCGATGCTCGAGTGATTGATCTGCTCGAGCGACTCGGAGAAGAGCAAGGACCGGATCGGGCTAGTAGTGTCTGGACAGAAATAGGCCATTGGATGGACCGTCGGGCCCGACTTGTAGGCGTAGTGGTTAGGCATCAAGTGCTGTCTGGGCAGATGATCTCGGCGGAGGAGGTCAGTGTTCTTACGGCAAGTCTGGTGCATATCATTCGAAAACATGTGAAGGACCAAGCAATCCGAAATGCTATAGGCGAGGAGGTTGGTAAGCTACTGCCCGATTCCTGAGGGCATGGGGTAACGGCGAGTGCATGGGGTAGCGTTTGCCAGTATGGGTCGGGCGAGCCCCCACGCTGGCAGCGTCTGTAATAGAGCCAGTTCATATCCGGTCGTCTCAGAGCGTGGTAGGCGCAGTAGAGGAAAACCGGCACGGCGGCCACAATGACGGCCAGGATATAGGCTTTGGCCTGCCTCGGAAGCGAGTCCTTGAAGAACCGAAGCTGGCTCAGGCCCAACAGGCGGCTCCCCGTGTAGTCAGCTTTCTCACTCGCCTCCTTACGGTAAATCTTGACTCGGTGGGCGTAGTAGGTGCCCAGGATCAGTGGAACCCCAGCCAGGGCCGCGAACAGATCGATGGGTCTACTGGAGAGAAAAAGCAGGACTGCGGTCGAGGCATTGATGAAGGTCGTGGGTGAGAGCCACAGGAAATGCTCTTTCCATAACTTCGCCAGTGGTTGGGAGGTGACCAAAGCCACGGCCCCGGCAACCAAGGTTGAATTGATCAGGAAGTAAAGAAGGCCACAAACAAGAGCAGCGATCAGGAGGCCGGGGACATCTGCCAGGCGCGTGGAATCCAGACTGACTGTCCCGCCTCCCAGTCGATCGAAAACCTGAGCGACCAGGAAGGCCCCCAGTGCGACCTGAGCCACATTAAACAGGTACTTGTAGGTTTGCTTGATTCGGACTTTCAGGCTAGCAATCAGTCCTTCGATGGCCGCGATGACCACCGCTACTGCGGGACCGAAGAGTAAGATCGAAGCGAAGATGAAGAAATCACTGACGCTGATCGTAACAGATCCCTTCTTCCCGGTCGCCAATTGCACCTTGACCGCAAAACAGCTCGTCACGGCGGTCAAGGCCGCCAGGTAGAGCCAGTTCCCATTCGGGGAGTTCAGCACCGCATAGAGACAGTAGGGAACCAGTGAACACCCCAGAAGCGTGATCGCCAGGACGTACAGCTTCGCCTTGGTTGGCATCCCCTCCCTAAAGAGTGTCATTTCGTTTTGCTCCCGTGTGAGCAGGGCGAACCCGAAGTCTCAGGATCCTTTGCCTATCAACTCGACTCACTCAGTTGGGATCACCCGCCAGGGTGTCCGAATGAAGGTGCACCTCGGTGCCGTCCGACCAGAAAACACCATCGGACCAGAAGACACCATCGGACCAGAAGACCCCATCACTCCAGAAGACGCCGTCGGACCAAAAAACACCGTTGCTCCAGGCCAGAGTGCCGTCACTCCAGAAGACACCATCGGACCAGAAAACGCCGTCGGACCAAAAGACGCCATCGCTCCAGAACACTCCATCGCTCCAGAACACTCCATCGGACCAGAACACGCCGTCGCCCCAGAACGAATTCAAAGAAGGATCAGCCACCAGGCCGGAGTAGACGATCTGATCGGCATAGGCAAAGGCTCCACCGGCCCAGACCTCTTCTCCATTGAGGTTCCAGAAGGGTGCTACTGGCTCTTTGACTTTCTTAGCCGGAATATCGAGTACCTCGGCTAAGCGTACGGCGGTCAACGCGTTGACCATGCCGTTGCCCTGTTCCAGCATGTGCGGCTCTTTGAGCTTAGTCGCCGTCAACATCAGGAGCGTCTTTACCAAGTTTGGGTTCAGGTCTTGGTTCTTATTGAGCATAAGGGCCACGGTTCCGCTGACAACCGCGGTGGCCATGCTAGATCCACTTAGAAGCATGTAGTTCTCATCCAACACCAGATCGGGGTGATTGATAGCGATCGAGCCGCCTTCAGCCCGGAGCGAAGGAATCCGGTTGCCGGGAGCAGACAGATCCGGCTTGAACAGGCCACTGCTGTACGCTGGGCCTCGGGAGCCATAGCTGGTGGCGATATCGTCAGAATGCGTGGGGGTCCCCCGGGTGTTGATGGCCGAGACCGTGATGACCGCGGGATCGGTTCCTGGGCTGGTGATCCCTCCCCAGATCTTGGAATGTTGGTCGGTCCTGCCTAGGTTCCCCGCCGAAACCACGGTGACGATGCCAGCATCTACCATTCGTTCGACGGCCTGACACAGGGGATCGTTCTGATAGGACTCCAGGGTAGGATGGCCGAGGGACATATTCGCTACCCGGATGTCGTATTGCTCCCGATTGGCAATGACCCAGTCGATCGCCTGAATCAAATGGCTCGTGAGCCCCCAACCTCCCTGGTTGATCACCCGAACGTCGATAAACTTCACGCCGGGTGCTACGCCATCCCAGATCTTATCCTCGCGACCCAGGGCACCGATGACACCGGCGACGGCGGTGCCGTGTCCGTAAGGATCGCTCCCCTCGTCCTTTTCGAATTCCGCGGCGCTGCCCCCCGTAAAATCCACTACCGCTTCGACGCGACCGTCCAGGTCCCGATGGTGGGTAATCCCGGAGTCAAAAACTGCTATCCCGAGACCGCTGCCGCCGTCATAGCCCATTTCATGTGCCTGATCGGCACCGATGGGGGCCAGGAAATCGAATGGAGTCCCCCTTTCCGCATCGCCCGGCTGGTGAGCAGCACGAATCGCGGCGTCAATTGTCACGTATTGCACCAGTTGAGAACGGAGCAACAAACGGATCTGGGAACTGGTGAGCTGGGCCGTGAACCCCCGCACCAGCGACAAGGTGTTCTCGAGCGGTCGTCCCGCTCGGCTCGACTCTCGTCGAGTTCGTGTAAAAAAGTCCGGCTGCACCTGAACAATCACCCGCATGGGGTAGTCGTAGTGGGGATGGTACGAGAGGAACTCGACCTCTTCCTTCAAAACCGGGGACAGTTTCTTGGCGATCCCGGGGGGAAGTTGGGCGTGCAGGTTTACCGTCAGGAACAGTCCGCCCAGGATTCCCAGTGCGATTCGCCAGTTCCTCTTCTCTGTTAAATTGGATTTCAATATTGCCTTCATGGCGTTAACTCTCTGATTTCTTATCTGGTGAACAAATGAGGTTCCTTTTTTCCACATGGCGATCAGTCTCCTTCGAAGTCGCTCCAGAGGATGGAGTCGCTCCAGAGAATGGAATCACTCCAGAAGATGGAGTCCGACCAGAGAATCGAATCGCTCCACAGGATCGAGTCCGACCACAGGATAGAATCACTCCAGAGAATGGAATCGCTCCAGAGGATGGAATCACTCCACAAGATGGAGTCTGACCACAGAATCGAGTCGCTCCAGAAGATGGAGTCCGACCAGAGAATGGAATCGCTCCAGAAGATGGAATCACTCCACAGAATGCTGTTGCCCCAGAGGTCCGCTCCGGGCGAAACCAGATCGCTGTAGAAGACCCGATCGCCGAAGACGAAGGCGCCTCCCGAGAAGACCTCTTCGGGTCCATTCTCGCCTTCGAGGACCCAGTGAGGATCGACGTTGGCTAGTATCGTCTGGCTTGCCACATCGACTACCTCGGCCAGCTTGACCGCCGTATAGGCGTTCAAAAATCCGTTGCCCTGCTCCAGAGGATGGACGTTGTCCATCTTGCTGGCGGTCAGCAGCAGAATCGCCTTGACGAGATTGGGATGCAGGTCGGGATTGGCCTCCAGCATCAGCGCCGCCACGCCGCTCACGAAGGGTGTCGACATGCTGGTACCGCTCAAGGACATGTGGTATTCGTCGACCACGAGTTCCGGATAGTCATTGGCAATCTTGCAATTGGCTGCCTTCAGCGAAGGGATGGCATTGCCGGGAGCTACTAGATCGGGCTTGAATAGTCCGTCCGGCATGGTGTACCCCCGGGAGCTGTAGGTGGTAGCCACATCATCGTAGTGGGTAGCAGTCCCCTGGGTGTTGACAGCTCCCACGGTGATGACCGAAGGCTCCGTACCAGGGCTGGTGATGCCACCCCAGATCTCCGGATATTCGCTGGTTCTTCCCAGGTTGCCCGCCGAAACTACGGTCACGATTCCCGCCTCCACCATGGCACGCACGGCTTGACACAAGGGATCGGTTGTATAGGACTCGATTGGCGGATGGCCCAGGGAAAGGTTGGCTACACGGATGTTGAGTTTTTCTCGGTACGTGATTACCCACTCGATGGCCTGAATGAGATTACTCGTCAGACCACTACCATTTCCATCGATCACCCGGACGTCCACCAGGTCGACACCGGGTGCAACGCCAGTGTACTGATTGCCAGTGGCTCCGTTCCCACCTGCGATGCCCGCGACGTGAGTTCCGTGACCGTACGGATCCTTGTCTTGAGCTGACTGGATCTTTAGAGACGTAAGAGAAGTACCGGTGAAATCGATGCGTCCCACCACCCGGCCCAGGAGATCAAGGTGCTCGGAGAGGCCTGAATCGAAGACGGCCATCGTGACGCCACTGCCCTGGTAGCCAATCTGATTCTGGGCGCTGGAGCCGGAGTAGGACTGCTCCAGGCCGATCGTGGCCAACAGCGCGTTCGATCCGGCAGCGACAGAGCTGCTGCCAGCCACCTCAAACTCGATCTGGACATTGTCGATGTAGAAATAGCCCTCCACCTCATCACTCGATGAGTTCAGAGGATCCTCACGCGTGAGCAGAAACCGCACTTCGGTGTCCGCCGCGATGTGAGAGGAGATGTCGTAACTAGCGCTGGCTCCACTGACATCCACGTCGTCTTCGATCACGTAGGTGGTCAGAGTCGTCCAGCTTCCCCCACCACTGCGGACCTGGACCTTGAGAAACCCCTCATTGGAACGGGCCTCGTAGCCGTAGTCATAACTCAGCGTGGCGGAAGTCGAACCCAAGAGGTCCGCTCCTCGCGTCGCCGTCCAGGGTCCATCATCCTCTTCGTTGTAGTCCCCCAGATACAGACAGCTGCCGGAGGCGCAGTAGGAATCGCTGAGGACTTGCACCAGACCGTTGCCCGGTCCGTTCGACTCCCCGGCTTCTTGCCAGTTCGTGCTCCAGTCGACGCTGCCGTCGTTGCCCGTATAGTCGGTCCCCGAGTCGAAGTCGTCGGCCACCGTCTGGACCTGGCTGCTGGCATCCAGCGGCATGTCCAGGGTGATGTACTCCAGAATGGGTGATCTCAACAGACCATAGACGGCCTGAACCGGCACCCGGGAGGCGTAGCCGTGGATCAAAGGCAAGGCCTTGGCGTTCTGCAGCCCCAGGGGATTTGCCCGGGGGTTGAAGAAATCTGGATTGACCTGGATGATCAGCGGAAGCTCGGAGGCGTAATCCCGCTTGTCCTCCAGGATCTCCAAGACTTTAGCCAGGCCGGGGGAGAGCTTGTCTTTGGGTCCCTTCGCTCCGAAGGCCGGAGCAACGAGCAGAAAAATAGTGAAAACGGTGAAGGTGACGAGAACAATTTGGACTGCAGGGAGTCCGGACCAAAAGCGTTTCATGGCAAAACCTCCCAAAGGTGGTTTCACGCATCCACTTTCGGCAACTGATCGACCTTATCGCAGTGGACTTAGGTCTCAGCTTTGCGCTCCGAGTCTTTCGTGCTCAGGTAGCCCTTTCGCTGTTGGCTGCGAAAACTAAACTGTTAAACGGGGAGTTGTGAATACTGATTTCAAGACTCCCTTCCTCACCGATCCTTTTCGGACAGCGGGCGGGGAAACTTTGTGACGCTCATCACACTTTTGGGGTACCACTGGGCCTCGTTGACGACGAATGCGGAGACGATGATGAAGATGATGACGATGACGGCGACAGTGATGGCGGTTAAGTCGGAACTACCTCGTTTGTCCTAAAACCTGCGGGGAATTTGCTGACAAGGGTTGAGGTGGCCCTTGGAATGAGCCCTGCAGGCGACATTCAATCCGCCTTTTCCGCTGACACCTCGGAATGTTGTTCGCTGCGAAGCTGGTCGTGTGCTTGAAACTGCCATCCTTGTCCCTGTGTCTCGAAAAGGCGACCCATTCTTTTCAGCCACAAGCTTTTCGTGGTCGCATGACCGCTTGGTCTGCGCGGAATGACTGCTCTTGGCCGAGCCTGTGTGAAAAGTCACGATCGTCCGAACACCATAGGTAGCCTCCAAGTCTCGCGCGTTGCGCGATTAATTGCCGTTGAAGCAGATATCTCTCCGTTGTTAGACCTCTAGCCTTACTTGAAATCTTGCCGGGCTTAGGGACGATTTGAGAAAGCTATTTTTGACTTTTCACACGGCCTCAGGCGAAAGCGGCCGTTCAGATTTCGATCAAATCGGACGCTGTCTGTAAGATTTTTTTTGGGAAACACGCATCCGCATAGACTTCAACGATGAGAATCTAGCAATGTCGGCTGTGGGCGATCGTTCGGGGAGTCTGGCCAGATTCGGCGAGGTTTCGTGAGCTTGTTGAAACTTGAGGCTTTCAACAGCTACAAAATTGACTACAGCCGGCCGCCTCGTTAAGGAGACAAAGCCTTCCTGGATAGGTTTCGGGGGCCGGCAGATCTCGACCGAGCTGTCTACCAGAATAAGGCCGCTCCACCTACGCGGGTGCGGTCGGCCGGATGTTCTGGTTGAGCCGGAGGAGGTTTGTTGGATCGTACTTGTCCTTGAGCTCGACCAGTCGCTCATAGCTGTCGCCGTAAGCCGCTCGCACTCGGTCTTCCTCCTCTTCAGTCATGAAGTTCACGTACACGCCGCCGGTCGCATACGGGGCTGTAGCCTGGAATAGCTCCCGGCACCAGGCGATGCAACGGTCGTCCTCAGCGGAGTCTTCCCAACGGCCGTGGACGTTCACGATGAACTCGGCGTCTCGGTGGCGATAGGCTGTTGCATCGGCTGCGACCCGTTTGGTGGCGCCCCCCATTTGCGCGATGAAGATCTCACACATGGGATCGGGCAACGTCGTTGTGAAGCGGATCAAGGTGTCGAGTGCCTCGTCACTGAGTTCCCGAAAATCGTGCGACTTCCAGTAATTGCGAAATCCTGGGGTCAGTAAAGGATCAAAGGCCGCTTGGAAGCCAGCGTAAGGGTGCGGACTGATGACATCGGCAATGGGATTTCCATAGGATCGAAGCGGCTGAAGAGCCGCCTCCCCATCTGCCATGTCGCCGGCGTAGAGCGCTGCCAAGACCACGACCTCAGTGCCATGGACCTCTTCGGGGAGAAAAGGAAGGGGAGGGGCCTTGCGCATGACCACCCAGACGGTAAGTTCGTCCGGCGCCTGAGCGGCAAAGTCCCGGTAGTATTGGAGGACCCCAGGTGCATCGGCGAAAGGATGGACGATGAGGCCGGAAAGAACCTCGGGTCCCACGGGGTGCAGACGAAACTCAAACGATGTAACGATCCCGAAGTTCCCACCCCCACCACGGATCCCCCAGAACAGATCTGCGTTCTGGTCGTCGCTGGCGGTGATCAGCTCTCCGGCTGTGGTCACCACGTCCGCCGAAATGAGATTATCTGCAAACGAGATCCCAGGAACAACGAGACCATCGACCAGAAAGCATAGAGTTCCCACATGTGGCCAAAGTATCCGAAGGCCGTGTGGCGAAACTGAGAGTTCCTGAAGACCTTCCACAACATTCCTGCATCGAATCGGGCCCGACCCTTGAGATAGGGACCATCGGGCAGAATCGCCAAGACGAAAAAACCGCCGACGATAGCCAAGAGCGATGCGACTCCCACCACACTTCTCCAGTTATATTGAGCACCCCCTGCCTGGATAAGGTAGGGGAGAGCGGTCCCCATGGTCAGGGCACCTACCATAATTCCTAGCTGCGATCCGAGTCGAGTTCGGAACCAGGAGGCAACCAACTTCATTCCCACCGGATAGACACCAGCCAGAGTCACGCCAGTCAGGGCTCGCAAGAGAATCGCCAGGGCCAGTCCCTGAGCCGCGATTGCAAAAGCTGCGTTGAAGACCGCGCCTAGCAAAGCCGAGAAAAAGAACACCTGTCGTGTATTGAAGCGATCTGACAGGTTGAAAAGTGCGTACAGAAAGGTTCCGACGATGAATCCCAATTGGACCGAGATAGTGAGCCAGGCACTCTCAAGTGGGGTGAGTTCCCAAAGATGGATCAGCTCCGATGTCGCGGCGGTTCCAGAAAACCAGGTTGCGGAAGCCAAGAGGACTGAGACCGAAATAATAGCCAACGACCGGTTCGCGACTCCCACTGGCTCTTTCGGGGGGTGATGATGATCTTCCATCTCGAAGTTGGACTGCGAAGCGCCCGGTTCCGGCGGGAGCAGGCTCTCAGAGTCGGTTTACCGCAAACCAGTGCGGGACGGCTAGAACGACGGGATTCCTACCCGGTCGTATGCGGCGCAGTAACAGGTTCGCGACAAGGGCCACCGGTCTCAAAACCACAGGAAGTGTGACAAAACTCGATCACCCAACAGCTCGCGCCAATGGGAGCGTGTAGCAGAGTACCTCCCCTTCGAGAGCAACGGTGCCATCACCGCGGGTCACTATCGTCTTCAGTTCTGTGATCGGCTTGTCGCTTCGGACTTTGAGCACTTCCACTGCACCGATGATTTCGTCTCCCGGTCGTACGGGTGCCTTGAAGCTCCAGTCCACATGCAGAAATACCGTGCCCGGACCGGGCAGATCCTCCGCAACTACTGCGTTCAGAATCGCACTTATGATGCCACCCTGAACGATGATTCCGCCGAACCGAGACGCCTTTGCCAGTTCTTCGTCGTAGTGAAGCGGATTACGGTCGCCCGAGAGGGCCGTGAACATCTCGATATCCCGCTGCGATACTTCCCGCTTTCGCTCTGCTCGCTGGCCAACCATGGGTTGGCCTGAGGGCCATACAATTTTGCCTTCAACCATTCTCTTGCCTCCAGATGGAAAGCATAATTCAGAGTACTACCGTAGTTGCTCTTCTGGTAATCGGTCAACCTTCCCTCCGCCGAGCGGCTTTGAGCAGCTATCTAATGTGTGCTGACTAATGCCTTTCTCACTCAGCCGCCTCGGCCTGCGCGTTCTTACATCCGGTGTTTCCCTGCATCTTGACAGCACCCTTCAGCTAGGCGAGACTGAGGCCCAATCAAGCTTATTTGCAAGCTTTTTCAACTTCGTTTACGAAGAAGGAGGATAGCAAGAATGGCAACCTGGACCCCGGACCCCACGTTTTATCCCTCGCCACGCCTGGCGGCACAGGCTCCAGCCGAGAAACTGGCCTATGTTGCTGCGCTCCACGCTGTGGGCACCAAACCAGACGCTATGACCGTCGTCGACGTCGATCCCGAATCAGCAACCTACGCTCAGATCGTGGGTCAGACCGACCTGCCCAACGTTAACGACGAACTGCACCACTTCGGCTGGAATGCCTGCAGCTCAACCCTTTGTCCAAACGCCCCTCATCCGCACGTCGAACGCCGTTATCTCGTCGTTCCAGGCTTGCGCTCGTCACGCATCTACATCATGGACACCAAGCCTGACCCCAGGAAACCAACTATCGTCAAGACGATCGAGCCCGATGAAGTCATCTCACGCTCCGGATATTCCCGGCCACACACCGTGCACTGTGGTCCCGAAGGCATCTACGTCGGGGCGCTTGGCAATCCTGAAGGTGAGGGTCCGGGTGGCGTGTTCATGATGGACCATGACAGCTTCAACGTTCTAGGTCGTTGGGAGATGGATCGAGGGTCCCAGTATCTGGCTTACGACTTCTGGTGGCACTTGGGCCACGACACGATGGTCAGCAGCGAGTGGGGTACGCCCAACATGGTCGAAAACGGCGTCATCCCTGAAAAGCTGATGAACAGCGAGTATGGCCATTGCATCCACATTTGGGATCTCCATAAGCGCAAACATCTGAAAGAGCTCGATCTGGGGAAGGAGCAGCAGATGGTGCTGGAGCTACGCCCGGCGCATGATCCTACCAAGTCGTATGGCTTCGCAGGTGTAGTGGTGAGTCTGGCTGACCTCTCTGCGTCTATCTGGCTGTGGCACCGGGACGCGGGAGATTGGGCGGTCAAAAAAATCATCGAGATCCCGGCCGAACCGGCTGACCCAGATGATCTGCCGCCAGCCCTGAAGGACTTCAAAGCAGTTCCTCCTTTGATCACCGACATCGATCTTTCGGTGGACGACAAGTTCCTCTACGTGTCCTGCTGGGGTACCGGAGAGATGCACCAATACGATGTCTCCGATCCCCACAACCCAGAACAGACGGGCTCGGTACGAATCGGCGGGATCGTGGGGCAAACGCCGCATCCCTCATCGGGCCAACCCTTGAATGGGGGCCCCCAGATGGTCGAGATCAGCCGCGACGGGAAGCGAGTCTATTTCACTAACTCACTCTATAGGGCATGGGATGCGCAATTCTACCCAGAGGGTATTGACGGTTGGATGGTCAAGCTAGACGTGGATCCAAACGGAGGCATTGCTTTTGACTCCAAGTTCCTGCTCGAATGGCCTGCGGAGTTCCGGCCCCACCAGGTCCGACTCCAGGGTGGTGACGCCTCATCAGACTCCTATTGCTACCCGTAGGACCGCTCCACGTCACGAGCCCAGGAGCAAATATTTCTAGAACAAAAGAACCAGGCCAACCGCCGTCTTCAGGGCCAGGGAATCCATATGGGCAATGGCAACCGATAGGTTGGCCCTCGCCCCATCCTCGAGCTGGAAGGTCCTACGGATCAGGTTGAGCTGCGACCTCACCCCGTCGCACGACTCTCGATCGACCCTCATTTCCAAAGGCCGACCCATCAGCAGATTGCGCATCAACTGTCTATGGGTAACTGTGAGCAGGGTGGGGGGTGTGACTCAAGGGCGTGGCCGGCCCATGCGATCCTGGCTCCCCGTATCAAGTGTAATGTGCGAGGTTCTGTTGTGAGCGAGCTGTGGCATTGGTTTGCACTGGCTGGGTTCGGCGTCTTTCACGGTGTCAACCCAGCCATGGGTTGGTTGTTCGCGGTGGCTCTCGGTCTGCATCGCGAAAGCCGCGCTGTAGTGCTCATCTCGTTACTGCCAATCGCAGTAGGTCATGCGGCTTCGGTAGCTCTCGTGGCGATCCTGGCTATGGCTGCTGGGGTCGCCATTGATCGACAACTGATTCAAATCGTCACGGGAATGCTGCTGATCGGCTGGGCAATCTACCATACGCTCGCTCGACACCGGGTGCGATTCGGCATGAGAGTCAGCTATCTTGGCCTCGCCGGTTGGTCTTTTCTTATGGCTAGCTCCCACGGTGCGGGTCTGATGTTGATCCCATTCTTAATGCCTTTGGAGGCGGTGGCGCATGAAGGCCATCATTTTGGCCTCGGAGATTCCCTATCCATGACCCTGGCCGCTGTGGCTGTACACAGCCTTGCGATGCTTGCCACCACAGGCGCCGTCGCCATCGCCGTCTACGACTGGATCGGAATTGCCATCCTCCGCCGCGCCTGGATTAACATGGATCGACTCTGGACGCTCACCCTGGTTGCTACCGGCCTACTCCTACTCGCTATGGCGGTTTTTCCTCAATTCCACCCAGGTCTAGTCGTCTAGCTATAGCTAGGGTGACCCGTACTAACCGGTTTATATGTTAATCCGACGAATAGACGTAGCTATTCTGCTGACATACGACGTGGCAACTTCAGATGGCTCGACGATGACCTTCACAATCCTGACCGAACACCTCCCACACGCCGAGATCGGATCGGTTCCATAAAGCGTGGAGCTCCACTGCCCCCATGCCGTACCTTAGAAGACAAGGACTGTTAAACGTCAAATCAGGACGAAAGCTTCACACCAAGTCGTGTGACTATTGTTTGCTGACCCGTCGAAGGGCTAACATTCAGCCAGAATCTCTTTGTATAGAATCGGAGAGGTGGAAAGCCCTGGGACGACCAACTCTGCTTCTCTCAATTCGACATTGGTAGTGGTCGACGATCGCGAGAGCCCCGACAAATGAAACAGGAAATCCGCTTCTGCACGACTACGGATGGGGTACGCATTGCGTTTGCTACTGCGGGTGTGGGACCCGTGATGATCAAGGCCGCCAACTGGCTGAGCCATCTGGAGTTTGAGTGGGACAGTCCGATCTGGAGGCACTGGATCGAAGAACTGGCAAAGGACCACCTGGTCATTCGCTACGACGAGCGAGGCAACGGCCTCTCCGATTGGAACGTGGACGATCTATCGTTTGCATCCTGGGTCCGGGACCTGGAAGCGGTAGTCGAAGCGGCCGGCGCCGAGCGCTTTGCGTTATTGGGGATCTCACAGGGAGGCCCGGTGGCAATCGAGTATGCGGTTCGGCATCCGGGGCGCGTGACCCATCTCATCTTGTACGGTACCTATGCCCGAGGCTTCGCCAGGCGAGGAGCGTCTCAGGAAGAACTGGAACAGCGCCAGGCTATGCTTACCCTGACTCAGCACGGATGGGGACAGAACAATCCGGCGTTTCGGCAGATCTGGACAACACACTTCATGCCCCAGGCTACGAGCACGCAGATGCAGTGGTTCAATGAGCTCCAGCGCATTTCCACCTCACCCGAAAATGCTGTTCGCATCCTGACTGAGTTCAGTCAGATAGACGTGTTGGACCGACTTCCCCTGGTTGCCGTTCCCACCCTCGTCCTCCATTGCGATGACGACGCTCAAGTTCCCTTCAAAGCAGGCCGTGAGGTGGCGGCAACGATCCCCGGCGCTCGATTCGTCACACTTCACGGGAAGAATCATCTGATGCTCGAGACTGAACCTGCCTGGCAAGAATTCCTGTTGGCGGTCGGCGAATTCCTGGGAACAGGGAAGAGCCGCCTCTTACGGGACAAACGGGCCAAGGCGATCACCGAGATCGTACTCTCGCCTGGTGACTGGGTTGGACCCTATCGGGTTATCACTCCAGTCGGCGACGGTGGGATGGGAATCGTATTCAAAGCCGAGGACACCCGCTTGGGTCGTCTTGTGGCTCTGAAGTTCCTCTCTGGGCGGCTGGTTCAGAACCCACAGGCCCTGGCGCGGTTCCAGCGAGAGGCTCGTGCTGCTTCAGCACTGGATCATCCCAGCATCTGCACCATCCACGACATCGGTGAGTACGAGGGACAACCCTTCATCGTCATGCAGTACTTGGAAGGACAGACACTCAGGCAACGGATGGACCAGGATCCCCTGGGAATAGGAGACTTACTGGATCTCGGCGTTCAGATAGGTTGGGCCCTGGCGGCGGCCCACGCCAAAGGAATCGTTCACCGCGACATCAAGCCATCCAATGTGTTCATTATACGAGAGAGTCAGGTTAAGTTGCTCGACTTTGGACTGGCCAAAATGTTGGGATCGGTTTCCGGCGGGGGACCCGATTCAGTTCTTTCCGACCTAACCGTTCAGGGTACGGTCATGGGGACGGTTGCCTACATGTCTCCTGAGCAAACACGGGGAGAGCTTTTGGATCCACGAACGGATGTCTTCTCATTGGGCACAGTGCTCTATGAAGCTGCGACTGGCAAGTTGCCGTTCCAAGGACTAAGCGCACTTTCAGTCATGCATGAGATTGCGGTCAAGAAGCCAACACTGCCCTGCACTGTAAATCCGCTTCTACCACAGCGATTTGACGAGGTCATTGAACGTGCTTTAGCAAAGGACAGAGACCAGCGATACCCGTCTGGGTCGGAGATCGCCGAGGAACTGCAGTCACTGAGCAACCTGGTCCGGCCAGGAGACTAGCTCTGAGAGCCGATCCCTACAGCCCGAGAGGGGCAATCTCAGGGGGATGGTTTATATATTAATCCGAAGGATAGAGGGAACCATTCTCAGCTACGATACGGTAGGTGAAGTTCACTCCGTCGGCACCAGTCGCTTGAGTTCTTCGAACCAGTTGAGGACGACGGCCAATTGGCTCACTGCGGATGCATCCTTCCGCATCAAGAACCGGTGCCCGTCGGGATGAAGGTCGTAGTCTCGGCCCGATGCACGGTTGTATCTTCCTGTGAGCAATACCTCGGAACTTCCCGGCTTGAAATTGGACTCGCTTTCAACAAGGGGACCACCATCATGTAACTAACGTCCGGGAGTTCAGCGATTCCTGGAACCATTTCTGCCAAGACATCGTGAGGGACAGTAGCGAGCTCCGACTCTCAACCAGCTACTTTGCGGCTTCGCATCAGCTACTCAGAGACAGAATCCTGTCGCTGTGTGGCATTGAATCCCAAAGCCCTTAGGAGGAGTCCCATGCGTTTCCCCGACATCAAGACTGCTTTTCTTCGTCTCTGCTTTATCAGCCTCGTGACCGTCGGAGTTGGGGCCCAAAGCGAGACTCAGAAGCAACCAACCGGCGAGAGCTTCGATAAGGCAATCGCCGACCGAGAGGTCTTGAGCGGCTATTTCTCGGTCTACAAAGGGGAAAAAGATCTCCTCATCGGGCTCGCACCCGAACAGCTTGACAGGAAACTGGGGTTCTCCGTCTCGCTGGTGGGAGCCCTCGGTGATTACCGAGCGAGAAATAGCTCCTTCAGGCTCTCCCCGGTCGCATTCGAAAGGTGGGGAGAGTCCGTTGCCTTACTGAGAAAGAACACACAGTTCAGAGCCGATGCAGGTGATGTGATTCTCGAGGCGGTTGAGAGCAGCTTTCCCGACTCGCCACTCGCGGTGCTTCCGATTCTGGCAACCGAACCAACCAGTGGCGCGCTTCTGTTCGATCTGACACCGGCTCTGAACGTGGGACACCTCCCCTACTTCCTGGACGATACCAACTTCGACGTCCACACCGCCAAGCCCTCCATCCTGGCGGTTCGAAATCATCCCCAGAACCTCACCGTTACCGTCGCCTACCACCTCAAGCGCAGGGACCTTCCCAAACAGGATCCAGGCCAGTTCGGTCTTGGAGTCCGCCTGGTGGACCCGCGCAACCTGGAGCTTCGTGTCCAGTACGATTTCTTTGATCTACCCAAGAACGACTACCGGCCCAGGATTGCTGACGATCGAGTCAGTCCCTGGGTGCTCTCCTGGAAGAACTACTCCAACCTGGAGGCCAAGGATACGACCTTCCAGCGAGCGGTTGTCCGCTGGCGCCTGGAGCCGCTCGGTCGACCCACAGCTCAGCATCCGGTTGCGGTAAAGAAGCCCATAATTCTGTACATCGGCAAGGCTACTCCCCGAAAATACCGCCCCCTCATCAAGGAGGGAGCGCTGTGGTGGAATCAAGCCTTTGAAGAGATCGGTCTCCGCGATGTGCTCGAAGTCCGTGATCAACCGAGTGATCCCTCCTGGCATCCGACGGAGATCGGCCACAACATGATCCACTGGCATGTGGGTGACCGACTGGGCTTCTCCGCGATGGCTGGCGTCAGCCTGAGCAACCCAGAGACCGGACAAATACTGCGTGGCGGCATCTTGCTCAATGCCCTGTTCCCTAGCTTCGTGCGCAATCGGTTCCTGGTCTACAGCTGGGGCCGCACTCCCCGCCAGAGCAGGCAAGGTGACAGCTGCGAATATCAACGGTCCTTATCCAACCAAATCGCCTTCGCACGGCTTGTCCTGAGGAAGCGTGGCCGGCTGCAGAGCGAGGCGGATCTGGACGAGCTCTTTCGTCAGGCATTTCTGATGGTGGTGGCGCATGAGGTGGGTCATTTCCTAGGTCTGCCTCACAACTTCAAGGCGAGCTTGCAAAGTTCCTATGCGGACTTGAAGGCTGGAAAGCCGGTTCCTCTCTCAGGGTCCATCATGGACTACTTCTCAGTCCACATTCCTGACAAGCAGGAGCAGCCTGTTCGCTATATGCCCAGGGAGTTGGGGATCTACGATAAGCTCGCCATCGAATACCTCTATCGCGATTTCAGCCACTTGAGTCCGGAAGAAGAACGCAGGGAGTTAGACAAGATCGCCGCTCGGGCTGAAGTCACCCCTGGGCTGGCCTACGGGGCGCATCTTCTGGGGGACATTGACCCCACCATCAACAATCACGATTTCGGAGACGATGCCCTTTCGTTCGCGAGTGACAGGCTACAGATGGCACGGGACGAGGTCCTGCCCCATCTAGTCCAACTTGTCACCGATGAAGGCCACGAACTCCACCATATAAAGCAGGCTCTCGACGCCGCAGTTTTCGGCGTCTGCATGGACGCCTACGACATTCTGGTGCGTCACATCGGCGGCCAAAAAATTCTCCGCCTACACGTAAACTCACCGGTCTGGAAGAACACCCCTCCCATTGCTCCCGTCTCGAGAGCGGATCAGTTCCGTGCTCTGGAACTCCTGGACCAGAGCCTCTTTGTCGAGGACGCCTTCCGATTCACGCCGGAGCTCCTGGCTCATCTGCAAACCGACCTGCAAATCGATTGGAATCACTACGACCGATACGGCAAAGAGTATCTGGTAGACCAGCGGATGGCCTTTCTTTTCGAAACTGTCTTGGCCCAACTCCTGAACCCTAGAAGACTGTCTCGGGTCCAGGACAATGAAAACCGCTACCGCGCTGGAGAAGCGAGCTTCTCCTTGGCTGAGCTCTTCAAGATTCTCGACACGGTTGTCTTCAGGGATATCCAGAAATCAGGGATTCACCGCTTCAGGCGAATCTTGCAGAAAAAATATGTGGACCAGTTGATTCAGCTCATTTCGGAACCAGTAAAGGGGAAATCCGTGGATACGATGAGCCTCGCGACCCTGTCCTTGGCGGACTTACTCGAAGACCTCAAAAGTGCCCCCCCGACCGAGGAGAGAGTCACAGCGGCGCACCGACTTTCGTTGAGGAAGAAGATTGAGAAGATCTTTGACCCTTTAGGCCAGGCAAGGATGTCACACGAGCTCCGAAACTTTGCTTCCGGTTCTGTTTGACCGGAAATGCTTGTGAAATGAAGGCTGCGCGCGAAGGGCAATCTTAGAGGATGGCGTATATATTAATCCGATGAATAGATGTGTGATAGTCGGCACCCGATCTTACAGACAGCGCCCGATTTGATCGAAATCGAACGACCGCTTTCGCCTGAGCCTGTGTGAAAAGTCCAAAACCTCTTTGATTTAGCCCGGATTTCTCAAAGACAAGAAAAAGCAGTCAGCTCTATGTGATATAAAGTCTTTGTTATCAGATACTTAATAATCACAAGGAGCTGACTACTATGACCACAGAGTGTATCGCTTCCAAGCTGGAGTTTCAAGAGCTAGAAGGGCGCCGAGTCGAGGCAGAATTCAATGGGGGGCAGATCACCTCAGACTCCGGGGGGTTGCTGTTACGGGAGGTGGAGAGCCGCTATGGGTTCATTAGCGGCTTGGCCGCCTGCTTTGGGGACCGGCGCGATCCTCGCTTCACCGAGTTCAGTGTGGAGGAACTGGTGGGGCAGCGGATTTACGGACTGGCCCTAGGCTATGAGGATGTCAACGATCATGAGGAGCTCCGGGCAGATCCGCTGATGGCGGTGTTGGTCGGCAAGGAAGATCCCTTGGGGAGGGATCGGCGAGCGGAAGCGGATCGAGGCAAGGCGTGTGCGGGCAAGAGCACCCTCAATCGTTTGGAGTTGTCCTCGGTGACGCAGGATAAATATCGCAAGACGCCGGTGGATGAAGCCGCGGTCGAAGCGTTTTTGGTGGAGCAGTTCATTCGGGTGCGAGGCGGGAAACCGAAGGAGTTGGTCTTGGACCTGGATGCGACGGATGATCCGCTGCACGGAGAACAGGAGGGTCGTTTCTACCATGGCTACTACCGGTGTTACTGCTACCTGCCGCTGTATGTGTTTTGCGAGGGGTATGTGCTGGGGGCCAAGCTGCGGGTGTCGAACCTGGATGGCTCCGAAGGAGCGGTCCAGGAGATGGAGCGGATGGTGGGACAACTGCGGGCGAAGTGGCCGAAGGTCCGCATTACTCTGCGGGCGGACAGCAGCTTTGCCCGCGAGGCGTTGATGAAATGGTGTGAGGAGCATCGAGTGGATTACGTCTTCGGTCTGGCCCGCAATCAGCGCTTAGAGGGGGCCCTGGAGTCCGAGTTGGAACAGGCCCAGGCACTGCAACAAGCCAACGGCAGCAGCGCCCGAGTCTACAAGGACTTTCGTTACCAGACGCGCAAAAGCTGGAGTCAAGAGCGGCGAGTGGTGGGCAAGGCCGAGTACACGGGTAAGGGATCCAATCCCCGCTTTGTCGTCACCTCGCTGGGAGCGAAGCGGTGGCCCGCCCAAAAGCTGTACGAGGAGCTGTACTGCGCGCGAGGGGAAGCGGAGAATCGGATTAAGGAGCAGCAGCTAGAGCTGTTTGCCGATCGGACCTCGACGCACCGCATGAAGAGCAATCAGCTGCGCCTGTGGTTTTCCTCGGTGGCTTACAATCTGCTGCACACGCTCAGGTGTGTCGCTTTGAAGGGGACCCAGTGGGCGAAGGCGCAATGCCAGACGATTCGCCTCAAACTGTTGAAGATAGGAGGCCAGATTCGGGTCAGTGTCCGACGGGTGAGCTTGTCGCTGAGCGAGGGTTATCCTTACCAAACACTCTACGCCCAAACCTTGGCCCAGCTTCAACAGCTCGGCTGAGCGGAGGCAAACCGGAAATCCCAACCATCTGCAACTGAGGCGGCTGAGGTGTGTCTGAAAAACCGGTTTTCCGCCTTCAACATAGGTGTCACCAAGCTCTCGCACTCTACAGTGCCCTCAACTGAGACTTCGGCTCAAACCAGAGTCGAAAAATCGACTAAAATCAGCCTTTCTGCTTTCACTATGAGAAATCCGGGTTAGGGGTCTCTTTACTCTTCCTACGACGGAGATCGTGGCTTGCACGCGATCCTATGAAGTCAAAATTTCAAATCCGAAATCATGTGTGACTTTTCACACAGGCTCAGGCGAAAGCGGTCGTTCGAAATCGGGTGCCGACTATCACAATAAAAGTCCTTCCCGACTCTATTGCGACACCTGTCGCTATCCGGTGCTTCGTAAGGGAAGTGTTACTGACTCTCCCCAGCAGCTCCGGAAGCATTGATTTCACATGGATTCCCGGACTTTGTTGAGTCGTCCAACATGTCCGAAGCAAGAAACATTCCTGACGGAGAGTATCCGAGGTAACCGTACACTGGGTCTCAAGCAATCTCAGTGGGCAGGACTCCTCCCTCAACAACACTTGCATGAAGAAGCACCGAATGACCTCCTATTTTGAAGAACGGTCCAGTAGCGTAACTTCTTTTCTGTAAATTCTGGTCAGGCCTGGGTCGGAAAGACAGAGGTCTGGGACAGGATTCTCCAAAAACAGAAACGTCTATCTGGCAAGGAGAATCAAATGAACCCAGACCTGGAAAAGAGAGTACCACGGGAGATCCTGGCGGAGTTGATCGAGGAAGGAACAGAAGCCTTTCGAGGAATCCTGGAGAAGCTGTTCAACGTGGCCATGCAGTTGGAAAGAAGCGAGTTTCTGGGAGCGGAAGCGTACGAGAGAACAGCCAGTCGGCGAGGCTATCGAAACGGATTCAAAGGCAAGCGGATTCAGACTCGAGTGGGAGAGCTGCACTTGGAGATTCCACAGGTGCGTGGGTTGAGGTTTTATCCCAAGTCGCTGGAGAGGGGTTGCCGTTCGGAGAAGGCCCTGAAGCTGGCCATTGCCGAGATGTATGTGATGGGAGTCTCGACGAGGAAAGTCACCGAGATCACGGAGCAGCTGTGTGGGTTGGAGATCTCGGCCACCCAGGTCTCGAGAGTGGCCGGGATGCTGGACGAAGAGCTGGAAGAGTTTCGAAGCCGGGAGCTGGGAGAGTATCCGATCGTGTATCTGGATGCCCACTACGAGAAGGTTCGAAGAGGCGGCAGGGTGCAGGACGTGGCCATCCTGAAAGCCATAGGAGTCAATCGTTTCGGAACGCGGGAGGTGTTGGGTCTGAGCACCAGGATCAGTGAAGCGGAGGTGCATTGGCGAGGGTTTCTGGGAGATCTGCACAAGCGTGGACTGAGAGGGGTCGAGCTGTTTGTCAGTGACGATCACGAAGGACTGAAGGCGGCCAGGCGGGCAGTTTATCCGTCGGTGCCCTGGAACCGTTGTCAGTTTCACCTGAGTAAAAACGCCCAACAATATGCTCGCCGCAAAGAGGACAAGCCCCGCATCGCCCAGGCCATGCGGGACATTTTCGATGCCCCGTCTCGAGAAGATGCCGAGGAGCTCAAGGGTAAAGTCGTCAAGAAGTTCGAAAAGATTGCACCGGAGTTCGTGAGCTGGCTGGAAGAGAACGTGGATGAAGGGCTGACAGTGTTTGATTTTCCGAGGAGCTGGTGGCGAAGGATCCGAACCATCAACGGACTGGAGAGACTGCACCGGGAGATCCGGAGACGAACCCGGGTGGTGGGAATCTTTCCCCACGAAGCGTCGGCGCTGCGGCTCATCTCGGCTGTGCTTGCAGAGATACACGAGGAGTGGTTAACCGGCCGGCAATACCTGAACCTGGCCGGCTGGAAAACACAAGTGGAGCAATTCTTCCCTACAGGCCCTAAAGAAAATTACAGAAAAACGGTTGCTTAACCAACGGTCCGGTGCAGAAACTGAAGATTCTGCTGTGGGATCATTGGGGGACTACCCCTTCTTTGGCGTTGTTGATCATATCATCCAGGATCTCCGCTACTGACACAGGCGTCTCTGTTCTGAGTCGTGGATCGGCAAAGTAGCACCAAGACAACTTTCACGGGTCGGGGTGACGCATCCCCTCCGGAGAACGGACACGGTCCAGGCCCTCCAACCGGAAGGTCCACTTGAGGGGAACCGTTCTAGGCGGGTAGCACACTCTTTCGTCGCAGGCTTGGTAACGGAACACCCCCTCTAGGCCGATCCCTCCTTCCTCCTGCCCGAGCTCCTGTACCATTCCCAGTGACAGGTCCCTCATAAGCCGAATCTTGCCAGCGTAGACGGGGACGGTTTCCTGTATGGCCGGCAGGTAGCGGGGGGTTGCCTCAGGGTAGCTGACAGGATGGGCCAGCCACCCATCCGCCGAAGGAATGTCCCAGCGGATCGGGATGTACCCCTCCACCTCGGGTGCATAGGCGTGCATTCCCTCGGCAAGCTGCAGCTCCAGCACCAGGGTCAGTCTTTGACCGGCTCGGACCACCGGATTGCTGGACCACCATCTCAACTTCAGATGCGGCGTCCGGACCTCCCCGGGATCGGAGGCGTCCTCCCCAAACTCCCGGACCAGGATACTGGCGGAGGTGTACCGGTCCCGGTGGTCCTCCTCGAAGTACTTTGCCTGGACGATTCCCAACTCGTCAATCACGTAGTACCCGGGAAATGGGACTCCGAACCAGGGACTCTCTGCTGGAAAGTTCTCGTTAAGAATCCCGAAAGCCCGGATCACCTGCGAGTTCCCGTCCGAAAGGAGGGGATAACCGATCTTGGCTCTGGAGGCAAAGTGGCTCAGGATCTCCACACTGTCATAGCTGACGGCGGCCAACCGGAGTCCCCGACTCTGGAACTCCTCGCGCTGCTGCTCCAGCTCGACCAGCTGGACCTTGCAGAAGGGTCACCAGTCGGCCGATCGGTGGAAGAGAAGCACCAGACCCCGAGGCCCCTTCAGGTCCGAGTAGGTCCATTGTCTCCCACTCTGGTCCGGAAGTTGGAACCGCGGAATCCGGGCGCCCACAGCGGGACCAGTCCGGAGGTTCCGGTCCAGCTTGGGCAATGGCCTCAACCGGGAACCTTCAGTCCCGGACCATGCCTCTTGCATAACCAACACAGTAACCACGACTGCGAAGAGCAGTCTCAAACCCATCATTCGCCACACCCTGACGCTCCTGTGCCGTCGATTCTACCACTGCTGTTCTGATTCAAGGTGCCGAGCGTATTCGTGTGGAGTCGAGCTGTGGCTTGCCGACTTCTCCATCCTCGAAGGATGACAAGATCCTGCGATTGAGATTTCAGACCACAGAATGAACCGATACCGTCATTCGGGCCGCGCCGGGCATGGGGACGCGCATCAAGAATTCATTGGTGTCGGGAGAGTTGCCCCCACGGCTTGCCGGCCATCCTTGTCCATTCGTTACTGCAGGTCCATGACGAGTGCTACTTAAGTTTCTTTGATGTTGTAACAGGTGAGCTTCGCCTGATTGCGAATATAGAGCTTGCCGTCACACACCACTGGATGCGCCCAGCTCGGCCAACCCTGGTCCTGGATCTCGAATCGGGCTTTCTCCTTGTAGCCGTCAGTCGTGGCTTCCGCTAGCCCTACCACATTGTCTTCACTCAATAGGTAGAGGTGCCCATCGGCATAGGTCAGCGAGCCTTTACCGACAGCTCGGTCCTTCCACATCACCTTGCCCGTCTCGAATTCCATACAAGTCAGGATGGCGTTATGGTAACCATAAAGGTAGCCGTTCACCAGAACCACCCCACCATGATGGTTCATCAGATCTCGGCTGAAGTAGATTTCCTTTGCGCCGACCAGGCCACTTTCCGTGGGCCTCAACTCGAGAAGCGCACATCCGGTCCTGTAGTTCGAGCTGTAGAACACCTTATTGTGGTGAAGAATCGGTGTGGCGACGTTCGCGGTGCCATTGGCCACGGGCTCGTATCGCCACATCAGTTTTCCGTCGCTGGCGCGAACACCAATGGCCGCACTGGCGGTGAAGGTCATGATCGTTCGGATACCACCAA
Organism: Acidobacteriota bacterium; assembly: GCA_965218775.1. Classification (GTDB taxonomy): domain Bacteria; phylum Acidobacteriota; class UBA6911; order RPQK01; family JAJDTT01; genus CAUZIZ01. Next base: position 2,223,780 of record CBDCLS010000006.1, on the reverse strand, counting down.
CGTCAGCTACCAGGCCGGAAGCGTATCCAGCCCGATCGCTGAGATCCTCGGTCGTCCAGATGGTCTCCCCGCTCATTTTGTCCAAAGCCACCAGAGTCGCTTTCTCTCCGCCCGGGGTCACGATCAGCCTGTTCCCATCGACCAGCGGTGACTCGCTGATGTGCCAAGAAATGTTTTTCCCTTTGAAGTCCTCCAGGATATTGCGTCGCCAAAGGGTGCTGCCGTCAGCGGTCTTCAGACACGCCAGATCCCCAGTCTCAGTCAGCGAGTAAACTCGTTCTCCATCAACAGTCGGCGTCCCTCTTGGCCCGTGCCCCCTACTGTGTTCCAGCCTCGAACCCAGCGCGGTTGTCCACACCGTCTTCCCGTCCGCCCGGTTCAGACAATGGGTGACGCTATCGTTGTTCTTGGTCCCTTGAACGAAGATCCGATTCCCCTTGATAGCCACGGTACCGTAGCCTTCGCCGATGTTCGCGACCGACCAAAGAACAGGGGGGCCACCCGCCGGCCACTCTTTGAGTAGCCCTGTCTCCTTCGAGATGCCGGTCCGGTCAGGGCCACGCCACTGCGGCCAGTCGGGGAGGCCCTGGTCTGCTCCTGACAGTTGCCACGCGCCACTGCAGCCAAGCGCAAATAAAGTCAGTGCCAGGGATGATGCCATGGCAAGCAACTGTTTACATTTCATACTTCGGCTTCCTGGCGGGCTCGCATTTTCAAGAGTTCCAGAAGTGTATATCAAACTTACACCTTACTTCGACAGGACCGCATGAAACGAGGGCGATCCCTGTGAGTTAAAGGAGATGTGATAGTCGGCATACGATCGTACAGACAGCGTCCGATTTGATCGCAATCGAACGACCGCTTTCGCCTCCTAAAAGCGGACATTCAGATCTTCCACGGAAGCGTCGAATGAACTACCGCAAACGGCTAAAACCCGTCATTCCCAATCTAAGTCAGCTGGCAACCGACGAGCACCCAGGTTGGCGAGGGCCGTTCGGCTCGCGAACACCTTGACCTAAAGTTCCGTCCTCTCCAATACTCTTTTCACCCGGTCTAGCTCTTTCTTGATCCTTTGCGTCTTGCCATCCAGCGTCAGCCGGTCGAATTCGCCGTCCGCATAGAGATCAATCAGACGATTGAGACGTCTCTGATGTCGGTTCTGTTCCGATTCCAAGCGCTCCTTACCTGTTTTCAACTCTAAGAGTCGCTCACCCATATGGTCTTCTGAGAAGACCTGCTCTAGCAGTAAGTCGGGGTCTCGGAGGACATGAGCCGTATGGCGGAAGATGAAGTCGTCGAGTTGATCACTGTGGAGATAGCGCAGTCGGCATCGTCTCCGACCCTCAGTACTTCGCTTATGTTTTGCCGCCCTTCGGTTGTGGCAGCAGTGACTGCCGCGCCAGGGAAGGTAGACGCGTTGACATTTGACGCATGTCCCTTTTGCAATCAATATGGGAGGTGAAAGCGATGAGACTAAAATGGATTCCTTTTTCTCTGACTCTGCTGGCGAGCGGCTTGCCTGTTCATTCGCCCTGGCTCTGGTCTCAGCAGCCTCCCTCCACCTGGTCCGATGCCGAGAAGGAGACGTTTCTGCTCCGGGCAAAAGTCAAGAAGACCGAGGGAGTCTCCACCGGTGTCACCGGAACACAGCGGGCCACCCTTTCCGATGGACAATTCACCCATGATGCCAGCATCCAGACCATCGATGTCTACAAGAAGTCCGCTCCCACCGCATACGGGACTGAGCTGAATTTCCGGGACTGCTACAAGTACAACATTGCCGCCTACCGCCTGGACCGGCTGCTGAACCTTCACATGATTCCCGTCTCGGTTGAGCGGAAGATTAGGGGCAAAGTGGCCGCCGCAACCTGGTGGGTTGATGACGTGAAGATGATGGATACGGAACGCTACCAGAAAAAAATCCGGCCCCCACGCCCGGCGCCATGGATCGATCAAAGATTTCAGGTGCGGATCTTTAACGAGCTTGTCTACAACACCGATGCCAACCTGGGGAATCTGCTGATTACCCAGGACTGGAAGCTGGTTATGATCGACTTTTCCAGGAGCTTTAGATGGCACAAAGAGCTTCGGCAGCCCAAGAACCTGAGGAACGGTAGATTGGACCGGCGCTTCTACGACGGGATCCGCGCCCTGGAGAAGAGCCAGGTGGAGCGACATTTGGGCGACATGCTGATGGAGCCGGAGATCGAGGGGCTCATGGCCCGGAGGGACAAGATTGTGGCCTACTTCGACCAGCAGATCGCCGAGAAGGGCGAGATCCATGTGCTCTGCAGTCTGCCCGGACACTAGGCCCGGACCCTCGGCTATAAGCCGGCACGGGTTCGCGACCTGCTGAGAGCTGAGCTGACTGCTGACGGCTCAAGAGCCTCTCGTGGACCCCGAAAAGCCGTACTTCAACCGATGGGTAGCGTGGAATCGAAGATAACTGGCGGTTCATGAAGTAATTGCAATGATCATCGAGGCCAGAATAGAAGGGCATTACAAGGGGATTCCGGCACCATTAGAAAGCAGAAAGGACGAGGATAGCTCAGCAAAGTGACGGGATTGGGGGATGATTCTGAGCCAGCCGCAGCGGCCCTTCCGAGATCAGTCTGTTGACGAAGGTTATCCTGGGTTGAGAACCAGGATTCTGAAAGTTCTCACTGAAAATAACGTCTACTTCAAACTTGGAGATGCCAGTGCAGCTCGCTGCCGACAGCTCCCAGAAATCTCCTCGCCTGTTCCGCCCGATTCTGTCCCTTAGTGCCGCCGTATTTCGAGGTAACTCCCTTGTGTCTGGCCCCTATCTGCCTGGTGTTTTTGTCTCTGTCCAGGACGTTAACATCCAATGAATCAACAACTTGAATGCGGATTCCTCGGAACTAATCTTCCATATTTCGGCCCAGCGCAGGCATATTCATGTCTTCCGCCGCGGATCTCATTGGTGCAGCTCTAGCCTGTCCTCTGGTGGTGATTCTTCTGGAGCTTATTGATGCACCTACAGCTGTGATTCTTTCAGGCACCTTAGCTTGCACTGGAGGCATCTTCTTCGGTCGAACAGCTACAAGTCGGAGATTAAGAATCGGGGCAGTCGCTACGACAGTTTTGCTAGGTTTGGCTGCATTACTGCATGGCGTAGTTGCCGCAACCGGAGAAGGGGGACTTCGGCCTGGGTGGACTCGAGGGCAGCAAGAGGACGCGCTTCTTTACGAGGATTGGAACTCGTACTCACGCGTCACAGTTCAGGGTAAGCCGAACCATCCTAGCAAGCCATTCGGCTGGGGTTTGTCATCAATGTATACCTCACAAAAGCTACTCTCACAACTTTTTCTGACGATTGATTCAACTGCTGGGACTGTTATCACAAAGTACGATGGCAAGAATCTTGAGCCACTTGATTTCCTAAAGTATGACGTAGTTTATCTTGCTCACTACCTCCGACCTTCAGCGGAAGTTTTTGTTATCGGAGCCGGTGGGGGACGAGATGTTCTGGCTGCGCTAGTCTTCAATCAGAAATCAGTGATTGCCTTGGAGGTTAACGCCAGTATAGTTGAGGCGATCACCGACTCTTTTGGTCAATTCTCCGGACCAGGACATTCCCCAAAAATTGAGGGTGAATTCTCTCAAGTAGTTGAGAACAAGAGAGTAGGGCGATAAGGGAAGTGGGATGGGTTGAAATTGGGAGAAAATGGGGGAACTGTCGACCCCCAAAAGTGTGGGTCCCTAGCGCTTAGACTGGTTGGCGGAACTCCAAACCTAACAACCAATTAAGCGGAGGGACCCAGATGCATGATGCCAAAGTAGCGTGGAAGATTCGAGAGCAGCTGAGAGAATTTTCGGGGAAGGTCTCTGAAGGATTACCGAAGACCGCCGCTCGTTTGATCCGGGAGGTGCTCTACGGGATGCAGTGTCGGGCGTCGGTCCGGCTCAGCGAGATTGCGCGAGCACTGGAGGAGGAGATCGCTCTGAAGAAAGTCATCGAGCGGCTGAGCCGCCAACTCAACCGTCAGGGATTGAGAGGAGCGGTGGGAAAGAATCTGCTGGAGTTGGCGGCCTGGCGGGTGGAGAAGGAGACGCTGTTGATTGTGGACCCCACGGATGTGAGTAAGCCATATGCCCGGAAGATGCAATACCTGGCGCGGGTCCGGGACGGCTCCCGAGGGGAGATCCGAGATGGATACTGGTGCTGTGAGGTGGTCGGAGCGAGGCGGGGGAGTGCCGAGGTGCTGCCGTTGTACCAGGAGCTGTACTCGCAGAAAGCGCCGGACTTTGTGAGCGAAAACGACGAGATCCTCAAGGCGATTGGGCGAGTCTCCAAAGCCACCCAAGGGCGAGGGATCTGGGTGATGGACCGGGGAGGGGATCGGGAGGAGATCCTCGAAGTCCTGCTGAAGCGGGGACACCCGTTCCTGGTGTGCCAGCGGGGGGATCGTCACCTGATCTCAGGGCGCAGCAAGAAGAGCGCCGAGGAGTGGGCGCGTGGTTGTCGGCGCCGCTACCGGGAAGTCGTGATCAAGGAGACGAGTGCGGGGGAGAAGGTCTACCGGTTGGAGTTTGGGGCCCGAGGGGTGCGTTTGCCCGGTTTCGACCAATCGCTGTACCTGGTGGTGGTGGATGGCTTTGGCCCCCGTCCCCTGATGCTTCTGACGAACCAGACGGTCAAACGCTCGCGCAAGAGCCAGTGGCGGGTGGTCGAGAGCTATCTGAGCCGCTGGCGTGTCGAGGAAACGATCCGATTTATCAAGCAGAGCTACGAGTTGGAAGACATCCGTTTGCTCAAGTATGAGCGCCTGCGCAATATGGCCGCCTTGGTCATGATCGCCGCCTTCTTCGCCTGTGTCTATCTGGGTAAAAGGGCCAAGCTGGCCCTTCTGGTCCAACACATCGAGCAGGCAGCCAAACGGATCTACGGCATCCCGGAGTTCCGCTTCTATGCCATAGCCGATGGCATCAAGCAGCTCCTATTCGGCCGCCACAGCGGGATTGGCGGGGCTCGACCCGATCCCAGCTCCCGTCAGCTGTCCCTGCTTCCTCTGGGCCTCTGAAAAATGGGGAATGTCCAGCTCCGGACACCTCGACCTCGATCCAAGAGTCACTCTTGTCAACGATGAGGCGAGGAGTTATGCGGCCCGAACCGAGGAACATTTCGACATTATCCAAATGTCTCTTACCGATACTTGGGCCGCAACCGCCGCTGGAGCTTTTGTTCTGACGGAGAACCAACTCTATACAGTTGAAGCTTGGGAGATGTTTCTGAAGCGCTTGAGGCCAGGAGGCTTGTTGAGTGTGTCCAGGTATTACGTAGAAGACGAACCACTCGAGATCTACCGATTGGCTTCCCTGGCTCAGGCTGTGCTCTCTCAGGCTGGAATCTCTAACCCAAGACAGCATCTTGCAATTGTCCGATCCGAGAATTCGAGTTCCCATGGAGGTCCGGATGGTATTGCAAACCTGCTTCTTAGTAACGAACCCTTGACTTCGAGAGACCTATCCACACTAACCCAGATTACGAATCGGCTGGGCTTTGAAGTGTTGCTCTCACCCAACGTAATAGCCGATAGGAATCTCCTGGAAATCACTTCACCTCAAGCGTCACCGCAGTTTGTGAATCGGTACTCTAAAGATATAAGTCCACCAACGGACGATAGGCCGTTTTTCTTCAATATGGCGCGGCTGATTGATTACGTCGACACAAACAGTCCTGTGTTCATCCTGACGTCACTGCTTTTGACGGTTCTCTTGCTGGTAGCAGCCTGTGTCATATTTCCCCTCTGCGTGACAGGGGCTAGCATCCTCTGGTCGGGTTGGCTGCCCACCTATTTCGCGGCTATTGGGCTTGGTTTCATGTTCGTGGAGGTTGCTCTTGTCCAGCGAATGCTCATACTGCTTGGGCATCCAACCTACTCTCTTTCTGTGGTCTTGTTCGTCTTGTTGCTATCCGCTGGGATTGGGAGCTATCTCACAAGAAGAATCTGCGACTTGCTTGGCTCTCTCAGAACGCTGCTTTGTACCGTTTCTATCGGGATCGCGGCGCTAGGAATCGTAACGCCTATCCTAGTTGACCATTTCCAAGCATCAAGTAGCCCTACTCGCATACTGATAGCAATAGCTGCCTTAACCCTGCCAGCTGTTCTTATGGGTATGGCGTTGCCAACTGGAATCAGAATCGCGGCCATAAGCAGTCCCGGAATCACTCCATGGCTCTGGGCAATCAACGGAGCCTTCTCGACACTCGCGGCGACGGCAGGGGCAATCGTTTCCCTTACATTTGGAATCTCCGCAGGTTTCTGGATCGGATCCGGGTGCTACTTTATCGCTTTCCTGATGGTGCGACCCAGAAACCGTATCCAGTCGATGCAAAAGCCGCTGGAAACTGAAGATGGCATACGCTAGTTACACATCACCGGGCCGTGTCTCATGGAGGGGAGGTTGTCGGCGTGTGAGAACGCGATGACGAGTCGGTGACAGAGCTAGTGCCGCTGAACTTAGAGATATGTATCCCTCCTATAAATCGATCCAATCGGACCAATCGAGCAGTTGAGATAGCGATTAACATGAGAGGCCCCTATGGACGAGCAGAACATCATCAGAACCTACAACCGCATCAAGTACGGCAAGCTCGCAGCTAGCCTGGCTCTTGATGGCGTTGGGATGATCACTATGCTCCCTGCGGTATGGGTAAGACATCGCTTGGGCGCCGATCAGCGGCATAGCCTACTACCTGCTGTACGGCAGGAATATGTCTGCTTTATTGGCGGCGCTGTCAATGAGCTTCCCCCGCTCACCGATTTCGTTCCGACGCTCACGGCTATGTGGGTCTACAGGTACAGGGTAAAAGGCAAAGACACTTTCGAAGGGCACCTGAGGGAAGTGAAGCAGCAGCAGCATGACTCCATTGACAGGATTCTCAAATGAATCGCAGGGACATGATGTATGTGTGATATTCGGCACCCGATCTTACAGACAGCATCCGATCTGATCGCAATCGAACGACCGCTTTCGCCTGAGGCTGTGTGATAACTCGATATTCAGCCTCAGCGGCCTGATCAGACCGCATCAGACGACTTGCCTTAGGATTTGATCGGGCTTTGGTTTGGGCAGGGACAGCCAGGGTTCGAGATTGTTCAGCCTTCAGATGAAGTTGAAGTCGTTCTGATTTGCTGGGTTTAAGGATTATAAGAGGGCTTATTAGGCTCGGATCGCCTCGATCAGCGGTTTCGTGCCTACCAAGTTCATCATTCGTCTCAGGTTGTAGGCCAGCACGTGCAAGCTCATCTCGGTATTCACCCGTTCCAGGGTTTTCGTCAGGAAGTGAGTCGATCCCATCCAGGCTTTCAGAGTCCCGAACGGATGTTCCACCGTCGCTCGACGGGCTCTCATCGCCTCGGGGTGAGCAGCCAATCGTACTTGCGCTCGGTCCAGCACCTCTTCATGCTCCCAACGACTCATCTTGCGGTAAACGCCTGAAGTGCACTGCGCCCTGATGGGGCAGGATCGGCACTTGTAGGTCCAGTAGACACGAAGGGTCCGCCCTTTATCCTGGGCGTTCATGTGCCACACCAGGCGCTCACCTGCCGGGCATTCATATTCGTCGTCTTCAGCGACATAGCGAAAGGCGTCTCGCCCGAACTGGCCTTTGGCCCGGTTGCCTGAGGTCTGTGGCTTGGGGACGTAGGCTGTGATTCCGGCTTGCTCGCAGGCCTGGATCTCCTCACTGCGGTAATAACCACGATCCGCCACCACGCGGAGTTCCTCCACCTCCAGGTCGGACTTGGCTTGTTTTGCCATCTTGGCCAGCTGGCGCCGGTCATTGCCTACATTGCTGACCTCATGCGCGACGATCAGGTGGTGATCGGTATCCACGGCCGCTTGCACGTTGTAGCCCACCAGGGCACTTCCCCGGTGATTCATCGACCGGGCGTCCGGATCCGTCAGGGAGATCTGCTTGCCCGGTGCCTTCAGCCTCCGGGCCTCGACTTCTTTGAGCCGCACCATCTCCTTCTTCAGAGCCGCGATCTTGTCCTCCAATCGCTGGGTCTTCTCCTCGGCCACTTCCTGGCGGTCGGCCTCGGCCAACTGCTGCAGGTAACGCTCGATCGTCGCATCCACTTGGGCGAGGCGCCGCTTCATCTTGGCCCGGGTGAAGTTCCGATAGGTGTTGTTGACCGCCTTGAACTTGCTGCCGTCGATGGCCACCCAAGCGTTGGCAAAGAGGTTGAGGTTGCGGCACACCAGGACGAACTGCCGGCACACCTGACGAATGGCTGTCCCATTGTCCTTGCGAAAGTCGGCGATGGTCTTGAAGTCCGGCGCCAGGCGCCCGGTCAGCCACATCAGTTCCACATTGCGCTGGGCTTCACGTTCCAGCCGGCGACTGGACTGCACGCGGTTCAGATAACCGTACACAAATAGCTTCAGCAGGGTGGCTGGATGGTAGGCCGGCCGACCGGTGTCCTGGGGCTGCGTCCGAAAACCGAGCCCAGAGAGGTCCAACTCGTCGATGAAGACATCGATCACGCGGACCGCGCTTTCCTCGGACACGTAATCGTCCAGGCGTTCGGGGAATAAGGTGGCTTGGGAGCGACTCTCACCCTGGATGAATTCCGTCATCGCTTGTCCTTCCGTGGGAAAGCCAGATTATATCTGGCCCATCCGACTCCGGTGCGACCGCTTTCCCGGTTACTTCCCCTATATCCGGGTAGTTGCTCTTTGGCGAGAGTCGCGGGTTTCAAACGCGATCGGTCGTAGTCGGGGGTGGGTGGCCACGAGTGCGGAGTTTTCACACAGTCTCGCCTAAAAGCGGACATTCAGATCTTCCCCGGAAACGTCGAATGAACGGCCAATAGTGGTCATTGGCCAGTGCCCTCGATTATCTCCGGATCGTGCCACATTAGAAACTAGGGTAGGGGATCGCGTAGAGTGCCAAAACTCCACCGACCGGTAAGCGACCGAAGTCAGCGGGCCGGCCGTTGTCGCCTTGACGGTACCTTTCCCGGCAAAAAGAACATACAATTAATATTTGTAACCGTGGTTGGCGGAAAACTGGCCGAAAAGGATCGTTGGGTGTCCGGGCCGCCAGGAATCCGTCGAAACCCAACCACAACACGGGCTGGCTGGCATTCTGGTTCATTGGTGCCGAGCGCTGCAAGCGTTCCGAGGGTTTGCCGTTCCGAGTGCAAGAGCGCCGCCAAAAACTCGCGTCCGATTGACTCGTAAGGCTATTCGAGCACCAGCGCAACGTGTTCTACCCCTCGCACGGTCTCATTCCACGTGCGCGTGAGGATGCGCGTGAGGATTCGTTTTAGTGAGCGTAGGGTGAACCGCACTTTGGCGGTTTGATGACGCTGCTTTTGGCCCTCGTGAGTGGGCGAGGTGTTCGATGCGGCGGATAAGCTCGACGAAGATCCCAGAGGCGAGTACTTCCAGGATCTGTTTACCGTAGGAAACGATCGTCAATTTTCTGGAGACGGAACTCTCCGACAGTTCGGCGGCCGAACGCGCGATCCCTTTGCGGCGTTCACGGGAAAGACAGTCAGAGGAAACAACACACACGATGCACATTGATACAGAATGCAATCAGGTGGCAACCGCGCTGCTGCTCGCGGCAGGAATCGGTAGCAGGCTACGACCGCTAACGGAGAATCAGCCCAAGTGCCTCACCGAAGTCGACGGGATCTCCATTCTTGAGCGTTTGGTTTATTGCCTGGGTCAGCAGGGCGTCGGGCGTCTGGTGGTCGTGGTGGGACACCTTGAGCACAGAATCCGCGAGTTCCTCGGGGAGCAAAGGGACGGCGTCTCGATCGAGTATGTGGTGAATCCACAATATCGCACGACCAATAATCTATATTCACTGTGGTTGGCACGGGAAGTCATCCAGGAGCCGTTTCTGCTCGCCGAATCTGACGTTCTCTTCCAGCCGTCGCTGCTCGCTGATCTTCTACAACCCGACAGGATCGCCGTCTCATCAATGCGACTGTGGATGAACGGTAGCACCGTTACAGTCGATGTTTTCCAGTCGGTTCGCGCTTTTCAGCTTGGCGAAGACCATCCGACCGAAGAGCTGCGGTACAAGACCGTCAACATTTGCAGTCTCTCCCTCAAGTCGTGGCGGCGGATCATTCGGGAATTGGAGCGGCAGGTTGCCGAGGGTCACGTAAACAGGTTTTACGAGAGCGTTTTTGCGGAAATGGTGGCCGACGGCAGACTCTCCTTTCAAGCGGTCTTTTTTGATCCCGGATCATGGTACGAGATCGATACGCCTCAAGACCTTGATCAAGCCGAGCTGCTCTTTGGCGGACCGACGGATGATAACAGAACATGCCGGAACTGAATTACGGAGCGGTCAACAAATACTGGCACAATGCCCGGCCATCGATCCTGGGGCCGTACGTGATGGACGGCTTTGGATTCCCCCCCGTTGCCGGCCGTTTTCGTTTTCACGCAGAAACCCGGATTGCGCAACAGTTGATTCGGGGACTGAATCCGGCCGGTACGGTGCTCGACCTGGGAAGCGGTATCGGCTTCTGGACAGAACACTTCGCACAGCATTTCGCGAAGGTTGTCGCCGTTGAGGCCAGCACGCCGCTGTATGAGGCACTGGTTCAGCGTTGTGCCGAGTATTCCAACGTTGAGGCTGTGCAGGGCGACGCCGTTTCGTTCGAACCGGAGGACAGCGTCGAGCTGGTCTTCCTCGGTGGTCTGCTGATGTACCTTAACGAGAACGACGCCGTTTCGCTGCTCCGAAAACTGGTCGGCAGCCTGGCCCCCTGTGGGGTGATCGTGTGCCGCGAGACCACCGTACGAAGAACGGATATGACCCGAGAGGGAGACTATCAAGCGATCTACCGGTCCGTCGCATCGTACACTCGTATTTTCAACAAATGCGGGCTCTCAGTGGTGGAAGCGAAACGCAACACGCCGTATGTTCTGATCCAGATGGCCACAACCCTCTCGTGGACCCCGAAAGGCCGTACTCCAACAAGTACAGTGGCACGGGATCGAAGATAACTGATTTCTTATGAAATAGTTGGAAGTATTTTCGAGGCGAGAATAGAAAGGCATTATAAGGGGGTTCAGGCACCATTAGGAAGCAGAAAGGACGAGGATAGCTCAGCAAAGCGATGGATTGGCGTATGACTATGAGCTCGCGCTAGCGGCCCCCCCGAGATCGGTCTATTGGCGGAGGTTATCCCGGGTTTAAAACCAGGATTCTGAAAGTTCTCGCTGAAGATGACGTCTACTTCAAACTTGGAGGCGCCAGTGCAGCTCGCGGACGACGGTGAACAGAAACCTCCTGTCTCTTCAGCCCGATTCTGTCCTTTAGTGCCACCGTATTTCGAGGTAACTCCCTTGTATCTGGCCCCTATCTGCCTGGTGTGTTTGACTCTATCTGACCGGTTAAGATCTTATGGATCAGTAACTTGAATGCAGATTACTCGGAACTAATCTTCCATATTTCGACCCAGCATAGGCATATTCAGGTGTTGACCATCGTGGGGCAAACGCCGCATCCCTCATTGGGCCAACCCTTGAATGGGGGCCCCCAGATGGTCGAGATCAGCCGCGACGGGAAGCGAGTCTATTTCACTAACTCACTCTATAGGGCATGGGATGCGCAATTCTACCCAGAGGGTATTGACGGTTGGATGGTCAAGCTAGACGTGGATCCAAACGGAGGCATTGCTTTTGACTCCAAGTTCCTGCTCGAATGGCCTGCGGAGTTCCGGCCCCACCAGGTCCGACTCCAGGGTGGTGACGCCTCATCAGACTCCTATTGCTACCCGTAGGACCGCTCCACGTCACGAGCCCAGGGCAAATATTTCTAGAACAAAAGAACCAGGCCAACCGCCGTCTTCAGGGCCAGGGCAATGGCAACCGATAGGTTGGCCCTCGTCCCATCCTCGAAGAGTTCCTCCTGAGTTGGCACCGTTAATGCACCGCTGGAGAAATATAGTTACCCGGGCCACCGCCGCCCCGGGGCGGCTCCTGGCCCTTGAACTTCTCGGTGGTGCCAGTTCCCACGTTCCATTGTTGTTGAGATTCTTACTAAAAGCGGCGGGATCACCCGTAATCGGAGGCCCTTCCAACAACGAGATTTGACCAGAGGCTAGGGTGCTGATAATAATCAATCCTTAGTTATAGAGAGGGTACACTCGTAGCTCTTTCTGGTATGAGAGGACTTGGATCAGAAACCAGTCCTCCGGTGTCAAGAGGTGCCCGGCTGGGGAGTGAGTCAAGAATCAAGGAGGGAACCAATGACAGAGCCGAAGATAGTAGCAGGAATGGATCTGGATAAGCTGGAGGCCTTTCGAGCGGCTCTCCAGGAGAATCCAGTAAAGCTAGGCTTGGAGGCAAGAGCAGTGTGGGAAGGCCACTCAGGTCGCAGTACGGTTCACATCGGACCCTACGATCTCGGTGCCCAGCACATCGAGCGGGATACCAGACACTATACGATCCCATACGGGGCTTGGAGAGAGGTGGAAGAGACTATCGGCTTCGTAGGTCCTACCGACCGAGTCGAACCGGTAGAGATGGCCCTTGGGGCGGTTGGCGCCTGCTTGTCCAATAGCATTGCCCTCAATGCGCCCCGCCATGGTATCAACCTTGAGGGGATGGAGATCCGGGTGCGCACGGACGTGGATCCCAGCGTACTGTTTGAAGTGAAGGGTCCTGAGGACCATACCTCCTGCATGCCGAAGATCACCACTGAGGTGAGGGTAAAGGGGGATCTTACCGATGATCAGCTCAAGACCATCGAGCGACTGGCCCACTATTCCCCAGTCCATGGAATGGTCGAATACGCCAATACCACTGAGACCAAGGTGGTAAGAGCGTAGGACCTCGGTATCCTGTGCCTCGGCCGGGACAGTGGATCGCCGCCCGTGTGAGACGATCTCCTCATGGTAAAGGTGCTGGCCCTTTTCGGGGCGCCGAGAGACGAGGCGGCATTCGATAGCTATTTTGAAGCGAAACACCGACCCTTGCTCCAGCAGTTGCCCAATTTGGAGCGGTTGGTCATGAATCGGATTGCTGGGGCGGCGGTGGGTGAGTCCCCTTTTTACCTCGTGGTGGAACTCCAGTTCGCTTCGGAGAAAGAGATGCAAGCGGGACTCAACTCGGAAGTCGGGCAGGCGATGGCTCGTGATTTTGGACAATTTGCCTCCGGCGGGGTGACTTTGCTGTTCTCTCAAGCGACTGAGCATCCCCTGCATCAGTCTTAAAACCTGCCTGACTCTGAGGTCTGGAAATGGCTGCGCTGCCTGTGTTAGGACGCTGGATCAAGCGATCCGTGTTCGACGGCGATGCGATCGTCATCGCCTTGGGAATGTCCGTGGCTGAGACGATAGCTCGGATTTCCGGATACTACGTGGTGGCGGGATCACAACGAAAGCGATCCCAAAACTGCGGTTGTGGAAACGTGAATTCTATGACTGAGAAGAAGGATGAGCCTGGCTGAGAAACTCATGGCAACAACTATGTTGGATTGAGTTCGAGAACAGAAACGATCCCAGAGATTTGCTCCAGCTCAGCAAGAGCATGCGACCCAGCCAGCCCCTGACTAGGGATGAGTTGCTGCGGCGAACAGAGTTCAGGTGTAGACTTGGAGCGTAAGGGCCGCAGATCGCAAATCTTTGCTGAGACTCACCACTCTAATAAATCGGAGGTAACAAAATGAGGTTCTTGATTAAAGTTTCGGTACCCGTGGAGGCAGGCAACGATGCAGCGAAGAAAGGCTTTGACGCGGTACAGTCCATCCTTGAAGAGCAGAAGCCGGAAGCCGCTTATTTCGTTGCAACAGGCGGCCAGAGAACCGCGCTTGTCTTTGTCAACATGGACGACCCTTCAGAGCTTCCGAAGATAGCGGAACCCTGGTTTCTGGCGTTCAATGCTAGTATCGAGGTGACACCGGCCATGGTCGCGGAAGACCTTCAGAAGGCGGGGGAATCGATTGAAGCGGCGGTACAGAAGTACGGCTAGGGCGCCCGATAAGATCCCGAACCAAGAAAAACACCCGCTTCGAGCAGGCGGGCGAGGAAATCGGGTGGCGTTGTCTACCATGGTACTCCGGTAGAAGAGGAAGTGGAGAAATCATATGGGTGCACGACAGGAAAGTGAGGGCGTTGGTGAAGGCCAGAGGACGTCAGGGATTGAGGCTAGACTGTCTGACAGTTATATTAACTGTCAGACAGGAGGATACCTATGTCCCAAGACGCTTCCCCTCAGGTCCAACTCGAACAACGGCGCCAGCAGTTGAAACAAGCCTTGCTCAAGCTGGGTGATCTGCGTCCAGGATTCCTGGCGGCACGTTACCGCCGCTGTGGCAAAGCCAACTGTCACTGTGCCCAGCCCGGGGCCCCAGGCCACGGGCCCAGCTTCTCCTTGACCCGTCGCGTGGGCGAGAAAACCGTGACCAAGATCATTCCGCCGGGGCCCACGGTCGAACAAACCCGGGAGCAGATCGCGGAGTATCACCGATTGCGGAGCTTGCTGCAGGAGCTGGTGGAGGTCAGCGAGCAAATCTGTCAGGCCAAGCTGGAGGCCGCCCCGGCCCGCAGGGCCGAAAAAAAGGGCTCCAAAAGACGCTCGCGCAGGAAGTCCAGCAAGAAATCCAGGTCCTGATGGGGCCCGCGGCGGCCAAGGCCCTGGACTTTGAAGCCTTGGAGACCGCGGTCCGGCGCCAAGTCTTGGAGGTAGCGGCCCGGACGGTGGAAGCTCATCTCAACCAGGATCATACGGATACCGTCACCGGACTCAGCTGCCCCTGTGGAGGACGAGCCCGGTACGCGGGTCGGCGAGAGAAGCAGTTTACGACCGTGTTGGGGCCGATGCGATTGCAGCGCGCTTATTATCACTGTCCGGATTGCGGCGAAGGTCTTTGTCCTCGAGACCGAGAGCTGGGATTGGAAGACAGCTCCTTGTCTCCCGCCCTGATGCGGATGGTGGGGGCAGCCGCCTCCCTCGTCAGCTTTCAAGAAAGCAGTCAACGCTGGACGAATTAGCCGGGGTTGAAGTGGGGGCCAAGCAAGTGGAACGGTGTGCGGAGTCCCTGGGAGAGGAAATCGCTCACTATGAGCGCGAGGGGGTAGAGCCGGAGTCGCCGGCCCCTCCTCCTCCGACGCTCTATCTGGGAATCGACGGCACGGGCGTGCCCATGCGAGCGCCCGAACTACAAGGGCGAGCAGGCAAACAACCGGATGGCTCGGCCCGGACCCGAGAGGCCAAGCTCTGTACGGTTTGGAGTGCGGAAAAACGTGATGAGCAGGGCCGGCCCCTGCGAGATCCGGACTCGGTTACCTACACCGCCGCGATCGAAAGTGCCGCCACCTTGGATACCGATCATCAGCTTTCGAACTTCGCCCAGCGAGTGGAGCGCGAAGCCCAACGCCGCCGCTTTGGACAAGCGCCACGACAAGTCGTCTTAGGCGACGGAGCGAAATGGATCTGGAACCTGGCTGGGGAACTCTTCCCGGAGGCGGTGCAGATTGTCGATCGATTCCACGCCAAAGAGCGACTGCATGAGTTGTCCAAGAGTTTGCATGGAGATCGCGATTTAAGCCAAGACTGGGCCGAACAACGTTGCCAGGAACTCGATGCCGGTCAGATCGAGGCGATCCTTTCGGCTCTCGCCACCGAGACGGAGCAGCACGAAGAGGCTCGAGCGGCCTACGGCTACTTTCAACAGAACGGCCATCGGATGCGCTACGCTCGATTCGAAGCGCTCGGGCTGTGCACCTCCACCGGAGTGGTGGAAGCTGGGGGCAAGAACGCGATCGGCGCTCGACTCAAACGATCCGGAATGCATTGGAGTGTGCGGGGAGCCAATACCATCATGGCCCTTCGCTGCGCTCGACTCAGTGGACGTTTTGAGGATTTTTGGGAATGGAGGGCCGATCACAGAGCCGTAGCATGACCCAGTCGGCACTTTTTTGTCGTACACCCAAATCATATGGCTAGCAGCCGCCGTAGGCTTTGGGCGATCAGCGAGAATTGTGGAATGGGATCACGATATCGCCGTCACCGCTTTCCAGCCCAGATTATCAGCCACTCCGTCTGGCTGTTTGCGATACGAAGTCGCTTTTTGAAGCTGTCCCTACGTAATGTTGGGGACCGCCCGCGTACCACCGGGTAAATCTAGGTCAACATTAAGGGAGGAGTAGAGATGTTACTAAGAATCAATGATGAAGCCCCCAATTTTACGGCCGAGACGACCCAGGGCTCGATCAATTTTCATGAGTGGATGGGGGAGGGTTGGGTCATACTGTTTTCCCATCCAAAAGACTTCACGCCAGTCTGCACCACCGAGTTGGGATACATGGCTGGCCTAGCACCTGAATTTGCCAAGCGCAACTGCAAGGTCATCGGGCTCAGCGTTGATCCAGTAGACAGCCATAGGGGATGGTCGAAAGATATCGAGGAAACCCAGGGTCACGCCGTCAACTACCCGATGATCGGCGACACGGATCTAGCGGTGTCGAAGCTCTACAACATGCTACCTGCGGATGAAGGGGGTACCTCTGAAGGCCGCACGGCTGCTACGAATGCGACGGTCCGTTCTGTTTTCATCATTGGTCCGGATAAGAAGATCAAGCTTATGCTGACCTATCCCATGACCACAGGTCGTAACTTCGATGAAATTCTACGCGTCCTCGACTCCATGCAGCTGACCGTCGAGCATAAAGTGGCAACGCCGGCTAACTGGAAGAATGGTGAGGATGTCATTATCGTTCCGGCCGTATCGGATGAGGAAGCAAAGCAAATGTTCCCAGACGGTTGGAACGCGGTGAACTCCTATCTGCGTGTAGTCAAGCAACCTGACTGAGTCAGGTCACGTCACCTGTTTTGAGGCTTCTTCAGGGAAGTGTTGCTGACTCTCCCCAGCAGCTCCGGAAAGCCTGATTTCACCTGGATACCTGGACTTTGTTGAGTTGTCCAACGTGTCCGAAGCAAGGAACATTCCTGACGGAGACTAGCCGAGCTAACCGTACATTGGGTCTCAAGCAGTCTCGGTGGGGAGTACTCCTCCCGCAACAACACTTCCCTGAAGAAGCACCTGACGAAGCACCAAGAGCCGACAAGTAGGATTACAACATTCAACGCGAACTAAACGAGAAAGGTTCGCGTAAGCCCGGATTGCTCTCCACCTGTGTATTCGCAGCAAGAACGCTCCCGTAGGCAAAGGAAAGAAAACAAAGCCATGGACATATCAGGCTGGACAGCGCATAGAGCAGCTTGGTCTCCTGAAAAAGTAGCGGTCCGCTTTGAGGTTCGGGAAATCACCTACGCACAACTTGAAGTGCAGGTGGCCCGTCTGGCGGGAGCGCTCGTAGGGGGGCTTGGAGTGCAGCAGGGTGACCGCGTGGCCTACCTTGGCCTCAGCTCTCCAGAGTTGCTAGAGCTGCTGTTCGCCTGTGCTCGGGTGGGAGCCATCCTGGTGCCCCTTAACGCCAGGATGACTGCTGAGCAGCTGAGCACGTTCCTCTCCGACTGCCAGCCCCGATGTATCTTCGTGGAGTCGGTCTTCCGCCAAACTGCCGAAGACTGTCTGGGGGGTATGAATGAGATCCGTTTGGTCCTGTTCGCTGGACCATCTTCCGGAGAGTTGGCCGCACTGGAGTTGCAAGAGCTGATAGGCGCAGAAGCCATCCCTTGGAATGCAGAGCTGCCCCTGGACACTCCGGTTCTAATGGCCTACACCTCAGGCACTACCGGGGTGCCCAAGGGTGCAGTGCTGACTCAGGAGGCACTTCTATCCAACGCTTTGAATTCGACGCTAGCGTACGACATGGCCAGCCGGGACGAGGTTCTGACGGTCTCACCAATGTTCCACGTGGGAGGGTTGACCCTTCACACTTTGGCGGCGATTCATGCGGGAGCGACGGTTACGATCCTCCGGCAGTTCGACCCGGTCCTCGCGCTTCAGGAGATTGAGAAGCGAGGGATTACGCTCATGTTAGCCGTTCCAGCAGTGTCACGAGCGATGACCTCGCACCCCGCCTGGGAGAAGACCGACCTCTCCAGCCTTCGCAACGTGACCACCGGGTCTACGATCGTTACCCGGGACGTGATGCACGCCTGGTTTGAGAGGGGCGTACCTGTAACACAGGTCTATGGTTTAACGGAGGCCCTCCCCCCGACCATCGTGGTTCCACTGGAGGAGGCGGAACGAAAGGCGGAGTCGATAGGTAAGCCAGTCTTGTACTGCCAAGCCCGCGTGGTGGATGAAAACATGCAGGACGTGGAGACAGGTGAACGGGGTGAGATCATCCTGCGAGGACAGTGTATTTTCACGGAGTACTGGAGGAACCCCGAAGCGAGCAGGGAAGCGTTCACGGACGGGTGGTTCCATACGGCGGACGTGGGGCATGTTGACGAAGAGGGGTACTTCTACATTGATGACCGGATGAAGAATGTTGTCATTGTGGGGTCATCTAATGTGTATCCCGCCGATTTGGAACGTATTCTGAATGGATGTGAAGCCATCGGAGAGGTAGCCGTGGTGGGCTGTCCGGACCCTGAAACCGGCGAGGCGCTGGTTGCGTGTGTAATGCTGAAGAAGGGCCACTCCATGAACTCCGATCAGGTCAAGACGCTGTTTGAAGGGAGACTGGCTCCATACCAGCATCCGCGGGATGTCGTGTTCATGGATTCGTTCCCCCGCACGGCTCTGGGAAAGGTGCAAAAGGCAGAACTGCGGCAGAAAGTGATGGTGTCCCTACCAGAAACTCGTAACCCTTGAAATCATTGATGCTAGGCGTGGTCGCTGGTAACCTCCGAACCGATGCGCAACCTGGCCTATTTGCTGTTTAGCATACTGTCCTGCGGCTTCAAGACACGCCTGGCACTCCAACTTGAGATCGTTGCTTTGCGCCATCAGCTCGGAGTCCTCCGAAGATCGGCCGGAAAGCGTCCTCGGTTTCAAGATGCCGATCGCCTTCTTTGGGTTTGGCTCTCCCGGCTATGGTCCGGATGGCGACAATCACTCGTTATCGTCCAGCCCAGAACCGTTATCGCCTGGCATCGGAAGGGCTTCCGTCTGTACTGCAGATGGACAAACCGGAGTAACTTTCTGGTCCAGCTTGATCTCGAACGCCAGTTTTCTCCCAAGGGCATATTGAGCCAAGCCGCATGCGTGAAGGAGTGAGACCGGTATGGAAATTACGGGACCGTGGGTGTAGTCAATTCTGTAGCTGTTCAAAGCCTCCAAAAGCAACAAACTTCAGCAACTTTCAACAAGGTCACCGCAACTCATTGAAAAGAAAAGTCTTACTTCAAGAGGATTTAGCCCAACCCCTGTTTCCTGCTTTGGGAGCAGGTCGTTGCCCTAGGGCAGCTGCTACCCCTAACGGTTTTAATCATAACAATTTAAGCCCCATTTTTTTCGATGATTGAACCCGCCAACCTGCCTAACAAAATAGTCGTCTAACTGGCACGAAGCCTGGCGGAATCGGCCCTCGATTGAGCTGACCCGACAGCCTGTCTTTTCAGCAGGACATCCGGGGGATCGACGATCGCTCCAAGGCCGGTGGTTCGCCCAGCCTGAGAGGGTCCAGAGTAGCACTTGACGCGGGTAGGTGTCGGCCTTCATGCGGGCATTGTACGCGCTTACAAGTCGAACTCCAGCCGTGGGTTACGGCTCGGCTGAGTTTTCGGATAGGACGAGGTCCCGAGCCATTTCGGGGGACGGTCACCTCAGGTCAAAGGTCGTCCAAGGGGACCAGGCGTTCCAGTTCTTCAAACCAGTTGAGAACGACGTGAATCGGGCTCTGTTCTACCTCCTTGACCATCAAGAAACGCTGCCCGTCAGGGGAGATGTCAAAGGTTCCACGGTACAATCCTTCAAACAAGACCCTGGGCTTGGAAGCCTTGAAGTGCGGCTGCATCTGAACCGACACCGCCATCATTTGCCCGTTGTCGTAATGGAAAAGCTCGCTTCCATCCGGCGACCAAACAACCCTGGGGCGTCGCTGGTCTTGGTGACCCAGGACCAGCCACCTGTCCTCCGTTTTCGGATAAGCGCAAACGTACAGGTTGCGGGAGCCTGTCTCATCGGAAAAATAGGCAATCCACCGACCATCGGGCGAGAATCGAGGACCCCATTCGCGTTTTGGCGAACTGAGGAAGGGTCGAGGTGTCGCGCCTTCCTCGTCCAACAGAAGCGAAATATCCAAGTTTCCGGACGGATCCTCTTCCAAGACCAGTGCCTTCCCATCAGGTGACCACGAAAAGGGGAACGAGGGGAATTGCCTTGTGGCGAGGTGCTCGAGACGAGAGCTCCCATCGACCCGTTTTCGGTACAGATCGAACGAACCGTCCACCTTGCGGGAAGAGGCAAAGGTAATCCACTGACCATCCGGCGTCCACACAGGCGCGCTCCTCCAGGTTCCTTCATCCCTCAAGAGCCGGAACGAATCACCTTCGAAATTATAAATCCATATCTGAGTGCTCTGGTCTTCAAGAACCTTGATTGCTACCTGCTTTCCATCCGGCGAGATTCGCGGGTGGAAATAATTTCGTTTCTCTTCCGTGAACAGCTGTTCTCTTCCCTCTCGATCTACCCACACCAGGGAGAATGTTGGCCCTCCGCCGGGAACATAAACGAGCGTTCCGTCCACGGCAAGGGCGTAGTCAAAGCGCCTGATGCCCTTCAGGATGGGAACGGCGTTGCCAGTCATTTCGAGCCTGCCCAGATCAAACGGTGCGGCCAGCAGGGTGCTCCGCCGCTGATAGACCAGATGGCCCGTGGGCGCGTAGTAGGCATTGAAGCCATCGTCCACCACCACCTTTTGTTCTCCCGTCTCCAGCGACAGCACTCTGATCTGGACAGGCTTCCCCTGTCGCGTCACGTCGAACAACAGCGCTTTTCCGCCGGGCAGGAACTTGGGAGAGGAATAGTCCCTTTCACTCTTTTCGGAGTCGGGCGTGGCCAGGGTCTCCGGCTGGCCTCCTGCGGCGGAAACTCGGTACAGGTTGGCACTACGGGAGCTGCGGTTGGGGTAGGCGGAGAAGACCATCATATCCAGAGAATTCCAGCTCCCCCCACGCCACCGAGACCCGGCGGCGCACACCGTGACCTGAGGACCTCCGTCGAGAGAAACCCTCTTGAGTTTCCCATCGGCATAAAAACCTAGAGACTGGCCATCGGGAGAGAAGAAATGCAACCCGGCGGCGGCGCCCTCGGTGCCCAGGATTGGCTGGGCCTCGGCCTCATCGAGGCGACGCAGGTAGAGTTGGCTCGACCTACCTTTCTCACCCACATAAACGATGCCCCTTCCATCGGGTGAGATGGCGAGGCCAATGGTGCCGGTGCGCTTTAAGACCGTGGTCGCCGGCAGGGTTATGGAAAGCTTCGTGAGGGGCTGCGGTGCTGAGACGCGCGAAGAAAACCAATCCGGTTTCATCCGGGCCGGTGACCCGATCAGCAAAAACAACCCCGCGGTGATGGCGGTCCCGCCCAGCAACTTCCTGTTCCTGAGTAGAGAGGCAAATGAGCCAAGCCGCCAGTTCTCAGCGACTTTAGAGCCTCGGTCGGCCAGCCAGGCGTCGATCTCGGATGGAAACGCGAAGACGGTCGCGCGCTGCCCGTGAAAATGGCGCCGGACGGGCAGGCCTTCACGCCTTTCCCAGCGCCGGACGGTACGCACGCCTCGCCCCAGGTAGACCGCGATTTCCTTCCAGGATTCGAGTCTGTCGTTCATGGCCGTTTGTTCCAGCCAGAAAAAAGGGGAAACTGCCCCTGATTCTAGCCCAAGACAGCCAATTTCGACAACTGGCTGCTATTGGCCCCTGATGGCCCCTGAAGTCTGTTGTGGAAATCGCCGACCTGGGATAGACAACTTCAGAGATTTACCACAGACCTTGTCTGAACGAGTCGTTGCCTGGACGAGGTACCTCAGTCTTCGACGATAGGCGATGGGGTACTAACTAGGTCGAGCAGAAGAATTGAGATCGAGCTAGATCGATCTCAAGTAATGGGGATAAGGAGCGTGGATGATGAATCGGACGCTTATTGCCTTAATGAGTTTCTTTCTGGTTTTCTTTTCGCTGAACTCGACGCTGCGAGCCAAAAAGGTCCATGTCGATGCTTCCGCTCCGGCGGGCGGGGACGGATCGGCATCGGCACCAGTGCAAACGATTCAGGACGGAATCGCACTCCTTCCCGTGGGCAGGGGCACGGTCCTCGTGAAACCAGGGACCTACACTGGCCCCATCCTGATCGAGAGAGATGGGGTGATCCTCCGGGGTGACGCCAAGCCGTTGTTTGATGGAGACGGCTTCTTGACCGGATTCGATAACGAGGTGTTGATTACGATGGATCGGCCGCTCGGCAGTGCCAACCCGCAGCCTGAGGACATTGTCGAGCTTCGCGGCAGCAACAACCAAGTTCGCAATGTTGTCGTGGACAGGGGTGACTTTCCCGTCGTCCCATTGGCTAGCGCCTTCAGCGCGAAGGCCGAAGACGATGATTTCTATGACGACATCGTCTTTCGCAACATTTTGGTGCGGGGCGAAATCGACACGGCCGGTTGGAGTCGGAAAGCGAATGTTGAATTCCGAAACATTACAGCCCTTGACGGAGGATTCGTCGGGATCAACCCAACGGCCGATGGCAATGTGAAGGTGAGAAAGGTAGACCTGGCGAACTGGTTTTGGGCTGGCGTGTGCTTTCTAGGCCTGTGGGAGTTTCCTCCTGGGGATAACGGGCCGGGCGAATTGACCGGTGAGATCAAGGACAGTAGGATCACGGGTTTTTCCTTATTTGGGTTACTCCTGCTTGGCCAGGACAGCAATATCAACCCCGACGCTTCCACGACGGTAGAAGTCGTGGCGAGGAGCAATACGTTCCAATTCAATGTGTTCGGAATCAGGGTCCAGCCAGTAGTCGATGGTGATGACAACACGGCGGAGCGATCCCTTTCCCTAGAGGTCAAAGACAACATTTACTCCAGTAACTTTGTGTCTGATGCGAATGTCACCTTCCAGAAACTCTTTCCTATTCTTTCTCCTGATCCGGTTCCGCCGTTTGTTTTCGCCTCGACGGTCATCGTAGAGGATGGGGACTCTGTCTTCCCTCCGGCTGTCGACCTGGGACCTCCTGGGAACGGGAATATTTATGAAATTGAGTGAGGATGCAGCGATCCAGCGATCTTTATGGTGGATTCGACCAGGATCAAAGTTGCCGATGTTTTGAATGTTATCGTGCTTCTCTACCGAGTTTGTCAGGAAACACCAGAGAGCACGATGCCCTCTCAGAAACCTCTAATACCAATGGCCCCGAGCAACGGCGAAAAACGCAACTGTAGTCAATTTTGTAGCTGTTGAGAGCCTCCTGAAACAACAGACTTCAACAAGTTTCAACAGGGTCGCCGCAACCCCTTGAAAAGAAAAGTCTTATTTCAAAGGCATTTAGCCCGACCCCCGCCTTCTGCTTTGGGACCAGGCGTTCCAATTCGGTATAAGTCTCGATTTATCACTCAGTTAACTGGTAGAACGTCTGCCTATAAGCCAGGCGTGCGGGGGCGGGTCAACGATCCGGCGGCGTAACATTCTAATTGGATCAGGTTCTCGGGGGCTCCTCAGGGGATTCTTACCCTTCAACTCCAAGGTCGCGTCGACTACGACGAGTTCAGAACTTTCTCTAGGATAACACCTGCAGGGAGTCCAGCTGCAGTGAGTAGGATAATCGCCGACCAGCTGCCCCAAAGCCAACTTCCTACCCGGTGGTCCGTAAAAACTCGATCCAGCGTGATTCTAGTTGGTGCTTCGTCAGGGAACTGTTGCTGGTTCTGTCCGGCAGTCCCATCGCACATGATTCGCGCTGGATTCTGTCCACTTCCTCGGTTATCAAACATGTGTGAATCAGAGCAGAAGCCTATTTCGCGTCTTTCCCAACCCAAAGTGAGTGGAGAGCGCGCCAAAGCTGACACTGTTTGACTCTCCTTCTACATCACCACGTAGAGCAGACGGCAGCGCTACCGCGGCAAGGCCTGGGGAAAACCTTCTGTTCCACGATCAGCCCGTCGTTTTTGGCGGACTCATCTGGCTGTGTCCTTTAAGAAACAACACTTCACCTCCCTACTCTCCGATCGGGGAGTCTCTGACTTCTCAGCCCTCTTGATTTTCCTGAAGATAAGTACGATAGTCTTAAGATGGCACACCCAGCGCGCAACATTCCTCTGCCCGAAGCGAGTGCGCCCAGAACCCAAGCGGAGCTTTAATTGAAGAAGGTAACGGTCTATTTCTTCCAGCAATACAACATCATCCAAGATCAGAATGTCCGATCGAAGCGCCCAGCTACCCTCGCGGCAATTGCCAGGGTCCGCGGTCAGCCCATCGTTGCAACCGGTCTTGAAATTGATGAGACCGAGTTAGACGAGGACGGCTTTCAAAAGAGAGACCCTGATCCCGCAGCGTTCTCAGAGCAATAAAAAAGAGCAGGTGTTGTATACCTGCTCTTTAGGGTAGCGCCCAGATTGGTGTTGAAATACAACATAAGGCCCGGGCGCCTTGCTTCCTCAGTGGCTAGGCCGGAGGTTGCACCAATTTCGGAGAGACGCCGAAAGGTCCGGTTTCTCCGGGAGCGGGAGCTCCACCCCCTCCGCCGCCGCCGCCAGCGAGACATCCCGTGATCGAGATGAGACGACCTACAAGGTTGCTTCCAGCCGCGAGCGTCAGAGCAAACGTCATAATGACGAATCCTCTAGTTTCTTGAGTCGCTGATTGCTGCATTAATTGCCGCTTTGACATTGTCCTTGCTCCTGACAGATTTACCTATTTCCTAAGTCTCTCATTTACTATATCCAACCGATCCCTGTAGCCTGGGTGATCACGCGCACACAAGAGCCATAAGAACAAAAGAGCCTAATTTATTTAAGGGCCCCGATTTCCTCTTACTTGACATCTCCCCTTCAGCTTCCTCTCCAGCCAGCCATACCGGTTCCCCTGGGCAAGTTGGGTCCCGAGCGGCAGCCGTGTGAAAAATTACTCTAAGGGTCACACGCGGACCTCTCTTGCTCGCACCCGTTCGGTGTTGGGAGGAGAAGAAACCTTGGAGAGAGAGAGTAAGTAGTACGTTAGTCTCCGGGGCAGCCAGGGAAGTCACCACCCCGGACTTCCTAGATGGTTCCGTAAAAGGTGAGGTAAATCCATTGTACGAGCGGCGTGAAAAGCAGAAAGTGATCCTGATCACGCCCAGTGCGGGATTCAAACCAGTCGCTTTTCCACCAACTTTCTTGCTAAAATACTCGTAGCTGCTCACGCCACAGGGACCCTTCCCGAGCAGCCTTTAGACCACGAAAAATTGCGCGCAACAGAGTCCGCTCAACGGCGGCCACCACGGGAGGATTGCAGATGGGAAAGGTCATCAATCTAGGATCGCACTTCAAGCGATCCGCACTGAAATCCACGCCCCGAAAGCGCCGCAAGAAGTTCACCCTCACCACCTTCGGTGGCATGGGGATGGAGTGGCATGCGAGGATTCAGTTCATCGCCAAAGACAAGGGTTTCGAGTGCTGGGACACCGCCGAGCACGGTCTGTGGGAGACGCCTGGGGAAGAGGAACTGCCGCATCGGGTTGCCACGAGCGATGCACCGCTGACCTGGCGCACAGCCGCGCAGGTCCTGTCTGAGCGCGGCAACTATGAGTCGATTCCGGAGTGCTCGCTGGCAAGTGTGACGGTGGACGGTCTTAAGGGCTGGCGGGCTGACATGTTGGCCCTGTGCTGGACGCGCTTTGGCGACGATCAGGAGCTGAACTACGGGAAGGATTTTCTCAGCCTAAGCGACGCACAGTTGGCAGCTTTCGGGAAGGAGTATGGCAGCTTGGTTCCGAGCTGGGGGGAGAAGTCGAAGTTCCTCGTCGCGTAGGAGGAGATCATCCATTACTGCGACGAGGAGTATGACGAGCCCATATTGGTGGGCTTCAAAGAGTACTCTCTCGGCCAACTGTTGGACCACTTCAAAATTGCGCGGGGGGCAGGAATGCTACAGCAGTTGATCGAGGCACTGATCGCCGAGGGGGAGCGTCGGGAAGGCCAGATCGAGCTATTCGAACGCGACATCGAAGCCGCCATCGACGAGGTGCTAAAGGATGTTCCGCCGCCGAAAAATCGAAACGCGGCAGTGGCGATCGGCATGAAGGTGCGACCACTGAGGGACTATATCCACCGCTACCTGGAAAAATTCGGCGGGGTGCCGGAAGGCAAGCACCAGGTGGACGGCGAGGAGGTCGATTTTGGGCGGCGCGAGGTTACTGTGATGTGATTTTCCGCGGTCAGATTTAGATCGGAGTTGGAACAGCTAGCTCCCCAAACGAGCTCCGCGACACTTATTCTTGGGGAGTGAAATTCTGGGGAAAATAGTATCCGACCGCCTACCAAATGCAGATCCGGTAAACCGTCTCGGCGGCGTTACCGCCCCCCGCGTGACTATTACCTATGCTGAAGAAAAGCTCTCCGTTTTCTCGTGTCCTGTTGGGTCAACAAAGCGCCATTCTTGTCGTAGATACGAGCTCCCGCGTAGGAAGGTCTGTTCGGAGTCCGGAAAGTACTGACCAGCGTCCGTCCGGCTTTTAAGCGTACTTTGAAGTACTTGTGAACACTGTGAACACCCATACTCAAACCCTCGTTGTGAATGTATAAGCCAGGAGCGATTGCTTCGGCGTCTTCGAAGGAATCACCGCCAGAAGGCATGCTCCCTTTGGCCCCCACAAGTGAACCACACTCGGGTAGTTGGGCAAGGTTGAATTGAGCGTTCTTGTCTGGACCTGCAGCGGCGGCCTTATCTAGGTATAGCTTGGCTTTGTCAAATTCGCCCGTCGCCATATAAGCGGCGCCTAGATTATTGAAGAACGCAGGGACGGGTATTGAATCGGCGACGGACTCAAGTAGGGAGACGGCTTCAGGAAACTTCTCTGTGCCGACTGAGTTCGATGCCTTCTGTAGAACCTCTTCCACTTCTTTGGTTAACTCTTGCCCATGAATTCGCCGCGCTTGCTCGATGATAACCGTTACGGGGTTGAAGGCGACATCGCCCGTGTACTGGTTCCCGGCGACATTATAGACATCACCGCCACCACCACCGGTTTTGAGCAAGCTAATGAGGGCCACTACGATAGGAACGACGACAAGGACAAGCCACCACCATTTCTTAGGGGGGGCCATGGCTTTTCTCCACAGAAGCTATTTTGTCCATAGTACCGTGCATAGAGCAGCCAACACTAGGCCCAGAATCAAATGCCAATACGCCCCACCCCATCATTCGAGTCAGTGATATGTGAGACTGCTCGACGTCCGGTGCCAGGCTCACCAGCGGTGAGAAGTGTAGCAGGTAAGAAGCTGACAAAGTGAACTAGATAGCGTTGCGCGTCATACCTGCGCCTTCTTCAACAGCTCCGAAAGCTCGATCTTCAATACCGACGCCGCTCCATGCATGACGCCCAAGGTGGGATTCCTCTGCCCCCGCTCAATGCCGCCGATGTAGGAGATGTCCAGCCCACAGGCATCTGCGAGTTGCTGCTGGCTCCGAAGGTGGCCGTTTTCCTCTGGAATCAGTGGCCGGTTTCGTCCGGAATACGCATCCAGACCGAACTCAGGCCTCTAATCATCCGATACCTGGAAGAGCATTTTGCATCTCAGGGTTATAAGGATGCGGTCAAGAAGGCGAACGGATCCTTCTATTGGGAAAGCCAAGAGGGGAAATATGTAAAGGGACGAAGAAAAACTTTTGGCGCTCGGAATTACCCTGATTTCATCATCACCGATCCCTACCTGATCGCAATCGAGTACAAACAGAACGAAAACGGGTCTACGGTTAAACAGGGGATTGGGCAATCCATCATGCACACCCTTACTGGGGACTTCGATTACGTCTACTATCTTTTTCATGACCAAAACGGCGACAAGCCGAATTGAGGAGTCAATCAAAGAGCCAGCCGAATCGATGATCATTGAGAGGATGTGGCGTGAGTTCAACGTCCTAATCAGACTCGTTTAGCCCCGACCATCCAACCCACTCCAATCTGTCCTGCGACTTGGATGGGAGCCTTCCCGACTTCGTCCATGGTGATCTCGTCGCCGGGAGGGGTGCGGGCCGATCACGAATTGATCAGCTCTTTCAGCCCCTTGCCAGGTCTAAAATAGGCGACTTTCTTGGCAGGGACCTGCACCTTCTGGCCAGTCTTTGGGTTGCGGCTCTGGCGGGGATTTCTTTCCCGGTGATGAAAACTACCAAAACCACGGAGCTCCACCTTCTCTCCGGAAGTGAGCGCCTCTACGATGCTGTCGAGAACTGTCTGAACCACCAGTTTAGCTTCTTGTTTGGTCAGCCCGCTATTCGTGGCAACTTCAGCGATCAGCTTTGGTCATGTTGCAGTAGGGCTGATGCAGTGGGTCAATTGAAGGTCCAAAAAGGGAGCCCGCCGAATTGACGGGCTCACGGGAGAAAAGAGCGTGGAAATAATCTCTTCGTGGGGCTAGATGCCGAACCTCCCCGGTTCGGACCGGCATTAGAAGTCGGAAGGAGTAAGATGGAGGGAAATGAAAGACAAAGCACCGAAGCCGCCGTACCCAAAACCGGTGCCTGTTCCTCCTCCACCACGACCACCCAGCCCTCCGCCCACGTTCTTCGCGCTGAACTTTAAGGTGTAAGATCGTCTTTAAGGTCGCCGCGATCAGAAGCCCCTTATTTCGGAGGAGATTATGGCTATTCTAAATCGTCTCCCCAGCATCGTCACACTTATCGTATGTTTCCTGCCTGGTTGTGCGGAAAGGAGATGTGAGGTCTCAATAACATCGCCGCAAGATGGCAGCGTCGTTCCGGACAATGACTCCCTTTCGGATATCAATCTGTTTGGTTTCACGGTTCGAGCAAGAGTAGTAGATCTTGGTAGTAACGTGATCTGCGTTTACCAAAAGGTACCGGAGGGAAGGGACTGGTGGGTCTCAGGAAACCCGATTAGCGAGAGTGACCTCGGGACGAATGGGAGTTGGCGGATGACTTACGCTTCCTGTGGCAATAAGACCGAACCGCACCCAGAGTGTATGGTTAAAGCAGTAGTTCACAGGGAGTGTCCCCCGACCGTAAGTACAACTCGTAACATAGGAGAAGTGCAATGTGCTTCGCCTACCTACATTTACCGCACACGATGAGTCTCATTTTGGTCATTGAGAGGTCGCGCCAGGTCGCGATAGGAGGACCAGCGGGAGCATTTGAACGAAAACCTACGGTTTCGGGACGATCGAGGGGGCAACACCTTGGGTTTCTGTATGCCCATCCCTCTCAATTGTCCTCCGGGTAATCCAGATCCAGATACCAAGATCCTTCTCTACGAACGAATCGGATCTCTTCGCCTTCGATCGTGCAGTCGCCGCGCTCATCTTTGATTCGCAGATTCGTGCACTCGCCGGCGGGTAAGATGAGCAAATGAAGCCACTCCCCACCACCGGCACTTTTCGTGAACTCGTAGAGCTCGGCGAGTATGGTTGAGGTAGCCTTTCCCTCGAAGAACTGCCGCGTCTCGTCGACACCCGCCGCGTAAGGTCCCTCGGGGTCCAGCAGGGGGCGCAGCCCATGCTTATCTAGGAGGGATTCGAACTCATCCGTCTTTTCGAATCTAGCGGCCAGGCCCTGGTTAGTGGCAAGCGAGTGGGCAACCACTCGAGGGTGATCGCTAGGATCGACGAGTCCAACCAGAGTCGCAAAGTCGCCTTCCGAGATCGCGGAACGTACTGATTCGATGACCTGAGCGGGCGAGCCTGCCCCGGAGGCGGGTGCTGCACATGGATTCCACACCAGACCCGTAGCGATAGCAGAACTAACCCAGATTCTGGCCAAACCGCGGGCCAGGCAAGACCTTTTTTTCATCCTGATGCCTCTCTCACCTCTATGAGGATTGTTCAGAGGTTAGCGCTTGCGAAGGGAAAAGGGAAGCCAGAGAGCACAAAGGGCAGGGAAGTAGGCTCCCTGCCCTCTGGTCAGCTTGGTTGCCCCTCGCACCGCATCATGACTCCCCGTAGCAGATCAACGGATTCACTGAATGGCACGTGGAGTAGGGGAGCCCTGCCTCTCAAACCGAAATCCGTCCGTTGAGCAGAGCTCGGCAGTCTGGTACCGAGGGGAAGATCCTGTCGCTTTCAGCTAGAAAGGGGTACCGAGCAGAATCGTGTAACCGGGGGTTGGGGAACAATGGAACGAAAACGCACCCTAAGCCGATCGGAATCCTTCGCGCGACGTGACCGAGAAGAGGGGTTGAGAGGCGATCGGGGATTGTGGGGCTTCGGAGCGAGCAGCGACGTGTCGAGTGTGCCGCGACAAGCAGGAAAACAACAGAGACAAGGCCTAGGAGTAATTTCCCAGGCCCTGTCCAACCCTAGTCCTACGACTGCTAGGATCACCGCGTGTTGGATTTCTCCAACCCAAAATGGTACCACACCGCTAGGTAAGCTGCACAGACTTTAGTCCCAGGCCCTGAAATAGGCCGACAAACTGGCCCAGAACCAGAGTTCGTGTCATGAGCCGCCATCTGTGACGGTCTGACGAGAACCGCCCGCTTGGGACAGCCCGGGTCTTATGTTGTATTTTTACAGCAATCTGGGGTAGCAAGCAGAATCGTGTAACCGTATACGGTAGTGGCTACGCGACCGAGACGAGCTCCGGGCGAAGCCGGTATCCGCCGTAGAGAAGACGTGCTCCCCGCTCGGGCTTCCGCGAACCGGTTCCAGCGTTCCTGGCCCCTAGTAGTAGTCGTAGCCAGGAGCCGTCATAGATGGGTTGACCCGTCTTATGCCTTGTCCCGACGCGACGGACGCTCTTCCGGAGGTCGACATCGTACTCCCAACTCTCATCATCTTAGATCTGGATTGTCGCCAGAGGGGTGCAGACCCCATCGCCGCCGCCGATGACGAGTTGACCCCGGGGCGTCTCGCCGGCCTCCCACTTGGAGATGGTCAGCGAGCTCAGCTCGTGCCGCTAAGGGACCGTCGCTCCCGCCGGGCGAGGAAGAAGTCATGAACTTTGCGTCCTTCTTGATGTAGCTCCGTCTACAGGAATGTAGGGCTCGAGAATGTCCTCTCGAACGCCAACGAGAATCTGGATAGAAGGAGGTTCATGACGATGGATGCACTCAATGGAAAGCAGCACACAAGCATCGAGATCACGAAAGGAGATTCGGGACAAGCTTGGATTACGGCCCAAACAAAAACTGTTGGAAAGCGTGAGAGGAAACGAGATCGTGCTAAAGCCTGTTCCGGGTCTAGGGTCTCTTGGAGGGTCACTCAAAGAGATTGCGGGAAGGAAGACTGCCAAGGAGATCAGTAGGTGAATTGATCAAGGATGGGAATAGTCTTTGACACCTATGCTCTTCTTGCATGGTTTCGGGATGGAAAAGAGGAGTATCGACCGTATTTTGAATCAGGTGACGACAAATTCATCACCCTTCTAATTCTCATGGAGTTCTATTTCTTCCTCTACCATTTTTCCGGGAAGCCAAAAGCCGATAGGTTTCGCAAGATCTTGTTGATGAACTTCAGAGTGCTTCAAGCTACTGAGGAGTCTGTGGTGGCTGCTGCTGTCATGCGAAGCAAGATGATGCGTCAACGAAAACGCATGTCTTACACGGATTGTCTAGCTTATGTTCTGGCGGTGGGAAGTGGTCACAAGGTCTTGACCGGTGATGAGCATTTTAGAGGATTGGACCCCGAGCTGCTCTCTCTCTGGAGTCCAGCAATGCTTGCCAAACTGCAGGGTCAATCAGTGTTCGCTAACCCCTTTCTAACGAATTACTTATCTTCGGCCTAATCGATTGAAATATGCCCCGGAAACTGGGCAGATAGGAAGAGAAAGACCCCCGAATAGGACGTCTAGGCGTCGAACCCACTCAAGGTAGCCAGGTGCCTTAGGCCCTGAGGCCGCGGAGGCCTGTGTGATCCCAGGTCGGTACGAGCTTTCCTATCGAGGAGGACTCCCGTATCGCGCCGGTGTCGATCCCGGGGTTGTAGGCCATTGAGTGATCCTGATCCGTTTTAAACTCTATAAGAGGGGTCTCGATGCGCGCATCAACACGGTTGGGGCGAGCCCGACGCTGCACATTGGTCCCGCTGGCGAGTCACGAGGATGTCGATCACGTCCTCATTCTGAGCGACCGCTCGGCGACCGGGAACTGAAAAGGCCGTCAACATACCAGATGTTGCCGAACCACCACCAGAAGTCTTCGGCGAATCAGATCGCCAGTTCTCGCAGGAGATCTTATGCCCCAGGAGCTGTACGTTTAAGCTGGCCGCGGCTATCCGTATGGGCAAATGTCTCCAAAACTCTGCGGTCGCCAATCAGGATGCCCGCAGGAGTCTTGCATTGGGCCTGGCAACCAAGTTATCATGTAGAAAGTCCATAGTGGGCTAGAGATTAGTCTACGCTCATCCGCCCGTGCGGGTCACCGTAGGCTTAACCCTTCTTTGAGGAGGATTGAGCCATGACGGAGACAGCGCGGTCGAAAAAACCTCCAGACATCCCCGCGAGGCGGCAGCCATCCGGCAAGACCATCGCCTTGATCCAGGTCCCGAACAAGCGCCTGTTCAAGCTGCGAGCGGCAGCTTCGTATCTGGATCTGCACCCCCACCGGCTGGCCCGCACTTGGCAAGCAGTGGAATCGGAGCTGCTCGACGCCATGGGTGGTACCCCCACACCTCAAGAACGGATTCTCATCGGGCGAGTGTGTTTCAAGCTCCTGAGATGCCATCTCTACGAGGCCGCCTTTTTGAACGGCAACGGGAAACCTCAGGAGGAGAAATACCTGGCCTTGGCCAATAGTTTGAGACTCGACCTTCAGGCGCTGGGTCTCGAACGACGTGAGAAGAAGGTCGTCGACCTCAAAGCCTATCTACAAGGAGCTAGCGAGCAATGATCAGACGAACCCACTCGATTGGCGACATCATTGAGTTCATCCGTGATCCCAATCTCATCAAATCCGACGTCTCGCCTTACCAGGAAACCGCCTTGCGTCTCCTATACGGGTTGCCCCTGAGTCGGAAGCAGCAGACCATCGCCTGCAAGGCTCTGGATCAGGATCACATCTTACGGAGAGCCTATGCTGAGGCCACCTTCATCTGTGGGAGACGATCGGGCAAGAGTGAGCGATTGGCTGCCAATGTGGCCGTCTATGAGGCCGCTTCAGGAGGCCATGAAGCCCACCTGGCACCAGGAGAGCGTGGACTCATCGCCCTGATCGCTCAGGACATGAGAGCCGCTCGCGTGCTCTTCCGGTACATCTTGGCCAAACTGGAGGATTCTCCGCTTCTGAGTCAGCTGATTCAGGAGGTGCGCCGGGAGGAGATCGACCTAACCACAGGGCTCACCATCTCCATCTTCCCCTGCTCCTTTCGAGCCCCCCGAGGGTTTTCCATCCCCGTCGCAATCCTGGACGAGGTCGGCTTCTTCCGGGTGGAAGGTGTGAATGTAGACAAAGAAGTGATTGACGCCATCCGGCCCGCCCAAGCTACGTTTGCCAACTCCAAGCTGATTAAGATCTCTTCTCCTTACGGGAAGCAGGGAGAACTGTATCGGGACTTTGCCACACGCAATCAACGGCCCGATTTGCTGTGCTTCCAAGCAACCTCCTGGGAGATGAATCCCGAAATCGCTGCCTCCTTCTTGGAGGCCGAACGCGCCCGCGATCCGGAATACTTCGAAAGAGAATACGCGGCCATCTTCAGCGATTCGATCACCACTGCCTTCAGCCGTGAGGCCGTGGAGGCCTGCGTGATTCAAGGACGTTACGAGCTTCCCTATCGAAGAGGACTCCCGTATTGCGCCGGTGTCGATCCCAGTGGGGGAGGCCCCGACGAGTTTGCGTTATCCATCTGCCACCGGGAAGCAGACAAGGTGGTTCAAGACGTCGTCGGGGCCTGGAAGAGTCGACGCCCGGCGGATGTGGTCGCTGAAGCGGCTCAGATCCTCAAATCGTATAGGGTGTCTGCGGTGCTTGGGGATAGCTATTCGGGGGAATGGGTCCGTCAAGCCTTTGGTGATCACGGAATCCGTTACTTCGCTGCTGATCGAAGCGCCAGCGATACCTTTCTCGAACTCCTGCCCCGACTCAATCAGGGCGCCCTCGAGCTATTGGATGAGAAACGACAAGTTGCCCAGCTCATCGCTCTGGAACGGAGGACTGGACGCGCGGGCAAAGACACGCTGGCCCATCCAGCTGGAGGCCATGACGATCGGGCCAACGCCTTGGCCCATGCTGCAAGGGCCGCCTGGAGAGTCCAAACCAGATCCCGGACATGGGGCCGCGATCAGACTTCTGACCTCCGCGGGATCTATCGCCCGTATCCCGCACCACCGGTGATCCTTTCTTAGCGGGCGCCAGTGGTCCCCATCCCATCTCTGCCCCTCCAGATCTGGTGCCCTCCGTTTCTTTTTCACGCCTCAACTCTCTGAAGTAGAGGGCCGCAGAGTTCCACCCTGCGGCGACTGGGTCTCTGGTATCACAATATCCAATCTGCGCTGTCTATCTTGACTCGGTCCGACGCTTACACGTCCTATGCGAGGGTCTTTCTCTCCCTATCTGCCCAGTTTCCGGGGCATATTTCAATCGACTATACCGAAGATAAGTAATTCTCTAGAAAGGGGTTATCGAACACTGATTGACCCTGCAGTTTGGAAAGTATTGCTGGACTCCAGAGAGAGAGCAGTGTTTCAAATTCGACAGGATTATAGATGCTGGAGTAAACCCCAACAGTGTCTCACCTGCTTTACCATACGACAATTCGGCGCTAAGGCCGACCACAATCCAGTTACTCCTAATTACACAGAGAAGCATGACGGACCTTCACCGAAAGTAATCGTTCAAAATACAATTCTCCCGCAGTCGCTTTGATGAGCACTGGCACCTGGCGCTCCTGTCCGGGTAGGAGCAGAGAGCCGGTGTTGGGAGCCGCATATTTTACATGCAGAAGATTGGGAAGACTGGCGTCAGATTTAGCCTCGGTTGAGAGTTCAAAATCCTCTAGCCTCGATTTCCACGGCAGTACAAATGACGCCTTTCCGCTTCGAGCCCCCCGCCAGAATCCTTGATCGGCGCGACTTGCGCCTGCTGTGTTTCCACCTACGTTAGTAAATAGAAGTACCTATTTGGATAGAGAGGTAATCCTATACCTAAAACCTGATCAAGGGACGATCCCCACGCGAATGCTAGAAAAGTCTGGATATGAGGCAGAATAGAACCCTATCAAAGGCTGAGCATTTTCTGTCATTCATATCTAGTATAGTTATAGTTTGGAATACAGTAATCGGAATGGACTAACTAATGACACCCGACCGACCGTTCCGGAGGCCCAATTCTTCCTGGCCCCCGAATCGCCTCTGCAGCGCCAGTATGAGGCCTTGCGCTGCTTTTTCGTCGAAGGCTTGCCCTCGCAGCAGGTCGCCACTCGCTTCGGCTATTCCCCAGGAGCCTTCCGCGTCCTCTGTCATCAGTTTCGCCATGATCTCAGCAAGCGCGCCCGCTTCTTTCAGGCGATTCGCCGGGGGCCTCAAGCGGCGCCCGCCCGCGATCGGGTGCGGGAACGGGCCGTCGCCCTGCGCAAGCGAAACCTCTCGGTCTACGATATCCAACGCGAGTTGGCCGCCGCCGGCCATTCCATCAGCATCAATGCGTTATCGATCCTGCTGCGAGAGGAGGGCTTCGCCCGACTGCCCCGGCGTCGGGATGAGCAACGCCCCGCCACCCTCAAGCCCGAAGCAGCAGCCATCGCCGACGTGCGGCAGATCAATCTGGCCCCGCGCAGCTTTCGCACCCGGGTCGGCGGTCTGTTTCTGTTCGTCCCGCTGATGCGATCGATCGATCTCGGGGCGGTGCTGCAGCCCCCCCGCCTTCCCGGCTCCCAAATGATTCCCGCCGAGCAGGCCGTGCGCACCCTGCTGGCTCTGAAGCTGCTGGGCATCGAAAGAAAAAGTCATGTCATGGATCGGGTCTTTGACGAGGGCATCGCCCTTTTTGCCGGTCTCAATGTGGTGCCCAAGCGCTCCTACCTGGCCGCCTACAGCTCCCGGGTCGACCGACGCGCCAACCTGCGCCTCATGGGAGCCTGGTTTGAGCAGGTCCAAGCCGCCGGCCTGCCCCGGGGCTCTTCCTTCGATCTGGACTTTCACACCGTCCCCGCCAATAGCCAGCAGGAACCTTTGGACAAACACTATGTCTCTTCCCGCAGCCGCAGCCAAAAAGGCATCCTCGTTTTTTTGGCTCGGGACGCCACCGAGCGTGTCTTATGCTACGCCAATGCGGGTGTCCCCCGGGCCGATCGAGCCGACGAGGTGCAACGCTTCGTCCAGTTCTGGCACCAACACAGCGGTCAGCCTCCGGCCGAACTCGTCTTCGATTCCCAGTTGACCACCTATGCTCATCTGAACCGCCTCAACCAACAGGGCATTGGCTTTATCACCCTGCGCCGCCGCTCCCAAAAAATGCTGGGCCAGATCTGGAGCCGCCCCGCCTCCGCCTGGCACCGCATCACCTTACCCGCCCTGACTCGGATCTTTCGCACCCCCAAAGTCCTGGACCAGCGGATCGTCCTGAAACATTACGAAGGTCCCCTGCGCCAGCTCACCCTCATGGAACTCGGTCACGAAGAACCGACCGTCCTACTGACCAACCATCTGCGCCGCGCCCCCTCGACTCTGATCACCCGCTATGCCCAACGCATGCTCATCGAAAATGGCATCTCCGAAGCCATCCAGTTCTTTCACCTGGACGCGCTCTCTTCGATGGTGGGACTCAAAGTGGATTTTGACCTCCAGATCACCCTCATGGCCAGCTCCCTATATCGACTCATGGCCGAGAAGATTGGTCGCGAATATCAGCGGGCTCAAGCCAAAAAGATCTTCCGAAATCTCCTCGACGTCTCGGCCCGGGTCCAGATCCAAGAGCAGCAAGTCACCGTCCACCTCGATAAGCGCGCCCATAACCCCTACTTGGTCGCCTCGGGCCTGGGTGATGATCCCACGCCCATGCCTTGGTTTGGCGGCAAAACTCTGGTCCTTCGATTTGACTAACCGACTCAACGGCTACCCTTAAAAAATGTTAGTCCTTTCCAGTACCGTGGAAATCGAGGCTAGCCTTGCCGGATCATTCAGAAGGAAACTTTGAGTCTGGCGTAGCGGTGGGCTCCAGGCCGCCGTCCGAGCCAAAGGCTCGGAACTCGGGATAGGGGAGGCCCTCACGGGCCTTCGGCGGGGTCTCCCCGCCTACTATGCCCTCGGCGGACTCCTGGATCGCGCTATGGAGCTTTACAGTTCCACCTGTCCTTCGAGGGACAGCGACCCGCTGTCTTTCCGCACACAACCGCTGGATCTACGCTTCCGGACCTTGATGGATACGGACTTCGTCATCATTCGCTGACTCGTCCGACCTTGGCGCCTCCTTTATCCAGTTCCTGTTCGTCGGCTCGTACGTTGGTTCCGCACTTCCTTCAGACCCCACCTCGCGATGACGCCCTTGTGCTTCCCTAGCCCGGATTTCTCAAGGAGAAAGCCGAAAGGGCGATTTTAGTCGATTTCTCGACGCCGGTCTGGGTCAAAGGCGCCGCTGAGGGCGGTGCAGAGTACGACAGGCGTCGTGAGGCCTGTGTCGAGCGCGGAAAACCGGTTTTTCAGACACACCTCAGGCGCCTCAGTTGCAGACGGCTGGGATTTCCGACTTTCCTTGGCTCAACCGAGCTGTTGAAGCTGGGCCAAGGCTTGGGCATAGAGTGCTTGGTAAGGATAACCCTCGCTCAAGGACAGACTCACCCGCCGGACACTGACCCGAATCTGGCCTCCTATCTTCAACAGTTTGAGGCGAATTGTCTGGCATTGCGCCTTCGCCCACTGGGTCCCCTTCAAAGCGACACGCCTCAACGTGTGCAGCAGATTATAGGCCACCGAGGAGAACCACAACCGCAGCTGATTGCTCTTGATGAGGTGCGTCGAGGTCCGATCGGCAAACAGCTCCAGCTGCTGTTCCTTGATCCGATTCTCCGCCTCCCCTCGCGCGCAGTACAGCTGCTCGTACAGCTTTTGGGCGGGCCACCGCTTCGCTCCCAGCGAGGTGACGACAAAGCGGGGATTGGATCCCTTACCCGTGTACTCGGCCTTGCCCACCACTCGCCGCTCTTGACTCCAGCTCTTGTGCGTCTGGTAACGAAAGTCCTTATAGACTCGGGCGCTGCTGCCGCTCGCTTGTTGAAGCGCCTGGGCCTGTTCCAGCTCCGACTCCAGGGTCCCCTCTAAGCGCTGATTGCGGGCCAGACCGAAGACGTAATCCACTCGATGCTCCTCACACCATTTCATCAACGCCTCGCGCGCAAAGCTGCTGTCCGCCCGCAGCGTAATGCGGACCTTCGGCCACTTCGCCCGCAGTTGTTCCACGATCCGCTCCATCTCCTGGACCGCTCCTTCGGAGCCATCCAGATTCGACACCCGCAGCTTCGCCCCCAGCACATACCCCTCGCAAAACACATACAGGGGCAGGTAGCAGTAACACCGGTAGTAGCCATGGTAGAAACGACCCTCCTGCTCTCCGTGCAGCGGATCATCCGTCGCATCCAGGTCCAACACCAGCTCCTTGGGTTTCCCGCCTCGCACCCGAATGAACTGCTCCACCAAAAATGCTTCCACCGCCGCTTCATCCACCGGCGTCTTGCGATATTTATCCTGCGTCACCGAGGACAACTCCAAACGATTGAGTGTGCTCTTGCCCGCACACGCCTTGCCCCGATCCGCTTCCGCTCGCCGATCCCTCCCCAAGGGATCTTCCTTGCCGACCAACACCGCCATCAGCGGATCCGTCCGTAGCTCCTCATGATCGTTGAGATCCTCATAGCCCAAGGCCAGTCCATAAATCCGCTGCCCCACCAGATCCTCCACACTGAACTCGGTGAAGCGAGGATCCCGCCGGTCCCCAAAGCAGGCGGCCAAGCCGCGAATGAACCCATAGCGGTTCTCCACCTCCCGTAACAGCAACCCTCCGGCGTCTGAAGTGATCTGTCCCCCGTTGAATTCTGCCTCGACTCGGCGACCCTCCAGCCCTTGAAACTCCAGCTTAGAAGCGATACACTCTGTCGTCATAGTAGTCAGCTCCTTGTGTTTGTTAAGTCTTTGTTAACACAGACTTTATACCACATTGAGCTGACTGCTTTTTCTTATCCTTGAGAAATCCGGGCTAGCCTTCACCTCCATCAGGTTGGCAGAGGGACTTCCACCCTCCAAGACAGCGTGCCTGCCCGGCACGCGAATAAGACTTCGGCCTGGAGGCCAAAGCTACGTTCGCCAATCAAGTTTCAGCTTAATTCCACTCCCAGGAGCACTGGCCCCATTCGAGAAAGAAACTTCGGTCGGGGATAGGGGGTTCTGCTGTTGTCCAGCTCTCTCCTCAGAACTTGGGTTCGTCATACTGGCAGTCCACCCATTCAGGGCACCGTTGGCTGCAGCTGCTTCCGGTACTGCCCACTGCCCACTGCTCACTGCCCACTGCTCACTGCTCACTGCTCACTGCTCACTATTCAAGTTTCAGCCCAGATCATGTGCTGCGAACTAATCGGGAGGTGGTATAAACTCGTTTTCATGGACATCAAAAGTTTGTTCGATCTGACGGGACGGGTGGTAGTGGTCACTGGAGGTACTGGCTTTTATGGCAAGCCGATCTCCGAGGGTCTGGCAGAGGCGGGGGCGCACGTCGTCATTGCCTCACGGAATCAGCAGCGCTGCGAGGATTGGGCCGACGCACTAAGGGGGAGAGGCTTTGCCGCCAGTTCGGACGGTTACGATCAGAGCGACGCCTCCTCTATTTCATCCTTCTGTGAACGCGTCTGGAGTCAGTTCGGTGCGGTCGATGTGCTGGTCAACAACTCTGTCAGCCGGCCCATGAGCTCCTACCAGGATGGCGTCGAAGCCTGGCGGGAATCGATGGTAACCAACGGCACCGGCCTTTTCGCTATTTCCCAGGTCTTCCTGGACCGAATGATGGACCGCGGCAGCGGCAGCATGATCAACATTGGATCAATCCAGGGAGTGGTCGCTCCCGACTTCACAAACTACGAGGGCACCGGGATGACGACCCCGCCTGACTACCAGTTCCACAAGCATGGGATGGTGGGATTGACCAAGTACCTGGCAGCCTGGGCGGGATCCTCTGGCGTCCGGGTGAACGCCGTCTCACCAGGTGGCCTGGGCCTGGGTGACGAAAAGGAGCCTTTTCTCTCCCAGTATTGCCGCCGCGTCTACCTGGGCCGAATGGCGAAATACGATGACATCAAGGGCGTCGTGGTCTTGCTCGCTTCGGAGGCCTCAGCCTACATCACCGGACAGAACCTGGTGGTGGACGGTGGATATAGCTGTTGATGCGACGATCAAGACTCGAGTAGAAGCGAAAGCACGTCGCACCCCTACGGGCTGAAGGCGCTCAGGGAGGTGGATACCGCCACCAGAGCGCCACTGGTCCGATCCTGCAAAAGTCCGATCACGGAAACCCGGCGCAGGTTTCTCGCCTGTATGTTCAGAGTGCCTCGCAAATCTCCTGGGTTGGCCGCAAAGTAAGCTTGAAAGAGACTGGCTTCATCCACAAATTGGGCAATTTGCTGTCCTGGTGTGAGTACCAGCTGGATGCTCGCTTGCTGTGCACCGGAGGCATCCAGCAGGTACAAGTCCAGGGTGACGGCGTTCACCCTGTCGGGATTGTAGATGGCAACACCGGCCCTCTCATTGGCGGTCTGGCTTACATAGATCTGATGTTCGGGACGGGCCGGCGAGTGAGGCACCGAAACACCATGTCCCGCCAGCTGAAAGCTTTCGGTACCCACGATGGCCGAATCTTCACCTTGATCGGAGATCACCTCGATGGGGCCCGACTTCAAGGGACCGATTCCATCCGTCTCCACCTCCACCGAAGCCCAAGCGCCGAGATTGTAGCTCACGGTACTGGTCGGGCCTCCCCCAACGTCGAGGATGGCGGGACTTCCACTGGGATCGAAGAACCGGATCTCCCCCGTTTCAACTTGATCCCCGGTATTGCGTAGGATGATTCGTGTCCTGTTGCTGGTACCTCCACTCTGTCCGTCGGCATATTGGGGAAAAATCAGCGGAGGCGTACTGGTCTCGCGGCAGGGACAATCGAGCTCGTCGTCATAACAATAGCCCAGGGCCCGGTGATCCAGGACATCCTCCGGCGTGACAATATCAATCGCCGAAAGATTGGCTATCAGCGGAGCCACGGATGGGAAGTTGCCGGGCCAGTCTCCAGGCGTGGTCTGCCCGCCATCCCAGGGCCACATGCGATCTGTCAGTCTGTGCCCATAGCCGCCATTGTTCAGAGGATTGTAGTTGATGCTGCCCGGGTGTTCTTGCTGCCACTGGGCCCAGATCCGGTCTACCTGACAGTGATGGAGGAAGAAGATGGGGTCGTTCGGGGAAGTCATCTGAGCCATGTCTCGTCCCACGCGGCCGTGAATCAGATTGTGATGGGGACTCTGTTCCAAAGAGGGACGAAATTGATGGTACTGTCCCTGGGATAATGTGTTGTCGACCGTCCCCGTATCGGGCCAGCCTGGACCCGTACTCAAGAACTGGTTTCGCTGCATCGCTTGCCCCAGAGGTCTCAGCTCGGCACGAATCGACCAACCCAGAGGATTGAAGGCATTCGGGTTGAGCGCGAAGTATCCCGTAGCGATCTCCATTCCACTAGCGCCCCCGGATCCCATTGGCCCGATGCGGTCATCCTGGAAGAGTCCTGTGGTTTCAGAAAGACCTCCCTGACCCCAATTCCAATAAGGGAGCGTCACTTGTGGATCAATGGATTGAAGGGCTAGCTCGAATCTCCGAATGTACTCGCGGTGCCAGGGAAGAAAAGCGGGTCCTCCGTGGGCCCCATCTCGGTTTGAGCCGGGTCCCGCTCCCCAGATCAGTTGAACAACACCGATGTGGACGGCCACGATCTGATCGTAGAGGCTGAGGGTTGATCCGGCTGCGAAGGTATGCTTCAGAGCGACGACCGCATTGAGAAAACGAGTCCACTCCTCCGGTGTCAGGCTAGCTGCATTCTTTCTTACGTACATCTCTCTCCTTCGTGGCTCTGGTGAAAGGAATCTGGTGAGACTGTCAAACCGAACTGCAGATTACTGGACACTATTCGTCGTCGGCAGCTTCGGCAAGTCCCTGATCCACCATCGCCTTACCAAGCTCTTGAAGCGAGGCAAATGACATATAGGGCAAATCAGGGGAATGGTAGGTTTCGGTGTCGACATCCCGTTCCACGGTCCTCTCCTCATTTTCCAACCGCAGTTGGTGTCGACCCTCCTTCTGGACGATTGCAATCTTGCAGTTCTTGTACTCGATTTCCTCAACCAGATTCTCTTGGCTGTCCTCTTGGTTTGACATGAGGCTCTCCTTATTCAGCTTTTCTCTCTGGGAACAACAGTGAACAATTTCGGTCCTCTGAGAAGCGATACCGTCAAGTTTAGTTAGATCAATGTCAGCCGAAGCTACAAGGTGTACTGACACCGTAGCAACCCCGGAACCCTGCGTCAATGGGTCCCTCACAATGTCCCAGGAATAATTCCCTGGGATGCGAGCTGTCGAGTGTCCGCTTTCCATTCCCGGCAAGGCTCATTGCGCTGGAGGACCCCGTGTTAGAATCGGGTTTCGCTCAGCCTCGAGCCGGTGGTTTTGCTGTGAAAAAGACCAGGTCTGCTTCCAAGAATCATACGACTAGCGGGTCGCAATCGAGACCGACCAAGGACCCGTCGGGACCGCAGCTGCTGGGCATTCTTCTTCTGTTTTTGGTGACCGTCGGTGTCTATGGGGCATCCTCCTGGGAGAACGAGTTCATCTACGACGACGTTCAGATGATTGTGAGCCGAGCTGGAGCCCATTCTCTCGCCGACGTAGCCAAGCTGTTTGCCGAGCCCTCCTTTCCCAATCTTCCCTACTATCGACCCGTTACCACGATCACACTGATGTTGCAAAGAGCCTTACACGGAGAGAATCCGGCCCCCTATCACCTGTTCAATGCCCTCTTGATTGGACTGGCCGGATTGCTCACGTATGCCCTCCTACGGTTACCTGTTTTCAAGATAGAGAGTATCCCTGCGCTTCTGGGAGCGGCCTTGTTCTGCTTACATCCTATTGCCTCATCCGTGGTCTATCCTGCCGCGTCGGGGAGGGAAACACTCCTGCCCTCAACCTGGACTCTGCTGGCGATCTACGCCTATCTGCGTCCTGGTCGGAAGTGGTATGGCCTGGCTATCTTCGCCTTCGCAGGTGCCCTGTTCAGCAAGGAACAGGCGGTAATCGTTCCCGTATTGTTCCTGCTGGCCGATTTCCTGGGCTTGTCGGGCGACCCACCCGGACGCAGCCTCCGCCGTTGGACGATGCGTTATCTGCCAATTGTCCCCATCATGTTGATCTACATAGGAATTCGCCGCTTCCTTTTCGAAGGAACAGAGTTCGCCCTGGGTAGCCTGGGAGGGCCGTTTCTCTCGCTTGCCTATGCCCTACAGGACATTTTCGCCCCCTTTGCGGCGCTGTATTACGAACCCACAAAAGCGATCTGGCTGTCGTGGCCCCGACTCCTCATCGCCCTCGGCCTGGTCGCTCTGATCACGACCCTGACGATCCGTCTGAGGCCCTCCAATCGACGTGCCTCCTGGTTCTGGCTGGGTTGGTTTGTGGTGAACTTACTGCCTACGGCCAACCTGCTCCAGCAGGAAGCCCCCTTCGACGACCGGTATGTCTTCCTGGCATCACTCTCAGTGTTCGCCGTGGCCGCATCGATTGCCTCGGCCTTCTGGAACACAGAGATGACACGTCGGTTGATTCTGGCTTCAGGACTGGTGTTGGTCGCTTGCTCAGCCGCGCTGACTCACCATCGCGCCAGCTACTTCAAGGACGATGTCAGCTTCAGCCGCCAGTGGATCGAGATCAATCCGGGCTCGGTAAATGCCCATTTCAACATGGGATGGGCTCTAGTTCGTCGGCGCCAGTTTGACGAGGGGATACGGCATTACACCGAGGCTCTGCGAATCCGCCCGGATTACGCTTCGGCCCATAACAACCTGGGCGATGCCCTCTTGAAGTCGGGACGTGTCGACGAATCACTACCCCACTTCTCCAAGGCCCTGGAAATCAATCCGGACTACGCGCAAGCTCACTACAACATGGCAACTGGCCTGGCCCAGCTAAATCAACTGGAGAACGCACTTCGACACTATTCGGAGGTCTTGCGTCTTCAGCCTGGCTTTGCTGAGGCCCACAACAACCTGGGAAATATTCTAGCCAGGCAAAAGAGGCTGGATGAGGCGATTGAGCATTATGGCAAGGCGCTGCAAGCTCATCCAGACAATGCCGATGCCCACAACAACTGGGCCAACGCCCTGGTGGAACAGGGCAAGCTCGAAGAGGCCATGGGTCACTATTCCGCTGCGTTGGAAATCCGGCCCGGTTTCCTAGAGGCGAGGCGCAATCTATCAGCCGTCCTCAACTACATGAAGCAGAAGGCGGTTGATTAGCGGAACGTGATCCTGCGCTTTGGCGTGGTAGAGAGTAAGACCGAGAAGAAACTCACCGAAAATTCCAGCTTGGAACTGTTGGGCCGGTCGAAACGACCTCTTCGACATAGAGTCCGGTTTGGGGCGCGGGTGGAAACCCGGAATGTTCGCCGCGGTCCATGATTCGATAGACCAACAAGTGCCTCCAATGTCCATCCGCCAAGCGTACCGTTTGGGACATCGGATGATCCATGAACCACACCTTGCCGCTGGGCGGAGGTCCGAACTGCTCCAATGCGTTCCGTACCGTGATCGGTTTCTCCAGACCTGAGCGATCTTTCTTCAAAGGCCACAGAAGGAGCCAGTCACGCTCATGCATTAAACGATTCGCGCAGAGATAGGGGGTGCCATCCG
The DNA here is from genome assembly GCA_965218775.1 of Acidobacteriota bacterium. Classification (GTDB taxonomy): domain Bacteria; phylum Acidobacteriota; class UBA6911; order RPQK01; family JAJDTT01; genus CAUZIZ01. The sequence continues at coordinate 2,178,862 of CBDCLS010000006.1, read as the reverse complement.
CGGCCTGGTTCAGGGTCACCGGAGCCTGTCCGCGGCCGTTGGGAATCTCGATCGCCAGAGTCCAGACCTCGCCGTCGGTGGAACGCCAGACGCGAATGATGTGGTCTTCGATCTCCGAGTACGCACTCCGGACAGTAAAGAGCAGGGACCTATCGGTGTCCCGGATCAGGCTGGGTTCCAACTGTCTCAGGACCTGGGGTTGACCGTGAACCATTCGAGGGTTTTCCGGCATTCTGCTCAAGGCGATTGGTACAAACGAGGTTAGCTGCCAACGGCCCCGAATTCGTCGCCAGCGAGACACCCCTGAGGCAAGCGGCTCGCTCTGCCACAGGGCCGGGTCACCCCGAGTCGCTTCTACGGCGAACAGGAGATCATCCCCGTCCGGTACCGCCATGTGGAGCCCCGCGTGGATGATCGCCCATCCCGAGTCCGGCGCTCGCAGCGGACCTGAAGCGGTTTTGGCTTCGGTCGCGACCAGGCGTAACTCACGACCATCGTGAGCCAGGTGATAGACCTCGGTCATGCGGACCACTCCCCCGCCCTTCTCCCGCTTGCTGTAATAGCCATAATAGCCACTGCCCGTCATCGGAAAGTCCATGACCTCACACACCAGGAATCCTGTTCCAGCATGCGGATGGGGGGTCCCATTGGGACGTTTGGCGCCCAGCGGGACGAAGCCGCCCGCCACCCAATGTTTGATGGCGACCCGCCATCGCCCACTGTGCCGATCGGCATATTTCGAGGTGCGCGTAATTGGAATTGTCTTTCCCGAGGGGATCTTGTCGAGATGGTCGAACAGAATCACATCCGCGCCGGCCTCGAAATCACCCACCGGGAACCCCTCGGTTCTTAGATTACAAATCAGGCCCGCCTGCCATGGCGAAACCTGAAAGGGGATCCCTAGTCCATATCGAAACCCTCCCCCATCCGCTGGCACCACCAGGTCAGAGGGTCCACGGGTGACACGGACGATTCCTCTTTTGGGTTGAGATTTCCCTCCTTGATGAGGGAAGGACGGCTTGAGCGAGGTCGAGGCGATGCCACCTGCCACTAACAAACGGAGAGCGTCTCGACGATGCATGACTTCAGACCACCCAAGAAAGAAAACAGTTGATGGCGTCGACTCAGGGCACGATTCTTCGGGGCGACCCCTGGTTACTTTTCAGGACGCTGTCCCCCCTTGGCTGCACCGTCTCGAAAACGCCCAATTCGCTGCCTCACGTCGGACCTGGATTCCTGGAACCGTCTCCACCATCCCTCCAGCTGCTGCCGGGAGGGAAGACCAGGGCTCTTGACCATGAGGTGGCGCAGGTGGGAACGGAAGCTGCCGCCCTTCTGAAAGACGCGCTCCTTGTGGCCTGGGTAGAAGATGAAGTCCATGGCGACCCCCCGCATCCCACAGGCAACAGCACCGGTGGTATCTGGATCAAGGAGGATGACCGAGCGCCAACCTTCGGGTGAGGCGTGCGAGACCAGAACGGGATGGTGCCAGGTCCCAATGATCCGGCCTTTTCCTCGAGGACAATGGGGAATGTTCCCGCTGGACTGGAAATAGGCGTCTGAGCTGCTCACGTAGCCGTTCAAGTGGCCGGCCTCGCGATCTTCCCAGAGAACCAAATCTCCTCCGGCATCCCAGAACCAGTAAGACCTCTCTCCGTTCACCGAAGTGTAGCAAGCGAAAAAATGCCCGTACTCCTCGATCTCCCTCCCGGTTGAGTTGGCGGCGGTGAACACCATGTCCCAGTAGGCAAGATCAGACTGCACACGCCCTGGTAGGAGATAGTCTTGACTAAACCGGAAGCCGTCTGTCTCGAAATCGATCCGCAAGTAACCCTCCCCGAGCCTCTCTGCGTGCACCTTCGGCTTGCCCCAGAAGCGGGGACGAAAGGACTCCCAGTAGGCCAGATTCTCGTGCCCACGAGCCTGGAAGTCGAAGGGATGTCCTTTCCACCAGTGCCACTCCGTATAGTCCCAGCCACTGTAGGCACCCTGGTAGATCCAGTCCAGATCGGGCTCCTCGAAGGTCGTCAGCTTCTGCACTCCGCGGGAGCTGAAGCTGATGTTCAAGAGCCCGGAGCCGTCCTCAAGGCTCAGGGTGGCCGGGTAAAGAGCGTCAACCACGTCGGCGGGAATATCTTGGGAAGTCATGAGATGCACCGGTAAGGCCAGCAGGGCCGAGGAGAGTGCGAGAAGAGCCGCTCCCCTGGACAACACACGCATAGGCATGAGAGTCTAACGATAGCACCTAATGCGGGAGGTGGGCAACCAGCTGGAGGAAGGCCAAATTGAAGGCTAGGGTGAAACTTGAAGAATTCGTCGGAACGTCCGAACGTCGCACGTCGCACGTCGCTGAGGAAAGGCATCTATAGATGTAAGAACGAAACACAGCCGCGCACGACTTGAAAAGCTAGCAATCGGAGGCCAAGTTCCGAGGAGTAAGCGGGACTGAAGTCCTCAGCTGAATGATCCGACGTGGCCGCTGGCGTTATTGCTCGGAAACAGAAGAAGTTTCTTTCTCACGCCAGACCAAGCGCCAATGCCGATTCAGAGCCAAGCAGTCACACGGCTGTCAAAAACACCGACTCAGTGCACCCAGAAGGAAAAGAGGGACGCCTGCACCAGTTGGAACCGAACGACGATGGGCCGCCCTTTAAAGGCGGCAAGATCACCTCCCTTCCAGCGCAGGACACCGTCGGTCGTATCCTCCTCCAAGGGCTGGCAATCCTGGAGAGAAAAACCCTCCAGTGGCTCACCGATGGCCCAGCCCCAGCTGGGCGAGTTGGAGTAGGCCGGCACGCGCTGGGCCTCGTACAACTCGGCCTGAAGACTTCCCTGCCCTGCATCCACGTTCACGTGCAGTTCCTGACCCTCAAAGAGGAGAGGCCGGGTCAGCAGCCGGCCCGGACGCGGGCCTGCATCGATTGAAACGAACCCGTCCACCCTGAGCTTGGCGACCCCCATCCCCGAGCTTGGCACTCCCTTCGGAAGGGGGAGGTCTTCCGGGTGTCCGGGTGCCAGCCAGGGTTCCCGCCGTCGGTGAGGAGGGGTCGGTCCGGCTCGATGTCTCTCTCCACCACCTCGATAGAAGATCCACAACTCCTCGCCTCTCGGAATGGGGGGGCTGTTGTTGGGAGCGACCAAAAAACGATCCCAGGCTCCCTCGGGACCCAAGGGCATGAAGGTCTGGCGATCACCGGCACGCCACCAGGTCAGACCATCCCGGCTCAGCGCCAGCTGGGTGTCCAGGGTGCGCTCCCTGGGACCGCGCTCCCCACTCCAGTAGACATCCATCAGGCCCAGGTAGAAGCCCTCGTAGTTGAATCCCACCAGACCATAGATCTGGAAGTCGGGAGGATCCTGATCGTCCGGATGCAGGGCAAGGACAGGGTCGGACCAGGTCTCGAAGTCGTAGCTCACAGAGGCGGCCCGAGAGCGATGGATCATGCCCCAATCCCCTCTTCCGAACGGATTGATCATCTCCCGTTTGGTCAGACCTATGTAACGCCTGAGGACTCGGTCGTGCATCAGGTTGGGCCGGTCATTCAAGCCGGGATCGTTGGCCGAGGTCAACACCGGCTCTTGCTTTCGCGTCCAGTGAAGTCCGTCCGACGAGAAGGATACGTGGATGGCATAATCGGGCTTCCGCTCCAGGCCGAAACACTTGTACCGGCGCTTCGGATCAGTCTCGTAGGGATCCTTGAAGATGGTGGGGCTGGTGATGTAGTCCCTCAGCAAGTTGTTTTCCCGACTTCCCTCGAACTCACGGATCCCCAGCGCAGGTCTTTCCCAGGTCAGGGCGTCCCGGGACGTAGCATAGGCAAGGCCTTCTCCGGTGAGATACCATGCCTTGAAGATCCCCTCTTCCTCGTCCCGCAAGACGTTGGCCCATTCGATCCGCTCCTCCCAGCTGCGCTCAGGACGAAGGACCGGATTGTGCGGGTGTTTGTGGGGCTGGTGAATGACCTTCTTCACATTCTCCAGATGCTCGACCACGTAGTTATCGAGGAAGAGCTGTCGCTTGCCACCCAGCTCAATGGACTCCATCGGCTTCTCGGCACCGGCTCGGAGTCGCGCCTCCAGCCGCCAGTACTCTTCCCAGGTCACCCTCTCCTGCCCCTCGGGCTGGCCCAGCGCCACCCCACCAAGGAAGAGAACAAAAGTCGCAAGGCTCTCTAGTCGCATCTTTCCCCCCCATCGACCTGGCCTCGCTAAGAAGCTCATGTCGGATCCAGCTCCAACCGGACCTTGATTTCTCTCGAGAGTGTCCTTTTGACGGGACACTTCCCGGCAATCTCCAGGAGTCGTTGACGCTGCTCCTGGTCCAATTCGCCTTGCAGGAAGAGTGTCTGCCCGATCTCGGAGATGAAGCCTTCCTTTGTCTCGCAATCTCGACAATCCTGGGCGTGCAATCGCTGGTGGTCTAGCTCTACCCGGACCCGTTTCAAAGGCCAGCCTTTGCGGCCGGCGTACATCTGGAGCGTGATGCAGGTACAAGCTCCTAGGGCGCTCAGCAGAAGCTGATAGGGATTGGGTCCCTGGTCCTGACCGCCCAATTCCTGCGGTTCATCGGCTTGCCAACGATGGCCTGCGGCTTCGATCTCCTGGGTGAAGGGGCGCTCGCCCCACGCAACAACAACCTGTGCCATGACTGGATGGTCTCCTTTGAAATACGGACTCCTCGTTCCTCCCTTGCCTTTGCCCTTGCCCGTGCCCGTGCCAGGTAGCCGCTTCGCGTTTCTTCCTGTTAGGCGTGCGGAAAAGGAAAACTCTGTCAGATCGTGCCAATGCTCACCAGCTTCGTCAAGAACTTTGATGCACACGAGAAGATGAAGTCAGGGCAAAGGCAACGACACGGGCAAGGGCAAGGGTAAGAGAAGGGTGCTAACATGTGTGGGCCAATGGGAACGTTCCCGATGAGCTCCTCCCAGATGCTGCTGGCCCTGATGTTTGGTTGTCTCTGGGCCGCTGCCTGTTCGACCGATAGTCCGGAGTTCAAGCTCTCGGTCACGGTGGACTTCTACGGCGACGGCGGTAAGGGCCTCTACACTCACGACACCCTGGACCTGATGATGCGAGAGGTTCGCAGCCTCGGCATCACCCGGGTCTATTGGCAGTATCTGGGAGACCTGGAGCAGGAAAAGTATGGAGCCGGCACCAACCTGCTCCTGTCACGATGGGCGGAATTCGGCCCCCGTACCCTGGCGGCTATCGGGGAGCCCCTGGAGGCGGCAGTGAAGGCAGCCCATCGAAACGGCCTGGAGATCTTCGGCGTCCTCAAGCCCTACCACACCGGCATGTCGGCATCTTTTCCCGAGGGTTCTCCCGACGCCGATCCCGACACCCGCATGCGGAGGATCGGTGGTACTATCCAGAGCTTCAATCCGTTCATGGAGCATTTTCCTCACACTCGGATCAAGCGCCGCCCGGTGAAGGCTCCCGCAGGCCTGGAGACGATCCCGATCCGTCAGATCCGGCTGATCAAGAAGGACGACTCACCTACCCGCATCCGGCGCGAGCATCTGGAGATCTGGACCAGCGCCAGCAACTACCGATACCAACGTCGAGCCGTCGAGTTCGCGCTCGCGGAGACTGTGGAGCCAGCACCGAGGGAGGTCCGGGACTACTACGGAAACCTGGTCACCCGAAAGGGCGACGCGGTTCGGATACTGACCTTGAAGAACCTTGATCTAAGGGATCGCTACGTAGTGGTGGCAACCAATTTTCAAGGGGGAAACGCCGATTTCGAGAACACGGCGCTGGCCATGGTCGAGGTCTACGGTCCGTCCCCCGATCCTCTACCCATCGTGGTCGCCACCCAGGACGCCACCTGGATCCGGCCCCGGGACTTCCGTAGCTACGGATTGGAATTCGACTCGGGCTATGGGCCCCGGGTCATGTCACTGGACCGAGCCTGGCAATCTGATCCCGAGGATCTGAAGCCTGAGAAAGTCCAGATCACCAAATGGCACGAGCATCGAGCCGAGCTGGGTCTGGGTTCCGGGGGAGGCTTCCTTGGTTTTGCCCGGGGCAAGAACGAGTACCTTCCCGCGGCTCCCTGTGAAGCCTACCCAGAGGTTCAGGAGCTCTGGCTATGGCGGATCAACCGCATGCTGGAAAAGGGCGTGGATGGCGTCGTCCTCAGGGTCTCGGCCCACGGGACACTGACCGATGAACCCTACGCCTACGGCTTCAATGAGCCCATCGTGAAGGCCTACGAAAATCGATACGGAGTGGATTTGCTCACCCAAGAATACGACCCCCAGCTCTTGGCGGCGCTGCGGGGGGAGCACTATACCCAGTTCGTCAGGGAAGCCAGCCGTGAGACCCGACGAGCCGGAAAGCTGTTCCAGGTCCAGGTTCACACCGAGGCCTTCCGCCCCAACCCTGTTTTCGGCCAGATCATGGGCTTTCCAGCCAACCTCCATTTCGCCTGGCGTAAATGGCTGGAAGAGGGACTGGTAGACGCCATCACCTTGAGGGCCAGCTGGTACGAGGCGGCCGAGGACCCCCTGGACGGCTCCCCCACCAAGCGCAGTAACCTGCAGAACATCCTGGCGGATCCTGTAGTCCGGGAAGTCCTGGAAGTGACCAAAAGGATGGGGCTGCCTGTCTACATGAACCGGTATGTGAGCCGGGCCATCCCCATCAGCGAGTACGTCGACAACATCCAGCAGCTGTACCACGACGAGCGCTTTGCCGGCTTCGATCTGTACGAGTTCTTCCATCTGGCACGTTCCAATCCCGACGGCAGCAAACTGATACCCATTCGGGATCGGCTGCAGCGTATCCGAGAGAAGTCCCGGGAGCTGAGACTGGTCCGGTAAAAAGTCATGCAAGTCTGGCCAGCCGCGTTAGCAAGAATCTTGCTGTTGTCCGGCTCTCTCCTCGGAACTTGGACTCCTATTGCTAACGAGTCAAGTCGTTCGCGGCACAGACTTCGTCATGCTGGTAGTTCACCGTTTACAGTGCTGTTCACTGCACCACTGCTCACTGCTCACTGCTCACTGCTCACTGCTCACTGCTCACTATTTTCCCTCCAGACCGGATAGAGCTTTCGGACGGGCGAAGGTAAAATTGTGACTATGTATGTACTTATTTGGATCCTCACATTTCTTCTCTCCACCGCCCCGTCCACCTTTGGCCAGTCCCGGACCAAGCGCTACCTCTATATGAGCACACCGGACGGCGCTCAGCAGGAAGGACGTTCTGGCAACGGCATTCTTGTCTTTGACATTGACGACGGACACAAATTCGTCAAGCGGATCGAGATTCCGATCTTCGAGGAGGGTCTGCGCGGTTTCACCGGAAACCTCGAGGCCCATTCCGTCTACTACTCCACCACGAATCATCGCCTGGGACGCTTCGATCTGGAAAGGGAGAGAATTGTCTGGGAAAGCACCTTCGAAGGGGGCTGCTGTGATCGATCGTCCATAACGCTGGACGGCAAGAAGATCTACGCTCCCACAGGATTCTGGTATGAGGCGGAAGATGCCGGTTTCGTGGTTGTCAACGGCGAAGACGGTCAGCTCATCAAGCGCATACACGTAGGTCCCCGAGCCCACAATAGCATCGTCAGTCTGGACGGGGGCTTCGTCTATCTCGGCACCAGGACCACACTGTCGATGTTCGATACCCGGGATGATCGCATGGTCCGTCAAATCAAGGATGTCGGCGAGTATGCGATCTTCCCTTACACCGTTACTAAGGACAACAGCATTGCCTACGTCTGCCTGGGCAAACACGTGGGCTTCGACGTCGTGGATCTGAAAGAAGGGAAACACATTCATCGGGTCTTCGCGAGCAAGGAGAAGATCCTGCATCGAACCCACGGAGCGGGACTCACGCCCGATCAAAAGGAATTGTGGATCAGCGACCAAGAGGGCCAAAAGCTGTTCTACTTTGACGCCACCCAGATGCCCCCCAAGGAGATGGGACACGTCAATCTTTCAATTCGAGGACACGGGTGGGTGAGTTTCAGCCTGGATGGGAAATATGTGTACTCTCATGCACCTGATATCTTCGAGACCAGGACCAAGAAACACATCGGTACTTTCCAGGAAGAAAACGGCAGACCGTTCGCAAGCTCGAAGTTTATCGAGGTTCATTTTCGCGACGGTAAGGTAGTCACGATGGGGAGTGAGTTCGGCCTGGGCCGTGAATAGAGGTGTTGGGCAGAAGCCGGAGCAACATACAACCTGACGGCAGGAATCAGGGCCGAAAGCGGATCGAGTAGAGGTCCGCGTCCTTCATGACGAATCTCAGACGAATGGACTTGCCCGCCAGCCCGCTTACGTCGGTTCCGCTCTTCCAGGCCACCACCCGCTCGAGATGATCCCCAAAGATCTCGGGACAATCCGCCAGCGCGTAGCCTGGAATGGGCCTGCCGCCAACGTCCTGGATTTCAACCCGGACACTCCCCGCAACAGAGGTCGAGAAGTTCATCTCCAACTCCCTTCCGCTAAAGGAAAGCGGTCGGGTGGTGAACTCTCCTCCCTTGCCGGGCGCGTTTATTGAGACAAAGCCATCCACGCGCAGGACGAAGCGGCGTAGATTGGTGTAGGCTCCTCTCCAGTAGTGCTCGGTTGCATAGATCGAAATCTCGTCGGGGGCGCCCGGCAAATCCGATTTCGTCTCGATCAGTCCCCAGTTCTGATAGTTGTCTCCATAGACCCAGTTGTCGGTGTAGCGAAGACCGGGACGGAGAAAAGCCTCCAGCCAGCGCTGGAACACCCTTCCGTCGCGGCTGCTCATGAACAGCCCATCCGTCAGGGCGGTACCATATCGGGCATTGCCTGAGGTTTTCCCGGATGCCCCTGTGTAGGACTTCAAACCGGCGCGCTCTTCGCGGTCTGCTAGCTGGGGAAGAGCCCTCATCGAGTCGGACCATCCACGGTCCAGGTAGCGGGCAGGAAAACCCAGGTAAATGTGGGGTGCACGATAGTAGGGGATGATGTTGTTGGTGTAGAGCTCCTCGTCCGGCGCACCCGGGTACTCCAGCCACTCGCCCTTCGTCCAGTTGATGAAATCGTCCGAGGTGGCGGTCTTGATGTCCCGAATGCCACCGCTCCGGGACATCAAAGCGGCACCCGAGGACCCATCCCGCATCCGAAAATCTCGATAGTAGGCCCTGTAGTGACCTTGCTCCGCGTCCCAGAAGGCCAGATTGTGACTATCGAAGGCGCCATCGGTCAGAACCGGCTCATCGCTCATTGGAGACCAGTGGATACCGTCGGCCGACTTGGCAGCCATCAGCGCCCCTTTACCGTTGTAGAAGGCCTTGTAGCGCGAATCGGCAGGACATCGAGGGTTGCTATCCTTGAAGGAACCCCAATTATCCAACTTGGGACTGGCCCAGACGATATTGTTCTTTTTGGAGCCATTGAACTCGAAGAGTCCCAGCTCCGGCCTCACCCAGGTCTTCCCGTCCTTGCTCTCGGCATAGGCAATCAGGACATCGTGGACTGGAATAGTCGACGGCTCATGAGCCCAGGCATCGTAGTACATCCGATAGATGTCCCCGTCCCGAAAGATCGAATAGTAATTGCAGCCGTTGCCTTCCCAGAGTTTGTCGTGGTGTAGCACGATCTCTTTGGGAGTGGGAGCGTGTAGCTCCAGCCGCACTCCTGACAGGGTCTCGATCAGGTGGGTGTCGATGAACAATTCACGCTTCGAGCCGATGCTGATCGTCGAATTCTCCTGCGCCGTGGTCACGCTGAGCAGTAGAAGGATGGTAGTAATAGCAACGAGCCCCAAGACCGAACCTCGATTATTCCAACTGGCTGAAATCATTTCTCTCCCCCTGTATCTGGAGACCGGAGGCGAAGCCGGTTGGCAGTTACCGGCCCGGAACTAGACCTGGACGCGAAGCCGGTGGGTACGGATGCGTCCTTGACCTTCTTCGATCGCCCAGTGGGTTGCCAGAATATCATCGTTGTCCAGACGCAGCAGCGAAGCTTGACCGAATCTGAGGTTCTGCCCCATGGTCGAATAGGCGGCCACCTTCATTGAGGGTGCGTTGCCCCATATCTTGGCTTCCTTGACCGTGCGCCAGCGGTCGTCGGCAAAATCGACGATTCGGACGTACAGCCCGATATCCTCCCCTTCACGGTGGCAGTGAACCGTCAGGAGGATATTGTCTGCCCAGTGCATCAAATTAGAGGCCTGGCCCCAGACGCCAGTGTCGATCGGATCCGACCAGGTCGCTCCGCCATCGTGCGACACCGTCACATGATTGGTCGTGTTCGTTCCCTTGACGTGATCCATCATCCAATTCAGGGAGACGATGCGATCGTCTTGCACTTCACACAATCTTGGTTCCGACGGAGCATAGCGCCCCGCAGGGTCCTCGAAGAAGTTGGTACGGTCGTCCCAGGTTTCGCCTTCGTCCTCACTTCGCTGTAGGGCTCCGACGAAGCCGCTGGGATTGCTGCCGTCCCACCTGGGAAACAAGGAGCCCGCTCCCAGTATGACGCCGCTGCGCAGTTGAATCGCAGGGCCCGACTGTTCAATCAATTCCGGGCGCGTGCGGGGGATGATCCTGGGGGGTGTCCAGCTGTGTCCTTCGTCCTCGGAAAACGAAACCAGGTCGTCACCACCCCGTATTCCATCGACGTTCGGCTCCGGGTTGGCCATCGTCTGATCCGGATCGGTGCGGTGGAAACGATAACCCAGGGCGATCAGCTTGCCGTTACTCAGCAGCGTCGGCTTCAAGTAATCGGAGTTGTAGCGGTGCTCCACGTCTTTCTGGTGCAGGGGGCCCTGCAGATTCCAGCTTCGCCCCTGATCAGATGAGCGAGTCACCACGGTGGTCACGTTGGCCGCTTCAAACGCTTCACCCAGAGTGAACAACGCCAGCAGCTCACCCGATGGCAGTTTCACGAGGCCGGGGAAATAGCCGTGACGAGCGCGATTCTGGGGCTCGAGGTTTTCGTAGACAATATGGTGGTCAACGATTTCAATAGCAGCCATGTCCGACTCCCAGTTGGTTCCTGCCTAGAGCCCGAATCGACTCACACCCGGCGCTGGGCCCGAGCGGTGGTGCTACAGCCAGGTCGCCTGGCCGTTTCAGATGATTTATGGTGGGCCCGCCGGGGGACTTTGAGGATGCGCCCCACTTCGGATCGGGATTTCCACCGACCTCCCCCTGATGATGAAACCTATCAGCCCTCAAACTCTGCGTCAACGATTCCTTTCTGTCCACGGTCAATTTCAGAATCCTTCCCATTCTGGGCTAGAATCGTCCCCACGCGGTAGCTCGTCAGGGGATGGTGTGCCGGAGCCTTGCTCTTTTGGACCTCGCAGAACGACTATCCTGCTACCTTCATTTGACCTGAATAGAAACTGGCCAGGCGCGAAGAAAGCGGGACTTTCCAGGCAGCCTCTCTGCTTGTCCTTCGACCCTCGTCCCTTCCATTGCGTTCAAGAGCAAAGAACCGACACCCCTTCCATCCTCTTCTCATCATTTCCTCATCTTCGCCTCTCCAGAATAGACTTGGGCGAGCCCAGTTGGGGGCGAGGACGCCTGGGAAGAAACCAGGCCAGCCTCGGCTCCGCCGGCTCGCATGCGTCCAGTGCCCGCATCCAAGGGCAGTGCTACAATAGCACCGGAACACCGGAAGGCGACGAGGTTCAGGTTCAACTCTTACACCACGAGCGTCCAGTCCAGATCAGCGTTGGCCATGGATGGCAGTGGGAACTTCGTGGTGGTGTGGCGCAGCTCCGACTCCGTCCGGCTACAGCGGGCGCAGCAAACAGGGATCAACGTGGGCACGGTCCAGCCAGAGTTGGAAACAGAGCGGGAATCCGAGTCCGCTGCTGAGCTGGGAAAGATCCTGATCGTACGCCTGGGGTCGCTGGGAGACATTCTCCATACCCTCCCGGCACAGCAACAGATACATCGCAGATTCCCAAAAACAGAGATTCACTGGCTGGTGAAGCCACGCTACCTACCCCTACTCCGGAACGTCCCTGGAATCGCCCGCCTCTGGGTGGCAGACACGAAGCAATGGCGCCGGCGGCCGTCCACCAGCCGCGCCCTACTAAAACTCGTAATGTCACTGCGCGGTGAGGACTTTGATCTCGTCCTCGATTTCCAGGGACTTATCAAGTCTGCCCTCTTTGCCAGACTATCGGGTGCCAGGAGAGTGCTGGGATTCGAGAAGGACCAGTGTCGGGAACCAGACGCTGCGCGCTTCTACACCGAGACCATCCGGTGCCAGGGCGGACCTCATCGCCATATCATTAAGAGCAATCTCGATCTGGCTCGGTTTCTCGGCTGCGATGAAGAGACGGACGGCCTGGTGCCGCTTCAGGTTCCCGCCGAGGCAAAGCATTACATCGACACCCAGCTGGGCCAGAACGAAGTCAAGCATCCAGTCTTGGTCAACCCCGGAGCTGGGTGGAAGACCAAGCTCTGGGGCGCCCGTAACTATGCGCAGCTGGGACTCCAGCTGCGCCGTCAGCTGGGACTGCCAGCCGTGTTCACCTACGGACCCGGCGAGGAGGGCCTAATCGAAGAGGTCCGGCGGGCGGCGGCTCCAGAGGCTATTGTCACCTTCCCCACTGACCTACTCCAGTTGGCGGCCTTGTGCCAACGAGCCCGGCTGATGGTCGCTGGGGACACAGGCCCACTGCATCTGGCAGTCGCCCTTGGAACTCCCACGGTAGCGATACTGGGACCTTCGTCTGTCTGGCGCAATGGCTCCTTCAATCCCGAGGACAGCACCGTAAAGCGCTACTTGTTCTGTTCCGAAGTAGCGTAACTTCTTTTCTGTAAATTCTGGTCAGGCCTGGGTCGGAAAGACAGAGGTCTGGGACAGGATTCTCCAAAAACAGAAACGTCTATCTGGCAAGGAGAATCAAATGAACCCAGACCTGGAAAAGAGAGTACCACGGGAGATCCTGGCGGAGTTGATCGAGGAAGGAACAGAAGCCTTTCGAGGAATCCTGGAGAAGCTGTTCAACGTGGCCATGCAGTTGGAAAGAAGCGAGTTTCTGGGAGCGGAAGCGTACGAGAGAACAGCCAGTCGGCGAGGCTATCGAAACGGATTCAAAGGCAAGCGGATTCAGACTCGAGTGGGAGAGCTGCACTTGGAGATTCCACAGGTGCGTGGGTTGAGGTTTTATCCCAAGTCGCTGGAGAGGGGTTGCCGTTCGGAGAAGGCCCTGAAGCTGGCCATTGCCGAGATGTATGTGATGGGAGTCTCGACGAGGAAAGTCACCGAGATCACGGAGCAGCTGTGTGGGTTGGAGATCTCGGCCACCCAGGTCTCGAGAGTGGCCGGGATGCTGGACGAAGAGCTGGAAGAGTTTCGAAGCCGGGAGCTGGGAGAGTATCCGATCGTGTATCTGGATGCCCACTACGAGAAGGTTCGAAGAGGCGGCAGGGTGCAGGACGTGGCCATCCTGAAAGCCATAGGAGTCAATCGTTTCGGAACGCGGGAGGTGTTGGGTCTGAGCACCAGGATCAGTGAAGCGGAGGTGCATTGGCGAGGGTTTCTGGGAGATCTGCACAAGCGTGGACTGAGAGGGGTCGAGCTGTTTGTCAGTGACGATCACGAAGGACTGAAGGCGGCCAGGCGGGCAGTTTATCCGTCGGTGCCCTGGAACCGTTGTCAGTTTCACCTGAGTAAAAACGCCCAACAATATGCTCGCCGCAAAGAGGACAAGCCCCGCATCGCCCAGGCCATGCGGGACATTTTCGATGCCCCGTCTCGAGAAGATGCCGAGGAGCTCAAGGGTAAAGTCGTCAAGAAGTTCGAAAAGATTGCACCGGAGTTCGTGAGCTGGCTGGAAGAGAACGTGGATGAAGGGCTGACAGTGTTTGATTTTCCGAGGAGCTGGTGGCGAAGGATCCGAACCATCAACGGACTGGAGAGACTGCACCGGGAGATCCGGAGACGAACCCGGGTGGTGGGAATCTTTCCCCACGAAGCGTCGGCGCTGCGGCTCATCTCGGCTGTGCTTGCAGAGATACACGAGGAGTGGTTAACCGGCCGGCAATACCTGAACCTGGCCGGCTGGAAAACACAAGTGGAGCAATTCTTCCCTACAGGCCCTAAAGAAAATTACAGAAAAACGGTTGCTTAACCGTAGGTCGCCAGCGCCTCGTCGCCCACGAACGTCAGGGACGGGTATCCGCTGGTGTAGCCCTGGCGGCGCTCAATGTCCTTGAAGTGGGTCCACGTCTTTCCCTCGTCCTTGGAGATCGCCGCCGTGAGCGGATTTCGAGGATAGTGGTAGCTGGTCGCACCCGGTTGGGAAAGTGCAAAGGGCGTCGCGTTGTTCCAGATGAATACCAGATCGCCTGTCTTGGGAATGCGCTTGATGCAGTTGGCCGCCGAGGGTGCGGGCAACAACTCCTGTTTTTTAGGCTTCAATCTGCCTAGGGACAGGAGTCGAGACCGCGGCTGCGGCTGAAGCAGACAGAAAGGCTCGCCGATTCAGGCCTCTTGGTTTGAGACTCACGTACTCCTCCGCTGGAACAAAGGCACACACTCCACTCGAAATCCAGTGCCCATCAGCTATAGAACCAATCCGTCTTGAAGATCTTCAATATCACATCCGTACCTGGAGCCGGGTTTTCAGGGCGCTTGTAGTAAGCCACCAAGGCTTCGTCACCCACGAACGAGACAGAGGGGCAGGACAGGTCGTAACCTGTATGATTTTCTACGTTCTTGATGTTCTCCCAGGTCTGTCCTTCGTCGCGGGAAATCGCGGCGCTCAAGGGGTGGCGCGGGCGGCTGGTTTGCTTCGATCCTGGTCGGGTAAGGTAGTAGGGCACGGAGTTGTTCCAGATAAACAACAAGTCACCGGTCTGCGGGATGCGCTTGATGCAGTTCGCCGCCGCCGGCGCAGGCAGTTCGGTTGCCTCGGCGTCGGACCACGTCTCGCCGCGATCGGTCGAGATCGAGCGGTAAACCCTGCCCAGCCGGTTCCTCAACATGGCCAACAAGGAGCCATCCTTCAGCTCAACTATGCCCGGCTCTTCCGCGCCCAGTTTGGGCAGGTCCACTTTCTTTCGGCTGGTATTCCAGGTGTGTCCTTCATCGTCGGAGTAGAGACAAAAGGCCAGGTTGTGCATCTTCTCGTATCGGACTGGATCCCAATAGTGCAGGGGCTGGATGATGCGACCCGAACTGTGCCTGAGAATGTGGTCGGCGTTGGTGAAGAAAATGCCTCCCGGCGGCGAGATCTGCACGGGTTTTGTCCAGCTCTCGCACTCGTCGCCGGATCTCTTCAGGTAGATCCGCAGATCGCGCTTCGTCATATCACGGACGGTAAAGGTGAAAAGGACCTCACCCGAAGGCAGCCGCAGCAGGTTGGGATGCTTGACATTGTGCAGGCCGAAGTTCTCCTGGAGAGTGATCCTGCCACTCCAATTTCTGCCGCCGTCCCTGGAAAGCTTACCTGAGATTCGGCAGGGCGAGTCATCACGAAGGAAATAGGATTGTGTTGAAACAGGCGCAATCCGAGAAGGTTTGCGAACGTAGTACTCACACCAGACTAGCAAAAGGCTCCCATCCCTCATGGGGAAAACTAGCTGATGGTCGTGCCGCGGGTTCTCGATCGTCCAGGGACAGAGAGTCATTGAGTATTCCTCTCCGATCCCGGCTTCCGATTCGGCGGCCGCTATCGGTCCCGCAAGCGATGCTGCGAGTCCAGTGAAGGAAAGAAAACGTCGACGATTCAACTCCTCCATGCCGTAAACCTCAGTTCGGTCGCCGCCAGAGCCTCAATGGCGAATGACCAGTCGATGTAAGCGAAACGATTAGGTGCCCGCTTCGTGCCGCCCTTGATTTGATCTACTAAGAAATGCGGCAGGTAGGGAAACAGCTCATCGACCTTTGGAATCATGCGGTGGACGTCACAATCAATGATCGACGAGGAGGGTTATGGTTTCAGGCTAATGGGTTCGGATCAAGAGGGAGGATCGATCAGACTCTGCTCTTCCCACTCTGCTAACTGTTTCCTGACGTCAGCGGCGATAGGGGATCCAGGCTGTGCCTGAAGATAGTGGCGAAACTCCGCTGCGGCCGATCGAAAGCTCCCTTGCTGGGCTAGAATCGTCCCCAGGAGGTAACTCGTCAGGGGATGGTGTGCCGCACCCTTGCTCTTTTGGACCTCGCGAAACGACTCTTCTGCTACCTCCATCTGACCTGAATAGAAGTTGGCCAGGCCGTGGAAGTAATGGGCCTTGCTCAGGTGTTGATTCAGCTCCAGTGCCCTCTTGCTCCACTGGAGCGCCTCTTGCCAGCGGCGTGCCCGCAGCTCCAGCATCGCCAGCGACAGATAGGGGGCAATGTACTTCGACTCGCTGGCGACAGCGTGCTCAAAGGCCTCCCGAGCACCGCTCACGTCTTTGAGCGCCAGGCGGCTGAGTCCCAGTAAATCCCAGGCCGCCGAAAATTCCGGATATGAGGCCACCGCGTCTTCTAGATCCTTTATTGCTTTAAGGTAGTCTATCTTTTCCTTGCTCAGCTCCTTCTTCGCCTTCTCGAATGCCTTCTTGGCCTCCTTGGGCGCCGCCAGAGTCTTCAAACTCACGATAGTCCCTTCTACCTGAGCCCGACGGCGCAAGACGATCACTCCGACGTCCTCGGTGTGACCCGCCACCGTACCTAAGCCGAGTCGCACGGTGTCCGAGCTGAAACCCGGCAGCGAGGCTCGCAGCTCACAATCCTTTAGATTGACCCCTGACACCTCCTTGAAATCGTTTCTTCCCGTACGCCCAGCTCTGGTGTGGGGAAGAAAGCGATTTGCACCGGCATCGAAAGTCTCAGCTTCGGGTGGACGGGAGATACTGGAGTCCAGATAGGTGGAGTCTCTGGTTCCTAATTGAAAGGTGAACTGTCCCTTGCGGGACGTCATTTCCTGGCTGAGCAGAGAGCCATTACAGATCAAATCCACAGCCACCGGTTCCGGTGGCGGGGTGCCCTCCTCCAAAACGACTTTGCCGGAAACGATCTGCGCCTGATTCTCGGCCCAGGCTGAAAAGACCCACAATGAGGCTAAAACCGGGACAACCAAAAGACTTCTAGCCATTGGACACTCCTACCCAAAGCTGAGATCGTTTGTCCCCGATATTATTGGAGTCCGAAGGTGAGGTCTAACTCCATACAGTTATCTTTCTAACACTAAGACAAAAAAGACACCTGTTTAGCACCACATTCCGTGGACTGATCGTTCAGGGCGAGATGACGGGGAATGACCAGGAACCCGCTCTCTGGCCGAGAGCGGGTTCCTGTCGCTTGACGCGGGCAGAAGACTACCAGTAGAACTTGATGCCAAACTGGAGCTCTCGAGCTGGATGTGAGCTCCCAATCGCGCCGAAACTGGAGCTTTGGAAATTGTTCGACGGGATCCTGAAGTTGGTGTGGTTGAGGATGTTGAATGCCTCAAAGCGCCATTCCATCCTGACCGACTCCACAATCGGGAAGCTTCTCAGTAGGGCAAAATCGAGGTTCTGCGTCCCGGGACCCTCGATGGTTCCCCGTCCCGCATTGCCGTAGATTCCACCAGTAGGAAGCGAGTAGACGGTGGTATCGAACCAGCGCTCCGGCTTTCGCGAGCCCTTGCTGATATTCGGATCTCCCGACACGTCCGGACGCTGCGTCCTATTCGTCCCGACGTCATAGATGTCCGAGCCCAATACCGGGGTAAAGAAGGAGCCCTTCTGCATCGTCAGGATGGTGAAGAAGCTCCAGCCTCCCAGGACCTTGCCCAGCACATTGTCCGAACCATAGGTATGCCCTTGCCCAATCGGAATCTCGTAACCAAACAGCCAGGCAAAGCGTCCCGGAATGTTCGCTTCCCCGAGTCCTCTATTCTCCCGGTTGGTCCTATGTCTGGAGACTTCTCTTGGGTCCCCGGCCACACCCAGACGGCCGCCAATCACGTCGATGCTCTTGGACCAGGTATAGACCATCAGGGCCGTGACCCCGTCGGCGCCTGGTCTTTTCTCCAATTTGAGTTCCAGACCGTGATAGTCCTGATCCCCACCGCCGTGCAAGTATGAGTAGCTCTGTTGGTTAGGAAATGGACGCCTCTCCTGACGATCGCGGGTGTCCCCCGACCCCGGAACCAAAGGTTCGGCATCGTTGACCTCGCGGATGAGGTATTCGTGAACCGAACGCGACCCCTGATAACCCACCTCGACCATCGTGTTTTCGCCAATGCGGCGCTGCAGGGATAGCCCCCAGTTGGGCACGTACCACTGAGGCATATCATGCTCGAACGACCCGACGTTGTTCAGGCCGGCACCCGGCGTAAAGGCAGTAAAGGGATTCTGTTGAGGGAGGTCCGGAACGAGGGGGCTGGAGGTGAATTCTCGCCGACTGGCATTGGCCCGGCCGGAACGGGAGCCCGCCAATGCCCCATAGACCATCCCCCCGGGTGGTTCGTTGCCATAGATTCCGCCGCCAGCACGAATAACGGTATCGTCGCTCAGACGATAAGCCAGACCGAGGCGAGGCATTACTGCGTTCTTGGAAAAATCCCACAGCGACTTGTCCGCCTCATAACGTCCCGTGGCCGGAAACACCGGATCGGCAATGGTGACCACCGGGTTGTAGCAACCCGGAGCCGGATTTGCCGGTCGAGCTGCCAGCGCGCAATCGTAGCGTAGATTACTCAGGAATCCGCGCTTGTCGTTCCACCCCAGCCGCAGTTCGTACCGTACACCCAGGTTCAACGTCAACTTCGGAGAAACCTTCCAATTGTCCTGGAAGTAGAAGTGGTGACCCGCCTGACCCGTATTCAGCCGGTTCTCATCGCCCAGGGTAGCCGAGGTCAGATCACCCAGCAGCATGTTCCCAAAGGCATTGCCGGTATAGCGGTCATTGGTGTATCTAAATATGCTTCGCGTGCGGAAGTAAAAGCCGAGATATTGGTATCGATAATGGTAGCCGGTCTTGATGTAGTGCGATCCCTTGGTAAAGCTCAGATTGTCCTTGACCTCCCAATTCCCTTCCGGAACCCCTCCTTTGTTTCCCGAGTCTCCTAAATTGGCTAGTCCGGTCACCTGTATCCTCGGCACTCCCTCAAAATCCGGGTCCTTGATCGGCCAGCCTGCGATGCCCAGGTTGTTTCCGAAGTTCGGATCCGTACTGGAGGGCTGGCCCGGAAAGTAGGGCCTGCGGTAGAAGTGAAGACCGGCCTCGTTGACCACATTGGCGCCGAAATTACGCGTATTGGTAATGTTCTGAGCGAAGCTCTGATGCGGATCGATCCGAGTGAAGACGGGAATGGGCCCCACCCTCGTGATCGGGGTGTCGTACCAATAGAACCGGCCTGACCAGCGGCTGTCGGGACCCGTCCTGAAGTCCATCTTGACGATGTACTCCTCGATGTCGTTTGGGGAGGAGGTCGCGTTGACCAGGTTGAAGCCGCGCGAGATGTCTGCATTGGGAGGCGGGTAGAGCGAAATCATCTTCTGCGTTACCGGATCGAAGCGCCCGCTGGGGATGGTGTTGTTGGGAAAAGGCTGCCCAGTACTCGTATCCATAATCGTGTCTGCGAACATGCCGCTCCGCTCTTCCGGAGTGGGCACCAATCCAGTGAAAGTCCGTTGTCCTCTAATCGCCTCCTTAGAGTAGGAAAAGAACCACCAGGCCTTGTCCCTGCCGTCGAACAGTCCGGGAAGAATAATCGGTCCCCCGGCAGACGCTCCATACTGGTTGCGCTTGCGCTCGGGCGGCGTTCCGGAGAAGAAGTTCCGGGCATCCAGGTTGTCGTTGCGATGAAACCAGAAGGCGGCGCCGTGCAGCTCGTTGGTGCCGCTCTTGGTGATCATGCTGAAGTGACCCCCCGGTTTGATCCCGTATTGGGCTCCATAAAGCCCCGTCTTGATCTCGAATTCCTGGATCGCGTCCGGGTTGCCCCTCATGACGATTCCGCCATTGGTTTCGCTCACCATGGAGCCGTCCAGGGTCACCAGGTTGTCGGCCTGACGCATCCCCTTGACGACGTAGCCCATCCCCCCTCCCTGACTGTTCCGCGAAGGCGAGATCCCAGGAGTCAAGGTGCCCATAATCAGAACATCACGGGTGTTGAGAGGCAGGTTGACGGCAACGTCGGTCGTCAGGACCTGGTTCAGCTCAGGCTCCTCGGTCTCCAAGATGGGCGCCGTGGATACGACCGAAACCACCTCCGACACTTCACCTACACTCAAAACGATGTCGATCCGATAGATCTGACCCACGTCCAGTTTCATTCCGGTGCGTTCGTCCGTCTTGAATCCCGGTAATGAAACTCGCAAGTCGTAGACACCTGAGGGCAGCGCTCGAAACGCATAGTCCCCGGTCGAGCCGGTGAGGGCTGTCAGCACCTCGTTGGTTGCGGGTTGGGTCAACGTGACCTCTGCACCCGGGATGATCCCACCGGTTGCATCGCTGACGGTTCCCACCATAACGGCTTTGTCTCCCTGTCCCAGGGCGAGACCAAAGCTCAGCCCAAACAGCAACAAGAACAACGATATCCTCTTAAGTCTCATAATTCCCTCCTTCAACTCAGGCATCTTGGATCTCGATGGATGGCTTCAGACACCCAGTCCACAACAATACAGAAACTAGTATTCATACGGTTTAAACCTTCATCCTAATTCCGGCCTCCTCATTCAATAGAAGGCACCTGCTCTTTCTGTCACGGTCAGCCTACTACGACTTTTCCGCACAGTCAAAAAAAATAAAGCTTCCAGGCTCGTCTCATCTAGCCTGATATAAAACCTGTTGCACTTTTCATGCCGGTTCACCTGCCAGGGGAGTCTGACTCCCAGATCGAAAAAGGGGTACGTCCTTCGAAGCTACTAGAAACATCTGAATACTTGGGATTTGCCAGCCGTTTTGTATACAATCCGACAACACTCGCCCATGGGGTGGCTCTGGGAGCCTGCCTTCCTGGAAATCCAAAGTTTTGGACAAGAAGAACCCTACGAGTTCAAAAAACTAGATTATGTCTTGTTGGTCCGACACCCGATTGACACCGGTGACAGTCTCTACCTGAATGATCCAGCTCGGCTGGCGGCTCTTCCAGCCTGGGAACCCAGTCGATCGGCTTCCAGCCTCTCTGCCCGAGCCAGGTCCTTCCGACCCTTGGCCTCGTAGGCCTGACTCAGGAAAAGGTGTGCCTCTGCAAAATCGGGGTTCCGATTGATGGCTCTCTGGAACGCTTCGATTGCCTTATCCGTTTTTCCTTGAAGCTGGTAGACACGTCCTAAAGCTACCCGAGCCGGCGTATCCTCCGGATCCAGCTCCAGAGTTCGACGCAGACCCTCGAAGGCTGCCTCCAGTTTCCCCAGGTTGGCATAGCAGAGAGCCAGATTGAAGGTCGCAAGGACATTGCGCTGGTCCAACTCGAGAACCCTCTTGAAGGAATCCGAGGCGTTGCGATAATCGGCCGCCTCGACCAGATTCAATCCCAGATAGAGGTGAGCATCAACCAGCCCGTCATCCTGTCGCAGAACCTCTTTCAGTTTCCCGGTCGACTCCTTGAAGCGGCCCTGCTCAGAATCATGAAACGCCTCCATTAGGAGGCCGTAGACGCCTATCTTGTCTTTGGGATCGGGCAGCCCATCGATACCAGGGCGCCGGGCTCCTCCGGCTGAGAAGCCAACGTAGCCCAGGCTCCGCAAGCGCTCCATCCTTTCCCGATCTATCTCTTCCAGCTCCGGCGCCTGGTCCTGCGTATCCTGGGAACCGAACTTGTGGTATTCCTGCTCCAGCCGCGCTTGCAGTGACGCAGCCATCGCCCCGTTCCCCTGAACAATATTCCGCTTCTCTTCCGGATCGGCCTCCAGGTCAAACAGCTCGGGCCGGGGGGCCTCTACATATTTGTACTTCGCCGTCCGGAGCGAGAAGAGTGGGCTCCACTGAAAGTGATAATAGGGGTAGTAGGTCTCGCTATGAGCCACCAGGTCGGGCTGATTCCACTTTCCTTCCATCAGGGTCAGCAGCCCCCTACCCTGCATCTGCCTCTTCGCCTTGAGGGACGCCAACTGGAGAATGGTGGGCGCGATGTCGATGCCCCGCACCTGCTGCTCGATGACCCTGCCCTTCAATTGGGAACCGGGGACCTTGACGATCAGGGGAATTCGCAGGGTCGCGTCGTAGAGGAAGAGGCCATGGCTGGCCTCACCGTGTTCACCGAGGCTTTCCCCATGATCGCTGGTAAAGACAATCAGGCTGTCCTCATACAGTCGGTTTTGCTTCAGCGTCTCGATCAGTCTCCCCATCAGCCCATCGACAAACGCCACCTCTCCGTCATAGGGCCTTCCCCGATACCGGGTCTTGTAGGGCTCCGGGGGAGCGTACGAGGTATGAGGATCGAAGAGATGGATCCAGGCAAAGAACCGACGGCGACCGCGAGCCTGGATCCAAGTCAGAGCCTCCTGCATCACCTGGTCACCCCGGCGCTCCGACTCACCCCTCGTCTTCAGATCCCAGTACAGATCGAAGCCCTGAGACAGGCCCGTGCTGCCATTCAGCACGGACGACCCAATGAAGGCAGCGGTGTCGTATCCAGCCGTCTCGAAGATTTCCGCCAGGGTTTCCTGCTCCGATTTCAAGCGAAACCCGGCCTGATCCCGGACTCCGGTCGCGTAAGGGTAGGCCCCTGTCAGAATCGAGCAGTGTGAGGGGAGCGTCAGGGGCACCTGAGCGATCGCCTGCTGGAAAAGGATGCCGTCGGCCGCCAAACCGTCAATCTGAGGGGTCTCTATGCTCTTGTAGCCGTAGCATTGGAGCCGATCAGCCCGCAGGGTATCCACTGTGATAAGGAGGACCCTCTTGGGTCGCGGCAGACGACTCATTGACTGCATTGGCTCTGCTTGGGGATCAGGTTCCGCCGAAAAGGGATCGGAACAGGCGGAGAACAGCCAAACGATCGCCAGAGAAAGCAGCAGCAATGAAGGGGACAATTTTTTCATCGGACCGCTTCGTCGGATCCAAGCTCCCAACCCAGGTGGGCCGCCATTGTAAAAAGCCCTGAGAAGAACCGAGGTCAATAGGGGCACCTTGAGAGCAACCGAGATCAAACCTGAAAGGATTCTGTCCTCCAGTCCAGGGTTTCCGAACCCTGGACTGGAGGACGGGTCCACATCGCTACCCATACGAGGTTACGGCCAGACCCCGTGGCCGAGGGCAGTTCGAAAGAAAGCTTCAGTTAGAGGCTGCGGAAGCCGACTTCGGTTGAATCTCGAAGATGTCCTTGAGCACCAGGTCCTTCTCGGAGACGAGATCAGCAACATCGATCTGAAAGGTATACTTGCCAGACGTGAGCCCTGCCAGTGGGATGGCGAAGAAGACGTTGAGCACGGAGTCGTTTTCTACTTTCTGAGGCTCCAGTACTTTCTCGAAGTTGGGTACCGGCTGCCCGTCGGAAAGGACTCGGTAGGATAGCCTCACATCGGCCGCCTGCTTCGACATGTCCATCGCCAGGTTGTGCACCTCCAGAAAAACTCCCAACTGCTCCGACGGCGAGAAGATCTTGTGGATATCCGGATAGACCTTCAACTCGTCCGTAACAACAAAAGGATCGACAACGGTTTCACCCTCCCGAATCCGTCTGGCTCTGTCCGCCAGGATCAACATGCCCCGCAAGTCAGGAGTCTGTCCGGGGACGATAACCAGACTGTTGAGCGTTCCCACCCTCTTGGTTTTGCCCTCGCGAACCACGATCTGGAGCTTGTACCGGCCGCTCTTGAGGGGAACTTTTCTCTGGTACAGGCGAGAGGTCTGGAGCTGAAGGGCCGGATCTTTTTTGATTTCAGCCGCTACATCGTCGTCGAACTCAAAAGCGATCTGCCCGGTGAGATTCGTCAAACGCCCGTAGATGTTGGTTTCAGCCCTCCAAACGCCTTCGTTCACTGAGACAAAGTTGTCATTGTTGATCTCGATTTCGGCACTCAGCAAAACCAGACTCATGTCTTCATAAACCGGCGTAACGTGGGACACGAGATGCACGTCCAACTGATTGTAACTGACACGCGTCTCAACCAACGTTCGCAGATCGTCGAAGCGAATCTTGGGAGCCTTCATGAGCTTGGAATAACGGCTCAAACGCTCCAGAGGCTGATCTTGACGGCGCATCCTCATGTAGGGATTGCCAGGATTCCCCAGATAGCGAGCCTGGTTTAGCTCGGCTCGGCTGTACACTCCAAGTGTCTCGTAGGTGGTTTCTCCCAGACCCATCTCGAAGCCGACTTCTTTGTCGAATGAGTCACGGGCGATGCGGTACTCGTTGCTGTTGAGACGATCCACGAACTCGACCTCGACATCCTGCCCGATACCTTCGATGTACCGATACCACCAACGCTCAAAGGGAAACGTTTGTACGTTGCCCCCTCCCTCGTAGATCTCACGAGTGTACGTTCCCCCAGTAGGACTGCTCGTGATCTGGTCAGGAGGACCAAACTTGATATAGATCTTGCCGCGGTCAGTCTGCCATCCGGGAAAACCGGCGGCGTAATATTCGTTGGAGTACTTGATGCGACGATAGTGCTCTTCCTTGAACTCGTTGATGGACGTCCCGGGTGTCTCATCGCGTCTGCCCCAGAACTGCTCGATAAACTGTTCCTTCTCCTCCTCCGTGGTGAGGCGGTCGAAGACAGCCTTCTCCTCGTTGGTGATAATGTAGACGACATCTTCCTTTAGCCACTTTTTGAAGTAGTCTATGTCTTCGTTCTTCTGTGATTGAGCATGGCTGTAAAAAGGCACCGCACCCAATACAAGGAGTCCCAACGAGAAAGCTAGCGATCGCGTCATGGCTGGCGTCATCTTCCCAAACCCCCTGATTTCTATCGATCGAATTCGCTACCTCAAATAACCTCAAATATATATGATACCGGGGCTCCGGGTAGAGTTCACGTCTGAGCCTGTCTAATACGAAACGTTTTGCCGGAAATGCCGGTCTCCGGCGAACTGGTGATCTCCAGGCCGCCGAACGTTGAGCCGCTGGGCTAAGCGGGAACTTCGGCCTGGAGGCCAAAGCTACTTGAGAAACCGACTCTAACACCTTTCGGTTAAACCATGCCGAGCATCTGGCGTGTCTCATCGGCCGTGGCCACTCGCCGACCCAGGTCCTCCGCCAGACGCACAATCCGCCTTACCAACTGGACGTTGCTCTGGGCGAGTTCTCCGCGCTGATAGTGAATGCAATCTTCCAGGCCGGTACGTACGTGTCCTCCCAGGAGCAATGCCATCACGTTCACGTGAATCTCCTCGAGACCCAGGGCACAGGTCTGAAAGATACTGTCTTCCGGTAGATTCCGGACCATGTACAGGAAGCTGTCCATGCTGGTGTTGATGCCACTTTCCTGGCCAAACACCAGCTGAACGAAGTAGGGCTTGTCCAATGCGTCCCGCTTGATCAGGTAGTCCAGCAGGTCCAGATGGCCGGGATGGTAAAGGAACACCTGGGGCTTGGCACCCTTTTCTCTCAGCCGATGCGCATCTCGTTCGGTGTGGTCGAACGTCGATAGGTAGACCTTGCTGAGCGAGTCGCCACCTCCGGTGTAGCCGGCTCCGCCGCGGAAGGTCATGGGGCCGGGATTGAGGGCCATGATGTCGGGACCGGCCTCAATCGGTGCTGATTTATAAAAGTGTGCGGTTCCAGCCAATCCACTCCCTTCAGTCGATAGGTCCGCCACCCCTTGGGAATTGTCGATCAAGATGCCTGGCGCCCGGGATCGCATCAGATCATTGATCTCACGGTAACGATCGGCCTCGTGCGAGGCCTCGCTCGGGTCCTGCGACTGACGAGCGTGGATGTGAATGATGCTGGCACCCGCCTCCAGGACGGCTGCGGCCTCGGCCGACTGCTCCTCTGCCGTTACCGGTACTGCGGGATTCTCATCCTTCTGATGGCCGCCGGTGACGACCGAGCTGATGATCACGGGCGGCATCCCGTCTCGAATGCGCTGGACGTACTCTCGTTGGTTGGCGTAATCCCAGGTGATGCTCACTTCGCCTCCTTTTTGGCCGCAGACTCCAAGGGCTGGCCTTATCTGCAGTGTGTCTCGTCTTATTCCGGAACAATCACACCCTTGATGAAACCCTCAGCCTCGAGCTCGCCACCAGCCGTGTGGACAGCCTCTTCCGCCTGCTCCAGAGAAAAGTGATGGGTCACCATCTTCTCGATCGGAAAGCGCCGCGACTCGACAATCTTGATGGCGGTTCGAACAGCAGGCGTGTCGTGACTGTTCACCCCTTGGACCCGGATCTCCTTGACTGGGATCCTGCTCGGAATGATGGAGGCCTCCTGCTCGCCGGTGTTCGATCCGATGACAAGCGTCCCCAGGGGCCTTACCAGGTCCAGAGATAAGGATAGCGAGGCAGTGGCCCCGGTCACGTCGACGACGACATCGGCCAACATGCCATCCGTAAGCTCCAGGACCTTCTCCACCGTATCTTCCCGATCGAGGTTGATCGTGTGCGTAGCCCCGAACTGCCTGGCAAGCTCGAACCGATGCCGGTCCTGGCTGATACCAACGGCAATCACCTGGGCGGCACCCGCCAGGTGGGCCGCCAGGATTACTGCAAGGCCCTGTCCCCCAGGCCCGACAACGACCACATTGTCGCCGATTGTCACGCCTCCCTTGGTGCGAACCCAGCGGAGACCGTTACCGATATTGGCACAGGTCATGGCGGCAGCCTCAGCGGGCACGTCCGCCGAAATCCGGTGCACACGGGAGTTCGGTGCCAGATACATGTACTGGCCGTAGGCACCCCACAAGTGCGGCGGCACCTTAGCAGAGGTGGGGCCGCCGTAGCCCTGGTGCTGCTGGCAAAATCGATACTCACCCACCAGACACCAACGGCAATGGCCGCATCCAAAGAGGTGCTCGACGATGACTCGATCTCCTTCTCGGACACCCCATCGTTTCGCTGCGCCCGCCCCCACCCGTTCAATGTGGCCTACCATCTCGTGTCCCATGATGAGCGGAAAGCGGCTGGGATCTGACCAGTCAAAAATACGCGGATCGCTGCCGCAGACTCCACACATCTCCACCTTGAGCAGACCCTCATCCGGACCGATGGAGGGAAGGTCAAAGGACTGCAGCTCCATCGTTCGCCGAGCTATGGCTACGGCTGAATATACTTTCATGGTCGAATGCAGAAGTAGCTTTGGCCTCCGGGCCGCCGTCCGAGCCAAAGGCTCAGAAGAATAAGACTTCGGCCTGGAGGCCAAAGCTACTTCTGGAAATGAAGTTTCAGATCAGAAACCCTTCTCCTTATCGCAGATGTTCAGCAGGGTCTCGCCGACTAGATAGCGGCGCAAGTTCTCCTTGAAGATCTGGCGGCGGCGCTCCCACATCTCGGGCGAATCGGCAGACACATGGGGGGACATTATGACGTTGGGTAGATCCCACAGGGGGCTGTCGTCAACCAGGGGTTCTGGGTCCACTGCATCCAGAGCAGCGCCGGCAACGTGGCCAGAGCTGAGGGCCTCAGCCAGGGCATCTTCCAGCACGATTCCCCCGCGCGAAACCACGATCACATAGGCTCCCTGCTTGAGCCTTGTCAGTCGCTGTCGATCTAGAAGCCCTCTGGTGGAATCGACCAGAGGGGCGGTCACGACGAACCAATCGGAGACGGCCAACACCTCGTCGAGACGCTCCGGTCCCCAGACTTCCTTTACTCCCGCTGGAGGGTCCATCCGGCGGACGTCGACCCCGTACACCTCGATGTCGAAGCCGCTGGCACGTTGGGCCACGGCCTGACCAATATCGCCCATGGCCAGGATACCCATGGTGGTCCCTGCCAGCTCCCGCATGGCGCCCTGGTATTTCTTGGTGTCCCAGCGGTACACTCTCCGGTCCTCAACCAGATCCGGAACCCGGTGGGCGAATGCCAGCACCATTGCCAGAGCATGGTCAGCCATGGCGATGACGTGGGTCTCCCGGGCGTTGGTCATCACCACGTCGCTCTCGACCAGCTCCGGTGCTCCTTGGAGGATGACGTCGAATCCGATGCCGACGAAGTGAAACCAGCGCAGCTTCTTCGCCGCCCGGAACACTTCGCCACTCATCAACCCGAACTGGACTTCGGCTTCGGCTGCTTCCCGCAACTGTTCTTCGATGGTATAGGCGGGACGGAAGTCGACTTCAGGAAAACTGTTTCTCAGATCCTGGACAAAGGCATCACCCAGATCGACGGCTAAAATGACTTTCATATTTGTTGATCCCTCTCCCTCATCGATAGCGGTGTATGACCTTTCCGAGGGGCAGTTCCACGTCCTGTTTGACGTAGAAAGCCCCCACCATCTCCAGAGGCTCGAAGATATGCAGAGGGTCGGAAGGAGACCTCTCGAACTCAACGGTCGCTTCGCCTCCCACGATGAGGTGGGTGGTAAAGCGCTTGTACTCAATCAGCGTCAACTCGTGGACCTCGGGAGGAGCACCCTTCTCTGGCGACGGGATCCGTTTCAGGTTGAACAGGTTCCCCAGAGGTGGCAGCTCTTCAGCCTCTGCTTCATGAAGCAGGTTCATGCTGAAGCTCATGATCCGGATGTTTCCCCGCTCAACCACGCCCCGCATGATCTCTCCCGATTCCAATAACTGGACCCGAGCCAACTTCTTGGGAAATCCCCAGATTTCGCGGCCCGCTGCCACGGCCGCGTCATTGTCCATGTAACAGTGACAGCAAAAGGCTCCTTCAACGTCCTTGAAACGGCACCGGATAAACAGCGCCGATGCGTGATAGCCACCCAGACCAGTGACATGCGGGTAGTCACAAACCGTGGAGATGACCTGGTCTTCCGGCGTCAGCTCCAGCGGTGCGGGAAGGACTCCTTCCAAAACCGACCGCTCGGCCCTCCAGACACCAATCAGGCAGCGCGCTCCTACATACTGATAGGGAGGTTCCGGATAGAAAAGACAGTGGTTGGGCGTACTGTAGGCTGTCTCGACCCTGGTCATGGCTGGCACTCCTTTTTCAGCTTCGGACCCCCGCGAAGAGTTCGTTCTTGCCCTCTCGTTGTGTTAAGAAAAACACATCGAATACTGATGCACAAGCAACGACAGACTTGGAAGTAACCAGTCCAATGATGAAGGAAAATTCAACGATCGGATTGCTGGCTCCGCTCCTCGCCATCACCCTGGCTTTGGCACCAGGCTGCGCCGGACCCGTCCCTGGAGAATCGAGACCGAATATCGTCTTGATCGTAGCCGACGATCTTGGATACTCCGATCTGGGAAGCTACGGGGGCGAAATCCACACTCCCAATCTGGACCGCCTTGCCGCTGGGGGTCTCCGCTTCAGCCAGTTCTACAACAACGCCATCTGCGACATGAGCCGAGCATCGCTCCTGAGCGGGCTCTATTCGCAGCAGGTTGGCGGACCCAGGATGGAGAACACTGTCACCCTTGCGGAAGTGCTCCAGTCCGCCGGCTATCGCACCCTGATGACCGGGAAATGGCACCTCGATGGGATGCCAGTCGACAGAGGCTTCGACCGCTATTTCGGACTGCTTGACGGGACCTGCAACTGTTTCAACCCCGGAGAGCAGCGACCAGGAGAGCCACCTCCTGGCATCAAGTCCACGGGTTCGCTGGCGCGCTTCGCCATCGACGACAAGGTGATCCATCCCTTCACACCGGAAGACAAGAACTTCTATACCACTGACACCTTTACCGACCATGCCTTGGACTACCTGGATCAATATGGTCATGAGGAGCGCCCCTTCTTCCTCTACATCGCCCACAACGTGCCCCATTACCCGCTTCAGGCCTGGCCCGAGGACATCGACCGGTATCGGGGGCAATACCGAGCCGGCTGGGACAAGCTGAGGGAACAGCGTCTCCAGCGGATGCTGCAGATGGGATTGGTCCGTCCCGAGTGGGGACTCTCCACTCGCAGCCCCCACGCCCCTGCCTGGGACCAGATCGAGGACCAGGACGCCTGGGACGTCAAGATGGCCGTCTACGCCGCCATGGTGGACCGCATGGATCAGAACATTGGCCGGGTCCTGGAGAAGATCCGAGAGCTGGGCAAAGAACGAAACACGCTGGTGTTGTTTCTGTCGGACAACGGCCCCAGCGACGAGGACCGAACCAGTACACCAGATATTGATCCGGGGCCCGTCGAGTCCTACCGGAGTGTCGATCTGCCCTGGGCGAATCTCAGCAACACGCCATTTCGCCGGTTCAAACGCTGGAACCACGAAGGAGGAATCTCGACTCCGCTGATCGCGTACTGGCCCGAGGGGATCGAGAACGGGGGCAGCATAAGCCACGAAGTCAGCCACCTGATCGACATCATGGCCACGGTTATCGAGATTGCCGACGCCGAGTACCCCAGGACCTATCGTGGCCGCAAGGTCACTCCCCTGGAAGGCAAGAGCTTGGCACCAAACTTCCAAGGCAAGCAACGACGAGGTCATGACGCCCTGTTCTGGAATCAGCAAGGCCTCTGGCGGGCCGTGAGAAAGGGAAACTGGAAGCTGGTGTCACCCGACCATTCGATCCAATACAATCCCTGGCGGGTTGGCGGAATCGCACGCGACGTAGACGTAGAGGATCCCCCCACAGAACCCCATTCCCTCTGGGAGCTATACGATCTGGAGACCGACCGAACCGAGCAAACGAATCTTGCCGAAAAATACCCTGATCGCGTCCAGGAGATAATCGGGATGTACGAAGCCTGGGAGGCCAGGGTCCAGGGGCTCAGTGAGCAGTGAGCATCCGGTTAAAAGTCGAATGATATCAAGTCCTTGCCGATATGAGCTGCTTGATCTTGCGAGTCCCAATGTCTAAGTGGTTGAAGAGTCAGGATTTGCTTGAATCGCTCGTGTGACTGGGGGTCCTGAGCGCAAAGAAAAAGGTGAATCCTGAAAGGATTCCGTATTTCAGCCCAGGGTTTCCGAACCCTGGGAAGAGGAAAGACCCGTCTGGGTCCAACCCTCCTATGAAAGGGTTGCGGAGCGTGACAATAACCGAGTTTCCGCAACCCTTATAGGGTTGATTCTAAAAGGGGTACCTCTCTTACCCAGGGTTCGGAAACCCTGGGCTGAAAGCCGGTACGAACCGGGAACATGATTTACAAAACGGACCGGACACATGGTTTACAGATGCATGCGGTATTAAGAAAGGATGCCGTGGAAAGAAGCCAGTGTCATGAAGCAAAGAGTGCGTTTTGTGTTGGAAGTCGAAGAAGGTCTGGAGAGCGTCTCCGAGCTGTGTCGGCGCTACGGGATCAGTCGGGTGATCGGCTACAAGTGGTACCGACGGTTTCAGGCCGAGGGCCTCGAGGGTCTGGAGGATCGTTCGCGGGCGCCGCATCGTCCGGCGAGCTCGGTCAGCGGGAGGGTTCGGGAGCAGATTGTGCAGCTGCGTCAGCAGCACCCCCGTTGGGGGCCGCGCAAGATTCGCTGGAGGCTCGAGCAGGCCGGAGAGAAGCCGCCGGCGGCGAGCACCATCGGGGAGATTCTTGGCCGAGCCGGTCTGAATCGGCCGCAGCGCCGTCGCCGTCGCTCCCCGCCCTACCTGTCTCCGTTGCGTCGGGCCGTGGAGGCCAACGACGTCTGGAGCGTCGATTTCAAGGGATGGTTTTGCACGGGGGATGGGACCCGCTGCGATCCGCTGACCATTCTGGACCAGTACTCCCGCTATCTGATCGACTGTCGCCTGGTGGCCGGCACGGGACTGCTTGTCGTTCAGAAGGTCTTTCACAGAGCCTTCGACCGCTACGGCCTTCCTCAGGTGATCCGCAGCGACAACGGCACTCCCTTCGCCAGTCGCGGCGTGGGTGGGCTGAGCCGCCTCTCGACGTGGTTTCTGCGTCTGGGGATTACCCCGGAGCGCATCCGCCCGGGCAAACCCCAGGACAACGGGGCTCACGAGCGCATGCATCGAACCTTGAAGGAGGAGGCGGCCACGCCCCCGCAGTCGACTTGGCATTCCCAACAGCGGGCGCTGGAGCGTTTTCGTCGCGAGTACAACGAAGCGCGTCCCCACGACTCGCTGGGTTTGAAGCCTCCGTCTGGATTCTATACGCCTTCGACTCGTCGCCGGCCGCCCTACTTGCCCCCGGTGAGTTATCCGGATTCGTGGACGGTGCGAAAGGTGCAGAAACACGGCGAGTTCTACTGGGCGGGGGAGGCGGTCTTCCTGGGGGAAGCCCTGGCCTCTCAGCCCGTCGGGTTGCAGCCCCTGGAGCCGGGGTGGTCTCGGCTCTTTTTCACCCACATCCCCTTGGCCATCTTCGAGGAGGCCCGCAGCCGCATCCTCACACCGGCGGAAGCCAGGCGATGGAAGAGAGAACGCGGTCGTTGAGTTTCGGACGGCTCTCCGGGCTCGCCCTCCGAGCCGTCCGAAACTCCATTCTGGAAAGGTTAAAGGTGTAAACCATGTCATCGGTCTAAAATGTAAACATTGTGTCCGGTCGAACAAGCCGCAATCCCGTTGGGATTGACCTCGCTTGGTTTCTTGACAATGCCCACTTCCTTTACTTCTAAGGACCCGGGATCAAGCAACCTGATCGGGATCATGTCTGGAATCTGAAATTCTGGTCTTTGCTGTCTGGAATTGAGATTTGCTTGTATCTCCTGAATTCTCCTAAGGCATTACATCGATCGCGACTTCGTCCAGCGTCGGCGTGCTGCCGCCGTTAGGAGTCGTTAGGACTGCTCGGTACTGAAACCACCCTTCCTCGGCCGGGACTTCCAGTGCATCGCCTGATTCCTGATAGAAGCCGGTACTACCCTGGGGGCCCCGCCAAGACGCCTTCTCCAGTGCGGTCTTGGAAGACGCGCTCCTGACCTGGAACTTGACTCCGGTCCCATGTGGCGTTTCCGCCTGCCAGCGGATGCGTCCGGGGCGCTTCCCGCTGGGACACTCCAGCGGAGCCGAAATGTACTCCTCCTGAAGCTTCCTGTCGTAGATGTTGCCAACGTCGCGGAGCCGGCCGAAGTGAGGTCCGAAGGTCTGGAACCAATGGCGGCGAGCGTAGGAATAGCCGTCCTTCCCGCCCCAGTAGATATTGCTTCCGACCGAGTGGTCTCCCCGCTCCAGGTGGTTGATCACCACCAGATCCATCCAGGAGTCCTGATTCAGATCCGCCACCGTTAGAGCACTGGATGACTCGGCGGGCAAACTGGTGCGACGGGATTCGCTGTAGGAACCACCAGCGCCCCCCCAATAAATCAAGGCGGGTAGGGTACGGGTATGGTAGGCGTGGTAGTTGGTCATGACGATGTCGAGGTTGCCATCTTTGTCCAGATCCGCCACCGCTTGTTCCAGGGAGTCGAAATTCTCCAGTGAAGTGGTTCGTTCCGAGCTGAAGCCCTCCTCACTTCCCCAGACCAGGATGGCCTGTTGGGTGGGCCGGCCGAAGCGCTTGGGATCCCAGCCGCCGCCGAAGATCAGATCCAACCAACCGTCACCATTGAGGTCCGCGATCTCCGGGTTGGAGGTGGGCTGGATCTTCAAGACCGTGTGCTTCTTGCTACTGTAATCACCCCCGGCGGAACCCCAGAAGAGATCCACGTACCCCGAATCCACATCGGTGAAGATGAGGTCCAGGTAACCATCCCGGTTGAAGTCGGCGATCCGGCTGGCCTGCCCGATGCGGATGCCCAGCTTCAGTTCGCTACGACGCAACTTGTCGTGGCCCTGCTCGCTGCCCCACAGGATCCAGGCGGTGGAAGGAGGTTCGCGGTAGGCAGATCCCAGAATGGCCACCAGGTCCAGGTGGCCGTCCCGGTTCAAGTCTGCAACCGCCACCCCATTGGCACCTTCGATTTCCAGATCGGTTTTCAGCTGATACCCGTCCGGCCCACCAGCGAAGATGGAGCCGCTCGGAAAGATCAGATCGACCCAACCATCCCCGTCCAGATCGGCCGTCGTGGCAAGGCCTCCGTCCCCTGGGACCACGCTCACCGAGGCAGTCGAATAGTGATGCCTGGGATTGCCCCAGTAGACAAGCGAGGGAATAGGACCGTGGGATCCGCTGTTCTGGTTGATGATCACCAGATCCTGGTCTCCGTCCCGGTTCAGATCTCCTGCAACTGTACTCACCGCCCCATAGCTCTGCAGTTCCCTGCGGTAAGCGCTGTCAAACCCTTCCGGACCGTTCCAGTAGATATAGGAATTCACATCCGCAGTGTCCTCGTCATGCTTGTTGGAGAACGTGACATCGTCCCATCCGTCGCCGTTGAGATCGGCCAGCGCCGCGTCGGTGGCCGCCAAGGTCGGCAGCTCGGTGCGTCGATCGGCCACGTAGCCGTCCCCGCTACCCCAGTAGATATAGGATGAATCTCCCTTGCTATTGGCCACTACTACTTCCGGATGTCCGTCCCGGTTGAGATCACCCAACTCGCTATCCTCCGCACCCTGGGAAGGAAGCTCGACCCAGGTCTCCCGGGAGAGGCCCTGCCCGCTGCCCCGATGAATCGTGAGCCGGTCGTCCTTGTGGGCAAGAACCAGGTCAAGGTGTTTGTCTCCGTCCAGGTCGGCCAGATTGGCTCCTATGGCGTCGCCGATCTTCCATTCTTCCCCCGGTGTCTTGAAGCCTTCGGCTCCACCCAGGTACAACACCAGGCTCTGCTTCTGGGAGTTGTTGTTCAGGAAGAGGGCATCCCCATAGCCATCTTCGTTCACGTCTCCGGCGACTACGTCGGCGGCACTGGTCGTGGCCAGGATCGTGCGCCGTTCTTTGTCGAAGCCCCGCGGACCGTTCCAATAGACGTACGACTCCAGATGCATATCGAAGCCGAAGCGCTCTCCCCCTTCGATACCCCGGTTTGAAAAAGCCAGGTCGACGAAGCCGTCCCCGTTGAAATCCGCCGCTGCCACGCCACCGGCCAGAAGAGTAGGCAGCTCTGTCCGACGGTCTCGCTGGTAGCCTCTTTCACTGCCCCAGTAGACAAGCCCCATCATGTGGACCGAGTAGTTATGGATGAAGTTGCAAAAGACAATCTCGGGATAGTCGTCTCCATTGAGATCTATGACTAACGAGCGGCCGCCACCGTCGCTGGGAAGGCGCGTTACCCCTTTGTCCCGCACCTTGATCTGGCGCAACAGACGCGCCAGCGGCTGCTGTTCGGGCAAAGGAGGCAGGATCGACTCGGGTCCGCCCTTCTTGCCCCAGTAGACCAGCGCGTCGGTATTCTCGAGGGGGTTGTGATCCTGGATCACGAGAACGTCGAGATAGCCGTCGTTGTTCAGATCCCAACGGTAGATCATTTCCAGCCGGCCGGAGCGGGTGATGTAGAGGTTGGTTCCACCGTCACCGATCCGACCCGCTGCAAAGTCCTCAAAGCTGGTGTGCCTGATCCAGTTTTCGTATTCGTCTCCAGCCAGGGCTGTTGTTGCCAGAGCTGTGACGATCAAGAATGTGCCTAGTGTTTTTCTCATTTTGGATTCCCCTATCTTCGCTCCACTGAACGAAGACGATCGAATACCGCCTCTCACTGTCGGGACGCTCCCTATTCTCGCAGATTTCGAGGCACTAGCGTTTATATTCATTGAATCGAAGTCTTCTCCTTCTTTGAAAATGGCCACTGAAACGACCAATGGCAAGAAACCACGGATTTACGATCTGGAAGACAGGCTGGTGGATTTTGCCGTCGCTGTCTGCCAGCTCGTTGAGGGTTTCCCAACAACCAAGGTCGGAAATGTGGTTACCAACCAACTCGTGCGCTGCAGCACTGCGGCGGCTCCCAACTACGGTGAAGCCCAGAGTGCAGAATCGCGTAAGGACTTCGTTCACAAGATGAAGATCTGCCTCAAGGAACTACGAGAAACTCAAATCTGGCTTAAGTTTGCATCAAGGGTTGAACTTGTGGACCCGACTGAGACTGAAATCGCCATAGAAGAGTGCAGGCAACTCATCTCGATCTTCGTCAAGAGCATCCAAACTGCTCGGGTGAAGAAGGTGTAAGCGCGTCTTTGGATTCTTCCCGATCCTTGGAAATTCGCTGGTTCGATATTCTGCGGTTCATCATTTGTCGGTTGCCTTCGACAACAGCAAACAAGAAAGGCTGAATCACAAACCGCAGAACGCCGAACATGCGAACGCCGAACCGTCTTCCGGCCTTCGAAATTCGCTGGTTCGATATTCTGCGGTTCATCATTCGTCGGTTGCCTTCGACAACAGCAAAACAAGAAAAGGCTGAATCACAAACCGCAGAACGCCGAACATGCGAACGCCCAACCGTCTTCTCCGCCCTTCGAAATTCGCTGGTTCGATATTCTGCGGTTCATCATTCGTCGGTTGCCTTCGACAACAGCAAAACAAGAAAAGGCTGAATCACAAACCGCAGAACGCCGAACATGCGAACGCCGAACCGTCTTCTCCAGCCTTCGAAATTCGCTGGTTCGATATTCTGCGGTTCATCATTTGTCGGTTGCCTTCGACAACAGCAAACAAGAAAGGCTGAATCACAAACCGCAGAACGCCGAACATGCGAACGCCCAACCGTCTTCCGGCCTTCGAAATTCGCTGGTTCGATATTCTGCGGTTCCTCATTCGTCGGTTGCCTTCGACAGAGCAAGGAAGAAATCACTAATCACTCCTCCTTCAATACCCAATCAGCCAATCCGATCGACGCCTGGTCCTCGGTGTTCTTCCCCCAATCCCTCAGGGTGGTCGCCAGCTCCTGCCGGATCATGTTGTGTGAGGATGCGGCGTACAGATTGGTCCGTTCACCTGGATCCTCCAGAAGATCGTAGAGCTCGCCTGGCCGGAAAGCGGCTCCGGTGTCAAACTGACGCAGGATCAACTTGTACCGTTCCGTCCTCAGCGCCCGTTCGTCGTAAAGGGAACCATCGATTGGCGCCTGAGGAATGTTCTGGATCACGATCGGCCGATCCCATTGATCCCGACCCGAGGCAACCCGTTCCAACAGGCTTTCTCCCTGCAGGTTCAGCCGCTGGGTGTAGGAACGAACCCCCATGACGGGCTGGATTCCTCCAGCCTCGAGAAAAGTGGGCATCAGGTCAACCAGGCTGACGCCGGACTGCCACACCTTTCCCTGGGGTAATAACCCAGGATGGGCCATGATCAGGGGAACCCGGGCTGATCCTTCGTAGGCGACACACAGTCCCTCTTCCGTCCCCGGCCGGTTACCCCAGACACGTCCGTGGTCCGAGGTAGCGACGATCAGGGTGTTGTCCAGGATCTCAAGACGGCGCAGTGTCTCCACCAGCCTGCCTACGTTCCAGTCCAGGTTGGACACCGTACCGTAGTAGGCAGCCCGCTCGTCCCCTTGGTAATGCTCCAGGAATTGGCGGGGCGGATCCAGGGGCTCGTGGGGTGCATAGTAGGACTGATAGAGGAAGAAGGGTTCGTCCCTGTGCCTCTCCATGAAACGCATTCCCTGCTCGGTGTGGACATCCGGACGATAGCCTGACTGGTGCGGCTCGCCGATCCAGTGACGCAGCAGAGAGTTGAAGGACTTCCAGTAGTCGAAGAAACCGGGATTGGGAGGACCCAGATGCCACTTCCCTATATGGGCTGTGGCATAGCCCGCATTGTCGAGCAGAAAGGGGAAGTTGTCCCAGAGACGAAAACGCGGATCTCGAAAGGGGTCGGCAATAGACTCTTTGTAGTTGGAGTGGACCGAGGTGGTCGGGATCGGATAGACGTTACGGCGCAGACCGTGTGCGTGCGGATAACTGCCGGTCAAGATGGACGCCCGCGCGGGACCGCACAGGGCCTGCGGGGTGAAGCAATTGGCGAATCGAACTCCCGTCCTTGCCAGAGCGTCCAGATTCGGAGTGTGTACCTCCCTTTCTCCATAGCACCCGACGGCATCCGTTCGGCATTTGTCAAAGAGGATAAAAAGGATGTTGGGGGGCCGGTCGGAGTTCTCTGCACTCCTCGAATCATTGAAGCTCATGATGCCCCTTTCAGCAGTACTCTTGGTTCGGCGTAGCGGTGGGCTCCAGGCCGCCGTCCGAGCCAAAGGCTCGGAAGAATAAGACTTCGGTCTGGAGACCAAAGCTACGTTGGCCAATGAAGTTTCAGCTTAGCGACCAGCCAGACGGATCTCGAATTGATCCATGGAGAGCTTTCCCGTCACCTCCTCCGAAAATCCCACGAAGGAAAAACCGTAGCTAGTTCCCATCCCAAGGACTTTAAATAGCTGAAAATGAAGGAGTAAGGTGGGGATGTGGCCTCCCTTTTTTGTCAGACCTCTTTGTTAATCTTTTGGTGCGAACAAATTGAAAACAAAGAAGTTAACTCGAAAAAGGAGGCCCAACGTTGCGCCAGAAAACGGAAGAACGACTCCCCCTTTGCCACATTTTCCCCGACCACCAAATGGCCCGGGAACTGGAAAAGATCTCCGAGATCCTGGACCACAATCCCCGGATCTCGGCCTTAGTTTTACAGGATCTATGTGACACTTCCAATCCGCAGAAAGGCGCCAGCGGACTCAGTGCCGAGTTTGTCCTACGAGCGACCCTCGTCAAACAGCTGCACGGCTTCAGCTACGAGCAGCTGGCCTTTCACCTACTCGACTCC
This sequence comes from Acidobacteriota bacterium, assembly GCA_965218775.1. Taxonomy (GTDB): domain Bacteria; phylum Acidobacteriota; class UBA6911; order RPQK01; family JAJDTT01; genus CAUZIZ01. The sequence goes on along the minus strand of CBDCLS010000006.1, from coordinate 2,140,403 downwards.
CAGAGCTTCCGCAGTTTTGTGCGTCACCCCCTGGGCTGGATGCCGAATAGGTCCACCCTGCAGCGCAATATCTCGAAGATCTCTGAAGCCAGCTGGAAAGAGATCAATACCGTCTTGGTGGGCTGGGCCGCTCAGAAGGGACTGGAAAAGGGCCAGCGCATCCGCCTCGATTCGACCGCCGTCGAGAGCGACATTCATCATCCGACCGACAGTGCCCTGCTCGACGATGCGGTGCGCACGGTGAGCCGGCTTCTGGGACAGCTCAAGGAGCGACAAGGCGCGCTCGAAGCCGAAGGCCAGGCGTCGACGGCGGTGGTCTTTACCAACCACAGCCGACGAGCCAAGCGGCGGGCTTTTCAGATCGCCAACGGCCGAGGAGCCAAACGCCAGCGCGCCTATCGCGATCTGTTGAAGGTCGCCCGCAAAACCTACGGCTACGGCCTCACGGCCTTGCAAGCCGATTTGCCGGCCGCCGACCTGCTGACCGTGGCGCTGCTGGTCTCCTTGGAGCATTACCTGAAGCTGATGGCCCGGGTCATCGATCAAACGGAGCGACGCGTCCTGCGCGGCGAGACCGTGCCCGCCGCCGAGAAGGTCTTTTCGATTTTTGAAGAGCATACGGACATCATCAAAAAAGGCCAGCGCGAACCGACCTATGGGCACAAGATCTTTCTGACCGGCGGTCGCTCGTCGCTGATCTTGAACTGTGAAGTCCTGGCTGGAAACCCGGCCGATGTGGGTCAGCTCCAACCCTTGCTCGGAGCCCATCGAGAGGTCTACGGTCGCTATCCGCGTCAGATGGCGGCGGACCGGGGCTTTTACAGCCAAGCCAATTTGACCTGGGCCAAAGGGGAGGGCATCCAGGATGCCGCCTTTGATCGCAAGGGAAGTCTGCCGATCAGCGAGATGGTGCGCTCCAGCTGGCTTTACAAACAGTTGAGACGTTTTCGCGCCGGCATTGAGGGTTGTATCTCGTGGCTCAAGCGCGTCTTCGGGCTGGACCGCTGCACCTGGAAAGGCTGGGAGCACTTCCAGCAGTACGTGCAGGCTTCCGTGGTCAGCTACAACCTGCTCGTTCTGGCCCGTTTGCTTCCCTGAGACCGTTGCAGCCTCTTGGAACCCAAAACGCTCGGAGCTGCGGCCGCAGTGTCTGCAAAATCCAGCTCCGTCATCCTCCTGCTGGCGAAAAAGGGTCCACCGAGCACAAAGTGGTCTTTGCCCGCTGCCTATGGTATATTAAGTATCTTAGAATCAGCTAATTAACAAAGCTTAAAAGTCAATTCTGGGATGGGAACTAGCTAGCGCTCTTCTTCAATAGCGAGTCCAGGGAGTGGCCAGAAGGAGCCCAGCTGCGGTGCCACTGGGATTCGTCATTGACAAGAACGAAGCGCTCCGGCGGACCCCATTTCCCCTCGTGGATCTTCAGCGGCCGACCGGTGTAGTGCCATCGGGTCCCGCCGGAGTGAACCCAGAAGTAGCATTGGGCCCCTTTGAGGTCCAGGCCGTCACCTCGGAGATGGACCGAGACCTCCGCCCCCCGCAAGTCCATCGCTTCCTTTTTTCGAAATCCGGTGGGTCTCGGCGTCGCGTTGCTTCCGTCCTCCTCAGCATCCAGTGCCACCCACCGATGGTAGAGGATCAAGGGAAGAATGGAATGCGGATCCTCCGGAGTATCGATCCGCCAGCGGGAGTCGTCGGCCCAGATATAGCCGGAGTTCTCGAGTCCACCGGTTTTCTCCCAGCTGGCGAGGAAGAAAACGTTCTGGCCTCCACTCCCGCCGTTGTAGTCGTAGATCTGCCAGCTCTCCCTGCCGGTGTCGAAGCTGTTGACTCTGCCGCTTGCTTGCATCTTGCTTTCTTTCCGGGGCTGAAATCGAAGAGAGAAGAGGTCGGCATCCCGCATCACAAAGCGGAGCCGGACCGGCTTCCCTGTCAAGTGCGCGAACGGACCTGAAGCGGTCCTCCTGAGGGAACGCTCCCAACACACTGAGTGTTCCAGGCTATCCCCAAGCAGCATAGGTGAATCGTCCAGCGAGAATCGCTCTGCCTCGCCGCCGCCAGCCCCCACCAGGGAGACCATGAGGAAGGCCGATGGGATAGATCCGATTCTCATGTTGCACCTCGGAAGCCGGTCCGGCCCCAATGTCAGTCGGCAGCCAGGTTACCGCGAACCTGGGGGTTGTCAGTAGCCCACCTGGAAGCCGGGTGGTGATCAGGCCACACGATGGGGCTGTAGCACTTCGTAGTCCGGTTCCAAACCCAGACCTGGAAGCTGTGGCACCTGGACGCAGCCATCCTTGTCCAATTTCATCGGTTCTTTGAAGATCTTCCCGCGTAGAGGATCCACGGTCTCGCGGTAGAACTCCAGGATCAGTCCGTTGGCGATAGCGGAGACCAGGTGGATGTGCACCTCCTGGGCCCCATGCGGAGCGATGCGCAAATCGTGGGCGGCTGCCTGCGCGGCGACATTCATGAACTCCGTGATCCCACCCAGGATCTGGGCGTCGGCATTGAAGATCGCGGCAGAGTCGTGCTCGATCAGGTCGCGGAACCCGTAGCGGGTGTATTCGTTCTCCCCGGTAGCAATAGGAATTGTGGTCGAACGCGCCACCTGAGCGTGTCCCCGGTAGTCGTCGGGAGCCACCGGCTCTTCGAACCAGAAGACATCGAAGGGCTCGATTTTTCGAGCCACCTCGACCGCCTCGTAGGCCACGTAGGCATTGTTGGCATCGACTAATAGTTTGATCTCGGGACCAATCACCTCGCGGACCACCCGGACCCGCTCCACGTCCTCGGGGATGGGCACGCCACCGATCTTCATCTTGACGGCCTTGGCCCCCAGCTCCAGGTTCTCTTCCATCTCCTGAGCCAGCTCCCTCAGTCCTTTACCTTCCTCGTAATAGCCGCCCGCGATATAGGTTGGGATACGGTCGACGAAGCCTCCCAGGAGCTTGTGAACCGACTTCCCCAGCGCCTTACCCATGAGATCCCAGAGAGCGATATCGATGGTACTGATGACGTGGGTCGCCATGCCACGGCGCCCCACGATCTTGGGCAGCCACATGTTCTCCCAGATGCGTCGATAGTTGAATGGATCCTCGCCCTCCAGGGCCTGCTTGAAGTGCTCGACCAGGGCGCTGGTCACCTGCCCGGGACGGCCTACGGCTCCGCCGCCAAAGCCCAGACCCGTCACGCCCTCATCCGTCTCTATCTGGATCAGGTTCAGAACGACGTCGGTGTAGGTGTATTTTCCGTTGCTGATCGGTTTGGGCCGAGGCCAGGCATAACATCGGGCCGTCACATCGGTAATCTTCATTCCCGCTCGCCTCTCTTCTGCTTGGCGCAGGTCAATTCAGCCACCAGCCACGCTGGATCATTCAAGGGCAAACTTCTCCCTCGCCCACTCCAAAGGCGTAAGAGCGTGTCCCGAGAGACTTACAGCTGCATAATCTCTTCACGCAAGTTTCCGCTCAGGGGCGGCTGCGTCCACTTTCCCGAATCTGCTCGAACTGCGCAAGCATCCGCTTCACCACATCCGGGTGGCTTTGGGCCAGATTACTCTTCTCCGAGATGTCCTGGGCCAGGTCGAACAACTGGTAGGGCTGGGCGAAGGGCTCCCCCAGAGGCTGCTCCCGCCCACCGGACCCATTGCCCAATACCAGCTTCCAACGCCCGTCGCGGATAGCGAACATGCCCGCATAGGAGTGATGGATCACGGGGGCGCCCCTGGGCCCCTCCTCACCACGCAGTGCGGGAAGCAGGGAAAAACTGTCCTCGGCGGTATCGGCCTCCAGCCCCACACCGACTATCTCGGCACAGGTGGCGAACAGATCCGTCAGGGCAATCGTCTGCTCACACCTGGAACCGGATTCGATTACACCAGGCCAGCGAGCGAGAAAGGGGACCCGATGTCCGCCCTCCCAGATGTCCGCCTTGGTACCCCGCAGCGGACCATTGGCACGGTGGCGGTTGGTCCGATAGGCCTGGACGGTGGGATCGTCGACATGATCTTTCCCGGTAGGATCACTGGAGCCAAACATATACGAGCCGTTGTCGGAGGTGAAGATCACGAGAGTGTTGTCTGCAGCACCCACCTCCGCCAAAGCGCCCAAGACCTGTTCCACGGTCCAGTCCACCTGGGCCACGAAATCGCCGTATTCGCCCAGATCGGTACTTCCGCGAAAGCGACGGTGTGGCTGCGTTGGCTTGTGAGGCGCAGTCAAGGGAAAGTAGAGGAAGAAGGGATCCCCCTCTTCGGCCCCTCTCCGGACGAAGTCAATCGCTTCCTCGGTCAGTGTGTCCAGAACCTCATCCACCACAAAATCCTGGGCGCGCGGTCCGGCTCGGATAAAGTGTGGAAACGGCACTAGCTCCTGCAGAAGCACCGGCTGCGCGGTGAAACGGTTGTTCCGCACGAACACATAAGGCGCCATGTCGAGAGAGGCGCTGACACCGAAATAGCTGTCGAAGCCCCGGGTAGTGGGAGCATCGGCGATCGTCTCTCCGAAGTCCACGCCCGGATCACCTTGCCACATGGATCTGTCTGCCTGTTCGGGCTCTGAGAACGAGGGGTTCATGCCCAGGTGCCATTTGCCCACGGCTCCTGTATGATAGCCGGACCGCTTCAGCATCGAGGCGAGGGTCGCGCGCTCCCGGTCGATCAGCGGAGGACTATAGCCTCCCAGGACTCCCCGCTTCAGTCGCGTGCGCCAGCAGTAGCGGCCGGTCAGCAGACCATAGCGCGTCGGCGTACAGACACTCGACGGCGTATGGGCATCGGTAAAGGTCATCCCTTCGGCGGCTAGTCCGTCGAGGTGGGGAGTGGATATCCTCGACCGAGAATTGAAGGATTGGACGTCGCCATAACCCATGTCGTCGGCGAGAATCACGACGATGTTGGGATTCTTTTCAGCCTTGGCAGGAGCCTCGGTCTGACACCCGACGCCGATCGCGAAAAGGGCGCATGCCAGCGCGATCGAAGCCGCTGTGAGGATCATGCTAGCGCAGTCTACCAAACAGAAATCAGAAACGACAGGGGTCATCGCCTTGAACTCAGCGTGTCCTTTAGAGGACGCTTACGCGACAGTCGAGTGATTCGTTTTCAACGCCTCTCTTTGGACCTTGGCGCTTGAGATTGCTGCTCCCAAAAGCTAGGATTCTCGCTTGTAGTAACATAGGCAGTCGAGTTGGATGGAGAGAGAGGAGAAATCCGGAGCAATGACGGAATGCTGACCGTGCAAGAATGCTGTATCTGTGGGCAGGGCTTGGAGTTGATACAACCTCACCTGGAAAGCCGACCCACTGGCCACAACGGAGAGACAGAGATCTGGGGCTACTGCTCAAAGTGCTGGGGTCACATGACGAGACTGCGACAGGGAAACGTGGATCTGGGGCGAATCTATTCAAAAGTCATTGTCCACACCGACGTTTCTCCCCAGAACGGCCACCAAGAAGTCGGGAACTGATCCCACCTTACCTTTTCTCTCGCCTGAGCCAGTCCCTCACGGGTTGCCACCGCTGCGCAACCATATCCGCCCAAACGGATCCGCGAAGCGCCCTAAATGCCAGCAATCTGAAATGTCCTTGCTTCTTACCACAACGGCGAGGCCAGCATTGAGATGAGAATCATGAAACCTGTCTTGCCGATAATCCCGAGATTCGCCCTGTTCATTGCTGCTTCGACGCTTCTTGGTCTCCTGCAGGGAGCGCCCCCTGAGGAGCTTCCTCGCTACCGGATCCCTCGCGACATCACGCCGGCCTACCCCGACCCGGTTCGAGGCCCGGCCATCCGACCCAAGGTCTTGGAGCTCTTGGGACTGGGGGAATTACCCACCGCCATCACTTTCAAGGGAGAGGCCTCGAAAACAACCTCCGACGGACTTTCGGTGATGAGTGTGAGTTTTCAGAACTCGTTGGGAGAGACGGTCCCCGGCGTCCTGATTACCCCAGCTGGAGCAGCGACGGGCGCGCTGCCCGGAGTCGTCTGTATGCCTGGCACCGGCGGTGACGCTGCACGAATGACCGAAGCGCGCTTCTATCGCGAGGGTCCGGATGAGGGTCCCCTGATGGGTTGGGCAAGAGAACTGGCCCGGCGCGGCTTTGCTACCCTGTCGATCACCCTCAAGGGCACGGTAGCACGGCGACGGGTGTTTGAGGATTGGGATCGCGAAGCTCGTCTCCTGGCCCCTTACGGCCGACCTCAGATGGGATTCCTGGTGGAGGAAGCCCTCAGCGCGGCCCGGGTGCTGGCGTCCCAACCAATGGTCGACTCCCAGAGGATCGGGCTGACCGGCTTCTCGCTCGGTGGATATGCTGCCTGGTGGGCGGCGGCTTGTGATCCCTCGATTGCTGCCAGCGCACCCATGTGTGGAGGTCTGGGAAGCCTGGCGCTGGACATCCACGAAGGAGATCCCGATCGCCAGAGCTCTTTTCATTACGTTCCCGGTCTGCTCCGTTACTTCGACCACCCTGAAATCGTGGCCAGCTGCATCACACCGCGACCCCTGATGGTCTTGGCTCCGCTGCACGATCCCGATATGCCGGCCTCCGGCGTCGATCAGCTCCTTCGAGTGGCAAGTCCGGCCTATTTGAAGGCTGGGCATCCAGAAAGATTCACGGTGTACCGCCCCAATGACGGGCATGTCTTCCGGGTGAAGTACTTCGAGTGGATGGCCGAGTGGTTTCGCTCGGCACTGGTAAAGTGACGTACCTAAGAACTCTAGCCGCACTACTCACGATCGCCGCCATCGGTCTAGTCGCCTGGCTGCTCCTGCGAGGACCCCATTCTGCCAACGATCTGATCCAGGTGCCGGAGGGCTTCGAGCTGCGGCTCGCGGCTGGCCCACCTCTGGTCGAGCGTCCCATCGTAGGGGCCTTCGACGAACAGGGGCGCCTCTATGTCGCCGAGTCTTCCGGCTCCAATGAAAAGGTCGAGAAGCAGCTCCAGAAAAAGCCTCATAGCATCCTGAGACTGGAGGACACCGACGGCGACGGAACCTTCGACAAGCGGGTCGTCTTTGCCGACCGGATGATGTTTCCCGAGGGCACCCTATGGTTTGACGGATCGCTTTACGTGGCCGCCCCGCCCAGCATCTGGAAACTGACCGATACCGATGATGACGGGGTTGCAGATCGACGGGAGGAGTGGTTTCAAGGCAAGACCCTGACCGGCTGCGCCAACGATCTTCACGGACCCTATTTGGGACTCGATGGATGGATCTACTGGTGTAAGGGGGCATTCGCGGAGCAAACCTACCCTCGTCCGGGCAAACCTCCATTGGTCACCCGAGCCGCCCATGTCTTCCGTCGCCGGCCCGGAGACACCCTTGTGGAGTCGGTGATGACGGGCGGCATGGACAATCCGGTGGACGTCGTCTTCACCCCTGGCGGCGAGCGCATCGTCTCGGCTACCTTCGTCCGCCAACCTGGACAAGGGCGCCGGGATGGCCTCATCCATGCCGTCTACGGTGGCGTCTACGGAAAGGCCCATGGCGTTACCGACGGACACAAGAAAACCGGGGAGCTGCTGCCTCCGATGACCCACTTCGGCCCTGGCGCGCCCTGCGGTCTGGCCCGCTATCGCTCAGCCGTCTTCGGCCAGGAGTATCAGAACAATCTGTTTACCTCCCTTTTCAACCTGCACAAGGTGACGCGTCACATTTTGGTACCCAAGGGTGCCACCTTCGAGACCCGCGATAGCGACTTCCTGGTTTCCAGCGCGCAGGACTTTCATCCCACCGACGTCCTGGAGGACGCCGACGGCAGCCTGTTGGTGATCGACACTGGTGGCTGGTACAAACTCTGCTGTCCCACTTCGCAGCTGGCCAAACCCGATGTCCCAGGTGCCATCTACCGGGTCCGAAAAAGAGGTGCGCCCAGGATCAAGGATCCCCGCGGACGCAGGATCGGCTGGGACGGACTGAAGCCAGGGCAGCTGGCAGGGCTACTGGACGATGAACGGCCGGCGGTGAGAAGCCAGGCTATCCATCGACTTGCTAAACTGGGAAACGGAGGTTTCTCCGCCCTGGCCGGGACCATGAAGAGCTCGAGTTCGGTCAGGGCTCGCCGCGGCACCGTCTGGGCCCTCACCCGAATCCAGGACCCGGGCGCCCGAGCAATGGTTCGAACCGCCCTTTCAGACCAGGACGACAGCGTTCGCCAGGCGGCACTGCACTCGGTCAGCGCCTGGAAGGATGCCGAAGCCCTACCGCAGCTGATGGATCTCCTGAAGAGTGGCTCCAGCCACCTCCGGCGGACCGCTGCCGAAGCTCTTGGCCGGATCGGTGACAAGTCAGCCGTTCCCGTCCTGCTAGCTCAGGCCAGCTCAGAAAACGACCGGATCCTGGAGCACGCACTGACCTATGCGCTGATCGAAATCGATGATCCGATCGGCACCGCGGAAGGCCTGCAAGCTACCGCATCCACAACCAGGAAGGCTGCTTTGATCGCTCTGGATCAGATGGACTCTGGCAAACTGACTCCCGGGACGGTTACAGCCACGCTGTCCTCTGAGGACGGGCCGCTTCAGGACGCCGCCTGGTGGATCATAGGCCACCATGCCGACTGGGGCGCCGACCTGACCGGTTTCTTCCGACGACATCTGGCTGACAAAACCTTGACTCCCAAGAAGCACCAGGGTCTCCAACGGCGGCTGGCGGAGCTCTCCACCAGTGCCGCCATCCAGGAGCTCCTGGCTAGTCTGGTCCAGGAAACCAGATCAACGGACTCCCAGCTTGCGGCCCTGCGGTCGATGGCACAAGCCCCGCTGAGGGAGCTGCCAACTGCGTGGACAACAGCCCTGGCCAGGGTACTATCCGAGAAGGATACAGACCTGGTTCGAGAGACAGTTTCGACAACCACCGCTCTGCCACTTCCAGAGGAGGGAGCTGACGATCTCAAATCGGCCCTCCTGAAAGTCGGCCGGGACGTGGGCCGCGAGAAATCAGTCCGTCTGCAGGCACTGGCTGCAGTTCCCGAAGGACCAGGAAGTCTCGAACCCGAGATCTTCGGGGTATTGATAGGCAGCATCGAGCCAAGCCAGCCCCTGGCCCTTCGCAGCGCGGGATCGACAGTGCTGGGAAAAGCGCAGCTGATTCCTGAACAACTGCTGACCTTGACTGACTCCCTGCGGGACGTCGGCCCCATGGAGCTTCCCAAGCTGTTGTCCGCCTTCTCAAACTCCGACGACGAGATGGTCGGCAAGAGGCTCCTGGCCTCCCTCAGAGAATCGCAAAGTCTAGGCAATCTACGCCCAGACCAGCTCCAGTCCTCTCTGCTCAGCTTTCCCAAACCCTTGAGGGACCAGGCGCAGGAGCTCCTGACCTCGCTCGACCTGAACATCGCGCAGCAGAAAGCACTCCTGGAGAAACTACTGGAGAGCTGTAAGGGAGGCGATGCGCGCCGGGGTCAGTCTGTCTTCAACGGGTCCAAGGCGGCCTGCTCCTCCTGCCATGAGGTGGGTTACCTGGGTGGGGACCTGGGTCCCGACCTCTCCAGAATCGGCCAGATTCGAAGCGAACGGGACCTCCTGGAGTCAATGGTCTTCCCCAGCGCCAGCTTCGTGCGCAGCTACGAACCCATAGTGATCGAGACGAAGTCCGGCGAAGTACACAATGGGGTCCTGCGCGAGGACGCTCGCGACGAGGTGCTGTTGGTGACCGGAGCGGAGACCAGGGTTCGTCTGGCCCGAACTGAAATTGCCGAGATAAGGCCGGGCACAGTCTCCGTCATGCCCTCCGGCCTGGACCAGCTGCTCTCCGAACAGGAGCTCGCCGACCTACTTGCGTTCTTGAAAGAGACCGCCATGCGTCGACGTTAGTGGTTGACTCCGTACTTGGCTGCGACTTGATCTTAGATTAATCGAGGCCTTCCTCAGCAACGTGCGACGTTCAGACGTTTAGACGAATTCTGGAGCGCTACCGCCCCGGGAACATCTCTTGACGCTTGTAGCCTGAAGGTGGCTCGAAGGCGTCCGGGTCAATGGTCTGCCGCTTTGCCGAGCGGAGCGTAGTTTCGCGGTCCAGCGATCCATCATCCCCCAGGTCCCTGGTCACAACCGGGAAACCGTCCAACTCCTTCATATACTCGAAAAAGCTCTCTCCCCCACCACCGGGAAAACCTCCACCTAAACCTCCGGAAAGGGCATCCATCATTTCACGGAAAAACCCAGCCATATCCTCGAAAACATCGGAAAAGTCGCCCCCGCCCTCCACATTGCCCCAATCCGTCACCCAGAGTTCGCGAATCTTGTGGCCACCACGGAACACGTCATACTTCACACAGGGGTAACCGTTGTGCTTGGCCTCTTCGCCCGTCTTCTTCAGTTCGGCTTTCGACCCCTCGGGGGCTTGTTGGGGCATACGCTGCTTCATCATTGCCTCTACCATCGCTCGTTTGTCTTCCGGTACGTTCTTGAGGGCTTCCTGCATCTGACTCATGGCGTCATTCAACTGCCGGCCAATCTCAGCTACCGTCTTCGTGTCCATTATCGAGTAGCTCTGTTGCTTGTGGTCAACCACCACCATCTCGCGGCGATCTGCACTATAGATCATCTCCCTTTCCAAGCCCTGTTCGCCCGAGGCGATCCCCATCTTCAGATGACGCCCTTCGACGGCCGCTTGAATGCTTTCGTTCTTGGGAGGCGACTGCTCGTGATCTTTGACTTCAATCTCGTAGACGACTCCGGCAAAGAGTGGGCTCAAGATTAGCGTGAAGGCTAGGCAAACAGTCAGCGTCGTTTTCATCGGGAATTCTCTCCTTTGTCGGTTGAGTCTGGTAGTTACAGGAAAAATTATAACAGACAGGCTCGCCCCCTGGACCGTGTTGCTGGCACACTTGTGGGAGACTTGGGCAGTCAATCCCGACTGGCATTCCAGGTGATGCAGACTTATAGTCTGGATTTGGACTCAAGAAAGGGAGGTAAGCCTTGAGGAATATCCAACGGCCGTCTCGTCGGCCTCATCAATCCCGTTTTCCCTGGTCGGCTCCAGTCCTGCTGGCCAGCATCGCTTTGTGTCTGTCCTGCGCGTCGAAACCGGATCCTGTCCCTCCTCCTCCAAAGGTAGAGTGGCAAAAGCACCAGATCCATTCGGGGCTCAACACCCTCACGGCAGTAGCAGGGGAGTTCAGCGGGGATGACTTGCCCGATGTGATCAGCAACAGCGATGGCAAGACTCGCCTGTTCGTGGCTCCGGATTGGAAGGAGACCATCCTCGACGACGATGAGAAGAGGGACTGCATCCACAGCGAAGTCATGGACGTGGACGACGACGGCGACCTGGACTGGATCGGCGCCCGCTACCAACCGGGTCTCATCTTCTGGCTGGAGCAACCCACGAACCCATTGTCCGAACCCTGGGTTTATCACTTGATCGACGATCAGGTCGACGGAATCCACGGGCTCTTGACAGGGGACATCGACCAGGACGGGAAACTGGATCTACTCGCCACCAGTGCCCAACCCAAGGGCCCTGTCCCCGACTCCCTGGTCTGGCTGCGTGTCCCTGAGAATCCCCAGTCCGCTCCCAGCTGGGACCGCCACGTCTTTGCCGCCGGCGACGCACCCGGTCTGAGTCACTACCTGGGATTCGGCGACGTCAACGGCGACGGACGACCAGACGCTGCCAGTGCAGCCAAGGGGGGACCCAGCGACACCACTGGCCTGGGCAACTGGTTCGCCTGGTGGGAAGCTCCCGAGGATCCGAAACAGCCATGGACGAAACACCGCCTGGGAGGCGATGAGCCGGGCGCAACCAACATCCATCCAGCCGATGTAAACGGCGACGGCAAGACCGACTTCATAGCCTCTCGCGGACACGCCAAGGGTGTGATCTGGTTCGAGGCTCCCGAGTGGGAGATTCATGACATCAATGCCACCATTCAGGAACCCCACTCTCTCACGGTTGCAGATCTAGACCAGGACGGAGATGTGGATGCCGCCACCTGCGCCTTCGGCTCCAAGCAGGCCGCCTGGTTCGAGAATGACGGTTCCGGTCAGTTCGAGACACATATCCTGGACGAAAACCAGGAAGCCTATGATATTCGAGCGGTGGATCTGGACGCGGACACCGACCTGGACCTACTGGTTGCCGGCCGAGGGAGCAAGAACGTCGTATGGTACCAAAACCCGCTGAAGTAGGACCCCTTCCCCGACCCAGATCAAGGAGTCTCTGCCTTCGCCTGATTTCGATCCTGCTCCTGTCAGGACTGGCAACCGCTTGTCAATCGACGACGCCCCAGGTCCACCGCACTCTGGACCTGGGGACACACCGCCACCTTCTCTTCAACGATTCGCTGGTATCCGACCCCAACGGGGGATTCCAGATCACCCCGAACCCGGCTCAGCGAACCGAGGGCCCGATGCTCTCACCCGAAAGGCCCTGGGAGAGATATGGACTGCACAGCGTCAGCGTGGTCGACCACGACGGACTCTACAAGCTCTGGTACGGCGCTCGGGGAGAGGACAAGATCGGCAGGCTCTGCTATGCAACTTCCACCGATGGGATCCATTGGACCCGGCCCAGCCTGGGGCTGGTTGACTATGGGGGCAACAAGGAAAACAACATCGTCCTGACAGACGTAGGGAGCGTTTTCCTGGATCCATCGGCCAGCGACGCGAAGCGCTTCAAGCTCATCTGTGGTCGTGGCAAGTACACCTACGTTTCGTTCTACGATGGGGGTGCCCGCTTCCGCTATGCAGAGGAACCCCCTGAGACCTGGCACTATTCGGGTATTGGTGGAGCCTATTCACACGACGGTGTTCACTGGACCTACACCGAGAACGAGTCCATCCTTCCCTGGTATACGGACACCGCGAATGTGGCCTTCTGGGACGAACGGATCCGGAAATACGTGGCCTTCGTGCGTTGGAACGAATACCTGCGTGTCAAGGATGGGGAGCTGAGGGGCTCCTTTGACTACCGTGCCATCGGCCGCTCCGAGAGTGCGGACTTCGAAAACTTCCCGGAACCGGAGAAGATTCTGGAGCCCGATTTCGACCATCCCGAGGACAAGGATCTGTGGGGTGGAGGACTCTACGACTCGGCGGCCATCAAGTACCCGTTCGCTCAAGAGGCCTATTTCATCTTTACTGCGGCCTTCCACCACAGCAGCGACACCCTGGACATCCAATTGGCAGCGAGTAGTGACGGCAAACACTTCAGACGCTGGCGAGAGCCTTTCGTCCGGCTGGGCCGCCGCGGGCAATTCGATTCGGGGATGCTGTACATGGGACGGGGTGTCGTGGCCCGAGGCGACGAGCTCTGGATGTACTACAGCGGCTACGACCGACTACACGACCAGTCCAAGGTGGAGACCTACAGTTCTTCGATTGGACGGCTCCGGGTCCGACGCGACGGGTTCATCTCACGAGATGCATCGGCAAAAGGTGCAACCTTGACGACACACCCGTTCGAGTTGGCCGGCAACCGCCTGGAAGTGAACCTGGATGCCAGCTCACGGGGGTGGCTCAAAGTGGAGATCCTGAATCAGGGCGGGCAACCGATTCCTGGTTTTGGGGAGGAGGACGCGGATCGCCTCGACTCAAACGATGTTCATCGAAGGGTGACCTGGAAGGGAAAAGAGGATCTATCCTCCCTTTTCGGGAGGTCCGTCCGACTGCGCTTCAGAGGTCAGTCAGTCAAACTGTATGCCTTCCAGTTCCTGGATGGCGAATGAGGGAAAGCCAGATCCCGCGATACTCCTGTTCTTGATGCTGGCCCTTGCGGCGGCTTCCGGGCCGCCGTGAAACTCTTGTCTTCAGGTTTTAGCCCGCATTTCTCATCGCCTGTCGTAGCGAGGCGTCGCAAGGGCCGTCCTGGCAAGGCTTGCGACCGAGGCCTGCGCAGTCGTACTTGTACAGTACGTCGAGGAGGCCGACCGAGCGAAACACAGCCAGGGCGGATGATTGCGGCGACGTAGTAGACCGGCGATGAGAAATGCGGCTTAACGCCTCACCGAAAGCGCAGTGAATACAGGTCGGCGTCCTTCATCACGAACAGCAGTCGCACGGCTTTCCCAGAGACTCTCTTCAGGGGCTCGTCTGATGTGGCCTGGCTGTGGCTCCGCTTCCAGCGGACCGTGTGCTCTATCTCATCTCCCCAGATCAGCGGGGACTCCTCCAGGCTGAACCCGGGGAGCGGACTTCCGTCTTCTTCCTGGATCTCGAGTCGAATGCTGCCCGCCGCCGATGTGGCAAAATTCAGGACGAGGTTGCTGCCCTCGAACTTGAGCGGCCTGGTCAGGACCTCTCCCCCCGAGTATCTGGCGCGCAGAGAGGCAAAGCCGTCCGTACGCAACGTCATGCGCTCCATGTGGATGCTGGGAGACTTGTAATTGCGAAGCACGTAGAGTGAGATCTCATCCTCGCCTGTCTCCACCACACCCGTCGAGGTCGCGTTGTTGCGATTGACCCAGTTCTTCCGATCCCGGCCCGGCCTTATGAAGGACTCCAGGAAGGTGCGATCCCAGTGCAAACCATCCCGGCTGGTCATGAAAACCGTATCTGAAGATCCGTTCACCGGAGCGTCGGAGATCCGGGTTCGCCAGGGGATGAAGCGCTTGGGAAAACCGAGAAAAATGTGGGGTGCCCGAAAGTAGGGAGTGATTCCGTTGGTGTAAAAATGGTCCCTTGGGGCTCCACCCAGGTCGATGTCCTCCAGACCGCTCCAGTTCAGGAAATCGGGCGAGGTGGCCCGGCCGATGGCGCGAATCGTTGGCCTACGCCGATTGTTGGGATCCTGCCAACGGGAAGGATACCAGACACGAAGATAAGCCACATATTCGCCCCGGACGCTGTCCCACAGGAACCCATCCCCACCGTTGTCGGTGGGGCGCTGCGTCAACAGTGCCTTCTCCCGAATGGGTTTCCAGTGGATTCCGTCGGCCGATACCATTCCCACCACCCGCTTCTGCGGCCGGTTGGGTTGTCCCGTGGCAAGAGCCTTGTAGCGCTGCTCGGCTGGGGTTGTCGGGTTGGTGTCGCGAAACACCATGAAGTTGAGGGTACCGAAACCGTCCCAGATGATGTTGTTGTCCTTCGATCCCTGAAACTCCACGATGCCCAGAGATGGCTTTGTCCAGATCCGTCCGTCGCGGCTTTCGGCGTAACAGGTTACCTCCTTGTGCTCCGGAACTACGGTCTCCCCTGGGGTAACCAACGATGGAGCTATCTCCGAGGGCAGGCTGTGGCCTCGGTAGTACATCCGATACAGCCCCTCCCCGTGGACAACCGATACATAGAAACAGGTGGTACCCTCCCAGGGCTTGTAGAAGTCCAGAACCTTGCCCGCCGAGGAGGGGGTGTGGAGCTTCAGATCAACCGCCCCGGTCATGGATTCGATCAGATAATCATCCACGAACAGTTCCAAGCGCGATCCTATATCCGGAGGCTTTTCTGCGTTGTGATGCTCGGCCTGTAGAAACTGCCCGCTCAGCAGCAACACCGTTAGACAAGGTAGTAGAGTCCGGAAAAGCATCGCGGGTCCCCCTTTTTCTGTTGAACCAGGGGAACGGTCCCGGAGTCTATCCCCAACAACTCTGCGGGTCAAGAAAGTCCCCCCTCTTACCCCTGCCCCTGCCCTTGCCTTTGCCTTTGCCCTTATTTCCTCCATTGGTCTGCCTCGAGGCTGGTGAGCAATCCTTTAATGCATTGACGAGATTTCTAGACAACATTCTGAACGTCTCGGGCAGAACGCGAGATGATTTGAGGGCGTGGGCAAGGGCAAGGGCTTGGTCCAGCGGACACCGTCGCGGCTCTCGGCATAGGAGATCATGTACGAATGGCGCTTCCAGCCGGACTCGGCCTGAAGCCGCGCCTTGAATCCTCCCCACTTGGTAATGTCGTAGAGGGCGTACCACATCCGAAACAGACCCCGGTCCCGATCGTAGAGCACGTTGGGCAACCCGACTGAGTGCTCCCAGGGCTGATCCGCCATCAAGACAGGATTATCGGGATGCTTGGCCGGCTCATTGATCTTCCCGCCGACCTCCCACCGATCCGCCCAAGCGTAGGAATGCAAGAAGAGCTGCAGTCGCTGGCCTGGGTCAAGGGCCTGGTCGAAAAAGTAGGCGTCAGCACCCTCTTCCTCGCTTTGTGAACCCACCGGGGAGGCAGGAAATAAAAGCAGTAGCAAACATGAAATTCCGGCGAGACGGTTCATTCGACCCCTCCTCTCATTTATAGTCCAGAGAATGGATTATAGCGATCGAAGCCAGAAAAGTAGCGTGGGAAAGGGATAGACGATGCCCTATGTCCATAGTGTCAGCTGCGCCCTGCCTGACCACTACTACGACCAGGAGACCTTGATCGAGGGCCTGCTCAAACAGTGGTCGCAGCGCTACTTCAATCCGGAACGCATCGCCGCCTTCCACCGCCACGTCCTGGTCGGAGGGCGTCACCTGGCTTTGCCCATCGAGGACTATGAGAACCTTACCGGGCTGCAGGCTCGCAACGACGCCTGGATCCGGGTTTCGCTCGATCTTGCCGAAAAGGCGGTCTCGGACTTGCTCGAGCGCAGCGGTATCCAGGCCCGGGACGTTGGACTGCTCGCCAGCTCCACCGTGACCGGCATCGCGGTTCCCAGTCTGGAAGCGCGACTGATGAACCGGCTGCCCTTCGCCGGGAGTACGAAGCGCCTGCCGATCTTTGGGCTGGGATGTCTGGCCGGAGTCGCGGGAATTCACAGGGCAGCCGATTACCTGCGCGGTCATCCCCAGGCAGCAGCCATCTTCCTCACCGTTGAACTCTGCTCGCTGACGCTGCAGCGGGAGGATCTCAGCGTGGCCAACATCATTTCTTCGGGCCTCTTTGGAGACGGAGGAGCCGCCGTCCTGCTGCTTGGGGACGACCATCCGTTGGCATCTGAGGCTCCGATGGAGCTGCTTGCCTGGCAGTCGGCTTTCTTTCCCCAAACTGAGCGCATCATGGGATGGGATATCGTCGACACCGGGTTCAAAGTCGTTCTGAGTCCGGATGTCCCCAAGATTGCGGCCAGCGAAATACCTGGAGCCACCGAAGCGGTCTGCCAGGCAGCGGGCGTCACTCCGGAGGACCTGGCGTTTGCCGTCGCTCACCCTGGGGGACCCAAAGTGTTGGAAGCTATGGAAGAAGCGCTTCCCTTCCCTCCGGGAGCGTTTCAGAAAACCTGGGATAGTTTGGCAACCCATGGCAACATGAGCTCGGTGTCTGTATTGTTCGTCCTGGCCCAAACCCTGGAGCAGCCGCCCCAGGACGGCGAGCTGGGCCTGATGATCTCAATGGGACCGGCCTTCTGCGCAGAGCTGGGCGTACTACAATGTCACCGACCTCAGCCTTCCTGACAGCTGATCTGCCCCCATTCGCCCTCTACCTTGCCCTGGTAGGGATCATCGCCTGTCAGCGTCTTCTGGAGCTCAGGCAGTCCCGGAACCACGCTGCCGCCCTCAGGGCTCGTGGCGGCCTGGAAATGGCACCCAATCAGTTTCTCCCCATGCGCCTGTTGCACCTGTCTTGGCTCTGTGGCTGCGTCGCAGAGGCCTATTGGATCTGGGAGGCGCCGCCACTCACTCTCGTTCTTCCAGCCGCCACCGTGCTTCTGCTGGGACAGATACTCCGATTCGCGGCGATGCGGGCCTTGGGGGAGCGTTGGACGGTCCGCATCATCGCCTTGCCCGGAGTGCCTCCGGTCAGACGCGGTATCTACTGCTACATGCGACATCCGAACTATCTTGGAGTGATCCTGGAAATTGCGTCCTTGCCGATGATCTTCGGATGTTGGATCACCGCCCTGGTAGGCAGTGCAGCCAACGCACTCATCTTGTGGATTCGGATCCAAGCGGAAGAAGCAGCACTAGAAGCGGTCAGCGACTATGAAGAGTCCTTCCGCCCCACCCGACACTTCTTTCCCTCGTCCCCTTCCTAGAAAAATGGAAGTGAACGACAGGGCTCACATCCAAGATCAACTGCTCCGGATTCTACGAGAGCACTGTGCTGCGGGTGAAAAACACATCGATTCGAACACCAGGCTGCAGCAAGATCTGGACCTCGACAGTGCGGGGTTGTTGACCCTGGCACTCGAAGTCGAGAACCACTGGCGCATCTATCTGGGAGAGGCGCCCGACAATCCTCCCAAGACCATCGGTGAGTTGGTGACGCTGGTCCAGCAGCGGCTGCGGGAACAAAGCGAGCGAAGCGAGTGAGTTGTTGATGGATTCCACGCTGGGCGCCAAGCTATTTCGGGCGGCAAAACTCGATGCAGGAGGAGTTGACTTCTGGCGCTCTCGAGGAGAGGTTGAACGTTGGAACTACGACCGATTCCTGAGGGATGCCCTTCTGGTTGCCGGAGCTCTCCAGAAGCGCGGTCTTCGCAAGGGCGATCGAGTTGCCATCATCCTGCCCACCCATCCCGACTTCTACCGGGCCTTTTTCGGCGCCATTCTGGCCGGTGCTATCCCGTCAGCCCTCTATCCTCCGGTACGCCTGGGTAGAATCAAGGCCTGGAAGGAGCGGACTGGGACGATGCTCCAATCCCTATCCTGCAGAGCGGTGCTAACCGACCCTCGTCTTCTTCGGCTGCTGGGAGACCTTCTTGGCCAGAAATCTCCAGATCTGGGTTGCCTCAAAGTCGAAGACTTGATCAGTGAAGCCCAGCCTGGAACCTATGTCGAGGGACGGAGTGACGATCTCGCCGTCGTGCAGTTCAGTTCAGGTGCTACCGGGAACCCCAAGCCGATAGCACTGACCCATTCCAACGTCTTGAGTAATGCCGAGGCCATTCTGAAATCCTTTCCGGGAGATCTCTCTGACCACAGCGGCCTCAGCTGGCTGCCGCTTTACCACGATATGGGTCTGGTCGGCTGCCTGGTGAGTGCGATGCTCGCTCCCGGGCCAATCACGCTCATCCCCCCAGAACGTTTCGTGGCGCGCCCCCGGATCTGGCTGGAAGCGTTGACGGACACAAGAGCAACGATTTCAGCCGCGCCCAACTTCGCCTTCGGTTTGTGCGTGGACCGGATATCGGCTGAAGACCGTTCAGGTCTGGATCTCTCAAACTGGCGGATCGCATTTTGTGGAGCCGAAACCGTGCATGCGGAGACCCTGTCCGCCTTTACGGAGCACTTTGCTCCGGTAGGCTTCAGACAAGACGCCCTGACACCCGTCTATGGGCTGGCGGAGGCAACCCTGGCAGTGACCATGTCGGAAGTCGGCCAACCACCGCGAGCGACAGATTTCGTGCGCGAGGAGCTAGAAGGTAAGGGTCTCGCGGTCGAAGCAACCAGCGGAACCCGGTTGGTCTCCCTGGGGCAACCTGTTGCGGATGTTGAGATCGAGATTCGGGACACCCATTGCCACCGGCTTCCGTCCGCGCTGGTGGGAAAGGTGTGCGTCCGTAGTCCAGGCGTCATGCAGGGGTACCTTGATCGTCCAGTCGAGACCAAGGAGACGATGCCCGGCGGCTGGCTCGATACCGGGGATCGCGGCTTTCTATACAAGGGCGATCTATACCTCTGTGGCCGGGACAAAGACATCATCATCATCCGAGGCCGAAACTACGACCCCGCACAAATCGAGCAAAGCATCACCCGCATCAGCGGACTTCGGCCCGGCCGTGTGGTGGCGCTTGGCCGCCCAGATAGCGAGACTGGTACCGAGAACCTGGTCGTGCTCGCCGAATGCAACGTCGGATTGTCGTCTCTAGAACGGTCAGATATCACCGACCAGCTACTCACGATAGTGCAGCAGGACCACAATCTAAACGTTTCCGAACTCATGCTGCTCCCACCCAATAAGCTACCCCTCACTTCATCCGGGAAGATCCGTCGCTCCGAAGCCCGAAGGCTGTGGCAGCAGGGAGAGCTCCCAAGGACGACCTGCGACGGATCGGGTATCGGGAAACGGGAAGAAAGGTGAGTTGAGTCAGAGCCATCGAGTCCTTGTAGTCGGGGGTGGCCCCGCAGGCCTTGCCACTGCCATTACCCTGGCCGCAGCGGGTGTTGCGGTAGTTGTCGTCGAGAAGGGTTCCTGGCCGCTGGACAAAGTGTGCGGAGAGGGCATTCTGCCTACCGGCGTCGATTTCCTTCAACGTTTTGGCGTTTTGCCTCGACTGCAGGCGGGTATGTTCCGCCCCTTCCGAGGCATTCGCTACCGTGATCACAAGGGTGTGCTCGTCGAGGCCGACTTCCGGAGCGGACACGGATTGGGTGTCCGACGAGTAGCCCTCAGTCGCGCCCTGTTCGAATCGGTTCGCGATGATCCCTTGGTGGAGCTGCTGCCGCACACCCGGCTGGTCGACTTCACCCAGGACAGCCGCGGCGTCGATGCAACTCTGGCCAGCGAACCGCCGCCTTCCCAAGTCCAATCCAAGGAGACCTTCAGCTTTCTCATCGGCGCCGATGGACTTCGCTCGCAGGTTCGCAGACTCGCCGGACTACGCGGCCAGTCCCCCGGGAAACAGCAGCGTTGGGGTGTGCGCCAGCACTTCGCGATCGCCCCCTGGAGCCCGTACGTGGAAGTCTGGTGGCAACGGGGCATCGAGGCTTACATCACACCCTCCGGCAGCAGACAGGTCGAGATCGCGTTTCTCTGGGATCGAGCACAGTTCTCTCCCTCGCGTGAACAGCGTATTTCCGCCTTCCTCTCACCGTTTCCAGAATTAGCAGCCCAGGTGAAACAGGCCATCCCACTGAGCAGCTTTCGCGCTCTCGGCCCTCTGGCTGTGGCCTCCACCAGTCCGGTAGCGGGACGCGTCCTTCTGGTAGGGGATGCCTTGCTCTACCTCGACGGGTTGACTGGGGAAGGAATCTCGCTGAGCTTCGCCCAGTCGGAGCTGTTGGCTAAACACCTCCCTCGATACCTGGAAGCGGACCAGCTATCCAACGAAAGCCTTAAACCCCTCTCCGAAGCTCTTACCAAGAGCATGTCGGCGTATCTCAGAATGACGCACCTCGCGCTCTGCCTCAACAGACACCCTTGGCTCCGCACCCTGAGTCTGCGTGCACTGTCGAGGTCCCCACGCGTCTTCCAGCACTGTCTGGAGCCCACTATGGGTCGGCAGGAATTCCGGCGACTGCCGTTGACTACCATCCCACAATTGGGATGGGGGATCCTGAATCCGCGACGACGACCTTTGTTGTAGAACTCAGTAGAACTCCCAGAATAGGTGCTTCGAATGGTCGGCGTGGATCGCACCAACGTCGACAGCCGAGGCAACCACTTCCGAACGCCAATCAGCGTCGCTTTCTGCCTCGAGGAACCGGAGTAGCTAAGCGGCGACAGCGTCCGTCACAAGGAGGGTCAGGCTCGGCTCTTGCCAGCCTGACCCTTCCGCCGCTCATCGATCCGCGGACACGCTGAAGCGCAGGTTATCGAACAGGCGAATGCCGAAGGCTAAGGAAGACGGTTCGGCGTTCGCATGTTCGGGATTCAGCGGTTTGTGATTCAGCCTTTTTCCTTGTTCTGGAGAAGGCAACCGGTGGAAATGCTGAACCGCAAAATATCGAACAAGCGAATTTCGAAGGCTAAGAAAGACGGTTCGGCGTTCGCATGTTCGGTGTTCTGCGGTTTGTGATTCAGCCTTTCTTCTTTGCTTTGTCGAAGGCAACCGATGAACGCTAAACCGCAGAATATCGAACAGGCGAATTTCGAAGGCTAAGGAAGTCGGTTCGGCGTTCGCATGTTCGGCGTTCTGCGGTTTGTGATTCAGCCTTTCTTCTTTGCTTTGTCGAAGGCAACCGACGAATGATAAACCGCAGAATATCGAACAAAGCGAATTTCTAAGGCTAAGGAAAACGGTTCGGCGCTCGCATGTTCGGTGTTCTGCGGTTTGTCATTCAGCCTTTCTTCTTTGTTTTGTCGAAGGCAACCGACGAATGATAAACCGCAGAATATCGAACAGGCGAATTTCGAAGGCTATGGAAGTCGGTTCGGCGTTCGCATGTTCAGCATTCTGCGGTTCGTGATTCAGCCTTTCTTCTCTTTGTTTTGCCGAAGGCAACCGATGAATGCTAAACCGCAGAATATCGAACAGGCGAATTTCGAAGGCCGGAGAGGGTACTTCGGCGTTCGAGGGAAGCCTGCTACCTGCTTTCTTACAAGGGTTTCCACAGGATCCAGCGCTAGGCGGTAGCCCCACTGGGTTCCGGCTCAACGCATAGCAGGACATTCCCCAAAAATTGAGGGTGAATTCTCTCAAGTAGTTGAGAACAAGAGAGTAGGGCGATAAGGGAAGTGGGATGGGTTGAAATTGGGAGAAAATGGGGGAACTGTCGACCCCCAAAAGTGTGGGTCCCTAGCGCTTAGACTGGTTGGCGGAACTCCAAACCTAACAACCAATTAAGCGGAGGGACCCAGATGCATGATGCCAAAGTAGCGTGGAAGATTCGAGAGCAGCTGAGAGAATTTTCGGGGAAGGTCTCTGAAGGATTACCGAAGACCGCCGCTCGTTTGATCCGGGAGGTGCTCTACGGGATGCAGTGTCGGGCGTCGGTCCGGCTCAGCGAGATTGCGCGAGCACTGGAGGAGGAGATCGCTCTGAAGAAAGTCATCGAGCGGCTGAGCCGCCAACTCAACCGTCAGGGATTGAGAGGAGCGGTGGGAAAGAATCTGCTGGAGTTGGCGGCCTGGCGGGTGGAGAAGGAGACGCTGTTGATTGTGGACCCCACGGATGTGAGTAAGCCATATGCCCGGAAGATGCAATACCTGGCGCGGGTCCGGGACGGCTCCCGAGGGGAGATCCGAGATGGATACTGGTGCTGTGAGGTGGTCGGAGCGAGGCGGGGGAGTGCCGAGGTGCTGCCGTTGTACCAGGAGCTGTACTCGCAGAAAGCGCCGGACTTTGTGAGCGAAAACGACGAGATCCTCAAGGCGATTGGGCGAGTCTCCAAAGCCACCCAAGGGCGAGGGATCTGGGTGATGGACCGGGGAGGGGATCGGGAGGAGATCCTCGAAGTCCTGCTGAAGCGGGGACACCCGTTCCTGGTGTGCCAGCGGGGGGATCGTCACCTGATCTCAGGGCGCAGCAAGAAGAGCGCCGAGGAGTGGGCGCGTGGTTGTCGGCGCCGCTACCGGGAAGTCGTGATCAAGGAGACGAGTGCGGGGGAGAAGGTCTACCGGTTGGAGTTTGGGGCCCGAGGGGTGCGTTTGCCCGGTTTCGACCAATCGCTGTACCTGGTGGTGGTGGATGGCTTTGGCCCCCGTCCCCTGATGCTTCTGACGAACCAGACGGTCAAACGCTCGCGCAAGAGCCAGTGGCGGGTGGTCGAGAGCTATCTGAGCCGCTGGCGTGTCGAGGAAACGATCCGATTTATCAAGCAGAGCTACGAGTTGGAAGACATCCGTTTGCTCAAGTATGAGCGCCTGCGCAATATGGCCGCCTTGGTCATGATCGCCGCCTTCTTCGCCTGTGTCTATCTGGGTAAAAGGGCCAAGCTGGCCCTTCTGGTCCAACACATCGAGCAGGCAGCCAAACGGATCTACGGCATCCCGGAGTTCCGCTTCTATGCCATAGCCGATGGCATCAAGCAGCTCCTATTCGGCCGCCACAGCGGGATTGGCGGGGCTCGACCCGATCCCAGCTCCCGTCAGCTGTCCCTGCTTCCTCTGGGCCTCTGAAAAATGGGGAATGTCCAGAACGCATAGAGGTTGATGACCACAGGTTGTTTGTGCAAGGGTAGCTCCGACGCGAGTCGTGCCTACGAAGAAAAGACCTACCCACATTATTGAAAGCCGTGAGATGTTAAGCGTACTGCTCCTCGTGGTGGTCTGCTTCTTCAGCGGTTGCACGCTGCGTCTCCCAAGAGCCGCAGCCCTGCCAGTCGACGTCGTCAAGTCCACCCCGGAACGCCTTGCCCGTGGCAAGTACCTGGTAGAGCACGTGGCCGTCTGCATTGATTGTCATTCAAAGCGCGACTGGAAGAAATTTTCGGGCCCGATCGTTCCCGGAACCGAGGGACAGGGAGGAGAGGTCTTCGACGCCAGGCAAGGGGTTCGCGGTGTTGTGTATGGGACCAACATTACCCCTGCGGGCATCGGACACTGGACTGAAAGCGAGTTGCTCAGGGCCATGACCATCGGCGTGAGCAAGGAGGGGAAGGTTCTCTTTCCGGTGATGCCCTACCGCAGCTACCGGCATCTAACCAAGGCCGACGCCGGAGCGATTATCACCTATCTTCGGACCCTGAAAGCAATCGATCACGAGGTTCCTCCGAGACGGCTGAACCCCTTTGTGTCGCTTTTCATTCGTTCGTTCGTGCCCAAAAAGGTACGTCTGGCGGACGAAACCGATAGAGACGACTCAGTTCGATACGGTCAGTACCTGGCTACCCTGGCCAACTGCGGAGATTGTCACACGCCCAGAAGCTTTACCGGCAAGCCCAAGCAGGATCTCTATATGTCGGGCGGTGTTGAGTTCGAGCTTCCTCAGGGGAAAGTGGTTGCGGCCAACATAACACCCGACCCAGAGACAGGCATCGCCCATTGGACGAAGGCAGCATTCGTGGCCCGTTTCAAAGCCTTCGATGGACCCCGAGCCCGTACGATTCCAGTCCGGGCGCAGCAAATGAACACCGTGATGCCCTGGACCCTGTATGGGGGCATGAGCGAAGAAGATCTAGGAGCGATCTACGACTTCCTGAGTCAGGTAAGACCGGTCCACAATCGGGTGAAGGTCTTCGTTCCGAAAAGCACCCCTTGACCGCGTTCAGGAATGAACCTCCCTGAATATTCACTATCAGCAACAAAAAGGTTGAACTTGGCCTAACTTTATCCGTATATTCGGATTTGTGGATGAAAGCCTCCTGTTTCGATCCTTCGGCGATTCCGGACGAAGGCAGGTGCTACGTCTTCTGGGCGAGGCGCCCCTGACGGTCGGCGAGATCACTGAGATCCTTGGACTTCCCCAATCGACCGTCAGCCGACACCTGAAGACGCTTCGGAATACCGGCCTCCTGATGGATCGGCGTGAAGGCAGCCGCGTCTACATCGCTCTGATTGAGCCCAACGGCAATGGTGACAAAGGGTTAGCGGATCTTCTCAATTCCTGGCTTAGGAGCCAGCCCCTGGAAACACGTCTAGAGGATCGCCTGACCCAGGTGATTCGAGCACGGAAGGGCGGAGAAGATACTTTCGAGCGTCTGGCACACCAGTGGGACGATCTTCGCTTCCGTCACTTTGGCGGCGTCTTTCATCTGGAGGCACTCTGTGGGCTGCTGCCCAACAA
Source organism: Acidobacteriota bacterium (assembly GCA_965218775.1). Lineage (GTDB taxonomy): Bacteria > Acidobacteriota > UBA6911 > RPQK01 > JAJDTT01 > CAUZIZ01. The sequence goes on along the minus strand of CBDCLS010000006.1, from coordinate 2,115,213 downwards.
GTGGGAAGTACTCGATATGGGGACGGGAACCGGATATCTCCTGCCCACTCTGTCGCGGCAGTTTCGCCGGGTGCTGGCGGTAGATCCGTCAACGGCGATGCTGAGTTTGGCCCGTCAGCGGGCTGAGCGGGAGGGCCTGGACAATGTCGAGTTCAGGGCCGGTCGCCTGGAAGCAATTCCGGCAGCTGATGAATCGGTCGATGCTATCCTGGCCCTGCTGGTCTTTCGCCACTCTCTGGATCCCGACAGCAGTCTCGCCGAAATTGGGCGTGTGCTGAAGTGCGGAGGCCGAGCTTTGATTGTGGATCTCGAACCGCACGACCTGACGAGCTTTCGTGAGGCCATGCATGAAGTCGTTCCCGGGATCGATCCCAGGAGCCTGGCCTCGCAGATGGTCCAGGCTGAGTTGGGTAACGTTCGCTGGAAAAGGCTGATCAGCACGGGTCGAGACAATCGCTTGGGGCCAGATCTTCCCGCGCCTGAACTGTTTGTGATGACCGCTGAGAAGCCTCTGTACTGATATTCATTAACTGAGAAGGAGAAAACGAATGACGACCGCAGTGAAGAATGAATACAAGGTAGCCGATATCGCATTGGCTGCCTTCGGCCGCAAGGAAATCGAACTGGCCGAGCATGAGATGCCTGGTCTGATGGCCGTGCGCGAAGAATACGCCGAAAACAAGCCCCTGGCGGGTGCTCGCATTTCGGGCTCACTCCACATGACCATCCAGACGGCGGTTCTGATCGAGTCACTGGCGGCACTGGGCGCGGACGTCCGCTGGGCCAGCTGCAACATCTTCAGCACCCAGAATCATGCCGCCGCCGCGATCGCCGCCGCTGAAATCCCCGTCTTCGCCTGGAAGGGAGAGACGCTGGAGGAGTACTGGTGGTGCACGGATCAGGCTCTGAAATTCCCAGAAGGCGGCCCTCAGGTCCTGGTGGACGACGGCGGTGACGCCACCCTGCTCATTCACATGGGATACGAGGCTGAGGATGCCTTTGCCAAAGACGGTTCCCTGCCCGATCCCGACAGCACTAAGGTCGAGGAGATGAAAATCATCCTGGCCCTCCTGCGTCGTCGCCTGGCTGAGGATCCACAGTATTGGCATCGAATGACGGAGGACCTCATCGGTGTGAGCGAGGAAACCACCACTGGAGTCCTCCGACTGGTCCAGAGGCAGGACGCCGACACGCTCCTCTTCCCGGCCATTAATGTCAACGACAGCGTCACCAAGAGCAAGTTCGACAACGTCTACGGCTGCCGCCACTCGCTGCCCGACGCCATCATGCGCGCCACCGACGTCATGATCGGCGGAAAGACGGTGCTCGTCTGCGGCTACGGTGAAGTGGGCAAGGGCTGCACTCAATCGATGAAGGGACAGGGCGCCCGCGTCCTGGTGACGGAGATCGATCCGATCTGTGCTCTTCAAGCCGCCATGGAGGGATACCAGGTGGTGCGGTTGGAAGAGGTGGTCGCGGATGTCGATATCTTCGTGACAGCCACTGGCAACCGCGAGATCATCAAGGCCTCGCACATGGACCAGATGAAGGAAAAGGCCATCGTCTGTAACATCGGCCACTTCGACAATGAAATCGACATGGCCGGTCTGAAGAACCTACCTGGAATCCGTCGCGAAGAGATCAAGCCCCAGGTACACCAATGGCACTTCCCGGATGGGCACAGCATCATCGTCCTGGCAGAAGGTAGACTGGTCAATCTGGGCTGCGCCACGGGCCATCCCAGCTTCGTCATGAGCAACAGCTTCGCCAACCAGGTGATCGCCCAGGTCGAGCTCTGGCAGAATCACGAACAGTACGAGAAGAAAGTCTACACCCTGCCCAAGCACCTGGACGAGAAGGTCGCGCGACTCCACCTGGCAAAAGTAGGCGCCCAGCTCACGACCCTGACCAAAGAGCAGGCAGAGTACATCGGCGTCTCGGTCGATGGCCCCTACAAGGCGGACCACTACCGCTACTAAGAAGAATCCATCTCATGGGGACACATACTCTCCCGACCCTCTTCGAATCAGGGCGCTAGAAGACCACCATCTCAAGCAAGAGTGGATACCAGGCCGGCCTCGATGATTCTCCGGTCCTGCGTGATCAGCTTCGCCCCTAGGACCTTGGCTGTCGCAACCAGGATTCGATCGGCAGGATCGCGATGAAATGAGGAAGGGAGTGCGGCTACCTCTGCCGCCACCGCGGGAGTGATCCCAAAGCGGCGTACAAGAGGGGCAGCCGTCGCACGCTCGAGCCAGTCACGAAGGGGTAGATCCAGGGAAATTCGTCCCATCTCGAAGAGGGTGGCAATTTCCCAGAGGGAGATTTCCGAGACAACGAGAGGAGCCCCTTCACCAGCGCTCCGGATGGCACTCTTCTGCCGCCGCGAGAGTCTTGAACTCCCTTCCAGCCACCACAGCAAAACATGCGTATCCAAAAGTCCGATCATTCTAGAGTGCTCTTTTCGAGCTCCCAGGTCCCCGGGGGAAGTACCGGTTCCACGACATCCCCCAGGATCCTGACCGTGCCCTTCAGGGCGTCCTGGGGATGGCCGGAAGTAATTTCCCGGGCCGGAGAGACGCAAGCCACAGGTTTACCACGCTTGAGAATCGTTATGATTTCGCCCGTTTGCTGCACCTCTTCGAGCAGGGCCAGGCATCTGGCCTTGAACTCAGATGCATTCATGGTTCGCATATGACTAGTCTAGTTGACCAGTCTGGAAAAATTCAAGTCTGCCCGAGCTATTACCACATAGAATGGTACTTAGTACTAGTTTTAATATTTAGGTCTGGGGGACTCGCAGTGCAAGGGAAGTAAAGACTAGAATCTGCGGCATGGCACCCCTCTCGACGAGAACAGTCCCCTCCAAGATGCGCGCTGCCCAGCGGCGCATGCTCCTGGCTACTATGTTCTGCTACCTGTTCTACTACACCGGTCGACAAACGTTCGGCTTTGCCATCCCTGGAATCGAAAAGGAGCTGGGTCTCTCGAAGGAGGTCTTGGGTTGGGTGAGTGCCGCACTACTCTGGAGCTACGCCGTCGGCCAGGCGATCAACGGCAACCTGGGAGATCGTTTCGGAGGGCGCCGGATGATGAGTCTCGGCGCCCTGCTCTCCTGTGGTTCCAACTGGATCGTCAGCTTCGCCACGGGATTCGGAAGCCTGATTGCTCCCTGGGCCGTCAACGGGTACTTCCAATCGATGGGCTGGGCTCCGGGAAGCCGCGTCATTTCGAATTGGTGGCCACGTCGCGAGCGAGGCAAAGCCTTCGGGTTCTATGTGTTTGCAGCCGGACTGTCCTCCGTCCTGTCCTTCGTCACATCATTGCTTGTGCTGGAAGTTTTCCAGCTGGATTGGCGATGGATCTTTCGGTTACCGGTGTTGCTCCTGCTGCTAGGCGGCGGAGTGTATTTTCTGGTCGCCCGCAACCGTCCTCAGGATCTGGGCTTCCAGCCGATCGAACACGATGGTGAGACCGATACCACAAACTCGGATATCACGACAGAAGAGACATCGGCAGAGCGATACCGTCACGTCTTGAGCAACTGGCGCTTCATGATCGCCAGCCTGGCCATCGGCTTTCAGAACATGGCTCGTTACGGTCTCCTGGTCTGGGTCCCGGTCTATTTTCTGGGCCAACATTACAAGGAAAGCCCAGGAGGCAGGTGGATCAGCATTGCTCTGCCGATTGGAATGGCGCTGGGCGCTCTGAGCAGTGGCTGGATTTCGGATCGTCTTTTCGGATCCAAGCGGTCGGGCGTCATCACTGCCTTCATGGCCACCGCCGCCATCGCCTCCATGGCCATGTTCTATGTGCCACAGGGACATTGGGCTGGGGTCCCGACTCTCTTCCTTTGCGGATTCTTTGCCTACGGTCCACAATCGACCTTCTGGGCGTTGGCTCCCGACCTACTCGGCACCCAACGCGCGGGAACTGGCGTCGGTGTCATGAATACGTTCGCCTATGTAGTAGCCGGCCTGGGGGAACCACTGATTGGAAGGATCATCGAGACCAACAATAACAACACGGCCCTGGTGTTTCCGATCGTGGCAGCTGCATGTCTGATCGGTGCCTTGACTGCATTGTTTGTTCGGAGATAAGAAAGGGGCGCCACCGAGCCGATGTCAGATACCTCCAGGGCAGTATTGTTCACTGGTCCCAGTCAACCGTTATCGATTCAATCTCTGCCCCTCCCAAAACTTCGCGAAGGAGAAGCACTCATCCGAGTGAGCTGCTGCACCCTCTGCGGAAGCGATCTGCACACTTATCAGGGACATCGCACGACTCCGACACCAACCATCCTGGGGCACGAAATACTCGGCCGGATCGAGGCCCTGGGTCCCGGCGACCCGCTTCAAGATTACATCGGCCGGACCGCACGAGTGGGCGACAGAGTTACCTGGTCGATTGCCTCGAGCTGCGGCGACTGTTTCTTCTGTGAACGTGACCTTCCCCAAAAATGCGAACGATTGTTCAAGTATGGACATCGGCAACTTGCCGCCGAGCATGCGCTCAGCGGGGGCCTGGCCGAGCACTGTCACCTGGCAGCTGGATCCACTCTGATTCGACTGCCGGATGAATTGTCCGATGAGGTGGCTTGTCCGGTGAACTGCGCTACCGCAACCGTTGCCGCGGCGCTGCGGGTTGCGGGCAGCTGCCGGGACGCGGTTATCCTGATTCAGGGTGCCGGCATGCTGGGCTTGACCGCCTGCGCCATGGCCCGTAGCCGAGGAGCGTGCGAGGTCATCGCTTGCGACCTTGAACCACGCCGCCTGGAGTTGGCTCGGCGCTTCGGGGCAACCCGATGCGTCCAGGTAGCCGATGACGTATCCGAGCTTCGCGAGACCGTTGAGCAGTTGACGTCGGGACGTGGTGCCGATCTGGCCATCGAGCTCTGCGGCGCCGCAAGTGCTGTGGAGACAGGACTAACGCTGCTGAGGATTGGGGGACACTATGTGTTGGTGGGGGCTGTTTTCGCGGGTCCACCTTTTTCGGCCGCGGCCGAGATGATTGTGAGACGCCTGCTGACCATACAGGGAATCCACAACTACGCTCCTCCGGATCTTGCTGATGCCGTTGAGTTTCTGGCTGAGCATCAGCACTCTTTCCCATTCTCTGAACTGGTGTCGGATACGTTTGCGCTGGACGACGCCGAGGAGGCTTTCCAGCATGCGATCAGGACCGGCTCTCTCCGTGTTGCGGTCACGCCATAAATAGCCGGGTTGGATGTGGGCCAGCTTCGATATCCTCGACTACCAGCTCTTGGCCTGACTCGTGGAGTACGGCTGCCTGGAACTTCATGTGCCTCCTCCCCTACGCCTAGTTTTGAAATATTTGACTGGATTGTGGCGGTGGAAGCAACCCTGGGTCGCGCACCGTAGTAGACTGTTAACCATCGAACACCTAGGAGATTCTCTTATGACAAGGCATGCGATCCGTTTGCTGGTGCTTCTTGCGACGAGCGGCCTCTTTGCCTCGCAGGTGGAGGCGGGGACACTGCAGGTAGGACGCCAGAAGCAGCTGTTCGTGGACCAAAGGTTCATCGAATCTAGCGATGGCATCACCCTCCGCATGAATCCTCCCTATCAGACAGGCGAACGTTTGGTGGTAGTCGACCAGCCCTGGGAGCAAGGCGCAAACATCCACGTCTATGGCAGCGTGCTGAAAGAGGACGGACCCGACGGTCCCCGGATCCGTCTCTGGTACGACCTCTACACGGACCAGGGCCGACCGGGACAGGGCTTTCGCGGCCTCTGCTACGCGGAGTCTCGAGATGGCATTCACTTCGAGAAGCCGATTCTGGGTCTGGTGGAGCTCAATGGCTCCAAGGAGAACAACCTGGTCTTGCCCACAGATCTCTCCCTGATGACGGTGGGAGGTGGATCCGTAGCTCGAGACACCAATCCGAACTGCCCTCCCGAGAAACGCTATAAATCCTGGTCCAAGCTCTACACCGTCCCGGGCACCCGGAAAGGGGGCAACGCTTTCTGGTATTCGGCCGACGGGATCCGCTGGCATCTGGAAGAGACCGTTCCCACCGGACTCAGGGCGGCCGACACCCAGCCCAGCTGGTTCTGGGATCCCGGTATCGGACGCTATCGCGGCTACAGCCGGGAGGTCCACCCGCGGATGGTGGGATACAACGAATCAGACGACATGCTCCACTGGGAAAAGTTTCAGCTGGTCATACGGCCCGATTCCCGGGATCTGGCGCCCTTGATGAACTTTCTTCCCAAACGTCTCCGCTCCAAGGCATCTGAGAAGGCCGAGCAAGTCGAAACCGTTTTCGGACCGGGCTATACAGTGGTCGGCCCCTTGTCTCTGGATTTCTACGGCACCGGCGTCTTCCGCTATCAGGAAGCACAGGACGCCTATTTCGCCATGACCCCCATCTATTACCACTATCGGCCAATGTGGCCCGTCACGGCGGACGTCCAACTATCCGTGAGCCGGAACGGAAAGAACTTCAAGCGTCTGGGAGGGCGCCAGTCCTTCCTTCGTCTGGGTCATGCTGGAACCTTCGGCTCCAAGTGGGTGTGGGGACTACCCCACCCGATCAGAATGGGCAACGAGATCTGGATCTACTACGTGGGGACCAATTGGGACCACGCCTCCCGTGTAGACCCCCATCCTGGGGGGAAGCAGTCGGCAGTCTCGCGTGCCATCATGCGCCTTGATGGCTTCGTCTCGGCGGATGCCGATTACCAGGGAGGCTGGCTGACGACGCCTCCGATTCGCTTCGACGGCAATCGGCTGGAATTGAACTTGGACACCAGTGCGGGCGGCGAGGCCCGGGTCGAGATCCGAGACCAAGGAGGGAATCCGATCGCAGGATTCAGCCTGGACGACTCTGATTCGCTGGGCGGCAACAACGTTGCTTTTCCGGTGTCGTGGAAGGGCAGCCAAGACGTCTCGAGTCTGGCCGGAAGGGACGTGAGCCTCCACTTCAGGCTCAGGAACTGTAAGCTCTATGCCTTTCAGTTCGTGCAGTAGGATGTCGGACGCCGGTACTGCTCACTGATCACTACATCACTGCTCACTATTCAAGTTTCAGGGTCAGGCACTCTGATCCCAGTTCACCTACCACCTGAGCTTGGGCTCGCGTCCATTTCTCTTCAGCAAGTCGGTGATACCTCCTTTGACTAGGTGAAACACGTGTACGCTCTCGGTCGAGTCTCCCCACATCTGTTTGCCGGCGGCCTCGACCTTCTTTCGGATCTCTTCATAGACGGCACGCACCTTGGGATGGCCGTGTTGACCGGGAAGACCAAGAGATTGAGCCATATCCTCAGGTCCCCCTCCGAAATAGTTGATGCCCTCGACTTTCAGGATCTCGTCCAGATTCTCGAGCGCAGTGACGCTTTCCAGCTGCGGAAGGATTACGGTGTTGGAGTTTACCCGTTGGAAGAGCTCTGTTCGGCCTTCTGTTTGATGAAAAACCATGCGGATGCTGGTGGCGCTGCGCCGTCCCAAGGGAGCAAAAAAGCTGTACTTCACCAGATCCTCAGCCTCTTCGCGAGTCTGCAGGTTGGGCACCGTAATCTGCTTTACACCCCTGTCTAGATAGCTCAGCAACGTACTCTCCCGCCCATCGGGCACCCTCATCGTCACGGTGAGACCGAAACCATCGGCAATTCGACAAAGAGCCTCAACCCGTCGAGGCGTAAGAGGAGCATGCTGTCCATCGAAGCTGACGAAGTCCAGACCCATTCGGCCAGCAAGCTCGATCAGTTCCTCAGACGGATCTGACATGTTGAGGCCGAGCGCCTTCTCACCCTTCGCGATGCGCTCGAGAATCTTGTTGCGGAACACATTTGATGCTCCGGTCTTCTCCCCTGCTCCACCCCCGAGAATCGGCTCCGCCGAAGGTGCGGAATTGCGGCCGAGCGCAGTCGATGTGGCGGCGACTGCGGCGACACCGGTTGTCAAAAACTCTCGCCTTGGAAATTCCGTCTCCATTGTTGATTACCTCCTGTTCCATGGACCTTAGCCCGCATTTCTCATCGCCTGTCGTAGCGAGGCGTCGCAAGGGCCGTCCTGGCAAGGCTTGCGACCGAGGCCTCCGCAGTCGTACTTGTACAGTACGTCGAGGAGGCCGACCGAGCGAAACACAGCCAGGGCGGATGATTGCGGCGACGTAGTAGACCGGCGATGAGAAATGCGGGTTAAGGTCCAGCTCAGGCGTTCATCCGGCTCTCGACCATGATGCATGCATTCGCCAGATAATTGAAATTATGTTGCTGCAGGAACCCCAGGGTCTCTGGACTTTCGGCGCCTGGCTGCAGCCAAACGTTCATCAAACCCATCTGTAGGCACTGGCCCAAGATGTCTAAAGTGACTTCGGGTGGGACGACGATATTGACGATGGTCGGCCTCTGGGCAAGGTCCTGAAGATTATTGTAGGCACGATCCCCGTCCACGGTGGATCGGTTGGGATTCACGGGGAACACGGTAAAACTCTTACGCTTCAGATCGCGGTAAATAACACTCCCGTATTTAGAGGGATCGTCGGTTGCACCCACCACGGCCACGGTCGTATCAGGTTCGTCCAGAAGATCGATAATATTCGTCATAAGGCCTCCCGGTTTATCCAGTATATTATCCCTTCCCCTCGATAATTGTCCCGGATTCCGGATAGTATTTCTCTCCGAAGAATAGGAAAGGACTCATGAACAAAACACTTTCAAACGGCTCAACAGCAATAGGTTCGTTCCTCCTCCTGGTCGGCTGTGTTCAGAGCGATGAAGAAAGGGTTCCACCAAAAGGGGAAAATCCGCAGACCGAACTCCGGTTCACTGAGCACCTGATCATGGACGGGTACAGCTACCCCTTCGGCATCGCAGCCGCCGATCTGGATGGCGACGGAGACCTGGATCTGACCAGTGCGGACGCGACGGATCACGACAAGCTCTACTGGTTCCAGAACGACGGAACAGGCACCTTCAAACGCCACCTGATCCAAGAGAAGGATCCCGAGCGTCTGGAGCGACATCGAATCGGCGACATCGATGGGGACGGAGACCCCGACGTGGCCATTGTCAAAAACAAGCTCGGCGACCTCCTCTGGTTCGAGAACAGCGGAACCCCCGGGGATGGCAAGTTGTGGCCGCGACACATCATCACCCAGGGTAAGCTGCCAGGAGCGTATGACGTCGAGCTGGTCGACCTGGACGGGGACGGCGACCTGGACGCAGCCGGCTCTGGCTGGCGCCTGGGCAACCAGTTTTCCTGGTTCGAAAATGACGGGACCCCTGCGGACGGGGAGTGGAGAAAACACGCCATCGAGATCGATGTCGGAGAAACCCGGACCATCCGCGCCGGCGATTTCGACGGGGACGGAGACCCGGATCTACTGGGGACCAGCCGGACCGCAAACCAGGTCATCTGGTACCAGAATCCGGGGAACCCGGTTTCCGGAAAATGGGTGAAACACGTCATCGAGGCAACCCATGCTCCCATTCATGGAGAGCCGGCGGACATCGATGGGGACGGAGACCTGGACGTCGTCATGGCGCTGGGAGCCTGGGGATCCATGCACCAGGGGGATCAGGTGAAACCGGACCGTGAGAACAGGCCCGAGTTCACCCAGTCCTACAACCACCACATCGTCTGGTACGAAAACGATGGGGTTCACGAAAACGGTTGGACTCGACACCTCATCTCGGATCACCTCAACGAAGCCTTCGAGGCGGTTGCCGGCGATCTGGACAGGGATGGAGATATGGATGTGGTGGCAAGCGGATTCTCCAGACCGGGGCAGGTCCTCTGGTATGAAAACAGCGGCGATCCCAGCCGTCCCTGGACTGAGCACATAGTGAAGGACAACTGGAAGGCCGCCAACCAGGTGTTACTGGCCGACCTGGATGGAGACTCCGATCTGGATATCGCAGCCTGCGCCGAGAGAGGCTCCCTCGAGTTCCGATGGTGGAGGAACGAAGGCCCTGAGGGCAAGTAATCTCCTATGTTCACACGATTCTTCGTTTTCTTGACCGTCGCCTTCCTTACCTGTCCCTTCGGACTGTATTCGGAGACCCAGAAGCCCTCCCAGAAACCTCAGTCGATCTCTCGATACGAATACCGAGAAGATCACGACCCGCAAGGCATCGGCAAATTCTACATGGGCCGAGAGATCTCTCATGTGATGGGCCACCAGGGCGCCAACTGGTTGGATCGTCCGGAACGCGAGCAGGAAGAGAAGCCCTCACTTACGATCGATGCTCTCCAGCTGAAGCCGGGCCACGTCGCAGCGGACATCGGTGCCGGGACCGGAGTCTTCAGCTTCCTGCTCTCGGAAAAAGTAGGGGTAGAGGGTCGAGTCCTGGCGGTCGATATCCAGCCTGAGATGCTCGAAATCCTGGGGCAGCGGATCAAGGAACGGGGGGTCAGCAACGTCGAAATGATTCTGGGTGAGGAAAAGGATCCCAAGCTGCCCACTGGATCACTCGATCTGGTAATCATGGTCGACGTCTACCATGAGTTTGCCTACCCCTGGGAGATGATGCAGGCGATCTGCCGAGGCCTCAAGTCAGGTGGGCGAGTCGCATTCGTCGAGTATCGGGCAGAGGATCCTTCGGTTCCCATCAAGCGACTCCATAAAATGAGCGAGAGACAGGTCAAGCTGGAAATGGGGCCGCAACCACTGCGCTGGGTCGAGACAATAGCCATACTGCCGCGCCAACACGTGATCCTCTTTGAGAAGATTCGGCCGTAGTGGTGGCCTCCAGGCCGCCGTCCTCCGAGCCTCGTACGTGATTGTAGCGCGAGGCTCGAAAGAAGAAGAACTTCGGCCTGGAGGCCAAAGCTACGCTAGTAGCCGAGTAGAAACGCTGTAAACCGCGAAGGCCAGCATCAGGCTGGAACAGACCCACAATAGGACGTCGGTAAGCAGTCCTGGCTGCACCGCAGGGTCGGTGTGCCGGTAGCGAAGGTAGATGGCTGAGAAGCCAATGACAGGCAGCATCGTGGCTTGCACGATCCCTCCTATGATAACCATGAAGACAGGCTGCGTGATCCAGGAGTGGAGAATTATGTACAGCGTCAGCAACACGATCACGGTACCGCGGCGCCATACCAGTAGCCTGCTCTCGTCCTGGATCTTCGCAAGACCCACCAGCTCCAGAAAATCGACAATCACCCGCGAGTTGGATGCGGCTCCCGCAAACAGTGTGGAAAAGAGAACAAAGAAGGCTCCCAGGAGAAAAAGATAGAAAGCCCAGTTTCCCAGGGTGGTGGTGTACATGCTGGAGAGCGTGCCTATCATCTCGTAGCCGGACGGAATCATTCCCATTCCGTGGAGCACCGCGGCCCCCAGGATGTAGAAGGCAACGGTTGCGGTCGTGTAGACCACCATGGCCATGAGCACATCGGCTTTCATCACCCGAATCCATCCCTGAGCACGCGCTAGCCACTCGGCCGAGCCGTCTTGCTGACCCACGGAACGGGCATACCCCTTCTCGAGACACCAATAGGGATACATGATCAGTTCGGTGGCACCCACACCCGTGATCCCAAAGGCCGCAAATGCGACCGCGAGACCGCCCTCGGGAAGAGAGAATTTGAGTCCGGCGATGATCTGTTCTGGGCTCACTGTATAGGGAGTCCAGAAAAGAAGAGCGACGCAGGCGATGGTGACGAAGGTGAAGCTGACGACCATGAAGGTACAAGCGCCTTCGACCAGGCTGTAGGCCCCGCGAAACAGCGAGATGGCGACAATCGTTGCGGCCACGACCGTCCAGGCTTCCACGCTCAGCTGTGGCAGAATCAGGTGGAATACCTGCCCCACGCCTCCGACGATTCCTCCGCTCTGAATGATCACGCCCAGGGTCATGCTCCACCAGACCCAGACCACCCAGGATACCCGCCAGCGAGGACCGGGGATCCGATCCAGACCTCTAAGGGTCGTCTCACCAGAGGAGACGACGTAGCGTCCCAACTCCTCTTGGACGATGACTTTGATTCCGCAGCTGATCAGGATCAACCAGAGCGCCTCGAAGCCGACGCTCGCACCCAACGTGGTCGTTGCGATCAGCTCCCCGGAGCCGACGATGGAGCCGGAAATGATCAGACCCGGTCCCAGCTGCTTGAGGATGCGCCAGAACCCGCGTGGTGCCAGCTGGCGCTGGTCGAGGTCGGATGGCATCAGGGAACCTTTCTTTTGCGGTTGTCCACCAGGGATTGGCTGAGTGCCCCAGCTACCTGAACGGCACTACCGGTCTCGAAGCGAAGCATGTCCGCCGCTCCCACAGTCCTGTACACTTCTTCACACCATTGTTTGAGAGAATCGTCCGCCGACCCGCAGAGCGTCAGTCCAGTTGGAACGAGCATCGCGGCAGCGGTCCTGAAGTCGCCCGCACGCCGCAGCAATGGGACGAAGAGAGTTTTCAAGAAAGCGTCGTCTGAGTCGCTGGAGAATCCCCCGAGATCGACGATGGTACGGCGCACCTTTGGCCCCGTAGCCCCTCCTAGCAGGGCCCAGGCTCCAGCCTCGCCCACTCCCACCAGATCGACACTGAGAACATCGGGTCGCCGCAGAATTTCCTTCAGTGCCAGCCGAACTTGAGCGATCCGTAGGGAAGCCACCGTGGGGTTGTAGGTCGTCCAATACTTCACATCCTCAGGGGGTGAGAACTCATCTCCCTCTGGATAGGGATTCAGGAGAAACGCAAGCCAGCCTTGCTTCCTGTATCCCTCGGCAAGTCCCTGGGCCTGGGCCGCGCTGGTCTCAATCCTAGGATGGACCACAAGAACGGCTCGAGCGGCCTGGGTTCTCGTCTCCGGGGCAAGGACCCGCAGTTTCAAATCGACAGGATCCACACGCGCCTCGAGGGCGTGGCGGAGCGCCGTTCCGAAGGTGTTACGGAAGCGAGACAGTCCGCTCCAACCGGAGGGTCTGTGCAATTCGACCTGGCCCTTCGCCTTCAAGGCAAAGTTAGCGAACAGCTCCGCCAGCGGAAGAGGAGGGCTTGGCAGAGAAGCCCGTAGATCTGTTTCCGGCTCCACCTGAAAAGGCTCTTCTTCGCTCAACTCCCTGCCCTGGAGCCAGCGCGAGAACCAGCCATAGACCGCTTCCCTACTATCCTGATTATAGTTGTGTTCGTACTGAAAGTGGGCGTTGGCGACGCGATCTTCAACATCGAAAAGACGGTAAATAGATTGGATAGCCGGAAACTCAATCATCGGCGTTTTGCCGGTCCAGTCACCGCTGGTGGAGATCAACATCAGAGGTCGGGGAGCCATGAGCGCCCCGATTTCGACATTGTTGGCATCCAATCTGAGAAGCGGCGCGTTTTCGCAAATGCAGCCCCCCTGAAAGTGGGCGGAGATCATGTTCACCGGTGCAGCAACCCGAACACGCTGATCGACGGCGGCCAGGAGAAAGGTCTGGGTACCACCGCCCGAAGCACCGGTGAGGCCGATTCGATCTGAATCAACTTCGGGAAGCGAGACCAGAAAATCCAGGGCTCTCAGACTGTTCCAGAGCTGAAGCCCGAGTGGGCCAAATCCCCACAATTCGTAGTGAGGCTTATCGAATCGGTGGGGAAACAGATCCTTGGTCTCGTTGTAGCCAATCATCGAATAGGAAAAGACAATTGACCCACGGCGAACGAAGTTGATGGCGCGGCCCGGGACCGATGAAAGTGGACCATCCTCGAAACGGCCATTCTTCCAATGTCCGTGAGGCGAAAGGATTGCAGGATAAGGCTGTGGCTGCCCGACCGGCCGGTAGAGGTTTCCTACCAGATAGAATCCAGGATATGTTTCCAGGGACACATTCTGAACCGTATACCCCTCACGACGCAGCGGTTCTGAGAGCCTGACGTTGAGTGGAGTGCGGGCCGGCAGGGGCCAGAGGCCAGAACTGATGAGAATACGCGTTCGCAACTCCTCGGCGCGACCCAGCCACTCTTCCAGAGTGGCATAGGCCGTGGGAGTGTGCTCCTCGTCGAGATGGCGATAGCCCTGAGCCAGAGGAGTAGGTTGGGAAAAGAGCCAAAGCAGGCCGACAACCAGGGAAACACGGGGGACGAGCATGAGACGGCATCATGCTACAGAACGATTCCGATGGCAAGAAGGAAGCGGAGGACCATCCGTCATGAAAAGTAAGGGGAGACTTCAGGTCCTCGATCTCTGGCCAGAGCGCCACCGAGGTGAACTGCCTCGACGGCATCGATAACGACTGCGATGATTTTGGTCGACCAGGCTGACCCCGACTGCGAAGCCGCCTGCACACCCAGCGGCGACTCCTGTATCTCCGACAATCAGTGCTGCTCGGGCAAGTGCAGGGGAGGCAGAAACAGGACCTGTAAGGGCGACGTCGCCTGCACGCCCACCCAGAACCCGGAAGCGAGCTGTGGGGATGGCCTGGACAACGATTGCGATGGCCTCACCGACGGAGCCGATCCTGACTGTGGCTGCACGGTCACCGAAAACCCGGAGGTCAGCTGCTCCGACGGTCAGGACAACGACTGTGATGGCGGGGTCGACGGCAGCGATTCTGATTGCCAGGTCGGGTGCTCCCCCAAGGGGGCTCAGTGCTCCGCCGACGGTGATTGCTGCTCCAACAAGTGCCGCGGTCCCAGCGGTGGCAGGTCCTGCAAATAGGGGATCGGTGTCACGGGACGGCACGCCTCCAGGCATAGGCACCGGCTCAGACGACGCCCGTGACGCACTTCCAGAGGCAATAGTTTGAAGAACTCAAGCTCCTGGTGCCGACCGCGATACTTGTGATGAGGGGATAGAAGCGGAGCTACTGTCCATCGTCGGGATCTTGACTCTTTGTTCTCTTGTGAGGACCCTCACAGTTGCCACTCAGTCAGGTCTTGACGTTTTGGAAAGAGCCACAACTGCTAAGGATAAGGGCGCGGCACAACCTTCCTTCGGGCCATATCCAGATCATCGGCCACTAGGAATTCGACTGTCTTTTGAAAATTGAAAAGGTAGATTCCGTCGACCCCCTGCCGCCAGGCGTTGGAGGCTCCCGCCCTGGGCACCGAGGCGGGTGGGCGTCGATGGTAGCCCGGTCCTACCCCTTCCGAGGTGCAGGCGTAGACCGGGCAACGGCTTCCCTGGGCCAGTTCCAGGAAGTCAGAGAAGGGCGTTGCCGTGGCCGCATCCCAGTGGACTCCAGGAGAGATGTAATCGACCAGCCCCTCCCGGAACCAGGTCTCAAGCTCCGGACCGATCCGGCGACTTTCTCCAGGGTAGCCGGAACCCGAATCCCGAATCCCAGAGCCCGACCCCGATCGCGGTCGATGCGGTCGAGCAGTGACTGGGTATCCTGTCCCATCCGGAAACGTGTATCACCACGCAGAACAGATAGCGTTCTGCCGCCGTCTGCCCAAGCACTTGATGGATAGGGTTCTTCCCGGATATCTTGGCTCGGAACACCAATGCGGCTTCAGTGTTAGTCTTTGCCGACAGGCGCCGTCGGAGATGACAGTGACCCACGCACTCCGTTCAAAAGCAAGTTGCGCGCCTGATACTTACGCACCTCGCTAAAGTGCAGTGTCAGGGACGGTTTGTCTTCGCTGTGACCGGGCAGGGGTGTCGGACGTCTCAGGATGAACTCGGCCCGATCCAGCCGGTTGTAGGCGATGTAGGCCATCTCTAGACGGTCGATGACGCGTTCCGCCTCGGACGTGAAGTCGGGCACCAGCACCGGTCCCGTGTCGACCTGGAACCTCCCAGTCTCTTGCACGCTGCTGACGATGATGATCGGGTACTCGAGCAGGTAGCGCTCCTGGCGCTTGGGATCTCGGATCTCGGTGCGGCCCACTAGCGGAACCTTGCTCCAAATGGCCGCATCAATCTCTGCCGGGGTCTTGAGCACTCGAGTCCGGGGGAACGTCCGGACGTCGATCTCTAGGGATCCGATCGCGACACCTGTCACCGGAGATTTATCGCGCCACCGGCGTCCCCGCGACGGCTTGCCCTGGTAGGTCAGAAAGGCCCCCATGTTGCGCACTTCCTTCAGCGAGTAGATCGCGCGCCACTCCCAGTGATCGTTGCTGGGCATGTAGAATAGATTGTCTTCGGCGAACAGCCACTCCCTGGGGTGCCCGACCGTAAGAACGAAGCGTTCGGTCGTCCCGGTCCTTTCATCGATCACGTCAATGAAGGACTCGAGCAGGATGCGCGCTTTGTTTCCGGAGGGAATGTTGTGCCGGCTGAAAGGTCGGGGGTCGGGACTGGGCGGAAAGTCCCATGTGACGCAGGAAGACTGGAAGTCACAGGCCGGAGCGACCACCTCGTTCTGTTCCTGAGGCACAGGCCCGCCTGCTGCCACCCAGGCAAGCATCCAGCCACCTCCTCCTTGTCCTCACCTCGACGGGGACCTGTACCCACTCCAGCATCCATGCCCGCCTGGTCGGCACGGTCTGGGACCAGAGCGGAGCTGTGATCCCTGGCGTGAAGGTCACCGCCACCGCAACAGCCACCGATCTCTCCAAGACAGTTGTCACGGGTGAGGGGGGCAATTACACTATCGACAACCTCATCCCCGGCCGCTACGACATCAATGCGGAGCTTGCTGGCTCCAAGACCATTCGCTTCCAGGCCAACGATGTCCGCCTGGAAGTGAGCCAGGTAGCCCGAGTGGACTTCGCCGAGCAGCTCTCGACCCGCATGGTCGGCACCGTCTGGGACCAGAGCGGAGATATGATTCCTGGCGTGGAGGTCACCGCCACCGCAACAGCCACCGATCTCTCCAAGACAGTTGTCACGGGTGAGGGGGGCAATTACACTATCGACAACCTCATCCCCGGCCGCTACGACATCAATGCGGAGCTTGCTGGCTCCAAGACCCTGCGCTTTGAGGCCCATGATGTCCTCCTGGAGGAGGGCCAGGTGGCTAGGGTGGACTTCGCCAAGCAGCCCTCGAATCTCGAATAGGCTGTGGGTAGCGGCGTATATTTATAGGCGAAGGATAAGCGCAAATCGGAAATTACGGACGAATGCACTTGACCCCAGGAGAGACGTAGCGCACTGTGCGCCTTTGGACGTCCCTCCGGCCGACCGCTTGAAAGGCCACATACCATGGGGATGGCAAGAACAGAAGTTCCTCTGCGCGGCTTCGAGGAGGTGTTTGACAATGCTCCATCCACAGGGCGTGCGACGCCGTAAGTTTATCCGCACTTCCGCCGGAGCGGTGGCCGCCGGCATGTCGGCGCTGCGTGGTGGGGCAACCCTCGTCGCTGGGTCACAACCCGGGAAGACCTACGGCATAGGGATCTTGGGGAACTGCGCCACGCACGGGGCCGGTATCTGCCGCATGTTCAAGAAACGCGCCGACACCCGCGTGGTGGCGGCCTATGAAAAAAATGCCCGTCGTGCCCAGGAATTATACGAAGTGTTCGGCACGCCGCTGGCGAATTCTTATGACGAAGTCATTTCCGACGCGCGAGTGGATCTCGTGGCCATTACCACCGACCCGTGCGACAAGGCGGTGATGGTCGAAAGGGCTGCCGCTCGCGGCAAGCACATTTTCCTCAACAAACCGCTTGCCGAGAGCCTGGACAGTGCCCGTCGTATCGCCGCGGCGATCAAGAAACACCACGTCCAATTCGTGTACGACATCCCCACGGTTCGATCAGTTCCCGTTTACGCGCGACTGCTCAGCGAAGTGCGGGCGGGCAAGTACGGAAAAGTGATGGGGTACCACCACCTGTTCGGAATGAACTTTTCGAAGGATTTCGACTTGAAGGCGGCTTGGCCGGAAAGGCTCGACCCGCCTGAGAAGTCCGGCGGGGGCGAGATGACCAATATGGGCTGCTATGCGCTCGACTACGCCATCGCGTTGTTGGGCCGACCCCGAGCTGTGACCGCGAAGTGGCGAAAGACCTGGGACGTTTACCGAGAAGCTGATGTCGAGAACTTCGGCCAGATAATCCTCGACTATGGTGACTTCTTCGCTTTTCTCGAAACGGGCAAGCAACAGCTTGACGGCGAACGGCGCCACAGCAATTCGATGACCATCAACTATGAGCACGAAACGTTGCACATCGACGCCAGTGCGCAAGTCGTGACCATCAACCACGTTCCCCAGGAGTACCATGAGTTTGCAGCGGGTGCGACCGCACTCGGCTCAGTGGACCAACTGATCGCAGCCATTGAGAACGGTATGCCACCCGCCAACGACATTGACACGGCGGTGCTGGCTACCGAGGCGCTGATGGCTGCCTACCAGTCCATCCTGGAGGAACGAGTAGCGACGCTGCCGCTGAAATCGGGTGAAAATCCCTTGATCGCCGCGCGAAGAAAATGACTTAACTACTGCGGCATCTAAAAGCAAAGGGGGCTGACGTAGTTTTGGACGAAAGACGACAGCTTCCGCTCCACCCGTCAATTCCGTTGAATGCTCTCCGTCACGGCAGCTCGTGATGGCCCCTGTTGGAGCGTCTCACGGGCCGTTTGCGGTCGTTCATTCGACGTTTCGGAAGAAAGTTTTGAATGACCGCTTTTAGGCGAGGCTGTGTGAAAATTCATTCATGATTTCGGATTTGAAATTTTGACTTCATAGGATCGCGTGCAAGCCACGATCTCCGTCGTAGGAAGGGTAAAAAGACCCCTAAATCAAAGAGGTTTTGGACTTCTCACACACCCTCAGGCGAAAGCGGCCGTTCGATTGCGATCGAAATCGAACGCTGTCTGTAAGATCGGGTGCCGGCTATCACAGATGAAAGATCGTCAGATCGCCTTCAGACTCCTAGCGCACGCCGGTGTCATGAGGTAGCCCCTGTCAAGACAAGATCGCCGGATCTCGACGATCTCACAGACCGAGTAGGAGAGTGCTGGGGCGCTCCGACCCTCCTACACAGCTGGGCAGTCTAAACAAAGTCATCCAATGGCTTGCCGTAGAGCCTGGCTAGGTGTCTCAGTTCCACCGGGTCAACCCTCCGTTCACCACTCTCAGACTTGGACACGAAGGACTGAGGTTTCTTGAAGTTACTCCTCGGAACTTAGCCCCAGATTGCTAAAACGCCGTGCCGTGTGCGGGCCCGCTACATCAAGATCTACCCCCACTACGTCCGGGTCTCGCAGGAAGATCCGATGTACTATCCCATTTTCGAGTTTGCCAGCCTCGCTACGACAAGCGATGAGAAATCCGGGTTAACGGTTCGTGTCTTTCAACTGATCGACCTTATTACGGTGACAACGTAGGTCTCAGCTTTGCGCCCGGAGGTTTTCACACTCCGGTGGCCCTTTCGGCGTGGCTGCGAAGACTACGCGGTCAGCAAAAAGTTGTACTTGATGTTTTGAAAACTTCCTTCCACACAGAGGTCTTTTCGGACAGATCAGCAGAAAACTTTAGGGAAAGATCGAAGTTTTCCCTCGGAGGACCTCAGGTTCGACATGAAGGCCTTGGCTTGCTCCTCTCGGAGAATTTACTCCATCGTCCTTTAAAGGACACGATGTGGTCTGCCGATCCAGATTAGGAGATGGATAAAGCAAGAAGTCAGATAGCGGATCCACTCCTCGAATGCTGTAAACGGAAGGCTCCAGTTACGATCATGTCCACCGCTGGAGCTTTTCGGGGCCAGTTTGCCGCTGCCTTTTCGAGTGAAATCGTTATTGATCTCTTCATCGACAGGGAGGACTTTGGCTGGAGGCCGCTGTCGAGATGTTGCGTTGTTTTCAGCCAACAGAATGAAAGCAAGGTTTTCCTGGCCACGGTCAAGGACTGTTCCAAGCGATTTGGCTCGACTCGTCCGGTCCTCGTTTTGACGCGGGTGTCAGACATAGCCACTGGTGAGAGCAGAACAGCCTGGCGTGTTCCCCTTCGTGGTTACAGTGGGTTGGACGTTCGGATCATAGATGAGAACAAGAAAGTGTGGCGCCCTGAAGCGGTGGACATCAGCCTTACGGGAATGTTGATCGAGTTTCCCGAGGGAGGGAATCCAGAATTCGATGTGGGAGCTTTGGTCAGTCTGGGTTTAAAGCTGGATAAGTGCGAGTTGAAGCTTCCTGCCACTGTGCGGCGTAAGAACGGCAAACAGTACGGCCTCTTCTTCCCCTACGATTTACACGGTGGAGAGATTAAAACGTCAAACAGACTGCGCGAGTTGGTCAATGGGCTTGAGAGGCGGTGGCTTAGCCGGCATATAAGGTGATCCGCTCACAACCGGGACTAGGGGACTCTGGAACCGAATCACCACCACTACTGTCAATTGTGATGGCACAGATCTGACCGTACAAACATTGTCAGAGTAGATAACCCCTGATCGGCCGCTTTCGCCTGAGGCTGTGTGAAAAGTCATTCATGATTTCGGATTTGAAATTTTGACTTCATAGGATCGCGGTGTAAGCCACGATCTCCGTCGTAGGAAGGGTAAAGAGACCCCTAAATCAAAGAGGTTTTGGACTTTTCACACAGCCTGAAGCTGGATTCGCGAAACCAGAGAGGTTTTGTGATGAAACAGCAGCTAGGTAGAAACCAATTCGCTCGGAAACTGATTCTAGCCGTCCTCGGTCTCCCTCTTTTCTTCGCATTCTCCGTCGCTAAAACAGGGCCTGGATCTGAGTTGTCTGGGAAGATCTCTCCGCTGCTCAGGCAGGAAGTGGACTTTACTCTAAGAAATCCCCAGTACGGCTATCCCATCCCCGTTATCGTCCAGGTAAGACCAGATTTCTTTGCCCGCAATGAGTCGCTACAGCGGCAGCGTGGACAGAGCATCGACAATCTCATCTCAGGGGTCAACGGCTATACCGCTCGGCTGACAGGTCAGCAGATACAGCAGATCCTGAGATCTCCCCTGGTGGAGTATGTCACGCTGGATGCCGTCATCCATCCGACGTACCAGGGAAAGAAACCCACCGAGATCTCCTACGCTCCGATCACTCTGAGCGCCATTGGTGCCGACCAGTTACATCCCGCGAAATACCAGGGATCAGGAGTTACGGTCGCCGTCTTTGACTCGGGCGTAGCCAATCATCCGGACATGGACGGTCGTTCCTGGATCAAAGTTTCCAAGGACTTCACCAAGGCAGGCCCTCCCAAGCTAACCGACAGTATTCTCGGCGTCGACATGGCTCCCAGTGATAGCGGATACGAAGAGGATGGAACGACTTCCGAAGACGGGTACGGACACGGAACCCATGTGGCCGGCATCATTGCTGGGGACGGCCTCAAACACGAGGGCAGATATCGGGGAGTGGCTCCCCAGGCGAAGTTGGTTGTCCTGAAGGTGGTGGGCCCCGAAGGAACGGGGCTGACGAGCAACCTGATCAGAGCCATCGACTGGACCATCAACAACAAAACAAAGTACAACATCAACGTAGCCAATCTTGCTCTGGGTCACGCTCCGGTCGAGTCGTACACTCAAGATCCGCTGTGCCAGGCGGTAGAGCGCATGGTAGCCGCCGGTATCGTGACAGTGGTCTCCTCCGGGAATCTGGGAAAAACGAGTGAGCATCCCAAGATCTGGGGAGGCATCACGAGTCCCGGCAACGACCCGGCAGTGATCACGGTTGCGCCTCTGAATACGATGGCAACCGCAACCCACTCCGACGATATCGCCACCAGCTACGGATCTCGCGGCGCGACCTACGTCGACGGACTCTTCAAACCCGATCTCTGCGCACCGGGGAATGCAATCGCGTCGTTCCTAGCGCCCGGAAGCTACATCGATCGGTACTATCCCGAACTCAAGATCGACGCTACCCACGCCGCTTTGAGTGGTTCCAGCATGGCGACTGGCTACGTGAGCGGCACGGTCGCTCTGATGCTGAGTACCAACCCCGACCTCACTCCTAGGTTGGTGAAGGCAATTCTACTGGCCAGCGCCGTCAAACTGACGCAGCCCCATATGCTGGAACAGGGCAACGGTCTGGTCAACACCTTGACCTCCGTTGAGGTGGCTAAACGGATCAATTTGAGGAGTCGGAAACTTCGCAAGGGGGTCCGTCCCTTCTGGTTTCTAGACGGTGAGAAGGTGTGGGCGGGGGGAGCTTTTGCTTTTGCCGACCGGATCGTGTTTCACATCCCAGATCGACCCCGAGCAGATCGACCTCTGGGGAGAGGGAAAGGTTTGGTCCGAGTCCATCCTCTGGTCACGTTCGCCGTGGGCAGACTCTTCGATCTGCTCCCGGATGGAATCCTGATGCAAGGGGAGACCCTGGGTCTGGGCGTGTCGGGGTTGGTCGCAAAGGCGTTGATTTGCAGTCTCCTATACTTCACTCTCAATTCGTTCCTGGTGGCAGCAGCGGTGGCTTTGGTATCGATGCAGTCGCTCGTGGTTCTCTGGAAAACAAACTTTCTCTGGGCCTCACTCACCAACTTCTTCAACGCCGCCCTGGCAGCGGTCTCCGCGCTGGCGACGGCACCCTTCGATTATGTCTTCGTGCTGGCAGCAGTCCCACTGATTCTCTGCACCTTCTACGCCTACCGGATCGGTTTGAGCCGCGCACGGTTGTCACTGTCAACAACATAAAAAGCGTGTCTTGGTTAGGGAGAAGCGCTGGACTGGGTTTGATATTGCCTACATTCGGCCCGGAAATATTAGAACAGGAGCTTCACGCCCAACTGGATGCGGCGGGGGTCTTGGGCCGATAGGATCCTGCCAAAAGTAGGGGAGCCCATGAAGATATCGGGCAGGTCGAAATTGGAGCGATTGAAAAGATTGAAAGACTCCAGCCGAAGCTGCAGCGTCACGCTCTCGTCCAGTTGGGCGTTCTTCACCAGTGAGAGGTTGATGCTTTGAAAACCTGGACCGTCCAGAATATTCCTGCCTGAATTGCCGAAACTTCCAAAGGTGGGAAAGCTGAAGGCGCCAGGATCGAACCAGCGCTCCGGCGTAGGCCGATCGACGCGACCATCTGCGAGTCGATGGGGTCGATCGTTCGCACCGAAACCTAGAATCGACCTTCCAGTGTTGCTGTTGTCAATCTCGGAGAGCAGGGCCACCGTAAAGGGGCGTCCAGTCTGAAAGGTCAGTATCCCAAAGGTCTGCCAATCTGCCAGGAAACTGGAGAGCCAGCCATGACTCCCCAGAAAGGCATGTCCCCTGCCGACTGGGAGCTGGTAGGAGTAGCTCAGGGACAATCGATGTCTCAAGTCAAAGTTGGAACGGCCCTTCTCCGCCTGGACGTTGAAGCTGTCCTGGGGGAAATTGGGATCGCCGGCGCTGCTAAAGAAGTTGGAGGCGTCGTCCAGCGACTTGGACCAGGTGTAGGAACCCAGGAACGAGAGCTGAGAGCTCAACGTTCTCCGAAACCTCACCTGCAGCGCGTGATAGGTCGAACCAGCTCGGGATTCCAGCATATTGATGTCTGCGAATCGGGGATCGGGTCGAAGGTTGAACTCCACAGGAGAGGGCTCGGGCTGATTGATATCGCGGGCCGTCAGCAGCTTGGTTCCCTTCGAGCCTACATAGCTCAACTCCAGTGTCTGGGCCTCTCCCAGCCTTTGCTGCAGGCTGAGACTCCAATGCTGCACGTAGGCGGTCCGCAGATCGCTTTGAAACGCCAGGACCGATGAAGGCAAGCTAAACGGGAAAGAAGCTGGGAACGGGTCGTCCAGCGTCAGCAGCACACCCAGTTCCGGAAGAGAAAAGAAAAGCTTGAAGTCGAAGAAAGGAGGATTGAAGTAAAGCCCTTCCCCTGGGGCCAGAGCCGACTGGTTAAAGTAAACGCCGTACCCCGCCCGTAGGACTCGCTCATCTCGGCCGTCTAATGACCAGGCTACACCCAGCCGCGGCCCCCAGTTGCTGCGATCGGACTGGTAGCCGCTGCGGGGAACACCGTTGGTTCCAACTCCAACCAATTCCCGGCTCTCCAAATCGTAGACGTTGGCTCGATCCCCTGCGTCAACCGGAGGCGAGTTGAACTCGTACCGGATGCCCGCCGAGATGGACAAATTCGATCGAACCCTGAACTGGTCTTGAAAAAAGAAGTTGTAGCTCTCCGTCCGCAGATGCTGGTGATTGTCCAGGGTGGCGCCGCCGGTCAAGGCGGGGAAACCCAAAAGCAGATCCGCCAGCGCGTTCCCGGTAAACGCCTGATCCAGAAAGTTCAGGAACCCGCGAGATTGCACATCCCTGTAAGCGTTCTGCTGAAGCCTGCGAAAATCAGCTCCCAGCTGAAACAGGTGATCCCCCCGCACCCAGGTTACCTGGTCTGAGATCTGGAACAGATTTGAGGTACTGTGCTGAGGATTGTTGAACTCGTCTCCCAGGGGCGAGAACCCGCCGATTGAAATGAAGCTCAAGCCGAAGTCTCTAGGATTTTCGGAGAGCTCGGGCAAACCAACGCTCTGATTGATACTGTTCCCGAGATTCTCTTGAAAGGCCCCCGCCGCCACCCGATTGAACCCTAACCGCACCTGATTCAGCACGGAGGCCGAGAAAACGTGGGTCTCGCTCAGCATCAGGTTCTGTGCTCGGCGAGGCACGTCCGTTCCATAACCCGGAACCGCCGAAAAAAGGGCGCCCGAAAAGGGCTCGAAGAGATCCCTGTCGGCGAAGCTATACCTCAGGCTCAAGTCCGAAGACTGCGTCAGAGAGTGGTCCAGTCGAAAATCGAAATGGTCGTCTCGATCTCGCAGGGTGGGTGAGGAGACGAAGTTCTGGGCTGAGGTGGCTCGGTTGGGTAGCGGATAGAGTGCGGCCAGGGCAGAGCCGATGGGGTGCAGCCGGGACGCCGGTATCTGGGCCCCGGGGAAAGGTTGACCGGTAAATGGATCTCTAGGAGCCAAGCGCGATTGGGAAAAATCTCCCGAGCGCTCCAGCTGGGTCGGCACGGTGGTGGTCCGGGTCAGGCCCTGACGCACCCGCCGCCCCTCGTAGTCGACGAAGAAGAAGGTCCGATCTTCGACAAAAGGGCCCCCCACCGAGCCTCCGAATTGGTTTCGCCGGTGTTCGGGATCGGGTTCCCCTGCTGGCACGAAAAAGTTCCGAGCATCGAAAACTGCATTCCGAAAGAAGCCATAGACGGTCCCATGGACGTCGTTACTTCCCGATTTCAGAATCACATTAACCTGCCCCCCCACACTTCGCCCAAACGAAGCATCGTAGGAGTGGGTCAGCACCTCGAACTCCTGGATGGCGTCGACCGGCGGATTGATCCCGGAGGTGTTGAGCTTCGGATCGATATTGTAGACCCCGTCCAGCAGAAAACTGTTGGCGTCCTCGCGAGCGCCACTGATGTTCAAGGACAGATCGCCTCTCACGGAGCCGGCCGATCCGGGTGCCGCCGGTGATACCCCCGGCACCAAGAGGCTGAGTTCGTAGAAGTTCCGTCCATCGAGGGGCAGCCCCGTGATCTGGTGATTTTCGATCACTGTCCCGAGAGCTGCGGTATCTCGCTTCAACCCGACCCGATCGGCCACCACCACAACCTCTTCATCCAGATTTCCCTTCTGCAGCTGGACCTCAACGTAGGCGCGCTGGCTTACCCTCAGATCGAATCGCGCCACATGCTTCCTGAACCCCGCCAGCCCCACCGTCAAGCGGTAGGAGCCCGGTGGCAGCAAGGAAAAGAAGAACCTGCCCTTGGAGCCGCTGATCATGGAACGAGTCCGGTTCGTCCCTTCCTGGCTCAAGCTGACCATCGCTTTCGCCAGCGGCACCTGTTGTGCATCGCTGATCCGTCCTCCAACCGAGGCCCACACGTTCTGGCCTGAGGCTGACGCTTGAAGACACAGCAGATTGACGAACAAGAGGAAAGCGATCATTGGTCCGGACTGCCCACCTGCAGCTGAGAAGGTCTGACCTGGATTCGAGACAAAGTGCATGGTGTTCGCGTTAGAAAGACACCGAATGCTAGCACACTGGTAGATGCGAACCAACTGCGACCGGGTGCTGCGTGAACAGTGGCATCAGGTCGCGAGGAAGGTCCCGATTCAATTAGATATCGTGCTCGTCGCGCCGTTGTGGTAAGAAACATAGCGGCCTGGCTTCCGGGTCAGGCCGACCGAGGTTGGCACCGAAATGAGGATCACCTACATCACGGCAGGCGCCGGCGGTATGTACTGTGGAGCGTGCATCCGGGACAATGCTTTGGCAACGGAACTGACGGCGCACGGTCACCAGGTGGAGCTTCTGCCGCTGTATACCCCCACCCTCACCGACGAGCCCAACGTGAGCCAGGACGCGCTCTTCTTCGGCGGCATCAACGTCTACCTTCAACAGCACTTTTCTCTGTTTCGACACACGCCCCGCTTTCTGGATCGAATCTGGGATTCCTCGCTGGTCCTCAATCTGGCCTCCCGATGGGCCCTGAAGACCAATCCGGAGGCCCTGGGGGACCTCACCGTCTCGGTCTTACGAGGTGAGGAGGGTCTTCAGCGCAAGGAACTCGTGAAGCTGGTCGAGTGGCTACGAGCCCATCCCTCTCCTGACATTCTCAACCTGGGGAACAGCCTTTTTCTCGGCCTCGCTCCCTCGCTGAAGGAGGCAACTGGCTGTCCCATCTGCTGTACCCTTCAGGGAGAGGACCTGTTCCTGCAGAGCCTTCCCCAGCGCTATCAGAAACGGGCCCTGGAACTGATCCGTTCCAACATCGGCTCGGTGGATGCCTTCATCGCCGTGAGCCGGTATCACGCCGACTTCATGTCCGACTACCTGGGCATTCCCACTGACAAGATCCACGTAGTCCCGCTGGGCATTCACTGGCGCGACTACGACGGAGCCAGAAAGCGGAAGACGGACCCGTTCACCATCGGTTACCTGGCCCGAATCGTCCCCGAGAAGGGCCTGCATCTCCTGGGTGAAGCCTTCCGAACTCTGACCCAGGGTGAGCTAGCGGGCGCCCGACTGGAGGTTGCGGGCTACCTGGCTCCGGCTCAGAAAACCTACTTGAGAAGGGTCGAGAGGCAGATCCACGCGTGGGGCCTCGCACACCAGTTCCGCTACCGAGGAATCCTGAGCCGTAGCGAGAAGGTCGAGTTCCTCAGCAACCTGGACGTCTTATCGGTACCGGCTGCGTATGACGAGCCCAAGGGCATGTATCTCCTGGAGGCCATGGCGAGCGGGGTTCCCGTGGTTCAGCCACGTCGCGGCGCTTACCCAGAGATCATTGAAAAGACCGGAGGCGGACTTCTGGTTGATCCGGACAACCCCGCCAGCATCGTCGAGGGCATTCTCTCGGTAGCGCAAGACCCGGCCCTGGCAGAGAAACTCAGCAGCAAAGGAAGGCAGGGAATACGAGAACACTATAGTGCGGAGCTGATGGCTGAGAGGACGATTGAGATCTACGAGTCCCTGAGATGAGACTCGACCAGCTGGCTTGTAGATTCGCGGTCCTGCAACAGATCAGGGAAGCCTGAAGCGCAAGCGAGGGGTTGGGGACGAGGGGTTGGGCCGCACCGCCATACGTCGATAAATGGGCTTTGAACTGAAGGCAGCAGACGAGTCGGAGCATCTATACTGCTCCCCAACCCCTCGCTTGCGCTTCAGGCTTCCCTGGTGGCGAGTCTTTGGAGGTGAAACCTAAGGAACGCTGAATGGCTCTTCAAGCCAGTAATCTGGAAAAAGAATACTCAACTCCTAGAGGACCGCTTCGGATCCTTTCGGGGATCTCGCTGTCCCTCGCTCGCGGAAGCGCTGCATCCATCATGGGCCCTTCCGGCAGCGGCAAGAGCACGTTACTCCATATACTTGGAGCCCTGGAGCCCCCCTCCGGAGGTACGGTCCGACTAGAGGGCCAGAATCCATTCGAAATGGAGGAGAAAGAACTGGCGGCCTTCAGGAATCGTCAGATCGGGTTCGTCTTCCAGGATCACTGCCTCCTGCCACAGTGTACGGTCCTGGAAAACGTCCTCATCCCCACCCTGGTACCTCAGGCTCCCAGGAGCGATGGCGGTTGGGAAAATCGGGCGCGCACCCTCCTCACCCAGATTGGCCTCGCCGACAGAACAGATCACCGCCCCGCCGAGCTGTCGGGAGGAGAACGACAGCGCGTCGCTTTGGCCCGAGCCCTGATCCATGATCCCCTACTGCTGCTCTGTGATGAGCCTACCGGTAATCTGGACAGCGATTCCGCTCAGACCGTGGCCAATCTCCTTTTCGACCTGCACAGCAGCCTGCAGAATATCCTGATCGTGGTCACCCACAATGCGGAGTTGGGCCAGAGGTTCACGGAACGCTTCCAACTCAAGGGCGGCAAGCTTTTGCCAAATTGATGGAACTTCAGCAGCTTCTCCAGAAAAACCTGCTCTACTACTGGCGAATCAATCTGGTCGTGACCCTGGGAGTGGCCGTGGCAGCCGCGGTCCTGACTGGAGCCCTGATGGTGGGCGACTCGGTGCGGAGTAGCCTGCGCTCCCTGGTCTTGAGCCAGTTGGGAGGAGCAGATGACGTGATCTTTGCACCCCACTTCTTCGACCAAGCTCTGGCAGGGAGACTTCGGTCCCAGCCGGACTTCGAGAATCTGTTCCAGGCGGCCTGCCCTCTCATCGTACTGGAGGGGCTGGCGGTGGACCAGAACAGCGGCCGCCGCGCCTCCGGCATCCAGATCTACGGGGTGGACGATCGCTTCTGGAGCCTCCACCAAAGACCGGGAAAGCAATTCGGGGCTCGCAGTGCCCTGCTCAACCGGGATCTAGCTCAGGAACTGGGGAGCGGCGTCGGGGATGCCGTCCTGATCACGGTCGAGCTCCCCAGCGCGACTCCCGTCGAAACCCTCCACGGAAGGCGCGATGAGCCAGGACACACGATGCGCCTGAGCTGCCAGGAAATCCTGGGGGAAGACCAGCTTGGAGAGTTCTCGATCTATCCGCGCCACGGATCAATCCGTTCTGTCTTCGTCCCACTGAGCCAATTGCAGGAGAACCTGGAGCAGGAAGGGGTGAACACGATCCTACTGTCGCGTACCGAAAGCGCCCGCAACTCCTTATCCGATGCCAGCGAGCCGGTCCATCGACTGCTGCGCCGGTCCTACTTGCTCACGGACGTCGGCCTTCAGATCCGGAGCCTGCCGGGCCGGGCCAGCCTCTCCCTGGAAGCCAGCGGTGGTCTGCTCACCGAAGCGTTGGCAAAAACTGGAATCGAGGCGTCGCTCACAGCGGGGATGAATTCCCTGCCCGTCTTCAGTTACGTCGTCAACACCCTTCGCTCCGAAGAGTCAGAAATCCCCTATTCGGTGGTGACCGCCATCGACTTGCAAACCTACCTGGAAACGGTCCAGATGGACGACACTAAGGGGTTTGAGGTCTCAGATGAACCCGTGTCGACGTCCCCTGCCCCACGCATCTGGCTCAACGACTGGGCCGCTCGAGACCTGCGAAGCAAACCGGGTGACGCCCTCTCACTGGAGTACTTCATCTGGGACAATCAGGAAGGCCTCTCGACCCGGACTAGCAGCTTTCAGGTAGCAGGAATCGTCCCCCTGACCGCAGCCACTGCGGATCCCGATCTGGTGCCGAATTATCGCGGAATCAGCGAGACATCGAGCGTTTCAGATTGGGACCCACCGTTTCCCATCGACTTGTCGCGGGTGCGTCCCCAGGATGAGGAATACTGGGTCGATTTTCGCGCGACACCAAAGGCGTTTATTTCTCTCGACCAAGGCCAGGAGTTGTGGAGGTCTCGCTTCGGAGCCTACACCTCTCTGAGGCTCTTTCCTGCACAGGACTCCGTTCTGGAGCAAGCCCGGACCGAGTACGAAAAGAGCCTCAAAGGCCTGTTGGACCCCTGGCAGTTGGGCTTTGCCCACCTCCCCATTCGACTTCAGGGGTTGGACGCCTCGCGAGGTGCTACCAACTTTGGAGAGTATTTTCTCTACTTCAGCTTTTTTCTGGTCGTCTCTGCTCTGCTCCTGACCGTTCTCTTTTTCAAACTAGGAGTGGAACAGCGACTCCGGGAAGTCGGACTGCTGCGTACGGTGGGGCTTCCCCTCCCCCGAATTCGACGCCTGTTTCTGGCTGAAGGCGCCCTTTTGGCAACTCTGGGCAGCATCCTGGGACTGGCGGGAGCGGTAGCCTACGGTTGGCTCATGATGTTGGGACTCCGCACCTGGTGGGTGGAGGCGGTGGGAACAACTCGCCTCACGCTCTACGTCACGCCCATCTCGCTCATACTGGGAGGCCTCGCCAGCACCCTTGCCGCTTTGTTCTGCATCGTCTGGACCCTTCGGGCACTGGCACGGATCTCACCTACACGCCTGCTTGCGGGCAGCCTGGAAGGGCTGGAGCCACCCAAGCTACGCAAACGTAGGATCCTGTTGTTGTCCTACCTTTGTTCCGGCCTGGGGATCCTGCTGCTGTTGGGTGCCTGGCAGCAGTGGATGGCCCAGGTCGGAGCTTTCTTTGGCGCCGGGATGTTACTGTTGGTGGCCCTGCTGGGCTACCTCTGGGTCGGTCTCTTTGCCAGCCGGAAGCAATTCGTCAGGGGCCAGGGTGTGCGGGCATTGGCTCTGCTTGGTTTTCGAAACGCCAGCTATCGACCCTCGCGCTCGATCCTCTGTATCGCCCTGATCGCCCTGGCTACTTTCATCATCGTGTCGGTGGACGTGTTCCGGCGAGAAGGGGAACTCTCTCTGGATAGACAGTCAGGCGTCGGAGGCTTCGCCTCACTGGCCGAGTCCTCCCTTCCTCTTTACCACAATCCCAATACGCACGCCGGCAAAGAGGGTCTGAACCTCTCTCAGGATGAGATAGCCAGCTTGGAAGAGGTGAGGTTTTCCCGCTTGCGCCTCCGGCCTGGCGACGACGCCAGCTGTCTGAACCTCTATCGGCCCCGAAACCCCAGGATCCTGGGCGCCCCGGCTGATTTCATCGAGCAGGGCCGCTTCTCCTTTCAGTCGTCGCTGGCCAAAACCGCGGAAGAGAGGGAGAATCCCTGGCTCCTGCTGGAACCCAAGACCTCTGACGGAGCCATTCCTGCGATCGCAGACGCCACTTCAATGGCCTATGTGCTGCACCTGGCCCTGGGCGACGAGATCGTGCTCGATTCGGGAGGGCAGGATCCCGTCAGATTGAAACTGGTCGCCGCGCTCTCCGACAGTGTCCTGCAAGGGGAACTTCTGATCTCGGAGCAGAACTTCCTGCGCCTATTCCCGAAGCAGGAGGGTTATCGTTTCTTCCTGCTGGATCTTCCTGAAACCATGATCTCCAGGGTGTCTCAAGTCCTCGAAGACGGACTCTCAGACTATGGCTTCGACGTGGTTGCGAGCCGTGACCGTCTAGCGGGCTTCCATCGGGTCGAGAATACCTATCTGTCCACTTTCCAGACCCTTGGGGGACTCGGCCTGCTCCTGGGAACGTTGGGTCTGGGCGCCATCCTGCTTCGGAACGTCCTGGAACGAAAGAAGGAGCTGGCACTCATGCGGACGGTGGGATATCGATCTTCCCACCTCTCTGTTTCGGTGCTGGCGGAAAACCTGTTGCTGCTCTGCTGCGGATTGGGCGTGGGGGCCGGCTGCGCTCTGGTCGCGGTGGCTCCGGCACTGCTCATGCGCCCCGGAAGCGTCTCTCCCGCCTCAACCGGATTACTGCTTCTGCTAGTGCTGGCAGCCGGCCTGATCGCGTCCTTGGCAGCCGTCGCCGCCGCCGTCCGGTCGCCCCTGATTCCGGCTCTCCGTGCCGAGTAGGACCGTAGATAACCCAGAAGTCGGAGAGGCACAAGTTGACGCTGGATCATTCGGAAGGAAACCTTGGGTCCGGCGTAGCGGGGGGCTCCAGGCCACCGTGTATCGAGCCAAAGGCTCGAAAGAAGAAGACTTCGGTCTGGAGGCCAAAGCTACGTTCGTAAATGAAGTTTCAGCTAGAGTCCGTTTGTGGCGGAAAGATGACCAAACAGCAGTGGATTCAGAGTTCGAGAGCTGATAGGCTTGGCTGATTCATTATGAAGAAGCCAGGCGGCTCGGATTAGGGGCTGATCTGAGGAATGTCGGTTTTATTTCATTAAGAGGAGGATTTAGTCATGGCAACTAATAGAGGGGTCGCTTACATCAGGCCGGGGGTGGTGGAAATTCAGAGTATTGATTACCCCGAGTTAGCCTTGGGGGATCGGACTTGTGATCATGGGGTGATCCTGAAGATCGTCTCTACCAACATCTGCGGAAGTGACCAACATATGGTTCGAGGCCGGACTACAGCACCTGAGGGGCTGATCCTTGGCCATGAAATCACTGGGGAGGTGATTGAGGCCGGCCGAGATGTCGAGTTTATCCAAGTAGGTGATATCGTGTCGGTACCTTTCAATATTGCCTGCGGCCGTTGCCGCAGCTGCAAGGAAGGGAAAACCGGTATCTGTTTGAACGTCAATCCGGCCCGGCCTGGGTCGGCTTACGGCTACGTCGACATGGGAGGCTGGGTCGGTGGGCAAGCCGAGTATGTCATGTGCCCCTATGCCGACTTTAATTTGTTGAAGCTACCGGAAAAAGACGTGGCCATGGCCAAAATTGCGGATCTCACGCTCCTGTCAGACATCTTCCCGACGGGCTTCCATGGCGCCGTCACAGCGGGAGTCGGCCCAGGTTCGATCGTCTATATCGCCGGTGCCGGTCCGGTGGGATTGGCCTCCGCTGCGTCTTGCCATCTGCTGGGAGCGGCCTGTGTCATCGTAGGTGATCTCATTCCCGAACGTTTGGAGCAGGCACGAAGTTTCGGCTGTGAGACCATCGATTTGAGGAAAGACGCCACCGCGGCGGAGCAAATCGAGCAAATCGTAGGGGAACCGGTAGTGGATGCCGCGGTGGACTGTGTAGGCTTTGAAGCGCGCGGGCATGGAAGCCAAACCAGCGAGGAACACCCGGCGACCGTGCTGAACTCGGTCATGGAGCTTACCCGCGCCGGTGGCGGCATCGGCATTCCGGGTCTTTACGTCACGGGTGATCCGGGAGCAGTCGATGACAATGCCAAAATCGGCATGCTCAGTATCCGGATCGGATTGGGCTGGGCCAAATCCCATCATTTCACGACCGGCCAGTGTCCGGTCATGAAGTACCATCGGCAGTTAATGAACTGCATCCTCCACGACAAGATCCAGATCGCCAAAGCGGTGAACGTCCAAGTCATCTCTCTGGATGAAGCTGTGCAGGGTTATCAGGATTTCGATCGGGGTGCAGCCAAAAAGTTCGTAATCGATCCGCATGGACTGATCGCGGCCTAGCTGGCGCGGCGCTCGTTCATAGGGGCCGACCCATAGGCCGTCGGCCCCTACTTTCCGTCGACGGGAATCTCCTCGCCCAAAATCCAGTCGACCAACAACCCCACTTCTCGAGACGTGAGTCGCTCGGAAAACTTGGGCATGCTCCCCTGGCTGCCATAGTACTCGGGCTGGCTGGAATCCATGATTATTTTCCTTAGCCAATCTCCGGAGGCGTAGCTCGTCAGATCAGGGGCTAGAGCACCTCCCGTCACCGAAATATCGGGGTGCTCAAGCCTGTGGCAGATAACACAGGCTTGGGACCCCTGCGACGATCCAAACGCGAATACACGGGCCCCCCGAGCGATCACTTCAGGATCTGCCGGGTGGACCTGCTCTGGTCGCGCTTGGCCGATCACGAAAGTAACGACTGCCTCCAGTTCATCATCGGTCAGCAACGCAATGTTCTCCTTCGACCACCTAGCCATCAGACTATCTTTGTGTTTGGTATGCCCGAAAAATCGCTCTGCTGAAGGATCTTTCAACAACCCTCGCATCCACGCTCGGCTGCCGAAGCCGGCTAGATCACTGGCCTTCGGGATCATCGGAAAGGTCTCGCCCCCTTTGATCTCCATCACTAGAGATCCGGTTCCATCGTGTCGGTTCCAACGATGGCAGGCGGCGCAGTTGTTGCGAAACAGGATCGGCCCCTGCGTCTGGGGATCTCGACGCAGCAGCTGGACCGCACCCTCAGGCGGAATGCCCTGGCGATAAGCCAGCTCGACGGCTCGTTTAGCTCTTCTCTCAGCGTCGATCACACCCTTCTGGTAGATCGGGTTCGACTGATCCTCGCGCACCGCGGCCAGGGTGAGGAGTATCGCCACTCCCAGCACCGAGA
Source organism: Acidobacteriota bacterium (assembly GCA_965218775.1). Lineage (GTDB taxonomy): Bacteria > Acidobacteriota > UBA6911 > RPQK01 > JAJDTT01 > CAUZIZ01. The sequence continues at coordinate 2,081,295 of CBDCLS010000006.1, read as the reverse complement.
AGGTCATCGCCAAACAAACGGCGTGCCCCCAGCGTCGCCGTCCCAGAAATGGCAGCAGGATGAAAACTCCCACAAGCAGGGAGGGAATCACCACCGCGCCGTAGACCTCGGTCTCGCCTGGGAAATACTTCAGGAACTGATACAGGGGGAGGAAGTACCATTCCGGACGCGCGGATGGAGAAGGCTGAGATGCGTCCGCTGGCGCTTGCAGAACTGCCCCGGCCTCGCTCCCGAAGACGAAGCCTCGCTCCGGCCCCGCCCAGAAAGTCAGACCCATCAGGACAAGAAATACGAGCAGGCAGGCAATCCCGTCACGGAGTGCCTGATCGGGCCAGAAACTGACTTCTCCCTTCGGGTTCTTCGGGTGGGTGACGCCTTGACGACGGAATAGGGCCACGTGTCCTATCAGCACCAACACTAGCAAGGCCGGTAGTATCCCGGCATGAAGAGCAAAGAACCGCGTCAGCGTTTGGTGTCCGTAGATTGGTCCGCCCACGACGAGTCGCTCCAAGGTGGGGCCCAACAGAGGAACGATCGAGATGATCTTGGTGGTTACCTGGGTTGCCCAGTATCCCCTCTCATCCCAGGGCAACAGGTATCCAGTCAGACTGATTCCCAGCACCAGGCCCATCAACATCAAGCCCAACCACCAGTTTATTTCGCGAGGGGGACGATAGGCGCCTGCAATGACCACCTGAAGCAGGTGCAAGGCCAGTAGGACGATCATGGTTTGCGCCGCGTAATGGTGCAAACCCCGGACAAACCAACCCAGCTGGATGTGGTGCTGTATGAAGTAGACGCTTTCCCAGGCCGTCTGGACCGAGGGGCTGTAGGCGGTCCACAAGAAAACCCCTGTCAGAAGCTGAAGGGCGAAGGTGAACGCCAGTGTGCTTCCCCACACGTAGCGCCACCTAGGACCACCAGGAATGCGTTCGTAGAGGAGCCTCCGACTGAGATGACGATAGCCCGTACGATGATCGAGCCAGTCTCCCAGTCTACTCACGATACGGCGACTTGATCCCCGATTCCCTGACGGAATTCCTGATAGCGTACACGCACCTCAGTCCCCTCGAGTTTGACCTCCAGCCGATCCAGGCCGCGCGCTGCGGGACTGTCAGGGCTTTTGATCGAACCATCGAGGTTGAAAGAGCTCTCGTGACAGGGACAAATGAAGTGTTGTTGGCCGGGATCGTACTCCACAAAGCAGCCGGCATGGGGACACATGACCTGAAAAGCCTGGACCTCGTCTGCACCACGTACGAGGTAAACAGCTCCAATAGGCACATCAAAGGTCGTTTGCCAGGCATCGGTCCGAGTACCGGTCACGGTAAAACTCCGGGGTGTGCCCAGGGGGAGACTGTCAATCGAGGTGACACGTTTGAAGAAACGCTGGTGAGAGCGGCGACGCAGTGGGTCGAGCAGAAAGACAATACCGGCTCCCAGAGGCACGAGCACAAGACCCACCCCGATCAGACCCGATGCCAGTTTCTTGAACAAAGTCCGTCTGAGCATATTCCCTTGGAACTTCAACAAGTTTCTGGCAAGGTGCCGCCGCCTAACCTGAGCCCTTTCTACTGGTCGGGGTAATCAAGGACCCCCGAGAAACTTCCACTTCCAAACAGCGCCAATTGTACTCGGTGTCCGGCTTTCAGACAAACCCGGAATCTGACAACAAGATTGCCTAGCGTCTTTACGCTCATGCCAACCCGTGAACCGGGTGTGCGATACAAGAGTGATGCGGTGGGGTTCCCGTCTATTTCCAAAGGGGTGAATCCCCAACGACTTGTGTGGGCTTGTCCCGGGCTTCTCCGAGTTGTTAACAAGACGCTATAAAATCGTCAACTCTGAGGGTTTCTCGCGAGATCCTTATAGCCGCAAACTGTTGATTCTAAAAAGGAAAAGTGGCAGCATTAAGACCTGCGGTCTACGCTGGTTGGAATTCGCTTCCCAGCTTTGCTGTTAGAATGGTCGGAGTATTGGTAGGACTCATGGAACTAAAGAAGGCTGAGTCACAAAGCTTGACCTCGACTGAGGAGACTACCGCCAGCAATTACTTTATCGCCAACTATCCTCCCTTTTCCTTCTGGAGTCCCGATCGCGTGGGCGAAGCTGTCTCTGCGCTGCAGCGGCCTCCCGATCCAGCTACCCCGATGGGGATGTACCTGCACATTCCCTTCTGCCGGAGGCGCTGTCATTTCTGCTACTTCCGCGTGTACACCGGAAAGAACTCCACCGAAATCCGAGACTATCTGGATATCCTCGTCCGGGAATTGGAGTTGTACGCATCGCGGCCCTTCATCGGGCAGCGAGACCTGGACTTTATCTACTTCGGCGGCGGCACTCCCTCCTATCTCTCCACCCGCCAGCTGCGCTCTCTGACCGAACGGTTGAGCGCGATCCTTCCCTGGGAGCAGGCACAGGAAATCACCTTCGAGTGTGAGCCCGGAACCCTCACTGAAAGCAAGCTGCAGGTCATCCATGATCTGGGCGTTACCCGGCTCAGCCTGGGAGTCGAAAACTTCGATGACCATATCCTGGAAATCAACGGGCGAGCTCACCGATCCAAGGAGATCTGGCGCGCCTACGAGTTCGCCAGGTCGCTCGGCTTTCCCCAACTCAACATCGATCTCATCGCAGGGATGGTCGGTGAAACCGAAGAGAACTGGCAGAACTGTGTTGAGAAAAGCTTTTCCCTCGAGCCCGACAGCGTCACCATCTATCAGATGGAGGTTCCCTACAACACGACTATTTACAAGAACATGAAAGACGAGGGCAGCCAGGTCGCTCCGGTCGCAGATTGGCCCACCAAACGAAGGTGGGTCGACCTTGCCTTCTCCCAACTGGAAAAGGCAGGCTATCAGGTGGGCAGTGCCTACACGGCGGTCAAGGATCCAGCCAAGAGCCGATTCGTCTATCGGGATCAGTTGTGGTCGGGCGCCGACATGATCGCTCTGGGTGTTTCCTCTTTCTCTCACATCGGCGGAACCCATTTCCAAAACGAACACGATATCGGCCCCTACATGGCTAGAATCAAGCGGGGCGAACTGCCCATCCATCGAGCGCTCACACCGACCCAGGAAGAAGGCCTGATCAGGGAGCTCATCCTTCAGCTAAAACTGGGACAGGTGAGGAGAGCCTATTTCCAAGAGAAATTCCAGTCGGATATTCTGGAACGATTCGGCGCAACTTTGACGCGTCTTCAGGAATCCGGATACCTCCGAGTTTCCAATGGAACAGTCCTTCTCACGCGGCAGGGCCTGCTGCAGGTAGATCGCCTCCTGCCTGAATTCTTCCTCCCGGAGCATCGCAATGCGCGCTATACGTGAGTACTCGAGACCCGGGCGATGACAACCACTGAGACCCAAGAACATCGGGATGTCCTGGTCATTGGGGGCGGGCCGGCTGGTTCGACTGCGGCCGCCATCCTGGCTGAAAATGGCAGGGATGTGCTGGTACTGGAACGGGAGAAATTTCCGCGCTATAGCGTGGGGGAGTCCCTGATGCCCTACTGCTATTTCACCCTCGAGCGGCTGGGGGTGGTGGATCGGCTCAAAGCCTCCCAGTTTCCCAAGAAGTACAGCGTCCAATTTGTTTCCACGGAGGGAGAAGTCTCCCAACCCTTCTACTTCTTTCAACACCTGAAGCACGAGGCCTCCACCACCTGGCAGGTGCTCCGAAGTGAGTTCGATCAGATGCTGCTCGACAATGCTCGCAGCAAAGGAGCCTCTGTCCTCGAGGAGACGACCGCGACCGGGCTCGTCTACCGGGATGGAGCCGTAACAGGGGTCCGGACAGTCGACAAATCGGGAGCGACTCGTGAATTCTCCTCCCCTATGACCGTCGATGCCACCGGGCGTGCGGCCTTCTCGGCCAACAAGAACCACTGGCGAATCCGGGACGAACACCTCAACCGGACTGCAATCTGGACCTATTACGAAGGAGCCCTTCGCGATCCGGGCCTGGATGAGGGTGCCACCACCATAGCGTATCTGCCGGAGAAGGGTTGGTTCTGGTACATACCCCTGGCGGACGACCTGGTGAGCGTGGGGCTGGTCGCTCAAAAAGAATACCTCTTCAAGCGGGAGCGCGAGCCCGCCGCGATCTTCGAGCGCGAGATCGGCAGCAACCCCTGGATCAAGCGGCACCTGGTGAAGGGACGCCGCAGTGGTCCTTATCGAGTCACCGGAGACTACTCATATCGGTCGAGATACTCCTCTGCCGACGGTCTGATCCTAGCGGGCGACTCCTTTGCTTTCCTGGATCCGGTTTTCTCCTCCGGTGTTTTTCTCGCTTTGAAAAGTGGCGAGTGGGCAGCTGAGGCGGTGGATGCAGCCTTTCAAGCCAGCGACTTCTCCGCAGCCCGATTCGAGGAGTATGGGGCCCAACTCTGCCATGGAATCGAGGCCATGCGAAAACTCGTCTATGCCTTTTATGACAAAGAGTTCAGCTTCCGCCGACTCATGAAAAACCATCCCGATCTGAGAGGGGATCTCACGGACTGCCTCATTGGCAACCTGTTCCGGGACTTCGGCCAGCTCTTTCAGGCCGCGGCAGAACTCGTCCCGTTGCCAGATCCTCTGAGTCACGGTCAGGCGCTGCGGCGGCGAGGTGGAATGCGGGGACAGGCTGATTCGACCTCACGAACCGAAACTGCAGCCGATCCTTATCCAGTTTCGTAGCAAGCCATGGCATACGAGTTCAGGCTGGTGCGGTTGATTCACTTCGCGGACACGGACATGGCGGGTATCGTCCACTTCGCCAACTTCTTCCGCTACATGGAGGAAACGGAGCACGCCTTTTATCGTTCGCTCGGCTTGGACGTCCACCCCAGAGACGGCAGTCGCATACTGGGCTGGCCGCGAGTTCGTGCGGAGTGCGACTACAGGCACCCTCTGCGCTTCGACGACCAGGTCGAGATTCACCTCTTGGTTCAAGAGAAGAGGGAGAAATCGGTGAGCTACCTCTTTCTCTTCAACAAGCGGACAGAGGAAGGAACTCAGGAGGTAGCAAGGGGCTCGCTTACCGTCGTCTGTGCCGACGTGACACAACCAGGAGGCAAGATGGTTTCGGTTCCGATTCCAGCGCAGATTGCCGCAAAGATCGAAGTCGCACCCGCTGAGCGTCCGCTTCGAAGCTGATCGCCTATGGGTACCGTTGACAAGGGCCCAGTACCCTTTCCGAGCCGAAGCAAGATTGAGGCCCAGCAGCTCACGAAGCTCCGTGCTCTGGTCTCCCTGATGATCTCGGATAATGCCTTCTACTCGGGCAAGATCAAACAGGCCGGACTCAGCCCTGGCTGGAGCAGTCTCCGGGACTTTTTCAGCCGCTTCCCGTTTACCCTCAAAGCCGAGATCGTCAAAGACCAAACAACCCACCCGCCGTACGGGACGAATCTGACCTTCCCACTGGAGAGTTACAGTCGCTTCTGTCAGACGAGCGGCACCACCGGCGCTCCGCTGCGCTGGTTGGATACCCCAGAGAGTTGGCAGTGGATGCTGGACAACTGGGAAACCGTTTACAGAGTGTCCGGCGTCGGTCCCTCCGATCGAATCTTTTTTGCTTTTTCTTTCGCTCCCTTCCTCGGCTTCTGGACCGCCTTCGACGCCGCCGTGCGAATGGGCTGTTTCTGCATTCCGGGTGGAGGTCTGAGCAGCACCGCCCGCCTACGAATCCTGCTGGATACAAAGGTCAGCGTCGTATGCTGTACGCCAACCTACGCCATCAGACTGGGTGAGATTGCGGCCAGCCAAGGGATCGAGCTGGAGAAAGCCGGAGTCCGAACCCTTTTTGCTGCGGGCGAGCCGGGCGCAGGCATAGCAGCCACTCGCTCCCGAATTGAATCGCTCTGGCACGGTGCCCGGCTGGTGGACCAGCACGGAATGACAGAAGTGGGACCCGTGAGCTTTGGCTGTCCGCATCAGGTCGGAGTCCTGCACATCATCGAATCCGCCTATTTGCCGGAGGTCATCGATCCTGAGTCAGGAAACCCGGTCGGGCCGGGGGAACGAGGAGAGTTGGTGCTCACGACTCTAGGACGAACCGCCTCTCCCCTGCTGCGCTATCGCACCGGTGACCTGGTAGAAAGGGCAAAGGACCCTCTCTGCGCCTGCGGGCGTTTTGACCTTGCACTGGCCGGAGGGATCCTGGGACGAACCGACGATATGGTGATCGTCCGAGGCGTGAATATCTTTCCCAGCGCCATCGAGGAAACCCTTCGAGCGATTCCAGATGTAGCCGAGTATCGGGTCCAGGTGCAGCAGGCAGATGGCTTGCACGATTTGGCCATCCAGGTCGAACCGACTCAATCGTCGTCAGATCAGGCCACGCTCACCGGCCGCCTTGAAGAAAGACTGCGAGAAATCCTATCGATCCGAATCCCGGTTTCGCTCGTTCCCCCGGGAACCCTGCCTAGGTTCGAGATGAAGTCCCGGCGCTGGGTCCGTCTCTGACTGGGAACTTGAATAGTGAGCAGTGAGCAGTAATAAGCAGTAATCTGTGATCGGGTTAGCAGCACAGGCACAACCCAATCTTCCTATCTCAAACGACGTAGAGAACTGATATATTACTATTTGTGCAGTACACTACCAACCTCGGAGTCCGGTGCGCCGGCTATTTCTTCGACAGCCCTACCTCTCTGGACAGTTGGGCTCCCCCTGGCAAAGCAGGACTGTTCGCGATTTTCGCGACTCAGCCGTCGGGTTCCCTCAAGCCCCTTTATTTCGAAGAATCTCCCAGTTTGGCACAGCGCGACTTCTTGACGGAACACGACAAGTACCCTTGCTGGCTCAGGCAGGCGGGCACGACCCACAATCTCCTCGTCTTCGTCCACCTAATGCCGATGTCCACCCCAGAGGAGAGGGCTGTCGTGCGAACACGGCTGATTGCTGCCTGCCATCCGCCCTGTAACAGGGAATAGCTAGTACAGCGTTCTGTACTAGACTGATCCAGACCTGTTTTGCCCCCTTTGACATTCTGGATGGAGAGCAGTCCAGGGATTCCTACCCGCCGGAACCGAAGCAATAGATAAGGCCATCCTCCGATCCCAGGATGACGTGCCCCGCGGCCAGCGCCGGCGATGCCGAGATGGGACTCCCGGCCGGAAACTCCCAAAGTTTCTTCCCAGTCTCCAGATCAAGGACGTAGAACCGCCCATCCTTGGAGCCGACGTAAACCCTGCCTGCGGCGACAGCTGGAGAGGAATCCACCCGCCCCTTGGTAGCAAAGGTCCAGAGTAGTTTCCCGGTCTCCGCTTCCAGACAATGCACCTTCTTGTCCCGTCCTCCCACCACCGCCTTGCCAGCAGCCAAGGCCGCTGAAGAGTAGAAGGGAAACTTCTTCTCCGGGTGCTCGTAGGACCAACGCACGCTCTTGAGCAGAAGGTCCACGCCCACCACGCGGTTCTCGAAGGTACCGAACACGACCATGTTGTTGGCCAGGGCGGGAGAAGCGCCGGTATAGGCGCCGATATCCACTGAAACTACCTGCTCCCCGTCTGAGATTCGAATCCCGCGCAGCATGCCGTCACAGCCTGAGACATAGGCAATGCCTTCCGCAATTCCGGCGGTGCAGTTAACCGGGCCATCGGTTTGAACTTGCCAGAGCAGCGCGCCATTCTGAGCCGAGAGACAGTAGAGCAGGCCATCATAAGATCCGATCAGGACGCGATCACCAGAGACAACGGGAGAGGCTTTGAGCTCGCCCTCCGTCTCATATGTCCAAATACCCTTGCCATCCTGAACCGACACGGCGTGCACGCTTCCGGCAAGGTCTCCTACATAGACAATCCCCTTCTCGACACAGGGAGAGGACTCCCCGATAGCATCGGAGGCCTCGTACTTCCAAAGCAGGGCGCCCGACTCCAGGTCCAGCGCAGTGAGCTCACCAGAAACCGATCCCACAAATACACTTCCCTTATGGATTGCGGCCGAGGACTGAATCGCCTCCCCGCAATCGTAAGTCCACTTCACCTTGAGCTTCTCAGGGATGAGAGAAGAAGAGGTTCCGCTGAGCCCTGGACTCCCTCGGAACTGAGGCCAGTCGTCGGTCGGCGCAGACCCACCCGGATGGACCAGGTACGGCGCCAGGAGCAGCAAGAGGGTTAGAAGGCGCACCGGTACACCTCGAGTGCCCCGGAAACATCGAGGGGCCGCGGATTGAATTGCGAAGTCCAGTGTTGAGCGGCTTCCTCGGCCATGATCGGAAGATCCGATTCCCGAACTCCAACCTCCCGCAGTCCTACCGGTAGGTTGCCGCAGACAATCAGCTGCTCCAAGCGCTGGGATAGGGAGGTGACTCTAGGTTTGGACGAGTTCTGGCCCGAAAAGTTGAGGAGCTCACCGTAGCAGTCCTCGGAAGCCGGTTGGTTCCAACGCACGACGTGTGGGAGTAAGAGGGCGATGGCAACCCCGTGTGTGGTTCCGTAACGCGCCGAGAGAGGATTGGCACAGGCATGAGCAGCACCCACCATGGAGTTCTCGACAGCGCAGCCGGCAAAATAGGCCCCCAGCTGCATCGCCCCACGGGCTTCGGCGTCTTCAGGGTGGGACAAGACTCTCTCGTAATTCGCCTCGAGCAGTCTCCAGGCTTCGCGCGAAAAACAAGCCGATAGCTGCGTCCGCTTCTTGCTGACGAAGGTCTCCACTGAGTGAGCGATGGCATCAAATCCGGACACTGCAGTTACCTGGGGAGGCTGCGACAGCGTCAAAGCCGGGTCGAGGACGGCGACGCGAAAGGCTGCTTTGGGGTCACCGCACGCCATCTTGAGGTGCGTCTCTGAGTCCGAGATCACCGCATAGGACTGGGCTTCACTCCCGGTCCCCGCCGTCGTAGGAACTCCGATCATGGGGAGCATGGGGCGCTGGGCGTGGCCGTAACCTCGATAATCCTTCATCTCGCCACCATTGGTCAGCAGAAAATTGATCCCCTTGGCACAATCCAGCGAGCTGCCTCCTCCGAGACCTACGATGGAATCGATCTCTAGAGTCTCAGCAAAGCGACAACCCCGCTCTACCATGGCCGAGTCAGGGTCGGCCTCGAAGTCCTGGAAAAGAGTGACTTCAACTCCTGCCCCCGCCAAGACGCCCATCGCCCTCTCGGCATGACCAACCTGGACCAGGCCCGGGTCTGCGACCACGAGGGTCCGGGTCAACTCGAGCTCGACGGCCAGCACACCCAAATCGTTCAGAGTGCCCTCACCAAACACCAATCTGGTTCGCGGCTCGAAAACGAAAGACTTCATGATTCCCCGCTGACTCTGCCTTGACCGCTCCAGAGCAGTCCTGACTCGGCTACTTTCAAGCCCCGTAGGTTAACACGAAACGACTCTCACACCCTGAAGGAGGTGCGACGGAAAAACCACTCAGAGCTTGCGATCAATGCGTTCGATGTGTTGCAATTCCATCGGTTCAGCAGAACGCCATGAGAGAATCGACGCTTAGACGAGTACTTTATTTGGTACTGATAGCTCTCTACCTTCTGCACAACGATCTTTGGTTTTGGAATAATCCGCGACTGCTAGCGGGAATACCGGTGGGCCTGGTTTACCACATGGGTTTCTGCGTAGCCGCCTCACTATTGATGCTGGCGTTGGTTCGCCAAGCCTGGCCCCGTCATCTGGCAGACGAGCACGGGGAGCGAGATCCCGTCAACAGTGAGGAGTTCTCGTGAAGTCTGGGAAACTGCTTCAGCAACCACCTAGTGTTCTGTCCTGGAAGTTCGGTGCATAAGTCTGCGAGCCATGGGCGTCGTATGCAAGGCGCGCTGACGCGGGAATACCTGGGGTCTTTCGAGGAAGCGCAACGCAGCAGACGGCGGTCAGGGCCGCAGAATTATGTGGCGAATTTCGAGGACAGGACACTAATCTCGATATTGAAAAGGCCACAAACGGGTTTGATGCTGACTCTGCACCGGGCTCCTCTATCACCTGCGGTGCAACTGTTACCTGGACCTACAGTTCAGGATGAGCCTGCTAATAGCCACCCGCAATCGTCAGGCGAGGATTGACCAGTGATCATTGCAGTTATCTTCGTCTATCTCGCCGTCGTGCTCTCAATAGGCGCACTCAGTCACCGTCTGTTTCGTGGTACGGGCGAAGACTATTTCGTGGCGACTCGGACCATCGGCCCCTTCATCCTGTTGATGTCCCTCTTCGGCACCAACATGACGGCTTTCGCCTTGCTGGGAGCCTCGGGTGAAGCCTACCACGAGGGAATCGGAGTCTTTGCCCTGATGGCATCGTCCTCGGCTCTGATCATTCCCAGTGTCTTCTTCTTCGTGGGGACCCGTCTCTGGTGGCTGGGTAAAAGAAACGGTTACATCACCCAGGTTCAATACTTCCGGGAACGCTGGGATTCCGACCGGCTGGGACTGGTCCTCTTCATCGTCCTGGTGGGCCTGGTCATTCCCTATCTATTGATTGGCGTGATGGCGGGGGGACTAACGCTAAACCAGATCACGGAGGGAAAGATCCCAGAATGGCTGGGTGGCCTGGTGGTCTGTGGCGTGGTCCTCACCTACGTCTCGTCCAGTGGCTTGAGGGCAACGGCCTGGGTCAACACTTTTCAGACCCTGGTCTTCATGGTGTTGGGGGCTGTGGCCTTCGTCTTCATCGTTCGCAGATTGGGTGGCCTTTCTCAGGCGATGGCATTGGTGGCCGAGAGCCACCCGGAGCTACTCATCCGGGGAGAATTGATCTCTCCCATAAAGCTCCTCACCTATACCTGCATCCCACTTTCGGTTGGGATGTTCCCCCACATGTTCATGCACTGGCTGTCGGCCCGTCGAGCGGAATCGTTTCGGTATCCGCTGGTCTTCTATCCCGTCTGCATCGCCGCAGTCTGGGTGCCCAGCGTCCTGCTGGGAATCATGGGGCGCATCGACTTCCCGGAACTGAAGGGTGCCGCCGCCAACTCCGTCCTGGTCAAGATGATTGGCCTCTACGCCCCAGAATTGCTGGCGGGCCTCCTGGGAGCTGGCGTCCTGGCAGCAGTGATGTCCTCATTGGACTCCCAGTTCCTGGCCCTGGGAAGCATGTTTACCGAAGACATCGTCAAACACTACCGATTCCGCAACCGTATGACGGAGAAGCAGCAGGTGCTTGCCGGCAGACTGTTCGTTATTGGGATCGTCCTGCTCATCTACGTGCTTTCACTGGTAGCCGAGCGCTCTATCTTCAAACTGGGAGTCTGGTCCTTCACCGGTTTCGCCTCACTCTTTCCGGTGGTGGCAGCAGCCTTGTTCTGGAAACGCAGCACAAAGTACGGTGCTCTCGGTTCCATTATCAGCGTCGTCGTGTTGTGGAGCTACTTCTTCATGCGCGGCTGGGAATCGCCGGGATATACGGTAGGAGGCACTGGCGTCATGGCGGTAGCAATCATCCTACCCGTCTCGGCTCTCGTCATGGTGGTGCTCTCCCTGCTGACCAAACCGCCAGACCAGTCGATCGTCGAGAAGTTCTTCCCGAGATAATTTCTGGAAGACGCGGTTCGAGGCAAGTACTCCTGGTCATTCGAGCCTGAAGCGCGAGCAAGGGGTTGGGGATTGTGCTGTTGTCCGGCTCTCTCCTCGGAACTTGGGCCGATATTGCTATCACTCAAGCCGTTCGCGGCTCTGTCTGACGGTGCTGACCTCGGAACCACTCACCGATCACCTAGTGCCCTGACACATAAATACTGCTATGTTTGCAGATGGGTCTTGTGAGGCGAGATCAAGGCGGGAGGAGGAAGACGATGCTTGGCCATCTTCGACGACGACCAACGCAGAGATCGGCCACAACCCCCATCTGCCCTACGGGTGGCGACGGGACGGGCCGATTTCTTTGTCACTCCTCCTCCACTATGGCCAAGCATGGTCTTCGTCGTCGTTTCGCGATCTCGACCCGTCGCGCTCGCCACAAACATAGCAGTATTCATGTGTCAGGGCACTAGACTTGAGAGGTGGCTGTCGCGCTCGAGGCCTAACATATAGAGCTCCATGCTAAGATGATGGAACCAGCATGACTCGGCACCTTTTTGAATTCTTCTCCCAGCTGCGCTTCCCCTATTTGTTTGCGATCACGGCGATCGTGTTTCTGCTGGACCTGTTCATTCCTGATCTGGTTCCGATGGCGGACGAGATTCTTCTCGGTCTGGGAGCCATGCTCCTGGCGCGAATCAAAAAAAAGCAGGGACACAATCAGGAAACGGGGGTGAACCCTTCCTACGGTGCCAAGGGGACCCACTTTTAACGACAGGACTCCCACACCCGGTAGGCTTCCTCTCCCTGTGGCGGCGTCCCGCCTAGTGGCGAGTCCTTGCCTGCAGGCGTCGTTTGGTGTACAACCGCCGTCTACAGATCCACGCGAAAAAAAGGGGGAATGTTTCATGCGTCAAACTGCTTTGCTTCTGCCTCTGACCCTGGCCTTCTGTATCGCCCTCGCTCACGCATCCTCCCACATCGGCTGGAAAGCCTCGGGAAAGGGCGGTGCGGTGGCAGCCGGTCATGGCGACGCCGTTGCTGCTGGCATTCGGCTGCTGGACGCGGGTGGTAACGCCGCCGATGCAGCTGCGGCAACCCTCCTGGCTCTGTCGGTCACCGACTATGGGATGTTTGCCATCGGAGGCGAGATCCCCTTCCTCATCTACGACTCCAAGAAACAAGAGGTGAAGGTGCTCTCCGGTTTGGGACGCGCTCCCTTGGACGAGGCCGCCATCGATTGGTACAACACCAATGGGATCCCGGGAACGGGGAGCATGAAGGCTGCGCCCACACCGGGCGCGGTCCACCTTTGCATCACTGCCTTGGAGCTGTATGGGACAAAGTCCTTTGAAGAGGCGGTAACCCCAGCTCTTGAGCTCCTGGACGCGGGCGCAGAGAGTTGGCATGCGCCCCTGGCAGTGACGCTGCGAAAACTGGTCGAGGCCGAACAAAAGGCAAGTGGCAACCGAGAAGCAAAGCTGACTGCGGCCCGAGACCGATTCTACAAGGGGGATGTAGCCGATGAATTGGAGGCCTGGTACATCTCCACTGGCTCCTTCCTGCGCAAGAAAGACCTGGCTGCCCACGTCACTCGCCTCGAGGATCCGGTCTCAGTAGACTACCGCGGTTACACGGTTTTCAAGTGTCCCACCTGGACTCAGGGACCGGTCCTCTGCCAGTCCCTACGGCTGCTGGAGGGCTTCGATCTGAAGAAGATGGGACATCTGTCAGCCGATTATATCCACACCGTGACCGAGGCTCTGAAGTTGGGTTTCGCCGACCGGGATGAATACTACGGAGATCCCCTCTTCGTAGAGGTGCCTCTCAAGACCCTGCTGTCTCGAGAGTACGCCAAGATTCGCCGTTCCCTGATCGACAACTCCAAGGCTTCGCTGGAGCGTCGCCCCGGTGACCCCTATCATATGAAGCCTCTCAAAGGGATGATGCAGGCAGAGAACCATCCTGACCGCTTCCCGGTCAGCGACACCACCACCTGCGTGGTGGCCGACCGCTGGGGCAACGTTGTGGCAGCGACACCCAGTTGTAATCTATCTGGAAATCTTCCGGGACCTTCGGGAGTCAACACCGGAAATCGGCTCCGCAGCCTGAACACCACACCCGGACATCCCAATCGGATTGAGGCTGGTAAGCGCCCCCGAATCACGCTCACACCCACTCTGGTGACGAAAAATGGTAAGCCGGTGATAGCCATCAGCGTGGCGGGAGGAGATCTGCAGGATCAGACCTCACTGAACGTCCTCTTGAACCACGTGGAATTCGGCATGCTTCCGGAGAAGGCGGTCACCGCGTCCCGCTTCAAGACCGACCACCATCAGGATTCCTTCAACCCCAACCGTGACCGCGAAAAGGCGTTCGTCAAGGCCGGAAGTCTGGAGGTCCACAGCGGCGTTTCCAAGCAAGCCCAAGAAGATCTGAAAAGCCGGGGACACGACTTGACCACGACCGACAGCTACATCGCCCGTCCGGTCATGATCTTTGTGGACCAGGATAAGGGCATCATCCACGCCGCCGGTGACCCAGCAGCTGCCCGTCACGCCGCTGCTATCGATTGAGGTTCTGGCTTTTTGAGGTCCCCCCCAACGGGGTTGATCCCGTTGGGGGGGATTGACCTTCGTTTGGTTTCTTCCCCAAAAAAGGTGACGCCGAAAATGGGCTGCGCCCTGCGACCCTTCGTTCAAGTTTCAGATGAGTGTTGACTCAGGTTTAGTAGGGATTGACGATCCGGGGACGTGCTTCTCCGACTCGCTTCTCCGCCTCTGCCCCAAATGAGCCGATGACCACTCCGGACACGCCCTCGGTGTCCAAAAGCCTGCTGTTTTCCTCCGGATCATGGCGAGACCACATCCTCGCAACGTAGAGCTTGCATCCGTGCTCCTGGCAGAGGGGGCCATAGTCGTCTCGGATCGCCCCGTACAGACGATCCATGGCCTCCTGATATTCAGGGGAACCCTTGGGCAGGGGGATGGACCAGAATCGCCGGTCTGGGAAGCCGGATCCTCCCTTGATTCCGTAGTGGTCCGCGTCGTTGCCGAGGAGGCCGTGGGCACGATGTTTGGGCCACATCAGGTGCCAGAACGAAGGACAGCGGACGGCGATCTGGTCAATCGTCAGAGAGTCTATGATTTTCTCCCGGATCCAGGTTCTCCAGTCCAGATACAGGTTCCCCAGGGGCGGTCCGATGTAGTCCCCCCGGGGGACCCCCACACCCAGTTTCTTCCCTCGTTCGGAAAGCGCCTCCTTCAGGTCCCTGAAGAGCCGGGTGACGAACTCTCCCCGCAATCGACGCCAGGCCTCCAGATCGAAATTGCGTTCCAGGATGTTGACGCCATAGCGCTTTTCGAATTCCTCCACGACCGGTTGATTGAAGCCAAACTGGTCTCCGTAGACGGCGGGCTTTGACTGGGAGCGGGTACACACGAAGACACCGTCGAAGTTGTAGTTACTCAGGCCGGCCAGAATCCGTCGAATGGTATAGCGTCGGGCATCGGCATGAGCGTATTCCATGATGCCGTAGTGGGGCCGACCCTCCTTATCGGTCGCCAGGCATTCGGGATTCGCCATCGTGAACTGGCTTTGCCAGCCGAAGATCCCTCCCTGCCAACCCTCACTCAGCGGGTACCCCTCATCGAAGATGGGGGTGTACATGTAGATCTCAAACCCCATGTCCTTGAGCTGGGTGGTAATCATTTCCTGTTCGTCGAAACCCAGATTGGCGTAGGTACTGTCGACCTCCCTGGGAGGCGATCCCAGTGCCGTAAAGCTCACCCGAAACCGACTCATGGTCCTCATCTCGCGCCAGTAGAGAGCACCAGCACCGTGCACCGATTGCCATTCTTCGGCGGCCTTCAGGATCTTCTCAGGCGTATCCAAAGCAGCATCGTCGTCCCAAGCTTCCAGATGGTCTCCCCAGCTGACACTGATCACGTTTCTGCTCATACTTCCTCCAGTAACGCCCGGGCTGTTTCAGCGTGCAGGTTAGCAGTTTGAAAACGCCCGTAACAGTCCTAACCTGAAACTTCACAGGTGTTGCATTCACTTCGGAGTTCGTTTGTTCGGTGTTCTGCGGTTTGGGATTCGGACTTTCTTAGTCTCTCTGGGGAGGGCAACCGCCAAACGTCTAACCGGGCAATATCAAACAGGCGAATTTCGAAGGAAAGATCCTCTGACATTCACTGTTCGTATTTTGCATTCGATATTCAGCCTTCGTCATTCTAGGGCGACAACCGCTAAAATGACGAACAGCAGAATATCGAACAGGCGAACGCCGAAGGGCAGACTCGTGGCAATTCTTCGTGCAGGACTCCCGAAATGCTCCAGCTTTCCCCTCCGGGAAGTTTGGGTTTTCGGTGCCGTCCCGCTATAATCGGTCCCGAAAAGGGCCTTTCTGAGAGATCGAAAATGAGAGAGGAATTCCTGGGCAGACTCAGCCTTCCAAGGGTCAATGGTCTGGCGGCTGCGATTCTCTTTCTGAGCACAGGAATAGGCGAAGCCACTCAACGTGCGCCGCAGACGATCAACTTCTCCAGGGATATATACCCCATCTTCGAGAGGTCCTGTCACTCTTGCCACGGCCCTGAGCAACAGCAGGGAAAACTTAGGCTGGATTCCCGTCAAGCGGCCCTTAGAGGAGGACAATCGGGCAAGATCGTCCGGCCCGGCAACTCGGCGGAGAGCTCCCTCTACCAGCGTGTGGCCGGGCTGAACGACCTGGTACGCATGCCCATGGGCGGCGAGCTCGCAGCCGATGAGATCGGGCTCATCCGGAATTGGATCGACGAGGGCGCCGAATGGCCTGAGGCCGCGGGCCTGGCGGAAGGGGAAACACCTGGACAGCATTGGGCCTTCGTCGCACCGAAACGACCCTCGCTGCCGCAGGTCAGGAACGAGGCGTGGCCGGCCAATGCGATTGACTATTTCATCCTGACTCGCCTGGAGCAAGAGAAGCTCTCGCCTTCCCCCGAGGCCGACAGGATCGTGCTGTTGCGAAGACTCAGTCTGGATCTGGTCGGACTCCCACCCTCTATTGAAGAAGTCGAGACGTTCCTCGCCGATCGGCGCCCCGACGCCTACGAACGGCAGGTGGAGAGACTCCTGGCGTCGCCCCACTACGGGGAGCGCTGGGGACGGCACTGGCTGGACGCGGCGCGATATGCCGACTCCGACGGATTCGAAAAGGACAAGCCGCGGAGGGTCTGGTTCTACCGCGACTGGGTGATCAACGCCCTCAACCGCGATCTTCCCTATGACGACTTCATCATCCAGCAGTTGGCGGGAGACCTATTACCCGATGCAGGGCAGGATCAGATCGTAGCCACCGGCTTCCTGCGCAATTCCATGATCAACGCGGAAGGCGGTATCGATCCGGAGCAGTTTCGGATGGAGGCTCTGTTCGATCGTATGGATGCAATCGGCAAGGGCATTCTGGGTATTACCATCCAGTGTGCTCAATGCCACGACCACAAGTACGATCCACTCAAACAGGAAGAGTACTATCGTCTCTTCGCCTTCCTGAACAACACGCATGAAGCCAATCTAGCCGTCTATACCCCGGCCGAGCAGATGAAGCGTTCCGAGGTCTTTCGTCGCATCCGAGAAGTCGAAGCGAATCTCAAACACACCCACCCCGATTGGAAGCAGAAAATAGCGTGTTGGGAGGATCGGGTCCGCGATGAGCAGCCGAATTGGACCGTGCTCCGACCCACGGTCGAGGACATCAGCAGCGGTGGGCAAAAGTACCTACCACAGGCCGACGGTTCCTTCCTGGCCCAGGGCTATGCTCCTACTAAACACCGCGTGAAGATGACCGTCGAGACCGAGCTCAGAAGCCTGACCGCCTTTCGCCTGGAGCTGATGAACGATCCCAACCTGCCCCTGGGAGGCCCGGGCCGCTCCCTGAAAGGGACGGGAGCGCTAACCGAGTTTGAGGTTGAGGCTGGCGCGACGGGGTCTCCCGAACAGCTGGAGAAGGTTGAAATCGCCGGGGCCACGGCAGACATCGCCCTTCCAGAGAGTCCGCTGGAAGCAATGTTCGATGACAAGAGCGATCAGCTGCGTGTGACGGGTCCGATCGAGTTTGCGATCGATGGAGACGAAAAGACGGCCTGGGGGATCGACGCTGGGCCGGGTCGACGCAATCTTCCCCGGAAGGCTGTCTTCACGGCTAAAACTCCCATCACCCATCCCCAGGGAACTCTATTGAGGTTCCACCTCAGCCAGAGTCATGGGGGTGCCAACAGCGACGACAATCAGAACCATAATCTGGGTCGCTTCAGGATCTCGACGACAACCTCTCCCGGAGCGACTGTCGACCCTTTACCTGCCGGTCTACGGGAGACTCTAGAGATCCCCCGTCTGGATCGGACCCCTTCGCAAACACAGGCCGTGTTCAGCTATTGGCGTACCACAGTCCCGGAATGGGGTCAGGCCAACCAGAGCATCGAAGAACTATGGCGCCAGCATCCTGAGGGCACCGCTCAACTAGTGCTGGAGGAACGAGCTCGAAGGCGAGAAACCCACCTTCTGAATCGAGGAGACTTCCTGAGCCCGGGTAGGCCCGTCTCCTCAGGAGTCCCGGCTTTTCTCCACCCTTTTCCACAGGATGCGCCTCCAAACCGTCTAGGCTTTGCCCGGTGGTTGGTGGACTCCGGTTCGCCGACGACGGCACGTTCCCTGGTAAATCGTGTCTGGCAGGCGTACTTCGGAATCGGTCTGGTAGCCAGCAGTGAGAACCTGGGCAGGCAGAGTGAAGCACCCTCTCACCCAAGGCTGCTGGACTGGCTAGCGGTCGAGTTCATGGAGCAGGGCTGGAGCCTGAAGCAGCTTCACCGGTTGATCGTCTCCTCTGCCACCTATCGCCAATCCTCGAAGCAGACTCGAGAGCTCCGAGAACGGGATCCCTACAATCGGCTGCTGGCCCGGGGACCTCGTCTGCGGGTCGAAGCCGAAATTGTGCGGGACATCGCTCTAGCCGCCAGCGGGCTCCTCAATCCCAGCATCGGAGGGGCCAGTGTGTATCCTCCTGCTCCCAAATTCCTTTTTGTACCTCCGGCCAGTTATGGTCCCAAGGTCTGGAAGGACGAAAAGGGAGAGAATCGGTACCGGCGCAGCCTTTACACCTTCCGTTTCCGCTCGGTTCCCTTCCCGATGCTGCAGGCCTTCGACGCTCCCAACGGAGACTTCTCATGTGTCCGCCGCTCCCGCTCCAATACTCCACTTCAGGCCCTCACGACACTGAACGAACCTCTCTTTCTAGAAGCGGCTCAGGCCCTGGCGCTGAGGACTCTTCGAGAAGGAGGTCGGTCCGATAGCGACCGATTGACCTATGCCTTCCGACACTGTTTGACCCGGGTGCCCAGTCAGGCCGAGAAAGAGGAGCTCCTCAACCTGCTCGTCAGGCAGCGAGGACGCCTGGAGCAGGGCTGGCTGAATCCCTGGGACATCGCCGGGTTCGACCAGGAACTGGGATCCACTCTTCCGGGCGACGCCACACCGGTCCAACTGGCAGCTTGGACAACGGTGGCTCGGGTTCTCCTGAATCTGGACGAAACCATCACCAAGGAATAGAGCGCACAAAATGAACAGTTCCCACCGACGATACGAGAGCAACGATCCCCAATCGATCAGCCGCCGCTGGTTTCTTCAGCAGTGTGGTGTCGGGGTGGGAGCCATGGCGCTAGGAGAACTCCTGACCCAGGCTGGATTTGCAACAGGAGCACTCTCCTCGGATAATCCCTTTTCCCCCAGGACGCCCCACTACGCTCCCAAGGCTAAGAACGTCATCTTCCTCTTCATGGCGGGTGCTCCCAGTCATCTGGAGCTCTTCGATCACAAACCCCAGTTGGCAAAATTCGACGGGACCCTTCCGCCCGAGGAACTGATCAAGGACTATCGGGCGGCCTTCATCAACCCCAGCTCCAAACTCCTCGGTCCCAAGTTCAAGTTCGCCAGACACGGCCAATCGGGAGCTCAACTATCCGAGCTGCTCCCCCATTTGACCGGAGTGGTGGACGACATCGCCATCGTCAAGTCGATGTCGACCGATGCCTTCAATCATGCTCCTGGCCAGCTCATGATGACGACCGGAAGCCAGCAGTTCGGCCGGCCCAGCATGGGTGCCTGGGTTACCTACGGTCTAGGCAGCGAATCCCAGGACCTGCCCGCTTTCGTGGTCTTCAGTTCTGGGAAGAAGGGGCCGAGTTGTGGAGATTCCTGCTGGGGCAGCGGCTTTCTGCCCACCGTCTACCAGGGCGTTCAGTTTCGCAGTAGCGGAGACCCCGTCCTCTACCTTTCCAGTCCCAGCGGCATGGACCAGGAACTGCAACGGGATTCACTGGATTCCATTCGGCGTCTAAACCAGATGCATCTGGACCTCACCGGGGATCCCGAGATCTCGACGCGCATCAACTCCTTCGAGATGGCGTTTCGGATGCAGGCCAGCGTCCCGGAACTCATGGACCTTTCCCAGGAACCCCAGCACGTCCTGGATCTTTATGGTGCCGAGCCGGGAAAGCCGTCGTTCGCCAACAACTGCCTGCTGGCTCGGAGACTGGTGGAGCGGGGTGTACGGTTCATTCAGCTCTACCATGAGTCCTGGGACCAGCACAGCTTTCTGGTTCGGGATATCAAGAAGAATTGCAAGGAGACGGACCGCGCCAGCGCCGCCCTGGTTCAGGATCTCAAGCAGCGTGGGATGCTGGAGGATACCCTGGTCCTATGGGGCGGGGAATTCGGACGGACTCCCATGGTGCAAGCGGGGACTGAGGATGGGCGCGACCATCACCCCAACGCCTTCAGCATGTGGATGGCCGGCGGAGGGATCAAACCCGGGATCACCCTGGGTGAGACCGACGAGTTCGGATTCAACGTGACCCAGGATGAGGTCCATGTCCACGACCTGCACGCCACCCTCCTACACCTGTTGGGCTTCGACCACAAGAAGCTGACGTATCGCTTCCAGGGACGAGACTTTCGCCTCACCGACGTGCACGGAAACCGGGTGGACAAGCTTCTCGTGTAGAAAGACACTTCGGCGTTGGCATGTTCGGTGTTCTGCGGTTTGTGATTTAGCCTTTTTCCTTGCTCAGGAGAAGGCAACCGATGGAAAGGCTGAACCGTAGAATATCGAACAGGCGAATTTCGAAGGCTAGGAAGACAGTTCGGCGTTCGCATGTTCGAGATTCAGCCTTTTCTTCCTTGCTCTGGAGAGGGCAACCGGTGGAAGGCTGAACCGCAGAATATCGAACAAGCGAATTTCGAGGGCCAGGAGCCTTGCCACCCCAAACGCCGCCTTGACTCCCGGGAGTTCTGAAACTACCATTTGCCACCATCATGAGAGAACAGTATCCAATTCGCCTAGGGTTCTTGATCCTGCTCCTGGCTGGGACCGGAGTCTTCGCTCAATCCCCCCGATTACCGGTCAACTGGAAGGGGCTTCCTGAGCCTTTCCACACTGACTCCGCCAGCAACCGGCCACGCGTCATCACACGCCCAGATGGGGCTCAACTAAAACTGCCGGACGGTTTCCAGGTGCAGGAATTCGCCGCCTCCGGATTCACCCGACCCCGCTTCATGCTCCTGGGGCCTTCAGGAGAGATTCTCCTCTCGGACAGCGGCGAAAGAAGGTCCCCGACGGGTGCCATCCATGTCCTGAAGGGAGGGACTCAGAACACCATCCTGCAGAACCTGGATCGACCCTACGGCATGGCGATCTATCAAGGCTACCTCTACGTGGGCGAGCCCACTTCGATAAAGCGCTACAAGTACAAGGATATGGCGATCTCTGGGGAGGGCGAGGAGGTTTTTTCCCTGGCTGGCCTGGGAAAAGGACACTGGACTCGATCTCTCCTCTTCGACCGCAGGCAGGAGAAGCTCTATTTCACCGTCGGATCGGGATCCAACATAGACAAGGGCGAGCCTGCGCTGAGGGCCACCATCAACCGGGTCAATCCGGATGGCGGAAGGCACGAGATATTCGCCACCGGACTGCGCAACACGATCGGCCTCCGCTGGAGACCCGGAAGCGATGAGCTCTGGGCGGCAGTGCAGGAACGCGATGGACTCGGAGATGACCTGGTGCCCGACTTCCTGGTCCAGGTCCAACAGGGGGGCTTCTACGGCTGGCCCGATGCCTACATCGGTCCCCACAAAGAGCCTCGCCATGAGGAGACGAACCAGGAGATGGTCGACAAGACCCTCTATCCTGACGTGATCCTGGGAGCTCACGTGGCGGTCCTGGATATCCTGTTCTATGAAGGGACCCAGTTTCCGGAGAAATACAGGGGAGGGCTCTTCCTCGCTTTCCACGGCTCCTGGAACCGGGCCCAGCGAGTCGGTTTCCGCATTGCCTTCATCCCCTTCCAATCGGGCCGTCCCACCTCGGGTCCCACCGACTTCCTCACAGGTTGGATGATGGGCCCCGACAAACCGGAGGTCTGGGGACGACCGGTGGGACTGCTGCAGATGCCCGATGGGTCGTTGATGATCTCGGACGATGGTGCCAGGAAGCTCTGGCATGTGTCCTATAAAAGTCCCTAGCAAAGCTGCGAATCCACTTCGAAGAGGTCTCACGTCTGAACGTCTGAACGTCGCACGTCCCAAATCCCCCAGGCTTCAGGTGGACTCGTCAGGCTGGCAACAATCAAGGGGTTCAGCAGGCCGAAACCTGCCCTGGGACGTGCGACGTTCAGACGTGAGACGAAATGCTATCATGCACGCCAGCCGTGAGCATCGTTGAAGCCGAAGTGCCGACAGCCCAGATCACTCCTGAGACAGATCGAAAGAATGGCCTGATCTTCATTGCCCACAACGGGCTGCTCTATTTCGCCGCTCCCGTCGTGTACGTGGGAGTAGTCCAGGGTGCCCTGGCGGACAAACTTGGCGCCAGCGCCACCGTAGCCAACCTTCCTGCCTCCACCTACCTTCTGGGAGCCCTGGCACCGCTTATCCTCTCGTTCGTTCTCCCCCATCGACTGGTCCGTTTCACTTCGGTCCTGGCTTACCTGATAACTGCCACACTGCTAGGGGTTGTGTGCATTCTGCTCTTCTCCCCTGTCAGCAACACCGTGCGTCTAGCCGCAGTTATTGGACAGGGGTTTATTCAGGGATTTTCGGCCTACACCTCTCAGGTTTACACCTTTCAGTGTCTCAAGCGAGGCACCACTCCCCACGGAAGCGCCTGGGCCTTCAAGTGGACCTTTACCCTGGGACCCATACTGGCAGTGGCAGGTTCCCTCTGGGCCCAGTTCGTACTGAGTGGTGGAATTGATTGGCTGCCCTATCCCTACGATTTCGCTTTCTTGTATCTGATCGGAGCCCCCTGTATGGGCACTGCCGCCTATTTGTGCAGCCGCTATCGCCTGGTCGACGTTGCGGAGACAGAGCACCCCCCCTTCTTTCGCTACTTTTCCCAGGGCCTCTCCTCCTATCTCCGAGACCGAACCCTGGTGATGCTCTGGTTCGCTTTCTTCATGTGGTTCATCGTCATCACTCTGATGACGACGCTCTCCTTATACGGACGCGAGGTCCTTGGCCAGGATCCCAAGGAGTTTTCCGGCTGGGTCATGGCATTCCGTTTCGGGTTCAAGTCCCTGGCGGGATTCGCCATGGGTGTCATCGCCATCCGCTGGGGGCTCCGCGCCTCTTTGTATACCTCGATGACGCTTCTCGCGGCGTCTGTGTTGTGGGGTTGGCAGGTACCAGGCTACTTCTATCTGATCGCTTTCGGCCTCATGGGCGCCGGAGAACTGGGCGGCGCCTATTTTCCCGCCTTTCTGGTGGCGATCTGCCCGACAGCCACCTCCACGCGCAACATGTCGATACTGATGTTGGGCAGCACTTTGAGCTTCGTCTGGCCCGCTACGCACGGCGCCCTTGCAGACAACTTCGGCTTTCAGGCCAGTTTCATCTTTGCCCTGGCGGCGGCCCTCTTCTCGCTTGTCCTGATTTCGAGGTTACCCAGGGCCGAAGCGAAATCGCACTGACTCTCGCCTCCTTGCAAACGGTCGTGAGGCGTGTTGTTCTCCAGGCCGCCGTCCCGAGCCAAAGGCTCGAAGCGATGAGACTTCGGCCCGGAGACCGAAGCTACGTTCGCAAATGAAGTTTCAGTTTCGACCCCCAGGAGCGGTTGCCCGATTCGAGAAAGAACTTTGGTCGGGGATAGGGGAGATTCTGCTGTTGTCCAGCTCTGTCCTCGGAAGTGGGGCTCATACTGCTGACAAGTCAAGTCGTTCGCGGCTCTGTCGGACCTGACTTTATGATGCTGGCAGTTCTTCCCCATTTGCGGCACCCTCTGGGGACAGGAGACGTGCGACGTTCAGACGTGCGACGAACGGTTGACGTTTCAGCTCAGGGGGACTTGATCTTGAAGAAAATGGAGTAGAGGGTTGGCACCACCAGGAGCGTGAGCAGGGTCGCGAACCCTAGTCCGAAGACGATCGTCACCGCCATCGAGATGAAAAAGGCGTCCTGGAATAAGGGGATCATCCCCAGCATGGTGGTCAGGGCTGCCATTGCAACCGGACGGGCACGGCTGACTCCGGCCAGGATGACGGCCCCGTAGGAGTCCATGCCATCGCGAATCAGTCCGTCGGTTTCGTCGATCAGGACGATGGCGTTCTTGATCAACATCCCGGAGAGGCTCAAGATGCCCAGCAGGGCCATGAATCCGAAGGGTTGACCCGCAGCGAGCAGCCCCACCGTCACTCCGATGATGGCCAGCGGTACGGTCAAGTAGATGATCGCCGGCTGCTTGAGCCGGTCGAAGAGCATGATGACGATCAGGATCATCCCCAGGAAGACGGGCGGGATCTTCCCGCCCAGTGACGACTTGGCCCGATTGGAGCTGTCGTATTCGCCTCGCCACTCGAACTCATATCCGGCCGGTAGTTCGATCGCCTCGATGTCGGCCGCAATCCGGCTTCGCAGCGCCTCGGCGGTGCCGGTACCGTAGTCGCACTGGGCCTTGAGAGCGCGTTTTCTGTCCACGCGCCGGATGATGTTGTCGTCCGATACGGTCTCCATTCTAGTCGCCACTTGATTCAACGGCACCACCCGTCGGGTGCCTGAGCTCCAGATCTGGATGCTGTTCATGTTGTTGACGTCGCTTCGCTCCTCTTCAGGTGCACGGGCCACGATGGGCAGGAGGTCGTCGGCTTCCCGGTAGACGCCAACGGTCTTGCCATCGAACGCCATCTGGATCGCACTCGCCAGATCGGGACGGGTCACTCCCACAGCCCGTGCCTGGTTCTCGGCATACTGGGGCCGGATCACCTTTACCCTCTGCCTCCAGTCATCCCGGATGTTGATCGCCGCAGGATCCCGCCGCATGATCGACTTTGCCTGTTCCGTGAGTTGACGCAGGACGGTGGCATCAGTTCCGCTGAACAAGGCCTCGACCTTGGCACCCTTGGCGGGGCCGACGATGAACTTTTTGGTCCAGGCCTGGGCTTCGGGGTAGTTACTGGCGACATGTTCCTCAATCTGGGTCCTCAGGCCGTCGATCTTCGCAAAATCGTCCACCGAGATCATGATCAGACCATAGGCGCTGTTGGCGTCTTCGGGTGTGAAGGTGAGCAGGAATCGCAGCGGGCCCTGGCCGGCGAAGGTTGCGGTGGTGGTGACGCCCTCCAGAGAGCGGACCCACTCGTCGATCTCCCTGATATCCTCGCCAGTGTCGGCGATGTGGGTGCCTTCTGGCCTCCAGAAGTCCATATAGAACTGGGCCCGCGTGGAATTGGGAAAGAAGCTCTGTTCCACGAAACCAAAGCCCCAGAGGGCAGCCACGAAGAGTCCAACCACGACGACCACGGTGATCCAGCGGTGGCCCACGCAGCCTGCCAGGGCCTTCCGGTAGCCTTGAAAGACCTTGCCGGCGTAAGGGTCTTCGTCTGCCTCCGACGAGTCACCCGGCTTGAGCAGGAAGGTACCCAGCAGCGGAACCACCGTCACCGCCACCAGCCAGCTCAGACCCAGAGAGAACAGGATCACCTGGAACAGGGACCGGCAAAACTCTCCGGTGGAGTCCTGCGAAACCCCGATCGCGGCAAATGCCATGATCGCCACCACGGTGGCACCCAACAGTGGCATGGACTGTTTTCCCACGGTGTCGATCGCAGCCTGAACCCGACTCTGACCCTTTTGTGTTCCGACCAGAATCCCCTCGGTGACTACGATCGCGTTGTCCACCAGCATTCCCAGGGCGATGATCAGGGCTCCCAGAGAGATCCGCTCCAGATTCACCGAGTACATGCCCATCATGACAAAGGTGGCGATGATGGTGACAAGGAGGGAGAGGCCGATGAGGACGGCACTGCGCCAGCCCATGAAGATCATCAGAACCCCGACCACGATGACCAGTGCCTCGAGCAGGTTGATCACGAAGCCGTCGATGGCCTTGGTCACATCCTCGGACTGGAAGGAGACGACGCCCAGGTCCATCCCTGCCGGAATCCTGGGGGCCAGTTCGTCCAATCTCTTCTGAACCCCTTCCCCCATGTCCACGGCGTTTCCGCCCACCCGGGTCGAGATACCGATCCCGATGGCGTCCTTCCCGTCCAGGGTCATGATTTGTCGGGGAGGATCCTGATAGCCCCGGCGGATGTTGGCCACGTCCTTCAAGTAGACCAGGCCTGCCGACCCCTGCCCCCGGACCAGAAGGTTGCTCAGCTCCTCCACCGAGGTGAACATCCCACTGGGCTCGACCCGGATGTATTCCTCTCCGACGTGAACTCTTCCCGAGTTGGCGATCTGGTTCTGCAGTCCCAGCGTCTGAAAGACCTCCTGGGGAGAAATCCCGAGCTGGGAGAGCCGGGCCCGGGACATCTCCACGTAAATGGCCTCTGGCCGGTTACCCCAGAAGGCGACTTTGGCCACGTCGGTCACCAGCAGCAGTTCTCGCTTGAGGAACTTGGCTACGTCCCAGAGCTCGGCGTAGGAGTAGCCGTCGCCGCTCAAGGCCAGGTAGACACCGTAGACATCCCCGAAATCGTCATTGACAATCGAAGTCAGGACACCTGGGGGGAGTTGCGCCTGGGCGTCGCCTACCTTGCGGCGGAGTTCGTCCCACACTTGAGGCAGCGTGTGCTTGTCGTATCGATCCTGCATTTCGGGATAGACAATCGATAGCCCCGGCCGAGAGATGGAGGTCACCTCCCGCAGCTGACCCATCGCCTGGATCGCTTGCTCGATCTTCTCGGTGACCTCTTCCTCTACCTCTCTGGGGCTGGCGCCCGGGTATTGGGTGATCACAACCGCCTGCTTGATGGTGAACTCAGGGTCCTCCAGGCGTCCCAATGACTGGAAAGCAATCACACCCGCCACCAGCGCTACGACCGTCAGGACCAGGTTGGTCGTCTTCTTGTTGATCGAGATTTCAGCCAGGTTCATTGGCGATCCCTCAGCTCGTCCGTGATCTGGCGTACCTTCTGACCTTCCGTGAGGTAGTTGGCCCCCGCCGTGACGACGGTGTCGCCGGCGGCAACCCCGGCCAGGATGCGGGCGCTGCTGCCCATCAGGTCACCCACCTTAACCTCGGCCTTGCGGGTGGTCATGGACTGCTCTTCCAGAACCCACAGACACTGCTTGCCGTTTTCGTCGGTGAAGACGGCGGCGACCGGAACGGTGAAGACGTCCCCACCCTGGACACCTGCCTCCAGCAGCACCTCTGCAGTCATGCCGGCGAAGATATTGGCCTGCTCCGGCTGGGGCGTCTGGAAGGTGACTGCGTAGGTCCGGGTCACGGGATCGGCCTGGGTGGCGATTTCCGTCGGCGTGGCTTCGAAGTCCTGGTCTGGAACAGACTCAAACCGGATCTTGAAATCGGGCCGGTCGTCCTTGCGGGCCAGAGCCACAACGTTTTCTGGGATCTGGGCCACGATCTCCACCACGGAGACGTCTTGTAGGCTCAGGATTTCTTGCTGAGCCCGGACGTACTCGAAGTTCTCCACGTAGGTTTCCGCCACACTGCCATCGTAGGGAGCCCGAAGGGCCGTATCCCGAAGGTTGTCTTGAGCCTGCTCGATCTGGGCCTGGAGTGCTCGGATCTGTGCATCCATGGCTTGAATATCTTCGGCGCGGGCGCCAATTCGGCCGATTCCCAGCGCCTCCTCCGTCGAGCGGACATCGGCCTGGGTCACGTCCCGGGCGGCCCGGCGTTGATCGAACTCAGCCTTCGCCACATTGTCGTTTTCGTAGAGCCTCTGGTATCGACGAAAGGTGGCGTCGGCCTCCAGCAGTCGTGCTTGAGAGGCAGCCAGGTTGGCTTCGAGTCTGCGGATATCCTCAGGGCGGGCAGCCTCCATTGCCTTTCTCCGGGCCTGAAGGTTTGCCAGCTGGGCCTCGAGGTTCTTTATCGTGGTTTCAAAGTCCCGGGGGTCGATCTGCGCCAGGAGGGCGCCCTTTCGGATCTGCTGTCCCTGCTTGACGGGGAGCCTGGTGAGGGGACCGCTGACCCGAAACGACAAGCGGGCCCTTTGCGCAGCCTGGACCGAGCCTGGGAACACTCGGCCCCCGCTGCCGGTCGATTGTCCCAGCACCATGGTCTTGACTGGTTTGACCACGGGCTCTTGCTCGACGGCCGCCTCGCAGCCCAGGAGGATTAGCAAGCCAGAAATGGCCAGGTAGCTATTCAGCTGGAATCGTCCAATCTTCTTCATCGGTTCCTCTCTGACCACATACGCCAGGTTGGTCCGTCCCGAAGTGCCGGGACACTGAGCGCAACACTCGCCTTCTCAGGGGCTATTGCCTACGCCGAAGGCGTTATTGCGGGTAGCCCAGGGTTGGCGATGCGAAGCGAGCCTACCCTGGGTTTAAGTTGTCCTTATCTTTTTCTACGCTGAAAGTGTTATTGCCGACACCTTGCCGGTCGGCAATAACCCCGTTGGGGTAAAGCATTTTGACCGACCGAGACCCAGGGTAGCTCGCTTCGCATTGCACCCCTGGGCTACCCGCACTAACGCCTTCGGCGTAGGAGCGTGCCCCAGAAAACTTGTAGCTGCTTTCCAATTTCACCTAACCTCCACCTCACGGAGTCCGGATCTTGTAGCCACTGCTCTGGAAGAACGCCTCCAAACGATTGAGAAACTCCTGGCGCTCTGGCGGTGACTGGAAGTAGTCGAATCGTCCCACTGCTCGCTGGGTTCCCATCAGATCAATCAGGTAGTCGAAGATGGCATTGGCGGCGGACAGGTCTGCCACCAGCGCCTGGTTCTGTGCGTCGATGAGCCGGACGATGTCCACAATGCCTTCCGCATAGCGGTCGCTCACCAGCTCCAGGTTTTTCCTGGCCGCTTCGGCCGCCTCCTGGCTCAGATCTATGCCGACAAACGAGGACCCGGTCCGGTGCAGGACCGAACGAATGCGCTGCTCGATGCGCTGGCTGGTTGCCTGACGTCGAAGCGTGACGGCCTCCAGCTCGATCTCTGCTCGGCTTCGTCGGGCTCGCATGGCGCCGCCCTGAAACAGAGGCAGCGTCGTATTGAAAAAGATGTTCCAGTTGGTCTGGTCGGCAAAGGGTACTGGGGACTGGAGCAGCGGTTCGGCGCCAACGCCGCCGCGGCCGAAGTACTCCACATTGGCCCCCAGACCGAGTGTGGGTAGATAGAAAGCCCGCTTGCTCGCCTTGAGCTCTCGGGTCTGGGCCAGCATGGCGGCGTCAAGTTGTCTCAGCTCAGGAGAATAGCCGAATCCTTCCTGCACCATGAAGCTGCGGAACAGCTGGAATGCGTCAGGCGTTTCGATGTAGGGACGCGTCTGCTCAAAGGCAGTGACGAGCGCCGGATCATCAAGTCCAGCTTCCACTGTGAGAAAGGACTCCTCGATGGGCCGGTTCAGGACGCGGTTGACGGCGATCTCAGCCTGGTTGCGGAGGGCACTTGCATCCACCACGTCCCTGCGATTTGTGGCCATCTGACTTTGCCAGCGAAAGAGCTCCTCCCGTCCAGCCTGGCCGATGTTGACACGCGCTCGCGCCAATTCCAGATTGGACCGCGTGAGCCGCAGATTGTCCTTCTGAACCCGCTCAATGGTCTTGGCTCTGAGGACGTTGAGGTAGCTTTCGGCCGCCTCCAGGATCACGTCCAGACGGAGCTGGGCCCGCTCTTCTGTCCGCAGATCCTGGAGGTGTCGCTCGATGTCGTAGCTGGCCTTGACGTCATCCGAATAGAGCAGCTGACTGAAGGACGCCCCTGCCGCTGCCCGGCGCTGCGGATTCAACCCCAGCAGCTGGTCGGCACGATCTTCATCGATGAAGGAACCTGAACCCGAGACGCTGAGCTGAGGAAACAGTCTGGCCCGTGCCTGCCGCACCAGCTGCAGCCCCGAAGCTACGTTTCGGTCCTCGACCAGCAGGTCGAGGTTGACCTGACCCGCCTGCCGCACCACCTGGGGAAGAGAGAGGGTCCGAACTGCTTGACCGGACTCCTCGTTCAGGAGCTCCGCCTCCGTCAAGAGACGAAAGGTGGGGGAGAAACCGATGGCCCTGGCGGTGGCCAGGTTGAGGGTGAGACGCTCGCTGCGAACAAAGTCTACGCCTAGCTCGGAGGCGAGGCGACCATCCAGGACCTGCAGGATGTTCAGGGCCAGACGGCGTGCCCGTCGGAGGTGGTTCTGCTCCGGCCACAGGGTTGCCAACAGTCCTTTCTCGACTTCGGTCCGGCCCCAGGAAGAGAAACTGGGCAATCGGCGCTGGATCAGGGCCTGGACTAGGCGATCGAAGCCGCTGCTGGAGAGCTCCAAGAGGGGAGAGACGAACACCGCCTCAGCGTTGGCGGGAATCTCGTTCAAGACTTGATCGATCGAGGCTCCCACCTTGACGGTGGCAATCTCCAGTCCCAGAGGTCGCAAGACTGATTCAAGCCTGGACTCGAGGTCGGGTATCAATTGGTTCAGGGCCTGCATGTGCAGGATCGTGAGGCGGGAGAATGGGACAACCTCACGAAACACCTCAACTTGACGAACCAGATCACCGCCGAGCGCGACGTAGCTCAGGTTGGCGAGACCACTCACGTTTACACGTTCGGTCTCGTCGTCTGGAAGGTGGCGTTCCAATTCCTTGAACGGCAGGCCCTGGATCTGGGGGTCGAGTACAAAGGCGGCAAAGACAGGCTTGGGAAGTGAGGCTCTGTGGCCGACGTCATTCGACCCCAGAACACCCAGCGTCAGGAGCTGATCCACTTCCGGATCTGCGGTCAATCGATCGACTACCCGCTGGACTCCTTCTGCCGTCCAGTCTGCTTCCAGACGTTTCGCAGGCGAGAAGACGGCTTGATACTCTGCTTCCAGAACGGCGGCGATCTCCCGCTCAAAAAGCTCGACGATCTGGGCATTGTGTTCGGAAGGGCCATCCAGAGCGACACCGAAGCGCACAACTGGGAGCTGAGCAAACATCAGGGATCCGAAACAGGATGCCACCGCTGCCAGGAGCAAAGCCGCCGGAACCGGTCCTCGAAGCTTAAACATCGTTCATTCCTTCCAGAGCACTCAACGACTGGCTCGAACCGAGGTGCCTTTACCGGCGCGGCTCGGTCAGCCGCTACCGGGGATCGGGTAGCTACAACCGAGGTTCGGTGTCTCGTTCTCGATCTGGTTCCCGATCTCGTTCCCGCTCCCACTCCAGCAGTGGGGGTTATAGATCCGGTAGCTTTGACAATATCCAACCCCGGAGCCAATCGGGCCAGCGGACGCAGAGCCGACAGACTCGTCGCAACCAGCTGAAACAGGATGGTACCGCCAGCAAGGATCTACGTGGGGGTGGAAACGTCACCACGACCAAGAGAACCAGCGGCGACACCAGCACCCGAAACACCACCGTGACGACCGCCGACGGGAGATCCGCCAGTGGCTCCCGGACTACCGAGCGCAGCGGCGACAAGATCAAAACGGAGTCTAACATCCGTACCAGCACCGGGGCTTCGCGTGAATCCAAGGCCGAAGTCAAGTTTGATGATGGCCGGATCGACAAGGTCAAGCGCGAGGTGGATACCGAGAATCGCTATGGCTTCGAAACCGAGCGCAAGGGGGAGATCGAGCGCAAAGAGGGCTACGCAGAATACAAGCAGGAGTACAAGGACAGCGCGGGCCGCGACGCCAAGGTCGAGGGAGACGCCTGGCGAGGACGGGATGGCCAGATCTACGCCTCTGGCGTGGCGGATACCAAGTACTGGGGCGAGTTCGGCTACTCGAGAACCGCGGGTCCCCAGGGGCGAGCCGCTGCGGCCTATGGTCCCTATGGCGGGTGGTTGTACACGGGAGCCCCGCGTGGGGGTCAGCGGGTAAGCTACTATGGGCGCTCCTACTACTCCTACGGCTACGCCTACTACAATCCGTACTATTGGGGGGGGATCCTGGTATTACTATCCCTGGTACCCTCCTTACGGCGCCTACTACTGGGGGCTACCCACCGGCTGCGTCACCATCAACCTCAGCAGCGGTACCTACTATTCACACGATAACGTTTACTACAAAGAGAGCGTCAAGGAAGGAAAGGTGGCGTACGAGGTGATAGCAGCACCCTCAGGGGCCAACGTCACGAAGCTTCCCACCGGTTACGCTAGTCTCAAGGTCGGCGCGAAGTATTACTACTATCGCAACACCTTTTACCGCAAGGTGCTGCAGAACAACCAGTGGGTGTTCGTAGTGGTCGAGCCGCCCGTCGGGATCAGCACCCTAGCAAAGCTCCCGTCCGAGTTCGAGCCCATGCCGGTGGCCGAAGTCACCTACTTCAAGGCCGGGGACAAGTTCTATCTACCCTATCTAAACAAGGACAAAGAGGTTTATCTGCTGGTCGACGCGCCCACGGCGCCCAAAGTAGACGTGGCCTCAGGCCAGAAGCCTCCTACCAGTCCAGCACCACTCCAAGCCACGCTGACGGTTCCTGAAGGGACACCCATCCAGGTACGCACGGCAGGGGAGCTGGATTCGGGCAAGAACAAAGCCGGAGATAACTACACTGGCTATCTCCAGTCGGATCTCAAGATCGGCGATGCCATCGTTGTCTCGCGCGGAAGCCGAGTCTATGGCCGCCTGGTCGAGGTGGAGAAGGCCGGATCCATGTCGGGCAAAGGAGTCCTGAGGTTGGAGCTCACCGACGTATTGATCAATGATCAGCTTGTCGCGATCTCAACCGCGGCCTACGAGATCGATGGTAAATCGGCAGGAACCCTCAAGCAGGTAGGAGGATCGGCTAGTATAGGCGCCCTGATCGGGGCCATCGCCGATGGAGGCAAGGGAGCGGCTATTGGAGCAGCCATTGGAGCCGGAGCCGGTACCGCCCTGGCTGCCGCTACGCCGGGTAAGCAGGTAAAGATTCCGGCCCAGACTTTGCTGAGTTTCAAACTGGATAGACCCCTGACGGTGAGAACGGGGTAACGAACTCACCCTGTCAGATAGCGTAGTCGAGCCTTTCCATTAATCGTTTATTGTCGCCGTAAAGGAGGTTGACTGGCTATCTCGACTCGCCCCGCCCCGCCTTGTCAGGCACTACCTTCGATCCCGCTGGCTGTTAGGAGCCGAGCCCCGTGGTGAATTGTCAGAATCTGGACCTCGAGTTCCTTTATCCGGTAGATCAGGCGATAGTTGCCGAGAATGATTTCCCTGATGTTCTGCGTCTCCAACTCCGGCACTACTCTTCCTGAGAGTGGGTAGCTGCCGAGTCGATCTGTGCTTTGGAAAGCCCGGTCGGCGAACACAGCCGCTATCTGAGGCGCGTCTCGAGCAATGAAGAGGCAGATGGCATCCAAGTCATCGAGAGCCTGGGGAGTCCATTTTACTTGAGCCATTTCCCCATGCGTCGGCGAGCCTCTTCCTGGGTGATCAGGTCTCCACGGTCCGCCTGGCCGAGACCTCTCTCGATCTTGTAAATTAGAAAGAGTCTATCAAGGGCGTCTTCGACGGTAGCGTTATCTGGCAGTTCTTGGATCGCCTTCAAGATCTCTTGCTTGGTTTCCACCGTGAATCTCCCAGAGAAATTTCTTTGTATCGTAACATGGTTCGGCTGCCACAGTGACTTCACCGGGAGTTGTGGGTTCGGGCTAGACTGGAGGGCAAGAGCCTGGAACGGAGCGGCCAGCCAGTCACCTGGTCCCGCTTAGGCTCTTCCGAATCACTGCACAGCTTTCCCGGACTCGTCCACCGCTACTAGCAAGACCGGCGCCATGTCTCGGAGGTAGGCCTCCTCGGCTTGATGGAGCTTGTTGACGCGGATGATCCCTTGCAGGGACCGGACGTATTTCATCCCGGTTTCTGCGTATCTGTCGAGTGTTTCTGCCAGGACACTACCCACCAGCGGTTTGCCTTCTCGGCGAAACTCGCTCCTTCTCTGGCGGAAACGATCGTAGGCGAAGTGGGTATTGAGGTTAAGGGTGTAGGCGATAGCCGACGCTTGCGGAGACTCGAAGCCACGGATCCTATGGTCCCCATGTTCGCCCTTTCTCTGGCTATCCGGCTTCATTCCCTTTCCCCAGGCCCACTGTCCGTAGAGGGCGTTCCCAAGGCCGGAAAATTTGGAGGTTCCGTAGCCGCTCTCGTAGGCAGCCTGTCCCAGTGCTAAAGCCACCGGAACGGTGTCGACCCGAATCATCAGTTTCTCTAACTTGATCCGGTTGAGCTCTTCTTCCTCGACCTCGATGACCCCGTATCGGAGCGCCAGACGATGGAGCCAACGGTCCTCCTCTGAAGGGATCTTTTTGTTCTCACTCAACCTAACCACGAGCTTCTCGGCCCTATTCCGGTCTTCTGCAATCAGCTCGTTGGCGCGAAGCACTAGTGGCAGAAGGCCCCGAAAGAACAGCTGCTTTTTTTGTGTGACGGTGACTTCCTTGTTCGCTATTTTCTGCCATCGCCTGGGGACATCTACGATAAAGACCCGAGGTATATCCCGCATTCCGGCTCGCCAGGCGTCGTATGTGTATCCGAGACTGGAGAAATAGACCTCCAACTCTCGATAGGAGGGAAACTCCCGGCGCTCCTCGGCATGAAGGGACAGCCCTAGAGCCCAGATTGTCAGCAGAGTCCCGAAGAGCCGCTTTCCCAGGACCCGCCAAGGCCGGAGGCCGAAAAGATTCCCTGAAGTCTTGAGTCTGCTCGTCATGATTCGTCCTTCCTCACTTCCATCCGTCATCTTCATGCTCACTGCACCACCCACTGCTGGCTGAACCAGAAATAGCGGCTGCCGTCCCTGTTGGGAGCCGTGCAATTGTACCGATTTCGCCCCCTTGGCAGTTCTTCTCTGGCCGCCACCGCAAAACGGCGACCCGGCTCCAGCCATTGAACTGGGATCTTCCCCTGCCCACCGACAAAACAGGCCAGCTTGTCGGTCCGGGCTTCGCTCTGACCCAATCTGACCTCGATCCTCGGACGGCGCTCCAGGGTGACCGGATCCCAGGGTCTCAGGTCGACCACCGGTAGAGGTAGACTCGCCGCCTTCACTTTGAACGACTCGAGCCTAGTATAGGCGCCTGCGACTGGAAAACGAGGCAAAGCGCGGGTATCACTCATCGCACCCATGGCTCCGGACTGCTGTCCGAAGGCCGTGAATCCCAACTCTTTGACCAACTCAGCCAGCTCCTTGTCGTACTCGCCGTAGGGATAGGCAAAAAGGGGAGGGGCCTTCCCTAACTCTTCCCTCAGGCGTCGCTCTGCCTTCTCGATGTCGTTCCGGACTAGTTTCCGCCAAGTCGGGCCATCTGTGCTCCTGCCTCGTCGGTGGAGAACGGCGTGAGTGGCGCTGTGGTTGGCGAAGGATGCACCATGAGCGCCCATCTCCCGCATCTGTTCCCAGCTCATGAAATCGCTCAGGCGGGCGTCGATGGCATCGGTACTGACAAAGACGGTGAAAGGCCAGCCTCGCCTCTTGAGCCGAGGGTAGGCGTGTTGGTAGACAGACCGGTAGCCATCATCTACTGTCAGAGCCACGGAACGGTCCGGAAGCTCACCCCCTTCTCGGAGCCTTGCAACGATCTCCTCCAGGGGCAGAACACTGTAGTCCTCCCGGGCGAGGTACTGCAGGTGAGAATCGAACTGCTCCAGACTCACGCTGGTGCTGGGGTACCGGTCTTCGGCGAAGCGATGGTAGACGAATGCCACCGCATGTTGGCCCCTGACCTGATCCTCGCCTGAGAGAATTCCCAGAAGGATCAGGACAATAGCAAGTCTATCGGTCATACGTTGGGATCTGACGCTTCCGTCCCGGAGAGGATCACTTCAGCAGCCGCACCTGGTTCAACTTTATGGGCTTGGTGTCGTAGTGTTCCAGTACCAGCTGGTTCTTTTTTTTGTCGTGTTTGATCTTTACGCCTACCATGAGCACACCTCCACCCTTTCCCGTCTCTTCGTCGACGATGAGCTCAACCAGCGTGATCGCGTAGTCGCTAAAACGCGGGCTCCGGTAGGCTTCCCGGAAATGGATGGGACGATCTGTAGCCAGGACGATGCGGCGCTTGCCCCCCCCACGAAAATCACGAGCATAGCGCAAGGTCTCACCCACTCTGGCGGGAGTCGCAATTCGCCCAGTTCCCTCCTGCTTGCGCAGCAGCCGGAACGCGTCGTCCGGGCCCCTCTCAACCAGGGTCCTCAGGAGTTCGGTTCGCTCGGCGTCCGTTGTCCAGCGCTTGATCATGAAGTCTACGTTGAAGTTCTTGCCTGTAGCTATCGAGCCGGACAGGACCGCCCAGGCCGTGAAGTTCTCATCGACCTTATCCTCTTTGTGCCCCTTGGCCGGCGGTGCCGACATCAATGTGGTCAGTCCACCCATCAGGAGTGGAAGAATCAGGACGCTGACCAGGGAGCATCGAAACGAACTCTTGTGGAAATGACTCATTGACCTATACCTCCTAGTTTTACCTTCCAATAGGTTGCTACTGAATCTTTTTGTGGCTGGAGTTGGTGATCTTGATCCCCAGCTTCTTACCGGTCGACTCGAGCAGGGTTTCTCCCATGTAGTTGGTGCCATCTTGCAGACTGTTGAAGTTGACGTTGACATTGACCCGGTCCTCCTGCCCGTCCAGATAAGTCTTCACCGAGTAGGTGCGAAGCTTCCGAGCGGCCGGATCAAAGATGAGGTTTAACTGGTCCCCTTCTTTGTAGTAGTTACGGAAGGTGAGCACGCCGGCCGACCGGTCCAGAGATGCGTTACCGGACTGAACCGCGACCTTCAATCGATCCGGGTCTGGCGGAGCATAGTGCCGAATCAAGCTTCCAAATCGATCGCCGTAGTCTTTCAGCTCGGCAACCTTCTTCTCGATGATCCTCTTCTTCAGGCGTCCTCTTCGCCTTCCACGCCGACGCCCCTTTTCCTCCTTCTGGTCGGAAGAACCGCCGATGGTTGTCTTCTGAACCTTGCCGTCCGGGTCGTAGCGGCATTCCTTCTGTTCGCGCTTCTTCACGTCACCCTTGAGGCTGATCTCGGTTGTTTCCACCCACTGGTAGGTCTTCAGTGACGCCTTGTTCTGGGCCATCGATTCCTTGATCACCGCAACCTTCTGCTGGAGTTTCTGACGCATCTCCTCCGAGGGCTGTCCCATCACCGGGGCTACCAAGACCGTTGCAAATAGCGCGAAAATCGCTGAGCTTCTACTCATCTGCCTTCTATCTCCTATTTCCACTTTTGACTGTGGCGGCGCCGGGATTGTATCCCAAGTGACGCGCCCTTGCCAGCCTATCGCAAGGTCGGTTGGCCCGTGAGCTACCATACCCAAGACCAACGCGTCTCGTGACTACTGCTACAATGCCCTGAAATAGTGCAGTCGCACTTCTGGAGAAAACCGATGAGCGTTGCCGAAATTCAGTCCAAAGCTTTCAACCTGGCAGCTCTGAAAAGCGAGAGGATTCGGATTCTTGGACTCCTGGCCGCCATGGTCGCCCTACTGGTCGTGGTAGCCGTTCGAGTCCTGATCGTTGGAAACGAGGCTCTGGTTCAACAGTTTCCCCAGGTAACTGCACTCCTGCTGTTCGTGATCGCCTACGAAGCAGCGATCCTTCTGATCGTCAAACGAGCGCTTCGCCGGAGTGAGGAGCTCTCGACGCGCTTCTTGGTCCTGAACCTGTTCATCGAGACCCTGTTTCCTTCCCTGGGTATCCTAATCCTAACGGCCGATCCGACCATGGGTGCCTATCAAGCACTGTTGGCACCCGCCGGATTGATCTACTTTTTCTTCATTCTCCTCTCGACTCTCCGTCTTAACCCTATGCTGGCGCGGTTGACAGGTTTCTTCTCTGCATTGGGATACCTGACCGTGACTGCCTTTACCTTCTGGCAGTACCCGGATCCCGAGGGAAACCTACCCAGGTTCGGAGTGGAGATCTACCTTACCTATGCCGCCCTGATTTTGGTGGGTGGCTTCATAGCCGCGGCGGTCACGGCGCAGATCCGGACACACGTCGCAGCGGCCCTGGAAGAGGCGGAGACCCGCAGTAAGCTAGAGCATGATCTCGGCATTGCCCGTTCCATCCAGCAGGGACTCTTACCAAGGCAGATGCCGGAGATCGATGGCTACGAGATCGCAGCCTGGAACCAACCGGCGGACGAGACCCGCGGTGACTATTTTGACTGGCAGCTTCTGCCCGACGGACGAGCGGTCATCTCGTTGGGGGATGTGACCGGTCACGGAATCGGACCTGCGCTGGTTACGGCAGCGTGCCGAGCCTACGCTCGAGCCAGTTTTTCTTCCGATACAGACCTGGGCGATGTCACAAGCCGGATCAACAAGTTGCTATTCGAGGACCTTCCATCGGAGAGATTCGTCACCTTTGTCTCTGCCCTACTTGATCCCGGGTCATCACGGATACAGATCCTCTCCGCTGGACACGGACCACTTCTCCTCTATCGGTTGGAAGGACACCAGGTCGAGAGCTTTGGCGCTCACGGCATTCCTCTGGGACTGATGGCGCCTATGGGATACGGTCCAACTCAAGACATCAGCATGAGCCCCGGCGACATCCTGGTTCTCATTACCGATGGCTTCTTCGAATGGGCCGACCCTCAGGACGAGGAATTTGGGATGGATCGCCTGAAAGAAGCCATCCGGTCTGCCCGAGAGCTGCCTCCCGGGGAAATCATTTCTTCCCTGCACCGAGAGGTAATAAAGTTCGCGGACGGGACCGCGCAAGCGGACGACCTGACGGCGGTAGTGGTGAAGCGGAAGTAGGGAGCGATAGTAAACAGTCATTCAGTGAGCAGTTCCGCAAACAGCTGCAGCCAACATTGCCGTGAACGGGGGGACTGCCCACGAAGCCAGGTCCGGCAGAGCCGCGAACGACTTGACTTGTCGGCAATATGAGCCCCAGTTCCGAGGAGAGAGCCGGACAACCGCACAATTTACCCCTATCCTTGACCTGAAGTTTGCCTCTGAATGATCCAGCGAAGCTGGGAGCCCCGTTAACCAGTATCCTCCTTCTTTCGAGCCTCTGGCTCGGGGCACGGCGGCCTGGAGACCACCGCTACGACAATTCTTCAGAACCAGATATATTGGTAGGCCACCGAGAGGGTGTCAAAGTCGGCACCGATTCGACTGAACGCGCCGATGCTACCCCCAAACTTCAGAGAGTGCCCCCTCCACAGTGGGAGCGATTGAGTCAGGCCCACTCGGCTGCTTCGCTGCAGGTCCTGGCCCTCGCGCTCGTCGACGGTGGTCCTGCCACCGGTGTAGAAGGTTACATCCAAGGCTGTCCAGAGACGGGGCCGGAAGCTATAGCTGAGGTGGCTCTGGACCACCCCGATGGGTTTCTGCTTCCTGGTCGAATTACCATTGAACTCCTTGTTCTTGGTAAAAAGCCAGGTCCCGAGATAGACATCCGCAATCCACTTACCAAAGGCCCTGGACAGACCTATCTCGGGCTTGAAGGCCCAACGGTTGGATCCCAGATTGATCAGCTTGACAGGATCATGCTGACCCAGCGGTGCGACCGCTACCAGACTGAATCCCAGATTGGTCTTTTGGCGATACGCAGCGAACTCACGCCGGTTCAAAGCGGGACCGCCCACGAGATTCACGGCGAATCGAAAACGGGAATCGGCGAGCCCCGATCTTCGCAAACTGGCTAGCTGGCCCTCCAGCTTTCCGCTCAATTCCCCCCCACATAGGGTGTCGCAAAACCCAGACTTGCCGATCGACCGAAGAAGTCAATGCCTCGGGCATAGCCAAGAACTGCCGAGTTCACCCGGGCCCGCACATCCTCTACCGGTAGTGTTGGGTCGAAGATCACATTGCCGGTGGAACGCCCGTAAGCGACCGCAAAGAAGTTCACTCCGACGGGCAGGGTGAGGTAGGCTCTGGGCTCCAGTTCCTGCCCGACCAAGCTATCAGAACCTACGATGATCCAGGGTAAGAACAGGAGGAGCCGGATGCTCTTCCTGAAAACGTTCAGGGAAGCTAGAACCAGAAACACAGATCCCAAGATGGAATTTCCGATCAGTCGCTGGAGTGCGTGATGTGAAGTCCAACCAGACGCGCAATCAACACTGCCAGATAGAGTTGCCCGGTCAGTGCCTCCAGTGCAGCCATGGACCGGGCAATCGGCGAAACCGGTACCAAGTCACCGTATCCGAGAGTGGTCAAGGTGACGAAGCTGTAATAGAACATCTCTGATTGGCTCAGGTGATCCTGCTCCCCCATCCGGAACGAGCCAGGTATGAAGAACTCGATAATCGAGTAGAGCGAGACCCAGATCATTCCAAAAAGCAGGTAGGCACAGATAGCACCATAGATCTTCTGGGCTGTAACTCGTTCAGCCTTCAATACGTGAGAAATGATCAATCCGGTGGTGAAAGAGAGGAACAGCACTCCGAAGACTTTGCCAAGAAGCGAGAAGGTCGGATCCCCCGAAACAATCCCGACCCAACGGGTCAGTAGTGCTGGAGCAGCCATCAACAGTGCCAATAGGAAAGAGTGTTCCCTCTCGCTGACAACGTAAACTGCCGCCAGCAGAACACCCGAGTAGAATGCAGCAAAGAGATTCTCCCTGCCCAGTCGCTCCACCAGTGGATACAGGAAGAAGATGGAGAGGAGAGAGATCAGTAGGTAAGAGAATCTTGGATGGCGGGCCACAGAGACTTGCTCTTCAGCCATTCTCTTGAAAAAAAGTACGAGGCGATCGAAACGCCTCTCGGATTCGGACACCGGGTTGGGACTCTGGTGAAGGTCTCTGCGGACCACGCGGGAGATTGATCACTCGGGGGCCGGCGAATCGTGCCAGCTCAGCAGTTTCCAGACACTGCCTTCTCTGATCAAAGTCAGGGTCACCCGAAGTCTTTCCTGGGACACCGTCGAGTCCTTTCGATCGACTTCGATCCTGGCCAATCCCCAGACCATTCCCACGTCGCCGATCCGGCGAAAACTGAAGTCCGTCTCTTTGAAATCGATGCGGTTGATCCGACTGAAGAAATCCACCCACATCTCTGACCAGTCACTGGAGTTCACCTCAGCCCGATCGAAGGGAAAGAAGAACTTGCGGCTGTAAAGGGTGGCCTGCTTGTGCCATTTCGCCTGGAAAGACTTCCCATCGCGGGACTCGATGTCCGCGACGACCTCATCCACAAAGACCTGGAGATCCTTGGTATCTTCCGAGCTCGGGGCGAGCAAGGTGAAGTTCACCGCTGCAGCAAGAATGATTTGAGCTAGCATTGTGAGTTAATCCGAAGGTCGACAAAAACGATTGGCACTCCTGTTCTGGCCGGGCAGCTGCCGCCACGGACGCCTACCGAGGCGGGAATTTCTTGAGGAGCTTCTTCACGTTCTTGTCGATCTTCTTCTCGATCTCTTTCCCCTTCTTGATCGTATCCCTGGAAGACCCACGCCAGACCAATTGGTTGGTCTTGGCGTCGACCAGGTCGAGCGTCAACGTACCCTCTCGCTTCATCGAGCTGTCTGCAACACCCTGGGCGAAGGGCCTCCAGTGACCATAATTCGCTCCCGGCCAAGCTCCGGCACCGGGATTCCCTTGTACACTTTCCAACTTGAGCTTTCCCCCGGCGACGTACGTCAACAGGAGGTCAGCCGATTCTTTATCTTGCTTTTGAAGCTTCTTGTCGCCCAGCCGCTTTTCGACAGCCGCTCGAATCATCTCGTCGATTTCCTGGTCGCCTGGGCCGTCCATCTGGGGACCGGCGCGAAGAATCGGCAGGGAGTCTTCGGGAATCCATGCGAAGGTCTTGTATTTACTGAAATCCACTGAGCGATCGTAGTCCACCTTGATCTTCTGGGCCGCAAGGCTTCCCGGAAATAGGACGAGACACACTAGGATCCAGGCAATATTCATCATCCTTGTCTCCACAGCAGATCTTGACAAGTTCTTCTACAGCTTTCGCAGCTCAAACTAACAAACCTGTTGTGTTATTGTACAGCCGCTCTGAGATTACGCTCAAGAACGAGAATTCTTCGGACACTGCTAGGGGGCACTCAAAACCGACCAATGTGGGGCAAAAACTATGTCAGCGGCGCACGGACTTGGAACCGGACAGGCGTTAGAAAACAGATGGATCTCAGGATGGGTACGAACCTGGGCAAGCCTGATGGTAGTGGGTGCTTTATCCTGGCAGCGCTCCATGGCAGCGCGGCGATGGAGGACAGCCAGCCGATCACGGGCGAGCATCGGAACTTTCTCCAGAAGTACATCGACCTCTCCGTCAAACAGATCAGCAAGATACAAGGCGATGTCCTGGCGAAGATCGTCAAGACTCCTCTCAAGCGGGAAATAGCGGTTTTCGGCATCGTGCGGGTTGAGGCCTCGACCGATCTGTATCTCGAAAAGTACCAGGACATCGAAAACTTCGAGAAGGGAAAAGGGGTCCCCCGGATCAAGAAGATGAGCGATCCACCCCGAGTCGACGACTTCACCAAGATGAGGATTCCGGAGAAAGACCTGAAGGCCATCCCGGATTGTGAAGTTGGCGAATGCGATGTCAAGATCGAAAACGAAGGTCTGGATCGGCTCAAGAGCCAGATCGACTGGTCTGCTCCTGATGCAGAGGATCAGGCTCAAAGACTCATTCGAAAGCTGGCCTTCGAGTATGTAGAGGCCTACCGCCAGGGGGGCAACGAGCGCCTCCGCGATCAGAAGAACCAGAAATTACAGGTCGGATGCTATTGTTTGCCACCACTCTGGCCAACCTTCCACAGCCTGCCTAGTATTCTCGGCAGCTAATGGGCAAAGTCAAATCGATTCGTATTTCCCTTCAGCGGTCCGCCCCACCTGACCTCACCCGATTCACGGATCCAGGGTAGTCAGTAGCACGGTAGGCCAACGGCACACTATAATTCTTGAGTTCGATTGTGGGATTAAGAACGAGCTTCCGGACGCTGTTCCAGGAATTTCCGCCTCGGTAGGTTCCCCGCGTCCCAGTCGCATACTTCAAGCCCAATACTACTCTGAGAAGGAGAGAGACAGATGAAAGGCTATCTGCAGATCATCGCCGCCGTCTTGCTGACAGGAACGCTGGCGCTGGCTGCTTCGACGAAGTTGGTCTCGAGCTGGAAGAATCCTCTTGCCGGGCAAATCGACGTGGCGGGTATGAAGGTGGCTACATTTGTAATGCTTTCGGATCAAACCATGCGGTTCGGTCCGGAAGAAACACTGGCCACTGAGTTACGCAACCGCGGCATCGATTGCATCGCTGGATACACCGTATTGCCGGGCGAGTTGGCCAAAGACAAACAAAAAGCGAAGGAGTTCCTGAGCAGGGCGGGAATTACCGGTGCCGTCTTGATGCGGGTAGTCGTGGAAGAGCAGACCCGTCGTCCGCAATCGAGCGTCTTGTATTCCTCTTCCTACTACCCCAGCTTCTGGGGCTATTGGGAATATGGATGGACCACGGTCTATACCTTCGGAGCCGAGCAGAAGGATAGGACTGTGTCGATCGAGACACTGTTCTACTCCATTGCCGAAGACAAGCTCCTCTGGGCCGGGCAAAGCGAGACGACCAACCCCAAAGACGTCCGAAAGTTCGCCAAGGAACTCGTGGACGCTGCCGGCAAAGCGATGCGAAAGGACGGCCTCGTCAAGAAGAAGTAGCCGTTGCTCGGAGGTCTTCGGCTCTTCCAGCTGCTCAGATAGGGTATATTCATGCCGCTTGCTCAAGCAGACGGGAAAGTTCCCGCCATTCAGATCGAGTCGGTGACTGTGCATTTCGCGGGAGGTGGAAATCAATGAAGTGTCGACAGCTCGGTTTGGCCGCCTGGGGCAGAGGACGAGGAATGAATCGGATGATGGCCTTCGGCCTCATTCTCCTACTATCGGTATGCTCTCTCCAGGCTGGCGATGTCGATGATCTCAAGGAGAGCTTTGAGACCGCCCTTCGCTATCTGGAGAACAAGGATCTCAATCGATTCCTGAACAGCTTTCACCCAGAGGCGGTCCTCTTTGTTCGAAACCAGATACATCCCATCGATCGGGTCGAGCTCGGCGAGCGGGGCTGGAAGGAGATGTTTGAATCCTTCTTCTCCCAGATCCTGAGCGTGGGATATACGCAAAAGGCGATTCAGTTTCGGGTCATCGGGGATACCGGAATCGTATGGGGTTTGACGCGGCTTG
Source organism: Acidobacteriota bacterium (assembly GCA_965218775.1). Taxonomy (GTDB): domain Bacteria; phylum Acidobacteriota; class UBA6911; order RPQK01; family JAJDTT01; genus CAUZIZ01. The sequence goes on along the minus strand of CBDCLS010000006.1, from coordinate 2,037,306 downwards.
CGGTGGACCAGAAATACGTGGGTGGCTGGGATCAGGCAACTCGGTTGACAGCCGTTTTCGTCAAGGTCAACGAAGACTGGAAGATCGCCCACTGGAACGATGCCCCCCGGCCTAGAGGGGGAGAATAGATCCCGCCCCGGGACCGCAACGAAGCGGGCAGCGAGGTGACCGTTTAGCGTCCGCTAGAATCGGTTGAAGTCCGTCTCACTCAACCCAATGAAACACGTCGCGGATCAGCGACCATCGCGGACCCTTCTTTTCCGCAGTCTTACCTAGAATCCAATGATCGTAGAGAGACTGGATGGTCCGGTCTCGTTTCTTGAGCTCGATCCAGCTGTTCACGAAATGAACCAGATCATGGTCGCCACGCGGTATGGCGTAGGCGATCGGGGCACTAATGACATCGGGAAAAGGCACGGCCACGGAGTACTGTGGGTGGAGCAGGCTCGCGGCCGAGCCCCGCTCAGCGGTGACCAACATGGCGTCGAATCCCTCCTCTGATTCTCTCTCGAAGAACTCCGACCAGGAGCCCAAAATGACTAACTCGGCCTGGGGTAGGTAGCGACGGAGCTTCTCGACGTAGTAGGGCAGATTGACGATGCCTATCTTGGGAGCCGACAGGTCCTGAACGGCCTCTCGGCTGCCAAACTCAGCTCGCCGGTGGTCCCGCACCAAGAAGGCGAGTGTTTCTTCCATATACGGGGTGGAAAAGGCCATCTCCTGGGCGCGCCGGGTGGTAATCGTGTACCCGGACATGACGATGTCGCAGAGGTTCGAGTTCAAGCTCTCTGCGACTCCTTCACAAGCGACCGGTAGGAACTCAAGCGTCACATGGAGCTCTCTCGCCAACATGTGGGCCATCTCCACATCGAAACCGACCAGTTCCGCAGAGGAGTTGAGGTAGGCATAGGGAAGATTGTCGACGATGTAGCCCACTCGCAGGTAGCCCCTGGATTGAATGCCGTCAAGCCGTGAGCCGGGCGGGTCAGCGGGGGGTGTAGGACTCGATGGCAAACGTGAGTGAACGACTGCGGGGACAGGATCGCGCAGCAATTGCATCCCCGCAATGACCTGGTCCTTTGAATACTCGTTCTTCAGCGCATATCCGAAGTAAGCGCGGATCCCTCCAATTGTCGCACCGGTGAAGATTACCGTTAGCACAATATAGCGGAGTACCCGTCGACCCTGAAAGGTATGACTTCCACTGATCATGTAGGTCCCCAACAGGGCAAAACTGACGGTGTGCATGGCGGCGATGAGGGTGCCGAAGCGGGCATTGATCAGGCCCGAGACCAGGAAGAGCTGGAACATGTCGGCCGGAATTCGCAGGAGGTCGAGTAGGAAGGGAACCGCGACGTTGAGGTTACCGAAAAAGCTGACGAGCCCGGATAAGGCGAGCGAGGGGTATTGTGAGAGTTCAACCGCAGTGTCCGAGAACCAGGCAGCGAACAGGATGAAGCTTAGCGTGAGTACCTTGCCAATGTTAGGGAAGTTGAAGGAAGCTGGAACGATCACATCGACCAGCCGCCCCCCCTTGCTCAGATCGTGTCGCGACAACATCTCCTTGCTCTTCTCGGTGAGGATAGGTAGGACGATGAAGAGATTGCCGGTCATGAACGCCGTGATCAGGGCGTCCTTGGTGAGTCCCACGACTTCTGAGTAGCTGAGGGGCGTCAGAGCCGTTACCAGTCCCGGCAGAATCCAAAAGGTCACCAGGAGGGCAACCGCGATATAGGTGATCAGAAAGACCTGGAGGCGTCCCAACTCTTCGAAGCTCATCGTCCCGGCGGCGCTTGCGCCAATTGCAAAGATCCCGATCGGCGTCAAACGAACTACGAAGCCCGTGACCTTCGACAAAGCAGCGGTCAACACCTTGAGGCTGTCGATGAGGGAGTTTTTGCCTTCGATACCGATCAGAGCGATGCCCACCACGACGCTGAACAAGACAACGGCAGGGACCACATTGTTCGCCAACGAATGGAATGGATTGGCCGGGATGTAAAGATCCAGGAAGTCTAAGTCCCCGCCGCGCTCGACCAGGGTGGTGCTGAAGAATGACGCCGATTCCCAGGATGGAAACGCCAGCGGAAAAGTAAAGACGAGCGCAAGCGCGATGCCCCACAGGAGGAGGAGCAAGGCACCCCCTTTCAAGGCCAGCGGCTTGGCCTCCTCGTAGGTCATGCTGCCAAGGCTGGCCACCAGCGAAAAGGTGATGTAGGGAAGAACCGTCATTTGCAGGAGCTGAATAAACGCATCTCCCACAACCTCGAGAGGCGCGGCCATCTCCCCAAAGAACATCCCTACACCGAGACCTAGAAGGAGCGCTAGGAGAATCTTGGTAGAGAGACTCATAGAAGCCTAGCATCTAAACTCAAGCGAGTTTTTTTATCAAGGCTCGCCTTCTAGGCTCCATCCCCGCCGTGGTAAAATATCACTGTCCTCGCGATGGACATTGGCTCCTACTGGGGTGTGAGCGGCACGCGGGATCGGGTCACGCTCCTCCTCCAAGAGACTCCGAGTGACCGCGCAGAGATCGAGACCGGAGAACTGGACATGCCCACGAGGACCGCACCTGTTTTTGCTCTTCAATGCATTCTCCTTGTTACTCTGTCCGTCGCCTCGTCGCCAGAGAAAACCGAAGAGACGGCTTCGGCACAGGAGCAAGTCCCCTACCAGGGAAAGCCTTCACGGGCCGATCAGCTTCTGCAGCTGCGCAAACAGAGGCTCTCTACCGTCAAACCGGCAAAGAAAAGTAAGATCATCGATCTTCTCACCACGGTAGAGAACGATGGATTCGACCAGATCGTCACGTTTCAGGCACGTCATTGGCGTTTCGGTTTCGGAAAAATCAGCCCGGTTTCGGGAGGCACTCCCGCAGTCCAGTACGAGAGACCCAGGTTGGCTGGGAGCCAAGTTCGACTGCGTGCCGACGCTGCCTACTCCTTGAGGGGCTATCAGGCCTACAACTTTCGTCTCGGTTGGTTCGACGAGCCCGGACCTGACCTCCACGCGGGTCACGGTTTCCTGGGAGCACCGTTCGAGTTCGACCGGAGAACCACGAAAAGCCCCCGCAACTTCCTGTACGCTGATCTCGGTTACCGGAACCATCCCAAAGAAGAATTCTTCGGTCTGGGATCAGATTCCCAAGAAGGCGACCGCAGTGACTATGGTCTGGAACAGGGATCCATCGACGCCGTTGCCGGACTGCAGCCCACCCGTTGGTTGGGTCTGCGATTTCGGGTGGGCTATCTTCCGACCGATATCGTTCAGGGTGAGAACGATGCTCTCGCCAATCTGGGAGATCAGTTTGACCCGATCGAAGCCCCGGGATTGGAGGCTCAGCCCGAGTTTCTCCATCTGAATTCCGGTCTCTACCTAGTCTGGGAGGGCGATCCAAATCTTCCCGCAGCCGGGCTTGGAATCAACTTCAGCCGCTATAATGACCTCGACCTGGATCGTTACGCTTTCAACCGGTTCTCGGTAGATGCCCGGGGAACCCTGCCACTGGGCTCCAGACAAAGATCCATCGCCGCTAGGTTCTTCGCTTCGAGAGATTCCGCCTTGGGGGGGCACCAGGTTCCCTTCTATCTGATGGACACCCTGGGGGGGAACGACACCCTGCGGGGCTATCGGAATTTTCGCTTTCGAGACGAGAACATCCTCTATTTCTCCGGCGAGTATAGGTGGGAGGCCACTACCGGAGTCGAGCTGGCGGCATTCTACGACACCGGCAAAGTCTTCCCCGATCGATCCGGATTCACCTTCGAGCACCTCAAACACAGCTTCGGAGGGGGAATTCGCGGAAAGAGCATGCGGCGAGTCGTGTTTCGGCTCGAAGTCGGCCGCAGCCAAGAAGGCACCTTTGTCTACATCTCGGCTGGACCTTCGTTCTAGGGTAACTCACATGCGGCGAAACAAGACAAGACTACTTCCCTGTTGCTTGCTCACATTGGTGGCCTGCGCCACCACGATTGGGAAGGCTCAGAAGTTCCTTCCCGACGATCCGTTGTGGAAGGATCCCGATCAGGAACTCTCGATCCCGAAGCCGACCGAACGTCCTCTCAGCAAGACCATCGATTTGTTGCAGAAAACCTTCACAAAGCCGCTGGAGGGCTCGAAGCAAGCCCAGAATCTGAATACGCTGGGGGAGGTTCCCGATTCATCCTGGTATGCGAATCGGATGAGCCGGCGTGTTCTTTCCATTGACGAACTGGTGCGAGGTCCGAACCAGGGGACCGGTCCCGACCTGTCCAAGCCCTTTTTAGTGGTGGGGGCAAAGACTGAGGGTGTGACTCCCGGCCTCCTGATCAAGGATGCCCGTGGCGATCTGTATTTCATCAAGTTTGACGCTGTGCAGTGGCCTCAGATGGCAACTTCCACCGAGATCATCGGCACCAAGTTCTTTTATGCCTTCGGCTATCACGTTCCCCAGAACTACCTGGTACGCTGGAATACCGAGTACGAGATCGACCCCGAAGCTGAAGTTCTTTGGGAAACTGGCCATGTCGAGCGCTTGACCCGGAGTTATGTGGAGGATCTGCTGCGCGATGTGCCCTTTCGCACCGATGGGAGCGTCCAGGTAGTAGCCAGCAAGTTTCTGAGTGGGAAACCGATCGGCCCCTACGACTTTCAGGGGACCCGCTCCGACGATCCCAATGACATCTTTCCTCACCAGGATCGGCGGGAGCTGAGAGCACTTCAAATCTTCACCGCCTGGATGAATCATAACGACTCCGATAGCGTCAACACGCTGGACATGTACTTCACCGACGCGGAAGGCAGGGGCTATGTCAGGCATCACCTGATCGATTTCGGAACCGTGTTCGGAAGCGGAGCCCATCAGCCCCACGCGCGTCGAGTGGGAAACGAGTACTACATCGAGTTCAAGCCCGCGCTCAAGGCCGCGGGAACCCTGGGAATCTGGGATCGACCCTGGCGCAAGCTCAAATTCCAGGAATACAAGTCCATCGGAAGATTCGAGTCAGATTATTTTCAGCCTCAGCACTGGAGGCCCGACTACCCCAACCCTGCCTTCGACAAGATGACTCTCCAGGATGCTCTCTGGGCAACCCGCACCGTGATGCGCTTCAGTGACGAAGCGATTCGCGCCATGGTAGCAATCGGAAAGATCGACGAAGCCGCAGCCGCGGACTATCTCACGCGAGTGCTCATCGAAAGGCGAGACAAGATCGTCCGCTACTACCTGGGCCAGATCAATCCGATCGACGGCTTCACGGTTGCCGATGGAGAGAAGGAGAAAACCCTGGAGTTCACGAACCTGGGTTTGAAGGCAGGATTGTCGGCGCGCTGCGAGTACTCCTACCAGTGGAGTCAGTTTGACAACCAAACTGAAACCAGCTCACCCCTTGGATCATCCGTGGCCCGCACCGGCGTTGAAAACATTTCTATTCCGGAAGACCCCGGAGAATTCCTGCTGCTTCAAGTCCGCTCGGAATGCTCCGACCAACCGAACTGGCGCAGTGAGGTACGCATCTACCTGAGGAACGGCCCAACCCTGGAGGTCGTCGGAATCGAGCGGGATGATCCCCCGGGTGCCGGGAGCTGAGATTACACCACATTCCTTTCGAAACTGACACTCCCAAGATTGTCGGGCCCGCTTTGTTCAAATTAACCGGGCGTTGGAGACAATCGGTGAATGGAATCACGATAGCGCCGCCACCGTTTTTCGTCCCAGATGTCCCAGATCATTAGTCAGGCCGTTTGGCTAGGAGGCAAGGATGAAATCAACCAGTACTCTAATTGCAGTGGTGGGCCTGATGGGGTCCGCCGTGCTCGCACAGACCTTCAAAGGGATTGTTCCCACCCAGGGCTTGATATTCCCGCAGATCGTGGTTGGGGTCACCAGCGAAACCGAGATCAATCTTCTGGCCCAGGGAGCCGATGATTCGGAGGGAGATGTCCAGATCTACGATCAAAGCGGCCAGCCCCTAGCCGTCCTGGTCAACGGCTCGGGCCCCATGTCTGAGTTCACCTACTCCCTTGCCAGCGGATCACCAGCCACCTACGTGCTTAGCTCGAACAGCGAGACTCTGACGGTCGGATTCGTCGTGGTGTCGCAGCAGAACCCCGCAGATCAGACAACGGACGGAGCAAGCCGGAACAGATCCAGGGACAAGAGCGGTGCCGTCACCGGACAGGTCACCTTCCGTCTCCGCAGCGGAGACGATTTGCTCGCTCAAGTGGCCACCCTGACCGCCCAGGAGTTGTCCAAGGCGCACTTGGTGTTCAACAACACCGGCGGGAATCGGACCGCACTCGCCGTCGCCTCCCTGCACGCAAACACCCTCTCGATTTCCCGCCACGACGAAACCGGTCAGGAAGTGGAGACGAAGGAGGAGAGCTTCGACAGGATGACTCAAAGGGCGCTCTTCGTGGATGAGTTGTTCCCAGATGCGAATGGGTCGAGGGGATTTCTTCTGATCGATGCCAGCGAGCCCTTTTTCGGGCTTTCACTCGATCAGAACGCCCCGCTCCTGTCGAGCGGAGGCCTTTTCCCCGGAGTGATCGAGCGAGACATCATCCTCAACTTCGGTATCGCCGATTTCGACGGTACTTTAAGGCTGATACAGAACGGCCCTCTGTTGACGGGAACCATCCGGCTAAAGACGAGCGTTGATACTGAAGATGGGCCAATCCAGCCGGTCAGTGGTGTCCTTTTTGAAATTTCCGAGACTGGCCAATACTTTCTACAGCTTACTTGGGGTGTTGGAGACACGCAGCTTCTGCTGTCTGACCAAATGGATAAAAACCTGACAACCGACAACGTCGGTGCAGCGGCCAGTCTTATTTCAACCGGCCCCAGCATCGGGGCTCCCACCATCGTCAGAGCCCTCTTCCAGTTGTCCAAGAAGGACAACGCCCAGTTCTGAATCCGTCTTCTAACCTGAAACTTCATTGGCGAACGTAGCTTTGGCCTCCAGGCCGAAGTCTTATTCTTCTGAGCCTTTGGCTCGGACGGCGGCCTGGAGGCCACCGCTACGCCGGACCCGAAGTTTCGTTCTCGAATGGGGCGGCGCAGCCGGGGGGCCACTAACCTGAAACTTGAATAGTGAACAGTGATGCAGTGATCAGAAGGGATGGATTGTCAGTATGACGAAGCCAAGTCCGTCAGTGCCGCGAACGACTTGACTTGTCTGCAATATGAGCCCAAGGTCCGGCCGTCGAGGACGACGAAGGCAGGAGAGAGCTGGGCAATAGCAGAATTCCCCTTTCCGCGACGGGCAGGAGTGCCCATCCTACAACGGACACGGTGCTATCGATGTTCGTGATGCGAAGCAAGGGACCTTTTCCACCGTTTTACAGCAGATCAATTTCTTCCACGCGGGCTATCCGAACTCTCAGCTAGAAGCCGCTCGGCCTGTTCCACGGTGTCCACATCGAAGGGCTTTTCCAGGATCACTTCTCCAACCGATGAAACGCTTCCCAGAAGGGTCTTCGCGCCTGATTCTCCCGTCAGCTTGAGCACTTGGGGAAAAAGCTCGCGGCCCACCACGCCGGGCGCACCCAGAATCCCACAATAGCGCGACAGGACCAAAGAATGCTTCCGATCACGAAAGACCCGAACCAGGGTCGCAAGATGGGCCGCGTCTACGAAGGGCTGATCGGGGAGTACGATGAGGGCTGCTTCGACCTCGACCGGAAGGGCAGAGATCCCGGCCCGAAGCGAGGACGCCAAGCCCTCTTTCCAATCGGGATTCAGGACCACTTCGGCCCCGGCGGCCTCGGCCACCGGGGCGTAGACATCGGCATAGGCGCCCACGACTACCAGAACGAGTTCGCTGGTACTTGCGGCAGCCTCCACCGCGTTCGCCAGCAAGCTCCTCCCTTTGACCTCGAGCAGGAGCTTCGCGAAACCCATGCGGCGGCTCTTCCCACCAGCCGGTATCAGCGCGGCGATCATCGCTGCCTAACCGCCAGATAGCGATCGAGCTCCTGCAGGCTTTCCAGGTTATGTAGGGGAGCAAAGACGTCCAGGTAGGGTAGGACCGCCTTCATCCCCGATGCGGTGGGCTCGTAGCCAGGGCTGCCGGCGAGAGGATTGAGCCAAAGGATCCGCTCCGCACTCCGCTTCAACCCCGACATCGCCTCCCGAAGTACATCCAGCTCGCCCGTGTCCCACCCATCGCTGAGGATAACGATAACGGTCTTCGGGTCCAGGCACTCCTTGTGACGGTCGAGTAGGGACTTTAAACAAAAGCCGATTCGCGTGCCCGCATGACGTCCAGGCATCGATAGCTGAACTTCTCTCAGGACCTGGCGAACGCCCCTGCTTCGTAGAGCACCGGTGAGTCGGTAGAGTTCTGTGCTGAAGGCAAACGTCTCTACACTTCCCCGTATCTCGCAGGTTGCAAATAGATAGGCGAAATGGAAGAGAAAGCGGCTGTAGAGCTCCATCGACCCGCTCACATCCAGCACCAGCAACAGGCGGATCTTCTCCTGCCGGCGCCGCTTGTAAAGCAGGTCCAGCAACTCTCCGCCACTTCCGAGGTTTCTTCGAAGGCTGCGTCTCAGGTCGGGTTTCCGCCCCTGACGGTTCGGCATCCTACGCCGGGACACGCGGGTGGCAAGCCTACGCATCAAGGCTCTGATCACCGGCTCCAGGCGCCTCATCTCATCTTCGTCAAGCCTTCCGAAGTCCTTTTGCAGCAAGGCTTCGAGTGGACTGTAGGACAGCAGCCCGGTCTCCCTTTCTGGATCCCTTCCCCGGTTCCAGGAGAGAAGGCTCAGCCCTTGCTTCGACTGTGGCGGGGGCTCCCTGAAAACAGGTTCCTGGAATTGATCTGAGCCTGGTCCGGAGTCCAGCAGCCCACCCCTGAAGTACCATTGAAAACACCGGTCAAAGATCTCCTGTCCCGGTTGGCTCTTGGAGAAGGCAGATCGGAGAGCAAGCCGAAAGTCTTCTCTGTCGGTGAGGTCGACGACCGAGAGAGCTTCAATACCGCCTGCCACATCTCCCGGGCCCAGGATAAGGCCTTGTGATCGGAGCAGCCGGGCGAAGCCCAGTAGGATTTCTTCGAGTGTTCCGGAATAAGGATCTAGCACGGGAGATCATCTCCCCTGAATCGCCGCCTCGACCCGCTGAAAGGCTCGCTCCAGTCCAGCAGTGGGAAAGCTTTCGAGCCCACGCAGTAGGGCCTTGAGGTAGCTGCTCTTCATTCTGTTCTGGTCCTCGACGTGCTTGAGAATGAGTCCCAGCGTGCTCTCCACCAGTTCCCTCGAAAGCCGGTCGCGCTCGAAGTACACGAGGGCGGCAGCCCAGTCCAGTGTCTCCGAAATGCCGGGAGGTTTTTCCAGAGAGAGGCGCCGAAGCATCTGCACGAATGCGACGATCTCAGAGCGGAGGGCTTCGCTCGCCTGCGGCACCTTGGCTCGCACGATCTCGAGCTCCTTTTCGAACGAAGGAAAGTCGATCCAGAGGTAGAAACAGCGCCGTCTCAAGGCGTCGGAGAGCTCCCGGGTCCGGTTGCTGGTTAGAACGGTGTAGGGTCTCTGTCGGGCACGAACGGTGCCCAACTCCGGGATCGATACCTGCCAATCCGAGAGGAGCTCCAGAAGGAAGGCCTCGAACTCTTCGTCGCTGCGATCGATCTCGTCCAACAGCAGGACTGGGGACTTGTCCAGCGTGATGGCCTGAAGCAGGGGACGCTTCAGGAGATAGGACTCACCGAAGATCTCTTCCTCAGTCGTTCCTCGGGTCTCGCTGAGTCGAATATGAAGCAGCTGTTTCTGGTAGTTCCACTCGTAGAGCGCTGCATTCGTATCTATTCCTTCGTAGCACTGGAGCCGAATCAGCTCGGCCCCCAGAACCTGCGCCATCACGTTTGCGACCTCGGTCTTACCCACTCCACTGGGTCCTTCTACGAGCAGGGGACGACCCAGCGTCGAGGCCAGGTGGATCGCGGTGACAACAGGACGCTCGGCGATATATTGATGGCGTTTCAGATCCTGCGTAAGCCGTTCGATTTCCGAGTGCATGCAGGTCACCGAGGAGTCGCACGTCGGAACGTCTGAAGGTCGCACGTCCTTTGGCCGGCAGCAGACAGCTTCGGAATTGACAGCTGCGGAAACCTGAAACTTCGAAGACTCACGACAAGTGATCCCTGATCTGGGACGTACGACGTTCAGACGTGTGACGTTCCGACCTGCGACCTCCCCTACCCCGCGCGCTCCCAGGCCGTGGCGAGCGCTCGCCTGACGTAGGTGGCGGCAAGGCTACTGCGGTAGTCGGCATCGGCAAAGAAATCTTCCAGCGGCTCAATCCCGTCTGTCGCCTTCTGGGCGGCCTCGGCGATGAGCTCAGAAGAGACCGCCTGACTCTCGAGCTGTCCCTCCACGGCACGGGCCCGGTAAGGTCCATCGGAGATTCCGGTAATCCCGATGCGACAGCAACTACAGTTGCCGTTTCCGTCACGCGTGGTCAAGGCGGCAACGCCGCAGACGGCGTATCCCGAGGCCGGATGGGGGTACTTGAGATAGCAACTTCCGGTTCCTGTCGGAAGCGCTGGAAAGCCGACTTCCACCAGAACTTCAGAAGGCTCGAGCGCGGTGGCAAATAGGCCCAGAAAGAAGTCTTCCGCCCCGACCGCTCGACGACCTCCGGATCCCTGAACCACAAGCTCAGCTTCGAGGGCCAGTGCGGGCGCGGGATGGTCCGCCGCCGGATCAGCGTGTGCCAGACTGCCGCCGAAAGTGCCCATGTTGCGGACCTGAACATCGCCAATCACCGAAGCAGCCTCTGCCAGGAGGGGAGCCTTGGCCTGGAGCAGCTCTGAAGTCTCCACCTGGTGATGGGTGGTCAAGGCACCGATCGCTACTCGACCGCCGTCCTCTTTGATGTAGCTGAGGCTGGAGCGAAGCTTCTTGAGATCGATCAGGTGAGCGGAGTCCACCAACCGCAGTTTCATCATCGGGATCAGACTGTGCCCTCCTGCCAGCAGCTTGGCCTCTGATCCATGACTCTCGAGCAGATCAATCGCTTCTTCGATGGTTTCGGGCGAGTGATATGTGAAATTTCCAGGGTACATCTGTTTACCTCCCCTTCGCCTGTTGGATGGCCTGCCATACCCGAGGTGGCGTGAGCGGCATATCTATATGGGTAATGCCGTAGGGACTGAGAGCGTCGACCACCGCATTGACGACGGCTACCGTACTGGCGATCGTTCCCGCTTCCCCAATCCCCTTGATCCCAAGTGGATTAACGGGTGAGGGTGTCTCGGTCCGGTCCAGCTCGAAGCGAGGGATCTGGCTAGCCTTGGGCACCGCGTAGTCCATCAGCGAGGCGCTCAAGAGCTGACCTGAGTCATCATAGTACGCAAATTCATAAAGCGCCTGGGCGATTCCCTGGGCGATCCCTCCCTGGATCTGGCCATCCACAATCATCGGGTTGATCACGCGTCCACAGTCATCGATGGCTACGTAGCGCAGTATCTTGGTTTGGCCGGTTTCGGAGTCCACTTCCACGATGCAGGCGTGAGCGCCGAAGGGAAAGACGAAGTTGTTGGGATCGTAGAACGCCTGCGCCTCCAGTCCCGGCTCCAGCCCTTCGGGCAAGTTCCAGGCCAGATAGGCCTGCAGAGCCACGTCCTGGAACGAAAGACTCTTGTCAGGGGAACCCTTCACCTGAAAGGACCCATTCTCAAAAACCAGGTCCTCCTCTCTGGCCTCGATCTGGTGAGCGGCAATCTTGCGTGCCTTCTCGATCACCTTGTGAGCCGCCTGGTAGAGCGCGATACCACCAACCGCGGTCCCGCGGCTTCCGTAGGTCCCCATGCCCATTGGGATGAGGTCGGTATCCCCGTGCACCACGTCAATATCTTCGATTGGGATCCCGAACAGATCACCTACCATCTGCGCGAAGGTGGTCTCCTCACCCTGACCGTGGGGATTGGTCCCGGTCATGAGCGTCACTTTTCCGGTGGGATGGACGCGAACCTGGCCTGACTCCCAGAGTCCTCCTTGAAATCCGGTACTTCCTACTACCTGGCTGGGACCAAGACCGCAGATCTCAGCATAGGTAGACAGCCCCATGCCCAGATAACGCCCAGCCTTTCTCGCCTCTGCTTGCTCCGCCCGAAAGGCTTCATAGTCGAGCGTTTCGAGGCAGCGCCCCAATGTCAGCTCGTAGTCTCCGCTGTCGTAGCTGACGCCCATGGCCACGGTGTGAGGAAACTGTTCCTTCTGGATGAAGTTCCTTCTTCGTATCTCCACGATGTCAAGATTCAGCTCAGTCGCCAGAAGGTCCATCACCCGCTCCAATAGAAAGGTGGCCTCAGGGCGACCCGCTCCCCGATAGGCATCGGTGGGGGTGGTGTGGGTCAAGACCCCTAGAACCTGACACTGAATAGCAGGAATGTCGTAGACCCCCGAGAGCATCAGCCCATAGAGCCAGGTCGGCACTCCAGGCGCCGCCGTGGACAGATAGGCGCCCATGTTGGCGTAGGTCTTGACCTTCAGTCCCAGGATCTTCCCGTCCTGACGATAGGCCGCCTCCAGGTCAGTGATGTGGTCCCGGCCGTGAGTGGTACTCAGGTAGTTCTCTCGCCGGGTTTCGACCCACTTGACGGCCTTGCCGGTTTGCATGGCGCAGAATGCGACCACGGCCTCATCAGCATAGACGGCTATCTTACTTCCGAAGCCGCCCCCGATCTCGGGAGTCGCAATGCGCAGTTTATGCTCGGGGACATTCAAAACGCCCGACAGGAGGAGACGATGGATGTGAGGGTTCTGGCTTGTCAGGCGGAGGGTCAGCGCCCCAGATCCCGAGTTGTACTCTGCCACGCAGCCTCGAGGCTCGATCGCGTTGGGAATCAGCCTCTGGTTGAGCAGCCGGACCTTGAGCACTCCATCCGAGTCGGCGAAAGCCTTGTCCAGATCGCCTCCACCCAGATTCCAATCAAAGGCGAGGTTGTCCTCGGCCTCCTCGTGAACCACGGGGGCGCCTTTTTGAACCGCCTTTTCGCTGTTCACGACCGGCTCGAGGAGCTCATAGTCCACCTTGACCAGCTCGGCTGCGTCCTCGGCCAGGTAACGGTCCTCGGCCACGATCACCGCGACCCCATCCCCGACGTAACGGACTGTGTCTAGAGCCAGGGTTGGATGCGGCGGCGTCTTCAGGTTACAGTCCGGGAGCAGCCAGGCAGTGGGTATGGGATTGACCTTGTGCTCGAGATCCTTGCCCGAGAAGGCGGCCACCACACCCGGGGCTACCCGAACAGCCTCCAGGTCTACGGACCGAATTCTAGCGTGCGCATGGGGACTTCGAACGAAGACCGCATAAAGCATCCCGGTGAGACTGATGTCGTCCGTGTACTGCCCTGTGCCCGTGATCAACCGGGGATCCTCGCGGCGCTTAACCCGTGTGCCAAAAAATTTTGTTGCCATCCTCGGGTCCTCCTAGCTCGCACCGGCTTCCCGCATCTTGCGGGCGGCGCTCTGGACTGCGTTTACGATGTGCTGGTATCCGGTGCAGCGGCACAGGTTGCCTTCCAAGGCATGCCGAATCTCCACTTCAGTAGCACCCGGATTCTGCTCCAGGAGCTGAACGGCAGCCAGCATGAAGCCGGGCGTACAATAACCGCACTGTAGCCCATGTTCTTCCCAGAAAGCCTCTTGGATTGGGTGGAGTTTCCCGTCCTCTGCCAAACCCTCAACCGTAGTGATGGCATCCCCATCAGCCTGGACTGCGAAGAGCGTGCAAGACTTTACAGCCATCCCGTTGAGGCTCACGGTGCAGGCTCCACAGTTGGAGGTATCACACCCAACATGGGTTCCAGTCAGGCCGAGCGCGTCACGGAGAAAATGGACGAGCAGCAGACGAGGCTGCACCTCACGTTGATAAGTGGTTCCGTTTACGCTGATTTCAATAGGTATCTTTTCCATGCCAAGTTACCTCCATCTACACACCAAGAAACTAAGAAGACCCCTCCTCCTCAAGCTTCTTGAAGAAGAGGGTCGCGAGCCTTCGTGCGACACCAGAGAACAAACGACTTCCCACCGCCGCCAGCGTGCCGGTAATCTGGGCGTCGCCTTCGTAATTCACCAGGGTTTTGCCATTGTCCTCGGCCAGTTTGATTCTGCCCTTCGCTACGATGTCACCGGCTCTCCCTTGTCCTTCTACATATAGGGTCAGCTCGCTGGGGGCCTGTTTATCCTGCACCTCCACATGCCCCTCAAAACTGCCTCGGACGGGTCCCACGGCCAGCTCGAGCTTTGCTTTGAAGCGATCAGGACCCTCCGGCTCAAGCTTCTTGACTCCGGGAGTGACACGCGCCAACACCTCTGGGTCGTTGAGCAGCTGCCAGGCCCGATCACGAGACATTGGAAGGGTGTGAGTCCCGGCAATCTGCATCTTTCAGCCTCGCCCTATTCTTCAAGTCGCGAGATAGACTGTCAAACACTTTTAACTCTCGAGCCGCAGGTTGTAGGTCGCGGGTCCCAACTCGGTTGAGTACAGGGGAGATTTTGCTGTTGTCCGCTCTCTCCTGGGAACCTGGCCTCATATTGCTAGCGCGTCAATTCGTACGCGGCTCTGTTGGACTTGGCCCAGCGGCGTGTGACGCGCGGCGTTCAGACGTTCAACCTGTAAGCTGGGTCCTGCAACCTGTAAACTTGGGGCGGTAACCATGCGTGAAGAAGCGGCTCTGGCTGCGGCGATATTGGCGAACCGGAAGTCCGGTCGACGGACGGCTCTGGCGACGGTGGTGCGAGTTAGCGGCTCTGCCTATCGGCGAGAAGGCGCCAAGGTTGCAATCGACGAAACTGGCGTCGCTACCGGGATGATCTCCGGAGGGTGCCTGGAGCCGGAGGTAGCAGACACAGCTGCCTCAGTCCTCCGGAATGGTGAGCCCGAGTTTCGCCGCTTTGATCTCAAAGACGATGCGCTGTGGGGATTTGGGATGGGGTGCGATGGCACCGTCGACGTTCTTATCGAGCTGATAGATAGGCACCCGGCATGGGACCCCTGGCTGCACGCCTTATCGGTCGGAGAGATCTCAGTGAGAGCTGTGGTGCACGGTTCCTCTCAGGCCTCGCTTCCACTGGGAAGCTGGATACTCCTGACCGAAGGCGCCGCCATTGGAACTATGGAAGATGAGCTCTCTGCAACCCTGGTCGCCGCCGCGCGGGCGATTCTGACTTCAGACCATCCCACCTCACAGACTCAACTCATCGAAGGATCGGAAATCCTCTTCGACGTGAATCTCCCACCAACCGAGGTCGTCCTCTTCGGAGCGGGCCACGACGCCATTCCGGTAGCCGCCCTGGCCGTCAAACTGGGACTGGCTGTCAGCGTGGTGGATCCGCGTCCCAATCTCGCCAGTGCCGAGCGTTTTCCAGATTCCCACATCATCCTGGCCCATCCATCGGAGTACCCTGAAAAGGTACGGCTCGGCCCGCGCAGCTATGTCGCGATCATGAATCATCAATTGGAGCGGGACCAGGCGGCCCTGCTTTTCGCTCTCGAGAGCGACGCCCCTTATGTAGGAGTCTTGGGGCCCCGCTCGCGCTGCGGCAAGTTGCTTGATGGCCTAGGAAAGGAAGGGTTTCAGGCCACCCCCCAACAGTTGGCTCGGCTGCGTAACCCCATGGGTCTGGACATTGGCGCGGAGGGACCATGCGAGATTGCGGTTAGCATTTTGGCTGAGCTGCTGGCCGTCCGGAACCGATTCTCGGCGGGTTTTCTTACCGAACGACCCGGGGGCATACACAGCCCGGGGAAAACGTAAGGGGAATTGTCAGTGAATCCAGAAATCGTCTTCTCTACTCGGGGGCTTCTTCTCATACACCTTGAAGCGCTCTCTCATCCGCTTGATCCTCCAGCGATGATAGCTCTGGCGTAAACCTGACCAGGACAACCACCCTTTCAGATACAAGAAAGCAAAGACCATGCCTCCCAGATGAGCCACGTGGGCAATGGTACTGCCGGAAGAGCCGAGAGCGGAGAAGAAGGCGATTGCTCCGAGAAAGGCAACGAAGTATTTGACCTTGACCGGAAACAGAAAGTAGAGATAGACCTGCCGGTCTGGAAACATCATTCCATAGGCCATGAGGATGCCGTAGATGGATCCGCTGGCTCCAATGGTTGGCACCTGTCCCAGCGGATCAAACAGAATCGACAGCACTCCGGCACCGACTCCAGTGACGAGGAAGAAGCGCAGGAACTCCCGGCTTCCCCAATAGCGCTCCAGCTCGCAGCCAAACATCCAGAGGGCGAACATATTCCAGAACAGGTGCCAGAAGTCCCCGTGAAGAAAGAGATAGGTGAAGAGTTGCCAGACGAAGAGCTTTTCGAGAACCGCGAAGGGGGTGAGACCGAAGATGAGCGTCATCTCCGCCCCAGCCCCAAACTGAAGTACGAAGGTCACCGCACAGGCAATGACCAGGTATTTCACCATGGTCGTCAGATTGGGACCCATGGTAACGTAGGGTCTGGAACCGTAGCTCACAGCTGAGATGATAACACGCCTGCTTTGACACTCGGGCGAGGCAGGATTTCCAGTCACCGGGTCTCGAACATCAGACAAGGACATCGATCATGCGATTAGCGCTAGTGGCCCTTACCTTGATCGTCCCCGTAACCGCAGTCGCCCAGGTCGAACCAAAACGGTACGAGCTGGGGGTCGATTCGCAGAGACAGGATGGCGTGCCGCGCGGCGACTTGACGATGCACGTGTGGAGATCTGAGCAAGTCTATGCCGGCACCGTTCGACGATACTGGGTCTACGTCCCGAAGCAATACGATGCCGCTAAGCCGGCGGCGTTGATGGTTTTCCAGGATGGACACGCCTACGTATCGGAATCCGGCGACTTCCGGGTCCCGACGGTGTTTGACAATCTCATCCACAAAGGCGACATGCCCGTAACGATTGGAGTGTTCATCGATCCTGGCCGCTGGACTGCGTTGCCTCCCGAACCCGGGTGGCGACCACGTCCTGAAAACCGCAGTGTGGAATACGATACGCTAAGCGATACCTATTCCAAGTTATTGCTGACTGAAATACTGCCCCACGTCGAAAAGTCGTACAGGATATCCAAGGATTCCGAGCAGCGTGCTATCGGTGGAATCAGCAGCGGCGGCATCTGTGCATTTACCGTGGCATGGGAGCGACCCGATCAGTTTCGTAAGGTGTTGAGCCACGTGGGGAGTTTTACCAACATTCGCGGGGGACACAACTATGCGGCGCTGATCCGCAAGACGGAGCCCAAGCCAATCCGCGTCTTTTTGCAAGGTGGCCGCCACGACCTGGATAATGAACACGGTCATTGGCCGCTAGCCAACCAGCAAATGCACGCAGCCCTTTCGTTCATGAAGTACGACCTGAAATTCGTGTTCGGCGACGGGGCTCACGATGGCAATCATGGCGGTGCAATTCTCCCCGAGTCCTTGCGGTGGCTCTGGAGATCTTCCAAAAGGTAGCCAACTAAGGTGAAACTTCATTGGCGAACGTAGCTTTGGCCTCCAGGCCGAAGTCTTATTCTTCCGAGCCCTTAGCACGGACGGCCGCCTGGAGCCCACCGCTACGCCGGGCCCGAAGTTTCGCTCGCGAATGGGGCAGCACCGCTGGGGGGCGAACTTTGGTGGAACCTCGCGAGGAGCAAGGGCCTTCTCTTGTGACGAGAGGCACTTTCCCGCATCTCCACTGAGGCAGCCCACCGGCTCTGTAGGCCACTTCTATTCCTGGTTCCTCACGGTGCAGATGGAAGACCTTGTTCATGTCGACCCGGTGCCTTCCTATCCCAGAACGTTCTGAGCGCTGGCCTCGGGTAGACCGGCGGCTTGGCGCAGGGCTTCGGCTCGATCAGTCCTCTCCCAGGCGAATCCTTCGTCCTCGCGACCGAAGTGGCCGAAGCTGGCCGTCTTGCGAAAGATGGGTTGCCTCAGCTCCAGCGTCTCGATGATGTCACGGGGCGTCAACTTGAAGTGAGACAAGATCAGTTCACGGAGAACATCATCGCTCACCGTTCCCGTTCCTTCGGTTTCTACAGCTATGGACACCGGCTCCGGCACGCCGATGGCATAGGCCAGTTGGATGGCTAGACGATCGGCCAATCCCGCCGCGACGCAATTCTTCGCGACATAACGAGCCATGTACGAGGCCGACCGGTCGACCTTAGAGGGATCCTTGCCGGAGAAGGCACCTCCTCCATGACTGCCCACGCCCCCATAGGTATCCACGATGATTTTCCGACCGGTCAAGCCGCAGTCTCCCTGAGGACCGCCGACCACAAAACGGCCAGTGGGATTGATATGGAACTTGGTATTCTCATCCATCAGATGGAGTGGAACGATGGGTCGGATGATATCTCGCCTTATGCCCTCGGCGAGCTCGTCATTGCTGACATCGGGGCTGTGCTGCGTAGAAATGACCACGGTATCGACCCGAACCGGATTACGGCCGTCATACTCAATCGTGACCTGTGATTTTCCATCGGGACGAAGCCATGGGAGCGTTCCATCACGACGGCGCTCGGACAATTGGCGGGTCAGCTGGTGTGCCAGCATTATGGGCATCGGCATTAGCTCAGGTGTTTCGGTGCAGGCAAAACCAAACATCAGGCCTTGATCCCCTGCCCCACCGATATCAACACCCTGCGCGATGTCCGGAGACTGCGTATCTACGGAACAAACCACCGCGCAAGTCTCGCAGTCAAAACCATACTTGGCGCGGGTGTAACCCACTTCGCGGATGGTCTCCCGGACAATAGTTGGAAAGTCGAGGTGGCAGGTGGTAGTGATCTCTCCCGCAACTACGACGAGTCCAGTGGTGACCAGACTCTCACAGGCGACGCGCCCCCTCGTATCCTCCTTGAGTACCGCATCCAAAACCGCGTCGGAAATCTGGTCAGCGATCTTATCTGGGTGACCTTCAGTAACCGATTCAGACGTGAAAACATTGCGTCCTGTTGGTGGCATTCACCCTCCTCAAGTCAGTTTTAACCCAATTATTTCGGGGACAAACGCTAACATAGCGACGGATTCGGTGTCAATCTGGCTTAAGCTGGACATTCCCCATTTTTCAGAGGCCCAGAGGAAGCAGGGACAGCTGACGGGAGCTGGGATCGGGTCGAGCCCCGCCAATCCCGCTGTGGCGGCCGAATAGGAGCTGCTTGATGCCATCGGCTATGGCATAGAAGCGGAACTCCGGGATGCCGTAGATCCGTTTGGCTGCCTGCTCGATGTGTTGGACCAGAAGGGCCAGCTTGGCCCTTTTACCCAGATAGACACAGGCGAAGAAGGCGGCGATCATGACCAAGGCGGCCATATTGCGCAGGCGCTCATACTTGAGCAAACGGATGTCTTCCAACTCGTAGCTCTGCTTGATAAATCGGATCGTTTCCTCGACACGCCAGCGGCTCAGATAGCTCTCGACCACCCGCCACTGGCTCTTGCGCGAGCGTTTGACCGTCTGGTTCGTCAGAAGCATCAGGGGACGGGGGCCAAAGCCATCCACCACCACCAGGTACAGCGATTGGTCGAAACCGGGCAAACGCACCCCTCGGGCCCCAAACTCCAACCGGTAGACCTTCTCCCCCGCACTCGTCTCCTTGATCACGACTTCCCGGTAGCGGCGCCGACAACCACGCGCCCACTCCTCGGCGCTCTTCTTGCTGCGCCCTGAGATCAGGTGACGATCCCCCCGCTGGCACACCAGGAACGGGTGTCCCCGCTTCAGCAGGACTTCGAGGATCTCCTCCCGATCCCCTCCCCGGTCCATCACCCAGATCCCTCGCCCTTGGGTGGCTTTGGAGACTCGCCCAATCGCCTTGAGGATCTCGTCGTTTTCGCTCACAAAGTCCGGCGCTTTCTGCGAGTACAGCTCCTGGTACAACGGCAGCACCTCGGCACTCCCCCGCCTCGCTCCGACCACCTCACAGCACCAGTATCCATCTCGGATCTCCCCTCGGGAGCCGTCCCGGACCCGCGCCAGGTATTGCATCTTCCGGGCATATGGCTTACTCACATCCGTGGGGTCCACAATCAACAGCGTCTCCTTCTCCACCCGCCAGGCCGCCAACTCCAGCAGATTCTTTCCCACCGCTCCTCTCAATCCCTGACGGTTGAGTTGGCGGCTCAGCCGCTCGATGACTTTCTTCAGAGCGATCTCCTCCTCCAGTGCTCGCGCAATCTCGCTGAGCCGGACCGACGCCCGACACTGCATCCCGTAGAGCACCTCCCGGATCAAACGAGCGGCGGTCTTCGGTAATCCTTCAGAGACCTTCCCCGAAAATTCTCTCAGCTGCTCTCGAATCTTCCACGCTACTTTGGCATCATGCATCTGGGTCCCTCCGCTTAATTGGTTGTTGGGTTTGGAGTTCCGCCAACCAGTCTAAGCGCTAGGGACCCACACTTTTGGGGGTCGACAGTTCCCCCATTTTCTCCCAATTTCAACCCATCCCACTTCCCTTATCGCCCTACTCTCTTGTTCTCAACTACTTGAGAGAATTCACCCTCAATTTTTGGGGAATGTCCTGGGCTTAAGGGGATCCGGAGCGTTTTGCGAGGGAGAAAAATCGACAGCCTGACCCAATTCTGGTGGGCGCCAAACACTTGAGCCAGATGCGAACCTGCTATATAGTGAAGGCCTCTTGACGCCCACAAATCATGTCCAAGACGCTTAGGCGTAGGAACGGTTTCTCCGCGTCCTCTATTAAATGGGTGCCATGTCAATCAAGACCATCCTGCTGTCCATTGCCGCGTTTCTCCTCATCCTCTACTGGACCTCTCGACACGATTCTGAAAGTAGCTCGCCCGAGCGTGCTCCCGCTTCGATCGGCTCCGCTCCACGGACTGGGGGAAGCCCACCGAGGCGGTTGACTCGGAATCCCCTTTCCCCGAGCAGCGCGCGGGACGACCGCCCGGGACGACTCCCCACAAAAAGACACGAGAAGCGAGAGGGCCCGATTCCGGAGGAAGATGAGGTAGCTGGGATGATCCTCGAGGCACTGCATGGTACCGAGACAGAGGACCGCGCCTATGCGGTGAGCGAGCTGGGCTTATTGGATCCGACTCCCGAAGTGCTTTCCGCCTGCTTTCAGGCCCTGGGAGATCCGGAGGCCGAGGTCAGGCTGGAGGCGGTCCTGGCACTCGAGAGTCTGGAGGACCCGGCGGCCCTACCGGTCCTGAGACGGGTTGTGGAGGAGGATACTTCCGAATCGGTCAGAGAAGCTGCCACCGAGGCAGTGGACTCTCTAATGAACCCCTGATATCAGTAAGAACCAAGTCCCAAGGACCCCTTCACCTGAAAATCCCAAGTTCCAAGCACCAGTTCCCTGGGACTTGGAGCTTTCTACTTCCATGCCGCCCACTTTTCGAGGTGAAGATAACGGTCTAGTTCTTTGGGTGCCAGCAGCATCATCAGGAGGGCCTTCTGGACGTGGAGCCGGTTCTCAGCCTGCTCGAAAACCAGCGATGAAGGGGAGTCCATGACCGAGTCGGTGACCTCCTGGTTCCGGTGGGCGGGAAGACAATGCATGAAAAAGGCCCGCTTCCCGGCCTGCGACATCAGCTCCTGCGTCACCTGGTAGGGCTGGAGCAGAGCGAGACGATCCTGTGCTTCTCCCTCCTGGCCCATACTCACCCAGGTGTCGGTATAGACCACGTCGGCGCCCCGAATCCCTTCCACGGAGTCGGTACAGGCATAGGTAGCCTTCGGGTTCGTCGACAGGCGTTTGAAGTCCTCTTCCGAGGACGCATAGGGACGGTGTGACTCGGGTGTGATCGCCGTAAAGGACATGCCAGCCAACGCCGTCGCATGGACCAACGAGGCACAGACGTTGTTACCATCTCCGATGTAGGCCAACATCTTGTCTCCCAGGTGCTCCCACTTCTCACTGAGCGTAAAAACGTCGGCGACGGCCTGACAGGGGTGCTCTTCATCACTCAGAGCGTTAATCACGGAAATCTTTGCGTGCTCGGCGAGCTCGACCACGACTTTGTGAGAGAAGGTGCGAGCGACGATGCAGTCAAACCAACGCTCCAGATTTCTGGCCACGTCACCCAGAGACTCTCGCCCACCCAAGCGGGCCTCCTGGTAGTCGAGATAAACCGCGTCTCCCCCGAGCTGTCTGACGCCCAGTTCGAAGGTCAGGCGAGTGCGCAAGGAAGGCTTTTCAAAGATAAGAACAATGCTCTTACCGGGAATCATCTGCCGAAAATTAGAGGCCCGACCCTTGACTTCTCGACTCAAGCTGAGCACTTGCTTCCACTGCGCCGGAGTGAAGTCCTTCAACGAGATGAAGTCTCTCATGACTTGGCAGCCCTCCCCTCTTTCAGTTCGCGACTTTCCAGATCCGTTCCGTCACTCGGGGCGGCGCTCCCGACACCCATCTCGTCGCCGAGGACAGCCGAATCCTGGTGCTGCTGGATCCACTGTTCCCAATCCCTGATCTGACGATCAATCGACTCCAGTCCCGTACTGCCTTTGTGTACCCGCCGCCGGAGTACCCCCCGAGGCTGAAGCACCTCACGGATGTCCGGATCGCTGCTGGGAGCGAGTTCCTGGATCTTCTCGAGAGACAACTGTTCTAGTGCCAGCCCCTGATCCGAACAATAGGCCACCATGCGTCCCACCTGTTCGTGGGCGCTCCGAAAGGCGACTCCTTTGGAAACGAGGTATTCTGCCAGGTCCGTCGCCATCAAGAAACCGGAACCGAGGGCAGCCTCAGTGCGGGCACTGTCAATCTGGAAATCTCGCACGACCACCGGCAGGATCTGCAGCGTCTCGGTCACAATATCAACAGCCGGGAAGAGGTGCTCCTTGTCCTGCTGCAGGTCGCGCTGATAGGAACTGGGCAGCCCCTTGACCAGAACCGAGAGGGCGGTGACGTGGCCCAATACAGATGCCGTCTTGCCCCTCGCAAGTTCCAGGATGTCGGGGTTCTTCTTCTGGGGCATCATGCTACTTCCCGTACACAAGGCGTCCGGCAGCTCGATCCAGCCCACCGGCGTGCTGGAGAAATAGATGAAGTCTTCGGCCAGGCGGCTGAAGTGCAACATGACCTGGGCGCCAATCTGCAGTAGCTCCACCACGAAATCGCGATCCCCTACCACGTCATAGCTGTTGCCGAAGCTGGATCCGAAGCCCAGTTCGCGGGCGGTCCGCTCTGGATCCAGAGGCAAGGTGCTTCCCGCCAGAGCCCCCGCTCCCAGGGGAGAGTCAGAGTGAAGCTCCCGGTAAAAACCGAGGCGCCGGAAATCCCGCTTGAACATTTCACAGTAGGCAAGCAGGTAGTGAGCCCAGGACAGCGGTTGCGCCGACTGAAGGTGGGTCCAGGCGGGGAACAACTCACTTCTTAGCTGCCGCGACCTCGTCAGCAGACAACGATGAAACTCCAGCACCGAAGCTTGCCAAGAGGACGCTGTGTCGAGGCAGAACAGTTTAAGGTCCAACGCCACTTGATCGTTGCGACTGCGCCCCGTGTGGAGACGCCCGCCCGGCTCGCCGACCAGCTCCTGAAGGCGCCTCTCGATGTTCATATGGATATCTTCCAACTCATCCCGATAGGGGAAGCGGCCTGAATCAATCTCTTCTTCAATCTGCCCCAGGCCGTGGAGGATCAGGTCCCGGTCCTCGCAGCTGATGATTCCCTGCTGCGCCAACATGCAAGCGTGCACGCGACTACCGCGGAGATCATAGTGGGCCAGTCGCCGGTCCAGGTGTAGGGATCGGGTATAGGACTGCGCCACGGAATCAAGCTTCTGCTTGAATCGGCCTCCCCAAGGTGATTGGGTCGAATCCTGCTCAGACATATCCAATACTGGCTCTAGTTCTTTTTTACGAGCGCGCCGCTGTCAGTTCGACTTGCGGCCCGCAACCAGGGCCGCGATCTTCAGCCTCAGTCCCTGGAGCCGAATAAAGCCCTCGGCGTCCGCCTGACTGTACACTTCGTCTTCTTCGAAGGTCGCATACGAGGGGTCGTAGAGGCTGTAGGGCGAGCGCCGTCCCTGAATCTCGCAGTTCCCCTTGTACAGCTGTACCTTTACCTCCCCAGCAACGTGGTCCTGAGAGCTGCGGACCAACTTCAGTAACATCTCCATTTCAGGCGAAAACCAGAATCCGTTGTACATGAGTGACGCCAGCCGGGTCATGAGTTCATCCTTGAGATGATACGCCTCCCGATCCTGAGTCAATGACTCCAGAGCTCGATGCGCCTTGTGGAGAATCGTGACGCCGGGTGTTTCGTAGACCCCACGAGACTTCATGCCCACCATCCGATTCTCTACCAGATCGACCCGTCCTACCCCATGAGCCCCCCCTTGACGGTTGAGCTCCTCAAGCAGTTCGACCGAATCCAGCGAGCGCCCATCCAGCTCCACCGGTCTGCCCTGGTCAAACGCGATCACCAGATCGA
This sequence comes from Acidobacteriota bacterium, assembly GCA_965218775.1. GTDB lineage: Bacteria > Acidobacteriota > UBA6911 > RPQK01 > JAJDTT01 > CAUZIZ01. The sequence goes on along the minus strand of CBDCLS010000006.1, from coordinate 2,012,937 downwards.
CAGGCTCGTCCGGAGCCTCCAAGGGGGACACGGTGCGCAAAAAGATATCTTCCGGAGGAGACTGCCAGGGATCCTCCAGGACGCCCCCTTCGTAAGAGGTGTGCATCAGATTCTGATCGATGCTATAGGGCTTCTCTTCGGTAGATGTGATCGGAATCCCGTGACTCCTGGAATATCGGATCAGATCTCGACGCCCCCGAAACTCCCAACTTCGCCAGGGGGCCAGAATCTTGAGCTCCGGTGCCAGGGCGTGGAACGTCAGTTCAAAGCGTACCTGGTCGTTTCCTTTCCCGGTGGCACCATGGGACACACAGTCGGCTCCCCACTCCTTCGCAATACGAGCCTGCTCCCTGGCGATAACAGGACGGGCGAGAGAGGTGCCCATCAGATACTCCCCCTCGTAGACCGCGTGGGCCTGAACTGCCGGAAAGACGAACTCCTCGACGAAGGTCTGTCGCAGATCCGAAATGACGACCTCGTCCGCTCCCGTCTGGTGAGCCTTCTTTTCAATCGCTACCAGGTCTTCGCCCTGACCCACGTCCGCGATGAACGCGAGCACCGGACACCCATATTTCTGCTTCAACCAATGCAGCATGGCCGAAGTATCCAGTCCTCCTGAATAGGCCAGCACAATCTTCTTCACAGTGTCTGAACCTTGTCCCATAGTTGTTTCCTCACCCGCCGAGCGTCGTATCCCTCCGCCACGACTGCCAAGAGGGTGTCCTCCCCAGCTACAGTTCCGAGGACTCCTGCCAGCTCCATCTCATCGATCTTGTAGGCCACCGCCGGCGCCATCCCCGCGTCGGTGTGGACAACCAGGAGGTTGCCACTCACTTCACAGAGTCGAATGGGCAATCCAACCCAGTTTTCCAAGACCGCATATTTATACCTTCCCTGCTCTGTCACGGTCTTGACGACATTCAACTCTTTCAAATCCCTCGAAAGGGTCGCCTGGGTGACCCTCACTCCAAGTCCGTCCAGCTTGCCGCGAAGCTCTTCCTGACTCGAAATCCGCTCACTCTGCAGAAGCTGAACAATCTGCCGCTGTCGTTCCCTTTTATCCATCGACAGTCCGTAACTTTATACGAAATTTTATACAAAACGGCGGATTTAGGTCAAGAGTATCTTGTATCTTGGAAGTGGAGGTTTGAGGACGGGTTAGGCCAATACTCCCTCGAGGGGACTGCTAGCGGTTGCGTAGAGTTTCTTGGGGATTCGACCTGATTGAAAGGCCAGACGACCAGCTTCCACTGCCAAGTTCATGCTCCTGGCCATGGAAATGGGATCTTTCGCCCCCGCGATGCCGGTATTCATAAGGACACCGTCGATTCCGAGTTCCATCGCCAGGGCCGCATCCGAAGCCGTCCCCACACCGGCATCAACAATCACTGGCACGCTCATCGATTCCAAGATGATGCGGAGATTGTTCGCGTTCTGGATGCCGAGCCCGGATCCGATGGGTGCTCCCAGAGGCATCACGGCAGCGGCCCCTGCGTCCTCGAGCTTCTTGCACATGATCGGATCGTCGTTGGTGTAGGGAAGTACGACGAAGCCTTCTGGAACCAGGACCCGCGTGGCTTCGAGTAGGGCCTCGTTGTCCGGAAACAAAGTGCGCTCGTCTCCGATGACCTCCAGTTTCACAAACTCAGAAAGACCCGCCTCCCGACCCAGACGAGCATAGCGAATCGCGTCGGTAGCCGTGTAACAGCCGGCCGTGTTCGGAAGCAGCATGAACCGGTCTCGATCAATGTAGTCCAAGAGCGATTCCTTGCTCTTGTCCGAAAGATTCACGCGGCGAACTGCAACAGTGACCATGTCCGCTCCACTGGCATCCAGAGCCTTCCGCATGAGCTCGAAGGTCTCGTATTTGCCTGTCCCGACGATCAGGCGGGAACGGAACTCGCGGCCAGCTATGGTTAGGGCATCCGTCATGAGTCCTTACTCTCCTCCACCGACAAAGTGGACCAACTCGACCTGGTCTCCATTCTGGAGCAGGTGTTCCACCCACCGATGTCTAGTTACGATCTGCAGATTCAGTTCGATGGCGATTCGGTCCCGCTCCAGACCCAGCTCTGAAACCAGATCTTCCAGGGACGATCTCGTCGGGACCTCTCTCTTTTCGCCGTTAAGGATTATCTCAATTCTTTGGGACATTGGAAATTCGGGATTGCGAATCCTGATCTCAACCGGAATCATATCTTTGCCGTGCCTCCCTCCGCAACTGAGGGTTCGTCCAAAATTAACTTCACATTCTGGCATCTCAGATTCACACCATCTGAGCGCCAACTCTGCGATATTCTTGAACGAACTCTGAGTACGGGCTCCCGGCTGCGAGCCGGATCATTCCAGAAAGAAATTTTTGTCGGGGATAGGGGCGATTTTGCTGTTGTCTAGACGGATAATTCATAAGTTTTCGTAGCGAGGCGGTGACGGCGCCGTCCTGGCAAGGCTTGCGACCGAGGCCGTCGTACTCGTGCAGTACGTCGAGGAGGCCGACCGAGCGTAACGCAGCCAGGGCGGATGATGGCGCCGCCGCAGTAGAAAATTTATGAATTATCCGTCTAGCTCTCTCCTCGAAACTTGGGCTCATACTGCTGACAAGTCAAGTCGTTCGTGGCTCTGTTGGATGCCGCTGTTTCGGTACTGCTCACTGCTCACTGCCCACTGGGGCTACGCTTTTGGGTCAGCGTCAGGGGATGGCCGTCGACCTCCGCCGGAATCTCCACGCCAAACAAACGATAAAGGGTCGGAGCAATGTCCAGAATATCGGGATGGTCCTCTTTGATGGGCCGATTACAGATGAAGACACCGGAGGTATCCGAAAAGTCAGAGGCAGAGTGGTCGCCGCTCCATTTTTTCATGTTGGCAACCAGAACGTGGCTGGGGACGGCTCCCAGCGAAGTTTGCCACGAGGTCCGATAGCCACTCTTGAAACTCAGTTGGAGATCACCGGCATGCTCGATCTGGTCCCCGGAGTAGATGTTCTCTGGGAGGTAGACATTCTGCACCACTGACTCCTTTGTCTCCGGATCTCGGTATGTCAGGATCTGGGCGCGGATTGCCCCAACCAACTCGCGGAATTCCTCGCCCGGCTCTACGATCCCCTGACCTTCTCTACCCTTCAGGTTGATGTAGATATGCCCGAGACCTAACGCGTAGGCCCTGGTTTTGCTCCAGTCTACATTGGGAAAGAAGCTTCCCCCCCGATCTATCTCCTGCCCCGACTCATCGCCACCCTTCAGAGCCATGAATCCACCCTCCAACAGCCAGGAATTGGTATTGAACTCCCGGCTCCAGCTGTGGAATCCATGATCGGACACTATCATCAGAATATCCCGCTCCCCTAGGACTTCCAGGACTCGACCGATGACGGAGTCCATTCTCTGATACACCCGCCGGATCGTGTTTCCGTAGCCCAGCGCCAAATCTTTCTGGTAGCGGGGATGCTCGGGATCAATCAGTCGGTAGAACATGTGCGAAACGCTGTCCGTGGCGGTGAAGACAGCAGTAACCAGGGAGACATCGTCCTGCTGCAGCGTCTCGAAGAGCATCCGCTCCAGCGAGTTCATATTGCGAAACAGATCCTCCAGGAAGATCTGCTCTCCGATCTGCTCTTCGTTGAGGCCCCAGGTCTCGTGAACCCATCCCAGGCTCTTATAGTTCCCCACGGACGCTACCAAGGAAGCAGCGAAGTCTTCAGGGTAGGAAAGAGGGACGGATGGTGCCATGGGATCAGGGCTGATGGGCATCAGATACAGGCGTATCTCGGGAAAAGTTTCAATAACGTAGAAACGGCTAACACCCCGTATCTTCATCAGGGGCCCCGCCTGGAACTGGAAACGAAACCAGTCGCTCCACTGGCCCTCCTGCACGATTTCTTCTCGTCCCTGGACCCGGATATTGACCGCTGTCGACTCTTCATTGAGCTCGACATCCATGTCAGCGGTGATGCGCAGGACACCGTCCTCTCGGGGATCCACCGGCCCATCCAGTTCAGCCCGGAACTTTCCGTCTCCGCCTTCCAGTTTAATTGTCCGGCCCCCGAACTCAGTGTCGCCCAGATCCCATTGAGTGATGTCGGTGGCAAGGTAGAAAAAGGTTCCCCAGGTCCCGCGAACGTCTGGAACGCCCAAGCCTGAAAGGGTCCGGCCGTGTGACAGTGGACGTGGCGGGAACTCGACCGGGATCCTGAGGTTGGTGGTGCGAAAACCAGACTGATCCAGATGCTCCCAGAAGCTGATGCCTCGACGATTGCTCTTGTATCTTGCCCATCGAATAGGAAGACTTCGGAACAGAAATCTGGGCTTCTCGACCTCGACGAATCCTATATCGGGGAAATAGGTGGAGGGATCACGACGAAGAAAATCAAAGATGCCATGCTTTCCCGGGTTCAGCCCAGTGGCGAAGCTGGCCCAGGCCACGGGAGACTGGGGAGGATTGGTCGTGCCCAGCGACAAAACGGTCCCGGTTTGGGACAATTTCCGAATATTGGGAAGGTCCGCCATCCACTCCTGGATCAGGTCGGGGTCGACGCCATCGAAGCCGAGCACGATCACTCGGAAGTCGCTGCTGCGCGGAGTCGAACCACACGCCAGTCCGAAGAGCACTAAAGCGAGGGAGGCAATTGCCTTCATGCGCACGATTATACTGGAGCACTGAGTGCTCCCCAAAAAAGTCGCCTGTGTCAGATCTTTGTTCCTTCGGCGCCAACTCCTTGACACCACTGCCGCCAGGCCAGCCACTGTCCCTCCGGCCCACCTCTAGCACGGATTTCTCCCGTACCGGTCGTATGGACCGCCTCCCGGCACGGAAAGATCGCGACCAGACCGGCACTCAACCAAGGAGCGTGGTTCTGGCATGGGTCTTGCTAATGTCGCTGTATGCGTGAGGAAGCCGATGCGACGTGTGAGTAACACGAGCATTCTACCGCCCATTTTGACAGGTGCGAATCAAGGAATTGGCCGGGTTCTCTCAGTCGAGAGACCTGCTCGTTCTTAAGTCAGCCCGGCTGAGTTAAGCGAAGGGGTTGACTGAAGAGGCAGATATGGCTTGCAAGGTTAGATCGCTCTTGATCTGGTCCATTCCGTTCTTTCTTCTGTCTCTGTCCGCCCTGGCACAGACGGGGACCTTCACAGGACAGGTGACCGATGCCACCCAGGCGGTCTTGCCAGGGACTGAAGTGACACTGGTCAATCTCGACACCGGAGAGAGCAGGACGGTGATCACAGGAGACAATGGCTTCTACCGCGCTACCAATATGTCCCGTGCCAACTACGAATTAAGTGCCGCCCTAGATGGATTCAAGACCCTGATCAGAAAGGATATCGAGCTCACAGTTGGTGAAATCAAACGAGTTGACTTCGCCCTCGATCCCGGAGCGAAATCGATCCGCATCAACGTGTCCGGCCAGGCGCCATTGGTCAACACTGAAGAAGGTAGAATCTCCACCCTGATCGCGGCAGACCAGATCGAGAATCTCCCACTGAACGGACGCAACGTCTTCACACTGGCATTGACCCAGCCCGGAATGGTCGACGTCGCCGCCCTCGGCTTCCAGTCGGTCACCTCTAGCTTCTCGGCTCAAGGCAATCGACATCGTGCCACCAATTTCATGCTGGACGGCACCGATATCAATCGACCTGGCATAGGAGGAGAGCCCGCGCTGATCCCGGTTCAGGATGCCGTGGAGGAGTTCAGACTTTCCACCACCAACTTTTCCCCCGAATTCGGACGGAATGCGGGAGCGGTAGTTAATGTGGTGACCAAATCCGGGAGCAACGAGTTTCACGGTTCCGTTTGGGAATACCACAGGAACAGCGCTCTGGACGCGCGTGAGTTCACTGACAGCGACAAGGCTGCCCCGTTGATCCAGAACTGGTTTGGTTTTACGGTCGGTGGTCCGGTCAAGAAGAACAAGGCATGGTTCTTCGGCTACTACGAGGGGCAGCGACACTCCTTTACGGAAAACCAATCCTTTCAGACGGAAGCACCCCAATTTGCCGCAGCGTTGATGGCGGACCCTCTCCTGGGCGGCACCCAAGCGGCCGAACTCCTAAGACGTCATCCGTCGCTGGCGCTACCCAACAGCGTCTCGTTGACTTCCGGGGAGTTTGTCGACAACATCGTGTCCGAATTGAGACCAACCTTCGGCTCCGGATTCGGCGGGAACTGGTTCGCGGACTGGGATGGCGACGGAGATGTCGATCGACAGGATACGGCTGTAGCTGCGGGCTTTTGGGAAGGTGCCATTGGTCTGGCGCTCGCCCCTGGTCAAGTGGCCCGCATAGGAGACCGTACTGAGGCCTTCTGGAACTTGCTGAAAAGCAATCCCGATCTTCCGCTATTGGGCAACGCCAGCTTCGGCCCCAGGACTCGCGCCTCCAACGACCAGTACTCGCTTCGCATGGACACTGAATTCAACGAGGGCCGAGACCGCCTGTTCGGTCGCTGGACTCAGGAGTTGAACGGTCAGAATCTCTTCAATAACCTTCAAGCGGCAACACGGCGAGGAATCCTGGACCCACTCGACGGAGACGCTCACAATCTTGCCCTGGTCCACACCCACACCTTTTCTCCGCGTGTCATCAACGAAGCCCGAACGGCCTGGAGCAAGACCCGGGTGGACTTTCTAGCCGAACCCAACGCGCTCCCTGAGATCTTCATCGTCGGACCAGCCGAGATCAACCCCTTCGGCGCAAGTGCCGATTCTCCTCAGCTCTTCACAGAGCACACTTTTCAATATGAGGACACACTTTCGATCAACTGGGGATCTCACGGTCTGCAGATGGGCGGAGAAATCCGACGGAACGTCGAGAACGGTGTCTTCGATGTCTCCACCCGAGGCTCTTTCTACTTCTACGGGCTGGGTGAGTTTGTCCTGGACGAGCCCACCTTCCAGTTCAGCGCCTTCGACCCCGAGGCTTTGGCCGAAAGCCCGTCAGAATGTGTCCAGTCGGGTCTCAACTGCAACTGGGAGTTCCCCGACATGCATCGGGGATTTCGAAACTATGAGCTCGGCTTCTTCCTTTCCGATGACTGGAAGATAGCGCCTCGCTTCACACTCAATTGGGGATTTCGTTACGACCTCTACGGCGCTCCGACCGAGATTCAGGACCGCCTCTCGAACCTGCGCTTCGGCTCTGGCAGCGACATCTTCGAGCGGGTAGCCACCGCACCTCGCTTCGATCCCCTGGGGGTAAAAACAGGTCAAGTCCAATTCAATCCCGGGTTCGTTTCCTCCGTGTTTGCAGGAGACCACAACAACTGGTCTCCACGACTCGGCTTCGCCTGGGATCCATTCGGAGATGGAAAAACTTCGGTGCGAGGGGGGTACAGCGTCGGTTATGACCGGTTGTTCTTCAATATCACGAGCAACATTCGCTTCAATCCGCCGACACATGCCTTCGGCATATTCGGCTCCTTTCTCGGCAACAACATCTCCCCTTCTTACGACATCGACGAAAAGGCAAATCGTCTCCCGGGGGAGGGATCGCCGCCCAGCTTTTTCTCATCGTCGCGCATCTCGCTTCGAACGCCCGATCCCAATATCCGTACTTCCTATGTCCAGAATGGATTCTTCGGTATCCAACGCGAGATTCTCGGCGACTTCATTCTGGATGCCAACTACGTCACCTCCCTGGGGCGTAAGTTGAGCTTGATCGAGGACTACAATCGATTTGCAGGAGACCGTTTCGGGGCCACAGATCCGTTTGGGTTGGACAGACCTGGAGATCGCTCGCAAACCCGACTACATCCAGACTTTACGGCAATCAACTTCCGGGGAAACCACATCAACTCGGCCTACCATGCCGCCCAGCTCCAGATCAGGAAAAGATTCGGCCATGGCTATGCCTTTCAGGCCTCCTACACCTTTTCAAAACTGATTGATTCGGACTCCGACGTTCTGGGAGCCCGAGGCGTGGACGACATCTATACGGTTGATGCGATGAAGACCTTCCTCGATCGCGGCTTGTCCGTCCTGGATATCGCGAACCGTTTTACCGCAAATTCGGTATGGGAGATCCCATTCCTCAAACGGCAGACAGGAATCGTTGGCAAGGCTCTGGGAGGATGGCAAGTCAACACCAGCCTGGTTCTTCAGGACGGTCGCCCCTTCTCCCCCCAGATTCCAGACAACCTCGGTAATGGCGATTTCGCTGGCAGGGCAACCAGGCCTAACGACCGCCCCAGTAGTTCCTTCGACCGGAGTCTCGATGGCAACGACCGCGCTGAGTTTCAGCGCGATGCCGCTGGTCCATCTCCCTGCAGTATTACCGTCTCTGGAGAGGGCACTATCGGCAGTGTTCAAACCATCAACCCGGGCTGCTCCGCCGGCCTCTTCCGAGGAAAAGGATTTACTTCTGTTCTGGGCGAGAACGGGAAGATTGGGCGCAACACATTCCGCGGCCCCGGCTTTGTGAACGTCGACTTCTCAGTGTTCAAGAATATCGCCGTCCAGGAGCAGGTTCGACTTCAGGTTCGCGCCGAATTCTTCAATCTTTTCAATCGTGTAAACCTTCACCCAACTCCGGAGCCGGAGGTGAACAATCCCTTCTTCGGGACGGTGGGGTCTCAATTTGATGCCCGTGAAATCCAGTTCGCCTTGAAGCTTCTGTTCTAGGAGCCTGTCCGAGTAATGGTCCGGGTTGCTAGGGGGAACCGCAATTCATCAGTCCTGAACATGTTACGCGACACTATAAGCCTCGCACCCGCTGTACTAGATCACCCAACGTCATACCAGCCCGGTAAAATCCGTCTTTCGAGTCTGAATCGTCGGAGTTTGGTTGCCTATTACAAGAAGAATTCAGCTGCAATCAAGGCGACGTTTGTTCCACGTCTTTATCTGACTGTCAGTCAGGATTACGAGCCTTGCTCGTAATCGAAATGCGTGTGTGACCACAATGCGGCTCGAATCTGACCCAAGAGCTTCAGTTTTCTCAAAAGGGCGGCGCGTGTTCCAGAATCGGCACCTGGTGCCCTGGTTTCTCCTCTTCCTTTGCTCACCCCTCTTGGCGCAGAGCGGTACCTTCACCGGCGTGGTGAGTGATCCCACCCAGGCCTTGCTACCGGGTGTGGATCTGACGATTACCAATCTGAATACGGGCGAAGAGCGTTCTGCGGTAACCAATGATAGAGGCTTGTATCGTGCCACCAACCTGCCTCGAGGAAGGTACGAGCTCACGGCTTCATTGGAAGGATTCAAGACCCATGCCCACACCGATGTAGAGCTCACCGTGGGAGAGATCAAGCGGATCGATTTTTCGCTCGAACCGGGAGAGATTGTGGATCTGGTTACGGTGAGAGGCGAGACTCCGGTGGTCACCACCGAAGAAGGACGCGTCTCTAGCCTCGTCACCGAGTCGCAGATCAACCGTCTGCCCTTGAATGGGCGCAACGTTTTCAGGCTCGCGTTGACTCAGCCCGGTATAGTTGCCCTCGACGGCACTGGCATGCAGTCGGTGGGCTCCAGCTTCTCGGCTCAAGGGAACCGCCATCGTGCCACCAATTTCCTGCTCGATGGGACCGACCTCAACCGGCCCGGAATTGGTGGTGAGCCAGCTCTCATTCCGGTGCAGGACGCGGTCGAAGAGTTTCGTCTCTCCACCACCAACTTTTCTCCCGAGTTCGGCCGCAATGCGGGTGCGGTGGTCAACCTCGTGACCAAGTCAGGTGGTAACGACCTCCACGGCTCGGTCTGGGAATACCATAGGAACAGCGCGCTCGACGCGCGCGAGTTCACCGATGGCGATAAAATTTCGCCCTTGATTCAGAATTGGTTCGGTTTCACCCTGGGCGGACCGATCAAGAAGGATCGAGCCTGGTTCTTCGGCTACTACGAAGGCCAGCGCTTCTCCTTCAGCGAGACCCAGTCCTTTCAGACTGAATCGTCCCAATTTACAAAAGCGCCCTGCTGAGCGACCCTGTTCTGAGGGCGACCCAGGCCGCCGCCTTGTTCGGCCGTCACCCCTCTCTGGCACCGGCCGGAAGCGTGGCACTGACGGCAGGGGACCTGGTCTCGAATATCGTCGCTGAAGGAGCGCCGGCACCCTTCGGATCCGTCTTCAGTGGGAACTGGTTCGCCGACTGGAACGGCGACGGTGTCATCAATGGCGGAGATACCGCAGCTGCGGCAGGTTTCTTTCAAGGTGCCGTGGGAATGAACCTGGTCGAAGGTCAGATGGATCGGATTCGGCAGCGGACCGAGGCTCTCTCGAATCTGTTGAATGCCAACCCGGATCTACCCCTTCTCGTCAGCACCACCTACGGACCCAGGCAGCGATTCTCCAGTGACCAATACTCGTTTCGACTGGACACCGATTTCAATGACGGTCACGACCGCATCTTCGGCCGATGGACTCAGGAGTTCCAGGACCAGAACGCACTGAATGGGGATCGGCGAGCCAACCGCCTGGGGATCTTCGATCCCACCGAAGGTTCCGCCAACAATCTTGCTCTGGTTTACACACACATCTTCTCGCTCAACGTCGTCAACGAAGCTCGCGCCTCCTGGACCAAGATCCGGGCGGACGCTCTGGCGATACCCGATCCGCTGCCTTCGCTTGTGGTCATCGGGGCTACTCAAATCAGCTCGTTCGGGGCGATTGCAGACCGGCCTCAGCTCTTTACCGAACACACCTTTCAGTATGAGGACACGATCTCAATAAATGCCGGTTCCCACGGGATCCAGATAGGCGGAGAGGTTCGCCAGAACGTGGAAAACGGGCTCTTCGACTTCAGCAGTCGTGGATCCTTCTACTTCTATGGACTTGGCGATTTCGTTCTTGATGAGCCAGCTGTCGAGGCGATCGCATTCAGTCCAGACGCCTTGTCGACGAGTCCAGTCGAGTGCGCGACCAGTGGCTTGAACTGCAACTGGGAATTCCCGGACATGCACAGGGGGTTTCGGAACTCGGAGATCGGGGTGTTCTTTTCGGACGACTGGAAGATCACCTCAGACTTCACTCTGAATTGGGGACTCCGCTACGATCTCTACGGAGTCCCGACCGAGATCCAGGACCGTACCACCAACCTGCTTTTTGGTTCGGGCTCGAACATCTTCGAACGGGTCGCCACCGCACCCCGGTTCGACCCCTTGGGCATCAAGACCGGCCAGGTGCAATTCAACCCGAACCTGGTTCCCGACATGTTCGAGGGGGACCACAACAACTTCTCTCCTCGGCTCGGATTTGCCTGGGACCCTCTTGGTAACGGAAAGACCTCGATCCGAGGAGGCTACGGCATCGGTTACGACCGGCTCTTCTTCAACGTCACCGGCAACTCCCGCTTCAATCCACCGGTGCACGCGCTTGGAATTTTCGGTTGGTTTTTTGGCAATAACGTAGGCGACTCCTATGATATCGACAACAAACTGAATCGATTGCCGGGACAAGGCAGCCCACCCGTCACGACCGCCCTGCCCATTTCCCTCCGAACCCTGCCTCCGGATATCCGGACGTCCTATGTGCAGAACGGGTTCTTTGGCTTTCAGCGTGAGCTGTCTTCCGACCTTATGCTCGAGATCAACTACGTGACCTCACTGGGTAGGAAGCTGACCGTGATCGAAGACTACAACAGGTTCGTAGGAGACCGATTCGGAGCCGCCGACCCCTTCGGTCTGGATAGGCCCGCAGATCGCGGACAAACGCGGCTGCACCCCGATTTTGCAGCCCTCAATCTGCGCGGTAACCTGGTCAGTTCTGCCTATCATGCCGGCCAGTTCCAGTTGAGAAAAAGATTCGCTCAGAGCTACGCCTTCCAGGCGTCCTATACCTTCGCCAAGCTGATTGACACGGACAGCGACGTCCTCGGAGCCCGGGGTGTAGAGGGCAACAATGCCGGTGTGGATGACATCTATACCATGGATGCCACCCAGTCCTTTCTGGATCGTGGTTTGTCCGTCTTGGACGTCAACCACCGCTTCGCCGCCAATGCGGTGTGGCACCTCCCTTTCTTGCGATATGGCTCGGGCGCTGCCGGTAAGCTCTTTGGTGGATGGCATTTCAACACCATCGTCACCCTCCAGTCGGGCAGACCGTTTTCACCGCTGATTCCAGACACGCTGGCCAACGGAGACTTCTCTGGGAGTTCCGGTCGACCCCGGGATCGGCCCAGCGGATCGTTTGACCGGAGTCTGGGAGGAACCCCTAGATCCGTATTTCAACGCGATGTCAGCGGGCCCCCATCCTGCCGCAGTTCCATCTCGGGAGAAAGCAGTCTGGGCAGTGTGCAGACTATTGATCCTGGATGTAGCTCCGGATTCTTCGCGGGAAGAGGATTTACCTCGGTTCTGGGTGGGAATGGGACCATCGGCAGAAACACTTTTAGAGGTCCGGGATTCGCAAACGTAGACTTCTCTGTCTTCAGGGACATAGAGATCAAGGACCGACTGACGATCCAACTGCGTGCCGAGTTCTTCAATCTCTTCAATCGGGTGAACCTCCTGCCCACCCCTGAGCCACTCGTCACGAGTCCCTTTTTCGGGACCGTCGGCGCGTCCTTCGACGCCCGGGAAATCCAGTTCGCCCTCAAGATCTTTTTCTAGCTCTTTCAGTTCTTGTCTACACCGAAGGTGTAGGAAGTCTCCCCTCGAAAGTTGCCTCGCCGAATGATCCAGCGCCAGTTGTTGGTTTGCTCTATCGCTTTTGAGCCGCTTTCAGTTCTCTTGCCCGCTGGAGCTCTGCCTCTCCTTCTTGCTGGCGCCCGGTTCGCAGGTAGATATTTCCCAGATACCGGTGGGCTCTAGCATGTTCTGGTTCCATCTGGAGCGCCTTCTGGAGCTGTTCCACGGCCAGAGGCGCGGCACCGCCCATGAAATAGGCGAGCCCGAGGTTGACGTAGGCATCAGTGAGACTCGGCTCCAGCTCAGTTGCTCGTCGCAGCTCCTCAATGGCTGCCTGGGAGTCCTGGCGATTCAGGTAGGCAATCCCGAGATTGTGATGGGATGCCGCCCGGTTTCCGTTGAGGGAAATCGCACGAAGATAGGAAGAAATAGCCTCATCCGGCCGGTTCAGTTTGCTATAGACTCGTCCCAGATTGTAAGCAGCGGCCTCGGAATCAGGAAACTTCTCTAGAACGCTCAGACATCGATTCAAGGCCTTCTGATAATCCCTTCTTTGCAGATAGCGGTTGGTCAGGGTGTGCAATGCAATCTGGATATTGGGATCGCGGTCGAGCAACTTCTCGAGTAGGGAAATGGCAGTCGCTGTTTTTCCCATCTGAGAAGCGTCCTGCGCCTGCAGGTACAGGTTGAAAAGCGCAACCTTGTCCTTCGGATCAGGTAAGCTCCCGTCCCCTCCCGCGAGTTGAGACACACCCTCAGACAGGGCAACGTATCCAAGAGACCTCAGAGACTCAGCGACGCGGGGATCCAGTTGGCTGCTCTTCTTCTGTACGCTGGGACGGCCATATCGCTGCTCCATGCGAAGTAGGTTCTGTTTGAAGCGATTCGCCAGGGAGGGCTGTTTCGAAGCAACATTCGATCGTTCGTCAGGGTCCTCCTCCAGATTGTAGAGTTCGGGTTGCGGAGCCAGGATGTATTTGTACTTCTGTGTTCGCAGGCTCCGCAGAGGACTCCATCCGAATGAGGATCGAGGATAGTAACTCTCGCTGAACGCCTCCAGTCTTGCCGTGCGCAATGGCTTTCCTTCGATCAATCCGCGCAGGCCAACACCCTGGACCTGCTTCGGTGTGTCGACGCGCAGGTACTGCAAAACGGTAGGAAGGATATCGATACTCCTGACCTGGGTTTCCACGACCTGCGCTTTCCCTTGAGTCTTGGGCAACTTTATCAACAAGGGAACCTTCAGAGTCGTGTCGTAGATAAAGAAGCCGTGATTCTGTTCTTGATGCTCCCCGAGACTTTCCCCGTGGTCGGACGTGAAGACGATCAAGGTGTTGTCGTAGAGGTCGCTCTCATCGAGAAAGGCGAGGATGCGACCCACCAGAGAGTCGGTGTATGCAATCTCTGCTGTATAGGGATCGGCATAATCCGAACGATACGGTTCCGGCGGAGTGTAGGGATGATGGGGATCGTAGAGATGAATCCAGGCGAAGAATCGGTGATCTCGGTTATGCCCAATCCATTCGATTGCTCGTCTCGCCACCTCGTCACCCCGCCTCTGGATGGTCCCGGGATCGACGCCTTCATACTTCTTCAGGTTGAATCGCCCGTCGTAATGGTCAAATCCCTGATCCAGTCCGAAACGGGCATCCAGGACGAATGCACCGATAAAAGCACCCGTAGCATAGCCACGTCCCTTGAGCAGCTCGGCCAGGGTGACCTTATCCTGGCGCAAGGATCCGTAGGAGAAATCCCTGACCCCGTGATACATGGGATAGGTACCGGTCATGATAGAGCAGAAGGAGGGCAAGGTGAGAGGCACTTGCACGACAGCGTTTCGAAAAAGAACTCCATCTTCCGCCAAACGATTTATGTGAGGCGTTCGGACCTCCTTGTACCCATAGCACTCGACATGGTCGGCCCTCAGGGTATCGACGCCAATCAAAAGGACGTTGATCTGATCTGGAGACCTGGACTCCAGTGTGGGAACCACACCGGCAGGCATCGATCCCCCGGTTTCCATTGCCCAAAGACCCACCAGCATGAGGCCCAGGCCAACCAACCCGGCGCTCCCAGGGAAACCTGACGTCCGTTTTTGGGCCCTCAGTTCGCCGGACTTCATGCGCAACACTTTAACACCCTTCTGAGACTCGGAAGGCGCTTTACGGGGAATCCTTGACTGAAGTAAAGCGTGTTTTTAGAATAACTAACAGGAATTCATGCAACGTAGATTGCCACTTCGCTCCTGGGCAGGGGTACTTCGGCTCCAGCCCGCTCTGCTATTACTCCTTTTTCTTCCCGTCGCGCTGTCGTCCCAAGAAAGAGGTGTCCAAAAAGAGGAGCGTCAGGACTACTTCGAGAAGTGGCTGGCAGAAGACGTCACCCTCATCATCAGCCCGGAAGAGCGAAGCGTCTTTGGACATCTGAATGCGCCGGAGGAAAAGGAGCGATTCATCGAACAGTTCTGGCTTCGCCGGGACACTAACCCTGGGACGACACACAACGAATTCAAGGAGGAACACTACCGCAGGATTGCCTTCGCTAACGAGCGCTTTCGCTACGGGGGCTTCCCCGGCTGGAAAACAGACCGAGGCAGGACCTACATCAAATTTGGCCCACCCGACGCGAAAGAATCCCATCCCCACGGAGGCACCTACATGCGTCCCCGCAACGAAGGTTCTGGATCCACCTGGGCCTTCCCTTTCGAGATCTGGCGCTATCGCCATTTGGACGGCATTGGGAGCGATCTGGAAATAGAGTTCGTGGACCAATCAATGAGCGGCGAGTATCGGATGGCCTTGAGGACTGATGAGAAAGACGCCCTGATGAATACTCCCAGGTTGGGAGCCACCCTGCTCGAGAACCTGGGCCTGAGTCACAAGGGGGACCGTCCCTACTTCAGCCCGGGACACTCCAATAGTTTGGAGTGGTTATCCAAAAGCGGTATGCGTTCCAAGGATCTGCCCTTTGCCCGTATGGAGCAATTCTTCAATCTCCAACGTCCCCCGGAAATCAAGTTTACCGACCTCCGGGGAATGGTCACCACCAACCTAAGCTATCGGGACCTTCCTTTTCAGATACGCCAGGACTTTCTTCACCTCGAAAACAGCACTTTCCTGACTCCCGTCACGATTGAAATCAGTCATTCCGATCTCAGCTTTCAAGAGCGCTCCGACATCATGCACGCAGCCGTAAATGTCTATGGGGCGGTCACAGGTCTGACCGGTGGGTTGGTTGCGGAGTTCGAAGACACGCTGAACAAGGACTATTCCCAAGCCGACTTCGCCGAAGCCGCGGTGCGCAGGTCTGTGTACCAGAAGCTGTTCCTTTTGAAAGCGGGCACCTACAAGCTCAACCTGGTTTTGAAGGACGTGAACAGCGGCCGACTTGGAACCTTCCAAGGGCGCCTTTCCGTTCCTCGACATCTGGAAAACCGCTTGTATCCGAGCTCGCTGATACTCGCCAGCCATATCTGGAAGGTCGACCCTTCCTCCGATGAACTGGAACAGTTCGTCATCGGAGATGCCAAGGTGATACCCAGTGTGAAGAGGAGGTTCCCGAACTACGAGAGAATCGGAGTTTACTTCCAGCTCTACAACGTAGCCATCGACCAGGCCAGGATGGAACCGGCTCTGAACCTGCTTTACCGGATCTCGACCCTGGAGGGTGAGGTGCTCAAAGAGGTCAGAGATGAGACCGGAAAATCGGTCCAGTTCTTTTCGCCCAAGCGCCTGGTCATCATCAAAACACTTTCTCTGAGTGGTCTGGCCGACGGGGACTACCGGCTTGCCGTAGAGATAACTGACACGGTCTCGGGCCAGGCCACCTCCTGTCAGGAGACCTTCAGCGTGACAGCTGACGAACGAGTCGGTTAGACCGTCTTATCGAACAAACACCCCTCTTCCTGCTCTTCGGGCCACGCGGTCACACAAAGCATCGCTGCTATAATGGTGACTTCTGGAGTTGTCCGGAAAGGGACGAGGGTTCCTTTGCTTGAACTTGGAAGTGAGGCTGCAGACTCTTGAAGGAAGCCAAGAAGAAACTACAGGACGAGATCCGGAAGTTGGAGCGTGAGCTGAGGGATGAACTGCCCAAGGCACTCAAGACCGCCATGGAACATGGGGACCTGCGCGAAAATGCGGAATACCAGACCGCCAAGGAGCGGCAGTCGTATGTTCAGGCGCAGCTTGGCCTCCTACAGCAACGCCTGTCGGCGCTCTCCATGATCGATTTGACGAAGATCCCGACTGACCGAGTGTCCTATGGGTCAACAGTCGTCCTCTTCGACCTGGACAGTGAAGAAGAAATCACCTATCGACTGGTGACCAGCGAGGAGGCAGACGTGAAGTCGGGTCTCATCTCGACCAGCTCTCCAATTGGAAAGAGTCTCATGAGCCGCCAGCAAGGCGACGAGGTTGAAATTCGCACTCCGCGAGGGTCGAAGAACTACGAGATTCTCGGACTCAAAACAATACACGATAGCGAGTAGCAAGCCTCACTGTAGGGCGCTGGATCATTCAGCCGGAAACTTCAGGAGACCGGGTGTGGTGGCGGTCTCGAGGTCGCCGTGCGTCGAGCCGACGGCCCGACGGAAGAATACTCCGGCCTGGAGACCGAAGCCACGTCCGAATTTCAGGTCGGTGTAGAATGGGGAACAGATGGGAGTCGCGGTAAAAAGCCGTGAGCAGAAGAAGCCGAGACCGCGCTACTTTTTTTGGCTGACTTTTGCACTCCTGGCTCTGGGGGCCGCCTTCGCGGGAACCCTTACGGGCTTGGTCCTGGCATACGGAATTGATTTGCCTGAGGTCGAGGACCTGCAAAGATCCCGGCCCAGTATCGTTTCCTATGTTTACGCGTCCGATGGCCGGGTGCTGGGTCAGTTCGCCCTGGAGAAGCGGCGCCTGGTCACCTATGAAGAGATTCCCGTCGTCGTCAAGCACAGCATTCTAGCCATCGAAGACGCCAATTTCTTCGAGCACCCCGGCATCGACTTGATCCGCTTGATCATCACCATCGTCAAGGACGTTGTGTACGGGGAGAGGAAGGGGGCCTCCACCCTGACCATGCAGCTGAGCAAGCTGCGCTTCACGAGTACCGAGAAGACCTTCGAGCGCAAGATCAAGGACATGTTGTTCGCTATTCAGATCGAAAGAACCTACTCCAAGGAAGAAATCTTCACTTTTTACTGCAACCAGATCTATATGGGTCACAACCGCTATGGCGTGGCCACAGCAGCTAATTTCTACTTCCAGAAATCGCTCAGTGAATTGAGCTACGGCGAGGCAGGCGTACTTGCAGGCCTGATCAGATCCCCCGTACGCAACTCTCCAATCAACCACCCAGAGCAAGCCATGGGGAGGCGTAATCTGGTCCTGAGGCGGGCCTACGACGAGGGCTTCATCAGCGCCGAGACCTACCGCGATAGCTTGCAGGAGCCATTGCAACTCAATACCGGTAGCGATGCCCAGAGCCCCGCACCCTACTTTGTGGAATGGGTTCGGCAATATCTGGAGGAAAGGTACACGACCGATAGAATCTACAAGGGAGGATTGAGGGTCTACACCACACTCGACTACGAACAACAGGTGAGTGCCCAACAGGCACTGCAGCAGGGTTTGAAGGAATTCGACAAGAAGCGGCGCCGATGGCAAGGCCCCGAGGAAAACATCCTCGATCAGGAGAAAGATCTGCAGACCTACGTCCATCCCGACTGGAAACGGCTCTTCTTTGAGGGTCAGATGGTACACGGACTGGTCCTCGAATCCAGCCCCACGGAAGCGCGGGTGCAGATGGGAAGCTACACCGCGCTGATCCATCCCACCGACATCGTCTGGACCAAGAAAAAGAAGGTCGATCAGGCATTGAAACCGGGAGACCTTGCTGTTTTCACGCTCCAGAGCATCGACCGGTCCAATCGCACAATTGAGGCCACTCTGGACCGCATCCCTGAAGTTCAGGGAGCTGTGTTAGCCGTTGAGAACCAGACCGGAGCCATCAGGGCAATGGTAGGCGGCTTCGACTTCCAGGCCAGCAAGTTCAACCGAGCCATGCAGGCCGAACGCCAGCCCGGATCCGTGTTCAAGATTTTCACCTACGTCGCCGCCGTTGAAGCTGGGTATTCCCCCGAGGACACCGTACTGGACGCACCGGTGGACCTGGTGGACGGACTGGGCCGTCCCTACGCCCCGGAGAACCATGATCAAGAGTACAAGGGATTGATTCCAATCCGTCAGGCCCTGGCTGAATCGCGCAATGTCCCCACGGTCCGATTGGCAAACGCTTTGGGCGTCGACGCCTTGGTCGAAGCAGCTCACCAGTTTGGGATCCAAAGAGACTTGCCCGCGTTTCTCTCTCTGGCACTGGGTGCAGCTGAAGTTACTTTGGCCGAGATGGCATCAGCATTCACCGTCTTTCCGAACAACGGGGTGAGGGTAACCCCTTATTTCATTGACAGGATCGAGGACTCCAATGGAATCTTACTGGAGCGGGAAAATCCGAAAATACACGAAGTGATCTCCCCGGAAACCGCCGAAAAGATGGTCGGCTTGTTACGAGGTGTGGTTCAGCGCGGGACAGCCGCTCGCGCTCGCGCCCTCAAACGTCCCATAGGTGGAAAGACGGGAACGACCAACGATTCGACCGACAGTTGGTTCATTGGCTTCACTCCCAAGACCACCGCTGGCGTGTGGGTTGGTTACGATGAGAAGAAGTCGCTGGGGAAGAAGGTCTACGGCAGCAACCTTGCTCTCCCCATCTGGATGCAGTTCATGGAGGGCGCCCTCGGGGACTCGCCTCCCCAGAACTTCACACGGACCGGAGCAACCCCTCTAGATCCCGGCCCGGACTCTGTGGGCGAGGAGATTTCTGCAGGCGACTCATCTCCACAGGAGCCGTCAGAGCGAACTCCAAAGAATCTGATCTCGATCGAGGACATACCCCCTCCGCCCGGAACAGTAGAAGAGACGAAGGACGAGGAAACTGAGCCGTAAGCTGGGAGCGGACGAAAGGGATTCGTCTGCTCAGCAATCGTGCTGACTATTTCCGGCGGTTGATCACCATTTCGGGGACGCTCAGAAGGGCCTCGCGATAGATCGAATCGGGGAAATCGACAAGGCTTTGCTGGGCCTCTCTCGCATACTTCTCCGCAATTCCCCTCACCTTGCCAACCGTGTCATAGGCATTGATAAGGCGCAAGATCTCGCGCTTGTTCTGCTTGCTGAAGTCCTGACTCTCCACAACCCCTCGGACAAAATCCTTCTCCGAGGACTTGGCCTGCTGCATCAAGAAAATGACTGGCAGGGTCACCTTCCCTTCCTCCAGATCCTTCAAGACAGGCTTACCCAGAACCGTCGCCTGGCCGGTATAGTCAAGTAAGTCGTCAGCCAGCTGAAAAGCCATGCCCAGCGATCTACCATAGCGACTGAGTTGCTCCTCTTTTTCTGGGTCGAGTCTTGCCAGAACCGCGGACATGCGGCCACAGCCGGAAAAGAGGCAGGCCGTCTTGCGAAGGCAGATCTCCAACTGTTCTTCCTCGGTGAGGTCGAGCCGACCGTTGTATTCCAGCTGCAGCAGTTCTCCCTCCACCATTTGACGAGTAATGGAGATGAGAACATCGAGAATCCGGAAGTCTCGCTGCTGGAGAGCAACGTGAAAAGACGTCATGTAGAGCCAATCACCCATCAGGACGGTGATCTCACTTCCCCACTTGGCGTTTACGGAGGGCTGACCGCGGCGGACTTGGGAATTGTCAATGATGTCGTCGTGGACCAGAGTCGCCACATGAATCAGCTCCACAACCGCGCTCAGCACGATCACCGGATCGCCCGTCAGGCCACAAAGCTTGGAGGTCAGGAGCAGGACCGCGGGTCGTAGGCGCTTACCTCCACTGTCGTGAAGGTAGCGATTGATGTCGTTGACCAGAGAGAGGGCAGACTGAGCCTCGCTTTTCAATCGACGCTCGACTTCCTCCAGGTCCGACTCGACCAGGCGAAACACATCCTTGGGAGTAAGCACCCTGTCGGACCCTGTCTTCATGCCGATTTTTTTCGCGCTAACTATAGCAATCCATCCAGGGGCTGGCAACAGGACCAGGTGCTGGGAAAAGGTTGCTTGCCATGGGGAAAGACTACTCGGGAATCTGCTCTGATGGCGCCCTTCCCGACTGAAACAGCCGACCAAAGTTCGCTGTGGTCAGGGCTCCTATCTGCTCTGGCGTCGTGCCTCGCACCCGGGCCAGCTCTTCGGCAACCTTCACCACGAACGAGGGTTCGTTTCGCCGGCCTCGATGAGGAACCGGGGCCAGATAGGGAGCATCGGTTTCAATGAGCAGCCGATTCTCTGGTAGATCGCGAGCAATCTCTCTGAGCGATTCCGACTTCCGAAAAGTCAGGATTCCACCGAAGGAGATATAGAATCCGAGACGCAGGCAGCGAGCTGCAGTCGCTTCGTCCGCCGTGAAGCAGTGCAGGACTCCTGCCCGAGCGGCATCTTCCGAGTACTCTGTTTCCAGGATGGAACAGACCTCCCCCTCGGCTTCCCTACAGTGAATGATGATGGGCTTGTCGCAGGAGCGGGCAAGCTGGATCTGGGTCCGAAACGCACGACGCTGTCGCTCTGGGCTCGAGTGTTGGTAGTGGTAGTCAAGGCCTATTTCGCCCCAGGCCAATACCTTTGGATGAGCTACCAAGCCAAGAAGTTCGGCGCCCAGGCTCTCGGTAAAACAGCTGGCATCATGGGGATGAACACCCAGGGAGGCGTAGAGGAAATCGTATCGTTCGACCAACCGGAGAAGCTGTTCGGCCAATCCCAGATCGGAGCCTATACACCCGATCGTCAAGACGGTCTCGACAGCCGACTCCTGTGCTCTGGCCAGGACATCGTCCAGATCGGATTGGAAATCCGGTGAGTCGAGGTGAGCGTGAGAATCGACAAACACTACTTCAGCCGAGAGCCCAATTGGACCGGTTCCGTCAGCGTAACCAGAACCGGGCGGTCTCCATCTGACGCCGCCACAATCATGCCGTTGGATTCAACTCCCATCAGGCGCGCGGGCTTCAAATTAGCAACAATCACCACCAGGCGGCCAGGAAGACTCTCCGGGCTGTACGCTTCGGCTATTCCCGCCACGATCTGCCTGACTTCAGAGCCAAGGTCGACTTGAAGTTTCAGCAGTCGCTTCGACTTGGGCAGCGCCTCGGCCGAGACAACTCTTCCGACTCGCATATCGATCCCAGCGAACTCTTCAATGCCGATCCGATCGTCGCTCTGGCTCTCCGCTGGTGGTTCTGTGTCCGAAGCAGCGCTGGGAGCGGCCGACCTCTTGGCCATGGTCGCATCGATCCGCGCCTGAAACTCCTTCGGATCCACTCGGGGATAGACCGGGACGATCTCACCGATGGCGGAACCGTGTTTCAACCTCCCCCAGGTCAGGTCCGACGCCTGCTGCTTCTCCAAGGGTTCGTGAACACCCAGCTGACGAAGGATCGACACGGCTCCACTGGGGATCACGGGACCGAGCATCACCGCAATGAGACGAAGTGTCTCGGCACTATTGTAAAGAACCGTCCCCAATCGATCGCGCTTGGCAGGATCCTTTGCCATCAGCCAGGGCTGATTCGCAACCAGGTATTTGTTTACGACTGAGATGAGTTCCCAGACGCTGTCCAATGCTCGGTTGATCTGGAATCGATCGAAGTTCTTCTTGTAGAGCTCGATCGTCTCGAGGCTGAACTCTCTTAACTCCCCGTCCCCGCCCTCCGACTCACCCAGCTCTGGGATCGCGCCATCGAAATAGTTCTCGATCATCTTCAAGGTACGGTTGGCAGAATTCCCAAGATCGTTGGCGAGGTCGCTATTGATTCTCGTCAGGAGCCCATCGTAGGAAAAATTACCGTCGGCACCGAGTGCAATCTCGCGCATCAGAAAGTACTTGACACAGTCCGCTTCCGCCACCTCCATCAGCTCTTCCGTCGTGATGAAGTTGCCGCGTGACTTGGACATCTTCTCGCCTGCCACCGTCCACCAACCATGGGTCAAGACGTGTCGGGGCGGTTTCAAACCCGCGGCCATCAGAAAAGCGGGCCAGTAGACGGCATGGAAACGCAGAATGTCCTTGCCGATAAGATGCACATCCACGGGCCAATGCTGTTCGAACAGCTCCGGTTGGCTGCCGTAGCCGACGCCGGAAAGGTAGCCCGTCAGCGCATCGAACCAGACATAGAAGATATGTTTTTCGTCCTCTGGAACAGGGATGCCCCAACTGAAGGAGGTCCTGCTGATACTTATGTCCTGGAGTCCTCCTTTGACGAAGCTGACCACCTCATTCATTCTCGAGCTCGGGAGTACGAACTCCGGGTTGTCGGCGTAGAAGTCCAGCAGTTCTTCCTGAAGAGCCGATAACTTGAAGAAGTAGCTCTCTTCCGTCATGAACTCGGTGGGACGGCCACAGTCAGGACACGTCTTTTCTCCTTCCGGAACATACGATTCGCAGCGAACGCAGTAGTAGCCCTCGTACTTCCCTGTGTAGATGAAGCCGTTCTTCTTTATTTTCTTGAAAATGTCGGCAACGGCCTGATGATGGCGGTCCTCTGAGGTTCGAATGAATTGATCGAAGGTGACGTCCAACGATCTCCAGGTCTTTTCGAACTCGCCAGCGAAGGTATCGACTAGCTGCTGTGGAGTGACTCCCTGCTCCCGCGCAGCACGTTCGAGCTTCAGACCATGTTCATCGGTGCCCGTCAGAAAGCAGACGTCAAATCCGCACATGCGTTTGTAGCGAACAATGGCGTCGGCGATCACCGTGGTATAGGTGTGCCCCACATGGGGAACGTCATTCACGTAGTAGAGCGGTGTGGTCAGGTAGAACTTTCTTTTCATCGTCCTGGTGGGTGGATCAGGTGCTCGAGATCCGGCTCAGCGCAATCTGTCTCAGAACCTTCAGCGGCGTCCCGGTTTCTTCAGCGATTTTCCTCAGGTCTTCATACTCGGGCCAAGCGTTGACCACCTGACCTCGAAAACGTGCAATCTTGACTCGGATCACACCAAATTCGGTGTCAACCTCTTTGATTTCTCGATCCAGGACCCAACGTCTCCACCGGCTCCAGCGAAGGCCCAAGGTGGTCGTCTCACGAAAGGTGAGCTCGGCTATTCGTGACCTGTCCTTGTCCTGGCAAAGGATCGTCAGGAGGAAACCGGGTCGCCCCTTCTTCATCTGAAGTGGAGCGCAGTGGGCGTCCAAGGCACCCTGCCCGAGGGCGAGGGCGATGAAGTGCCCCACCATCTCCGCATCCATGTCGTCGATACTCGCTTCCAGGACGAGGACCTCCTCTTCCTGGACCCCGAGTGAGCGATGATCGTCGCCCAGGTTCTCTCCCAACAGCAATCTTAGCACATTGGGGATCCCCTCCGGCTCCCTGTCCCCAGCGCCAAAACCCGATGCCTCGAGAGAAAAAGAGGGGATCCCCTCCACCCGAGCCAGAGTGGTGACGATGGCGGCTCCGGTGGGCGTGGTCAGTTCGCCTTGCACCGGACCCATGAGGACCGGGAATCCCTCGACCAGCGCCGCGGTCGCCGGGGCAGGAACGGGCCAGGTGCCGTGTGAAAAAGTGACGGTTCCAGCACCGAGTCTGATGGGATTGGTGTAAAAGGTCTCGACGCCAAAATATCGAAAGCCGATACAAGCTCCGACGATATCGATGATCGAGTCCAGCGCACCCACCTCGTGGAAGTGCACTTGTTCTGGAGAAAGTCCATGCACCCTGGCCTCAGCTTCTGCCAGCCTTTGAAAGATGGTCAGGGAGGTTTCTTTTACCCATGGATCCAGATCATTCTTCTCGATCAGTTCCCGGATTTCCTTCAAATGCCGCCCGTGATGGTGATCAGAGTGCTGGGAGGAGCGCACCTGGAAATTGGTGGCGACAACCCCTTGTCGACTGATCTGTCGGGAAGAAAGCTCGAATGGCTCATTCAGCTTGAGCTTCCCGAGCTCATCCTGGAGATGGATCAGCGGCAGGCCCATGTCCAGAAGCGCGCCCAGAATCATGTCCCCACTGGCACCGTTGAATGGATCAAAGTGTAAGAGCTTTGGCATAGCTGCTCCTCCTTAGTGCTCCCTTCCATAAATACGATGATGTATGTGGCGAGCGCGACGGCGTCGAGGGCGCGAAGCGACGACGAAGCCATACTCTTGCGTATTGGAAGGAGGAACGACAAAGCCATCGGCCCGTCCCGTCGCCACCCGGAGGGCAGATGGGGGTTTTGGACGATCTCTGCGTTGGTCGTCGTCGAAGATGGCAAAGCATC
Organism: Acidobacteriota bacterium; assembly: GCA_965218775.1. Taxonomy (GTDB): domain Bacteria; phylum Acidobacteriota; class UBA6911; order RPQK01; family JAJDTT01; genus CAUZIZ01. The sequence goes on along the minus strand of CBDCLS010000006.1, from coordinate 1,988,078 downwards.
GTCTTCCTCCTCCTGCCTTGACCTCGCCTCACAAGCCCCATCTGCATACACCATCGTATTTATGGAAGGCAGCACTTAGGGCAAGCCCTGATTCTCGATGCAGTAGCCGATTCCGTCAACTCTTGGCTCCAGTTTCCTTCGCGGGCTCTGCCGGACTTGGGCGCGTAATACCGGCAGTCCACCCGTTCAGGGCACTGTTCACTGTTCACTGTTCACTGTTCAAGTTTCACCGTGGACTGTCTAAGTGCAACCTACGACCTGATATCATAGGTCTCATGCTGCTCGATCGGGCCCGGGATACCGAGACTTATCTACACAACTTTGTGCTCGAGCACTTCGGCACTGACCTCGGTCCAATGATCTCCGAGTTTCCTCCCCGTATCGAGTTTGGCGATCTGGCCTTTCCCTTCCCCTTCGAGCTAGCCAAGGTTCTGCGCAGGCCACCCCGACAGATTGCCCAGGAGGTTGTCGATCATATTGAGAGCCCCCCCTGGATTCAGCGTTTTCAGGCGGCCGGCGGAGGCTATGTCAACGCCTATCTGGACCGCACCCGCTTCTTCAGCGACGTCTATGCTTGGCTCGGCAGGTCGGCACCGGATCCCGACGGAGACAAGATCATCGTCGAGCACACCAACATCAACCCGAATAAAGCCGCGCATATTGGTCACCTGCGGAATGCCGCTCTTGGAGATACCTTCGTACGACTCCTTCGCGATCGTGGATGCCGCGTGGAAGTGCAGAACTACATCGACGACACCGGAGTGCAGGTAGCAGACGTCGTAGTGGGATTCCAGCGTCTGAGGAACATGGGCCTTCGTGAGGTCGAAAGCGTGGACGAGCCTTTCGACTACTACTGCTGGGACCTGTACGCCGAGACTGCTGACTGGTACACCCAGGACGAATCACATCCGGAGTTCCGTCTTCGGGCTTTACACGAAATCGAGACTGGTGTGGGTGAAACTGCCGAACTAGCAGAACACATCTCCCTGCGAATCGTCCGGGCTCACCTCAAAACGATGTGGCGTATTGGGGTTTCCTACGACATTCTTCCTAGAGAGAGCGAGATCCTGAAATTGAAGTTCTGGGAAGAGGCATGGGCCCAGCTCCAAGCCAGTAAGGCCGTCACCTATGTTGAGTCGGGTCCCCACAGCGGATGCTGGGTCATGCGGCTGCCCGGCGCAGATGGCCAACCGGACGAAGAAAAGATCATCGTTCGCAGCAATGGGACGGTGACCTATGTTGGAAAAGACATCGCCTATCAGCTGTGGAAGTTCGGCCTTCTGAGTAGGAGTTTTCACTATCGCCGCTTCCACTACTACCCCGACCGATCCCGAGTTTGGATGACCACCGCCAGCCCCGATGGCGAAGATCAACCGGATTTCGGACAAGGAAAGCGTGTCTACAATGTCATCGACGTTCGGCAGTCTTATCTCCAGCGCGTCGTCGTCCACGGTCTGCGAAGCCTCGGATACGAGCAGCAGGCCAATGATTCCGTCCACTTCTCCTACGAGATGGTGGCGTTGTCTCCCAAATGCTGCGCCGAACTGGGCATTCAACTCTCGGAAGAGGATCGCGCCAGACCCTACGTCGAGGTTGCGGGAAGAAAAGGATTAGGGGTTAAGGCGGATGATCTGATCGACAAGTTGATCGAGAGATCGCTGGCGGAGGTCAGCGCTCGACAAGGAGAGCTGAGCCTCGAGAAGCGTCAACTGATCGCCCAGCAGATCGCGGTAGGGGCGCTGAGATACTTCCTTCTCAAATACGCTCGAAACTCCGTGATCGCGTTCGATTTCGCTGAAGCGCTCAGCTTCGAGGGTGAAACTGGCCCCTATCTCCAGTACTCGGTGGTGCGCTCTAAGAACATCTTCGGGAAGCTTGAGACCCAGGAAGGCTCTGGAGCAGTTGAGAGCTGGAAGCAAGAGTTGGCGGATTTGTGGACACAGGCCGATAGGATCGAACCCCTATTCGAAGATGATGAAGTCTGGGGGCTCCTGCTGCAAATTGGACGCCTGCAGGAAGCCGTGGACCAGTCGATCAGAACACTGGAGATGTCCTACCTGGCGAAGCATGCTTTCGTTCTGGCCCAGTCCTTCAACATCTTCTATCACACGCATCATATCCTCTCAGAAGAAAATCGCCTGAAGCGGTGTCTCTATTTGACCGTAGCCGATGCCAGTCTCAAGGGCCTGACTCGGGCCCTCGACCTGCTCGGCATCGAGGTTCCGGAGAAGATGTAGCGATGATTGGAGTCTACGGATCCCTCCTGCTCTGCCTGCTGCAGACGCAGCCCGACCCAGAGAGTCAGCAGAAGCTGCTGCCTTTGCAAGATATCCTTTCTAATCGGGAGAATCTGGACTACAAGAGAAAGCCTCAATACCGTTCTCGAATGAAGTTGTTCGGGAAGGCATTTCATCGTCAGTCCAAGCTGCTGCAGGCTCAAATCAAGAACCTCCAGATCAACGAAGCACTAGAGACGCTGCATAGCCTGATATCCCTATCCCACTATACCCTGGACCAGAAGCCGCAACGAGAAAAGGACTTACGATCCAATGACGTGAAGAAGCTCGAGATAAACCTGAGAAAACTTCTGGAGAACCTAGAAGAGCTCAAACGAGCCGTCCCGGTCGAATACCGCACCAACTTCGACCGCTGCATTGAAAAGATGGAAGAGCTACGCAACCAACTTCTCACACAGCTCTTCGGCCAAACGCAACACTTCTTCTCCTCCCCGCTGGCAGGAGCACTTGCTCCAGTCCATGCGCTCTCTGCTCTCTCTTTCCCCCATCCGGCAAGCGCTGGACTAGTGCGGTCCTACCAATCGGGTGATCGTTTCACCGACAAGGAGTATTCGAAGATCCAGCTGGCCCAGAAAATCGTCAGACGTGTTGAGGTCTTTCTCGAGATAGCTGAGCGCCGACTCGAGGAGATCGACCTGAGGATGAATCCCGGCAAGCCAAAGAAGGCGAAGGAAACGAAGAAGGATAAGAAGCGGAAGGAGAAAGAGAAGAAGGAGCAGGAGGATACCGAGGACTCGCTCGAGTTCTACGCCTATTGGGATATGGTGCGTGCCTACCATCGGGCAATCGACGGGATCATGATCAACATCGACGATAAGGCGATTCACAAGCTGGCCAGACCCAAAGAAATACGCAAGGCCTTGAAAAAACTCTGCAAACAGCTCCCGGAGTTCATTCCCCAATTGGAACCCATCCGCAAGGTCGCTCTCGAGAAAGAAGACGAGGACCTACTGGCGGAGATCAAACAGGCTCAGGAAACGTCCTCCATGGCCGAGAAGGGATGCCTGGTCGGTCTGGGTGGGAAGAAGTAGAGAGCAGTCTCGTCCCCAGAAGCACTGGCCCCATTCCTGAAAGAAACTTCGGTCGGGAATAGGGGGATGCTGCTGTTGTCCAGCTCTCTCCTCGTTCGCGGCTCTGCCGGACCTGGGTTCGTAATACTGGCAGTCTACCCGTTAAGGGCACTGTTCACTGTTCAGTTTAGTCGACCCTCGATCAACCTGGAGTGCGTGAGCCGCCCTGGCGCCGCCGTAGCCTCTCCACCTCTCGGCTCACCCAGGTAATGCCGGCGATACCCGCCGCGCCTGTCTCAGCGATCTTGTCGAAGAGTGAGTGATCCATTCCCCCGAGAGCGAACATGGGGACTTGGAAGGTGCAGGTCAATTCTCGGAAGCCCGAGTACCCCAGAGGGGTGAATGGCGATTCCTTCGACAGGGGAGCACAGACCGGGCCCAGCAAGACATAGTCCGCTCCCTGCCGCTCTGCAACTTCCACCTCGAGTGCTGAATGGGTGGACTTGCCCAGGAGAAACGACTTGGGTCCGTGGAGATCTCGCAGAGCGATGGCCGCTGCCAGATCCTGAACCGAGGTCAGGTGGGCGCCATCCGCCTCCTCCTCCAAGGCCATCTGGACGAAAGAATTGACGATAAAGATCTTTCCGGTCACCTTCGAGAGCCGGACCCCATGCCGGATCAGCCTTCGAGATTCCGCCTCAGAAAGATCCTTCTCACGCCATTGTAGGATGTGGGCAGGTGTCTGGAACAAGAGCTCAAGATAGCGGTTAGGAGATAGGTCGGGGAAGGCGGCCTGACTCGATATTCCGTAGAGCAGCGGGGGGGAAAGCCTACGCTTTTCTAAAATACTGGCTAAAGTGGGCAACTTCCCAGGCTCCCAAAACCAAGTTGGCCAGACCGAGACCTGACACTGCCCCACGGAAGAAGTGATTCAGGATCACTAGTTTGAGCCCGGGATAGTAATGGAGCAAGGAGTTCTGCTCCCACACATCCCACCAGGGGAACAGGAGCAGGAACACACCCACTTCGAAACAGTAGAGCACGTAGACGAAAAACAGAACCTTATGGATCATCCACCCGCACCAAAGAGCGATTTCCTGGGGTAGAAACGGACGCGAGATTAGAATGCCGAGGGTCAGAGCAGGGTTCTCTCTCCGGCGGCGACACCTTGACCAGGGCATCTCCCAAGCCAACCGCTAGAAAGACCTACTTTCGCAATTCCTTGATGCGAGCTGACTTCCCTTTTCGTTCTCGCAGATAATAGAGTTTCGCGCGGCGTACTCGTCCCTTTCGAATCACGTCGATTCCGTCGATCAATGGGGAATGAAGGGGAAAGATCCGTTCCACGCCATAGCCCTGGGTGACCTTACGAACGACGAAGCTGGAACCGGTACCGCGTTGCCGCCTACCGATCACTATCCCTTCAAAAGGCTGGATCCTAAACTTGCCACCCTCTCTAATCTTGTAATTGACGCGAACCGTGTCTCCCGGACCGAAGTCGGGAATCTCATCCTTAAGATGCGGTTGCTCAATCAAATCCACTGGATTCATTGCTCTTACCTCGTGAGTGCCTTGAGTCTGAAACTCGTCACCTGAAGAGGCGGCCCCTAGCCCCCAGGGCCAAAGCTGCGCTTCCTCGGAACCTGTCCCGATCAACGCACCCGGCCCAGCACACTAGCCGTCATAATCTGTGTGTTACAGCGTACTAGGTTCTCGCCTTTGCTAGCCTTTCCTCTTTCAGCAAATCCGGTCTCCGCTGACGAGTTCGCTTCAAAGCCTCGCCCTCTCGCCACTGACGAATCTCTTCGTGGTTACCCGAAAGCAGAACCTCTGGAACGCTGTTCCCTCTCAACGTAGCCGGGCGAGTGTAGTGCGGATAGTCCAGCAACCCGTCCATGAAGGACTCGTTGAGAACAGATTCCTCCCTACCCACCACACCCGGAATCAACCGCGTTACCGAGTCAATGATCAGGAGAGCGGCAAATTCGCCGCCTGAGAGCACAAAATCCCCGATCGATAGTTCCTCATCAGCCAAGCTGTCTACAGCCCGCTGATCAATACCCTCATAGCGCCCACAAACAAAAGTCAAATGCGGCACTGAGGACAACTCGACCGCCTTGGCCTGGTCGAAACGACGACCCTGCGGGGTCATAAAGACGACTCGGGTCTGTTCCTCTGCCTTCTCCCTACAGTACTTGACGGCCCGGAAGAGGGGTTCCGGCTTGAGAACCATCCCTTCGCCGCCGCCATAGGGACGATCGTCCACGCTTCTGTGTTTGTCCGTCGTAAAGGATCGTAAGTCCACCGTGTCAACCTGCAGCAAGGCCTTCTTCCGGGCCTGGCAGATCATCCCGTAGTCGAAGACGTTCCCGAACAACTCGGGAAAAATAGTAACGATATCGATCAACATACCAGGAACGAGACCAGGCAGGACATACAGCCCGCCCTATTCCGTCAACGTGAGCTTCCCTTTACCGTCTCCACGTCGACCAGTCCACTCGGCAAACTAACTCGAATCAGCTTTTTGTCCACGTCGACCTGACGGACAAACTCCCGTACCAAAGGGATCATGAACTCTTGCCCGGAGGAACCTTTCACAACCAGATTTTCGCCCTCTCTGCCGGTCCGAAAGAGGTCGACGACGTCACCCATGAGCTCGTCGTCCTGCACCACCCTCAATCCAATTAGATCTGACTCGTAATAGCTACCCTCAGGCAGCGCCGAGCGCTCCTGCTCGGGGATCTGAACCTGGCCTCCCACCAGCTCCTCAGCCTGTTCAGGGCTATTTCGGTTAAGGAACTTCAGAAGGACTCTACCGTTGTGGAAGCGGTGGCTCTCGATCTGCTCCCAGGACTCACGGGGAGAGCAGAGGACCCGGACATCTTGAGTAGAAGCAAACCGTTCGGGAAAATCAGTCACGACCTGGGCAGCGACTTCACCCTGGAGTCCCCTGACCTTGACAATTCGAGCGATCGTGACGAAACGGTCCAACTATTACTCGAGGATTTCCAAGACGAATCGCTTCCGAAGCTTCATGCCGGCAGCCCCCAGAAGGGTGCGGATCGATCGGGCCGTCCGGCCTTGCTTGCCTATGACCTTTCCCAGGTCGGGCTGGGAGACCCTCAATTCAAGCACGGTAGTCTGCTCACCCACCACCTCGGTTACAGCCACCTCATCGGGATTGTCCACCAAAGCCTTCGCGATCATCTCGACTAGCTCTTTCATAGCGCCTCCTTGAAAATCAACCAGAAGCGAGGTCCAAAGCGCACGGTCGTATCTGCTGCAGGCTTAACCTGACTCCTCCCCCTCCGAAAAGGCAAACAATAACCCTGTCCCCGGAATCAGGTCTTCTCTGCCGGGGCTCCGTCACCAGCGTCCGCTGCTATACGACCCATCAAGGACATGACCCGGCTGGTGGGCTGAGCCCCCAGTTGAATCCAGTGGTCAATCCTTTCAAGGTCCAGATGCAGCCGAACTGGTCTGAGGGCAGGGTTGTAATAACCAACGATTTCTACAAACCGCCCATCCCTGGGGTTGCGCTTATCAGCGACAACAACACGGTAGTGTGGATCTTTCTTTGCTCCATGCCGACTCAAGCGAATTCTCAACACGAAGTGAACCCCCTCTTATGTAAACCCTTATTCTAACAGAATTAGACCCGATCTAAAAGGTGGAGACGGGCTAGGAACGATTCAGCAGAGCGACAAGGCCAGAATCTCTCAACTCAGGTTCAATTTCGACAGGCCTTTGCCCAAGAAGCCCTTTTTGACCTGCTTCATCATCTTGCGGGCCTGTAGATACTGCTTCAACAGCCGGTTGACCTCGGATACTGGCCGACCGCTGCCTCGAGCAATCCGCCGACGCCGAGACGCCTTGATGATCTTGTAGTCAATCCGTTCTGCCGCGGTCATCGAAGAGATGATCGCCTGCAAACGATCGAGTTCTTTTTCATCGACCTGGACCTTGTCTAATCCCTTGAACATTCCAGCTTGGGGAAGCATACCCAGGACCTGCTCTAGCGGGCCCATTTTTCTAAGCTGCAGCATCTGGTCCAGAAAATCGTCCAGTGTAAACTCGTCTCTCTGAATCTTCCGGAGCATCCGCTCGGTGTGGTCGGCATTGGCAGCCTCTTCCGCCCTCTCAACCAGCCTCAGGACATCACCCATACCCAGAATCCGGCCGGCCATCCGCTCCGGATGAAAAACCTCCAGGGCATCGTAGGCCTCACCGGTGCCGACGAACTTGATGGGCTTGCCGCTGACCTCTCGAATCGAGAGCGCCGCTCCACCGCGAGCATCGGCGTCCATCTTGCTAAGGATGACGCCGGACAGATCGAGGCGCTGGTCAAACTGGTGAGCGGAGTTGACCGCATCCTGGCCGGTCATGGAGTCCGCCACCAACAAGATTTCCTGGGCCGTGACGGCGTCACGGATCGCCTCCAGCTCCTGCATCAGCTCCTCGTCGATATGAAGTCGCCCCGCCGTATCGACCAGCAGCACATCAAAACCCATATTCCGAGCTCGCTGCCAGGCCTTTCGGGCCCGCTCCACCGGATCAGCAAGCTCCGGATCTTCGTAGACCGGAATCTCGATGGCCCTGCCAATCACTGACAGCTGTTCAATCGCGGCAGGGCGATAGACATCGGTCGACACCATCAAGGTCTGGTAGGTCTTGTTCTTGAGCCAGACCGCTAGCTTGCCCGAGGTAGTCGTCTTGCCACTCCCCTGCAATCCAACCACCAGGATTACAGTCGGAGACTTAGAAGAAAGAGTCAGCTCTGCAGTCTTTCCACCAAGCAGATCGGTCAACTCGTCTCGGACGATGCCCACCACCTGCTGTCCGGGGGTCAGGCTGCTCAAGACCTCTGCGCCCAGAGATCTGGCCTTCACGCGAGAGATGAAATTCTTGACGACCTTGAAGTTGACATCCGCCTCCAATAACACGATCCGCACCTGGCGCAACGACTCCTCCAGATGCCGTTCGGAGATACGACCCTCTCCCCTCAGATCTTTAAGAATCTTCTGGATTTTCGACGACAGGCTATCCAACATGATTACACGACGGTCGCTGGGCATTGTAAGAGAGGGGTTCAATGGGTGTCAAAAAGGACAAAAGAGGTCGCACGTCTGAAGGTCTGAACGTCGCACGTCCCAGGCTGGGGTCGCATTGTTGGATCCCCGAGATGGATGCCTTTTTGACTAGTACTAGTCTGATGAAGTACTTGGAATCAGGGACGTGCGACGTTCAGACGTGCGACGTGCGAACTCTTGTGTCTGGCGTGCGACTTGCGGTCTGTGACTCGGTTTGTTAGATTTCCCGCTCCCTTGAATCGACCGAATGGATCGTACTTTAGCGAGGTAGATCGATGGCGAATGGACTCAAGATCGCGGTGATCCCAGGCGACGGAACCGGACCTGAAGTGACCCGAGAGGCATGTAAGGTCCTCGAGGCCGTCTCATCTCTGGAGGATTTCGGCTACGAGACCGTTGAATTCGACTATGGAGGAGACCGCTATCTCAAGACGGGTGAAATCATCACCGAGCAGCAGATCGATGACTTCAGGGAGTTTGACGTCATGTACCTGGGTGCGATCGGCCATCCAGACGTGACCCCCGGGGTCCTGGAGAAGGGCCTGCTGCTGACGATCCGCTTCCAGCTGGATCAGTACATCAACCTACGCCCTGTTAAGCTCTACCCGGGAGTCGATTGTCCGCTCAAAGACAAGGGACCAGAGGACATCCAGTTCGTGGTGGTGCGTGAAAACACCGAAGATCTGTATTGCGGCGCCGGAGGATTCCTGCGCAAGGGCACCCCTCACGAAGTAGCAACACAGGAGATGATCGCTACACGTTTCGGCGTCGATCGATGCCTACGCTGGGCCTTCGAGCACTGCCGAAGCCGGAACGATCGGAAACAGCTCACTCTAGTCCACAAGACCAACGTACTTACCTACGCTGCCGACCTCTGGTACCGCGCCTTCGAGGAAATGGGAACCGCCGACTATCCAGACATCACCAGGGACTACAACCACATTGACGCAGCCTGTATGTGGTTCGTCAAGAATCCCGAATACTACGATACGATCGTTGTACCCAACATGTTCGGCGATATCATCACGGACCTGGGTGCAATGATCCAGGGAGGCCTGGGCGTCGCGGCAGGCGGAAACATCAACCCCGACCCCAGCGGCTGTAGCATGTTTGAATGCATGGGTGGCTCGGCACCCAAGTACACCGGCCAGGACGTGATCAACCCGATCGCCGCAATCGCAGCAATGAGCATGCTCTTGCGAGTCGCAGGAGATCATAAGGGGGAGGAGAATCTCAGCCGCGCAGGAGACCGGATCGAACAAGCCATCAGCCGGACGACTCCGAAAATGAAAAGCATGTCGGCAGGGTGCATGGGGTACTCCACCAGTCAGGTCGGTGATCTGGTAGCTGAGGCGCTCTAGCCACTGACCTGAGAACTTCCAACAATCCCGTGAAAGACTTCATCGTCGGAACCGCCGGACACATCGATCACGGTAAAACGACGCTCCTGAAGGCCCTCACGGGTATAGACGCCGACCGACTCCAGGAAGAGAAACGGCGCGGTATCACGATCGATATCGGCTTCGCCCATCTCGCCCTCGGACCCTACCGGTTGGGCTTTATCGACGTTCCCGGTCACGAGAAGTTCGTAAAGAACATGTTGGCTGGCGTGGGTGGCATCCATCTCGTCTTGCTCATCGTCGCCGCCGATGAGTCGGTCATGCCGCAGACCGCCGAGCACTTTGCGATTTGCAAGCTCCTCGACATCCCCAGAGGGATCGTGGTTTTGACGAAAAAGAACCTGGTCGAGCAGGAGCTGTTGCCTCTGGTAGAAGAGGAAGTACACGATCTGGCGCGAGGAAGTTTCCTGGAAGATTCTCCGATCGTTCCCGTAGATAGCTTATCGGGCGATGGAATAGAGCAGCTCAAGGAAGCACTTCTGAAGGAGGTCCAGAAACTAGAAAAGAATCAGGTCTCTCGCAGAAGTCAGGACATGGTGTTTCGCCTTCCGGTCGATAGAGTCTTCAGCATGAAGGGCTTTGGCACGGTGGTTACGGGCACGCTCTGGTCTGGCAGCCTCGAGAAGGAAGCGCCAATAGCCGCCTATCCTCAGAACAAACCGGGCAAGGTCCGGCGCATCGAAGTCTTCAATCAGGAAGAGCCTCGGGCGTTTGCCGGCCAAAGGACCGCTCTCAATCTGACGGGAGTGGAGCGAGTCCACCTCGAGCGGGGAACGATCCTCTCACCCCCTGATTGCTTCTCTCCTTCTCATCATCTCGATGCCAAGGTGACTCTCCTGGAAGACGCCCCCAAGCCTTTGAAGCACCGCAGTCCCATACGCTTCCACCACGGGAGCGGTGAGTGGATCGGACGCGTCTACCTGTTGGGAAAAGATCCGGTGGTACCGGGAGGATCGGCAGTCGCTCAAATCCGTCTCGACCAACCCGTTGTCTGCATGCCTCGAGACCGATTCATCTTACGACGCTACTCGCCTCTACGAACCATCGGGGGAGGTATCATCCTCGACAATGCTCCCCCCAAGCATCGCAAGAAGGAACTGCCCCAGGTGCTCTCTAGCCTGCAGGAGTTGGATCGGACGCTGGTGGACAACACTTCAATAGGAGACTTGGCGCTGGTCGAGTTTCTGGTCGAGTCCAAGGGCTGGCGAGGGATCACTGTCCCAGAGCTGGTCTCGCGGACGGGCTATCGTGAAAAACATCTCCTCCCCCTCCTGGCCGAGCTCGAAACAGTCATACTAGTACCGCAAGATCCAGGTCTGGCGCTCTCCCGTTCGTCACTTGATGCCCTCAAGCACGAAATCACGTCCTTCCTGGAGGAGTTCCATCAAGCTCATCCCCTGACGGCAGGGGTCTCGCGAGAAGAGGTGAAAAAACGCTTCCTGGGTACAGCTAGCAGTGCCTATTTCCAGTTCGTCGTCCAGACCCTGGAGAAGGAGGGTATGGTCCAAACTCAAGCGACTACCCTGGCCGTCCATGGAAGAAAAGTGGCACTCGGTCCACAGCAGGAGCAGGTGAGGCAGGAAATCTTGGACTCCATCGATCGAGGCTTTCCTACGCCCCCCTTGCTGCGGGAATTGATTCAGTCGTCTCCTCACCCGCCCGAAGAGGTAAGATCCATTTTCTACTACTTATTGGAAAACGGCGAGCTCATTCGGATCAGCGAGAATCTGGTGGCAACCGCTGGCCAGATTGCTGGTCTCAAGAAAAAGCTAAGCCAGAAGTTTGGTAGCGGGGAGGCTTTCACGGTCCCTGAGTTCAAGGATCTCTTCAAGATCAGCCGCAAATATGCGATTCCGTTTCTCGAATACCTGGACCGAGAGCGGGTAACTCAGCGGCAAGGAGACCGGCGCATTCTGCGCTAAAGGGTTCAGCATGATGCGCTCCTGGATCTGTGGTACCGTCTTTTCGCTTTCGCTCCTCGCGGCGCAGACCCCGTCCGAGTCCGATCTTCTCCAGTCCGCCGACCAGGTGTTAGCGGACGTGGTACGCATTCGCCACCTCGAACCCAAGAGTCCCATCGCCAAAGGCCTGAAGAGCAGAAAGGAGATAGAAGCCTATCTCAGGGCCCGACTCGAGCAAGACTATCCCTCTGAAGAGGTGCTCACCGAACAGAAGCTATTGATCAAGCTGGGTCTCATCCCGGAAAACACCGATCTGGAGGAACTCCTGGTGCGGCTGTTTACGGAGCAGATAGCCGGGTTGTACGATTTCGAAGCCGGTACCCTCTTTATCGCAGATTGGATCCCCCTGGAAATCCAGAAACCCGTGATGGCCCATGAGCTGACACATGCACTCCAGGATCAGTACTTCGATCTCTCCAGCCTGCTCCAACCAAGAAAGGATAACGACGACGTCATGCTGGCGAAAGCGGCCTTGGTTGAGGGGGAAGGCTTTTCGGTGATGCTGCAGTACGTGCTGGACAACCTGGGAACAAGCTTCCTCGATATCCCTGACATCATAAAGCTGAGCCGAACCAGTCTCGCAATGACGGCAGAACAGTATCAGGTCCTGACCGATGCGCCCCAGTATCTTCGGGAGTCCCTGCTCTTCCCCTACATCTACGGTGCCCGTTTCGTCCAGGCCTATTTGCGCCGCAACAGTTGGAAGGACCTGTCAAAACTATACGCTGAGCTACCGGGCTCGTCGGAACAGATCCTACATCCCGAAAAGTATATGGATGAACGCGACACGCCGGTCGTGGTGGAATCGTCTGAACTGCCTGTCCAACTCGACAGCAGCTGGAAACAGATTTATCAGAATACACTTGGGGAGTTCAGTCTCTACCTCCTACTGAAGCAGTTCATCGACCTTCCGGCAGCTGAGCAAGGCTCGGAAGGGTGGGATGGAGATTCGGTGCAAATCTACGAGACCCAGGCGGGCCAGCTAACCCTCTTCCTGCTTTCGGTATGGGATTCCAAACAAGATGCTGGCGAGTTCTTCGACGCCTATAAGGCGCTAATCGAGAAAAAATATCCCGGCGCTCGCTCCCTCTCACTGACTGAGCAGCCGGATTCTTCGAGCACTGTTCTGGCTTGGGAAACACAGCAAGATCGGATCAAACTGCAGTGGAACGGCACTCGGGTCGAAGTGACCGAGGGAGTCAGGAACAGTGAGGAGTGAGCAGTTGGCAGTGAGCAGTGAGCAGTGAGCAGTGAGGATGGCACACTGGGTTTGGAACTAGAGACTACTTACCTGTGATAGTCGGCACCCGATCTTACAGACAGCATCCGATTTGATCGCAATCGAACGGCGGCTTTCGCCTAGCCCGCATTTCTCATCGCCGGTCCACTACGTCGCCGCAATCATCCGCCCTGACGATTCTTGCCTTGTCCCTCTTCTGCTTCCCAGCACAGGGTCGCCAGGACAACGGTGCGGAGTTCTTCGAGAAGAAGGTGCGGCCCTTACTGGCCGAGCACTGCCACACCTGCCATTCGAGTACAAGTAAACCCGTGATGGGGAGCCTGATTCTCGACCGGGAAGCCTCCTTTCGCCGGGGTGGCACCAGGGGAGCCCCGATAGAGCCAGGCGAGCCGGAACCGAGGTGGAACAGCATTTCACCTCGGTCTGGCCCTAGCAGGAGACGTCTTCCCAGGTATGCTATCATCTAACTTCAACCCCAGAGTGCGATCATGCGTTTCTTCAGATATGTGATAGCAATCGCTCTTCTCTTTTCCCTACAAGTGTGGGCCGCTGACGAGGACGAAGACAGGGGACCCTCTGAGCCCAGAGTCCTCTCGGTCTTTCCCATGGGCGGTCGTCAGGATTCGGTCGTACAGACAGAGGTCAGGGGAAACGATCTCGGTGGAGCCTATGCCGTCTGGTTCGAATGCAGCGATCTGGAAGGCCAGATCGAGGAAGTAGAGGAGGTGCGTGAGGAGCTTGCCACTAGTCTAGTAGAGCGTCACCCCCTGGCGCAGCAGGCTGAGCCGGCGGGCTACGTGGCCCGAATCCAGATCAGGATCGGTGGCGACTCCAAGGTCGGTCTCCATGTGCTTCGGCTGATCACGCCCCACGGCATGTCCAATGCGCTTACCTTCCAGGTGGTCGGCGAACCCGTGTCCGCCGAGATAGATTCGGTGAAGTACCAGGAGGTGGATACGCCGGTTGTGATCAATGGCAAGACCGAAGCGAACGGCGATCTTGACTTCTACGCCTTTCAGGCTTCCAAGAGCCAGCAAATCCATTTCCAGCTGTTCTCTTCTTTTCCGGTCTACATTGGCTACAGCGCCGAGTCAGAGCTGAATCTCTACGCTCGTTCCGGCAGCTGGTTCGACCCGGAGCGGCTGCTTAGGCTTCCCTGGCACAGTCCTGCCCTCTCCTGGGTGCCAATCCACCGGCTGAGACGGCAGGGGCATGGCGCCCACCATGCCCTGTTTCCGATGGCGACGCACCGGTTTCAACAGGACGGCACCTATCTGGTCTCGGTAGGATCCTTCCTGGGTGAGGGGAATATTGACTTCGTCTACCAGCTCAGAATTTCTACGGAAGCTCCCGATTCCTCCACTCTTCTGGGCCGCGATGCGCACCCGAACCCGGCTGATTGGCGGGAGCGGGACTCGAGCTCCTTTGCCCAATGGGGAAGCTTTTCCCGGCCTCTGGAGGTGACGAGACTCAAGGAGCTGGCAGGACGAAGCGTGCCCCCTGAAGCTTTGAAAGAAGCCGTCGCAGACGGGAACTCCGGTGCCAAGGACAAGGTCGAGCCGGAATCAGCACTTGACCTGTCGCGGCCCCTCACCAGGTTTTCGGAACGCGAGCCCAACGACAGCACCGGCACCGAAGTTTCCATCTATACGATTCTGGAGGGGACAATCGATCCCCCCGGAGACGTGGATACTTTTCGGTTCCAGGTGAGAACGGGACAGAGTCTCGCCTTCGAGGTCGAGACCCCGCAATCGGCGCCGCCCCAGTTCAATCCCTGGCTTCAGGTGGCGGGTCCCGACGGCCAGGATGTCTTCGACAACATCCATATGGAGTATGGCGGGGATGGAGACGACGTCAACAAGACCACAGAGCGCAAGACGGTTTTCACCTTCCAGGAGGGAGGGTCCTATCAGCTCAGGGTTCGCGATCTGACCTCCCGCCGCGGCGGCCCCGCTCTCTCATACCGGGTACTGATCCGACCGAAGATACCCCATTTGGGGCGACTGGAAGTGACCCTGGGAGTGACCGGACGCCGTCTGGCACCCATTACGGATCATGTCAATCTGGCACCGGGGAAAGCCAAGACCTTTACGGTGGTATGCGATCTGGAGGAGGGCTTCGAGGGAGACGTAGCCGTCTCGGCCGCGAATCTGCCAAGAGGTGTAAGCGTGTTTTCGGCAACACCCGCCTCCTATACGGCGGGACTGCTAAAAGGTCTCTACTACGTCCCGGTGGGTTTGGAGAGTGGATACATTGGCGATCAGACCCGATACCGCCCTGTGCGGCGAGCCGTCAGCTTGGCGTTCGTTGCGGCTGATGACGCTCTGCCCACCAAGCTGCCCTTACTGGTCGATTTGACGGCTCGACCCGTGTTCGAAGGCAGGACTGGACCATCGCTGCCGGTGGGTAAGGTGCCCCTAGCGATCCTGGCTTCTCGAGGCGGCGGTGACGGCTCTTTGCCAAAGCGGGAATACAAGAGATGATCAAGTGCCTGACCGGGATCTTCCTGCTGCTGCGAACTGGTCTTCTCTGCGCCGGAACGGCTCCTATTCCCTCCCATGAGCCCCAGCTCTTGTCGCTGCACCTGATCCCAGAAGACATTCGGCTGGTGGGGGCTGACGCCTCCCAGAAGTTGGTATTGCTGGGTGTTTACTCGGACGGTTTCGAGCGCGATGTGACGGACGGGAGCCGGCTTCGAGTACGGCACCCCGCAGTAGCCTCGGTCTCGGAGAAGGCAAGTGTGACGCCGGTAGCGGACGGTAGGACCCTTGTCACTGCGGAGTTCGGTGGACACAGCTCCCAAGCGGCCGTGCGGGTGCATGGAAGCCAAGAGGCGCGACCCTTCAGTTTTTCCCGGGACATCGGAGCGATTCTCACCAAACGAGGATGCAATGCCTCGGAGTGCCATGGCGGGGTCAAGGGCCGAGGCGGCTTCAAACTGTCTTTGGATGTCCTCCACCCAAAAGAGGATTACCGGTGGATCGTCGAGGGCGGCTCCTATCAGGTTTTGAGTGTGGAGGCAGCGGAGCCTATAAAACCACGCGTGAGCACGGAGAATCCGGAAGGAAGCCTTCTGCTTCTGAAACCAACCACAACCCTTCCCCATGGGGGCGGGATGCGCTTCGAGACCAATTCGACTGACTATGAGACGATTCGGGATTGGGTTCGGTCCGGCGCACCTTATCGGGAGGTCAGTGAGACACGGATCGAGAGGGTCGAGGTCTTTCCGGAAGCGATGACGCTGGAGCCGAAGGGAAGCCGCCAGCTGCTAGTGACGGCCCACCTTGCGGGAGGCGGGCGCGAGGACATTACAGACCAGGTTCGGTATTCGGCCAGCAACCCGGAGGTGGTTCGTGTCACCTCAGGGGGCAGGATCGAAGCCCGGTCTGCGGGGGAAACAGCAATTCTGGTAAGGGCTCCGGGACATGTCGCCAACATCCGCGTGGGTGTTATCGCTGATCTGGTTCCCGACTATCCCAGGGTCCCGGAAACAAACCTGATTGACCGATATGTCTTTGCCCGGCTGAGAGAACAGCACGTCGTGCCGTCCCCGCTCTCATCGGACCAGGAGTTTCTGCGCAGGGTCTGCCTGGATCTAACCGGGACGCTTCCGCCGCCTTCTCGGGTGCGTGAGTTCCTGGCGAGCCGCGATCCTGACAAGCGAGAGAAGCTGATTGACACCCTTCTGGAAACGCCCGAGTACGTGGACTACTGGACTTACCGCTTCTCCGAGCTGTTCCGGGTCGCCTACCTGTCGACCGGGACGCCTGCCCACGCCTATGCCTACTGGGCTTGGATCCGTGACAGCATCACCGAGAACAAGCCCTACGACCAGATAGCCAGGGAGAGACTCTCGGCACAAGGACATGACGGGCCCTCCCGGCACTTTAGTAAGGACGCTCCTCGCCCCGAAGATATGATGCCGGAGGAGATTCGAGTCTTCCTGGGGCAGCGTCTGGACTGCGCCCAATGCCACCATCATCCCTTCGAGAAGTGGTCGCAGGAGCAGTTCTGGGGACTGGCAGCCTTCCTCGGTCGCATTAGCCGCACGGAGTGGATCGCGGATGGCGCTATCGTGGTCTTCGACGACCCCTCCGGTCGCGTTCCCGACTACGGCGAAACCGAGGACACCGTCAAGGTGCTTCATCCCCGCACCGGTGAAGAAGTCGCTCCGGCGTTTCCCGATGGGACCCCGCTGTCTCTGGAGAGATCCTTCGACCCTCGGCTGGCATTCGCCGAATGGACGGTTTCTCATCCCGACTTCCCGCGGACTATTGTGAACCGGATGTGGGGTTATTTGATGGGGCGGGGAATTGTGGATCCGGTAGACGATTTCCGCTCTACCAATCCGCCGACCCATCCTCGGCTGTTGGAGGCCCTGGCGGGGGATTTCGTCAGTCACCGCTTCGACCTCAAGCACCTGCTGCGCCGCATTGCGCGCTCCCGCACCTATCAGCTTTCAGGCCAGCCCAACCGGACCAACCGAGACGACCTCGTCAATTATTCTCATCGCCATCCCCGAGCGCTGGATGGAGAAATCCTGCTGGACGCCATCTCCAATGTCACCGGTGTACCGGAGGAATTCAGGAACAGTTGGATGGGGACTGCTCCCCCAGGGACCCGGGCGATTGAGCTGCAGGTACCCGATCTGTACCCCTCCCGTTTCCTGACCGTCTATGATCGACCAAATCGTAGGATCATCCCCGAAAGGAAAACCGAGGCCAGCCTCAGCCAGGCTCTGCACATCCTGGTGGGATCGACCTATCAGCAGAAGATCTCCAGTC
Organism: Acidobacteriota bacterium; assembly: GCA_965218775.1. Taxonomy (GTDB): domain Bacteria; phylum Acidobacteriota; class UBA6911; order RPQK01; family JAJDTT01; genus CAUZIZ01. Next base: position 1,970,296 of record CBDCLS010000006.1, on the reverse strand, counting down.
CTGGGAGCCGTCTGGACCTTCTTCTCAAAGGGAAGAGTTCCCAGCGTGAAATCGTTGAAGAGCTATTCCTGAGGAGTCTGTGCCGCTACCCCACGCCCTCGGAGGCCGCAGAACTGGAACATTTGATCGCTTCGCGACCTTCGCGCCGAGAGGGTTTTGAGGATGTTCTTTGGGCTCTGGTCACATCCCGAGAGTTTGCCCGTAACTAGGAAGTGAACAGTGATCAGTGATCAGTGATCGGTGAATGAAGGGTGAAGTCAGGAGATCAGCGCTAGTCAGCAGTCATGAGTTACACGTCAATGCAACAAATCGCTAACAATCGACCACTTATTGCTGACTTGCCGACTGTCACTGCTCACTGATCACTGCTCACTGTTCACTCGGATAACGGAGACATACGCAAATGAGCGCACCCATTCTGGGAAGAAAAGCAGGCTGCCTGACTTGTAGCGAAGCCCTGCTGGGGCGACGACACTTCATCCGCACCGGGGCCCTGAGCCTGGTGGGAATGAGCCTCAGCCAGTATCTCAGGGCTCGGGCGTTTCTCACTGAGGCAGGCGTGGACGTGGACAAGGAGGCCTCGGCCAGGTCTTGCATTCTGGTGTGGCTGGAGGGAGGGCCGAGCCACGTCGATATGTGGGATCCCAAACCTCAAAGCAGCTTCAAGGCCATCTCGACCAATGTTCCCGGCATCCAGGTGTCGAATCTCCTGCCCCGCATGTCCAAACGGTTGGACAAGGTCTCCATCATCCGGTCCATGCACACCGAGGAAAACAATCACGGGCAGGGCACCTATTATGCTTTCACGGGGCACCGACCTACTGCGGCCATGAAGTTCCCCTCTCTGGGCTCCATCATCACCAAGGAGCGGGGTCCTCGAAATGAAGTCCCGCCCTATGTGCTCGTTCCTGGCTTCAAGCAAGGCCCTAAAGAGGAGTATCTGAAGAGCGCCTTCCTGGGCGCCCAGTACGATCCCATGTCCCTCATGTCCAATCCCAACGACAAGGACTTCAGGGTCGAGGATCTCAGTCTTCCCAAGACGTTGACTCCAGAGCGCCTGGAGAACCGGCGCTCGCTCGTGACGCTCCTGGACCGATCCTATCGTCAGCGCATGGAGATTGCCGAGCGTTTCAAGATGGATCGCTTCACCGAGCAGGCGCTGAGTATGGTCACGTCTCCCGAGGTCAGGAACGCCTTCGACCTGTCGCAGGAGTCGGAAAAGACTCGAGAGTCCTATGGCCGGACCGGCTTCGGACAGAGCCTTCTGTTGGCCCGTCGGTTGGTCGAGTCGGGGAGCCGCTTCGTGACCGCGGCCGGACATGACCTCAATGGTTGGGACTCGCACGCCGACAACGACTACAAGCACGAAAAGAAGCTGGTTCCGGGCCTAGACCACTCTCTGCCCGTTCTATTGGATGACCTGGAGGAGAGGGGACTGCTCGAATCCACCATCGTCGTGGCCATGGGAGAGTTTGGGCGCACCCCCCATTTCAACACCAAGGGAGGCAGGGATCACTGGCCCCAGTGCTGGTCGTTGGTCCTCGGAGGGGGCGGCATCCGGGGTGGCATGGTTGTAGGATCCAGTGATGAAAGAGGTGCCCAGGTCGCCGAGAGAATGGTGACCATGGGCGACTTGTTTGCCACCATCTACAAGGCCTTTGGGATCGACTGGACAAAGGAGTACATGAGTCCCATCGGTCGACCTATAAAGATAGCCAACTCGATCGATGATACGACCGGCGAGCCGATAAGCGAACTGATCTGAACTTCCTCGTGAGCAGGTAGCTGGGCCAGAAGAACGGATATTCCTTCTAACAACTAACGGATGCGATCTTGTACCAGCACAACAGTATTCAGACCACTCATCCTAGCCGTAGGGATATCGAGTGTTTCATCTTCGGCAGCTCACAGCGACCTCGTGGCCGATTTGCCAACCTATCAGATTACTGCTCCTGCCCAGGCGATCCCAGAGCCTCAACTGCGTCTCTACATAACCGAAGAACAATCGGGCGATCCGACTCCCGGCACGGTTCACGCTGGTGCTCGACGGTAAGCCGTATGTGCCAGACGTGCTGGACTCCAACGGATTGAGGTTCGTTTCCATCCACCAGCGGAAAAAGCAGCGGCTGGTGGTCACCTATGCTCGTGGCCTCGGTCCAGTCGAGGTGCCTTTGCCGCCCGGGGCCCATCGTCTGGTAGTTCAGGTTGCAAAGGGATAGACCTGGAATCCCAAGTCCTTGAGCACTGTGGTGATCAGCTCTTGCTCGTCGAAGCCAAGCTTGTCGTAGATAGGGACCATCTCCCGGGGAGGCGAGCCGGCTGCTCCCGCCAGATTGCGATAGCCCGACTCTCTTCTGGGGAGTTTCACGACGTGAACCCCTTCCAAGAGGGTGGCCTGACTGGAGTCGGTCTGTGGCGCCCGCTCACCCTGCGCAAGGAAGGCGAAGCTCCCCGCCAGCAGGCTGATGGCTGTGGCGGCCCCGCAGGGGAAGGAGAGCCGGCTACGATTCATCTATATGTTAATCCTGGAATCTCAGGGAATAGAGGTCCGCATCCTTCATCAGCAAGCGCAAACGCACTGGTTTGCCAGCAATCCTGTGCAGGGGCTTGTCTGAAGTCGCCTTGGCATGGCTTCGTTCCCACCGCACCTTGTGCTCGATCTCATCTCCCCAGAGCAGCGGCGATTCTTCCATAGCGAAGCCAGGGAGTGGGTCGCCTTCGGTGTCCTGGATCTCGATCCGGATGCTCCCCGCTGCCGATGTAGCGAAGTTGAGGACAAGGGTGTCCCCTTGGAAGGTCAGTGGTCTAGTCACCAGTTCGCCGCCGGAATAGCCGGCATGCACGGACACGAAGCCATCGCCCGGGAACCGCTGGCCACCCAGAGAACGTCCGTATCCTTCGCCAGGGATACCACCTCTTCAGGGCTGTCACACTCTTGCACCACCAATGCGATGCCGTGCTCGGCCAACTTCGCGACCATCCAGCCCTCAAGGGGCGGACCGTCGAGGGACACCAGGGCTACCTTAAGTGGCACTTGCTGCCTCAGGGTCGACGGTGTGCCGTCTCGACCTGTTGGAAAATCCCAAGATACAAGAAACAAACAAGCTCCAAATCACAAGCACCAAAGAGCGAATCCGGGAACCTAACAATATAAGTATATTGTCATCAATGAGTTAGGTGAATTTCTGTTCGTCGTCTTGCCCTCGAAACCGGTCATTTTCTAACATTTTGCTAACAACTCGGGGAAACTCGGGAAAAGGCTGATCGAGGGAGTCCCGATGCTTCCTGCTGGGTTGTGATCCGAGTGGCGAGTTGTTGGGGCTATCTATCCCCCAGATCAAGATATCCGACGGAGAGTGCACTCAGGGCGTCGTTCGTGATCTATTCCCCCTTTCCTTGGAGACGCCCGACAGCAGCTTCAGCCCGATCGTACGCTTCTGATCGCGGTCAGCACACCCCTGTAGTGGTCGGCACCCGATGTTACAGACAGCGTCCGATTTGCTCGAAATCGATCGACCGCTGGTTCCGACCCACCCGGAACAGATTCTGAACCGGACCGCTAAGCAAGCCGCGAGTACAGCAACTCATTTGCTCGCCGCATCCTGCTGCTCTAGAAACTTCTCGACCGAAGCCTGGCGGCTCACCAATCGTAGTTTCCAGTTCTCGATGGGGGTACCTTTGGTATTGAGATGACTTGTCAAATAGTAAAGTCGCTCGGTTCCTCGGCGCTGGTCCGACGGCAGGTTCGCGCCAAAGCTGAAGCGCTGCTGCAACCAGTACGGCGGGATCGCCTGGGAGTACATCGTTGCCTTCACGCTCAGTCTCTTCAGATCGAGCCCTTGGGGCAACGGAATCTTGTATTTCACCGTGTCCTTCCCCGGGACGAAGTTCGGGTCTTCCGCCGCACGGCCCTCCGGCGTGGTTGCCTTCATGAACGCCTTGATCGTCTCGTCGTCACCGAAGCGTTTCTTGAATGCTTGCGGGTTTTTCTCCGGATCGATCGTGCCAAAGGGAGTCAGGCGATTGTCCTTTGGGTGACAGTCACGGTGGATGAAGCTCGTCGTAAACTTGCCCTCGTGATTCAGGACCAACTCCTCGTAGATCTGCACCTGCTCTTCCGCTGTGACCACTTCGTGGTGTTCTTGGTAGAGCGCGATTCCGCCATAGCCCTGCTCCGCACACTCTTCAGGCGGCTTCCTCTTTCCCTGATTTAGAAACTCGGTTTTCAAAGGCACACCGTTACCATCGACGATGACGCCAACCGAATTCGTCCGGCCTGAACCCCAAATGGCTTCTTCCGCCCCGCCGACCTCCCGCGTGACAAGCACTTCGAGAAACACTCGCCGGAAGCCGACACCACTAGGCAAGCGGTGGCCGACCTTATTCGTCACTGTGACATCGGCTTCGAGCAAGCCCTGGCCGGCTGATTTGATACTCAGATCCAACGCGACGGTGTCTTCGCGAGCTTGACGCAGCATATTCTCGATGGCGAGTTCGTCGTCGTTAGTGGCGCTCGTCATGTAGTCGGACTGGTCGATGCCCAAGATCCGGTCGAACTGATTGAACATCTCCACTAAGAAGACGTTCAGACCGACAAACTCGTGGCGCCGGTAGTCATCGCGGACGGGGATGTCGATTTCATTGTTAGGTAAATCGTGATCCGCTTCGGGGTAGGTAGAATCCTGGATCGTCGCGATTTGGGTGGAGAGCTGCGCAATGTCCACCTTGCCATCCGCCGACCGGAACCCGCCCGGCATATGGCAGTCTTGGCAGCTTTGGTTCGTGTTCGGATCCCATGCAAAGTCGCTGTTTTCCCACTCGAGATAAGTCGCCTGCTCGATGCTGTGTTGGAAGCCGGTGAGCGAGTCCGAAAGCGGCACGGGATGCGGCCCTTCCGCTCCATTTTTCCCGGCTTGGTTGAGGATCTCTTGGTCCTCCGGGTCGAGACCTTGCAGAGGCCTGTCGGTAGGCGCGTCAACGTTCGGCAGATTGATGGCGTGACACGTGCCGCACATCTTCGAGTCTTGGATGTAAGGGTTCCCTTTCGGTTCGATGCCGAGCGCATTCTCCATCGGCTTCGTCTTGACATCGTCGAACGGGCCGTTCAACTCGTCGCGCGGGCTATAAGGGAAAACGCCGGTCGTCGAATAGAGCAGAAACTTCTCTAGCTTCTCGTTCCGCGACATCGAGTCAGTCCACTGCGTCGGTGGATCAATTTGGTGGCAGAGAGTGCAACTGATCCCCTCGCGCGCGAGATTCCCATACTTGTGATATGGATAGACGCTGTGTTTTTCGCCGTTGAGGCCTTCCACCATCGTTTCCTTCTGCCGCTGCTCTTGCTCATTCGTCAGCGGGTCCGTCAGCCCGGTGTAGGCCGGATAGTAGAAGTTCGGATCTGCAATCCCCGATGTCTGCTCACTAAAGTCAATCTGCAACTGTCGTTGACCCATCGCGCCGTGACAGCTCAGGCAGGTGTTAGCCGCGCCTGTTGGTAGGTGCGCAACTTCTCTTCAGGAAAGAGGCCGTTCTTCGCATCCTGAGCCAGAATCGCAAACTCGCTCTCGAGTTGCGCGAAGAAGATCGGGTCGCGCCCGGCAAGTCCCATGGGCGACCACCGCCATTCGCCAAACTCGGAAACATTGAACCCGTCACCATAGTTGGGACCTGTTTGGACGAACATCGTCAGCCCGGACGGCGCCCCGCCCAAACCGCCGTGGCAACCAAGGCAATTGTCCGATGTGATGAACTGTTCGGCTCCGTCCGGTTCCGCCGGAACGCGGTCAGCCCACTGTCCGGGGAAAGCCTGAATCAGGTTCTCGGCCGGCTGCAGCAACTGGACCGGCTTTCCGTCCGAGGACATCCTTACAGGGTTAAAGGTCGCGAGGAACGCTGAGCTGGGACCCGGCAAAGCTGGCGAGATGACCGTATCCAGCCGGCGGTGTGATTCCGGCAGGTGTTGAAACAAATTAGCGATCAAATCGGCCTCGGCCTCACCTTGAGCTGGCCGCTCCTGCGGCACGAGACCCGTTCGCCATGAGTTATCGACGCGGAACCGCAGCGGGTCACCAAACTGCTCGAAGCCCTTGACGTTGCTCAGCGAGGCGAAGGTGACCTCGCTTTCGGCCGAGGCGTGGCAACGCAGGCAGGTTCCCAGGCCGGCACCCGTAGTGGGGAAGTTGAACGGATAGTCATAATTGTCGGGGCCGCTCCCCGGTGCCGGGCCGGCCCAAAACCAACCGTCCTTTGATACACTCTTGTCCTTGACGAGAACTGTCCATGCTTCCAGCGTCCCCTGGAGTGCTGCTTCGAATTGCTGCTCCGCCTTTTTCGCATCATCAGGGAATTGCGCGTCAATGCTTTGCTGCAGCTCGTTGTAACGCGCGGCGGGCGGGCCGAACATCTCCTTGATGATCATGGCGCCGTCTGGGATTTCATCCTTGCGCCCCTCCCTGAGCCAATTGATCACGCCGGGAGAATAGTAGATGCGCACGGCGGGATGCGTACCGTAATTGCTGCCCAAGATAAAGGGTCCCGTGTCCCGAACTTCACGATCAACACACCAGCTCAGCCCCGTGTATTCCCGATCAAAAAGAAAGGCGTAGAGTTTCTCCTCGTAGTCAGCGAGCGGCATGGAGGACGGCAAGGGCAGGTCGGCCGGCTGGGCGCCCTTGCAGTAATCAGGAAGGGGCGCCTGCCCCTGGCCGGCTGCACCGCTAAGCAGAGCAACCAGCACCGCAACTACAGCAGTCCCCGCCCAGCCGACACGAAACGCTTTCGATCGATTCACGTTGGATCTCCCCGCCTGCCGATTTACGATATGTCTCATGAAGCCGCCTTGGAGGTGATTTAGATTCTCGATACCGTGCTGAAAGTATAGTGTGTTCGGCTGTAGGAACACATAGTCAACCGACAGTGATGCTTAAGAGTCTCGCGAAAAGGCAACCCATTCTTTTCAGCCACAGGCTTTTCGTGGCTGCATGACCGCTTGGTCTGAGCGGAATGACTGCTCTTGGCGTGCGCCGTGCAAAGGCGGCGCTTTCCCAGTGGGTGAAAGTCCCACCCGGCAACCGCTCCAGCCGGAAGCAACCGGAGCAACTATGGAGGTAACGAAATGGTTGAAGCCTCTGGTGAAGCGAGTCACGAATTGGTGACAGCGCGAGTGTGCAGGCCGTAACGCGAGTGAACGCCGAGCAAGCCTCGAAAAGGTCGATGCGCAGGCCGACCCGGCGGCCCTACCGGGGAAGGCTGATAGGGCTGGGGACTACGGTGGTCTACGTTTCCGAGGAAGACCAGACCACCAAGAGGTTCGGAGAAGGAGCAAGGCCCTGGGCAAGAAACAAGACTGCACAGCGGGCAGCTTCGTTGGCCGGGTCACATCCGGACCAGGACCGGAAGGCCTTTTCTTTCTTGATCAAGGAATCTTCAAGCCACAACGTCGAGACCGCAAGTGGGAAGAAAGTGCTCCTGCTGTCTGTCGAAGTGGAGAACCTCGGCGAGGAGGCTCTAGCGATTTTCGAAGCAGTATTGTCGTGGCCAGGTGGATCAGCTCTTGCGATGGCTTCCAAGCAGATCTTGAAACACTTTGACTCATCAGGCTACCAGTTCGAAGACCTGCCATCCCAGTTCGAAGACGTCCCACCCAAGGCGCTGATGGTCCTAGTTGGCGGGTTGCTGGAGCTCATGGTTCCCTGGTTCGAAAGCATCACACCCCAGACCTTGTCCCCGAGAGAGAAGGCCAAGCTTCAAGGCGGGTTCCTGCTGCCCAAAGACGTCCTGGATAAGAGACCGATGTTGCGCTTGACGTTGAACCGACTTGTTTCTGCTGAGGTCAGGCCGCGTTGAGAATTGGAGAGCCCACAATTCACGGCATCTCGAGTACCACTACCGAATACGAGTGGGAGACTACCGGATTGTTTACGCCCCCACGAGATAGGCGGTCAAGCCGTCCAGCAGTTTGGTGCGAAAGTCGCATGAGTCGGCAAATGCACAGTCCGCACGGCTTAACCGGAACAGGTCTGAATCGTCGCCTCCGCTTGCTAAAATCTAGACATGGCTCGTACTTGCTCTGCTTGCGTTCGGTAAGCTCGGCACATATGCCGGGCACTGGAGAAGCATGCCTCCCAGAGGGTCACTTCCACGTCCTGTCTATGACTTGCCAGCCTGGGAGCGGTCGAGTAGTTTGGTGCTCAATGGCGCTGACGAGAGTTGTGGTAATGCTCCTGGGATTGAGCCTCGGAGGCTGTTCTATTCAACCGGAGAGCGACCGTTCAGAGGGTGAGGACGTGACTGGCGACAAAGGGCTAATTCAAGTCTCCCGAGAGCTCCGAGCACGGCTCTTGGCGGATCCCCACCGGCCCACCTATCACATCGTCTCCACCGAGGGAGTGTCGGAGCCCTTCGATCCCAATGGCGCCCTGTTCTGGAAGGGGCGCTACCACCTGATGTTGATCATCCAGAACGAAAAGGGGCACAGCTACGCGCACATCTCCAGCACGGATCTGATCCACTGGCGCCACCATCCCATGGCATTGGAGCCGGGAGAGGGAGACCAGATGGTGTTCAGCGGCGGAGCCTCCCTGGACCGGGAGGGTGTTCCCACCATCACCTACTGGGGGGTCGGACGAGGCGTATGTACCGCCACCAGCACGGACGATCTGCTGGAGAATTGGACCAAGAGTCCCCACAACCCGGTCATCCGGGAGACGGAGAAGGGCATGACCGTCCTCCAGGGCGAGGTCGGGGAGGTCGTCTACGGGGCGGCCGACCCCAGTGCCATCTGGCAGCGAAATGGGCGCTACTACATGCTCACCGGTAACCTTTTGGTTCTGAGAGAGTACGGGCTGAAGCGTAGGTTGGATCAGCACCTGGGAGATACGGCGTACCTCTTTGCTTCTGACGACATGGTGAGCTGGGACTACCTCCATCCCTTCTATGAGTCCCATCGGAAGTGGACCCAGGAGGACGAGGACAACATGTGTCCCGACTTCTTTCCGCTACCCTCAGCTCCGGAAGGTGGGCCATCCAGCGATCGGCATCTGATGCTCTACATCAGCCACAACAAGGGTTGCCAGTACTATATCGGGCTCTATGAAGAGGATCGCTTCGAGCCGGAGACCCACGGGCGCATGTCCTGGGTGGACAAGGCCTTCTTCGCTCCGGAGACGGTTCTGGACCCGAAGGGGCGGAGGATCCTGTGGGCCTGGATCCACGATGGGCGCAGCGAAAGCAGCCGCCAGGCAAGCGGATGGTCTGGAACCCTTGCGTTGCCCCGGGTGTTGTGGCTGGGCGAAGAAGGGGCGCTTCGCATGCGTCCGGCGCCGGAGTTGGAGATGTTACGATACAACCCCCGCAGCCGCGAGGATCTGGTGCTCCCCGCCGGTGGGGAACTGGCGCTGGAGGACATGTCCGGGGACACCCTGGAGCTGCGATTGGAGCTCAGTGGCGACGGGGCCCAAAAGTATGGCTTGAAGGTACGCCGATCCCCGGACGGCGATGAAGAAACCCTGGTTTTCTACGATGCCTCGAAACGCAAGTTGGTGATCGATACTACCCGCTCCTCAGCGGGAGAAGGCCCGAAATCCTTGGAGGGCGGTCCGCTTGAACTGAATGAGGATGAGCCTCTCGAGCTCCGGGTCTTCCTGGACCGATCCGTGGTGGAGGTTTTTGCCAATGATCGCCAGGCTGTGATGCGGCGCATCTATCCCACCCGATCCGATTCCCAAGGGATCCTCTTGTTCGCAGAGGGTGGGCCGGTTGAGGTTCGGTCCCTACAAGCCTGGGACATGGCCCCGGCCAACCCATGGTGAGTAGTATTATCAGGGTGATCTAACCGTGCTGACACAATCTGTTTGTCTAGACTCATATCGAGGACAATGCTCCCGGTCTCTCTCCATGGTGATCCGAGAACGTTCGAAAAGGTTTTTGTCATTGTCTGATCTCGGTGTTGCTCCTGATGGCAGCGGCCTGCAGCGAGCCTACCCCGATGGGAGGAAACCCGCCTCCCAGGCCCAACATCCTCTTCATCCTGGCCGACAACCTGGGCTGGAGAGACGTGGGCTACCATGGCTCGGAGATCCAGACCCCCAACCTGGATCGGATGGCTCACGCCGGAGTCCGGATGGAGCAGCACTATGTGTATCCGGTGTGTTATCCGACCCGGGTAGCCTTGATGACCGGGCGTTGCCCAACCCGTTTTCCGGAACGCCAGTCCTACGCTCACACACCTTTCTCCAGCTCTACCCTGACCCTGGCCTCGGCATTGAGGGAGGCGGGATACGAGACGGCCATCAGCGGGAAGTGGCATCTGGGATATGCTCCTGTGGCCGGACCCCTGAGCTTCGGATTCGACCACTCCTATGGGGTCTTCGGGGGAGGAATCCATCCCTACAACCACATCTACAACCCCGGTCCCTATTCCCGTACCTGGCACCGCAACGACCGGTTCGTTGACGAGGAGGGCCACGCCACGGATCTGATCACGGCCGAGGCGATTCGTTTCATCGAAACTCCAAGAGATCGTCCCTTCTTCCTCTACTTACCCTACACCGCCGTCCACCTGGCGCTGGTCGAGCCCGAGAAGTGGCTTTCCCTCTACCCCGAAGACCTGCAGCCCTGCCGCCGGTCCTTTGCGGCTGCGGCCTCCCATATGGACGACGCCATCGGCCAGGTGATGGGAGCCCTGGAACGGAGCGGCCAGGTGCGGAACACACTCGTCGTCTTCTCCAGCGACAACGGCGGGCAGGAGCACTGGGCCGAGTTCGGAAGTGAGATCTACGGCAGTCCACACCCCCGGTGTCCGGTGCTGGGAGACAACCGTCCCCTGCGGGGATGGCAGACCCAGGTCTACGAGGGTGGGATCCGTGTGCCGGCTTTCGTCTACTGGCCGGGGACCCTCAAGCCGGGAATGCTGAACGGTGTCGTCAGCATCCTGGACTGGATGCCCACGCTCACCTCTCTGGCTGGCTACCTGGCGCCCGGCGATCCATCCTGGGACGGTCGCGATCTCTGGCCCTGGTTGGCGGGGCAGACCACGCCTTCCTCCAGGACACTTCACTGGAGGGGACGCGACGACTGGGGAACACCTCATGACCGGCTGGCTCTGCGTCACGGGGATTGGAAGCTGGTGGCCCGGGAGCGCGGTGGCGAGATCGTCAATCAAGAGCTCTATGATCTGGCCCAGGATCCCTCCGAGGAGCGGGATCTTGCCAGGATGCATCGAGAACGGGTCCGGGAGCTGGAGGACCTCCTGAAGGCCCAGCTCCGGCTGGACGCCGCTTCCCAGAAACAGCTCCGCCCCTGAGATCCCTGGCGACGCTGTCTGACAGCCCAACCGATCACAAGCCCTCAACTCGGGATGACTGGAAGGACGATGTGCGAAGGTCTCAGGGAGTCGTGGAAGATGGTCTGTCTGGCCGTCAACAGAGTGGACTCGCGGTAGTCGTCCCCGCCGGTGTTGTGGTTTCGGTCGAAATTGGGAAAATCGCTGCTGGACAAATGGACCTGTATCCGGTGACCGGGTCGAAAGAGGTTGCTGGTTGGGTTGACCTGAATGTTGTACTCGTAGACTCTTCCAGGCTCTATCAGCGTCGGCGATTCGTAGCAGTCGCGATAACGGGCTCGCACGATGCCGTGGCACAGTTCCTGCGCAAATCCATCCGGCCTACGATCCACAAGCTTCACGACGAAGTCGGTGTCGACTGCTGAAGAGGCGGCGAAGAGCTGGACCGAGATTGGCCCGGTCACCTCGATCGGGTGCTCGAGTGGGGGAGTCGAATAGACCAGAAGGTCAGGTCTCCAGTCGAGCGGTCTCTGGTCCCAGGGTTCCTGTTGACCCTGCAGCGAGAATCTTGTCATCAGCGGATCCCGCGGGTCGTAGATGTACTCGTCCGGCGCTTCCTCCAGGGGCGGCTCCGGCGACAGGAGTCCATCGCCCCCCGCCGTGTTCGCGCTGCCGCCGCTGTGGAGGTAGAACCTGGTGTAGCGCGTCCTTGCCAGCGGCCATTCGGACTCAGAGCGCCAGCGATTGGCTCCCATGACGAAAAGCTGAATCGGGGGCCACTCCTCCACGCTCGTCTGCTCTCCTTTGAGCCAGTAGTCAAACCAGGCACTGGAGACCTCAAGGTAGTCGCGTGCGGCTTCGGGACCGAAGTCGACTTCTCCCACCGAGCTGCCCCAATCGGACCCGGTGTGCGTCCAGGGGCCGACGATCAGCCGGGTTCCGCTCCTGGCTCTTTCGCTGCCGCCTCCCGTCCTCATGCCGGTGAAGTGTCGTATCGATCCGATCTGCTGGTCGTACCAGCCGGTCGTAATCAGCGCCGGAACCTCGATCTTCCCATGTTGCGATTCCAGGTCCAGGTGGTCCGTCTGATGGTCGGCGAGCCAGCGACGGAAGTGTTTACCGATGCCGGACATGGCGTGATCTGGGATATCCATCAGCGGCAGGAACCAGAGCCACTTGGATCGGTCGTGGTGAGCCCACTCGCACTGCGCCTCCTCCTGATCCCTGGGTCCCCAAGCCAGACCCGCCTTCTTCCGGGCGTCTATAGACAAGCTGTTCACACACCAGGTCAGCACTCGACCGACGCGCAGTACGCCCCCTAGCTCGCGGTCCAGCAGGTTGGCCGCGATCCCCTGCGGCATCAGGCATTCGAGGTGGGGTGGGCGCGTGTGGGCCAGCTCCCACTGCGTCCAACCCACGTAGGAGTTGCCGAATGTCCCGATCCTCCCATTGGACTCGCTTAGGCTCGCCGCCCACTCGATGGTATCGAAACCATCTTCGGCGTCGCAGTGGTCGGAAGAGAAGAAGCCCGGTTTGAACGCGCCATCGGAGGCATAGCGCCCGCGCACATCCTGCGCCACTACCAGATATCCTCTTTGGCACAGTTGGCGGCAGTCGTCCTCATGAAGCGTCTTGTCGTAGGGTGTCCTGCAGACCAGTGTAGGAAAGGGCCCCTTTCCGCCGGGCACATAGAGATCGGAGCGCAGCAGGGTCCCGTCGCGCATCGCGGCCGGAACGTTCGTTCGAATCTCCATGGGGCTTTTCGTCTTCTAGCAGGATCACATTAGCAGCCGTTTTAGAGTGCGTCAACGAAGCGGCCCCAACCTCGGCAAAGGTCTACTGCGGCCGTCAGCGGCAGGGAGGGTGCAGACTTGAGCGTAGGCGGTGAAGGAGCGGCCTTGACCTGCAGAATGTTGCTCCTTAAGATTCGAAAGACTTCCTTGTCAGAGGCGTGTTGAGGCCGGTGACGCCGCCAGCTGCCCGGGTCACTCGGACAGAAACTGTTGTTTCCGGGGTAGGCATTGCTGGTTCGTGGAAGCCTGAAACGCAGGTGTGTGGTTGGGGACGGCGAGATTGTGCTGTCGCCCATCTCTCTCCTTGGTAGCCGGTTTCATGTTGCCCTCCGTCAGAAGGCGTCGAATTTGAAAATGAGGTTCAGATTTCCGTGGAGATCCGTATTCATGCTGTCCCTGGTCGCTTGCGCGTCAGGGCCGGAATCCACGACTGAAGTGGAGGAAAGCAGAGAGAGGTCTGCACCGTTTCAGCCATGGGAAAAGCATGGCGTCGTCTTGGAGCCGGGTTTCGCCGGGACGCGTTCGAGCAATCTGCTCTCGGCTCCCTGCGTGATAAAACTCAAGAATGGTCGGTTGCGCATCTACTTCTGGACCCGCGAAGGAGTGGGGGATGCCCGGAGTCCGGAAGGGAAACGCTTGATGAACTACATCTACGCGGCTGAAGCTGCCGCGCAGGATCCTCGAGACTGGACCTTGGTCGGTCAACAACCGATGCTTGGCCCCGCCACATCGGGGAATCTTCGCGACCGGGGCTCTAGCTTTCCTTGGGTACTGCCAAGGGGGGACAGTCCCTGGTTGATGTACTACGTGGTTTGGGGATCCTGGGCAGCTCCAAACGAACTCTCCAACCGTACTTCCCTGGCGGTGAGCCATGATGAAGGGATCACCTGGGAGATCAAGAAGGAGCCGCTCTTGCCCCTGGGCAAACCCGGGGACTACGACGCGGGCTTGACGGGCTCGGTATGCGTGCTGCGGACGGCTCCTGCGGAATATCGAATGTGGTATACGGCCGGAGAGCGATACGTCAGATTCGGAGAGGTAAACCGAGGGATCGTTCACGTCGGGTATGGGATCTCCGAGGACGGAATTGATTGGGAGAAGAGCGAGCAGGCGGCCCTCTCGCCTCGTCTTGACACCGTGCAGCCCTTTGAAGCAGTCGTTTCGAAGCCGTCTGTCATCCTGGTGGGCGAGACCTATCATATGTGGTTCAGCGTCTACAGCATGGCGGTTGAGGCCGATGCCGGTGGGCGAGGAGGATACCGCCTCGCCTATGCGAGGTCTCAGGATTCTCAGGATGGGTTGACCTGGGAGCGGTTTGACGATCGAGAGATTCTGCCTCTCTCCCCGGATGGTTTCGATTCGCGGAACCAGTCCTATCCCAACCTGATTGAGATGGAAGACGAACTCTGGATGTTCTACGTCGGGGACGACTTCGGGTCAACAGGAATTGGACTGGCAACGCTGAAGAAGTCGGATCTACGCTAGAAGCCTGTCCGAGTAGTGGTCCGGGTTGCGTTACGGCTGCCGTCAGTCCAGATGAGAGGCATGGCGAGGGACCTAGGTCGTCTCAGTAGCTTGGATCAAAGCGCGAATGTAGCCGAAGGCAAACAGTCTCCCCAGCATGGTGTAGCCGGGTTCACCTTCTTCTTCCCCTTCGAGTTGAGGTACATGATCGGGTCGAATCGGAACGTCCAGCCCGGCCTCGCGGTAGGCACGCATGGTCGCGAGCATGTCGGGGGGACCGTTGTCGTGAAAGGTTTCGACGAAGGACTCGGCGGTACCTCGCAAATCCCGAAAGTGCACCCGGGCGCCAGGGTCCATACTCGGCTTCGTAGAAATAAGGGTAACTCTGCTTGAACTCTTCCCAGTAGTCCTGCAGACACTGGTAGAAGGGGGTCCTCTCGGGATGGCGGGGCTGGTAGGTTGCCGTCGGAGACATTCCCTACCGGAAACGACGGCGTCCTCAAACCTACGAGGTTATCTGGAGCGTCTCCTCGACTGAGTTTTTCAACTTCCCCTACCTGGTGTTAGAATCTGGGTGACATCTAGAAGGTTTTCAAGAGTCTCAACCCGTGAACGAGACCCGCCTGGGCAAAGCAACAAGGAGCATACAAGTCCGTTCCGCCCTGACGATTCTTGCCTTGTCCCTCTTCTGCTTCCCAGCACAGGGTCGCCAGGACAACGGTGCGGAGTTCTTCGAGAAGAAGGTGCGGCCCTTGCTGGCCGAGCACTGCTACACCTGCCATTCGAGTACAAGTAAACCCGTGATGGGGAGCCTGATTCTCGACCGGGAAGCCTCCTTTCGCCGGGGTGGCACCAGGGGAGCCCCGATAGAGCCAGGCGATCCAGAATCGAGCCTGCTAATCAAGGTAGTCCGGCAGCAAGACGAGAAGCTCCGGATGCCCCCAACGGGCAAACTAACAGAAGCCAAGATTGCAACCCTTGCCCAATGGGTCCAGATGGGCGCTCCCTGGGGGTTGGCCGGCCCCAGCAAGCAGCCTTCCGGTACGGGATTCTGGGCCTTCCAGGTCCCCAGCGAGCCCTCGCTCCCGCAGGTAGAGAACACGGCCTGGGCCGCGTCACCCATCGACCGCTTTATCTTGGTAGCACTGGAAGCGAAGGGTTTACGACCAGCAAGAGCGGCGGACAAGAGAACCCTCATCCGAAGGGCGACTTTTGATCTGACCGGTCTTCCGCCGACACCCACAGAAATTCGAGATTTTCTGAGCGACGAAAGCGATGCCGCGTTTTCCAAAGTGATCGATCGCCTCTTGAGCTCGCCTCATTACGGAGAGCGCTGGGGTCGGCACTGGCTGGACGTGGCGCGCTATGCAGATTCGAATGGGATGGACGAGAACGCTCTCTACAGGAATGCCTTCCGCTACCGGGACTATGTCATCGAAGCCTTCAACAAAGACAAGCCCTACGATCAGTTTGTCCAGGAGCAGCTTGCCGGCGACCTGCTGGAGGATCCGGGTAACCTCGACATCACATTCGAACGCTGGAAGGCCACCGGTTTTCTCTCAATGGGCCCCAAGATGTTGGCCGAGGATGATCCGGTCAAGATGGCGATGGACATCGTCGATGAGCAGCTGGACACAGCCCTACGTGCCTTCAATGCTCTCACCATAGGCTGTGCCCGCTGTCATGACCACAAGTTCGATCCCATCTCCACCAACGAATACTACGGCATGGCTGGGATCCTCAAGAGTTCGAAAACCATGGAGGCCTTCAAGGTCTCTGGGGTGGCGCAATGTCACGAGTACGTGCTGGCACCAGAGGAAGATCGGGAGAGGCTCAGGCTCCATCAAGAGAGGATAAAGGCGAAGCAGAAGGAGATCTCGCGTCTTACCAGGGCGGAGAACCAGAAGCTGATTGCTCGAGGCCGGGACCGAGTGGGCGCTTACCTGATGGCCGCTGGGGACCTCCTGGAGTTCGACAAAACAGGCCTTGCCCCGCTGCTTCCACAAGACGGTGTGCCTCAGCCGGGTGGTTGGATCCTGCGTCCGGCCTTCGATTTCGATCGGGGCAACGTTAACCCACTCGAAAAGGGCAAGAACAACGTACCTGAGAAGGCAGACCGGAAGGACCCTGAACGGGGTCCCTATTTCGCCGAGTACGACTTCGAACTAGCCTCGCCAGGGGAATACCAGGTTCAGCAGCTCGAGATCGAGACCGGGAAGGAAACGGCTGACCTCATGGTCAACGGGGTACTCATGAAGGCGGGACTCGAGGCAATCGAGAACCGGCGCCCCTCCCCCGACTCCGCTGGCTGGTCCGTTGTCGGAGTCTTCCCCATGGCAGCCGGCAAGAACACCATTCGGCTCGAGCACCGACAGAGCTTTCCCTATTTCGAAAAACTGCTGATCGCCCCCAATCCGCTTCCGGCAGGCAGACCCGTTCCCAAGACCCGTGTTCAGGTGGCGCGACAGTACGAGATCAATCCCTTCTTTCTGAAGCAGTGGGTGGAGCGTCTGCGCCGAAGCCGGGGAGCCGTTCATTCTGTCTTCTATCGTTGGCACGCTTTCGCTACCGACTCCTCGCTCGACGACTGGACTTCGCCTGCGTCCAGCCTCTTCGAAGGCTTTCAACCCGTTGGTCGGGACGACCTGGCCAACCACTACCAGGTTCTGTTTCGAAAATCGGTGAAGGCTTGGCAAACGCTCTACGGGAAGCTCGAAGAAGCCAAGAAGCAGGGAAAGGAGGGCAGGACTCGCTCTGAACCGAGAGAAGAAAACGAAAAGAAGCTCGACGACCCCGCGCTGGAGGCAATGAGGCAGTTTCTGTATGAGGAGTGGGGACCGTTCCGCCCGCCCCTGGATTCTAAGCCCTACTATCCAGAGCAGGTGCTGGAGCGTCTGGGTCAACTTGAGCGCGAGTTGAAGACCCTGGAAGATACCAAGCCCGAACTCCCAAGAGCCATGGGGGTCAGGGAAGGCAAGGAAATCGGGAATCTCCCACTGCATGTTCGGGGAAGTCACTGGAATCTAGGCGAGCCGGTGCCCCGGGGTTTTCTCAGCTTCGGCCTGAAGGAAAGACAGCAGCTGACCGACAACTCCCGGAGCGGACGGCTTCAGCTGGCCCACTGGCTCACGCGAGCAGACCACCCGCTCACTGCTCGGGTGATGTCGAATCGAATCTGGCGCTGGCATTTCGGCCGCGGCATCGTTGCCACGACAGACAACTTCGGCAAGCTCGGGGAAAGGCCCTCGCACCCCAGGCTGCTGGACTGGCTCTCACTCCGTTTCGTTGAAAGTGGCTGGTCGATAAAGGAGATGCACCGGCTCCTCATGCTCACGAATACCTATCATATGAGCAGCGAATACTCGCCGGTGGCTGCCGAGCAGGATCCCGAGAACCGTCTACTGTGGCGAATGGACCGGCGGCGCCTGGAGGCAGAAGCCATTCGGGACGCCATCATGATGGTCTCCGGAGGTCTGGATCTTCAGATGGGAGGGTCGATTCTCGGCATCGAGTGCAAGGGCATTCCCTGCGAGCGAGACTACGTTCAAGAAAGAAAGACTGACTACGATCAGAATAGGCGGGCCGTGTACCTCCCGGTAATCCGAAGCTCCACGCATGATTACTTCCGAGCTTTTGACTTCGCAGATCCTTCGATGCTGAACGGAAACAGAGCATCAAGCGTAATTGCACCTCAGGCGCTGTTCATGATGAACGGTTCCGTGGTGCTCGACCATTCGCGCCGCTGGGCCAGTGACCTCCTGGAGCGACAGGGCCTGGATGATTCCGACCGCATTGGGAGAGCCTACGAACAGGCCTTCGCACGCCTTCCGGATCTGGATGAAACCGCACGGGCCCTTAGTTTCATCCAGGAGATCGAGGGGGCTCTTTCCGACCGTGAAGAGCAACCTCCCAAGCGCCGGCTGCGGGCCTGGCAGAGTTTCTGTCGATCCCTGATGGCGTCGAACGAATTCGTTTATCTGCGCTGAGTCGTCAACTTCATAGGACCCGACAGAGTTTGGGACTATTCCTGATCCAGCGCAGCTGGGGGCCGGAGTGGCCTGCAACCAATTGAAGTTTCAGGACCACGCCAATCTGGGCTACAATGACCGCAGTCGGTCTTCCACGGGTCACTATGGATAGTCACTGGAACTCTTTCCCCAGACAACGGCTTTCGCGCCGCGAGATGCTGCGCAGGACCAGCGCGGGCTTTGGCAGCCTGGCTTTGGCGGCGCTGATGGGCGAGCAGGCGGAGGCGGCGATCCGCAATGCCACTCTAGGCGGTTCCAACCCTTTGGCTCCCAGAGTGCCCCACTTCCCTGCCCGGGCAAAGCGAGTCATTTTTCTGTTCATGTACGGGGGCCCTTCTCAAATCGATACTTTCGATTACAAGCCTCTCTTGCAGCGAGACCATGGGAAGCCCCTTCCGTTCAAGCGGCCGAAGGTTGTTTCCAGCCCGACCTTCAACCTGCTCAAGTCGCCTTGGGAGTTCCAGCAGTACGGGGAGAGCGGAGCCTGGGTCAGCGAGTTGTTTCCCAACCTCGCAGGCATCGTCGACGATCTCTGCTTTGTCAAGTCCATGCATGCCTCCAACTCGAATCACGGTCCGGCTCTGCTGGAACTGCATACCGGCAGCGACACCTTCATCCGTCCCAGCATGGGTTCCTGGATCACCTACGGTCTAGGAACCGAAAACCAGAACATGCCCGGCTTCATAACCATCTGTCCCCCTTATAATCACGGCGGTGCCAATAACCACAGCTCGGCCTTCCTGCCGACTCCCTATGCCGGAACCCCGCTGGGAGCCGTGGGGACTCCTGCTAGGGAGGCGAAGTTCCCCTTCATTACCAATACCGAGATTCCGCGCGACATCCAGCGAAGGGAACTCGACTTCATTCAGCAGCTGAACCGACAAGATCTAGCAGCGACGGGATCGGAAGCAGATCTGGAGGGCCGCATCGCATCCTTCGAGCTGGCGTTCCGAATGCAGACAGAGGCACCCGGGCTACAGGATATCTCCGGGGAGTCTGCCGCCACCCAGAAGCTCTACGGACTGGATGACCGGATGACAGAGGATTTCGGGCGCCAGTGTCTTCTGGCGCGACGACTGGCTGAGGCGGGTGTTCGCTTCGTGCAGGTCAACCACAGCTACAAATGGGATGCACACGAACGACTGCGGCGCGCCCACCTTCAAGCTGCCCGCGAAGTTGACAAGCCAATCGCTGGCTTGATCCAGGATCTTAAGGGTCGGGGACTGCTCGAAGACACTCTGGTCCTCTGGGGAGGAGAGTTTGGCCGCACGCCCGTCGCCCAGGGATCGGACGGACGCGATCATAATCCGGAGGGTTTCACCATCTGGTTCGCCGGTGCGGGTGTCCGGCCCGGTTTCCAGTATGGAGCGACCGACGATTACGGCTACTATTCAGTCGAGAACAAGGTGCACATCCACGATCTTCACGCCACCATCCTGCACCTGCTTGGACTCGACC
Source organism: Acidobacteriota bacterium (assembly GCA_965218775.1). Taxonomy (GTDB): domain Bacteria; phylum Acidobacteriota; class UBA6911; order RPQK01; family JAJDTT01; genus CAUZIZ01. The sequence continues at coordinate 1,950,275 of CBDCLS010000006.1, read as the reverse complement.
ATACCCGCCTGACGTACCGTTACGCGGGGAGAGACTTCCGCCTCACCGATGTCCACGGGCACGTTGTCGAGCCTCTGCTGGCCTAAGCCGAAACTCAACAGCGAACAGAAGCGAACAGTGAAAGGTGATCGGTGAACAGTACCGGAAGCAGTTGCTATCAACAGAGATGGAAGCCGCGAAACCCACGCAAAGTGTGTTCTGACATGCATGGTGCGGCGGCGGGTGAACGCTCCCACACGCTACTGACTACTTGACTTCTTCACTGCACAAGCGTCCGATCGAGGCATCCCAGCGTAAAGGCGATGTCCTCCTCAGTATGTGCCGCAGAAATCGAGATCTGCTTCGTCGCTACGGGGAAAAAGTAGGCCCCCCGCTCGATCATCTCACGACGCATATCGAGATCTTTTTCGAAGTTGTGATTCGAGGCCAGGTCGTGCCAATCAACCGGTTCGTGATCCATGAAATACAAGCAGAGAGCTGAGCCTTGCCTGGCGACCGTCCCGGTAATACCGTGCGACTGGAGGATCGACTCGATCCCTTGGTGTAGTTGCTGCCCTAGAGTTTCCAGGTGCCTGTAGACTCTCCCGTCACCCTCGAGCAGGCGCTCGATGGTGGCGATGGCCGCGGCGACCGAGAGCGGATGTCCGTTGTAGGTCCCGGCAAGGAGAGGACGCTTTGAGGGATCCGGATCCGCATAGCGATCCATCAACTCCAGCTTGCCTCCGAGGGCAGACATCGGATAACCATTGGCAATCGCCTTCGCGAAGACCACCAGGTCGGGCTTGACCCCGCTGATCTGACTGTAGCCGCCCACCGAATAACGAAAGCCAGTCTTGACCTCATCGAAAATGAGAACAAAGCCCTTCTCATCTGCCAGCTCTCGCAGGCCGGCAAGATATCCGGGCCGGGGCTTGAGAATCCCAATGTTCTGGAGAATCGGTTCGGTGATCAAGGCCGCCACCGGATAGCGGTCACAGACGTAGCGGACTGAGTCAAGATCGTTGAAGTTGACGATGTGTATGAGCTGCTGGTGGGAAACAGGGGCACCGGGCCCCAAGGCAACGTATCGATACTCCCCAGGGGAGACCCGAGGGCCAATCTGATCGAGTGGCGTCAGGACATTGCAGCCTACGTCATTATCGGACCCGTTGAATCCACCCTGCATGACGATCACGTGGTCCCGCCCGGTTGCCGCCCGAGCAAGCCGGATCGCCCCCCGGGTCCCCTCCGATCCGGTGTTGCACAGCTCAACACTCTCGATCGCTGGGACATGAGTGCACAACAGCTCCGCCAACTGCCCCTCGAGCCGATTGGTTCCGCTGCCAAAGAGGCTCACCTTATCCTTGATGACCTGTTCAACCGCGTGATTGACATAGGCATCGTTGTGGCCCAGGACATAGGGCGCGAAGGCGGCGTGGTAGTCGATGTATCGATTACCATCGACATCCCACATATAGGCTCCCTCAGCTTTGGCAAAGACGATCTCCGGGTCTGCCTTGCGAGCCGTCGAAACCACGCCTCCGGGAATGTACTTTTTGTTGTTTTCAAGCGTCTCAGCCGACTTCGGCCGCGTCAACTCAGCGATCTTCATGGGTCAACTCCAAATTTTTAAGGTACAAGAAATTTGCCTCGTTCACTCTCGCCAGACCTTCTCCAGCAGGGCGAGCACATTCAGTCCGAGGATCTTCTGAACGTCCTCTTCTGAATAACCTCGATTCAGCAGGCCCGCAGTAATGTTGGGGGCCTCGTCGGCGCGAGTGATTCCCTCTGGAAGAGGGACTGGGAAGGGGATGGGATAGACGGTAGAGTCCTTGAGTTTGCCCGCCATCAGCCAGTGAAACCACTCCTGGGAGTGATTCTCGGTGAAGTCCAGTCCGATCGAGACGTGATCGATCCCAGACAAATCCACCCAATACTCGATGGCATCCAGGAAATCCTCGATGGTCGAATCATACCCACGCTTCAGGAAGGTCGGGAAGATGTTGCAGCCTACGACACCTCCCTTGGCCACCAGAGCCTGGACCTGCTCGTCGGTCTTGTTCCTCGGGTGGTCCTGCTGCTGCCGGGGATTGGTGTGACTGAACCAAACCGGCTGCTCCGAGACCTCTATGGCATCCATGGTCGTCTTGTATCCGACATGGGATAGGTCAACCACCATGCCCAGACGATTCATCTCCTTGATCAGGTCGACACCAAACTGACTCAGGCCCACGTCCTGGCGTTCGTAGCAGCCAGCACCGGCGAAATTCAGATCGTTGTAGGTGATCTGGATGACTCGAACACCCAGGCGGTAGAAGATCCCCACCAGATCCAGCTCGTCCTCGATGGGAGAAGAGTTCTGAAATCCAAAAATGATTCCCACCCGGTTTTCGCGCTTGGCGGTGTGGATGTCGGCGATCGAGATGACCGGTCGTATATAGCCGCTGTGCTGTTCGAAATCTCGGTAGAAGGAGCTGATATTCCGGAGCGTTCCTCGGGCTCCCTCCCACACGGCAACAGTGGCATTGATCGCCGTGAATCCTCCCTCCCACAGGTGACGATAGACTGCTTCATCACCCCACCGACTGACATTCAACCCGTCGATGACAATCGACCGCTGGTGCAGATTCTGCGCTTCTGAACTTACTTTCATCAGGTCACTCCCTAAGAACCAGGACCCGCTCATGCTAAAGAAGAACGTTTTCCACCTCAAGGGGAAAAAGGTTAAGGGGCTATGAGAAGTGATTCCAGGAGTCCATGCGGGGTTCTGGAGGCAGGGAAACGGAGCTCCCGGTTTTCGCCGAAATAGCGACAGCTTCGCAGAACTCCATGTAGTGGATTCCCTCTTCAAAGTCCGGCAGAACGGGCGTTCCGTCCCGAATGGCAGCAATGAAGAGCGCATCGGTGTCCTGGAAGCGCTCCTCTTCGGGAGGAATCGGTACCGGAGCGAGTTCGGGGTTGCTCATGGAGGCCCCTCGGATCTGGTCGGCGAAGAGGTTGTAGACCAGAGTCCCGCTCGAACCGTAAATCTCGATCGCCTGCGCCGGAGGACAGGCGACATGGCCCGAAAAATGGTAGCTGGCGCTGGCGCCGCACTCCAACCGGGCTGCTACAACGACCGAGTCCGGGACACCTGCCTCGACCCAGTCTCCCGCCCCCGTCTGCCGCTTCGGCTGGCGGGTGGCAGTCAGGACCGCCACTTCGGCGGACGGGCCTAGCCAGCGGTTGACCACCTCGTTCCACATCCCCAAAGTGAGCATGTTGATGCCGACCACATCCGAGTCCCAGATAAAGGACTCCCAACCTTCGCCAAACCACGCCATTCCGTTGAGGCGTACCTCGTGGACCCTACCCACAAACTCCTCCTCGTGAAGTAGCCGCTGCATCACGAGATCCCCTTTGAGGCCGGGGCGGGGCGGGTAGAGCGCCGTCACCAGTTCTGATTTCCGGGCAGCGGAGAGCATCTGCTGCGCCTCCCCGAGGTTCCTGGCCATTCGAGCCTGACAGAGCACATGCTTTCCGGCATCCAGGGCCCTCAGCGTAGCCGGAAGATGCAACACCGGAGGCGTGGCGATGACGACCGCATCCAACTCTGGCGAATCAGTAATCTCCTCCCAGGAGTCCGCCGTCGCCGGGATTCCAAACTTAGTTGCCACCGCAGCAGCCTTATCCGGATCCCGCGACCAGATTATCGAGGTCTCTACCCCGGAAATCTCCGTGAGGGCTGGAAGATGTCGATTGGTCGCTACCCCGCCTGCCCCAATGACTCCGACATGTAGCTTTTTCATAATCCTTCTTGTTCTCCCTTCCACTCGGCCACAAAGTAGTGCTGACTCAGCTTGCCATTGTGGGCAGGCAAACTACGCCACAATCTGAGACGGCGCCGTTTTCTTTCCGTTCTCGCCGTCTACTGTCAGTGCGTCTCAAGATCCATAGGAAAGAGGATTGTAGAATGGGGCGAACGCGAGGATCAAAGCGGTGACGAAAGACTGCTTGCCGGTCAATATATCGTCGGTGAGGATTTCCCGAAGATCTTGTCCCCTTGCGATTCCCCTGCTGTGAGTGAAGCGGTCAATCACGATCTCGAGCTCGATTCCACGGTCGATGACAGGGTCGGCAATCCGCGGAGGAATAGGCATCCCGCCCCCGTGTCCAAAATGTCCCTTGTGCCCGTCCGAGACATAGGCCCAACTCTCGAGGAAGACCTGTCTTCGGGGACCCGCGGAACCGACGACATTAAATCCTCCCACCAATCCGACATAAAACTCCGCCTCACCTCGCTCTCGCTTGAGCTGCAGGGTCAGGTTTTCGACGCGCGTCTGAGCCGACATCATCAGGTCGGCAGCTGAGAAAGGAGTGCCGGTTTCCTCCCTGGAAACGTCGTAACACAGAAATTCGGCGGGCTCGTCCGAACCGGGCTGAAGCCGGCCGGACAATAGCTCCCACACCTCTTTGACTGCGGCGATCTCCGGTTCGCGGGTACTGCCGACAGCGATTCGCATTTGTATCCGATTCTAGCGCCGAGATCTGACAGAAAGAAAATCCCAAGATCTTGGAATTCTCAGGTTTCAGGTCAGCAGCTCCGAGAGAGCCCCATGCAGCTTACCATTACTTGCGAGCACCTGGCTGCCCTCGATGCCACAGGGGGATTGGTCAAAACGTGTGACACGGCCGCCCGCCTCTTCGACGATCAGTTGCCCTGCTGCCACATCCCAGGGGTTCAAACTGATCTCCCAGAAACCGTCGAAACGGCCGCAAGCCACGTAGCAAAGGTCCAACGCAGCTGATCCGTCGCGCCTGACACCTCTAACGCTTCTCGTCATCCGTGCGAACAATTCGAGGTTGAGGTCTCTCTCCTTTGGATCATATGGGAAGCCAGTGGCAACAAGGCTTTCAATGAGTTCCTCAACCCTGGAGACCCTGATCGGCTCATCGTTGAGAAACGCTCCCTGGTTGCGCTCGGCCCAGAAAAGCTCATTGGCGATGGGATCATAGACCACGCCAAGCTTCAGATTGCCTTCGACCTCCTGCGCGATCGAGACACAGAAACAGGAATAGCCGTGAGCGTAATTGGTAGTTCCGTCGATGGGGTCGATGACCCACCGATAGGGTGCACTCCCCACCTTCTCTTCCCGTTCTTCCGACAAGACAGAATGATCTGGGAAGTGGCGCTCGATGAACTCGATGATAATCGACTCCGCGCGCAAGTCGATTTCCGTCACCAGGTTGGTCGGTCCCTTCTTGGACACCTTGAAGTCCGTCTTCAGGGAATCCCGCAGGAGGCTTCCAGCCTTCTGTGCCGCCATTTTTGCTACCGCCAAGGCGGTCTCGTCTGGTGAACTCATCAGGCTCCTATCCTTCTCTCACCAACAGGGCCACCGCTTGCACGGCCAGACCCTCACCCCGACCCACCGCTCCTCTGCCCTCCATGGTGGTCGCCTTCAGACCGATCTGATCCGGTTTCAAGTAGAGCACCCGTCCCAGACTCACCTTGATGGCTTCCACATGAGGCTGGATCTTCGGAGCCTCGGCCAGGATGGTGGCGTCGATATTGCCAACCCGGTAGTTCTTTCTTCGAATCAGCCGACATACCTTTTCCAGAAGCAGCAGGCTATTGATGTCCTGGTAGCGCGGATCAGTGTCCGGGAAATAGGTCCCGATGTCCTTGAGCCCTGCGGCTCCCAGTAAGGCGTCAGCCACAGCGTGAGAAAGGGCGTCCGCATCAGAGTGCCCTATCAGACCACGATCATACGGTATCAGCACGCCCCCCAGGACGAGCTTCTGGCCTTCCCCAAAGGCGTGGAAATCGTAGCCCAAACCAATCCGGAAACTGTTCTCTAAGCCCACACCCAAACTCTCCGATTCACAGATCCTCTTTCCAGGTCACCTTGATGTTCTCGGGTTCGCCTGGGACCACATCAACAGGAGAGTCCAGGCGCTCTACCAGGGAGGCTTCGTCGGTGCCGTAAAAACCGTCCTTATGTGCCTGCTCCAGAGCCCGTCTCAAGAGGCTGATTTCGAATCCCTGGGGTGTCTGGGCCAACCTCAAACGATGACGATCCACGGTTTTTACCACCCGGAGGGAAGCCACTTCCTTGACCGTATCACGAAGCGGCACTGCGGGAAGACAGGCCCCGCACTCTCGCGTCTGCTCAACGACTCGCGCGATCAGCTCCTGCGAAACGAACGGGCGAGCGGCATCGTGGACCAGCACGATCTGGACCGAATCCGAGAGTCGGCTCAGCCCTCGGGCCACCGAGTCTTGACGCTGAGGACCACCTGTTTGCAAGAGCAGTTTTTGCCGGTAGGGAATAGATCGAATCTGCTGCTCAACCCTTTCCGCCCACCCCTCTGGGACCACGATGACAGCTTCCTTGAAGAATTTCGAAAACGGTTCCAAAGCATGTAGATAGAGTGGTTTCCCTCTCATGCTGCTGAACTGTTTGGGAATCTCACCACCGAAGCGACTGCCCGCTCCAGCGGCCGCCAGGATAAGCCCGATCAAAGTCGCCTCACCTATCCGCGCCGTCGTTAGATCCGGCCCTCATATCCCTGCCCCGTCCAGGTGCTCGAGACATTCCCCAACTGAAGAAACTCCAACCAGTGAAAAGCCCTCCAGGGGCTCGTTCAGAGGGAGATTCTTCTTGGGCAGGATCGCTGACTCGAAACCCAGATTGGAAGCTTCCTTGACACGGCTATAGGGAAAACCAACGGCCCTGATCTCGCCCGCCAGACCGACCTCACCGAAAACCACGGCATTCCCGGGAAGAGGACGATCTCGAAAGCTGGACACGATAGCGGCAAGAATCGCCAGATCCACCCCGGGTTCGGTCAGCGAGAGTCCTCCGGCAACATTCACGTAAACGTCACTTCCGAGGAGATGTAGGCCGAGACGCTTTTCCAGCATGGCCAACAACAGCGACACCCGACTCGAGTCGACTCCATTGGTGACACGACGGGCGGAGCTGAAGTGGCTCTGACTGACCAGGGCCTGGATCTCGACCAGGACCGGTCGGGATCCTTCCATGGCACAAGTGACCGCGGATCCCGACACCTGTTCCGCACGTTCGGACAAGAATAGTTTAGACGGATTGTCGACACAGAGCAGGCCGCGCCCCGACATCTCGAATATTCCGAGCTCGTTGGCCGGCCCAAACCGATTCTTGACAGTGCGCACGATCTTCTCGTTTCGATGGCGCTCCCCTTCGAAATAGAGAACCACGTCAACGATGTGCTCGAGAGCTTTGGGACCGGCCAGGGCTCCATCCTTGGTGATATGCCCAATCAGCAAAACCGGAACGCCAGAGGTCTTGGCAAAGGTCAGCAGCTTCGAAGCACACTCCCGAATCTGCCCGATACTGCCGGGAATTGACTCCAGGTTCTGGCTGTACAGGGTTTGAATGGAATCGATGATCAGCGCTGACGGCCTCAGCACCTCCTTTTGCTCCAGCACCCGCTCCAGACAGGTCTCCGCCACCAGGAAGAGATGGGTTCCCTTGATTCCAAGTCGATCGCCCCGCAATCTGATCTGTTGGGCTGATTCCTCACCTGCGACGTAGAGGACGGGCAAGCCCTCCTGCGACAGATTCTCGGCAACCTGAAGCAGCAGGGTGGACTTGCCGATTCCCGGTTCACCGCCCAGCAGAATGAGGGATCCGGGAACCATGCCACCACCAAGCACTCGATCGAACTCTGAATTGAGGCTGAGGATCCGACTAAAGTCGTCTTTTTCAATCTCAGGATAGGCGTGCAAGGGAGCCCCTGCGACCCCAACCGGGCGGCTCTGGGCTCGCTCTTCCGAGAGGGCATCCCACTCCCCACAACCGGGGCACCGTCCTAGCCACTTGGGGCTCCGGAGGCCACAGGACTGACAAACATAGAGTGCCTTGAGCGAGGGTGCAGCCACATTGATATTGTAGCGCGAGGGGCTGTCCAAGCTTTGAGCGGATAACAGAGCACAAATCGATTCTCCCCGATTTGATTTCTGTCTGTTAGAATGGTTCTATTATTACCTAATCCATCGGTGGAGCTAGCCAATGATTTCGAAACTCGCTGACCGAACTGTTCTGCAGGGGTTTGTTATAGGGACATTGCTGCTGCCTGGGCTCTTTTCCGTGCAGGAAGTCCGGGCCGCTGAGGTCGAGCTCGGCAAGGGAGTCTTCATCGAGGTGAAGTCCCTTCGCAAGAAGGACCTTCCTCGGGGCTTTCCCTTTCAGGTCTTTAATGAGGGTTTCGCCATTCTTGGCGTTGTCGTCCGCAATAACTCGTCGGCGAACTTCGACATTGATCCCGAAGTGATGGAAGCCAGAAACCACAAGAAAAAGCGGATCAAGCGAGCCCGGTCATCCGATATCACGCCTAAGATCATCAAGTACGGTCGAGCAGGGCAGATGGGCACTAACGGACGGATTTACTCAGAGGGCAGGGCGACCCCTGGACAGGACCCTCGCTACGGTGGACCGGACCCTCGCTACGGCGGACAGACTCCCCGCTACGGCGGTGACCCCCGCCGGACTGGGCGTGTCGTTGACGTGGGGGGGGGCTCGCAGCCCGGAGTCGTGGTCGTGGGAGAGGCCCAGAAGCTGACGGCCCTTCTGGAGGGATACGAAATCCAACCCGGAACCCTACCAGCCGGTGAGAGCGTGGAAGGATTCTTCTACCTCAAGAGCAAGAAGTCGGGACGAAAACTCTCGGGTCAGCTCCTCCTCTCGGACAAGGATGGCGCGAGCGTACCCTTTTAGCGAGCAACCCTTCCAAGCCATCGGGTGCTTTTCTACAAAGCGGGATTCTCAAAGCGCGTCCATTGATCGACGAAAGCCAGCTTGACGGTGCCCACGGGTCCGTTACGTTGTTTCCCGATGATGATCTGGGCATAGCTGTCCTCTTCATCCAGATCTTCCTCCCTCTTGTAGATATCCTGTCGGTAGATGAAGAGAACCACATCTGCATCTTGTTCGATCGACCCTGACTCCCTGAGATCGGAAAGCTGGGGGCGGTGATCGCCACGTCTCTGCTCCGGAGCCCGGCTCAGCTGCGATATAGCAATCAAGGGAAGGTCGAGTTCTTTGGCCAACCCCTTGAGAGACCGACTGATGGTGGAGATTTCCTGCTGCCGGTTCTCTGCCCGACGACCGCTGGATGTGCCGGACATGAGCTGAAGGTAGTCCACAATCAGCAGATCCAGGCCGTGTTGAGCCTTAAGTCTCCTGGCCTTTGAGCGCATTTCCAGAATTGTGATGCCGGGGGTATCGTCGACGAACATCCGAACCTGGGAAAGCCGACTGGTGGCTTTGGCCAAAGCCTTCCAATCTTCCTTGGACATATAGCCAGAGCGCATCTTATGGCTGTCCACCCGCGCTTCCGAGCAAAGAAGTCGCATCCCCAACTGGTGGGCTGACATCTCGAGGCTGAACACGCCTACCACTTTGTTCTGGCGGACCGCCACGTGTTGTGCAATGTTCAAAGCCAGGCTGGTTTTTCCCAGCCCGGGACGGGCGGCAACGATAATCAAATCCGACGACTGAAGCCCCGACAGCATCTGATCCAGTTCGGTGAAACCGGTAGCCAAACCGGTCACGAGCTCCTTGCGATCATGCAAAGATTCAATGTGCTTGTAGGTGGCAGCCAGAATCTCGGGCAGCTCGACGAAGCCTCCCCGGATCTTCTCCTGTCCGATTTCGAAGATCGCCTTCTCCGCCGCTTCCAACAGATGTCCAGGATCCTCTTCATCCGAGAAGCTGCGAACCAGAATCTCGTTGGCCGAATGGACCAGCCTGCGCAGCAGGGACTTCTCCCTGATGATGTTGGCGTAGTGTTCCACATTGGAGACGCGCGGAACCCCATCCAGGAGCGAAGCGATATAGACGACTCCTCCTACCCTTTCGAGTGAATCACTCCTGTTCAGTTCCTCCCTTAATGTCAACGAATCTATGGCTTTGGAAGCAGTGGAAAGCCCAAGCATGGTGGCAAAGATTGTGCGATGACCTTCGGTGTAGAAATCATCCGCCTTCAGCATTTCGGCTGCCTGGTCCAAGATGTCATTGTCGAGTAGAATCGCTCCCAAGACAGCTCGCTCGGCCTCGGCACTGTGGGGAAGGGTCTTTTCAAGAGTCATCTCGGGGCTCATACTGAAGATTATACGCTTCTCGACGTCGTGCTACCCGGGGAAATCGGAGGGCTGTAAGAGCAGCTCACCCGCTAGATCTTGCGTTCGATTGAGGACGGATTTCCAGATGATCTCGTTCTCTGGTCGAAACGGAAAAGAGCGCTGCACGTCATCGGAGAGAAATTGAGCGAAATGAAGGATCAAGACAAGACCAGGGTGGAGCTCCTGGAGGAGTTGCGGGAGCTGCGTCGACAATTCGCCGCGTTGGAGTCCACACAGAGGGACGAGACGGAAAGAAAGCTGCAGCGGATGAACGAGCTCTTCAATGCCCTCCTCGAAAACGCGTCTTTATGCATCAGCCGAATTGACGAGAACGGTTTGGTAACCGAGTCCCGTGGGAGGGCCCTGGAAAAGCGCGGGCTCAAGGAGAATGAGCTTGTAGGCTTCAATTTCCTGGACCCTTCGGCGCCTCACCACGAGGAGGTCAAGCAAGCGCTGGCCGGCGAGGCCGTGGAGGTGATGTATAACGGAGTCCGTGAAGGTAAGCCGCTCCATTTTCGGAACTACCTCTTCCCGGACAAGGTCACCGGAAAAGGGCTCGTCAACTTCTCCGTTGACGTTACCGAGCTGACTGAGGCACAAGAGGAGCTCAAGGTACAGTCGCGGGTGCTCGACAGCATGGCCGAGGGAGTCAACGTCAGCGACGAGAACGGCAACCTGTTTTACACCAATCCGGCATTTGACGCTATGTTCGGATACAGCCGAGGTGAACTGGCTGGCGCGCACGTATCACTACTGTTTGCAAACCCGCCGGAGGAGACGGACCGACTCATAGGTGCCGTCGTCGAGGCACTGAAAACCAAGGGAGTCTGGTCCGGAGAATTCTCAAACCGCAAGAAAGATGGCACACTCTTTTTCACCTCCGCCCACATCAGCACCCTCAAGATATCGGACAGGACCTGTACGATTTCCGTCCAGGAGGACATCACCGAACGCAAACAGATCGAGGACGCATTCCGACTCGTGGTCTCGGGAACCTCTCATGGATTCGGTCAAGACTTTATTCGATCGCTGGTACGGCAGCTGGCAGCCGCTCTGCGCGTCGGTTTCGCCTTTGTCACCGAGCTTTGTGACGGTCGAGAGGACCGAGTAAGGACCCTTGCCCTGTGGAACGGAAGCGGCTTCAGCAACAACATCGAATATGATACCCGGGACACGCCGTGTGCCGACGTGGTTGCCAAGGAAATGTGCTACATCCCAGAACGCGTCCAGGAGGTTTTCCCAAAGGATATTTTGCTGCAGGAGATGGGTATCGAAAGCTACCTCGCCATTCCGCTCTTCGATGACTCCGGTAGGCCTCTCGGACACCTGGGCGTGATGCACGACGAACCCATGGCAGAGGCGACCTTCGCCGAGTCCATCCTGCGTGTTTTTGCTTCGCGTGCCGGTGCCGAGCTCGAACGTAAACGGGTGGAGGCTGCTCTGGAGAAGAGCCACGAGCAGCTTCGCCAAGCGCAGAAGATGGAAGCGATTGGCAAGCTGGCTGGAGGAGTCGCCCACGATTTCAACAATCTTCTTACCGTCATCAATGGCTATTGCGAGATCCTGCTGGCGGAAGTGCCCTCCCACTTTCCCTATCGCCAGGAAATCGAAGGAATCCACAGGGCCGGTGACCGCGCTGTACTCTTGACTCGTCAGCTCCTGGCATTCAGTCGCAAACAAATACTCAAACTCGAAACCCTGGACGCCAGTGACGTCATTGCAGACCTGGTGGTGATGCTCGAACGGATCATCAGCGAGAACATCGAGATGAGGTTTCACAGGAGTTCACAGCCACTGATGGTGAAAGCAGATTCCGGACAGGTCGAGCAGGCGATCCTGAACATCGTCCTCAATGCGCAAGATGCCATGAATGGAGGCGGGCAATTGACGATTCAAACCAGCCTGGTCCCCGCCGGTTCGATCAAGGACCCGGGCGTGTCACTGGACGAATCGATAGACTACGTCGAGATATCGGTCCGGGACACTGGTGAAGGGATGGGGGAAGAGACCAAGCGGCGTCTCTTCGAACCGTTCTACACCACCAAGGATGTGGGTAAGGCAACTGGACTTGGATTGGCTGTCGTCTACGGAATCATTAGACAACACGATGGCTACATCGAGCTCGAGAGCGAACAGGGAAGGGGAACAACGATCAAGCTGTATTTCCCCGCAGTCGAAGACATCGCGAAACCTCAGATCCAAAGCGACGAACGCTTCCAGCTTGAGAGCCGTGGGGAAACGGTGATGTTGATTGAAGATGATGACGGCGTGCGCAAGATCGGGGTGCGCATGCTAGAAGGCTTCGGGTACAAAGTGCTAACGGCAAGGGACGGAGTCGAAGCCGTCGCGATATTCGAGAGGGAAAGAGAAAACATCGACCTGGTCCTGCTGGACGTGGTGATGCCGAGAATGAGCGGTCCTGAGACCTACAAACAGATGCGTGCGATCAAAGCCAACCTACCCGCCATCTTTGTCACGGGCCATGACCTCAAGTCGGAGATTCATGAATTGGACGACTACTCTGAAGGAAGCTCATTCCGTGTGCTTCGAAAACCCTATTCTAAAACCCGGCTTGGCCGGGAAATAGGCAAGTTGCTGGGTCGCTAGGAGCCTGTCTACTGCGGCGGTGGGGCGAAAAGCTCCGGTCGATATTTGATGCGTAGAGGCGTCTTCACGCCGATTCCTTCGACCACAATCTCGGAGCCTTCGAGTCGGATGTCGCGAACGCCGGTGAAACCTTCGGGTATGGAGGACATAACGGCCAGGTATCTGACGGTACGCTTCTCCTTCGCCGTCAACCACCCAAAAGTCGGAGTATCGTGGATCCGTGGCCGCTTGAAGTAGGCCTGCATGGTTCCGGGAATTCGAGTGTTGCCGAATTCCATCCCCCGTGTCATCTCTTTCCCATTCCAGGGAGGATCCTGGATCCGTCGATTCTCTTCCCACACCATCACCCAGGGGAAATCCTGGCGCTGGAACACATAGGCGACCAGCAGTCGATGCTTGGTGTTCACACCTGAGACGAACTCAACCCCGCGGGCAGGATCCAATAGAAAGTAGGACATTTTCTGACTGGGTGGCTCGGGGGCAAATCGTCGATGGTCCTGTTCCGGGTTTTCCGCCGATCCGACAGGCCACTCCGCTGGGACTTCCTCCTCCCCGCGGGTTATGTGACCGCTGGTCGCAGAGGCATCGAAAAAGGATGCTTCAGGATCCACGAAGGGCGCTCCAAAGGTGACATGCTGCACCCAGCCCAAAGGCCGGTCGATGATGAGTTTGTTCTCGGCTTTCTCCTCGATGTACAACACGGACTGACCCGGCACCACACGAAGCGTCCGTGTCAGAGCGGTACCTGACCTCTCGAGGTTGAAATGGTGAGTCAGCGATTCGGCATCCTCGGAGATCTTGGTGGAGCGTGCCAGCGAAGCATCGCCGTGATAGGCCAGGCCCGCCGCAAATTCAGTCTGGGACGGGGCTCCCCAGAAGTCAAAACAGAGATTGTGTCCCATGATGCTGGCCAGAAGCGCCGATTCCGAGCCCTTGCCGTAGGTGTCTCCATGTTGCTCGGCGCTGAATTCCCAGGGCTCGATCGAAGGCCACTTCGGAACCCAGAGAGGATTGATGGATTCTCCCCCGGCCGGATTCTTGAGTACGATCTCGGCGATGTGTCCGCCGCCTTCGAGAACCGTAACCCTGAGCTGGTCATTCTCCAGCCGCCAAGCGCTGCGATCGTGAAACTTCATATTTTCTCCATGGCCTGGAAAGGCTCCAAAAAGAAGGAGCAGCAACATGCTGAGGGATGGAATCACACCCCTGCTAAAACGTCTTCGAGCGGGTCCATTCTGGGCGCTTCTTCCCCGAGCTTTCATCGACTTGAGACTGCTGCTGCCGGCAGAATCGGCAGCACTTCGTTCTCGTATCGCTGTACCCGTCCTCATTTGCTTCTCCTTCATTCCAAACCCAGGACGCTGCGGTTCTTCTTGATATCGCTCTGTCCGCCCGCGAAATCGTCGAAGGCGACTTCCGTGGTCTCAATGATGTGACTCTTGATGAACGGAGCACCCTCGGCTGCTCCCTGCTCCGGGCCCTTGATACAGCACTCCCACTCCAGCACCGCCCAGCTCGAATAACCCACTTCGGTCAGGAGTGTGAATACCTGTCGAAAGTCCACCTGGCCGTCCCCCAGGGAACGGAACCGTCCCGCCCGCTGCTGCCAGGGCTGATAGCCTCCATAGACCCCCACACGGCCGGAGGGACGGAACTCCGCATCCTTGACATGGAACCCCCGGATTCGGTCTCCATAGAGCTTGATGAACTCCAGATAATCCAGCTGCTGAAGAAGGAAATGGCTGGGATCGTAATTCAGGGTGGCTGCCGGGTGGTCGTCCGTCATTTCCAGGAACATCTCGAAGGTAGCCCCATCATAGATGTCCGATCCCGGGTGAAGCTCGTAGGCCACCACACAGCCGTTCTCGTGGGCAAGGTCGAGAATCGGCCGCCAACGTTTCGCCAGTTCTTTGAAGGCCTCTTCGATGATCCCCGGTGGCCGCTGCGGCCAGGGATACGTGAGATGCCAGGCGAAGGCTCCAGAGAGTACGGGGATGCAGTCCAGGCCCAGGTTCACCGAAGCGTGGACGCACTTCTCGAGTTCCCTCCTGGCCCAGTCAGTGATTGCGTCCCCAGTGAGCCCCGGTGGGTAGAAGCCCTCGAATAACGCCTCGTAGGCTGGATGGGTGCAGAGCACCTGTCCCGCGAGGTAGCCGGCCAACTCCGTGATCTCCAAGCCCGTTTCCCGGATCCTGCCCTTGTACTCGTCGCAGTAGGTCTGGGAACTGGCGGCAAGATCGAGATCGATGACCCGCTTGTCCCATCCAGGGATCTGGATGCCTGCATATCCTAAATCGGCGACCCATCGGCTAAGGCTCTGAATGCTGTTGTAAGGTTCCTGATCGCGGACGAACTGGGCCAGAAAGATCGCCGGCCCCTTGATCCGTCCCATATGACTTCCCTCAGCAAACGTCTCGGCAATGGCCTTGAATCGGCTCCCAGATCCCAAGTATTCTAGCCGGAGTGTGCGCGGAAAACCAATAGACTCCTAAGCTGACCGGACGTCATCCTTTTTAAACGAGGAATCCCATGAACGAAAGAGTCGCCTACGTCAACGGTGAGATCGTGCCCGAGAGCCAAGCTACCATTTCCATTAAAGATCGGGGTTTTGTCCTCGGTGACGCCGTCTTCGATACCACCCGGACCTTCGGCCATCGAATCTTCAGGCTCAAGGAGCATCTGGATAGGTTGTTCAGCTCCCTCAGGTACATGCGGATCGATCCGGGCATGACCAAGGACGATCTTGCCGGTTTGACCATGCAGGTCCTGGAGGCGAATCTTCCCCTGCTTGCCGATCACGAGGACTATTGGGTGACGCAGCGTTTCACTCGCGGTGCCGGAATCAGCCTGGCCTATCCCTCCGGGTTCAAACCCACCGTGATCATAGAATGCCAACCGCTGCCCTTCAAGGAGCGAGCCCCGTTGTACCGGGATGGTCTGGCGGTGGTGACTCCTTCGATTCGGAGAACGCCCCCAGAAGCCATGAGCCCGAGGGCCAAGATGCACAACTACATCAACCTGGTCCTGGCGGATCTGGAGGTCAAGGGTCAGAACCCAGACGCCTTGGCCATCACGCTGGACATCAACGGCAACCTGTGTGAGGGCATGGGCAGCAACATCTTCATCGTCAAGGACGGAACGCTCCTGACACCACGGGAACAGTACATTCTCGCCGGGATCAGCCGAGACGTAACCATGGAACTGGCCGAAAAGGAGGGCATTACCGTCCACCAGAAGGACGTCGACCTATTCGACGCCTACACCGCCGACGAGGTCTTCGTGACTTCAACCAGCTTCTGCGTCTGCCCGGTTTCCACCGTCAACGGCACCGGGATCGGTGCCGGCACGGTGCGGGGTCCAATTACCCACCAACTCCAACAGGCCTACAACGATCTGGTCGGCATCGACATCGTCCAACAGTACCTCCGCTGCTTGTAGTCCTCTCGCCGACGGAGTTTCAGCTCAGTCCCGCCCAGGAAGCACTGGCCCCATTCGAGAAAGAAACTTCGAAGTACCTGTTTTTAGGACTTTCAAGAGGGAATCCTAATCGAGGTCAATCCCAACGGGATTGCGTATTCCAGCCCAGGGTTTCCCGACCTGTTAGCGTCTTCTTCCATCCTTGCCCTTGCCCTTGCCTTCAAACTTGCCTTTGCCTGTGCCTTCCCCCCTTGACCTAGCCTCATCCCTTCCTGCAATCCAGGCTCTTGATCAACCCGATCAGCATGGAAACGATTTCAAGTAGGATCTGTTCCCCTGGGCCCAGATCCTCATCCGCAACGGCGTTCAAACGCCGCAGAATGTCTAGCCCGCATTTCTCATCGCCTGTCGTAGCGAGGCGTCGCAAGTGCCGTCCTGGCAAGGCTTGCGACCGAGGCCTCCGCAGTCGTACTTGTACAGTACGTCGAGGAGGCCGACCGAGCGAAACACAGCCAGGGCGGATGATTGCGGCGACGTAGTAGACCGGCGATGAGAAATGGGGGCTAGTATCGCTGCACACTCCGTAGCAGAGCGCCTGGCGATTCTGTAGAAGCGAGCCTTCTCTCTGGATCGGAATTCGCCGGCACCTTCGGCGATATTCAAACAGACTGAGATGGAAGCGCGACGCAGCTGGTCTGAGAGAGTAGCGTTACCCGGGGGTAAGGCGCCGATCAATTCGTGGGCCAGACTTACGTTGGCTCTTCGGCGGAGTCTTCGGCGGGTGTGGGGACGCGCTTCTCTGCTTCTTCGGGTTCGTCCTGCGCTTGGCGGACCTCTGCTAGCTTGGCCTCTAGCTCGGCCACGATCTGGTCGCTCTCCTCGTCTCTCTTTTTCAAGCGCTCGATCGGACCGGCTTCCTCTGGAATTACCGAGACGAGTATCTGGGCTTCGACATCCGGATGGGGGCGCAGCTCGATGTCGTAGTTGCCGATGTTCTTGATAGGTTGCTCCAGCTGGATCTTTTTACGATCGAACTCTACTCCGTTGGCGTGCATCAGATCGGACAGGTCTTTTGTGGTTACGGAACCGAACAGGGCTCCGGTATCGCCGACCTTACGGCTCAGGATTAGATGAATCTGATTCAGTTCCTGCGCCAGGATCCCAGCTTCTTCCTGATTCTTGGCCTCCTTCTTCACCTGCGACAGCTTCTGCTGCTCGATCATCTTCAGGTTCCCGGGAGTCGCCACGACTGCCAGGCGTTTCGGAAGCAGGTAGTTTCGTCCGTATCCGTTTGCTACCCGGACCAGATCTCCTCGTCGGCCAAGGTGGAAGACATCGTCAATTAGAATGAGTTCCATGGTTCGCCTCTTCGGATCGGATTCTTTATGCGCTCAGGCACCTCAGTCCCAACGGAGAGGGGCCTGCTCTGGGATCCGGCTCTATATTTCAGTCTGACACAAAGGGAATCAAGGCCAGATGGCGGGCCCGTTTGATCGCTCTCCTCAGCTTACGCTGGTGAGAAGCGCAGACGCCACTGAGTCGACGCGGAGAAATCTTACCTCGTTCCGGGACGAAGGGGCTCAAGGTCTTGACGTCCTTGTAGTCTATGTAATCGATTTTCCCAGCACAAAACTTACAGAATCTACGTCTTGCCATGATTTACCTTTGGGGATGCTAGCGAGCGAGCTAGCTAGCTGCCTCAGCATTCGAGTCCGAGTCCTCGGTCGCTTGCTTACTGCGCGCTTTCCGCTTTTGCCTCGAGTTCTCGGCCCGTCTTAGTTCTTCGTCTACTCGAATCGAGAGGAAGCGAATCACAGAGTCGTTGACCTTGAATCGACGCTCAAGCTCGGTAACCGCCTCGACCGTCTCCTCCTGGAGCGTCAAGACGACATAGAACCCGTCCTCGTGCTTCTTGACCGGAAAGGCAAGACGACGCTTTCCCCAGTTATCCACGTTTACAACTTTCGCACCTTTTTCCTCGGCCACGCCGGTGAAACCGGTCACAGTCTCTTCGACTTCTTCTTCCGACAGCGTAGGAGCCAGAACAAAGGTGGTCTCGTATTCTCTCATCCTCTTCAATGTTCCTCAGTTAAGAACGGTATATTGTAACATAGCATCAGGCCCCGGCACCCGTTCTACGCCAGCAGTGGCGCGATGACCAGTGCCACGATCGACATCAGCTTGATCAAGATGTTCATCGAAGGGCCGCTGGTATCTTTGAAAGGGTCGCCGACGGTATCTCCGACCACGGCTGCCTTGTGTGCTTCGGAACCCTTTCCTCCCAGAAGACCCTCTTCAATCAGCTTCTTGGCATTGTCCCAGGCCCCCCCCGAGTTGGACATGAACAGGGCCAGCAGAACGCCTACCAGAGTGGCTCCTGCAAGCATGCCACCCAGGGCACTTGGCCCCAGCAGAAAGCCCACGGCCACTGGGGCAGAGACGGCGATCAGTCCGGGCAACACCATCTCCTTGAGGGCAGAACGAGTGGCAATATCAATACAGCGCGCAGTATCGGGTTCGGCTTCTCCCTCCATCAGGCCAGGAATTTCGCGAAACTGCCTCCGTACTTCCTCCACCATCTTGAAGGCCGCCCTACCCACCGAGGACATGGTCAAATTGCCGACGAAGAAGGGGAGAATTCCTCCAATAAAGAAGCCTACAACAACCGTGGGGTCTATCAGATTCAGAACCTTGAGTCCGGCGGTCTGAGTGTAGGCTGAGAAAAGTGCCAGTGCCGTGAGCGCCGCCGAGCCGATGGCGAAACCTTTTCCGATCGCAGCGGTTGTATTACCCACGGAATCCAGATTGTCGGTGATCTTGCGAACTTCGGGCCCCAGACCACTCATCTCCGAAATGCCACCCGCGTTGTCGGCGATTGGGCCATAGGCATCCACGGACATGGTGACTCCGACAGTCGACAGCATTCCAACCGCGGCAATGCCGATCCCGTACAGACCGGCATAGTGGTAGGAGATCAGAATCGTGCCGCAAATACTCAAAACGGGTAGCGCGGTCGACTCCATCCCCACGGCGAGACCGGAGATGATATTGGTGGCCACCCCCGTCTTGCACGCCTCGGCGATCCGACGAACGGGATTTCCCGACGTGTACCACTCCGTCAGCAGACCGATCAGCACCCCAGCGATCGTCCCCAGTAGTACGGCGTAGAAAATTCCGATTTCGAGTTCCATGGCATTGACGACAAGGAACGCTGCTATGAGCAACAGGATAGCGCTCACATAGGTCGCGTTTCGAAGAACCGCTGCCGGGCTCAGGTTGCGCAGAACACGAATCGATACCACCCCGATCAATGAGGCAATCAGGCCGATACCGATAAGCAGCAGTGGAAACAACATGTAGAGCAGCTTCCGATCGGGAGAGATATCGAGAACCTTCGAGGTCCCGACGGCAGCTATGGCGATGGTTGCAACCACCGCGCCCACGTAGCTCTCGAAGATATCCGCTCCCATGCCGGCCGTGTCTCCGACACAGTCGCCGACGTTGTCGGCAATGGTAGCTGGATTTCGCGGATCGTCCTCAGGAATGCCAGCCTCGACCTTGCCTACAAGATCGGCTCCGACATCGGCGGTCTTGGTAAAGATTCCTCCGCCCACTCGGGCAAAGAGTGCAATCGAACTGGCACCCATGGCGAAACCGTTGATATCGGTAACCGCAATGACATCGTTCAGATAGAGCAGATAGGCAACCGATAGCCCCAGCAGACCCAGGCTGGCGACCGAGAGTCCCATGACTGCACCGCCCGAGAAAGCCACGTTGAGAGCGCCCGCCAGGCCTGACTGGCTGGCCGCCTGCGAAGTCCTCACGTTGGCTCGTGTGGCGGCTTTCATTCCGATGAAGCCGGCGGTCATCGAGAGCAGGGCGCCACACAGAAAAGCCAACCCCGTACCCTGCGTGAGCTTCCAGCTGAGGAGTAGGAATACCAACAGGATAAAGCCGGCCAGTATCGAGTACTCGCGTCGCAGAAACACCATGGCCCCCTCGTGGATGGCATTCGAAATCCGCACCATGGTTTCGTCTTCGACCGGAATCCTCTTGATGAAAACGTAGATCAAACCTGCAGCTACCAGCCCTACTAGAGCAGCTAAAACCAGAGAGCTCACCAGCCCCTGGGGGGCTACCACGAACGTCAAATAGATCATCAACACTCCCTACCCTTTCCCTTCAGACTCGTCGATAGGCTCGGCGCGCCTGTTATGAAGGGCCATGGCGCGAGTAAACCCATCGGTCAAAATCGTATCAATCGCCGCAACTGCCTGATCGAGGACCTCCTCCACGATCGGCATTTCTTTCCGGCCAAACTCTGACAAGACATAGTCCGTCAAATCTGAAGGGGAGTGACCGGCGTCGATCCCCATTCGTAAACGAGCAATCTCGGTGGTTCCCACCGCATCGATTATCGACTGCATTCCCTTCTGTCCACCGGAACTGCCCTTGAGCCGAAGCCGGATGTCCTCGAGTGGTAGAGCGGCATCGTCGTAGGCGACGATCAGCTGGCTTGGATCCACCGAAAAGTGCGAGAGAAGCTCCCTCACTGCCAACCCACTGCGGTTCATGTAGGTCATCGGCTTGGCCAGAATCAATTGCCGATCCAAGCGCCTCACCGGGCACACTTGACAGGTCGGGAGAAGATGTTTGAACCTCTTCTCCGACTCGCTGGCAAGTCGGTCAACCAGCATGAAGCCCAGATTGTGTCGGGTATTCGAGTACCGGAGTCCGGGATTACCGAGTCCCGCAAGTAGATACAACAGAGGCTACTCCTCGTCGGCCTCCTCCTCCTCCTCCGCCTTCCCCTTACTGATAACTTCGGGCTCTACCTCTTCCTCAACCGCTTCTTCCTCCACCTCCGGTTCTTCCTCTACCACAGGCGGAATTACGTTAAAGACGACCTGTTCAGGATCGGAGAGCACCTGGATCTTAGATTCGTCCACTTCAACATCACCGACCCGCAAGGAGTCTCCCACCCCAAGATGATCGACGTCCACCCTGATATGGTCAGGTAGATCGGTCGGAAGACATTCCAACTCAATTTCCCGAAGCACCGTATCCAGCACTCCGTCGTAGAGTTTCACACCCTCTGCCGTCCCAACCGCCTCCACGGGCACCTGGAACGTCATCAACTGATCCATGATGACCGTCTGGAAGTCGGCATGGAGGAACTCCTCCTTGACCGGGTCTACCTGATAGTCACGAATCAGAACGTTCTTGGCGTCCCCTTCGAAGATCAACTTGAAAATCGTGTTGTGCCCCGCTTCTGAGTGCAGGATCCTCTCCAGGTCCTTGGGGTCAACCGATACTGCAACCGAATCGAGACCGCGGCCGTACACAATACCCGGAACTCGACCACTGGCTCGCGCGCGCCGATTCGCGTTCTTCCCGAATTCCTGTCGAATCTCGGCATCAACCGTCAGTTCTGCCATTTTCTCGAACCTCCCCTCGCCTCAACGGCGAGGTGTTTAGGGTCTGCGCAAAAATAACTTGGCATTTTGGCATCTCATCTTCACACCATCTTCGGCCGCTCCTCAATCGCGAAATCCTCAACGTAGACCCGGCTACGCCTGCGGTTTCGCTCAATCGTTCGCGGCCAAATCTGGTGCAAATCTGAGCGCCAATTCTACCAAGTTATTCTTGCGCAGACCCTTAGTACACTTCAGTATTTACGTTCCAGTGTTTTCCAGTGTACTTAGCTCACAAAAAGTCTGCTCACTGAGCTCTCTTCGTGAATCGACTGAATCGCCTCTCCCAACAGGGCCGCCACGCTCAGCACCTTGAGCTTGGAAACCTGCTTTTGCTCCGACAAGAAAACGCTGTTGGTCACAATCACCGCTTCAAACTCCGACGCCAGCAGCCTTTCGATTGCCGGGCCCGACAGGACGGCGTGGGTGGCTGCCGCGAACAGCCTGAGTGCCCCTTGACGCCTCAGCGCTTCGGTGGCGCGCACCATGGAACCCGCGGTGTCAATCATATCGTCTACGATAATCACGTCCTTGTTGTCGACGTCCCCGACGATATTCATGACTTCGGCTTCGTTGTCATCGATCCGCCGTTTGTCGATAATCGCCAGGTTTGCGCCCAGGCGCTTGGCATAGAAGCGTGCCCGTTCAACACCTCCGGCGTCCGGTGAGACCACCGTCAGGTTCCCGAGTTTCAACTCCTTGAGATGCTCGAGTATTACCGGGGTCGCGAACAAATGGTCGACGGGGATGTCGAAGAACCCTTGAATCTGTCCCACATGCAGATCCAAGGTTAGCAAACGGTGCGCCCCAGCCGCCGACAGCAGATCCCCAACCAGCTTGGCCGAGATCGGGACACGGGGCTTGTCCTTACGGTCCTGGCGCCCGTAACCGTAGTACGGAAGCACGGTGGTAATTCTCTGGGCGGAAGATCGCTTGAAGGCATCCACCATGATAAGCAGTTCCATCAGATTTTCGCTGACGGGAGGACAGGTCGGCTGGACCAGGAAAACGTCCTTGCCACGAACATTTTCCAATATCTGGAAGTTGACCTCGCCGTCGCTGAAACGGGCAAGCTTGACTTCACCCAAGGTTACCCCTAGATATTGGCAGATCTGGTGACACAACGCTGGATTGGCGCTGCCTGAGAAAATTCTATAATCTGACATGGATCAAAGGCTCGACCCCGCTCATCACAGTCTTGAAAGATCCACACTGCCACCGGCTGATGCAGCCGAGGACAGAGTCGAGGGTTAGGACTCGTGCAAACCTGCCTTATGCAAGATCGCCTGGTATCTCCTGCGAGAGATCGTTTTGCAAGGAAAGACCTCGCCGCACTTACTCAGCGAACCCTTGCTCGACTCGACCCAGTTCGGGGGCTGTCCCAGTCCCATCACGGTCGACCCGCTGCCGCAAAGCATCACCCGCTCGCAGCCCACACGGCGTAGCGCTTCTGCCGCTTTTCTTAGAAACGAATATCGCTTAAACAGGGCCGTCTCAAAATCGTTTTCGAGAAAGTCCTGAATCCTTTCTGTACCTAAGGCACAAAAGCGTTGGATTGTAGTCTCGGCGGGGTCCTTTGTCAATACCTCCTCGCCCTTCCAGAGCCCCCAATCCTTGATCTGATAGGCGTCTCGAGTAGAGATTGAACGCCTCGGAAAGAGCAGGATGAGATCTTCCGTCGCAGGGGGATCCGGCAGGGGTGAGACAATCTCTCCCCTTCCTTCTCCTAGAGCCATGCCTCCCACTAGAAAGAAAGGCACATCGGAGCCAAGCTTCTCTGCCAGGAGGGAGAGCTCCCTATCTGAGAGGCCGCAGTTCCAGAGCTGATTCAGCCCCAGCAAAGTGACCGCCGCGTTACTGGAGCCTCCCCCCAGTCCTGCCCCGACCGGAATCCTCTTCCGTAGAAGAAGACGAACCCCCACGCCCGATCGTCCCGTGGATTCTCGCAAAAGCTCGGCAGCCCGGTAAACCAGATTAGAGGGGTCGGCAGGGACTGGTTGACCCTGAACCTCCAAAGAGATGGTCGCATTGCGAGTCGCTGTCAGAGCGATCTCGTCTCGCAGCTCCACCGTCTGATAAAGGGTGCGCAGCTGGTGGAACCCGTCCTTCCGACGGCCAAGGATTTTCAGGATCCAGTTGACCTTGGCAAAGCAAGGCAGCGTTAGTTGTCGCAAAAAAGAATTCGTTGTCTGCCCGGATGGAGCGGTCAGTACAAGTCAGGGGGTCTGGGGAGACAGACGCTCCTTCAGCTGGGCGAGTTTCTCGACGACCCTTGCGTGCTCTTCATCAGATGCGAGAGATACCGCCTGCTCGTAGTACTGGCGAGCCTTTTGGTACTGGCCCAACTCGATATAGAGGTCGCCCAGATGATCGTAAATCGTCGGATCATCTGTAAGCTCTGCCGCTTTCTTGAGGTTGGTCTCTGCCAGATCAAGCTGATTGAGCTTGAAATAGACCCAACCCAGACTGTCCAGGTAGGCTCCGTTATAGGGATCCACTTGGAGCGCCCTCGTTATGTAATCGCGTGCCTCCTGAAGGCGAATACCTCGGTCGGCGAACATGTAGCCTAGATAGTTCAGCACACCGGCGTGCTCCGGGTTGGCCTGGAGGATCTCCTTGAACTCCGCTTCGGCATCCTGAAACTTTCCTTGTCGCTCGTAGATTGCTGCAAGCTGGAAGTGGATCGCCTCGCTTTCGCGCTTCTGTGCCAGTCCCTCTTTGACCACTTTTTCGGCGTCGCTATATTTCTTGTGATCCATGTAGAGCTGGCTCACCGTCAGGTAAAGCAATTCGAAGTCGCGCTCCGGATTCAGATTCTCTCTCAACAACTCCACGCCATCTTCTACTCGACCGGCGAACGACAGAATCTGTGCTCGAGTCATGACAACGAACGCGTTGTCGGGATACCGGGCCATGAGATCCTTGCTCAGACGGTTGGCCTCATCGATGTGCCCTGCATCCTTGATCGCATAGATAAGACGCCGCCTGGAATCCGGGTCGTCCGCGTTCGCTTCATCGACTTGGCGAAAAAGCTCGACAGCCTTGTCGAACTGGCGCAGGTCCTGGTAGAGGAGACCCAGATGAGTCCTGAACAGGTCTGCAAAACGGGCAGATCCAGTCGATTCGACCAGCGCGATCAGATCTTCGAACCGCTTTACGGCCTTTTGACGCTGACCCAAGCCTACCAGCGTTCGCGCCAACTCAAACTTCGCCTCCATCTGGTCGGGACTGTCCTTCAACACCTCCCGGAGGACTTCAGCGGCTTCGCTGAACTTCCTCTGTTCTTTCAACGCCTTGCCTAGCTCGACCCGCACCTCTACGTTTTGAGGGTAGCGTGCTGCCCCCTCCCGTAGAAGGCTGACTGCCTCTGAGTAACGACGCAGTCTCATGAGCAGAGTACCGAGTTGAAGTTGCGATTTCGGGTTCGGTTCGCTGCTTAACTCCCGTCGGTAGGTCTCGACTGCCTCGTCGAAGCGCTCCTTCTGCTCGTAGAGACGCGCCAACATGTTCAAACTGTCGGCTTGGTCTGTCCGGATCTTCAAAGACCTCTCCAATACCTGGATGGCTTCATCAACCTCACCCAGCTCCACCAGAGCAGTGGCGTGATGAAAATGACCGTCCACCAGCCCCGGACGTAAATCGGTCAAGCGCTCGAAGGCCTGTGCAGCTTTAGAATGGTCTTCCTGTCCCAGATACAGCCGGCCCAGATAGTAGAGGGCTTCATGGTGGTCCGGCTCCAATTCGACAACCCGTTCGAACTCCGTGACCGCCTTTCGGGCGAGGCTGCCCTGACCTCCACTCTGATAGCCAGAGTACATCTGTCCTAGAAAGAAGTGGGCGTCAGTGCTTTGAGGATCCAGCTCAACCGCCTTCTGCCCCTCCTGGACGGCTCGCGAGATCTCGCCAGCCCTCACCAGGCTGCCAGCGAACTCAATTCGAAGCTCGGTACTCTCACCATTCAGAGCGATGGCTTTTTCAAACTCGCCGATAGCGTCCGAGTATTCCTTTTTCAGCACATGGAGCTTTGCCAGGCTGAAGTGGTAGTAGGATTTTCCCAGGTCGCTGCTTTGGACTTGTGCGAGGCTGACCTGAATCAGGAACGCTGGAAGGACGGCGGCTAAAATTCTCATACAAATCTTCTTCGGCATCTTCTTCAACTCTTCATATTATCCTACACCTCCCAGCCTTGCCAACTAACCCGGCCGTGGGACGCCGGGGCATCGCTTCGAGCTCCCGAGATCGCCGAGCCCGACACCAGCATCATCGTATTTTCTGGAATGGGACCTAACCCGCATTTCTCATCGCCAGTCTACTACGGCGCCGCAATCATTCGTACGCCGCCCGTCCTGGCTGTGTCATGCTCGGTCTGCCTCCTCGACGTACTGCACGAGTACGACTGCGGAGACCTCGGTCGCGAGCCTTGCCAGGACGGCGCTTGCGCCGCCTCGCTACGACTGGCGCACTGAAAAATCCGGGCTTAAATCCCGGAGCTCAGTGGTTGGGCCGGGACTGCCGACATCAGGTTGAGTGCATCGGCGAAAATGAGCTCAAGCACGAAGATGGGCTGATCGGAAACTATCTTGGCGTAACCAGTGGCTAGCGCTGGCAAGCCGGGGATCAGCTCATTCAACAGCTTCACTTCTCGATGTCCGGGCCCCAAGCTGAGCTCTTTCTGGCCCACCTGATCGCCCGCAGAAGTATAGATGCTGATTTCCACCTCCGCGGTGCCCTCCGCTCCCGGGTAAAGCACTGCCATCCCAGTAGAGAAGCCCTCGCCATTGGCCAGGTGAGCCATCGCATAGGCTTTCTTGGGCGAGGATTCTGCTGGAATCGCACTGATGGCGAGTCCGGAAAACACCTGCAGTTCGGCGCTTCCAACAATACCAGCTTCGCTGCTCTCAATTTGCAGCCAGCCGCTGATGGAGGCTCCCGGGTCCACCAGGCCGGGGAAGAGATCGGTCAGATCTCTACGCAATCCCTGGTTGGGCTCTAGAACGATAGGTTCCGCCGTGGCCACGTCGGCTCCCTGGTCATCTTTGAAAACCAACTCGACCGTGGTGGTTTCGGTTCCGAAGTAGATGAGGGTTACGGCGGTCGAGGTCCCTCCGAAGGCCACTGCTTGGGGAAAATAAAGCCTGTCTGCTGGAACGACGTGGGGAGCCTTCACTGCGATTCCGTTCAGGGAGGCCAGCCGTTCCCCGTCGAAGTAGCGTTCAAACGCCACAAGACCTTCGCCACTCTCCACCACGACGTACCCACCTTCGAAACCCTCGAAGGCCTCGTCACTAAAGAATCCGTTAGCCCCCTTCAACTTGGCGTTGATCACGACGCCTCCAAAACCCTGCCTTACGGTCTGCTCTAGTATCTCGCCAGCATGGTTGTAGAGGGTCAAAGCAACATCACTCCCATTGAGGTTGGGGTTCAGGGCGATGATTTCAGTCTGGAATTCTCCGTCGATTCGAATCTCTGGAAGCACCGTCAGCTGTGCGGTTTCGGAGACGAGCAGACCTCCATCGAGCCTGTTCTGGAGACGGTCACCCGTCATGAAGAAACCCACGACATCCTTCTGGTCGACATCCAGGTGGATCCAGCCCTCGAAGGTCGAGTCCTCGGGCTGCGCCTCGGTCAGCAGCCTTGCGGTGGTGGCGAACTGTTCCCCCGGAACCAGTGGAGTCCTCTTGGGACTGGGGCCGAATTCGATCACATCCTCGGTATCGTTCAGATCCTGCAGTCGGATGCCGCCATTGTTGAAATGTCTGGTATCGAGCCCCGCCTCAAGGTCGGACAGATTGGCTACCGCGATTCCGGTAAACCAGGTCGCATTGCTCACCATGCGAGGCACAAAGGAGGTATAGCTGGGGCCAATCAGGTCAATGGTGCTCGAATTGAAGTTGAGAACCGTCATCACTTCCCCATCTGGGGTCGTAGCTACCTCGAGGGGAGCAGCCGAGAAGGCGGGTCTGAAATCCTCAGCCGCGCCGTGCAGCTTCTGACCCACCAGCACCGGTCGATGAAACTCAAAGGTCCTGAGGTCCAACTTCAGAAGAAAGTCATCGATTGGGGCCCCCACAAAGAGAAAGTTTCCATCTGGTGAAAAGGTAGGTCGCGTGCTGGGCCGAAACTCCGAAAAATTGGGCCCGAGACGGACCGCCTCGAGCGAATCCACATCGACGGTGCCATCTGGCTCAGGAACCGGGATCGGCACCAAATCCACCTCCAGGGCGCTGATAACGGCAACCCACTTGCCGTCGGGAGTCAAGGCGGCCCAACTGGGAATTCCCGATATGCCAAAAATCTGAAGGGTTGCTCCTTGGTGCAGATCGAGGAGAAGGGCGTGGTCTATTGTAAGCCCCGGAATCTGCGACAACTGGCCGCTCTCTCGATCGGCCACGACGGCGAACCTCCCATCGTGCGAGATAGCGACTGTATTGGCCGCCGAGAAGTCGTGCGGGATCGGGATTGGCAGATCCAGGGTTGAGGGCACCAGGGTGTTGGAGATAGAGAATGAGGCCGTATCAATGATTCGAAGGGCGTCTGGTTCCTCACCCGGTTTCAGCAATTCGGACCCCACCGTCAGTAGGGTGAAAAAACTGGCATCGGGTGCCAGAGTAATCGAAGACGGTCGAGTTCCCCCTGGGAGCTCTATGCGCGGCGTAATCTCCTGAAGATTCTCCACATCCAATCGGATAACTTCATCTGTCCCCGAAGAGGCGATAAAGCCTGATTTCCCATCGGGCATAAGGACCAGGTTGTTGACAAACGAGAAGAAGGTCGACTCCAGTTCCAGAGTCTCGACCTGCAGAGTTTCGACATCGATTCGACAAATCACTCCCTTGGTGGCGCTACGGAAGGTATCCGCCCTCGAGTTTTCTCGGAACAGAAGACAGACAACCAGCAGGGTTTTCCCGTCCGGGGTCAGCACGATCAGATTCGGCGTCTGTGCAACCGGAATCAGAGCAAGCACGACACCGCTTTTGGGATCGAACGCCATCACGGTGTCCGAGGCGGGAAAGCTGACGAAGGCCTGGGTGGAGTCCGCTGTGAAAACAATGTTGGGGGCAAAGTTGAGATCGTTTCGGTCTCCGATCTGAACCGGGAAAGTATTTATATCGAAGAATAGATCTTCCCGGATCAAACTAGGATTGATCGTTCCGTAGGCCCTCTGTGCCTGTGCCAGCACTGTCGACATCCAAAGACCGACGAGTATAGTCAAGAGTTGACGCATAAGCCTCTCATTATATGACGAGCTTGATATTGCGTGCGTGCCGCACTTGGAGGTGGCTAGTGGACTGTAACACCTGAATCGCTAGCGCCTGAGCGGCCCCGAGGCACAGCCTAGACGGCGTGGACCCTACATTCTACTTTTCTTATCAGAGGATGGCTCCAGAAAGTGTTGACTCTCTTTACGATCGTTTTCCCCAGGTCGGAGAGTTCGCTCCCCCAGGCCTCACTGGGAACAGAGAGAGTGAGGACCCGTTTATCGAGCGCCACCGGCCTGGCCTGTTCGGCTAGTCCATCTCCAACGATCTGCGGCCACAGCTCGATGAGAAAGACAAGGGCAACCTGTTCGTCCCGTGTGACTTCTTGTAGCCATCCGGAGAATAGCGAGCTAATCGGTCGCATTGGGACTTCCGTAGAGGTGCTTGGCAACTCTAGCTTGTCGCTCCAGCCACACCGGATCCTCGGTCATGCCTGCCTTCAACGCAACATATTCTGAATCCCAGCCTACGACCTTGCCCTTCTTCTCCAGGTTCAAGATCAACTTCCCCAGATAACGTCCCCGATCCACGCTCGACGCAATAATGGCGTTGTTTACTCGGTCGGCCTCTTGTACTCGAGAACCACGCGCCGCCACCAGGACAGCTCCGACCTCTGAATGCCTGCGGGCGACCTCGAGGGCTACCTTTCGGGGAAGATCCGCTAAGACCACAAGAAGGTCAACCTCCGGAGAAAACTCGGGTACGACCTCCGCCAACACCTCGAAGGGATCGCGGCCCCGGAAACCGGATCTGGGCTTGACGCGAGCCGGGTCACTCAGTCCGAGAAAGCCGATTTTCAAGGGCGTGTCGGACTCGCCCGAATCATCCGGAATCTGAACCACCGCAGACCGCTTGGGCGAAGGCAAGAGGGTATTGCTTCGGACCAGGTTGGTTGAGATCACCTGGGTTCTGGCCAGGGATTTCTCCGACAGCTTGCCCCAAAACATCAGATCCTCGGTGCCCAGGTTGAGGACCTGGACTGGAAAAGAATCGAGACTATCCAACATCAACCGGTTCACTGCATCAGAGTAGGGACCTATCATCTGGAAGTAGTTTCCTGCATCGACTTGTATGGAGCTGCCCCCGCTCTTCTTCTGATAGTCAGAAAGGTAGCCCGCCCGGCGAGCCAAACCTCCATAGGGGCCCGACTTACAGCCGCAGGGCTCAAAGCTTCCCTGGACATAGCCGGTGAAGAACAAAGTCAGTTCAAGCTGGGGTTTCTTATCTGCCGCCTCAAGAGGAAGCCAGGATGCAACCGAGCAGAATATCAATAAGGTGGTGACCTGCTTCATGATATCGTCTAGTCTAACAAAAAAAACGTGTGGCCCGGTGACCGCTCCGCCTTGCTTTCAGAGGAATGCGGTCCCGATTCGAGTACCCAGAATACTCGAAGGGGGTCGCCGAGCGGGAAAGGATCGGAACAGCCTACTTGGAACACACACTTGTCTTGAATGCTACCTACGAGCCCTTGCAGGTTGTTTCCTGGAAGCGTGCGCTTCGCATGCTCTTTCAGGAGAAGGTAGAAGTGGTCGCTGAATACGATCATCAGATTCACAGTATTTCGATCAGCATTCAACTGCCGGCCGTTCTGAGACTGCGTCAATACGTAAAAATCAAACACAGCCACAATCGAGTCAGGTTCACACGAGCCAATCTGTACGCCCGCGACGAATATCGATGCCAATACTGTGGCCTGCGGCCGGCCCTCGGTGAGCTGACCTACGACCATGTCACTCCGGTAGCACGGGGAGGCTTGAAAACCTGGGAGAATATCGTGACCTGTTGCATCGACTGCAACCGAAGAAAAGGGAACCGCAGTCCTGTGGAGGCGCGTCTGGAGCTGCTGCGACACCCCAAGGCTCCCTCCGGATTTCCCTACAAGATACATCTCCTCATCCGTCAGCCGAATGTTCCCGATAGCTGGAAAGACTACATTTTCTGGCATGCGGGGACCTCTTGATCGGTGCCCTTGCCATCTTTGGGCGCTACCCCCGTCTTGGTGAAGTAAAAACCCGCCTGCAGCCCTTTCTGGGGGCCGAGGCGTGCCTTGCCCTGCACCAGGCCCTGCTGCTCGATACCGCGGAACGGACCGCGTGCCTCAATCTGCAGCGCTTCCTCTATCTATCTGCCTGTTCCAGGAAGGAAGGAGAAGCGTTCGCTCAAGAACATCGGCTCCCTCCTTTTCTGGAGTTGGGAATCCAGCACGGAGAGGGCCTGGGAGAGCGACTCTGGAAGGCTTATCAAGACATATCCCCCCAGTGCGACAGGGTCATCTTTGTTGGGAGTGACTCCCCTACCCTACCCACCGACTTCATCGAAACGGCTCTTCTGGAACTCGAACGTCTCCCGGTCGTACTCGGCCCCGCGGAGGACGGCGGCTACTACCTGGTCGGACTATCCCGATCCAGGCAGGACCTCTTTTCGGACATCGAATGGGGAACAGGATCGGTTCTGGAGCAGACCATGGCGAAGCTCGATCCTGACGAGTACTCCCTGCTGCCATCCTGGTACGACGTTGATACTGTGGAAGACCTGGCCCGCCTGAACCGGGACCTGGAGCAGAATCCAGCGGACGCTCCCCGGCGGACCCTTGATTGGATCCGTTCGATCTATCCGATTTTCCTACGGAAGCTATCCGAGGAATAAGTGCAACGTGTGCAACCCGGTGCGTCAGAGACGCTTTTCTTGGTCACGGAAACGGGTATCGGTGATACTTTTCTGCGCGGGAACCATCTCACAAAAAGGAGTCGGGAGAAGTTGACGGAGGCACTGGGGCTTCCCTAGTATAAGGAAGTATGTTGAGAGTGGGGCAAATTCAGCATAGTCGGCTACCTGCTGAGTTTTTGGTGACAGCGTGAGAGAATACCTGGAGCGGCTACTCGGTCTGAGATTCCAGCCAGCGCAACTTCAGTACGCTAGAGATCCTTACAACATTTTCGAGCTGGATTTCGCAGACCGCAAGCCGCTGCGAACTGCCGCGATTTTGGCCATTCTGTTACATATCTTGTTGTTCCTGATCGTTTTCCCGTCCTTCGGGGACGCCGTTCTGATACCCACGCAGGAAGTGCTCGTCCTCAAGAGTCTAGCCAGACCGGCCGCCCTCTTGGGAGGGGGTGAGCGTCCCAAGGCAGCGCCGCCCAAGCCAAAGCCGGTGGTACCCAAACCCAAACCCATACTGGTACCAATCCCCGACCCCACCCCACTGGCTCCCGAGCCTATCCGGAAGTTAGAGGCCGAAGAGACCCCTCTAATCCGCAAAGAGATGACGACCGAATTAAACCTGGACGACATCCAGGCTCCTCCAGGACCGGTCGGAAAGGGTGGACGTGGGCAGGGTAAAGGTGTCGGCACTGGAACCGGTCCTCAGTCTGGGGCTGGGCCAGCCACCGGAGACGGCAGCGGCATCTACAAATATGGGAGTGGCGTCAGCAATCCCGTTCCCATCGTCCAAACCACGCCAAGCTACACCGACGACGCCATCAAGGCCAAGGTTCAGGGTGTCGTTTGGCTTCAGGCGATCATCCGCAAGGATGGATCGGTGGATAGCTTCAAGGTACTCAGAGGCCTGGGTCACGGTCTGGAAGAGCAGGCCATCCAGGAAATCGCAACCAACTGGCGATTTCGACCTGGCACTCTCAACGGCAATCCCGTCGATGTCCTGGCCACCATAGAAGTCCAGTTCAACCTTCGCTAGCCTCGACCTTTCAGGCCCTCAATGTTTGTGTTGACACAACCCCTTCATAGGAGGAGGGTTGACCTTCGACCCTATCTTCCCCTTACCTAGGGGATGCGACCAAGATGAAGTCGGGCACGGGCACCGGCAAAGGCAAGGGAGGACGCTAAAAAGTACATTGGTCAGTAGTGGGCGGTGCTCGGTGAGCAGCTGTCAATTCGGCTCACTGCTCACTGCTCACCGAAATTAGCTGACGCAGGGCCAGGGTTTCTTCATATAATGGCTGCTTTTGCCAATACCGCACGTGGGGATGACCTTGTGGACGAAACAATCGACTTAAAAAAGACCATCAACCTCCCGAAGACCGGCTTCGGGATGAAGGCCAACCTTCCTTCCATGGAGCCCCGATTCCTTCAGGAATGGGAAGACATGGATCTCTATGGCAAGATCCAGCAGTCAAGGAAGGGTCGCCCCCGCTTCATTCTCCATGACGGGCCACCCTACGCGAATGGCCACATCCACCTGGGACACGCACTCAACAAACTCCTCAAAGACTTCATCGTGAAGTCTAGGACCATGGAGGGATACGACTGTCCCTACGTTCCCGGTTGGGACTGCCACGGGCTCCCCATCGAGATCAAGGTGGTGGGAAAGGTAAAGCAGGACCTCGATTTCCTGAAGGTGCGCCAGCAGTGTCGGCAGTACGCCCAAAAGTTCGTTGAAATTCAGAGAGAAGAATTCAAACGGCTCGGCATCTTTGGGGATTGGGACCACCCTTACCTCACCATGAACAACAGCTACGAAGCGGAGACGGCACGTCTCCTGGGCAGCTTCGTGGAGAACGGAAGCGTCTACAAGGGATTCAAACCGGTTCATTGGTGTATCACCTGCGAAACTGCACTGGCCGAGGCCGAGGTCGAGTACGGAGATCACACCAGTCTCGCGGTGTTCGTCAAGTTCCCGGTAACCGGGGGAGTGCCTTCCGGCGAACCCGAGATGGCGGATCGACAGATCTCCGTCCTGATCTGGACCACCACCCCCTGGACACTGCCCGCCAACCTGGGACTGGCCTTCCACCCGGAACTGGAGTACGCCTTCGTTGAGGTTGAAGAGGAGATCTTCATTCTAGCGCGAGACCTGGTGGAATTGGTGGCGGCACAAGTGGGTTTCTCGGACTACCGCGTCTTGAGAACGGTCAGGGGAAAGGAACTCTCCGAGTTGAAGAGCAGACATCCCTGGCTGGATCAGGAGTCCAAGACGATCTTCGGAGACCACGTCACGCTGGAGCAGGGTACGGGAGTGGTCCACACGGCTCCCGGGCACGGAGAAGAGGACTACTGGATGGGAACCGAGAACGGGCTGGAGATCTACTGCCCCGTCAGCGATTCAGGGAATTTTCATCCAGATGTGCTTCACTTCGCCGGACTGCCGGTTTTCGAGGCAAACCGCAGGATCAACGACTTTCTGACCCAAAAGGGCATGCTGCTGGCGGAGCAGGACTTCGTACACAGCTATCCCCACTGCTGGCGCTGCCACAACCCCGTGATCTTTCGGGCCACTCCCCAGTGGTTCATCAGCATGGATCACAAGGACCTTCGGGCACGGGCCTTGAGAGAAATCTCCAAAGCGCATTGGATTCCCGCTTGGGGAGAAGAGCGCATCAGCAACATGGTCGGGAACCGTCCTGACTGGTGCATCAGTCGTCAACGGGTTTGGGGAGTACCCATCACGGTCTTCTACTGCCGAAAGTGCAGTAGTGTCCTGCTGGACAAGAAGATCATCGATCACGTAGCAAACATATTCGAAGCTGAGAGCGCTGATGCCTGGTACGCTCGCCGCCCCGCGGAACTGTTACCCGAAGGAGCACACTGTGAATGCGGCTCCACCGATTTCCGAAAGGAAACCGACATCCTGGATGTGTGGTTCGATTCCGGTGTCAGCCATCACGTCGTCTTGAGAGGAAACCCAGACCTGGCCTGGCCAGCCGACGTCTATCTGGAGGGCGGTGATCAGTATCGAGGTTGGTTTCACAGTTCCCTCCTGGTTGCCGTCGGAGTGACCGACACGGCGCCCTACCGCACGGTAATCTGCAATGGCTGGACTCTGGACGAAGAGGGCCGGGCGATGTCCAAATCCCTCGGCAACGTCATCTCTCCACTGGATATCATGAAGCAGAATGGGGCTGAGATCCTCCGCCTTTGGGTGGCGTCAATCGACTACACCGAAGACGTCCGGTTGGGAGAGGAAATTCTTTCCCGCTTGCGCGAAGCGTACCGAAAACTGCGCAACACGCACCGCTTTCTACTCGGCAACCTGCACGACTTCGACACCGGAAAGGCGGTTGTGGACGACGACCTGACTGAGCTCGATCGCTGGGCCCTGGCGCGCATGGCCGCCGTTGCAGAACGGGTCGAAAATGCCTACAAGAACTTCGAACTCCACCTCGTGTACCACAGCCTCTATCACTTCTCCATTGTCGATCTCTCCAGCTTCTATCTCGATATCCTCAAGGACCGACTCTACATTTCTGCACCTGACTCCAGCCAGCGTCGCTCTGCCCAAACCGCCTTGTTCCGGATCTCAGACACTCTGGTTCGCCTCTTGGCGCCGATCCTGCCGTTTACCTCGGAGGAAGTGTGGAGAAATCTCTACTCTGCCGGAGCACCAACAAAATCGGTCCACATGGCGGAGTTCTCCAAAGCGATCCATGCTTACCGCGACGACGCCTTGTTGGATCACTGGGAGCGACTCATCGAGATCCGTGGACAGGTGAGCAAGGCACTCGAGATTGCTCGTCAAAACAAGGAGATCGGCAACTCGCTGCAAGCCCGGGTCACGGTAAGCTGCGGACAGGATGGGTTTGCCTACCTTACGGGCTTCTCTGAGACCCTCGCCTCCCTATTCATCGTCTCTGATGTAGTACTCGAGAAAACAGAGGAATTGTCGGCCCATGAGGTCCAGGTGAGAGTCGACAGGAGCGCAGCCCAGAAGTGCGAGCGTTGCTGGAACTATCTGGG
This sequence comes from Acidobacteriota bacterium, assembly GCA_965218775.1. Taxonomy (GTDB): domain Bacteria; phylum Acidobacteriota; class UBA6911; order RPQK01; family JAJDTT01; genus CAUZIZ01. The sequence continues at coordinate 1,914,702 of CBDCLS010000006.1, read as the reverse complement.
GTCCGTGGGAACTCACGGAGATCTCCCCGGTGTGTGTTCTCGCTGCTACTCCATCCTTCAAGAACTGGGAGTCACGGAGTGAGTGTATCCAGCATCTCGTCTGGGAGAAACGAGACGGTTCTCCGGCTCTTGTTCATGGGAGTCGGCCTGGTTATTTTTGCTCTGGACGCGATTACCAAGTGGTGGGTCCATGGCACACCCTGGCTGCACTACTTCCCGGTCATCAAAGGTTTCTTCACGATCCACTATGTTAGGAACGAAGGCATTGCGTTCGGGCTATTTCACTCCGTGGAGTCTCAGTGGAAGCCCATCCTGCTCTCTCTGATGGCCATCATTGCCGTCTTGATCGTGGTCTACTATCTCTGGACCAATTCCATCGGCGAACGCGGCGTCATGTGGTCCCTGGCGCTGCTCGAGGGAGGTATCCTGGGAAACTTCTCGGATCGGCTACTGAGAGGGTACGTCGTTGACTTTCTGGAACTCCATTGGAGAAATAGCTTTTCCTGGCCCACTTTCAATCTGGCAGATACGGCGATTACTTGCGGCGTCTTCATCATTCTCTACCAGAACTTTTTTGGGAGGAGTGGTTTCGGGGAAGCTTCCGAGGGGTCCAATGACAACACTCACGCTACTCCGAATTCGCTAGCCTGGTTGCTGGCACCTACCCTATTCGCCACCCTCAACGCACAAGCACCGGTCCAGACGCCGGAACAGCTGCAAACGATGGTCGCGCAACTACAAAAAAAGCATGAGGGGATTCGCACCTTTTCCGCCCGATTTCAGCAGAAAGAGATCCGCCGCTCAGGAGAAGGGGCGAGCGAGTCCGGAATTGTGATGATGAAAAGACCCGGGAAGATGTACTGGGAATACGAGCACCCGACCCCGAAGTTTTTCGTTTCAGACGGCAAGAACGCCTATTTCTATGTGCCAAGAGACAAGCAGGTCACGGTCTCCGAACTCGACTTGGAAGAGGTCCGCACCCCACTTCTCTTCCTAATCGGAAGAGGAAACATTCAGCGCGATTTCGCCGCTAGTTGGGAGCAGGAAGAGCAACCGGTGCGGGAAGAAACCGTACTCTTGCGACTGACTCCCAGACGCCCCCAACCCGAATTCACCCACGTGCTGATCGAACTCTTTCCTGATTCACACCGTATCCACCGTCTCGCCGTGATAGAGCCGATCGGAGACCGGATCGACTATACCTTTACCGAGTTCAAAGAGAACGTCCGGATACCCAATTCCAAGTTCCGGCTCAAAGTCCCATCCGAAGTCGAAATCATCGAACAGTCCTTTGGCCCTCGGTCAGAAAAATCCCAGATCCCAAGGGCCCAGTAACCCATTGAGAATTCAAGCACCGGGGACTCGATTCCAGTCAAAAACCGAGATTCCAATCAGCGGGTTACCGGCGGGTTACAAGCCTTGACAGCGACGGTACGACCGCCTAGGCTTTGGACCGCAAAACAGCGAGCGCGAGGAGAATCCGATTGAAGAAGGTTCGTGCCAACATCACCGCCATCGGCATGCATGTGCCAGAGAAAAGGGTCACGAACAACGACCTGACCAAGCTGGTCGATACTTCGGATGAATGGATCCGCGGACGGACCGGTATCTCCGAACGCCGTATCGTTGCCGAGGACGAAGCCAACAGTGACCTCTCGGTAAAGGCGATCGAGGACGCCCTGAGCCGAACAAACTACACACCCGACGACATTGAACTGATCATCGTCACCACGGTTACCCCCGACATGATGTTCCCTTCCACCGCCTGCGTCATTCAGCAGAAGATTGGGGCAAGCAAGGCCTGGGGGTTCGATCTTTCAGGAGCTTGCTCGGGGTTCCTCTTCGGTCTGGCTACTGCTTCTCAGTTCATCGAGACGGGGCGGCACCAGAGAGTCCTGGTGGTCGGAACCGACGTGATGAGCAGCATCATAGACTTCGAGGACCGCTCGACCTGTGTCCTTTTTGGAGATGGAGCCGGGGCTGCACTTCTCGAACCCACTGAGGATGAAGGCATCGGAATTCTGGACGCGCTTCTGGGCTGTGACGGCGCCGGTGGAAAACACCTTTATATGCCTGCCGGGGGAAGCAGGAATCCCGCAACCTGCGAAACCGTCAACCAAAAGATGCACTACGTGCATCAGGACGGTCGCAACGTCTTCAAGTTTGCCGTCAAGCTGATGGTAGACACGTCGGCTGAAATACTCGAGCGGAATGGACTGACCACGGCCGAGCTAGCACTCTATATCCCCCATCAGGCCAACCTGAGAATCATAAAGTCCTCGATGGATCGGCTGAAGCTTCGGCCCGACCAAGTCGTCATCAACATCGACCGCTATGCCAACACTACTGCCGCCACAATCCCGATTGGGCTGACCGAGGCACATCTGGGCGGCCGTCTGAAGAAGGGAGACCACGTCTTGTTGGTCTCTTTCGGTGCGGGGTTTACCTGGGGAGGGGTGTTGTTGCGATGGGGGCTTGAGCCTCCCGCTAGCTGATGAGCTCCTCTTCGGAAAAGGACTCGCCATCTCCAGGGCCAGGCTTCTTGGCGAAAAAATAGTCCAATCCGGACCGGATTCCCTTGAGAAACGAGGAAATCTCGATCGCCGGGTTGACCACTCTCTCTTGAATCACCTCCGTGGTTTGTTCGAATTTCTCGACGGTGTCGGTGACAATATAGTCGACCTTCGAAGCCTGTTCGCGACCCACCTGAACCAGCTCCTGGATCAACTGGTCTATATCCTCGGAACGCGCACGGAAGAGGTCCATCACCGAGCGGGCGTTGGAATTAAACTCGTCGGCAAGACCCGCAACCGGCTTGAGGCTTTCGGTTACCTCACCCAGCTTTTCAGTCAGAGACTTTATCTCGGTCTCGAGGAAGTCCGTCTGCTCCCGGATACTTTCGACGGTCTTGCGTACAGCCCGACTTGCCAACCAGATTGAAACGCTCTGGAGGACGAAAGCTAACGCCGCTACTCCAACGAAGATCAGCAAGAGTGCTTCGGCGTCGAGATTCAACATCGAGTGGTCCGGTCAATCAGAATAGTGAACCGTAGAGAAGCGTCTGGCCTTAGTACACTGGAACGTAAATACGGCAACGTTTGTGGCGAGCGCGACGGGTCGAGTTCGCGAAGAGACGCCGAACTCGATGCTTTGTATCTTGGAGGAGGAGCGACAAAGAAATCGGCGTGTCCCGTCGCCACCCGTAGGGCAGATGGGGGTTGTGGACGATCTCTGCGTGGGTCGTCGTCGAAGATGGCCCAGCATCGTCTTCCTCCTCCTGCCTTGATCTCGCCTCACAAGCCCCATCTGCAAACGTTGCCGTATTTACGTTCCAGTGTACTTAGCTGGCGGACTTGTCTTTCGCTTCCTTCTTCGGGGCCTCTCGGGGTGCGTCACGCTTGTCGGATGGAGGCGCCTCATTCTTCTCGGAGTCCTGCAGCTCCTGTTTCTCTTCCTCGTAGGCCTGACGCCCGGCCTCGACCGCAGCAGAGAGTTGTTCCTTCTGCCGGTTCAAGGTGTCGCGACCTCTCCCAATCGTCTCGCCGGCGCGATCTGCGAACTCCCTGGATCTGTCGACGACTGCTTCCCTTCCCGAACGAAATGACTCGCCAATTCGCTCGCTCCCTTCCCGGTAGCGCTCACCCAAGAAATCTCGAGTTTCCTCTCCTGATCTTGGCGCCAGCAGAAGGGCGACCGAAGCACCCACGAAGCCGCCCACCAGAAAGTAAATCAGTTTATCTCCACTAGAGGCCATAGATCATCTCCTTCCGAATCGAAAAGCTCTGAAAACAGGTTACCACAAATCTCCAGCGCTGCGAAAGAAGGGGAGGTGCTCGGTGCTCGCGGTGCTCGCATGCTCAGGGTTCCATTTCATAAATACGATCTTCCTCGGTAATATGAACCGATGAGCTCGATCCCGAGTGTGCTGACGATAGCCGGTTCTGATAGCTCTGGATGCGCTGGACTTCAGGCCGATCTGAAAACCTTCGGGGCTCTGGGAGTCCACGGAATGAGCGTCGTCACCTGTGTGACCGCACAGGACACTCGACGCGTCTACGAGGTGTTCGAGCTGACCGGCGATCAAGTCGGGCGCCAGATCAAAGCCGTACTCGACGACATCGGCACCAGGGTGGTCAAGACAGGCATGATGCCTAGCGCAGAAATCATCGAGAGCGTGGCGACTCATTTGGATCATTACCGCATCGAGCAACTGGTGGTCGATCCGGTGATGAGGGCCACCGGGGGAGACTCCCTGATCCAGGACGAAGCAGTCGCCGTGCTCAAGGAGCGTCTACTGCCCCTGGCCACCGTCATCACACCCAACCTTCCAGAAGCAGAGTTCCTGGTTCAACGAAAGATCAGAAGTGAGCAAGAGATCGAGGCTGCGGCCCGGGACATCCTTGAACTAGGGCCTCGGGCTGTGATCATAAAAGGGGGCCACCTGCCCAACCCAGAGCGTTCCACCGACTACCTCTTCGACCATGAGGGTCTGATTCTGTTGGAGGGACCGCGCATCCACACCAAGAACACGCACGGAAGTGGTTGTACCTTCGCCTCGGCAGTCGCCGCCTACCTGGCCCATCAGCTGGAGCTCAAGGAGGCCGTGATTCAGGCCAAGGAGTATGTAACCAAGGCGATTAGACACAGCCTCGAGCTGGGTCTCGGAAACGGTCCACTGGGACACTTTCACGCATGGACGGAGAGTACTGACAGGTAAATCTCAAGGTACAAGATACAAACAAATCCCAAATTCCAAGCATCAAAACGTTGTGAGTCCTGGGGGAACTGACGAGGGCACCACTGCCCGGAAGACCGCGCCGAATCCAGAGTTTCTCCGGATTGTTTGGAACTGGATATTTGTGATCTGGAACTTGTTTGTATCTCGTATCTTGGAACTAGAGGACCTTGGTGGAGAGAAAGTTCACAAACTGGTCAAGTTTGCGAAGAAACTTCCCGTGCCTTTGCCCGTGCCCTTGCCCTTGCCCTTGCCCTGCATCTTCCCACAATGGGCCTGGATGAGAAAGAGGATTCGGGCACGGGCGCGGGCAAAGGCACGGGCAAGGGTAAGAAAAGGACTCAACACATACAAATGTCCTCGGCGGTATGAGGTGGCTCGCTACTCTCTAGGAGATTTCCACTTTCAGCTCAGAGCTCCTCTCTGAACTCTGCTCGGTAGATGTCCAGAAATGTCACCAACAGAGCGCTGATTAGAGGTCCCAGAACGAGTCCTGAGGGCCCGAATAGAATGAGTCCACCAACAAGGGAAAAGAACACCAGCAGCAGGTGCATACCTTCCGATCTGCCCTCTATGATAAGAGGACGAACAAAGTTATCAACCAGTCCAATGACTCCCGAACCCAATACCAGCAGAACAATTCCCTTGCCTGGATTTCCGGTAAGGATCAGGTAGATCGAAAGGGGCACCCAGATCGTCGCGGTCCCGATCACTGGGATGAGAGAAACGAGTGCCGTTGCCGCCGCCCAGAGGGTAGGATTGTTGATTCCGAGTCCCCAGAAGATCAGTCCTGCGACCAACCCCTGGCAGATGCCGGTGCCGAAAATTCCGAAAAAGGTGGCATGGGTGACCTCCCTCAGTTTATTGACGACCATGTCCTTGTAGTTGGGAGCCATCGGGATCAAAGTTTTCAGTTCCCGCAAGAGAAGGTCACCGTCCCGAAAAAAGAAAAACATGCTGAAAACCATGATGAAGAACTTGAAGAAGATCGCTCCAATCCCCCCCAGGATGCCCGAGTAATGATCAAGCAAGTATCGGGCCACCCGATCCACGATGGATGAGGCGATCAGGGTAAGGTCCATCTCCTCGACGCCCAGATACCCGACCAGGCGATTCCCGAACACTTCAACGATTGTGTTCCCGGGAACGGATATCTTCAGTCCCCACTGTCCGGTCCTCAACTGCTGGCGAAAGTCCGCGTAGGCCGAGTTGATCTCGTTGAAGAGGGCCAAGAAAAACAGAATCAGGGGAAGAATGATGAGCAGGGTGATGATCGTGCACATGATCAGGGAACTCAGGTTGGAGTGCCCCTTCAATCTGCTGTTGAGCTCCAGATAGTTGGGGTAGAAGAGCGAGACGACAGTCACGCCAAGGATGACGGCAATCAGAAAGGGTTCGAGCATCCGGTAGAAGACGTAGAGGATCAGGAGAAAGCTCAGGATGAAGAAAACCTTCGCGGACTTGAAATTGGCCTGCATTCCAAACTACCTGGAATCCTGATAGTAGGGGCACAGATCAGCCAGGAAACAGTCTCCGCAACGGGGCTTCCTCGCCACGCAGACTCGTCGGCCGTGCTGAATCAAACGGTGCGAGAAGTTGATCCACTCGTCTTCGGGGACAATCTCCATCAGATCCGTCTCGATCTTTTTCGGGTCCCTTTCCTCGGTTAGACCCAGGCGTCCCGACAGACGCGAGACGTGAGTGTCCACCACGACACCACTGGAAATACCATAGGCAGTCCCGAGGACAACGTTCGCCGTCTTTCGAGCCACCCCCGGAAGTTTGAGAAGATCGGTCATCGACTGGGGGACAACCCCGTCAAATTCCTGCGTCAGTTTCTCAGCTGCCCCGATAAGGCTCTTGGCTTTGTTTCGATAGAATCCGGTGCTCCTGATGAGTTCCTGCAACTCTTCCGGGTGAGCTCCAGCCAGAGCCTTGGCGTCTGGAAAACGCTGAAAAAGAGCGGGAGTGACCATGTTCACCCGGACATCGGTGCATTGGGCCGAGAGAACCGTCGCAACCAGCAACTCGTAAGGACTCTGGTGGTGGAGCGCGCAGGTCGCATCGGCGTACTCCAGACCCAGCGCTCGGAGAATCTCCGCCACCCGCTGTCTTTCCTTCTCTCTAAGCTTGGGTTTCCTGCGTTTTCGAGCGGGCATTTCCGACATCATACCACTCTGGAATGCGGCGCAACCGGGACAGGACGGGCGTCATTCCACACACCAGTTAGCCTCCCCTACAATAGATCTCCCTCGCAACGCCCACTTGGTTCGTACTTTAAACTGGATCAGGAAGGGCCGAAGTCGGGGATCTGTGCCTCTTTTCGTGGTAAACTTGACTGAATTCAAGTCCGATGAGTCTAGAATGCGTTCAGCAAAGCTTTTCTTGACCTTGGGGTTGCCGCTAAGCCTTGTGCTAGGCCTCCTCAGCCTGCAGCTGACAGCCACACTCAAGTTCAAGAGAGAGACCAACAAGAAGTGTGTCTTTTGTCATAGCGGGATTCCCGAGATGGAAGACGAGGATCCACAACTGAACCAAGAGGGAAGGAAGTTTCGGGAGAATGGATTCAAGCTGACGGAAGAGCAGAAGAAAAGGGAAAACGCTCGCTCCTGGAACTCTCGTTAGTTCGCGCTTCCCGCGCCGGATCATTCAGGAAGAAGTCTTGGTCGGGGTCAGGAAAGATCTTGCTGTTGTCCGACTCTCTCCTCAAAATTTGGGCTCATCTTGCTGACAAATCAAGTTGTTCGCGGCTCCGAAAACCTGTAACCTGCAACCTCTGCCTGCAACCAATCGAAGCCTCAGCTCAGAGTTCCTTCTGAACTACGTAGTCTTCCCTCTTCACCGGTGCCGCTTTGGGGTGCGAGCGGCCTCTCAGACTCAATCCTAGCCCGAAGACTGCCGCCCCCAGGACCACCCCAGCGAACAACGAAAAAAGCGAGAAGGAGGCGCGGAGGGGAGCCAATAGGCCTGCTGGTTGAAGCACGAATTCCCGCGGAGCCAGGTCAACTCGCTCGCCATCTCTGCTTGTCAGATGGGTTGTCAAGACGATCCGCTCTTCCTCAGATAGATTCCCCTCGATTTTCCAAAGCCACTGAACCTTTTCCCGCGGCTTGACGCTGCGGTGAGCAACTTCTCCGTCCACCAGCACCGCCTTGAGCTCCTCCGACTCGGAGACCCAGGAAGTCTCAATCCGGATTGGATCCCCAAGGGCTTTGTAAAGACGCCGTTCCTCCTCATCGAATTCGACCAGGTCCGGCGAATCCATCTGGAATTTGACGGCACTCAGCTCACCGGGCGTGGCAGGAACCTGGACCTCAAGCGCACCGAGCTTCTGCGACAGGAGAAACAGATCGCCGACCTCGAAGGTCTCACCCTCCCGCTCTTGGATCGATTTCTCCAAACGTAGGGCGGAAGTCAGCACGGCAGCGGTTTCCAGCCCCTCCTTCTTCTTCTGAGTCTCGAGGAATCGGGCCTCGAGACTGTCTTTGTTGGAGGTCAACGATCGCAGATCCGACGAGAGTTTTTGTTTCTCTCTTCGAACCTGCTTCAGATCCTGTGTCAGTTTCTTGTTCTTCAACTCCCCCTGCTTGAGCTCCTGCGCCAACTTCTCAGCCTTCTCGGAAACGCTCGTCCGCTCGCGCTTCAGCGATTCAATACTGCTACCGAGATCCTTTAGACGACTGTCGAGTGCCGCGTTAGATGCCGTCCTTACATCGAGACTCTTGGCCAGGTTGTTGATCTGGCGCTCATGTTCCTTGTTCTTCTGGCGCAGATCTTCCAGCTCTCGCTGGTATCGCTCGCCCTCCGTTTGGGCCTTCTTCTGCTGGCCGCGAGTCGCATCCAGCTCGGATTTGGCCCGCTCCAACTCCCGCGTCAGGCTGGCCAGGCGGCGGCGCCCTTCCAGCGCTGCTCTCTCACCGTCCTGCTGCTGCTGGCGAAGGGTCTTGAGCTCGCTCTTGGCGGTGGCCGCCTCACGCTTGGCGGCCTGGTATTCCGGATTCTCCTGCAGAATCGCATTTCGGACGAAATCGGGAGTGGTTCCGCTGGTGGCTGAAAACTCCCTGACCAGAGACTCGAACTGGCCTCGGATGAATTCGCCCTTCGCCGAATCGAGCTCCTTATAAGAAAGCCCTTCTGTTAGGGAGTCGTTCAGAGCCTGCTCGAACAGTCCCTGCTGGGGAAAGGCATACTGGATCGGTGCAGGCAGCATGAAGGTCAGCTCACCTTCTCGTATCAGGTCGATCGATGCGATCTTGAAACGAATGGAGTCGTTCTTGAAACTCACTCCTGTGATCCGGACTTGCTCTCCCACCTTGAAATTGACCGGTTCTCCCAGATTGCTCCGATCCAATTTGGCCCCGGTTCCATCTACGTGGAGGACCTGCCGCAATCCCCTCACGGGAACCTTCAAGAACATTGCACGGTTCTCGTACTTGGCAACATATTGTTCGCGGATCTCTTTACCGATCTTGGCAGCAAGCGTCCCAAGGCAGAGCAGAAGGACCAGCGCCGCCAACGGCATTTTCTTGACTGAGCTCATTACTGATTCACCCCAACTGACTAATTCAAAGGTGCAAAATCCGATCTTAGCACACCCACTGTCCTCCCCCGGGGCGGAAGGCCAGGATCACAAGCTGGAGTTGGCTTGAGATTTTGGTGCCTGGGATTTGGAGCCTTCGCTCCGCGCCTGGCGGTATAATAGCTGCCACAACGATGAAGGATGCTCTGGTCGTCAACGAAATCTTCTTCAGCATCCAGGGGGAATCCAGCTACGTTGGCCGCCCTTGCGCCTTTGTCCGTCTGACCTACTGCAACCTGCGCTGCTCCTACTGCGACACCGAATACGCATTCGAAGAAGGCCAGGAAATGTCCGTGGACGAGATCATTCAACAGGTCGACCAATTCCCGACCGCCCTGGTCGAAATCACCGGCGGGGAACCGCTTCTTCAAGAGCCAGTTCACACCCTGGTGCAAAGGTTGCTGGACGGCGGCAAGAAGGTCTTGATTGAGACCGGTGGCAGCCTTGATATCCGCGACATCGATCCCCGTGTCATTTTGATTTATGACATCAAGTGCCCCGACAGCAGGATGGCCGCTAGAAATCGCTGGGAGAATCTGCCCCATCTCAAGCCCCAGGACGAGGTCAAGTTCGTGCTGGGATCACGACGCGACTACGAATGGGCCAAGGACAAGATTCGAGAGCTGGACTTGGACTCTCGGCACACCGTCTTGTTCTCGCCAGTGTGGAATCAGGTGGAACCAAGACGGCTCGCAGAGTGGGTCCTGGAAGATGGTCTTCAGGTGCGCCTTCAGGTTCAACTGCACAAATTTCTCTGGGGCGAAGAGGCTCGGGGAGTATGAGTTTAAAGTTCGGCCTGGTGCTCGACTCCGTCTTTCTCCAACACCTGGTGCCGGCGGATCACCCGGAGCGCCCCGAACGGATCGAGTCCATTATCCGACACATTCGATCTTGGACCGGTTCCGAACAACTGATAGCGGTGGAACCTGTACACGCCGACCCGGAATGGATCCGTCAGGTTCACACACCCGAGCATTTCTCCACAATCCATCAAACCAATGGAACCGCACCCCAGGCACTCGATTGGGATACGCATGCCGGTGGTCAATCTTTCGAGGTTGCCATGTTGGCAGCGGGGAGTGTCGTCAAGATGATCGAACTGCTGTTCGCCGGGGAAATCGAAACCGGATTCGCGGCGATCCGTCCCCCTGGACACCATGCTGAAACCACCAGGGCTATGGGCTTCTGCCTGTTCAACAATATCGCGGTAGGAGCTGAGTGGTCTCGCCGACAGGGTCTTGCGAAGCGAGTTGCCGTGGTTGATTTCGACGTCCATCATGGCAACGGAACCCAAGAAATCTTCTATCGCCGTCCCGACGTCCTCTACCTTTCAAGCCATCAGTATCCCTTCTATCCAGGAACCGGGAGCCAGACGGAACTAGGCGATGGGGAGGGACTCGGATTCACGGTGAACTTCCCCATGGCGGCAGGAAGCGGGAACCATTTCTTCTGTTCCCTGTTTCAAGATCTAGCCGGACCCGTTCTGCGTGATTTCGAACCTGACCTGATCCTGGTCTCCGCAGGCTATGATGCCCATAGAGACGATCCGTTAGGAGGAATGAGGCTGGATGCGGCCGGATTCGGAGAGCTGGTCAGGCAGCTCAATAATCTGGCGGAAGAACTCTGCCAGGGGCGTATCCTGTACGTTCTGGAAGGAGGCTACAATCTCAGAGCCCTGGGCCAATCGGTTCTCTCGACCCTCCGAATGAGCCTTGACCCAACCGAGGAAGAGATCGAGCCCACCCAGAGACGCGAATACCAATCCTACCGACAACGGTTCTCCAGAATCCTCTCGCCTCACTGGTCGCTCCCAGATTTCTGAACCAGGAGTTGGAAAGACACAAGACACAAGATACAAACAAATCCCAAATTCCAAGCATCAAACGCAGCATAGGAATGCTGGCGAAGGCAGTGTTTGGTGCTTGTGAATTGAAACTTGTTTTGTATCTTGTATCTTGTATCTTGGACTTAAATCCCCTCAAACCAGCCCTTTTTCCAAGCGATCCTGAATGTCCCTGAAAGTCTCAAAGGGAATAAAGTCGATACCCTGCGCTACGCAGTGACGGGCGAGATAACTCTTGGCGAACAGAATGTCCACATGAGGAAGAACCGAAATATCAGAAATCCCATCGCCCACAAAGATAGTCTTATCGCTGCCGCGGCGGGCCTGGACCAGAGTCTCCTTTTCCGAGGCCGGATCCCTGTGATAGCGCCAGCCGCTGGGGTCGATGTCGGCGGAGTGGGCGAAGATCGGAACCCCGAGGTGTCCGATGAACAAGGAGACGATGTCCCGCAAGCCTGAACTGAGAACAGATAGGGGAATCTCCTCTTCTTTACACCAGTCTACAAAGGCGGGAAAGGATGGATCGACTCGAATCTGGCGTTGCAGGCCGATGGCCGCTACTTCCCAGGGCACTCTTACCGAAGCCAGCTCCCCCTCGATTACCTGCGCCGGAGAGAGGTTCCCGCTTTCGAACTCCTTGAGCAGGTCGTGCCGCAACCTGGCCCCCTCACCGAAGTCTTCCACCAGTAGGACAATGGAGTCCCGGTCAGTGATGGTGCCATCGAAGTCCGAATAGATCTGAATTCTACGATCGAGATTAGGCGTCACCGAACTTGCACACGCTGGTTTGAAGGTATCAACTGAGGGCGCCCTTGGACCTGGGCCACAGTGGAAAAAGCCGCTCCAGGTTGAGTGGCTACGCAAGCCGTCTCGGAAGTAGTCGCGATCGAGTGCGCGGCCTATCCAAATTTCTCTTTCAATTCGTCAGGCAGACGGAACAGCGTCAGACACTCTTCGCACCGCAGCAGCACCAACTTCTGATTCTCCCCGAACTCGTCCTTGATCTGTCCTCTTCGTCCAGCATCGGACTCGTTGTAGTAGTCGGCAAGGGGATGGTAGCGTTTCAGCTTGCCATGACACGGCTTCCCTTGCTGGTCCTTCTGATTGCAGACAACCTGTCGTGGCAGCAGATCCTTGATCACCGGGTCGACCTCCGTTCCTATGAACAGTGAATCAGTGAGCAGTGAGCAGTGAGCAGTAAACTCGTCTGATCGGCTCCCATTAGTTTTTCAGCGATGACTTGTCGGCTGCACGAATGACAACTGTGAGAATAGACGTAACTCAAATCAGCCGTGGTCTCATAATCAAACCAATTAATTATAACCGATCATCTCACTGCTCACTGCTAACAAGAGCCCTTGCGCAGGCGGAGAAGCCTTTCCGACGCCCCCTCCAGCAAGTCCATGGTCTTACAGAACGCGAACCTTATGATCTTCCGGCCTAGCTCGGGTCGGCGGTAGAAGCTACTTCCGGGCACCACCGCGATGCCGTACTCCTTGACCAACTGCTCGGCAAACGAAACATCGTCCAGGTCAGTGACCGTAGAGATATCTGCCATGATGTAGTAGGCCCCCGAGGGCTTCCAGACTCGGAATCCGGACTCCTCCAGAGCTCGAACCATGAAATCCCTTCGCTGCTGGTATTCCCCAGCTAGCCGGTCGTAGTAGTCAGATCCAACCTTCAGAGCCGTCGCTCCCGCTTCCTGAAGAGGGGCGGCCGCGCCCACAGTCAGGAAATCGTGCATCTTCCGGATCGCGCTCGTCATCGAGCCCTGAGCGATTGCGTACCCTACTCGCCAACCGGTCACACTGAAGGTCTTGGAAAGGGCACTGATGGTAATTGTGCGCTCTTTCATACCTGGAAGAAGAGCCATGGGTCGATGCACGGCACCGTCATAGATGATGTGTTCATAGATCTCGTCCGTGATCACCAAAAAGTCATAACGCTGGGCCAGGTCGGCCAGCATAAGCAGCTCCGTCTCGGAGAAAACCTTGCCCGAAGGGTTGTTGGGGGAGTTGAGAATGAGGGCTCGAATTCCTCCCTGCTCCAGCGTTCCCCGGATGATCGATTCCAACTCGTCTCCGTCCAGGGCCCAGTTCCTGTCCGGGTCCAGAGGCGCGTAGACAGGGGTAGCGTTGGCAATGATCGAGTCGGGTCCGTAGTTTTCGTAGAACGGCTCAAAGACGAGAACCCGCTCACCCGGATCGACCAGGGCCAGCATGGACGCGATCATGCACTCGGTTGCTCCGCAGGCAACCGTGATCTCGCGTTCAGGATCCACTTCCCAATCATGGAATCGGCGATATTTTTCGGAAATGGCGCCGCGGAAGCGGGGTGAACCCCAGGTGATGGCGTACTGATTCACGTCAGCCTGGATCGCCTCACAGGCAGCGTCCTTGAGAAAATCGGGTGCGGGGAAATTGGGGAATCCCTGGGCCAGGTTGATGGCGTCGTGCTGAGCCGCCAGACGAGTCATCTCCCGAATGACGGATTCGGTGAACTTCGAGGCCTTGGTACTGATTCGGGTCATCATCGGGACGGCGCGTCGCGCTTGGTCAGGAAACTCGGGGCCAAGCCACCTAGTACAGCGTTCTGTAAATAGCGATACGTTTGCAGATGGGGCTTGCGAGGCGAGATCAAGGCAGAAGGAGGAAGACGATGCTTGGCCATCTTCGACGACGACCAACGCAGAGATCGTCCGCAACCCCCATCTGCCCTACGGGTGGCGACGGGACGGGCCGATTCCATTGTCGCTCCTCCTCCACTATGGCAAGGCATGGTGTTCGTCGTCGCTTCGCGGACTCGACCCGTCGCGCTCGCCACAAACGTATCGCTATTTACAGAACGCTGTACTAGTCCGCACTCCTGTGCTCTCGAAGTACCGGTCCTGGATAGCTGCTTCCCATGAGATCCTGTTCCCCTCCAGCCAGGACCCGCACTACCTCCTCATGGAAGTAGTCGCACTGCGTCACGACCAGGGGATGGGCTCTCTTTTCGTACATTTCCCGGCAACGGTCGATCTGCTCCTTCAGCTGGGCGTACAGATCCGCAGAAGCGTATCCCGCTTCGGCCTCCTGCTCGTGATACAACTGGATCTCGGATACCAGAAGACGAGCCAGACGGCGGGCATCATTGTGATGCCTCTCTTCCTCCTCGGGGGAGAGAACGCTCGAGGTCTCCACCGCGGGTTCACGCTCCGCCTGGACGTCATGATCTTCATCTTGGCTCACAGTCTGGCCCAACTCCTTCTCGGCATCAGGCTCGAGGTCAGGGACTGGCTCTGCCGTTTCGGTGTCTACCGCATCACTACTGCGCAACAGCTCCTGCAGATAGTCATTCTTCAAAACCAGAGTGACAATGTGGGTTGACAGCTCCAGGAGATCGACACTGAAAGACCGCTCGGCATCCCCATAGAAGACGAGCGGGACTTCGTCCTCGAACACGAAGGGAATGCAAACCGCGGCATGGGACGGTACCACGTCCTGTAGCAACCAGGGGAACTCGGTGGTCAGGTCCTGCTCCAGGTAAATGATGCAGCCCTCGGCTCCGGCACGCCCGATCGCACTGTCGGGGAACTGAGACCCAATTTCCTGAATCAGCCCTGGCGAAAAACCAAATCCCTTCCAAGGAGCATAGCTATCCTCCTCTTTTCGAAAGAGAATTCCGCGCTGCAGATTCTCCTGCACCTCCGCCAGATAGACCTCCAGAAGCTCCTCCTGACCGCTTCCCTCGATAAGCTTCCGAATCAGATAGTTGACTCGAAGGTGGACGCGGTGAGCCGCTTCCGCGTCCAGGCCCTCCGAGATCTCATCGAACGACCCGGCCACCATCTCGACGGTCTCCAGGTCTCTGGCCAGTCCCGCCTGTGTCTCTTTCAAACCAGACTGTAGTGCAACAACCTGGTCACGGATCTCCTCCAGGGCAGACTTTTCGCTCCCGATACCGGCCTGAAGATCACTTTCACTTCCTGAGTGCATATTCGTTGTAGCGGCATCTTAGAGAGCAGGGTGTAGAGTGTCAACCGGTTCCGGCACAGGGGTCTCCGGCGCCTGGTCGCTCGAGATGGTTCTCCGGCAACTGGATCCACCGAGAGAGTGGGGTTCGATAGCCGATCGGGCGCGAAGTGGCTACAATGGCGTTAATCGGCTGCTTCGGGCTTAGAGGATTTGATCATGAGAGATTTGACCATTCTCGGAGGCGGAAACACAGCCTTCGCCGCCGCCGCGAACCTGAGCTTGCGGGGCTTCAGGGTCACGCTGTGCGAGCACCCTTCTTTTTCCTGGACACTCGACCCCATAAGCGAGACTGGCATCATTCAGCTGGATGGCGTCGCCGGACGGGGCGACGCTGAGATCCACCGCCTGACGACTGATTTCTCAGAGGGCCTTCAAAACGACCTGCTGCTGACGATCGTACCAGCCTATGCGCACAGGCCCTTTGCCGAAGCTTGTCGGCCGCACCTGCGCGAAGGCCATGTTTTCGTTCTGCTTCCCGGAACCCTGGGGACCCTCGAAGTGGCCAGCATTCTGGGACTAGAGCAGGCGGGGCACTCCCAGGTAACGTTGGCCGAAACTGATACTGCACCCTATGTTTGCCGAAAGGTAGCGCCTGATGCCGCCCACATCTGGGGTGTGGTCGCTTCCCTTGGGGTAGGAGTCCTTCCCACGGGTGAGAGTAAACGAGTCGCTGCGCTCCTCTCCGATATCTTCACGGTAGACGGTCTGGGCACAGCGGAGCCAGCGACAGGTGCATCAGCGACTTCGCGCACCGCGGTTTCTCTCTACTCCAACGTCCTCGAGTGTGGACTGAGCGCGATGAATCCGGTCGTCCATCCGCCCGGGGTGCTGATGAACGCCGGCCGGGTCGAGTACTCAAAGGGAAATTTCTTCTTTTACGAGGAAGGAGTCACCCCAGCGGTATGCCAGGTGATCTACGCGCTGGACGCGGAACGGCGTGCGATCGGCAGGGCACTTGGACTGGATCTGACTCCGGTCGACCAGGCCTTTCACGAAGCCGGATTCGGTCCCAAGGGCGATCTCTGGAGCACCATCAACGGCAGTCGGATGTTGACCCAACTGCGGGCACCCGGAGCGATGGAGACACGCTGGCTGACTGAAGATGTTCCCTACGGGATAGCCGCATGGGGCTCTCTAGCCGATCAGCTAGGCGTCTCAGCATCACTGATGCACTCACTGGTGAAACTTGCCTCCACGGCGCTGGGTCAGGACTTTATCCAGGCGGCCAGAACCGTTGATAAGCTCGGGATAGGGGGAATGAGTCGGGAAAAGCTGCTGAGCTACGTCACCAGCGGACAGAAATAGCGGGATGTCTGAGCGCTGGCCTCCCGGCGATTGCTAGGAGGCGGGGGAAGCCCGATTCCCGATATGGCGTGCCTTGAAATCGGAGACCACCGATTTCGAATCCAGATTCAGCACCTTGGCGTAAGCCGCGATAATGTAGGTCAGGTAGGAGCCCCGGGGCAGCTTCACGTAATCACCGTCCTCTAGCGCCTCAAGGTATTGAACCCCGATCTTGGTCACCTCGGAAATACCGCCTAAGGAGATCCCTTTGGTAATCCTGACATGCTTCAAGTATTGGCCGGTTGACAGGGAGTATTCCTGACCAAACAGTGGCTCCTTCGGTTGCTCCTGCGGCTCGACCAGCTCCGGTCCGGACTCAGCCTCATCCGCCCCCTGACGACCGCGAAGCGGGAGATACACTCTCTGCCAAATGCTCCTCGGCTCATCGGGGTCTTTGGTCGGCTTTTGGGCTTCCGGTTTGCGCCTCTTGACGAGCTGGATCGCCGGATCTGTGATGCTCCGGTTGTAGGATCGCCTCTTTTCCGGATCGCTCAGAGTTCGAAACGCTTTTTCTATCTTGCCGAAGGTCTCTTCTCGTTCGGTTTCCCGCAGTAGAGTATAGCTAGCTAGTTCCCATCCCAGAATTGACTTTTAAGCTTTGTTAATTAGCTGATTCTAAGATACTTAATATACCATAGGCAGCGGGCAAAGACCACTTTGTGCTCGGTGGACCCTTTTTCGCCAGCAGGAGGATGACGGAGCTGGATTTTGCAGACACTGCGGCCGCAGCTCCGAGCGTTTTGGGTTCCAAGAGGCTGCAACGGTCTCAGGGAAGCAAACGGGCCAGAACGAGCAGGTTGTAGCTGACCACGGAAGCCTGCACGTACTGCTGGAAGTGCTCCCAGCCTTTCCAGGTGCAGCGGTCCAGCCCGAAGACGCGCTTGAGCCACGAGATACAACCCTCAATGCCGGCGCGAAAACGCCTCAACTGTTTGTAAAGCCAGCTGGAGCGCACCATCTCGCTGATCGGCAGACTTCCCTTGCGATCAAAGGCGGCATCCTGGATGCCCTCCCCTTTGGCCCAGGTCAAATTGGCTTGGCTGTAAAAGCCCCGGTCCGCCGCCATCTGACGCGGATAGCGACCGTAGACCTCTCGATGGGCTCCGAGCAAGGGTTGGAGCTGACCCACATCGGCCGGGTTTCCAGCCAGGACTTCACAGTTCAAGATCAGCGACGAGCGACCGCCGGTCAGAAAGATCTTGTGCCCATAGGTCGGTTCGCGCTGGCCTTTTTTGATGATGTCCGTATGCTCTTCAAAAATCGAAAAGACCTTCTCGGCGGCGGGCACGGTCTCGCCGCGCAGGACGCGTCGCTCCGTTTGATCGATGACCCGGGCCATCAGCTTCAGGTAATGCTTCAGCAGGTCGGCGGCCGGCAAATCGGCTTGCAAGGCCGTGAGGCCGTAGCCGTAGGTTTTGCGGGCGACCTTCAACAGATCGCGATAGGCGCGCTGGCGTTTGGCTCCTCGGCCGTTGGCGATCTGAAAAGCCCGCCGCTTGGCTCGTCGGCTGTGGTTGGTAAAGACCACCGCCGTCGACGCCTGGCCTTCGGCTTCGAGCGCGCCTTGTCGCTCCTTGAGCTGTCCCAGAAGCCGGCTCACCGTGCGCACCGCATCGTCGAGCAGGGCACTGTCGGTCGGATGATGAATGTCGCTCTCGACGGCGGTCGAATCGAGGCGGATGCGCTGGCCCTTTTCCAGTCCCTTCTGAGCGGCCCAGCCCACCAAGACGGTATTGATCTCTTTCCAGCTGGCTTCAGAGATCTTCGAGATATTGCGCTGCAGGGTGGACCTATTCGGCATCCAGCCCAGGGGGTGACGCACAAAACTGCGGAAGCTCTGGGAGTCGAGTAGGTGAAAGGCCAGCTGCTCGTAGCTGAAGCCGTGCAGCTGTTTGACGAGGGTCGCTCGTAGGACAAACTCGGCACTGAGTCCGCTGGCGCCTTTCTGCGGATTGGAAGTGTCACATAGATCCTGTAAAACTAAGGCCGAGATCCGGGGATTGTGGTCCAGGATCTCGGAGATCTTTTCCAGTTCCCGGGCCATTTGGTGGTCGGGGAAAATGTGGCAAAGGGGGAGTCGTTCTTCCGTTTTCTGGCGCAACGTTGGGCCTCCTTTTTCGAGTTAACTTCTTTGTTTTCAATTTGTTCGCACCAAAAGATTAACAAAGAGGTCTGACAAAAAAGGGAGGCCACATCCCCACCTTACTCCTTCATTTTCAGCTATTTAAAGTCCTTGGGATGGGAACTAGCGAACGACCCCGGTCCGTACATGGCAGCCGCAGTGCGATAGGCGTGTTCGATTTCTTCCCGACTGGCACTTCGAGCTACACCCAAGAGGTCGTAAAGCGATGGCTGCTTTGGATCCTTCAACTTGCGGATCTCCTCTGTCCAGCAGTTGCCTCGTAGAGTAGCATCCGGTCAGCGATCACTTTCAGGGCATAGGTGGTTTTTGAATTCGGATGGGCGAACACATAAGGCGTCATATGTTTGAGGGAGAAGGCTACCTTGTCGTCGCTAGGAACCGCGCCCAGGAAGTTGATATTCACTCCCAGATACTTCTTCGCCAGATGGACCATCGACGTCCCCAGAACGGCGTCGTCTTCGGTCGCTAACTTGTTCACGATCAGGCAGGGCCGGAAACGGTCCAACTCTTCACTCAGGAGGTCCCCATACTCACTGTTGTAGGAACGAACCATGTCCAAGAAGCCGGGAATCGTAGGAACTCCCCCGCAGGCTTGCGCCGCCTCCTTGATCATGTTTTCAATCTCGAAGTGGCGGATGCTCGACTTCAAAACCCGGAGAGATACCGATCGGAGAAACTGGTAGGCATTCTCGGTCGAGGCTGGCTCAAGGATTGATGACCAGGACTGGGAGGTCTGAGATCGGGAAAAAATCAATACAGTTGAAGTAGGTGCCGCCGCCGATATCAATGATTGTCCTACCGCCCTTTAAGGCCCTGATATGCCGCAAGAGCTTCTGCTTTTGCAGGTGGCTCAAATTAGCCATGAACAGCCGTTCGTGGGATCCAGCCACCAGATTCAGCCCCCGGTAGGGCGTCTTCCTCACCACATCGGTGAGCTTAGGGACGTGCTTGTCGACAAAATCCGCAAGCGTCACATCCGTTTTCGATACTCCCAGAAAGGTGTGAAGATTGGGAGCTCCCAGATCTGCGTCGATCATCGTGACTCGAGTTCCGTTTCCAGAAACGAGCAGACCTAAGCTCGCAGAAATAAAAGTCTTTCCTGTCCCGCCTTTGCCCCCCCCAATCGACCAGATCTTCTGTGATGTCGTCTTGGTGTGTCCCAGCACTTTGCGTCCCAGATCAAGTCACCCGTTCTTAGACCGAACCGGGGTATCATCACCCTTGCGGCTAACCAGCTCAAGGAGTCCGAGGCCAAGTAGCCCAACCACGGACATCACTGCCAATTCAGCCGGCAGAGGTGTGCTCTTCTTCACCCGTGGAGTCGGGATTTCCCAATCGGGCTGGGTTGGAGCGAAGGACTCCAAGACACCATCCAGCCCATCCCTTTCGAGGGTGTTCTCCATAGCCATCCTCATTGAACACTCAGCCCAAGCGAATTCGTTCCGCGATACTAGCACAACATGGTTGCATAGGCAACGATAACTCGTCTATTTACCCGCACTTCGATCTTGGATGCGATTCAGATTTCTAATGAGATGAAACACTGAATCAGAGGATCTTCGTCAGAGAAAACCCCACTTGCGTGTAGCCGCGTTCCCTGTCACATAGCAGGGTGTCAAAAACCTGAGGGTCCCCGAAAGAGAGCACAGTCCATCAGCCCAACAGCAGCCAATCGGCGAGCCAGACGGCAGCAAGGCCCAAGAGGGCACCGACGATGACGTCCAGAACATAGTGATAGCGACCATAGACTGAACTAAACCACATACCCACAACCACAACCAGGGCGGGAGCTCCTCCCCAGACTCCCCACACACGCCAGCACCACACCAGGAAAACAACCGCCGTCGAGCTGTGGGAGCTCGGCATGGCCCCCCCCTTCAAGGCTGGCCCACGATACATGATGTAGTTAATGAGACGGGTAAACGCATACCCATCCAAACGCTGTTCCGATTCATCCAGAAAACCGCTTTCAACCAGAGCCCAGCGCGGACCCAGCGTTGGAGTCACGGCGAAGAAGAGGTACGAGATCGCATAGGCACTGAGGACGGCGAAGACCATCGATTCAAATTCCCGAAAACGTCCCGCCAGATAGAGGAACACTCCCAGAATGGGAGTGTAAAGATAGTATGAGAAATAGAAAGAGTGCATCAGTTCCGTGAGCCAGGGACGTTTTCCACGGGCCCACCAGAGGCTGGGCTGCCCCAGAATCTTGTCTTCCAGCCTAAGAATCCTCTCGTCGAGTGAATACTCTGGAGGATGAATGGAGTTCAAGGTATGACCTGCCCATTTGTAGGCCCACCAGAAGAACAGGATCGGGGACCAGAGCCGGAGCAATAGGTTGTCTGACAGCGAGACTAAGAGCAAGCCAACGATCAGAGCAGCGTTTGCAAGAAGCAGTCGAGTAAGACGTTCAGGTCTCTGACGGCCCAGGACCAGCAGCAGCGAGTGGGCCAGCAGGTAGGCGACAGATAGCCAGATCGAGTACGTTCCCATAGCGCCCACCGACAATATAGCTCCTGGCTCTCCCGGCGTGGGACAATTAACGGAAGGAGCGTCTAGCCGACACTCCGCATACTCAGTCTACTACGGCGTCGCGATCATCCGCCCTGACTACGTTATACTCGTTTGGCCTCCTCGAGGTCTGGTGGGTGGGAGCCAGCCTCAAAGAGGCGGACTCACGTGGGGGGAGTGACGGAGAGAGGTTCTCTCCACCTAGTTTTCGACGGCCGGGAACCGCTAAAGGTTCATGCCGCGGACTGCGCTGAAACCGACAGTCGGACCGGACGAAGCGTAAGTCAAGGGCCCCCGGAATGCTTCTCCTCTATCTCTGTGGCGCCATTGCGGGAATTTTTCTGCTCGGAAGCTTACTTCTCAAGCTGCTTCTCTGGCCCCTGAAGGTGAGGACGGTGGCCCGTCGCTGGTTCAAGATTACTCTCCTTTCCTACCTGCTATTTCTCCCCCTGTTCGTATTCTTGCTACTCCCCATACTCCTCTCTTACCTGGTAGCAAACTCGTCTACTCGACCTCAGGACCGATCGATCAAACGTAGCCCGACCGACTATGGGAGAAGCTTCGAAGAGGTCACCTTCGCAAGCAGGGACGGTATCGAACTGAGAGGCTGGTTCATGGGTGCCAAAGGGAAGAAGCCGGGTGTCGTCCTGAGCCACGGACTGTTCCGAAATCGGCAGGAAGTGTTGGAGCGGGCCTGTCTCCTCAATCAGGCCAACTACCCTACGCTGGTGTTTGACCTCAGAAACCATGGGAACAGCCAGAGAAAGCATGTTTCGCTCGGCTTCAACGAAAGGCTGGACATATTGGCAGCCTGCGGTTTTCTGAAGACGGAACTAGGCGACTCTCCCCTGGTCCTCTTCGGCGTCTCGATGGGAGCAGTAGCCTCTATTCATGCTGCCGCCGAACTGGGCCCGGAGCCGACGGCCATCATTGTCGACAGCCCCTTTCGGAACCTGGGAGAGACGGTAGCTCAACACACCCGGCTAATTCTGGGAATGCCCGCGATCCCCTTCGCCCATATCTTCGTCTGGAATCTCGCCAGAATAGGAGAATTCGACCCTGCCGATGTAGACACGATCGCTGCTCTGCAGCACCTGAGCCAGGCTTCGACCTTGTTGATCTACGGCGCCCAGGACCGCCGTATTCCCGCCACCACGAGCCGAGCCATCTGGGAGGCCATTCCCCATCCCAACAAGAAGATCATCCGGTTCGAAGGTGCTAGCCACGGAGCGGCATTCAGGTCTGCCCCCGATCGCTATATGAAGCTGGTAACCGAGTTCCTGGAGAGAACCAAATAGGCACGATCTCAGGAGACAGCTAGCAGGTGTGTGTCCCCTATACCCAATCTACTGAGGCGACCCCATCATCCATTCTGAACGCGTTGGCTACGTCGTGGGGACGGGCAACTTGTCGACAACATCGGGATCTCTGGAGAGCCAGGCGGGTAATATCTGATCGCTGCCATCCAGAACTTCGCGCACCTTCCGGGCCAGGCTGTCGGAGGTGAAGGGCTTTGCCAAGAACATGTCGGCCGACATCATCATCTTGGGTCGGGCAGCTGCGCCCTCAGCATATCCCGAGGTGAAGAGAATTCTGGTGTCTGGACTTAGCACACCGACATGCTGTGCTAGCTCAGGACCACTCATCGAGGGCATGACAATATCGGTGACCATGAGATGGATCATGCCCTCGAAGCGCTCGCAAATGTCCAGAGCCTGCGCGCCACAACTTGCCTCGAGCACACTGTAACCGCAGCTTTCGAGGACTTGCCGAATCAGCCTGCGAACCGCCTCTTCGTCCTCAACCAGCAAGATGATTTCCGAACCGAGAACGGTCTGCCTGAAATCGGGTCTGGCGGCGGGAGCCGCTGCCAACGCTGCAGCTGCCTTGGGAAGATAAATCCGGAAACTTGTTCCTTTTCCGGGCTGACTATGCACGGTGATATAGCCGCCACTCTGCTTGACGATCCCATAGACCGTCGACAGACCGAGTCCCGTTCCCTTGCCCAGCTCCTTGGTTGTAAAGAAAGGCTCGAAGATCTGAGAGCGTGTTTCCTCATCGATTCCAATCCCATCGTCCGAGACGACCAACAAAACGTAGGAGCCCTCTTTGATGTCAACGTGCTGGTCCATATAGAAGCGATCGACCTCGATGTTCGAGGTCTTGATGCTGAGCTCTCCTCCTCCAGGCATGGCATCCCGCGCGTTTATGGCAAGATTCATGACCACCTGCTCGATTTGTCCCGGATCGGCCTTGACCTGTCCCAGGTCAGATTGGGAACCAACCACCAGATTCACGTCCTCACCAATCAGGCGTCGGAGCATCTTCTCGGTGTCCGAGACCAGCTCTCCCAGATTGATGATTCTAGGTCGAAGGACCTGCTTTCGACTGAAGGCCAGGAGCTGGCGGGTCAGCGAAGCAGCTCGATCGGCAGCCTTCTTGATCTGCACAATCGACTCGCGCCGTGTATCGTATTCAGGAAGTTGCATATAGAGGAGATCACTGTAGCCCAGGATGGCCGTCAGCATATTGTTGAAATCGTGCGCGACTCCCCCAGCCAGCCTACCGATCGCCTCCATCTTCTGGGCCTGGCGAAGCTGCTCTTCACTCTCCTTCAATGCCTCCTCGGTCTGTCGCAGTTCGGTTATGTTGTCATGGGCTACGACTACGCGGATCCGCCCGTCCGATTCGAACCGGGTCACACTTACCGCGAACCAGTGCTTCTGTCCGCCGCTGCTGCGGTCGTATTTGAGGCGCTGGACTTCTCGCCGCCCCTTGACAACCTCGCGTATCGCTCCAGCCAATTCAGGCCCGTCTCTGGTCCAGTCCACCGAGGCGGCTTCGCAGGCCTCCACGTAGTTGATTCCGACAGGATAGCTGGAGCCGAAGAGGTGCTGGTCCTCGACGAAGCGGAGCCAACCCTCGTTTACGGCGATGATCGCTCCGCTCTCGTCCAGGATCGCTATGTATGAGGATAGGGAGTCAAGTGTGGACTGGAGGAACAGTTTTGATTTCTGCAGAACCATAGTCCGCTCGTGGTTCATCTGGTAGGCGTAGTACATCACCAGAACAACCGGTATCGCGATTCCAACCGCCATCAACTGCGTGCGCTCGAAGTTGGCGAATATGACGCCCGCAGTTAACGCCCCTGCTACATGGGTCACCCAGGCCCAGCGACAGTTCTGTTTCCAGATCTCGGCAAACGGATTCTTGGTGGTCAGGGAAAGCACCAGTGCGATGGCTCCGGAGTTGAGAAGAAAGTACAGAAGTGCCCACAGCACCAGCGTGGCGAGGAAGTACGGAAAACCTTCGATATCGTTCCCATTCAGCGGGGCATCTGCGCTAAGGGACCAGTAGAAGAAGTGACCGGCCAAGAAGGTCACGAGGGAGAGCTGACTGTAGTTGAAAACTGCTCGGTAGAGCTTCTTGCTCCTGCAGCTGGCGAGAATACCGTCAATAATTGAAATCGTAACTCCCACCTCGGGCGAAAACAGAAGAACGGCGGCGAAGATGAAGGTGTCGCTGGCGGTGATCGTAAGGGCCTCGGATTTGTTCTTGGCGTAGGGAACACGAACCGGAAAGAAACTGCCGGCAATGGCGGCCACGGCCAATAGAAGCCAGGTGAGCTCCGTAGAAACAAATGAGTGGTAGAAGCTGTAGATCTGGACTGGGAAAGACAGCAGAATCGTGCCTGAAATGAGTACTCTGGCTTTTACTGGGACACGATCTGTGATGAGGACCATGGGCCAAGAGAACCTCTGGTACCTATGTCATCCGCCCAGGAAGGAAAGGGGACACCGCACCAGTCTCCAACTCAGTCGTCTTATCGACACCCGCTGAGTGGGACTTTACGAGATCATTAGGAGTCAAACTAAGCTTCATTTTCAGAAGTAGCTTTGGCCCCCAGGCCGAAGTCTTACTCTTCTGAGCCTTTGGCTCGGACGGCGGCCGGGAGGCCACCGCTACGCCGGACCCGAAGTTTCGTTCTCGAATGGAGTCAGCACCGCCGGGGACGGGACTATCCAGTCGCCGTGCCGCGCCGTTTTACCGCCACGACGATGGATCCGATGATCATCCCGACAAGGGTACCAATCACAATCCAGATCAGAAGATTGCGCACGGGAATCAGCAATAGACCCTCCAGAGCCGTGACACCCTCGCCAACGACACCTCCCCCCTCAACACTAAAACGAGGAGCCGTCCACTTAAGCTGGTACGCTGCCATATAGGTTGCCATGACCATCAAACGAGTGTAGGCGACAAAGCACAGAAGGGTCTTGAAAAGGGACTTGTACGGACTGTCAGCAGCGGCTAAATTCAGACCAAAATAGATCGGAACCAGTAAGTACAACCAGGCAACTCCGAAGACTTGATTGACGCTCGAGGGCGCTCCGACCTGTTCCAACACCACACGAACCACAATGACAATAGCCGCGATGATGAGCGGCAGCCTGACCAAGCTAGACATTTCGTGACCTCCTTCGCGGGGATATCAGAATCCTTGACAATTGTGAGCTCGAATTCTAAGAGAGCGGCAGCTCAGGGTCAAACCGAGTTACAGAGAGGGCTTCTAGATCCCCCGAGTCCTCATCTCTAACCCTCATAGACCCGTGAATTCTTGAAGGAATGGAACAGGCATATCAGAAACCAGAGAAGCAGCGCCAGGATCGCTTCTAGCAAGGTGAACAGAACAGCACCCTTCAGGCTGAACGGAGACTCTGCAAAGACCCGGTAGAGGGGGACCAGAAGCGGCCACCCCAGGCGAACATCGAGCAGCGGCCAGAAAAGCTGAACGCCGTGATCCACGACGTCGGCAGTGCAGGCAAGATCTATGACGCTGTGACTAGCGAGAAGGACAAAAACCAGCTTGGGGGAAAGCTCATTGAGGGGATTTGGTCTGAGAAGAGCCCAGAGGAAACTCACAAGCGCGAAGCTTATAAGAGAGTGAGAGAAGGTGCGGTGAAAGTGTTGGAGAGGCAAACCCAATCCCCACACCAGCATGAGATCGAAATCAGGAAGCACCGCTATCAAGGCAGCGAGCGCCCGAATCTTTTGATCGCGAGATCGGGTCATCGCCAGCGCAACCGCCCAGTGTGCAATGGGAAGAGCCATTCTTACCCTCGGTTCCCCTTGGGGCTCTCGCCGACCCCCTGTTTCAGGCTCCGAATTGCCTCTTCCACTTCTCGAGCGACGCCGTCGTATCCCAGTTCGGGACTGAAGCGGATAGGGCTCCCAAACGATACCCGGACATTGGCGCGTCGGGGACGCGGGTGATGAACCGAATAGACCTCGAAGGTCCCCCCCAGGTACACAGGGACAATCGGCACTCGAAGGTGCAAAGCCATGAAGCCGATTCCCGCTTTGAATTCTTGCAGCTTTCCGTCGGGAGAGCGGTGTCCTTCCGGATATACCAACGGGCAGAATCCACTGTCCACCAGATCACCGGTATATCTGAGCACCCGCCGAACTCCTGCCGCTTCCTGGGGCAGCGGATAAGCGTTGAAACAGGCACAGGCCAGAACATATTGAGCCAACGCCGACGCTCTTTCGTAAACCGTATATCCAGCGGGTTGGAAAAAGGGACGAAACGCCTCCTGTGCCATCGCCGGCGCTAGCCTGCGGCGCCAGTACGAGGGAAGCCCCGCCAACAGGGCCACCGTATCAAGGTGGCTGGCGTGGTTGGCGACGAAAATAAGGGGAGGCTGAATCGAGGACAGGTTCTGAACCCCAGAAACGGTCAGCGGGATGTAGTGGCGAAAGAGCGGCAGAGCCAGTCCCTCCTGAACCAACCAGCGAAACCAGCGGACCACCAGCCACCGACTCCAGCTAGGCAACGCCGGCAGGCTCCTGTCCCCCTGGCGCCCCCCCTCGGCCCTCGCCTTCGGACCTGGTTTCGCCCGAGTCCAGGAAGTCGGGGAGGACTCGGAGACGCTTTCCCCCTTCATCTCGGTCAGCCAACTATCGAGTTCACCCACCGTCGACATCTGCGCGAACTGTGCCTCCTCCAGCTCGATTCCCAACCCGTCCTCGAGCCGAGCCAGCAGATCCACCCGATCCAGCGAGGCAATGCCCAGATCCTCCGCCAGCCGAAGCTCTCGCCGTATGAGGCCCGGCTCTCGGCCCGACATGGACGACAGGAACTGTTCCAGGATTCCCGTCCCGTCCCCTCCCTGGAGAGCCTCCGCAGCCGACGCTGGACCTTTCGCCTTCGCTGCCCTCGCCGCAACCTCGCCCCGCTTGATCTTCGAGGTTGCGGGGGTCCGGGGAAAGTCATCTTCTCCCCATAGCGACCAACCCCGAATCCGCTGATGGGGTTCCAGCTGGTCGTTGGCCAGCCCCACCAGTCCTTCGGGGTCGACTTGTTCGCTCTCCAAGATGAGCACCGCATGGACGCGTTCCTCGCCGCTTTGCCCCGAAGCAACGACGGTGCTCTCGCGAATACCTGGAAGCCGATTCAAGACTGATTCCACATCGCCCGGAAAGACATTGAGACCATCCGAAGTCACGATCAAATCCTTCTTCCGGCCCTTGTAATAAAGGCGGCCGTCCTCATCCACCGATCCCAGGTCCCCGGTATGAAACCAACCGTCCTCGTGAAGGATGGGAGACTCCACACTCCCTGCAAGGTACTCGGTGGCAACATTCTCCCCGCGCACCAGGATCTCACCGTCCGGGTTGATCCTAACTTCCTGACCACCCATCGGCTTCCCTATCGAGCCGAGCCTTGCGTTGAAAGGATGGTTGACCGCCACCACGGGACTGGTTTCGGTCAAGCCATAGCCCTGAAGCGCGAGGAAGCCCAACCTCGACCAGAAGGCCTCCAGCTCGGAGTCCACCCGGGCCCCACCAATCACCAGCGCCCAGAACTTCCATCCGAAGGCGGCATGGATTCGCCGGTATCTCCACCAACGCCAAGCCACGCCGGATAGGCCCTTCAGTTGGACCGGCCCGGGCAAGTGACCGAATGTCCTGTGAATCTCGTTCTTCAGATTCTCAACGACACGAGGGACACTGACCAGTACAGAAACCCGCTCGCGCCGGAGGCATTCGATGATCGCCTTAGGATGTAGCTCCGCCATGAACACCACCGATCCGCCTAGCAGCATCGGGACGAAGAGCCCGGCCGCCTGGCCAAACATATGGCTCAACGGCAACAGGTTCAGAAAGCGAATCGGCTGGAACGGACGGGCGTAGCTCTCGTATTTGGTGATCTCATGCAGAAACGGATTCAGGTTGGCACAGATATTTCGGTGTCGGTGAACGACCCCTTTGGGTTCCCCTGTGGTGCCGGAGGTATAGACGATCTCGACCACGTCATCGGGTACCAGATCGACGACGGGTATCCGGCCTCTGGGCTCGATCCTTCCAACCGAATCGAAAGGCAGGCACTCCGGCGTCCCGGATTCGGGCTTCAGTGAATCTCCGTGAACCAGAAGTTTGGCCCGAACCTCCTGCTGGATTCGCTTCACGAATTGGGCGGAAGAGCGAAAATCGATAGGAACGACCTGGACTCCCTGTACGACACTACCCCAGAAGGCGACCACCCACTCAGGCCGGTTTTCTCCCCAGAGGAGAATCCGGTCTCCCTTCGCGATGCCCCGCCGCTCGAGATAAGCCGCAAAGCCTCCGATCTGGTTGCTGAGCTCAGTCCAGGAATGGACCCAGGTGCGATATGCAGTGTGGAAACGAATTGCCTCCGATCCTGAATCCTGGATTCCCTGGAATAGTTCGAGAAGGGTCCTCATGAAGGAGGTACGGCACGCCTCGCCGGGCGGAAAGCAGTCTACCCTATTGGTAAAGCAGACTTGGTGAAGTTGAGAAAGCTACACTGAGTCGAGGATTGCCCAAAGAGCTGAAACGCACTTCGGGGGAAGCGGGTCTACCAGAGGTCCTTCTTGACCTCTGCCCCATCTTCGAGATACCAGAGACCGCCACCGTAGTCCCGCGACAGGCCCAGATAGACTGCCGGGAGTGTATCCGCTACGCTTCGTGGCACTTTCACCCGTAGTTTCAGCTTCTCGCCCGCCGGGGCAGACTGAAGAAGGAATCCCGTCATCTTCAACTGGGGCATCCCCCACCAGGTCTGGGTGTGACCTTGGTTGAAACTGACCACTTCGGCTTCAACGGCGCTGCCGTCCTTTAGGAGTTCCAGCTGGGCTCCCTCCACGCCGTCGACCGTGCCGAAACCGAGACGGTAGTCACCTCCGGCCTCGAAATCTCCACAGTCGACCGTGAACTGGATCTCTTCCGCGTTTGTCTTGATCACCGGGGCCGTCATGCTAGCTGTGTCCTGAGCCAGGACAACCAAGCCTAGAACCAAAATCATCGCTGTGAGCGCCCCAATTGCTTTCATGATCTATCACCCTCCGAGTCTGCTGCTATGATAACACTTTCAACGATGCTGGCAAGGATCGACCAGCAGGTTCGTGATGACGATGCGCTCACATTCTGTCCCAGCTGAGCTGCTTTCGCCTCGGATCGCTGTGATGAACAGCAAGCTGGGCACCCGGCAGCCGCCAGGGATGGGGCGTCCGAATTGGACAAACCTCGATCCCGAACATTAGAATTTTCAAGGTCTAACGAGGTATCACTTATGAAAGCCATTCGCGTCCATGAAGTCGGCGGTCCGGAAGTCCTCAAGTACGAAGAGTGTCCCGTCCCAACAGCAGGTACCGGGCAGGCTCTGATTCAAATCGAGGCCATCGGAGTAAACTACATCGATACCTACCATCGAGAGGGACTGTATCCAGCTCCGCTGCCCTTCTCACCAGGGGTTGAGGCGGCCGGCATTGTCGAGGCGGTCGGATCCGAAGTCGAGGATGTACAGGTCGGGGACCGGGTTGCCTACTGTTTGACGCTGGGTTCCTACGCGGAAAAATCGGTAGTGGACTCCTCCAAGCTGATTTCGATACCAGCGGCGATGGATCATCGGACAGCCGCCGCCTTGATGGTGCAAGGTTTGACGGCACATTATCTCGCTTGCGACAGCTATCCCCTGCGTCCCGGCACCACGGCATTGGTTCATGCAGCCGCTGGCGGCGTAGGACTGATGCTGGTACAAATCGCCAAACGGCTGGGCGCACGGGTCATCGGAACGGTTTCGACCGAGGCCAAAGCGGAGCTGGCCCGAGGAGCGGGCGCCGACGAGATCGTTCTCTATACGGAAGCGGACTTCGAGGCGGAGGTCCGGAGCCTGACGGAGGGTAGGGGCGTGGAGGTCGTCTATGATTCGGTAGGTCAGGAAACCTTCGAAAAAAGCCTGGGTTGTCTGAAGCCCAGGGGCTATCTGGTGCTTTTCGGACAGTCCAGCGGTCCCGTCTCCTCATTCGATCCGCAGATCCTCAATCAAAAGGGTTCCTTGTTTCTGACCCGGCCTACCCTCGCCGATTACTCCTTGACTCGAGAAGAGCTCTCAAATCGGGCCACCGACCTCTTCACCTGGCACTCAGACGGCGAGCTCGACGTGAGGATCGGCCACACTTTTCGGCTCGCCGAAGCACAGCAAGCTCATCAGGAGCTCCAGGGTCGCCGGACTACCGGCAAGGTACTCTTGCTCCCCTAGGAGCCTGTCCGAGTAATGGTCCGGGTTGCGAGAATGGGGCTTGCGAGGCGAGATCAAGGCAGGAGGAGGAAGACGATGCTTGGCCATCTTCGACAACGACGAACGCAGAGATCGGCCGCAACCCCCATTCTCCCTTCGGGTTACAGGCGGCGTCAGCCCATCTGCTTTGTTCTGGCTCCTCGAAGATGGCCGAGCATCGCCTTCGTCGCCCTGCCTCGCATCTGGACTAACGGCGCCTGTAACGCAATCCGGACCATTACTCGGACAGGCTCCCGGCTGCGCCGGAGGAACTGACTTGAAAGACAGACGGAACCGGATCCTACGTTCTTGCTCGGGTTGGTGGCTTCTGGCAGCCCTGGCCTTGCTGATTGTGTCGTCGATTCCGAACGCGATCCATGCCGAGGCGCCAGGAAGATCGTGCTGACCTTTGATGACCTGCCCGGACTTGGCCCGGTGGGTTTCTGGCGACCTCGCGAAATCAGCAACATGATCCTTCGCACGATGGCCAGGTATGAGATTAAAGCCGCTGGCTTCGTGGTCGAGGAGCGGATCGAAAAGGATCCTTCCACCTTTGTCGTCCTGGAAGACTGGATCGAGCGCGATCACACGGTGGGAAACAACACCTTTTCTCACGTCGACCTGCATCAGCTGGAAAGAAGGGATTTTCTGGAACACGTCAAGGACGGACAGATCTTTCTCAAAAAGCTCTCCCGGCTCAAGCGCTTCAACTTCAAATACCTGCGGTTCCCCTATTTGCATCAGGGTGAAACCCTCAAGAAAAAGAATGGGATTGCCAAATCTCTCTATCGGGGCGGCTACGAGATCGCTCCGGTAACGATCAAGATGCCCGATTCCAAGTTCAACCGAATCTACCTCGAAGTACAGGATGATGAAGAGCCTCGTAACCGGCTAAAGGAAATCTACCTTGGCGAGTTGAAAAAGGCGGTTGAATACGGCGAGAAACAGTCACAAGCGGTCTTCGGTCGGAACATCCCTCACATTCTCTGGCTCCGCTGCGCCATCGCAACCGGCGCCTTCCTGGAAGACCTGATCGAACAGCTGCAGGAACAGGGCTACAGCTTTGTTTCGCTCCCTGAAGCCCTCTCCGACCCTGCCTACAAGACCGAAGAGCTGTACGCCGGCCCCCTGGGCCTCTCTTTCATTGACCGGGTCGCAGCAACCCGGGGTCTGCCGTTCGATCCCGAGCATGGGGAGCTGAGGGAAAGGGAGATCGAGCGCAGAATGGAGGTAGAAGCCGAGTAAATCCCAAGATACAAGCAACAAGATACAAACAAATCTCAAATTCCAAGCGCCAAACGGCCGGCCGCTTTTCGTGACCTCGACTTCCAGAACCCTCTAGAGTCTGCTGCCTCCGATTCGGAATCTTTTTGGAATTTGGTGCTTAGAGTCTGGAATTTATTTGTATCTTGTATCTTGGGATTTTAACTAGCTCTATCACCTCCAGGGACGGAAGTTAATGAACAGAATCGCGGCATTGTGTCCCTGAGAGATGATCGGGGCGGCGCCACTCGGGATGTTCCGCCAGTCGTCGAAGGCGGGATTGTTGGTAGCGAAGATCTTGCTTCTGTCACTGGCCAGGGTCACACCACGGTTTTTGAGGAATTCGATCACGGGTGCCGCTGTCGCCAGATCCACCAACTCGGTAAAGTTGATGTCGCCGCGGCCGTCCGGGGTGAGGAAGGGAGAAACTCTCTCTCCCCCCTTCCCTGCCGAGTTCCAGTGCAGCAACCAGGCTGCACCGAATGACAACCACGGGATTGGATTGGGGTTGATCTGCAGCCCTGCAAGACTGTCGAAGGGATGCACCACACTCTGGACCGGCGTGCCACCCCCGAGGAATCGTTTGTAGAAAAACTCTCCCACAAACCAGACCTGGTGTCTCAGTACATGGAAGGCAGGGAAGGAGGCTCCCCCGACCAGGCGAATCTCATCCTTCAGATCTAGTTTGGATTCTTCTCCGAAACCCACCCAGAAATCCTCGGGACGGGTGGCTCCCGAGTTGACGAACTGAATCCGAGTGCCGGATTCAGGATCCCCGATCCGTTTGTAGCCAAGGTTGAAGAGAAACTCCGCCTCCCACACCTCCTGTGAGAGGAGAAGATCGAATCCGAAATCCCGTTCACCCGAAACACCCGCCTTACTACGCCAAGAGCCACTGTTGAAGGTCGGCTCCTCAGTAGGCAACTCTGCGTAGGCTTGGACTCCCAGAGCTGGGAGTCCAGATCTAGACCCGTCGAACAGGTTGAACTTGAGGCCTAGAACCGTGTCCCCGGAAGACCGACCAAACGCTGCCAAGCCTCGACCTGAATGTCCGCCTGGAGGAATGAAATAGGTTTTGTAGGGGATCTCCTGAGCCAACAAGAAGTGAGGCTCAGAGCGCAGGGCCTCGTTGGGATACAGGTCCACGATCAGGTCCAGCGGTGGTGCCGGAAATCGGAGAGGGTCCAGATTGATGGCGTCGCTCCGAAGCCGTGGGGTAACGCGGAAAAAGAACTCCGTCCGTCCTGGTAGTCCGACGGCTCCTTGCACTCCCAGGCGCACAAAGTCGATATCACCCGGGTCTCGATCGAAGTTCAGGACTGAGAGTCCCAGCCCGATTTCAAGGGACCGGAGTGTGTAGGGAGAGGACGAGAATACCAGGCCCAGGCTACCGTTGGCAGAAAGATTGAATCGTGTGGGACGCTCACGGTCGTCTCGATCTCGTCCAATCAGGCTGGAAGGAAAGGCTACTGAAAGGATGACACAGCAGGCAGCCAGGTTGCTGGAGAAGGTTGGTGGTCTCACGGCCACAGAGCATACAGACGAAGGCCAAACGCTACAAGAAGAGGTCGTCGGAAGGCGGCGAGGCTCGCGGCGCCGGTCGTGCCCAGACGGGAAGTGCTTCGGGCTCCTGGTCCAGCACAGCCACCAGAACCTGCGGCTTGCGACCTGCGACCGATCGTCGAAGCCTCAGGTCAGTTTACTGGGGGACTTGGAGAAGGGGATGACTGAGGAACTACGTCGACCACGCGTTCGTATCAGTTTATTCTCGTACATCGCCCGGTCGGCAATGCTCAGCAGCTCCTCGGGATCCCTTCCATCCACCGGGAAGGTAGCCGATCCGATGCTCACTCCGATCTGGGCTATCTGTTCACCTTCGACAGTGATGGTGCGGCGCTGCACCGCGTCCTGGATACGCTGGATGGTGTGGAGCGTCCCCTCCTGATCCACTCCGGGGAGCACTGCAATGAACTCATCGCCGGCGTAACGCAGACAGGTATCGGTCTTCCGAAGCTGGTGTTTGACCGTATGTGCGAACTCGACCAGAACCCAATCCCCCACCTTGTGACCAAAGCGATCGTTGACGTCCTTGAAGAACTCCAGGTCCATCATCAGGATCGTCACCGGATAGTGCATGCGGGAGGCCTTTTCCAGCTCTTCATCGATGAAGGTCTTGAAGTAGCGGAAGTTAGGTAGGCTGGTGAGCTCATCGGTGTAGGCGTCCTCTTGAATCTCCCTGTTGATCATGGCGTTGCTGATGGCAACGGTGGCGTAGTGGGAGATGACTCCCATCAGGCTGAGCTGCTCTGAATCGTAAGGGGCCGCATCCTCAGAGTAGAGACTGATGACTCCCATCACATTCTGCTCGATCGCGAGCGGAGACACCAGGCAACCCTTGTACTGGGAGCTGAGGAACACGTGATCTTTGAAATCGGGAGCGGCAGCAACATTGAAAAGAGGCTGATTCTGGGCGGCGACCCAGCCACTGACGCCATCTCCGATCCTGATCTCGTGGCCCTTCAGAAGATCGGCGTGGTCTCCGGAGGCGTGGCAGGAAAGAACTCGATCGTATTCGGCGCTCAAGAGGTAGATGGAACAGGTCTTGAAGGGAATAAGTGTCTGGATCTTGGAAGCCACCTGGGAGAGTGTCTCGGGGACACTGAGAGATCGCCCCATGCTGCGAGACATCTCTAGGAGGGCATCCGCCTCCAAGCCGGTGGAGGGAAGCTTCCGGTGATCGGCGGGTTCTCCCTTGCTCGTCTTGCTGGCGGGTTCAGGAGTGCCCTGGATCCCTTTCGTGAGTCGTCGCGGGAAGCGTATCGCAGTCCTGTCGATCTCGCTTTCGAGCTCGTCGATGTTCGCGACCAAGTCCTTCACGAGGGCAGGATCGTAGGCCTTGTTGGAGAGAGCCTTGATGTAGTCGATGGCCTCGTTACGGCTCAAACGGGGCCGGTAGGGACGGTCGGAACGCAAGGCATCGTAGCAGTCTGCAATGGCAAGGATGCGGGCGCCCAGAGGGATCTCTTCTTGCTTGAGACCCTCCGGATAGCCACTGCCATCCCAACGTTCGTGATGGTACTTGACCACGGGCACGACCGGATAAGGAAAGGAGACCGAGTCGAGTATATCGGCCCCAATTACAGGATGAACCTGCATTTCCCGCATTTCAGAGTCGGTCAATGGAGAGGGTTTGTTCAGAATGTGCTCGGGCACAGCGAGCTTCCCAATATCGTGCAGCAGGGCCGCGGCCCTCAGAGCATCCAGTTCCTTCTGTCCTTGCACACCACAATGTTTGGCCAGTCCGACTGCCAGGGCCTGCACCCGGTGAACATGTCCATGCGTACTCCGGTCCTTGGCATCGATTGCCATAGCAAGGGCAGATATCGTCGAGTGGTAAAGCTCATTGAGTTCGTCAACATGAGAATTAGCCTGGCTGATCTTGTCCAGATTGGTCTTGTAGGCATAGTAGATAACCAGCATGATGGGAATAGCGATCCCAACAGCCAGGAACTTCGTCCTTTCGAAATTGAGAAAGATGACGGCAGCGGCGGAGGCCCCCGCAAAGTTTGTCAGGGACGCCCACAAGAGATTTCCCTTCCAGAAGTCGAGCGCCTTGTTGTGGCTTACGAATGAGAGTGCAAGTGCTATAGCACTCGAATTCAGAACAAAGT
Organism: Acidobacteriota bacterium; assembly: GCA_965218775.1. Lineage (GTDB taxonomy): Bacteria > Acidobacteriota > UBA6911 > RPQK01 > JAJDTT01 > CAUZIZ01. The sequence continues at coordinate 1,879,017 of CBDCLS010000006.1, read as the reverse complement.
AGAGCAGAGCACAAAAGCCGAGGTTTATAAACAGGTAGGGAAGGCTACGGACTTGGCCCGGATCTAAAGGAGGCAGCGCTCCGGATAATCGGTAGAAAACGTGTCCCACAATGAAAGTCGCAAGAGACAGCTGTGCCAAATTGAAGATGGGCTTGTAAAACTCGCCCTTGCGTAGGACTCCAAAGCTGCCTAAAAACCCGTCAACAGAGGAAACTGTGACGGCGACCGCAGGCGAGTATAGGAGAATGGCTGTAAAGATAAATATGTCACTTACGGTAACACTGACTGAATGGCCTTCTCGGTCCGCTAGAGGCAACCTCACGGGGAAAAAGCTGGCAACCACCGTCATGCAAGCGAGAAAAAGCCAGCTCAGGTCCGGGTTCAGAAAGGATACGATGACACAGTAGAAAAGCACACCCAGACCGACCACTGAAACGCCCAATACATAGCACTTTGCCCTCGCTGGGATTACGTCTACGAAACGTGACATAGCTGGCGTTCCGGGCACTCGGCCTTGACTTCCAACATACAAGACCGACGACTCCGAGCGACTATACTATGCGCTAGTCCGTCCAGTAAATAACATTCATCGTAGAATTTACCTCCTGGCAACCCTGATCCAGGTCCAAAAACTTTAGGAAATGAGAGGACCGGATTCTAAAAGAAGAAGTCCGATCCGAATGAACCGTCTGTCCAAAAGATTCCATCCGTCCAAAAGATTCCATCCGTCCAAAAGATTCCATCCGTCCAAAAGATCCCGTCCGTCCAAAAGATCCCGTCCGTCCAAAAGATCCCGTCCGTCCGAAGGATATCGTGATTCCAAAGCGGCCCGTCACCCCAAGATAGATTTCCAAAGCCGTGCAGAGTTTCCGGATAAACCACTCGGTCCCCAAGCGCGAAAGCTACGCCTGGCCAAACTCTCTCCTCACCTATCGACCAGCCAAGCGAGCCGGCTCCCCTGAAGCTTCTTTGCTCTACATCGATCGCAAGAGATAATTTCAGTGCATCGGGAACATTCAGTAAACCGTTTCCCTGTTCTAACATCGATGGCTGCTGAAGCTTAATCGCCGTTAGCAACAGAATAAACTTACACAAGTTCGGCGTTAGCGATGGGTTGTTCTGAAGAAGCAAGGCCACGGCCCCGGCGACGTAAGCCGTAGCCATGCTAGCCCCATTCAGAGCGGCACTCTGCTTACCCACTTTAATCTCGGGGTGTTCCTCTTCGATCTGACTGCCCTTTTCCAACAAAGTAATGACGTTCTTGCCAGGAGCTGACAAGTCCGGCTTAAAAAGGTTGTCTTTGTAAGTAGGGCCTCGAGATCCAAACGAGGTAGCCACGTCGTCGCCATGAGTGGCTGTCCCGTTAGTGTCAACTGGAGACACTGTTATTACCGACGGGTCAATTCCTGGACTCGTAATCGAGCCCCATATTTTGGGATGGTTCGGTGTCTTCCCCAGGTTCCCAGCTGACACCAAGGTAACAATCCCTTTCGAAACAAGTCTTCTCGCCGCCCTGCAAAGAGGATCCGTTTTGTAGGATTCTAACGCGGGGTGCCCTAACGACAGATTCGCCACTTGAATCCCATACTTCTCTTTGTGTTCAATCACCCAACTGATGGCTTTAATTAGGTTGCTAGTAGAACCAGTGCCATCCTCTCCTACAACTTTAACGTCGACGAACCTCACGCCAGGCGCGACCCCAATGGGCATTTGCCCGTTTCCGTGGCTTCTGCCTCCGATTAGGCCTGCAACGGCTGTACCGTGTCCGTATTTGTCGATGTTTCTCGGCTTGAGGATCGGCACACCAGTCGTGAAGTCCACGGCTGCCAAAACTCTTTCGCTTGGAGCAAGTCCTGGATGGCGACCGATGCCCGAATCGAAAACGGCTACAACGGTACCTCTGTCACCGGGATCGAAACTACTAGTCCGGCCGACCCCTATCGTATCAAGGAAAACATTGGGACCCTTCTCAACCTTGGCGGTAGTGCGGATTCGAGCGTCGAGGGTTACGTACTCGACGAGAGGCGAAAGGAGCAACTGTCTGACATCAGTCGCTGTGAGTCGGGCGTTGTAAGAATGGATCAACGCCATGCTAGTGGACAGACCGTTAGAATGTTTGAACTTGCTGTTTTGCAAGAAGAAATCGGGTTCAACCTGAACAATAATCGCCAACGGGTAGTCGTACGCAGGATTGGCGCTGAGCAAACTCAGTTCTTCATAGAGAGCGGCAGAAGCCTTCCCAGCAAGATCAGATGGGGAATGCGTTCTACCTTGCTTCGCACTAACGGGACACGGGAAAAGTGCGATGGCAAGAAGGCCGCACAGCGGCCGCAACAAACTACTTAGAGTTTTGGACGACAACATCTCACTCCTCCGAACTTCCAACAAAGAATGTGCTGCGCTAAGAACACATAAAGAGCACAGAACTGCGCAAGGAGTGGGGAGCTACTTCAGATCAAGTGAAGCATTGCGTCGCCAGAACCCGAACTAAATATGGGAGGCTTTAGTTGAAAAAAGTACGATTTTCCGAAGCCTCAACTCCAACCTTACAGGAATTTAACATTAATAAGACCCTTGAAGTCAAGAGAAAACTTTAGGACTTCCCCGGGCAAGTCCTCACGGGACTATTTTCTCGATGACGGTTTAAGTGGATTGGCAGCTTTGCTAGACTCTACCAACTCACCACAGACCGAAAACTTGGGTAGGACATTAGCGTCGGATCGGTTTTAGCCGGAGCGCCTATTGAGAGCTGTCAATTATGTTGCAACGCTACAGAATACTCCGTCCACTTGAGCCGGGGCCAGATGTAAGAGTTTATCTGCTATCAGATCGAACTGAAGACAAGAGCAGAAGGGTTCTCACGCTGCTGGCACGGGCCCCCTTTGATGAGGAGGAAAATCTGCTTCAGCTCGAAGAGCTCTTCAGCCTCCGAAAGTCCCTCGACCACAGCTCTTTGGTGCCCGTTCGTGATCTAGCGTTTCGAGGCAGTCGACCGGGACTCGTGTCTGACTTCCTGACTGCACCTCACCCAAGTTGCGAAAGAGGCGAATTATCTCTTGAGATCGCGCTCAGTCTGATGACACAGCTCGCGGAATTAATATGCTACCTACACAATAGACATTACTACTGCGGCTACGTGAAGCCCGCGCATCTCTTTGTGGATTCAAAGATACGATTGGTTGCAAACCTTCTTTTTCCGAAAACTGGGCTGGGATCGAAACATTTGGACGTTGAGTCCATTCGGTACTCCGCACCCGAGCACTTGATCGATAAAGGTGCAAGTGAGAGCGGGGACATATACTCACTCGGAATGGTGATGTATTACTTCTTCACGGGATATCAGCCCTTTGTAGAACAAAACCTGATTGCGTTGAGGCAAAAACAGCTTTTGACGTACCCGGCAAGACCTCGAAAACTTAATCCTGATATACCGGTAAAGATCGAGCAACTGATTTTGGAGATGATAGAGAAGGATCCCGAAACTCGCCCGCCCTCTGCCGACTACGTGGTCTCCATGTTAAGATCGGAAAAGCCAACGGCGCCCTCGGCGGTTCCAAAATTCACGTCACAACTTGTGGGCCGGGAAGATGAACTTTCCTTCTTTCGGAGGTTCTTTGAATCCCACCTGAAGAGTCCTTCTACGCGCTTCCTTGCCATCTCTAGCTCAAGCGGAATTGGAAAGACTGCTCTAACAAATCATTTGGAGACAATAGCAAAGTCGCGTAAAACCATAACTCTTACCATCTCTCACCATCAAGGTGGTGTGGATTTGAAGGGCTTCGACCTCATCTTGGCGTATAAGGCCCAGGGCAAGGACGTTGCGACTGAAAACACACTTCTCGCCTCTGACCCAACACTCGAGTGCTTTATTGAGTCGTTAGATTCCCTGTCTTCAGAACAGAGAGTGGTTCTTTTTCTCAACGACCTACACTGGATGGACGAAGCTGCTCTCGATTTCTACAAAGCTATTGTGGAAAAGCAACTACCTGCCCTCTTCATTTGCAGCTGTCGCTGCGATGAGCTAGCCACTCATTGGAAACACCTAAGACAGGAGTTGAAACGACAGGACATCCTGACGGAACTGCAACTGGAACCCCTGGTCAAGGTGGAAGCCAAACAGCTAGCTGCCAGTCTTCTGGGCGAAGATTTTGATGAGGCGCTTATAGATAACATTATTTCACCTTGTAGAGGGAATCCATTTTATATCCATGAGTCATTGCGACACATGCAAAAACTTGGGAATCTGGTTTTCGTCGGTGGGAGCTGGCATTGGGTCTATCAATCCTTGAAATCTGGTTCCTTACCCAAGACGGTCGCCAACCAGATCCAAGGTCGACTTGAGCGGCTTGGCAGCACTGAACTCCAAGCAATCGAGTACGTCTCGCTCGTGGACAACCCGATAGCCGTATCAGAGCTGGCAGGGATGATGCGTGTTTCTGTCACCAAAGCGCTGGAAACCCTTGACGCTCTCAATCGCCTCGAGTTCGTGACGATTTCTGGCACTCTTGATCGCCCCATCACAGCATTGAAACATGACTGGATCGGCCATGCGGCTCAGACCCGACTGGAGAGTCAACCAGCCAGAAAGCACAAGATGCACGGGCGAATTGCTTCTGTGCTAGAGGAGAAGTACCTGAGATCGAATGAGGGGTTACTCGCTCAGACTGTAGTCAACCACTACCTAGCCAGCGGGAACACTAGCCTGGATTCCCACGGCGAGATAGGTTTCGAGTAGAGCTAACATTACAGGGCTTCCCCGAGGAGGATGCGGAGGCGTTTGCCGCCTAGCCAGGGGATGACCGGGTTCATGCTGGCAAATCCGGCGGCCCGAAGCAAGGGGTTGTGGGCGCGCTTCTGGAAGCGGACTTGAATTTCCTCTGGGGTCACGCTGACCCGAGCGACCGCGTCAATGAAGTCCCGGAACAGGTGGCGGGACTTGGCCTGTTCGTAGCCATTGCCAATGCGCTGGGCGAAGAGCCGATAGAGGCTGCTGGCCATCAAGGTCAGCAGCAGATCGCAGCTGACATTCAGGGGCACGGCCGAAGAGAGTGCGTCCATGTGGAAAAAGTCGATCCCATCGGCGATCTGATTTTCGATGAGCATGCGCTGGGCGTAGCGCTCAATCAAGGTGGCCGGGGAGCGGCGCAGCTGATTGGTCAGCAGAAAGGTGGGGTCTTCATGGCCCAGACCGGCGACGATCAGCTGGCGCAGCGGTCCCTCATAGGCACGCAGAGCGATCGTCTGGTCCAGGACTCGAGGCGTTCGAAACGCCCGCGTCACCCGCTTGAGCTGCAGCTGCCGCCAAGCGGAAAGGGGGCACTGGCGGGCGGCCTCGAGCATGGAGCGGGAGCGGCGCCTCAAGGTGATGAAGTCAATCTCTCGGCGGTTGAGTTCGTGGAGCTGGGCGTAGACGGTCAGCTTGGAGTCGAAGAGCAACTCGCCCGGATAGCGCCCCGTGTGCTCCTTCCAGTAGTCCACGAAGCGCAAGATCTCCTGGGCTTGATCCTCTCGGCGAACCTGGGCGTTGGCATAGCAGAAGACGCGGGTGTGGGCATCGGCGGCCAGGAAGGCCAGCACGCCCTTCTGGCGTCGGCTGCGTTTGGACACGTAGTGAGTTTGCAGCAAGGCGTCCTCGCCGTGAAAGGGGATGGTATGAAAGTCCAGGTGCAAGGACTCGCCCCAGCCCAGCCCCTGGGTGGTGACGGCGTCAAACCAGGTGCTCATGAGTCGGGGGTAGGCGGGCGGATCAACGCGGCAACTGTACTCGGTCAGAAAAGAACGCTTGGGCAGGCAATTGAGACCGGCAAACAGAGGCGGGCCCGGATCGAAGACGTGGCTCATGAAATGGCTGTGGCGGGCGTTGTCGAAGAGCTTCAGCGCCAGCAGGGCCCGTAGGGCCGCCCCGGCGGGAATCATCTCCGAGCCCGGAAACCCAGCCCCCTGCAGCAGCTGATCCAGCGACATGGGGATCAACCAAGGCAGAAACAGAAACAGACCGCCGAACTTGGTGTGGAAGTCTCGGGGGCTCAGCTCCAGGTGGCGCACGTCAGCCACCTCGGCCGCCGTGGGGCGCAGCCGATCCGGGCGCTCCTCGTCCCGGCGCCGGGGCAGCGCGGCAAAGCCCTCCTCGGTCAGAATCACGGAGATGGCCGAAGGACTCAAGGGGGCTCCGCTCTCTCGTAAGGCGTCGGCGATGTCGTAGATCGAGAGGTTTTGCTTGCGCAGGGCGACGATCTTCTGGCGGCGAGTGTCCTTCTCCGGCGAGGCCCCCGGTCCCTTCGGGGGCGGCACAAAGAAGCTCCGCTGAGGGTTCTGGCGGAACTGATGGCACAGCACCCGGAAGCTGCCCGCAGTGTAGCCGAAGCGCCGAGCCGCCTCCGGAGAGGGGAGCCCTTCGACGAAATAGGCCCGCAAAGCCTCGTATTGCCGCTGGGTGGAGTTGGCGGGCTGCAGGAAGTAGCGAGCCCACTGTGTTAAGTCTTTATCTGGACTCTTTATCACAGACCCACTATGTCAAATAGATCTGACATTTTCAAGAGTGGGAATCCAAGGATCTAACTCCAGGACTTATACCGGGAAAATCCACGGAAAAGCGTTTTCTATAACTATGTGGATCGTTCACTAAAGATCCTCCATAGAGCTAACTTTTGACTTCAAACTACAAGGGTGTGCCTGTCCCCGGATAGATCCCTCAGGCCCTTCGTGGAGCGACCGGGCCACCCACAACCCCCCGGATCTGGCCGTGGACAGCGCTTTATGGTTCGTTAGTTCTGAGGTACGCTATGGGAATCCAGGCTAGTAAAGCAAGCCGTTACCTCTGGAGCGCCGTATCCCATCTTGGCAGGAGACGGGCCTACAAGGATGCTGCCGCGCTTAAGAAAAAGCATCGGCTTGCGGGGCACTAGCCTCCTCCGGCTGGCCCTCGATGAAAAAAACCGTAGAGATAGTTTATCTTGCCGGACAGTTTCAAGAATGCCTTAGCTTCTGCGAGAACTTCTTGAAGACTCCTGAACTTGAGAGTGAACAAAGAGCGTTCCTGCTTTCCCTAATCGCTCAGATTCATATCAATAAGGGCAACATGGTCGAGGGGATAGAGGTCCTCAAGGGCGCACTGAATTGCTTAACTGACCGTCCGGGTTCAGATCTCATGCTCGAGTTAGAAGCTCAGTGGCTCTACAGCATGACAAGGATAGGTAAGCTTCAAGAGGTCAGTAGTGTCGCCAAAAGATTTCTGGAGCATCGCAAGAAATATACAGTTCTGGGAGACCGTTTTTACCACGCTGTTTGCTCCTTTCTCTATGCGAGCGGGCAGCTGAAAGAAGCAATCAAGTGGCAGACTTTATCAATCCAATCTGCCTTAGAGCAGAAAAAATACATTAGCTCCGGAGGACGCATCGCGAACCTCGGAATCATGTATTCGGAAATCGGTAGTATTGCCGTTGCTGAGAAGACTGCCCAATACACACTGAACCTTGCTGAGGAGATCGGCAACTCGGAATTGGCGGTTTTCGCAAAGGGGTCTCTGTGTGTAACGCAGAGAAAACTCGGCAGGCATAAACAGGCAATCTCACAGCTCAAAGAGTTAGTTGTACTGAACGATGTGTCAAATCAAAACCAACACATAGATGTCGAGGCCCATATCGAGATTGCCAAGAACTTGAATTACCAGATTCAAGCCGAAAATGCCCTTTCCTTCATCGTTAAAGCCAGGCAGTCTTGCAATGAGAATCTCGTGTTTTCTTCTTTGGTCGATTCGAGTCTGGCTTTGGGTTGGACCTGGGTACTGCTTGGGCGGGCAGATCAGGCTCTCGATGCTATCTCCGATCTGGCTCCCAAGAAGCTTGGTCGGGAAAAGGGTCGCTACCACCTGCTGAGAAGCCGGATCCATCAGGAACTGGGAGAACTGGATGAGGCTTGGCAGAGTGCTTGTCGAGCGGCTCGGGTATTTCCTGAACACATGACATACTACCGGGCTAGAGCTAGACTGACACAGGCTGAGGTACGACTTGCTCAGAACCTTCCCGAGAAAGCGCTCGAGTTTGTGTCCGAGGCCTTGTCTGCCGCCCGGATGGAATTCTACCTTCCACTGCTAGTCAAGGGACACACTCTCCACGCCAGGAGCCTCTTTCTTTCCGGAGATCCTGCCGCTGCCAGAGTCCAGTCCCTGCGTGCGCTCCAACTCGCAAGGATGGTGGACCGACCCGGGCTCAGGGCAGATGCCTATCAGGTCCTGGCCCAAAGCGAAGTGGCGATTGGAGACCGGGAGAAGGGACTGCGAAACTATTCTAAAGCGCTCCAGATTCTCAAAGAACGCTCACTCCACCTCTCCTTCGAATATCGGGAATCCTTCACCAAGCGTTTCATCGCTCCTCTTGAGGCGGAACGCGAGAAGGCCATTGGGGATAACGATAGTGCGGCTCCGAAATACCTGATTCGCCTTCGTGGAATCCTCGGCTCCCTGAAGGAAACAGGAACTCCGAATGAGCTCGGCGAACAGGTGTTGGAAGCCGTCGCCCATTCCTTACCTGACACATCTGCCAATCTCTTCCTGCGCCAGTCGTGGTCCGGGCGATTTCAGCTAGTCGCTTCCAAAGGCCGATGCCTGAGAAGCGGACGGCACCTGCTTCCCAAGTCCGATAGCGACGAGGAAGAGTTCATCAGCCAGCAACGCCTCAGCGAGATTGTTGAGGGACAGCACGCGTCACCCATCTATCTCTACTCCGGCAGCCACGTCTTGGGGCTTCTCTACCTCGAGAGTGGCCCCCGCGGCATCTCTGAAGTCGACATGGATTTTCTTCTCTGCATCGCCACTATCCTCGAAACCAAGATCCAGGAGAACCTGAGACGACCGCCGGAACGCGTCGAGGCGACCTCGAAGCTCGACCTTCATCCCGAGGTCAAGATCATCGGCAAACATCCCAGTATGACGACGCTTCTCGAACATATCCGCCTGATCGCGCCCACCGAGGCTACAGTGCTGATTACGGGTGAGAGTGGGACCGGCAAGGAACTCGTGGCTCGGGCTGTTCACGATCACAGTCTTCGCTCTGGCCCGAAATTCATGCCCATCAACTGTGGAGCCCTTCCTTCAGACTTGATCGAGAGTGAACTATTCGGCCATATGCAGGGAAGCTTCACTGGTGCCGTCCGTGACAAACGTGGCCTGTTTGAGGCCGCATCCGGGGGAACGCTTTTCCTGGACGAGATTGCTACCCTCCCCTTCGAGCTGCAGGCTCGATTGCTTCGGGTTCTCGAACGTAAAGAAATCCGCCGGATCGGTGAAACAAAACACCGCTCCGCCGACGTCCGGATTGTCGCCGCAACCAATCAACCACTTGACCAACTGGTGGAAAAGGGAGAGTTCCGAGAAGATCTCTATCACCGCCTCAATGTGTACCTGCTGCAGGTACCTCCCCTGCGCGAAAGGACATCCGATATCCCTGTCCTGATCGACCACTTCCTCCAAGACTGGAACCGTCGTACCGGTAAGCAGAAGGGGATCTCTCCCGAGGTCATCGGCCTGCTCTCCCACTATCACTTCCCGGGCAACGTTCGTGAGCTCGAGAACATCATTGCAAGCTCCTTTCATCTGTCTGGTGGAGTTATCGAAGCCGACGTGGTAACTCCTCGAATCAGCGGACGCCGGACATCTCGGCAGTCCCAGAGAGAGTCAAGGGCCGAAGCCATCTACGAAGACCTGGTATCAGGGCGAAAAGAGTTCTGGTCGGACGTCCGTGATAGCTTCCTCAATCGCGACCTGACTCGCGATGATCTGAAGAAAATCGTTTCACTGGGGCTGACGGCCTGCCACGGAAGCTACCGAAAACTCCTAGAGCATTTCCGACTGCCGCAAGACGACTACAAGAGATTCCTCACGTTTCTGACAAACCACGACTGCAAGCTGGATTTCCGTCCCTTTCGAAAGCAGCACAAGGTCGAAGTCTAGGGTTGCCCACGAACAACTTCGCGGGATTGCGCCTAATTAATCGTAACGACATAATCAGGCCAATTGAAGAGCTTCATGGAGAAGGGGACGCTTCCCGATGAGCGAATCTGAGTTCCAGATCAAGCCTGCAACCACCCAGGACGTTCCGGCGATCCTCGAGTGCATCAAAGGACTCGCCAGTTATGAGCGTCTTGAAGACGCGGTGGTCGCGACGGAAACGGACCTTCAGGATTCGCTCTTTGGTGAGACGCCGGATGCCGAAGTGCTCATCGGGTACCAGGGCGCCGAACCGGCTGGCTTTGCCTTGTTCTTTCACAACTACTCCACCTTCCTCGCTCGGCGCGGTCTCTACCTCGAAGATCTGTTCGTCTTTCCGCAGTTTCGAGGTCGGGGCCTGGGGCGATCCCTTCTCATCGAGGTCGCCCGCATCGCCGTCCAACGCCGGTGCGGCCGCTTCGAGTTGTCGGTATTGGACTGGAACCAGAGCGCAATCGGCTTCTATGAAAAACTCGGCGCCCAGACATTGCCCGAGTGGCAAATCTATCGCTGGACTGGCAGTGCCCTGCGGGGGCTGGCAGACGGCTAGAGCGAGAACCGAGATCGCCCCAGTGGGCGGGGCAATCTTGACCTATCTCAGCATACCCAGGTCGCGCAGGACGCCGGCGCTGGCAAAGCACGCAATCCCGATAAAGAAAACGCCACAGGCCAGCAGGCACAGCCGCATGAACCAGTTGGGCTGCAATTCCCGAGGAAGAAGGCGACAATTGACCACCAAGGTGTGGAGGGCGGAGAAACCCAGGCCGAAGTTCAAGGGAACACCGACCACCTTCACTATCATCATGCGGTCGGGAATCAGGGTCAGCGCTACGATTCCCCAGAGCGCATAGGCTGCCATCAGCGAGTAGTACACGTACTTGACCTTCTCGTCACCCATACTTCTGGCACGGCCGCTGGCGGTCCAGATAAGATCCGTCCAGCGGCGAACGAAGGTGTCCACACCCGCCGTCTGCGACGGTCCCAGTACCAGAAACCCACACAACAGCGTGAGGAACCAGAAGATCGGAGTTCCCGTCTGCTGCACGATTCCCTCGGCTGTCATGGCGGCTAGCGAATCTCCACGTACCTGGCGCCCCGCTACGAACTGAAGCGAAAGGAGCGCGGGGATTCCCATGCCCAGGATGCAGCCAACAAGCCAGATGCCGAGCTGATCCCGGATCGTCACCCGACGCCAGCCTCGCCACAGTTTCTTTGATTCCGAGGTTACCTCGAAGACCTTGCCCTGATGCGACAAACTGATGTGCTTACCCCCGATGGCACTGGCGATGGCTCCCACGCGCTGCCCCATTCCCCAGCCCTTATCGCGGACGTAGTTGGAAAAGCTGGCGTTCCCCATTCCACCGGCCCCGGCAATAGCGGCAAAGGTCGCCAGCAGGGCGATATCCAGGACCGGCTGCTGTCCCCCGATACCAAAGGTCCCCTTGACGAGCTCAGACCAGGTGATCTGGTGTCCGTTGACAACCGGCAGCGCTCCGAACCTGACAAACCCCGAAAAGATCTCGACCCAGACATGCCAATCGACATAGAAAATACCTAAAAAGGTGAGGTAGCTCAGGACCAGAACTGTCTTGGCGGCCATCACTTTTTCGACGGTGTTGTAAACCTTCCCGCCAAAAACCAAGGGGAGAAGCGCCGCGATGAAGATCGCATATCCCAGCCAGTTCAGGGTCCTGCGCTCCGGTCCGATCCAACGGTCGACCACGATCCCTGGAATTGGCTTCCACTGGGACGTGCTCCGATACCGTTCCGGGTGAAGAGCCATGTCTTCCACGATCGGGGGCGGGAGACCGGTTTCCGCGATCACCACGTCCTCGGAGGCGAAAAGCTCCGGATTTCGACGCACCTGTTCCACGACCACGCGGGCCAGACCGGTTCGTCTCACGACCTCGTCCACCGACTCTTGCCCGGTCCACTCAGTGAGCGGCCTGGGGAAAGGTCTCCAATTCTGGGTCGCGCCAAACTTCTCGGGATGGAGCTCCATGGCTCGCATCAGCTCTAGGGGAAGCCCAGTCTTGAGCGCGACATCCTGGGACAAACCGAGTCGCTCCGGATGCTCGGACATCTCCTGGACCACCGACCTGGCCAGTCCACTTTCGGCCCTGACCTGTTCCACCGAAAGGTAAGCCGTCGGCAGGTCTCCTGGCAGATGTCCGAGAAAGGCAGCAGCCAGTGGCACCGCGGCGTTGGCGGATACGTAGGGCCAGATACCGCCGAAGTCAACAATCAGATAGACCCAGGTCCAGAAGGCGGGTCCCGGCCGTATTCGGAAGAAGCCTGTGAAGATGGGTTCGCCGCAATAAAGGGCGTAACGCATCACCTCCAGGTTGTAAGCAACCTGGAACAAGATACTGAGGGTGGCGATCCACATCAGGGTGCCACCATACTGTGCGGTCAGAGCAGGACCGGTGAGCCATTCGCCTCCGCCAATGGCCAAACCGACCATGAGCAGACCCGGCCCCAGGATTCGACGGAGCTGGAAGCGGTCCGGCGGCGGCGACGGTAGGCGGTCGACCGTCCAGGGTGCCATCTTTCCAGCCGCTACAACTCGCTCAGAATTGGTAGGGTCCTGGCTCCCGGAACTCTCGTCCCGAACGTCCTGGGACACTTGATTTCTCCTCTTCTGCTGGTTCACCTTCACCGGCTGATCAGGTGGCTATCAGGCTAACGTTTTGGGAATCAAAGGTCGAGGCCCGGCGGGTGGCAATCTGGTCTCGGATGCTCAGATCGCGGCGATTGCCCTTGCACACCGTGCCACAGTGCACACCGCTGATCGTGATTTCATGCGTTTTCCGGGCCTTGCCAGTCGTTACCCTCTGGCGTGAATTACTGTCCAGCAAGGCAGTGTCCCGCCGGATCTCAACGCCTCTCAAGCCAGCCTGAGGACTGACTCGATTCCCACTCACCTGCGCCCAGAGTGTGGACTTTGACGGCCTTCGGAAACAGAATAGGACACCCGCCCGGCGACTGAGCTCTCCGCGGTGGGGACGTTCAGGCACAGACACACAGGAGCTTCCCATGACGAGATCATGTAATCGCCTCCCCAGTTTCATCTTGATGCTCTGCGTTACCTGCGTCGTCGCTAGCAGCATCCTGGCAGCCGCTGGAGACAACCATCGTGCTGAAGTCAAGATCGAGATGCGAACAACCATCGTTTCTCCAGCGCCGGACCTGAAGCTCGAACGGGCGATGCTTGGCATGAAACGCCATCCCGACGGTTCCATCCTCATCAACGTGCAGACTCTGCCCGTTCTCCTGCGTAGCACTGATCTGGGAGTGAGTTGGGAGAAGATCGAAGTCGAATTGCCCGATGCACCGCCGGGTCAAGTCTTTCACGGACTTGGTATCAGCCGCGACGGCCGCGTCTGGCTCATGCACCAGAGCGGTGGGGGCTCGGATCTCTTCGTCTCAGTCTCCCGAGAATCTAGCGGCTCTAAGCTGACCTGGACAACCACTCGAATCGACTACACTAGACTCGCCCCCGACCCCGAGCGTCCCTACGCCTTCTGCTTCAACGATTACAACACCTTCTTCCAGCAGCCAGACGGAACCATGGTGCTGGGCGTGGGTCTCCGCTACCAGGACCACGACGACTATCAGCAAGAGGACCAGTCACGCCCCGGCTTTCACGAGACCCTGATCCGGTCGGGCGATGGGGGCCGGACCTGGGGCGATCCCACCGAGGTGCACCCCCATGTCGCGGAGACCTGCTACGCGGTCGATCCCCGCGATACAAATCGCGTCCTCGCCATGACCCGTAAGCAGCGGAAGCTTCTTCGGGGAGAGGATGCGGCCACCGTGGCTCGAGAGGCAGGCGCTCCAACTGAGACCTCGTCACCCTGGAAGGGTGCCATCCTCCTGGAATCGCAGGACGGAGGACGCAGCTTCACAGAAGTCCCGGACAGCTATCTCGGTTACTACAGCCACCGCGGCACGATGCTGTGGACAGACGACAACGTGGTCGTCGCTCCCCATACCTCCGCCGGACCACGCTCCTATCAGCTGGTCGTCAACGTCAGCCTCGACGGGGGCAGAACCTGGGTCGACGGAACCGGGACGGGCACACGGGCGATGAACCGTGCCAGGGATTTCGTCATCACTCCGTATCCTCCCGGTTTCTCGTTTACTACACCGACCGTCGAGCTCTCACCGAACCGTTTTCTGACGGTACATGCCCAGAGCGCCGGGTCGTCCCTTTCGGTTAAGGGCGTCTTTTGGAGCCTCCTGACGCCGGAGGATAAACCGATTACACTGGGAGACGAGAGGCAGCTATTCGTCGACGATTTCCTCATTGAAACCCTCGAAGGGACGCAGCAGACCTTGAACCAGCCGGTCAGGTTTGAGGGCAATCCGGTACTGTCGATGGCAGCGAAGGGCGACCCGTCCTGGGCGGCGGGCATGCCCCATTCCTTTGGCAGCGTTCTCTACGACGAGAAGCATCAGGTTTTCAAGATGTGGTACAGCCTCCACGCCGGCAGTGGTGGCGATGAGGACTCCGTACTCTGTTTCGCCTCCAGCGTCGACGGGATCCATTGGGACAAGCCGTGGCTGCAGATCTTCGAGTACCGAGGTACGAAGTACAACAACATCGTGATGCGTCACAGCGGCCTCGCCAGTGGCGTCTTCGACGACCATCGCGAGAGCGACCCAACCAAGCGCTACAAGATGCTCCACATGATGGGCGACTACAAGATCTACGCCTCGTACTCGGCGGAGGGTCTGCGCTGGACACCGTACAACAACGGAGAGGCGGTCTTTTTCCAGCCTCCTGGCCACGACAGTCAGATGATCGCCTACTGGGACGAGGGTCTCGGCAGGTACACCGGAATCATCCGGGACCGCACCGGTCGGATCTCCAAAGTGCGGCCTGGACTTGTGAGCGACCCGGCAGCCCGGGAGGGCTGGCGCAAGCTCTGGGACCCCCAAAAGAATCGCGCTCCCGAGAACCACAGCATCCGCCGAGTCGCCCAGATCGAAAGCAGCGACTTCATCCACTGGACCAACTACCGGGTGATCGTGGGACCGGATGCAGGAGACCCCCTCAATCGAGATCAGTTCTACAACATGGAGGTTCTCCTATACGAAGGCTTAAGGATCGGACTCACGACCGTCTTCACCTACGATCCTGACTACTGCCGCGGTGGGGTTCAGCTGACCTCGTCCCGCGACGGGCGAAACTGGCGGCGAACCGGGGACCGAGATGCCTTCCTGGCGCCCTCAACTCGAGTTGGCGATTTCGACTGGGGCTCCCTCTACCCACTGCAGGCCCCCTTCGTAAAGGGCGACGAAATCTGGATCTACTACACGGGTTACGGTGTCGACCACAATCACACTCCGCCACCCGGAGTCGATGACTTCCCCAACGGCATCGGTCTGGCAAAACTGCGTCTGGACGGTTTCGTATCGATCGATGCGGTAGAGGGCGGCGGAACGGTCACCACGAAACCCTTCATCTTTGCCGGATCCAAGCTCGTGATCAATGCCGACGCCGAGGGCGGACGTGCTTTAGTAGAGGTCCTGGACGTGAACGGGATTCCTCTGGTTGGTTACACCAAAGCTGATTGCGATCCCCTCGAAAAAGATGCCTTAGGCCACACGGTGACCTGGAAGGGGCGCAGCGACATCAGCTCCCTGGCCGGAAAGGCGATCAAGCTGCGGTTCCACCTCAAGAACGCGAAGCTCTATTCATTTTTGTTTCCTCTTGGACCTTAACCGAGGCTTCGGTCTCCACGCTGAAGTCTTCTTCTTTCGAGCCTTTGGCTCGATGCACGGCGGCCTGGAGACCGCCGCCACGCTCTAGCTGCTCCTTCGTTGCTACTTGTGCCCAGGGCTATTCTCATCGTCCCTCCTTCTTGATGGCCGAATCGGTTGGGACCAGGCCGGTCGGACTGTACACTGTCACAGGAGGCGCGGCAATCCCGCTGCTGGATGAGCTCTGACAGGCCGCATGGGAGCAGGAAGCAGGAAGCAGGCTTTCTTGACACCCTGGGATCCCACCGATAGTCTGGGCGCTGTCCCTGAACCGGCTTTCTCAAATCAATAAGTAGCCTTTGAGCACTGTTCTAATTATTAAGGTCCTGTCCAAACTGTGAACCCTTTAGAAAAAGAGGAGGGCCGGCTTCGGCTTTCCCTCCTGGGGAACTTCCATGCACTATGATTTCATCGTTGACACCTACGCCACAGAGACAGTCAAGGTCCTCGGTACCTGGAGCATGTTTGCCGATCAGGACCTGCAGTTTCGCCCCCATACGCTCGACCCCCGCGGCCGAAGCGTCCTCGAGCAAATGATCCACCAATGCGTGAGTGAGGACCTCTGGTTTCGCAACATCCTGGGAATCGATGTAAAGGCGCGTCCGTTACCCGAAGAAGAGACCAGAATTGGCTTTATTCTGAGATACAAGGAGGACTCTCGAAACAGGCTCGAGGGATTGAAACAGACGCAGGGTGCCTGGTGGGAGGAGATCGTGCAGTTCTTTGACGTCCAGCGCCCACGCACTTGGGTCATGATGCGCCGAATCGCACACACGGCCCATCACCGCGGACAGCAGACTGCGCTGCTGCGCATGCTTAACCACAACCTTCACAGCACCTACGGCCCTACCGCCGATACCGGTGGTCTGATGCAGAATCAGGCCCCGACAATCTATGCCTACTCGAGTATCCAGGAACTCGTGGATGGAGAACTTCAGGGGGGAAAAAAGCGAGGGCTTCCGGGACCTGGAGATCTGCCGCCAACCGAACGACCCGACCAAACCTGAGGGAGCATCCAGTATGGCTGAGCACTTGGCCAGAGGGGTCGTCACGACACTTTCCTGAGACCGCAAGTTTTCGGGTTTACTGATCTGGCAGTTTGGAGCGCGAGAGGTTATGAGAGATGTTCCTGAGCTGATTGCCAAGGCCGCAGCCTCCCGTTGTGAGGTGATCAACGCTGTCGATGGTCTGTCTGCTGCCCAGGCTGGGTTCAAACCGGCCGCTGAACGATGGTCACTGCAGGAGCAGGTCGAGCATCTGGTGCTGGCCGAGCTGAACGGACTCGATTTCATCTGGCGAGCTGCTGAAGGACTCCGCAATGGAACCCCTGTCTGGAGCGGCGAGCCAGTCCACAAAGGGGTACCGATTGAAGAGGTGGTTGCCAAGACCTGGAAGCCAAGGGAGAAGGCACCGCCCGGAGCTACGCCCGCGGGCGAAGGGACGCTGGCCTACTGGGTTGCTCGCCTAGAAGCGGGGCAGTCCGTCCTGGAGACTCTCCAGCCAGTGCTCCAGGGACTAGATCTCTCTCGGGCCATCTATCCCCACTACCTGTCTGGGCCTCTCGATGCACGCCAACGCCTCGAATTCCTGAGCTTTCACATGGATCGCCACCTGGCCCAGATTCAAGCCATCAAGAGTCATCCCGACTTTCCCTAGGGTGGCCCTCACGGGCTATTTCGGCCAGAATCACCGAGATGTGACACACGAATTAGAAGTAATCCCGATCGCCTGCCCCTACTTCGGCGAACGCGTTGAGGTAGTCGTCGACTGCTCCATCGCATTTCAAGAATACGTTGAAGACTGCTCCGTATGCTGCCGACCCATCGAGCTTGGAGTCTCAATCAATCATGAAGGCGAACCCAGTATCGAGGCATCTCGCGAAGATGATTGACGCCTGAAGTCCGATTCAAAGAGATGGTCGTACTCGTGCCCCGTCTCGAAGTCAGAGCGCCGACCTCCTGGCCCTTATCTACCTGAACCTGAGGGAGTAGAGATCCGCGTCTTTCATCACAAACCTCAGTCGTACCGGCTTCCCTGCAATCCTTCTCAGAGGCGTGTCTGAAGTTGCCTTGGCATGACTTCGCTCCTAGCTCACCGAATGCTCGATCTCGTCACCCCAGATCATCGGTGATTCCTCAAGAGCGAAACCCGGCAGCGGATTCCCGCGGGAGTCCTGAATCTCCAATCGGATGCTGCCTGCGGCCGAGGTGGCAAAGTTCAGAACCAGGTTG
The DNA here is from genome assembly GCA_965218775.1 of Acidobacteriota bacterium. Classification (GTDB taxonomy): domain Bacteria; phylum Acidobacteriota; class UBA6911; order RPQK01; family JAJDTT01; genus CAUZIZ01. Next base: position 1,861,035 of record CBDCLS010000006.1, on the reverse strand, counting down.
CCTCCCTCGAAAACGAGGGGCTTGGTAAGAAGTTCGCCGTCCTCGTAGCCTGCATGGGCTGAAACGAAACCGTCGGTCCGAACGACCATACGTTCCAGGTGGACCGTCGGAAAGGTGTAATTCCGGACGACGTACAGGGAAATCTCGTCCGCTGCCGTGGACAGGATCCCGATCGCCGGCATGTTGTTGCGGTGAACCCAATTGCGCCGGTCTCTACCTGGACGGATGAAACCTTCCATGAATCGACGGTCCCAATGTAGCCCATCACGACTGCTCATGAAGACTGCATCAGAAGCTCCTGCATGGGGCACATCGTCAATGAGTGTTCTCCAGGGAACAAAGCGCTTCGGAAAGGCCAGATACACATGAGGAGCTCGGGAATAGCGGGTAATACCATTGGTATACATCTCCTCGAGGGGCTTGCCACGAGTGGTCTCGGTCGCAAGCCTTGCCAGGACGGCCCTTGCGACGCCTCGCTGCGACAGGCGATGAGAAATGCGGGCTTTAATAGCCTCATATCCCAATACGGGGCATCATCACCACGGTGCCCCCTGTACAATGGCTCCACCCGGCCATTCTCGCTGACCGGATCTCAACTTGATACCCTCGGGAGGGAACATGTCCAGGAGACCGATTACCGCTACTCCGTCACAGATCATGGTCGAGCAGCTCGCAGCTTTGGGAGTCAAGTACGTTTTCTACAACCCCGGATCACGAGAGGCGAGTTTCTTCGATTCGCTGCATGCGCACCCGGACATCCACGGAATCCTGGCGCTGCACGAGGGAACTGTGACCGCCATGGCCGGTGGTTATACGCAGGTGAGGGGTGAACCGGCGGTGATGGTGGTCCACCTGGGGGCCGGGCTCGCCCAATGCATGGGGCAGCTCATCAATGTGTGGGCCGGAAGCCTCCCCGTAGTGGTGATCACGTTCGCCGGCGATACCGGTAGCTTCGCCGACAAGATCGCGCTTGACCTGAGCCACAACTTCGGGCCAACCTCGATATCGGCCCCCTTGACGAAGGCAAATTGGACAGTCATCGAACCTGGGGGGCTTCCAGAGGCGATCGAAAGGGCAATCAGGGTCGCCAAGACCCCACCACTCGGCCCCGTTCACCTGGCTGTTTACGACAGGGTGCTCCACAATCAGCAGGTCAGCGCCAACCTCATAGAGACCAGTATCCCCGAGCTTCGTGCGGGTTATCCGTCGGATGGGGACCTGAAAGCAGTCGCAGGTGCTCTCGGCGAAGCCGAGCGTCCGCTGATCTACGTGGGAGATGGCGTCTGGAAGAGTGGAGCCGAGGCCCAGGTCACGACCCTGGCTGAGCACTTCGGAGCGGCGATCGCGACCAACTTCGGCGACCTGCGAGGCGTTACTATCAAACATCCTCTGCATTGTGGCAGGCTAGAACCCGCTGCAGCAGCCATCACCCCCGACCACATCATCTGCATCGGAGTGCGCCATGGCGCCGAGGGAATACCCGCAGACTACGCTCCTTTCGCGGCGGCAAACCGGATCATCGCGCTTGGTCCCGATGTCGAAAACTTCGAGAACCTCCCCGCCCTCGATCTGGCAATCCTCGCCGACGAACGGCGCGCTCTTGAAAAGCTGGGGCAGCTGACGTCCAGCGGGCCTTCTCCCCAGCGCTACAACGACCGGCGCAGCGCCGCCAGAGAACAAGCGGCCAGTTTGCGTGAGCAAAGGCGACGAGCTCTGCCGCCCAACGGACAGCCATCAGGCGTGGGGCCCTTGGCTCTGCTCGACGCTCTCGACAGCGCACTCGAAAACATCGGCGGCGGACTGGTCACAACCGAGCAGTTTGCCGTACCGCTCGACTGTGTACTCGCCAACGAAGATAGGCGGAACAACGTATTCATTCGTCCAGCGGGTGGCTCTGAAGGCTACGGCATCGGAGCGGCGCTGGGAGCGAAGCTCGCGTCGCCGGACAAGCCGGTTGTTGGCCTGGTAGGCGATGGCTCGATGTACTACGCGGACTCGGGATTGTGGACGGCAGCCCATCACGGGATCCCGGTGCTCTACGTGATACCCAACAACAACGCCTACGGCATCGTCGCGAACTCCTTCCGTGGAGCAAGAGATCAGATTGAGCACACCAGGGAATACAGTGGGGTGGTGCTCGACGGTATGGACCCGGTCAAGATCGCCGAAGGGTTTGGTGTCGAAGGTATGCGCGTCGACGAAGAGACCAGGCTAGAGGAAGCTATCGGCCACGGGCTCAAGGTCACGGAAAAGGAGAAGCGTCCTTACCTGCTCGATGTCCAGCTGCCCCTCGGGTTACCCGCAGGTGGCAGAGCTGGAAAGCCGTTTCGGCTCTCTGGGAAGGTCAGCACGCGCGACTGAATACTGATGGGCTCGCTTTGTCCTGGTTTTCCCAAACCGAGTCGATCAGGCTCTTCATCTGATGTTGTATCGCGTGCGTGATCTCAAACGACCAATCCTTAAGGGTTCCGTTTTCGGATCATCCCCGATCGACGACAACGTCTTCCAATGGAACCCCCAGGCGCTCTTTATATGATCTAGCCGATCCTTTCGTGTTGTCTCTTCGGACCCAACAGTCCCAGCAGGATGTGGTGTCTCCCCGTTGCCGCCGTCATGGTAGGACGCCAGGTTGATGTGTAGCTCGGCAAGATCTGAAAAAGCGGAAGTGTATCCCGGATCATAGGATAGAGCTTTGTGATAGTACCCCTCTGCCTTCTCGAAGGCCTCCTGCTTTTTCGTACCATCTCTGAGGCCTGCGCGTGCCCTCCAGATGTTCCCCAGATTGTCATAGGCGTGCGGATAGGTGACGTCACAATCAACGGCGGCCTGACAGCAGTCCTCTGCTAGGGCGAGATCCTGATCCGGATCATGTATCGCGCCGCCTGACGCACTGCCGCCGTCATCCTTCACACCATCCATCGACCTTATGGCTCGCTCGAAATAAAGGTACCCAAGGTTGTTATGCGCGATCGTAAAGTTGGGATTGGTCGAGTCAAAACTATCTGCTTCCTGGTAGGCCGCGATCAGATCAGGACCTGACTCTAGAGACCAAGACATTCACCATTGCGTGAGGAAGACGACGAGAATTTCCGGAGGATAAAGAAAAGGGCCCCAAGTAACCTTTAGGGCACTGGCTTTAAATCTTGTCTGACCTTTCGATCAGCCTCGTAGCCAGATTCCTTGTGCCACTTGGGACCGCTGATAAATATGATCCTACTGGACGTCACAGTCAAGTTGGTGTTTGACTCGATTATCGCGAACTCGTTACATCACAGGGACATACAAAAAATCTGGATTGAATTGCGCCAGGCCTCATTCGTGAGAATAGTCGTTCTGGCCGTTTAACAAATGAGTGCTAGTACAGCGTTCTGTAAATACCGATACGTTTGTGGCGAGCGCGACGGGTCGAGTGAACGGACCTACGAGCAACTTACGTCTGACAGATATAGGAATTCACTTGCCTTTGCAAGACCGCGTGGAAAGGAAAGACACACCCGGAATCAAGGCAGTGGGAGCCGAGACGGCGATGGGGTAGAAAGATAGGGCCTCCTTCCAAAAAGTCCCTTCCCAAAAGACCCAGTCCCCACACCTGTTGTTACGGGCTCGGTTGAGCTTAGCCTCGCTAGAATTGAACTCCGATGCGTGGAGGCGTATCCTTCAGAAACTACCTCCTTAATGCAGGCAGTGTCATGAATGTCTCATGCATTCTGGCCAAAAAAGGCATGTGCGTCATTACCATTCGGCCGGACCAATGTGTCAGAGACGCGCTTAGCCTACTGGTCGAACATGATATTGGTACGCTGGTAGTAGTGGGAGCAGCGGGTGAGCCAGTTGGGATTTTCTCAGAGCGAGATATTGTCCGCGGTGCCGTTGAGAATGAGCAAGTGTGCGACCAAACCGTGGGTAAGCTCATGACCGAAAACGCTATCGTCGCAAGACCGCAAGATGACGTTCGGTGTAACGCGTCACAATTTTCCCTCCCATAGGACGGCTTTTCTCTCAGATTCAATCCGGGCCGACAAGAAGGCATTGTGAGGAATCCGAAGAAGGGACCTTGACAGAGGTCCTTCTGTGTTGGACGGATCCAAGGGGGGAGGAGTGCGTTTAGAGTATCCTACCGCTGAGAGGGAAAGGGGCAAGGGAGCAGAGAGCTCCCGGCGTTGAAGTTAAGCACCGCCGGGAAGCTCTCGGCAAGACCCTCTAGATGTCTGTCTGTACAACCGAGGAGGTCTCGATGCAAATCCTACACCCGTTTGCGGGTTCGGTCCAAGCGTACGCACAAGAACTGGCGGAGCCGGATCGCTATCGCCCGGGTGGCTGTCCCCTGTGCGGGGCGAAAGAAGCGCTGATCGGGCACGGATTTTACGGCCGCACCCTGGTGGCGGAGGACTTCGACGGCTGGATTCGGGTGCGCCGTTACCTGTGCCGGCTCTGTCGGCGAACCGTCTCGCTACTGCCGGAGTTTGTCTTACCCTATGTGCGTTTTGCGATCAGCGTCATCGGCCGGTATCTGGAGGCGCGGTTGCTGGAGTCTCGGACCCTAGGGCAAGCGGCTCAGCAAGCGGGCCAGGAGCAGATGCCCTACCAGCGAGGCCAGGGCTGGGTGACGCGCTTTCGCCGTCAAGCCCGATGGCTCTCGGCCAGCCTGGTGGCCCTGACGCGAGCCGTCGCCGCGCCGGGGGTCGTTTCCCGGGCACTGCGGATGCTCCAGATCGCGGGCTGGATCCGCTCCCACCGCTTTCTGTTTTCTCAGCTGCGGGTGCACCTGCTGGGCTGGCCTCGTTCTCTGGCTCCGGACGGGCGATCTCGCCGACTGGCTTCGGGCAACTCGCTGGCGGGGACCCACCCACACAACACTTGCGTGGAGGGATAGGGCCGGGCCGGCGTAGCCTTCTTCCCCAGGAGGAAAAAAGGCTATGGATCCCAAAAGCGAAAAGATTGCTCTGTTTCGATACGCTCTGATTGCCCCCCTGGTGCTGGAGGTGCTGCCCCACGGCGAGTTGACACGACGGGCCCGGGAGATCGCCGCCCGCTCCTACGAGATCCCCTTCTCCCCTCGCACCCAGGTCTCGGTCGACACGCTGCTGGATTGGGCCCAGCGCTATCGCTTGGAAGGGGTGACGGGCCTGGCCCCCAAACCCCGCTCCGATCGCGGCACCTCACGGGTCCTGACACCGGAACTAGCGGGGATGATCGAGCGCCTCAAACGTGAGAATCCCTACCGGACCGGAGCCACCCTACTGCGGGAGCTGGCTCTGTGCTCCAACGAGAGAAAACCGCCCCTTTCCGCTTCCACCCTCTATCGGTTCCTCAAAGCGCGCGGTTTGACGGCCCGCGAGCTGCTCAAGCCCGCGCCCGGGCGCAAGAAGTTCGAGGCCGCCTCGGCCAATGAGATCTGGCAATCCGACCTGCTCCATGGGCCCTACGTCCTGCGAGCAGGAGGGGGCAAGCGCCAGGCCTTTCTCTACGCCGTTCTGGATGATGCCAGCCGCCTCATCCCCCACGCTCAGTTCTACTTCACGGAGGGCCTGGACGCGCTCCTGGATTGTCTGCGTCAAGCCGTGAGCGCTCGGGGCCTGCCCTTGCGTCTGTATGTGGACAACGCCAAGGTCTACCGCTCCGGACAACTGGCCTCGATTGCCGCCTCCTTGGGGATCCTCGTCGTTCATACCCCACCCTATCAGCCCCAAGGACGAGGCAAGATCGAGCGTTGGTTCAAGACCGTGCGCACTCAGTTTCTGGCCAATCTCGATCGCCAGCGCCCCCTCACTCTGGAGCAACTCAACGCCCGCCTCTGGCGCTGGGTCGATCGGCACTACCACCGCTGCCAGCATAGTGCGCTGGGCAGGACACCGCTACTGCGCTGGCAGCGCGATATCGAGAAGATCCGACAGATCCCGCCCGCCACCGATGTCCGCCGCCTGTTTTTCCATCGGCTCCAGCGGGTGGTGCGCCGCGATTCGACCTTTCGCTTGCAGAGCCAGTTCTACGAGGCGCCGGCCCAGCTGGCCGGCCAACGTCTGGAGATCCGCTTCGATCCGCTCGATCTCTCCCAGGTCGAGCTGTATCGGGACGGGAAACTCCAGGGGCAGGCCCGTCCCGTCGATCCCGTCGTCAATGCCTCCCTCCCCCGCGCCCAAGCCGAGGCGTCGGAGCCCTCCGATCCGACCGGGATCAACTACCTCGAGTTGCTTCAAGACGACTCGAAGCCCGAGGAGGACTAAGCCATGTTCGAGACTTTCTTTGGATTCAAGACGACTCCCTTCAGCGCCGATGCCGATCCCCGGCAGCTGTTTGAATCGGCCGCCTGGACTCAGATGTCCGCCCGCTTACAGTTTCTCGTCGATTACCGCGGCGTGGGTTTGTTTACCGGCGAGGTCGGGGCCGGCAAATCCACCGCCACCCGTACCCTGCTGGGCAACCTCAACCCCAATCGGTACAAGATCCTTTATCTGCACTGGTCTTCCGGCTCCCTCCTGGACCTGTTGACCCTGCTCGCTCGCCAACTGGATTTGCAGCCGGCTCACCGCCGCGCCGACCTGGTGCATCAGATCTCCGAGGCCATCGTTCGCCTCAACCAGGCCAAAAAACAACATCCCTTCCTGGTCCTGGACGAGGCCCACCTCTTAAACCACCAGACCCTGGAGCAACTCCCCTTGTTACTGAACTTCGAGATGGATTCCTGCCCCTATCTTTCCCTGGCCCTGGTGGGACAGGCGCTCCTGCGGCGGACCCTCTCCTTGCAAGTCCACGAACCCCTACGCCAGCGCATTGCCGTGCACTACCATCTGGAGGGCTTCTCCCGCTCGGAACTGGAGGCTTACCTGGCTCAGCAGCTTCAGCTCGCGGGGGTCCCCGAACCGCTCTTTGACGACAGCGCCCGCCAGGCCCTGTATCAAGCCACCAAGGGCTTACCCCGAAAGGTCAACAAACTTTGCCTGGCGGTCTTACGCCTGGCCGCTTCACGTAAAAGCAATCAAGTCGGTGAAGCCCTGGTTCTGGAGGCCGCCCCGGAGGTCTTACTGTGAGCGCCCCGTCCCAAACGGTCCTGTCCCTCTCCCAGCTGATGCGCTGGAATCCCACCCCCGATCCGGCCCTGATCGGGCCCTCCCTGCTGCCGGCTCAGGGGATTCTCTTCGTGGGCGGTGAGCCCAAGGTGGGCAAGTCCCTGCTGGTCGCCAACTTGGCCTTGGCCCTGGCGGCCGGCTCTTCCCGAACCGGCTTTGACATTCCCGCTCCTGCTCGGGTCCTGCTCTGTCAGTTCGAGCTTCCCCTGGAGGCCTTTGCGGCTCGATTGGCTCAGATGCGCCAGACGCTCGGCTCGGCCGCCGATGACAATCTCTGGGTGGATACCTGCGCCACCGGGCATCTCCTGAGCACTCACGACGGTCTGAATCATTTTCTGGCCGCCGCCCGCACGGCACAGGCCCAAGTCCTCGTGCTCGATCCTCTCTACTCCGCTCATGATCAGGACGAAAACGACACCCGCGCCATGGCCGCTTTGTGCCAGAGTTTGCTGCGCTTGCGCCAGGCCTCCCAAGCCGCCCTGATCGTCGTCCATCACGTGCGCAAATCCGTCGCTCGGCACGAGGTCGGAAGCGCCCTTCGCGGCTCCAGTGCCCTGCACGCCGTCGGCGACAGCTATCTGTTACTGCGGCGCCCTTCGGCCCTGCCCAACTCCCTGGAACTGTGCTTTCAGTTCCGATACGCCCCCGCCCTCTCTCCCCGTCGGCTCCGTCTCGATCCCGCCACCTTATGGTTTCACCCCAGCGGCCAAGCCCCCACCCCGGCTCCTTCCCGCCGGAAGGTCCAAAGCACCGATGTCCAGGACGCGCTTCATCACCTGGGGGCTAGCGCCGGCTACAATCAGCTCCGGGATCAGATCATGCGCACCTGTGATTGCTCCAAGCGCACCGCTCAGCTCGCCATGACCCAGGCCTCCGAGCAGGGACGCATCCTTCGGGACCAGGGCCGCTACCGTCTTCCCCCCGACTTTGCCGCCGGGTCGCGCCGCCGGCAAACCCCGCCTGCGGGTTGAAGCAGGCCCGAGGGCTGACGCGACGGAAGCTGAATCTCAGCCTTCATCGTTCGGCCTCGCCCCGCCAGAGCGGACTCTTTGGCGGGGCCTTTTTCTTGCTCCCCCCAATCCCCCTCAGCTTTCGGAGCCGAAGCCCTCGGCCTATCTATGCGACGTGGCCCCGACGACGCCGTCGGGGCGTTCCGCTCTTTCCTCAGCCTTCGCTCAAGCCTCCCCACAGCGGGATAGGATACCCTTCGCCCCTACCCACGGAAGTATCCTATCCTGGCTTTCCCACACTTCTTCCAGACCCCTTCGGAAGGCAGGCTCTAAATCGAAAAACTTGGCGGAATTTATCCTGCGAACTCAAAGGGCACGAACGTGACGCGTTACAGTTCGGGTTGTGGCTCATACAATGACTGAAAATAGGTTTCGCCATATGCCCGTGGTGGACAAAGGAGAGCTAGTCGGCATCTTGTCGGTCGGGGATCTGCTGAAGGCAGCGGTTTCTCAAACCGGAATAGGGTCGGTGCCAAAAGGACTGAAAAGGCAGCAATTGGGGATAGGAATCAAGGAGGGAGGAAGGTGGAGTGAATTGTGGAAGGCTTGAAGGCCTTGATTTTAGGAGAGAAGAGACACGGGGGCCTGAGCCCTTTCGGGGCTCGCCTAGCCGGAGTCGGAGCAGCCATCGAAAAACAGGGCGCTGGGCTCAGCCAGGAGCCCAGGCTTCGGGAGACTGGGCTAAGTTCCAGTAACAACGCTGGACAATCAGCTTGAGGCTGGGTTTGTGGCGACGGCAATGACTCCAGACTTGTCGACAGACAAAGATCATAAACAGAGCCGCTGCCAGCAAACGAATCATCAGTTGAGCCACGAAGGCCCGAGGTTTCCCACTATGCACCTGAGCATGCTTGAGTCCATACTCCGAACTCAGGTGAGCAAACGTCGAGGTCTCCAACTCCCAGCGGGCGGCGGCTAAGCGAACGATACTGTGGGCGTGAGTGCGGGGCCGGGGACAAGTGCTCAGATAGAAGGCCTCGCTGCGGATCGTGCGGCTCTGCTTGTGGCCGGCGATCCGTTCGCTGACTTCCCGCTCGCTCACGACCCGCAACACCCGCACGGAGCGGCGCCCGCTGTCCCACCAAAGTCGTGGCTCCTCCCAGATCTGCTGTCGCTTCGAGCCGGGCCCCTCCAGGACGGTGTCCGGAGGCCCCTGTAGGCGTCGCTGGGCTTGCTCGAGGAGATCCGGCTGGTTGGCCTTGAGCGGGGCGACTAGTTCCAGGCCTAACTCCCGCACTGCCTGCACAAAGGACGGGACCGTATAAAGCGCATCGACGGTGACAATCTGAAAAAAGCGCCGGCCTAACTCTCCCACCATTCGTCGCAAGAGTCGCTCGCCCGCTCCTACTTCATTCTCGCCCGGCTGTAAGCCTTCCAGATCCACCACGAAACGAAAGCCAAAGCCCACCAGCGAAGCGACCACCACCCGGTGATGAAACTCCACCACCGGCTGACCCTCCCGTTGCTTGTGTCGCTGCAAGCAGTCTGCACAACAACGGCTTTCGGATTGAAACAGTTCGATCCCATCGATTGCCATCGCCAGCTGCCCGCCCGCCGTCTCCCAGTGCAGCACTGCGTTGCGTTTCAATCGCCGTGCCACCCCGATCGACAGCGCCCGCAGCGACTCCAAGTCCATCCGCTCCAAAGCATAGCCCACCGTACTTTCACTCAAGGGCCCCACCCGACGACGCAAGAGGCCTTCCCGACATTCGGCCTCAATGCTGTGCAGACTTTGCTGCTGCAGGACCGTGCCCCAGAACACCCCCTCGAAGACCTGGGTCAGCGGCACCCGAGGCGCCTGTCTGCCATCCTCCAGCCGCTCCAGTTGTCGCGACCAGTCGAAGACCTTCTCCAGATAGGCGTCCAACCGTCGGAGGGAGCTCACGGCTTCGGTTTCTTCTCCGCCAACCAGCGCTCGAGATTCAAACGCAAGATCTCCCGAACCTTAGCTTCCAACTCGGCCCGCAGCGCCAAGCGCCTCTGTACTTCCTGCACCTGGTGGTGGGGCACGTGATAGGTCTTCGCCGCCCCTCCCCGTTGAGCGATCACTAACTGAGCACTGCGATGCCAATGGGCGCGGCCCTGCGCGCAGATGCAATTGGCTTTGCCGCAACGGCGGCGGCGAAAGACCAAGGAGCCCGGCAGCATCTCGCGAAAACGCGGCAACAGTCGGGCCAGGGCGCCCCGACGCTGCAGTAGTGGATCCGGCCGACCTTTCACTGACGGACAGGATACCAGAACTATCTGACACTCTCACATAGTGTCAGAACCAGCACAGTTACTCGACTTCCCGAGTTTTGCAACAATGACCGAGCGATTCCCATTCACTCAGATCACTGCTAACTCTTATCTCTGCTTGCTCTTAAAGGATCTCTCTCAAAAGACTTTGAGAAATGGCTGGCTGAAGGCTCAACGCGATGAATACGAAGGCGAGCTGGACACGCTACAGATCCAGATTTCGGCTGATTAATCCTGACCCCTTTGCATACGCCCTTGCCCTTCTAACTGTTTCCTCAACAACGGCGTTGCGTCCCCGTCGTCGACCATGGTTATCTAGATGCTAGAGCAAATCCTTGCTCAGTGTCAGAGTCTTGTGGGCCGGGATTGGAAGTGAACCCCCTGTATCTCCGACCGGCGCTGGCCTGTTCTTTGTATAATTGTAGAAAACACCGAAAGGAGGGAACGATAAGATGGCTTCCCCTCGCGAGAGAACCTATTTGATAATAGGCGGCGCTTTCGGAGCGGCTCTAACACTGCTATGTACAGCCAAGTCAGAAAAAGCGGGCCGCCTTTTGGAAAGAATTTCTGGCAAAGTGGTACAGGTCCTCGACCAAGTCACGACACCCTTTGAGATCCTTCAGAGACGAGCGAAGGACCTAGACCGCTTCGTGGGCGAAATGATTTGTGTGGGAAGGGAACAGGCTTCCAAGGTGGATACGGTGGTGAGTCATACCGCAAACAGATTCGAGCAGACGAGTGACGTGATACAGAACAATCTAGTCGAATCCGCCCTCGAACTTTCCGCATTCCTCAAAGCCGTGAAGGCGGGCTTAGATCAGCTCATGTCTAGGAAACCTTCTCGAGCTGCCTGATTCGTGGGAAGAGGGAACCACTTAAGCCGGCGCAAGCAGGTCGTGTGAGCACCGATAGCAAAGCAAGCCCCAAGGAGGATGCGAATGAGTCAAAGAAATGACTTGATCAAGACGACGTTAGTGGTAATGTCGGCGGGATTGACCGGGGCCACCGTTGCCCTTCTGTTCGCCCCTCAGTCTGGTCCAAGGACACGCAAGAAGCTCAAGAGACTAGGGGACAGGCTGACCAAGGATTTCGGTGAGGGATTGAGCGACCGCGTGGAAAGTCTGGTCAAGGAGTGTCGGGCCCTTGCCAGTTGGGCAGCGGCGAAAAGCAGCGGGATTCGAAGCTTCGAATGGTCGAAACTAGTAAGAAACTGATCTCCAACCCCATTCCTTATTAAATAGCGCAACTAACGGCACTGTTCCATTCTCGCCCCTTCTTATAATCGGAGAAACTGCTCACCCCTAATCGCTGACAAGTCTCTTCTAGTCTCCGCTCCCCTGCACTGAATCCGCGGGAATAAGCCACCTCCCCTCCCTTCGCAAGCCGTGCCGTTCAAACTAGTACTCTGTCAACCTAGTACGCTGGAGCTGGACTGGTTCGAGGAGAATGCCCAGAAACGGGCTCTCGACTTGAAAGAGCTCCCCACCCCACCTGCAGACGCTACGCCGGCTTTCTCATAGCTTCAGCCTACACCCAACCTTTCGAGGTACTGCTTGCGATCCTTTACGGCGTCGACGTGTCCTGTGTGCTTGGAGTGCCCTTGAGGCGGCCGGGGGAAGGCCAACCATGACGCCGGTAGCCATGACGATTGCGGGATCTGATCCTTCGGGAGGAGCAGGGCTGCAGGCCGACCTCAAGACGTTTCATCAACACGGAGTCTACGGGACGAGTATCATAACGTTGCTGACGGCCCAAAACACTCGGAGTGTCGCCGCAGTTGAGTTCCTGAATCCCGATTTCGTCGTGGCCCAGCTCGACGCTGTGGTTAGTGACATCGCTCCACGAGCGGCCACGGCCAAGACAGGAGCGCCAGGGAATGCAGCCACAATTGAGGCACTGGCTGATCGAGTTCCAACCTTTTCGTTTCCGTTGGTGGTGGATCCGGGGATGGGCCACGGATATGGTCCTGTCAACTTCCATACCACTGCCGCCGTAAGCTAATCATGAGAGACCACGAGACTGCTTTGTCGGGGCTCAGCATCGCTCTCCTAATGAGCTAGAGTTTAGGGGGTTCTCGAAGTCTCCTTCGCCATCCAGAAAGAGGTGTCACTTCATGGCTGCCACTGAATCTGCTTCCTATCGTCGGATCGGGCGCTTAATCAACCAAAACAGGTGCGTCATCCTCGACGGAGGAATGGCCACCGAACTGGAGAGGACGGGAGCGTCCGGCTATCGAGTCAGCGATCAGAATCTGTGGGGGACCTGGGCCCTGTACAACACCCCCAGTTCGGTACTAGAAGTCCACAAGGGCTACTTGGCGGCTGGGTGCGACATCATTTCCACGAACACCTGGGGAATCATCGACGCTCCCCAAGGAGAGGTCCGTATCCAGTTGCAAGACCGCGGGGGCAGCTGGATCGATGTAGCCCGGCAAGGAGTCCGATTGGCTCGTCAAGCAGTCGAGGAAGCGGGCCGGAAGGGTCGCTGCGCGGTGGCGTTCAGCATCAACGGTGACATCGTCCAGCCCCAGCACGTGGAAACACTGGAGTTACTGACCCGAGCACTCAAGAGCGACCCCCCAGACCTCATCTTGATGGAAACCATGACTCTCATCCGGGAGGACCTTACTTTCCCGGCAGTGGAAGTCCTGCTCGGAACAGGGATTCCCCTTTGGTTGAGTTTCCGGCGCTGCAGGGAGGGTGTCTGTGGCCTCTACGGTCAGCACTGGGGTGGCCCCGAAGGAGATCGGTTCGGGCGCGCCGCTCGAAGATTTGAGGAGATGGGTGTCAGCGCTCTGCTCATCAACTGCCTACCCGCCAGCCATGTTCTGGGGATGCTCCCCTGGTTGAGAGACTTTACCGACCTACCGCTGGGTGTCTACCCCAATGTCGGACACTACCTGGACCCAGGCTGGAAGTTCGACGAGGGAGTGGGCCCGGAGGCTTACACTTCTTTGGCTCGGAAGTGGCTAGAAGAAGGGGCTCAAATCGTAGGTGGCTGCTGCGGAGTGACACGTGAGCATATCGCTACCCTCCGCAGGGAACTGGCAGAGACGGGGCCCAGTCAGGCTGAGGTGGCCTCTCAAGCTCCGACCGAAGAAGTCGTCCCCTCAGCTTCAACTCGGCGAAGCGATAACCCCCCGGCAGCCTGGCGCGACACAAAAGGACGAAACCTCTATCCGCTGCCCTTTCCCCAGATCGTGGCGGACCCCGGCGTGTTCCGGCCCACCCACGGCAGCTTTCTAACCTGGAAGCATCTCCTGGAATCGGGTGCTGGACGCGACAAGCGCTGCCTGGATGTGGGTTGTGGTGCAGGGGTACTGACCGTGCAGCTAGCATTGAACGGTGCCCAGCACGTCCAGGCGATTGACATCCAGCAGGAAGCCGTCGCTAACACCCTAGCCAACGCCTTCCGTAACGGGGTGGCAGATCGAGTCAGCGGGGAAGTGCTGGATTTGTATGCCTATTTGCCCGAGGAGAAATACGACGTCGTGGCGGCGAGCCTCTATCAAATGCCCGTCGACCCTTTCGGGGAACCGACCGGCCATCGGCCTCTAGATTACTGGGGGCGCAACCTTCTGGATCATTTGATCTCTCTTTTGCCGGACCTTCTCGAGTCGGACGGCGTGGCCTACGTCATGCAGATTTCACTTTTGAGTCAGGTGCGGACCGCCGATCTCCTGCAGGAGAGGGGTCTGGATTCCAAGGTCATCGATTTTACTTTCCTACCCTTTACTCCTACCTTCGACCGCCATCTGGACCAGATTCAACGGGTCGAGCAGCTCTCGGACGCACATCACCTCAGCTTCGGAGAAGAGAACGTGCTCGTCATGTACCTACTGGAAATCAGACATCGGACTTAAGAAATGGATCTGGTCGTGAAAACTGAGATCGGTCAGACTCAAGGGAGTCGTTTCCTTCAAGAGCTGGTTGACCACCTGTGGTGCAGACATCGTGCCGCCTGGGATCAAAGCTCCAACAAACGAATCGCATTCAATCCCAGGATCTTTCGCTTCGCCTGTTCCGAGATCTGTGCAGTCACCACCTTTGCCAGCTGTTGCACACCGTCCAGGAGAGGCATGTCGGTACCGAACAGGACCCGATCCTCTCCTACCCCCTGGACGGCAAACTCGATAGCCCCGTTGGCCAGGCCCGAGCTGCAGGTCTCCAGATACAGGTTGGGCAGCTGGCGGGCGGCGTCCACCGCCTCCTGATTGATTCCGCCCGCCGCGTGGGCCAGGACCCAGCGCACTCGCGGAAAACGCTTCACCAGAAACTCGTACCGGCCGGGGATGGTCACCGACTCGTCGTCAAAGCGGAACGTGGCGTGAGACATGACCACCAGAGAGCGATCATTGGCCCATTCCAGCACCGGGAAGTAGACGGGATCGTCATGGGCTCGGCGCACGTAGGTAGGATAGATCTTGAGGAATCGCAGGCCCAGATGGTCGAAGGCGCGCTCCAGCTCCGGAATCATCTCATCCGGATAGTGGGGAGTGACAAAAGCAGCCCCGATGAACCGGTCCGGCCACTGCGAGACTCTCCGGGCGATGCGGTCGTTGCCCTCCTTCGGATCCCCGAAGTGGACAGTGTTGATGCAGGCCCGATCGATCCCGGCCGCATCCATCACCCGCAGGACCAGGGAGACGTCGTCATCCATCCCGTGGCGGCCCCAGGCTCCCATGTGGCTGTGGAAATCGATGACAGGGGTTTCGGTCACGGGAGCCTCAGTATCAGGGCCAGGATCCTGAGCTCGGGAGTCATGGACGTAAAATCCGTTTATCCAGTTTAATGAAGCCGATTTCTTCTTCTGGGTCGATCTGGGGGATTTGCGTCTGAGACATCGGATTTTCCTTTCGTGCGTCAGTGGGTCAGGTAGTCCATACGGCCTCCGTCGACCGTTATGGTCTGTCCTGTAATGAAACCGGCTTCATCTGATGCCAGAAAACAGATCACGCTAGCAATTTCCTCCGCCTCACCGGTTCGCAGAAGCATGGCCCTTTCTGAGAAGAGGCCGATCATCTCATCGATCTCCTCTTGTGTCTTTCCCTGAAAGGGCATGTCCGTCGCGATCAATCCGGGGCAGACAGCGTTCACGCAGATGCCATGGCGTCCCAATTCTAAGGCGCATCTCTTGCTTAGGGTCAAAACAGCGGCTTTGGTAGCTCCGTAAAGGGTCGTGCCAGGGAATGCCGTTCCGAGGGCAGCAATCGAAGACAGATTGATGATCCGGCCAAAGCCGGCCTGGATCATCGCGGGTGCGACTTCAGCGGTGCATTGGATCACGCCCTTGACGTTGGTCCGCCACATGGCATCGAACTCTTCTTCGTTGTAGCGAGAGAACTCGCCAAAATGCGCGATACCGGCATTGTTGACGAGGACACTGATCGGACCTAAGCGCTCTGCCGTCTCCGCGACCATCTTAGCGACGGCCGACCGGTCACCGACATCCGCTTGAATTGCTATGGCACGTCCGCCAGCGCCGGCAATCTGCCCCACTACCTCCTCAGCCGCTGCTTTTTGCCGGTGATAGTTGACAACGACCGTCGCTCCCTCCGCGGCCAGCCGCAGGGCGGTCGCCCGTCCGATTCCGCGGGAACTCCCCGTCACCAGGGCAACACGCCGTTTCGGCTTTTCGGCACCCATATCCGCTGACTCTATGCGATGAGACCTTTTGTGTCGACCCGCAAACATCCTTGTGTCTGTTTCTCCCTCGTTCGACAATGACATATACAATGGACCAACCGATCATACTCCACGGAGAGATAGGTGAGTATTGGAGAAATTGTGGACATTAAGCCGACCGACGCAACACTCGGCGCGCTCGTGACTGATGTCGACCTCAGACGGCTCGACGACAAGACGTTCGAGGCCATCGAGACGGCTTGGCACGCCTATGCGGTACTGATTTTTCCGGGGCAGCACTTGAGCGACGAAGCACACATCGCTTTCACGAAACGGTTCGGCCGCCTCGAGTCTGGCCTCAAACGCACGCAGAAAGCGGGCCTAGCCCTGTTCTCGAACATCACCGCCGACGGGACCATCGCTCTGCCGTCGAGCCTGCAGGTCAGGTTCCAGGTCGGCAACACCCACTGGCATTCGGATAGTTCCTACAAACGTGTCGGTGCTAAAGCATCGCTCCTGGCTGCCCATGTCGTGCCTGACGACGGCGGTGAGACCGAGTGGGCGGACATGCGTGCTGCATACGACGTGCTCGACGGCGACATGAAAACCTGGCTTGACGACAAGATCGCCGTGCACAGCTACCGCTTCAGCCACACCTGGCACGGCGGTCTGGAGTTCTTGACGGATAACGAACTGGCGGAGCTACCAGCGGTGGAACACCCGATTATCCGAACCCATCCGGCAACCGGTCGCGAAATCCTCTTCGTGGGCCGGCACGCGAGCCACATCCTCGGCGAGGGCGTTGCCCGGAGCCGGCAACTGCTTCGAGATCTAACGGAGGCCGCGGGCCAGCCACCTCGGACGTATAAACACAAGTGGCGGGCGGGCGATATCGTCATCTGGGACAACCGCTGCGTGTTACACCGCGGACACCCGTGGCCCGACGATCAAGGGCGTGTGATGGCACGTTCGACGGTCGCCGGCGACGCATCCGACAACGAGTGGGCGATGCCAGAAGGCGCATGACCCAGGCTAGTACGCTGTTACAACGTACTAGAGCCTTACTCGATGTCGCTGGTTGGCTCAACCTGGTCGTATCGGGTTGATGGGCCCTTGTCCAGGATCCGTTTCACGGCGGCCGCGAACCGCTGCAACTGGTTGGCAGGCGGTATGCCCTCCTTTTTTAGCCTCTCTTTGAACTCCTGAAAGAGCCATCCATCCTTCGGCCCATGGGGAAACTGAAAGGTCTCGCTGTCCAGCTGGGGAAGCTCGCTCACTCCGAAGTATTGACCCTTCAGAGTGAAGCCCTCCAAGTCGTCCGTTCCTTTTCCAAGTACCTCTCCGGTGGCAACATAGTGCTCCATCACTGCCTTCATCCCATAGCGCTGTACGGGGCAAACCTTCATGCACACACCGCAACCCTCGTATCTTGCCATCACGGGACGACACCGGTCGTAGGTAACCTTGTTCTTGTGCACACCCCGCCACCAAACCTGCTCCTTGACCAACGCCCGAGCGGGACACCGTTTGACACAAACCTGGCATTTCTGGCAGAACTTGTGGATTCCGTAGTCCACGGGCTCGTCGTAGGTCACGGGTGCATCCGTAGTGACAATCGCCAGCCGACATCTGGACCCGAAGCGCGGCGTTAGCAGCTGCCCGTTAGCTCCCAACTGGCCAAGGCCGGCGTTTACAAACAGGGGTACGTATACCACGGACTCGTCGCTGGGACTGTGCATCTGAGCCCGGTAGCCCAGTGCGCGGATGGTGTCGACCAGCTCCAAACCGAGGGCTCCGATCTTCTCGTAGGTGCCGAAGTGAGTGTGCTCGGCCTCTATACTGGCGATCTTCTGAGTCTGTTCGTAGTCCTGCTCCATCGCCAGACAAACAGCGTTTTGGAATTTCACCCAGTGCTTCTTGCTAGCGTAGACGTACCTACGGTCCAACCTGGTAAAGCCGACATCGCCGGCGCCTAGCTCCAAGGCCTTCGTCCGTATTTCCTCCGTCAGGTCCTTTCCTGGCTCAGCCCTACCTGTCGGCTCAAGGTCGCCCGATAACTCCGCCGCATCCACGAAAGAACGGTTTCTTTCGTGGTGATCCTTGTGGAACTCGGTCAGCTCATCACTCCAGACGCTCCATTCCCATTCCCGATCCGCGGACTTCTCGACGAACTGGGCCTCCAGGGGATACATCCTGCTGTAATACGAAACGTCTTTCTCGCGCACGGGTATACCTGGAACCGTGGCAAGGTCGCGGGCAACGGGAATCTCCACATCCCCATCTCGCGAGTCCTTCCCTCGTCGCTTGATCGTGTGACTGATCGCCTTGGGCATTTCGTGCGTCCTCACGTATTTCGGGCCGAGAGCCGGACACCAATCTCATCCCGGGCCAGCCTTTCCTGGTGGGCAGCAATGTCGATACCGTACAGGCGAGCCGCATTCTCACCCAGGATCTTTCGCTTGATCTCCAGAGAAAGCTGGACACCGTATTCTTCCGCGATCTCTTCCGGCAGGGAAAAGGCCATGAACTTCTCGATGATCCACTTGGGGTGCCAGATGGCGTAATCGCTACCGAAGAGGATCTTGTCCTCTCCGACCCAGAAAAGGAGATTGGCCACGATCTCGGCGAAGTATTTAGGCCGGGGATGGATGAAGGGCATCGCCACCGACATGCCCGCGTAGACATTCTTCTCCTGGGTGGCAATCCAGCAGAAGTCCTCCAGCCGGGGCAGACCAATGTGCTCGACGATGAAGTTTAGCCCCGGGAAATCAGTCGCCGCATAATCCACATCGTGAACATCGAAGGCATCCCGGTTCAGGGGGTACACGGTGGGTCCCTTGTGGACGTGGAGATTTCGGACACCCAGAGTGTCACAGAGCTCCAGGTACTTATAGGCCCAGGGGTCATTCAGCCGCCACCCTTTGGAGCCATTCCTCCATTCGGCCGTATATAGCTTGAGGCCCTGTATCGGGTACTCCTCCACCATCCGCCGCAACTCGTCCAGGCCCGCTTCCTCCTCCCGAGGATCGAAGGAGCCGCAGAGAATGAAACGATCCGGGTATCTTTCCTTCAGCACGTGGTTCTGCTGGTGGGTGTTGAATCCTCTAGTGTAGAACTCGCGAAGGTACGTCGAGTTGAAGATGCCGACGTCCACGTAACCCTTCATGAAGAGATCGTCGACGAGGGCGTCCTCCCCGTACTTGCAGAACTTCTCGAAGGGCCAGACATACTCACTTGGACTCAGTGCGGTTTGGTAGTCGTAAAAGCAGCGAATCCAGCCCTCTCCGTACTGATTGCGCCAGTTCTCCGGACTTGCATCCCAGAGATGCATGTGTCCGTCCACCACAAAGATCTCCTGTTCATCTGTCCTATACATCGGGATCACCTCCCATTACCCGCTGTCTTTTGCGGGCCTCCAGCAACGCTGAGCAGAGAGAACCGTTGGCCTCCAGCGAGACCCGCACGGTCCGGGCATGAAGACGATGCTGCTCCAGCCTCCCCGCAGGGATGGCCTTGCCACTCAGATCGGTCATGAGGGGGGCCGAAGGAGAACAGTCCAGACCGATCTGGGAACGCCGCTCCAGGTACCTGCCGGCCGTCTCGGCGGCCAGCTCAACCGGCCCATCCCCAGGGGACTGCACCAGGCAGGACCCTTCTCCCAGCGCCACATCCTCGATGCGTAATTCGGCGATCCTTTTCCACGATAACCGGGCCTCCCTCAACGCCCTCAAGAAAGCATCCTGCCGACTCAGGTAGCCTTTGCGCAAAAACAGGGACCGCAGCTGATCCAGATTCCCTAGGGCCTCACCGGGAAAGGCATCAGTGAAGGACCTACCCTGATTGACTCCGGTCTCGATGGCTGCCGCAGCGAAATGATCCCTCAAACGGACCCTGACTTCCTGCACACCTTCCACACCCAGAAGCTCGCGTCGAACATCGTGAGCCATGAGATAGGCGAAGCCGGGAGCGCAGAAGTAGGTGGGAAGGTACAGGCCTACGGTGAGACGATTTTCCTGTACCCGGAGGGATTCGACGAAGCCCAGCTTGAGGATGGACTCGTCCAGCTCGGGATCCAGCACCCGATCCAGCCGCTCCAGAACGGCCCTTCGATTAAAGTTCTCCGGAAGATCTGTTTCCACTGGCAAATCAGAGGACAATCACACCTTACAGGACCGCAGCTCTCATACGCTCTCCTTGAATCTACCAAGAAAGATACCAGCCCTCGGCGGCCTTTTGAAGCAGCCGTTGGCGATTTCGAAGGCTTTGGCTCAAGCCGTCGGGGTTCTGTTGAACCCACCTTGACCGAAACTGCTTGATGTGTGCAAGGATTCAATCTTGCCCGGGGCTACACTCACGCCCATGCGCAGAGTGGGAAGCGCGACAAAGACCATCGGGTAAAGGCCTATGAAGAAGGGAGGTGGGCAACAAACTCTCCAGCAGTCAGTACGGGGATCCCCTGACGAAGTAAGCTGGCGAAGTGACGTCGGTTGTCGGTGATCACCATCTTCATCCCCGCCTGCAGTGCAACCTCAGCGATATGGCAATCATAGACTCGCCCGCCGACGACCTGCTCTTGGACAGCTATCTGGAAGAATTGGTAATGGGCGTCGTGTGGAAGCTGATGGACCTGAAATCGCTTCAAGAGCTCATTCTGGATCAGCCTGAGCGCGTCAGTCGGTGTGAGCCTAAGCTCCTCGGGAAGGCGAGTCGCTACCGCGTAGTACTCCAGGCAACAGTGCCAGGCGGTATGGGCGTCCGATAGTCGTGAGTCCGCCACCGCATCCATGATGTTCTGCGCGGGTTGAGACACTTCTCCCATCTCGATCGTGCCGGCAAGAAGGATGCTGGTATCGAAGAAAATCGAGCCTACCAGGGCCACCGATTTCGCTCTTCTTCGACCAGGGTGTCAATGTCAACCGACGTTACCTCCTCCTTGGGAACCGTCGGGCGCGCGACGAGCCGCCGTCCCCGCCTGACAATCTTGGGCCCTGGGACCGCGCGGACCAGGCGGATAGAAAAGTCATCCAGCAGCACTTCAAGCTTGGTGCCGGGTCGAAGTCCAGCCTTAGCCCGCAGCGGAGCCGGAATCACCACCCGCCCTGCCTTGTCAATGGTAGAAT
Organism: Acidobacteriota bacterium; assembly: GCA_965218775.1. Classification (GTDB taxonomy): domain Bacteria; phylum Acidobacteriota; class UBA6911; order RPQK01; family JAJDTT01; genus CAUZIZ01. The sequence goes on along the minus strand of CBDCLS010000006.1, from coordinate 1,839,976 downwards.
ACATGGTATTAAGATACCATATAGGGAGATCTCGAGGAGCGCCTACGAAGAGGCTTTTTTGTGTTTTACCGAATATCCACGGGCCACGACCTGCCCCACAACCCCTTTAATGCCCTGGTGGTGCCGCGGCCCATAGGCTGGATCTCGTCGGTGGATACGGCCGGGCGCGCCAATCTGGCGCCCTATTCCTTTTTTAACGCCGTGGCTTACGATCCGCCGCAGGTGCTCTTCGCGGCCACTTCCAATCACGCCTTTGGCGGCCTGAAGGACTCGGTCAGAAACATCCAGGAAACGGGGGAATTTGTCGTCAATCTGGCCACCTGGGCATTGCGCGAGCAGATGAACCAAAGCGCCGTGGCCGCGCCCTCAGAGGTGGACGAATTCAACTATGCAGGCTTGAGCAAAGCGCCGGCCGAGTTGGTTGCGCCGCCCCGGGTCAAAGAGAGTCCGGCCCACCTGGAGTGCAGGTACACACAAACGGTCGAATTGCCCGCCGACCCTGGGAATACGAATACGGTCGTCTTTGGCCAAGTCATCGGCATCCACATCGCCGATTGGGCCCTCGTCGACGGCAAAGTCGATCTCCAAAGAATCCAACCTATCGGCCGGCTGGGTTATCAGGACTACGTGCGGGTGGTGGAAGTGTTCTCGATGGAGCGTCCCGCCTGGTCCTCATAGAGCCGTTGTATGGCGGGAACGCCTCCCCTCTGCTCCAGATCCTCCAGCAGAGCGGAAAGATCCTGATCCAGCGGGGGCACCAGTTTGTCGCGGTGACGGACGTCGTTGTTCCCGTGCGTGTCCCAGACGTTGTGACTGTAACCGTTGGCGGTCACAAAACGGCTGCCGGCTTCGATCAGACGCCGGGCCAGCAACACGCTCTGCCCGAACTTGTGTCTGCCGTAGGCCTCTTTGGTCTTGTCCGATTCACGGGAGAGATCGAAGGCCTCGCGGACTTTCGGCGAGAGGATCATCTGCAAGGCCTTTTCCCGGAAACTGTCCATCTTGGAGAACTCGGCCTCCTCGACTTTCTCGCGGTAAATCCGATCCACAATGTCGAGGAAGGAACGGCGGTTCTCCAGACTCTCCAGCTCGAGTACCTGGCTCAGGCTGAGACCCAGAAAACCCAAAGAACCCACCCGGAGGAAATCCCTTCGGGCCAGTTCACTCTCGCTGCAGGTCAGACAACCGACTTTTCGGAACCGACTGGCTTTCTTCATCCGACTTTGCCTATCTCAATAATCGTGCTTCTGGCAAGCATGGTTTCAACTAGTACCCTGTGTTACAGGGCACCTTTCTAGCGCCTCACCCTGGCCCTGGCCCGTGCCTTCGAACTTGGCTGTGCCTTTGCCTTTCCCTGACCCAGTTTTTGGAGACAGCAGACAAGTACGGCGAAGAGTCAGAAGGAAGGCAAAGGCAAAGGCAAGTTCGAAGGCATGGACAAGGGCAAGGGGAGAGGCTAAACACATAAGTTACAGGGTACTAATGTTGGTAGCTGAACTCGCGCGAGGTCAACAGGGCCCACGTCAGATCGGCCAGGGCCTGCTTTCGGCCCGACTCCCCCACCCGCTCCAGCGCAGCCAAAAAACGCGGATTGCTCCCGCTCCTCAGGAAACCGGGTGAGGGCCGCCAGGTAGAGCTCCTGGATGAGGGGCAGATCGGCGGTCCCTTTCTCGAGCAGTTGGCCCAGCCGCCCACCCGGCTTGGAGATCTTTTCCGTGTAGGTTTCTCCGGCGTAGATATGGAGAGCCTGGGTGAGGCTGGGGCTGGCGTCGCGCTCGGGGACGGCGTGACGAAACGGCCTGCCGTAAAGATCCAGAAATTGGGAGAAATAGCGCACCGGCGACTTCAGCTGGATGGCTGGTTCCCGAGGGTGGCTGGCCGGTTAGCGATTCAGGCTTTTCATGAAAGACCTCGGGCACGCCGGTGACTTGCGAAATCGCGGCGGCGGGTCAGATCGCGGATCTCAGCCGTATACTCTCCACCCTGCTGGAAGGGATAGACCATCTTGGGCTCGAAGTAGCGGAACAGCTGAACGTTGTTGCCCTCGACCCGGTTGTAGACGCAGCTGAAAACCAGGTTTTGATTCTCGTCCGTGATTCGCAGCCAGGGATTGAAGAGGGGGACGATCTGACGCGGCGTTTCGACCTCGAAGGCCAACGCCTCACCGGCCTGGGCGCTGAATCGGAAGTGATCCGTTTTCCCTGGCGGGTCGATCACGCCCTCGATCAGAGCCGGCAGTTCCGTGACCCGTACCGCCTCAGCCTCGCCCTCGGAATGCTCCCGGGCCTGGTAGCGCACGACCTTCTTCTTCAGATCCAGCGTCACAGCTGCTCGGCTGGGGCTGACCTCCGAGGCCGCCTCGGCAGCCGTCCCCGATCCAGCCAGTCCCTGGGTAGGAGCCTCTTCAGCCGGCGCCCGCACGGTACACAAAGCGAGTTGCTCGAGGCGGTCGTGAGCCAGCGGGCGGTGGAAACGGTGCCCTTCCCAATCCCCTGTCCGTGAGTGCGCGGCCGGCCAGGCTCGGTGCACCACCTCGATATCGCGATCGGGGGGAGGGGCGACTCGAAGCTGATAGACAAAGGCCGGCCCCCCCCGGTGCGAAAGTCTCGACTAGCCCACTATAATCAAAGCAGGTAGAATTCACTGGAAGCCCCGACACTCTTTCTTTCACGAGAAGATCCTGATGGTTAGTAGCACAGAGGTCAGAGGGAGAACCCTCAAGACAGAGTTTCCGACTCTCTGTGATTTCCGCGATCTCCGTGGCGCGACTGCTTCGGCCGTGCGCGGACCCTACCGGTCGAAATGGCAGCAATCCAGGCCATGACCTCTCAACGACGGGAGCAGTACTCCGACGACGGCTATCTCATCGTCCGGGGTCTGATCTGCGGCAAGGACCTGGCCGAGCTGGACCGGATGGTCGACCGCCTTCTCGGCGGGGCACTTAAACCCGAAACGGCATACAAGGGGTGGCGGCCCACTGCCTTCTATACGTTCTGGGAACCGGACACGCAGGATCGCGCAGACTTGCCTCGCCGCGAGCGAGTGCGGCTCATGTCGAACATGTACCATCACCACCCATACTTCAGCGAGTTCGGCTGCCACCGCGCGATCTACGAAGTCGTCTCCTCGCTGTACGGAACCGGCGTGCGAATGTTCAGCGATACAGTCTTCGTGAAGCCGGGCCACCACGGCATCGAAGCCGCGCTCCACCAGGACACCGCATTCTGGCCCGAACTGGAACCGAACGCCATGAACTTCTGGCTCGCCATCGACCCGGCAACCGTCCGGAACGGCTGCCTTCACGTTATCCCGGGAACCCACAAAGTTAACCTGCCACACCATGATGATCCGATCCAGGGACACATCCTTTACGATCACCAGATCGACATCAGCAAACAGATTCCTATGGAGCTTGATCCCGGCGATGCGATCTTTTTCGACAGTGGCCTGGCGCATCGCAGCTATCCGAATCACAGTGATCATTGCCGCCGCGCGTACGCAGCGGTCTACGGCGCAGAGAATCTAAGGCACGTCAAACCCTGGAGGACGTCGAGCCTTGCAGCGGAGACACCGGACTATCAATTCGAGTTGATCGAACCGCCAATCTCCTGAAACTGTTCCCTCATCTCAACCCCTGTCACTGGGCAAAACGAGCCCTCAAGCGGAAAGACCTACTCGCGGTTGGCCTTGGTCGTGGGCGTACGGAACCGGGCATGTCTAGAGGTTGCGGGAGGCACTCTTGGCCATGCGCAACGACAAACCCAGTTGGGGCACTAGCATTTCCATGCGCTGCAGCGAATACTGAAAATCAAATGCGCTTGCACCCGATTGCATCTCGGTTTTTGCCAGTTCTCCCGATCATCGTCCTTCTTGGGTTTCTTACTTTGCCGATTATGTCGTGCGGCGGGGAAAACTCTGAGACGTCTGCGACAATCCGCCGAGTAGGCTCAGCAAAACAGCTGTTTATCGACGGTTTGCTGATTTCGAGCGCTCAGAACGTCATTTTGACCATGAATCCACCCGTGAAAACATACGAACGCAACATCATGCCAGACTCTCCCTGGGAAGATCTCGGACTGAGCTCTCACAACACGGTCCTTGAAGACGAAGGGATCTACAAAATGTGGTACGGAGCCCACTTGTTTGAGGATGAGAGCGAAGCCCAACCAGAAGTCCTCGACGGGGAGGCTTTACATACCTATGTGTATGAGCATCTGCGGCAATATGTCTGCTACGCCACATCCCGTGACGGCATTCACTGGGAAAAGCCGGAGTTGGGAGTGACCGCGTTTCGTGGTTCCAAGCAGAACAACATCGTCCTGACCAACACGACTGGAACTGTTTTCCTTGACCCCAAGCAGTCGGATGGCAACCGGTTCAAGTATGCAGGTCGTATCGGTGGTGGCTTCGCTCTCTGGATCTGGGCCTCTCCCGATGGTCTTCGATGGAATCAGTATCTCGGCCGGCCCATTCTGAGCAGAGGTCCGTTCGATACCCAGAACCAGGTTTTCTGGGACGACCGGATCGGAAAGTACGTCGCCTATGTCCGCCGCGGCGGCGACGGCATCAATAGCGCAGACTTGGGAAGTATCCCCTATTCGCAAGTCTTCGAACTGGCGGCAGATCCAGATAACCTGCGCAAGGTAGGACGCTCAGAAACCCCAGATCTCGCTCATTGGCCGGAAGACCCCAAGATCGTTCTCGCCTATGATAAGGACGACCCGGTAGAGTCGGATCACTACAATCCCTGCGTGATAAAGTACCCCTACGCTCCCGATGTCTACCTCATGTTCCCGAGTGCTTTTTTCCACACTTCCAAGAAAGAGACTGGTAGCGACGGCGCGCTCGACATCCAACTGGCTACCAGCCGCGACGGTGTTCACTGGGACCGGCGCGAACGACGTCCCTATGTTCGCCTTGGGATCGAAGGTAGCGCGGATGGCGGTGCCATGTATATGACCGTCGGCATGTTGCGCCAGGGCGCAGAACTGTGGATGTACTATACGGGTTACCAGCCGCGCCATGGGGGCTATGATTTCAGAAAGGCAAAAAGGTTGGGCGTTGTGAGTCGCCTGGTGCAGCGCCTGGACGGTTTCGTCTCGGCCGACGCGGCCTGGAATGGTGGACAGTTGACCACAGTACCTATGGTATTTGAGGGCAAGCACCTGATCCTCAACGTGGATACGGGTGCTCTCGGTTCGGCGCGTGTCGAGCTTCTGGATGAGCAGGGTCGCATCATCCCGGGTTTTGGCCAAAACGATTGCGCTTCAATCAACGGCAACTATGTGGAACATCTGGTCAACTGGAAAGGAAAAGACGATCTGAGCGCCCTAGCGGGGAGAGTCTTACGGCTCCGATTCATCATGCGAAGCACCAAGCTCTATGCTTTCCAGTTTGTCGGCGAATGAAGGGAAGTCAATAGGAGATCGCTTTTCGAGGCGGTGGGATCCGGGTTGGAAGACCTGCAGCCATCATCCGGCAGTCTGGTGAGGTTGGTCGAGTTCTTTCTTCTTTCCCGCCAGTTGCTAGAGGTGGGCTACTGGGATGGAAGCCGAACCGTAGATCTTCCCTGATTTGACCGTCGCAACGGGTATAAGCTTCTTGTGACCAACTCGCTTCTCTCCCAGAGCATCCACGAACTCAAAATTTCCTTCCGCAAGCGAGAAGATGGCCACGTCCGCCTCGGATCCCGGGCGTACAGTACCCAGTCCTTGGGGAAATCCAAAGGTGTTTGCCGCGTTTTTCGTCGCCCGCTCAATCACCTGTTCCAGACTCAATCCCAGGTTAAGAAACTTGGAAAGTGTGGTGGCGAGATCGAAGACAGGGCCATTGACATTGAACTGATGCACGTCGCTGGAGATAGTACCCGGAAGAACTTCCTGCTTGAGGGCCTTTTCGGCGACGCTAAAGGCGAAGCTACCGGCCCCATGCCCGACGTCCAGGTGAACGCCCCGTTCGACCGCGGCGCGCACTTCCGGCAGCACCCTGCCTCTGGCGTCGAGGATTCCGCCATCCCTTCCGTGAAAGGTATGGGTGATGACGTCCCCTTCGCCGAGCATAGGTAGGATCTGCTTTAAGGGGGAGTAAGAAGAACCAATGTGAGCCATGACGGGCAGCTGGACTGCCTGGGCGGCTTCCTTTGCCAAGCGGAGCGCCTCCAGGTCGTTCTCACCAGTGATGCTTCGAGACAAGCGAACCTTGATCCCCAGGATGACGTCGCGGTTTCTCTCGATGGTTCGGATGGCGAACTTGGGGTTCGCATAGCGCAGCTCCAACAGTTCTCCGTACGGGTTGTCCAGTGACAGGGTCGACTGTCCAACGATGGAAATGTTCAGCAGCGCGTAAACCCGTGTATCCACCACATTAATGACGTACTGGCGCAGCCCGGGGAAGGTAAAGGCTCCGGCAGACCCGACGTCGACGACGGTAGTCACCCCTTTGGCAATGCAATTCGGATCGGCCGGAATGCCCAGAGGGGCGACCCCGTCATAAACGTGTACGTGGATATCAATCAGGCCCGGCGTTACGATCTTGTCTCGGGCGTCGAGCACATGTCGGGCCTCATTTTCGGCAATACTGGGTGCGATCCGAGCAACCTTGTGGCCCGAGATCGCTAGGTCGCGCTCAGCTGAGAGTGCCTGGGCCGGATCCACGACCCGGCCCCCCTTCACCAATAGGTCGTAGGGGGCCGTCGAGGGTCCTTGGGCTGCTAGCAAATGGCTCCACCCCTTGGCCAAGCTGCAGAAAAGTGAACCTGCTACGGTGTGCTGCAAGAAATCTCTTCGCAGCCAATGCCTTGTTGACCGATGCATCTCTTTCTCCCCCCTGTGCCTTGATCTCGTCTCGAAGCCCCATCTGCAAACCTACCAGTATTTAGGTTCCAATGTACTCAGCCACCATGCAAGATCCTTTCATGCCGTTTCCTTAGCCCGGCAGAATCTTTATCCGCCTGGGCAATCTCCTGCTCGGACAACCCCGATTTATTGATCACGGATCAGGCTGATTCTTTAGAACATCTCCTTTATACTTTCTATGGCAAGTCATATTCTCTTCCATTGGGCGCTCTTCTTCGGTCCAGCTCGGCGTGAGGTGGGTGATGGCATTGTCGCAGATACCCAAGATGCTGAGGGGAAAACCTCCGTTAGCCAGTTCGCCCGGCAGCCGGTTGAGCTTCTTTTGCAGCTCGCTGGCCGCCCAGTGCTCCCCAAACAAGGTCCTTTTCGTAGCTGCCGGCTGCTGCCGCGTCCAGAATCCTGTCCCCTCGCTCCTGCTGTTACTGGTTACCTTGACAGCAGACTCGACGGCGGCCCAGAAAGCCGCACCGGGGTACCTGGATCCCTGGCCCGTCCTACGAGCAGCCTCGCAGGCCATAGGAGCCGAAAAGCTCACATGCGTGACAGTTTCCGGCACTGGCTATGCCGCAATGGTGGGGCAGCAGCGCCTCCACGCTTACCAGGTGGATTGGCCACGGGGTGAACCGCTGATCAACTACACCCGAACCATGAACTGGGCAGCCAGGAGCATGAAGGAAGAGTTTGATCACACGCCCGGACTCAACCCTGCCTCCTGGAAGTACGGTCTGGGTTGGAGGGGTGGGTCGCCTATCCAACGAAACAGACACCAGCTATTTCTGGTGAACGGCAGCTATGCCTGGCACCTGGATGGAGGAGGGAGTGATCCGGTTGCGGCTCTGCCGGAGGATGCAGAGCTGTGGCAACTCGACCTCTGGCTCAATCCGCACGGATTTCTCAAAGCCGCCATGCTGCCCGGAGCCGATCCGAAGGCAGTCTGGCGGTGGGAGCTGGGCGAAATGGGCCGGGACGGCGCCACCACAGTGCCCGAGAAGGTAACCGTCGTCTCGATTACGATGCTTGGGAAGTACCGCGTGGACGCTACCATAAACCAAAAACATCTGTTGCAAAGAATCCATACCTGGGTCCCCGATCCGGTCCTGGGGGACATGAACTACGAACATGAATTCACCAATGACAGCTATGTGGATGTCGGCAACGGAGTGAAGTTCCCCACCCGATGGCATAACCATGCCGGTTGGGATGACAACTTCCAGGCCCAGAGCATCAATGCCGGTCACAATGCCTTCGGCGGCGTCTTTGCAGACGTCAGACCGAATCTCTGCAGCGACCCTGTGGGCGTACCCGTCTCGGTGCGCCAGGCAACCTTTCCAGTTCGCGTCGAGACCAAGGAGTTGGCCGATGGAGTGTATCTACTAGGCGGCTCAACCCACAACAGCGTGGCGGTCGAGTTCGCTGACTACGTGACGGTGGTCGAGGCGCCAGTGGACGAAAAACGGAGCCTTGCCGTGATCGAAGAAGTGGTGAACCTGGTTCCCGGCAAACCGATTCGGTTCTTGGTCAATACGCACCAGCACCATGACCACATCGGCGGACTTCGCACCTACATGCACATAGGCGCTACTATCGTCACACATTGGAAGAACTACGATTTCTACACCCGTGATGTCTTGAACTACGCGCCCCGGACATTGCAGCCCGACATGCTGGCCCTGTGGCCGCCCACGGAACTTGCGGAAGGCTACCAATACGAGACTGTGAGAGAAAATTACACGCTCAGCGATGAAACCCGGACCATGCACATCTCCTATGTCCAGCCTCTCGACCACGTCGAGGGTATGCTGCTGGCGTATCTCCCAGCCGAGAAGATGATCATTCAGGCGGATCTCTTCGACCCGCCTTCGCAGGGTCAGCTCCCGACCGCACCCAGTCCCGCCAACCGGAGCCTCTATGAGCACGTGAAGCGATTGGGACTGGAGGTCGAAACCATCGTACCCATCCATGGACGGACAGTTCCCTGGACGGATTTCCTGGAGATGGTCGACCGCTGAGATTCTCGCAAGCAGCTCCAATGGTAGCGTGAGAGAAAACTTCCGGGATCCTGCAGGGGGATGGGCTGGCAGTAGTAGGCGAAAGTGGCACCGTCCTTCAGCAGCTTAGGGTTCGCGCAAGAATAACTTCACAGATTTGGCGCTCAGGTTTGCGCCGGATTTGGTCGCGAACGATTGAGCGAAACCGCAGGTGTAGCCAGGCCTACGCTGAGGATTTCGCGATTGAGGAGCGCCGCGACGCCGTGGCCCATCTCGTGAGCCGGGGTCGAGAGCAGCATCAAGGGATAGGCGACGTAGCGGGCGTAGGGCACCACGTACAGGAGCGCGTGAGGATCACGCTGGCGAGGACCACGAACCGAGCCCGCTCGGTCGGCTGTAGGCTAACTGCTCCATGAGGCCTTCCGTCAGCTCAAGACCGGACGTCCCCAGCCGTGGAAGTTGAGATACCCCACGACATGCTGGCCCAGGTACACAACTTCGACATGATCGAACGAGAGGAGTATCCGGTCCCAAACCCGTCGTCCGCGCTCATCTCCGACGCCGCGAATCTGCTGGCCGGAGCGAGGCGGCCACTAATTTGGGCCGGCGGCGGAGTCGCTAGGGCACGCGCCGAGGGAGAGCTGGAACGGCTGGCGACCATACTGGGGGCTCCGGTGCTGCTCAGCCGAGATGCCAAGGGCGCCCTGCCCGACCGCCACCCGCTGGCGTTTACGAACCCGAGGCGCGTCTACGCCGACAGTTCTACGGAGCCGCTATTGTTGGCGGCAGACGTGGTCTTTGTGGTGGGAAGCAGTTTCGCCAAGATTGAAGGAGAGCGCTTGGACCTGGACGAGGATCCAAAGGTGGTCCATGTGGACGTCGATCCCGCCGCGCTTGAAAGGGCCTATGCCTCTACAATCTCCATCGAGGCCGATGCCCGGGCCGCGCTGGCCGCTTTGTGCGAGGCTCTGGAGGGCAAGGTACTGTCCTCACGCTGGGAGCCGCAGGTAAGGGGCTCGGGTCCATGATAAAGGACGCTTGGAGCTCAGTCGTAGCGTCCCTGAACAGGTCGAGGTCATGACCGAGCTCAGGGCGGTGCTGCCCGAAGACACCATTATTGCCGGCGACCTAACCGTGGGCACACGCTGGATCGGATCGGCTTTCGAGATAGTAAAGCCTCGGACTCTTCTGTCGTCATCCTACATGTCTACTCTAGGCTTTGCTTTTCCGGTTGGCCTGGGAGCTAAGCTGGGTAGCCCGGATGTTCCGGTCCTGGCCTTCTGCGGCGACGGTGGCTTTCTGTACGCAGTCGGTGACATGGCAACCGCCGTTGGCTATGGCATCAACCTTGTGACCCTGGTGTTCAACAACGGCAAGTACGGCGCCACTCAGGACGACCAGGTACACGGTAGGTTCGACGGCCGCGTGATCGGCACGGACCTGCACAACCCAGATTTCGCTGCGCTGGCGGAGTCATTTGGCGCTCTTGGGCTAAGGGTGGAAGAGCTCGCCGAGCTGCCCCAGACGGTCACCAGCGCTGTGGGTGCCCGGCGCCCGGCGCTCGTTGAGGTGGCTGGAGACGCCATGACGGCTTTGGACCTGAGCGAGGTCTTCGTCTAGCCCTGCTCTCTCCCATCGCTGGGCGCGTGGATCTTTCCCTTAAGAGCCCTCCGCTACGGACGCAGTGCCCGAGGGAATGTTCACGAGAACCCAGTGCCGGAAGCCGCTACAAGTTGGTGCGTCTGGATCGTAGCAAGCTAGGCGAGAGACGCTGCGCCATCTGGTACGCTTTCCCAATGAAGCTCAGGAGATACGTTGTTGCCATCGTGACCAAACCCGAAGTCGGAACTGCTGCTGCGAAGCTTCATCGCCATTCCAATGTCCACTCCCGGTGGTCATCTCGTTCCTCAAAACGGCAGAACGGCCCTCTCCAAGGCTATATAGACTGCTGGAAGACGGAAGTGATTTTCTAATCTGGTATCATCTTTGCCGTTGGCTTACGGGAGACCCATCATGCGGCTCGAAGGCAAGGTCGCGCTGATCACCGGTGCCGCCGCCGGAGTGAGGGGAGAGGTCATGGGCTTTGGCGGGGCCACGGCGTGGCTGTTCGTGCGCCAAGGCGCGAAGGTTGTGCTGACCGATATCGACGAGGAGCTCGGCCGGAAGACCACCTCTCAGATACAGGAGAGCGGGGGAGATGCCCTGTTCGTGCGCCTCGACGTTACGAGCGACCGGGACTGGATAGACGCAATCCAGACCACGGTATCCAGGTTCGGCAGGCTGGACATCCTGTTTAACAACGCCGGGGCCGGTGGCGGGAAAACGCTCGAGGAGACGACGGTAGAGGAATGGGATAGCGTGATGGATGTCCATGCAAAGGGCGCGTTTCTGGGGGCCAAGCACGCGATCCCCGAGATGCGCAAGGTGGGGGGCGGCTCCATCGTCAACATGTCGTCTATCCACGGAATCGTCGGCACTGCAAATGCGGTAGCCTATAGCGCCGCCAAGGGTGCGGTGCGTAATTTCACCAAGGCGGTCGCCGTCGGCTATGCCAAAGAGGGCATCAGGGTCAATTCGATTCACCCGGGCAACTCATTGACGGCGAGGGTAGCAAAGATGTTCCCCGACGGTGACCTTGACCACTACTGGTCGAGTACGCCGATGGCGCGCATGGGCACCGCGGACGAAATAGCGCAGGCCGTGTTGTACCTGGCTTCGGATGAGTCTTCGTACGTCACCGGCGCAGAGCTGATCGTCGACGGGGGCTTCCTGGCGCAATAGCAACTCATAGTGACGCGCGCGTCCTTCCCTTGTGGCTCGCTGCCCCCCCATGACCTCATCGCGATGGCCGCTATGCAACAGCACTGCGCGTATCCCGCAGGTCCGGGATTACCTGTACAGGCTACGTGCGTCATCGTCCCCAATTGACTGTACTCTTGGGCCGTGTTTTCAAAGCGACGCCAGGCCGCCACCCGGGCCACCGGCAACGGCGCCTCCCCGGCGTCGGACTCGGAGGAGCACTCTCCGGCCGAGAGCTTCTCCCAGCAGCGGCGGCGCAGCTGGGCGCGGTTGCTCCGCAAGGTCTATGAAATCGACCCTTTGGAGTGTCCCGAATGTGGGCACGCTCTTGAAATCATCGCGGTGATCGAACAACCCAGTGTGATTCGAAGAATCCTCCAACACCTCGATGGCTGGCAGCAGCCCCAACGCGCTCCACCAACCAGACTCTTCCCTCACAAACTCGAGAGCTTTCTGGAATCGCTTTCGCCGCAGCAGGCTCAAGCCCTCCGAGCCTCCTGCGACTCGCTCTTCTGGGACGAGGTCCCGGATTGGCCCGACTGAAGAGCTCGAGCTCTTCAGTCGGCATCGAATATCGTTGTGTCTGTTTTTCGTCTCCCTGTTCGCGTTTCTTCCTTCCTCTCGTTTCCGCTCCCACCCCATTTCAACCCCTTCTTGCTCGATACCACTCTTGTCCATAGAATCCAACCTAGAAGCAAACTCCTATCACTCAATTGCTGCTCCGCGGGATTACGCAGCACAATCCTGAAGGTGATATCAGAGTTCCCGAAGTTCTTAGCAAGGGGCAAATGCGGAATCACAAAGTCTCGGCTGACGGAAAGGGTTCCTCCAGCCAGCGTACGGGCAGGAGCAACCCGCCACAACCCTAACCCGCATTTCTCATCGCCGGTCTACTACGTCGCCGCAATCATCCGCCCTGGCTGTGTTTCGCTCGGTCGGCCTCCTCGACGTACTGTACAAGTACGACTGCGGAGGCCTCGGTCGCAAGCCTTGCCAGGACGGCCCTTGCGACGCCTCGCTACGACAGGCGATGAGAAATGCGGGCTAAGGTTAGGTCCTACATGCAAGAGCAAGTCCTGGAAGAAACCCTTGTGAATGAGGGCGTTGAATCCCTACGTCAGGCTCTGAAAGCCAACAAGATGATCACCAACAAACGGGGGGAGATTGTGGATACCTGGCCCGATCACGGCAATAGAATCAAGGCCGCACTCCACCTCTTCAAGTTGATACAGGAACTGACAGGAACTAACAAACGGTTAATGCAAAGTTAATGCTCCAGGGCGGGGTAGGAAATGGGATGATTTGCCGTGAAAACCCCCGTGTGTGCGTGTGTGGAACTATTGCTACAATACATGGGGCCAGTGCTGGTGGGGGTTTCTGTGTAGTCAGCTCTTCCTTCCGCCAGGTTAGCAAGTTGGACAGCTTGCGCGTCCGTTACTTATTCTTATCCGGTTCGGCGTTATTGCACTTGTTCTGCATCACCCCGCCCAAGTCACCGTAGATCGTTGATGTCTGATCGCAATCCAGGTCTCCCGGCCCGTTGCCTGACAACGCAACACCTTTTCCGAACTGAACCACGGCCTGGTGCAGCGCGATCACGCCTCCATCAATGTTCCCTTGACCTGTCAGATTCGTCAGCTCAGCAGTCGAGTTGGCGTCGATCAAGATGCCGGGTGCCAAGTTGTTGTCGATCGTTGGCCCTGGGCCGGTGGCGTCTCCGGTGGTAGGGTCGATGGGTCCACGGATGAGGAGAGTGGAGCCAAAGTTGGCGGCAATACCCGCGCGATACTGGAAGAAAAAATCAGCCGGGTCAGGGTTGGTCGCATTGCCTTGAATCGTGGCCTCACCGAAGACCGTAACAAATCCCCCGAATCGACTCAGCACACCTCCGATAAAATTATCTGCGACCTGGACTTGGTCCGTCAAGGTGACACGGCCAGATTCAATCGCGGTGAGTCCGAATCTGTGATTGTCATGGATCGAAGCATCGTCCCTAAAGGCGCCGAGAGACCCGCGGCCCACGGTCACTCCGTGACTGCAGCTGTGAGCGATTTCGTTTCCTGGTCCTCTTACGCTAAGACTACTTCCGATCGCGCCTCCAACGCGCACACCATTGGTTAAACTATCCATGACCATCACTCCTTCAAACCTCACTTCGCTGTTATTGAGGGAGATTCCCTGACCGCCAACGATGTTCAGTGGCTGAGCGAGCACATCCGGATCACCCTCGACGGGTGCTGGTAGGAATCCACCTTCCAGTCGCACATTCGGGGAATTGTTGATTTCTAAGACAGTGGAGGCACGTCTAAAAAGGGTGGATCTATCGGTGTCACAGTCGACCTCCACGAGAGGTGGGTCAGGCTCACCTGTGGGAAAATCCAAGTCAAGGCGCTGACCAATCGTGGCCCCCACCATTGGATCGGCTTCAATGGTGAGTGATCCCGTGAAGTTGGAGATACGAAAGGGCCGGAAACGCTCGTACAATTTGGTGGGTCTGACTCACAGTCCAAGACATCCCTCACAGGATTCGTACAGAGGCCGCTCACCACGATCGTTCCACCAACGGGGTTAAGAGAATCTATTTCGGCCTGCAGGTCACCTACCCCATCACAATCGACGACGGGCTGGGCCAAAGCCTGACCCGGCCACAGCAGTACCACCGCGCCTAGGACGGCTATAGGCGCGAGGTAATGGGACCAGAAGTTTCTTCCGCACGTTTGTTTTGGCATTGATTTCTCCCCAAGTGTGTGTGTTAACTATCTGGGAACAATACAGTTACCCAAGCCTACCATCGTCCCGTATTCATTGCAAATAGAAATAATGAAATTGGGGGTATTCAGTTGCCTCAAGTAACCGAATCGCCGAACGAGCCGCCACCGTGGCAAGCTATTCGACAGATTAGTCCAACAAGCGGTGGCGATCGAACCGACGGCTTACAAGGACATGATCAAAAACGTAAGGGGCCCCAGGCCCTGCAAATACAACATATTAGTGGCAACTTGAGTTACCTGAATACCCCCAATAATGAAATTTAACGGGATGGCCTCGTAGCGGCCCCAACCCCCTAGCGTACCGTGCGACAATCACGATCAAGAAAAATAAAGAGAACGCCACCTGGCTGGTGAATACGTCCCGGAAGGAGAGCCTCTTGTTAGCCAGTCCAGCTTGCATGGCTGGAGTCCTTAGCGTCTTACCGAACTTCAAAGCCCTGTGCGGTCGCAGAAAATTGTAATAGGCCATGAGTAAAGCCGCCTGCCTTTCCAGGAATTCCGTGCGCCGGGCGTGGCAAGGTGTACGACGGCCAAGATAGGAACAGCCCTGGCGGATGGTTAGATTGTGGGCGCTCCACAAAACTGGTGTTCAGAGTGCTCGAATCCTCGGAGTGAAAGAGTGCCTCCTCCAGTTCTGCCGGTGTTCCGAGCAGCAGTCTACGATCAACCTTGACAACCCGATTCTCGCGCCGCTTCTTGATCACTTGACCGTATAGGCAGACGCTTCGGAGCAGCCTTTTCGCCGCCCACTCGTACATCTCGAACCCATCGGTGGTGAACAGGAAGCCGTGTTCAACATGGCCTCGCTGCAGGGTGTCGAGCAACACTCGCTTGATGTTTCGGAAGTTGCAGCGACCGATCTCGACGGAGATCCACAGCCTGGACCAGACTTCGAGCGTTGTGAGCACCCAACTCACCCGCTTCTTGGTCCCCACAAAGGTCCTGATCTCGTCGGCCTGAAGTTCACGGATCACGAAACCTCTTAGCATCCGATCGTTGAACCGGGTAGCGCATGTAGCCGCCGATTCGAGCCATCGGGCGACTGTACCCCAGGCCATGCGCTTGATTCGAGCCATAGCCGATATCGCAAGCCCGTGGACACACATGTGGACGACTTCATCGAACAAAGACCTGGGTTTGTGCAGCCGATAATAGGGTGTTCCGTGAGTGGAAGAGAAGGTTCTGCCGCACTGAGTGCAACGGTAGCGCCGCCGTCGCCCCTGTGTGGTGATGTAGAAGGAATGGCGGATGATATTGCCTTTGCCGAGCTGTCCATTCAAGCAGCAATGAGGATTGGGACAGACCATTTACCTCCCGAAACTGCAAATTAGTACTGACTGAGCACTATTCGTTGTTTTTTGGGGACGAGGACGCCACCCGATGAGCAACTCCGCCGCTAAAATCGCAAGGCAGCTCTTTAAAGATGTCCGCGCTCGGCACCAGGCGGGGGAGTTGGATGCCGCCATATCGCTTTATCGTCGCGCGCTTGAGTACGACCGGCAATATACGTCAACATAGAGCGGTCTAGCCCGGATTTCTCATCGCCAGTCGTAGCGAGGCGGCGCAAGCGCCGTCCTGGCAAGGCTTGCGACCGAGGTCTCCGCAGTCGTACTCGTGCAGTACGTCGAGGAGGCCGACCGAGCATAACACAGCCAGGGCGGATGATTGCGGCGCCGTAGTAGACTGGCGATGAGAAATGCGGGCTAGGGGTGGCGCTGCGAGCGCTTGCTCGCTTTGATGATCTGCATCAGGGCTTCGAGGACTTTTGGGTATGCACGAGGAAATAACGACGCCTGACTTCTGGTATGGGTAACTTCGGCCCTCACGTGATGACGGTAGGCGCCACCCTAGTCTCTCGAATATATGAATTGGAAACACAGAGGAAGGCATCTACACAAACAAACATCATGAGAGCGAGCAGATGTTTAACCTGACAGTGCTCTTTTACCAATGGCTAATTCTTTCCGGGCTGTTCGTCTTTCCGGCGGGGTTACCTTCGTCCGTTTCTCAAGACACCCGAAAGGGGTCCCAGTCTCAGGCAAACCAGTTGTCTGCCCAAGTGGTCTTCAGCAACCACACCTACGAGTACATCGAGGCTCCTGACATTTCGTGGGAAGATGCCCGATCAGCCTCGACCTCCATGGTAATTAACGGCTGTGGAAGGGGACATCTTGTGACGATTACATCGCAGTTGGAGAATGACTTTGTGACAGAGATCATCGAGCACGTTTCGATCCAGCGGGTTTGGCTGGGTCTCTATCAACCCGATCCCATGAGCCCGCCGGCCGAAGACTGGGAGTGGGTCACCGGCGAGCCCTTTGAGTACAGCAACTGGGCGCCACACGAGCCGAATGATGAGGGCAGTCTCGCAGATTTCGGCGCAATGTGGGGACCCGCAGGGATCGGTCCACTGGGCACCTGGGGAGACAAAAGCGGGAGTCGATCGATGGACGGCTACCTCGCCGAGTGGGACTGTGAGGAGGTGATTCGGGTCCATGAATTTCCAACCGCGGTGACAGGAGACGGGAGTTCCACAGAGATTACCCTGACTCAGAGTGCCACAATGCTTCCAGAAACCTCCGCCTCTGTGGGTTTTAAATCTCCGCTCGGTGAGGATCTGGGCAGCCGCGGGGTGCTGCTGATGCCCAACTCCACTGCCTCAGTTGAGTTCGAAGGCGACGATGCCCTCGAGGTCGGACATGTTGAAGTTCGGGTCGGCCCCGGAGTGGCGGCAACGGAGATCATAAGGCTTTCTACTCCGGACGTCGGAGGCACCTCCTTGATTGGTGTTGGTCCGTCCCCTTCCTGCGAGAGGCCGGTCGTGGCACTCAAGCGGAACCCAGAGTTCAATACCGCTGTCGCCTTTTCCAATCCGAGACAGGAAACCGCCACCTGTGACTGGGCGATTTACTCTGGCATGGAAGGTACTCTGCGCCGAGAGGGCAGCAAGACTCTGCCTGCGCTGGGGCAGAGTCAGTTTTTCCCTCTCGATGTCACTCCCGCCCTCTCCCCTTTTCTGTTCGAGGGGAATATCCAATACGAATGCGATATACCCCTTCATGCCTTCTCTCTTTTTCAGCGACAGGACGGGACCCTGGTCTCCAACGCAGCGGGATGCCTCGACGAACGAGACAGCAGTGACCAAACGGGCCAGCCGGTGCCGGGGCTTTCGGCAGACAAGTCGTCGTCGATTTGGCGAGGAATCCGGCAAACCGCTACCCTGACGGCCGATCCAGCCCTATTCGGAGAAGTGGCGAAACTCATTGCCTCGGATGCAGCTCAGGGTGATGAGTTCGGCGACGCCGTAGCACTCAGCAAAGATACGGTGGTTGTGGGTTCTCCGGGTGATGATGACGGCGGGTCGAATTCCGGCTCGGCCTACGTCTTTGACCGTAACCGGAGAGGGGCGGAAGACTGGGGGCAGATCGCGAAGGTCACCTCCACGGACGCGGATGATGGTTTCGGGACCTCGGTGGCCATCAGTGGAGACACCATGGTGGTGGGGGCACGCCTGGATGATGACGGCGGGGCCGATTCCGGCTCCGTCTACATCTTTGACCGCAACCAGGGAGGGGTAGAGAACTGGGGGCAGGTCAAAAAGCTCACCGCTTCGGATGCGGGCGCTGGTGACCGTTTCGGGATCTCGGTGGCAATCAGCAAAGATACCGTGGTAGTGGGGGCGAGCTTCGATGATCTTGCTGGCTCCAATTCCGGCTCGGCCTACGTCTTTGACCGCAACCGGGGAGGGGTGGGCAGCTGGGGCCAGGTCAAGAGGCTCACTGCCAAGGACGGGGCGTCAGGAGACCGCTTTGGCGAATCCGTGGCGATCAGCGGTGACAACGTGGTGGTAGGCGCTCGACTGGATGATGATATCGGGAATGCTTCCGGCTCAGCTTACCTGTTCGAGCGCAACCGGGGAGGGCCAGACAACTGGGCCCAGGTCGCTAAGCTCAGCGCCTCGGATGCGACCATGAACGACCTGTTCGGGGCGTCGGTGGCGATCGGCGACGATACGGTTGTTGTGGGTGCCTTCGGGGATGATGACGCCGGTGCCAATGCCGGTGCGGCCTATCTGTTTGATCGCAACCAGGGAGGAGCAGAGAACTGGGGCCAGATCGCGAAGCTCACGGCCACGGACGCAGAGGAGAACGACTTCTTCGGATTGTCGGTGGCGATCGGTGTCGACACCGTGTTGGTGGGTGCTCTCTTCGATGATGACGCCGCCGGTTCGGCCTACCGGTTCGAGCGCAACCAGGGAGGAGCAAACAACTGGGGTCAGTTTCAGAAGTTGACTGCCTCTGAGGCGGAGGCACAAGATCGTTTTGGCGCGTCGGTGGCGATTGGCGAAGGCACGGCTGTCGTGGGTGTCCCCTTCGATGATGATAACGGGCCTCTTTCCGGCTCGGCCTACGTGTTCTTGGAAGTGGGAGCTTCCACCTGGATATTCCAGGGTACGGCTCAAGGTGGAGCAGTTTTCGCTAGCATCAACAGCTGCGCCATCGATGTCACCACCATCGCAGGGCAATCAGCCTCTACAGTAGCGAGGGACTTCGCTGCCTTGGTCAACACCAGCGACTGCCTGAAGTCGCAGGGGATTACGGGAGAAGCAATTCGGAGCGAGATCATCGTTACGGGTCTGGCAGTCAGCGTCAGCGATATCACTATTACCGATCCCGGACTGCAGCACTTTATCCCGATAACTGTCGACTTTCCGACTGCAGTAGCAGGAGCCGGTAACTCCACAGAGATTACTTTCGCGCAAAGTGCAAACGCGCTGTTGGAGACACCTGTTTTCCCCAGCCCTGTGACCCGCGGCCGCCGTTGTACCAGGCCCGTGCCATGTAGACCCGACCGATCACCCCTTCATGAAGCTGCTGGATCGCCTCCCGAGTTCCGGGTGAGCTGCGCCGCTGGGTCCCAACCTGGACGGCACGATTGTACTTGCGGGCCGCCTGTACCATGAGCTCTCCCTCGCGGGGATTGTGGCTGCATGGTTTCTCGACGTACGCATGTTTCCCTGCGGCGCAGGTCAGGATGGTAGCCGAACAATGCCAGTGGTTGGGCGCAGCATTGGCCAGTACGTCGACGGACGGGTCCTCCAGGATTCTTCTGAAGTCGGTCACCTTCTGGGGAGCCTTTCCCAATTCCTGCTCCACCATCCTGGCCACCTTGTCCAGACGCAACGAGTCCACATCACAGACGTATTTCACGTGGACGTTGGGCTGCTTCCCAAAGCTCGTGGCAAGTTCCCTACCCCGGGCCATACCCATGATTCCGACCACCACCCGACTGTTGGGGGAATCGGACTTGGACGTGGTCTTAGCCGAGACGGTCAAGCCGGATGCCACAGCCCCCAGTGCTGTGCTGCCCAGAAAACGTCGTCGATCCATGGCTGTGGACATGATCATCCCTCCTTATTTAAGTTTCAGGTTAGAAAATGGTCAATCTATTAACGTCTTCGACTATTCGTCACCATTCCCGGTGGTCCAAATCACGCCGGTGTCACCCGCACCTCCGAAAGTGCGACGTGCGCGCTAGAAAGCGAGCGACCCAGTTTGGGTTGCCATCGATCGTCCTCGAAGGCTGAGCCAGGGAGGCTTTGCTCGTCGAGTTGTATCTCGGCTTCAGGAGCATCGATGAAGCAGGCCCAGATGTCCTCGTGCTCCCAGAAGGCCGGGGCCGGTCCCTCCGTCCAGAAGGCCGGCTCTGGGCTAGCCTCGATTTCCACGGCAGTACAAATGACGCCTTTCCGCTTCGAGCCCCCCGCCAGAATCCTTGATCGGCGCGACTTGCGCCTGCTGTGTTTCCACCTACGTTAGTAAATAGAAGTACCTATTTGGATAGAGAGGTAATCCTATACCTAAAACCTGATCAAGGGACGATCCCCACGCGAATGCTAGAAAAGTCTGGATATGAGGCAGAATAGAACCCTATCAAAGGCTGAGCATTTTCTGTCATTCATATCTAGTATAGTTATAGTTTGGAATACAGTAATCGGAATGGACTAACTAATGACACCCGACCGACCGTTCCGGAGGCCCAATTCTTCCTGGCCCCCGAATCGCCTCTGCAGCGCCAGTATGAGGCCTTGCGCTGCTTTTTCGTCGAAGGCTTGCCCTCGCAGCAGGTCGCCACTCGCTTCGGCTATTCCCCAGGAGCCTTCCGCGTCCTCTGTCATCAGTTTCGCCATGATCTCAGCAAGCGCGCCCGCTTCTTTCAGGCGATTCGCCGGGGGCCTCAAGCGGCGCCCGCCCGCGATCGGGTGCGGGAACGGGCCGTCGCCCTGCGCAAGCGAAACCTCTCGGTCTACGATATCCAACGCGAGTTGGCCGCCGCCGGCCATTCCATCAGCATCAATGCGTTATCGATCCTGCTGCGAGAGGAGGGCTTCGCCCGACTGCCCCGGCGTCGGGATGAGCAACGCCCCGCCACCCTCAAGCCCGAAGCAGCAGCCATCGCCGACGTGCGGCAGATCAATCTGGCCCCGCGCAGCTTTCGCACCCGGGTCGGCGGTCTGTTTCTGTTCGTCCCGCTGATGCGATCGATCGATCTCGGGGCGGTGCTGCAGCCCCCCCGCCTTCCCGGCTCCCAAATGATTCCCGCCGAGCAGGCCGTGCGCACCCTGCTGGCTCTGAAGCTGCTGGGCATCGAAAGAAAAAGTCATGTCATGGATCGGGTCTTTGACGAGGGCATCGCCCTTTTTGCCGGTCTCAATGTGGTGCCCAAGCGCTCCTACCTGGCCGCCTACAGCTCCCGGGTCGACCGACGCGCCAACCTGCGCCTCATGGGAGCCTGGTTTGAGCAGGTCCAAGCCGCCGGCCTGCCCCGGGGCTCTTCCTTCGATCTGGACTTTCACACCGTCCCCGCCAATAGCCAGCAGGAACCTTTGGACAAACACTATGTCTCTTCCCGCAGCCGCAGCCAAAAAGGCATCCTCGTTTTTTTGGCTCGGGACGCCACCGAGCGTGTCTTATGCTACGCCAATGCGGGTGTCCCCCGGGCCGATCGAGCCGACGAGGTGCAACGCTTCGTCCAGTTCTGGCACCAACACAGCGGTCAGCCTCCGGCCGAACTCGTCTTCGATTCCCAGTTGACCACCTATGCTCATCTGAACCGCCTCAACCAACAGGGCATTGGCTTTATCACCCTGCGCCGCCGCTCCCAAAAAATGCTGGGCCAGATCTGGAGCCGCCCCGCCTCCGCCTGGCACCGCATCACCTTACCCGCCCTGACTCGGATCTTTCGCACCCCCAAAGTCCTGGACCAGCGGATCGTCCTGAAACATTACGAAGGTCCCCTGCGCCAGCTCACCCTCATGGAACTCGGTCACGAAGAACCGACCGTCCTACTGACCAACCATCTGCGCCGCGCCCCCTCGACTCTGATCACCCGCTATGCCCAACGCATGCTCATCGAAAATGGCATCTCCGAAGCCATCCAGTTCTTTCACCTGGACGCGCTCTCTTCGATGGTGGGACTCAAAGTGGATTTTGACCTCCAGATCACCCTCATGGCCAGCTCCCTATATCGACTCATGGCCGAGAAGATTGGTCGCGAATATCAGCGGGCTCAAGCCAAAAAGATCTTCCGAAATCTCCTCGACGTCTCGGCCCGGGTCCAGATCCAAGAGCAGCAAGTCACCGTCCACCTCGATAAGCGCGCCCATAACCCCTACTTGGTCGCCTCGGGCCTGGGTGATGATCCCACGCCCATGCCTTGGTTTGGCGGCAAAACTCTGGTCCTTCGATTTGACTAACCGACTCAACGGCTACCCTTAAAAAATGTTAGTCCTTTCCAGTACCGTGGAAATCGAGGCTAGTCCATCTTGCTTCCAGGGTCGACCTGGCGGACCGGATGGAAAACCCGAACCCCTCCGACGTCATCGGACGTCGTTC
The DNA here is from genome assembly GCA_965218775.1 of Acidobacteriota bacterium. Classification (GTDB taxonomy): domain Bacteria; phylum Acidobacteriota; class UBA6911; order RPQK01; family JAJDTT01; genus CAUZIZ01. The sequence continues at coordinate 1,817,669 of CBDCLS010000006.1, read as the reverse complement.
GAAGCGGGCCGACTCGACCGCTGCCTCGACCGATCTCCCGGGAAGGGCGATGTCCCGGAACCTCGCTTGCATCCGGCTGCCCAGACCGGGGGTATCCTCCCAGGCCAGGACCGGCCCGTCGGCGACGTCGAGGAAAGCAACGTGGCCGCTCCCAAGCGTGGGCGAGTAGCTGATCGCGTACAGCGAAAGCGTCGTTTCATCGGCCACCCCAGCGCGCAGACCGATGACGAAGTGGTCCCAACAGTGAACCACGCGTCCGCGGTGGAGTTTTGCCAGCCGCTCGTTCGAATCTTCAGCTTGCATCTGTGTCCCTCTGGCGCACGGGGCTGTCGGACAGAGCCCTGAGGTCACCGCCGGTTGGATTCTGGAAGATCCGAAGGTCGAACTCGGGGGCGATGGCCAGTATGTGGTCGAAAATGTCGGCCTGTATCCGCTCGTAATTTGCCCATGCCTGATCCCGGCAGAAGCAGTAGATCTGGATGGGCAGACCCTGGGCCGCCGCCTCCAGGTGTCGTACCAAAAGGGTCATATCCTGATTGACCTCGGGGTGATTCTCGAGGTAACTCTGGATGTAAGCGCGAAACGTCCCCACATTGGTGAGATGGCGGGCGTTGGCGACGTCCGACATGTCGATGCCGCGCTCCTGATTCCACCTGGCCAGCTCTTGGTTCTTTTCCTCCACATAATCAGCGATGTACTTGATGCGCTTGAAGCGCTCGAGCATCTCGGGAGTACAGCGCGTGATCGTGCTGAGGTCCACGTAGATCGAGCGCTTGATGCGGCGGCCACCCGATTCGGACATTCCTCGCCAATTCTTGAAGGAATCTGTGATGAGTGCGTAGGTTGGGATCGTCGTGATGGTCTTGTCCCAGTTCTGGACTTTGACGGTGGTGAGGGCGACTTCCAGGACATCGCCGTCAGCTCCGTACTTGGGCATTTCAATCCAATCGCCCTTGGCGACCATCCGATTGGCGGAGAGCTGGATCCCAGCCACAAAACCCAGAATCGCTTCCTTGAAAACCAGGATCAGGACCGAGGCCAGAACGCCCATTCCACTCAGCAGATAAACTGGAGACTTGCTGAGCAGCGTCGAGACTACGACGATGGCGGCGAAAATGTAGAGGATGAGTTTCGCAACTTGCACGAAACCCTTGAGCGGGACCTCGCGGGACACCGGAAAGTCGTTGTAGATTTCCAAGGCTACGTTGAGCAGCGCGTCGAGCGCGAGAAGGGCCACCACGATCATGTAGATCTGAGCCATTCCGAGGACGATCCGAACGGCCGTATCCCAACCACTCAAAGCGGTGGACGCGAGCAGGTAGATCACGATGGCGGGCGCCAGGTTGGCAGCCCAGAAGAGGGCTCTGCTGCGAACGATCCTGTCGTCCCACTGTGCCCTGGTCTTGAGGGCTATTCGCTCAACGATCCCCAGAACGATTCGACTGGTGATGAAGAAGACGATAAGACTCAGGATCAGAACACCGGCGAAAGCGAGGAGGCGTGCCGCCGCATGAGCAACAGGTTGATTTGCTCCCCAGCCCAGAATGAAAAGTTCCAGTCTTTCCAGCATGATCTACTTGAGGGTTACGTGCCTTTCTACTTGAACCTGAAAAAGTAGAGATCCAAATCTTTCATCACGAACCTCAGTGGACGAGCTCCCCGCCAGTCCTGGGCCAGAGGCTTACCAGAAGTCGCCCTGGGCCAGGGGAGCAATGTTGACTGAGATCTGGGGATAGTATACAAGCTCTAGGCGACCGGCTTCTCTCCGCCCCGCGGAGGGAGCCTCTCAAAAGCTCACAATACGACGACACCGAACACAGACACTCATTCGTTTGTGGCAAGCGCGACGGGTCCTGGCCGAACAAATAAATGTCGTTCGGATGCCGTCCGCAAGGAGTCAATAATAGATGAAGGGTTCGCTACTGACGCAACTGGTCGGGAGTTACAGTAAGCCCGACTGGCTGATTCGCCACCACAGAGTGACGACCCCTTACGGCGATGACACTTTTTGGAGACCAGAAGCCGAGGTTCTCCAGAACGCCCAGGACGACGCCACCCGGCTCGCAATCGCCGATCAGGAGAGGGCCGGATTGGATCTGATCACCGATGGGGAAGAGAGGCGTCATCGCTTCGACTCGCACTTTCTTCGCTTCCAGGATCTGGATCTGGAAGAGTTGGGGCAGTGGTCGAGGTCAAGGCGCGCGGCCACAGGCATAGCAGGGCTACGTCGAGGACGCGCAACACAGAGATCGGCCGCCAGGGCCGTCTAGAACCTACAATTTCTAGGTTGACAGGGTACTAGGCTCTTGACAGATTCTGTCAATCAGATAATCTGATAGTATGAGAGATCGAAGACGAACTTTGTTTCTAAGGAGGGAAGATATGCCCGTCAGCAAGGTTGGGCAGCGCCGACAAGTGGTTATTCCCAAGGACATCTGTGACGACCTCGGCATTACCGAGGGGGATTTCGTCGAGGTCACGAAAGGTGACGGGAATGTGGTCATCAAGCCCAAAAAGCTGATTGATGCCGATGACCTCCTGACGCCCGATGAGGAAGCGATCGTTCGCGCTGGCGAGGAGCAAATCAAGCGCGGCGACGTCGTAGACTGGGAAGATATCAAGAAAGAGCTGAACCTCTAAGGCATGTCTTGGACCATCCAGCTGGCCAAGGATGCACAGAAGGAGCTCGGCAGGCTCCCACGTGGTAACCAGCAGCGAATCGCTCGAGCTATCGAGCAGATGAGAGGTGATCCGCTTTCGGGCAACGTGAAGCCACTTGCCGGCAGGCAATGGAAGTGGCGATACCGCACACGCGTTGGTCAGTATCGCCTCATTTTCGTCGTCTCTCGCTCCAGCAAGGTGGTTTTCATTTCCGCGATCTTGCGAAGAAGCGAGAGCACCTACCGTAGGTAGGCTCCGAAAGAGCGAACTTATTACCAAGGAGTCTTCCAGTTGAGGCCAGGGAACCGGGCAAAGCCACGATCTAGCGTGATCCACTCGCAACCAGCCTCGATGGCGAGCGCTGCAAACCAGGCATCCGGCACGAGGTTGCCTCGTGCGTCCGCCTGGTTGCACAAGTGAGTGAAAATCTGCCAGTGTCGCACACTAGGTCGGATGATCACGGAGTGCGGTAGGAACAGGAGAACATTACAGAAGGCAAGCGTTTCTTCGAGTGTGCTTGGCTGTGCAAACACTCGCGGATGGGTGGCGATGCGAATCACTCCGCTCAAGACCTGAGGTGCTATCCCATAGCGGGAATCGCCGTTGACCACTTGATCCAGCCAATCCCGGGAACGAACGTGGTCCGTCGAATCCGGACGGAAGGCGTGGAGCAGGACGTTGATGTCGGGCAAGATCATCGCCCATCCAGCACGTCCAATAGCGACGCGGAGTTGTTGATATCCACTCCCGGCAAGACACCACCTGAGGCGTTGGAGACCGGCAGGACCGTTCGTCGCCGTTCTTTCTGTTCTGGTTCTGCCAAAATGATCATGAGCCCCTCTTCAACCAGAGATGTGAGTGTTCGACCTTCTTCGGCCGCCTTACGTTTTGCGTGCTCCAGAAGCTTGTCCTGAAGACGGATTGTAGTTCGCATGACATCAGATCATATGGGTTCTGCGTCAGTATGTCAACCTGTTAACTGCTCTGCTAGGCGTTGTCAAGTTAACAAGCTCAGGACGTAAAACACGAGATCGCTATTGCCCTTAGTGCTCCTTTCCATAAAGATGCTAAGCTCTGGTACAAAAGCTTCCCGCGGCGCAGTAGAGCGGGCATGAAATCTGAGTTAAGAACCAATCGAAGGGGGTCAAAATGTTGAGTGTCAAAGCCATGCGGGAATGTTTTTTGGTGGGTTTTATCGTCCTTACGTCATGCTCTTGGACGTTGGCTGCAACCGCCCCTCAGCTGGCTGTCGGTAGCTTTGGTGGATGCGATTTCAGATCGTATGTGGACGTGACAAATCACACGCATCAGCGCCAACAGGCGGTCATTTGGCTCAATCGAGGAAACAACCTGGGCCCCACGATTCCCACTCTGGTCAACGGCCAAAACCTGGGAAATAAGTTCACTACGGATATCCCAGCTCATGGCACCAGGAGATTCAATTTTTCTCCCGTACCAGGGGCCTCTGGAATTACCACGAATGCTGTCACCATCCTCCACCAGCCTGCCAACCTGGGCTTTCAGGCAGCCTACACTATCGACTGTTCGGACGGGAAAAAGGACTCGTTTTCATACCCCTTCTCGGCGGAGAAGCGGATACCCCAGGGTGGCTGTGCTGCCGCGCCCATACACCAGGACAACACTGCGGCACTTGCCCTTGTCGGCAATCCACCCAACAAGGACCTCAACGTGGAGATTCAATCAACCGTTTATGATGTCGATGGCAACATTGAGAACCAAACCAGCTTCCCCTATAGCGGAGAGCATCGGGCCAATGTTCTCAGCGAGTTTAATCAAGGGCAGGCTCCGGTCGATGGCACCTGGCAAATCTGTGTGAATCCAACCTCAACTAGAGCACGGACTTACGTCGCAGTGGTCTTTCACGAGATCAACGAAAACGGGTTGCTTCAGACCTCGGACCATGAAATTCGATCCAACAAGGACGATTGCAGCAGCGACCAGGATACGCTGTGCCTGGGGCCCGCTGGGCGCTTCAAAGCTGAGATGGATTGGCAAAACACACCGTCCGGCCCTAGCCAATTGGCTCAGGCTTTTCCCTTCGACGACTACGGCTTCTTCTTTCTTGACCAGGACAACGGCGAGATGATCGTCAAAGTCCTCGACGCCTGCGATCTTGCTGCCTTCAATAACTTCTGGGTTTTTGCTGGGGGACTCACCGATGTTGAGTACACGCTGACAGTCACAGACACCCGGACGGGTGAGGAAAGGAAGTACGGGAACGAACTCGGCAACCCGGCGCCACCTGTCTTGGACACAGGCGCCTTTGATACCTGCCCTTAGGCGTGGCTGGGCGCCCCCGGCTATTGCAGAAGAAAGTGATTGGAGTTTGCTTTTTGGTTGGATTCTACTGGACTAAAGGACACAACCCCATTGGAACTGACCTTTCTACGCCAGGATTCCCTTGACCACCTTGGTCGGATGCACGTCCGTCAAACTCTCATCGCGATTTCCATGCCGGTAGGTAAGACGCTCGTGGTCGAGTCCGAGGAGATGCAGAATAGTGGCGTGGTAATCGGAAGTGCTGACCGGATTCTCCACGACGTGATAGCCGAAGTCATCCGTGGTGCCATGGGTGACTCCGCCCCGTATTCCGCCGCCGGCCATCCACAAACTGAATGCATGTTTGTGATGGTCCCTGCCATCCTCACCTTCGGCCATGGGGGTTCGGCCGAACTCGCCCGCCCAGATCACCAGGGTCTCGTCTAGCAGACCCCGCTGGCGAAGATCGGTCAGCAGGGCATGCACCGGCTGATCCGTCTGGCGACTGATCTTGCGGTGACCCTTCTCGTTCTCCTTGTGAGTATCCCAGGGTTGGCTCTTGTGCAGCACCTGGACAAAGCGGACGCCTCGCTCGACCAGGCGGCGAGCTAGCAGGCACTCGCGTCCATAGATGCTGGTCTCCTGGCCATCGGTACCGTACAGTTCATGTGTCGCTTTCGACTCTTTAGACAGGTCCAGGGCATCAGATGCAGCCACCTGCATTCGAGCGGCAAGTTCGAAGCTGGAGATGCGGGCCTCGAGCTCCAGTTGATTGGGCCGGACCCTCAGGTGCTCCCGGTTGAGCTGATGCAGCAGCTCCAGTCGATGGGCGCTATCAGGGACTGAACCCCGAGTTGCCAGGTTGAGCACGGGTGCGCCCTCTGCTCGCATCGCCATACCCTGATACACCGGCGGAAGCCAACCGCTGGAATAGTTCTTGGCCCCGTCAATGGGGAGGCCATTGGGATTCAGGATCGCGACGTAGGCGGGCAGATTCTGGTTCTCGCTTCCCAGTCCATAAGTAATCCAGGAGCCCAGCGCCGGACGCCCGGGATTGATGAGACCGGTGTTGATGTTTCGGAGAGCCTGTTCATGATTGGAATGCACCGTCACCATCGAACGGATCACGGCAATCTCGTCGACGTGCTGGGCCAGACCCGGAAGCAGCTCGCTCAGGACAGTACCCGACTGGCCGTGCTTGGCAAACTCGAATGGGCTCCCCATCCACGTACCCGTCTTCTTCACGTCAACCGTGTTTACGTAGCCTTCGCCCGGAGCCTCACCGTGACGTTTGATGAGCTCGGTCTTGGGATCGAAGAGGTCCATCTGGCTGGGGCCACCATTCTGAAACAGCAGGATCACCCGCTTGGCCTTCGGCGTAAAGTGCGGTCTCTTCACCAGAACGTCGAAGTGTCTGGGAGACTCTGCGCTTAGAGTCTCACCCAACAAAGAGCCCAAAGCGATGCCACCCAGTCCATCCCGAATCCGTTCGAACCAAGCCCGCCGCGTCAACATTTGCCTCATTGGCAGGTAGCGCACATGGCCGGTATCCATAGGGGGATCTCCTTCCATCAGTCGACGTAGACGAACTCGTTGGTATTCAGGAGCGACTGGCACAGATTAGAGTAGATCCGTAGGGCCAGGGTTTCGCCGTTTAGCTCTTGATGTCCCTCCACCTGTTTTTCAAGAAAGGCAAGAAGCATCTGTCGCTCGCCGGTGCTGGGTTTTCGGGATAGAGCCAAGCGGAAAGCGTGTTGGACAGTGTCAGCGTCCACCGGACTGGATGGTGGAGCCTCCTTGAGAACGCGGCGTGCAAACAGCTCTGCCTGGGAGCCCACGAACTCGCTGTTCATCAGTGCCAGCGCCTGAGAAGCCGTGGTCGAGGTGCTGCGCTCTGGGCAGTTGACCTCTATGATCGGAGCATCGAAGACCTCAAGGAAACTCTGGGGAGCCGAGCGCCGAACGATCTGGTAGATCGAACGCCGTCCACCGAACACATCCCTTTCCGGGACGATTTCACCCGTAGCTTTCGTCTCGGTCTTCACGGGTTGCCCGTACATCTTCCCATTCAGGGTCCCGCTGACAGCCAGCATCGAATCCCGAACAATCTCCGCTTCCAATCGACGTGGATTCATCCTCCACAGAAGCCTGTTGTCCGGGTCGATGGCAAGTCCCTCGGCGCGGGCCTGTGAACCCTGCTGATAGACGGTCGAAGTCATGATCAGGCGATGGATGGACTTGACACTCCAGCCCTCACGGACAAACTCGGTCGCCAGCCAGTCTAGCAGGGCTGGGTGGCTGGGCAGTGCTCCGGATTTTCCGAAATTGTCGGTGCTGGAAACGATGCCTTTCCCGAAGTGGTGAGCCCAGATCCGATTCACCATGAGCCGCGCCGTGATCGGGTGGCTCGATCGGGTCAACCAGCGGGCGAACGACCGTCGTCGCCCGCTGGTTTTCGCATCGGGCTCAGGAGCCGGGATCTGGAAAGGCCGTTCCTCGTCGTCCAACACCCCTGGAATTCCCGGTGAGGCCTCCGTCGCTTCCGGTTTTTCATAGTCGCCCCGCCTCAGCACCCGAGTCCGCGGTGGATCTGCGTCCATATCGTAGAGTGCGCGGATGGCGGTGAGATGGATACGCTTGGCCTCCTCCTCCTTGATCTCCCTCTCCAGCCGCTCCGCGATGCTGGCGTAGTCTGGAAACATCTCGCGCAGCTCAGCTTCCTCTGCGGCTTCCCGCTTCGGATGCTTGGCCTGATACTGTGTTCGCCGGGCCAGCTGTAGGGACTTGAGGGCTTTGACGACCTCCTCGAGAGGCTTATTCACCTCGTTGGCGGAGTCCTGCTCGGCTCGAGTCGCTTCAAAGATCCGGCGCTCTTTCGTAGTCAGCACCGGGCCCAAGGGACGGATGGCGCCCGAGAAGATAGCCTGAAGGCCATAGTATTCCTTCTGGCTGATCGGCTCGTACTTGTGATCGTGACAGCGAGCGCAATGCAGAGTCACACCCATCAAGGCCGAGCCGACGATCTGTTGGGTGTCGAACAGCATTCTCCACAAGTAATGGTTGTTCAGGTTCCCGGGGTGCCCAGGTGAGGTGCCGTCGGCCGCCATCCGCAGGAAACCCGTCGCTTCAAGGGGCTCGACGACGTCCGGCGGCAACCCGTCGTATTGGCGAAACTCGGAAAGCTCGTCCCCGGCTAGCTGTTCACGTAGAAACTGGTCATAGGGTTTGTCGGAGTTGAAGGCTCGGATCACGTAGTCCCGATAGCGCCAGGCAAAGTCACGGATGACGTCGGCCGCTTCCCCTCCCTCGGAATCCGCGTACCCTGCGATGTCGAGCCAGTGGCGCCCCCAGCGCTCACCATAGTGAGGACTGTCCAATAGCCCGTCGATCATCTTCTGATAGCCACCGGTCGAGGGGTCTGCCCAAAAGTCATCGGCCTGTTTCGGAGTTGGGGGAAGCCCAGTCAGGTCGAAGTGGACACGCCTCACCAGCGTAATGGGATCGGCTTCGGGAGAGAAGCTGAGCCCCTGCTCCTCAAGCTCTGCCAAAATGAAAGCATCTATCGGATTACGGACTCGCTGGTGCTGCCGCACTTCAGGCGGAGAGGGCCGCTCGGGTGGCAGGAACGCCCAATGCTCGCGATCCCCTGGATCGTCGATGGAGGCACTCGGCAGCGCCGTCTCCGGACTGGAAGACGGCGCTCCCTGGTCGATCCAACGTCGAATCGTTTCCAGCTCTACCTGACTCAATCTCTCACCACCCAGGGGCATCTCACCCTCGACAACCCGTCGGTAGAGAAGACTCTCGCGAGCCGATCCCGGGACAATGGCCGTCCCCTGGGAACCTCCCCTGATCAAGCTTGTAGGTGACCCCACATCCAGCCCGGCCTGCGGGGCCAAGCCGCTATGGCATTGGAGGCAATGCTTTTCAAGAATAGGAAGGACGGCATGCTCGAATGCCGCTGCGGATTCCAGAGGAGTTGGTCCCTGACCTCGCAGGCCAGTCAGCGTTGAGACCAGCAGAGTCAAGATAATCGCTATCTCAAGCTTCGCGACTGTGTTGCTTCCAGCTCTAGAACCTATTCTGGAACTCATTCAGGACCAGTTTCTATTGAGAGATATCCTCCGTGGCCGTGGTAATTACATGATAGGCATCAGGTCGACGATCCCGCAACATGAAATACCGGGTGCGGACCTCGCTGACCCGATCTAGCCCCAGATCTCCGTAGACAATGGTTTCTCCAGCCGCTTCGGCCTCGGCCACGATGCTGCCTTCGGGGTCCACGATGATGCTCTTGCCGCCCAGAGTAAAGCCGTCCCCATCGGGCAGTTTCAAATCGCCGACGGCGTTGCAGGCAGCCACGTAGGCGCCGTTTTCGAAGGCCCGGGTGATGATCATGTGCTCCCAGATCCCTCCCTCTGTGGTGGAGGCGCCGAAGGGGGCCAGAATCAATTCCGCCCCATTCAAAGCGAGGCAGCGGGCAGGCTCGGGCAACAAGGTGTCGTAGCAGAGCATGGTACCGACCTGCCACTCCCCGACTCGGGCCACGGGAAACTTGGAGCCACCGCGATAGAACAGCTTCTCCAGGCCTCTCCGGGCTGGGACGTGAACCTTCCGGTACTTGCTGACGACCTCGCCCTCGGGATTCACCATCATGGAGGTGTTGTAGAAGAGGCCGGCAGCCTGCCGCTCATAGATGGTGGAGGCGATGTGGACACCATGCTGCCGCGCCTTCTCCTTGACCGCAGTCGTCGCCTTCCCATCCTCGCTATCGGCCAGATCATAGAAGCTATAGTCCACCGCTAGAGGGAAGTATCCGGTGCTCCAGAATTCAGGCAGGACGAGGAGCTCAGCTCCTTCGCCCGCTCCTTCATCAATGAAGTGTGACGCGCGGCTGATGTTCTCATCGAGCCCGCCAATAGTACTTTCCATCTGAATCAGCGCTAGCTTCATGGTTAAGACCTCCGTCCTGTACTGGTCAGCCAAGAGAGCTCAGTCGGGTTCCGCCTCCATTATCTCAGCCGGTTCATCCAGCTGCACCTGTCTTGAATTCCAAGGTACAAGATACAGACCTCTACCGTGATTGTACGCCTCTTTCAGAGCCGTGACTGTGAAAGATGACGCTTCCGCATGACCCCCTCGCCGCGTGAAGTCTCAGCTTAGCAAACCGGGGCATCCTGCCGAAGCAGACCTTCGGATTTCAGCTCATTCCAGAGATCTTCTGGAATGGCGACGCGCATCTGGTAGAGATTGTCGATCACCTGGTCCGGAGTGTCGGCACCTGGAATCACCGAGGCCACGGAAGGGTGGCCCAAGGGGAACTGAAGCGCCGCTGCCCGGAGCGGAACCTGGTTTCGATGGCAGATCGCCTCGATGCGGCGAACTCTGGACAGCACCTCTTCGTTGGCCTCTTCATACCGATAGTGGGCGCCTGTTACGGCGCCGGTGGCCAAGATTCCGGAACTGTAGGGTGCTCCGATAATAACGCCAACACTTCGCTCGGAACAGCGCGGAAGCTCGTCATCCAGCGCTTCCTGGTCCAGCAGTGTGTAGGGCATGGCCAAGTCGCTTTATACCTGAGAAGGCGACGCTTGACGTTCTCAAGTCAGGTTTCTTCGGCTGAAGCCTGTGTGTGAGAAAGGGACAGACTGTTACTTTTTTAGAGAGCGGAGAGGGTCAGTCGATCGCGGTGATAAGATGCTTGCCGTGAGGAGACGGGCTAAGTCACGGTTTGGACGACCGGTGTCTAAATCACTGTTACCTGCGATCCTGATACTACTGAGCACCTCAGTGGGGCTTGCTGCGGCCTCTGCCGGGCAACGACCGGCTCCGCAGTGGGAAAGACTGCCGGAGCTTTCCGGCAGCCTGGGCTTCGCGGGCGCCTTCATGGGCGTTGCCGGGGACTCGCTCCTGGTCGCCGGAGGATCGCGTCCTGCAGGCGGCCAGTCAGAATCGCTGGTCTACTCCGATAGAATCTTCATCCTGGAGGACTCGGCTGCCGGATGGTCGGAGAACAAGCTCCGACTCACCCGGCCGGTCGCTCACGGCGTCTCTTTGACCTGGAACAATTCTCTGATCTGCCTGGGCGGACTGAACCAGTCCGGCGCCCAGAAGGACGCCTTTCTTCTGGAGCTCGCCGCTGAGCAAATCCATCGCCGGGAGCTTCCCTCCCTGCCCCAACCGGCCAGTCATTTCAGCGCGGCCTTGCAGGGCAACACCCTCTACGTCACCTTCGCCGCGGCGGCCGAAGCGGGGTTCTGGTCGTTGGACCTGTCTCACAGCCCCAACACTCGAAGCTGGATAGAGCTCGAGCCTTGGCCTGGACTCCCACGAACCAGAGCAGTTGCGGCCACCCAGGACGGATCCCTTTTTCTGTTCGGCGGCTTGGGGCCGCCCGACTCGAAGCGAGCTCTGCGGCAGCATCGCCCTCTGGACGCCTATCGCTACACAAGCGGCTTGGGCTGGAAGAGACTGGCAAACTTGCCGCACCCTGTGGTCGGGACTTCGGTACCGGCGGTCCCCCTGGGACAATCGCACCTGCTTGTCACAACCGCTGGCGGAGCAGCTGAAATCCCCGACATAATGGCGTACCACACGATAACGGACACCTGGACCGATTGGTCGGGGAAACCCGTCAGCCAGACCGACACCCCCTTCCTTGAACAGAAACCGGGTCCCTCCACACACCTCGCGTATTGGCGAGGACGAGTGCTCGCGGCTCGTGTGGAAGAAGAAGCCGATCCACCGACCCTGCGAATAGTCTGGGCCGAGCCACCGACCAGGACTGCAGGGCTGCATCCTCTGGATTACGCCACCTTGGCTGCCTATCTGGCGGTTCTGATTGGGATGGGGTTCTACTTCTCGGGTCGAGAGCATGGTACCGATGACTTTTTCCTGGCGGGACGCCGCATCCCTTCGTGGGCCTGCGGACTGAGCCTCTTTGGAACATCCATCAGCGCCATCTCATTCATGGCCATTCCTGCCCTGGTGTATCGAACGAACTGGGTGTACTTCTTCGGCAACATGATGATCATTGCGGTTCCCTTCGTTATCATCCGGTTCTACTTGCCATTCTTCCGCCAACTAGGAGTGAGCAGCGCCTACGAATATCTCGAAAAGCGGTTTGGTGTGGCCGCCAGGCTTTTGGGCAGCGGAGCATTCGTCGCTTTACAGTTCGCCCGCATGGGCATCGTTCTCTACCTCCCAGCTCTTGCCTTGGCAGCCGTGACTGGATTCAACATCTATGGCTGCATTCTGCTCATGGGGATCGTGGCTACACTCTACACCGTACTGGGCGGGATCGAGGCAGTCATTTGGACGGACGTGCTCCAGGTTGTGATCACCTTTGGGGGAGCCCTTCTGAGCTTCTTCATCATCACTTCAGGAGTCCCAGGCGGGATCAGTCAGATCATTTCCATGGGGGTGGCTGAGGGCAAGTTTCACGCGGTCAACTTGACATGGGACGCGACCACAACCGCTCTGTGGGTGGTGATCGTGGGCAATTTCTTCAAGTTTGTAATCCCCTACAGCTCGGATCAGACCTCTGTCCAGAGGTACTTGACGACCCCCGATGAAAAGCAGGCCGCGCGGGCTATCTGGATCAACGCAGCCATGTCGGTACCGGGGTGGAGCCTCTTCTTTGCAGTTGGGACGGCGCTCTGGGCCTTCTACAAAGTCCACCCCGAGTTGCTGAACCCGGGAGCCCAGACCGACGAGATCTTTCCCTGGTTCATCGCACAGCAGCTGCCGATCGGGGTTGCGGGACTGGCCATAGCCGCTCTGTTGGCCGCCTCCATGTCCAGCCTGGACTCCAGCATGAACTCGATTGCCATGGCCCTCACCACTGACTTCTATAGAAGGTTCAGAGGTGCGCGAAGCGAACAACATTATCTCAACTGGGCAAGAACGGTTACCGTCTTGCTGGGAATAGTAGGCACCGGACTGGCACTCTATCTGGCGGCGAATCCAAGCGGCTCGATGTGGGATCAGTTTCAGAAGATCATGGGTCTCTTCGGCAGCGGTTTGGCAGGGCTCTTCGCGGCCGGCGTCTTCACGCGCCGAATCAGCAGTCGGGGTATCGTCATCGGCTTCGCCGTCAGTGCGATTCTGCTCTATGTAGTCAGCAGCCGGCAAACGGTGCACTTTTTCCTTTACGGGGGAATCGGCATTCTGAGCTGCTTCATCACGGGCTGGCTGGTAAGCTGGTTGCTACCCGATCGTAAGAGGGATCTGGCAGGACTGACCCTGCATACGCTCAATCGCTGAAAGAAACGCTCAAGAGAATGCCCCAAACCAAAACAGGAATCGAAGATTGTATTCAGACGTATGAAGATCAGAATCCCCAGTCGCGGGAGCTGTACGAACGAGCTCTCAAGATTCTCCCTGCAGGAAACACCCGGGCCAGCGTTTTTTTCGAGCCGTTTCCAACCTACATGGTACGAGGGGAAGGGTGTCGCGCTTGGGACGCTGACGGCAATGAAAGGATCGACTTCCTCAACAACTACACTTCGCTCATGCACGGTCACCGTCCTCCACAGGTGGTAGCGGCCCTCGAGCAACAGTTGGGACGTGGGACCTCGTTTGCCTCACCAACGGAATATGAGCTCAGGCTGGCAGAGTTGATCCAGGAACGTATGCCTTCGCTGGAACGGCTCCGGTTCACCAGCTCGGGCACAGAAGCGACTCTGATGGCGGTACGGGCCGCTCGGGCTTTCACAGGCCGGGACAAGATCGCCAAGATCGAAGGCGGATTTCACGGCGCCCATGAGCATGTCCAGGTCAGCATCGCGCCTCGCCTCGATCAGGCGGGCCCCGGGGATCATCCGGTCGGACAGGCGGACGGACCGGGCATACCTCAGAACGTGCTCGACAATGTTGTCGTGGTTCCCTTCAACAATCCGGCTGCTGTCGAGAAAATTCTGGATCCGATCGCGGAGTCGGTGGCGGCCATCATGGTGGAACCCGTGATGGGAGCAGGCGGCGTCATTGCTCCGGCCGAGGGCTTCCTGGCCTTTCTCAGGGAATATACCAGACGCCACCGGATGCTCCTCATATTTGACGAAGTGATCGCCTTCCGCCTGTCCTTCAATGGGGCCCAGGGCTATTTCGGGGTCACTCCCGATCTGACGTCTCTGGGAAAGATCATTGGCGGTGGACTCCCTGTTGGAGCCTTCGGAGGCCGGGCCGACATCATGTCCGTCTTCGAATCGCCGGGCAGCGGCGGCGTCACTCATCCGGGGACATTCAACGGTTATCCGCCGGCCATGGTCGCCGGGATTGCCACTCTGGAGGCTCTGTCTCCCGACAGTTTCACTCAGTTGGAGCGATCGGCCTCACAGATGGCTGCCACTCTGGAGAGCCTGTTCGCCAGGCACCAGTTTCCGGCGCAGGTGACGCAGATCGGCTCCCTGTTCAACATCCACACCAGCACCCACCCTATTTCCGACTATCGTACTTCGGCCGATCACGACATCCCTCTCAAGCAGGCTCTGCATCTGGGCCTGCTCAATCACGGATTCGTGCTGGCTCCAAGAGGCATGGGCTGTCTTTCCACGGCGATCGGCCAAACTGAAATCGATTCCTTCGTCGAGGGGGTGGAATCGGTCATAGAGATTATCGGCTAACCGTGGTCATGGCTCTGGCAAATGGCGGATTGTTCGCGATTTCCTTGCTGATGGAGTTTCAGGTTGGTCCCGCCGCCGAAGGCGCTGGCCCCATTCGAGCAAGAAACCCTGGGTCCGGGTCGTAGCGGTGGTCTCCAGGCCGCCTTCCCTTCCCTTGCCTTTATCCCTTAGAGACTTGACCACTTTATTGCAGAGAAAAGGGCAAGATCTTGCTAACCATCATAATAGGATTAAAGAGATTAGGAGTCACGAAGATGAATGAGCCGCCGGGTTTCAGGACTCTCTGAAACTCAGCAAACAAAACTTGTCGGGACTATCTATCGGGTTCCGTGGATGTATTCATACTCCAGCCGACCCCACTGACCCGGCTTTGCTCGGATCAGCCCGCGGCGATGAGACAGAACCTGGATTCCACTTTTTTCCTCCACGCACAAGACAGGCGCTTGGGTTGGAATCTCCACGTAAAGTCCCACGATCTCGCGCAGTTTTTCCTGAAATTGGGGATCGTTGCTGCGATTGACGTAG
Organism: Acidobacteriota bacterium; assembly: GCA_965218775.1. Taxonomy (GTDB): domain Bacteria; phylum Acidobacteriota; class UBA6911; order RPQK01; family JAJDTT01; genus CAUZIZ01. Next base: position 1,802,580 of record CBDCLS010000006.1, on the reverse strand, counting down.
AGAAGGTAAAGTGTGACAGCTATCACACTTTGGTAACTCCACTGCTAATAGCGGTAGGACGCAAGTCTCCCAACCGGCTCCCATGAATGAAGGCCGTGCTGGTGGAACTTCGCTCGGCCTCCTGGGGGCAGGCAAGTGCCTATCCTTCACTCCTTGTAGATTCTGACCGCGGTCTCGCTTCGGTTACAGAGTTGCGAGTTGCTCAACTGCGACCACGACCCAAAGACGAGCTGCAACGTCACCATCCTTTCGGGTATCCTGCGAGTTACAGTCGCCATTTCCGAAAGGCAGTGAATGAGTGTCCGACGTTTAGCGATCGTTCCCTTTATGACTTTGTTGTTAGGCTCCACGGCTGCCCAAGATCGTTGGGAGAAGGCCGACAGAGAGACATTGAGGCTGGCTCCATCACGATTTGGTGAGCTTCCCCAAGATCTGCAGGCTGCGCTCGAAGATCGAGGTTGCAGTATTCCACAGGCCTGGACTGAGGGCCGGCCGCACAATGTCGTCTCGGGCGAACTCCAGAGACCCGGACAGAGAGACTGGGCGGTTCTATGCTCGATCGACCGACGTTCGAGAATCCTAGTTTTCTGGTCCGGGAGCCCCACGTCTGTGGCCACAATTTCTGATTCTGAGGACAAGCGCTGGTTACAAGACTTTGGCGGTAGCGAGATAGGGTTCAGTCGCAGGATCGGGGTGGTAAGTCAGAGGAATATTCTCGATCACTACAAATGGTACGATGGAGCTAAGCCGCCACCAATGGACCATGAGGGGATCGATGATGCCTATGTAGGGAAAGCGTCGGTCGTTCACTATTGGTATGGCGACGAGTGGCTTAAGCTCTCGGGCTCAGATTGACTGCGCGTGGTAGTTGGTTGCCAAACGATCGCCTCCCCACGCGACGCGCAGCGTTCTCGTTTTCCACTTTTCCATAGGCTCTACTGCTACTGACAAAGTGACCCTTTTATATCAACAGACCGGACAGTTAACTTGTCACAAACACTGGACAACTCAACATGCTAATGGCAGAATTCAGTCCTGTTCCCAGAAACTGCAAGACAGCTCAGGAGTTCCGTTCCAGCGCCATTGGTCTATCGGATCATGGACCGCGGGGAGCACTTCGGGCTTCCGGTGGCTCCCCAGAGCGGGTTCTATGTCGAGGAGGTCATTTCGGCCGGCCCGGCAAGACCAAGCTGGAATTTTCGGGAGTAACACCCTTGGAACGGCGCACCAGGTGCATCAGGCTCCGCTCGTCATCTCCGCCGCGAAACCACCCGTGCGATAGATCACGAACCCGAGGCAGTTGGGCGACGTTCCTCCTTGCTTCGTTGACGAGTCTTTTGCTAATGGTCTCCGAGACCCTCGTAGGCCAGGATGAGTTTTCCTCCACTCTTGATACCTTCACCTATCAGGGCCGACGGATTCGCTACGCGGACCAGGGCACCGGCAGGGTGGTGCTTCTGGTCCATGGCATGGCCGGCGATCACCACGACTGGAGATTCCAGATGCCTGCCGCGGCTGGAAAGTACCGGGTGGTGGTGCCCGATCTTGCCTTCTTTGGGCAGAGCGACCCAGGGCCGCTCCCCCACACGACCCGCAATCACGCCCGGGACTCTCTGGCCCTGATGGACCACCTGAGCATCGAGAAGGCGGTCCTGGTAGGCCATAGCCTGGGGTCCTGGATCATCCGGGAAATGTACCAGATGAGCCCCCAGCGAGTGGAAGCACTGGTCGACGTGGACGGAGGTGGCCTGGCCGACCCAGCGATGGAGCAACTGGGTCTCGAAAAAGGGATCTACGGGCCCACAGCACCCGCATATCCGAGCCCCTTCAACCTGAAGCGGCTAGGGCTCCACAAGCAACGAATAGCCCAGTTGAAAAAACAGATGGGAGGGCGAAACCCGAGGGCCCAGAGAGACCGCTCTCCCGAAGGAAAATGGTGTCGGGTACCGCTCCTGGTCGTGCTGTGCTCCTATGGAGCCTTCTCCCAGGAGGAGATTCCCGAGGGATGGGAGCAAGAAAACCTCCCCTCCGCCGAGTCTCGCCTGGTGGTTATCCGGGAATCGGGACACTGGGTGATGGTGGAGCGTCCCAAGGAACTCAACCGCATCCTGCTCGGGTTCCTGGGCCGCCTTCTCTGAAGTCGCTGTCGTTTCGGTCCACTCTGTGGTCCCCGAGTTTCAGTTCAGTCCCGCCCCCAGCGGTGCTGGTCCCATTCGGAGAAAGAAACTTCAGTCGAGGGACGTGACGGTGGCCGTGCTAAGCTGAAACTTGAACCAAACTGGAATGCAATTCCGTGGAGACAAGGTCTACGCCGAAGGGCGTTAATGCGTGTAGCCCAATGCGAAGCGAGCTACCCTGGGTCAAGATCGCCAAAAAAATGCCTTACCCCAACGGGGTTATTGCCAACCGGGGTAGCGCTTTTGACAATAACGCTTTCAGCGTAGAAAAAGGACTGGGCGAATCAAACCCAGGGTAGCTCGCTTCGCATTGCAATCCTGGGCTACACGCAGTAACACCTTCGGTGTAGGCGATAGCCACCGAAGTTCTTGCAGAGTTTCGCCCTGAATGGGGTCAGCACCGCTGGGGGTGGGAGCGACCTGAAACTGATTAAGGATTCTTGTCGCAACTTGGATTGACAATCGATTAACGGGCAGGACACTTTGGAATTCGCCTGTTCGGTGTTCTGCAGTTTATGATTTCGAAGTTTCTTCCTTTTCCTGAAGTAGGCAACCCCTAAATGACAAACAGCAGAATATCGAACAAGCGAATTTCGAAGGACGGAAGACGCTGCTTGAAGTTTCCCCGCGAGGGGGACGCGAAGGCAGAGGAAAGGAGGCTGACTTGTTTTCACGCTGGTTCGTAGTGACGCTTTCGTCGCTCTGTTTCATGAGTGCAGGCCTGTCTCAGGGTGGGGGCCAGGCCTCCACAGCTGGGATTCAGGGCCCTCTCCGGTGTCGGTATGCCCGATCGGTGCAGGCTCCCGACGGGACCATCTACCTACTGGGCACCCTGAAAACCACGGATGGCGGCAGGAGACTGATTCCCGCCGTCGAGTCCGACGCGCCCCTGGGTACTCAGCTATTCGGGACCCGATTGACCTCCCTGTTGTGGCGGAAAGGGCTCTTCCTGGGGGTGTATTGGGCCGTCGATTGTGACCGGCAGGGTCGCTGCGTGGGTAAGATGTGGCGTTCGACTGACGGCCTGAAGACGGTGCAAAAAGAGGATACACTCGTCTGGGTTTCGGAGGCCGGTGTCGTGCCCCGCGACGAGTTCTCCGAAGTCGCGGGTGAGAGGGGAAGCCGCCACCTCTTTTTTCATAGGGGTATCCGGGAAATGACGGACGGGTCGCTGCTGGCACCCATGATCGGCTCCTTCGAGCAGGACACGGCCGTCCCCAACGATCCGCGCAGCCAGGCCGAGACTCCCCGCAAGATGAGGGCTTTCCTGGTGCGATCCACCGATCAGGGCAAGACCTGGCGCTACCTCGCAACCATCGCTGCTCCTCGGGCCAGCGATGTGGACGATACGGAAGGCTACAACGAATGCGCGATCCAGCCCCTGGACGATGGCAGATTGCTCGCTGTGATGAGGACGGGACACTACAGCGCGCTGGTTGCCAGCTGGAGCAGCGACGGTGGGAAAACCTGGACCGATCCCCTCACCCCTTCCGGACTCGAAAACGGAGTTGATCCCTTTCTTCTGAAGCTGGCGGACGGCCGGCTGGCTCTCGCTTTTGGCCAGATGATGCCCCGCACCGGCCCCAAGAAAGCGAACTATCGGGACGAAGACACCCGGAGGCGCTGCCGTCTGGCCCTGAGCCGGGATGCGACCGGCGAAGACTGGACTGTCGTGACCGTGGCTGACTTCGCCGGGCGAAGTGCCTATCCGACTATCTTCGAAGCCGAACCGAATGTGATCGTCTACCAGTCGGATCTTGATCTGTGGCGCATTGAGCTGGATGCACAATGAGGTCCAAGCGATGCGCCACGTACTCTGAGAACGAGGACACGGACATGAAAAGACACAACCTATCCAGACGTGGATTTCTAGGCGGGGCACTCCTGCAGAGAGCGCCTCGGTGGAATACTCAGCTATTACTATCGGGCCGACCTTGTGAGTGCACAATTCGTACGGCTACGAGAGTGGGAACGGAGCCGCGGGCGGAGAGCCTCTGTCAGTAGCGCCGTGCCAACACTTTCGAATTGCAGAAGTGGCGGAAAATCAATTCCCCAGAATCACGTTGGTTGGATTGGCCGTCAGGTCTGCGTAGTATTGAGGCTGCGAAAAAGGAGCCCGCTGTGAACAACTGCAGCCATGCTGGTGGCATAGTATTCCGCGTTATCGGAGATGTTCCCGAGTTCCTGATCGTCACCTCCAGGAGTACCCCTGAGCATTGGGTGCTGCCGAAGGGTCATATTGAACCTGGGGAATCTCCTCGCGCTGCCGCCGTACGTGAAGTGCTTGAAGAAACAGGGGTTGAGGCCCGCATCGTGAAGCGAGTTGGATCACTTAACTTTGACTTCGCAGGAGAACCCGTTCGCTCTGTTTTCTTCCTGATGCACGGCGGACCTGCCGGGACCAGCAGCGACGAGAACCGTAAGCTGCGCTGGTGCCGCTTCGGTGATGCAATCCAGCTACTGACTTTCGACGACAGTCGGCATCTGCTCGTCAGGGCGAATCTGCTTCTCACTGAAACCGACGGATGAAAACCACAGAAATCTTCATCGAACAGCTGTTGATCGGGTTTGTGGTTCTTGGCCTGCTAGTCCTGCTTGCGTGCCCCGCGGCCCTCACAGCAGTGCCCTTTCTGAGTTCACTGCCCGCACTCCAGACCGATTGTCAGGGCGCCGGGGAGAGACACCCGTGTCTGTTTGAGACAGATTCGGTAAAGGACGATAAGGCTCCGACGTGGTTGATGCTGGGCCTCGGTTCCCTGCTGGTGGGTCTGGCCTACTTCGTGGGTCTCGTTTACGATCGAATCGCAGACAGCCTATGCACTGACTGGGAAGGACATAATCGGCTCAGGGTAGCGCTTAAGAATGTTCCTGCAAATCAGGCAACTCTGCCATCGACAGGCGACCCATTTCCAGCGGACAGAATCCGTTATCACATTCAAAAAACATCGGGCCTCGTCGATTGGGCGGACTACCTCCGATCGCGTATGCGGTTGACCAGGGCTCTTGCCACATTGGTGCCGGCGCTTGGGGTAGCGCTGGCCACAGTCACTCATACACCTGGTAAACGTCTCCTAGCCGTGCTGCTTCTCATCGTCATTTACTCTTCGGTGCCACTGCTTTCGTGGATCTACGGTCGACTCTCGGAGAAGAAGAAGAAATCGTACTCGTTGCTGATCCGCCCTCCGAAGACCCGGGAGGAAGATCGGGAAAAGCTACAACGGTACTGGGATGAATACAGAGGAGTTGCTCACGAGTACGGTACCAGGCCGACACTTTGGCGTTGGGTATTGGAGCCCACATGTATCGGTATATGGGCGACTGCGTTGTTGACCTATTGTTATGCGGCCCGGCCGGTATTCCTCGACCTATCCGGCCTTTGTGCTGCCGGAGCCACCGCGGGATTTTCCATCCTCATCGGCTGGGTCTGGTGGCGAATTAGCGGCACATTCTTCGACTATCTAAGAACCGGCTACTGCGTCGAGAAGGAGTTCAAGAAAGACCGTACAGCCTGGCAATCTCAAATCAAGCCGAAAGCCGAAGGAACGGTGTAGCGAATTCCCTGATACCACCGTCTGCTTCCTTGGATCTTCACGAACAATTCATCAACATGCCAAATGTCGCCCAGCTGACCTTGCTTCTTTCAAATCGACTTAGCGTACTGGGGCCCGAGATCCCGATTCATATCTAGCTCTAGCCTTACCCAGGGTTCGGAAACCCTGGGCTGACAGACGCAATCCCGTTGGGATTGACCTCGCTGATTTCTTGACGGTGCCCACTTCCCCCTTGCTGTTGAAAACCCTGGAACAAGCCACTTGATCGGGATCAGTCCCCCTTCGTGGAGTTCCGGGATTTCCTTCGCCTGAAGGTGCTGGATTTTCACCAGCCTTCGATGGAAGCGTTAGCTGACGATTGCAATACAGGAGACTTCGACCTTCAGGTCGAATGCCAGCCGACTGATTTCTACTGTGGCGCGGGCCGGCATGTTGCTGTTCCCGAAGTATTCGCGGTAGACCCGGTTCATCTCGTCGTAATCGCCCTTCAGGTCCGCCAGGTAGACGCTGGTCATCATGACATCATCAAGTGTCGCCCCCGCCTCGGCCAGGATCTCCTTGATGTACTCCATGGTCTTTACCATCTGGGGTCCAACGCCCCCAGGGACCTCTTTGTCGTTTTCGTCCAGGCCCATCTGCCCGGAAACGAACACCATGTTTCCGTTTCGGGTCCCGCGACTGTAGGGTTTTCCGGCAGTTTCGCTGATGATTTCTCGGGGCATGTACGTCTCCTTTTTCTTGGGTTAGTTGACCTGACAAGAATAATGGCGCAGGACTATACCAGGGACGGGTTCACGAGCCTACCTTCTCATACTTCCTGAGCCGCGGGCAGTCTCTTGGCACCATCCCGAGATTCCCGCCGGCAGCCCAGGTGACCTCGCCGATATAGATGCTGCCCCGCGAGTCGAGCCAGACGTCGTGCGGCACGAAAAAGTCCGTTGCTGCGCAGGGATCGTCACCGCCGCCCCACCGCGCCAAAAGGTTGCCGTCTACACTGAAAACGCTGACACCACCAGCGGGCGCTCACCCCGATTGAAAACATAGACGCGGTCCTGCGAGTCGGTGGCGACTCCCACCACGTCGACATACTCCCAGTTGGAGGGTAGCTTGTCCCAACCCTCGACCGCTCGATATTGAAAACGTCCAGCGCCGACGATCAGCGCGTCAGGATTATTGTCGTGCAGCATGCGACTCATTATGCCCATACTTGCGCTCGAGACCAGTGCCTGTTTCTGACGAGAAGTTCAGCTTTCATCGTAAGCGGTCTCTTTGACCGTCAGGACCTGATTGGATGTCGGGGCCCCCGGGGTCTGTCGGGTGCTGAGCAGCCGAAATAGGGAAAAGAAGGCTTGCTCCTATGTGGGAAGGGTTGATAGTTTGTGATCACTCCTCGCGCGAGGCCAGAGGAGCCCCGATCCGAAAGTCGATAGCAGGAATGTCGGTTCGGGCGGAGGGCCTGCCGAAAGAGTCAGAGTACACCCCATGTCCACCTCTTCTCAGGGATACAAAACATGAGCAAACCCATCGGAATCGGCGTAATCGGAATGGGATGGATGGGCACGGTGCATAGCCGAGCGTATCGTGGCCTTTCCGATCGTTTCCAAGATAGCGATGTTTCGGCCCGACTCGTGGTTTGTGCAGATGAGGTCGAGGAGCGAGCCAAACAGGGACAGCTTCGCTTTGACTTTCTCCGCGGGACCACTGATTGGCGCCAGGTGGTCGCGGATCCCGAGGTGGAACTGGTGGTTGTCGCGACCTCGAACAACACTCATCTGGAGATGGTCCGGGCCGCCGCCGCTGCGAGCAAACACGTATTTTGTGAAAAGCCGGTCGGACGTAATCCATTGGAGACGGCTGCGATCCACCAAGCTGCCAGGGACGCCGGTGTCCTCTCAGCCGTCGGCTACAACTATCGCTGGGTTCCGGTAGTACGCTACGCGCGCCAGCTGATTCGTGATGGACGGCTGGGCGAGATCACGCATTTTCGCGGTCGCTTTCTGGTTGACTACGGCAGCAATCCACAGGGTGTGCTCTCATGGAGATTCCAAAAAGAAATCTCTGGATCGGGGACGTTGGGCGACATCATGTCGCACGTGGTCGACCTGGCGCACATGTTGGTGGGTCGCATTGGCCGTGTTGTGTCGCACCAGAGGACCTTCATTACCGACCGCCCCTTGGCGACAGCCGGTGAAGGGACTCACTTTTCAGTAGGCAGCGACGGACCGCGCGGTGAGGTAACCAATGAAGATTACGTCGCTGCGCTAGTTCAATTCGGCAATGAGGCGCCCGGGACGCTGGAAGTATGTCGCGTAGTCAAAGGACATGATTGTGAACTGGCCTTTGAGATCAACGGGACGAAGGGTGCGATGAAATGGAATTTCGAACGGATGAATGAGATTGAGCTTCGTCTGCCCGAGGCAGGAGAGGAATACGACGGATTCACCATCGTGCGGGCCGGTCCGCGGCATCCACAGTTCGCCGATTTTTACCCGGGTCCAGGAAATGGCATGAGTTACGAAGACCTTAAAGTGATCGAAGCCTATCAGTTCGCCAAGTCGATCAGGGATGGCCAGCGGCACGAGCCCAGTTTCAGTGATGCGCTAGCGGTCGCCAGAGTTCAAGAAGCGATGATGCGTTCCTGGGAAAGCGAACGCTGGGAGCATGTCGCTGCGGGTACGTGAATAGACGATCCTGGTGGAAATATGTGGTGGCTAAATCCGCACCGCTTTTCCTTCTCGGGCGGATTCGAACAGGGCCAGCAGAACCCTGGTGTTCTGGCGGCTATCTGACAACGGGATCACCGGTTCAGCGCCATCCAAGATACTCGCGATCATGCGATTGACCTGATGCTCGTAGGCATTGTCTTTGGGATACCTGGTCGTGTCGACTGTTTGGCTGAGCATTCCATCGTCCCAGTCTCCTCGCGCCGGCGAGCCGTCGTGTCGAATCCAATCGACTTGCGGGACTCGCTCCAGTTGGCTGCCCCAGGGAGAGGATATGCGGATGCTCCCTTCCGTGCCTAACACATCGGCTTCGATATTTCCGAACGCTTCGAGACTGGAAAAAAACTGGGACTGGGCGCCGTCGGGAAATTGCATCTGTCCCGCAAAGCTCAGATCGACGCCACGATCACTAAGATTCTGCGCCGCCAGCACCTCAGTCGGCTCCTGTTGCAACAGTCGCCGAGCGTGGCGCACGCTATAGCTACCCAGGTCCCAGAGCGAGCCGCCACCCTGAGAGGGGTCCATGCGCACATCCTGGAAATCTTTCAACACATACGTGAAGACACTGCGTAACAACCGAACCTGGCCAACTGCTCCCTCGGTCACCAATCTCTGTAGATAGTCCATTTGCGGATGCGCGCACATCATGGCCGCCTCCTGGACGATCACACCACTGCGTTGGGCAGACTGCTCGATTTGGTCCATTTCTTCGAGGGTCAGCGCCAGCGGCTTCTCGCACAGCACGTGTTTTCCAGCCTCCGCGCATTTGACCGTCCATTCGGTGTGCAGACCATTGGGCAGTGAAATATAGACTGCGTCGGTGTCCGGGTCCGCTACCAGCTCATCATAGCTGCCGTAGCAGCGGGGGATCTCCCACTGGCGGGCGTAGTTTCGCGCTTTTTCTTCGCTGCGACTGGCCACAGCCACCAATTGGCTGCGGTCCGTCTCACGAAGAGGTCCGATCAGCCTCTCGTTGATGCGAGCGGTGCTCAAAATGCCCCAACGGACGCATGAATCGCGATTGCTCATTGGCTCACGACATCCAGGGCGGAACCGCATCCGGCTGCGTCCTCAGCAGAATCGGCTTGAGAAACTCGACACTCTTTTCGATTCCTTCGTGCGAACTCATCACCGGGTCTTCGTGTTCAATGCTTAACGATCCGTCATAACCCACCTGCTGCAAGGCGCTAACGAATTTTCTCCACCAGAGTTCATCGTGCCCAAACCCCAGTGTGCGATAGGCCCAAGCGCGCTCGTGAATGTCCAGCATGGGGCGAGTGTCGAGTGTACCCGTAAGTGCTGTCTCATGGGGATCTATGCAGGTGTCCTTGGCGTGTACATGCATCACGCTACCGTTACCCAGGTAGCGGATAGCACGATGGGCATCGATGCCCTGGTAAAAAAAGTGGCTCGGATCGAGATTCGCGCCCAGGTGAGTTCCGACAATTTCGCGAAGTCGCAACAAGGTTCGCGTGTTGTAAACAACCTGGCCAGGGTGCGCCTCGATAGCAATCCTGATCCCATGGTCCGCGGCAAACGCTCCCAACTCTCGCCAGTACGGTGTGACACACTGCTCCCACTGCCAGTCCAACAGCTCGGCAAACTCCGGCTGCCAGGGGTGGGTCACCCAATTCGGATATCCGCCGCCCTCAGGGGTCCCAGGACACCCGCTCATGGTCACAACGGTGTCGATACCCAGCTGGCTGGCCACTTCGATCGTTTGACGCAGTTCTTGCTGAGTTTTGCCGCGGCGGTTGTTGTCCGGGTCAAGTGGATTCCCATTGCAGTTCAGCGCGCTGAGCGTAAGGTTGCGGCTGGTTATTGCTTCCATGAACGCGGCACAAGCCTGCTGGCTGGCCGCGAGTTCCTGCAGCTGGCAATGTGGCACAGGCGAGAATCCCCCTGTGCCGATCTCCACGGCCTCAATCCCTCGGGCAGCCGCCCAGTCCAGCGCCGCGAGAAAATCCATCTCCGCCAAGCCATCCATCACCAATCCGATTTGCATGTCGCGCCTTTCTTGGTTTGTTGAAAATGCTGTTCAGCGCAGGAGCAACTCTCTGGCTGTGTCAGTAATACAGCCGTTGTAACTCGTCTCGTTCTCGGACGTATTCGGCTCGCAGCTTCTGCGTGAGGGGATCTTCGCTTGTCTCGGCCGCCGCCACATCCCACCAGACTCCCGACCCTGGACAGTACCGCCGAGGTTCGACTTCGGCGACGATCAAGCAGGGCCCCGTCTCTCGCCGTGTCTCGCGCAGTGCCTGCCTTACTTGTTCGGGAGTCGATACCTTCCAGGCCTTTGCGCCCATGCTTTGGGCGTTCTTGGCGAAGTCAATTGCAATGAACTCACCCTCCAGACGATTGGTGTTGCCATCACGATGCCGGAACTCGTTGCCAAAACTGTGCCCGGCGCGGCCGTTCTGGAGGTTGTGAATGGATTGAAAGCCATGATTCTCCGATACGATCACGGTGATCTTGAGATTTTCTTGTGCGGCGGTGATCAGTTCGGTCGGTTGAAGCATGTACGTGCCATCGCCGACGAAGACGAACACTTCACCCCCAGGTTGGGCCAATCGCACGCCCAAACCGGCAGGCAATTCATAGCCCATGCAGGAAAACCCGAATTCCAGGTGACAGAATCGTCCGCCGCTGGCATCCCACAATTGCAGCAGGTCGCCGGGTGGCGTTCCGGCCGCGGCAACAATCGTGTCTCCGGACTGGGCTTCGCTGTTGATGATCTGAATTAGTTCGCCCTGCCCCATGGCCTCTCCGGGGACGGCGCGATAGGTTTCCTCCTGGAGTCGTTCCGACCACCTCTTTTTGACGCCAGCCACTTCCTCAAGATAGTTTCCATTGGGTTGAATGCCGGCGGTCTCGGCCAACCCAGAAAGTGCCCGAAGCGCTTCCCTGGCGTCGGCCGTGATCGGTAACGCGCCCATCTTGTAGGCGTCGTGACCGCAGACGTTGATCTGGACAAACTTCACCTGAGGGTGTTGAAACAAGGTATTGGAACCGGTGATGAAATCTGACATTCGTGTGCCCACGCAGATCACCAGGTCCGCTTGGGCGGCAATCGTCCCCGCAGGAGGAGCGCCAGTCACGCCATGGCCGCCCAGGAGCAGTGCGGAGCCGTTTCGGATCGCACTCTTGCCGGCGAAGGTCTCGCCCACGGGAATGCCAAATTTCTCCGAGAAAGTCTCGAGTTCGTGCTGGGCTTCTGAATAGTGGACGCCGCCGCCAGCGATAATCAGGGGACGCTCGGCTCCTTTCAACAACTCAACGGCGGCCTGGACCCGTTCCGCGTCCGGTTGGCGCCTTTCGATTTTCCACACCCGCCGTTCAAAAAAATGGCTGGGATAGTCGTAAGCGTGTGCTTGGACGTCTTGTGGTAGGGAAAGCGTTACGGCGCCCGTTTCGGCTGGGTCGGTCAATACCCGCATGGCTTCGGGCAGTGCCGTGAGCAATTGTTCGGGCCTTGAGATGCGATCAAAGAATCGACTCACCGGCCGCAGGCAGTCATTCACGCTGACATCCGCCGAAATGGGATGTTCGAGTTCCTGCAGAACGACTCCTTGGTGTCTCGTCGCGTAATAATCCGAGGGCAACAGGAGTACGGGAAGCCGATTGATGGTGGCCGCCGCAGCCCCGGTGGTCATGTTGGTTGCGCCCGGACCGATGGAAGAGGTGCAGGCGTAAGTCGCGGTCCGTCGGGTCGTTTTGGCGTAGGCCGCCGCGCTGTGGACCATCGACTGCTCATTTCGCGGCTGGTAATAGGGTAGATCCTGACCGTATTCATAAAGCGCTTGTCCCAGTCCGGCCACGTTTCCATGTCCATAGATGCCAAATACTCCCTCGATCAGACGGCGCTGTTGGCCATCCCGATCACTAAACTGGACCTGTAGATATTTGACAAGCGCCTGGGCCATCGTCAAACGAACGGTTGTGCCGACTGCCATTGGTTTGGTGCTCCCGTTTGTATTGGGTCGTGAAACCGGATTGCGCCTTTCAGCCGATCCCAATTTTCCTCAAATACTCTCGTGTTCTCTTCGCGATCGGTAATGGTGCGTCGAACTCACAGGGATACATGTCCTGCTCGACGATGGCGAAACCGTTGTAGTCGATCTCCTGGAGCACGTCATGGAAAGCCTCGAAATCCACGGCGCCGAGCGAGGGCTCACAAAAAATCCCTTCGCCGACCGCGGGAGCAAAGGTGACTCCCTTGGCTTCAACCTCTTTCTGCTTGTCACGATCCACGCTTTTTAAGTGGAGATAGGGAATCCGCTCATGATGTTTCCGCATGAAGCTGACTGGATCGCCACCTCGATAGGCGTGGTGGCCCGTATCCAAGCAGAAGGAGAGGACCGCAGGATCGGTCGCCTCCATTAGTCGCTCGATCTGTGGCTCGTACTCCACATGCGTCTCCGCGTGCGGGTGATAAGCCGCTTGCAATGCAAACCTTTCCTGGCAGAGGCGTGCCACCTCGTCGACTTTGTGCACTAAGCGCTTCCAGGCATCCTCATCCAGCTCGTCGGGCATCAGCAGCTCGCCCGTCCAGGGGTTGGAATAGGTGTCGTCGATGAGCACGATGTACTTCCCGCCGGTTCCGGCAACCAACTCACCTGCGCCGTTGAGTTGCCGCTCGATCTCTGGCGTGTACTCGGGATCCTCAAGATGCGACATCACGAACGTCCCGGACACGCGCAGATTTCGCTTCCTGAGTTCGTCTTTGAGCGCGTTGACATCGGTCGGCAAGTAACCAAAGGGACCGAGTTCGATGTATTCATAACCCGCCTCGGCAACCTCATCGAGACAACGAGCATAGGGGATCTGCTTGGGGTCGTCTGGAAACCACACGCCCCACGAATCCGGTGCGCTGCCGATCTTGACATCCATCAGAACCTACCCGCGTCGATATTGATTAACTTGATCTTGTCATTTGTCTCAATACTTGTCCAGACGGCCGGGAACCGAAGCTTCCCGGGTGGGAACACCGCTAGTACCATGTCCGAGTAATGGTCCGGATTGCGTTACCTCTCGCTGGGAGGGGGTCAGTGTCCATCCTGGGCTGTCTCTTGGACTGTCAGGATTTGATTGGAGGGCAGGGCCCGCAGGGTCTGTCGTATGCCGCTTGGCCAGTCAATCTGGAGCTCACTAACCTGGGACGATTTACCCAGTCTAAGATGGACGCGCTCATCCTGGCTGCACAGATAGCTGGCCGCCCGCTGAACCTGGGCCACGATGGTTCGGTCTCCGACTCGCGCCCTGATGCGAGCGCCGATGCCGTCACGGTTGCTCTTTTTGCCTACCAGCTTCAGCATCAGCCAATTGTTTCGATTGCCGCCATCGTTTCTCAGCAGCTGCACCTTACTCCCATTGTTGGTCACCAGTACATCGATGTCTCCGTCGTTGTCGATATCGGCAAAGGCAGTGCCTCGCCCCACGTCTTGAATCGAGAAAGAGTCTCCCGCTTCGTGAGACCGTTCCTCAAACTTGCCGTTGTCGTTGACGTAGAGGAGTTTCTCCTGGGGGAAAGTGGTGTCGTCCCGGTACTTAGGGTCTGTCAGGAAGTAACCGATGCACTTTGGCGCGAGCGCCGTGGGGGCAGATGGGAGGCGCCGCGACGCAGACGATGCCGCTGCGCATCTTCCAGGAGCGGCAACAAAGCAGATGCCCCCGCGCCGCCGCGCCCCTGCGGGCTGGGGTCCGCAGGCACGCTGGCGTTGTTACTCGCTCCTTACATACCGCAGCGGGTATGCGCGTCGCTCGCGCCTAGCCAGCGTACCTGGGGACCCCAGCAAAGTGTATCGGTTACTTCCTGACAGACCCTTACCAATTCGCGGGATCACGTGTCCGTTCACAGCCAAGACGTCCAGATCAGTGTCGTTGTCGTAGTCAAAGAACCGAACTCCGAACCCCACCTTGAGAAAGCTGTTCTTCCGGATCCCGGTATGGCGTGTTACTTCGGCGAAGGAGCCATCCCCTCCATTGCGGAACGGGGCGTTCCCTTCGGAAGTGAAGTTGGTGACGATCAGATCCAGTCGTCCATCCCCATCGTAGTCGCCGAAATCGACTCCCATTCCGGCTCGGGTATGACCGTCCTCGTTGTAGGCAACCCCGGCCAGGAAGGCCACTCCCTGAAAGGTTCCGTCTCCCTGGTTGTCCTGCTTTCGTCGTCCTCGACGGCCGGAACTTGGCCTCATGTTGCCAGCGATTCAAGCCGTTCGCGGCTCTGCTGGAAAGGTTTGCTTTAGAATTTGGTGCTTGTGACCGCCGTGAAGCAGGTGGAACCCGAGGGCATTGTTGGCAGCGACGGGGAGCAGTGCCCACGGATCCTTCTGAACTGGCCAGAAACGGTGTCGCAGCCGAGAGGACCATGATGCAACCTTGGGTATGCAAGAGCTGAAATGGCTGACGGTCACGGCTGGTGGGCTGATATTTGCCTTGAACGGCTTCAGCCTGCTTGCCCTCGAAGCTAGGCAGCCCTAACGGCCGCTTCTTCGGGTTGCCGGCTTTGGGGATATACCGGCGCAAGACCGGTTTCGGGCTGGCTCGATCTGTTTTTGAAATTGCTCGTCGTGATGTGATAGGTTCGGCAGTCTATTTGGCCCGAAAAGAGGCTGCTTTCAGGAACAAGCAGGAAAGAAGGAGGTAAACAGAGCTATGCAGATTGGACATTCCCCTATCTCTCTGATCGGGATATCTATCATGGTTCTTTCTTTCGGATCGGTCCTATCCCAGGGAGAACTCGTGATTGACTTCCCTACGTTCGTGGCCGGAGCTGGCAATAGAACTGATTTCTATGCCACGATAATTTGTGATGCGGCCGACCCGCAAACCACGATCGAGGCTCGGTTCTTGGACAACAACGGTGCGCTTATACACACCGTTGCAGAACAGGCGATCTGCAACGGCACTATCGTCCTACCCTTCGCAGGTGGAGAGAATCTCGTTTTCGGCCACGCCCAGATTCTAGTCAATGGGCAGATCGGAGCAGAAGGTGTTCTGGTCGAACTAGTGGATCTCAATCAGCCCGGCGCAGCCCCGATTGGAGTTCCGTTTACGGAACCGTGTCAGGACGCTCTGTTCACCGTCATACGAAACCAGAAGATGGATACTGGAGTGGCTGTTTCGAGTGTCAGTCCAGACCCCATAGCCTGCGATTTGACCACCTCTTCAGCAGACACCACACCGGTGGGAGATGGGGCCTTTGCGGTTCCGCCCTTGGGCCAGGACCAGTTTTTCGTTTTCGAAAAGACCCCTCTGCCGGACAATTTCACAGGCTGGGGAAGAATCACCTGCGATGATCCGGTTACGATCCTCTCTTTCTTTCAGACCAATCTTGGTGGTCTAACTACGAATCCCATCATGTGTGTTCGGGAAGAGTAATCGTCCACTAAGGTTGCAGAGAGGACTGGGGTCAAAATGACTCTCACCTCTGAAGAGACTCCACTGACTTCCGGACCCAGATCTCTCCCCGTCTTAACTCTCGGGCCATGATTGGCTCTCCATGAAATCGGATATCTCCTCGAGCATGTCGTCGGCCGCTCCCTCATAGGCGTGGGCAATCCGCGCTTCGACCTCCCGGCGCTGTTTCGCCGTCAGGTAGAGCTCAATGGCGGAGCTAACAAAAGCCGAGCGCCCCTTCTCCCGCGCCTCCGGATCCCGATCGACTCGGCGCAGCAGGTCAGTGTCCATCGAAATCTGTACTGGTTTTGCCACCATATTGGTAGAATACAACAGTGATTTTATTGGGTTCAATGTTGGATCCAAGGCCTGTCTTGTACTTGGATTTCCAAGGCGCAGGTCAGCTTACCCAAAACCGATAGAGTGGCTTCACGTCATCCGGGAGGGACTCGTAGACGCTCCTTCGCAGGGGCGGAAGCTCGTAGTTCTTGCCACCCGTCTCCACCACCATGGCGGTGTGCTCGGGAGTCCCGATCATGGTGGGATTCAGATTGAGCCACCAGGGTGCGTAGCGAATCAGGAGAGCGACCCTGGGTTGGTCGCTCCTATTGGGTGCAACCGCATGCCAGAGCCGGCTGTCACTCACGAACACGCTCCCGGCAGCGCCGCAAACATTCATTTCCGTCGGGTAGGAATCATCTTGAGGAATGGACGTTCCCCCTCCGGCTGGGTTGCTGGACATCCGGTGGCTTCCTGGCACTACAATAGTGCCACCCGTCTCCGCACTGAAAGGCGACAACATCCAGATGGTCGAGATATGCATCATGGTGTCGGGGTAGGGAGCGCGAAGATGGGATGCGTTGGTCTTATTGTAGGGCCAGTCCGCGTGCAGATAGCCGCGCCCATTTCCCGGGTTGTTGATGACACAGTCCGTGCACGAGACTCTGACGTAGGGGCCGAAGAAGGACTCCGCGAGGCCCAGGATGCGTCTGTCGGCCAGGTAGGGAGCGAATGCCTGGGTTTCGTTGATCACCTGCCGAAGATTTGCGACGCCCTCCACCCCAACGCGGTGGCCCCGAGACCTGGTCTTTGCCAATTTCGCCTCGGCCTCCTCGTGGCGCCTGGCCTGGGCTTCCACCACACTTTGCCGCACCCGATCAACCCTGTCGCTGGGAATGATTCCCTCGATCACGCAGAACCCGTCCATCTTCAGCTGGCGGACCCTCTCCTGGCTATCCATGCAAACCTTTCTATTTCCCGGCTACTTCGGGTACCGCTAACGCTTTCCGATGTGTCCGCGTTGACAGTTCAGTGCTCCCGACCCAAACACGAGCACTAGGGAATCAAGATTCAGTGGGAATGACTTTGAAGCGGACCCTCTCCTTGACGTCTCGCTGTTGGATCTTATCCTGAACCCTCAGCAGCAGGGTATAGTCGCCAGTTTCAATGGCGTCCAGCGGAAATACCAAGGCGGCGGCAACCCGGTCACTGAAGCGTGAGATGAGATGCGTAGCAGGTCCATCGATGAGCTGTTCGCCGCTGGAATTCACTATGGTCGCCGAAATGTCTAGATCGGCCACATCGCGGCTTTGGTCGACGTCGAAGCTGTAGACCTCGAAGTAGACCCCAAGCCGTTCCCCCGAATGAAATTGACTGTCATGCGCCGGATAGACTTTCCAGCCCAATACCGTCACGAAGGGGTTGGGTAGGGTTTCGTCTCTTGCCGGAACCATCGTATCGGAAAGCACCAGGGACGAGAGAGAAAGCTCCTCGGGTACCACCAGCGGAAGATTCAGTCGCTGTTGGAGATGTCCGATCTTCTTGCTTCCCAAGTCCTTGGCAATCAAATCGAGTTTGTAGATACCGGGGGCTAGGGGAAGAATCTTCTGGAAGGATTTCTCTCCCTTGGACTCCACGCTGGAGTCCCCCCGATCATCGTAGATCGTTTCCTCGAACTCATTGACCGTCCTGCCTCCCATGCTTTTCACCGAACCGTACAGATTCACGGTGGCCCGAGCGGTACCGCCGCCGGCGGGAGTCTCATAGGTGAGTTCGTTCAAGGGGAGAAAGACGGTGATGGGCACCAGGAACGACTCCTCGTTCAGTCGGGTATGGGAGTTCACCGCAAAGAACGGCAGCTCGTTGTAGGTGATGTTGGTGGTGACGGCTGACTTGAGATCCTGGAACTGGATCCGAGGCGCCTGCTGGAGTTTGAAAAATCGCTCCAGCCTGAGAAACGGATTATCCGCATGCTTGTGAACGGCGTCAAACTCGCCGCCGACAGACCGCATGGGGTCCATGGCTCGCCACCATTCCGATAGCGCTCGTTAGCGTAGGCGATGCGGCGGTAGTGCTCGGTCTTGAACTCATTGAATCCACTCGAGGTATCGGGGTCGCGGCGGTGCCAGAACTGCTCGATGAAGTTTTCCTTTTCCTCGAGGGTGGTCAACTTGGAAAAGACGGTCTTCTCTTCGGGAGTAATAATGTAGAGCACATCTTGGTTCAACCATTTGGAGAAGGGATCCGCCTTCTCTTCGGCCTGCTGACTCTGACCAGGCGAGGGGGAAGCGAACGTTACCGAAGCAACAAGAACCAGGTAGATTGGAAGGAGACGAATTATTCTGTTCACAACCTCAAGCACGCTTTTTACTAGTGTATCCCCAGAGGCCGCTGTGCGACAACCCTTGCCGGACTCAGATCCAACTTGAATAGTGAGCAGTGAGCAGTGAGCAGTGAGCAGTCCCGGAAACAGCTGCCCAACAGTACCGTGGACGGGTGAACTGCCAGCATTACGAAGCCAAGTCCGACAGAGCCGCGAACGACTTGACTTGTCTGCAATATGAGCCCAAGTTCCGAGGAGAGAGCTGGACAACAGCAAGCTCTCCCCTGTCCTCAAGCCTGAAGTTTTCCCCTGAGTGATCCAGCGCGGTCTTCACTTCATCCCAGCTTGGCTTCCTCCTGCAATTGGTAGAGCGACTTCCACAATCCAGTGTACGAAGGAATGAGTGGCGCCGGACCGCCGAAACGGGCGAAGCGAGCCGGCTTGCCACGCAGCATCTGAATGTTCGAGACCTGGGACGTCATTTCGCCGAAGTAGATCGGATAGCAGTCCGCTGCCTGGAATCCATAGATCAACGTGCGGCGCGGTTGGTCCGACAGATTAGGGAGGGAGGAATGAGGCGTAATGCCGTGCAGAAGGATGGCGCTACCGGCGGGGGCAGCCAGCGACACCGACCGCCCGAATCGGCCTCCGCTGAGATCCTCGGTGACCATGCCCGCGAACTGGCCGTCGGCCCCGGTGTGGTCGAAGAAGTGAGTATGGTGCCTTGGTAGGACCTGCAGACAGCCGTTTTCTTCCGTGGCGTCGTCGACATAGATCAGTACGGCCACCACATCGTCGTTGGTTGATGGATAGTAGGCCATGTCCTGGTGCCACTTCACGACCGATCCCACCCGAGCCGGTTTCATGTTGATCTTGCTGTACTGGTGCGCGATGTTGGGGCCGATCAAAGCCTCCAGGCAGTCGAGCAGCCGTGGCTCGGACCCGATCCGGCGAAAGGTCTCGTGCTTGTCGAAGGGTTCGTAGATTCGCCGTGGCACCTGACGTCCATCATGCAGCTCCGACTCCAGCTCCAGGACGTCGCTCCAGTCACCGCTCGCCAAGGCCGTCTCCGTGACCTCGCGAATGGCCCGATCGACGGACGCCAACTCGTCAGCACCGAAGAACCCTGGTAGAACCAGGTACCCTTCGCGTCGATAGCTCTCTATTTGGTTGTCCGACAGATGCGTTACGCTCATGATTCATCCTTTACGGAAAAAGTATGCCCAAGCTCAGGTATCGGCTTTGACATCAACTTCCCTTCCTCCCATTATTGTAGCCGCAAATCGCAGCTCGCAAGAGGAAAGCACCTGGACATTCCCCATTTTTCAGAGGCCCAGAGGAAGCAGGGACAGCTGACGGGAGCTGGGATCGGGTCGAGCCCCGCCAATCCCGCTGTGGCGGCCGAATAGGAGCTGCTTGATGCCATCGGCTATGGCATAGAAGCGGAACTCCGGGATGCCGTAGATCCGTTTGGCTGCCTGCTCGATGTGTTGGACCAGAAGGGCCAGCTTGGCCCTTTTACCCAGATAGACACAGGCGAAGAAGGCGGCGATCATGACCAAGGCGGCCATATTGCGCAGGCGCTCATACTTGAGCAAACGGATGTCTTCCAACTCGTAGCTCTGCTTGATAAATCGGATCGTTTCCTCGACACGCCAGCGGCTCAGATAGCTCTCGACCACCCGCCACTGGCTCTTGCGCGAGCGTTTGACCGTCTGGTTCGTCAGAAGCATCAGGGGACGGGGGCCAAAGCCATCCACCACCACCAGGTACAGCGATTGGTCGAAACCGGGCAAACGCACCCCTCGGGCCCCAAACTCCAACCGGTAGACCTTCTCCCCCGCACTCGTCTCCTTGATCACGACTTCCCGGTAGCGGCGCCGACAACCACGCGCCCACTCCTCGGCGCTCTTCTTGCTGCGCCCTGAGATCAGGTGACGATCCCCCCGCTGGCACACCAGGAACGGGTGTCCCCGCTTCAGCAGGACTTCGAGGATCTCCTCCCGATCCCCTCCCCGGTCCATCACCCAGATCCCTCGCCCTTGGGTGGCTTTGGAGACTCGCCCAATCGCCTTGAGGATCTCGTCGTTTTCGCTCACAAAGTCCGGCGCTTTCTGCGAGTACAGCTCCTGGTACAACGGCAGCACCTCGGCACTCCCCCGCCTCGCTCCGACCACCTCACAGCACCAGTATCCATCTCGGATCTCCCCTCGGGAGCCGTCCCGGACCCGCGCCAGGTATTGCATCTTCCGGGCATATGGCTTACTCACATCCGTGGGGTCCACAATCAACAGCGTCTCCTTCTCCACCCGCCAGGCCGCCAACTCCAGCAGATTCTTTCCCACCGCTCCTCTCAATCCCTGACGGTTGAGTTGGCGGCTCAGCCGCTCGATGACTTTCTTCAGAGCGATCTCCTCCTCCAGTGCTCGCGCAATCTCGCTGAGCCGGACCGACGCCCGACACTGCATCCCGTAGAGCACCTCCCGGATCAAACGAGCGGCGGTCTTCGGTAATCCTTCAGAGACCTTCCCCGAAAATTCTCTCAGCTGCTCTCGAATCTTCCACGCTACTTTGGCATCATGCATCTGGGTCCCTCCGCTTAATTGGTTGTTGGGTTTGGAGTTCCGCCAACCAGTCTAAGCGCTAGGGACCCACACTTTTGGGGGTCGACAGTTCCCCCATTTTCTCCCAATTTCAACCCATCCCACTTCCCTTATCGCCCTACTCTCTTGTTCTCAACTACTTGAGAGAATTCACCCTCAATTTTTGGGGAATGTCCTGGAAAGCACCCATGATTTCTCGGCGTCCGGATCGCCGATAAGATCCACTTCCGCTACTCGAAGGACGGCGGACGAACCTGGATGGAGGAAGAGCAATCCCTGCCCTCCTTCGTACGCCCTGGCGAGCCGGTCTCCCTGCTCCACGAGGGGAAACTCGCCATCATTTCTCGCAGCTACGATCCATCGTCGTACGACAAGAAATCGGACACATCCGTTTATGCGCAGCTCTGGTCGGAAAAAGGCTGGCACCCCTTGAAGTCGAAGCATTCCAGCATCCGCGTCGCCGGCAAGCGAGGACGCCAGGATACGCTCGACATCGACTGCAACCCGGTAACGAAACGGATCGAGGCAGTGGTCCCGGCCCGAGCGGGCAGCGGAGACGGACGCCCCCATCCGGGGAAGATGTCTGTGAACATCTGGAGCATCGACCCCGGGGACCTTTTCTCAGGGAGTTCCGACTGGCGCTTCGACTGTGCTCTCTTCGCGCGCAGGGAGCCGTATGGGAGGATCGATGGCCTCCAGATTGCTCCCACCGCTTCATCGCTGAAAGGCGGCCAGACCGTTTACACCACGCATCGCTCGGTTGGTTACCTGCCCCGAGATGTGGGATCGCTACGTGTGTGAATCGAGTAATTCACACGGCTGGACTTTCACCAGCTGGATTGCAGCCTTGTCGGCTGCTCCCCCGTGCCCTTGCCCGTCAGTATCCCCACAATCGTCGCACCTGGCTGAGAAAGATGAAGTCGGGCACGGGCACGGGCAGGGGCAAGCATAGGAGGAGAACTCAACACAGACAAACGTTCTCGGCGGTATGAGGTGGCTCGCTCCCTCTAGACCGCTGTCAGAGCCTGCTCTAGATCGGTGATCAGGTCCTGCGGGTTTTCGATGCCGATGGAGAGGCGAACCATCCTCTCGTTGATACCCATCCGCCTCCTCTCCTCGGGTTCGAGTTCGGAGTGCGTCATGGTGAAAGGGTGCTCGGCCAGAGATTCGGCTCCGCCCAGGCTGACCGCGAGCTTGATCAGTTGAAGGTTGTTGAGAAAGCGAAACGCCTGATCTTGTCCGCCTACCAGATCTACCGAAATCATGGCTCCAGGGGCCGCACACTGCCTGCGATAGATCCCATGCTGTGGGGTGTCCTCTGTCAAAAGCCCAAGATAGTAGACTCGATCTATCTTGGGATGGTCGGCCAGAAAATCGGCCACGTAGCGGGCGTTCTTCATCTGGCACGTCATCCGGAGTTTGAGAGTCTCGAGGCTGCGTAGAAGCAGCCATCCCGTCCAGGGTCCCGCCATCGTACCCAGAAAGGTTCTGAGAGCGCGTACCCGTTCGACCAGCTCCGACGGTCCCAGGCACACACCGGCAATGACGTCGCTGTGGCCGCCTATATACTTGGTGGCGGAATAGAGGACAAGGTCCGCTCCATGTCGAAGCGGGTGCTGCCAGAGGGGACCCAGGAAGGTATTGTCCACGATCACAATCGGGCGGCGGTCCGGAGTGGTGTACTGTTTGGCCAGCTGGGCGCAAGAGCCGATATCCACCAGTTGGTTGGTCGGATTAGCGGGCGTCTCCACATAGATCACCCCGAGTTGATCTCCGACGTTCGCCTCTTCGATTATCTTCGCTATTTGGTTCAAATCGCTGCCCGCCTTGAAGCCTATGGTCCGAATCCCAAAACGGGTCAGGACGTGTTTGAAGAGGTA
The DNA here is from genome assembly GCA_965218775.1 of Acidobacteriota bacterium. Classification (GTDB taxonomy): domain Bacteria; phylum Acidobacteriota; class UBA6911; order RPQK01; family JAJDTT01; genus CAUZIZ01. The sequence goes on along the minus strand of CBDCLS010000006.1, from coordinate 1,779,643 downwards.
TTCCGTGCCCCCGTATAACGGCTCGCTGTGAAGAATGACTTCTCCCGGATTCAGGAATTCGAGGAGGGTGGTGCTAATGGCCGCCATCCCACTCTCGAAGACCGTGCAGGCTTCGGCCTCATCCCACAGAGTAAGACGATCCTCCAGAATCTCCAGGTCGGGATTGTTCAATCGGCTATAGATCAGGCCTCGCTTGCCCGTCTGCAACTCGCTGCCGCGTCCCATGGCTTGTTCGAAGAAGGCCTTCCCCTCCTCCGCTGTTTTGAAAACGAAGGTCGAGGTTTGAAAGATCGGACACTTGAGGGCCCCCTCGGAGAGTTGTGGGTCATAGCCGTAGCTCATCATCAGGCTTTCGGGGCGTAGACGGTTGCCGCCAATATAGGCTTGCTTCTTGAATTCGGTCATGGCTGTTGTTCTCCCAATCACTGGACGCCGCCGCTTCTTGTAGCGGTGGCCCGCCACGGTTCCACTTCAACGACTCGCTGCTCGCCACCCAGAGGTTACTCAATCCAGGGCAATTCCGAATCCAGCCGGAGCAGGGAAAAGCCGGTCTTCATGATCATCCAAGTGATCATGGCCTCGGCGCCTCTCACCATACCGCCAGAGGGTGAAGGAGGTTTTATTCACCATACTGTCAGAGTCTGACAGGCCGAAAGGAGTTCGGCTGGAACTGTGGCGGAAAACAATGTTTAGGGACGCGTGGGAGGGGCAAATGACCCACTGCGAGTGTGAAAAGGCCCAGGTGGCCGGTAGCGGTGGTCTCCAGGCCGCCGTACATCGAGCCGCTGTATCTGTTTGCGTCTTTTTCCTACCCTTGCCCGTGCCCTTGCCTTCGCCCGTTCGCGCCTTTTTGTCCTGAAACCCTCGTAGTCGCTGACAGCAAGATCAAAGAACGCACTGTCGACAATCGGCCTGGCTTGGCCAAGGGCCTTGATGCAACCAAGGAGAGCCGAAGTCAGGGCAAAGACACGGGCACGGGCAAAGGCAAGGGTGGGAAGAAGGCGCTAAACAGATACGGGCCGCTAGGCTCGACAGAAAGACTTCGGCCTGGAGGCCAAAGCTACGTCGGGCCGCTAACTCGGGTCGACTGTGGCTCGGAAATTGCTGCCCTCCGAGCCAATACATAGGCGAACCACGGAGGGGCGGTCATGGGAAGCAGCGCTCGGCGGATCGGAAAGATTGTGGTCTGGGTCGGTCTCCTAACCTTGGCGGTGATCTCGTGTTCTCGTTCATCCAGCGACGAGATTGAGAAGAGGGAATCGTTGGCTCTCTTGAGTCCGATCGCCTCTTCACTCCAGCTCCTGCAGTTGGGCGAGCAGATTTACGAAAGAAAATGTGCTGCCTGCCATGGCGCCGAGGGTGACGGTCAGGGAGAGGCGGCCTACCTGCTCTATCCCAAACCACGTGATTTCGTGAGCGCTCGATACCGACTGGTGTCGACTTGGGATTCCATTCCCACGGACGAAGATCTGTTCCGGACGATTTCGCGAGGGATGCCGGGTTCCGCCATGCCTTCCTGGGATCATCTGCCCCGAGAGTCTCGCTGGGGATTGGTGCACTACGCCAAGTCTTTCTCCAAGTTCCCCTTCGATATCGGTCCTGATCTTCAACCACAAGCTGCCGATGGCAATCCTACCGGCCATGTGAAAGTGCCTCCGGAACCTCCTTACAGACCTGAAGACAGAGCTCGTGCCCACGAACTCTTCATCGAGGTGTGTGCCGGGTGTCACGGTACGACCGGAAAGGGCGACGGTCGAGAAATACAGGAAGACTCCGAAGGCTTCCCCACACGCCCAAGGGATCTCACGGCGGGAATCTATAAAGGCCGCCCCGAGCCCGAGGAAGTATACAACCGAATCGCTGCGGGGTTGCCAGGTTCTCCCATGCCCTCACACGCCAATCTGTACGGAGACGACGCCTGGCACCTGGTGCACTACGTTCGTGAGATGTCGAGCGATGAGGAGCGGGCTCGGATGGAAATGAAGCGCTTTCAGGTTCGGGCGAACCGGGTGGAGCAGCTTCCTGACCACCCAGATGAAGGCACATGGCAAAACGCTGAGGCGTTCAATCTTCATTTGATGCCTCTCTGGTGGCGGGACGATCGGCCGGAACAGGTGGCGGTTCAAGCGCTTCATGACGGGAACGAGCTTGCGGTGCAGCTCACCTGGTCTGACCGCACCTATGATCACACCGCGGTGCGTCCCCAGGATTTCCGCGACGCCGCGGCGATTCAGTTTTCAGCAGACCCAGATCCACCTTTCTTCGCCATGGGAGAGAAACGAGCTCCGGTAAACATCTGGATGTGGAAATCGGAGCGGCAGGCGGATCTGGAACCTGCCTTTCAGGACCTGGATAGGGTCTACCCTCACATCGGCATCGACTCTTACCCCAACCTGCTTCGCTCTCCCCTGGAGCAGCCCACGAGACACGCTCTCACACTGGACTCGGACCCGGACTTCATCACCGGTTGGGGAGCGGGCAACATCGTCTCAGACCCGACCCGGAAGAGCCCCGCCGAGGACCTGGTAGCGGAGGGATTTGGCAGCCTCAAGGCGCGCCCACCAATCGATCAGCAGGTGACCGCCACCGGCGTTTACTCGGTCGGCTCTTATCGGGTGATGTTCCGGCGAGAGCTTTCGGGAAAGGGCAAGTCCGCGGTCCCACTCCGCGCAGGAAAGACCGTTATGGCTAGTTTTGCTGTGTGGGATGGAAGCGCCGGCGATCGGGATGGAAAGAAGTCGGTCACGATCTGGCAGGAACTCTTCCTTTCTGAGTGACGAGGGGGAATACAGCCCAAGGAGCAAGGAGCATGACAGACCAAGGCATATCGTCAAATCCAAATCGACGAGATTTTCTGCGCTGGGTTGGCCTGGGAGCGGGCACCAGTCTGTTGGCCAGCGGAATCTCGTGCCGGCTGCTGGAACCTATAGACGCGGAGGACAACCCCCTCTCCAGGTCTGTATCGCGAGATTGGGAGAAGGTCTATCGAGACCAGTATCGATACGACAGCACCTTCGACTGGGTCTGCTCTCCCAACGACACCCACGCCTGCCGCGTACGAGCTTACGTACGCAACGGGATTGTGACGCGCAGCGGATCGACCTACGACTACCAGAAGTATGCCGACCTTTACGGGAACCATGCCACTGCCAACTGGAATCCACGTCAGTGCGCAAAGGGCTACACCTTTCACCGGGTCTTGTACGGGCCCTATCGGCTCCGTCATCCCATCGTGCGAAGAGGCTGGAAGTCCTGGGTGGATGCCGGCTGCCCGCCCCTGACCCCCGAGCTGAAATCGAAATACCTCTTCGATGCACGGGGCCAGGACGAATTCGTCCAGATCACATGGGAAGACGCGTTTCGGAGTGTCGCTAAGACCTTGCACGCCATCGCCGACGGCTACAGCGGTGAGGTAGGCAAGAAAAGGCTCCTGGCGCAGGGATACCAACCTGAAATGGTTGAGGCCACCGGCGGCGCGGGAACCCGCTGCATCAAGATGCGTGGAGGAATGGGCCTGTTGGGGGTCTTGGGGAAGTATGGGATGTACCGTCTCAACAATTCCCTGGCCCTGCTCGATACCCTGGTTCGCAAGGTGAAGCCGGAGGAGGCTAGGGCTGGCCGAAACTGGTCCAACTATACCTGGCATGGAGATCAGGCGCCGGGGCATCCCTGGGTTCATGGACTCCAGACCTCGGACTGCGATTTCAACGACCTCCGCTTCTCCAAGCTGATCATCATGGATGGCAAGAACCTGGTCGAAAACAAGCTCACCGATTCCCACTGGTTTATCGAGTGCATGGAGCGAGGGGGGACAATCGTCGTCATCTCCCCCGAATACAGCCCGCCTTCAACCAAGGCTGACTATTGGATTCCCATCCGTCCCGCCTCGGACGCGGCTCTTTGGCTGGGCATCACCAAATTACTGATCGATCGCAAGAAATACGACGAAGATTTCGTGAAACGGTTTACTGATTTCCCTCTCTTGGTCCGAACCGACAACCTGAAACGCCTCCGCGCTCACGAGATCTTTGCTGACTACAAGAGTGAGCTGTCCGCCGAAGGACCCTCGATGAAGATCCAGGGCTTCACTGAGGAGCAGCACCAGCAGCTTGGGGACTTCGTGGTGTGGGATGCCAAAGCGGACGCTCCCCGAGCCATTACCCGGGATCAAATCAACCAGCAAATGCCGCATGAGCCGGTGCTGGATGGGACCTGGACGGTGCCTCTGGCTGGGGGCGGCAAGGTACGGGTGGCCAGCCTCTGGACCCTGTACCAAACCCACCTGAGGGATTACGACCTGGACACCGTGTGTGAAATCACCTCCGCTCCCCGCAAGCTGGTGGAGCGGCTGGCCGAGGACATCGCCCAGATCAAACCGGTGGCCATACACCAGGGTGAAGGAATCAACCACTGGTTCCATGCCACCGAAATGAACCGTGCCTCCTACCTTCCGCTGATGTTGACCGGAAACATTGGGAAGCCTGGTGCCGGCTCTCATACCTGGGCCGGGAACTACAAGGCCGCTCTGTTTCAGGGGTCTGCCTGGAGCGGTCCGGGGTTCAAGGGTTGGGTGGCAGAAGATCCCTTCAATCCTCAACTGGACCCCGAAGCTTCTGGAAAGGACGTCCGGCTGCGGCCTTGCGCCAAGGGCGAGGAGCCGGCCTACTGGAATCACGGGGACAAGGCCCTGATCGTGGATACCCCCCGGTTTGGACGTAAAAACTTCACCGGGGAAACCCACATGCCAACGCCCACCAAGGCCATCATCTTCAACAACGTCAACCTCATCAACAACGCCAAGTGGGCCTACGAGATGATCAAGAACGTCAATCCCAATGTCGAGATGATCGTCTCTCTGGACATCCAGATGACCGCCTCGATCGAGTACGCCGACCTGGCCCTGCCGGCCAACTCCTGGCTGGAATTCGAAGGGCTGGAAGTCACGGCCAGCTGCTCCAATCCGTTCCTACAGATCTGGAAAGGAGGTATTTCCCCCGTCTTCAACAGCAAGGACGATCTAAGCATCCTGGCTGGCATCGCCCACGCTCTGTATGAGCTGACCGGCGATTACCGTTTCCGGGACTATTTCAAGTTCGAGCTGGAAGGAAAACGCCATCTCTACCTGCAAAGACTGCTCGACAGCTGCACCACGACGGCGGGATACAAGCTAGAAGACATCCTGGCCGGCCGCTACGGTCCCCCCGGAGGATCCCTCCTGAACTTCCGCACCTATCCTCGGATTCCTTTCTACGAACAGATCCATGACAGCGAGCCCTTCTACACCGACACGGGCAGGCTGCATGCCTATTCCGATATCCCCGAAGCCATCGAATATGGAGAGAACTTCGTAGTACACCGGGAAGGCCCGGAGGCCACTCCCTATATGCCCAATGTGATCGTCAGCTCCAACCCCTACGTGCGTCCCGAGGACTATGGAATATCCGCCTCCGACGAACACTGGGATCGGCGCACCATCCGCAACGTCAAGATGCCCTGCTCCCAAGCCAAGAAAACCAAGAATTTTCTGTGGGAGAAGGGCTACCAATTCTACTGTCTGACGCCCAAGACGCGTCATCGGGTCCACAGTGGTTGGTCCAACGTGGACTGGCACATGCTGTTCGACTCGAACTTCGGTGATCCCTATCGGCTGGACAAGCGCGCTCCCTGTGTCGGAGAACATCAGCTGCACCTCAACCCAGCCACGGCGCGGGATCTGGGAATCAACGATGGGGACTACGTGTACATCGATGCCAACCCGGCCGACCGACCCTATCTCAACGCCAATCCCAAGGATCCTTTCTACCGGGTGGCGCGCTGCATGCTGAGGGTGAAATACAACCACGCCTATCCCTACAACACCATCATGATGAAGCACGCTCCCTTCATTGCCACGGAGAAGAGCGTCAAGGCTCACGAGACGCGTCCCGATGGTCGGGCTCTCTCTGAAAACACTGGATATCAAGCCAATCTGCGGTACGGCTCGCAGCAGTCGGTGACCCGTAACTGGCATATGCCCATGCATCAGACCGACACCCTGTTTCACAAGTCCAAGGTTTTCATGGGATTTCTGTTCGGAGGCGAAACCGACAACCATGCCATCAACACCGTCCCCAAGGAGACCCTGGTGCGGGTGAGCAAGGCTGAGCACGGCGGACTGGGAGGCAAAGGAATCTGGAAACCAGCCACCACGGGCTACACCCCCGACAACGAGAACGAGACGATGACCCTCTATCTGGCTGGAGAGCTGACCAGCTAGGGACCCTTGGCCGATGAAAAGTTCACAGACTGGTCAAGTTTGCGAAGAAGTTTCCCGTGCCTTTGCCCGCGCCCGTGCCCGTGCCCGTGCGTCTTCCCACAATCGTTGGGCCTGGATGAGGAAGAGGAACTCGGGCACGGGCGTGGGCAAAGGCACGGGCAAGGGTAAGAAAAGGACCCAGTACATAAAAATGTCCCCGGCGGTCTGAGGTTGCTCGCTAGGGCTAGGAGGACAAATGCCATACAAAGATGCTGATCCAGAGGATCCACAAGAGCTGGTAGGAGTTGGGTTCCCAGCCTACGGCGAAACCCACCTGGACATGGCCTATGTATTCGCCGAGGAGTTTGCCCGGTTGGGATTCACTGAGCAGCGACTGGTCCATCTGTTCCGGAACCCCTTCTATCGAAGCGCCCACCAGGCCTGGCGGATGCTGGGAGAAGAGAGGATCAAGACGATCGTAGGCGAGGCCTGCCAGGTCTGGGGGAACATTCGAGTGAGCGACCGGGAGATCAGCGAATTGCCCCTGATCCAACTCCAGGTGCCCGGCAAAAGTGAAAGCTAGAGGTAAGACATGAGTGAAGTTTACAATTGGCAGCTCGGACGTGAGATGGGTTATCCCTACGAAGGGAAGTTCCCGGATCGTCAGTTCGCCTTCGTCTTCAACATCAACCGGTGTATCGCGTGTCAGACCTGCACCATGGCCTGCAAATCAACCTGGACCTTCAGCAAGGGTCAGGAGCATATGTGGTGGGCCAACGTCGAGACCAAACCCTACGGCGGATACCCCCAGTCTTGGGATGTAAAGATTCTGGAAAAGCTCCAGCAGGCCAATCCCGATGGGCAGAAATGGAAAGGGTCGGTCGTCGATAACGTCCAGGCCCCCTATGGTGAGTTTGGCGGCAAGACCATCTTCGAAGCCGCCGAAAAGACCCTGGACCCCGAGAGCGCTCGGGTCTTGGGGTATCTCCCCAGCGACGAGGAGTGGAACTCTCCCAACATCTACGAAGACAATCCGGTTGGAAAGAGGGGAGTGCCCAATCAATTCGATCCGAACGGGGCCGAACTTCCCGTTCACAGCAGCTGGTTCTTCTATCTGGCCCGCATCTGCAATCATTGCAGCTATCCTGCCTGCCTGGCTGCGTGCCCCCGAAAGGCGATCTACAAGCGCTCGGAAGACGGCATCGTTCTGGTAGACCAGAAAGAGTGCCGGGGTTATCGCAAGTGCGTCGAGGCCTGCCCCTACAAGAAAGTGATGTATCGGGGCAATACACGGATTTCAGAGAAGTGCGTGGCCTGCTATCCACGAGTCGAAGGAACTGACCCGGAAAGCAACGGGCAACCCATGGAAACCCGGTGCATGGCCGCCTGCATCGGCCAGATGCGTATGCAGGGGCTGGTGAAGATGAAAGCGGATGGGATCTGGGCCGAAGACCGCCAGAATCCGCTCTACTATCTGGTTCACGTAGCCAAAGTGGCTCTGCCTTTGTACCCGCAACTGGGCACGGCTCCCAACGGTTACTACATCCCTCCGCGTTGGGTTCCGAAACCCTATCTCAAACAGATGTTCGGACCAGGCGTCGATCGAGCCGTGGAGCGGTACGCAAATCCGGACCGAGAGCTCCTGGCCGTGCTTCAGTTGTTCCGCCGTTCCAACCTGATCATCTACGGTTATGAAATCGAGGAAGGTCCCCTGGTCTATGAGGGAAGCTACCGCGGAAAGCCAGTACAAATCTACGACGACACCGTAATCGCCTTCGGAAAGGAAGGCCAGGAGCTCTTCAGAACCAAGATCGAAGAGCCGATCCACGTTCGTGACTCGAAACACCACAACTCGATCTGAGTGTACCGAGACGGGACCGGCCGGCCGAACCAAGGTCCGCTTCCCGGGAGGAGAACACTGATGAGTGTCCAACTGACTGAAGACGCCCCGCCGGCTCATAGAGATATTGCCCTCTGCCGCTCGATTCTGTACGAGACCCTATCGCTGGCGTTTTACCAGCCCACCGCCGACACCCTTCGGACCCTTCGATCACCAAAGAGCCAAGCGGTCATTGAGGCTAGTTACGTGCTGAATACCAGTGGTACGGACATCGATCCGGAAGGCTTCGACAGCTTCGAAGACCCTCGCAGACTCGATCTGACTGGTCGAGCGAGAGCCTGGGCAGAAGCAACCTCCGGCCTCAGTCTGGAATCTTTCGAGACCCTCCACGGCCGAATGTTCGGGCACACGGCGCGGGGGCTGGTGTGCCCTTATGAGACGGAGTATGGACACAAGGAGCTATTTCAGCAGACCCAACAGCTAGCCAACCTGAGTGGACTCTACTCAGTCTTCGGACTCAAGCCGAGAGAGGAGGAACGGGAGCGATCCGATCACATTAGCTGTGAATTGGAATTCGCGGCTTTTCTGGCGCGAAAGGAAGCCTACGCTCTCGAGCAGCAAGATGATGCGATGGCGGAAGCCAGCATCGGGGCCACGAAACTCTTCTTGCGAGAAGACCTGGGGCGCTTCGGGAGGGCCCTTGGTTTCCAACTGGAAAAGTATGATCCGGAAGGTTTTCTGGGCAACACGGGAGCACTCCTTTGCGAGTTTCTGAGGTTCGAGTGTCGCAGGCTTGGAGTTCCGATAGGAAGTCCCCATTTGTCTCTCAGATCGACAGAGGAGGACCAGGTCCCCATGGCCTGCTCGACCGGGTCCGACCTTGTTCAGCTCGAAGGCTAACTCTTGCGAGCCAACATGCAATCCCCCACCCTGCCAGCATCATTTCAGATCCAGTTTGACTCTGGATTGGCGGAAGAGTCGGTTCTCCTGGCCATTCCCGGTCATCCTGACGAAGCCCGCTTCCGTCAAGCGCACGATCGAATTTACGAAGTCGCCGAAGAAGAAGAGCGAGAACGGCAATTTCAACGGCTTCATCGGAGATGGTTCCAGCAGCTCGAACTGGGTCATCCTGTAGTCTGCGCCCTGGAGGAACAGCCCACGGTGATCCAGCGCACCCGGGGATGCCGGGTGCTGCCGGCCATCTTCTCAAGGGACGAAGGAGCTGACCTTTTTGGATCGATACCAAAGCGTGTAGTCATGAGGCTACGGCCTTCTAAGATCCTGGATCGAGAGCCTCTCCTGGCCTTTCTTCGGCACGAGCTGATGCACCTGGCAGACATGTTGGACCCAGGCTTCGGATATGAACCCGAACTACCCCAACTGGAGGCCACCCCGGCCCTGGATAAGCTGATTCGTGATCGCTATCGAGTGTTGTGGGACTGCTGGATCGATGGGCGGCTACTGCGTCGGGGTTGGGCGCCGCCACAGGTGCGGGATCGCCGCCTTACAGAATTGAGGGCGCCCTTTCCGATGCTCGGGCAACAATGTGAGGATCTGTTTGCGGATTGGTTCGAGCAGCCCTTTCAAACCCATCAGGCCTTGGTCAACTTTGCCTTGGACCCCGAAATCGGAGCGGAGGCGAGCACTGAGGGCGAGCCAGCTGCGGGACATTGTTCGCTGTGCCAGTTCCCGTCGTTTGACTTGCAAAGTGGAACCCATCTATCCGAAGAGGTCCGGCAGGAGATCTCAAAGGATTTCCCAGAGTGGAAACCCAATCAGAGCCTGTGCCGCCAGTGTGCTGAACTCTACCGGGGACGGAATTCCGTACACCCAGGAACTTGCTTCAACTAGCCCGCATTTCTCATCGCCTGTCGTAGCGAGGCGTCGCAAGGGCCGTCCTGGCAAGGCTTGCGACCGAGGCCTCCGCAGTCGTACTTGTACAGTACGTCGAGGAGGCCGACCGAGCGAAACACAGCCAGGGCGGATGATTGCGGCGACGTAGTAGACCGGCGATGAGAAATGCGGGCTAGGGCCAGCCACGGGTCAGGATGATCCCCAAAGCGACCACGATGAGGCCCAAAAACAGGTTGGTTCTCCCGATCCATCGGGCAACCAGGCGAAGTCGCAGCGCCAAACGGGAGTCGGGATTCTCCCTCCACACGCGGCCGGCCCACGGTCCCAGAAAGAAATCGTGAACTCCACTCAACAAGAGAATCAGAAGAACCAGGGTCAACTTCCAGGCTAGCACCTCCCCGTACCAACTTCTCCAGAACTCTCCGCTGGCGATCCCTTCCACCGTCATCCCCCGATAGATGAGGTTGAAGACACCCGTTACCACCAACAGTCCAAAGCCAGTCCACGCCGCCCAGGAGAAGCGCTGGGCGACGACCGTCACGAGCTCGGCCATCCTGTCGCGGAGTGAGGAGGCACGCAGACCCGGAATCAGGACCAGTGCCAGAAAGAGGGAGCCTCCGATCCAGAAGGCGGCTGCCAGAATGTGAAGCCACATGGAAACCAGGTGCCAGGTATGCATTGGAGCGGCTCCCAGCCTCAGAGGCGCTGGCCCCATTCGAGAAAGAAACTCTTCCCGAGGACTGGTAGTGCCGGGAAGAGAGGAATGTTCACGGTTTTCAACTTTCTAATCGAGGCCAATCCCAACGGGATTGCGTATTCCAGCCCAGGGTTTCCCAACCCTGGGGGAGCCCCGCCGCCTTCGGATTTCATCCCTGAAGGGGATGCGTACAGCGGAACACAGGAACCTCGAGAAACCAACGATTGAGGACACGAGGAATTGTGCTGTTTTCCGGCTCTCTCCTCGGAACATGGCCTCATGTTACTAGCGAGTCAAGTCGTTCGCGGCTCTGCTGGACTTGGCTTCGTAATACTGGAGGTCTACCCATTCGCGGCAGCGTCTGCTTCCGGCACTGCTCACTGCTCACTTCATCACTGCTCACTATTAGACCTAATCTTCTCCCTTGAATCGGGGTATGAACCGAGGAACCTGGCGACGATAGGCCTCATATTCTTCCCCGAAACGCTCCACCAGCTCCCGCTCTTCCAGCAAGACAATGAAATAGATAGCTGCTACCCAAAGGGCACACACAAGGTACAGGCTCATGTAGTTGGCCACGAGGCAGAACGCAAAGATGGCGAGGGCGAATTCAACATAACGTGGGTGTCGGATCCGCGCATAAGGTCCGCCGGTTACGAGCCGAGTCGGATAGCGCTGGGGAGCCAATTCGGGTAGACCGACCAGCACCCGGTTGGGCATGTGGCGGTGTTGTAGCTGTCTCATTCGAGAGGCCGCTATAAGGCACAGGACTCCCAATGCCAACAGCCAATAGTTGGTTCCAAGCTCCATCGACAGCAGTCGATTTCGCTGCAGGAAGATCGGTGCCATCAGGATCACCATTGGTGTCCCCACGAGGGCATAGGTCCGGCTGGGTCCGAGCCGGCGCCAAAAATGGATCAGGGGATGGATGACTATCCAGAAAAGGATCAGCGGGGGCAGGATCACCAGCAGAATCAGGGCCAGGTAGTAGCGGGCCGAGTCCATGGCGCTAGAAGCTCCTGTAGTCTGTTTCCCATTTGCAGATCGAGCGGGACTAGCGGTCGTCGCGATCCTACGCTGTTGAAGCGGCGCAACACAAGTAGGTGGGAACCCCTTTCAGGGCATGCTGCTAGAGTTGGATATCTTGGCCGCACCCCTCCGGGTCTGTTGAGACTGAACAACGCACCGAACAGGTGCCTCGGATCCGGAATATCGATTCAAGAGAGAGACTTAAGATGATCGAGCTGGTCGAAGGGCTAAACCCAATCACTCAGGCGCTAGTTGCTACGCTTTTCACCTGGGGACTAACAGCACTGGGAGCATCGTTGGTGTTTGTCAGTCGCCATCCCAGCAGGAGGGTCATGGACGGCATGCTGGGGTTCGCTGCTGGAGTAATGATAGCGGCGAGTTTCTGGTCACTCCTGGCCCCCGCCATCGAGATGTCAGAGGGAAAGAGCGTTCCAGCCTGGTTTCCGGCTGCCCTCGGGTTTCTTACTGGAGCGCTGTTTCTGCTGGGCATAGACAAGATCCTGCCTCACCTCCACCCGGGATTTGCTAGGCGGGAGGCTGAGGGAATGAAGACCGCCTGGCAGCGTGCCACTCTTTTGGTTCTGGCAATCACCTTGCACAATATACCCGAGGGTCTCGCCGTCGGTGTCGCCTTCGGGTCGGTTGCCTCCGGACTTCCCTCAGTGTCTTTAGGCGGCGCGGTGGCCCTGGCCCTTGGCATCGGAATTCAGAACTTCCCGGAGGGCCTCGCCGTCTCGATGCCGCTACGGAGGGAAGGCGTTTCTCGGCTAAGGAGCTTCTGGTACGGGCAACTATCGGGAGTCGTAGAACCGGTTGCTGGAGTCCTTGGAGCCGTCGCCGTTCTCCTGGCTGAGCCGCTCCTGCCTTATGCCTTTGGATTCGCCGCCGGGGCCATGATCTTTGTCGTGGTCGAAGAGGTCATTCCCGAATCGCAAAGGAGCGGGGACACCGATCTGCCCACAATCTTCGCCATCCTGGGCTTCGTGGTGATGATGATCCTCGACGTAGCCCTGGGGTGAAAGCATGCAGTACCCAGACTAGTCTTTGCCCTTGCCTTTGCCCTCAAACCTGCCTTTGCCTCTGCCCTTACCCTTTCCTTTCCACCCTATCCAAGAACAATCCTCGTCGGGAGTTTCAGAAGGGTGGCGGGAAAGGCAAAGGCAAAGGCAAAGGCAAGTTTGAGGGCGAGGGCGAGGGCAAGGGTCGGGCGCTAAACAGGTACTGTGGACTTTTCACTGACCAAGGAGCTCTAGAACATCTCCGTGCCCCACAGATCGTGGAGATGGATGATTCCAATGACCCTACCGGCTTCATCGGGGACCACCAGGGCAGTGATCTTCTTCTCCTCCATCAGGTGAAGTGCCTTGACTGCCAATTCCCCCGATCCTACCGTGACCGGAGCTGGGGTCATGCATTCTAAAGCGGTCTGTTCCAGCAGAGCAGCCCGCCTGTGCTGAAGCAGTCTTCTGAGGTCTCCGTCTGAAATCACTCCTACCAGTACATCCTGTTCTCCTACGACGCAAACAATCCCCAACGCCATTCGAGAGATCTCGTGAATCACCTCGTCCATCGGGGTCGAGGTCTGTACCTTGGGGACCTCGTTTCCTGTATGCATCAGATCACCGACCAGCGTCAGTTTCTGACCCAGCCGTCCACCCGGATGGAGTCGGGCGAACTCTTTGAGACTCAGCCCCTTCTCCTGGGAAAGGGCAATCGCCAGGGCATCTCCCAGCGCCAGCGAGGCGGTGGTAGATGCAGTCGGCGCCAGGTCAAAGGGACAGGCCTCTCGGTCGACGCCAACGTCGAGGACTAGATCAGAGTTACGCGCAATGGTCGACTCCGCATCACCAACCAGACTGACCACGGGGATGCCGAGACGTTTTACTGTTGGGATCAAACGGACGATCTCCTCCGTTTCTCCGCTGTTGGAAACGGCGAGCACCAGATCACCGGAGGCCAGCATACCGAGATCACCATGGATCGCCTCGGCCGGACTGAGAAAGAGTGCCGGAGTTCCCGTGCTGGCCAGCGTTGCCGCAATTTTCCTGCTGATGATGCCCGACTTGCCCATGCCCGTCGTCACCACCCGACCCCGGCAGGCAGCCATCCAAAGCACTGCTTTATCGAACTTCTCGTCCAGTCTGGACACCAGACCAGAGATAGCCGCCGCTTCGATCTCCAGAACCTGCCGAGCGGTTTCTCGTGGGCCGCCGCCTGAAAGGTCAGATGCGCTCGCGCCGGGCGTTCCGCTGTCGAACGAAGTCGCCTCAGCGCCCCGGCTGCTACCTCTCGGTCTCATCTTCCCTACCCTTCACCAAAGCGTCGATCTGCTTGAGGAGCTTCAAGATATCCTCAAGCGAGTCGATCTGCAAGGCGTTAGGACCATCGCTCAGAGCCCGATCTGGGTCATCGTGGACCTCTAGGAAAAGCCCATCCGTTCCAACCGCGACCGCCGCCCGCGCCAAGTCAGGAATGAACTCACGCTCACCTGAACTGGAACTTCCGGCACCTCCAGGCAGCTGCACGCTATGGGTGGCATCGAAGACGATCGGAAAGCCGAGCCGTCGCATCGAGCTCAGCCCCTTGAAGTCCACAACCAGGTTGTTGTAACCGAAGGCGAATCCTCGTTCCGTCACCATCAATCGGGAGTTTCCCGTGCTCTCTGCCTTCTCCAGGACGTGGCTGATGTCCCAGGGAGCGAGGAATTGCCCCTTCTTGATATTGACCACCTTCCCAGTCGCCGCAGCGGCGACGATCAGATCCGTTTGTCGACAGAGAAAAGCCGGGATCTGCAGGATCTCGAGCACCTCGGCAGCAGGTGCGACCTGGGAGACTTCGTGGACGTCGGAAAGGACGGGAAGCTCCAATTCATCTCGAACCCGAGCAAGAATTCTCAAGCCCTCATCCAAACCGGGTCCGCGATAGGATCCTACCGAGGTTCGGTTGGCCTTGTCGTAGGAGGCCTTGAAAATGAAGGGGATACCGAGGGAGGAAGTGATCGCCTTCAGGCGGGTCGCCATCTGCATGCAGTGATCTTCACTCTCGATCACGCAGGGGCCCGCAATGAGGAAGAAGGGATTCCTCCCTCCCGCCTCCCACGCCTGGAAGGAAATCACACGAGGAGATACCATCGTTTTCAGATGATACCCAAATCCCAAGCACCAAGGTACAAAATACAGACAGATCTCAAATCCCAAGATACAAGATACAAACAAGTTCCAAGTTCCAAATTCCAAACCGTGAATCTTCTTTGGATACTACTCGCCTGATCGGTTCGACTCTGGTCTGCGAATTGGTGCTTGGGATTTGAGATTTGTTTGTATCTTGTATCTTGGGATTTGTTTTCCGCTGTTCTCAGAAACCAGATTCATCCGACCCAGCCAACTGGTGCAGCGGTTTATCCGCAACGCCCACCTCTTCGGCGCCGGCCGTAGCCTTGGAACGCTTGTAATCCAGCGCGGCGCTGATGAAGCTGACAAACAGCGGATGGGGCGTCAGAGGCTTGGACTTGAATTCGGGGTGAAACTGGCAGCCCAGGAACCAGGGATGCTCAGGTAACTCAACAATCTCGACGAAGTTTCGGTCGGGAGAATTTCCGGCTATCTTCAAGCCGTAGCTAACCAGGAGTTCCTCGTACTCGCGATTGAACTCATAGCGATGGCGGTGGCGTTCCGAGATCTCCCGTTTCTCGTAGATTCGAGAGGCGAGAGAATCCTCTTCCAGTAGGCAGGGATACGCCCCCAATCTCATGGTTCCACCCATGGCTTCGACACCTAGAAGCTCACGCAGCTTGTAGATGACCTTATGAGCTACGGAAGGATCGAACTCGGAACTGTTGGCCTCTAGCGAGCAGACATTGCGGGCGAACTCGATGACGAGGCATTGCATTCCCAAGCAGATTCCAAAATAGGGAACGCTGTTGACCCGGGCATAGCGGATAGCACTGAGCATTCCCTCGATCCCACGGGTACCGAATCCCCCGGGGACCAGGATGGCGTCCAGATCCTGAAGCTTTTCTTCCCACTCCTCGCCCACCAGGCCTTCGGATTCGATCCACTTCAGCTGGACCTTGGTGTGATGGGGAAGCCCACCGTGCAAAAGAGCCTCGCTGAGACTCTTATAGGAATCCTCATATCCGACATACTTACCGATGATTCCGACGGTGACTTCCTCTTCTGGTTGCTGGATACTGGCTACCAATTCCTTCCACTCTTCCAGATCCGTCGGATGCTCCGCCAGCTCCAGCTGCCTGGCGATGATCGAGTCGAGGCCCTCAGCCTGAAACACCGCGGGAACCTCATAGATGCTCTCCACGTCCTTGGCGGTGATTACGGCTTCTGAAGGCACATTGCAGAAGAGGGAGATCTTCTCCTTGAGTTCCTTGGAAAGGAACTGGTCGGTCCGGCAAAGCAGGATATCAGCCTGAATACCAATGGCTCGAAGTTCCCGGACCGAGTGTTGGGTCGGCTTGGTCTTGAGCTCTCGCGTCGGACCAACAAAGGGAACCAGCGTCAGATGGATGAAAAGCGAGTTCTCTCTCCCCACATCGTTCCGCATTTGCCGGATTGCTTCGAGGAAGGGCAGGCTCTCAATATCGCCTACAGTACCGCCGATCTCCACGATCACGACCTCGGCGTCATCCAGCCGTTTTATGGTTGCCTTGATTTCGTTGGTGACATGGGGAATGACCTGCACTGTCTTACCGAGGTACTCTCCCTGTCGCTCCTTCTCAATCACCGTCTGATAGATCCGTCCGGTGGTAGAGTTGTTCTCCTTCGTCATCTTCGCGTTCGTAAACCGTTCGTAATGGCCCAGATCAAGATCCGTCTCGGCACCATCGTCGGTTACGAACACTTCACCGTGCTGGAAGGGACTCATGGTTCCCGGGTCCACGTTGAGGTATGGATCCAATTTGAGCAACGTGACCTTAAGTCCTCTGGCTTCGAGCAGGCAGCCGATCGATGCTGCCGACAACCCTTTTCCTAGAGAACTGAGGACTCCACCGGTGACGAAAATGAACTTTGTGGGCATGCTTATCTTCCCTTCCCTTGACTCGCTACTTTGACTTTGGGGGTATTCTCCAAAAGAGGTCTGACACGTTCGAGGTCCTCTCCGGTATCGACGCCGATGCTATCTTCTTTGACCGTCGCCACATGGATCCGAACTCCATTCTCCAGCCACCTGAGCTGCTCCAACTTCTCCAGGCGCTCCAGGGAAGAACGCTCCTCGGGGAGAGCGAGCAGGAAGCTTCGCCGGTATGCGTAAATACCAAGATGCTTGAAGCAGGATAGCTCGTTATCCTGGCTGTAGGGAATCCGAGAGCGTGAGAAATAGAGAGCTCGGTTCCGACTGTCGACAACTACCTTGACGGCGTGGGGATCGTTGGCCGACTCGAGGTCGAGGATTGGCACCCTTGCCGTGGACACGTCAACATCGGGATCCTGCTCTAAGCACTCACACACACAACAAATCGTCTCGGGGGCAATCTGGGGTTCGTCACACTGCAGATTGAGGAACGCATCGGCTTGCACAGCCTGTGCGACTTCGACCACCCGATCCGTGCCACTGAGGTGATCGCTGCGCGTCATCATGACTTCTCCACCCCACGACCGGACCGAGTCGGAGATCCTCTCGTCGTCGGTGGCCACAATGACCTGCTGCAGGCAGCGAGCCCTGTTAGCCTGTTCGTAGACCCACTGGACCAAGGGCTTTCCAGCGATTTCGATGAGGGGTTTTCCAGGTAGCCGAGAAGAAGCGTAACGGGCCGGGATCACGCCCACGAAGTGCATGACCCAATGTATCTCAGGGTCGCCCGATTCGCAAGTGAGTTTTCAGTTTTCGGTGTCCATTCTAACCCCTTGCCCTTGCCCGCGCGTATTCGCAGAATCGTCTGGTCTTTCTCCGGCCTGGATGCAACCAAGGGATGAAGTCGGGCACGGGCAAGGGCACGGGCAAAGGCAAGGGAAGATGCTAAACGCGTACTTCGGGCACGAGGTCAAGGAGCGCTGATTGGGACAATCCGGACTAGAATTCTTAGTCGTCGCCCGGCGTTGCCTCCTTCGTCTGATCCTGAGCGTCGTCCAGATCCTGAAAGGACTTCACTTGGACTGGTTCGGGTTCAGGAACCTTGAGGACTCCCAGCGATGCCAGAGCACCCTCCAGCAGGCGCACGTAGGATCTTTCGACGTCCACCATACGGTTCAGGCGTTTGACCTCTCCATCGAGGGACTGATTCTGATCGGCTAACAACTTCTGCTGTCTTGACTTTTCCTGAAGTTGACCGGCGAATACAAGAACTCGCTCATACCGGTTCAATAACTCTTCGTAAAGGTCACCCTGGACCATATCCTCAGAGCGCTGGACCGCGGTTGTGTCGTCCTTCATTCACCTTTCCTGAACTTGCCTATCGTTTTCAATCCGCCGACCAGTTGGCGCGTCCTCTTCAGTATCGGCAACCTCACCTCAACGGGACTACTACTGCCTCCCGCTTTTCTGTCAATCCGCACAGCTGCTCAAAATAGCGCACCATGAGCTGTCCCACCAGGAACGTCCAGACACCTCCAACCGAAACCGAAATCAGCCGATCCTGTCGCGGAAACTTCTGGCGAAGCCGATATCCCCCTTCTCGAACCACAACACCGGCAGCCAGTAAGGGAAGCAGTTCTCGTGCCCTTTCGTGACTCAGCGGGTAACCAAAAGCCCTCGCTATCTTCAAGAGCATTGCGGTCTGAATCGCTGCTACCGGAAGGAGGTCGCTCACAGGAATGGGGATGGCTCCCACGATGCCGCTGGCCAGGGCAGACTGGGTGATCGTCGCATCACAAATGCTGCGGCGGAAATCGGGCAGACCGCGGGTCAGGACGTACAGGGACCTCGGGTCTCTTGCAACAATCGCCTTGAGGAGTCTTCCAACCGTTCCAGGCTTCTGAATCGACGCCGGAAAGACCGTGGTCGCCAGCAGCCGTTTGGCCTCTTTCAAGGCATCACCCGGACGCTCGGTCAAATCGATTTTGTTCAAGACGACCAATAGAGGCTTGCCGCATTTCTGAAGCCTGCGATGGAGATCCCGAGTCGATTCGGACAGTTCGAACCGTCCATCTAGAACCAACAAAACCATGTCCACTTCCTGAAGCTCAGGCGGCAGGCTCTGTTCTGATTCGTATCCCACAAACTCCTGCAACCCGGACAGGTTAACCGGGACGAAAATCGGATCTGACCCGCTGGCCTGCTTGGCAGTGATCATTCTTACCAGGGAAGACTTGCCGGCACGGGGCAGGCCAGCTACTGCTATCTGGAAATGTTCATCCGACTGTAGATCCTGCCATTGCCGGCGAACCAGCTCCAGGACCTTGTCAAGATTGTCGGCCTCCGCCGGGAGAGAGTCGATTACCTGCTTGATGCGGTACTTGAAGTCATCTGGGAAGAGGAGCAGTACCTGGTCCAGAAAGTCCAAGGCTTCCGTCGGAGCCCAACCCCGCAACTTCGCAAAGACGTCATTATTCCAAGCGATGGATTCTTTAGGTTGAATATCGGGTATCTGGTTCATGCTCTCGACCGCCCTATTGTATACCGTAAGCGACGCTAAGCTGAAACTTCACCGCTGCGCCCGACTTCGGAGTTCGCATGTTCGGTGTTCTACGGTTTGTGATTTCGCCTTTTGCCTTGGTTCTGGAGGAGGCAACCGATGAATGCTGAACCGCAGAATATCGAACAAGCGAATTTCGAAGGCTAAGGAAGACGGTTCGGCGTTCGCAGGTTCGGTGTTCTACGGTTTGTGATTTCGCCTTTTCCCTTGCGCTGGAGAAGGCAACCGATAAACACTAAACCGCAGAATATCGAACAAGCGAGTTTCGAAGGATTCGGGCAATCACTGCCGTCTGTTGGTGCCAATGTTTCGTTCTCGAATGGGGCAGCACCGCTGGGGGGACGCTAAGCTGAAACTTCATTTGCAGATTCGCAGGGAAAAAGGACGTAACCCATTGATTTAGCGATGGATGGGTCGTATTTCGACAGAGCCACGTTTTTTTCTCGAATGGGGCGGCGCAGCCGGGGGGCCACTAAGCTGAAACTTGAATAGTGAGCAGTGAGCAGTGACCTGAAATTCCCTGGACGTACATCATGAACCTGTCTTGGTCTTATATCGAATTCTTCTGAATCCCGATTCCCTCCAAACAAAACAGCAAACCTCTGGTATTGGTTCCTGCAGTGAAACGATCCAATAACTGACATCGCGGTAGTGGAACTCGACAATGTCACGCTCGGAAGGGACCGCCTGAGAACTGATGTGTGAATGATAGATGCCCAGGAATTGCCTGGATTCGGAACGCACCCTGCGCATGAAAGCGAACAGGTCTTCGGGGGCGATGAAGAATTCGCAAGGACTCCGCTTCAGATTGGCCGTCGGAGTCACTTCATCGATTAGAGGATCGATTCCGGAGAGAAGACCGCAACACTCGAGCGGATACTCAGCCTGAGCGTGCTCGATCATTTCCTGAAGGGCCAGTTGCTCAATCTCGATCATCTCCAAGACGAAGTCCTCCTCACTGCTCACTGCTCACTGCTCACTGCTCACTGCTCACTGCTCACTGCTCACTGCTCACTGCTCACTGCTCACTGCTCACTGCTCACTGCTCACTGCTCACCAGAGATCCTGTCAAATCAGGCTGATGGGATCGACGTCAACCGATACCTTGCTCAGGTTCCACTTCTTCTCTCGGAGACTGTTCAGACTGCGACGAATCACCTCATGCGCTTCCTGACGCCGCATGGTCTTGATCAGGATCTGAAACCGATACTGCCCCTTGAGACGCTCCAAAGCGGCCGGAGCTGGCCCTAGAACCCGCATCCGATCAGCAGTTGAACAAGTCTTTCGATGATGAATCAGCCAGCGACAGAGCTGGGCGGCAAGTTGGCTTGCCTTCTGCCGGTCTCGATCCTGAACCAGCAGATTCACTAAAGCGGAGAAAGGGGGGTACTTAAAGCGACGACGGAACTGGATTTCTCTCTGAAAAAAAGTTGAGTAGTCCTGCAGATGAGAAGACTTCAAGCTGTAGTGGTTGGGATAGAAGGTCTGGACGACCACCTCTCCTTCCCGGTCTCCCCTACCAGCCCTTCCGGCGACCTGGGTCAGAAGCTGAAAGGTTCTTTCGGCGGCCCGAAAGTCGGGCAGCCTCAGTCCCTGGTCTGCTGAAAGGACACCCACCAGGGTCACCCTGGGGAAATGGTGTCCCTTGGCGATCATCTGGGTACCGACCAGAATATCGGTTTTTCCGGCGCCAAAGCGTTCCAGGATACGCTGCATGCTTCCCTTTCTACGCACCGCATCCCGGTCCATTCGATCGATTACTGCATCGGGGAGCTGCTGCTGTAGGAGCCCTTGAACCTTTTCGGTTCCATCCCCAATAAAGTAGATGTATTGCTTGCCACATTGACTGCAGCGGTCGGGGACGGGACGGGAGTGACCGCAGTAGTGACACAGGATCCGGCTAAGCCCCTGATGGTAGGTCAGGCTGATACTACAATTCCCACAGAGCTCGGTAGAACCACAGCTACGGCAAAGTAGAGCCGCCGAATAGCCACGGCGATTCAACAGGATCAAAGCCTGTTCCCCTCGTCTCATGCGCTGCTCGAGCTGCTCTTTGAGCAGATCCGAGATCAGCAGGGCCTTCCCGTGTCTTTCAAACTCGATCCGCATGTCGACGATGTGAACTCGGGGTAAAGAGCGCTCCTGGATGCGGGAGGAAAGGATCTGATACTCGGGACGTCCTTTCTGCACCGAAGAATAGTAGGTTTCCAGCTGAGGCGTCGCGCTGCCCAATACCACCAGAGCTCTCTCGAGTTGGCCCCTCTTGAGGGCCGTGTCGCGGGCGTGATAGCGTGGCAACTCCTCCTGCTTATAGGAGGCGTCATGCTCCTCGTCGATGATAATGATTCCCAGATCGGGCAAAGGAGCAAAAACAGCCGAGCGTGTTCCAACCGCTACCCGGGCCCGACCCTGTCGGATCCTGAGCCACTCGTCGAAGCGCTCTCCCTCCGATAGCTGACTGTGCAGAATCGCTACTTCGTCGCCGAACCAGGCTCGGAACTGAGCCGAGATCTGGGGTGTCAATCCTATCTCTGGGACCAGGACCAACGCCGATCGCGACTGTCCCAACGCCAGAGCGATGGCGTTCAAATAGATCTCGGTCTTGCCGCTTCCAGTAATGCCGTGAATCAGCATGCTGTTGAAGCCGCCCTGCCCCAAACGATCCCGGATGGCGTCCCTGATCTGTTGCTGGTCTTCGGTAAGGCGGTGTCTGGTTGAACCCGTGGGTTTCGGTTGATTCGACCAGGGTGAGCGACTTACCTGGACCTCACCGATCTTCAGTACCCCTCTTGCCGCGAGGTTCTTGAGGAGGCTGGTACTGCAGCCGACCTCACGGCTGAAATGGGTAAGCAATACAGGCAACTCTCGATTACACAGCGCCTCAACCACCGACTGCTGCCTCGGGGTCAGGCCCGTTTCCTGCGCACTGATCTCCTGGATGGCCAGTTGCTGCTTCAGCGGCCACGCTCCTTTTCGGGAGAAGCTGTTGGAAGCGGTATTCCGGCTGAGCAGTCCCGGTGGCAGCATTGTTCGAAGCACCTCTCCGGGTGGGCCGAGATAATAACGGGTCATCCAACCAGCCAGCTCCAGCAGGGTGGGTGAGAGGAGCGGCCGTCGGTCTAGAACCTCGCCAATCTCTTTAATTCCGGGCGTAACCTCACCCTGCTCCAGGGAAACGATCATCCCGGTGATGGATCGCTTCCCGAAAGGGACCAGCACACGGCAGCCTGGAACCGGGGGGGCTGCCTGCATGGACTCCGGAATCGAATAGGAAAAGCTCTGAAAGACAGGGATTGGAACCGCAACCTGAACCAGCCTGGCCTCGCCCGGCGTGGTGACGTCGGATTTGCTAAGGAAAGAGTCGGGCTTCACTGGCCCAGGTTACAGGTTACAGATTACAAGTTACAGGTTCCGTCTCCGCCTACCCGGGGGACCGTTCGAAACCTTCTTGACTCTGGGAAAAGAGGTTGTTCCCGATCTAGATAGGGATGCAACCTGCAACTTATGACCGGTAGTAGGAACTGTTCAGTTCCTTCAGCTTGGCACGGACGGCCTTCATATCTTCCCAGACCTGCCGCTTCGAACTCGGGTTCCTCAGCAGATAGGCAGGATGGTAGGTCGGTATCAGGAGTCCCCCGGCAAACTCAAAGAACTGCCCCCGCATTCGAGAGATTGGCGTCTCGGTTCGCAGCAGGGTCTGGGCCGCATACCTCCCCAGAGCCACCATCACTTTAGGGGCCACCACACGAATCTGCTGAAACAAAAAGCCCTCGCAGGTCGACACCTCCTCCGGTTCTGGGTCCCGATTGCCTGGAGGGCGACACTTCAAAATGTTCGCGATGTATACCTGATCGCGCCCGACACCAATGGACTCAATGATTTTCGTCAGGAGTTGACCGGCACGACCTACGAAAGGAATGCCTTGAGCGTCCTCGTCTGCCCCAGGGGCCTCACCTACAAACATCAGGTCCGCAGTGGGGTTACCTACCCCAAAAACGATGTTCTTGCGCGTCTGACAAAGCTTGCATCGCGTGCAGTCTCCGATTTCCCCTCGAATCTCAGCGAGCGAAGCCGGAAAACCCGACTTGTCCAGGTTCAGATGGGTCACACCGATCTCGGAAAAAAAATGCAACTGCTCGATGATCTCCCGCATGGGTGGTTACGTTAACAACTGGTGCTGACAGGACTGAAACTCAAAAATACCAAGATACAAGACACAAGATACAAACAAATCCCAAATTCCAAGCATCAAAATCGCCGTGAGTGCCAGTGACTGGGGACCGAAGTGAAACAGCACTGAATCCCAGGGTCATTCTGAATCGTTTGGAATTTGGTGCTTGTGATTTGGGATTTGTTTGTATCTTGTATCTTGTGTCTTGGAAATCATCCCAACCGATTCAGCAGGTTCTCGTGATTTCTCCAGTTGGGCACCACTCTGACCTGGAGTTCGAGGTAGACCTTTCGTACTCCCAACAGCTTTTCGATGTCCTTACGGGATCGGGTTCCGATCGTCTTGATCATCTGCCCCCCTCGTCCGATCACGATCCTCTTTTGACCTGGCTTCTCGACGATAATCGAAGCTGTGATCCGAACGAATCCGTCCTCCCGCTCTTCCTCGTCAAACTCTTCGAGAAGCACTGCACTCGCGTAGGGCAGCTCCTGCCTGGTGTTGTGGAGCACCTTCTCTCGGATCCTCTCCCCCACCATCGACCGTTCCAGCTGATCTGTCACGTACTCAGAAGGGTACAGGAACTCCCCTTCCGGCAGGTTCTCGGAGATCTTCTCCAGCAGCACCTCTTCGTTGTCCCCCTTGGTTGCAGAAATGGGAATCATTTCTCGGTAATCGTGCTCTTGCTGGTAGAAGTCCAGGATGGGTAGAAGCCTCCCTTTGTTGATCAGGTCCACTTTGTTTAACAGGAGTATCGTCGGCTTCTGGGCCTGCTCAACCATATCGCCGACGTATTTCTCACCCTTACCGAAGCGCTCGCTCATGTCCACCATGTAGAGGATCAGATCCACCTCCCGGAGGGCTTCATAGACCGCCTCCATCATGCGCTCGTTCAAACGGTGTCCAGGGCGGTGCACTCCGGGTGTATCAACAAACACCATTTGGCAGTCGGAGTTGGTGCGCACACCGAGAATCCGATGCCGGGTGGTCTGGGGCTTGTCGCTGACGATGGACACAGCCTGACCGATGAGCCGATTGAGCAGAGTGGATTTCCCTGCGTTGGGACGTCCAATGAGCGCGATCAATCCGGCCTTGGACAAGAGTACACACCTCGTGGGAAGGTTACAGGTTGCAGATTCATTGGCTCATTGAGCCGTGATCGGTAAGGAGCTGGAGTTCAGGAGTTCACGGCGACTGGGCGGATCGACAACTCACCCTCAATCTTTTCCCATAGATTGCGCGCGACCTCATCCTTGGACTGTAAGGCAAACTCCTCTTCGTTTCCTGCCGCATCGATGAAAATCACCTGGTTTCGATCTGACTGAAAACCTCTGTCGTCGTGTGAAATGTCGTTCGCCACAATCAGATCCAGCCTCTTTTGGCCGATCTTGATCCGGGCATGTTCTCGAATCTTCTCAGATTCGGCGGAGAACCCAACCAGGTATTGCCCCTTCCTTTTCCTACGCCCGAGTTCTTCCAGAACATCGGTGGTTCGACGGAGCTTTAGGACTTCCTGCGTAGACTCTGCTTTCTTGATCTTCTCTTCAAAGGTGCATTCCGGAGTAAAGTCGCTCACCGCCGCAGCCATCACCACGATGTCTGAATTCTCAGAGCTCTCCAAGACCGCAGCTGCCATTTCCTTACTGGAACGAACCCGAACCACTTCCAGGCCCTCCGCAGGCTCCAGATGAGTGGGTCCGGAGACGAGCCGTACCCGCGCACCCCGATCCTGAGCCTCGCGCGCTATCGCGTAACCCATCTTGCCCGACGAACGATTCGAGATATAGCGGACAGGATCAATGTCCTCAATGGTCGGCCCGGCGGTAACCAGAACTCTCTTGCCCGTCAAAGTGCGCCGCCTTTTCAGGGCATCGACCACTGCTTTGACCACTTCCTCGGGCTCCGCCAAGCGTCCCTCCCCGACCTCTCCACAGGCCAGGTAGCCGGATCCGGGCTCTACCACCAGGACACCTCGATCTCGCAGCAACTGCAGGTTGTGCTGAGTCGCAGGATGACGCCACATCTCGACGTTCATCGCCGGAACAACCACGGTTGGGGTGACGGTAGAAATATAAAGTGTGCTCAAGAAATCGTCGGCTATTCCGTGGGCGAACTTCGCCAGGATGTTGGCGGTTGCAGGAGCGACCAAAAGAAGGTCGCTCTGGCGCGCCACCTCGATGTGCTCAATCCCAGGCGATCTTTCCTGGAAGAGTCCCGCAATTACCGAGTTGCCCGAGAGCTTCTCCAGCGTCAAGGGAGTCAGGAACTTCTGGGCGCTCTGGGTCATTACGGGAAAAACCTCGAAGTCCTGGGCTTGCAGAAGCCTCAAGATGATCGCCGATTTGTAGGCAGCAATGCAGCCGCTAACGCCCAGAATAATCTTCATGCTTCTTTTTCGTCGCCAGCCTGTTCCTCGTCTCCCTCGGATTCGACCAGTTCCAGGGCTTCTTCGCTCTCTTCTTCCAGAATCTCCCACTTCACCAGATTCTGCTCGGCCTCGCGAATCCCGATAAAGGCAGACTTTCCAGTTTCAACCTCGATGCGTCGGGGGGCTCCATTCTGAATCTGCTTGGCTCGCTCTGCCGCGACCAGGATGAAACGGAACTTACTATCGTATTCCTTTGGTATCTTGATGATCATTCAATCTCCTTCACTGCTGTCCGGTTTAGATTGTAGAGATCGTCTATAAGTTACATGGGTATAGTAGGTTGCGACGAGGAAGGGGTGTGACGCATTTGAATTTTCGTGGCTTCTCCTTGGCCCCGTACCCAGACGGTCAGAGGCGTAGTCCAGTCTCTGGCCATGAACCCAAGACGAACGATTTTTGCCCAGCTGATGGAGGGGATTCACCGGGAACAGTTCCAGCGCTGTGTCGAGCGTTACGGAGGAGACCGCCGGGTGCGCCGCTTCTCGTGCCGGAACCAGTTTCTGGCCATGGCCTTCGCGCAGTTGACGTACCGGGAGAGCTTGCGGGACATCGAGGCCTGCCTGCGCTCCCGAAGCGAGCTGCTCTATTCGCTGGGATTTCGCGGGGAGGTGGCCCGCAGCACCCTGGCCGAAGCCAACGAAACACGGGACTGGCGTATCTACGCCGACTTGGCGCAGAAGCTCATTGTCAAAGCCAGACGCCTGTATGCCAACGAGCAACTCGGTCTGGAGCTGGGGGAGACAGTCTATGCCTTCGACTCGACCACCATCGACCTGTGCTTGAGCTTGTTTCCCTGGGCCCACTTTCGCAAGCGCAAGGGCGCCATCAAACTGCACACCCTGCTGGACTTGCGGGGTCCGATCCCCACCGTCATCGAGATCACCCAGGGAAAGTGCCACGACGTCAACCTGTTGGATTCCCTCGTCATCGAGCCCGGTGCCTTTTACGTCATGGACCGGGGTTATCTCGACTTTGCTCGTCTGCATGTCGTTCATCAAGCTTGCGCCTACTTTGTGATTCGGGCCAAGAAGAATCTCCGCTTTACTCGCTACACCTCTCGAGCACGGACCGATCAGCCCGGAGTTCGCAGCGATCACACCGGGCGCTTGGCCTTGCCAAAATCTCGGCAAGACTATCCAGAGCACTTGCGAAGAGTTCGCTTCTTCGACGCTCCCACCAACAAATCTCTCGTCTTCCTGACGAACAATTTCACCCTTCCGGCCCTCAGCGTCGCCTCCCTCTACAAACTCCGCTGGCAGGTGGAGCTGTTCTTCAAGTGGATCAAGCAGCACCTGCGAATCAAGACCTTCTACGGCACCTCCGACAATGCCGTTCGCACCCAGATCTGGATTGCTGTCTGCGTTTACCTCCTCATCGCAATCCTGAAAAAGGAACTCAAGCTTCCCCAAAGTCTACACAGTATTCTGCAGGTTTTGAGCGTGACCGCATTCGAGAAAGTTCCCATTTATCAACTACTTATGAGACCTAGCTTGCAGGAAGCCCACAGTCCTAGCTCTAACCAGTTGACTCTATGGGACTTATAACCGGACACTAGTGAATCTCCTTAAAAAGTTTCAAGAACCCGCTGGACCTCGGCGGATCTGCCCTTCATCGATGCCGCCGCCGATTGGGCAATGGATCTCAGCTCCAGTAGCGCCCGCTCAAAATCGTCATTGATTATAACGTATTGATAGCGACCGAAGAGTGCGATCTCCTCGGCTGCTCTACGCAACCTCGCCTCAATCGCGCTGGCGTCATCCAGCCCCCGCTTTTTGAGTCGCTGCTCCAGTACCTGACGGGAGGGAGGGAGCACGAACACCGTCACGGCATCAGCTATCTGTTTCAGTTCCATGATCTGGAGGGCCCCCTGCACATCGACGTCGAGCAGCACATCGTCTCCTGATTCCAACGCCGAGAGAACGTGATTGCGGCTCGTCCCGTAATAGTGGCCGTGGACGAGAGCATGTTCCAGAAAATCGCCGCGAGACACCATGCCCGTGAAATCATCTTCTGAGACGAAGAAATACTCGATCCCGTGCTTCTCTACGCGCCGAGGTGTTCGAGTGGTGTAGCTCACTGAAAAGTGGAGGTTGGATTCTTCACTCACCAACCTGAGGCCGAGACTGGTCTTTCCCGCACCCGACGGCCCGCTGATCACAAACAAATTCCCTTTACTCAACGTTTTGCACCTGCTCCCTTATCTTTTCGATCTCGCCCTTAGCCTTCAGAGCGAGGTCGGAGGTATCGGCGAGAGGGCTCTTGGCAAGAATAGTGGAGATCTCACGGTTCATCTCCTGGCACAGAAAGTCAAGGTTCTTCCCAATGCTCTTCGTCACATCCTCGGAAGTATCGCGAAATCGACTGATATGGCTCTGTAAACGCGTAATCTCTTCGGAGATATCAGAGCGGCGAGCATAGTAAACCAGTTCCTGGGCCAGACGACCTTCATCCAGGGTATCTTCTACGTCGAGTTCATCAATCCGCTCTCGCAGCTTTTGACGCTGGAAACTGAAGACCCCTTCCGCACCGCCCCTGATACCTTCCAGTAGCTGCTCCAGAGTCTCCAGGTAGTTATCGATCTCGGTCTTCAGATTCTTGCCTTCAATAGCGCGACCCTCCACCACTTGGCTCAGGGCGTCCCGCAGTACTTCGAGCAATTCCGATGCGAAGGAGTCCCCATCCGCCGAGTCCAAAGACGTCAGCACGCCAGGTAGCTGCAAAAAACCGTTGAGATCCAACTGGCCCTCAATCCCCAGGGATCGGATTTCCTGGCTCAGCGCCAGGTAATTCTGGACAGCCGCCTGGTCGACCTTGTAACGCTCACTGGCTTTCGGGACAAGATGAACCGTGACCTCAACTCGTCCCCTGGCCAAGAGGCTCTGGACTTCCTTACGCAGCTGTGGCTCGTGGGATAGGAGTCCCTTGGGAAGGTGGGGTTTCAGATCCAGATACCGACCGTTGAGAGTTCGAATCTCCACGATGACGTCCATTCGTTCCAACGATTTCTCGGCCCGTCCGAACCCGGTCATGCTTTGCATAATTACCACCTAATGCCAAATTCCAAGATACAAGATACAAACAAACTCCAAATTCCAAGCACCAAATTACGAACTGGCCTGAAGCACCGCAAGACACCCAGCTTCATCGAGTAGTACTCTAGCTCCCGCACCGCTGCGATCGAGACCTGTTTGGAATTTGGTGCTTGGTGCTTGTGATTTGTTTGTATCTTGTTTCTTGTATCTTGTGTCTTATATGTTTCAACCCTCCGTTTCTGCAAACTGCAAATCGTAGAGGGTTCGGTAGCGACCCGAACGCTCCAACAGCGTCTTGTGATTCCCCGTCTCGACGATCTGCCCCGATTCCATCACGACGATTCGATCGGCCAGACGTACGGTGGACAGCCGGTGGGCGATGACGACGGCAGTTCGCTGTCGCATCAGATTGTACAGCGCTTCCTGCAGTAGCCGCTCCGACTCCGTGTCCAGGGCAGACGTCGCTTCATCCAGAATCAGGATAGGGGCATCCTTGAGGACGGCGCGAGCGATGGCAATCCGCTGCCGTTGGCCTCCCGAGAGTCGTTCTCCCCGTTCCCCGATCATGGTTTCATATCCATCGGACAACGTCAGAACGAAGTCGTGAATGAATGCGGCTTTCGCCGCGGCCACGATTCGATCGTGGCTGCAGTCCTCACGTCCGTAGGCAATATTCTTTCGCACAGTATCGTCGAAGAGGAAGGTCTCCTGCGAGACGATAGCAATTTGACCGCGCAGGGAGCTCAGGGTCACGCTTCGTATATCGACGCCATCGATGACGATGCGACCTGCAGACGCATCATAGAATCGCGGCAAAAGGCTCGCCAGCGTAGTCTTTCCGGCACCACTGCTG
Source organism: Acidobacteriota bacterium (assembly GCA_965218775.1). Lineage (GTDB taxonomy): Bacteria > Acidobacteriota > UBA6911 > RPQK01 > JAJDTT01 > CAUZIZ01. The sequence goes on along the minus strand of CBDCLS010000006.1, from coordinate 1,749,922 downwards.
CCGACCAGGGCGACCACCTCTCCCTTCTGGATCGTCAGATCGATCCCCTCGAGGACTGGGCTCCCATTCTCTCCGTAAGAGAAAGACAGTCCCTCGAAGCTGACCTCCCTACTCAGGGGAGGCAACTCGTTGGCGCCGCTCGACTCCTGGATGGCTATCGGAGATTCCAACAGCTCGAAGATCCGAGTAGATGAGGCAAACGCCTGCTGGAAATGCAGGTGCATGCGAGACAGCTTACGCACGGGTTCGTAGAGGCGGAAAAGAGCGGCTACGAAGACAACGAAGACGCCCAGCGAACCCCGGTTGACCTGCTGGTCCGCAAGGAGAAGAAAGGGCACGAAAGACGCATAGCCTATGAATTCGACAAGCGGCGATATCGAGGCGGAGAGTCGGGCAGCTCGAATGCTGACACGGGTATGCTGCTCTGTCGCCTTACGGAAACGATCCCTCTCGTAGGACTCCATCCCGAAGGCTTTTACGATTCTCTGTCCGGTGATCGTCTCCTGTAGCACGTGCGAGATCTCGGACAGGTTCTCCTGGGTTCTTCGACTCACCCCTCGCATTTTGCGACCTAGACTCACGGTGAGGCCCAGGAGCACTGGTGTGATCAACAGAGCCAGGAGTGACAACTTCCAGTTGATGTAGAAGATCAGGACCAGAAAGAAGATGAGAAGAAAACCCTGACGCAGGAAGTCCGTAAGAGACTTGCTCGCAGCCTCTTGCAGCGACTCAGTATCACTGATCACGCGAGCCATGATCTTTCCTGCGGCACTCTTCGCAAAGAAGGCCAACGACTGCCCCACCAGATGAGCATGAATGCGCCGCCTCAGCGCCGCCACGACATTCTGCCCACTGTAGCTCATGAGGTATTCAGCCAGGTATAGGCAGATCGCCTTGAAAAAGGAGAAGACGATCATAAAAATCCCGATCTGGCTGAAGTCGTTCGGTCTCAGGCCAAGCCAGGAATCCAGGAACGCAAATTTACCTGGTACTGCCGGTGTGCTGGCTGCGGACACCGCTGACAGCTGATCGAAGATCGGAGCCAGGAGTATGATCACCAAGGCCTCCAGAGCTCCGCTCACCACCAGAAACACCAGGGCAGCCAGCAAAAGGGGAAGATTCGGCAAAATATAGGGAAGAAGTTTTCGTAATTCAGCCACTACCCGGATTCTAGCAGGGTCCTTCGGGTTTGTGGGAACACGGAGATTGTGCCGCTATTCGCTCGCCGCGTGGAGACCTGCGACTCTTCCTTCAAGTTTCACCTTGGTCCGGCGTAGCGGTGGGCTCCAGGCCGCCGTCCGAGCCAAAGGCTCGGCACGAGAGCCCTCTTCGGCCTGGAGACCGAAGCCTTCGAAATTTGCTTGTTCAATATTCTGCGGTTTAGCGGTTTTCAACTTTCTAATCGAGGTCAATCCCAACGGGATTGCGTATTCCAGCCCAGGGGTTTCCCAACCTGTTTAGCGTCTTCTTCCATCCTTGCCTTTGCCTGTGCCTTCCCCCCTTGACCTAGCCTCATCCCTTCCTGCAATCCAGGCTCTTGATCAACCCGATCAGCATGGAAACGATTTCAAGTAGGATCTGTTCCCCTGGGCCCAGATCCTCATCTGCAACGGCGTTCAAACGCCGCAGAGTGTCTAGCCCGCATTTCTCATCGCCTGTCGTAGCGAGGCGTCGCAAGTGCCGTCCTGGCAAGGCTTGCGACCGAGGCCTCCGCAGTCGTACTTGTACAGTACGTCGAGGAGGCCGACCGAGCGAAACACAGCCAGGACGGGCGGCGTACGGATGATTGCGGCGACGTAGTAGACCGGCGATGAGAAATGCGGGCTAGTATCGCTGCACACTCCGTAGCAGAGCGCCTGGCGATTCTGTAGAAGCGAGCCTTCTCTCTGGATCGGAATTCGCCGGCACCTTCGGCGATATTCAAACAGACTGAGATGGAAGCGCGACGCAGCTGGTCTGAGAGAGTAGCGTTACCCGGGGGCAAGGCGCCGATCAATTCGTGGGCCAGACTTACGAAGACGGCTGCCGACTCGTAGACCTTGAACCGCTGATGCTCGAATTGCTGGACAGGCATCGTGGTGTGGTTTGATCTTGGCATTGTCTATTACCAACGCTCTCGGTTAGGAAAACGCGGGATGAAGACGTTTTTGGATAGGCGGAACGTGGAAGGGTAAGGGGAAGGCAAAGGCACAGGCAAAGGCAAAGGCAAGTTTGAAGGCGAGGGCAAGGGCAAGGGCAACGGCAAGTAAGACGCTAAACACGTACGGGTTTCCCAACCCTGGGGGAGCGCCGCACCTGGATTTCATCCCTGAAAAGGATGCGCACATGCCTACATAGACGAAGCTTCGGTACTGATCGTGAAACAGCGGAACTTGTTTCTGCTTCTCGAAGCGAGAGCGCACCGAGTCCAGGAAGCAATCGTGAAAAGGGCTTCCCCATCCAAAGACCTTGGACAAGCGCACCACCACCGAATTGCTTCGACTCAGGACATACTCCTCGGCAGAGATGCCAACCTACGGCGCCGCTGGCTCCCGTGACCAGAATGGGCTGTGCAGGGATCATAGAGACTTCTTGCTACTGCTCGAAACCTGCGGGTACAATCATTTCAGTTTCTTTTGTCGTTTGGAAGGAGAATCATGTCGAGAAATCAACAGGCCTCGTTTCTGGAGACATTTCAGGAACAGGGCTTCGTTGTCATGAAGGGAGTACTCGACCCAGGAAAGGATCTTCAACCGATTGTCGAAGAGTATCAAGATCTCCTGGACAGGCTGGCAAGGCAGCTGGTCTCAGAGGGACGCCTGAAATCGACTTACAGTGATCTTCCCGTTTGCGAGCGCTTGATACGGATTACTCAGGAGACCGGCCATCTCCACACTCAGCCTCTGGACATCTCTCTCCCTCAGTCGGGTATCGCACACGACACGCCTATACATACCGGTAGAGCAGTCTTCAACCTGTTGCGAAGCCCCAGACTCCTGGACCGGGTTGAGGCGTTCATTGGCTCTGAGATCTATTCGAATCCGGTCCAGCACACCCGCTTCAAACTGCCCGAACGGGCTCGCCCCGAGGGAGACTGGAATGGGCTGGCAGATACCGTGGGTTGGCACCAGGATAGAGGTGTGATCCTGCCCGAGGCGGATGAATCCACGATACTGACCGTCTGGATCCCAATCACCGAAGCCACCGAGGAGAATGGGTGCCTCAAAGTCGTCCCGGAGAGTAACAAGCACGACCTACAAACTCACTGTCCCGCATCCAGGGGAGGTGTGAACATTCCGGGTCGCCTGCTGCGAAGGGAACCAGTCACCGTCCCCATGAAGCCGGGAAGCGTACTCTTCATGACACGCGATACGATTCACTCATCCCTTCCCAACCGGAGTGACAGGGTGCGTTGGAGCTTCGATCTCCGCTACAACCCTATCGGTCACCCAACCGGGCGGCCGCTGTACCCTGGCTTCGTGGCGCGCAGCCGCAGCCGTCCCGAGTCGGTCCTGACCGATCCAGAGGTCTGGTCGCAGCTCTGGAGCGACGCTCGTTCCCGCCTCGCAGATCAAGAGAACCCGTCGTACAACCGTTGGGGTGAGGACACGCCAGGTTGTGCGTAGGCACCGCGTCGCAGGTCGCACGGCTTGGAGTTTGAGATTTGTTTGTATCTTGGAGCTTTCCTCAAGGATTCACCACTTCCAGCGCGACTTGAGTTCGCTGTTGACTACTGCTCCCTCCGGCCATTGCCCGCGGTAGAGCTGGATTATGTTGTCAGCAGATTCACTGGCCATGCTCTCGATGGAGTCATCGTCCCCACCGGCGGCGTGGGGAGACAGCACGACGTTTCTCAGCTTGAAAAGGGGATTCTGTGGATCGGGAGGCTCCTGCTCGAACACGTCCAGACCGGCAGCGCCCAGCTGACCAGACTTGAGCGCATCATGCAGATCGGACTCCACCACTAGCGGACCTCGAGCGGTATTGATCAGAACAGCTCCTCGCTTCATCTTTGCAAACGCATTGCGATCGAACAGGTGGAAAGTCTCCTCGTTCAGGGGGCAGTGAAGCGTCACATAGTCGGAACGAGCCAGAAGTGTGTCCAGATCGACCAGTTCGATGTCATGAGCCCGGACAAAGTCCAGATCGGGATACATTTCCGTGGCGATGACTTTCATTCCCACGCCGGCCGCACGAAGAGCCATACTTCGGCCGATGCGCCCCAGCCCCAGAATCCCCAGGGTTCTTCCGCGAACCGGCTTTAGAGGTTCCTTGGGCCACTCTCCCTGGCGCACGGCAGCATCCCTCCACACAATTCCCTTTGCAACCGCAAGAAGCAGGGTCAGGGCTTGCTCGGCCACCGCTTCGTGATTGGCGGTCGGGGTGATGGTCACTGCGATGGTACGTTCGGTCGCGGCAGGCACGTCGACGCGGTCGAAGCCGACTCCGGCTCGAGCAATGACCCGCATTGCCGGCAAAGAGGAAAGAACGCTGGCGTTGAAGTTCTCTCCCCCCGCGATGATGGCAGAGACCCCACTTAGCGCGCTCACAGTCTCTTCGTCACTACACAGACCTGTGACGAGCTCGGGATTGGTAGGATAGTGAACCTCAAACCCCGCCTGTTCCAGCATCTTCACGTAGGGGCGGTCGGGTCGGTTTGCCATGTTGCCGGGGGTGATCAATACGATTGGCATAGACTAGCTCCTGTTTTGAAAGAGAGGGGAGTCTATCCGACCTGCGATAACGGATCAATGAGACCGTAAAGTTGGATGTAAACAATTCTGCCAGGAGAGCATTGATGGTCTCCCCGGAAAACACCGGCCGGGGCAACTCTGTCTGAAATTCTGGGCGGGTACGCACTTGCGCCGCCATCAACGTATTCGTCTTGCGATCGACATAGAAGATTTCCTCACCATGTCACTGGGGATAAACTCCGCCGTCCACGGAAACCATGCGCTTCCCCTCATTCAACAAAAGGGGTTTTGAAGTGACACTTGGCAAGGCGGCAGAGGTTCGCCGGCAGAGGAGACGGATTCCGATCAGGCCGGCGTGAGCGGGCTTCTGCCTTGTGGGATGGATGAGATAGTATGGTATGGGTTAACCCGGATTTCTCACCGCCCGTCGTAGCGAGGCGGCGCAAGCGCCGTCCTGGCAAGGCTTGCGACCGAGGCCACTCGTGGCGAGCCTCCGCAGTCGTACTCGTGCAGTACGTCGAGGAGGCCGACCGAGCATAACAAAGCCAGGACGGGCGGCGTACGGATGATTGCGGCGCCGTAGTAGACTGGCACTGAGAAATCCGGGTTAAAGCTGCAGGCCCAGTTTCTTGTCCAGATAGTCCCTGCTGATTCGGGCACTCTCCATGGGCGGACGGTAAGGTGACGAATCCAACTCAACCGTCACCCAGCCCTGCCAGCCAATCCTGTCCAAGTGCGCTTTGATCGCGGGATAGTCTACGCCTCCCTTGCCCAACTCGAAAAAGACCGGATTTTTCATCGGGTCCGGCCGATCGATCCGCTTCTTTGCACCGCCACGATGCTTGGGCATCGTATCTTTAAAATGAAACTCAATGACACGATGACCCAATTCGTGAGTGAGCTCCACGGGATCGATCCCGGCCATCGTAATGTGTCCCGTATCCAGAACAAACCAGACATGCCGGGGATCCGTATTTTCCATGATCGCGTCGATTTCCCCTCGGTTCTCGAACTGATTCCACATATGCGCGTGTACACCCAGTTTGAGCCCGTCATCACTGATACGTTTGCCTAGCTCATTCAACACCTCGGCCATGTTCCTGAGATCCTCCCCGGTCGTCCCCTCAGGGCGCCTCGGTCCCATGTTGATCTTCAAATGATCGCAACCCAGGCGCTTGATAAAACGAACCAACCGCATATGCTCCTCGATAATGGTCCTATGCTTGGAGGGATCCTCGAAGTGCCGCTCCATAGGGCTTCCGTTGGAAATCGTTTCGAACCCTACTCCGATCTTATCGACTCTTCTCCGCAATTCGTCAGGTCGATCCAAGTAAGCGGTGAAGTAGTGGATAAAGGACTCCACATGGCGAAAGCCGACCTTGCGCGCCTCCCGGAATGAGAGAAACACGTCATCTTCCCAACCACCCCGAGTGTTGGTCGTGATGCCAACCCGATAGTGAGGTTTTCCTGGCTGAGCCAAGGGTGTGACTACGGCCAGAGCTGCGAACTCTCGTCTCGTCAATCGCATTTGTCGACCTCCTTGTCGCTTGCATATTCTCAAAGAATTTCCTTGAAGAAGAAGCAACAAATTGCACACAGACTCCCTCCCTACTATACGGCCAGTCATCTGCCCCGTTGGTGAGAGAAGTTATACCCAGAATCAGGTCCTCTCCCGAGGGGATCGCAACCCCGAGACCGTCGCTGATGCATCATTTCTTCTTATCCTCCTGTTGGCTCTGACATTTGACTCTCCCTGAAGAGAATCCAGAGTCCCTCACTGGCGCCTGACCGAATGGTCGTCCCGAGCGGAGGGCATTGCCCAGCAATTTCTGAATCTCTGAAGACACCTTGGTCTAGAGAGTCCACACTGGAATGGGCGTACCCGAGGACAGGACCTCCTCGACGTAGCATCCCGCCTCGCGAGCTGGATCGGCTCCCTCACTCACTTCAGCGTGATCACAGATCCGCATGCCGATGACGTTGTGCCAGTTCCCGTCGGCCAGCTGCACCGTCATGGCCGAGGGGTGGTCGACGTTCCAGGTGTCCCCAGAAGGCGCCAGTCCGAACTCGGCCACCGAGTCCCGGACGAGCAGGGGGGTCTCGAGCCCATCCCTGGCCTTGTTGAGGGGCCAGAAGCAGAGCTTCTCCCGACCGGCCGGTGAGGCGTGGACGATGCCCTGGTCGTTCTTCCTGGGCCGGAATCGCTCGGCCAGGGGATGCAAAAGTACCTCGTTGAGATTCGCAGCAATGTACGGGGTACCGTCGGCCGCCTGGTTGAGGGTGATGGGACTGCCGCCAATCGCTCCCACCACGTGGATGATCTTCCTCCAGCTCTCCCCACCATCCCGGGAGCGCCAGACCCTGGATTCCAGGCGCCGACGGCCCTGCTGGTCCCCCCCTGCCCGGGCGCAGAAGAGGAGGCTCCCGTCCCGGTCCCGGATGAGGCTGGGCTCAAAAGAGCCATCGGGGTCGGTGATCGGTACCCAGGAGACAGGTTTCCAGGCGCTGGCCCGCCTGCGCCAGCGGGTCAGCCCAGAGCCAAATCCCTCCTGGATTTGACCGCCCATGGCAAACAGGACGTCCTCTCCATCTGGTATCGCTGTGGTCAGGCCGGGGTGAGAGATGACCGCTCCCTTCAAGAGGCCTTCGTAGGGAATCCGCTCTGTCTCGGTAACGAGGAAAGTGTGGCCGTCGTAAGCCAGCTGATAGATCTCCAAGTAGTGGTACGTCTCCTCTTCGGAGTACTCGCTCTCCTGGTCCGGGGTCCAGGCGATGACCTGGCTGACACCGAAGCCGGTACCAGCATGGGGATGGGGAGAACCGTTCTCCAGCCTGGCTCCGGACGGAACGAAGCCACCCCCGACCGGATACTTCACCATGATGGCCGGCTCGCCGGCAGGACTGGAGTTGGGATTCTTTTCGTTGTGGTTGCGGGAGACGGGGATGGCCTGGCTGGCTTGGATCTCAGACAGGTCGCCGAAGAGAATCACGTCGTTTCCTGCCTCAAAGTCGTGGCCCCTCTTCCCCTTGATGTTACAGAAGAGGGCAGCCTTCCCAGGAGCCACCTGGAAGGGGTAAGCGATCCCATAGCGCCAGGTCTCTTCCTCGGGCTGACTCGGGGGAATAGCGACATCGGCGGGTCCAAGAGTCATCTTCAGGGGTCCCTTTGCTGTCGTCCCTGCGGGGGGTTCTCCACCAGGGGGCGACGATTTTCCGGGACCACAGCCGATCCCACCCAGCACGGGGAAGGCCGCCAGGGTCAATCCGGCTCTCTGCTGAAACTCTCGTCGGTTCATGATCTTCATGGTCTCTCCTGAATAGGTTCTGGGCGGGTCGTTCGGCTCTGCACGACAAACCAGCTTCCCCAAGCTGTGTCAAGGCTACTGGAGCAGACGCATTCGGCTGGGGTTAGAGGGGCTCCTCGACAATCTTTTCCGCGATTGTAAACCGACATTCTTCATTCAACTTTTGGATCCGAGTTCCTCTGCCTCCCCGTCAGGAATGATCACAACCTATCAACCCTTCCCACATTGGAGCAAGTATTCTTCCTCATACTTCGGCTGGGCCCCTGATCCCTCGGTTTTCCTGGTACGTTTTTCGAAATCTGATGGTCGACAACACTTGCCTGAAGAAGCACCCGATGCTGCACGCCATCGGTCGAAGGTCAAATGTCTTATCTGGTCGAAGGTAATCGCACGATCTCGACCCCGCCGGATCGCAGGTGCTCCGCAAGCACCCCGGCCTCGACGTGTCGATCCGGCGACACCAGTCCCCGCTCGTGGAACGTCCCCGCGTCGATGCTCCGCGCGGCGAGCACCGCCGGGGAGACCGCGATAACCTCCCCCGCGTTGCGGGAGAGGATGGCGTATCGAACGACTCCGCCCGCGGCGTCCTCAACTTCGTATCCGAGCCCACCCACGGCCGACCCCAGCCAGCGAGAGAGTCGAGCGCCGAGCGCGACCCGACGTTCCATGAAACGGCGAAGCACAGGCGAGCGCGCCGCCGCGTCCAGGAGGGCGTTCAGCCCGAAGGCGTTCGTATCGACGAACATCTCGACCGTCCGCAGCGTCGGCCAAATCCTCGGGAGGTGAAACGAATCAGCGCTCTCGAAGAGGTGCCCGCGAACCCTACCGATTGGCGCCGGCATGGGAAAGGCGCGCGATTCGCTCCAGCCGCGAGCGGTCACCCAAGCGCCTGAGCGGAAGACGCGGATCGGCTGCCCCACCGAGCGGAAGAGCGAAATGGCCGAGCCGGCGTGCGCAGTGTCGCGCGTCGCGGCAACGATGAAGCCGGTCACCCGCGCAGGGGCCTCGACCTCGCTCAGCTTCACCGCCCCAGCCGACAACGCCGAGACGCTGCTCGAGGCGCTCAGCACCCGGATGCCGGCGGCGGCGATCCGATCCGCAAGCGCGGTGACGCGTTCGGCGTAGGCGATGCTGTCATTGAGATCAATGACGTCGAAACCAAGTTCGATCGCCGCCTCGATGAGGACCGGCGATCGCCGTTGAAAGGGCCCGGCCGCGTCGACGACCAGGTCGCCCTCGCGCAACATGGCGCGGACGGAGTCCGGGTCCTCGGCGTCAACACGGAAGTCTGCCGATCTTCGGGAGGCGGCATGCGACGCGATCCCCGTCGCCTCGAGCTGACGCACGACGACCGCGCCGAAGTGCCCCGAGCCACCGAGGACGACGATGCGTCGGCTCACGCGTCCCTCCCGACCGGGCCGCTCCACTTCCATCCCATCCAACAGACCCAGCCGACGAAGATCGGGAAGAGAATCGCGGTACTCAAGGCGATCCCCCAGATGTTCCCCAACAACGCCGAGACCGACATGGTGAATCCCGCCAGCCAGGTCATCCACATCGCGACGCGCACCCCCACCGGGAGACCGGGGCTTCCCAGGGTGAGGACGATCCCGCCGAGCGTATAGAGCCCGTTGGCCGCCCCCGCGGTGAGGAGCAGGCAGAGCCTCTGGAGGGCAAGGAAGTCTTCCAGCGTCCCCCCGCCCGAGACCCAGCTCGCCGCGCGCTCGACAAGAAGGGTGACGTAGAGGGACTCGGCAGAGAGGTCGAACACCATACCCGCTGCGGCGACGACTGTGGCCACGACCCCCCAACCGGCACCGGGGACTCGGCTCCCCCACCAGGCATAGAACGCGACCAGGCTCGCGGCGGAGAGCATCCAGAGAGCCCAGCCCGAACGCCAGAGAACCGCGTGCTCGGCAATATATCGGGCGCGCGCCGCGCCATCGGGCTCCGCCTCGGTTCCTCCGCGCAGAACGATCCCCATGGCGACCAGGGCGAGCGCATGAAGCGCCGCGCAGATCCACGGAGTGAGCCGAGCGAGCGAGCGCTCGGCGTAGCCGGCCGGCTCGGGGGGTTCGTGGGCGGTGGTCATCGACCGGAGGGTACAACGCGGGTCGCGGGGCCGCAATCGCGGTTTTTTTTCGAAAAAGTCTGTTCCCTTTCGCCCGCTTCGAGCATGTCTCTTCTGAAAGGGGAGGTCGAGGGGGAACCGGGGTCCCGGGGCATTGAACGGTGCGGTCGATTGTGAGAGCGTAAACGGTGCTGAAATGGCCGTCATGACAGAGCAGAAACAGGTGCTCATCGACGCGGCGAAGCGTGGAGACCGGGATGGGTGGGAACTGATTCGATCACCTACATACCCTCTGAGCCGAACAGCTCGTGACCGACTAGTCTGGATTCAAGGATGTTAAAGACAGTACTGCTTGTTCTCAGTCTGCTGCTCTCCCTTGCAGCTATATCAGCGCAGCCGGGCAACCCCGAAGACCCCAGGAACATCGGCTCACGCCTGGAACTTTTCGTGGACGACTGGCTGATCGATTCCATGAAGGATCTGGAGCTCAAACTCCACTCGCCCCGTGCGGCAGGTAAGGTCCTCATCCTGGATAGGCCCTGGGAAGGAGTGACCTCCGCCTACATCTCGGTTTTCAAGGACGGCGATCTCTACCGCATGTACTACCGCGGGAGCAGCAGCAAAGGCTACACGGTACGCTCTCTGCTTGAGCCGGGAGAAAGGGTGATCCCCGAGCACCCCGATGTGACCTGTTACGCAGAAAGCCGAGATGGTCGGAACTGGACGAAGCCGTCCCTGGGCCTTTTCGAATTCCAGGGATCCCGGGAAAACAACATCGTCTGGGCCGCGGCTTCATCCCAGTGTTTTATGGCCTTCAGGGACGCGAATCCCACCGCTCCGAGAGAACAGCGGTACAAGGCGCTGGCCATCAGTACCGGGTCGAGTCCGAAGCGGGTCATCGGCCTTGTTTCTCCGGATGGTCTCCATTGGCGGCCAGTCCACAAGGAAGCCATCCTCATCCAGGAGGAGACGGACTCGGGGGCCGATCACGCCTTCTGGGACACGGAGCAAGAAAGGTACGTAGCCTACCTGCGGGCCTTCCGGCCTCCTCCCCTGAAGACGATCCGGCTGGTGGCTCGCTCCACCTCCTCCGACTTTCTCAACTGGAGCGAGTTGGAGTTTCTCAAGACCGGGGATGCCCCCGTCGAGCACTTCTACACCAGTGGCGCTATTCCCTACTTTCGGGCACCTCACGTGTACCTTGCCTTTCCCCGGCGGTTTTTGCCCTGGCGTACTCTAGAACTGTACAAGGACAACCGGGGCTCGGGCGTCTCGGATGTGGTGTTCCTGAGCAGCCGTGATGGCCTTCACTGGAAGCGGACTTTCATGGAGGCGTTCATACGGCCTGGAAGGAATGTCCGCAACTGGATCCACCGGGCCAACACGCCGGCCTCCGGAGTAGTGCCCACCGGTGAGGACGAGATCTCGCTCTACCTGCAACGTCACTACACGTTTCCCAGTATCCACGTCGAGCGTATGGTTCTGCGCACCGATGGCTTCGTCTCAGTGCATGCGCGCTATGCAAACGGCGATCTTGTCACCAAACCCCTGGTCTTCAACGGGGACAACCTGGTCTTGAATTTCGCCACCTCCGCAGCCGGAAGCATCGGTGTGGAGATCCAGGATGCCCAAGGGAACCCACTACCCGGCTTTGCCCTGGAGGAATCACCCCTGATCTTTGGGGATGAGATCGAGCATACCGTCCGCTGGAACCGAAGCCGTTCCAGGAAGACCTCGGAGGAGATGCTCCGCCGGATCTCGGGCATGCCTGTGCGTCTTCGCTTCGTGATGAAGGATGCAGATCTCTATTCTCTCAGGTTCAGGTAGCCAATACGGCGGCCACGTGCTATCCCCTGACCTGTCTCGATTGGTCCAATTCCGGAGCCAGATCTGCTCCCCCAGTTGGCCCGGCACACGGAGCGGACATCCCACCCTGCAAGGCCTCATAATTCGCCTGAGAAGCCCTGGGATCGACCCGTTACAGGCGACCCCGAGAATGCCAATCAAGGATCTTGGTGCGGCGATCCCGCATGGCCAAGCGAACCCCCCAGACAGACAAGCATCCCGGAAACGCGGTATCTGCCCATGAGCCACGCTACATCCCGTTGCTGAATGGGATTGGACGAGTTCGGCTTCACCAGGCTAGCCTCGATTTCCACGGCAGTACAAATGACGCCTTTCCGCTTCGAGCCCCCCGCCAGAATCCTTGATCGGCGCGACTTGCGCCTGCTGTGTTTCCACCTACGTTAGTAAATAGAAGTACCTATTTGGATAGAGAGGTAATCCTATACCTAAAACCTGATCAAGGGACGATCCCCACGCGAATGCTAGAAAAGTCTGGATATGAGGCAGAATAGAACCCTATCAAAGGCTGAGCATTTTCTGTCATTCATATCTAGTATAGTTATAGTTTGGAATACAGTAATCGGAATGGACTAACTAATGACACCCGACCGACCGCTCCGGAGGCCCAATTCTTCCTGGCCCCCGAATCGCCTCTGCAGCGCCAGTATGAGGCCTTGCGCTGCTTTTTCGTCGAAGGCTTGCCCTCGCAGCAGGTCGCCACTCGCTTCGGCTATTCCCCAGGAGCCTTCCGCGTCCTCTGTCATCAGTTTCGCCATGATCTCAGCAAGCGCGCCCGCTTCTTTCAGGCGATTCGCCGGGGGCCTCAAGCGGCGCCCGCCCGCGATCGGGTGCGGGAACGGGCCGTCGCCCTGCGCAAGCGAAACCTCTCGGTCTACGATATCCAACGCGAGTTGGCCGCCGCCGGCCATTCCATCAGCATCAATGCGTTATCGATCCTGCTGCGAGAGGAGGGCTTCGCCCGACTGCCCCGGCGTCGGGATGAGCAACGCCCCGCCACCCTCAAGCCCGAAGCAGCAGCCATCGCCGACGTGCGGCAGATCAATCTGGCCCCGCGCAGCTTTCGCACCCGGGTCGGCGGTCTGTTTCTGTTCGTCCCGCTGATGCGATCGATCGATCTCGGGGCGGTGCTGCAGCCCCCCCGCCTTCCCGGCTCCCAAATGATTCCCGCCGAGCAGGCCGTGCGCACCCTGCTGGCTCTGAAGCTGCTGGGCATCGAAAGAAAAAGTCATGTCATGGATCGGGTCTTTGACGAGGGCATCGCCCTTTTTGCCGGTCTCAATGTGGTGCCCAAGCGCTCCTACCTGGCCGCCTACAGCTCCCGGGTCGACCGACGCGCCAACCTGCGCCTCATGGGAGCCTGGTTTGAGCAGGTCCAAGCCGCCGGCCTGCCCCGGGGCTCTTCCTTCGATCTGGACTTTCACACCGTCCCCGCCAATAGCCAGCAGGAACCTTTGGACAAACACTATGTCTCTTCCCGCAGCCGCAGCCAAAAAGGCATCCTCGTTTTTTTGGCTCGGGACGCCACCGAGCGTGTCTTATGCTACGCCAATGCGGGTGTCCCCCGGGCCGATCGAGCCGACGAGGTGCAACGCTTCGTCCAGTTCTGGCACCAACACAGCGGTCAGCCTCCGGCCGAACTCGTCTTCGATTCCCAGTTGACCACCTATGCTCATCTGAACCGCCTCAACCAACAGGGCATTGGCTTTATCACCCTGCGCCGCCGCTCCCAAAAAATGCTGGGCCAGATCTGGAGCCGCCCCGCCTCCGCCTGGCACCGCATCACCTTACCCGCCCTGACTCGGATCTTTCGCACCCCCAAAGTCCTGGACCAGCGGATCGTCCTGAAACATTACGAAGGTCCCCTGCGCCAGCTCACCCTCATGGAACTCGGTCACGAAGAACCGACCGTCCTACTGACCAACCATCTGCGCCGCGCCCCCTCGACTCTGATCACCCGCTATGCCCAACGCATGCTCATCGAAAATGGCATCTCCGAAGCCATCCAGTTCTTTCACCTGGACGCGCTCTCTTCGATGGTGGGACTCAAAGTGGATTTTGACCTCCAGATCACCCTCATGGCCAGCTCCCTATATCGACTCATGGCCGAGAAGATTGGTCGCGAATATCAGCGGGCTCAAGCCAAAAAGATCTTCCGAAATCTCCTCGACGTCTCGGCCCGGGTCCAGATCCAAGAGCAGCAAGTCACCGTCCACCTCGATAAGCGCGCCCATAACCCCTACTTGGTCGCCTCGGGCCTGGGTGATGATCCCACGCCCATGCCTTGGTTTGGCGGCAAAACTCTGGTCCTTCGATTTGACTAACCGACTCAACGGCTACCCTTAAAAAATGTTAGTCCTTTCCAGTACCGTGGAAATCGAGGCTAGTGTAGAGTCATGAATAGACATCCTCACGTGAGAATCGGAGCAGAATGTGGCGTGGTCGGCACTGGGATCAGTGAATGCGAGGGTGTGCCTTGCATTACGGTCTTCGTCGCAGGAAGAACCCCAGAACTCGACCGTATTCCGTCCACTTTCGAAGGCTTTCAGGTGGTGATGAAGGAAACGGGGGAGATTCGCGCCCGATCCCTAGATTCCCCTTAGCTCCTTCACACCTGCTGGATTGCTGGCCGACGAAGCATCGGTGTCTCGCCTTTCAACAAAGTAGCAGACAAACAGAAGCGGATGCAGGTTTACTTACCCCGCCACACTCCTTGAGAGTCTCGCGGCTTCTGTTGATGAGGCCTCGCGGCGCGACGAAGCACAGGAAACTCGTAGGATCAGACCAAGACTAGACCGGGGTGGTAAAACCGCTTCGAGAAAGACCCTCCCTCTACCAGCTCAGACCACTTGGTTGAAAGTAGCGGTGAAGCGCCCTACGTGCAGCTAGATTGATCTCCTCGGACCAAAGGTCCACTGGATTCAGATCGTCGGTCAGTACCGGAGCATTCCCTGTGTCTGCCTTAAATCGTCTCTCCCAAGCAAGAATCCTGACTCTGTCTTCACGACCTGAAGGTTCTCTTTCAGGCTCGTGAGGCAGGTTGAGCTCAAAATTGGCGGCAAAGAGGATGACATTCCCGAGAGCGCTTGCGGGTTCGTAGGTGGGCAGGGCAAGCACGTAGTTGAACCGTTCTTTGAGGGTTGCGGTCAGCGATCGCACTATCAAGCCATCCCACCCATGGGACTCGACGTTCAGAGCGAAGATGCCACCAGCCTTCAGACGGGAGGCAATTAAACCGAAAGACTCCTTTGTGACAAGGTGAAAAGGAATGGAACTGCTCCCGAAGGCGTCCATGACAATGATGTCGTACGTGTTGTTATGATTGATCAGAAATTGCCTGCCGTCCATTCGATGGATTGTGCCTTCCAATGGCTCTAAGCCGAAGTGTTTTCGGGCAACCTCGACGATCACTGGATCGATTTCAACGGCCTCTACCACCCATCCTTGGCGAGCGAATCTTTTGACGATTGATCCCCCACCTAACCCAATCAACAAGAGATTTCCTGGTGCTTTGAAAAAATCTCGGGTGAGGTCTATGACCGCCGTATAGGGAAAGCGAGACTCCCAGGATAGAGGATCAACAATAGTATGGATCCCGCCATCGATCACCAGATGCCTTTTTCGTTCCATATCCAGCACGCGGATTTCGGCGTAAGGGCTTTGCTCCACGGCTATTAATCCGCGTTCAGAGTGCGGGCCGTCGGACGGCTGAAGTCAGAATGCCATGATGCCGATCGAAAAAAGGACAATCGACGCCAGTGGAATCGCCGCAAACTTTCGTTCTAAAGCAAGCCCGATCGAAACCGTCAGAAGCAGAGTGACGCTTATCAGAAGGGTCAAGCGGGTCACACCGAAGTTGGGTATCAAGAAAAAGCCGGTCAGAAGTGCAGAGACCACACTGCCCACCGTCGAAATCGCATAGAGATTTCCAGCAGTGCGCCCGACGACGTTCAGGGTGGATGCCCTCAGTCTGATGGCGTAGGGGCTGACCATCCCCAATAGCGTCAAAGGTGGCACAAATAAAATGAAAGCGGCTGCTAGAACTGCAAAACGCAGGCTAAAACGTTCGGTAAGGACAAGAATGGGGCGTGTGATCCACGGAATGAACAGTATCCAAAGCCCTGCACCAGCAATAAAGGAGTAAAGCCGGGTCATTGTTGCGCCTTTGTCTGCCCAACGCCCACCCACCGCATAACCGACACTCAAAGCAATCAGAGTCACCGTAATGAGAGCCGACCACAAGAATAAGCTGACACCGTAGAAGGGGCCAAGAATCCGGGTCCCCAGTAACTCGATGGCAAGGACAGCACCGCCAGCGAGAAAGACGACCAGGTACAAATATAGATTCTTCATAGAGACCTCCTAAGAAGAGTCAGAAAATGACACTACAGATCGCCGATTGTTCAACGATGGGCATGGTCGTCCCGACCCCGATACTCGCTAGAAGGAGTGCCCCTAAATGTTACGCTTGAATGTCAGCTCTTGTATGCCAAATTGGAAGAATAGATGGGGGACCTGGAAATGGGTTCTCCTTCTTGAGGGTGGGAAACCCTCCGGGTCAAGACCCCAGTCCAGGTTCAACTCGGTGTCCGCTTTTCGCCTTTTGCAGTAGTTCGCTCGACGTTTCCGTCGGAAGATTTGAACGTCCGCTTTTAGGCCGAGACTGTGTGAAAAGTCCAAAACCTCTTTGACTTAGGGGTCTCTTTACCCTTCCTACGACGGAGATCGTGGCTTACACGCGATCCTATGAAGTCAAAATTTCAAATCCGAAATCATGAATGACTTTTCACACAGCCTCGGCCGAAAGCGGCCGTTCGATTTCGAGCAATTCGGACGCTGTCTGTAAGACCGGGTGCCGACTATCACACCATAGGGAAAACGGTGTTGCCGAGCTAAATGAGGATGCAACCTGCAACCAGTTATCAGTCGAAGCGTTCCAGCCTCAGCGGGGTCAGGTCGACGACCGGTTGCTCGTCGGAGACAATCTGCGAGACCAGCTTCCCCGTCATGGGTCCCAGAGAGATCCCTATCATTCCGTGCCCACTCGCTACGATCAGGTTTTCAAGTTGGCGGGTGCGTCCGATGATGGGTATTCCGTCCGGGGTGGCGGGCCGGAGCCCTCGCCAGATTTCGATCAGCTCCATGTGGTCCAGGCCAGGCAGATACTCGCGAGCGGAGCGGGTGATAGCGTCTACCCGAGGGCGATTGATCGACAGGTCCAGACCTGCCAACTCCAGGGTTCCCGCGAATCGAAGCATCTCGCCCATGGGTGCGGCAGCGATCTTTTTTTCAAAGAGCATCAGAGGGCGCCCTGGGCAAGTCGGTGGAGACTTGATCGTCACGCTGTAGCCCTTGGCCGCCTGGATCGGTATCCTGAGCCCCAGCTCCCGTACCAATACTGGCGACCAGGCTCCGGCTGCCAGGACCACTTGATCGGGACGATAGTCGCCTCGAGTCGTTACAACCGTCGAAACCCTCCCACCCGAGGTCTCCATCCCGAGGACTTCAGTGGAGGTCTTCAGCGTGGCTCCCTGACGCGCGACTATGCTTGCTAACTGCTTCACGAAGCGATCTGGGATCAACTGGGCATCTTCGGGATAGTTGATACCCCCGACGACTGATGGGAGCAGATTGGGCTCGAGGGCGTGGACTTCCTCCGCGTTCAGCACTTCGGGGCGTAAGCCGAACTCCTCAAGCAGCTCGGCCTCTTTGATCCCCTTCTTCAAGGACGACCCGCTCGTGAAGATCTGCAGCCAACCTTTCTGTTGGAAACCAAAATTGAGATCCTCGCGGGCGGCCAATTCCTGGAAAAGCTTGAGGCTACCCTTCTGGAGCTCTAGAAGGGTTGGAATGGCGCGCCGCATAGGGGCCTCCCTGCAGGCCGCACGAAATCTACGCAGCCAACTCAGAAGCTCGCCGTCGAGTCGAGGTTTGATGTAGAGAGGACTCACCGGGTCCAGCATCCACCTGAGTCCCTGACCCAGCACCCCGGGAGCCGTCAAGGGTACGGAGTGGCTGGGAACCACCAATCCCGAGTTGCCGTAGGAACTTCCGGCGCATATGTCCTGCTTTTCGACGAGTGTGACTCGAGCCCCCTGCTGCTGCAGGTAATATGCCGAACAGACGCCGATGACCCCGCCACCAATGATGAGAACACCGTCAGCATTCGCCATTGGTAGGACCTCCCAACTGAAAGCACCCACTCACAAACCGGCCCGATGGACGTGCGGTCATGCGCCCGCCGACAGTACCTTGATCCTCTCGAAGGCGCGTCCCAGCTCGTCCGCTTCGAAGTTCGGCCATTGGACGCGACTACCCGAGCCGTCGACGGCCTCAACCCCAGCCCCTTCTTCCAACACCTCACCAATGGCGGTCGCAGAAATTCCTGCCGCCCCCATACTTTCGAGAAGCGCTTCAGACGATCCCGGGTCGCAGGTCAGAAGCAGGCTCCCGGAACCAATCAGGCCGAAGGGATGGATATCCAGAAGCCCACAGATCCTCTGCGTCTCCTTGAAGACGGGAATCTGGTCCACCTCTACTCGAAGCCGATTGCCCCCCGCCACGCTGAGTTCTTGCAGAGCTGTGGCCAGTCCTCCTTCGGTCACGTCGTGCATGGCTGAGGCGCTTTGGGCGGCGATTTGCGCCTCCGCCAGAATGCTGATCCCAGGATCGAAAAGAAACTCCTGGCATCTGCGGATCTCCGATTGGCCCATTCCCAGGACCTTCAACTCTTCTGCACACTCTCGTGCCAGAACGGAGGTTCCCTCCACAGCCACCCCTTTTGTGAGTAGGATCTGGTCGCCCTTTGCCATCCTTCGCTTATCGATCAGGCCTTCTTTTTCTACGGTGCCCACCATCTGGCCCACGGCAATCGGCTTGCTGACCGCTTCGGTGATCTCGGTGTGACCGCCACAGAGAGTAATCCGGAACTCCCTGGATGCCTGCTGTAGCTCCCGGATCAGGGTGTGGATCTCGGCAGCTGTTGAACCGACGGGAAAGAGAAGGGTCGTCAGTAGCCAGCGGGGAGTGGCGCCGGACGTGGCAATGTCGTTGGCGTTGATGGCAAGGGTGTAGTAGCCGAGTCGATCCTCGGCGAAAGTAATGGGATCAGACTTGAGAACGATCACATCTTCGTTCGCCGGAGGCATCACGGCCGCTGTGTCCTCACCCATTCCGGGAGCCACCAGCAGCGTCGGATCGTCGAGGGAATGCTCCTGGAGAAACCGGTCCAGGAAATCGTTGGGCAGTTTCCCTGCTGACAAGGGGCGAAGATAGCGAACCAGGTCTTTCAGCTCGCATAGTTGGTCGATGACATAATCCGGAGAAGAGCTGCTCGAAGCCGCAGCATCTCCTCCGTTCGTCAGCAGGACGGTCGGGGCACCCGCCCGGTTTCCGGCATCAATATCCAGGATGAAGTCTCCGACCACCAGCATCTGGTCGACTCGCACTTCCATCTTCTCAGCCGCTAACAGGACACCCACCGGACTGGGTTTGGGTTCCACTTCTTCGTCTCGAGAAATAGAGATCTCGAAGTGGCTCTCATTGATCCGCTCAAAGTTCTGTAGCGCTCGTTGGATCGATCGCCGACTGTTGCGGCTGATGATCCCCAAAGGCATGTTCAGGGTCTCCAGATAGAGGATCAAATCCTCCGCCCCTGGGTTGGGCTCCGATCGGGAGGCGGCCTCAAACTCGAACTGGTCGAGCCGCTCGAGTGCCCTTCGCTTCTCAGGGGGAGACATTGTCTCCTGGATGAACTCCAGAATGAACTGATCGGCGGGGCATCCAATCGATTTTCTAAAGCTGAGAAGGTCGAGGGAATGTGGTCTGGTCAGGGTGCCATCGAAATCGAATAGTACGGCCTCAACGCCCATGCTGCAGCGTCTCTTCACTAGACCAACTGATCAAAGTCAAGGACCGACTCAATCCTACGAGCTGTAGCCAGGAGAGCTCCACCCTGCAGCATCGGTGCGGCGAGCTGAACTCCAAGTGGTAAGCCTCGCTGGGACAAACGGACCGGAAGGGTTACGGTCGGATACCCGGTGTGCGTCCAGATCAGACTGAAACGCGGATCGCCCGTGGTATCGATGCCGGCCGGTGCGGGTCCGGCCGCTGATGGCGTGACCAGCACGTCGAAATCACCGAACAGTTCATCGATTGCTTGCCTCAGGCGCACTCGGTAGGCATCTATCCGGGCAAGCTCGTCAGCTGAGACTCGCAGCCCATCCAGGATCAGATTCCGCAACTTGGGTGGATAGGCTTCACCATAGCGCGCGTAGAACTCTTTATGCGAGGTCACCACCTCGGCGGAAATCAGGGCGGAGTGGTTCGCATAGGCCTCTGCTGTTATGGCAGGCAACCGGCAACGTTCGGCCTGAAAACCGGCTGCAGCCAGCTTCTCATAAAGCTCCTGGAGAGCATCCTGCATTTCGCCTTCAGGCGGGGTGGTAAAGAGGTCCTCGACGAAACCCAGTCGGACTCTGGAGGGTGGGGCTGGAGCGGGCTCGCCTTCCAGAGCCGAAAAGACCTGCTGCATATCCTCGACGCCAAGCGTAAAAAAGCCCAAGGTATCTACGCTGGGTGAAAACGGAAACACCCCTTGAGTGGACAGGCGCGCATAGGTCGGCTTGAAACCCACGACCCCACAAAAGCTGGCAGGGCGATTGACGGAAGCAACCGTCTGACTGCCGATGGACACGCGGGCCATGCCGCACGCCACCGCCGCCGCCGAACCACTGCTGGAGCCACCGGGAGTGTGCTCCAGATTCCAGGGATTGCGGGTGGGCCCAGGGTCTAGATAGGCAAAGGTTGTGGTAACCGTCTTGCTGAGAACGAAGGCCCCCTTATCAAGGAAACGATCGACCACATCGGCGTTGCTGGGCGCTGCTTCGGAAGGAACAAAATCGGCGTTGCAGCGGGTCGGCTGGCCCGCCACATCGATGATGTCCTTGACTCCGAGGGCCCAACCACTCAGAGGACCAGATGAGGCCCCTTCCAAATTCTTACGTGCCCTTGCTTCGTCCCAACCTACCAGGGCGTTGACCCGCGGTTCCATCTTTACAATCTGCTCCAGGTGGTCTTTGAATCTCGGTGGATTGTTCATCACGGATGTTCTCCCGTCACGGATGTTCCCCCGTCACGGATGTTTCCCCGTGGCCGCGTTCGAATCCCCCTCGAGACGGGCCCGGTATTCTTCCTCGAGTATTCCCATCAGAACCAGATCATGCCAGCTCCCGCGCGAGAAGTGCCAGTCTCGCAAGGCACCCTCCTCTCGAAAACCGCACTTCTCGTAGCAACGAACCCCCCGGAGATTGGATCTCAGAACTCGCAGGCCCACCCGGTGCAGTGCCAGCTCTTCGAAGCACACCTTCAAAAAGAGCCCGATAGCCTCGGTCCCAATTCCTTTCGAGAGAGACTGGGGCTTGCCGATCACAATACCCAATTCGGTGTTCCTTCTCCGAAGGTCGAGGTGCTCATATCCGATATGTCCGACATACCCGTCATCTTCTGTCCTACAGATAACGAACTTCCGGTTGGCAGGGTCGGTGTTGTGTGTTTGTGCCTCTACGAACGACCGGGTCTCCTCCAAAGACTCGGGCCAGACATAGGCCGCGGTCCACCAGCAGATTTCTTCGAGGGTGCGCCATTTGTGAATCTCCTCGAGATCTTCTATACGGTATTCCCGCAAGTAAACGGATTCGCCTACGATGTGTGGCATGCTTCCTCCTTCGAATCCAGCAGCCGCCGCGGGCCGATATCAGCGGCATCAAGGGTCCCTAATCTCCGTCGCGCCCCCGCTTTCGCCTCCTGACGAGTTCCACCAGCCAGGAATCAAACAGCAGCTGGAACACATGGTAGCTGACGCAGGGGATGGTGGCGAAGGAAAACGTGGGAAAGAACTCGGCACAAACGTATAAGGCTGCCGGCAACGTCTTCTGGGCGCCGGTGAAGACGAAGGCAAGTCGGTCAGGCCGCTCCCACCCCAAAGCCTTTCCCTGGACCCAGCAAAGAACCACTGCCGCACCATGTACCGCGATAACAGCAACAATCAAGAGCCCCAGAGCGGATATCGCCAGGCGATCGCCTCCCCCGATCCCCATGACTCCGGCCGTCACAGCCGTGAAGACGATGAGTATGGTGAGCAGCCGGGAAAGCACCGAAAGCACGAGTTTATGTCGTGAGAGCAGACTGCTAACCCCTCCGATCCGGCTCAGGACTTGCCCCACAACGACCGGCAGGATCACGACCAGCGCCAGCTTGGGCACCATCTCAAAGGGATCCAGAGAGATGAGGCTTCCGACCGTAAAGAACAGGATCATCGGTGCTGCCACAAAGCTCAGCATGTTGCTGGCAATCGTGATCACCAGTGCGAAGGCGTCATTGCCACCCGCAAGCCGTGTCCAGATAACGGCGGAAGCCAGGGTAGTGGGCATGGCGGAGATCACCAGCAGGCCAAGGGCAAAGTCGCTGCTGGTTGGCGCCAGCAGGATCGATGCGAAGTAGCCGAGTGAGGCGACGATTAGATAGCCTCCGAAGACAGCCGTCAGAACCTGTAGCGGACGTTTGAGGGATCGCAAAAACTGACCGCTGTCCAGGGCGAGGCCATTGAGGAGCATGACGGCCGCTACATTCCATCCAGGGTCGACCCAACGAATGAGCCAGTCGAAGTGGTCAGGCCAACGTAGGCCGACTGCCACTGCGGCCGTGAGTACAATTACGAACCAATGCCTTAGCAAGCTTCTCATGCTGGAACCTGGGCACTCTCCGGTGATCAGAAGCAAGAAGCCTACAACCTTGGGGCGAGTCGATTCAATCAGGGTTGGGAAGTCATGGGGTCAGGGCGTGGGACTATTCGAGAAAGAAACTTCGAGTCCGGGTCGTAGCGGTGGGCTCCAGGCCGCCGTCCGAGCCAAGGGCTCGGAAGAATAAGACTTCGGCCTGGAGGCCAAAGCTACGTTCGCCAATGAGGTGGACTTAGGAAGTTTTGGAGATCAGAATCCAGGGACGGCGGCGAGTCGTTCTCTAGACTAGGATCTACTGCATACCAATCGTGAAGGCCGAGAAGCTTTCACACGGGAGCTCGCCCGTCTCGGGGCCCAGTAGGCGGATTCCCAGAACGACGGTGCCGCTGAGGGAATCAAGTACCTGCTGATCTACTTGGAAGAGCTCCCCCAGCTAGACCTGCCTCCACCAGATCCCGCCGTCCGCCCCATCGTTGATTACTGAGTGAAAACCCTACAAATTAGTTGGGTGTGAGTTGAGCTGGACTGGACCATCGGCTGAAAGCCAGTAGGTGTTTTCGATTCGCAGACCGCCCTGGAGCTCAGGATTGTAGAACGCCGGCTCAACCGAGATCACATCACCCAGTCGGAGCACGTGATCACTCTCGGGTATGAGACGGGGATTCTCGTGCCCACCCATGCCGACGCCGTGACCCAGATGATGCCAGAAGGTACCCGCAGAGAGGGAATCCTTTTCCAGAAAGTCACGCACTAGCTGATAGGCTTCACGCGCTGGACGACCCGGTTCGAGTAAGGTTTCGGCCAACTCCAAGGCCTGACAAACGATTTCGCGGCCTCGCTCCTGCACTGGTGTGGCAGGACCCACCGCCATTGCCCGGCAGAGGTCTGCTCCATAGCCCCAGCATTGGGGAAAAAGGTCATAGACACACAAGTCACCCGGCTCGATTCGGCGATCGACTGGAACTCCGCCCTCCTTCAGACTCCTGGGACCGGTTGCGAAATCACCACCTATCTCGACCGGGCCACCTGCCTGAGCGATCATGGCTCCTGAGATCTCGATGTAGAGCTCGATCTCCGATACCCCTGGTTGAATCACTTCCCGTGCGCGGCTGAATCCGGCTTCGGCCACGGCAGAAACCTGGCGGATGACATCGACCTCGTCTGGATCTCTGCTCCGGCGTAGATCCGCAAGCTCGGCAGACACGTCGACAATCTCGCACTGAGGCAAACAGTCACGGATCAGATCGATGGCCATTCCATTGGCCGAATCCTTTTCGACGCCGACTCGTTTCGCCGCACGTCCCTTCAGCCTGGGTGCCAGCGCTAGAATGGCCTCATGCCAGGGCTGGTCCAGAACACGTCTTGGAGAGTACGATTCGAAGGGGACCACCTCCGCACTGACCGGCGGAGTGGCGGAATCGGTTGCCAGCAGCGGCGTGGACTCTCCACTGATCCACAAAAACACTGGAGTCCCAGGCTTCAGCACCACTGCCTCCAGGTAGCACACATTGCGACTATCGGTGAGGAGGAGTGAATCCCATTGCTTCTCCTGCATCAGGTTCCTCACTCGAAGTAACCGTCCTTTGCACCCTTCCGCTGTCAACATTGCAGTGTTCTCCTTAGGGCTCGTGCAAAAATAACTTCACATTCTGGCATCTCATCTTCACACCGGCTCCGGCTCGGCGATGGCAGGCGGTGCTGGATCGTGAATCTCGAGACGGCTCCAGGTCGCGCGCTGCGACCGGATTGTATCCGGATTCGGCCACTGAAGTGGATGCGTCAGGTCGACTTGCTGTCCTGCCTTCCAAACGGCTCGAGCTTCAAGTCGGCGCCCGATGCGCCGCATCTGGGACTGGCAGTCCTCCAGGTCCAGATCAACAGATTGCAGCGAGAACACCGCAATATCAGCTTCACGTCCGACTTCGAGCGTTCCGATTCGATCCTCCCAACCAATAGCCCGGGCGGGCGTGGTGGTGGAAGCTCTGATTACTTCTGGTAGCGAGAGACCTAGATGCAGCAGCCGCGTCATCACGGTTGCCATGTCATAGGCAGGCCCCTCGCAGGTCAAACTGTGCATATCGGTGCTGATGATGTCAGGCCAGAACCCCTCCCTGGCACAAATTTCACCTACCGTCCAGCTGAAGGCACCCACCCCATGGCCCAGGTCGAAGAGGACACCGTTTTCACGTGCCAACTTCACCGCCGGGTGGACCTTCCGAGTGGCCGGGTCGATCACGCTACTGGGGTACCCATGATAACAGTGGGTATAGACATCGCCTGGCAGCATCTTCCCGGGGCAGTCTTCCAGGGGAATGGAAGAGGAGGTGTGATGGACCATCAGTGGCAATTCAACGGCTCGTGCGGCCTCCAAAGCGCGGCGAAAGGCCTCCGCCTCATTACGACCCTCGTCAGCAAGGTTACTCGACAGGCGCACCTTGACGCCGACAATCACCTCGCGATCAGCTTCGATGCAATCGACACATCCCTGAGTGTCCACCAGCTTCAGCGATTCGAGTTCACCTGGAATGCTGGGATGTCCCCCCAGGGTGCTGAAGGAGAGCCCGGTGCAAGAGATGTTCAGAAAGGCTAGCAAACGGGTCCTGAAACGATCGATGGCATAGCCGCGTAGACCTGGGTAGGTGGAAGACCCGGCGCTGCCGGCGTCCACTGCGGTGGTCACCCCTCGTCCCAGGCAATAGCGATCCACCGGCACTCCGAGCGGAGTCGCCAGATGGTATCCATGTACGTGCAGATCGACCAATCCTGGCGTCACAATCTGGCCGGAGGCATCGAAGCTGGCATCCGCTTCAGACGGCTCCATGCGAGGATCGACAGATGAGATTCGGCCGTCTCTGACGGCAATATCACACACCTGGTCTCGATCTTGAGCCGGGTCGAGGACCCTGCCGCCGTGGATGATCCAATCGTATTTTTTCATGTCAGCCCCGCACCCATCCGTGCTGGATCATTCAAGGGGAAACTTTGGTCGGGGTTGGCAGAGATCTTGCTGTTGTCCGGCTCGCTCACGCCTTCGTCGTCCTCGACGGCCGGAACTTGGGCTCCTATTGCTGACAAGTCAAGTCGTTCGCGGCTCTGCTGGACTTCGCTGCACAATGCGGCTGCTAAGCCGGTGCGTAGCATCGTTTGGTGCTTGTGATTTGGAATTTGTTTGTATCTTGTATCTTGGGATTTCCGAAATTTCACCTAGTCCCTACTCACTGTTCACTGTCGACGAATCGACGAGCTTTCCTTCCGTATCGTAGACCCTCACGGGACCGTGCTTGGCGAAGACTTCCTCGATCGCCTCTCGATCGCCCACGGCTACCACCTGAAAGGTGGCGGGGTTCAGATAGGCGTTCGCCACGCGCAGAACGTCCTTGGCAGTTACTCTCATGATCTCTGCTGGATAGGCATCCCAGTAATCCAAGGGGAAATCGTAGAGTTTCCGAGTGATGGCATAGACCAGTAATCGAAGCGGTCTCTCCAGCGAAAGAGCGAAGCTCGAGACCACCGATCGCTTGATCTCTTCCAGCTCGGCTTCTGGCACTTCCTCCTCTCGCATCCGAGCAATTTCGTTGCCGAACTCCTCCATGGCCCCACGGGTGGCTTCGGTTCTCATATCCCCAATAGCCATCCACGGTCCCGGGTATTGCAAAGCCATGAAATGACTATAGGCCCCATAGGTATAACCCTTTTCCTCCCGAAGCTTGATGAAAAGCCGAGAGGCTGCACCCCCGCCCAGGATGCGGTTCATGACAACCATTGGCACATAGTCTTCATGGCGGCGATCAATGGCAATGTTCCCCATGAGTATCGTGGTCTGAACTGACCCGGGACGGTTCACCAGATGAACTTGCCGAGTCTTGGTCGGGGAAGGAGACGGGGGCAGCGTGGCCGCCGCCTCGCTCTGCTTCCATTCTCCGAACCAATGTTTGAGCTTGGGAACCAACTCCGAGGCTCGTACGCGGCCGGCGATCCCCAGAATCGAATTCTTGGGGCTGAAACGGCTCCGATGCCAATCGACAAGTGCCTTCGGGGTCATGGACTCGAGACTCTTCAACGTCGGCGCGACCACCGCTGCGGGGTGATTCCCATAGACCGACATCCTGAATCGCTCCCGGGCTAGAAAGGAAGGAGAAGCGCGCTGTCGGCGCAACTGCACCTTCAATCTTTCTCTCAGTTTATTGAGTTCCTCGGCGGGAAAGGTGGGATGCAAGAGCACATCCGTCAAAAGGGCAAACAGAGGCTCGATGTTTTCGCTCAGTCCCGATCCCCTGATCACCGCTGCGGCTGATCCAAAAGACGCCGAAGCCGATAGGCTTGCCCCCAGCTCTTCGATCTCCTCGGCGATCTGCTGACTGCTTCGCTTCTTGGTTCCCTCGACCAACATGCGGGCGGCGACATTCGCTAAGCCTGCGGACTCTCTGGGCTCGTAAATAGGCCCTGCACCCTCAATCTGCAAATAGACCGAGACCAGGGGGAAACGGGCATCTTCGAGAATGAGTACGGTCAGACCGTTCTCCAGGATCACCTCCTGGGGCCGAGGAAGCTTGGGCTGCAAAACCTCTTTTGAGACGGGTGCCCGATTCTTGCGTTCCACTTTGCTCACCGCCGTACCCTTCGATTCCTGAGCCGCCTGGATTGGAACCGTTGACAAGACAAGCAGGCAAAGGACGGTCAACCCCCTCGAGCCCGAAACTGCGCGCAGATTGTTTAGAATCATCCCTTCTCCTTGGCGGGCGCCTTCTTCTTGGGCAGAGTCACGATGATGCTGCGCTTGTTCTTTATGAGAAAGGTCTTGGAGACTCGCTTGATGTCCTCCTGGGTCACGCTTCGGTAATTCTTCTCGATCTTGTTGATCAGTCCAGGTTCGTTGAAGTAGGTGGCGTAGCGAGCCAAGACGACCGATCTTCTCAACGTCCCTACCAGCCCCTGGACTCGTTGCCGGCGCACCTGCATCAACACCTTGTTCAGCTCAGACGCGGAGACGGTCTCTCGCTGCAGACGCTCTAGCTCCTGGTAGACGAATCCCTCGATCTCCGCCAGATCTCCGCTCGGTCGAGCCAGAATATCGAGTGAGAACAAGGAGGGACCTCGCCGTTCATAAGCTCCTCCGAATACATCCGTGGCTACTTCCTTCTCCTTGACCAGCTTCTGATAGAGCCGCGAGGAGCGCCCCCCCACCAGTAGCTCTCCGACCACGCTGAGCGCATACCAGTCAGGGGTATTTCCTGGGGGAGTCTTGAAGACGATGTCGATTCGAGGCACTCGCGCGAAAGCGTCCTCTATCGTCTTCCGGCGCTCCCCTTCCTGCGCGGGTTCGCTGACGTTCGGCACCGGAGGTGCAGGCTGAGAAGGTATTTTTCCGAAATGCTTTTTGATCTTGCCCAGTGCCGTTTGGGTTTCGAAGTCACCCACTAGCGCCAGGACCGCATTATTGGGCGCATAGTAGATGCGAAAAAACTCGGCGACGTCCTGGACGGTGGCCGCACTCAGGTCCTCCATGGAACCGATCGTCGAGTGCTTGTAGGCGAAATTGTCGTAGACCGTATCCAGGATGGCCTCCCAGGTTCGACCGTAGGGCTGATTGTCATAGCTCCGCCGACGTTCTTCCTGGACGGTTTTTCGCTGATTCTCCAGATTCGCTTCGTCGATGACCAGCGAACGCATCCGGTCGGCTTCGAGGAAAAGTCCCAGATCGAGCTGATTGGAAGGTAGGGCCTCGTAATAATTGGTGCGATCCGCGTTGGTCGTACCGTTCATGTCGCCGCCATTGTTCTCGATCAAGATGAAGTGCTCGCCCTTCCCCACGTTCTGGGAGCCCTGGAACATCATGTGTTCGAACAGATGGGCAAATCCCGTCCGGCCCCGTCGCTCGTCCCGGGAGCCTGCGTTGTAGGTCACGCAAATAGAATAGGTTGGGGCTGAATGGTCCTCCGAAAGGATGACCCGGAGACCGTTGTCGAGCTTGAACTCCTGAAACGGGACCTCCATGGTCCCTGCCTCCGTACCTGCGACCGCGTCGGAACAACGCAAGACGAGCAAAGCAGACAAACCCATCCAGAAGAGAGGACTTCGACTCTTGGTTGGCATGGTTCGTTCCTTTCCAGAATCCGCAGAACTCAAGAAGCAGCCCGCGCCTTCCAGGCCTATTCTATAGAAATGTTCGACAGACCTGAACTGGATAGTGAGCAGTGATCGTGAGAATCGGTGAGCAGTGGGCAGTAAGCAGTTCCACGCCGGCGAGTCCAACAGAGCCGCGCACGACTTGAATCGTCCGCATCATGAAGCCAAGCTTCGAGGAGAGAGCCGACCGCAGCACAATCTCCTCTGTTTCCAGCCACTGATCTCTCGCCTTCGATTGTCCCTCCACGCAGGCCCAATCCCTAACGGTCGCAGCTAAGTTTGGACTGCTCACAACATCCTGTCGTAACGCGAAGTTGACAGCCAGGAATGCCCTGGATAGACTCGCGACGCAGCTCGCCCTTACAGATACAGAGGCCCCTATCGGAAGGAATAGAGTTCATGTCTGAACGGATGACGGCCATCCGAAAAATGAGACCGGAAAGAGGGCTCGACGTAGTCGAGGTTCCTATCCCCGAGGTGGGGGAGGACGAAGTTCTGGTGGCAGTTGAGGCCACCAGTATTTGTGGTACCGACTTGCACATCTGGAACTGGGATGAATGGAGCGCACATCGAATCAAACCCCCTCTGACTCTGGGACACGAGCTCGCCGGGACGGTCGTCGAAGCAGGGAGCAACGTCACCCACACCAAAGTGGGAGACTATGTCTCGGCCGAGAGCCACATCACTTGCGGAATGTGTTTTCAGTGCCGCACCGGCCAGGCACATATGTGCCCTTCCACCCGGATTCTAGGGATCGATCTCGATGGAGCCTTTGCCGAGTACGTCGCGGTTCCGGAAAAGGTGATCTGGCAGAATGACCGGGCCAAGATACCTCCGGAAATCGCCACTTTGCAGGAACCCTTCGGCAATGCCGTCTTCGCCACCATGGCCCACGACCTGGCGGGGCAAAGCGTCGCAGTCATGGGGTGTGGGCCGATTGGCTTGTTCTCTATCAGCATCGCACGGGCCTCGGGAGCGGCACGGGTACTAGCGGTCGACCTCAACGAATACCGGCTGGGAAGGGCGACAGCTATGGGCGCCCATGAGATCTTCAAGCCAAGTCCGGAGAGCCAGTCTATCGACATTGCCAATTGGTTGGTGGAGGCCAACGAAGGTTTCGGCGTCGACATTGTCCTGGAGATGAGTGGAGCGGCCTCGGCTATTGATGCTGCTTTCCGCGGTGTTCGCAACGGTGGACGCGTGACGCTGTTCGGCATCCCATCGAAGCCCGTCTCCATTGACGTCGCGGAAAGCATGATCTTCAAGAATCTGACCGTCCTGGCACTGAACGGCCGCAGGATCTTCGACACCTGGTATCGAACCCGCTGGCTGCTGGAGAACGAAGTCGTGGATCTGCGTCCCCTGATCACCAGAGAGATGGAGCTCGAGGAAATCGACGAAGCCCTGACCACCCTCGCCGCCGGACAGGCCTGTAAAATCATTCTCCGTCCGAAACAAGCCCCAGAAACCGTCAGCCTAACGGCTAGCCGCGAAGAAGAGACTGATGCCAACGTGAGGGGTCTGGTCGTTCATCCCTAGTACACCGTTCTATAAATACTGATACGTTTGCAGATGGGGCTTGCGAAGCGAGATCAAGGCGGGAGGAGGAAGTCGATGCTTGGCCATCTTCGACGACGACCGACACAGAGATCGTCCGCAACCCCCATCTGCCCTTCGGGTGGCGACGGGACGAGCCGATTCCTTTGTCGCTCCTCCTCCACTATAGCCAGGCATGGCGTTCGTCGTCGCTTCTCGGACTCGACCCGTCGCGCTCGCCACAAACGTATCAGTATTTATAGAACGGTGTACTAACTCGTAAGCCTGATCCAATCGCGGACACATACCCTCCGATCAGGGAGGAACAAGATCATGAGCTACAGCAAGATGAAGTCGTGGCTGCGGGAGGAGCTGGAGAACATTCGGGAGGCCGGATTGTTCAAGGAAGAGAAGAGCATCCTCACTCCCCAACAGCCCCGGATCGAGACGTCCCAGGGTTCCACGATCAACTTCTGCGCCAACAACTACCTGGGGTTGGCAGATCATCCCGAGGTGCTCAAAGCTGCGGAGGAAGGGCTGCGAGAGCGGGGCTTTGGGATGGCCTCGGTGCGATTCATTTGTGGCACTCAGGACATCCACAAGACCTTGGAGCAGCGCCTTTCCGAGTTTCTTGGAACCGAAGATACAATTCTCTACACCTCTTGCTTCGACGCCAACGCCGGACTGTTCGAAACCCTGCTCGGTCCGGAAGATGCCGTCATCAGCGACGCGCTCAACCACGCCAGCATCATCGACGGCATCCGGCTTTGCCGAGCTCAACGCAAGGTATTCGCTCACGGCAACATGGAAGATTTGAGGGCCAAGCTCGAGGAGACTCAGTCAGCCCGATTTCGCCTCGTCGCCACCGATGGCGTCTTCAGCATGCAGGGAGATCTGGCTCCTTTGCCAGAGATCTGCGATCTGGCTGAGGAGTACGATGCCCTGGTGATGGTAGATGACTCTCACGCCACCGGCTTCCTCGGTCCCAGTGGCCGCGGTACTGCAGAGGAATTGGGGGTGAGCGAGCGCATCGATATCACGACCAGCACGTTGGGGAAGGCATTGGGAGGGGCATCTGGAGGCTTCACGACGGGTCGGAATGAGATCATCGAGTATCTGCGTCAGCGCTCCCGACCCTATCTCTTCTCCAATACGGTGGCTCCCCCGATTGTCAGCGGCACGCTGAAGGCCCTGGAACTGGTTCAGCAGAATCCGGCTTTGAGGGAGACCTTGTGGGAAAACACACGCTATTTTCGGACCGGCTTGGAAGCGTTGGGCTTCGAGATTATCAAGGGCCGGCATCCCATCGTCCCCATCATGTTGAGAGACGAACTGGGGACGGTCGAGCTGGCGCGGTATATGAACCAGAGAGGCATCTTCGTCGTGGGCTTTAGTTTCCCAGTGGTGCCGAGGGGCGAAGCACGGATTCGAGTTCAGCTCTCGGCAGCGCACACACGGGCTGAGTTGGATCGGGCACTCTCGGTCTTCGGGGAGGCGGGAAAAGAGCTCGGCGTCATTTGAATCGGATCTCGAGCATGAGGGAATTCGAAGGGAAAGTGGCATTGGTAACCGGCGCCGGTCAGGGCATGGGGCGCGCTGTCTCAGAGAGGCTGGCCTCCGGGGGAGCACGCCTCGTCGTCAACGACGTCGATCCGAACGCGGCGGCAGGCACTACGGCGGCTCTGGTCGCACGCGGGGAAGACGCAGTGGCGATTGCGGGCGATGTCTCCTCTGGCGAACACGTCAGCCGCATGGTGGAGAAGACTCTCGGTCGATTCGGCAGGATCGACATCCTTGTCAACAACGCCGGTGTGCTGAGGCCAACAGCAGTGATCGATATCGAGGAGGAGGAGTGGGATTGGGTCCTCAATGTGAATCTCAAAGGGACCTATCTTTGCTCGCGGGCGGTGCTGTCGGGCATGCGGGAGCGGGGCTGGGGCCGGATTATCAATTTCTCGTCCACGGCCGGGAAAAACGTGAGCACGGTGGGAGGTGCCCATTATACGGCGGCGAAGGCTGGCATCCTGGGCTTTACTCGACACCTGGCCAAGGAAGCCGCTGCCTTCGGCATCACCGTCAACTCGATCTGTCCTGGACTGATCAACACCGAAATGGTGCGTTCAACCATCGATAAGAAGCAGACCGAGGCCTATGCTCAGTCGTTTCCGATTACCCGGCTGGGGGAGCCGTCGGAGGTGGCAGAATTGGTTGCCTTCTTGGCCTCAGACAAGGCCGCCTATATTACCGGGGCCTCCTTGGACATCAATGGCGGCGACCTGATGATTTAATGTCTTCGTCCAAGCAGCGGCAGACATGCTGCAGGGTCAACCGCACATGGATCTCACGACTGATCCACTACGGCGCGGCACTTGCTCTTCAGGGACACCAAGCGAGCTGCCCACAAAACTGCCTCAATCATGCTTCTGGATGAAGCACGCCCAGTCCAGGCAATGTCGAATGCAGTACCGTGGTCAACCGAGGTCCGGACGATGGGCAATCCCAAGGTGATATTGACACCTCTATCAAAGGCAAGCATCTTGAAGGGGATGTGTCCCTGATCATGGTACATACAGACAATGGCATCGAAACGGGACATGAGCTCCGGCACAAAGGCGGTATCAGGTGGTAGAGGACCGGTCACAGACATTCCCTCCGCGCGGGCTCGAGCAATGGCGGGTTCGATGAACGCTTCCTCCTCGCCTTGGCCCAGCACACCGCCCTCCCCCGAGTGGGGATTCAAGCCGCAGACGCCGATGCGAGGGACGTCGTTACCGAGAGTCTGAAGAAAATCGGAGGTCAAGCTGATGGCATTCAAGATAAGCTCCGGAGTCAGCCGTCCGGGGACATCTGCGAAACCGGTGTGAGAAGTCACCATACTCACCGTGAGCACATCCGAAGTGAGCATCATGCAGACTCGATCCGCGCCGGTCAGGGAAGCCAACATTTCAGTGTGACCCAGGAAGGGGATCCGGGCCATCGTCAGGGCCTGCTTGTGGATTGGCCCAGTGACGAGGGCCGCAAACTTTCCAGCAACGGTTTTCTCGATCGCCACCTGAATATACTCAAAGGCTGCTCGTCCGCAGCTAGCTTGAATCTCGCCGGGGCGGACAAGACCGGCGTCGATGGTCTGGCAATCGAGTATCATCGGGGTGTTCCCCTCGACGAGTCGCGAATTCCACTCCCCAAGTGTCACAATCCGTTCGGGAACGCTCAGATCGCAACTCCGGGCTACTCTGAGAAGTACTTCAGAATCTCCAACGATCACGGGAAGACAGTGGGAAAGGACCGAAGGCTCCTGAACGACTCTAAGACACAGTTCAGGACCAATGCCCGCCGGATCTCCCATGGTGATCGCGAGCGGCGGAAGCTGGCCGGCGACGACCAGTTGTCCCTGTGTCTTGTGCCCTTTATCCATGAGCCAATCCTCTTCCCTGTTTTCGGGGCGGTCCCTTGCCGAATCACTCTTCAGAGCCATCATCACAACTATAACCCAGATTGAAGTCGGCTCAGATAGGGGAGCTCTCTGATACACTGGATTTGTGGGTATCGACCTGTGGAGTTCCGGCGTTGGCTATTGCTGTCTCTCCACATCTTGCCACGCCATAAGAGACAATGATTAAGCTCGTAGCCCTGTTCGCTCTCTGCATTACTTTCCTCCTGACCTTCAAGCTGACATTGCTCGTCGGGAAGGTGGCGATTTGGATGCTGCTCCTGCCCTTCAAATTCATGGCCATTCTGGCCTCCCTTCTTCTCTGCCTTGTTTTCGCTCCTGTTTTCTGTGTGGCAGCACTTCTGCTCGTGTGTTTTTCTATACTTCTTCTACCCTTCACGTTGGCCGCCGCCATCATCTCTCTGCTCTTCTTCTGCTGATCATGAGCAGGTATTGCCTTCGTTGTAAGGCTGTGTTGGGAACAATCCTGGCACTTCAAACGGCAGCTCCCCTTGCTCAGGGAGGCGGTGAGGAGAATCAGTTACAAGACTACGTAGAAGTCCTTCCGGGTACGTCCATCCGATTCAAGATGATTGCAATAGGGGGTGGGAGGCTCCCCAAGACTTCCGATCAGAATCTGCCGATCAAACCGTTCTGGCTGGGACAAACTGAAGTGACCTGGGACGAATATGAAGAATTCTATTTCGGCGGAGTTCGCCTCGACCTGACTGCCGATGTCAAAGGGAGGGTCGATGCTGTCAGCCGTCCCACCCCACCGTACGGGGCTCCTGACCGCGGCTGGGGCACCGGCAAACGACCGGCCATGAGCATGACATTCCATGCGGCCACCAGATACTGCGAGTGGCTGTCGGCCCTGACCGGAAAGAGTTACCGACTACCCACCCAGAAGGAATGGGAGTACGCTTGCCGTGCGGATTCGGTCGAGGCCTCTCGGAGTGCTCCAGCTCCCGATCAGTATTCCTGGCATCAGTCAAATAGCCGTGGGCGCACAAACGAGGTGGGGCAGAAGTTGGCGAACCCCTGGGGTCTGTTTGACATGTTGGGTAATGTCGCAGAGTTTGGACAGAAGGGATCTGGCCCCTCCGATCGGGCTGCAAACAAAGGCGCATCGAGGCCGGATCCGTCGATCCTCGGCGGCTCCTTTCGGGATGGCGTCGAATCTCTTACATGCGCGATCCCTGCCTACGTCGACGAGAAGGCCTGCCTCAAAACCGACCCCAACGCACCCAAGAGCAAATGGTGGTACTCGGATTGTTTCAATATAGGGATTCGGGTTGCCCGCTCTGCTGAATAGCCGGTTCAGTGAGACCGGTGTTCACGTGCGGGGTCTATCCAGCAGCACATCGATGAAGATATTCAGGTTATCTCTGAGCGGGAGATCGCGCAGGAAGTCCACTGCTCTCCTGCTGACGATGCTCCTCTTCACCTCCGTGACGACTCCATCCACCGCAGCAGAGCAGCGATTCGAGTTTCGTCGAAGACAGATGGGGAGTCTGGTTCGCATAGTCCTGTATGCACCAGAAGAGGCGGCACAAAATGCCGCAGCCGCAGCATTCAGAAGGATCCGAGATCTAGACGTCATCTTCAGCAATTATCGCCAGGACGGTGAACTGGTGAACCTCTGCCGCCGGGCTGGTCTAGGACCTCAAACAATCAGCACCGAGCTCTTTTCGGTGCTGCAGGAATCGGTGCGGTTCTCCAGACTTTCCGGCGGCATCTTCGATGTGACGGTGGGTCCCTACGTCGATCTTTGGCGAGCCGCCCGGGAGCATGGAAGGTTACCTGACCCCACCGAGCTGGCCCATGCAAAGACCCTCCTCGGTTATCGAAAGATGTTTCTCGAGCCTGCGAACCAGACGGCGAGGCTTCAACAGCGGGGCATGAAGCTGGATCTGGGAGGGATCGCCAAAGGATTCATTGCAGCCGAAGCTCTCAGAGTGATCCAGGACCGGGGCATCCCGCAGGCGCTGGTGGATGCGGGTGGGGACATAGTGGTGGGCAGTCCTCCTCCCGGTCGAGAGGGTTGGCTGATTGCTGTCGAGGGAGGTGGCAGCTGGGAGAAGCCGGTTGTTGAGGTTCCTCTCCAGAACGTGGCAATTGCTACTTCCGGCGCCACGCATCGAAGTGTCGAAATCGATGGTATTCGCTACTCTCACATCGTCGACCCACGAACTGGGCTGGGTTTGACCAGGAGCTCGCTGGTCACGGTGGTCGCCCCTGACGGTCTCACTGCGGACGCTCTCGCAACCGTGTTGAGTCTGCTTCCACCGGATGAGGGACTCGAGCTACTGCAATCGATGCCGGAGGTATCGGCACTGATTGTTGGGCCCCAAGGTGCGCGCTCCCAAGAATGGGCAACCGGACTGTTCTTGCAGTTCGTGCAAGAATAACGGCACAGACCGATGGCAAAACTGCTTCTTCTCTTCATCCTGGTTCCCGCTCTGGAGCTGGCACTCCTTATAGAGGTAGGGCAGCACATCGGAACCCTCAACACACTGCTGCTGATAGCGGTTACGGGAGTAGTCGGAGCCTCTCTGGCTCGCCGTCAAGGCCTGGGCGTCCTTCGTCGAATGCAGTCAGAGTTCGACCAGGGCCGAGTACCTTCAGGCTCGATCGTGGACGGCGTAATCATCCTGCTATCGGGTGCGCTGCTGATTACGCCCGGACTTCTTACGGATACAGTGGGCTTTCTCTGCCTTGTGCCCACTACCCGGGCCCTGATCAGGTCGCTGCTCTGGCGCTGGCTTCAACGTTACCTTCGGGAGACTCGGATCAACTTTCCCACCCAGGTCTAGCCCGTGGGCTGCAAGCCAGACCCTTCGAGAAAGAAACTTCCAGTGATCAATGCATTACTGCATTACTATTCCATCGCCCCCAACCGGGGCCCCTTTCGGTTCCACAGTTCTGCGATGGCCGGATTGGTTTCATAGATCCAGGAGAGCAGGTTGGCGATCGAGGCATCCGAGAGAGTAGAGACCCGGTCCACCTTGGTCGCGGGCGACGGCTTCAGATAGGGGGCCAGGCCGGAGGCGATGTCCGCACTGAAGTAAACCGCTCCCTGGTGCGAGAGGGGATGTCCATCCACAAACAGTTCGTCGGCGCGATAGTCGCCTTGCGGATGGATAAGCCCAACTCCTTCCTGCCCAGCTATCTGTTCCAGTAGAGTCTGATTTTGTGCCATAGCCGCATGAGCCTCGCGAAACGACGGGTGCACGGGCATGATCAGGAGGAGCGGTGTGATGCCCGAGTTGCGCATCTCGCGGAACAACCCGACAAGGTTTTCTCGGTCAACAGGCATCGCCTCTGAGAATCGAGGATTCGTCACGAATCGGCCACTCGTGTGCCCATCGTAGGGCTGAGGCCCCCAGCCAGAGGCTGTCTTGAACCCCGAGCGTCGTTCCAGATCCCTGAAATGAAGCGGCCTGTCCTCGCGCCAATCTCCGGCAGGACGATCGCAATCTCCCAGAAACCAGCAGCCCAGACTCGGAATCAGCTCTTGATGGATCAGGTCGGCGCGATAGCGAAAGAGGGCCAGACGAAGAGCCAGAAACCGGGTGAGTCGTACTTCCATCGAATCAGGTTGATCCTGGCTCTGGTTGGCAATTTGATAGGCCAGAGAGTCGCGATACCGGTCGATCAGAACCCACAATCGCTCCTTCCTCAGGGACCAGTCAGGACTCACTCCGAAAACCACGTAGGCAGGACGGACACCGATCTGCAGGAGATGGGGGACAAAGGCTTCCCGGGCAAACTTGACCACCTGCGAGCCCGTTCCAAAGTTGAAGAAGGTGGTCCCCGAAACCTCCAGAGTCCTGGAAATCACTTCGGGCACGATGCCGTTCTTGGTCCGTGAATCTCCGGTGAAAATGATCTGGGGGGGCTCGTCGTAGTCCAGCAACAGGGCGTTTCGCTTGGTAACCCTGGGGTCGTGGTAGGGGATAAGGGTGACGTCGAACTGAGGGAGCACCACGCCTCTGCGGTTCAAGTCCACCAATCCAAGGTCCAGCAGCTTGCTCAGCCCGGCCGCAACTAGAAGCAGAATCAATATTCGCAGTGTGAAACGACACGGGTTCCAGAACTGCGTCGTAGACTGTCTAACGCCCATCCATCCCCTTCTACCCAATAATAGACAGCCTACATAGCCCACCTCAACCGAGCGTGAGACAAGGTGACTTGTCAAGCTAAATACTGATTCAACTTGTTAAGTCAAAATCACTTAGGGTCTGTCAGGAAGTAACCGATGCACTTTGGCGCGAGCGCCGTGGGGGCAGATGGGAGGCGCCGCGACGCAGGCGATGCCGCCGCGCCCCTGCGGGCTGGGGTCCGCAGGCACGCTGGCGTTGTTACTCGCTCCTTACACCCGCAGCGGGTATGCGCGTCGCTCGCGCCTAGCCAGCGTACCTGGGGACCCCAGCAAAGTGTATCGGTTACTTCCTGACAGACCCTTAGCCCGGATTTCTCAAAGACAAGAAAAAGCAGTCAGCTCTATGTGATATAAAGTCTTTGTTATCAGATACTTAATAATCACAAGGAGCTGACTACTATGACCACAGAGTGTATCGCTTCCAAGCTGGAGTTTCAAGAGCTAGAAGGGCGCCGAGTCGAGGCAGAATTCAATGGGGGGCAGATCACCTCAGACTCCGGGGGGTTGCTGTTACGGGAGGTGGAGAGCCGCTATGGGTTCATTAGCGGCTTGGCCGCCTGCTTTGGGGACCGGCGCGATCCTCGCTTCACCGAGTTCAGTGTGGAGGAACTGGTGGGGCAGCGGATTTACGGACTGGCCCTAGGCTATGAGGATGTCAACGATCATGAGGAGCTCCGGGCAGATCCGCTGATGGCGGTGTTGGTGGGCAAGGAAGATCCCTTGGGGAGGGATCGGCGAGCGGAAGCGGATCGAGGCAAGGCGTGTGCGGGCAAGAGCACCCTCAATCGTTTGGAGTTGTCCTCGGTGACGCAGGATAAATATCGCAAGACGCCGGTGGATGAAGCCGCGGTCGAAGCGTTTTTGGTGGAGCAGTTCATTCGGGTGCGAGGCGGGAAACCGAAGGAGTTGGTCTTGGACCTGGATGCGACGGATGATCCGCTG
Source organism: Acidobacteriota bacterium (assembly GCA_965218775.1). Taxonomy (GTDB): domain Bacteria; phylum Acidobacteriota; class UBA6911; order RPQK01; family JAJDTT01; genus CAUZIZ01. The sequence continues at coordinate 1,711,072 of CBDCLS010000006.1, read as the reverse complement.
CACGGAGAACAGGAGGGTCGTTTCTACCATGGCTACTACCGGTGTTACTGCTACCTGCCGCTGTATGTGTTTTGCGAGGGGTATGTGCTGGGGGCCAAGCTGCGGGTGTCGAACCTGGATGGCTCCGAAGGAGCGGTCCAGGAGATGGAGCGGATGGTGGGACAACTGCGGGCGAAGTGGCCGAAGGTCCGCATTACTCTGCGGGCGGACAGCAGCTTTGCCCGCGAGGCGTTGATGAAATGGTGTGAGGAGCATCGAGTGGATTACGTCTTCGGTCTGGCCCGCAATCAGCGCTTAGAGGGGGCCCTGGAGTCCGAGTTGGAACAGGCCCAGGCACTGCAACAAGCCAACGGCAGCAGCGCCCGAGTCTACAAGGACTTTCGTTACCAGACGCGCAAAAGCTGGAGTCAAGAGCGGCGAGTGGTGGGCAAGGCCGAGTACACGGGTAAGGGATCCAATCCCCGCTTTGTCGTCACCTCGCTGGGAGCGAAGCGGTGGCCCGCCCAAAAGCTGTACGAGGAGCTGTACTGCGCGCGAGGGGAAGCGGAGAATCGGATTAAGGAGCAGCAGCTAGAGCTGTTTGCCGATCGGACCTCGACGCACCGCATGAAGAGCAATCAGCTGCGCCTGTGGTTTTCCTCGGTGGCTTACAATCTGCTGCACACGCTCAGGTGTGTCGCTTTGAAGGGGACCCAGTGGGCGAAGGCGCAATGCCAGACGATTCGCCTCAAACTGTTGAAGATAGGAGGCCAGATTCGGGTCAGTGTCCGACGGGTGAGCTTGTCGCTGAGCGAGGGTTATCCTTACCAAACACTCTACGCCCAAACCTTGGCCCAGCTTCAACAGCTCGGCTGAGCGGAGGCAAACCGGAAATCCCAACCATCTGCAACTGAGGCGGCTGAGGTGTGTCTGAAAAACCGGTTTTCCGCCTTCAACATAGGTGTCACCAAGCTCTCGCACTCTACAGTGCCCTCAACTGAGACTTCGGCTCAAACCAGAGTCGAAAAATCGACTAAAATCAGCCTTTCTGCTTTCACTATGAGAAATCCGGGTTAGAGGGATGACCATCTCGGCACTAGAGATCGACTTCGGAACCGAAAGGCTCACAGGCTGAGCAGGAGAGACAGTAAGGCGATTCTTCCTGGGGCCAGGACGGCCCTACGATCCGGACTGGCCGGATAGTCCTTGTCCAACAGATTGCGTAGCACAAACCGAAGTTGAGCCTGGGAGTGCACTCTCCAGCCAAAACCCAGGTCTGACCTGACATATCCGGGAGTCGTTGCCTCCGTCGGACCCGGACTGTCGTCGCGCGAGAAGCCGACAGTTCGCCACAGCAAATAGCCGGATTCGCCCACTCGCTTTCGCAGCGCCAGGCTGATATTCGGGGCCGGCACACCCGCCAACGGAGCACCCTCCTCCTGCTCCCTGCCGTAGGCCAATTGGCCGCCCAAGGTGAGGGAAAGTCCTTCGGTCAGTTCTCGTCCTAACTCCAACTCCAATCCCCGCAGCCGCGCTTGCCCTCGATTGCGGAAAAAGAACTGATCTTCAGCCGACTCGAATCTCTCAATCAGATCCTTGATGCGGTAGTGGTACGCGTAAAGAGCATAGCTCCAACCTTGCCGCGCCAATCTCGCGGCCAGATCCCACTGAAGGCTCGATTCCTGGTCCAGATCCGGATTACCGGTAACGAATCCCCGACCACTGATACCCTCGAAATAGCGGTCCGAGAGGGTCGGATCACGAACCCCACGTGCCACCTGACCGGTGAGGCTGAAGCCCTCGAAGGGACCCACCGTGAGCGCCAGGAAGCCAGAGAGAGCGTCGTTTTCCGTGCGACCGGGAGTAAAGGCACCTCCGTCGCTTCGCGTCGAACTATGATCCCATCGGGCTCCGCTCGAAAGTGAGAGCTTGTCTCCGAGCCAGGTCTCGGCTGTGACATAGGGTGCTCCGTTGGTTCTGCGCGCTCCCTGAATCGAGGTCTGCTGATCCGTCCTGGTCGATCTTCCCTGATCGTCCAGTTCCTGCGTGGAGTTGTCCGCCTGCAGGTCGAAGCGGCCGTTGAGGTCGACTCCGAACTCAACCCGGGTGTGCCGAAAAGGCGCTACCGCCGCGGTACGAAAGCCGAAGTCCCGGGCCGAGACCTCGGCTCTCTCGATTCGACGGAGGTCTGAATCCGCCAGCAGTTGGTCGCGATCGGTGATCAACTCATAGCTGCCAAAGAAACCCTTCAGCTTGACCTGGCTGAACTTCCAGAATGGGTCCAGATCGTACGACAGCGTCAGGCGGTGAGAGTCTTCTCGTGGATAGAACGTACGGGACACCGAGGAGCCCGTCATGGGCCGCCCGATGTCGCGTCCGATGTCACTCTGCCAACCCAGATGCAGTTGCCCAGGCCCCCGTTGGAGATGGGTCCGAACCAGAAGACTCCTGGTTTTGGCTCCAGAGTTGTCCACCTTGCCCAGAGGACTCCGGTAGTCGTCGAATTCCCTCATGCGGGCCTGAAAGAGTACTCCGCCCTGGTCCCAGCCGCGACTCAGCTCCAGGCCGGCGCTTTGCTCTGGCAGTCCCGCTGCCAGAGTGCCGAGAAAGCGAAACCGGAGAGGCGCTCCCGGGTCCGGTTTCCGAGTCAAGGCATGAATGACGCCTCCGAAGGCGTCTGCTCCGTAGGCCAGCGATCCCGGCCCACGCACGACCTCGACCCGGTCCAGGAAGAAAGGATCCAGATAGGAAGCGCTGGGACCCGCTCTACGTTCGGTGCTCACCCGTTCGCCGTCGATCAGGACCAGTGTCCGACCCCCGGCCAGCCCCCGAATGGTCGGCACCGCCGCGTGTGATTCAGAGACGTGGCCGACCCCGGGTATGTGCTCCAGGAGGTCAGCCAGCCGGGCTGGCTGCTGCTGATCCAGATCTTGACGTGCCAGCCCGGTAGTCGCGCTGGCGGGTGCAGCCGGGGTCTCGGCCGGCGTGGAACCAGAAGTTACCGTGATTGTCTCAGAGGAAGAGCTGACATGAACCTCGAGCGCGCCCTCCGCCGGTATCTCTTCGACCAGAACCGGCAGGGTGTAGTGACCGTCGGACAGAACTACCTGGACTTCGAATGGGACCTGGGGATCCGGATGCCAGCTGAAGCTCCCAGTGCCGTCTGTCCTGGTGGACGGGGTCTGTCCCAGGATCAGAACCTGTGCGCCAACTACGGGGCTTCCGTCGGGGAAAACGACTCGGCCTTCCAGCGCCAAGACCGGAGTCCAAAAGAAAAGGACAAGGCAGCACCAGGTGATCCGCATCAGGCTGGTTCGTTGCTGTCCGGCATCGAAGCAATTGTACCGAATCTTGTCACTCGCTCAGACTCCAAGTGTTCTGTCCTGGAAGTTCACTGCTTAAGTCTGCGAGGCATGAGCGTCGTATGCAAGGCGCGCTGACGCAGGAATACCTGGGGTCTTTCGAGGAAGCGCAACACAGCAGACGGCGGTCAGGGCCGCAGAATTATGTGGTGAACTTCCAGGACAGAACACTAGAACTGGAAGTAGATAAAGCTTTGCTGTCCGGCAGCCAAGAGATACAGGATTACAAGACCAGCCAGGACTCCCGCGGCCCAAAGCGCTGACCCCAGTTGAGAGAAGACCCGGGAAAGGCCATCCACCCGGTAGCTGATAATGTGGGTAACGAAAAAGGCCCCCATCAAGAAAAGGACGAGTGGCTGGCTCTCGATGAGGTTTGCGATGCCCAAGGTTGCAAAGTCCAGGAAACACATCTTTCTGACGTAGAACAGCAAGTCCTGGAGATCTGGCGTGATGAAGATCAGCCAGCCGATACAGGTCAGGTAGAACGTGAACAGAATCTTCAGGGGGACCCACCAGGAGTGTGCCAGCAGGCGCCTGTCGGCAACCACGAACTTGTGCACACAGAGCAGGAGGCCCTGGTAGAAACCCCACAGTACAAAGTGCCAGGCAGCGCCGTGCCAGAGCCCTCCCAGCAGCATCGTGATCATCAGGTTGAGTAGCTGGCGCCCTTTGCCCTTCTGATTCCCTCCCAGTGGGATGTATAGATAGTCCCGAAGCCAGGTCGATAGACTGATGTGCCAGCGTTTCCAGAACTCCGAGATGCTACTGGCAAAGTACGGGTGGGCGAAGTTGTCAAGAAGCTTGAAGCCGAGGATTCGGGCCGATCCGATCGCGATGTCGGTGTAGCCGGAAAAGTCACAATAGATCTGAATCGCAAAGGCAACGGCACCGATGAGAACCACCAGTGAGTCTCTCGTCAACTCTCCGCTGAAGGTGGATTGGACAAACCCGGAGAGGTTGTCCGCAATACAGACCTTCTTGATCAGTCCGTAGAGGATCAGGGTCAACCCGAACTTCAGATTTTCCTGGTGAATGACTACTGGGTTTAGCAACTGCGGTAGAAAGTGTCTCGCCCTGACAATCGGTCCGGCGACCAACTGGGGAAAGAAGGAGACGTAGAGCGCAAACTGCCGCAGAGAAGAGACCGGGGCCAGCTTTCCAAAATAGATGTCCAGGCTGTAGCTCATACTCTGGAAGGTGTAGAACGAGATTCCAATCGGAAGGTAGATTTCCAGGGGTCCGAGCTGGGACTTCCAACCCAAGGCACTGAGAAGCGACCGGATGCTGCCGAGCGCGAAGTTGGTGTACTTGAAGTAGGCCAGGACACCCAGATTTCCGATTAGGCTGAGGCCAAGGTACAGTCTCTTCTGGCGCTGACTCTGGGCACGGTGGATGGCGCGCCCGCAAAAAAAGTCGAGGTAGCTCGAGTACAGCAACAGGAGGACGAGAGCGGCGGACGACGTCCAATAGAAATAGTAACTGGCCAGAAGCAGGAACAGCTGCTGAGCGTTCCTCCTCCTGGTGGCCTCGATGATGAAGATGACGACGAGAAGGAACAGCAGGTAGTGAAAACTATTGAATAGCATCTGCCCTGGAACTTGATCGGAAATGGAATTCAGCTACAAGTTCAATCGGACACAATCTACGCCAAAGGCGTTAGTGCGTGTAGTCGAGCGGCTTATAGCGGCACGGCGGGCCAGCTTTCGATGGGATCGGTGGAGCGGACCCGATGCATCCCGGCGTCCGCGAACCTGGCAAACGCTGCCTCGGCCTCGTCGGTGTAGTCAACTACCCCAGGCACCACTACCGCAGAGGTACAGTCCTCCAGGAGATAGACCTTTTCTGCAAAGCCTGCTCCACCAAAGAGGGGATCCTCCAGGAGCTGCTCGATGGTCCAGGCTACGCAGTGGCTCTTGGCCTGCCCTGCGATGACAATCACCTCGAAGCCTAGCAGAGCCTGGAGAAAGGCCGTATTCGTCGCTCCAAGAAGCCTGCCATCGGGGCCGTTTAGCACCTCAGGACTCAATGCGGAGTAATGCTCGGTCAGCGGATTGTTACCTTTGATCTGGAAGGCCGGGTGACTCTGCCGGGCATGACTGTGGAAGAAGATGGCTTCTTCGACCGATGAGACCAGCGCATGACCGATCCCCCCCAGAAGACCGTGATAGGGCCACACCGTCAGCTCGTATTTCTCGCTTTCTCGCAGCGACTTCACGTAATGAAGCAAGTGTTCCTGTCCCTGTTCCTTGCTCATCTTAAGCTGGCGGCAGGCCGATTGATTGACCTGCCAAACACCCTGTTGGACGTCCTCCATGGACACCCGGGTATAAGGAGCCGGATGCCGCCCATCGCGGTCGACGAGAAAGATCGGGTGAAAGATCTGTATTACCTGATGTGTATCCAGGGTGGGGTAGACCTGGGTAATCACACCTAGATTGCGGTAGAGGAATTCACACAAGCGCCTATTATCGTCCACGGCCCCGGTTCCCGATCGAGCTGCTACAAAGAGTTCGAAATCGGGCAGGCAGAACGTGTTCTGTACATCTATGGCAACCAGGCAAACCCTGACCTTATCGCTGCTCGAAGGCTGAAGCTGGTGACTGCGTCTCCAATCCTGTGCCTGATAGGATCGCTCCTGGTAGGGAACACGCCAGACTGACGCGACACTGCCGGGCTCGAAATAAGGGGGAATCGGAAGTTGATTGGGTCGCATGACTCGAAGGCGGCCTGCCAGGAGCGATTCTAGCAGACCGAAGGGCAGGCGTCCCCCTGGTACGTGTTTAGCGTCTTCTCCCTTGCCCGTGCCCGCGCCCTTGCCCGTGCCGGTTCCTGACAATCCCTCGCTTTTTTCTAGTCTGAAACGTGGGTATCAACGGATGGCAAAACCAAAGGACTCCGAGTCGACGAGGCACCCATTTGCTCATCAAAGGGTAAGGGTATACGAGTCCAATCGTGTCCATGCTGACCGGGTTGGTCAAGGGCTTGGATACGACCGAAAGGATGAAGTCGGGCAAGGGCAGGGGCGCGGGCAAAGGCGAGGGAAGGCGCTAAACACATACTCCCCCTGGGGGACACCAGACTGCGGCTGACGCTACTTCGTCTAGGAAACTCTCGCCGCTTCTAGCGGCGGTCCGGGCGACAGGACTTGGTACCTACAAAAGTAAAGCCCGGAGGGTTCTGATAGAATTGACAGGTGATTTCCAGTTTCGACTTTTCCGATCGACCCAGCAGCCTGATGTTTCCAGTTAATGTTCCAGGTCAAAAATGAGAATGGTGGCGGCTGGGAGCGCCGGCAATTCGGCTTTCATCGCTCCCTACTTTGCGGCTCCGCCACGTAAGCCCTATTACTCAATGACATCGTGTTTCCGGAAGGGAGCACACAACCCAAACCGTCCCAAGGAGGATTCTCGATGATGAGGAGAACCGGTCTGCTTTTGCTGCTCTGCCTATGCTCCCCGGTCGCACTCGGGCAGAATGTGGGAGATCAGTCTACAGCTGGCTACAACAACGCAAGAACCTACCTCAACTCGGACATGGGGAATTTCAAACCTCCTCTTGAGTTGTTCCATACCATTGATCTGACCGGGGTCAGCAGCGCCAAATCTCTCCTCGTCACCGAGAATACTCTTTTGGTAGGAGAGTCTGGGACACCCACTCAATATCATCTCTACGATTTCGCTGGCGCTCTCCAGTGGACGCTGGCATTCACACTTGGGGACGACGAATTTTCCTACGTCCCCGCCTACGCGGACGGTGTCGTTCTCTTGGGCGGGCCGGCGACAACCACGGTCAAGGGCGTGGTTCTGTCCAGCGGCACGGAGTTGTGGGAAGACACCTCGGTGGGCAGTACGACTGGTCGTTTCCCGATCGTGACCGACAACCTGGCGCTATTCCACGGACGAAGTAGGTTATCGGCCCTAGACGCCATGGATGGAACCCTGTTCTGGCAATGGGACGTCACTACGGCCAAGGCTCCGGTAACGACGTTTGGAGAACGAGCCTACGTGCTGCGCTCGGAAGGAACGCTGTACGCCCTGAATCTAATGACGGGTGCCGAGGTCTGGAGCACACCCGCCGTTGGGGGGGATCATTCCAACATTATTGCGACAGAGAAATACGTTTTCGTGAGCGAGCGGGATTCGGCAACCGTTAGCGCGCTGAACGCCCAGACCGGTGCCATCCTCTGGCAAAAAACGGAATCAGGCTCCGAGGGGACCTTGGCGACGTTTTCCCATACTCCCGCCATCGCTCTCGCCTACGGTCAATTGCTCGTGTTCCTATCCGATGACGCTGGCGGCAGCGGCACGATAAGGGCCTACAGCCCCAACACCGGTGACCCCCTCTGGGAGGTCTCCGAATCGACGCCAGGTATCAACTACGGACTCGTTGCTAATAACGTGATCTACTACTATCACACACCCACCGATCGAATCAGAGCGCGTGATGCCTTGACGGGAGCCCTTCTCTGGAGCTTCAACCGGCCCGGCGTAGAATCATTGGTCGCGGCAAACGGCTTCTTGTTTGTCCTGTTCGAAGATACCATCGAGGTTTATTCTGCTACGTTGGGTATCTTCTTTGCCCTGGTCGCCGATGGCGCCGACCCGGCTACCGGATCTCAAACGACACTTTTCACCCTAGTCAACTCTTCTGATGAAACCGCGACTGGCACACTTTTCTTTGTGGCTCGGGACGGCAGCCCTCTCGAGCTTCCCATAGAAGACTTCGTCGCGGACACCTCGGAGGTCCCCTTCTCCATCCCCCCACGGGCTTCTATCAAGGTCCAGACTCTGGGCGGACCCGTGGTGCAGACCGGGTGGGCTCGGGCCGAGTCCGACCAGCCTATCCGGGGGAGCGCGATCTTTCAGTTCTCCCAGGGCGGCGACATCCTCTTCGAGGCAGGCATCGGGGACTCTGTTCCAACCGCGGAGGCCAATACCTTCGCTTCCCGGATTGGAGGCGGCTCAGGTTTCAACACCGGTATCGCAATTTCGGCGCCCCTTGATGAAACGGCCGAAGTGTCAGTGGACCTGTTGAATCAGGCTGGGACGGAAATCGATGCCCTGGTCATTTTCCTGGCGGCGGGGGCACAGATTGCTCAGTTCCTTCAAGAGCTGTTCCCCGCGGATGTGGGCGACGACTTCACAGGAACCGTGGTAATCAGGTCCGACATACCTGTCGTGATTACTGCGCTGCGAACCCAGTCCGGGCTGCAGATGTCCAGCATACCCGTGGGTCAAACCAACCGATAGGTCTTCAGTAGGGCCGGACTCCAGGCAAGGTCATGGCGGCAAACGCAGACTTGGTACCGCATTTACCGCATTTCATAAATACGGTCAAATACGGTACTTAATCTTTATTCTGGTACCACTCTTTGTTGATCCCAATGTAATGCTCCCACTGTTCCGGGACCTCGTCCTCTGGAAAAATCGCTTCCACCGGGCATTCCGGGACACAGGCCCCACAGTCGATACATTCCACCGGATCGATGTACAGCTGGGTTTCCGGATCGAAGTCTGCTTCATCCGTCCGTGGATGAATGCAGTCCACCGGACAAGCGTCTACGCATGCCGAATCTTTTGTCCCGATGCAGGGTTCACAAATGATAAAAGTCATTTTCGAGCTCCCACTCTATTGCGCCCCCCTAATGTAGTCAAAAAATTCTTCCGGTCAACCCCAAAACATTGACCTCAGTCCCCTTACTCGAGGGCTCTCTGAGGCGTCGGCTGCAGAGGCGGAGGAGAAAAGCACCTCCGGACTCCAGCCACCCTCCAAACAGCCCATCCCGCGGTTGAATTGTCGACTCTGCTTCTCATAAACTAGGCTAGTGAATCGTACCGAGCGGCTGCTTGATCTTATCGCCTACCTTCTCAATGCCAAGGAGCCGGTTTCCTGGCATGAGATCAAGAACCACTTTCCGGAGGACTACGCCCGGGGAGTGGAGGAATCCAACCAGAGAAAGTTTGAAAGGGACAAGGCAGAGCTCATCTCCCTTGGCATTCCAATCGACTACCAAAGTGGCTCCGAGAACACTAAGGAAGGCTACCTGATTCGCGAGGAAAAGCTCTTCCTGCCAGAAATAGAGTTCACGGCTGAGGAGTCATCCCTACTGATGCTGTCGGCTGGAGCCGTTCTGGAGAACACCAACTTCCCCTACCGGGATCAGCTGGAGTCGGCACTCCACAAGATCACCAGCATCAACAATCATGTCAACTCACCTTCGCCGGCGATGACCATCACCTATCCAACCCAGGCGAAGTCCCCGGGACGATCCAGGCTGGTGCATCAGATCCAGGATGCCCTGGACCGTCGCAAGCAGATCGAGATTCGGTATCATGCCTTCTCCACGGGCAGGATTACGCGGCGCAAGCTGGATCCCTACGGATTGATCTTCAGAAGAGGGAATTGGACAATTGTGGGCTGGGACCATCTGAGACGAGGGCTTCGTTGCTTCGTCTTGACTCGAATCAGTTCGCTCAGCGTGAACCCCAAGAAACCCGGCAGCCCAGATTATGAAATCCCTACCGACTTCACCTTGAAACCCTATCAGAATCAACAGCCTTGGGAACTCGAGGTCCATGAACCCGTCAGTGTCGCGATCGAGGTTTCGGATCATCGCCTCCCTGAGCTTCGTCCGCAATTGATGAGGGCAAAGCAGACCGGCGAGAGAACGTTCGAGGTGAACGTCACAAACCGATCTGGCTTTGTATCCTGGATTCTGTCCCAGAAGACGGATAGTCGTGTACTGGCTCCCCCTGAGATCATTGACGAGGTCCAACGTGCGATGAAAAGTCTGCTATGAATATCGCCGACAGGATCAATCGAATCCTCCTTATCCTGAGTTACGTTTCCAAGAACCAAGGAATCATCGTAGAGGAACTGGCGGAGCGGGTCGGAATGCGGCCCAAACAGCTGCTGAAAGAACTGGAGTTCATGCTCCTGATCGGTAAGCCTCCTTTCCGCCCCGATGACTACGTGGACATCTATGTCGAGAATCAGAGGGTCTATGTCGAATATGACCAGATGCTCAATCGGCCACTTCGGTTCACGCGGCCTGAAGCAATGTCACTGCTGGTATCACTGCAGTTGCTCGATCCGGAAGTAGATCCAGAGAGCGTGGAGTCTCTGAAGGCGAAGATAAAAAAAGTCATCTCTAAATCGGTCGATCCCAAAGCTCGGGTGGAGGACCGTATCGTCTTGGAACGTCCCTCGCGTCCAATTTCCGAGCATTTTTCTCGACTACGTCAGGCGGTCGAGGAACACGAGAAGGTGAGAATCGACTACTATTCCCTCACCCGGGACAAGACCTACGAGCGCGTCGTTCATCCCTACCTCCTAATGAAGCATTTGGGTTACTGGTACCTGACTGCCTACTGCGAACTGCGTCAGGACCTTCGCACCTTCAAGTTTGAACGTGTCCTTTCGGTGGATTCCCTGAACGAAACCTTTCCTCAGCTTCAAGAGCTGGACGTGGACAAATATAAGGAAAACTTCCTGAGTTCATTGGGAAACCGGCAGATCCAGGTCTACTTCGATGGAGCGGTGGCACCTTGGATCGAGGAACAATGGGGTTCGTCAGCCTGCGAACCTCAGGATGGAGGAGTCGTACTCACCTTTGTCAGCGAAACCCTGGAATTCCCCTCTCGCCTGGTTCTCAGCTTCGCACCTCATGCACGCCCGGTCAGCCCGCCTGAATTCATTGAGAAGGTCCGCAGCGACACGCGTAAGATCGCCCAGCTCTACGAGAGTAATCTCCCCGCTCAGGGCGTCGGTGAGCAGTGAGCAGTGAGCAGTGGACCATGAAGATAGGGGTGGGATGGAGAATAGCACTGCCCTTGCTGTTGCTGGCGGTCTGTGCCCCTTCATCAGATCAGCTACCCAAGGACGAAGAGCATGGTGGCCAGCAAGAAAATAGGGTGCCTGCTGCTGGCTTGGAGGCAGTTTCGCAGCTGAAACCCATGGCTGGGAGCACGGTCGAAGGAATCGTCAGTTTTCGGGAAACGAATGGCAAGCTCCGGATTGTTGCCCACGTGACCGGGCTTCTGGCTGGAAAGCACGGCCTGCATATCCATGAAAATGGCGACTGCAGCTCGCCCAAGGGGCAGGATGCCGGAGGGCACTTCAACCCTCACCAGAGCGAACATGGCGGACCCGATTCTTCCGATCACCACGCCGGAGATCTAGGAAATATCGAAGCCGATGGAAGTGGAGTGGCTCATCTGGAAATGACGGTTGACTCCGCTGCTCTATCTGAGGGTCCGAAGTCGGTTCTTGGACTCGGGATCTTGGTTCATTCGGAGGAAGATGACCTCCTGACCCAGCCCGATGGAGACGCCGGGGTGCCCCTGGCGTGTGGCATCATCGAGTTGGCACGTCCCCTGCCGGCCCCGAGTGAGGGCTCCGGCACGTACTAAGGGTCTGCGCAAGAATAACTTGGTAGAATTGGCGCTCAGATTTGCGCCAGATTTGGCCGCGAACGATTGAGCGAAACCGCAGGCGTAGCCGGGTCTACGTTGAGGATTTCGCGATTGAGGAGCGGCCGAAGATGGTGTGAAAATGAGATGCCAAAATGCCAAGTTATTTTTGCGCAGACCCTAACCATTGCCCGATTCCACTACCTCAATGAACCTTTGACGTGCATTGTTCATCTAGAATGCTAGAATAGAGAAACCATGCGGAAGATCCTGGTGCTTGTGGGCCTTAGCGCGTTTCTGGTTGGCATGGGTCGAGGCGAGCAGGATCGATGGTCGAAGTCCAACCGGGGACACTTTTTCCTGCCGCCGCGTAACCTGTTCTACATCCGGCCCGACCTTTACGTGCCGAGGCTCCACTACACTCCAAGATATGGGTATCAGTCGCCCAGGCACTACTCTGATTACTGCCCTACAAATGCCGACAACCGGCTATTTCCAGGCCTTCAAACTCGGGGCGCCTACCAGATCATCCTCAACAGCCCCCGCGATCAAGGCCTGATCAGAGCCAACACTTCGGATCTGATCTTTCGGGTAGTACCGGTGAAGGCTCGGGTCTATGTGGATGGCCGTGTGATCGGCAGCGCGGAAGCTTTTTCCACAAAACGGAACAGCTATCCGGTCATTGAGGGAGAGCACAACCTAAGGGTCGAATATCCTGGATACCGTGCCTTCAACGCACGGATGGAAGTCGTTCCCGATCGGACACTTCATCTAGACATCGAACTGGAGCGTCTTCAAGCAGAGTAAGATCTCATTTAGCGGTGTTGAAAGCCGCTTCGAGTTCTCGGTTTCCCCAACTTATCGAGAATTCCCCTGACGTCTCGCCAGTGCGATTCAAGGAAATGGTGAGTATCTCGATACTCGGGCTAACCTTGCTCGTCCGCAGAGGGAGCACTGCTACGTCCTTTGCAGGATCTCGATTACTGCCCCGGAGTTCCGGCTCAGAGTTCACGATCAGACGCCAGCTGTCCACCCCAGTGCACTCCGCAAGCAGGGAATAGACACCCTTGTCTACCCTTCTGTCTCCAAACATGAGCGCCACTTCGGTAGTCAAGGTGGTTGTCTGGTTCATACCCAACCGCCACACCATGCCCTGCTTGGCCCTGCCAAGCATGTCGCGCCCACCTAGCTCGGGACGACCATAGTTGACAGCGATTCTCCCATCCAGGACCAGTTCCGCATCCCCCCTGTTGGCCAAGAGAGCAATTGCAGAAAAACAAGTACAGAGTAACAACACCACGCTCAGTCTTCTCATCATCCCTAGCCTCCTCGAAGAAACCTTCCCAGCCTAGTACGCTGTAACATAGCGTACTAGCTGGAACTTCGCGTCAAGAGATTGCAGTTGAAGCTCATAACGAGCGGGTAGAGATTGGCTGGGGGACAGGGATTCGAACCCCGATCACGTGGTCCAGAGCCACGCGTGTTGCCATTACACTATCCCCCACCCCACCAGCTCGCAACAGCGTATATTATCCCGAATTCCTCGCCATGGGTCTAGCCCGCATTTCTCATCGCCGGTCTACTACGTCGCCGCAATCATCCGCCCTGGCTGTGTTTCGCTCGGTCGGCCTCCTCGACGTACTGTACAAGTACGACTGCGGAGGCCTCGGTCGCAAGCCTTGCCAGGACGGCCCTTGCGACGCCTCGCTACGACAGGCGATGAGAAATGCGGGCTAGTGTAGTGTCCCGTAAATACGTTGATATTTGTGGCGAGCGCGAGGGTGTCGAGTTCGCGAAGCGACGACACTAGCAAGGAGCTGCCGGCCGTTGCCAGAGGCAAAATTTCATTCGGCTAAAGGGGAGAATTGTGCTGCTATCCGAGCTGTGCTCGAGGTCAGTAGAGGTTTCTGAAGGTGGCGCTTCCAGTCAGAGGTACAGAACCTGCGGGGAGAAGGGCACCACCCAATATCACGAGATCACGATTGTAGCTGACCGTGATTCGCGAGGAGACCGCGGTAAACCCACCAACAACGACCGCATGGTTCTGGTTTACTGAAACGTCCCCGAATCCCACTGAAATGTTCTCCTGGGACAGGTAATCCACAACCCGCTGCTGGATGCGGGCTTTCGTATTGGATGGACTGGTGGACAGTGCCATCCGGTTCGAGGGAAGAGCCGAGAAACGCGCGCCCTCGCGCGCCGCGTTTTGCAGAACTTGGCCCTCACGAATCAATAATCCTAGATCTACTGTAACCAGGAGAAGAAGGGCAAGGATCGGCAAAATCATGGCAAACTCCACAATCGCCGAGCCCTGGCTGTCTTTCTTCCGATTAAGGACTTGTCTCATTTTAAGGACTCGTTTCATTTCGCATCTGGGCCTGACCCGTAAGCGGGATTTCCAGCCCACTGAAGAAAGGTATGGTCATGACCTGGTAATTCGTGGTGACGGTAACTCGGGTGAATTGAGCCGGAACTGGCCCGACCGCGATCAAGAGCGGCCGCTGGACATTGACTGAGGGTGCATTGACCAACGCCAGAAAAGATTCGGTATGAGTCGTAATCTGGGCGATACTCGGAAGGTTGCTGGTGCCAGCTGCAGGTGAGACAGCGAATCGCGCTCCTTCCTGGGCGGCATTGGTGAGGCTCTGCTGGAACCACATGACCCTTCCTGCCTCCATGACCCCAAATATGGTTATCAAGAAGAGAAGCAGAGTCATGGCCGCCTCGACAACGAACATACCCCTTTCCGCACACTCTCGATCAATAGCAGCCCTGTCTTTCTTGGTATCGCGTTTCGGTGTCGTTCTCATCGGTCTTCTAGCTCGGAGGTTGCACCAATTTCAGTGAAACGCCGAAAGGTCCGGTTTCTCCCGGAGCGGGTCCGCCTCCGCCTCCGCCCCCGCCTCCGGAGAGACATCCTGTGACCGAGATGAGACGACCCACCACGTCGTTTCCAGCCATCCCCTCTACGAAAACGAGGGCGAAGCCACTAACCGGGATCGAAACATTCCCGCCCGAAGGGAAATCGTCACCGGGACATTGGTAGTCTGCGTGGGCACACACATCCCAAATCGGCACGGTAATCAGCTGGTTGCTGGTGTTGCTGATGCCGCCCCCGCCGAGCAAGTACTGTCCCGGAGCGATGTAGGCGTCGTTGCTACCGGTCAGAGTGTTCACCCCATTTTTAGTGGGTCCCACCATGTTGCCGGTCTCCACTGGGTAAGTGTTGGTGCAATAGCTGGCTTCGGGGGAGCAGGACCAGATATTCTCTCTGTACTGATTGGCTCCTGGGCCGCCGAGTGCGGCGGAGTAGAACTGGCTCGGTGCCAGGGCATTGTGGGGCGAGGTGGGTCGCAGATTCATCTGTAGTCCCATCTGGCCCTGAGCAAAGGCTGTAGCCACACCTCCGCTCACCAGGAGTTCTGTTCCGGTTGCGCAAGCGTCACACGGATCTTCGGTGGCAAGGATGGTATTGGGCAAGAAGAAGGGCTTCGTGCAATTGGAACCACTGCCAACGTTGGAAGCTTCTGCATCAGCCCGCACGGACAGGGCCAGATCACTGATCCCCAGTACACCGGCCATGTAGGTGGACTGGGAGTGGTTCATCTGGACCGTGACCCGCCGGTTTGCCACATCTGCCGTCGCCGTCACGTCTCCGGCAGCGACGGCGTCCCTAAAGATCCGGTTGTTGGAGGCAAGCGAGGTGGCATTCCCTTCAGCGGTGGAGGGCTGTGGAGCCAAAGGGTCTACTATGAACGTGAAGGCACCCGCCAGAGCCGCCGCATCCACGGCCCGCTGCGCGGAAACCCTGGCGTGGTATAACATGCCGAGGTCTACCGCAAAGGCGGCAAGGCCCACGACAGCAGCAATTGTCAGAGCAAATGTCATAACGACGAACCCACTGGTTTCTTGAGTCGCCGATTGCCGCTTTAACAAGGTCGAGTTCGTTTTCTTGATTGGTACTGACAGATTCACCTGATCCCACTCCCTATTGATATATGTAAGTCTTTAGATTCTACATATCGGCATATCGAGAGATTCCTTTAGTGCGAGTAGTGATCACGACCACGTCTATCCAAGGTGCCAGGTAGCGAGGCGACGAAAGCGCCGTCCTGACAAGGCTTTCGACCAAGGTCACCGCAGTAGAAAATTTGTGAATAAGGCGGGCCAAGAGCCGAGCAATCAGGGCGATTGTGGCCTAACTCGGGTTTCTCAAGCCCAGTCTACTGCGACGATGCGAGAGAAGAATCCGGGAAGGGTAAGAGACTTGATCAAGCCAAAACTCATAGGCGGGTCGAGGACCCAAGCAGCTGCAGACGCGCTTCGGCTTGCTCCAGAAGCAGCATCGCTTCATCGTAGTCGGTATCCGGATCGTTAGCCGCCAGTACTCGCTGCGCCTGCTCCTTATCCTCTTGAGCCTGATCCGCATCGACCTGATCGGCGCTCTCTGCCGCCTCCGCCAGGACGGTGACCTTGTCAGCAAGCACCTCGGCAAATCCTGCCCGACAGAAGAACTCGGTAACGTCCGCTCCCACCCGATAGGAGAGGATACCGGCTCGGAGTTCCGAAAGCAGCGGAGCATGCTGCGGCAGGATCCCGAGATAGCCCCCAGCACCAGGAAGCGTTACCTCATCCACCTCCCCACTGAAAACCAGTCCGTCGGGAACCACGATTTCTAACTTGATCATGTCAGCCCAATTTCATCCAATCCAGGCACCCTTCGTCCCGCCTCCAGTAACGCTGGCCCCATTCGGGAAAGAAACTTCGGGTCCGGCGATAGGGGTGGCCTCCAGGCCGCCGTCCGAGCCAAAGGCTCGAAAGAAGAAGACTTCGGCCTGGAGGCCAAAGCTACGTTCGTAAATGAAGTTTCAGCTTAGGACTATGCAACCTCTTCCTGGATCTGCTTCGCCTTCTCAAGCACTTCATCGATGCCTCCCACCATATAGAAAGCCTGTTCCGGGAGCTCATCGTACTCTCCGTCGCAGATCGCCTTGAACCCGCTAATCGTCTCCTGCATCGAAACGTACACCCCGGGAATACCGGTGAACTGCTCCGCCACATAGAACGGCTGGGAGAGAAACCTCTGGATCTTTCTGGCTCTCGAAACTGCGAGCTTATCGTCTTCGGAGAGCTCATCGATACCTAGAATCGCGATGATATCCTGAAGCTCCTTGTAACGCTGCAGGACTCCCTGGACGGCACGCGCGACACCATAGTGCTCGTCTCCGATTATCCGAGGATCCAGGATACGACTGGTCGAGGCAAGGGGGTCGACGGCCGGATAGATCCCCTGCTCGAAGATGGCACGATCCAGATTGGTAGTTGCGTCCAAGTGGGCGAAGGTAGTTGCGGGGGCCGGATCGGTATAGTCATCGGCCGGCACATAGATCGCCTGGATCGAGGTAATCGATCCCTTCTTGGTACTCGTGATCCGTTCCTGAAGCTCTCCCATCTCGGAGGCCAGATTAGGCTGGTATCCGACTGCCGACGGCATGCGTCCCAAGAGCGCCGAAACCTCGGACCCCGCCTGGGTGAAGCGGAAGATGTTGTCGATAAACAGCAACACATCCTGCCCCTCTTCGTCCCGGAAGTACTCGGCAACCGTGAGCCCCGTCAAGCCCACGCGCAGCCGCGCACCTGGGGGCTCGGTCATCTGGCCATAGATCAGGGCCGCCTTGTCAATGACGCCGGACTCCTTCATCTCCAACCAGAGGTCGTTCCCCTCGCGGGTGCGTTCACCTACCCCTGCAAACACCGAAAAGCCCCCATGGTGGGTTGCGATTCGGTTGATCAACTCCATGATGATGACGGTCTTTCCGACCCCCGCACCTCCAAAGAGGCCGATCTTACCCCCTTTGGAATAGGGCTCGATCAGATCGATCACCTTGATTCCCGTCTCGAGCATTTCGGTCTCTGTGCTCTGGTCTTCCAGACTGGGAGCCGGCCGATGAATCGGATACCGCTTCTCGGTCTCAACCGGGCCAAGCCGATCGACCTCCTCTCCCAGCACATTCAGGACTCGACCCAGCGTCTGCTGTCCTACCGGGACCGAGATAGGGCCGCCCGTGTCGACCGCCTTCATTCCCCGAACAACTCCATCCGTCGGCTGCATCGAAACACACTTGACGACTCCCTCACCCAAATGCTGAGCAACCTCTGCGGTCAAGTTGATGGGAACCGAGGAATCGAAGCCTTCCGAGCTCACGGTCACGGCGTTATAGATTGCCGGGACGTGTCCCGAGTCGAATTGAACGTCGAGAACGGGACCAATGATCTGCAGCACCTTACCTTCGACTTGCGGCATCGCTGTCACACTCCTCTTTTCTTCAACGGGGACTCGCCTCGGATGCGAACCCTATCCCTGCAGGGCATCCGCCCCGCTCACAATTTCAATAATCTCCGTGGTGATAGAAGCCTGCCGAATCCGGTTCATGCTCAAGGTCAGGCTTTCAATCATCTCACTCGCATTTCTGGTGGCCGCATCCATTGCCGTCATTCGGGCCCCGTGCTCCGCGGCCTCGGACTCAAGCATGGCTCGAAAAACTTGTGTCTCCACATGACGTGGCAGTAGCGTGTCGAACATTGCCTGAGGAGGTTGCTCGTAGATGTAGTCGGCGGTGACGGCATCCTCTTCGACAGCTTCCAGCCGACGGATCGGCAACAGGGGCTCGATCACCACTCGCTGCTGCACGACGGACTTGAACTCATTGTAGACCAGGTAGACTGCATCCAATTCGCTGCTCGAGTAGTAGTCAATGGTATTGCGGGCTATCTCCTGGGCGTAACGGAACTCGACCCTGCTCATGATATTCAAATACTGATGCCGGATCGGCCAGGGCCGGGACTTGAACCAGTCGATCGCCTTCCCTCCGACCAGTGTAAGGCTCAGGGTGCGGTTGGTCGCATCGTTTTCGATATGCGCCATGGCTCCCCTGAGAATGTGGGAGTTGAAGGAGCCGCATAGTCCCCGGTCCGCGGTAATGACCAGCAACATTACACGTTCCGCGTCCCGTTGAGCCAACAGCGAGTGCTGAGATGGATCTACACGAGTTGCCAGAGAATTGAGCACAGCCAGCATCCTATTGGCATAGGGACGGGATGCGAGGATCCGATCCTGTGCCCGCCGCAGCTTGGAAGCCGCAACCAGCTTCATGGCCCTGGTGATCTGCTGAATGTTCTTTACCGACCGAACGCGTCGGCGAAAATGGAGAAGATTTCCTGGCATGTCGGGGATCTAGGTGCTTATGCGGCCTTTTCTGCTTCGAATCGCTCTTTGAACTCGACGATAACGTCCGTAGTCTTCTGCTTCAGATCATCGTCCAGGGACTTCTTCTCAAGGATGTCTGTGAACAGAGACGGGTGACTGGCCTCGACAAAATCATACAATCCAAGCTCGAATGCACGCATCTCCGACAGTTCGAGACCGTCCAAGTGCCCCTGGGTGCCGGCGAAAATAAGGAGGATCTGTCTTTCCACGGGCACCGGCTGATACTGGGGCTGCTTCAGAATTTCGGTTAATCGAACACCTCGAGCTAGCTGGCGTTGGGAAGCAACGTCGAGGTCAGAACCAAACTGGGCAAACGCCGCTAGCTCGCGGTACTGAGCCAAGTCCAGGCGCAGCGTACCTGCCACCTGTTTCATCGCCTTTCTCTGAGCCGAACCTCCGACTCGACTTACCGACACGCCTACGCTGATTGCGGGGCGGATTCCGGAGTGAAAGAGATCGGTCTCCAGATAGATCTGGCCGTCGGTAATGGAAATGACATTGGTGGGGATATAGGCTGAAACATCGCCCGCCTGGGTCTCGATGATGGGGAGGGCGGTCAGGCTTCCCCCACCCAGGTCGTCGCTGAGCTTGGCCGCCCGCTCCAGGAGTCGACTGTGGAGGTAGAAAACGTCACCTGGGAAAGCCTCGCGGCCCGGTGGTCGCCTCATTAGTAGGGAAATCTCCCGATAAGATGCGGCGTGCTTGGACAGATCATCGAAGATGATCAGTGCGTGCTTGCCGTTGTCACGAAAGTATTCTCCAATGGCAGAGCCAGCGTAGGGGGCCAGATACTGCATCGTCGCGGGGTCGGAAGCCGATGCCGCCACCACGATGCTCTGGTCCATCACGCCTTCATCCTCAAGTATCTTCACCACCTGAGCGATGGTGGATCGCTTCTGCCCAATCGCCACGTAGATCGAGATGACTCCGGATTCCCTCTGGTTGATGATGGTGTCTAGAGCGACCGCAGTCTTACCGGTCTGGCGATCACCAATGATCAGCTCTCTCTGCCCACGACCGATCGGAATCATAGAATCGATCGCCTTCAAACCCGTTTGAAGCGGCTCACTGACTGGTTGTCGCTCGATCACACCAGGCGCTATCCTCTCGATAGGACCAAAGTCCTTGGTGGCAATAGGACCCTTTCCATCCACCGGTCGTCCCAGGGAATCCACAATGCGGCCCAGCATCGCCTCGCCGGTCGGGACCTGCATGATTTGCCCGGTTCGCTTGACGACATCACCCTCTTTTACGTGATGGAACTCTCCGAAAAGGACGCTTCCGACATTGTCTTCCTCTAGATTGAACGCCAGTCCGAAAACATCGTGCGGGAACTCGATCAGTTCCAGAGCCATCACCTTCTCGAGCCCATGTACGCGGGCGATGCCATCGCCGCACGAGATAACGGTGCCCACTTCGCTTACCACGACGCCAGCATCGTAGTCCTTTATCTGTTCCTTGATGATCTGACTGATCTCTTCCGCTCTAATGACCATTCCCTTGGTATCCCCTCTAGCACTACTTTAGGGCTCGCGTAGGGCTCGCGCGAAGCTATTTCTGCGCGAACCTTTACGAGCCCATAAGACGTCGGTGGATGTCATCCAATTGAGTTCGGACCGAAGCATCGAAGACTTTCGATCCAACTTCGATTCTCAAACCCCCAATCAGGGACTCATCTTCATGGTATTGCAGCTTCACCTGTTTTCCGGTCATCGAGGAAACCTCCCCCTCGAGACGCTGCCGGACACCGTCATCCAGTCCCCGTGATGTAAACACATCGGCTCTCAAAACACCGTGACTCCCGTCCAAAGCTTCCTGATAGGCTTCGAGACATTCGCCGAACTGCGGGAGTCGAGCATTCTGGAGGAGAACTAGGATAAAGTTGGTCACGATCGGAGTTAGAGACAGCTTGCTACCGAACTGCCTCAGGATCTCTCTCTTGACCGCAATCGGAATCGCGGGACTCGCGAGAGTCTCGGTGAGTTCGGAGGAACGACCCAACAGCTCTCCGAAGGAACCAAGGTCTTCCAGAACCTGATCCTCCAGCTTCTCGGGGACCGCTACCTCCAATAGAGCCTGGGCGTATTTTCGAGCCGCGGCGGATGTCATTCCACTATCCTTGAATCCTATTTTGAGCTTGATCCATCGAGACCTTTACCCCTATTTCCCCTCACCTTGGAAACGGTACTTTCTAGCATGTTTTTCGGACCCAGGTCAAGCCGAAGAGGCCGAGGAAACCTGCCTCATCCGGCAGGACTGTTTTGGCTCCTTTTTCAGCGACAAAACCGACCCGATTCCGAGGATGGAGATACCTCTCCGCCCACCTCAAAGATGCAGTTACAAACGGCCCTTGTAACCTGGTATGATTTTTCTTCGACACTGGCTCCCAGTGGTGCCAAAGGGTCGACGAAAGGAGTTAGTCCGATGGGAAAATTGAAAAAGATGTTCAAGAGTAAGTCGGCAGCCCCTCCTGCTGAGAACTTTGACCCCAAACCGGAAGAAACCGATGAGCTGCCCTTTATCCCCTACCGTGTCCTCTACTCGGATCTTCCCTTCTACGACGATCCCGCTTGCGAGAATGAGGTCACCGACGCGTGTATTGCGATTCTCGAGGCCCTGGATCCCGACGACGAACTAATGGAGCTCGATGTGCTCCCAACTCGCAAGGAGTACCAACCGGGGCAGCTGGTCACCTTGACCCTGAACAACAAGCGCCTTTGGGAAGAGTGCTGGTATCGAAATCCAGAGACCCTGCAAATCGAGCAGGCATGGACTCTGCACGTAGAATTCATCGGGCAGGTCATCAACGAGAAAACACAGGAAGAGAATAAGGAGAGACTCGAGGAACTCAGTCAGAAGTTTGCCCGGGCCAAAGCAGCAAAAGCCGAGGCCGCGAACCAGCGGGTGAACTAGCTGGATGCCCGCCCTCCGTAAGATAAAACCGCGAACCGATCACCGATCACTGCTCATCGTTCGCTGAGCCCTTAGGGTTCGCCCCGTCGAGAGCGACTGGGGCCAGTAGCCTCTCGAGAGTCGTGCGAGTCGGTGGGTCGTCTTCCCGGTCCAGGCGCCTTCGAATGCTCTCGAGCGCCTCAGAGGTCGCGATTTGTGCCAGCGCCCAGGCTGCGTGACGTCGAACCATGGCCTCCTCCGAATCGAGAAGGTTGCGGAGTTCCGGAACCAGGTTGGGATCCCTGCTGTTGCCCATCGCGACGGCGACGTTGCGCATCAACCCTCTCCACTTGGCCCGTTTGATGGGGCTGTTCCTAAACCTCTGAGGAAACTGCTCTGGGGTGATCTGGGCGAGTCGCTTCAATTCAGGCCGTCGATTCAGCTCACGCGGTTTGAATTCTGCAACCGAGGAATCGGGAGCAGACCGGTTCCAAGGGCAAACGTCCTGGCAGATATCGCATCCGAAGACCAGGTTCCCCATCGGCCCCCGGAACTCGTTCGGGATATCGTCGCGTAGCTCGATCGTTAGATAAGAGATACAGCGCCGGGAGTCCAACAAATAGGGGTCGACGATGGCGTCGGTGGGACAGGCATCGATGCAGCGGGTGCAGGAGCCACAAAAATCCAAGCTGGGCCGGTCGTACTCCAACTCGACATCCAACAGGATCTCACCCAGGAAGAACCAGGAGCCACGATCCCGGTCCAGCAGATTGGTGTGTTTGCCCAGCCAACCCAGCCCTGCCTGAGCGGCCCAGTATTTGTCCATGACCGGCCCCGTGTCCACGTAGAGTTTGGCTTGTACCTGGGGCGAAAGAGAGCGGATGCCGGACAGCAGTTGTTGCAGTTTTTCCTGGATGAGCTGGTGGTATTCCTCTCCGGAGGCGTAACGCGAAATGACGCCAATGTCTGCCTGATCGTAGGGAAGGTCGTAGGCATGGTAGTAGTCCAGCAAGACGCAAAGAACGGATCGGACTCCCGGCAGTACTTTGTCGGGATCCAAGCGCTTTTCGGCCTGGCGGGCCATGTAGTCCATCTTGCCGTGGAACCCGCTTTTCAGCCAGCTCAGGAGTCGGTCCTGGGGAATCACCGTTGCGGGAGCAACACCCACGGCACCGAAGCCCAGTTCGCTCGCCTTTGCCTTGATCTTTCGGGTCAGATCTGCGGTGGAAGAACTCACAGTGAAATCATTTCGCATGGCTCGGAGGTCACCATCCCGATCTGGGACGTGGGGATTCGAAAGCCAGTTCCGCCACCGGCCACGCTGGATCACTTGGGTGCAAACTTCAGGTCGAGGACAGAGGAAGATTTTGCTGTTGTCCAGCTCTCTCCTCGGCAGTGGGGCTCATATCGACGAAAATTCAAGTCGTTCGCGGCTCTGCCGGACTTGGCTTCGCAATACTGCCAGCCCACCCGTTCGTGACACTGTTGGCAGCGGCTGTTTCCGGTACTGCTCACTGCTCACTTCATCACTGCTCACTATTCAAGTTGCAGCTTAGGTAATGCCGAATTGCCGCAGCATGTACTGATAAAAGGGATCGGCGGTGTACTCTTTTACCCAGTTCAAGGACAAGGCGCAACGCTCGAACCTTCCTGCGAGTTTCTTGAAGACAACGGTCGTCTTCAGGTCTGACTCCAACTCACTGGCGACTCTATAGCTATGTCGGCCAGTTTCTGCGTAGTAGGAAGGTGGAAGGGTTACTCTTCCCTGACCAAGGCTCTCCGGGAACATGCCCAGAACGAATAGACTATAGTCTCCGATCTGTTGGTAGGAACCCTTTCTCTCTACCACCGAACCCTGCTGGGATGCATGCTCCAGCATATCCCCGAGGTACTTGAGACGTTTCCCGTTATCGTCCTTGAGCTTGTAGAGATTCTCCAC
The DNA here is from genome assembly GCA_965218775.1 of Acidobacteriota bacterium. Lineage (GTDB taxonomy): Bacteria > Acidobacteriota > UBA6911 > RPQK01 > JAJDTT01 > CAUZIZ01. Next base: position 1,687,222 of record CBDCLS010000006.1, on the reverse strand, counting down.
ATACATGAAGGACATGAGCAGATCGCTAAGATACTTGAGGATGTCTTTATCTCTCAGAGAGGTGTGGGTGAGGGCTCGGTCAGTGAGGCCCAAGAAGAGCCTTCTCAAAGGATGGTGTTCTGGCACTCGAGAAGCAGGTCTCATCAGAAGCTCTACCTGTCAGAAACCGCGATCATTGCTAAGTACACTGGAACGTAAATACTGCAACGTATGTAGCGAGCCTGTGACGACCTCACACCGCGAGACCACCCGCCACCGAGCTATTTCAATGGTACCATGGGCCGGTGCCTCATCTGACGAGGGCCGCTCTCAGGCACTAGCGATTCAGGTGTTACAGTCCACTATAGCCCAGGATTCCTGATTCCTCCCACTTTGTTTGCCGACTTTGGCCCCTGATATGCATCTATTCCGTTATACAGAACAGAGGCGAGGGTAAGGGGGAGGAGAATAGTCGAGAGGAATCATGAGTAGTTGGCCGGTCTTAGCTGTCTTGTTGTCGATCGCTGGATTCTACGTCTTTCTTTCGGTCTACATCCTATTTCGACTGATCCGTCTGCGTTGGTTCGAGCGGTCCGGGCGCTCGGCCGTCTGAGCGGTGTCACGAAATACTAGTACTATTTGACTAAGGTAAAATTGTCCGGCCGAGGCACCTGGAGGCATTTTCGATGAGTGGACAGAATCCGGAACTGGTGGCCATCTGCGTCATTGCAATGGCGGGCCTCGTCATTTTTCAGGCGATCGTCTATCTCATCTTCAGCCTCATGTTTTCAAGCAACCTGAAAAAACTGAGACAGCAAGTGCCTCTGGTCGTACGACGAGTAGAACACACCTTGAGGCTGACTTCGGGAATCCTGACCCAGATTCAGAGTGCGTCAAGGGGTTTAGCGGTGGCCCAGGAGAGGTTGTCGCTCGAGCTTGGGCGGATAGGTTCCGCGATACAGCAGGCGGACGGCACTACACAGCAGGCACTAGCTGTCCTGCGGGACAATCTAGCTCCGGTATCCAGACAAGTGGACAGAGTCCTAAGCCAGCTTTCGCGCCAGACCTTTCGGGTCCATCGAGCCATCCTGGAGCCAGCCCTGGAGGTATCCGCAGTGATGAGGGCTGTTCTGGCAACGTTGACACGCCTACTCTCCACATCAGACCGCGTCAGATCGCGAGACGCAACCCCCGACGAAGAAATCTTCATTTAACCCGCATTTCTCATCGCCTGTCGTATAGCGAGGCGTCGCAAGGGCCGTCCTGGCAAGGCTTGCGACCGAGGCCTCCGCAGTCGTACTTGTACAGTACGTCGAGGAGGCCGACCGAGCGAAACACAGCCAGGGCGGATGATTGCGGCGACGTAGTAGACCGGCGAGTAGAAATGCGGGTTAAGGTTCGCGCAGAAACAAGTTCACACTCTGGCATCTCATCTCCACCCCCACTCCTCAATCTCGAAATCCTCTGTACGGTTTCCCTCAATCGTTCGCGAGCAATCTGGCGCGGCGCTGTGCAACGGCTCTGCGAACCTATTCTTGTGCGAACCCTGAGGGTTTCAGCTGGACAGTCAAGCTCACCATGCTTCCCTGGCGGACCACCTCTACCTCAACCCGGTCGCCGGGATTCTTTTCTCCCAGAAGGGATCGAAAGGCACGTAGATTGTTGACTTCAGTTCCGTCGAATCGAACCAACACGTCGCCGTCCATGAGTCCCGCCTGCTCGGCAGGCGTGTCCTCGAGAACCTGTCCTAATCGGACACCTCCCAGAACCCAGCTCATATCCGGAACAAAGCCGAACTGGGGATGCTGCCGGCTGCCTACCCGATCGCTGCGGAGATCTACGTACTGAGGCGGCTGATCCAACTGGTCCACGCCCAGAATCAGCTTCCGGACCACTCCGATGATCTGGCGGGTGCGAACCAGGTTGATTTTCTCCCAATCGTCCGTGGGCTTGTGGTAGTCGCGATGTAGGCCTGAGAAGAAGAAGAGCACGGGAACTTTCTTTGCGGCAAACGAAAGGTGATCGCTGGACCCGCGGGGAGTCTGTGAATACTTGAACCGCAGCGGATAGTCGGATTCGATATCATCCAAGATCGGGGAAAACACCGATGCGGTGCCTATGCCGCCGATGAGGACATCGCCATCGCTACGTCCGATCATATCGAGATTGACCATCGTAACGGTCTTCTCCAGGGGAATCACCGGATGCTCGGTATAGAACTGCGACCCTAACAAGCCAAGCTCCTCCCCGGCGAAGGCGATGAACAAGAGGCTCCGTCGGGGCGACATCAGTGAGAGCTCTTCGGCCAGCAAAAGCAGGCCGGCAACCCCCGAAGCATTATCATCTGCCCCGTTGTGAACCTCTCCAATCTTATCCGAGGCAAGAGATGCGTTGTCCCCCAGTCCCAGATGGTCGTAGTGAGCTCCGACGATAATCACCTCATCCGTTTGCCCACGGACAAATCCAAGAACGTTTTTCAGTTTGCGCCGAATCTCGACGACATCCGCTCCCAGCTCAACTGAGACATCGTCGAACTCAAAGGAGTAGGGCGTAAGGTGAGCATGAAGCCAGAGATTGATTTCCCCGAGGTCCCGCCCACTCATTTCGAGCAGCCGTCGTCCCCAGCGGGCCAGGAGTCTAACCGTCGGAATACCCATGTTGGCCACCGTTTCCGGCGATGCCCGAGGGGAGGCTTCGGGTCTAGCGTGATTGAACCTGTCGGGCAGGAGAATCACCCCCAGGGCCCCTCTCTGCTTGGCGTTCATGACCTTGTAGGTAACGGTCCCATAGTGAGTCAGTTCCTGTCCGCGAAAAGGGCTATTGAGGGAATTCTCCTGAGGCTCATGCTCGAACACCAGGACGATCTTTCCCCGTACGTCGAGGCTTGCATAGTCATCATAGTTGAGCTCCGGAGCGGTGATGCCAAAACCGGCGAATGCCAGCGGACCACGGATCCAGTCCTGAGGCCCGAACGTCAGAAGCTGATAATCTCTATCTTGCTGTAGCTCGAGAGTGGTGTCGTTCTGCTTGGCCGTGAGGGAATTCTTCAGGCCTTTCTTCTCGCCCATCTTGACTGAGAAATGCTGAAAATAGCTTCCGTCATCGCCGACGGGTGTGAGCCCGTAGCGCCGGAACTCTTCTGCCAGATACTTGGCGGCCACATCGATCTCGGGGCGATTATTCCCCCGCCCCATCAGCTCATCAGAGGAGAGATAACGCAGGTGCTCTTGCAGCCTGTAGTCGTCGTTGGCAAGGATTGCCTCAGAGGAGAAGAGCAGCAGCAGTACGAGTACTCTAAAGCACTTCATTCATTGTCCTCCTCCTCTTTCTTGAGCACCCAACGAAATCGCTATCGGGGTACTCTTGACCACAACCCGCCTCCTAAGCACTTTGTGGAGCGATCCAGTGCTCACGCTGCTGAGGCGACGACTTCGGGTCCCAGACTGTCGAATGCGGCGCACGAACCCGGTGAGATCCGGGCTAGTTCCGTAGCACCTCTTTGGTAAAAACGGACAGTTTTACCAGCGATTCACAGAGAACGGCGATGGAGCTGTTTTGGTATTCTGACAGCCTCACCAGACCGGGGGCGGGATTGAAGAAATAACGATCCAATTCTCGTGTCAAAGACATGTTGACGTGATTCAACTGAGACAAACAGTACCTAAACTGGACCGGCTTTACGCTTGTCTTGGCCACCCTGATCCGAAAAGTAGTAGTTCCTTCATCGACAAAGTACTGAGAAAAGGCACTGCGCAGCTTTCGAGCCGATCGGTCAATTTCGCCGACCAACTGTGCCTTTTTCCTCCAGGAAGCTTCCCGGTCGGAACTCCTCCGGGCCTCCTTTATTAAGAGTCCCAGCCTCTCATTCAGGTTCAACACACCAACAATTTTCTTTACGACAAGATTCGGTCCGGGATCCACAAGGAAGTTGTTCCGATTCAACTTGTTGTAGAACAGGAATCGGAAGTTGGACCAGACCAGAGTTCTAAGCTCTGCCTCTGGAACCTCGGTGCTCCGCTGTTGGGCTAAGTCGCAAAGCGGGCTCAAGTCCACCTGGTCAATCGAGGGATCCAACTTTGGGGCTCTAAAGCCAGTAATCGACCTGGTGAACTGTCCGCACAAATCCGGGGTCAGCAAAGAAAAAGACAACAATAGCAATGGGAGTTTCAGGACACCGAGTTTGGGCCCCGATTTCTGACCTCGGCGTCTGGTAGTATCGATCTTCCTCATGTCGTCCCCTCCCATGGAAAGCACCGCAACACCACGGCAGGCAAATTTGGCACGCCTAAGCCTACCAGATCGCCCTGGCTGGACCGTCAGCTGCTAGGATAGGTCGAGAGCACGAGACCGGGCTGTCCTATTCTCCCGACCTATGGGACTAGATTATACTCTCGAAGCAAACGGGAGGCCAGACCCATTTCCTCTTTTTCGGCTGAGCTGAAACTTCACGTGGCTTTGGTCTCCAGGCCGAAGAGTACTTTTGTGCCGAGCCTTTGGCTCGAACCACGGCGGCCTGGAGACCACCGCTACGCCGGACCCAAAGTTTCTTTCTCGAATGGGGCCAGCGCCAATGGGTGTGAGACTAGGATGAAACTTTATTTGCAGGGTTGCGTGGAAAAAGGGCGTGCGCCATCGCGACGGTCTGGGCATGCTTCAGGCGATGCTCCCTGCGAAACCAGAAAGAGCAGCCGAAATGGTGTGAAAATAGTGTGAGGATGAGATGTAAGATTTATAACAATTCTTGGCGCAAATCCTACGAAGCGCTTGCCCTGAGCACGTAGGGAAGGATGCCCTTGTGCTGGAAATAGATCAGCTCATTGGGTGTATCGATTCGCGACCGGACACTCACTTCCCTTTCGGTCCCGTCCTCTGAAATCACCCGCAACTTGAGCTTCTGGCCAGGTTCCATCCCCTTCGAGAGGCCCAGGAGATCATAGGTTTCCGAGCCACTCAGAGCGAGAGTCTCCCGGTTCTGGCCTTCCTCGAACTCCAGTGGTAGGACTCCCATCCCGATCAGGTTGCTGCGATGGATGCGCTCGAAGCTCTCTGCCAGAACCGCCTCGACACCCAGCAGGCTTGTTCCCTTGGCTGCCCAATCTCGAGAGGATCCCGAACCGTATTCCTTGCCGGCAATCACCAGCAGGGAGACCCCTTCGTCACGGTATTTCATGGCGGCATCATAGATCGAAATCGGCTCGGAACTGGACATGTGACGGGTGTATCCACCTTCGATCCCAGGCACCAGGAGGTTGCGAAGCCGGATGTTACCAAAGGTCCCACGCATCATCACTTCATGATTTCCCCGGCGGGAGCCAAAGGAGTTGAACTCGCTGGAGCGCACACCTTGATCCAGCAGGTAATTGCCCGCGGGACCCCCTTCTGGTATCGATCCAGCGGGCGAAATGTGATCGGTAGTGACCGAGTCACCCACCATAACCAGTACCCGCATCCCGGTGATATCATGAATCGGATCGGGTTCAGGCCTCATTCCTTCGAAGAACGACGGCTTTCGCACATAGGTCGACTTTTCCTCCCAAGCAAAACGTTGACCGCTGGGACTGGGAAGAGATTGCCATCGTTCGTCGCCGCTGAAAACATCTTGATATTTGCTCCGAAACATCTCCGGACTGACTGCCGTGCTCATTGCTTGCTCGACCTCCTGCTGGGAAGGCCAGAGCTCTCGGAAGAAAACATCTCGTCCATCTGGGTCCTGCCCCAGGGGCTCGCGATAGAGATCCACATTCATTGAACCGGCCAAGGTATAGGCCACAACAAGGGGTGGAGAAGCCAGATAGTTGGCTCTGACATCGGGATTGATGCGACCTTCAAAATTGCGATTACCCGAAAGGACCGCGCACACCACCAGATCATGCTCTCGGACCGCCTCAGAAATGGACTTAGGTAGGGGGCCGCTGTTGCCGATGCAGGTCGTGCAACCATAGCCGACGAGATTGAATCCCAGCTGGCTCAGGTAAGGCATCAAACCGGCCGTCTCGAGATACTCACTGACCACCTTGGACCCCGGGGCCAGACTCGTCTTGACCCAAGGTTTCCGCTTCAACCCCCTCTCAACCGCCTTCTGAGCCAACAGACCTGCTCCGATCATCACCGAAGGATTGGAGGTATTGGTGCAGCTGGTGATGGCGGCTATAACGACGACTCCATGACTCAGCTCGACTTCTGCGGAAACCCCGTCCTCACTCTGGACGCTCACAGGCACACGGGGTCCAGCTACACCTTGACCCGCGTCGGCCTCCTCCACTCCCGATTGGGAGGGAGACTTGACCAGCGTGGGGAGGACTTTCTCGAAGGCGACCTTGGCTTGTGCAAGCGGGATGCGATCCTGCGGCCTCTTGGGTCCGGCCAGACTGGGCTCGACCGTACCCAGATCCAGCTCCAGTGTCTCGTCGTACTCAGGTTCTGGGCTGTCAGGGGTGTGAAACCATCCCTGGGCCTTGGCGTAGGTCTCCACCAGCTCGATCTGTTCCGGAGGACGGGCCGTGAGACGTAGATAGTTGGAGGTCTCTGAATCGATGGGGAAAAGGGCGCAAGTCGCGCCGTATTCAGGGGACATATTTCCAATCGTTGCCCGGTCTGCCAGGGAAAGACTGGAAACACCGCTACCGAAGAACTCGACGAACTTCCCCACTACCCCCTTTTCACGCAGTCGCTGGGTAATGGTCAGAACCAGATCCGTGGCGGTCGTTCCCTCAGGCAGGCTGCCGTAGAGCTTGAAACCGACCACCTGCGGTGAAAGCAGGCTGATGGGCTGACCCAGCATGGCAGCCTCAGCCTCGATTCCGCCCACTCCCCAACCCAAAACACCCAGACCATTGATCATGGTCGTGTGGCTGTCCGTGCCCACCAGTGTGTCGGGAAAACACAGCCGGCGGCCGTTCTCCCCGGTCTCGAGGACGACTCGAGCCAGATATTCCAAATTGACTTGGTGCACAATTCCCGTTGCCGGTGGCACTACCCGAAAATTGTCGAAGGCTGCCTGCCCCCAGCGCAGAAAGGCATAGCGCTCTCGGTTTCGCTCGAACTCCTTCTCGACATTGAGCTGAAAGGATCGCTCCGTCCCAAAGAAATCCACCTGGACTGAATGATCAATGACAAGTTCGGCCGGAACCAGGGGATTGATCCGCTCGGGCGGCCCGCCGATTTCCGCCAGGGCGTCCCTCATCGCGGCCAGGTCCACCACACTGGGAACACCGGTAAAGTCTTGCAGCAGTACACGTCCCGGCCTGAAGGCTATCTCACGATTGGAAGAACTTCCTGGACTCCATCGGGCCAAAGCCTCGATATCGTCGGCGGACACTGCTACTCCATCCTCGTGGCGGAGCATACCCTCCAACAGGATCTTGAGTGAAAACGGAAGTCTACTGACTCCTCCCACCCGCTTCTCAAGGGCTTCCAACCCGTAGAAATCGAGTTCGCCGCCGCTGGTTTTCAGGGAAGATCTAGAACCGTACGTGTTCAGACTAGGTGCCATTTCAAGGATCCTCTTTATCTGTGCGGCCAGTCCAGGGTGACGGTAAGAACTGCGTCCAGACGAAGGAATCGGGAGTCGGCTCAGTTGGGGGAGCTCTAACTCAATCGAAGAAGGGCAGATTCTTCGAAATGTCGTTGAAGATCACGACTCCCATGAGCAGCACCAGGAATATAAAGCCGGCCTGGAAAATCCGCTCCTTTACTGGAAGACTGAGATCGCGGCCGATGAGCCCTTCAATGACCAGCATGGCGATAACGCCACCGTCCAGAATGGGAATGGGGAACAGATTGAATATACCCAGCTGAAGCGACACCAAAGCCATGAAGCCCATCAGGTGAATCAGACCGCTCGAGGCCGCGGCCCCCGAATAACGGGCGATTTCGATGGGACCCGACATGCTTTTCAGTGAGGCGCGCCCCGTCACAATCTTGCCCACGATGTAAAAGGTGAGTCCTGTAATCTGGACATTGCGTTGAAACGATTTCACCACGGCCTCGAAGGGACCATAGCGCTCAATGACGAAGGGATCCTTACCCACAATTCCGATCCGCGCCCTGTCTCCCATTTTGACGGGAACAATGGTTTTCTCGAGGGTCTGTTCCTGGCGACGGATCGTAAAGAGCAAGGGCTTCCCCTCATGCTCCGCTACGAACCGGGGAATCTCATAAAAACCGTTCGCCCTGTTGCTCTCGTAGTCCACATGAAGGAGTTCATCCCCCTGACGAAGGCCAGATTCGGCTGCGGGGGAATCGGGTTCCACGCCTTCTATCCCATAGGGAATCATAGGACCCGCGCCTATGGTGCCCATCTCAGAGGTCCCCTGGGTTGCCGTTGTGACCTCCTTATCGACCAGGCTGCCGTCCTCTCGCTCCAGACTCAACCTGAGGGTCTGATTAGGACTGGTGCCAATGGCGAGTTCTACCTGCCGCCAGGCTGGAGTCGGCTCTCCGTCGATCGACACGATTCGATCGTTGAGCTGAACACCGGCGCGCTCGGCGGGAGAGTCCGGCGAGATCACACCAATCACTGCGGGCTGACCACGGTAGGCAGCGACCTCAACTCCCGCGGTGTAGCTTACAGCCAGCAGGAGCCAGGCAAGAACGATGTTCATCAGGGGGCCTGCCACGGCCACCGCGAAGCGATGGAGCTTGGGGCGGGAGAGGAACTCGTCTGTTGAACCGGTGAGATCCTCGTCGTAATTCTCTCCGGCCATCTTCACATAGCCGCCCAACGGAAGCAGGCTCACCCGATAGTCGGTGTCCCCTCTGCTGAAGCCGAGGATTCTAGGGCCGAAACCAAGAGAAAAGACTTCGACCCGAATGCCTAGAAGCTTGGCGACCGCGTAGTGCCCAAGCTCGTGGACAAAGATCATGACACCGAGGACAAAGACAAAAGCGATCAAACTCGTCCCAACCGAACTAATCAAATCCAAGAGGATGGTCCTTCCTTAAGAGCCAGCTTCGCCGGCTGATAATTCGCCAATACCTGCTCAGGCCGATGCCAATCGACCGCGAGTAAACAGACAGGTGGAGTCTCAAATCACCTCATTTTCTCATTAAGGACGCTGGTTGAAGGCGATGGGTTCCAAAAGATCAAAGCGGTTGCACATGTCAACGTCCCCAAACTTAGCACATTTAGGAGGCAGCCAAGCTGTGCACGGCTTCTGCCGCCGATCGTCGGGCCTCCTGGTCTTCAGCCAATACCGCATCCAGATCCAGGGCAGAGCCGGGGCGATGTCGACCAAGCGTCTCCTCGACGATCCCTGCGATTGCGGAAAACGGAATCTCACGCCTCAAAAATGAATCAACCGCGACCTCATTCGCCGCATTGAGGACCGCTGGATACGTCTGGCCCAGCTCGAGAGCCTCACGAGCAAGGCGCAGACATGGAAACTTATCGGCATCCGGAGGAAAAAACTCAAGAGATTTAACGGAAAAGAGATCGAGAAAGGGTAGTGCTGAGTCCCAGCGTTCTGGATAGGAGAGTGCGTAGACGATGGCGAGGCGCATGTCGGTAATGCTCATTTGAGCCAACATTGTGCCATCAATGAACTCAACCATGGAGTGAATCGTGGACTGGGGATGGACGACGATCGAGATCCGGTCAGCCGAAAGGCCGAACAAGTGGTGGGCCTCGATCACCTCCAGGCCCTTGTTCATCAGGGTGGCTGAGTCGACCGTGATCTTGGGACCCATTTCCCAGGTCGGATGATTGAGAGTCTCTTCGACGCTGACCGTTTCCAGTTCCTCTCTGCTTTTCCTGAAGAAGGGACCACCGGAAGCGGTCAAGAGCAGACGCCGCACCTCCTTCTTGCTCGCCTCACCCAGGCATTGGTGTAGGGCACCGTGCTCACTATCGACCGGCAACAAGCGGGTACGGCGCGCAACCACCTCACTCATGATGAGCTCCCCGGCCATCACCAGAGTCTCCTTGTTGGCCAGGGCTATATCCTTGTTTTCGAGGATGGCATGGTAGGTCGGCAACAAACCCGCGCCACCCGTAATTCCTGCCACAACCATCTCTGCGCTCTTCTCTGTAGCGACTTCGATCACACCCTCGGGTCCGCCGACCACTCGGACTCCAGGCAGCTGCTCACGGAGATAGGCCGCCCCCTGATCGTCCTCGAGGGCGACTACTCGTGGCCGGTATTTCTGGGCCTGTTCAAACAGCAAATCGGCCTGTTGCCTAGCTGCCAGGGCCACGACCTGAAATCGGTCCGGGTAGAGATCCACCAAGCTCAGAGTGCTGCGTCCGATGGAGCCGGTTGAACCGAGGATCGCCAGTCTCTTCATGGTGACGGGTCATTCTAGCAGAAAGGAAAGGCAGTAATAGGTGGGCAAAGCGAACAGGAGACCGTCCATCCGGTCAAGGAGGCCACCGTGACCGGGAATCGAGGAGCCGCTGTCCTTGACACCAGCTCCCCGCTTGATCGCCGACTCGAAAAGATCTCCCAGGGTTGCAACCGTCCCCAGCACCAGAGCCAACACTGTCAGAAACAGCGGGGTCTTGTCCGGCAAGAAATTGGTTCCGTAAAACAGCGAGAAGAGGACACACGAAACCATCCCGCCCACAAAGCCCTCCCACGACTTCTTGGGGCTGATCCGAGGGACCATCTTATGCGCTCCCCAGCGTCTTCCCACCAGGAACGCCCCGATATCGGCCACTGCCACCGTGAGCAAAATCAGCAATAACTCGTGGGGCTGCTTCTGATAGGAGACGGCAAGGCACACTGGGAAGCCCACATAGCAGAGACCGAAGAAGTGACCGGCGGCCGAGGGAAACCTCCACTCGACATCACCAATAGTGAGACTCAGAGCCATAACAAGCAGAAAGACAAGGAAGAGGTAGGGAGGAACCCAGCTGGGCTGAGACACCCAAATCCAGGTCAGCAGCAATCCCAGGAGAAGGCACACCCATCCCAGCCTCCCGGAGCCTCTGCTCGTGCCCAAAGGAGTCTCTGTTGACCCCAGCGAAAGAGAGGATTCCTCTGGCTTGGAAGGCCCGGCGTCAGCACTGGAGTCCGGCTGATTTCTCGCTTGATAGCCGGCAAGCAGCTGGAAAAACTCCCGGAGCGCGAGGAGTAGAACTAGATCCAGAAGCAGAAGAAAGAACGTCTGGCTCAGGTACAGTATTGAGGTAAGAGCGAGGACTGCGAGGACCGCTCCGCTGGCAACCCGTGGGATCATCGGGAGCTCTGGAACCGCGCGGACAGGATTCCTCCGTATCGCCGTTCTCGCTTCTGGAAATCGAGGATGGCTTCGAGCAGGTGGACGCTACGAAAGTCGGGCCACAACACATCCGTCACATATATTTCGGAGTAGGCGATCTGCCAAAGCAGAAAGTTGCTCACTCGCATCTCTCCGCTGGTACGAATCAACAGATCGGGTGATGGCAGACCGGCGGTGTAGAGATTCTCCTCAATGTCCTTTTCCCGAATCTTACGCCGGCTCCCTTTCTTGATCAGAGCGTTGAAGGCGTCGACCAACTCGGTTCGACCTCCATAGTTCAGGGCCAGGACCATCTGCATGCCTCGATTGAATTGAGTCTCGGTCTCGACGTGTTTCAGCTCACGCTGGACCGACGAAGGAAGTTCATCAACGCGACCGATCGTCTGGAAACGGATATCGTTCTCCTGGATCTCAGGGAGCTCCTTTCGGAGGTACTCCTTGAGCAGCTCCATGAGTTTGTTGACCTCGCTGATCGGACGCTTCCAGTTTTCTGCTGAAAACGCGTAAAGGGTGAGAACCTGAAGCTTGAGTCGGGCGCAGGTCTCGACGGTGGCCCGAACCGACTTGATCCCAGCAGAATGTCCTTCAACCCGCTGCAGACCGCGCTGGTTGGCCCAACGCCCGTTCCCATCCATGATGACGGCGAGGTGACATGGGAGTCGACTGGGGTCGAGGCCAAGAATCAGGCGAGCTTCAGCGCTTTTGGAATCCAGACCTCGGAAATTCTCAAGTAGGTCAACCATTCATCCGCTACGTAATCTATCAGGGGTGGGGACGAAATTCCAAGGTACAAGATACAAGATACAAGATACAAACAAATCGCAAATTCCAAGCACCAAATGGGGAGGCGAGCCAGCTTGGCAAGTCACGCGGTTACTTGGATGGTGCAGCACCAAGTCCCCGGTCGCTCCGATTGTTTGTATCTTGGTGCTTGAGACCTTGGAATTTGTTTGTATCTTGTACCTTGTATCTTGGGATTTACTCACGAAGAGTACCAGACCTTTGCCAGATAGAGTCCCTCCGCCGGTGCCGTCGGGCCTGCACGACGACGATCCCGGGCCTGGAGGATCTCCAACATGCTCTCAGGCGGGCGCTTGCCCAGACCCACCTGGACCAGGGTTCCCACGATGTTTCGGACCATATGGTGCAGAAAGCCCTTGGCTTCGATCCGGTACTCCAAGGAACGACCCTTTCGCTGCCAGCCGGAGAGCAGCACCTTGCGGGTACGATTCTTGACCCGAGTGGTGGAGGCGGCGAAGCCGCTGAAGTCATGATTGCCACAAATCGATTCCGCGGCCTTCTGCATGTGCTCGAAGTCCAGCGCTGGGAAGACCTGGTAGACACGCCCTTTGAGAAAGGGCGAGAGAATCGGACCGTTGTAGATCCGATAGACATAACGCTTCTTCACAACGTCCCTTTGGGCGTGAAAGGAGGGTGGGGCCGTCACCAACCGCACCACCCGAATATTCGCCGGAAGCAGACCGTTGAGGCTGCGCAGCAACCGTTTGCTGCAGCAGGGCTTCTCCAGTCGAAAATGGGCGACCTGGCCCAGAGCGTGGACACCAGCATCGGTCCTCCCGGACCCTACCACCGCAGGTGATTCACCGGTCAAACGGCTCAGGACCGATTCGATCGTCCCCCCGATGGTAGGCCGATCTCGCTGCACCTGCCAACCTGCGTAGCCGGTAGCCAGGTACTGCACGACCACTTTGTACTTCGTCACTTTCGACTCCTATTGCCTCAGCGCTGAGCGGTTTACGGCGGCGCTTCTCATGGTACAATAAGCGCCAAATCACCATCGGAGACAATGTTTATGTCAGGACATTCCAAGTGGAGCTCTATCAAACACAAGAAGGCTGCCACCGACGCCAAGAGAGGGAAGGTGTTTAGCAAGCTGATCCGGGAGATCACGGTGGCTGCCCGAATAGGAGGTGGCGACACCGAATCCAATCCCAGGCTCCGTACCGCCGTTCAGACAGCCAAGGGAAGCAACATGCCTTTGGACAATATCGAGCGCGCGATCATGAAGGGCACGGGGGAGCTCCCGGGGCAAAACTTCGAACCGTTTCTCTATGAGGGCTACGGACCCGGTGGCGTCGCCATCCTGGTGGATGTCTTGACCGACAACAAGAATCGGACCGTCGCGGCGCTACGACACATTTTCGTGAAGAGCGGGGGCAACCTGGCAGAATCCGGAAGCGTTCAGTGGATGTTCGAGAAGAAGGGCTACATCTCGGTCAACGCTAAAGCGGTATCAGAAGAGGATTTGCTTGAGGTAGCTCTGGATGCAGGAGCTGAAGATCTCAAGACCGAAGGCGATAGCCTGGCCATCTATACCTCCTACGAGGACTTCTATCAGGTGAAGGCGAAGGTCGAAGAGGCCAACATCCCGATCGAATCCGGCGAGCTGACGATGCTTCCGCAGAATGCGGTCGCGGTCGAAGGCAAGCAGGCGGAAAGGACTCTCAAATTGATGGAAGCCCTGGAAGAACAAGACGACGTCCAGAGCGTCTACGGGAATTTCGATATCGACGAGAAGGAGATGGAAGCACTCCTGAATTGACAGGTGCCTCGCTCAAGCTGGTTACCTTAAAGTGGCATCCCAACCCCTAGTTTATCGGCGATTTGGGCGAGTTCCGACCAAGTCATCTCCCCGAGCTCAATACCCTTTTCCAGTTTCTCTCGTTTGGTCGAGCATTGCCGTTCACCCGGGATACGAATCTCATCAAACCCCCGTGCGACAGGTACCGATCTGATCGCATCGATAAGCCCTCGGACGTGGGTGTTGAACTTGTCTCGATCACTCACGGCATCGACGTCCATTAAGAGGAGGAAGATACCTTGTATCTCTGCCTCCGCTGCCGCTGCATCTCGCTCCGCTCTGGCGATTGCGGTTCCGTCAGCTAGGCCGAGTATCCTTTCCCTGTGGTCATCATGGGCGTTGACCCTGGTAGCCGGATCACTGGCTATGGGGTGGTTTCGAGCCAGGGAAGCCGTCTTCAGTGCATCAAGTACGGTGCTATCAAGGGTTCCAACCTAAGCAGGGGAGTACCTTTCGCAGAGCGTCTCAGAAAAATTCACGACGAGCTGAGCAAGCTGTTCGAAGAGTACTCACCCTCCGTTGTCGCCGTCGAACAGGTCTTCCATGCTGTGAATGCCCGCAGTGCCCTCCAACTGGGGCATGCCCGTGGGGTCATCCTTCTGGCAGCCGCCCAGCTGGGAATTCCGCTGGTTGAATACTCTCCATTGGAAATCAAGAAATCCGTATCCGGATACGGAAGGGCGGACAAGGAACAGACCCAGACGATGGTTCGCATCCTGCTGAACTTGAAGGAAACGCCCCAACCCTACGACGCCTCGGACGCGCTCGCAGTGGCCCTCTGCCACATTTTCAATGAATCGCCAGTCGAGCGGAACCGACGCCGCTCGGGATCTTCACCGTAGTCCCGCCCCCAGTAGCGCTGGCCCCATTCGAGAAAGAAACTTCGAAGCACCTGTTTAGGACTTTCAAGAGGGAATCAAAACTAGAGGTCAATCCCAACGCTTCACCGAGTCTCACCCTGGCCGTTGGCCTTGCCTTTAAACTTGCCTGTGCCTTTCCCTGTTTCCTTGTACTTTTCCCCTTGCCGCAGGCGCAGGGATCGAAGCAAACGGCAAGAGGGAAGGCAAAGGCACAGGCGAAGGCAAGTTTGAAGGCAAGGGCAAGGGCAAGGGCAAGGGAGACGCTAAACACGTACGGGTTTCCCAACCCTGGGGGAGCCAACCGCCTTTGGATTTCATCCCTGAAGGGGATGCGTACAGGGGGACAAGGGAATTGTGCGAGCGCGGGAAGCGCCGGACGAGTTGCCCGGCTCTCTCCTCGGAACTGGGCCTCATATTGCTAACGAGTCAAGGCGTTCGCGGCACTGCCGGACCTGGCTTCGTCATACTGGGAATGCACCCGTTCGCGGCACTGTATCTCCCTACTGCTCACTGCTCACTGCATCACTGCTCACTGCATCACTGCTCACTGACCACTACATCACTGCTCACTATTCAAGTTTCAGCTTACTGCACCACTGACCCTCCCCGAGTGGATTTGACAACGGCGCTGTGTTCGGATAACCTGCCGCCACTGCAGAACGCCGATTCTTCTGGCGTCTGATCTTCGCGGTTTTTCCTGGGGAGGAGAAGGAGTCCATGCAATGGCGAAGTATCTCTCTTGGACCGTGTCTGTTTTCCTATTCACAGCAACTCTGGGAGCAGGAGTCGTAGAAGCGCCGCTCCGACTGGAACATTTCCAGTGCTATCCGGTTATCCGGTCCGCTCCTGATATCGAGGTGGAGGTCGGATTATCCGATCAGTTCAGCACCGACCTGGAGGAGAAGGTGCTGGTGCGGGACGCGAGGTGGTTCTGCAATCCGACCAGAAAGCTTCACAACCGACAGGAGTTCGGTGTCCGAGACATCAGGCAGCACTTGACCTTTTACTGGACGCTGACCGAAAGGCGGGAACCCACAAGGATTGTCAAGATTCATAACCAGTTCGGCCAACAGACGTTGCGAACCCATGAGTCCCTCTTTCTGGCCGTGCCGACCCAGAAGGCGGTTCATGATTTGCTCCAGGATATCGATCACTTCAAGTGTTATCGGGCCACCGGGCGTAGAGTCAGAAGGCCGAGCGTAGGCCTGAGTGATCAATTCATTCTGCCGGTGACACGTCATCGGGTGCGGAAGCCGGTGGCGTTCTGCAACCCAGCCCAGAAACAGCACACGGACATCATCAACCCAATCAACAATCCCCGGGCACACCTGACCTGTTATTCCATGACCGCGGGTGATGCTTTTATCGGTCAGACCCGTATCCGCAACCAGTTCGGGCCCCAGAGGTTGCTGGTTGGAACTCCTCGGGTCCTCTGTGTGCCCACTCGAAAGCTAGGCTTCGAAAAGCCTATTTCTGATGGCACTGTAGGTGATGGACTAACGCTCAATAGGTCTCTCGGAAGGTGATGACGGTATTGTCAGTCTCCAGGCCGGCTAGAAACGCCAGCCTGGAGGCTGGTGTGCCCACCTTTGGCTTTGGAGTTGACCTGGCGTCTCGCCCTTCGAGTTCCTGCTGAAGCCCGATCCGCCGAGAGAGCAGTTCTAGAAAATCACGGATTGTCGCCTGAGGCATGATACTTTCCGACCCGAGTGTGTGCGGGCCGAAGCAATTGATCCCCAAAGCGATAGCCTTGCTGGACTACCTCTACCACGTGGTCGTCCAGATCGGGGTCTTCGACAGGGATGACTCCGACCGCTTCCGATTGGTGGGGATCAAAGGGCCGTTCGAGAACATCGAGGGGCTCGACTCCCACGGCCTTGAGCTTGTGGAGAAAAAGCTCCAGGTTGAGCTGAATTCCTTTCTTGAGCTCTTCCAGACTGGACGTCTGCTCGAAAGCCTGCAGGGCCCGCTCAAAGTTGTCGATGACTTCCAGAAAGCCTCGGAGCAAGTCCATCTTTTGCTGCTCCAACCGCCGTTCCATGTCCTTGCCCAGCCGAGCTCGAAACGCCTCGTTCTCAGCCTCCACGTCCTTGATTCGCTCTTTGAGCTTTTGCTCGGCGAGCTCGGTACGTGCCTTGAGCTCCTCGACGAAGGAAGGGTACCGCTTCTCCGGCACGGGAGTCCGCTCGATTAGATCTCCGTCTTCCAACCAGCTCCGGCGATCGGTTACCTGGAAGGAGTCTCCGTCTTTGTTTTCTTCCATTTCACTCTCGTTCGCTCTGGAGGGCGCGGCCTCGGTGTCAGCATCATTCTAGCACGAAGAGTACCCTCCAAAGCGCCCGGAGCAAACGGAGGAAAACGCCAACCGCTCCGTTCCAAGCACTACCCCATAGGCCCTCCTTGTAATCGCCTGGACTGAATCCTATAAGAAGAACTGTCTCCGGCAGTAGATATGCGAGGCGCCCTACCAAAGAACCTCAAATTGCTGCGAGACAAGAGTAGAGTAGAAAGTCAAGGAGGCTATAGGCGGGATGGATGTGAGTCAGCTTACAGAGATGGTTCGTAGTGCCTTGAACTCGGCCCAGACAAAGGCATTGCGTCAGGGCCATCAGCAAGTAGACATAGAGCATGTGCTGGCAGTCCTCTTGGAACAGGAACGGGGACTCGCCGGCTCGATCCTGAACAAAGCCGGAGTGCACGTAGCAGGGCTGAAACAGCGGCTGGAAGAAGAGCTGGACCGCTTGCCCAAGGTCTCGGGTCCCTCAGCCTCTCTCGACCAGGTCTACATCACACCCCGCCTGAACCTGCTGATGTCGAAGGCGGAGGAAGAGGCGGGGAAACTGAAGGACCAGTACCTTTCGGTCGAGCACCTGTTACTGGTCATGGCGGACGACAAAGGCGTGGCGGGACGACTGCTTCGGGATTCGGGTCTGTCACGCGAGAGCCTGATGCAGACCCTTCAGGAGGTGAGAGGAAGTCAACTGGTAACGTCGCCCAATCCGGAGGCAACCTACGCAGCACTGGAACAGTACGGAAGAGATCTGACCGCTGAAGCGTCCCAGGGAAAGCTCGATCCGGTGATCGGCCGGGATGACGAGATCCGGCGCTTGATGCAGGTTCTTTCTCGCCGCACCAAGAACAATCCCGTTCTGATTGGAGAGCCGGGTGTGGGGAAGACGGCGATCGCCGAAGGTCTATCGCAGCGCATCGTGCGCGGTGACGTACCGGAAGGCTTGAAACACAAACGGGTCATCTCGCTCGACATGGGCGCTTTGATCGCCGGTGCCAAGTACCGGGGAGAGTTCGAGGAACGACTCAAGGCAGTCCTCAAGGAAGTGCAGGATCAGCAGGGAGAAGTCATCCTCTTCATCGACGAGCTTCACACCGTCGTGGGAGCGGGCCGAGCAGAGGGAGCAATGGATGCCGGGAACCTGCTCAAGCCCATGTTGGCTCGAGGGGAGCTGCACTGCATCGGAGCCACCACCCTCGACGAGTACCGCAAATACATCGAAACAGATACAGCCCTCGAACGCCGGTTCCAGCCGGTCCTGGTCGATCAACCCTCGGTCGAGGATACGGTCTCGATTCTTCGTGGTTTGAAAGAGCGCTATGAAATCCACCATGGGGTGCAGATCAGGGACTCGGCGCTGGTAGCTGCAGCGGTTCTTTCCAACCGCTATATCTCGGATCGCTTCCTGCCCGACAAAGCAATTGATCTGGTGGACGAGGCAGGGGCCAAACTCCGAACCGAGATGGATTCCATGCCCTCCGAGCTGGACGAGGTTCAGCGCCGGGTCATGCAGTTGGAAATCGAACGGGAAGCACTCAGAAAAGAGTCCGATGAGTCGTCGAAGGAACGTCTCTCCAAACTTGAGAAAACCCTGGCTGAGGACAAGGCCGAGGCCAAGACCCTGCTGGCTCAATGGCAGTCGGAGCAGGAGGCGGTGCAACGACTGCGGTCGGTGCGGGAGCAGATCGAGCAGACCAAGGTCGCAGTCGAGAAGGCCGAACGCGAGTACGATCTGAACCAGGCCGCGGAGCTCAGGTATGGAAAACTGGCGACACTCGACCAGCAGCTCCAGGCCGAACAGGAGACTCTGGGCCAGCGACAGGGTGTCACTCCGCTGCTGAAGGAGGAGGTGGGTGAGGACGACATCGCCGAAGTCGTGAGTCGTTGGACCGGGATCCCGATCTCAAGGTTGTTGGAAGGGGAAATGCAGAAACTGATGAGCCTGGAAAAGGATCTGCGGCGACGTGTGGTGGGGCAGGACGAGGCGGTACACGTGGTCGTGGAGGCTGTAATTCGGGCCCGCTCCGGGCTCAAGGACCCCAACCGGCCTATCGGCAGTTTCATCTTTCCCGGACCTACCGGAGTGGGAAAGACCGAGCTGGCCCGGGCACTCGCCGAATTCCTCTTCGATGATGAGCAAGCTCTGATTCGAATCGATATGTCTGAGTATCAAGAAAAGCACACGGTGGCCCGACTCATCGGTGCCCCGCCTGGCTATGTTGGATACGAAGAGGGAGGGCAGCTCACTGAGGTAGTCCGGCGACGACCTTTTTCGGTGATCCTGTTCGACGAGATCGAAAAGGCCCATTACGACGTGTTCAACGCCATGCTCCAGGTCCTGGACGACGGCCGACTCACGGACGGAAAGGGCCGGACCGTCGACTTCAAGAACACCATCATCATCATGACTTCGAATGTGGGAAGCAGTCGAATCCTTGAATACACTGGATCACTCAGCGGAGATGGATATGCAGGGATGAAGGAAGCGGTTCTGGACGAGCTCCGCCACCAGTTCCGTCCCGAGTTCTTGAACCGGATCGATGAGAGCATCGTCTTTCATGCCCTTGCCGAAGAACACCTGAAGGAAATTGTTGACATCCAGATGGTTCAGCTGCGTCGGCGCCTCGCCGAGCGACAGATGGATGTAGAGCTGACCGAAGGGGCTCGCGCCCACCTGGTGCGCGTGGGCTACGACCCCAACTACGGAGCCCGTCCGCTGAAGCGTGCCATTCAGAGGGAGGTCGAGAATCCACTGGCTCGGCTCATTGTCTCGGGCGAGCTCAGGGACGGGACCCATCTGCGGGTAGACTACGAGGCTGCAAAACAGAAACTGGTGTTCAGCCAGGAGCCGCTGGCAGAGGTTAATGCAGCAGCTGAGTAACCGGATTCCAAGATACAGACGAGCGATGTCAGTCTGTCGTGCCTTCGGTTGTTTACGGTCGCTGATCCTGCTGGTGGGTTTATTGCCAGCTAGGAGCCTGTCCGAGTAATGGTGCGGGTTGCGAGAATGGGGCTTGCGAGGCGAGATCAAGGCAGGAGGAGGAAGTCGATACTTGGCCATCGTCGACGACGACGAACGCAGAGATCGTCCGCAACCCCCATTCTCCCTATGGGTTACAGGCGGCGTCAGCCCATCTGCTTTGTTCTGGCTCCTCGACGATGACCAAGCATCGCCTACGTCGCCATGCCTCGCATCTGGACTAACGGCGCCTGTAACGCAATCCGCACCATTACTCGGACAGGCTCCTAGGGCACCAATGGAGTCACTGGTATCGTCGTAAACCGGCCGGTTCCAAACTCGATTGCGGTTGCCGAGAACTCTGCTCCATCCCGAGCGCTGACCGTCAATACTCCGTTGAACTGGCTGGTGTCGGCTTCCGGGAAAAGCTCCTGAATGAACCGGGACAGGTGGCCGTTGGCGGAAAGACTGATCTCTCCGGCCCCATTGGGAACAGGGGCTCCTGCAGTGTCCCTGAGGACGCAATTCAGTGTGACGGGCTCACCGGTGGAGGCTACAGCGACGCCTGTGCTCAACTCGTTAGCAATGCTGCGTCGAACCGGAATGAGGACACTCCCGGTGGGCGGGCTGGCACCGACTCCAGCGAGGCCGGCTGAGGGAATGAAGAAACGAAGCACGCCTCCCACTACGCCTCCCGTGAGCGTTGCTCGAGCTGAACCGACGACGACGTCACCCTGGCCGTCCGTAGTGAACATGGCCCCTCCGCCGGGAGAAATGCTGAAGGGGACACTGCTGGCCGCGGGTTGACCGTTGAGGCTGAGCTCGAGTTGGTTTCCGTTGTCGTCAAAGAAGGCGAGCTGACCCGTCGCATCTTCGTTTTCTGAAGGGTTCAGTAGAAAAACCGAGGAATCGAAGCCTTCACCGTTGCCAAACTGCGAGAAGAACAGCGTCTGAGCGACAGGGGCGGGGAGCACCGGGACAACCGGCAAGGTGGTGAATTGTCCCGCATCCGATCCCATCTGAATCACGGTAGCCGCCAGCGGACTACCATCAATCCGCATCGTCCCCACGAAGTCCTCGATATCAAACATCTCGTGGACAAAAACCGACAGATGTCCCTCTGCCGCGATCGGAACTTCAGTCCCTGCTCTCATCGTCCCATCGAGGTTGTTCAGGGTAACCTTCAAGCTATCCTGCCCTCCGAAGTTGAACACGGCGAAGCCGGTCGATAAGCCGGAAGACACATCCCGGGTCACCGGGATCAGAAAGCTGTCCAACAAGAGGCTCTCTGGAACGCCTGTCACTCCCAGATTCTCGAGCGCGAAGCGAACCGTACTTCCAACCGGGCCGGTCGAGACGGTCTGGGCAGCCCCGGCCACAAGGTCCCCTTCGCCGGTCGAAACCAAAGTCCTGCTGCCCAGGGCGGGGATCTCGAATTCGAATTCGGCGGCAGTTCCACGGCCTTTGAAGGGAAGCTCCAGGTCCTGACCGTCATCATCGCTGAACGACACGTTAACCGCCACCGACTCGCTGACTGACGGATTCGTGTACACCAGATCCGACACAAGCCCCGCGCCGTTTCCGATCTGAGCAAGGATGGAGATTTGCTGGAAGTCGCTAATGCCTTCGATCAGAAAGACTCCGCCGGTGAGTGGATCTGTGATCATCTCCATGTTCGATTGAAACGGAGCGTTCTCCAGGGGCGACGACAGATGAGACTCTTGGAAACTTCCCCTGGAGGGGTGAAGGGCCGGACCGACCAGCCGTGACAGCTGGGGGAAATCAGAAGGGATAAAAACCCCGATGCCCCATATCATATCGGTGCCCGCTCCGCCGAAAATCTGTTCGGGTTTCTGCGGCGAGGCATCTCCGCCCCGCAGCAAGATCACGCTCTGCTGCTCGCCGCCCCGAATAATGTCGCTTCCGCGGCCCCCCACCAGGAGCCCCGTCTTTCTACGCCGGCGCGCTCGAAAGGAGTAGAGCTTCTTACTGGAGACTCGCCGCAGTGGCACTCGCTGCACGCTCGTATTTCCCGATTCGGAGCCGTCTGTGAAGATCAGGTCGTCTCCACCTCCACCCGAGATCAGGTCGTTTCCCCCATTGCCGATGAGAACGTCGTTGCCGAGTCCGCCTCGGATGACGTCTCGAGCAAACGATCCCTCCACGCGATCGTCCCCCGGGCCGGCGTCTAGAATCGACTGAACATCGTCCCGGAACGTATTGTCAAAGTCGGTGAAGAACATCAGAATGTCGTTGCCGCCGTGTCCAGAAAGCTTGTTGATCCCGCTTTCTTCGGCGGAGACGGTTGAGGTGAGCAGGTCGTTTCCTGGACCTCCAGAGAGCAGGTCGACTCCCCGACCTCCATCCAGCTCATCGTTACCAAAGCCCCCTCGCAGCTCGTCGGTGCCGGCGCCTCCGATCAACACGTCGTTGCCCAGCCCTCCGATTAGAATGTCGTTGCCGGAACCACCTGAGAGTTGATCTTTTCCAGGACCCCCATCGAAGATATCGTCGCCGGAATCTCCCGCGAGAGCATTGTTCTCAGAACCACCCACGAAGGTCGCCGGGCAGACTCCCGGACAGGTCGTAAAAATGAAGGGAAAGCCGAGGCCACACTGCGTCGCCGGAGCTTCCAGGGCAAAACGGAAGATTTCGGTCTGGAGTATAGAAGGACGCCCCTCCTGGTTAAAAATGCCAGGAGCTGTCTGACCCTGGGAGTCCATACACTGCGGCGGGTCGCCCAACCCCCAGTTGGTCAGGCGTACCAGCGAGATCACAGTCTGGTCGGCAGGCAGCTCTGCTGGATGCACGTCCAGACGCAGTCGGACATAGCAGTGGGGGTTTGTGTCAGGATCGCACACTGCGTCCCCTTGACCGCCTGCTTTCACGACCAGGTTGGAGGTCATCAGCACGACAGATAGCAGGAGAACGGCGGAACGATCGAGCAAAATCTGATTCATGCTAGTGCAGCTCGCCATAAGTTCTGAGCCAGGGGACAGTAGTCAATCGTTGTCGCTGGCTAGGCGTCGCGAGCGAGTCATATCGGGCTATATGTCGAGTCGAGCGCAACAACGCCAGCGGCGACGAGGGGCTGCTGAACCCTGGTTCAAAACTTGTGGCGCGCTGCACTAGCTTCCCTTGTGTGGTGTGGCCGCTACCAGAAGACCACCGGGCCAGTCTTGCCATTGGGCGCCGAAGACGCAGACCTTTACTGCATCTTTGCAGGTGCAAAGCCCAGTGTTTCGCCTGGTGTGAAGACAGGGCGCGAATCGGCTGGTGCAGGGAAGAGGGAGGTTAGGGGAACAGTGGAGCCAAAAAGAGATAAAACACCTTCCCTGGACTCCCTTCCAACCAAGGACCCAGTCTGTGGTTTTATCCCAGGGGAACGCCACTGTCCCCCTGACCCTCCTCTTGCCAAAGCAAAGGGGTAACTCGCTTGAACTCTCAGTAGTCGATAAAGAAACCGTTCCTCTCGTTGCCCCGTTCCGGGGCAAGGTGAAACTCAGGCGAGTGAGCTTGCTACAGATTTTCCATGCAAGGGACAGACGGTGTCAAGAGGTTTTTGCGAGAGAAGACGAAAGCGGTAGCTGAAGCGCGGATTTGGAACCTCTAAGTGTCAGGTCCCTCCAGCGGTGCTGCCCCATTCGAGAACGAAACTTCGGGTCCGGCGTAGTGGTGGCCTCCAGGCCGCCGTCCGAGCCAAAGGCTCAGAAGAATAAGACTTCGGCCTGGAGGCCAAAGCTACTTCTGCAAATGAAGTTTCAGCTTAGCTTCTCAACGATTTCCTTGCAGATCGCCTCTGGCGATTTTCCTTCGATGTCGACGGCTAGATGAGAC
This sequence comes from Acidobacteriota bacterium, assembly GCA_965218775.1. Taxonomy (GTDB): domain Bacteria; phylum Acidobacteriota; class UBA6911; order RPQK01; family JAJDTT01; genus CAUZIZ01. Next base: position 1,663,475 of record CBDCLS010000006.1, on the reverse strand, counting down.
ATCCGATAGAGCTCTTTTCGCTCGAGAAAAAGCGACTCGAAGGCTTCTCGATTTCGAGCCAGCGGACGGTTGTCGACCTGGCTGGATCGCTCCCAAGCCAACTCGATAGGGATGTTGAGCCAGACGGCGAAACCTTTTTCCAGAATCAGATTCCGGTTGTACTCCTGGATGAAGGCTCCTCCGCCCACAGCAACTACTGCCGGCGGCAAGTCCAGGATCTCTAGCAGCAAGCGGGCTTCGATTTCTCGGAAACGGGGCTCCCCATGGCGATCGAAGATCTCCGGAATGGTCATTCCTTCGTGCTCTTCGATCAGATCGTCGAGATCGAGACAGACTCGCCCCAGCTCCCGGGCAAGGGCTTGCCCGATAGTCGATTTGCCGCTTCCCATGAAACCTACCAGGTAAATGTGTTGGGTCACCGGGTTGCCTAACCGCAAAGGGAACGGAACCGATCGAAGAAGCCTGGAAAGGAGACGTCTACACACTCGGGGTGGTCCAACCCCACCGGAGCGTCGGCGATCAGGGCGGCCAGCGCGAACGCCATCGCGATCCTATGGTCTCCGAAGGTCTCGACCTTGCCTCCCCGAACACGCTGTTTCGGGGGCACCACCAACCCGTCCGGGAGTTCCTCTGCTTCCACTCCCAGCTGCCGTAAGTTGGAGACGACGGCCTGAATACGGTCGGATTCCTTCTTCCTCAGCTCCTGAGCATCGCGGACGATGAGACCCTGTTTCAGACGGACTCCCAAGACGGCGAGGGCCGGAATCTCATCGATCAGATTGGGTATCCAACTGCCTCCGATCTCCGTGGGGAATCGCTCCCAAACCGAGTCCGTCGACCCAATTCGGAGATCACAGACCGGCTCGCCGTTAGCTTCCCTGGAATTGGATTTCGCGATCTGGGCTCCTGATTCTTCCAAGAGGCTGAGAAACCCGGTCCGAGTCGGATTCACTCCGACATTCCGGAGCACTACATCGCTTCCAGGAGCGAGCACAGCACCCAGGATAAAGTACACCGCAGATGAGAAGTCAGCGGGAATGTCCATGCTGGTTGCCCGTAGCTCGGTCGGCCCACTGACACTGATTTCGCGGCGATCGTCATCCCCATCCTGGCGCTGCTCGAGGCGGGCTCCGAAGAAGGGCAGAGCGCGCTCGGTGTGGTCCCGTGACGATGTGAGCTCGACTACGGTGGTTCGTTCGCGCGCGGTGAGGCCGGCCAGGAGCACGCAGGATTTGACTTGAGCACTGGCTACCGGCAAGGGGTAGCGAATCCCTTGAAGCCGGCCACCGCGGATGGTGAGCGGCGGATACTGACCCTCCCGCGCCTCGATCTCAGCCCCCATCAGGGTCAGGGGGTTCATGATGCGCCCCATGGGACGGCGGTTGAGCGATTCGTCCCCTTGTATGGAAGAAGTGAACTCCCGGCAGGCCAACAGGGACGAGAGGAGACGAATGGTGGTCCCGCTGTTCTCGGCGTCCAGAACCCGATCGGGTTGCACGAAGTTGTCCCAGCCGGCGCTGGAAATCTCCACGGTCGTTTGTGACTGCTTGACTTCGACTCCCAGGCCGCCCACGCAGTTGAGGGTCGCCTGACAGTCACGGCTTGCCGAGAAATTTTCGATGCGGGTGACGCCCTGGGCCATCGCTCCCAGCATGGCATAGCGGTGGGAGATGCTCTTGTCGCCGGGTATCTGGACCTCTCCACGAAGTGTGCGAACCGGCTCGATCTGAATCATGATCCTCCCGGCGTTCAGTCTAGCTTAGTCCGTCCCCAGAAGCGCCGTCCCCATTGGGTCGGAGCTAGCAGAGATCTTGCTGTTGTCCGGCTCTCTCTCCGTCTTCGTCGTCCTCGACGGCCGGAACTTGGCCTCATAGTGCTAACGAGTCAAGTCGTTCGCGGCTCTGTTGGCTGCAGCTGTTTCCGCACTGCTCACTGCTCACTGTTCACCGCTCACTAGTGTCGGGTTAAAGCATTCAGATATCGTTTCAACATGCTTATAATCATTGGTTTAGAGGGAAAACAGGCTGGAATCGATTTCAGCTGAGACTTCCGCTGTCTTCCATCTCGTGTTGGATCGAATCGACTTTGGGATCGAGGCATGGGAAATGGGTTCCATCAAAACCAAGAGAGGTCAATCCCAACGGGATTGTGGATTCCAGCCCAGGGTTTCCGAACCCTGGGTGAGAGAGTTCACCCCTTAATAATCAACCCCGTAAGGGTTGCGTCCTGACCCAGTTGTTGCCCTTCTGTACGCAACCCATTCAGGGTTGAAATCCAGGGGCGGCGCCGTTGACCCAGGGTTCGGAAACCCTGGGCTGAAATACGGAATCCCTTCAGGATTCACCTCCCTCCTAGGCACTCAGGGCGCCGGTCACGCCAGAAGCTGAGGCCAGTTTTCAAAACTACCCCATTCGAGCAAATCCTGATTCTTCAACGACTTAGGCATTGGGACTTGCAAGGCCAAGTATTTTTCCCTGCCCACTGTTCACTGCTCACTGCTCACTGCTCACTGCTCACTCCTCCAGTGAGCAGCAGTCGAGTTTCCTTGAGCTGCTTGATGCGGTCCCGCAATCCTGCCGCTTTTTCAAACTCGAATCGCTTTGCAGCCTCTTGCATCTCGACTTCAATCCGCCTAATCTCCTTCTCGATCTCCTCTGGCGAGTTGTACTGTTCGATCTCCTCGGCCACCCCCGGGATGTCGTAGTAGTCCAATTTGGTCATCTCGAGGAGCGTCGCATCGATCGGCTTGACGATGGATTCCGGTGTTATTCCGTTGGCCTGGTTGTATCTACGCTGGATCTCTCGGCGGCGGGTTGTCTCTTCGATCGCGCGAGCCATGGAGCGGGTGGTGACATCGGCATACATGATCACTTTTCCGTTGAGGTTCCGGGCTGCGCGTCCAGAGGTCTGAATCAAGGAGGTCTCGCTGCGCAGAAAACCTTCCTTGTCGGCGTCCAGAATCGCTACCAGCGAAACCTCGGGTAGATCCAGGCCCTCGCGAAGCAGGTTGACTCCCACCAGGACATCGAAGCGGCCCAGCCTCAGATCCCGCAGGATCTTGATCCGCTCCAATGTGTCTATTTCCGAGTGAAGGTAGCGGACAGCGACTCCGATTTCGGTGTAGTAATCGGTCAGCTCCTCGGACATTCGTTTGGTCAGGGTGGTGACCAGCACCCGCTCCTTCTGGGCTGCCCGCCGCCTGATCTCCTCGAGCAGGTCATCGATCTGATTCTTGACCGGACGCACTTCGATTTCCGGATCCATCAGACCGGTTGGCCGAATGATCTGCTCCACGATCTCCCCACCACACTGCTCCAGCTCATAGTTGGCGGGCGTGGCCGAGACGTAGAGTGTCTGGGGACGTCGCTCTTCGAATTCGTTGAAGCTGAGAGGTCGATTGTCCAGGGCGGAGGGAAGCCGAAATCCATACTTGACCAGGTTGAGCTTCCGGGAACGGTCTCCCTCGTACATGCCACGTACCTGGGGAATGGTGACGTGGCTCTCATCCACGAACAGGAGAGCATCCTGGGGAAGGTAATCCATCAGGGTGGGAGGAGGTTCGCCTGGGAGACGACCGGTCAGATGCCTGGAGTAGTTTTCAATCCCGCGGCAATAACCCACTGTCTTGATCATCTCGAGATCGAACATGGTGCGCTGATGAATTCTCTGCGCCTCCAGCAGTCGGCCCTCCTGTTCGAATTGGGTTCGGCATTCCCCCAACTCCTGCTTGATGTCAGCCACGGCCTGATTCCAGCGATCACGAGGAATGACGTAGTGGGAGCGGGGATAGATGGGCATCCGGCTGTGCTGTTTGAGGATTTCGCCAGTCAGCGGATCGAACTGATAAATCGCCTCGATCTCGTCCCCGAAAAGCTCGATCCGGATACCATAGTCCTCATAGGACGGAATGATTTCGATCACATCCCCGCGCACCCGGAATATCCCCCGGGAAAGATCGAAGTCGTTGCGCTCGTACTGGATCTCGACCAGCCGCCGAAGCAGGTCTCGGCGTGAAACCTGCTGCCCCTCGGTCAACATCACAACCATGCCGTAATACGCTTCCGGAGATCCCAGTCCGTAGATACAGCTCACACTGCAGACGATGATGCAATCACGGCGTTCGAACAACGACCGGGTGGCGGAGTGGCGCAGCCGATCGATCTCGTCGTTGATCAGGGCGTCCTTCTCAATGTAGGTATCGGTGGAGGCGATATAGGCCTCTGGCTGGTAGTAGTCGTAGTAGCTGACAAAGTACTCCACCGCATTCTCTTTGAAGAAGTTCCTGAACTCCTGGTAGAGCTGCGCGGCCAGCGTCTTGTTGTGGCTGAGGACGAGAGTGGGCCGATTCACCGCCTCGATGACCTTCGCCATGGTGAAGGTCTTTCCGGAACCCGTCACGCCCAGCAGGACCTGGCCCGATTCTCCGTCCACCCCTTTCACCAACTCAGCGATCGCGCTGGCTTGCTCCTTGGAAGGTTGGAAGGGACTTTCCAGCTTGAACTCTCCGGAGGAAGAGAGGGCTCCCCCATAGGCGATGCCGGAGTATGAGATACCTTCTTGCTCGGACACACGACCATTATAGAGAGGTAAGGGTCTTTAGGTCGGGGTTGAGCAGGAGGCGTAGCGGTGGGCTCCAGGCCGCCGTCCGAGCCAAAGGCTGGTAAGAATAAGCCTTCGGCCTGGAGGCCAAAGCTACGTTCGCCAATGAATCTTTCAGGTCAGCGGTTGCCTGCAGATCGTTAGTTGGTCTGTGTAAAGGTGTCGAAGGACGCCCCGAAGTCTGTCGCTCCACCTCCAAAGTCCACCGCTAGGGGAGGTGGGTCGGCACGGTCAGGAATCTACCAGGCGGCCTCATAGATTTTCTGGTGATCGGGGATTCTCGCCTGGGCCTGAGTCCCTCGGTGGACTACGACGCGGTGGCGGAGGACTACAAGGGTGTCCTGGGAAACTGCGACAGCGTGCCGTCCAGGATAGGCTACGTTCACCATTCCATAATGGCGCAGGACCCATTTCGGGGGAAACTCGGGCAAGGAGGGGTGGCTCAGGATCGCAATCCCGGAGACCCGGTCTGTTGCCCCGAATCGCCCGCTGTAATCGGCCCAGGGACTCGCTTCACCGATACGATCCTGGACCAGGATTCCGATGCTGTCATGAAGCACTCCCTCCAGTGGAGGCTTGACCCGCACCGTGAACCCGGAGTAGCCCCGTGAGTTCTCGGCGCCACCCAGCCGGAGACCGGTCACCAACGGCTTCAGGACAATCTCGAAATCCAGACACTGGCTCTCTTCGGAAGATCGAAATACCCGGATTGTCGAGTTCTCCTCGACTATGGGTTGAGGCTGACCAGCGCTGTCCTGGTACCGTGAAGAGGTCCACAGTACGTTCACCTTCAGCGTAGCAAAGACTGGACCCTCATCAACTACCTCGGCCCTGCGGACCACTGCCAGAAAGTCGGTCGTATCCCAGGGATCGCCCGCACGTAGTTCCTTCACCAGAAGTTGGTGCCAGGCCCAGAAGACTCCCCGATGATGCGGATGGTCCTCCGGAAAGTCCTGAGTCAAGATCTCGCCGTCTAGACCATAGACCGGATGCGCATAATTGGCCCGTTCGTACAGACCATCGAGCGACTTGGGGGCTTCCTGATAGAAGAGAAGCGGCCGTTCCGACTCAGAGAAGAGGAAGCCGCCTGGCTCCCGGGATATCTCTAGGATGGGTTCCCCTGCGTACAGGGCCGCAGTGAATTTGACAGTCGAGGCTCGCTCTTGTGGTTCGACACCTCTGATCATCCACAACCTACCCGATGTGGGGTCGAGCTGGGCCAGAATTGGGGTGCCTCTGCCAGAGTGGGAACGCAAGGAGAAAGCTCTCTGCTCGGGGGCGTCACCCTCAAGCGTCGCGACCAGAGGGGCCTCTAGTCCTGCGGGGAAATCGGCCGCAAGTTTGAGCCTGGCTGTTGCAGTCGGCCGCTCTGCAGACACTTGTAGGGTGGGCGAGGAGAATGGCCAGTAAAGGCTCCATCCAGCAAAGCCAACAAAGATCAGAAGGAAAGACGAAACAGCTAGAGCCCGTCCGAAAAGTCGCATCAAGAACCCATCGACGTCACGATTCTATGCGCGGCAAAACGAAAGGGTCAAGGGGCGCCTCGCAGGGTGAGGCGTGGCCGACTGAACTGGTTCGAGTCCTAGATCCGCCGGATTCATCGGGCTCTTGACCGGCCGAAGGTGGGTTGCTAGTGTCCTCTGCAGGCGGAGCTCAACAGGCCTTTGTAGAGAGGAGACCACTGGCGCTTCTAGCCTGAGCAAGAAGCAGGAAAGGGCACAAGAGACTGATGGACACAATTCTGGTCACCGGCGGGGCAGGATACATCGGGAGCCACGTGGTGCGTGAGCTGGCTCGCTCCGGCTTCCACCCGGTGGTCCTGGACCACCTCGGGGAAGGCCACCGAGAGGCGGTTGTAGCGGGCGACTTCGTCCTCGGAAATCTGTCGGATGAGAGCGTGCTGGACTCCCTTTTCAGCCAGCATGCCATCGATGGAGTCATGCACTTTGCCAGCCGCTGTTATGTAGGTGAATCGGTGGAGGACCCTCAGCTCTACTACGAGGAAAACGTCCTTACTGCCCTGACACTCTTTCGGATCATGAGGCGCCATGGGGTGCGCCGGTTCATCTTTTCCTCCAGCTGCGCCGTCTACGGAAATCCACAATACACCCCCATCGATGAAGGGCATCCCTGGAATCCGATAAATCCCTATGGTGAGACCAAATACTTCGTCGAACGGATCTTGAGGGAGTATGACCGGGCCTATGATTTCCCTTTCGTCGCCCTCCGCTACTTCAACGCCGCCGGAGCCAGTCTGGACGGGAAGATTGGCGAATCCCATGATCCCGAGACGCACCTGATACCACTGATCCTACGAGTTGCCAAAGGAGAGGCTCCTGAAGTCACGGTTTTTGGGGACGACTACCCCACCCAAGATGGATCCTGCGTGCGCGACTTCGTCCATGTACTGGATCTAGCCGCGGCCCACATCGCGGCCTACCAGTGGCTGAAGCAGGGGAAGGCCAGCGATTCTTTCAACCTCGGTACGGGCTCCGGTTATACTGTCAGGGAAGTGGTAAGTGCGGCAGAGCGGGTGACGGGCCGCACGCTCGCCAGTAGAGTGGCGGAGCGACGATCTGGCGATCCTCCAGAGCTGGTCGCCGATTCCAGCAAGGCGTCGTCCCTGCTGGGATGGACTCCAGGGTATTCGGAGCTGGAGACGATCGTAGAGACGGCCTGGTCATGGGAGCAGAAACGGACCTACTAGAAAGGTCGCAAGTCACGGGTCGCAGGTCGCTGAGGAAGAGCATCTATCGACGTAAGAGCAAAACACAGCCGCGCACGGAGTAGCATGCCGGCAACATCAAACCCAGTTCCGAGGAGTAAGTGGGACTGAGGTTTTCACCGGAATCATCCAACGTGGCCAGTGGCGGCACTGACGTCTGCACCTCCTTGGTTTGAGCACTGAATAACTACAGGATAGCATGCGTATTCTAATAACAGGGGGAGCCGGGTTCATCGGCAGCTATCTCTGTGAATCACTGCTGAGCCAGGGACATGAAGTCATCTGTCTGGACAATCTTTTTTCCGGATCGAAGACCAATATCCAACCGCTTCGCGACCACAGTCATTTCGAGTTCATTCGCCACGACGTCACTCGCCCCATCCTGGTGGAAGTGGATCAGATCTACAATCTAGCCTCTCCGGCCTCACCCATCTTCTATCAATACAACCCAGTCAAGACGGTCAAGACCAATGTCTTGGGGACCCTCAACATGCTGGGATTGGCCAAGCGGGTCAAGGGCCGGATCCTGCAGGCAAGCACCTCTGAGGTCTACGGAGATCCACTGGTCCACCCGCAGACAGAGGCCTATTGGGGCAACGTCAACCCAATAGGCCTCCGCAGCTGCTACGACGAGGGTAAGCGCCTGGCGGAGACCCTGATGATGGACTATCACCGCCAGAACCAGGTTGACGTGAGGATCGCCCGGATCTTCAACACCTACGGACCCAGAATGTCGGTCCAGGACGGGCGGGTGGTCAGCAACTTCGTGGTCCAGGCTCTGCGACAGCAGCCCCTGACCCTGTACGGAGATGGATCTCAGACCCGATCCTTCTGTTTCGTCTCCGACCTGGTATCGGGGCTGGAAAAGTTGATGGCGAAGGAAGGCCTTTCCGATCCCGTCAACCTGGGCAACCCAGAAGAGTGCTCCATGCTGGAGCTGGCGGAACTGATCAAGGAACTAACCGGTTCCCGCTCCGAGATCCGCTTCGATCCCCTCCCTCCCGACGATCCGGTCCGGCGGCGCCCCGACATCAGCCGAGCCCGGGAACTGCTCGACTGGGAGCCCAAGGTGAACCGTCGCGAGGGCCTGACCTGGACCATCGAGTATTTTGACTCCCTGCTCCGGGCCGGTTAGATGTCACACCCAATCGCCCTGGGCAGGCATTCTGAGCGATTGAACCTTCGGCACGCTACTGATGAGAATGCTAGACTAGCTGGTTAAGATTTTGGTTTTTTGGGACATGATTGCTCTTTGGGTTTGACCCTACACGTGGCCATGCTCGTTGTACCGTTCCAGAGAAGGTAGTGTCAGCATGATTATCAATAGAATCGGCGCAAACAGGGAGACTTGAATCGAGCGATCTGCTGTTATCAGAAGGCCCTGGAATTGAATCCCAAACAGCCCTTCTACATTCACAAGACCCTCGGAGACGCTTTGACTGAGAAAGGAAAGCTCGAGGAGGCGGTCGCCTCGTACCGCAAAGCCGCCGAGTTGCAGCCTCTCAATCCCGATGTTCATCGCCGCAAGGGAAACGCTCTCCGACAGCTCGGGAATGCGGAGGCGGCCGATGCCAGCCACCGTAAAGCCAAAAAGCTCGTGGCGGCCAGAAAACCAAAACCGGTCCGCAGACATGACAGAACTCGGCCGGAGAAAGAGTTCCGTGTGTCGCAACTTGATTTCCCCCCCCATCTTCATCGTGGGGCATCCGCGTTCCGGCACAACCTGGCTCAGCGAGCTATTAGGATCACATTCTCGGCTGGCGTCAGGGACGGAAACGCACCTATTCAATTACTATCTGGAACGCCTCTTTAGAGGGCGGGACAAGTGGCTGGGGGACTGGGTCGACGATACGACGCTTGATCAACTTATCGCCCAGTTCGTCGAAGGCGTGTTTCAGGCTAAGCTCGCGACAACCTGTAAGACACGGATTGTCGAAAAGACGCCGCCGCACCGGCATTGGCTCGACCAGATCACCAGCTTGTTCCCTGGTGCAAAGATCGTCCATTGCATTCGCGATGGTCGCGACGTTGCCCTATCGATGCTAGCCATGCGTCGCAGAACAGGCGCTCAATGGATCCCGGAAACACTTGAGGCATGTGCAGAGAGATGGAAGGAGAGCATGGAGCTGCTGGCGAAATGCAAGAACGAGATGGCCGATTCATTTGTTGAGGTGCACTATGAACATGTGCTGTGCAGTCCGGAGGATCAACTGCAACGTTTGCTAGGACAATTGAACGAGATTGACTCTTCTCAGGAGGTGCGGAGAATGCTGGCAGCGCGACCGATCTGGGCAAACCAGCACGAAAAGTGGCGACACCAGCTTACGCCAAGCCAGCAGCAACTTTTTGTCGAGGTTGCAGGGGGAACACTCGAGGTTCTCGGGTATCCCGTATAGCAAATCGATTAGCTTACATTCTCACTGAAGGAAACGCTGTACAGAAAACTTTCCGCCGGCTAGGCTATGTTGCCTTCGGAGTCCGCTCCCTCCATGTGCTCCTCGGCGGAATTACTTCTTCGATCTACCTCAAAGTCACGAACGGAAGCTGGATCCGTCTTGATTTCCGGATTCATAACACGACCTTTTTTGCCAACCGTACGGCTTCTTTCAGCCAGTCCCGCTTACCATCCAACGGCGGATACCATTCCTTTGTCCATCCCACCCAGAGAATGGCAAGGTGGAGCTGACAACATGCCAGGGAGTTCAAGAACTCATCAACTGGGGGAACCCGATCAGAATGGGACGCGAGCACCGAATAGTAAGCCATTGCCATCGCGTCCATTTGTTGCTCGTCCCAGTCACCGGACGTAAGCGCCGCCAAATCGATTAGACCCGGGCCGACCGCAGCAAATTCCCAGTCGACAGGACACACACGAAATCCATCTGTCTGTTCCTGCACCAGAATATTCTGTCCATAAAACTCTCCATGAATCACCGTGGTCGGCAACGACAACAACTTTTCAACGACTCGAGGATACCGATCCCCCAGCCAATCAATTTCTTCTCGACCATCCGCGGAGTCCGAACCAAGGGAGTCGTAAACGATCGCACGGGCACGATGGAGCCAACGCCAATAGAAATCGGAGTCGTGTTGCAGCAGATGTTGAGCACAGACGGGGTTTTCGACCTCGACTTCGAAACGCAGATGCATTTCTGCCAGCCATCGGCAAACCTGGGGGTGGGGCCAAGTATTAAATTCAAACTTATGGAGGCGGATAGCCGGCACTTTTTCCAGAAAGAGCCAGAATCGTCCTACCTGTTCATCCACGAGCGAACCATAATAAGTGGGAGTACCTAGACAGTGGCGTGCCAGGATCGCCCGGTACATCTCAATTTCACGCTTCGGATTAAAAAGAAAAGCGGGTTTGGTGCGCCGTGCAACGTCGAGCATCTGCGCTCGGCTAAGCTTTTTCAATAGGACCGGAAGCCGCGTGCCATCGTGGAACGACACATCTAACTCTTCTATGGCAAAGCTGGTCGAATACACGAAGGGACGCCGCTCTACTTTGACAATTCGCCGACTCGAGTCGAGATATCGATTGAGTTCCCCTTCCAATACGATGCGAAGACCCTCGGTAGCTTCCATGTCCGTGGCGTCTTCGTGGAGCTGATTCATGAGGACCTCGACTGCTGTCCGCTGCGTTGATGAGTACGATGAAGTGCTTGAATCTCGCGACACGTCTTCAACAACATCAAACTGCAACAAACCCTTTCCGGCATCGAGGAAATTAACAAGCCGCTGCGTTCTGAACCAGGGAATCTTTGCAATCGGAGACTAAGGGGCACAGCGTTATTAGGCTGAAGCCCCCCTCACTTCACATCCAGCTCAGCCAACAGCCGGGTCAAGACCTTTTCTGAATCAAAGTATTCCTCAGCGATGGCACGCGCCGCCCGAGCATGCCGACCGAAATTCGCGGATATCTCTTGTACACCTGCAACCGCTTCATCCAGCGTCCTGAAGACCACTATTCCCTCATCGTCAGGAAGGTGTCCACCAAGACCAGTGTCCTGGGCCAGAACCGGTCTACCGGTCGCGAGATAGCAGATGCTGCGATCGCTGAACCAGCCGCTATTGGACTCGACATACATGTTCTTCGCAATCATGATTTCGGCTTTGGAACTCCGAACAAAGTCCTGGTAACTCCATAGATCTGCAGCCACACCTTTTGGGTCGACCAAATACCATCCGTTTTCCCTGAGCATCGATAGATCGGACGTTTCGTTCTCATGGATGTCCAAGGCCACCCGGAAAGGCTCACCCGTCAGACGGGGAAGTGGCGCGAATTTTCGAAACTCATGTACCCGGAGACCATAGAGCTTCCCTTGGTACTCCAGTGGTCCATAGCTTCCCCGCCAGGCTCCAATCGTGGTGAACTCACGGCATCCCGAGGCGTCGTGACGAGTCCAGTAGTCTAGGACTATTGGCTGCCGAGTCGTGATCCATTCCAGTCCACAGGTTGGAATCAGGCAATCAGGGCGTCCCAGGTTCTCAGCAATCGTAATGTAGCCATCGTAATCCCGGAAAAGGTCAGCCAAGCCTAGATCCTGCCACATGTGGCTGAAACCAGGGTCGATGTCCAGAAACACACGTTTCGTGGAGCTGACCTGAAACTTAACTGGTAGTCTCGACTGGAACAAGCTGATAACCCATTGATTTAGCGATGTTTTGGATAGAATGTAGTCGCTTCTGTCGGAATCGCTCTTCGTAGGCCTTCACCCCTTCGTCCACATACGCGGTGCCGTACTTGAGCATGCGGTAGATCAAGATCGCGAGCTTGCGAGCCGTGGCAAAGACGGCCACGGAGGCGTCTTTGCGTCGTGCCAGGCGGCGATAGTAAGCTCCCAGAGCCGAGTCCGAGTGTTTGAGGGAAAGGGCCGCCATGCGCAGGGCCCCGCCGACTCGGGTGGCGCCGGTGCCCTGGTTCTTGCGCTTGCGGATCGGTCGGCCCCCGGTAATGGAGAGGCGGGGGGTGAGCCGTAACCAAGAGGCAAAATGATCTTCGGTAGGAAAGCTCTGAAGATCGGGACCGACTTCGCTGAGCACCAGTTGGGCGGTCGCGGGACCAATGCCGTCGATAGGGGTCAGATCGACCCCCGTCAGACGCCATAAGGCGGTGCGCAACGCTTGTTTGCCGCGTCGGGTCAGGTCCTTTTCCTTGACGGCGTTGGGATGGGGAGGTGCGTGGGCTTGGGCACGCTCTGCGGGCTGCTGGGCGGCCAAGCAGCGCTGGATCTCGGCCTCGTACTGGGTCCGGATCTTGGCGATGTCGTCGTACCGCTGCAAGTTCATCTTCAGGTTAAACAGGTGTTCGGAGCGCCAAGTGCCGGTGAGGTATTCGGCGATCTCCGCTTCAGTCTTTCGACAGCGGCAATCCCGAAAGGCCGCCAAGCGGTGTGGGTCGCGCTCGCCGTCGGCGATGGCGCGAACGATGCTCAGGCCGGTTTTGCCGGTGAGATCGGTGACGGCTCGATGCACCTGAACATTCATTTGATCCAGCGCCTTTTGCAGGCGCTGCACCGCTCGGGTTTGTTCCTGTTGGAGGTTGCTGTCCTCGCGCAACAAGGCGCGCAACTGACAGGTCGCCTCGGCGGGCCGAAAAGAGCCCCGCAGCAGCCCACAACTATGCAGCAGGCGCAGCCACTGGCAGTCCTTGAGATCGCTTTTGCGTCCCGGCACCTGGCTCAGTTCCCGGGCGTTGACGAGCAGGACCTCGATTCCTCGAGACTCTAAGAGCTCGTAGACGGGGATCCAGTAGACCGAGGTACTTTCCATCGCGACCGACTCGACGCCTTGTTGGATCAGCCAATCCAGCAGCCGATTCAGGCCCGGCGTGGTGGTGGGAAAGCATCGGACATTGGGGATCCCTGGCTCCTGTTCGGGGGCACTGAGCCAATGCTCGCGGCTGCCCACGTCCAGGCCCGCCACCTGGGGACGGATCACTTCAATGCCTCGGCCGGGGCGGGGGGGCTTGGTTTTTCGCTTCTGCTTTCTGCTCTCGGGTGATTTCATGCTACGCTTAACCTGCTTAAAAGGCGCAGGCCCGAGGTGGCACGAACTTGGATTCTGACCTGGGGGAGTGCCTCTGGAGGCCTCACCAATGAATGATTGCCGACTCGGGACCAAACTAACCTAGTTCTCGTCCGTTCGATTGTAAGTGACTGGAAATAAAAGGGAAAGAAGAGATTTAGGAGCTCCGTTTTTGTCAGGTCCTCTTGGTAGAATAAGTTTGCCAACTAACTCAAAGAAAAGGATTTACGACAAAACTGGAGCTCCAACGATGAGAAAGAACAGCGAACCACAGAGGCCGCTCGCCCCTGTGTGGCCCAATCACCGCTTGAGTGACGAGCTCCGCACGATCTCGAAGATTCTCGATAAGAATCCCGAGATCCTGGATCTGGTTTTACAAGATCTGTCTGACAAAGTGGATCCCCAAAACGGTTCGCCGGGCCTGAGTGCCGAGCAGCTCCTGCGTTGTGCGGTGCTCAAGAACTGGCATCAGCTGTCCTACGAGAAGCTGGCCTTTCACTTAGCCGACTCCGAGAGCTTTCGGGCGTTTTGCCGCTTACCCTTAGGGTGGGCTCCGGGCAAGAGTTGTCTGCAGGAGAACCTCAGTCGAATCCAGGCCGCGACCTGGGAGGGGATCGGGCAGATCCTGGTCCAATGGGCGAAGGCCCAAGGACTGGAGCAGGGACACAAGATCCGGGTGGATGCGACAAACGTCCCCAGCCCCATCCGCCATCCTTTTGATTCCCGGCTGTTGTACGATTCGATCCGCACGGTCACGGCGTTGTTACGAGATTTAGGCCAATCCCATCGAGTGAGCTACCGGGACCACTGTCGGCGGGCCAAACGTCGTGTGATCAATCTCCGCAACGTCCGGGGTAAAGCCCGCAAGAAGGTCGTTTACCTCGATCTGCTGAAGGTGGCAAAAAAGACCCGACACTATGGCAAGTTGGCGCTTGAGAATGCCTCCCAGTGGGAGGACTGCCACAGTTTGATAATCGCTGGAAAGTTGCGTCATTATTTGGAGTTGCTGCAGCAGGTCATCGATCAAACCGAGCGCCGGATCCTGCGGGGAGAGACGGTGGCGGCGGAGGAAAAGGTCGTTTCCATCTTTGAGGAGCATAGCGACATCCTTCAGACGGGAGGCAGAGAGACCGTCTTTGGCCACAAGGTGTTTTTGACCTGTGGCAAGAGTTCGCTGATCTTGGACTGTCGAGTTGTGGCCGGGAATCCGGCCGATCAGACTCAGCTGAAACCCATGCTCCGACGCCATTTCGAGCACTACGGCTTCTATCCTCGGCAGGCCAGTTTTGACGGGGGATTCGCTACCCAGGACAATCTCCAGTGGGGCAAGAAGCAGGGCATCGAAGATGTCGCGTTTGCCAAAAAGAGGAACTTGAAGGTCCCCGATATGGTCCGTTCCAGCTGGGTCTATCGACAACTGAGACGCTTTCGGGCCGGGATCGAAGGCTGCATCTCGATGCTCAAGCGGGTCTTTGGAGTCGACCGCTGCACCTGGAAGGGCTGGGATCACTTCCAGCAGTATGTGCAGCTTTCGGTGCTCAGTTACAACTTGCTCGTCCTGGCTCGTTTGCTGTTGTAGAAAGCTCAGAGTCCACTATTAGGGTGCGGGAGTTCAAGGATTGGTGTCTCTTAAAAACGACTTTCGAGGACTAGCTTGCAAACCCTCCTCTGAAACGGAGGGAAGTCACTGCCCGAAACCCTGGTATTGTCGAAGAAACCACCGATGGAACCTCAGAAAACGGGGGTTCCCGGATGAGAACTAACCTAGGGGCATCATTGCACCATTGGTCCAAGGGCCTTAGCTGCCGGAGCCTGCGCCCCTCCCATTGTGAAGCGGCCGGTGGTTTTTGCAACCCGAGACCGCAGCCAACCGAGCCGCGAGCGACTTGAGCTGTCAGCAATAGGAGGCCAATTTCCGAGGAGCGACCGGTCAGCAGCACAATCTACCCTGTACTCAACTGAAGTTTCTTCCTGAATGATCCAGCGCAGCTGGCCGCCACTGACCTGAAACTTAACCTGTAGCGCAGGTAGGGACAAGTTCGTAACCCATTTGTTTGGCGACGGTTCTCATGGAAGCGAGACGTTGCTGTTGGAATCGTTGCTCGTAAGCTTGAGCTCCCTCGTCGACATAGTCTTGACCGAAACGGAGCATGCGATAGATATAGATGGCCAGTTTTCGAGCAGTGGCAAAAACGGCCGTGGCTCCGCCTTTGCGTCGAGCGATCCTTCTTGTTCTCGGCGTCGCTTGATGGCCCTTTCCTTGGCTGGATTGGGATGAGGTGCAAGCTCCAACTGAGCCCGTTCGGGAGCCTGGAGTTGCTGGAGCAGACGCAGGATCTCTTGATCGTAGGCGGCCAGGATCTCCTGCAGTTGCTCGTACAGTCGGGGCGCCATTTTCAGGTTGAAGAGATGCTCCTGACGCCAGTTGCCGGTCAAATGTTCCGCGATCTGGGCCTCGGACTTTTTGCACCGCTTGTCTCGAAAAGCGGCCAGTCGAAAGGGGTCGCGTTCCCCCTGGACAATGGCTCCTACCCTGGCCAGGCCGGTCTTCCCGGTCAGGTCGCTCAGAGCTCGATGGACTTGAACGTTCATCTGGTCCAGGGCCTTTTGCATCCCTTGCACGGCTCGGGTCGCTTCTTGCACCATGTTGGCCCGTTCGCGTTGCAGGCTACGCCACTGGCAGATGGACTCGATCGGTCGAAAAGAGCCTCTCAACAGACTACAGCTGTGCAGTAACTGGAGCCACTGGCAATCCAGCATATCGGTCTTACGACCGGGGACGTGGCTCAGTTGTCGCGCGTTGACCAGAACCACCTCGATCCCGCGGGCTTCCAGCAGTTCGTACAGGGGAATCCAGTAGATTCCCGTCGCTTCCATCGCGACCGATTCAATCGCTTCGGACTCGAGCCAATCCGCCAGCTTCTGCAACTGCGGCGTCGTGCTCCCAAAAGTCCTCACGTTGGGCTTTTGCCCTGCTTCGCCAGGACAACAGACCCAATGTTCCCGAGAGCCCAAATCAATGCCGGCCACGTTCTCCCGCAGCACCCTCAACGCCCGCACTGCTTTGCCGGACTTGCCCTTCTTAGTCGTAGACCTCTGTCGTGAACCCATGCTACTCTCCTCCTTGTTTGGTCGAGGCAAGGCTGCGGCCCGAGGTGGCTATTCTGTGGATTCTGACCTGGGGGAGTGCCTAAGGGCTCGCGCAAGAATAAATTCCTATATTGAAGCGTAAAGCAGTCAAATGTCTCCGCTCTGCAGTCCCGGATCCACCTCAGATTCCGGACTTAGTCTACGCTATAAGCTGCTGAAATTCCATAGGTTGTCATAGTAGTCACCGAGGTAGTCAAGAGAGGACATATTTGTTAGAATTACGTCTAGACACTCAGAAAGGAGGCGTAACTCTAACAAATGGCTCATCTCCGCTTTCTCCGCCAAGACTTGGTTCACTTTTTGAAACAAAACAAGATGGCCACCCTGCCGGAGCTTAAAGCGGCACTCGGCACCCCGGTGGACGTGACCGTCTTCCGCAAGCTCAAAGAGATCGGTTACCTCAGCAGTTATTCGCATCGAGGCCGCTACTACACCCTGGCCGAGACGCCTGCCTTTGATGCGCAGGGTCTGTGGTCCTATCGGGGTGTTCACTTCTCCCGTTGCGGCAGCTTGCGCTCCACCGCCCAAATCCTCGTGGAGGGCTCTTCAGCCGGATACTTCATCCACCCCCTGGAGGACCTGCTGCAGGTGGGAGTCCAGGAGGCCCTGCTGAAGTTGGTGCGCCAGAGGCTGCTCTCGCGGCTGCTCTTCTCGGGCCGCTATCTTTACTGCTCTGCCCAAGAGGCGATCCAGCAACGACAATGGCAACAGCGCCAACTGCTGGAAGCCCGCCGAGAAGTGGGGAATTCTCTGGTCTCTGCCGGGGTGCTGCCCGCCCAGCTGGGCAGTGCCCTGGATTTGTTTTTCGGATTGTTGGACGAGAAACAGCGCCGCTTGTACGCCGGGCTGGAGAGCCTGAAAATCGGACATGGAGGCGACCACCAGGTGGCCCAGGCCCTGGGTTTGGATGCGGGGACCGTCGCCCGCGGACGCCGCCAGCTGCTCGGGGAGGACTTCCCCCGGCAACGGATCCGCCGCTCGGGAGCGGGACGCAAGACCGTGGAAAAAAAACGCCCGAAGTCCTCCCCCAAATCGAAGAGCTGATGGAGTATGAAACCGCCGGAGATCCCATCAACGGTTTGAAGTGGACTCGCAAGACGACTGAGAAAATCGCCCAGGAGCTGCACTCCCGGGACCTCGAGGTCAGTCCCAGGACGGTCGCCCGACTGCTGAACACCCTGGACTTCTCGCTGCGGGTCAACCACAAGCAGATCTCCCTGGGCTCCAAGGGCGATCGCGATCTGCAGTTTCGACGCCAGGCTCAGCTGCGCGATCGCTTTGCCCTCCGGGGAGAGCCCATCGTCAGTGTCGACACCAAGAAACGAGAACTGGTGGGGGGCTTCAAAAACCCAGGCCAGGCATGGGCACGGGAGCCGCTTCGGGTCTACGACCACGACTTTCGCTCTCATGCCGAGGGCATCGCCATTCCCTACGGCGTCTACGACCTGCAGGCCAACCGGGCCACCCTCTTTGTGGGAACTTCCTCCGATACCCCCGAATTTGCCTCCGACTGCCTGGCCCGGTGGTGGCAACTGGAAGGACAACAGCGTTACCCTGAGGCCCGTCGTCTGTTGGTGCTGGCCGACGCCGGTGGCAGTAATGGCCCCCGCTGCCGGGCCTGGAAAGTGGGACTTCAGCACCAGCTTTGTGATCCCTTCGATCTGACCGTCACCGTCAGTCACTTTCCTGCGGGAGCCTCCAAGTGGAACCCCATTGACCACCGCGTCTTCAGTGAGATCAGCAAAAACTGGGCCGGCCATCCCTTGGATAGTTACGAGACCATTCTGAACTACCTTCAAACCACCCAAACTTCAAAAGGTCTGCGCCTCAGTGCTCATCTCGTCTCCAAGACCTACACCAAGGGGGTCAAAGTCTCCGATCAGCAGATGCAGCAACTCCACCTCTATCCTGACCCCACTTTGCCCCGCTGGAATTACACTTTGATCTGCTCACAAAATGGGAAATAATTCTTGCGCGAGCCCTAAGGGGCCTCACCAATGAATGATGGCCAAACTCGGAACCATGCTAGCCCTGGGGCAAATGAGCACCAGTGGTCAAGGGGTCTTAGCTGCCGCAGCCTCTGCCGACCGACAGCGTAACCAACTTTGGCTGCTCCACCAAGTTTCTCACCTGAATGATCCAGTGCTGCTGGTGGCGGCGCTAGCAAGAATCTCTTCGTCGACCGCTCGGCTGCCCTCGCCGGCAAGACTCTCCAACTCGACGTTGCCTACGGCACCGATGAATCGGTCAACGGCAAGGGCTTCTGGTTCGACCAGGTGACGGTCACCGACGTCGAATTCCTGGTCGCCGACGGCCAGTCCGATGTCTGCGCCCCGGGATGTGTCAGCGACCCGGACTGCGACGACGGTCTTTTCTTCAACGGCGCAGAGACCTGCGACCCGGTCCTCGACTGCCAAGCCGGTAGCGATCCCTGTGCCCCCTTGGCCTGCGACGAGGTCGGCGACGTCTGCGTCGGCGGTCCCTCCGCCTTACTCGAATCAGACAGCGTGGCGGTGGGCGCATCACCGCTGACGGTAAACCTCACCAACACCTATGTCAGTCCGGTCGTCGTCACCACGGTCCAGTATCTGAACAACACCACCCCTGTGGTGTCACGGGTCTCAAACGTCACCCCGACCAGCTTCGACCTCCGACTCCAGAACCCCTCGGGCGGAGCGGTGGTTCCGGAGAACGTCAGTTACCTGGTGGTCGAAGAAGGTACCTGGACAATCGACGGCGTGGCGGTGGAAGCCCAGAAGTACCCCTCCACAGTGACCGACGCCGCTCAAACCAACTGGGTGGGTGAAGTCCAGGCCTACAACCAGGCCTACACCAACCCAGTAGTTCTGGGTCAGGTGATGAGCGAAAACGATCCTGATTTCTCGGTGTTCTGGGATCAGGGAACGGCGCGTACCGATCCGCCTTCCGGGACGGCGCTCACGAGCGGCAAGACGGTGTGCGAAGACACCAACAGCTCGCGCGATGAGGAAACCATCGGATTCATTGTTTTCGAGGCGGGTCACGGGACAATCGGAGGCGTAGAGTTCGAGGCGGCGCTTGGGGCCGACACGGTTGCGGGTGTGACCAACGCGCCGCCCTACACCTACAGCTTCAATACCGCCTTTGCTTCGGCGCCCACGGTCGCCCATGTGCAGATGGCGGGGGTCGACGGCGGCAACGGCGGCTGGGCCCAGGTGCACGGAGCAACGGTGGCAACAACAACCGATCTGTTCCTGTCGATCGACGAGGATCAGATCGGCGACACCGAGCGGGCCCACACCACCGAACAAGTCGCCTACGCCGTCTTCACAGGACCGGTAGTCTACCCCCCTGCACCCGGCTGCGTAGTCGACTCCGACTGCGACGACGGTCTGTTCTGCAACGGCACCGAGACCTGCGACACGGGAAGCGGCTCCTGCCAGGCGGGGACCGCGGTTGATTGCGACGACGGCGTCAGCTGCACGGTGGACTCCTGTAACGAGGGAACGGACTCCTGTGACAACACGCCGGACAGCGGTGCTTGTGACGACGGTCTGTTCTGTAACGGCTCCGAGACCTGCGACCCGGTCCTCGACTGCCAGGCCGGCACCCCTCCGGTGGTGGACGACGGCGTGAGCTGCACTGACGACAGCTGTGACGAGGTCAACGATGTCGTCGTCAACACCCCCAACAATACCGTCTGCGACAACGGTCTCTTCTGCGACGGCGCGGAGACCTGCGACCCGGCCCTCGACTGTCAGGCGGGGAGCGATCCTTGTGCCCCCTTGGGCTGCGACGAGGCCGGGGATGTCTGCGTCGGTGGCCCCTCGGCACTACTCGAATCGGATAGCGTGACGGTGGGCGCATCACCGCTAACGGTGAACCTAACCAACACCTACGTCAGTCCGGTCGTCGTCACCACGGTGCAGTACCTGAATAACACCATCCCCGTGGTGTCACGGGTCTCGAACGTCACCCCGACCAGCTTTGACCTCCGGCTCCAGAATCCCTCGGGCAGCGCGGTGGTTCCGGAGAACGTCAGCTACCTGGTAGTCGAAGAGGGCACCTGGTCGATCGACGGCGTGTCGGTGGAGGCCCAGAAGTACACTTCCACAGTGACCGACGCCGCTCAGACCAACTGGGTGGGTGAAGTCCAGGCCTACGACCAGCCCTACACCAACCCAGTAGTCCTGGGTCAGGTGATGAGCGAAAACGATCCTGATTTCTCGGTGTTCTGGGATCAGGGAACGGCGCGTACCGATCCGCCTTCCGGGACGGCGCTCACGAGCGGCAAGACGGTGTGCGAGGACACCAACAGCTCGCGCGCTGACGAAACCATCGGATTCGTTGTTTTCGAGGCGGGTCACGGGACAATCGGAGGCGTAGAGTTCGAGGCCGCGCTCGGGGCCGACACGGTTGCGGGAGGAGTGTACCGTTCTTTCTGTAATTTCCCGTTAAGAGGCAATTTCTCGGAATACCGAGTATTGGGTTGATGAGAAACCTGGCGTGGTTCAGGCGGAGGGAGGCCGTAGGCCGAATGGAGCCTGAGCCACGCGGCGCGGCGCGCCGGCCCCCCTGGAAGGGGGGCAAAGGCCGTTCGCTGAGCGGCTGAACCGTCAGAGGTCTGGGACAAGATTCTCCAAACCATTCAACCAAAATGAAAGGAGAATCCAATGGCCCCAGACCTAGACGACAGAGTACCACGAGGAATCATTCAAGAGTTGATCGAGGAAGGAACCGAGGCCTTTCGGCAGGTGTTGGAGAAACTCTTCAACCTGGCGATGCGGGTGGAGCGAAGCGAGTTTCTGGGAGCCGAGCCCTACGAAAGGACTCAGCAGCGCCGAGGCCATGCCAACGGCTACAAGGACAAGAAGATCTCCACCCGTGTGGGCGAGCTCCAACTGAAGATCCCTCAGGTTCGAGGCTTGTTGTTCTACCCCCAGTCCTTGGAGAAGGGCTGCCGCGCGGAAAAGGCATTGAAGTTGGCCATCGCCGAGATGTACGTCATGGGGGTCTCCACCCGCAAGGTCAGCGAGATCACTGAGCAGCTGTGCGGGACCGAGATCTCTGCCAGTCAGGTCTCCCGAGTGGCCTCGCTGCTGGACGAGGAGCTAGGGCACTTCCGTCGCCGGCCGCTGGACGGTGAGTACCCGGTCGTCTACCTGGATGCCCACTACGAGAAGGTCCGGGTCGACGGGCGGGTTCAGGACCTGGCGATCCTCAAGGCCGTGGGAGTCGAGGCGTCGGGCCAGCGCGAGGTGCTGGGGGTCAGCGCCCGGCTGAGCGAAGCCGAGGTGCATTGGAGGGCGTTGCTGGAAGATCTAGCGGCGCGGGGACTGAAGGGACTCAAGGTCCTCGTCAGCGATGATCACGCGGGACTACGCGCCGCACGCCGCGCGGTCTTTCCCGCCGTCCCCTGGCAGCGCTGCCAGTTTCATCTGAGCCAGAACGCCCAGCGCTTTGCTCGTCGTCTCGAAGAACGGCGCCAGATCGCTCAAGCGCTACGGGACATCTTCAACAGTCCCACGCTCGAGGATGCCGAAGTGATGCTCAAACGCAAAGTCCAAGCGTTTTCCGAAACCAACCAGGCCCTGGCCGAGTGGATGGAAGCGAACCTGCGCGAGGGGCTCACGGTCTACGCCTTCCCTCGCAGTCTCCACAAACGGATCCGGACGAACAATGGTCTGGAGAATCTCAACAAACAGATTCGGCGCCGAACCCGAGTGGTGGGCATCTTCCCCCACATCGAATCGGCATTGCGACTAATCTCGGCTGTGCTGGTGGAGATTCACGACGACTGGCTCACGGGCCGATGCTACCTCAACCTGGCGAGCTGCCCCGAGAAGGAGGCATCCTAGAGGCACTGTTTCCTGGAACCCGAAATCAGCGAGGCTCTAGGGAAGGGGCGTCCCGAGATCGTGGCTGTAGAGGCTTCTGACAGCGCCTTTTTTCTTTGCGAGGGAGGTAGGGGCGTCGAATCGCCGCAGTCGGTCTAGCTGAGGTGGTCTCGCTCGCCATTCTGAGAAGGGACCTCTCAGATATCGACTGGCTGCGGGTGGCAGTCGCTGCCGTCCCTCATTTTGATAGATCTGCCGATGCCTTAGAAAACGCAAACATTGACAACGAACGGCTCAAGGGCCAATGCGATCTGGACCCGAAGAGCCAAAAAAGAGGAGGATCCTGTCCCACAACCGGCCCGAAATTACAGAAAAATTGTTGCGCTGCCGTGAGAAGAATGTGTACCGGTCCCCCCGGGGCTTTGTCCACGCACTTCGCTACTTCGCTTATGCCTGCGGGTGCTACGTTTGGTCCCCCGACAGCCACATGGTCTGTGTTCAGAAAATCGGAAGCAAGATAGTGGAGCCAGTGTGGGTCAGGATCGGCGTCGGCATCGATGTAAGCGACAATGGACCCGGTCGCCGCTTGCATACCCGCATTGCGGGCACTGCTCAAGCCTAGGTTTTCTGTCCGAATCGGTTGGATACCGGATGCTGCGACGACCGCGGCCGTGGTATCGGTGGAGCCGTCGTCCACCACGACGACCTCGAAATCCGGATATTCCAGCCCCAGCACACCTTCCAGGCAACGCCCAATATGACGCTCTTCGTTGTGGGCACAGACAACCACCGAAATTCTCGGCCAGTACATGCCAACCTGAAAAGGCAGGCCAGCAAACACCTCCTGCACGCCAGCAAGGGCCGGCTTTGGATGGCGACGCCGAGTGGTAAGACCGAAGTCCCAGTCCTCGATGTCATACCCGCCTCGATGCCATTCATCGGTCCAGGAAAAAACAAAAGTCCCCGCAGAGCCGGCCTCATAGGCAGCTCTGACCTGCCAATCAAGCGAGCGAGCCTGCTCTTCTTCACCATTGCTGCGGCTGTCCAGACCGACCTCAGCCAAAACAAGAGGGCGGTTTCCGGTCAGGTTCTGAAGCCTCGCGAGGTAGCCTTTGAGGAGACCCTTCGACTCGAGATAGACGTTGAAACTGACCAAATCAAGGAAGGGCAACTCCAGAAACTCGGTAGTGGGATAGTTCACGTAGGTAACCAGCGCATCCGGGTCCTCGGCCTTCGCGGTACGGTAAAGACGATGAATGAAGCGTTCCACTCTCCTACGACCGTGCCAGCGGACGATCGGGGATGGAATCTCGTTGCCAACCGAGTAGCCGAGCACCGCCGGATGATTTGAGCAGGCTCTCACCCCCGCACCGACCCGCTCTTCGATGGATCGGGTACGTCGACGATCGTCCAGGAAGGTGATGTGCTGCTCCCACGGGATCCCCACCATTACCCGAAGGCCGTATTCGGCAGCAGCATCTAGAAGCCACTGCGGCGGGACGGTATAGGTGCGGATGGCGTTGATGCCGCTTTCCACCATCAGCGCGAAGTCGCGCTCCACCGTTGCCAAGGAGTGGTATTCGCTCCCGTTTTCGTCGGGACGGAAGGGCCCATAGGTGACACCTCGGAGATAGAATTTCCGGTCACCCGTGTACAAAAACTTGCCGGAAATCCGAGGTCGAACATACGCACCTGGAACTACCGCGGTGGGCTCAACGCTGGGAACGGGATCGGTTAGGGTGGCATTCATCGTTCAGTGGGTCCCAGCATCCAGTTTGGCGTTTCTTAGACACTGCGCCCACTTATTCCCGGACTCGAAGCACTCGTCGTAGGAAAGCTGCGGCAACTCCATACTCGATGCCGCTCCCTAAGGCCTTTCAAAGTTGTGTCTTCGGACCCCCTCCTCGCGTAGAGTATATCAAAACCGGCCGGCAAATGGAATCGTTTGAGTGAGTTGAGAAACGCTGCGGTTGTCCCGAGGACGGAACCATCCTGTTCGCCTTTTCCGACTTCCCCCTTTGTCCCGTCGGGTCACCGACCGTCCCTGGGGACCGGTATGATAAGATTGAAATCTAAGGGAAAAAAGGGGAGGGCGCACCTGGTTTGGATCTGCTAGAATAGGGCGCTTTTCCAGGAGGAGAGGGCTTTGCTAGGTTCCTACATTCCGATTCTTCTCTTTATCCTGGTAGCGATTTCCCTGCCGGTAGTGGGTTTGACGGTGGGACGTTTCTTGCGACCAAATCGGCCGCACGCCTCCAAGTTGTCTCCCTACGAGTGCGGAGTCGACCCCGAGGGCGATGCTCGGGAGCGCTTTTCGGTGCGCTTCTACATCATCGCCATCCTCTTCGTGATCTTTGATGTAGAAACAGTTTTTCTCTTTCCGTGGGCAATCATCTACGATGAGCTGGCCTTGTTCGGTTTCATTGAAATGGTGATCTTTCTGGGTATCCTGATTGTGGGCTACTTCTACGTATGGAAGAAGGGCGCGCTAGAATGGGCATAGGACAGGTGTAATGGGCAACGAGATTGAAAGAAACATCGTCACCACGACTGCGGATTCCCTCTTCAACTGGGCTCGGAAATCGTCCCTCTGGCCCATGACCTTCGGCCTTGCTTGCTGCGCCATCGAAATGATGGCAACCGGCGCCTCTCGCTTTGACATGGATCGTTTTGGCGCCGGAATCTTCAGACCCTCACCCCGACAATCGGACCTGATCATCATTGCGGGAACGGTAACCCTGAAGATGGCAGAGGTCATCCAAACACTGTACGATCAGATGCCCGATCCCAAGTGGGTGATTTCGATGGGTGCTTGCTCCAGTGTGGGTGGGCCCTTCGACACCTATGCGACGCTGCAGGGAGTGGATCGAGTCATCCCGGTGGATGTCTACATCCCTGGCTGTCCCCCCAGGCCGGAAGCGCTGCTTTATGGCCTGATGCGTCTGCAGGACAAGATCGACCTTATGAGCATCGCCGATAAGGATGCCCAGCCAAAGGCAAGTTGAGGGGACACCTTAGGGGAACCTGCTTCCCCCCTTCCAACCAAAAACGCGAATGAATCAAGAGAACGGTCTGCCACAGGATAACCCGCCAGCCAAGGAGAACACGGAGCCCGAAGCCCCAAAGAAGGAGACGGCATCTCCGACTCCGGACGCCAAGGAAGAGGCCGAAAAGAAGGCATCCCCTGCTGCGGAGAAGCCCAAGCCTAAGCCCAAGCCCAAGAAGCCGAGCTACGAAAACATGGAAGAGGATGTCCTCCTGGACAGCCTCAAGGAGCAGTTCCCTCAAGGGATTGTGTCGGGTCAGGTTTTTCTGGAGCAGTCCATCTACAACGTGACGCTAGATCGACTCTATGACGTGATGTTGTATCTGCGGGACCACAGCGAGTTTTCGTTCGACTACCTGGTCGATTTGACAGCCCTGGACTACCTCGGAGATGAGGAGCGCTTCGTCCTCGTCTATCAGCTCTATTCCTATCAGACCTCGCGTCTGATTCGCGTGAAAACAAGGCTGCCTCAGGATGAGCCCGCTCCCTCGGTCACCTCGATCTGGAGGACCGCAAACTGGTTGGAGAGGGAAGTCTACGACATGTTCGGCATCGAGTTTTCAGGGCACCCCGAACTGCGCCGCATCCTGCTTCCCGAGGACTGGCGGGGATACCCTCTGCGGAAGGACTACGACATCAAACTCCAGGATCAAACCTGGATCAAAAAGCATCTTCGAATAAGGAAGCTACCAGACTAGCGCGATGGCGGAACCGACGATCCTCGACACCAAAGAACTCGAGATCAACATGGGGCCTCAGCACCCGTCGACACACGGGGTCCTGAGGGTCAAGTTGAAGCTGGATGGAGAGCGCGTCATGGATGCCGAGTGCATCATCGGCTATCTTCATCGGGGCGTCGAGAAGATCAGCGAGAACCGTTCCTACATCAACCTGGTCCCCTACTTCGACCGGACCGACTACATTGCCGCCGTTTCGAACGTCTACGGCTATCTCCTGGGTGTCGAGAAGCTGATGGGGATCGAAGTCCCCGATCGAGCTCGCTACATCCGGATCATGATGACGGAGTTCAACCGCATTGCCAGTCACCTGCTCTGGTTGGCCACCCACGCCATCGACATTGGCGCCATGACGGTATTCCTCTACTGCTTTCGGGAGCGCGAAGAGATTCTCAAGCTTTTCGAGGCGCTCTTCGGTGCCCGTTTGACCACCCATGCCTTTCGAGTAGGAGGCCTCTGGATGGACCTTCCCATCGGTTTCGAGGAAGCTGCCCAGAAGTTCGTGGATGAGTTCCCAGGGCATGTCGACGAATACGAAACGCTCTTGACCAACAATCGTATCTGGCTCGACCGCACCAAGGATGTCGGCGTCATCTCGGGGGAAGAGGCGATCGAGTGGGGTATCAGCGGACCTCCCCTACGCGGCTCCGGGGTCGACTACGATCTGCGTAAGAAGCGACCCTACGGAGGATACGAGGCATTCGAGTTCGATGTCCCACTGGGCGAAAGGGGCGACACTTACGACCGTTACACGATTCGCCTCGAAGAGATGCGACAGAGTCTGCGGATCATTCAACAGGTACTCGATAATTTGCCCGACGGACCGATTCGAGGAAAGGCGCCGAAGATCCTGAAACCACCGGTCGGAGAATTCTACTCCGCCATCGAAGGGCCCCGAGGGGAGTTGGGTTACTACATCGTAAGCGATGGGTCTGCGCAACCCTTCCGCGTCAGGATCCGACCACCTACGTTTGTTAATCTTCAGGCGCTGCGCCGGCTCGTCAAGGGACATCTGGTGGCCGACGTGGTCGCTATCATCGGCACGCTGGATATCGTCCTGGGAGAGATCGATCGCTAATGCTTGAAATCCTCCTCATATACGCCATCATCCCGCTGATCAAGATTACGGTAATCGTGCTCTTTCTTTCGGGGGCAATCGCCTACCTCACGCTGCTGGAACGAAAGGTCATTGCCCACATCCAGGTCCGGCTGGGACCCATGAGAGTTGGCTGGCATGGGTTGCTTCAGCCGATCGCCGACGGACTCAAGTTCATCTTGAAGGAGGACATCGTCCCGTCGCGTTCCGATGCCCTGATTTTCACGCTGGCTCCGATCATGACCCTGATACCCGCCTTCGTGGTCTTCGCGGTCGTTCCCTTTGGCCCGCCGGACATGCTGGAGGGCCCCTTGAGATCGGCGTTGAGTCTCTTTCTGGATCCGGCAGCAGTGGAGTCGGTGGTGAAGAGTGCCATCGCATCTGGGGGCTTCGTCACCGATATCAACATCGGCGTGCTCTTCATCCTTTCCCTCTCCTCGGTGGGGATCCTCGGCATCATCCTGGGAGGCTGGGCGTCCAATAGCAAATACCCTCTACTGGGCGCGCTGCGATCCAGCGCTCAAATGATCAGCTACGAGGTCGCACTGGGCTTTTCGATTATCGGCGTGTTGCTCTTCGCCGGTTCCTTGAGTCTGGTTGAGATTGTTCAAAACCAGCAGGAAAGTCAGATCTGGTACGTCTTCCTGCAGCCGGTTGCCTTCGTACTCTTCGTCATCTGTGGCATGGCCGAGACCAACCGCCTCCCTTTCGATCTGCCAGAAGCAGAGACGGAGCTGGTCGGCGGATTCCACACCGAGTACAGCGGATTTCGCTTTTCACTTTTCTTCCTGGCGGAGTACGCCAATATGATTACGGTTGCGGCGGTGGGAGTCACCCTCTTCTGGGGTGGATGGCTGCGGCCTTTTCCCAGCGTCGAGTGGCTGTCTTTTCTGGATTTCATTCCACCGGTGCTTTGGTTCCTGCTGAAGGTTTTCGCGCTCCTCTACCTCTTCATATGGATCCGAGGGACCCTTCCTCGTTACCGCTTCGACCAATTGATGCACTATGGCTGGAAGGTTTTCCTGCCTCTGGCTCTAGCCAACGTCCTGGTTTCGGCGGGAGTCCTCCTGGCATTCATGTCATGATTGCAGACTGGATGTATGTGTATAAAGTGTTTGCGAGGTTCTAGAGGTTCTACAATCGAGGTCAATCCCAACGGGATTGCGGGGCTTCCAGCCCAGGGTTTCCGAACCCTGGGTGACGATTGTCTCTCCTCAGATCTCAACCCCTACAGGGTTGACCTATGTTTGTCTTCCCCTTTCCCAGGGTTCGGAAACCCTGGGCTGGAAGCCCCGCAATCCCGTTGGGATTGACCTTTCTTGACGAGCAGCGAGCCTACGTCAGCCGATCGGAGCACTTCGCGCAAAGGGGCGGGTACTGACCTATGAGAAACGGATCTGAGAAATGATAGAACTTCTCAAAAGGATTTTTCTGTTCGACATCCTAAAGGGCTTGGCTTTGACCCTGCGCTACACCTACTCGAAGGTGTATACCGAACAGTATCCAACTGAGAGACCCAAGTTGGCTGAGCGGTACCGGGGGGCTCCCCGGTTAAACAACGACCCTGAGACCGGCGAGACACTCTGCATCGCGTGTGATCTGTGTGCCCTGATCTGTCCCGAAGACCTCATCGTGGTGGGCTCCCAGAGGGATCCCGAATCGCGCAAGAAGGTTCTCACGACTTACACCTTCGATACCTCGCGCTGCCTGTTTTGCGGCCTCTGTCAGGAAGTCTGCCCCACCAACGCGGTTGAGCTCACTCAGGATTTCGAACTGGCGGCTTATGACCGCCGACAGATGGTCTGGGACCGAGATCAATTGGAGAAAGGTTGGGACCGGATCGAGTACGGGAAGACATACAACTAGTCCTCGCGTGAGCAGTGAACAGTGAGCAGTGAGCAGTGAGCAGTGAGTAGTGAGCAGTGAGTAGTGAACAGTGAGTAGTGAGTAGTGAACAGTGAAGAGTACTGGAAACGACCGCAGCCAAGGGTGTCAGAAAAGGGAAACTGCCAATCCAACGAAACCAAGTCCGGCAGAGCCACGAACGACTTGACTTGTCAGCAATATGAACCCAAGTTTCTGAGGAGAGAGCCGGACAACAGCACAATCTATCCAATTTCCTGAACTCAATGATCCAGCAGTAGCAAAGAAAAATGGAGCCTTATCTTTTCTATACATTGGCAGTAATCCTGGTCACGTTTTCGATCCTGACGGTGACCGCGAGCAACCCGGTCCGCAGCGCCCTCTACTTGATTTCTGCCCTGATCTCGATTGCCGGACTCTTCTTCCTTTTGGAAGCAGAGTTCGTAGGAGCCGTGCAGATCCTGGTGTATGTGGGCGGCATCATGGTGCTATTTCTCTTCGTCATCATGCTGGTGAGTGTTAGAGAGGCGACGAGCCAGGCCAAGACAGTGCCTCAGTGGAAAACCGGAGCCGTCCTGGGCATGGTGCTCTCGACGATGCTTTGCATCTTTGCCGTCAAGGGAACCCAGGTTTTCGAAAAGGCCATCGCCAAACCCGCAGTGATCCAGGAGTTAGACACGCGAAATACCGAATCGGTAGGCGCCCTGCTCTACAGCACCTATCTGCTGCCATTCGAGATCGCATCGATACTGCTCCTGGTCGCAATCATCGGAGCCGTAGTCCTGGCCAAGAAGGAGATTTGACGATACATGGTTGGAGCTAGCCACTACCTCATCCTGAGCACCTTGGTCTTCTCAATTGGTGTGATCGGTGTGCTGACCCGTCGCAACGTGATCATCATCTTCATGTCGATTGAGCTCATGCTCAACGCTGTCAACCTGAACCTCATTGCCTTCGCCGATCGACTGCAAGATCTGGCGGGTCACGTATTCGCGGTGTTCGTGATTACCGTGGCTGCCGCCGAGGCCGCCGTGGGGCTAGGTATCGTGATCTGCCTCTTCCGCAACAAAGAGACCGTGAACGTAGACGAAATAGACCTGATGAGAGGGTAGATGCTCGATTACCTTTGGCTGATTCCACTTTGTCCGATCCTGGGCTTCATCATCAACGGACTCTTCGGCGTCTGGATCCGCAGCCGGACCGGTGGATTTCCTCCGAAGAAAGTGGTCGCCGCCATCGCCTGCGGGACCATTCTGCTCGCCTTCCTGGTGTCCCTGGGCTGCTTCCTGGAGTTGATACAGAAAGATCCCGAGCACCGCATCTACGAGACCAACCTGTTCACCTGGATTCCCGGCGGCGCCATCAATACAGACGGGGGAGAATCGACTACTTTTCTGGTCGAGTGGGGGCTGCAGCTGGACCCACTCTCAGCCGTGATGATTCTGGTCGTTACCGGGGTGGGCTTCCTGATTCACCTCTACTCCATCGGATACATGTGGGAAGAGGATGGATTCTACCGTTATTTTGCCTACCTCAATCTCTTCATGTTCATGATGCTCACGCTGGTCCTCGCCAACAACTTCCTGTTGATGTTCGTGGGCTGGGAAGGGGTAGGACTCTGTTCCTATCTCCTGATCGGGTACTACATTCAGAAGAAGAGCGCCGGCGACGCCGCTAAAAAAGCCTTCGTCGTCAACCGGATCGGCGATTTCGGATTCGTCATCGGAATGCTCATGATCTTCACCTACTTCGGGAGCCTGGATTTCACCGAGGTTTTCGAAAAGGTCGCCTCACTCTACCCTGAGCCCGAAGCCCTCTGGGGTCCGCTGAGTTGGATCGCCTTGCTTCTCTTCATCGGTGCCGCCGGCAAGAGCGCCCAGGCCCCT
Source organism: Acidobacteriota bacterium (assembly GCA_965218775.1). Taxonomy (GTDB): domain Bacteria; phylum Acidobacteriota; class UBA6911; order RPQK01; family JAJDTT01; genus CAUZIZ01. The sequence goes on along the minus strand of CBDCLS010000006.1, from coordinate 1,632,530 downwards.
CTCTACGTCTGGCTGCCCGACGCCATGGAGGGTCCGACTCCGGTCAGCGCCCTGATCCACGCCGCTACCATGGTGACCGCCGGCGTCTATATGATTGCCCGTTCCAGCGCCATCTACAGCCGGGCTCCGGAGGTGATGCTGATCGTGGCCGCCGTGGGCATTTTTACCGCTCTGTTCGCCGCTTCGATTGCTCTGTTTCAAAGCGACATCAAGAGAGTGTTGGCCTACTCTACTGTGAGCCAGCTGGGCTACATGGTGACGGCGATGGGTGTCGGAGCCGTCACCGCGGGAGTGTTTCACCTGGCGACCCACGCTTTTTTCAAGGCCCTGCTGTTCCTGGGCTCTGGAAGCGTCATTCTGGCTCTCCATCACCAGCAGGACATGATGAAGATGGGCGGGTTGAAGAAGTACCTGCCCACCACTTGTTGGACCATGTGGGTCGGGACCCTGGCAATCGCTGGAGTGCCAGGACTGGCGGGGTTCTTTTCCAAGGACGAGATTCTGTGGCGAGCCTTCAGCCTTCCCCAGGGGCATCTCATCTTCTGGCTATTGGGAGTCCTGATCGCCGGCATGACCGCCTTCTACATGTTCCGCATGATGTTCCTGACCTTCCATGGGAAAGAGCAACACGCTTCGGACTCAGGACATCACCCCCATGAATCTCCCCGGGTGATGATCGTGCCCTTGATGATCCTCGCCGTGGGCTCCATTCTGGTGGGCTACCTGGGACTCCCCGCCTGGTTGGGACCGAACCTCTTCGAGGAGTTTCTGGAGCCGGCCTTGCACACGGCCTACGTGCCCCTCGACGAAGGCCATCACTCGCACAGTCTGGAGATCCTGCTGACCGTCATCTCGGTGGCGGTTGCCGCTCTGGGAATCTTTCTGGCCTACTTCTTCTTCCTTGCCCACCCCAGCCGGGCAGACCAGCTGAGAGAGCGATTCCAGACCGTCTACCGCTGGGCCTACAACAAGTATTACGTCGACGAGCTTTACGACGCCCTAGTCGTCAATCGCTGCAAGGATCTGGGCAATGCCTTGACCGTCTTCGATGAATACGTCGTCGACGGAATCGTCAACGGGAGTGCCGCCGCTACCCGCCTGACGGCGTGGATCTCGGGACAAGCCGATATCCACATCGTCGATCGGCTGGTCAATCTGATAGCGGAGCTCGTAGAGTTCTTCAGTTCAGTGTTTCGCAGAATCCAGACAGGACTGGTACAGCGCTATCTCTTGGGTTTCGTCCTGGGAGTCATTGTCGTCATCGGATTCTATCTCTACTCGGGAGCATAGTTCATGGACTTCTTCATGAAGAACATTCTGACCCTGGTCTGTTTTTTCCCTTTGTTGGGGGTCTTCTTGATCATTCTCTGGCCCAAGGGGAAAGAAAACGAAACAGCAGTCAAATGGATTGCCAACATCGTCACGCTGTTGGGCTTCCTGATCTCGATACCGCTCATGACCGAGTTCAACCGTCCTGAATACATAGATGGGACCGGAATGCGCTTCGTGATGAAGGCGAGTTGGATCGAAGCCTTAGGGGTTCAGTTCTACTTCGGTATCGATGGCATCAGTCTGCTGTTGATCCTCCTCACGACGCTTCTCGGCTTCATCGCCGTGCTCTCTTCCTGGTCTGCGATCAGCGATCGCGTGCGAGAGTATTACTGCTATCTCCTGATCCTTCAGGTGGGGATGCTGGGGGTTTTCATGGCCCTCGACTTCTTCCTCTTCTACGTCTTCTGGGAAGTGATGCTGGTCCCGATGTACTTTATTATCGGAGTCTGGGGCGGTCCCAGGAAGCTCTACGCGGCAATCAAGTTTTTCCTCTACACCCTGGCCGGCTCGGTGCTGCTTCTGCTTGGCATCCTGGCGCTCTACTTCCACCAGTACAACGTGAAGGGCATATGGTCCTTCGACATTCTCGGGTTCCAGGCCCTGGGAATTCCGGGGGATCTCCAGTATTGGATCTTCCTGGCCTTCTTCGTGGGATTCGCTATCAAGGTCCCCCTGTTTCCCTTCCATACCTGGCTGCCGGACGCTCACGTCGAGGCGCCCACAGCGGGATCGGTGATTCTGGCGGGGGTGTTGCTGAAGATGGGAACTTACGGTTTCGTCCGTCTCAGCCTCCCCATCCTGCCCGAAGCCAGCAAGGAGTGTCTGCCCTGGCTCATGGTCATCTGCGTGATCGGGATCATCTACGGCGCCCTGGTCGCCATGATGCAGAAGGATATGAAGAAGCTGGTGGCCTACTCTTCGGTAAGCCATCTGGGCTTTTGCATGTTGGGAGTGTTCGTTGCCACTCCCGTTGCCCTTGAAGGTGGGATCCTGCAGATGATCAATCACGGGATCTCGACCGGAGCCCTCTTCATGATTGTCGGCATCATCTACGAGCGGCGTCACACGCGCCTGATTGCTGACTACAGCGGCCTCTCGCACATCATGCCAGTGTATGCCATCGTCTTTTTGATCATGACCCTTTCTTCGATTGGAATGCCCACACTCAACGGCTTTATTGGGGAGTTCATGGTCCTGCAAGGAGTCTTTGCCGACTCTGAATACCGGCTCTGGGCGGTCTTCGGAGCCACCGGTATCGTCCTGGGTGCGGCCTATATGCTGTGGCTCTACCAGCGCGTCATGTTCGGCAACATCGAACAGGAAGAAAACAAGCTCATTCCTGATCTGAACCTGCGCGAACTGGCCAGCTTCGCGCCGCTGATCGTTCTCGCTTTCTGGATAGGCCTCTATCCGAAGACCTTTCTTGACTACCTGCACGAACCGGTGAACCAGATAGTGGAAAAGGTAAGACCAGGCGAGTTTGAAGCCCTACCAGCAAGTGCCGAAAGCAGGGGAGTAATCGATGGCCGAACTGCCACCAATCGATAATCTGTTCGAGTTCTTCCGCATCAACTCGGCAGCAATCGCTCCCCAGCTGCACCTGGTGGTCTGGGGTCTGGGGCTGTTGTTCGTGGACTTCCTTCTCCCGGAACGCAAGATCCGCTTCCGTTCTTTTGGTGTGCATGGGAAATCCCTGAGTGTGGTCTTCGCACTGGCAGGCTTGACCATGGCCTCCTACCACCTCTGGAGCCTGTGGGGAGCCGGCAGCGGACCCGCTTTCTACGACATGGTGACCCAGGATTCGTTCGCTCTCTTCTTCAGCGCCCTCTTCCTGATCAGCGCCTTCATCGCGGTCATTCTCTCCTACCAGTATCTGAGCGTGGAGAACGAGCAGCACACCGAATACTACGCTCTGATTCTCTTCGCCACGGCGGGCATGACGTTCATGGCGGGCGCCATCGATCTGGTGACGATCTTCGTCGGCCTGGAATTGATGTCGATCTCCACCTACATCCTGGTCGGCTTTCTGAGACAGCGACGGCGCTCCAACGAAGCTTCGATCAAATACTTTCTCATGGGTGCATTTTCGACTGCCATCATTCTCTACGGCATGTCTTTGCTCTATGGAATCAGCGGCTCCACCAATCTTATGGAGATCGCCCATCAGGTGTCGGGGTTGGAAGATCAGACTCTGCTGGTGTTGTCCTTGTTCCTGATCATGGCGGGCCTCTGCTTCAAGATCGCTGCGGTGCCATTTCACATGTGGGCTCCTGATGCCTACGAAGGGGCACCCACTGCGATCACCGCTTTCATGTCCGTCGGGGTCAAGGCAGCCGCCTTCTCAATCTTCTTCAGGGTCTTCCTGGTGGGCTTCGGCGATTTTCACTACCTCTACCTGCCGGCACTGGCCCTGATCTCCATCGTCACGATGACCTGGGGAAACGTGGCCGCGATGACCCAGCGGAACGTGAAGAGGCTTTTGGCCTACTCCAGCATCTCCCATGCCGGCTACGTGCTAATGGGCCTGGTGGCGGGCACAGAGCTTGGCGTCACAGCAGCGGCCGTCTATCTCCTGGCCTACACGTTCTTCAACCTGGGGGTCTGGGCAGTGCTGATCTCGCTGCGCAGGCAGGACATCGTGGGCGAGTCGGTGGAAGACTTCAACGGTCTTTTTTCCCGACATCCTTCACTTGCCGTCCTGGCACTGGTCTTTCTCCTTTCTCTGGCCGGCTTCCCACCGCTGGCCGGATTCATCGCAAAATACCTGGTTTTCGCAGCCGTAATTGAGGCGGCCATGCAGCCCCAACAAGCCCAAGCGACTCTGCTGGTCTGGGTGGCCATAGCCGGAGCCGTCAACGGCGTCGTGGCCCTTTACTATTACCTGAGAATCGTAGTGGCTATGTTCTTCCAGAAGGAGTACCTGCCCGTCCCTCTCAGTCTTTCAGTTGGCGTGATCGTCGCTTTGGTCGTGACGGGCATATTCACGGTCCTGATTGGCATCTACCCGCAGCCCTTCATCGATCTGGCCCGAACTGCGAGCCTACCTCTCATCTGATGTCCCGAGGTGACTCCGACCAAAACGATCATTTCCTGACGCGATCGTTTCAGCACCTCCAGGAGAACCTCCGCAGATCGGGACCGGCTATGATGGCGGGCTACACCCTGATAGGTTCGATTCTCCTTCTGGGCGGCATCGGTTACCTGATCGATCACTGGATAAATACCTTCCCAGGGTTCTTCCTAGGGGGATTGATCCTGGGCCTCATCGTTGGATTCTACGAGTTGGCGAAGACTGTCTTTAAACCATGACTTTCTTCTGTTATATTATCGTGCTTTGCGTGGCTTCCTGGGCCTTTGCCTCGGCGGTTCTTGCCCCTGAGGCGGTGGTCGAAATCTTCCTGGGAATGGTCGCGCCCTTGTTGTTTGCTATTGGAACCGTCTCGATGGTGAGAAGGATCTATCAGAGAGAGCCGGCTCGCTTAACTGCGTTCATGACAAAGGCGCTTGTGGGAAAGATGGTGCTTTACGGCATGTATGTTTCTCTGATCGTCGGGTGGTTTTCATTCGAGGTGATCCCGTTTGCGATCAGTTTCACGGCCTACTTCATTGGGCTTCATTTGGCCGAAGCTCTCCATTTTCGAGCCATCTTCAGGGGCGCCTGAGGGTAGGGGCCATAACAGGGAACAGGAATGATAGCTGAATCAGCCGAAGAGTCCGGGGGATTCGATGCGGGAGAGGTCATCATTGCTCACGTATCCAATACCTCGGTGCATCACCCCATCATCGAACTCCCCACCCTGTTCGGGATCAACTTTTCCGTCACCAAGCATGTCTTTATGCTCTGGATCGTCGCTGCCTTCCTGTTTGTGCTGATCACCTGGACGACCCGCAAATATTTGAAACAGGATCGGCCTATACCCACCGGGTTCATGAACGCTCTCGAGGTGGTTGTCCAGTTCATACGGGATTCGATCGTTCTGCCCAATGTGGGCAGCAAGTTCGTGAATACCTGGACCCCTTTGGTTCTGACTTTCTTTTTTTTCATACTCACCGCGAATGTGATGGGGCTGATCCCGATCTTCGACCTGATCGGTACCTTGGATCGCTTTGTCTTACACACGGATCACGATTCGCTCCTCAATCACATGCTTCACGGGGGAACGACCGCAACCGCAAACTACAACGTCACAGCCGCTCTGGCGACGATCACTTTCTTCTCGATCATCGCTGCCGGGACGAAAGCCCACGGCTTTATCCAGCACTGGCAGAATCTGGCTCCCTCGGGATTGGCCTGGCCGGTCTATATCGTTCTGGTTCCCATCGAGATCATGGGGATGTTAGTGAAACCTTTTGCCCTGACGATGCGGTTGGCGGCAAACATGACAGGGGGACACATTGCCATCCTGTCGATCCTTTCCTTCGTGTTCATTTTTAGCGAGCTGTTTGAAAGTGCCGCCGCCGGCATCGGTGTCGGTATCGCGGTGTCTCTGCCCCTTGCGGTGGGCATCTCGGCTTTGGAAATCATCGTTGTGCTGGTACAGGCATATGTTTTTACCCTACTGACAGCTGTGTTTATTGGAATGGCGGTGAACGTTCATCACTGACCAAAAACGGAGGTCACCTTAATGGAAGTTTTGCATTACTTTGGAGCTGCCTTAGGTCTCGGGTTGATTGTGATCGGCGCCGGAATAGGAATTGGGAGGTTCACCGCGGCCTTGGCCGAAAGCATTGCCCGCCAGCCTGCCGCAGCGGACAAGATCGTCGCCGCCGTGAACCTGCCTCTCTTCCTTTTAGAAGGCGTCGCTATTCTGGCAGAGGTATTCGTACTTCTGGTGGTACTGATGAAATGAAGGTTGGCATCGGAACTCCCCTTCATTCATTCGAAAAGACCTTGAGCGGAGTGTGCTATGGATAACCCCCTGGTCCAGCCGGATCCGGGACTGTTTCTCTGGACCATTCTGACCTTCCTGGTCCTTCTGGCGTTGCTGGCGAAATTTGCCTGGAAGCCTCTTCTGGATGTGCTCGACAAGCGCCAGGAGATGATAAGGCAATCCCTGGACGACGCCGAGAAGGCGAAGCACGAATTGGAGCAACTCCAGCAGAAATCGAAGGACATTCTTTCTGAAGCTCGGGCGGAAGCTCAGTCTATCGTTGCCAAGAGTAGAACGGAGGCGGAGAGGCTCAAGGCAGAGATAAAAGAGAAGGCGAAAGCCCAGGCTGATTCAATCCTGAGCAACGCTGAAAAGCAGATCCAGCTGGAAACGGAGAAGGCGATCTCGCAGATTCGTAACGACGTGGCAGACCTTTCTCACCTGGTCGCGTCCAAACTGATCGGGAAGAACCTATCGAGGGAAGACGACGAGGCCCTCATCGAGGAATCGCTGAAACAGATCGGGTCCTATCGGGTGTGACACCAGGATCAGGCCCTCGGAAACACACTTAGGCGTTCGCATGTTCGGCGTTCTGCGGTTTGTGATTTAGCCTTTTTGCTTGCTGTGGAAAAGGCAACCGGTGGAAATGCTGAACCGTAGAATATCGAACTGGCGAATTTCGAAGGCTAGGAAGACAGTTCGGCGTTCGCATGTTCGATGTTCAATGGTTCGTGATTTGGCCTTTCTTCCCTGCTCTGGAAAAGGCAACGGAAATGATGAACCGCAGAATATCGAACGAGCCTTTCGAAGGGAAGATTCTTTCCAGTATCTGGAACGTCAGCGGAGCCATTCAGCGGAGCTCTTTCTTCGACCCGGAGAACTTGCTACAATAAAGACATGCCCACCCCGAAGTTCCTCATCGCTGGTAGTCTGATCATTGGAGCAATCTGCTACCTGATGTTCAGCGGTATCAACGACTCCATGATCTACTACTACAGCGTTTCCGAACTGCTGCAGAGTGAATCGGAACTGTCTGGTGAGGGAATCCGGGTCAGTGGGTATGTCTCACCCGGTACGATCCACCATGATCAGGAGCTTTCTCAGGTCGAGTTCGTGGTTTTTGAGAAAAGCAGCGAAAGAACCTTGCCCGTCGTGTACCAGGGCCTCATTCCGGACACCTTCAAGGACCACGCCGAGGTCGTCGTTGAGGGAGCCTACCATCCTAGCCAGAAGCGGTTTCACGCCACCACCCTGCTCGCCAAATGTCCCTCCAAATATGAGAGCAGGGGCGAAGAGCATCCGGAAGAGATCCCAATAGCCCAACGAGTAAACTGACACCAGATGATTGAACTGGGTCACTATAGCCTGATCGCCTGCTTGCTCCTCTGCGTTTACGGGACGGTCGCCGGCTCAATGGGCGGCTACCGCGGCAACCTTCAACTAGTGCGCAGTGGCGAAAACAGTATCGTCGGAAACTTCGTGACGGTGCTGGTTGCTTCAATCTGCCTGTGCTGGCTCTTCCTGACCGATCAGTTTCAGGTCGAGTATGTGGCCGGCTATAGTGCTGCAGACATCCCCACGGTCTACAAGCTCACCGCATTCTGGGGAGGACAGGCAGGTAGCCTGTTGCTCTGGGCGCTGGTGCTCTCATTGTTCGCCTTGATTGCGGTACTCCAAAACCGCCGCAAGAACCGCCATTTGATGCCCTACGTCACCGCAGTCCTGGCGGGTATCCTGACCTTTTTCATGGTTCTGCTGACCTTTGCCACCAATCCCTTCGAGACGCTTCCGGTGGCTCCCGCAGACGGCCAGGGTCTGAACCCGCTGCTGCAGAATTTCTACATGATCATCCATCCCCCCGTGCTGTATCTGGGCTATGTGGGAATGACCGTTCCTTTCGCCTTCGCCCTGGGGGCTTTGATGAGTGGTCGCCTGGACACTTCGTGGATCAGGAGTACCCGCCGCTGGACACTGGTCAGCTGGGTCTTCCTGACAGTCGGCTTTACCCTGGGAGGGACCTGGGCATACGAGGAACTCGGTTGGGGTGGTTACTGGGCCTGGGATCCGGTCGAAAATGCATCCTTCATGCCCTGGCTCTTCGCCACGGCTTTCCTTCACTCCGTCATGATCACCGAAAAAAAGGGCATGCTGAAGATGTGGAACTTCATCCTCATCCTGGTGGCCTTTGAGCTATCGATTTTCGGCACTTTCGTGACCCGTAGCGGCGTGATTTCCTCGGTTCATTCCTTTGCCCTTTCGAACCTGGGACCTCTTTTCGTGGTTTTTCTCGCCTCCAGTACCTCGTTCGGCCTCTTCTGGATTTTCTACCGCTCCGATCAACTTCGAAGTGAGCAACGGATGACGTCCTTCCTATCCCGCGAGGCGACTTTCCTGCTCAACAACCTGCTTTTCGTGTCCATCTGTTTCGCGATTTTCTGGGGAACCGTTTTCCCGATTATCTCAGAGTGGGTTCGAGGCGAGAAGATTACCGTAGGGCCTCCCTTCTTCAACAAAGTCACCTTGCCTCTGGCATTGACCCTTCTGGCACTCTCGGGCATCTGCCCTTTGATTGCTTGGCGCAAAGCCACAGCCAAGAACTTTCGTAGAAACTTTCTCTTTCCATTGGGCGGCGGCTTTCTAGCTGGACTGATAGGGCTGGGCCTGGGCGTGCGAACCTTGTGGCCGCTGCTCTTCTACTCGGCCGCCGGCTTCGTGGTCCTGAGCATTTTCTTTGAATTCTATAAAGGTGCCCGTGCTCGACAGGTGATCAGACCCACCCACTTTCTGGTGGCCCTCAAAGACCTGACGTTTATGAACAAGCGCCGTTACGGGGGCTTCATCATTCACCTTGGGGTCGCGATCGCCTTCGTAGGCATCATCTCCAGTTCCTTTTTCAATGTTGAGAAACTCGTCACGATCAAGAAGGGAGAGCAGCTCGAGCTGCGTCACTACAGTCTGACTTTTCTAGAGCTGGTCCAGAGATCGGATCCGGAAAAGGACGTCGTCTTTGCCCGTATGCAGGTTTACCAAAACGGTGAGGAAGTAGGGAAGCTCTTTCCCCAGAAACACTTCCACCACAAGAGCGAACAGCCCATGACTGAGGTAGCGATTCGCTCCACGATGAGAGACGATCTCTACGTCGTCCTGTCGAGCTTCGATGAGAAGCTGACTCAGGCCACTTTTCACGTCTTTATCAATCCACTGGTGCAACTGATCTGGATCGGCATCGGAATCATGGCGTGCGGCGGAATCTTCCTCTTCTTTCCCGACAAGAAGTCCGCCACCCAAGTCGCCGCTCGCCGAAAAAGCAAGAAAGTACTTCGGGATGAAGCGGCTTAGCAGGCTGAGTGTTCTGTTTGTCTGGTGCGTCTGCTCTGCTCTGTGGGCGCAGGAGACAGAACTATCGGACGAGGAGAAGGTAGCCCGAATTACCGGATTTCTGGTTTGTCAGTGCGGGTGTGCCAGCAAAATGGTTCGAAGCTGTGCCTGCGCTACGGCTATCGGAGTCACCCAAGAGGTTCGGAAGCTGGTCGCAGAGGGCGTCTCTGAGGAGGAAATCTTCGCTCAGTATGAGGAGAAATACGGACCTCAAGTACTCGGCGCCCCCAAGCCGGAAGGCTTCAACCTCCTGGCCTGGATCCTACCCTTTGTTGCCGCAGGCTTCGGGACTATCATCGTGGTGGCTATGGCGAAGAAACTGAAGCCCACCCAGAATGAGTCCCGAGAGACCACCGGGAAGCCAGAAGAGATCAACGAGAAGTATCGAAAACTGCTGGACCAGGAGCTCAAAGACTGGTAGTCGTACCCCTTGACGGGGCAGTTGCCGGCGCCGCAGAGAACCATGGAACTGCTGATCGCACCCATCTTGTTTATCGCGGTAGTGCTCTATGTGGCCTATCCTCTGTTTTCGGAACCCGAGGAAGATGTCCGAGAAGACCCACGGAACCTGGATCGGGAGCAGGCCTTGGAGGAAAAGGAAAACCTGGTAGCCAATCTGAAGGACATCGAGATGGACTTCCGGATGGGTAAGCTGTCTCAAGAAGACTACGAGCAGCTCAAGTCGGATTTTGAGCTGCGTGCCGTGGAAATTTTCGAGCGACTGGAACAACTTGGCCCCAGAAAGCGATCCAAGATGAAGAAAAAGAAGTGACCTCATCGCGTCCCGCCTCGAAACCCCTTCTCGTCCTCGAGAAGCTCACCAAGCAGTTCGGCACCGTATCCGCCCTTTCGAACATAGATCTAGAGATTTCGGAAGGTGAGTTTGTGACCATCTTCGGCCCCAACGGCGCTGGAAAGACCACTCTCCTGAGAGTCCTTGCCTCTTTAACCCGCCCCACGAAAGGGAAGGTCTCCTTCTTGCCCGACGGTAGCGACCCAAGCCGACATCGGGTGGGCTATGTTTCCCATCAGAGTCTGCTCTATAACGAGATGACCGGACGCGAGAATCTCGCCTTCTATGGACGTCTATACGGCCTATCCAAAATCGACCACAGGGCAACTGAGTCGCTGAAGTTGATGGGGCTGAGCGAGTCAGGAGACCATCTGGTACGAGGATACTCACGCGGAATGAAGCAGCGATTGACCCTGGCGCGAGCCCTCTTTCATGATCCCTATTTGCTCCTTCTCGATGAACCCTATGTGGGACTCGATCGGCGGGGCTGTCGGCTCCTGACTGATGTCTTGCGCCGACTCAAGGACCAGGCTCGAACCGTTCTGCTTATCACCCACAACCTGAGCGAAGGACTGGAGCTGTGTGATCGGGTTCTCATTCAACACCGTGGATCAATCGTTTTCGACGCCTCCAGCCAGGACGTCGACCGGGAGCGGATCGAAAGCATCTACTTCCAGGTGGTAGAGGGAAAAGAGGTAGGCGAACCCTCATAGGTCCAAGCTTTTCCAGCGAATCGGTCGGGGTTGGAATCCGCAAACAGGAGTTGACTTTGGGAGAGGGCGAGCGAAAGATTGTCCCCTAGGGTCATCAGAGAAAAACTGGAGGTATTCATGGCAACTACGCCACCACCCGCACCCGGATCGGCTCCGCCGGCCAAGAAGAAATCTAACGTCATCCTTTGGGTCATCATCGGTGTCTTTGCATTCTTTCTGCTGATTGGAATGGTGATCGTCGGGGGTATGTTCTTCGTCTGGAACAAGGTCCAGGAAGTTACCAGCGACATGGAGGGCAACCCGGCACTAACGGTCACAAAGCTGATCAGCACCCTCAATCCTGACCTCGAAGTCATCTCGGTCGACGAGGCCAACAACACGATCAAGATCCGTCAGAAGTCTTCCAACAAGACCATCGAACTGAATCTGGACAGGATCAAAGAGGGGAACCTCTCCGCAGTATTCGAGGGAGAGGACGGACCGGAGACCTTCGAGTTCAAAACCGACGACGATGGATCTGTCGAGATGAAAAGCGACGGTCGTACCATGAAGATCGGGAAGGGAAAGATCCCCGACTGGGTTCCTCCGACACCGTCGGGCGTGACCGTGAAGTCTCTCATGTCGAGTCAGACAGGTAGCGGCTCCATGGGGGCCTTCTCCTATCCGAGCAAACAACCAGCCAACGACATCTTGGACTTTTACGAAAAGGAGTCGGCGCCGGCAGGACTCGAGCCAAAGAACCGAAATCTAAGTCCGAGGATGGCAAGTCTGATATTGGAGGGAGGAGGCAGGTCTCTCCAGATCTACTTCACTACGCCAGCCGACGGGGCAGAAGGGACCGTCACCGTTACTTACACGGAGAAGAGTCAGTGAGTAGTGAAGCAGTGAGCAGTGAGAACAGCAAGCAGCGAGCGGTGACAGTAGCCCCCGAACGAGAGTCGGCGGTTCGACTTCTTCCCGATTACTTTTAAGAGAGTGTCGTAGCTCAGTGACTACTGACCACTGATTACCACTGATAACCACTGATTACTGCTCACTGATTCACTGCTCACTGCTCACTGTTCTTACTGCTTACTGCTTACTGCTCAACATGTCTTGGTACAACCTCTACTCGCTAGCCGGTTGCCTGGTACTACTTTCACTGGCGTGGTTCAGTTCGTCTGATCGACGACGTATCCCCTGGAAGACGGTCCTGCTTGGACTGGCGACAATGGGAGGGCTGGGTTTCGTCATCTTCTTGTGGCCGACCTTTCGATCGGTCCTGCTCCTCCTCAATCGAGCTGTCACAGCCCTGATAACCTCTTCCGGAGAAGGGGCTCGCTTCCTCTTCGGACCGCTCGCCGCAGGTCCCGGAGAGGCTGGGGGAATCGGCTTCATCCTGGCCTTTCAGGTCCTTCCCTCGGTCGTATTTTTCTCAGTCGTCACCAGCTTGTTCTACTACCTGGGCTTCTTGCCCGCGGTCGTCCGTTGGACCGCGCGGGCAGCGCACAGGGGATTCCACTTGAGCGGTGCCGAGGCCCTTTCCACCACCAGCAACCTGTTCGTAGGCGTGGAATCTGCCCTGATCGTCCGTCCCTTTATCCAGGGGATGACCCGATCCGAGCTGATGATGCTTCTGACGGCAGGTCTTTCCACCATCGCCAGCACGGTGCTGGCCTTCTACGTCGGCCTGCTGAGCAACGTCTTCCCCTTCATTGCGGGGCACCTCATATCAGCTTCCGTGCTCTCCATCCCGGCGGCAGTCGTGATGGCGAAGATCCTGGTTCCAGAGGATAGCGAACCCGAGACGATGAAGCGCGTGCCGAAAATGGAGAGCTACATAAAGACCGACCACTGGATGGGAAGCATCATCTGGGGTGCGGGAGAAGGGGTCCGTCTGGCAGTCGGCATTGGTGCCCTCTTGATTGGGATCCTAGGACTGGTGGAATTACTGGACCTCGTGTTGGGCGGCAGTTCATCCTGGATCGCAAATCAACTGTTTGGGGTTCAGGCCTCTCTGACGCTGAGGAAGCTCCTGGAGGTCTTGGCCTACCCCCTGATCCTCTGCCTCGGTCTCTCCCCCGAGGAGTGGCCCCATGCGGCTCAACTCATCGGTGAACGGTGGATTCTGACGGAGGTGGTCGCCTACCAGGATCTGGCAAAGCTGGTTGAAGCAGGGTCTGTTTCGCCCCGTGGACTCCTGATTCTGAGCTACGCCCTCTGTGGATTCACCCACGTGGCTTCGGTGGCTATCTTCGTCGGAGGTCTCGCGGCCCTGGCACCCGACCGGCGGGACGATCTGGCGAGGTTGAGCTGGCGCGCCTTCTGGGCCGCAACCCTGGCGACCCTGTTGACCGGTGCGGTCGCTGGAGCCTTCTATCACGGGCAAGTGGGCCTGCTTGGATGAGCAGTGAGCAGTGAGCAGTGAGCAGTGAGCAGTGAGCAGTGAGCAGTGAGCAGTGAGCAGTGAGCAGTAGTGAGTGTACGGTAATGGCCACTACTCGGGAAAGGCCTATTTCGTGCCGTTAGTCGAGGTGGCAGTTGGGATCCTCTGGGCTGACAACTTGGTCTGGATCCAGCGCCGTCAAACCCGGGACTCACTGGAAGATTACTGGGAGTTTCCGGGGGGCAAGCTAAAGCAGCGGGAGACTCCGGTGGCCGCCTTGAAACGGGAGTTGGAAGAAGAAGTGGGCGTTAAACCTGAACGTCCCGAGCTGCTGCTGGTCCAGGATTATTCTTATCCCGAGCGTGATGTTCGCATTCATTTCTTCCTTTGCCGCCTTGACGCCCGACCAAAGTTGGAACAAGGACGTTGGTTGGCACCCACCCAGCTCAGCAGCTACCGCCTCCCCCCCGCGAATGACGCCGTCGTCAGGAAGATCTGTGAACAGTGTGTCGTGATCAGTGAGAAGTGATCAGTGAGAAGTGATCAGTGAGCGGTGGACCGGGGGACGGAAGTACGCTGCCGGCCGTTCGCCTACACGGTCCGGAGCTTGCCCACAGAACCTGTCAGCTTTGGCGATCATCGAGTTCAACATGCGACCGATCTCCGAGAGTTCAGTGACCAGCACCACCAACTGCTCCGGCCTCAGATAGCCACAGTCTTCAGCTACTTCGAGCCAGTGCTGCGTTTCAAGCCCCTCTGAATCTGCATCGACAAGCTTGCTGATGAAGTGCTTCCGGTAACGTCGCTTCGCCCAGGCTTCAGCGATCTGCGCACCAATAGCGCGAGAGGAACGTCTGACTTGATCGGTCAGAGCATATGTCTCCGCTCGCGGAAAGCCCTGTGAGACAGAAAAGATCTCGCGCGCAACCCACCTCGCCTTCTGATAAACGACTAAGTCTCTAAAGGAATCAGCATGTCCAAGCATCTCTCGACACCTCCGAACCAAGACTTATTGTTCCCCTCCTCACACCTACTCCACCACTCTTCACTCTTCACTCTTCACTGCTCACTCTTCACTGCTGACTCTTCACTGCTCACTCTTCACTGATCACTGATCACTGATCACTGCTCACTGCTCACTACTCACTACTCACTACTCACTACTCACTACTCAGAGGAATCTTATCAACGATTGAGGCCGCGGCCACCGACGCCACCCTCTTCCTGAGTGCCACCACATTGCCCTTCCCACGAGGGTGCACGCGGCTCGTGAACAGAATGACGAAGGTCTTGGTGAAGGGATCGATCCAAAGCGAGGTCCCCGTGAAGCCGGTGTGCCCGAAGGAGCCTTTGGGAAAGAGATCGCCCCTTGGGGTACTGAAGGGACTCCCAATGTCGAATCCGAGCCCTCGTAGGCTCTCCTTCGAGGGAGGGGACTGCGGCGAAGTCATCTGCATTACTGAAAGAGGAGAAAGCACCCGATTTCCCCGGTAGGTTCCGCCATCGAGAATCATCTGAGCAAACCGGGCGGTGTCATCGGCGGTGGAAAAAACTCCGGCATGGCCGGCACAACCTCCCATGCGTGAGGCCCTGGGATCGTGGACTGTTCCCTGAAGCATGTTTCCCTCACGCAGCTCGGTCGGCGCAATCCGCTCTATCAATTCAGGCGCTGGGCTGAAGTGGGTATCCCCCATGCCCAGGGGGCCAAAGATTCTTTCCTGAGCAAACTGGTCCAGCGATTGCTCGGAGACCCTCTGTACCACTTCGCCTAAAACCATATAGTTGATGTCACTGTATATAAATTTTTTTCCCGGGGAGGCAACCAGCTGCTCGCGCAATGCCAATCGAACCGCCTCCTTGTAACCCGACCACGTGGGGTTCCCTTTCAGAGTAGGCCGGAGCCCGGAGTAGTGGGTCAGGAGTTGCAGGATCGTGACTCGATGTTTGCCATATTGGGAGAAGCGAGGAAGGTACTTTGAAACGGGATCGGTCAGGGAGAGCTTGCCCTCCTCGACCAGGATCATGATGCTGGGGGCTGTGGCCAGGACCTTGGTCAGCGAAGCCACGTCAAAGATCGTGTCGACCAACATGGCCTTCTTCTTCGGCACCAGAGCACGATGTCCAAAGGCCTTGCGATAAACGACTCGGCCTTCACGGGCAACTACCACCACGGCTCCGGGAATCTCCTCTTCGCCGATGGCGGTCCTGAGAACCTCGTCGAGGCGATTCAGGCGTTCCCCCGACATTCCCACCTGCTGAGGCGGAGATGACTCCAAGGCCTGAGCCCTGGCCGCGGCACAGCTGAGCAAACCCAGCCACAGAATGCAGCCCAACCTCACTCCAGGGTAGTCCCAAGAGCGTGGGGCTGTCCTCCCCGACATTACCCTCAGTCGTTCTCGGAGTAGCATATAATTTCAGCGTCATTATACAGAAAGCCCCAATCCTAGAGGTCCGGGCGAGATCTAGTATATCGATTCATTAATACATTTACGTATTCAGGGCGTCAAATTTCTTCCATCGGTGTACGACAGGTGCTTCGTTGATTTCGGCAATGCCCAGCAAGATTCGATCTTTGAGTTCCTGGCGCGAGGCAACGCGGATATGTTTGAGGAACGTCCGTGCCATTTTACCAAAGAGTGTTTCTACCAAATTGAGCCAGGAGCCGTGTTTGGGGGTGTGGACGTAGAGAAAACGATTGGGCTTGGTTGCCAACCACGACATCGTTTCTTTGGAAATATGAGAGGAATGGTTATCCAAGACCAAGCGGATCACGCCCCCCGGAGGATAATGAGCGTCGAGCGCCTTTAACAGGAGAATAAACTCCCGGCTGCGGTGCCGGGGATGGACCTCGGCCGTGACGTGACCGTCGTGTAAATCCAGACCCGCGAGAATGGATAAGGTCCCCATCCTTTTGTATTCAGAGTCACGACCCAATCGTGGATGTCGGCCCGGTCGGGGTGACAAATCTGGGGCCGTGTTGGCAATGGCTTGAAGACCAGGCTTTTCATCGACCGACACGGTGACGACGGCGGGAGGAGCACCTGGGTCAGCCAGGGCGATTTTATTTTGCAGGTCAACTTCTTGGTAAACCAGAAGCACTTCCCGCATTTTTTCATCAAATTCAGGGTCCCGCCGCTCCATATAGTATTTGACCTTATGCGGCTGCAACGTTTGGCTTTTAAGAATGCGCTGTACGGTAGCCTTGGCAGCACGACTCAAACTAGGATGTCCCTGGGCCAGAGCGTTCTCGCGCACATGTTTGGCCAACTGACGATGGCTCCAAATTTCGGCGGCATAACCGTGGTCTTTGGGTTTCGTGCAGGCCAAGCTTACCACCCAAGCCTTGGCTTGCTCGGTGATGACGGGTTCTTTAGGACGATGAAACTGATCGCTCAGCGCCGCCTCTGCTCCCAGGGCAAGGGCACGATCGACCCACTTGTAGACCGCCACGCGACTGACCCGCAAAGCGCGGGAAATGGCTGTGATCTTCTGGCCCTGGGCATAACGTAGAAGGATTTGCGCACGTTGAACCTCACGTTGGGGTCGCCTGCGAGATTGGGCGGTTTGCATCAAGAAAGATTGTTGCTCAGCGCTCAAGACCAGTCTTGGACGTTTTGAAGTTGTGGCCATTCTGGTTCCGAAACCAGAATACCATCGATCATTACAATTGTAAATGTATTAATGAATCGATATACTAGTACGCTGTAACACAGATTATGACGGATTTGCAGGTGGGGCTTGTGAGGCGAGATCAAGGCAGGAGGAGGAAGACGATGCTTGGCCATCTTCGACGACGACCAACGCAGAGATCGTCCACAACCCCCATCTGCCCTACGGGTGGCGACGGGACGGGCCGATATCTTTGTCGCTCCTCCTGCACTATGGCAAAGCATGGCGTTCGTCGTCGCTTCGCGATCTCGACCCGTCGCGCTCGCCACAAATCCGTCATAATCTGTGTTACAGCGTACTAGTCTCTTGAGGAGCAATTGAAAGGACAAGGATTCGTGCTGGCGGGAGGACGGAGCTCCCGGATGGGAAGCGACAAGGCGCTATTGTCCTACGAAGGTACGGACTTCGTATCTCGCGCCGTGTCCACCTTGCAGCAGTTGGCCCTGCCGGTGCGAGTCGTGACCGACGTGTCGGAGAGATTCTCTCACCTATCGGTTCCGATTCTTGTCGATCGGATCCCTGACGGGGGCCCACTGGCAGGACTGGCAACAGCCCTGGCCGCCTCGGACTCACAGCACAACTACTTTCTTCCCTGTGACACCCCACTTGTCCGTCCGGAACTCTACGAAGCCCTGGCACAAGAATCCGAAGGTTTCGACGTGGTGGTCCCGAAGGATGGCTTGGATCGCAAGCATCTCCTCTGCGCCTATTACTCTCGGGACTGTCTTGGATCCGTCGATCAGCTGCTATCCCAAGGGGTGCGGCGGGTGGAGTCGATCCTGGAAGTTCGGCAACTCAGGGTCCACTTTCTGCCCGCTCCCGAATGGGGAATTCCCGATAGCTCCTTCTTTAATGTGAATACCCCGAAAGATCTCGAACGGCTTCGCTCGATTCAGGCTTGAACCGACCTACTGCTCGCCCTGCTATTGCTCGCCCTGGGGACACAGTTCCAGGATCTCACGGAGGCTATAGAGAGCATAGACGGGCACCTCGAGATCCGCGATCGCCTCGACGCCGCCCTCTTCCCGATCCACACACACGATGATTCGATCCACGTGCACATTCGCCTCGCGTAGCCGTTCGACCGCCGCCCTCAAGCTTCTGCCCGAAGCAATAACGTCATCGATCAGGTTGGTCTGGCAGGAAGAGTCGGGTTCTCCAAGGAACTGGGAGACGATCTCTCGAGGATAGACCCGGGGATGCTTCCGCAGGACTGACAACGTGATCGGATGGTCCTGATTCTGGTTGAAACTTTCCAGGGAAGTCGCTGTCGCCAAGGGGATGCCCGTGTCGGGCACACCGATCACCTGTTGAGGCTGACCTGGCTCAGACCAGCGGCCGATCACGTGAGCGAAACTGGAGGCCAGGGACTGGAACATTCGAGGATGCTGGAACAAACGGGAACGAAGATCGATGAAGATGGGAGTCCGGAGTCCGTATTGGAGCCTTACCTTCTCGCCTAAAAGAACGGCTTCTCCTTCAACCAGAATCCTTAACAGGGACTCTTTCTCGGGAAAAGGGAGCAGCGTTGCTTTCAACCGAAAACTCTCCCGATGAATGCTCCTAGTGATTGCTGGCCGGAGTATAGGAAGAATGCGACATCAAGTCAAAGGCGCCTTTCTGTGATTAGGGCAAAGCTGACCTGAAACTTCATTGGTAAACGTAGCTTTGGCCTCCAGGCCGAAGTCTTATTCTTCCGAGCTTTTGGCTCGGACGGCGGCCTGGAGGCCACCGCTACGCCGGACCCAAGTTTCCTCCTCAATCGATAGCAACCCGATAGGATCGGGCATTCAAGACCTCATGATCGGAGGCCTGGGCTTCCTTGAGCGCCCCTTCGGTCACCGGCAGATAGTAGTGCGTCTCTGCCTTTAACGAGATGAACCCTTCTGCATACGCAGCACCGCCCGCAACTCCAAATGCCCCATCGCTGGCTTCGATTCGCTTGCGAGCATAGGCTCCGCCGTAGCCCTGGCTCTCGAGACAATCCAGGGCGGCGAGTTTCTTCTCGATCACATCCGTAATGTCGATGAAGACATCATTGTAGTACCCACCTTCCGAATCCCACACCTGCATCCGTATGAGGGTGTCGTAAAAGACCCGTTTCAAATCAGTACTAAGAATCCTCCCAGGCTAGCAAAGAAGAGTCGGAGTAGGCTGCGAAAATAGGGGGGATGGAGCAAGCAATTAAACGACCGGTGGTCAAGATCGATTCGAGCGGCCAATGGGGGCTCTTTCGAGGGATGAATGAGAAGGAAGGCCAGGGGAAGCGCCGGAAAAGGAAGCGGCCCGGGGCGAAACAATTCGAAGATCCCTCCCCGCGGGGGATCTTGATCGGCGATGAGAGTCTTGCAGAGTTTCTGGTGAAGATGTCGCAGACGTGGGTCTTTGTGGCTCGGGAGGTGATCCGGAGTTTGTCGTGGGAGGCCTTTGAAGCGAAGTACCGAGGGGGAGGGAGACGGCCGTACCATCCGGCAGCGCTGGTGGGATTGATTCTGTTCGGGATTCTGGAGGGCAAGGGATCGCTGCGTCAGCTGGAAACCC
The DNA here is from genome assembly GCA_965218775.1 of Acidobacteriota bacterium. GTDB lineage: Bacteria > Acidobacteriota > UBA6911 > RPQK01 > JAJDTT01 > CAUZIZ01. Next base: position 1,612,868 of record CBDCLS010000006.1, on the reverse strand, counting down.
TGGCCCGGGTGGATACCCGTTGCTGGTGGTTCACGGGGGGGATCACGCCGGATCACTCGGTCATCGGCCGCTTTATCAATGAACACGGGGAGAGGCTGAGGGAAGAGTTCTTTGTGGAGCTGACCCAGGAAGTGTTGAAAAGGACTGGGAAGGACAAGGACAAGGGGAAGAAGGAGGGCGTGAGTTTGGCGGCCGACGGCACGGTGGTACAGGCGGCGGCCTCGCGTTACCGACGGGTGAAGAAGGAGGCGGCCGAAGCGGCCGCGGCGGAAAAGCGTCGTCGGGCAGAAGCGGATCCGAAGAACGAGCAATTGGCGCGTCAGGCCAAGCAAGCGGAGGAAGTGGCGCAAGCGGTACGCGAGCGGGTGGCGGCGCGGCAGGCGCAACGCAAGAGCACGGAGCATACGGCCGTGAGTCCGAGTGAACCGGAGGCGGTGATCCAGCCCCTGAAGAACAAAGCGAAGGCCGCCAGCTACAAGGGGGTGGTCTTGGCCAACCAGGATCGCATTATAGTGGCCCAGGCGGTGGATCCCTCCTCGGAGACGGGGGTGCTGCAAGCGCTGTTGCAGCAAGGCAAGCGGGTGGGTGGAGCGATCCAACAACTGTTGATGGATGCGGGGTTTTTCTCGGGGCAAGCGCTGGAGACGGCCCTAGAAGAAGGGGTGGAGGATGTGCTTTGTCCTGAGGGATCGAGCCCCCGAGTGGGTTGGGAGAAGAAGTCGACGAAGTGCTTGGCTAAAGCGGCCTTTCGCTACGAGGAGTGGGAAGATCGTTATCACTGTCCGGCGGGACAGAAACTGCACCCGGTCCAAAAGGGCAGCGATGGGGGCAAGCGGTATGTGCGCTACGGAGGAGCCCCCTGTGAGAGTTGCGGGTTGAGGAGCCAGTGCACCAGCAGTCGGAAAGGTCGAACGGTCAAACGCTATGAGGATGAGGAGATCAAGGATGCGGAGCGGGAAGTGATGCGCCAGCCCCGGGCTCAAGAGGCCTATCGTCAGCGCAAACAGATGGTGGAGCCCGTCTTCAGCGAACTGAAAGGGATCCAAGGATTACATCGGTTCAAGCGGAGAGGGTTGAAGAATGTCGGTCTGGAGTTTGCCCTTCATGCCAGCGCCCACAACCTCCGACGGCTGATTGCCCTGACCCCGTCCGTCCTATTTAGCGCTTTTTGGAGGCTCCTACATGCGCCGATCGGCCTTTTCCAGCGTCTGCAGCGCCTCTCCTTGTGTTTTTCGGCATAGCCGCACGACAAAGTGTCGCCCCACTTACTCCCGGTCGCCACGTGAACTTTTACGACACCCTCGTATGGCAGCGGCTCCGGTCCCAAAGAAGAACACCTGGGCAACCTTGTGCGGGGGATTGCGATCTCCCGGATCGACCGCGGCCGCGAACTGGATCGCGTGCATGGCGATCTGTCCCCCAATTGCATGCGGGTTTGTCAGACCGTCTGCCTCCTTGGGGAAATGAGTCAACACTATATTCGGGCGGATCTCCCGAAGCAGGCGTGCCAGACTACGGACATTCTCAGGTGTCACGAGCAGTACCCCATCATCCATTCCCATAAAATGCAGGTCCTCGACTCCGAGCAAGCCGCAGGCACGCCGGACTTCGTCGGCCTTGACATCGCTGCGCTCCTCGATGAGCCGGTTCATCTCGGGAGCATCAGGGACCCGATCCTGCTTCTGCATGGAATCGCTGATCACGGCATCGTGGATTCGGGCCCCATGGGTGAGCACTACGCATCCGACGTAGTCACCTCGACTGCTGTGATGCGCCATGGTTCCGCCGCTCTGGTCAAAGATATCTGCGGGGTGCGCTCCAACTGACAATAGACGTAAAGACTCAGACATAAACGGTTCCCCTTTCACTCCTGGAACGGTGCCAGGAATTGGACGTTTCTTGTTGGACTAACGTGACAAGCCGTCACCACTTCTTGGAAATCATCTGGGAATCTGGTTGAGTGTGTAGTAAGCGCGGTCGTGCAAGAGAGGCCTCCCTGCTGCCGACATGACTCCGGGAAGCTGCAATTCGTGCACGTACCCTTGCCGCAAGCCGTCGATCACCAGACGGACACGCCGACCTGATGCGGCAACCGATGCCGTTCGAATCCTCGGTGTCTGGGTATCGATCTCGGGGCTGCCGTAGTCGGGATGAAACAGATAGGTGTAGCTGATCATGAGGTACGACCGAGGATCACTCCCGCGGCTACGATCGACCGGCTTGGTGAATACAAGTTCGAACCCATCCGTCGTTGCCCTCATCTCCTTGACTTCAAACGGCACCTTTCCGGTCCACACCAACCGCTGTAAACCATAGGAACGATTTCCGATCGAGTTCCAGCCGCGATTCGTCTCGCCCACAAAGAGAGACCCGTCGTTGCCCCAGGCCAGGCGAACGACAGCCGACTGAAAGCCTTTTCTGAACGGGAAGCAGGCCCCCTGGTACTCGCCTCCGACCTTCTCCAGGAAGACCCTCAAAATCAGGGCCATGGTGAAATCGCCGATAAAGAGCTGGTCCTGAAAGGGACCGAACCGGCCTCCGGTTTGATCACAGACGATATCGGTCGCGCTCCGTGCCACCTTGTTGTAGGGGAACCACACGGCTGGCAGTTTCAGAATCGGCAGTTGCTTGCGCGCCTCCAGTATCGGGATGCCCGAGGGGATCTTGTCCGGACACTGGATGGGCGAGCCAGGCAGGCTGCAGAATTTCAACGAATCGACATGGCCGAAGAAAGCGCCTTCCCGCATGTGACTGAGGGTGCAGGTGCCGATCCAGTTGCCCTGCTGGTCAGTAAAGAATACAGCACCGTCGGCATTCAGACCCAGCCCGCTGGGAGAGCGCATTCCAGCGCTGACGGGGAACATCTCCCCCTCGGGGGTGACCTTCAGCCCCCAACCTCGCCAGTCCTCATTAGGGCTCGGCTTGTCCCCGATTGTGGAATTCAGGGTCACCCAGAAATCACCTTGGCTATCAACCTTGGGCCCGTACGCATACTCGTGATAGTTTCCTGTAATACCCCAGCCATTGTATAGAGTGCGGTACTCATCCATGACCCCATCATCGTTTCGATCGCGCATGCGGGTCAGCTCACTGCGCTGCGCCAAGTAGAGAGAATCGCCATGCTGGAGGAGTCCTAGAGGCTCATGCAGAGCGGATGCGATGCGCTTCAGCCGGAGCTTGCCGGGAGGGTCCTGGTAGGGGTTCTTGATCAGCCATACCTCTCCCCTTCGGATGGCGACTGCGAGGGAGCCGGTTCTGAGGGTCTCGAGCCCGCTGACTTCGAAGGGAATCCCCTCCGGAGTGGGGAGTGTAACCATTCGATAGTATTCTTCTTCGCCTGCCAGCACACCACGCAAGGCGAAGATCCCCAGCAACGCGATCAAGCGAGCCCTCACCATGTCAACTCCAGCTCGACCCTGGCCCGGTCTCGCCGAAACCGCATTGGAAGCAGAACTTCCATATACGAGCCGGATCGTCTCAGAATTGGCGGCACAGCACTGTCAGATTTCAGCCGGATCTTCAGCTCTTGAGACGCGTAGACTCCATCACCCCGATCCTGGATCCGGGGAGCCCTAAGCGCCCGAAACCACAGAGAGTCCGATCGCCCTCTCAGCTCCAGTGTGCGTTTCAGCCACGCCGTCTGGGACAACGATTGCAGAGTCCGGTCGGCTTTGGTTGGAGCCATCCGCTCCTCTATGGCAAAGCTCTTGAAGGAATAGAAAAAAACTGGAGTCCCGTCAGCGCCGATCCGGTAGCCCCCCATCCTGTAGTCCGCCGCGGAGCCCGTGAGCCGGGGCCAGGGGCTTTGAGGGGTCTGAAGACGGGCGAAAGGCATTCCGTCGCTCAGATCTACCTGATCTGAGCTCAGCGCTGGAGTGAATGGCGTATAGCGGTCGGACCAGGTCGACTCGGCGTCCAGAAACCGACCCCGCCAGGCCAGGGCGAAGCGCACCTTCAAGGCGTCGAAAGCGGCGTGGACTCCCTCAGGATAGCCAACCGCGATAGCGTGAGTGCCCACACCCTCCATGAAGGTGCGCAGCAGCACCGGGCGCTTCTGCGGTGTGATCTCGAAGGCACGATCTTCCTCCATTCCTTCCGGAAGCCGAGTCTGGTCCAGCTCCTTCAGATAGATCCACATTGCCTCGATCTGCTTGTCTGCGTCGCCACCAAGGACCTCCGAAATCGTGCTCTTTCCCTCGTCAAAGAATGAGGGCATCAGGGTCTGCGGGCGGAACCCTTCTGGATCGAGCATGAACTTCTTGAACCATGCCGGCTGCAGGCGTTCTACTGAAGTCGCCAGATCAAGGGCTGGCATCCCCAATGAGCTCTGTCCCATCAAATCGTGACAATTGACGCAGTTGAAGGCGTTCACACCCATGAGACGACGTCCATAGTGACTGCGGTGATGGAGCTGACCACCACCGACATCCACTTCAAGGGGATTCGGATCGCTGTCGGCTCGGCCAAAGTTCTCAACCAGATGGCCGAGATTCTCCATCCCATAGAAGGGCATGCGCGTGGCCACATAAGGTCGTAGTTGAACTGAGCCCTCCAAGACACTTTTGAGCCACTCCGGAGTCAGTTTCTGGCCTACATCGGTCAGGGGAGGCGGGATTCGTCCCTCTTCGGCGAGGTCGATTTCCTGGGTAGATTGAAAGTATGGTGCCCGACCTGGTTCGGGTCCTCCCCAGTCCTCTCGACGATGACAGGCAAAGCAATTCAGAGCCGTCAGCGCCCTCCTAACGCGGGCCTTCGGATCCAGCGGGGACAGACCCTTATTGCGGAGCCGCCGCAAAGCCGTCTTGAGGGCATCCCTTTGGGGCGGGCTCAGATCGAAATCGGGGACTCCTCTGGGCTGGGCGTTCCCCAGGCATCCGCCCGGATCATCCGGATTCAGTTCCAGAAGCTTTAGGCTGTAGGGTATTGGCTCGATGGCCTGCTGGGAAGATCCAATCTGGTGGCAGGCAACACAGCGCAACTGGGAAAACAACCGTCTACCCTGCTCCACGCTTTCAGGATCGATCGGCTCCAGACGGGCTGGGTGTGGCTCACTCCCCTGGCCAGGGTCGTCCTCATCGAGCAAATAGGTGGCAATCGCTCGGGCTTCGCCCGGATCCAGCCCCATCTGAGGCATCCGTCCTGAAGGCCGAGTCGTAAGCGGATTCTGCAGGAAATCCGCAAGGGGCTGGAGGGCTGTCTTCCCTCTCTGATTGGGCAGTGGAGCTGAAGGGATCTCGATCCTGGGAGTCTCTATCTGGATCGCCTGGTAAATCTCTTCTTCATTCCCATACCCGACCCGCGGAGGCCGCAGGGCAGAATGACACGCCACACAACCGACGGAGTGGTAGAGAGCCTCTCCACGCTTGGATTCCTCGGAAACTGCAGGAGAGCTGGAATCCTGAAAAGCGCCGCCCAGGGAAACCAGAAAGCTCGCCAGGTCCCGGACGGCCTCACCCCTCTCCTCCTCCGGCCAATCCCCGAAGAGTCCGGGCATCCGTGTGCCGGGTTGGACCGATGACGGATCAAAAACAAATTGCTCGAGATAATCGAGATTCAGACGGGAGCTAACGTCCTTCAGGAGTGGTGCTTGATTTCGGCCGATGCGCTCGAAGGTCTCATCGTCCACTTCATGGCAGGAAACGCATCCGAGCTCGGAGATCAGGATTTCGCCACCCTCGGCGCTGGCTTCATTTCCTTTGTAGAAGCGCTCGAACCCGACCACGATCGGGCCGGAAACGGTTTCGGCGCTGTCGTCAGTGTCCCCACAGCCACAGAACAGGCATCCCGCACCGCTCAAGATGAAAGGCAACAGGATTCTCGCCAGTCTGCCTCGCTGTTGTCCGATCTCCACGAGTAGCCGAAAATCAACTTACCGCGGATTCCGCGGCGACTCCCTCACTAGCTTCGACCAGCAGCTTGATCCAGTGCCCCATATATTTGCCGTGATCGTGATAGGTGCGCCCACTCACCAGGTTTCCATCCACGACACAGGGTTCGTTGACGAAGATGCCTCCGCACACTTCCAGATCGAATTGACACTTGGGTACCGTCGCCATCCGCCGTCCCTTGACACAGCCGGCATAGGCGGGAATCTCGACTCCATGGCAAACACAGCCGACCGGCTTGTTGGCGTCGAAGAAATGGCGGGTGATGCGGACCAGGTCGGTGTCGTATCGAATGTACTCAGGAGCCCTCCCGCCGGAGAAGAAGATCCCAAGATATTCTTCGGGACGGACATCACGAAAAGCGATATCAGCTTCGAGCTTGTAGCCCTCGAACTCCCGCGTGATGGTCCAGCCCGGACTGATCTCATGCAGCACCATGGGATAGAGACGTTTCTCCGGTGCCGCGACCACGGGTTCGAAGCCGGCTTCCTGCACCCGAAAATAGGGATATAGGGTATCAACGGTTTCGCTCGCATCTCCGATGATGATCAAAACTTTGCTCATTGGCTTCACCTCAATTCGCTCGACAATTTCTCAAAAATGTTTCATGAGCACCCAGTCGCCTCAAGACAAGCCTCGAGGTAACGGCGCGACTTGTTCACAGCCGCCGTCACCTGCTGTACCTCGGGAAGAATCGGAATTCCGCGAGGTACCGGATGCATGAAGATAGACGTCCATCCACGATAGTCGATTTCCCTCAGGGCCCCGACGATCTTCACGAAGTCCACGGAGCCATAGCCCGGCATCTGCAGCATTTCTTCCTCTTTGGGCAGCTTCTTCATGGCCCCTTTCCCATGTTGCCAGGCATAAAAGTGAATCAACTTGGGACCTAGTTCCCTGATCAAGCCGGCAATCAATTCGGGTTCCTGTGGAAGATGGTATGGAGCCAGCGCGATCCCGAGCTGCTCGGACTCAGCCAGCTCTCCGAAATAGCGTATGGAGTCGGGACTCGAAATCAACGAATTTCCATGATTTTCGATCCCTATGATGACACCCGACCTGGCCGCGGCTTCGGCGTGAGGTTTCATTCTTTCCAGAAAATCCTTGACCTGCTGCTTCAGGGACGTTCCTGCTTCACTCGAAAGACGATCGCTGCCACAGATCAAAATTCTCGTCCCGAACTTCTTGGCTACCTCCATCTCCGCCCGAAGCCGGTAGGGTCCCAGATCGTAGTGGGTCAGGATTCCGAGCTTCACCCGATGCTCTGCGAGCAGCTCCGCAAAGCGATCGTAGCCCATCTCCTCCATCTGTTCACGCTGGTCGGCGTGGCCCAGCGGCCAGATATCGATGTGTTCGGCGTCGGTCTTGTGCACTTCGGGCACGATCTCTTCGAGCCGGATTTTCCCGTAGAGGCTAGAAGCGAGGATATAGTTCAAACGGAACTTGTCGCTCCCGTGAAGGCCGCCACTTGAAAGCCCAGAGCAGACTCCGCTCATCCCGCCCAGAAGGAGCTGGCACGCCTGGCGCCGATTCAAGCTGTGAGCTGGCTGCATGGAGCGTCTATTCTAGAATCATCCACGCCGAAGAGAAAGTTCTGGGAACTGACGAACCAAAATCCCAAGGCACAAGATACAAGATACAAACAAATCCCAAATTCCAAGCATCAAACGTGGCGACGCCTGGGGAAGCTGGCGGAGGCGCGGCGGTGGGAACACAAGAGAGTATGCTGCCGATCGGAGTCCTCACAGAAGTTGCCAGGCGACTCCAAATGGTTTGGGATCTGGTGCTTGGAATTTGTTTGTATCTTGTATCTTGGAGTTTTCAACTTCCCACTCAGGCCTCAACCGCACGATGGAGCCTGCCTGACGTCGACAGGGCTACCTGGATCGAGACAAACTCGCCAACGTTGTCCATGGTCAACAGACCGACCAGCTTCCCCAGTCGGAGCACGGGCAGGGTAGAGCAATCACAACTCTGTAGGCGGGCGAATGCCGACTCCAGCATCTCAGATGAGTCGGCAACCTGAAAATCCTGCTGCATGACGTCCGCGATCGAGGCTGTCTGGTCCCGCTCCGCCAGCGCCCTCAGGAGATCACCACGCGTCAGAACACCCACAACTTGCTCGCCGTCGACCACGGGGAAATCGTGCTGCGAGCCAGAGAGGACCAGCTCCACTGCCCGGGCCAAGGTCTGATCTGGCGAGACAATCTGGAATCGGGTCACCATGGCTCGACTCACGGGGATCCCGCCCAAAGCCGATTTCATCTTGACCATGTTGGCTTCCTGGGCGGCGCCAATCCAAACGAAAAAGGCAATGAACAGTAGGAACGGATTGCTGAAAAAGCCAAAGAAGCCAAAGAGAAGGGCCATCCCCTGACCCAGACTGGCGGCGATCTCGGTGGCCCTGGTGTAGTCCATCCTGGTAGCCAACAAAGCGCGTAGGACGCGGCCCCCATCCATGGGAAAAGCGGGAAGCATATTGAAGGCTGTCAAGAAAAGGTTGACCACCATCAGGCGGCCCAGGAAGGATCCCGTAACCACACCGAGCTGGGAGAAAGATTGCGAGGCACCCGTGCTTGCCAAGAGCACAAAGAGTACCGCCGCAATTACCACGTTCACGCTGGGTCCGGCGAGCGCAACCCAGAGCTCTTGCTTGGGGTCATCAGGCATACGCTCCAGACGTGCCACGCCACCGATGGGTAAGAGAGTGATGTCCCGGGTCAAGATTCCGTAACGCTTGGCGGTGAGAGCGTGCCCCAGCTCATGCAGGACGACACAGGCGAAAAGAGACAGAACGAAGATTACAGCTTCCAGCGTCTCCGCAATGCCCCCACCCTGGTTCCAGAAAGTCAGCACAATCCAACCGATGAGGAGAAGAAAGGTGGCATGCATATAGACGCCGATTCCCGCGATCTCCGCCAGCTTCCACGACCACTTCATTAGTCTTACCTCCGCCTTGTTGGGGACTTGTCGAACCTTATTGAGCTGCTTTCGACTAGAATCATCATAGCCCTTCTGGAAACAAAGAGGCGAGAAGACGATGCCCTGCGGCTCCTTCCTGGGGGCCCCGGAGACCCCGATCTGCCCAGTGCCCACATGCTTTCATCTATGACTGCACGTGGGAATCGTGTTACGATTTCCCTATCATCATCGTGCTCCAAGCGCTCGCTCTGACACCGTGTCCTTCAGGAGCTTTAGATGGAGTCCAATAGTATGAAGATGGCTGGTTGTCTACCGCTTACCGAATCTCTTCTGAATCGCCGTCATTTCATTCGAGCAGGCTGCCTGAGTCTGCTGGGAATGAATTTGAGCGGATACCTCAGGGCAAAGAGTCTAATGGGAGCAGTCGAAGTCGACAAAGCCGCTAAAGCTCAGTCCTGCATCATGGTGTGGTTGGAAGGGGGGCCGAGCCAAGTCGACACCTGGGATCCAAAGCCGAACAGCAGTTTCAAAGCAATCTCTACCAACGTGCCCGGAATACAGATTTCCGAGCTGCTGCCGCGTACTGCCGGGCAGATGGACAAACTGGCCCTTATCCGCTCGGTTCGGACCGAGGAAAACAACCACGGTGAGGGAACCCACTACGCCTTCACCGGCCACCGTCCCACAGCGGCGATGCAGTTTCCCAGTCTGGGTGCGATCATCACCAAGGAGATGGGGGCTCGCGGCCAGGTTCCGCCCCATCTGGCTATCCCGGGCTGGAAGCAGGGTCACTACCGCGAGTATCTGAAAGGGGCGTTTCTGGGCCCGACATACGATCCGATGGTATTGGGTTCTGATCCCAGTAAGGAGAAATTTCAGGTCGCAGATCTCAGTCTGCCCAAAAGTCTCTCGTTCGAGCGCCTTCAGCACCGAAGATCGTTCCTGAACGTCGTCGACGACCTCTATCGCCAGCAAATGCAAGCTGCGGAACGGGCCAAGATGGACGGCTTCACCGAGCAGGCTCTGAGGATGATCATGACGCCGGAAGTCAGAGAAGCCTTCGACCTGAGCCGGGAATCGGAGAAGACCAAAGATGCTTACGGCCGAACCAGCTTCGGTCAGAGTTTGCTCCTGGCCCGCAGACTGGTGGAGGCGGGAGCCCGCTTCATCACCGCATCAGGTCACAACCTCAACGGGTGGGATACTCACTCGGACAACGACGAGAGACACTCGAAGAAGCTGACACCCGGACTGGACGCGAGCCTTCCTGTATTACTCGAGGATCTGGAACAGCGCGGACTCCTGCAATCGACCATCGTCATCGTCATGGGAGAATTCGGCCGAACGCCCCACTTCAACACCAAGGCTGGACGAGATCACTGGCCCCAATGCTGGTCCCTGGCCCTGGGAGGTGGGGGGATTCGCGGTGGTCAAATCGTCGGTGCCAGCGACGAAACCGGAGGGTACGTGGCGGAGCGCGAGGTCACGATGGGTGACATTTTCGCGACCATCTATAAGGCCTTCGGAATCGACTGGCACAAGGAATACATGAGTCCAATCGGACGTCCTGTCAAGATTGCAAATTCGATCGGCGACGGGACCGGACACCCGATTGACGAGTTGATCTAACACCGCGGAGGAACCGCGGAAATCCCAAGATACAAGAGACAAGATACAAACAAGTCCCAAGTTCCAAGTTCCAAGCATCAATTTCCCAATAACTGGATTGGCGGTCGACACGTCCGGGGCGTTTTGAGATTCTGGAGTCAAACTCCACCTGCCCACCGCTAAACTAGGTCAACCGGGTGTTTGAAATTTGATGCTTGGAACTTGTTTGTATCTTGTGTCTTGTATCTTGGTGCTTAGAATCGAACTCTATGTCAACTAAACACCTTCTTTCTGCACCCGTTCTTGTTCTCCTCCTTTTTTCACTCACCTTGCTTCCTTCCTGCCAACAGGAGAATGGTCCGGAGGCAGAGTTTGTATCCCTCTTCAACGGTCGGGACTTGTCGGGTTGGCGGGGAGATTCGCGCCTTTGGACAGTCGTCGATGGTGTCATCGTCGGTTCTACCGAACAAGTGAAGCTCTCCCACAATAGCTTTCTGTCCACCCGAACCTCCTATTCTGACTTCGTCTTGCGGGTATCGGTCAAACTGCAGAACGGAAACAGTGGAATCCAGTTTCGCGGAGAACAGTTTCCCGACTATGTGGTCAAGGGCTATCAGGCTGATGTTGCCGTCGAGAAATACTTCGGCATGTTGTACGACGAGGGCGGTCGAGGAATCATGGAGTACTGGAAGCGCCTGACTCCGCAGGAGCAGGCGGACATCAACTCCGTCGCGCGCCTCGACGACTGGAACCTTTATGAGATCCACTGTCAGGACGACCGTATCAAGATGATCCTGAATGGTCAGGTGGTCTGCGAAATCGAAGACCCGGAGGGTGCCAGCGAGGGTATCATCGCCTTGCAGCTCCACACCGGTGACCCGATGCAGGCCAGGTTCAAGGACATCGAAATCAAGGATCTCAGCAGCGACGAGTCCAAGCGAAAACCGACGGAGCGAGCCTACGCGCTGCAACACCGTTTCACTGCTCTCGAAGGCTTCGAGGTAGAAACGGTGGTAACTGAGGACCTCTTGGAATCGGTCGTGAACCTCTCCTTCGATCACCTTGGACGGCCGGTCGTTGCCTTCGAACACGGTGGAATACACACGCTGATCGATGACGACGACGATGGAAAATACGAATCGATGGAGAACTTTTCCAGCGAGATTCAAACAGCCCACGGGATACACTTTCTGGGGCCAGGCGATCTCCTCGTAAACTCCAAGGGACCCAAGGGTTCAGGTCTCTATCGCCTCCGGGACCTGGACCGTGACAACCAGGCCGACGAGGTGGAATTGATCGCAGCCTCGCGGGGACAAATCGGCGAACACGGCCCCCATGCGATTCGCACCGGATTCGACGGAAGCCTCTACGTTATGTACGGGAACCACTCCTACCCGGACGTCCCTATCGACCCTGAATCGCCCTCCCGTGGGCTGAAGGAAGACCATCTTCTGGAACGCTACCTGGATCCGAGGGGACATGCCAATACAATCTGGGCACCGGCTGGGACCCTGCACCGCCTGGATCTGGAAAGGAACAAGTGGAGCCAGATCAACGGCGGTTTTCGGAACGCCTTCGACTTTGACATCGACGATCAGGGAGAGCTCTTCACCTTCGATTCCGACATGGAATGGGACTTCGGGCTGCCCTGGTATCGACCCATTCGTGTGCTTCACTGCACACCAGGAGCCGACTACGGCTGGCGGACAGGATCGGGCAAATTTCCGGAGCACTATCCTGAGACTCTCCCTGGTATCGAAAGTCTGGGGCGAGGCTCCCCGGTCGGAATCGCCTTCTACCATCACGATACCTACCCCGAGAAGTACCAGGGAGCACTCTTCCTGGGCGATTGGTCTCGCGGCCGTATTCGAGTGAGCTTTCCCGAAAAGCAAGGAGCCTCCTACAGTAGCTCCAGTATCGATTTCGTTCAGGGCCAGCCACTCAATGTCACCGATCTGGACATCGGACCAGACGGCCTGCTCTATTTTTCGGCGGGAGGAAGATCTACAACCGGGGGCCTCTACCGGGTCGCTTGGAAGGGAGCCGATCGCAACGCCGCCAGGAGCGAAAAAACGGGTATTGCCGCAGTCCTCGAGCAGCCAATGCACCGCTCGGCCTGGGCACGCCATAGAATCTCCACCCTTCGGGAAGAACTGGGCATGGCCTGGGAAACCGGCCTCCTTGAAATCGTGCAAGACATGCAAAGCGTTGCCAGCAACAGGGTTCGGGCCTTGGAACTGCTGCAGGTCATGGGACCGCAGCCCGATGTGGCACTGTTGAGCTCTTTAGCAGAGGACAGGTCCCCGGAAGCGAGAGCTGCCGCCGTCCTCCTCTTGGGAACCCATTCCCTGAAGCAGACCTATTTGATCCTGCTTCAGAGCCTTGACGACAGCGACCCGCTGGTGATCCGCAGGGCTTGCGAATCACTGCTCCGAAACGCGCCTGGGGACAGCAGCCAGATCGTAAAAGGAGACCAGCTTTCCAAACGGTTGTTCGAGCTGCTCGACCACCCGGACCGTTTCGTTCGCTATGCGGCTCGGCTGGTGCTGCAGCGCCTGCCCCGGGATTCCTGGACTCCGCTGGTTCTCGCCGACAGCATCAAGAAGCACACCTGGCGCGCCCTGGAGGGACTCCTGGCAATGGTCCATACCCAGACTGATCCCGCTGGGGCGGACGCTGTTTTTGAGAGGCTAACCGAATACAGCAAGCCTTTGCCCAATGAGGCCTCCCTCTTCAGCTATCTCCGGATTTGCCAATTGGCCTTGATCCGTAGTCCGGCGGCGAGCAGTGGCCCGCGCCACCAATTTATCTCCAAGGTAGGACCGAGACTACTGAAACGCTATCCCTCCGAGGACCATCTGCTCAACCGTGAGCTGGAGTTGCTTCTGGCCTACCTGCAGCCCCCTGGATCGATCGAGGCCATGCTCGACCGGCTCGATCCGGAGTGCTCCCAGGAAGACGAGATCAATACCGTCTACGCTTTGAGAGAGATCGGGAAGGGCTGGAACGCGCAGCTGCGAAGACGGTTGGTAGACTGGTTCGACCGGGGACGAGAGATGGCAGGAGCGGCCAGCATGGCAGGCTTCGTGGAAAATCTTTGGCAAGACACGCTCACACTTTTAGAGCCTGAAGAGCGCTCCCAGGCTGAGGGCCGGAAGAAACGTTTCCTGGCAGAACAAGCCCGTCGGGCTCGAGAGCTCATGACAGAGGCGAAGAGCGACGAAGCCGAAGAGCGTAATCCCCTGGGGCAGATGAGTCTTGCTGAACTCAGCGGGTATCTGGAACTCGACCCCATGAGTTACGAGCAAGGAGACGTGGACAAAGGACGCATCGTCTTTCGCCGGGCCAAATGCGCCAATTGCCACGTGTTTGGGAAGGTGGGTCGCGGTGGTGGACCCGATCTGTCGACGGCGGTCAAACGATTTCGACGGGGCGAGATCCTGGAGTCCATCATGTATCCCTCCCGAGTGATTTCGGATCAGTACACCGGTGTGGTGGTGGATTTGAAAAACAACGAGACCGTGACCGGCATGGTCGCAGGAGACTCCGACTCCAGCCTGATCCTGATCACCGCCAGCGGAGAGCGGATCGAGCTGGACAAGAAAGATATCGTCGACAATCGCCTTTCCCAGGTCTCGATCATGCCCGAGGATCTGCTCGACACAATGGGTCTTAGCGATCTGGTTGACCTATTTGCCTTCCTGGAAAGAGGTTCAGCTCCCTAGCCTGAAACTTCATTGGCGAACGTAGCTTTGGCCTCCAGGCCGAAGTCTTATTCTTCCGAGCCTTTGTCTCGGACGGCGGCCTGGAGCCCACCGCTACGCCGGACCCAAAGTTTCCTTAAGAATGATCCGGCGCAGCGCTGGCTAGCCTCGAAAATGCAGCTATCGCAGGAATTCGAAGGAGACGTGTCATATAAAACACTTGCTGATGGGACTAATGCTGTTGACAGTGGATGTCGAGTGATTTCTGAATGTAATGGAGCAGGCTAAGCTCAGAATGTTACTAGAAAACCATCACACGTCAGCATACCGTTGGGCTCTCTTTTGCTGCAACGGAGACCAGGACGAAGCAGAAGATGTGCTCCAGACCGTTTATCTCAACGTCTTGGAGCGAAGTGCTTCCTTCGAAGAGCGGTCCATTTTCAAGACCTGGCTGTTTTCAGCCGTTCGTAACACTGCTAGTAAGGCGAAGCGGAAGCTCCTTCGAAGCCTGCGACACCTGCAGGTGGCTACCACCGAGCTGCCGGCGGTCAAGCCGGTCTCTGTGGATAGCATCTATCGATCCCAGCTGCGCACACTTATGCGGCAGATACTCGCCGACTTGTCGCAACGGCAACGGCAGGTCTTGGAGCTTGTCTTCTACCATGACCTCACCGTAGAAGAAGCAGCAGGGGTGATGGGAGTTTCGGTGGGCTCCGCCCGAACGCACTACCATCGCGGTAAGAATAGGCTGAAGGAAGAAATCGAGAAATCAGGACTACACCATGACCACGAAGTGGAACGACACCAAAATCGAGCACTTATTTAAGCAGCTTCGGGAAGAGGAAGAGTCTCAAGCTCCTTCCTTCCATGAGGTATTGAATGCTCCTCGAGCTTCTCGCTGGCAATACCTGCTCCCTGTGTTTCGGTACTCGGCTGCAGTTGCACTGGTTTTGCTTCTCGTGGCCAGCGCTCCGGTCTTGTTGGAATTTGCGCGTCCGCCGGCTGCGCCGGCGCCTACGGCTTCACTCTACGACTGGCAGTCCCCGACAAATTTCCTGCTGAATGTGCCAGAGGATCAGCTGGTGACGACACTTCCGAAGCTCGAAACCGGAGCCACCATTTGGACTGGAGAGAGCGCATGGTAGGAGAGCACTTGAGTATTCAGACGCTAGCGATCAGGAACCCAGGGGGGGAGAAATGAAAAAACTAGTCGCAATAATTACCGTTCTTCAGTTGGGTGGGGTCTGGGCCCAAGACCTTAACCCCAATGTGCTGGAGCGCTATCTGGTTCGGCCGGACCTGATCATGCGCCACCGGCAAGCCCTGCAACTGACGGATGAACAAGGGGAATACATTAAGGCGGAAGTAATTCGCGCCCAATCCGAGTTCACGTCTTTGCAGTGGGAGCTTCAGGGAACCGTGGAAAAGTTGGCGGTCCTGATGCGAGATCCTGATACCAATGACGACGAGCTGTTAGCTCAATTGGATCAGGTCCTGGACCTCGAGAGGAGGATCAAGCGCGCACAGCTGATTCTCGCGGTCCGAATCAAGAGGAAGCTCACGAAGGAACAGGTCTTTAGGTTGGAGCGCCTGAAAAGGCGCCAGCAGAATCGTCGTGATCAGAATCGCCGACGTTTTCAGCCCCGAACTGACCGTCGTCCGTGAGTGTTACTGAACGTTGAACTCAAGAATACGAGGAGATCATTTCAATGAATAAGCAATTCTTTCGTAATTCGACAATCGGATGGGCGGCAATCTGCATGATGAGCCTGTCATTACTTGGCGGGTCCGAGCCCCCTGAGGACGGGTCTGACATTCGGAAACCCGTACGCATCATGGTGCGGTACCTGGATATGTCCCCACCTCAAGTGGCCCGCTTCATCGAACTCAGGCAGCTCCTGAGGGAGTGCGTCTCACCGAGACACAAAGCCTTGAAAGAACTCAAGGCGCAACTCAAAGCGCTGTACCAGGGTGCCCCGAGTGAGGAGATCGGCGACCTGGTGATCGAGATCCACGCGTTAAAGCAGGACATCCGTCGATGCTACGCGGCCTACAGGCAAGAGTTTGGCGACATGCTGGATGACGAACAGCTCAGGAAAATGGAGATACTTCAGGCTGCGGCTAGACTTCGTCCCGTCATCCACGCCTTCTCGGCGCTGCGGCTGCTGCACACACCTACCGACCCGCCAGAAACGGATGTGGTCGACGATGGTGGAGGCGTCTGATGGGCAGACACAGCTGAGTAGCGAACCCGGAAGCCAGAGATTGCGTGGGGGCAAAAGCCACCTCCCCGGCTCCCCGCGCGGTCTCTGTGCTCGCCGGGTCCGCTGCTACCGTAACGAGCTACTCTGATGCGAATCGGAAGAAGGTTCTTCACCCCGAAAAAGGTACAACAAGGAATGCTTCCACACTCCTGGGTACCACCTCAATCACTTCGGGGACGGGCAGTTTTCAACGAACCCTTCGAGGAACCTCCTCTTCCGAGCACCGTAACCAGGGTAGCTCGTTCTCTATTGTAACCCTGAAACAAGGGCAAAAGCACCCGCTTAGGATCGGTCAAGTCGAACCTTCAGTTGACCAGGAAAGTTGGCTTGAACTATCAGAACTCTCAGATGACTTCCAGTGTCTCGGCTTTGAGCCAGCCCACGTTCCCGTCTGAGAGAACAATCTCTACCCACTGACCTGAAGCCTGATCGATCCGGACTCTGGTGCCCTCGTGGAGGGTGAAGACCTCCACTCCCTCGGCTCCCGGAGCACTCATCACGTGAGCCGTTGGGATCATGATAACTGCGTGGTTGTGCTCCTGCGCCTGCCGGATCTGGGCCACCAGGAGCAGACCGAATAGGAGCAATAGGGCTCCGCTCAAAATCGCCGACCTACCAGCCAGCAACTGCACAGTGCCTCTTCTCGCCAGCGTCCTCACTATGATCGAGGTCATGAGAACAAAATAAAGACAAAAGGTCACACCGAGCAGCACCGGCCTCGAAAGCAGGTTGATGAGATCACTAGCGACCGCGATTGGCCAGAACTCGGGAAGCTCGGGAACCTTGTCAACCACCCTCAGATTGGCCAGGGCCAGATTCGCCTGTAGATCCTCGTCGCCCGGGATCAATCGACGGGCACGCTCGTAGAAGAGTACCGCCTCTCCAATCCGGCCTAGCTTGTAGTAACAGTTCCCGACATTGAAGTAGAGGGGTCCGCTCTCATAGCCCTGCGACAAGATCTCCCTGTAGCCGCCCAAGGCCTGATCAAACGCTCCCTCTTCGTAGAAACGGTTGGCCCGCCCGAATAGCTGCTGCTGGTCTTGTCCCAGCGCCGTTCCCAGGAGCAGGATTCCCAATACAAATCCTTGCAAGCCGACAGGGGGCAGCCAACCAGCCGAAGCCCTCAAGACCCGCCTGACTGAAGTCCGCAAACACCTGCTCGTTTCCGCATCCGAAAACCCAATGCTCACCGCTCAATCTTGCCTCAAAGATGTCTATCGACTTCGACCATCGCAGCTTCTGCCTTGTCGAGGAGTCCCTTCATCTCGGAGATACTGGCGTCAGATGGCGCGAAGCGTTTCAAATCACAAGTCTTCATGCACTCAAAGTAGCGCCCTACCGTCTCCTCAGGGACTTCGCGCTGAAGCAGCATTCTCCCCACCTCGTCACTCACCATTCCCGCCTCTGCAATGTTCAGCTTGTCACCCAGGAAGCCCATCAGAGCCTTCCCCACCTCTCCAAAGAACTCACGCTGCGTTGTCTCGCCGATGTAGGAGCGTGCGGTCCCAAGCCGCTTTCGAGCCAGTCGCACAGCCCTTCGATCGCGGGCATAGGCGACGTCTCCACTCAAGCGGTCCAGATGTCTCCTATAACCAAGCGCGCCCACCATACAGACCAAGGGGAAAAGCAACGGAAGCCAGAAAGTTGATCGGTTGAAGATTGAAGCTCCAACCTTGCGAAAGGTAGCGGGATCGCCCTTGATAAAACGGATATCCCGTCCAATCAACTTCAGTTCCTGTTTGGACATACCCGGACTCGCGGAAAGGGCCTCTTCCCCCGGAGCAACATCGATAATGATCTCATCTGCACGGGCCAGACTGTATTTAGCGGAGGAGGGATCGAAGTAGGAGAGCTCCACCGGGCCGATCCGCTGAGATCCTACAGATCGAGGTATCAACACGTATTCGTAGACCTTTTCCCCAGACAATCCCTTTGCCGTTCGTTTCAGCTTCTGACTCAACTTGGGGGGGTAGGTTTCGAAGCTTGCGGGAATGGGCACCTCGGGCTGGCTCAGGGTGGAAAAATTGCCTGCTCCAGAGACTTGGACCTTCAGCGTCACGGCGTCGTGTGCCTTGACGTCAGACTTGTCGATCCAGCTCTTCACCGAAAATGTACCTACCGCCCCCTTGAAGTCGACGGGTTTTCCCTTGTCTGGTAAAGGAAGGACATCGACTTTCAGCTCCTGCGAAGAAACCAGTTTCCTTCTGACCTCACCAAATAAACTGTCGCTGAAGAAACCCCTGAAGGGATCTCGTGAACGTCGACGAACCTTCACCTCACATTCGAGGACAAGAGGGCTGATGGTCTTGGTGCCGGAGCTGGTGGGGAACAGGATCATCTTCCTGATCGTGGCTACGGTGTACCGCTTCCCGCCGATCACTTGGGCAGACGTCGTAGGCTGCTTTTGCTGGGGTTCCTCTTCTACCCAGAATCCAGCGGTGCCAGGCTGCTTCGAGATGCTGAAGGAAGAGACGTTGACTCGTGTATAGATCTTGTAGCTCAGAACAATGGCCTCATTCTGATAGGCGCGTTCCTTGTTGACCATAGCTCGGACAAACAAATCCCCTTCCGGGAGGACCTCGTCTTGATCAGATCGGCCTGCGGACGGGGCCTGGCGCTGAGAAACCTGGGTGACCTGAATCTTAAGCGGACTGGTTTCGTGGACTTGGCCGCTTTTTTTCACCTTGATCGCACCGATCTCAAAATCGCCGATCTGAGTGGCCTGGAAAGTAAAGTTGATCGTCTTGGACGACGACATGCGACCGTTGACCAGTTGAATCTGCTGCGAGCTGCCGCTGCCCAGGAAAGTGGCGAACCCTTCTATCTCGGGCAGCTCGGGATCCTCTGCGGAACGGGAACCGCTACCGGCAATCTCGACGGAAAGAGTGAAGCGCTCTCCCAGCCGGACCGAGCTTCTATCCAAGTAGGCCTTGACCGTCAGATCCTGGGCAGGAAGCGGTGCGGCGGCTGGCCCAACGATCATCGTCAGTAAGACCAGCCTCGATATAGTGCGCGCTGAAAACAGTCTTGGCCTCGACATTCGTTCGGTATCTACCAGTCTTTCTCTACTGGGACAGTTCCCTTGGTCCTAAGCTTCTTTTTCTTCAATTCGTTGTCCCTCTCGTTCAGCGCCTCCAGCAGGCGCTCCGCTTCTTCCCTGGACATCTTCGGAATCGAACGAGAGTCTGCCTCTTCGGAACCTGAATCCTGCTGTTGCTGTTCAGGCTGCTCCTTCCCCTGGTCCTTCTGCTGCTTTTGCTGATCTTGATCGGAGGCCTGTTCCTGGGGATCGTCCTGTTCCTGCTTTCCCTCCTGGTCCTGATTCTGATCTCTCTCCTCATTCTGGGATTGATCCTGGTCCTTCTGATCCTGATCGCCTTGTTTGTCCTGATCCTCTTGTTTGTCCTGTTTCTCCTGCCGCTTTTCTTTTTGCTGCTCTTGCTCCTCGAGCTTGCTCCTGACGAACTCCAGATTGTGCTTGGAATCTCGATCCTCCGGATTGATCCTCAGAGCGTTCTGATAGGCCTGGATACTGTCCTCTAGCTTGCCCAACCGGTAGAGCGCATTGCCCAGGTTGTAGGAGGCCCTGGCCTGAAGCTCGGGGTCTTCCGTCTGCGCCGCCTGGGAAAAGGCTTCAATCGCCTCCTCGTACAGACTCTTCTTGTATTCGGCATCGCCCAGGTTGTAGCGGATCGCTGCCGAGGAGGGATCTTCATCGAGCGCCTGCTGATACTTTTCGTGGGCTTCGTCGAATCGTCCCTCGGCAAAGAGGCTGTTCCCCTCCAGGACTTCGTCCCGGCCGGCCTGACCCAATCCGAGCTGAGGTAAGAGCAAGAAACAGATGATCCATCCAAGGACCAGCGGCCGGAGAGTCCCAGCGCTGAGCCATCCAGGCGTGACGAGCAGGTTCGAATCCATCATTGAAACCTTCCCTGCCAGACCGCCTCGATCTTCCTTCTATCTGTCAAAAAGAGTTCCAGGACGAGCAAGCAAAGGGCTATCAGCACAAGAATCTGAAAGCGTTCTTCGAACTGAGTTACCTGGATTGAAGAGAGCGTCTTCTTGTCCATCCCCGATATGTCGCCGTAGAGTTCTTCAAGTTCAGCCACGCCCGGAGAGGCCCGATAATACTTCCCCCCGGTTCGCTCAGCCACCTCCCGGAGCGTGACTTCGTCCAGCCGGGTCATGACGACTTCCCCTTCACCGTCCTTCTTGAATCCCTTCCGTCTCTCCTTGGGACCCTGGAGAGGAATGGGTGTCCCCTGGGTCGATCCGATGCCTACCGTATAGATTCGAACTCCTTGGTCCGCCGCCTCCTTGGCTGCCTCTAGCGGTTCCCCAGTGTGACCCTCTCCATCGGTCATGAGTATGAGCACCTTGTGTTTCTCTTCCTTCTCAGGGAAGAGCGTCAGCGATTTCTGCACCGCAGATGTCAAAGCGGTCCCGGGAACCGGTATCAGGTCAGGCCCCATCGCGTTCAGGAGCATTGTGGCCGCTCGTTTGTCCAGAGTCAGAGGGCACTGGACGAAGGCCTCTCCGGCAAAGGCGATCAACCCTATCCGGTCCCCTTCTGACATATCGATCAGGGAGCTCATCGCGTGTTTGGCCTTCTGCAGGCGATTGGGTTGGATGTCACGGGCCAGCATTGAGAGAGAGACGTCCAGGGCAATTACAATGTCCTGCCCTTGACGCTCGATGGTCTCTACCTTGGAGCCGAACTGCGGCCGGGCCAGAGCTGCTACCAGGAGCGCCACCCCCAACAAGAGTAACGTCGCTTTCAACCACTGCCGGCGCCGGCTGGCCGACCCCGCCAAGCTTTCCGCTAGTTTGGTGCCGCCGAACCTTTGCAGGGCCCTTCGCTTCTGGCGAAGGGCCCAAAGGAAAAACAGGAAAAGAATCGGCATCAGGCCGAGCAGGTAGAGGAGTTCTACTTCGGCAAATCGGAGCAACCTATCCTCCTGTTTTTCAAGGTGCCAAGTCTCAAGGCACCAAATCCCAGAAAAGTCCCGAGTCCCAAGTGTTCAAGGAGACTAAGGGATCTTTCGAAACCTTGTATTGGCTAGCCCAATCTCACCCAGCAGCAGAATAGCAGCCAGGACGAGCGGGTAGCCGAATAGCTCCCCGTAACGCGTGTACTCCTTGACCTCGATTTCGGTTTTCTCCAAACGATCGATCTCGGCATAAGTCTCTTCGAGGCTCTCCCGATCAGTGGCTCTGAAGTAACGTCCACCGGTCAGATCGGCGACCTTCTTCAGGGTATCTTCGTCGATATCCACTCGGATCTGAGCGTACCTCTTACCCAAGAGAGGATCTTGTACTGGGTAGCGAGCCACACCTTTGGCGCCAGCGCCGATCGAGTAAATACGAATTCCCAGCGCCTCAGCCATCTGGGCTGCGGTGATGGGATCGACCTCGCCCCTATTGTTGCGTCCATCGGTCAACAGAATCATCACTTTCGACTTCGCCTTGCTATCTCGCAAACGGTTGACCCCCGCGGCCACACCCATACCAATAGCGGTTCCGTCGTCGATGACCCCCACGCGAATCTCTTCGAGAAAGTTGAGAAGGACAGCATAATCCAAGGTCAGCGGACACTGGGTGTACCCGCGAGCTGCAAACACCACCAGGCCAATTCGATCGTTCTTCCGCTGCTTGATGAAATCGGCGGCCACCTGCTTGGATGCCTCAACCCGATTCGGCTCGATGTCCTCGGCCAACATGGAGCTCGACAGATCCAGTGCCAGAATCATGTCGATACCCTCCGTCAGGAGCTCTTCCTGAGCGGCCCCTGACTGGGGTCGCGCCGAAACCAGGACCAGGGCTGCAAGGACCAGCAGACGCAGCGCGAACAGAAGATGCCTGGCGCGAACTGCGGAAGGCTTGTACACCACCTTGAGCGAGCCAATATGCGGGAAGCGCGCCGCAGGTGCTCCGGCTGCATGCCGCTTGAGGTACCAGAAGTACAGCAGGGGAAGCAGGAGGAAGAGCCAGAGATAGTGGGGATCGGCGAATCTAAGGAACATCTCGCATAAGTTGCTTTGGGACCTCTTCACCACCCGGCAGGGGTGGCTCTGTCCTGGTCGGGACGAACACCTGTGGCTCCTGTTCTTCAAAGATTTCAGCGGGTTTCTTCGTCACATCGACAATTTCGAACGCCACCTTCATCACCCGACCGTGTTGCGCCTCCGAAGGCCTGTATTTCGCAAACTTGACCAGATCACACAAGCTGAAGAACTCCTGAAAGAGTCGATAAGCATCGACCTCAGTTTTCACCCTTCGGAGACGATCCAGGACCTCAGTCGAAGTAAGCTCCATCGCCTCAACCCGGAATCGCCGCCCAATGTAGCGGCGAATGATCTCCGAGATCTTGATGTAGTAAAGCTTGATCATCTGCTGCTCCAGCAACCCCGCCTCTCCTAGTTGGCGAAGGGCTCGATAGGCCTCCTCATGGGGCGGGAGCTGCTCCTTCTTCGGTGCAGCGATCCCCTCCTCGCCGCTGTCCCGTCGGCGGTACCAAACGAAGGCGAGCGCTCCAAGGGCGATCAATCCAGCGGGGATCGCGAACCAGGGCCACAAAGACCACCAATTTCTGGGAATTGCAACCGGCGCCTTGATGTCGAGGATGTCCTCCGCGTCGGCAGGTTTGACGCTCTCTACCACAACCTCGATAGCCTCGGCGGAAAGCTCGTCTTTCTGGGCCTCGTCGCCGCTATGGTAGGTGACCCCGGGGAAAGGTATCTTGAACTCTCCCGTCGAGAAAATGGCAAGCGAGTACTCGAGCGTCCAAACTTTCTTTCCGCCCTTTTTCACGGGTCCCGTGGCTTGGTAACTCCTGACCTCGAAGTCTCCGATCTCGTCCGTTTCCGGAGGGAGGTATATCTGAATCGGATCCTCTGCGGAAACGGTCACGGTGTAGCGAATAACGTCACCCACGGTGATTCGCGATCGGTCTACCTTCGCGGACACCACCGGCTGTTGCCCCGCACCGGTCAGAGTAGCAGCCAGCAGGAAGCCGCACAGCCCTCCGCTCAAGAGCAGAGGTAGAGATCCCGGCTTCATCGAAACCTCCGTGCTCTCAGGCGAAAGAAATGGA
Source organism: Acidobacteriota bacterium (assembly GCA_965218775.1). Taxonomy (GTDB): domain Bacteria; phylum Acidobacteriota; class UBA6911; order RPQK01; family JAJDTT01; genus CAUZIZ01. The sequence goes on along the minus strand of CBDCLS010000006.1, from coordinate 1,589,392 downwards.
TCAGAGACTGAACGTAGGGGCGATCGGTGCTAATGTTGATGCTGTCGACACTGATCGATTTGAAGAATTTCTCTCGTTTCGCATCCTCCTCCCGGACCCTGGCAGCGAAGTCTTCTCGGACCTGGGGATCCCTTGTATCCATGATCAGACGCTCAGCTGTCTCTGCATCCTCAAACTCGATGTATCCGACGTTGGGAAGATCCAGCTCCCGAGGATCACTGACATGAACGGCTACCAGGTCATGCCTGCGGCTGGCAACTCGAAGTGCCCGTTCGAAGTTCTTGGACAAGAAGTCAGAGACCAGAAAAACCACGCTTCTTCGTCTGGTCACGTGGGTCAAGTACTCCAGCGCCATCCCAATGTCGGTCGCTTTGCGTCCTGGCTGGAAGTACAGCAGCTCCCTCAAGACACGAAGAACGTGGGCACGTCCCTTGCGGGGCGGCACGAACTTCTCAACTTGATCGGTGAAGATGATGAGGCCTACCTTGTCATTGTTCTTGATGGCTGAAAACGCCAGAAGGGCACAGATCTCGACTGCGATTTCGCCCTTCATTCTCTCGCCCGAACCGAATTCCCCGGAAGAACTGGCGTCGACGACCAGCATCACCGTGAGCTCCCTTTCCTCCTCGAAAACCTTGACGAAGGGGTGTCCCATTCGGGCTGTGACATTCCAGTCAATACTCCTCACGTCATCGCCGAACTGATACTCCCGCACTTCCGAGAAATTCATTCCGCGACCCTTGAAGACCGAGTGATACTCGCCCGAGAAAACCTCATTGACCAGACCTCGGGTCGTGATCTCGAGACGACGTACTTTCTTCAGGATCTCTCTAGGTATCATGCGCTTTAGCTGCTAGCTCGGGCATTCTGAGAATTTTGCTCTCACACTTGTCTGGGAGGTTCCGGTTGCTGGAAATCAAAATTTCGTACCTGCTTTAGCGTCTTCTTTTTGGTCAAGGGCAAGGAATAGGCACTAACCACATACAAAACTTCAAATATTTTTGGCTAGTATCTAGCATCACGGCACTTCTACCGTGTTCAGTACCTTCTGCACCACATCCTCGGACGTCACCTCTTCCGCCTCGGCTTCGTAGGTGACGATGATACGGTGTCTCAGGACGTCCAGACCAATGGCTCGGACATCCTCTGGAGTCACATAGCCGCGGTGCTTCAAGAAAGCGTGTGCCTTGGCCGCCTTGGCCAGAAAGATGGAAGCACGTGGCGATGCACCATAGGAAATCAGGTCTTCCAGCTCCGCCAGGCCATAGTCCTTGGGTCCTCGAGTGGCAAAAACGACATCGATGATGTACTGCTCGACCTTGGGATCGATATAGACTTCCTCAACCGTGCCTCTTGCCCGGACGATATCCTCCGGCTTGACCACAGCTTCGACCTCAGGTGTCATTCCCCCCGACATGCGACGTACGATCTCCAACTCTTCCTCCTTGGACGGATAGCCCACAACAAGCTTCAACATGAAACGGTCGATCTGGGCTTCGGGTAGGGGGTAGGTTCCCTCTTGTTCAATCGGATTCTGGGTGGCCAGAACCAGAAAGGGATCGTCTAGAAGAAAAGTCGTCTCGCCAAGGGTAACGGTCCTCTCCTGCATCGCTTCCAATAGAGCAGACTGCACCTTGGCCGGGGACCGGTTGATCTCGTCGGCCAGGATCAGGTTGGCGAAAATCGGACCCTGCTTGGTCTTGAAGGTGCCTTCCTTTTGATCGTAGATCAGCGTACCGAGTAGGTCGGCTGGAAGCAGATCCGGGGTAAACTGGACCCGCTGAAACCGGGTCTGGATGGCCTGTGAGAGGGTGCGCACGGTGAGCGTCTTGGCCAGCCCCGGAACTCCCTCTAGAAGAACATGCCCATTCGACAACAGTCCAACAAGCAGCCGCTGGACCATGTAATCCTGGCCGACAATGACCTTTCCAACCTCCGCGGTCAGGGTTTCAACGAAACCACTTTCCTGCTCAATCTTCTTGTGAAGTGCGTCGATATCGATACTCATTCTTGTCTTTCCTTCTCGCCTTCAGGAGCAAGTACTGGTATCAGATGAAGTATAGCGGGAAGGGACAGCTCTCCCGCCCTGTCATTCCTATTTCACGTACTCAGGATAGAAGGGTTTCGAAAAGCCGATCAGTCTAGTCTGAGAAGCTGCCTTACAGCATCCACATCGCGGCGCATCGCGTTGAGTACTGTTTCCGGGTCAGCCTCCAGCCGGCGGACGCCATGATCGGCACCGCCCAGAGGATACTCGAAATGAAGCGAAACGGCTCCGGAAAAACCAGACGCCTTCAAGAGCTCGAAAAACTCTTTGAAACGAACCATCCCGGACCCGATAGGGCAATTCTCCACGCTCCAGTTTTCCTCGGTCCGCTTCCATCTGAAATCCTTCACTACCAGGGTGTGAGTTCGGGCCTCAACGGCTCTAAAATCCGTTGACCAGCTCAGCCCACCCTCGACAGTGGCATGTCGAATGTCGAACTGGCACCCCAGCCAGCGCGGATCCAGATCACGGAGAAGCTCCCGCAGATCCCAGATCGAGGCCCCCACGTACCTGCTCCCGGCATGGTTCTGATAGTCACCACAAATGCCCAGGCGCCGGTTGAGCGCCTCCAGCCTCTCCAACTTCCTTCTCGCGAGAGCCAGGGTTTCGGAAATACTCTGCTCTGGCTCATAGCGAAAATATCCCAGTCGATAATGACCGATTCCCTGGCGGGCGGCTGCTTCCAGGACCGAAACAGAATCAGGATCTGCTGCATCCGTAACCGCCGTGGTGATCATCGGCGTCTTCAAGCCGGCAGCGCGAATCGCCTTTATCGCCCGCGGAAGCTCCTTTCTGGCTTGCTTCGGCTCGACGTGCCCTCCAGGTCGCACGGTCAAGTCGATTCCGTCGAAGCCTAGGTCCGCTGCCGCACGAGCCACCTCCTCGTAGCCGAGCCACTGCAGATGCTTCGAGAAAGCGCAAAGATCGATCTTCGAAGCTGGACTTGCGGAGCTGATTCCAGTCGTACCGATGGGTGCTGCAAGGAAGGCCGCTACGATCCTTGCCCCGAATTCCCGGCGGTTCGGCAGCCTCGTTCCTTCTGCGTCCCGTTTACTCAACGCCGAGCCCTCGATCCGAGTACTCCATTGCCAGAAGTCTGGATGGCACGCTCCCCTTCAGCCGAGAAACCCAAAGAGATTCATCGTGGTGATCACCGCTAGCACAATGAAAAAGAGTCCACCGCAAAAGAGGCCGATCCGCATGAACCAGCCTGGCCTCAAGGCTGGTGGGAGCAGCGTCACGTTGACGACCAACGTATGAAGACAACTGATACCCAGGGCGTAGTTGAAAATGTTGGCCGCAATCTTCAACAGGTCCAGGGGAGGAGCGATCGAGAGCACGATCATGCCGAAGGTCGCGTAGCAGATAAGGACGCTGAAATAGACCCAGCGGATCTTGCTGCGATCCAGCTTTCTAAGACGTGAGCTCGATGTCCAGAAGACGTCGACCCAGCGTCGAATAACTCCGTCGGCACTGGTGGCCATCGAAGGCGCCAGGACCAGAAAACCGCAAAACATCGTCATGTACCAGAAAAGGTGACCCGAAGAGGCCCCCCAGGCAGCTCCGACATGCTGCCTCACGCCATCCGCCGTCATCCCGGCCGCCACCCAGCTGCTCGCCTCGGTTCCACGGGGCAAGAACTCAACCGAGAGCATGCTCGGTAGCGCAACCCCCAAGAAGCAAGCCGGCATCCAGACCGCTACCTGATCCCGTACCACGTGCCGGTACCACCTGCGCCACTTGGGGAGAGAGGCCGAGGTTACCTCAAACACCCTCCCAACATGGGAGAGGGTGATGTTCCGACCGCCGACCACGCTGGGAATGGCGCCGACATGGTGCCCCATCCCCCATCCCTGATCTCGGGTGTAGTTGCTGATGGCCGCATTAGAGAGCCCACCGCTGCCGGCAATTGCGGCGAAGGCTGCCAGTAGCGCAATGGTGCTGAAGTCGATTTCAGGCACACCTTGTCCACTGAACACGGACACAAACACGTTGGTGGTTTCGCTAGGACCCGAAGGAAGTGACCCGAAGTGAAGAAACCCTCCGAAGATCTCGAACCAGGTTGAGGTACTGGAGTGGAAAATCGCAACGATTGAAAGAAATCCAAGAACCACGACGATCTTGAAGCTCATGATGGCTTTCAGAGAATTGTAGATTTTCCCTCCAAAGATCAGCGGCACCATCGCTAGCAGAAAGATCAGGTAGCCAAGGAGTCGCATCAGCCACCAGTGCATGTCGTTGTTCATTGGGTCGGGGAGCACACCTCCCAAGAGGACAGCTGCGAGTGGTGTGGCCGCATTGGCTGCCAGATAGGGAAATACCGCTCCGAAATCCAAGACCAGATAGGCAAAGACCCAAAACTTGGGACCGGGTAGGGTCCGAAACTTCCCCGTGAAAATCGGCTCCCCGGTGTAGAGGGTATAGCGGCTGATCTCGATGTTATAGAAGACCTGCCCCACGATACTGAGGGTAGCCAACCACATCAGCGTCCCCCCGTACTTGGCCGTCACGGCGGGTCCCATCAGCCACTCTCCACCTCCGATGGCTCCACCACCCAGAACCAATCCGGGTCCCAATAGGGCGAACCAATTGCGCCACGTAAACCGGGGGGCATCGGCCAGCTCGCCCGTCTCCCAGCGGGGCATCTGGCTTGATCCAGGATGAGGAGCCTCGAATTGCGTGGACTGGCCAGCCTCGGACTCTGGGGGGGCTGAAAGTGCGCTCGCGGAATCGTCTACGCCTGAAGCCTGCTTGGCTTCGTGGCTGCCTTCGGTCATGGTCGTAACTCCTAAACCCTGTTCAGAAAAAATCCTGCGAATTCCAGACGCAGCATCTTACCACTCTGGATTGTAGGTTACAGGTGAAAAGGTTGGGGGCTAAAGACGGCATGAAACCTCGGCCGCAGCCTCTACACCCCAAGCTTCCAGTGATCTATCGCACAAAGTGGAGAAACGGGCTGGCCGATATGGACGGGAGCGATGATAGAACAAACGGCTACCGAAGGACGACACTGCGACCGAGAATTTCTCCAGTCTTTCATGGAGAGTACGTTGGGCCTGGACGACGAACTGGCCTTCCTGATCCACCTGGATGAGTGCAGACCGTGCTGGGATCTCGTCTACGAGGCCTGGAAGATTCGAGATGCCCACTTATTCCAGACCAAGGGAAAGATCCCCGTCGAATTGGCGTCTTGATCCCGAAGAATATCTGAGTGAGTTGGAGCTATGTTCCGACGTCAGGACTTAGTGCTCCCTTCCATAAATACGATGATGTATGTGGCGAGCGCGACGGGTCGAGTTCGCGAAGCGACGCCGAACTCGATGCTTTGTATCTTGGAGGAGGAGCGACAAAGAAATCGGCGCGTCCCGTCGCCACCGTAGGGCAGATGGGGGTTGCGGACGATCTCTGCGTTGGTCGTCGTCGAAGATGCCCAAGCATCGTCTTCCTCCTCCTGCCTTGATCTCGCCTCGCAAGCCCCATCTGCATACATCATCGTATTTATGGAAGGGAGCACTTAGTGTCCCGGTTTCAGGTCAGCTGCGCCGCAGTCGGTTCACTCCGCGTTGAGACGGCGGATCTTGATCCCTCGGAACCAGACTGGATCTCCATGGTCCTGTAGTGCGATGTAACCGGTCTTGCTCTGGCCGTAGGCCGGCATGGCTGCGAATTTGCTCTTGGCCACCCTTTGCTTCCAGTCGTCGCTCCACAGTTCGTATTCCACTACTTTCTCACCATTCACCCAGTGCTCGACGTGAGCCCCGTTGACGACGAGACCGACCTGATTCCATTCTCCTGCCGGTCTGATCACCTCTTTTGAGAGTGCGTGGAGGGCATAGTTCGTACCCGCTCGAGTCTCCGGCTTGGCGCCATCCCGGTGACCGTCATCGTCCAACACCTGCATTTCCGGCGCAGATTCCCCGGCGTTATCGTAATCCTCGCTCACGTGAAAAAAGATTCCGCTGTTGCCACCCTCGGAGACCCGCCATTCCAACCTCAGCTCAAAATCCTGGTACTGCTGACGGGTGATGATGTCGCCTGCGCGTACTTCTCCCGAAAAGTGAATGGCGCCATCCCTGATCAACCAGCCTGGGGGGACGCTGTTCTGCTTGAAGCCACGCCAATGGTCAAGACTGGTGCCGTCGAAGAGCAGTTCCCAACCTTCGGCTCGCTCCTCGGATGTCAAAGAGTTCGTCACCTTGACGGGGTCCTTTAGCGCCTCCTCGAATTCCTCATCGGACATCTCTGTTCCCGCATCCTGGCAATTCTGCACTGAGATCAGGAGCAGAGCGAGGGCAAGAATCTGAACTACCTTCACTTGGGATCGTTGATACATGGCTTTACCTCCACCTTAGTGGCGCCCCCAGAAACGCTGGCCCCATTCGAGAAAGAAACTTCGTCTGATTTCAGATCATCACCTACACCCAAGGTGTTAGTGCGGGTAGCCCAGGCTTGGCGATGCGAAGCGAGCTACCCTGGGTTTAAGTCGCCTTGTCTTTTCTACGCTGAAAGCGTTATTGCCAATTCGTTTCCCTTGCGTGAACCCTAACGCTGGCGAACAAACTTCTTCAACTGCGCGTCTGAGGCAACCTCGCTGACATAGATGTCTCCCCGGCTGTCTCCCCAGATGCCATGAGGATAAGTACGGAATTGATCTGGCTGGTCGCCAGCCTGACCCCACTGCGACAAGACTTCCCCCTGCCTATCGAGGATCGTGACCCGATGGCGAATCTCTGCCATGAAAATGGTTTCACTTTCATCGAACCACAACTTGTCAGGCTGCAGGAATCCAGTCCATTCCTTCAGGAATCGCCCGTCTCTGTCGAATATCTGTATACGGTTGTTCTCCCGGTCGCAGATATAGACTTGATAGTCGGAGTCGACCCAAACGCTGTGGACGAGGTTGAATTGTCCTGGGCCTGTCCCGGGTTCTCCCCAGCTGGAGAGCAGAACTCCCTCTGCGGAGTATTTGTGCACTTTCGAGTTTCCGTATCCGTCGCTGACGAAGAGACAGCCATCAGGAGCTACGGCCAGGTCGGTCGGCAGGTTGAAAGGAACCCCAGGAGGCCTGGGAATACCCGGTGTCCCCAAAGTCCACTGGAGCTGCCCGTCAGAGTTGAACTTATGGACGCAGTGAGAACTCCACTCCGTGCAGTAGATGTTGTCGTCTGAATCGATGAAGATTCCGTGGGCATTTTCCAGAACGTCGTCGCCCCAAGACGTCAGGAAGTTCCCCTCACGATCAAAAACCACCATGGGATGTTCACTCCTGCTGTACACATAGACCCGATCCTGGCTGTCTACTGCCACGCCGGGAATCCAGCCGAAAGTCCAGCCGGGAGGTAGTTTCGCCCAGTCTGGGATTACCTCGTACCGATATTCTCCGTCGCCTACTTGCATCCGGAACACCTCACAATTGTTGGATTTAGAACCGGAATTGGATCACTTCGGCCGCTCCTTGTCAATCGCGGGACTCGGTCGCCTCTACTGCATACGGAAAAGTCTCAGACGCCGGTTTCGGTGGTTGATACAATAGAGAACGATGTCAACGCGAACCAAGGTCTTGGCCCTCTTAGGCACGCTGGCTTTCGTGGGATATCTTCTCTACTCGACTATGAGTTTGAACGTTTTCAGCTGTGACGTCTGCATCGAATTCAAGGGTAGGACTCTTTGCCGTTCCGCCTCCGGAGCCACCCGAGAAGAGGCACAACGTACGGCTACCGATGTTGCCTGTGCCTTGTTGGCCTCTACGAGAACCGAGGGCATGGCCTGCTCGCGGACCCCACCCAAGAGTATCGAATGCCGGTAGCCTGTCTAGTGCCCTGACACAGGGCACTAGGCACCCCATTTCCTCTGCAAACATCACCGGATCTCACTGCTGTCCGGTTTAGATTGTAGAGATCGTCTATAAGTTACATGGGTATAGTAGGTTGCGACGAGGAAGGGGTGTGACGCATTTGAATTTTCGTGGCTTCTCCTTGGCCCCGTACCCAGACGGTCAGAGGCGTAGTCCAGTCTCTGGCCATGAACCCAAGACGAACGATTTTTGCCCAGCTGATGGAGGGGATTCACCGGGAACAGTTCCAGCGCTGTGTCGAGCGTTACGGAGGAGACCGCCGGGTGCGCCGCTTCTCGTGCCGGAACCAGTTTCTGGCCATGGCCTTCGCGCAGTTGACGTACCGGGAGAGCTTGCGGGACATCGAGGCCTGCCTGCGCTCCCGAAGCGAGCTGCTCTATTCGCTGGGATTTCGCGGGGAGGTGGCCCGCAGCACCCTGGCCGAAGCCAACGAAACACGGGACTGGCGTATCTACGCCGACTTGGCGCAGAAGCTCATTGTCAAAGCCAGACGCCTGTATGCCAACGAGCAACTCGGTCTGGAGCTGGGGGAGACAGTCTATGCCTTCGACTCGACCACCATCGACCTGTGCTTGAGCTTGTTTCCCTGGGCCCACTTTCGCAAGCGCAAGGGCGCCATCAAACTGCACACCCTGCTGGACTTGCGGGGTCCGATCCCCACCGTCATCGAGATCACCCAGGGAAAGTGCCACGACGTCAACCTGTTGGATTCCCTCGTCATCGAGCCCGGTGCCTTTTACGTCATGGACCGGGGTTATCTCGACTTTGCTCGTCTGCATGTCGTTCATCAAGCTTGCGCCTACTTTGTGATTCGGGCCAAGAAGAATCTCCGCTTTACTCGCTACACCTCTCGACCCCGGTCCGATCAGCCCGGAGTTCGCAGCGATCACACCGGGCGCTTGGCCTTGCCAAAATCTCGGCAAGACTATCCAGAGCACTTGCGAAGAGTTCGCTTCTTCGACGCTCCCACCAACAAATCTCTCGTCTTCCTGACGAACAATTTCACCCTTCCGGCCCTCAGCGTCGCCTCCCTCTACAAACTCCGCTGGCAGGTGGAGCTGTTCTTCAAGTGGATCAAGCAGCACCTGCGAATCAAGACCTTCTACGGCACCTCCGACAATGCCGTTCGCACCCAGATCTGGATTGCTGTCTGCGTTTACCTCCTCATCGCAATCCTGAAAAAGGAACTCAAGCTTCCCCAAAGTCTACACAGTATTCTGCAGGTTTTGAGCGTGACCGCATTCGAGAAAGTTCCCATTTATCAACTACTTATGAGACCTAGCTTGCAGGAAGCCCACAGTCCTAGCTCTAACCAGTTGACTCTATGGGACTTATAACCGGACACTAGTGACCGGATCTATGAAGTGGGGCGCTTCTCAGGACGCTGGACTTCGGCCGTGCTATACTCTCCTCGCTCGTGCCCGGCTGACCCGTCAGGCCGGATGTCCCGGTTCGCGGGAACGGACACCTAGTACTCTGTCAACCTGGAGATTGTGGGTTATGGACGAGTCATGGTGGTCGAGGTCAAGGCGCGCGCCGCAGGCATAGCTTGGTCTACGTCGAGGACGCGCAACGCAGAGATCGGCCGCCAGGGCCGTTCAGGACCTACAATTTCTAGGTTGACAGGGTACTAGTACAGCGTGAAACCCCGAGTGGCGTGAATCCTGTCCTATTTTTGTAGGAGAGACACCGATGCATGTCGATGTTCGAAAATCGGGCGATGTCGTCATCGTCGACCTTGAAGGCCGCCTGGTTGTGGGGGTAGGGGATCAGCTGCTCAGAGATATCATGAACGAGCTTCTCGCCGAGGGCTGGCAAAAGGTCCTCGTTAATCTATCTGGCGTTTCCTGGATCGACAGCGCCGGGATTGGCGAGTTGGTAGCCGGTATCAAACTGGCCAAACGATTCAACTGTTCGGTAAAACTCCTCCGTGTGGGTGACAGAGTAAAGCACGTTCTCTCACTGAGCCAGCTTCTGCCTCTTCTGGATGTCTATGAGAGCGAGGAAGAGGCCTTGGCAAGATTCGAGGAAGAATCCACTCCGACCAACCTGGAAGACTGACAGACCCCGCGCCCAAGAAGCTCCACTCCGCCTCGGACTATCCAGCAAATCTTGTGTTGCAGCTTCGGGACTAGCCGAAATGGGTCGCGCGGCCGATTCGGTCGAGGGCAAGCACACGTACAGGTGCGAGTTCTGGTTGAACATAGCGCCACACACTGGGTCTTATGGAAGGGAGTATTGGGAGGTACGCTATGATCTCTCGCAGTCTATCCGACATACTCAACTCTCTATGTGCGGTTCCGAATGGAAGAGCGCATTCGAACCGGCCGCGCCTCAGATGCCCCTCATACTAGTGCCCTTCTTCGTTACTTCTTGTGACAGCGATCACATAAGTAAATACTATCGTCGGAATTGATCGGGAATCGGCGGGTTCTCCCAGATGTATTTCGGCTGCACTCGGCTAATGGCACCCTCTGCACGCAAAATTGGTCCCGTGGCAGGGGAGACAGGTCGCCTTATCGTAATCGAAGTCCTTCGAGGCATGGCGATCGACAAACTCCATGGTGTGATCCTGAGGGCGAAGCTGGGTACCCCCAAAATGACAGGTGGTACAACTGAAGGGGTTCTCGATCTCTGAATGGCAGACGAGGCAGTCTGACATCTGGGGCATGCCGTGGTCGTCGCTCTCGGCCAAACCCCTGTGGCAGGCCTCGCATTGATTCTCCGTAGCCAAATATTTGCGAATGCCGCCGTGCCAACCCAGATAAGTCCCGGAATCAATGGCTCTTGCCAGAAGGGGCGCGAGGTTTCCCAGCCGGAGATGGAACTGATGGTCGAAACGGAAGGTCCGTTCGACCGGCTTCCAGTGGTAAGCCGCTAGGTCGATCACCGACGCTCTGGTACCATCGTGACACTCGACACAGCTCTCGACTCGGGGGAGGTTACTGTCACTTGCAGCCTTGCTGGCGGAGACCGATGCGTGACAGTCAGTGCATTCGAGGCCTCCCTGATTCAGATGAACCGGATGGGAAAATCGCTGCTCGCTGCCCGAAATGATGGCGGAGAAGAATAGGACCAAGACCGGGACATGGATCCAGATGCGAATCACGAACTGGCACTCCCAAGCGAATGGGGGCTCATCTTACGAGGAGGCATGTCGACAGTCAAGCGGAAGGGATTATTGGAGGATTCCCCATGATGCGGCATTCGCGCTTGATTCTCTCATCACTCCGGCGCTCTAATTGGCAGATGTGGCTACGATCGGTTCCCTTCTGCATGGTGTTCTTATTGCTCTCGGCCCCTCTCTTCGCCCGGGTCACGGGTTTCGAAGCGAGGGAATCGTGACGCTGCAACCACCAAGGGTTGGTGCCGCATTCCCGATCCTGGTACCCGCAGTCGACGAAGACGGAAACGAGATCGATGGCATCCTGCTCCCGGAGTTGTCAGTACCCTCGCCACCTATACAGGCTGGATGGAATCTTTTCAACGCCGCCTCCGGACCAACCAGCGCTCTCTCGAGTTTCCAAGGGTGCTACCTACCCTTTCCCAGAACGGAGCAGGAGCGGCAGCGGCGAGGAGATCCACGCCGCTCGATCCAGCAGCGCTATCAGAGCCGGGCCGAATACGTAGGGCGGGTAACCAACGCGGCTCTGGAGCTAGCGACCCAGGGCTATGTGCTGAGCGAAGATGTTCCGCAGATCGTTACCCAGGCTCGGCGACATTGGGACTATCTGATGGATGAGAGCAGCAAAGTGCGCTGAGGCGCCAGCGGACCCCCTATCACGGGGGACAAAGGCGCTGTATCGACCGGTGAGTTCTTCCCCTATTGCGACGGGTCAGGGAAGCCTGAAGCGCAAGCGAGGGGTTGGGCGGCGACACCATCCATCGACAAACAGGCTTTGAACCGAAGCCAGCAGACGAGTCGGAAACATTTGTTGTAATAACCCAGATCTGACCGTACAAAACAGTGTCAGAGTAGATCGGACCTGAACGACCGCTTTCGCCTGAGACTGTGTGAAAAGTCCAAAACCTCTTTGATTTAGGGGTCTCTTTGCCCTTCCTACGACGGAGATCGTGGCTTACACGCGATCCTATGAAGTCAAAATTTCAAATCCGAAATCATGAATGACTTTTCACACAGCCTCGCCTAAAAGCGGACGTTCAGTTCAGAGTGAATTCAAATTTCTGACCGGCAGAAATCGACCTTAAGCGGACCCTCAGCGCGGAGCACCCACGGGAGGCATGGGAAGCGGCCGCGACGCTAGAGAGCTATCTAGCTTACCCGTAAGATGTGTAGGTATGGCAGTGCTGCGAGTGGACCGTCTCTGGGAGATCGGCTGCTGGGCGCTCTTCGCCCTATTCTTGTTCGCTGCTACAACCGCCAACGCGCAGCCGGAAGGACGACTCTCAGGAACGGTCTCGCTCAAGGAGACTGGAGGTCCCCTGCATGGAGCGAGCATCTTGATCGTGGAGTTGGACCGCAGCGTGCTCAGCGAAGACGATGGCTCCTATACGTTCGACCAGGTGCCTGCAGGCCGCTATCAAGTCATTGCCCACCTGGACGGCTTTTTCACCGAGGCGACACATGTAGTGGATGTGTCACCAGGCGAGACGACGATCGTAGACTTCACACTGGGCCTAAGCGACCTCAGACATGAGATTACGGTTACCGCGTCCGAGAAGGAGGAGACCACTTTCGAATCCTTTCAGAGCGTGGAGTCCTATGGAGCCCAGGTTCTGACAGAATCCACAGCTGTTTCCCTGGGAGAAACGCTGGACCATCAGGTGGGCACAGGGATCGCCAAGCGCAGCTTCGGTCCCGGCTCCTCCCGTCCCATTATCAGAGGCTTCGACGGTGACCGCGTTCTGGTGATGGAGGACGGCATCCGAACCGGAACCCTCTCCTCCCAATCTGGCGATCACGGAGAGCTGATCAATACCGCCCAGCTGGAGCGTCTGGAAATCGTCAAGGGTCCGGCGACGCTGCTCTATAGCGGAAGTGCCATGGGCGGAACCGTCAACGCCGTGAGCCGACACCACGCTCTTCACCAACATGCTCATCAAGGTCTTCGGGGCTTCGCTTCCGGCTCCGGAGGTACCACCAACGCGCTGGGAGGCGGTAGTGCCGGTTTCGAGTACGGCCACGGCCGCTGGATGTTCTGGGCACAGGGGGGCGGCGTACGCACCGGTGACTACGACTCTCCAGAGGGAGAGATCTTCAACTCCCGCTCCCGCATCGGCAACGGAGGGGGCGGATTTGGATGGTTCGGAAACAAGGTCTTTTTCAGCGTCGACAGCAGATACGACGATGGTCTTAACGGAGTACCCTTCGCCCAGGAACTGCACCAGGAGGGAGAAGGTCAGGGCGAGGTAAATACTGAACGAATTGCAGTCGATTCGCGGCGGCAGAGCTACCGTCTCGACTGGGGTTTCAACGATCTCGGATCGACCCTCGAGAACTTCGTGCTGAAGCTCAGCTACACCGATTGGGAGCACAGTGAGCTCGAGTTCTTCGGCGACGCTGTACCGCAGGTTGGCACGATATTTGGAAACAATCAGTTTGTTTTCCGAGGAACCTTCGAACAGGGAAAGAAGGGCCCGCTCAGCGGACGGTTCGGCTTCTGGGGCATCGAGCGCGACTACGACGTGGTCGGCGAAGAAGCTCTTTCACCGCCGGTCGATCAGAGTGGATTTGCCGTCTTTACACTCCAGGAAGCGGACTTCGAACAGGTAAAGTTCCAGTTCGGCGGCCGGCTCGAGCGTCAGCGCTACCGTCCCGCATTCTCCCATCGTGGCCAGGCTCAGGAGGGGAGTGTTGCGGAGGCTGTGAATCGCACCTTCATGGGTGCTTCCGCCGCGGCTGGGGTGCACGCAGGCCTCTGGCCGGGAGGTGCCTTGGTGGCAAACTACACTCACAGCTACCGGGCTCCCGCTCTCGAAGAGCTCTACAACTTTGGCCCTCACGTCGGCAACCTGGCATTTGAAATCGGCGACCCGGCCTTAGGTGCCGAATCCGCCGACGGCTTTGACATCTCCTTGCGGAATCGGCAGGGTCGAGTGCGTGGTGAGGTCAACCTGTTCTACTACAATTTCAACAATTTCATTTTCCCCTTCGCAACAGGAGAAGAAGAAGCTGGATTGCGCGTCATCGCCTTCAGCCAGCGTGACGCACGCTTCCAGGGTGCTGAGGCAAGCGTCTCCCTGGGCTTCCATCGAGACCTCCGGCTGAATCTAGGTGTCGACTTTGTCGACGCCCAGGAGACAAATACCAACACACCGCTACCCCGTATTCCCCCGTTGCGCGGTCGCATCGGCTTCGACTACAACCGGAGCGGCTTTCGGTTCGCTCCAGAGTTGATCCTGGCGAGCGAGCAGCACCAGACATTCACCCGCGAGACTCGCACTCCCGGTTACAGCGTCGTTAATGTGAAGGGCTCATATACGTACGCCCAGCAGCATCTGGCGCACCAGTTCTCGGTGAACGTCTTCAACCTGGGTGACCGGCTGTATCGCAATCATTCGTCGTTTATCAAAGACCTTGCCCCGGAAATCGGCCGCGGCGTCCGCTTCACCTACATGGTGCGCTTCTTTTAGCCCAGATCTCGGGCTAAAACACCAGGATTTCGCTCCATTGCTACTCCGACCCCGGATAGGCGGAATTCAATCCGCCTTTTCTGCTGACACTCGGAATCTCGTTCGCTGCGAAGCTGGTCGTGTGCTTGAAACTGCCAGCCTTGTCCGTGTTTCTCGAAAAGGCGACCCATTCGTTTCAGCCACAAGCTTTTCGTGGTCGCATGTCCGCTCGGTCTGGACGGAATGACTGCTCTTGGCCGTTTGGGGTAGTTCCTTCGACGTTTCCGGGGAAAATCTGAATGACCGCTTTTAGGACGTTCAGATTCATTTCCCGCAGCCACAGCACACCGACTCCTCCCACAGTCGCGAAAGGAATGATCAACAGAACCAGTAGAGCCTGCCTTACGTTACCGAATGCCGAGAAGAGCAGGAAGAACACGATCAGCAGCACGATTGGCAGGACCAGCCCCAGACGCGCCATCGCCCTTTCTTGATGCTCGAACTGTCCTCCCCAACCCAGGTGATAGCCAAAGGGAAGCTGGATATTGCCGTTGATCACTGCCTGGGCTTCCTCGACGAATCCCCCAAGGTCCCTACCCCGCACATTCGCCTGGACAATGATGCGCCGCTGGGCATCCTGGCGCTGGACGACTTCTGGGCCACTGGAGCGGCGAATGTCCGTGACCTGAGAAAGAGGCACCTGCTCCCCACCTGGCGCAGTCAGCCTTAGCGAACCCAGCATCTGCCGATCCTTGCGATACCGGTCCGAGAACCGAACAACGGCCTGGAAGCGACGACGACCGTCGATCAATTCGGTAACCACTTTACCGCCGACGGCGGCCTCCACCAGATCCCGAACATCGGCCACGTCCAGGCCATAGCGGGCCAATTCCTCTCGTTTGATATGTACCTGCCACTCGGCTGCACCCGAAAAGACCTCCCTTTGGACGTCAGCCGCGCCAGGAACCCGGGACAACAGGGACAGGATCTCGTCGGCTTTCTGCTCCAGGAAATCTTCGTCGGGACCAAAGAGCTTAACCGCTACGTCCGCTTTGACGCCGGAGATCGTCTCGCCGAGTCGCATGGCCATTGGTTGGGTGAAGTTATAGGCGACTCCCGGTATCAGAGCGAGTTTGTCAGACATGGCCTCGATCAGCCCTTCCTTGGTCACGGCCGTGGACCACTCGTCCCGCGGCTTCAGGTCGACATAGACGTCACCCTGATAGATACCCATGGCTTCGGTGGCGAGATCGGGCCGTCCCGATTTCGTAACGACCCCGTTCACTTCGGGGAATTCTCTGAGGACACGCTCAACTTCAAGACCGGACTTCACCGAAGTGGTCAGTGAGATGCTGGGAAGCTTGCGGGTCTCTATCAACATTGATCCCTCGTCCAGTCGTGGCATGAACTCGGTACCTATGAAGAAGAGCGACGCCAATGCGCTGGACACGATCACGGTAGCGATAGCCGTCACCGAGAACGGATGGTCCTGAAGCACGGCCAGAAATCGCTCGTAGAAATCGCGGAAACGCCCAAACAGAACTCCCTTCCGCTCCTTGAGTCGGGCACGCAGGAGAAGACGGGAGGCAGCAGGAACGACAGTCAGCGTCAGTATCAAGGAGCCCAGTAAAGCCGAAACCACGGTGACTGCCATGGGGCGATACATGCGTCCCTCCAGACCCTCCAGAGTGAGGATCGGGAGGTAGACCGCTATGATGATGCTCACTCCCATCAGTATCGGGCGTCCCACTTCATGGGCACCCAGCCGGATTTCCTCCGCTGCGTCGACCTCCCCACCGAGACGCCGTTGGGCAGCCCGCAAGCGCCGCGTAAAGTTCTCGACCATGACCACCGAGCCATCTACGACCATCCCGAAATCTATGGCCCCGAGGCTCATCAGGTTGGCGGAGATGCCGAAGACTTCCATTCCCAGAAAAGCCACCATCATGGACAGGGGAATCACGGAGGCCACGATCAGTGCCGCCCGGAAGTCTCCGAGAAACAGAACCAGTACGGCGACAACCAGGGCCCCACCTTCGAGCAGATTGTCGCGCACAGTCCGGATGGTGCCGTCTATAACCTCCGACTGGTCATAGAAGGGAACGATTCGGACCCCCTCGGGAAGTGAAGTCCGAATCCTCTCCAGGGCACTTTTGACGCGCTCAATCACCGTCTTGCTATTCTGGCCTTTGAGCATGATCACCATGCCAGAGACACTTTCCCCTACACCATCTCGGGTCACAGCCCCCTGCCGAGGCATCGCTCCGATCCTGATCTCGGCAATGTCCTCCAGGTAGACGGGCGTCCCCTGGAGCGAGGACATGACTATCTTTCCCAGGTCCTCAACCCCACCCACACGCCCTAATCCACGCACGGTGTATTGTTCGGATGCGTGCTCGACAAACCCTCCCCCGAAGTTAGCGTTGTTTTGGGCGATTCGATGGAAGACGTCACGTAGACTGAGGTCGTAGGCACGCAGTTTCCCGGGGTCCACCTGAATCTCGTACTGACGGGTCACGCCACCCCAGGTATTGATGTCTGCCACACCGGGTACCGCACGAAGCTGGTACTTGATGTCCCAGTCGTGGAGGGTCTTGAGCTCCATCGGGCTGTGGCCGTCCCCTTCCACGGTGTACTGGTAGACCTCGCCAAAGGCAGTGGCCACAGGACCCAGAGTGGGCTCTAGGCCAGCCGGAACACGCGCCCGCGCTTCCACCAGACGCTCGGTGACCAACTGGCGAGCAAAATAGGTGTCGATGTGGTCCTCGAAAACGATGGTAACAATCGACAGCTCCAGCTTGGAGATGGAGCGCACTTCCAGAGTGTGGGGCAAGCCCATCATGGCCGACTCGATGGGGAAGGTGACCAGTTGTTCTATTTCGATCGCCGCCATTCCAGGCGCATCGGTCAACACCACCACCTGGTTGTTGGTAAGGTCCGGGAAGGCGTCGATTGGGATCCTGGATAGCGATCCCAGTCCGGCCAGCACCAGCACGATCAGTCCAAAGAGAACGACGCCGGCGTGATCCGAGTGGAAATCGATGATCCGCTTTAGCATGACCGGCTTGCTACTGATCGGCGAGAGGCTCGTGCTTCCGTTCGATGTCCCCGACACCCAATTGGGGATGACAAATGCACACTACTCCTCTTCGATCATTCTGTCCTTGAGCAGTTCAGATTTGAGAATGAACGCGCCCCCCACCGCCACCAGCTCACCTTCCTCGAGTCCAGCTAAGATCTCCAGTCCCTGGGCCAGTTGCCGCCCCGGCTCGACCGGACGCGGCTGGAAGGAGCGGTCCGCGATCTGAACAAAGACCACGGAAGTCGTGTCGACCACCTGAACAGCGGCTGGCGGAACCACAATAGCGGACTCTCCCTGGTCGGCTCGAATCAGCAAAGTGGCGTACATCTCAAGCTTCAGGCGTCTCTGGGAATTGCCGACCCGGCAGCGTACCTGGACGGTTCGGGTGTGCCGGTCCAATGAATCGCCGACCCAGAGCACCTTGCCGGGAAAACTTTCATCGGGGTAGGCGCGCACTTGGATCTCTACTGGCATTCCCTTCTTCACCAAACCCAGATGCTCCTCGGGCACCTGGGCGATGACCCACAGGCGACTCAGATCGCTGATTGTGTAGAGTGGCTCCGCCGGTGCAACTACCCCTCCTTTGGTGATATTGCGGGCGATCACTGTACCGCGTATGGGGGAGCGTACCTGGACCAGATGCTGCGGAGCCTCTCCTCGATCGTCGGGCTGGGCAGCCGAGGGATGAAGATCCTCCAGGTCGACTCCCAGATAGTTGAGGTGAATCTGGGCACTCTCGATCTCGGCCTCGGCCATGGTCACCGCGGACCGAGCTGCCTGGAGGGCCGTCTGGGTTTGCTGGAGTTGCTGCAGGGTGCCGGCCTTGAGCTGGTAGAGCCGCTCCGCTCGCTGGTGTGCCTGGCGGGCATAGTCGAGTTCGGCCTGGCGTCGCTGCAGATCTGCGTTGGCCTTTCGGGACTCGGCCTCAACCTCGTGCAGCTCGTGGCTGTGAATCTGCGCCAGGACCTGTCCCTCCGCTACGGAGCTCCCCTCGAAGACGTATGACTCGACCACTATCCCTTCCGTAAAAGAGCCGACCGTGACCGTTCGCTCCTGGTTTTCTGCCACCCGACCCTCAACCTTGAGAACACGCGTAACAGGTACCTTACGGACTGCCTCGACCGACAATCCGGCTCGCTCCGCTGCGATGGGCACCAGACGAACAACCCGGGGGATCGATTTCTGCTGCGGTGCCGCTACCGTCCTGCTGGGGACAGTTGGGATTTCCGGGACAGCAGTCGGAACCTCTGAACAGCCTGCCAGTAGGACGGAATAGACACCCAAGATGAGCGTGAGCCTTAGTACACTGGTACTTAGCATGCACGGCCTCGAAGACCATTGCGAAGTGCCAGCGCAGTGGGCCGCCAGAGAGGCCTCAATTCTTACCGGCACTCTTTCCCTTGGGTAGTGGTAGGGACTCGGTCCCCACGGCAGATTCGAGTTCGACCAGGCTGATGGCATAGTCGTGGGCCGTCTGGCCATGGAGCAACTGCACATCGATCCGCGCGCGCTGGGCATCCAGCAATCGGAACAGATCGGAACCACCTTCCTGGTGGGCTGCGAATGCAATCTGAAGAGTCTCGTCGGCAGGGCCTAGCATATCAGCTTCCATGCGCCTCAGCATGCTGGCTCGGTGGGCAACTCCCAAATGAGCAGCACGAACCTCCGCCTGAAGGCTGGCCTGCACAGCTCGCAGCTGCGCCTTAGACTGACGCACCTCTGCCACCGTCTCCGCAATGCGACCGGCGTTCCGGTCCCGGAGTGGCAGCGGCACCGATATCCCCCCGATCACGGTATTGAAACCAGCAGCCCGCTTGTAACCGAGGAAGGGAGTCAGATTCGGTTTGCTGCGGGCCTTCGCCAACAAGACGGTCGATTCGGCGTGTTGAACGATGGCCGCAGCCAGGAGCGCTTCGGGGTGATGTCCCGCTCCTGCCAGCATCAATCCCTCCAGCAGGGAAGGCCTCTCCCAGTCCATGTCCGCACTGGGAATGGCTAGCTCAACCACTGCGAATGGTGCGCGTCCAGGAAGCAATCCCAGGGAGCGGATCAGTTGGACTCGGACCCTCTCGGCCTGCATTACAGCATTGGCATGCGCCATCTTAAAGCGCTCCCCTTCCAGCCGTACTTTGATGAGATCGGCCTCAGGCGCGACTCCGAGTGAGACTCGGGCATCATCGTAATCGATGACCTGCCGAAAGGTCTCGATGCTTTTACCCAGCAACTCCCGACGCTTCTCAGCAGCGAGGACCTCCCAGTAGGCCAACTTGACCGACTGGCGAATCCGCCAGGCCGCCGCTTGCCTCTGCAGTTCAGCGATGCGACGATCCCGGGCCGCGAGCTGCACCCGATGCCACTTCTTTTTCCCGGTTTCGAGGGGTTGGCTCAGAGCAACAAAAAGATCCAGATGGTTGGCAGCGGAGAAAGCGGGGCTACCCCAGGCACGCCAGTTCTCAGTTTCGATGGACAGGAGCGGATTCGGTGAGTACGCTGCCTGTCTTTCGGCACCTATCCGAGCATCAATCGCGGCACTGGCTGACTCCAGATCGGCGTGACGAGTCAGGGCGATCTCGATGGCTCGATCCAGCGTGAGTTGCCTCGGCAGAGCCTGCCCCAGTGGTTCTCCCCCTCCGCCCAGAAACAAAAGCAGAACTGCTAGCCGATAGCTTCCAAACATTAGAACTCCCCTGTTGTGGAACATTCGATTTTCTTAAGACAAGGCCCTCTATCTCCTCGACTGAGCAGCGGACCGTATTGAACACTCCCCCACACCGACGCCTTCCAAACATCATTGTAGCCGTCCCAGGGCAGATTCTGCTGTTGTCCAACTCTCTCCTCGGAACTTGGGCCCATCTTGCTGACAAGTCAAGTCGTTCGCGGCTCTGCTGATCGCCAGGCTTGGGTATGATAGTCGATCGTTTGGAATTTGATGCTTGTGATCCGGAGCTTGTTTGTACCTTGTAAGTACCTTGAGTACCT
Source organism: Acidobacteriota bacterium (assembly GCA_965218775.1). Classification (GTDB taxonomy): domain Bacteria; phylum Acidobacteriota; class UBA6911; order RPQK01; family JAJDTT01; genus CAUZIZ01. Next base: position 1,568,857 of record CBDCLS010000006.1, on the reverse strand, counting down.
TGTATCTTGCACCCTTGAAGTTTCAGCCTAGCCTCGCCACCGGCTGTGAGCCGGATCATTCACAAGGAAACTTTGGGTCCAGCGTAGCGGTGGGCTCCAGGCCGCCGTCCGAGCCAAAGGCTCGGAAGAATAAGACTTCGGCCTGGAGGCCAAAGCTACGTCGCCAATGAAGTTTCAGCTCAGTGTCACCACAGTGAATGGGAAGTGCTCCTGACACTGTTGGAGCGATGCTTTAGCCTGACCATGTGAAGAGACAGGCTCATGGCGCTTGTTTTTCCAGCTGGAAGAGGATTCTGACACGACCTTCGGAAACAACTCTTAACCCTATTGAGGTTCCCCGGATGAGTAAATCAATCAATCTGATCGACTATGGGATCCAGGCCGACGCGGTCTATCGAAACATCGCACCAGCTGAGCTCTACGAACATGCGGTCCTGCGGGACGAATCCATGATCACTTCCTCGGGCGCCATCGCCACTAATTCCGGCGAAAAGACCGGCCGGAGCCCCAGGGACAAAAGGATCGTAGAGCACTCGGAGAGCAGGGACGATATCTGGTGGGGCTCGGTGAACATGAGGATCTCTCCCGAGTCGTTTCGCGTCAATCGCCGTCGTGCCATCGACTATCTCAACGGCTGCAGCCACATCTATGTCCTGGACGGATATGCCGGTTGGGATCCCACCTGCCGCCTCAAGGTACGCGTGATCTGCTCGAGGCCCTACCACGCGCTGTTCATGAACAACATGCTTATCCGGCCCGGCGCTGACGAACTGGCGGTGTTCGGTGAGCCCGGTTTTGTCATCTTCAACGCCGGAAACATTGCGGCCGATTCCAGAATCGAGGACGTTGGCTCGGAAACAAACGTGAGCCTCAACTTCGAATCCGGTGAAGTCGTGATCCTGGGTACTCAGTATGCCGGCGAAATGAAAAAGGGCGTTTTCACGATCATGCACTACCTGATGCCCAAGCAGGGCATCCTTTCGATGCACTGCTCGGCAAACGAAGGAGAGAAAGGCGACGTTTCCCTCTTCTTCGGTCTTTCCGGGACCGGAAAAACCACACTCTCCGCCGATCCCAAACGGAAACTCATCGGTGACGATGAGCACTGTTGGAGCGACCAGGGAATCTTCAACATCGAGGGAGGATGTTATGCCAAGTGCATTGATCTGTCGCAGGAGAGAGAGCCCGAAATCTACCGAGCGATACGCTTTGGTGCAATTCTCGAGAACACGATTCAAGATCCAGTCAGCCGCGACGTAGACTACTCCAGCGACGCCCTTACCGAGAACACGCGCGCAGCCTATCCCATAGAGCACATTTCCAACGCTAAGATCCCCTGCGTCGGGAACCATCCCCAGAACATCATTCTGTTGGCCTGCGACGCCTACGGAGTCCTGCCACCTGTCAGCAAACTTACCCCCGCGCAGGCGATGTACCACTTCATCAGTGGCTATACGGCCAAGGTCGCCGGCACCGAAGTCGGCGTTACCGAACCCGAGGCTACGTTCTCTGCCTGCTTCGGTGCGGCTTTCCTGGTCTGGCATCCCATCAAGTACGCCGAGATGCTGGCGGCTAACATTCGGGCTCACGGCACCAGGACCTGGCTCGTCAATACGGGTTGGACGGGTGGCGGCTATGGTGTCGGGGGGCGGATCCGCTTGCGATACACGCGCGCCATCATCGATGCAATACACGCCAATCTGCTAGACGACGCTCCAACCGTCGAAGATCCTGTCTTTGGATTGTCCGTGGTGACCGCCTGTCCGGGATGCCCCGACGAAATCCTGATCCCCCGGGAAGGCTGGACGGACCAGACCCAGTACGACAAAGCGGCAGGGAAACTGGCGGAGTTGTTCCAAGAAAACTTCCAGAAATACGCGGAAGCCGCGACTCCGGAGATTGCCGCAGCGGGGCCCCGAACGTCTCCCTAGCGGGGATTCCCCAGCACTCTGCTCAATTGCTGGGACTGTAGTCGACCCACACTGGAGAAGCCCAGGCCAGTTCACCGTCCTGCTGCAGGACTCGCAGATAGTAGTAGCTGGTCTCGCCTCCCAGGTCAGCACCCTCTAGAAACTCGAAATCAACCCGTGACTGCTGAGGCTCGACCTGATAGACGACCTTTTCGTCTTTGATAACGTCGATTCTCGCGATCGTGTCGGTGCCCACGATCGTAGCCTTGATGCGCAGGGGTGCCGAACTCGCGAACTCCTCACCCATCAGATGCTCTCCGTCAGAGCCGAAATAGCGAATATCCAAGATGATATTGTCGGTCGCCGCATAGGCCCGCCGTGCCCGAATCGCCTCCATCAGGCTCTCCCGTGTAAGGCTCTCCGCCAGAAGACAGGCGTAGCTCATATGTGTGGAGTGATGGTCGGAGGAGGCGATGAAGCCCAGCTTGTAGCCCTTTCGAAGGGCGTTCCAGACATGGCCCGGCTTCCAACCGGCCGGCGCTGGTTCGAGTGTCTTGGGACGGGGAGCTCCCGGATGTTCGTAGGTATCCCTCAGCCCCTGGTAGATCTCGACCAGATGCTCTACCTGTGGATCATTGTCACGCCAGTCGGTTCCTCCCCCACCGACTGAGGTGTGGGGAATTGAAGTTCCGTCGTAGCGCCGTAGATACCAGAAGAGCCGCTCAGCCCCCTCGAGTCCTCGATTCTCCTGTCCCAGAATCGGTAGCACGGGTCGACCCCGTTCCACAAAGATTATGTTGCGGTGCCCATTTGGAAAGATCGCAGATCTCTCGTAGCTATAGAATGCGACGAACTTATCCTGCTGGAACAGATCGGCGAACTTCTGGCTGCGCCACCAGGTGTAGGACTCGGCCACGTGGTCGGTGTGATCCGTGATTCCCAGGAAATCCAGCTGGGCCGCATCCCGAGCATAGCGGTAGGCATCGAGCAGGGATCCGTCCCCTCCACCATCCACCGAGATATCGGTATGCCGATGAAGATCCCCTCGAAAAATGGAAAAGGTCTTGCCCCCACTTTGAATCCGATAGGACTGAATCTGCCTGGTCTCCTCGGCCTCGTTCTCATGAATCGGATCGAAGCTGGGGACTGGCTCAGGTGTATAAGCTTCCAGCCGGAGCTGCTCTGTTTGCGGAGAGGCTTCGAACCGGGTCATCATCACGCGGTTCTGTTGCTGCATATAGGACTTCGTGTTCCGGCTGTCGGTTGCCCAAGCCAGCCAGAAACCGCCTTCGGGGTCAGGTGACGACTGCGGCATCATGTCGTTGCGGCCGCTGCTTCGGGGTAGATACATGGGCTCGCTCCAAGCAGAGCCCTGATATCGGGTTGCATAGATATCCCAGCGGGGAAAATAGGCGGGTCCCAACTTCCCTCTGACTTCCCGCGTGTCCGGCTGACGTAGGGTCATCTTCCGAACGAAGAGCCAAGGCTGACCTCCGGGACCGACCTCGAGATGCGGGAGCTCCCACTGGTCTCCCGGCAGGACCTGAGACAGGGAAGCTACCGGGCGAAGCACTCTCTCTCCTTCGAGACAGACGACGCGAAGCCACCTGGATTCGTGCAGTTGTGTTCCCAGCGGAGGCGAGAGGAGCCGGCCCGTATCCTTGCCCCACTCGACGGAGGACTCCTGCCAGGCTACCCAGAGCCGATTCTTCTCATCGAAGGACAGAGATGGGTTAGCCTCAAAGCGTTGGGTAGAAGCCAGACCCCGCACTGGACCCCACTCACCAGAGTCCATCCTTCTAACGTAGACATCGTAGCTTCCGCTCGCGTACCCATCCCAGCCCACCGCGATCGAGCCATCCCTTCCTGCCGCCGCGGTTGGCCACCAGTTGTTCCCTGCTCCCGCAGAACCGTCGCTAATTTGAACCCGCGACGACCAGTGCGAGCCATCGAAGTGTTTGGCCACAATTTGACTCACCCCATCCAGTGTCGCCTGCCATACGAGCCATAGCCGATCTTCCGAGTCACGAACGAACCGGTGATAGATGTCCGGCCCCTTGTGCTGCGTCAATCTCTCAAGGGATGTCCAGTCATTTCCGTCGAAGGCCCGACCGTACAAGTCCCAATTACCTTCGACCTGCATCGACCAGACAACCCAGACTCGTCCGGAAGCATCCTCTCCCAGAGTCGTCCGGAACACATCGGCTCCCTCCACGAGTCGGATCGGCTCCTCCCACTGCTCGTCTACCCGCTTTCGCGCATAGACCGACTCGCTTTCCTCGCCGTATTCCTGCCAAGTCGTCCACAACTCTCCGTCTCGCCTCGCCAGCACCGCGGGATAGTCTTGCTGACCAGTCGTCGAATGAACCGGCGAAAACACGGAAGGAACGACTTCGATGCGGACTGCTCCATCCAGGAAGAACACGGACTGAAAAGGCTTGAGAGCCCGAGGTTGGAACCGGATCTTTCCTTTATCCGTCTCCAGGTGGAGAGGGGCGTTTCCAGGATTACGCCAAAGCTGAAGCAGGAGGCTGGGTAGTTCGAGCTCGAAATCACTTGGATCTCGCATCCAGGCAGGGCGAGTGCTGCACACCCAGGAAAGACCGTCGCGAACATAATCGTTGGGGAATTTGGGTTCCTCTGATGCCTGGTAGTTGTGCTCTCGGAGCAGGTCGGGTTCCACCCGAACAATCTGACCCTCCTGTGGCAGGAGACGACCATTCCAGGTCTGCGGCTCCCGATCCTTTATTCCGAAGGTTACCCGGAAGGAAGCATCCGGAACTCGTATCTGCACAACGGCCGAGGCTGGCGCCTGCTTCTCTGAGGGAGGCTTGCAATCTGCCAAGCAGAGAAGGGCGAAAACCACAGGGGTAAATCGGAGCCGGCTCTTCGATCGCATCATCGTTCCCTCCCCCACAATGCTGCAGTGAAGCTCATCTCGAGGTGATGGATGCTCCGGTTCGAGCTTGATATGATCGGTACTGCCTGTCCCGACTCACGACCAACCCATCTTCGCCAGTACTGACACTTGGCTCAACCGACGTTACCGGCCGACCAGCGAGCCAATGGGTCCTGCTGAAGCCCGTGGATCCTCGAGTCGATCCTGCCCCCAACCAGGAGAGCCAGACTCGAGAGATAGAACCAGATAATCAGAACAATAACCGCTCCTAGACTTCCGTACAACATTTGATACATGCCAAAGCTGTTTACATACAGGCGGAAGCCCAGGGATCCGAAGATCCAGCCCAGGGTGGCAACGACGCTGCCAGGTGAGAATATCCTCCAGTAGACCTGGGGTTGAGGGAGCGCGTAATAGACGGTATGTATTCCAATGTTCAAGAGTACGAAAAGGAGTATCCAACGAATCGCCGTATACAGTGCTCTTAGTGGGGGGCTTTCGACCATGAGGGTAATCAACCAATCACCCCAGACCAGGAGAAAGGCCGATACGATGATGAACAGGGAGACCAGTATGGTCACTCCGACTGAAAGGAAAAGCTTCTGCAGGTAGGACCGACTGTCTTCTACTCCGAAGACACGGCTGAGAGGTCTGATGGTTCCACTGAAAGCCAGCGAGGCAATCAAGAGGGTAAGAAACAGCCCAACTGACAGAATTCCCGTGTTCTGGGATCGGGCCAGAGGGAGAATGATCGCTGTCACCACGCTCTCGTAGGTGCTCTCCGGCAGGAAGGCGTTTAGCTCGGCCAGAAACTTGCCCCACAGGTTGGGATCTACCGGGATGAAACCAATGAGCGCGCTCAGAAATAAAAGAAAAGGAAAGAAGGCTAGAAGGAAGTAATAGCTGACCTGGGCGGCCATTCCCCAGAAGTCGTATTCGTTGATATCCGACCAGATATCCGCCCAGAACGCTCCTTTGCCCAAGCTCCGAAAGGCAAGGAGATCGATTCGCATGCGGGCGATAGTTTACCATACTCGTGAACGCTTGCTTCTTAAGTACCTGAGGAAAGGTTGAACCCTTTTGGAATTCAGACTGGAGGAAATCGAGCTACTCTTTGCGAGCTTTATCTCCCTCTCTTTGGGCCCTCTGATCTATCGAGTCTCGCGCAATCGACTCCCAATGCTCTCGCTTCTGGACGGCTTCATCTTCGTCTGCATAACCGGACTCGTTGCGCTCAGCATCCTTCCTGCAATCCTGGCCCGAGGTCATTGGTGGTCGCTGCTATTCGCCTTTCTGGGAATGTTCGGGCCAACCTTTACCGAGAAGATCTTCAAGAGAGGTGCCGATCGAGTCCACTCCACGGCTTTGGTCCTGGGGCTGATTGGACTCTGCGTCCATGCCGCAGCGGACGGTGCCGCTCTGACCAATCCTCACCTCTCGCCCGGTCAGAGCCAGCACTTGCTGCCGTTTGCGGTCATCCTGCATCGCTTGCCAGTTGGTCTCACCATCTGGTGGCTGGTACGCCCCATCTTCGGCGTGCGGACCGCAGTGGTTGTTTTCGCCCTTGTCGTCGTCAGCACCACCCTGGGATTCGGACTGGGTCCCCAACTGCTTGTAAGCCTATCGAGTCAAGCCATGACCTGGTTCCAGGCGTTGGTGGCGGGTTCCCTGGCACACGTGATCTTTCACCAACCCGGAATCAAATCTCAACTCATGGCAAAGGGAGGACTTGGGAAGAAGACCGGTTGGTACGAAGGCTCCGGAGCCTTGTTGGGCATTGGGCTAATGGCAGTCTTCCTGGGAGGGGACGAATCCGTTCACGGCTCCATCAACCTCCCCATATTTCGAACCTTTCTAGGACTGGCCCTACGCAGTGCACCGGCCCTGCTTCTGGCCTATCTGGTAGCCGGATTCATGAGTTCCTTTCTTTCCCAATCTTCAATCCGATGGATGAACAAGGGAGCAAAATGGACCCAGGCTGTGCGAGGAATGAGTCTGGGCCTGCCCTTTCCCATCTGCTCCTGCGGGGTGGTCCCACTTTACCGCACCCTGGTGCAGCGAGGGGCTCCAGCCACTGCCGCCATGGCCTTCCTGATTTCCACTCCCGAATTGGGTCTGGACGCCGTACTCATGTCCATTCCCCTATTGGGAACACAGATGACGGTGGCGCGAGTCCTAGCAGCGGCTTTGGTTGCTTTCGCTGTGGGCTGGATGGTCGGTGGACCGATGACACCTTCCTCGAGCCTCGAACCCGAGAGGGAGAAGCAGCCAGCCGAGGCCGAAGGACAGACCTTCGGCGCTAAAGTCGGCCGTGCACTAAAGATGGGACTGGGAGAGGTAGTCGATCACACTGCACCCTGGATCCTATTCGGATTGACTGTAGCCGCCATAACAGAGTCCTTCCTCCAACCCGGGCGCCTGAGTGCACTTCCCTCCTCCTTCGAAGTAATCCTCTTTACCCTTTTGGGCCTACCGACCTACGTCTGCGCCTCCAGTGCCACACCCTTCGTTGCCGTGCTCCTCGCCAAAGGAGTCTCACCGGGTGCAGCCCTGGCCTTTCTGCTAACGGGACCCGCCACCAACGTGACCACCTTCGGTGTACTGGGACAACTGCACTCGAGAAGAGTCGCTTTGAAGTTCAGTCTGAGCATCATTCTTCTTTCTGCGAGCCTGGGCTTCCTCACCAACGCCTTGCTACCGGAGTTCAAAAGCGTGCCCTTGAGCGGGAGTACCGTCGAGTCCGCCACTCTTCTGGAGCTGTTCTGTCTCATCTGCCTGGCCTTCCTCTATGCCTGGTCCTTGCTGCGCCGGGGAACGCGAAAGTTCGTAGGGGAGATTTCCTTACGCGGACAACACGCCTGAGAGGCCAAGCCCGATGGGTGATCGCCCATTTAGTCGGGCGGCTCCTCGCACCAAGCTAAGCTGAAACTTCATTGGTGAACGTAGCTTTGGCCTCCAGGCCGAAGTCTTATTCTTCCGAGCCTTTGGCTCGGACGGCGGCCTGGAGCCCACCGCTACGCCGGACCCAAAGTTTCCTTGTGAATGATCTGGCACAGCTAGTAGCCTTACCAATTATCCGCGCGTCGGTATTCAGCAAAGCACTTGAGAAGTCCCTTCTCACCAGGGACGGAAAGCCCGTGCTCCATGCCGAGAATGCCTCGATATCCAGTGTCGTAGATCGCCTTGAACACGTTCTTCCAGTTCACTTCGCCAGTTCCAGGCTCCTTTCGGCCCGGCACGTCGCCCACCTGGAAGTAACCGATGTAGGGCAGGTGCTTCTTGATGTTGTTGATCAGGTTGCCCTCCGAAATCTGTTGATGGTAGATGTCGAAGAGAATCTTGACCCTGGAGCTCCCCACGGCTTCCATGATCTCGGCAGCCTCTTCCGAGTACACCAGGAAATAGCCAGCGTGATTCACCAGGACATTCAACGGTTCCACTACGATCGTCAACTCGGTAGGTTCCAGCACCTCGGCGGCGGCCTTCAACCCATCAATCACATTCTGCTTCTGCTGGCTGCGTGGAATCCCCGGTTTTTCGGGGCCAGTGATCACCGTGCAGAAATGATTTTCAATGATCCGGTGGTACTCGACGGCCTGGCGGAGATCCGAAAGGAAGTTGGCCCGCTCCGCCGGATCGCACAGTCCAGCCGTTTTCCAACCGTTCGGGTTCGCCACGAAGATACCCATCTCCATCCCTAGAGAGTCAAGTTTCTTTCGTACCTGACCAACCTCGGCTCTCGGATGGCGCATCAATCCGTTGTATTCGATCGCGAAGAAGCCGTGCTGGGAAAATTTCTCCAGACGCTGGGATATACTCAGATGATCCGCCAGGAAACCGAGGCGAGGAGCGTATTTGAGATGCAGTCCTCCCTTTCCTCTTTCGCCTCCACCCGAAGACGCTGCCCGGACAAGGTTGCCCGCGCCCAGGAAGGAAACACTCGCACCTGCCGAAGATATGAGGAATTCTCTTCTTTTCACCGGCTTCTCCTAGTTCAAGAGTGTGGTAGTTTGACCTACCAGCCAACACATGACCGATGCTCTTGGTGAAGCCTACTTGCCATAGAGTAGGTAGCAAGTCTTGCAGGCATCGGGGAAATCCTGGGTCACAAAGCCTCGCCGAAAGTTCTGAAAGGAATCATCTTCCCAGACCTCACGGAATGTCTGTTCCCGGATGTCACCGAAGAATAGCGCCGAGGGTGAGTAGAACTCGGACTCAAAGTATCGGCTGACGTGGTGGCCAAAATGGCAACAAGGGGCTACCTTGCCTTCGTAGGAAAAGTAGACGGACTCCAGTGGAGTGGCCAGGCAGTGGCGGCCCTTCATCTCCCGAGTCATGGGAAACTCAGAATGCATCCGAACCTCGATTCCAGCTTCCTGGGCCTCTTCTAACACACCCTCAATCTGCTTCTCGAGGCGCTCCATGGGCGCACGATCCTGGCTTCCCGACGCCAGACCATGCTTCAGGAAGCTTCGTTCCCAGTCGTCCGCCTGGGAAAGAACGTTCAGTTGCTTCAAGTGCAACACACGCGACCCCATCGTACTCATCCAGGGAACGATCATGGATAGATCGGATGCATTGTCGTGTTGAATGGTGAAGGCTACCGACAGTTCCAGGGAACTTTGGGTCTCCTGGACCAGTTGGCTCAACTCCTTCAGATTCCTGGTGATCTGCTCGAAGGAGGCGCCAAGACGAATGGCGTCAAAGGTCTGGGGAGTCATCCCGTCTACCGAGATGGTAAGACGATCCATACCCGCCGAGATCAGGGAGAGACTATTCTTCCGATTCAAAATGGTGCCATTCGACGTCATGCTGATGACACATCCCTGGTCCTTGGCGGCACGGATCATGTTGTAGATTTCCCGGTGAAGCATGGGTTCACCCCATCCCGTGAAGTCGACCGTGTGGGCGTAGCCCATGGCCGCATGGATTCGCGCGTAGGTGTCCATCGACATATCGAGATGAGGGTCCTCACTGGAAAAGCGAGGGCACATCTCACAACCCAGATTGCAGCGAAAAGTCGGCTCGAGATTGAAGGAAAGCGTATTGTCCTGCACTAAAGTCATCCAGTACAGATCAATGATAACAGAAGCGACCGGGCCGCCTCGGGGCCGGAGTCGGCTCGTAAAACACGGTCGGCCGTGAGGATGTAAAGAGGGAATCAGAAAAAACTGGCTCGGAGCCCCTATCTAAAACCAGACCGAGGCTACGTTGGAATCCTCACTCTTCCCGAACTGGTTGAAGGCTCGAACCTTATAGGTAAAGGCACCGGTGATGTACTTTCCGATCTCGTCGGTGTAGCGAGTCGTATTCGCCCCGACCATACCCACAACCCGGAACTCTGCGGCATTGTCGGACCGGAGAATCTCGAATCCTAGCTCGTTGCCAGACTCATCCAGCCAGGCAAGGGCGACCGTCGCAACCGCCCCTTTATACTTGCTCTTGGCATTCAGGTCGCTAGGGTTATCGGGTGCGACCTTTTCTTCCGCTCCGAAAGCCACCACGCAGGACCAGGTCATGCCCACCATCAGGACTGTTTGAAGGAATCGTCTCGCTACCATCACGTATCCAGATGGCGAAAGAGGGCAGGAGTTGCATTTACTTTAGACTTGGGACGTGCGACCTTCAACTTACACCCTTCGGCCTGCGCGCCCCGCTTTACACGAACGCCGACCCTACGCTATTCTCTACCTAATTGATCGGAATTCTATGATGGCCGAAATGAGCTACTTTCCGGTGTTCCTCGATTTGAAGGGACGTCTTTGCCTGGTGGTCGGAGACGGAGATCTTGCGGAAGAGAAGGCAACAGCTTTGGATCGGGCGGGGGGCCGCGTTCGACGGTCAAGCGAATTCGTACCCGATGATGCCCGGGATGCCTTCCTGATCGTGGCCGCTGTCGAGGACGCGGAGGTGGCCAGACGGATCAAGGATTTCGCCGAGGCACATCGGATCCTGGTCAACGTCGTTGATCAGACGGAGTACTGCAACTTCATCGCCCCTGCAGTGGTCCACCGAGGTGACCTCATGATCGCTATCTCTACCTCCGGTAGCAGTCCCGCCCTTGCAAAACGAATCCGTCGACAACTGGAGTCCCAGTTCGGGCCGGAATACGGAGACCTGCTCCAAGCGCTGAGGGCGATCCGCCCTCGGGTGAAGGGCCGTTTTTCTTCCTTCGATGAGCGCAAGGACTTTTATTCCCACCTGGTCGAGGATCTAGATCTGCTTGAAACAACCCGCCGACAAGGTCCCTCAGAAGTGCGGGCGCGCATCGAGCGGGCTCTGGAGGAGAGTTGAGGTGAGAGTTCTTTCCTCCCGCGTAGGCAAAGTCTTCCTGGTGGGCGCCGGGCCCGGTGATCCTGAGCTGCTCACTCTCAAGGGCCTGCGCTGTCTCAATCGAGCTGACGTTGTGGTCTACGACCGGTTGGTCGATTCACGACTGTTGAGCTTGTCGCCAGCTTCGGCGGAGAGGATTCTCGTCGGCAAGAAAGGCGGACGCTACAGCTTCCCCCAGGAGAAGATAAATGAGTTGCTAGCCTCCAAAGCCAAGGAGGGAAAGCAGGTCGTACGTCTTAAAGGAGGAGATCCCTTCCTTTTCGGCAGAGGGGGAGAAGAGGCCCTTTTCCTGACCGAATGCAGAATCCCTTTTGAGATTGTTCCTGGCGTGAGCTCGGCTCTGGCTGTGCCCGCGGCAGCAGGCATTCCCGTTACGCATCGAGACGTCTCCTCCTCAGTAGCCATCATCACGGGACATCAGGTCGCCGATTCAGAGCAGCCTGTTGCGTGGGAGAGGGTAGCGACAGCCACAGATACGCTGGTCATACTCATGCCATTGGGCAACCTTCGAGGTATCGTTTCCAAACTCGTGCTTCACGGACGTCCACTGGACACTCCGGCCGTCGTCGTTGAGGCGGGAACTCTGGAAGGTCAGCAAGAGGCCGCTGGAACACTTCGCACGATCGTTCGGGAGACAAGCCGGCTTGAGATTCAATCGCCGGCTCTACTGGTGGTGGGGAAGGTAGTGGAATTCCAGTCCCTCATCGGTCAATGGTTGAAGAAGCGGAACACCGCTGCCTCCATTTCATCCGATCCAGATAGCTCAAGAGATCGCCGGAGGGTCCAGGTGCGCCGGAGGGGATGATACGGGCGCCAAGGCCAAACGGCTGCTGTTTCGGGATCGAGGAGAAGCTGTCTGCGATCAGTCCCGCCACCCAGCTACGCTGGCCCCATTCGAGAAAGAAACTTTGGCACTACGCAGCGATTGCCCGAATCCTTCGAAATTCGCTTGTTCGATATTCTGCGGTTTAGCCTTTGTCGGTTGCCTTCTCGAGAGCAAGGCAAAAGGCTAAATCACAAACCGCAGAACACCGAACATGCGAACGCCGAACCGTCTTCCTTAGCCTTCGAAATTCGCCTGTTCGATATTCCGCGGTTCAGCATTCATCGGTTGCTTTCTCCAGAACCAAGGCAAAAGGCTGAATCACAAACCGCAAAACACCGAACATACGAACGCCGAAGTCGGGCGAGCTGATGAAGCTTCACCCTAGCGCGGCGCCATCTCGCCGCATGGCTAGCGTGAGCGCTGGTTCTCGTTGGGCAAACTGGGCTACACTCTGTCCTCGGATCGCTGGCAACATCCCAACGTCGAAGGAAACCCGTGAGAAAAGAGATTGCCAAGACCTACGAACCGCAAGAGGTAGAGCGGAGGTGGTACACCCTTTGGGAAGAGCGCGGCTATTTCCGCGCCGATGAGGAGTCCACGAGCCCCCCTTTTTCCATCGCCATGCCTCCTCCCAACGTAACCGGTTCTCTCCACATGGGACATGCCCTGAACATGACCTTGCAGGACATTCTCACTCGCTGGGAGCGCATGAAGGGGTCTAACGTGCTCTGGCTTCCCGGAACCGATCATGCGGGAATCGCGACCCAGAACGTGGTTGAACGTCAGTTGGCTGAGCAGGGCAAGAAGCGGACAGACCTGGGAAGAGAGGAATTTGAACGGGTCGTCTGGAAATGGAAGGAGAAGGCCGAGTCCAACATTCTCTCCCAAATTCGAAAGCTCGGCTGCTCCTGCGATTGGAGTCGCCAGCGCTTCACCTTGGACGAGGGTCTCTCACGGGCCGTACGAGAGGTCTTTGTCCAACTCTATGAAGAGGGTCTGATCTACCGCGGTGAGTACCTGGTCAACTGGTGTCCTCGCTGCCGCACGGCGATATCTGACCTCGAAGTGGAGTTCGAACCCACCCAGGGAAAACTGTGGCATCTCAAATATCCTATCAAGGCAACCGGGGAATCCCTGGTTGTTGCCACGACCCGCCCCGAGACCATGTTGGGTGATACGGCGGTGGCAGTGCATCCAGAGGATGAACGCTACCTCCACCTTCACGGTCAAATCGTCATCTTGCCCTTGATGAACCGTGAGATCCCCGTCATCAGCGATAGCTTTGTCGAGAGCGAGTTCGGAACCGGGGCAGTCAAGGTCACCCCGGGCCATGATCCCAATGACTTCGAGATGGGCCGCAGACACTCGCTTCCCATCGTCAAGGTCATCGGAGAAGAAGGACAGATGACAAAGGAAGCAGGGGAGTTTTCGGGTCTCGATCGCTATCAGGCTCGAAAACAGGTTGTCGCCGAATTAGAGCGGCAGAACCTGTTGGTCAAGGTGGAATCCCATTCTCACAACGTCGGTGGATGCCAGAGATGTGGGACTGTGGTAGAACCGCTGGTCTCGACCCAGTGGTTCGTCAAGGTGAAGCCTCTCGCCGAAGTTGCCATCCAGGCTGTCCAGAAGAAGCAGACTGTTTTCGTACCCGAGAACTACGAAAAAATCTTCTTCGAGTGGATGTCCAACATCCATGACTGGTGCATCAGCAGGCAACTCTGGTGGGGACACCGCATTCCGGCCTGGTACTGCGAGAGCTGCGGGGAGTTGACGGTGTCGCGCGAGGATGTCGATCTGTGCAAGCACTGCCAGGCCCGCGACCTGGTGCAGGAATCGGACGTTCTCGACACCTGGTTCAGCTCGGCTCTGTGGCCCTTCTCCACACTGGGATGGCCGGACCAGACCAAAGAGCTTAGCACCTACTATCCCACCAGCACCCTCGTCACAGGCTTCGACATCATTTTCTTCTGGGTGGCCCGAATGATGATGATGGGCCTTCGCTTCAGGGGAGAAGTCCCTTTTCGGCGCGTCTACATCAACGGCCTGGTTCGGGACGAAAAGGGTCACAAGATGTCCAAGTCCCGGGGCAACATCATCGACCCCTTGGAGTTGATCGATCAGTATGGTAGCGACGCCGTGAGATTCACGGTGTCGGTCTCGGCGGTACCTGGCACGGATATCCCTTTTTCAATCAGTCGGATGGCCGGTTACCGAGCCTTCTGCAACAAGATCTGGAATGCAGGTCGCTTTCTTCTGCTGAATGTTGAGACGAGCTCACCCGTCAGCGAAGACGATATTGACTCGCTCCGGAAGGGTCCCGGGCTGGAGTTGGAGCACCGCTGGATCCTGGGACGGCTGCAGCAGGTAGTGGCTGGCACCAACCGCAACCTCGAAAGGTTTCTTCTGCACGAGGCCAGCCACGACCTCTACCATTTTTTCTGGCACGAGCTTTGCGACTGGTATATTGAACTGATCAAAGCAGACCTGGGTAGCTCCTCCGATAAGGCCAATAGATCAACCCTGATCGCCACCTTCGTTCTGGAGACCTCCTTGAGGCTTCTCCATCCATTCATTCCCTTCCTGACGGAGGAACTGTGGCAGAAACTTCCCCATGAGGGGGAGACGATCATGCGCGCCCCCTATCCCAGAAGTCAGGAAGATTGGATCGATGAAGAGGCAATCGCCCAGATGGAGCAGTTGCAGGAGTTGATCACCGCTATCCGAACGGCTCGAGCCGAGAACGACATCGCACCAAGCAAGAAGCTTCCGGCTCTGCTCGTCCCTCGAGAAGGGACTCTAACCTTCCTTCAATCGCAGCAGCATCAGCTCCAGAGTCTATGCCGGCTCGACCCGATAGAGTCCTCTCCCACCCAGAAGGACAAGGGCCTTCGCGTGAGTGGAGTATCGCGGCTGGCCGAGTTTTCGCTGGGTCTGGACGAGGCAGTAGATCTGGAGGTGGAACGGGAACGGATCGATCGCCAGCTGCGAAAGCTGCAACAGGACCTGGAGCGCCTGGAAGCAAAGCTCGGGAACTCCTCCTTCGTTCAGAAAGCGCCTGATCATGTCGTCGAAGGGACCCGCCAACGCCAACGCGAAACCGAGGATCAGCTGAGGAAACTCCAGGAAACCCTCAATGAACTCTCTCAACCTTGAACCGCTGATCCGATTGGCGCTGCAGGAAGATATCGGAAGTGGGGATATCACCACCGAGGCCATCCTCCAGCAGAGCCATCATAGCGATTCGATGCTCGAGGCAAAGCTGCTGGCAAAGGAGACCTTCGTCCTGGCCGGTTGGCCAGTTTTCTTGCAGGTCTTCCGGCTGTTGGGCCAAGTTGAGGGTGAGTCCCAGATCGCCGAAGGAGACTTGGTCCAGCCCGGACTGCTGGGATCGATCCGTGCCCGGCCTTCGGTGTTGCTGCAGGGAGAAAGGCTGGCCCTGAACTTCCTGCAGAGGATGTGCGGAGTGGCCACGCTGACCCGGAAGTGTGTGGACCTCGTGGCTCCGACCAAGGTCAGGATTCTCGACACACGCAAGACTACGCCTTTATGGCGGACCCTGGAAAAGTATGCGGTCCGGATGGGGGGCGGCAACAATCACCGCCTTGGACTCTACGACGGCATGCTGATCAAAGAAAACCATATCACCCTCGTGGGAGGTATCACTCAAGCCCTGGAAGCCTGCCGAAGACGCCTGAATCACCTCCAGAAGATCGAGATCGAAGTCACCTCGCTCGAGGAGCTAGAGGAGGCACTCCACGCCGGCGCCGATGCAGTTCTACTGGACAATATGGAACCGCAGACAGTCGCAGAAGCAGTGAGGCTAGCCAAAGGCCGCTGTCAGCTAGAGGTCTCGGGAGGCGTTCATGAGGCGAACCTGCTCCAGTATGCCCAGGCCGGCGTGGACTTCATCTCCCTGGGAGCGCTGACCCACTCCTATAGAGCCGTAGACATCAGCCTTGAGCTGCAGCTGACATAAACGAGCACCCCAGCCCTCAGACCAGGAACTGGAGTGTACTTGGCTCTCCCGCTTCCAGTTTGGCACAGTGCTCGTCAAAGTTGAGCATCTGGAAAAGACTTCGTCCCTGATGCATTCCTTCCAGGATCCTACGCTCCTTTTCCTGGATCTGCTCGGCAAGAGGAATCGTTTCGGCGAAAACCCGCTCGCTGCCCACCACCAGTCCATCATCATCCCCGAAAAGAATGTCGCCCGGATGGACCGTAATTCCGCCACATTCGATCGTCACCTGAGTTTGGAACAGACGGTTTGTTGTTCCCGCCGCGCAGTTGACACCACGTGCATAGTAGGGAACGTCGAGCTGTCGGATCGCTGCCGTGTCTCGGCAAACCCCATCGATAACGATTCCTGCCAGCCCCTTGCGCCTGGCCTCGCTGGGGAAGAGCTCGCCTGTGAGGGCCCGCTTACTATTCTGGGAATCGATCACAATAACCTCTCCCGCTTCGGCATCCCGCAGCGCCTTGATGACCGTCAAGAAGTCCTCATGGCAGCGCACGGTATAGGCTCGACCCACCAACTTCAGTCCAGCTCGGATCGATCCAATGGCGGGGTCTACAACCCCAAGCCTTCCCTGCTCCTTATCCGCATCGCAGATGCAGGCCGTGTCCAGCTGTAGTAACCGCTGTTTCATCTGAGAAAAAACCATGATTCCGTTCTCCCTTTTCTTACCCCGTCAAGCCGATTGAGCTAATACTTGAGTTCGCGGGAATAGATTCTGAGATCGAATTGTTCGTCCCCGAGCCGGAAGTGAGCGGGCAGCGTTGCGCCCGGACGGAGCCCGACCTGCTCGGCTAATCCCATCTTTTCCTGGTCGCAGGAGGCGAAGTAGGCCAGGACAGTAGTGACGCCCCCTCGAGCCGCCTCTTCGATCACGGTTTGAAGCAGTTCCCTCCCTTGCCCCAGATGGTTCGGCCGAATCAGAAAATCGAGCCGACCTACGTGGGCCTGACATTCACCTTCCTGGGGAAGCAGGGCGGCAGCACCTACCAGACGGTGGCCGGAGCACTCCAGCACGTGAAGCGATCCGCCGGCGCGATCCGCTCGCAGCATCAGAGAAGGGAAAATCGAGAAGTAGCGCTTCGTTTCCAGGGTCGGGTGAGAGAAGAGGCCCTCCTGATGATCCTGGATGAGCCAGGGATGAGGCGCGGCATACAGAGCAGCGACTCGGGACGCATCTCCCCAGTCGGCGCGACGAACCTCGGGGATCCCGCAGTCGTCAAAAAGATATTGGTCGAATTCCTCCGCTTCCCTGCCTCCACTGAGCCGACGCATCACGTGGCCGTTGTAATCGCGAAACCCATATTTCTCGTAGACATGATGAGCGATCGGGTTGGCCGTCCCCAACTGCATGCAGAGACCGCCGCGCTGCTCAAACCACTGCACTGCGAACTCGGTCAGGCAGCTGCTGATTCGCTTGCCCCGCTGCGCGGGTTTGGTGAAAACCCAACCCAGGCTCCCCAGCTCGGGCTGGTCCCGGGCCACCTGGCAACCCACATCGCCCACGATCTCACCCTCGATCCTGCCCAGGAAGAAGGGATCCAGGCTGGTTCCGGCAAAGTCGCCTCGCACACACCATTTCAGGTAGAAAGATTCGGCAACGGAAGTCCACGAATCCAGGTCCTCCACCTGAATTACGAAGTTGGTGATCTCCTCGACCACTCCCGGCGCTACCAGATCCGTAGGCTCGAAGAATTCTACTGAGAGCGTTTCCCCGCCTGCCAGGGTGCGATTGCCTAGCTTTTTCATAGTGTGCACATTACTACTTCAGGGCCAATATAATGTCGGACAAACCAGGGACACTCATCTCAAATACTAGTGAGATGCCCGGCAGGTGTAAACGCGGAGGTGCAATGAGCTTAAAAAAGGTGGGGCTGCTCAGCCCAGGAGATATGGGACACAGAGTGGCGATGGTTCTCAAGGATCACGGGCTGGAGGTCCTGACCTGCTTGGAGGGACGCAGCGCCCGGACTCGTGGACTGGCTCAGGCGGCGGGAGTGCGTCCGGTCGACAACCATCAGCAGCTAGTACAAGAGGTCGATCTGATCCTCTCGATTCTGGTTCCTTCGGAGGCCGAGGACGCTGCGGCGACCGTTTGTCAGGCGCTCCAGATCACTCGTGCCCGTACTCTCTATGTAGACTGCAATGCAATTGCTCCTTCCACCGCCCTCAGAATCGAGCAGCTGGTTCGCAAGGCCGGCGGTCGCTTCGTCGATGGAGGGATCATCGGTCCGCCACCACTCCGGCGCGGCACCACCCGCTTCTATATCTCAGGTCCGGATGCAGCCGAAGTGGAGAGGCTATCCTCCTATGGTCTGGAGGTTCGCGTCCTGGGAAGCGCGGTTGGTCAGGCCTCCGGCTTCAAGATGACCTACGCCGGCCTGAGCAAGGGATTCGCGGCTCTGGCGATTGGGATCCTGGTCGCGGCCCGGCGGCTCGATCTCTATGAGCCTCTGATAGAAGAACTTCGCCTGAGTCAGCCAGAGAGGCTAGCCCGGATGGAGAAAGCTCTGCCGAAGATTCCACCCAAAGCACATCGTTGGGTAGGCGAGATGGAGGAGATCGCTCGAACTTTTCAGGAGCAGGATCTTACCCCCCTTATCCACCAGGGTGCAGCGGAGATGTACCGCTTTTTGGGTAAGAGTCCGTTGGCAGAAGAGACTCCAGAGACATTGGATTCTGAACTCACCTTGGAGCAGGTTATTGAGCATTTGGGATCTCTGAGCTGAAACTTCATTTGCAGAAGTAGCTTTGGCCTCCAGGCCGAAGTCCTATTTTTCTGAGCCTTTGGCTCGGACGGCGGCCTGGAGGCCACCGCTACGCCGGACCCGAAGTTTCGTTCTCGAATGGGACCAGCGCCGGAGCTACTGGTAGCGGATGTTGCCATCCGGTTCCACCACCAGGGGACGTCGCCAGGACTTTAGGGGATTACCGCCAAATGCCTTTTCGTTGAGCTCGATTCCAAGCCCCGGCTCCTCGGGAAGCTGAAGGTAACCATCTACCAACTTGAGAGGCTCCAGGATCAGATCCCGCATGGGACCTTGGCTATCGACACGGTATTCCAGAACGATGAAATTGGGGGTGGAAGCTGCGAAGTGAGTCGAGACCGCTGTGGAGACCGGGCCTAGTGGACTGTGGGGAGCGATCGTCAGATAGTGAGCCTCGGCCATGGCGGCAATCTTCTTGGTTTCCATCAATCCCCCGCAGAGCAGAAGATCTGGCTGCAGGATGTCAGCCGCTCCAGCAGCGATGACATCACGAAACTCGTACTTGGTGTAGAGCATCTCACCGGTGGCGATCGGGATCCCAATTTTCTGGCGCAGCTCTCCCATCGCCTCGATATTCTCAGGTCTTAGGGGCTCCTCGAAAAAGAAGGGTTGAAATGGCTCGACCGCCGCAGCCATCTGCAGCGCTCGGACCGGCTCGAAGATGCGCGCGTGAGGATCAAGCCCGATATCCACGTCCTCGCCCACGGCCTTACGTACGGCTTCCATCCGCTTGGCGGTGTCGCGAAGAACACGGTTCCAGGGAAGCTTCTCCGCAGCAGGCGGCTGGGGAGCCATCTTGACGGCCGTGAACCCTTCTTCCTGAGCCGCCCGCTTCGCATCGTCGGCGATCTCCTGAGGAGTCGCACCGCTGATGCCTCGATAGACTCGAACCTTATCGCGACAGCGCCCTCCGATCAGCTCGTAGACCGGCACACCCAACTTCTTTCCCTTGACGTCCCAGCAAGCGATCTCGATAGCGCTGATGGCGGCGTTCACAATCGATCCACCCGGAAATCTGGAACCGTTGTACATAAGCCCCCAGAGGTGTTCGATTCGAGTGGGATCTTGACCGATCAACCATTCCTTGAAGTAGAGAACTGTTTCCTCGACCGCCTTATCGGGTCCCACTCGATAGGCCTCGCCGATACCGTGCAGGTGCTCGTCGGTCAGCAGCTTGACGAAAATGTGGTTCCCTCCGCCCAGATTCACACCAAAGGTCTGTATGTCGATAATCTTCATGATCCGATAATCCCTCTTAAAAACATCAAGTTAAATGCCCCTCGATTCAACTATTTTGCCACTCAGGGTCACCTTCAAGGGACTTGGTGCAATCGATGAACAGCCACATCAAAGCGCTAATCAGATACATACCCGCCACTGTGAGAAACAGTGGATTGTAGTTGGTGACCGAGCGTGTCACCCCATCGATGATCTGCTCCCCAGTATTGTAGTCCAAGATCATTCCGAACATAACCGGTGACAGAATGCCACCGATACTGCCGGTGGTATTGATGATTCCGAAAACGGTGGCGGAATATCTCCCCCCCAGGTCGGTGCAGGTACCCCATACCGTTGGCTGGCTCCAATCGGTGAAGAACTTGACCACGAACAGGGCCAGTCCCGCGGCCACGGCACTCTCCTGCTGGATCGTGACCAGCATCAGAATGCAGGCCAGGAACTTGCCCAGGAAACCGATGGTACTGCGGCTCCATCGGCGACTTCCCGTACGCCGGATCATCCAGTCGTTGCAGTAGCCGCCCACCATTCCACCAATGGCACCACCCCAAAGTGGCAGGCTGACCAGGAGCCCTGCCTTGACCATTTCAATGCCTTTGGCATTCAGAAAGTAGTCTCCCATGAAGGAGCCATAGATCCCATCCGCGCCTGCGCTCATGATCTGCTGAAGCACAAAGAAGCGCATGACGGGGCTTTTCAATACTCGGCGCCAGGGTAGAATCGATGCCGCATCGTTGGAAACAGGAGCGGCGTCCGAATGGATGAGGTCCCGCTCCGCCTGATTCGTCCGTGGATCAACATCGGGTGAGTTTCTAAAGAGCAGAAGAAACGTGATTCCGAAACAGATTCCAAGTGCACCCATCACCATCAGGGCAGCCTGCCAGGAAAACCCAAAGTACCCGATCAGGAGGGATCCGAAGAGGATCGGCGAGAGGGCTCCTCCACCTCGCCCGAAGAAGGTTGCCACCCAACCCTGGACGATGGTGCGACTGGATCGGGGAAACCAGACTTGAGTCACCTTTGCCAGGTTGGGATAACATCCCGCCTGAGCCGCACCGAAAATCAGGCGGACACCGGCCAGCGAATAGAACCCAGTCACCGCCGCGTGGTCGGGAAGCGCAAGGGACCAGAGAAGGATGATGACCCCCAGAAAGAGATGGGGCCCGACCAGATCGCTCAGGATTCCACTGGGAATCTGCAGGAACCCGTAGCTAGTTCCCATCCCAGAATTGACTTTTAAGCTTTGTTAATTAGCTGATTCTAAGATACTTAATATACCATAGGCAGCGGGCAAAGACCACTTTGTGCTCGGTGGACCCTTTTTCGCCAGCAGGAGGATGACGGAGCTGGATTTTGCAGACACTGCGGCCGCAGCTCCGAGCGTTTTGGGTTCCAAGAGGCTGCAACGGTCTCAGGGAAGCAAACGGGCCAGAACGAGCAGGTTGTAGCTGACCACGGAAGCCTGCACGTACTGCTGGAAGTGCTCCCAGCCTTTCCAGGTGCAGCGGTCCAGCCCGAAGACGCGCTTGAGCCACGAGATACAACCCTCAATGCCGGCGCGAAAACGTCTCAACTGTTTGTAAAGCCAGCTGGAGCGCACCATCTCGCTGATCGGCAGACTTCCCTTGCGATCAAAGGCGGCATCCTGGATGCCCTCCCCTTTGGCCCAGGTCAAATTGGCTTGGCTGTAAAAGCCCCGGTCCGCCGCCATCTGACGCGGATAGCGACCGTAGACCTCTCGATGGGCTCCGAGCAAGGGTTGGAGCTGACCCACATCGGCCGGGTTTCCAGCCAGGACTTCACAGTTCAAGATCAGCGACGAGCGACCGCCGGTCAGAAAGATCTTGTGCCCATAGGTCGGTTCGCGCTGGCCTTTTTTGATGATGTCCGTATGCTCTTCAAAAATCGAAAAGACCTTCTCGGCGGCGGGCACGGTCTCGCCGCGCAGGACGCGTCGCTCCGTTTGATCGATGACCCGGGCCATCAGCTTCAGGTAATGCTCCAAGGAGACCAGCAGCGCCACGGTCAGCAGGTCGGCGGCCGGCAAATCGGCTTGCAAGGCCGTGAGGCCGTAGCCGTAGGTTTTGCGGGCGACCTTCAACAGATCGCGATAGGCGCGCTGGCGTTTGGCTCCTCGGCCGTTGGCGATCTGAAAAGCCCGCCGCTTGGCTCGTCGGCTGTGGTTGGTAAAGACCACCGCCGTCGACGCCTGGCCTTCGGCTTCGAGCGCGCCTTGTCGCTCCTTGAGCTGTCCCAGAAGCCGGCTCACCGTGCGCACCGCATCGTCGAGCAGGGCACTGTCGGTCGGATGATGAATGTCGCTCTCGACGGCGGTCGAATCGAGGCGGATGCGCTGGCCCTTTTCCAGTCCCTTCTGAGCGGCCCAGCCCACCAAGACGGTATTGATCTCTTTCCAGCTGGCTTCAGAGATCTTCGAGATATTGCGCTGCAGGGTGGACCTATTCGGCATCCAGCCCAGGGGGTGACGCACAAAACTGCGGAAGCTCTGGGAGTCGAGTAGGTGAAAGGCCAGCTGCTCGTAGCTGAAGCCGTGCAGCTGTTTGACGAGGGTCGCTCGTAGGACAAACTCGGCACTGAGTCCGCTGGCGCCTTTCTGCGGATTGGAAGTGTCACATAGATCCTGTAAAACTAAGGCCGAGATCCGGGGATTGTGGTCCAGGATCTCGGAGATCTTTTCCAGTTCCCGGGCCATTTGGTGGTCGGGGAAAATGTGGCAAAGGGGGAGTCGTTCTTCCGTTTTCTGGCGCAACGTTGGGCCTCCTTTTTCGAGTTAACTTCTTTGTTTTCAATTTGTTCGCACCAAAAGATTAACAAAGAGGTCTGACAAAAAAGGGAGGCCACATCCCCACCTTACTCCTTCATTTTCAGCTATTTAAAGTCCTTGGGATGGGAACTAGCTAGGGGCGAACAACGAAAAGAGAGTTCCCAGCTCAGTCTTGCTAAAACCGTGCGTTTTCTCCAGTTCAGGCCCAATGAAGTTCCACGTATAACGGTGAAGGTACAAGATCCAGGACGAGCCACAGGCGAGAGAAAACACCAACCATCGGACTCTGGTCGGACGCTCTTGCGGCCCCGGTCCAGATCCTGAAGAATCCACTTGCGTCCTTGGAGTCATGAGTCAGAATTGCGGCGGATGTCGTACAGTATGCCCATGTTCAGACATTTCGACCATCTGGAGACCGTGAGCTCTACCAGCGAACACCTCAAGGCCTTCGTGGCCAACGGGGTACCGCGGGCTACAATGGCAGACGAACAGACTGGCGGCAAGGGCAGGTACGGACGCAGATGGCATTCGGAGAAAGGGCAGGGGCTGTATGTCTCCTTTCTGGCTTATCCAACCTGGCCCGCAAGGAGAGCTCCTTTCTTGACGATGATCGCAGCTTTGGCCGTAATCCAGTCCATCGAGGCGCATGGTGGAAGCAGGATCAAGCCGCGGATCAAGTCTCCCAACGACATTCTGATCAGTCAACGGAAAGTGGCCGGCATCCTCACAGAATTGAGCACCCAGAGCGAGCGGATCCGCTGGAGCATCATTGGGATTGGGGTGAACCTCTATCACAAGGACTTCCCCGGAGGGTTGGAGTCCAAGGCCACCTCTCTGTTGTTGGAGGGGGTAAAGATTACCGATCCCCTGGCCTTGTGCCAGGACATATCAAGAAACCTGGAAAGCGCCTTTCGGCTGTTGGAGCAGGGTCGGTGGAAGGCCGTTCGACAGGAGTTTCAGACCTACTTACAAGAGGCGCCGTCGGGATACCCTGGAGGAGAGTTATTGGGGAGGGAAGATGAGTCTGTTTAGAAATAGAGAAGCTCCCGGCTACCTAGGACGGCTGAAGCAGGCGCTGCGGGCAACCCGAGAAGGGCTCACCCAAAAACTCGATCGTCTGCTCGGCCCGGGAGAGTCTCCGATTTCCGAGCAGCAGCTCGAAGAAATGGAACATGCCCTGATCGCCGCCGACATCGGTGTAGAGACGGCGATGGAGCTGATCGAGAGAGTTGGAGAGAGTACTCGCGGCAGCCGATCGGTTACGGCTCTCGACATCAAGAACCTGATCAAGGCAGAACTCAGGACGCTGTTCGCGGAGAGTCCATCCTGGGAGGAACATTTTTCGTCCCAGCGACCTCACGTGACCTTCGTCGTCGGGGTCAACGGAGTCGGCAAAACCACGACCATTGGAAAGCTCGTCTACCGCTACAATCAGTTGGAGAAGGACGTCCTCATCTGCGCCTCAGACACCTTTCGTGCCGCAGCCATCGAGCAGCTGACCATCTGGTCCAAGCGAACTCAATCAGAAATAGTGATGCAGAAACCAGGTGCGGATCCGGCGGCGGTCCTGTTCGACGCCATGGCGGCCGCGAAGGCCAGAGGCAAGGATGTCGTGATTGTCGACACGGCAGGCCGGATGCACACCAAGCGAAATTTGATGGAAGAGCTGAAAAAAATGGCCAGAATCCCCGAGCGAGAATTGTCCGGGGCGCCTCACGACATCTACCTGGTCCTGGATGCGACCACGGGCCAAAACGCTCTTAGTCAGGCACACCAGTTCGTAGAAGCCGTGGGAGTGACCGGAATTATTGTCACGAAGCTGGATGGCACCGCAAAAGGAGGCATCGTCGCAGGAGTCGTCAAGCAGCTCAAAGTCCCCATCTGCTACATCGGTACGGGTGAACAGCTCGAAGATCTGATCCCCTTCGAGCCAGAGGCTTTTGTCGAGTCCCTCTTTGGGGAATGATCGCCGGAGAACGAATTCCAAGATACAAGATGCAAGATACAAACAAATCTCAAATTACAAATTACAAGCACCAGCATTCTCTGACCTCTTGAGCTCACCCCGTGCTCTGAGATTCAATCACGGATTCTCCAGAAGTTCCGTTATCAGGTTAGGTTAAGGGAGCATTTGTGGTTGTCTATGATCTAGAAGAGAGAACTTTCCATTTCGCTAAGCGCGTACGAAAGTTTGTTCGGACTCTTCCGATGACAATTGCGAATCAGGAGGACATCAGACAGCTTGTTAGGGCCTCTGGCTCTGTGGGCGCCAATTACAGAGAAGCGAACGACGCGCTGGGTAGAAAAGACTTTCTGATGCGAATCAAGCTCAGTCGCAAAGAAGCAAAGGAGAGCGTTTATTGGCTCAAGCTGATCTCCGAAACGAATCTACTGGAGAATCGCAGTGAAGGCGAGCACCTAGTCCAAGAGGCGAGTGAGTTGGTGAAGATCCTATCCTCGATAGCGCAGACATCCTCGACGAAACCGGCACAGTAGCGCCGGGCATTCATCGATAACCTAAAACGCTTCTACGTCAGCACCAGCCTAGAACTGGTGCTTGGAATTTGAAACTTGTTTGTATCTTGTATCTTGTCTCTTGGACCTCGGCTCGCAACCCTCACTCCCAGTAGTAGCGCCTCTCGGGAGCCTTGGCCAGCATCAGTATCAGGACGACACCGGAGAGAAAACCTCCGATGTGGGCCCACCAGGCGATTCCTCCTGCAGTCTCGGAGGCGACTGCCACCGATGCAGTTCCGTTCAGGAGCTGAAGTAGAAACCAGAACCCCAGAACCAACGCCGCCGGCAGCTCAACCACCGGCCATATCAGGAAGAGCGGAACCAGCGTAAGAACTCGTGCAAAGGGATAGCTGAGCAGGTAGGCTCCCAGCACCCCTGCTACCGCTCCGCTGGCTCCCACGCTGGGAATGGAGCTACCCAGGTTGAACAAGATGTGGGCCAGGGAAGCCAGGGAACCACAGAGTAGAAAGAAGATAAGGAAGCGAAAATGCCCGATGCGGTCTTCTACGTTGTCACCGAAGATCCAGAGGTACCACATGTTTCCAATCAGGTGAAACCAACCTCCGTGAAGAAACATTCCGGATAGAGAAGAAGAGAAAAACACTCCTACGCTCTCGACTGGGTCCTGTCCCGTCAGGCTCAGACGGGAGGGAGTGACTCCGGACGTGTCAATCAGTACCCTCAGGTCTTCGGGCGAGAGGGACAATTCGTAGAGAAACGCAAGGGTGTTGGCCAGAATCAGGCCCACGGTGACGAAGGGGTATCGACGAGAGGGGATGTTGTCTCTAAAAGGGATCATTGCATTCAGGAAGCCGGAAGGACAGGGCACCCGCCAAGGTCTTGCCCGTTGGGCTGCACTCGCCAAACCCTCCTGGCCAAGCGAGGCAGGAGCCTTCCGATCAGCTTAGGGCGAGCTTGGGGCGGCGGGCTATTTTCCTCATCGCCGCACTTATTCCAGTACCCAGCTCGATCTTGGATCCCAACTCCAATAGGCAGATTTCGAGAGCGGACAAGACGGAGAGAACATCGATAAGATCGAAGTAGCCTAGATGGCCGATGCGGAGGATCTTCCCCTTGAGATCTCCCTGGCCTCCCGCCACGATGATCCCGAAGCGCTCTTGAAGCATCTGGGTGATCGTGGTCGCTGAGATACCGGGTGGTGGATAGAAGGCTGTCAGGGCAGAAGCGGGCACCGAGGACACCAGCGAAAAGCCCATCGCCAGGACGCCCTCACGGGTACATTGAGCCATGAGTTCCACCTCGTCCAGCACTCGATCCAGTCCCTGACTCAGGATTTCTTTCACGGCCTCGTTGAGAGCTATCACAAGAGAGATAGCAGGGGTCAAGGCCGTCTGACCTTCCCGCTGTTTCTCGACCTCTTTCAGCAAATCGAAGTAGTAGCGCGGTGTGGAATTATTGCTGATGGCAGCAATGGCCCTTTCGCTGAGTGAAAGGAAGGCCAGACCTGGAGGTATGGCGAAGGCTTTCTGGGATCCCCCGATCACCACATCGAGTCCCCAAGCATCGGTCTCAAGTGGCTGGCTTCCGACGAACGTGATTGCGTCGACCACGATCAGAACCTCGGGGAACGAGGTCCGGATCATCCGGCCGATAGCCTCCAGATCATGCGCTGTTCCGGTTGAGGTTTCACAACCCTGAATGAGGAGCGCCCGGGTATCCGGGTTCTGCTCGATCGCCTGGCGGATCTCGTCTACCGAGGCCGCCTCCCCGTAGTCCTTGGTAACGGCGTGACAGGGAATGCGGAAGGCCGAACAGATCTCGAGCCAGCGCTCCCCGAACTTTCCAGCTGAAACAGCCAGAGCAGGTGTCTCCGGGGAGAGGAGATTGCCAACCGCAGCCTCCATTGCCCCGGTACCGGATGCAGTTAGAATGACGATGTCGTTATTGGTCTTGAAGACCTTCTTGAGGTCCTCTCGCGTTTCCAGTAGAAGGGTCCGGAATTCCGGTTTGCGATGATGAGGCATTGGACGGACCATTGCCAGCTGCGCCTCCGGCATCACTGGCGTCGGTCCAGGTGTAAAGATCCGTGTCCGGCGCATCTGGAAATCATATCACGGGCAGGTCGGTCATCCGCTGAGCCGACTCCCGCAATGGATCATTCAGGGATTAACTTCGGTTCGGGGGATAGGGGAGATTGTGCTGCTGTCCAGCTCTCTCCTCGGAACCTGGCCTCATATTACCGACAAGTCAAGTCGTTCGCGGCTCTGCCGGACTTGGCTTCGTGATACTGCCATTCCACCGGCCACTAGCCCTAATACCACTTCTCTCCGGCAAGTCGGCACTGCAGTCGGAATCTTCGGTGCTCTAGATCGGTCGACTCCGGATACATCATCAACGCCTTCTGGACTAGATCCAGCGCCTTTTTCAGATCTCGTTTCTGATGCTCGAGAATCTTCGCCGCTTCTTCAAAGGTTCCAAGTGGGGGGCGTTCCTGGATCCGGAGCAATTCTTCGAACAGTACCAGGGCCTCGTCGGACGCTCCCAGCTTCTTCTTCAGACTGGCTAAGAGAAGCATCAGATCTGGTCGCTCCACCTCCCATTGTGGCTCCTCAGAGACGGTCTCCAGGAGCCGGACCGCCTCTTGATCCTCGCCTCGAAGCTCGAGCAGCTGAGCAGACGAGATAGGACTCACGAAGAATCGTCGGTCTGGCTCCTTCAGCAGTTGAGCAGCCACCGCTAGAAGTCCCACCAGTGTGAGCACGTCGATTCGATTGTGCTCGAAGACGCTCCGAAAGGGTTGATGATAGCCAGAGCGGAGATAGGTGAAGTAGGTGGCCGGAATCAGGGCCGAGGGGATATCCGGTGGACGACGCAGTCCGAGGATCAGTCGTTCCACCGTCTGAAGCGCACAGTTTTCCAGACTGCGCTTCCAGAGCATTCGAGTGGGATAGAGAAGATCCAGATGGCAAAGCGAATGAAAAGGAGGCTCGATACCCTGAATCAGGAAGCGGTACTCGAGCAGATTCAGGTCATATCCCTTACCATTGAAAGTGACCAGGTATCGGAATTCCTTGCCGTCCGCACCGCCCTGGACCCGATCACATAGTTGCTCCAAAAAAGGGGACTCTGAGTCCAGATCAGGAAGAAACAGCTGCTCTGTGCGGAAGACGTCCCCTTGAAAATAGCCCAGCCCGACCAGAAAGACGTAGGTACCGCTTCCTCCGGCCAGCCCGGTTGTCTCAGTGTCCAAGAAGAGTGTCGCTTCCGGATCAAAGGTTGAGAAAACGGGGTCTCCTGAGAGCAGTTCCAGCCAGCGGACATCCGTGCGGTAGAGTTCGTCAATCCTCAGTCGACCATGTAACTGGTCACACGGTACCGACCTCTCGACCGAAAACGTCCTTCCGCTCTCGTCCTGTCTCCACTCACCGCCAAGAAATTGGGCCAGGTCGGTCTGGAGCTCGCCGTCGTCTGGTCTGTGGGTGTCAGCGGCTAGAACGCTGCCGGAAGGCTTCCTTCCATAGATCCGGTTCAGCCGTTGCCGGAGTTCCATAGCTTTTACTGCAAGTCCAGAAGACACGGCAAGACGTACGCCTTCCCGCCAATGTCGTGGCCACCACTAGTGAACTAGTTGTCGCCCAGCTCCCAGGAGCAACTCGAGAACCGTGAGGCTGAGCTGTTTGGTCTCCTTGCCCAGTTCGTCCACCGGACCTACACAAGATGGGCAGCCATGCCTACAAGAGCATTCGACGATTCGGTCGCGGGTTTTCTGGGTCAGGAAATCGTGACACTCGAACAGCTTCTCGGAAAAGCCGACCCCACCTGGATAGTTGTCGTAGAGGAACACGGTTGGCTGGAAGGAGGGGAACGACTCGACTGAAAGATCGCTTTCCTCCCCCCCAGAGGAATAGAAGCCGAGAGCCTCCGTACTCGCCTGGACAAACCAGCTGGCGGAGCGGTCCCCTACGCTGCGTCCCAGGTCGCGAATGTCACACATCAGAATGAAGGTGGCCATATGGTGCAGGGCGTAGGCAAGACCGAGGAAACCACGAATGATCTCATCCCGCGACAGGTCGGTATCGAGCTGGGATTCGTCCGCCCGCAGCCAGTAGGCAGTGGTGTGGAGTTCGTTTACGGGCAGCTCGACCTTCCCGTAGCCCAGATTCTCGGAGGTGTAGAACCGGATCTTCTTGAAGCCCGGAACCTTCTTGACGAGGTGGACCTCCCCATGCTCGGACACCCCCGTTCCCGAATCTGCAGCAGTCTCCACACGCAGCACCCGCAGGCCGGCGTAGGTGATGGCCTCTGTGTAGTAGTCGACCTGGACCGGCCGGACATAGGCCTTCCGTCCCGAATAGTCGAGCCGGTCCACATGAAACTGACGTCCCTCGCAGAGATACAAGGCCTCCTCGTGCAGCAGCTCAGGGGCGCTGTCGAAGTCCACCTCAGCGATGGCCTTGGAACCTGCCTCGATATTGAAAACGATGAAGTTCTCTTCCGGTATGTTGCGCAGGTTGACGGAATTTGCGGGGTAGGACTCTTCGGTCCAATGCCACCGATCCCCGGTCTTCAGCAGACCTCCTTCTTCGGTCAGAAAATTGAGAATTTCTTCTAGATTCTCGCTCCCGAACCTTTCTCCCTTCTCGAAGGGCAGCTCGAAGGCAGCACATTGAATATGACTTACCAGGATCTGAAGGTTGTCCGGATGAATACGGCCGTGCTCGGGCGCACCTTCCAGGAAGTATTCCGGGTGATGGGCAACGAACTGATCCAGGGGAAGGTTTCGCGCCACCAGCACAGCGGCCGAATGAGCGCCGCGGCGCCCTACTCGCCCAATCTGCTGCCAGGCGCTGGCGATGGACCCTGGATATCCAGCCAGAACACAGACTTCGAGGCTGCCGATGTCGATCCCCAGCTCCAGAGCATTGGTGCTGACGATGCCGAGAATCTCCCGATTTCGCATCTGACGCTCGATCTCACGTCGCGTCTGAGGCAGATATCCTCCCCGATACCCCCTGATCTTGGGTCCCAGCTCTGGCTGCTGTTCGATCGCCTTCTTCAGATAGCTCAGCAACACCTCGACCTTGACCCGGCTGGTTGCAAAAACCAGACACTGAAGACCCTGTTTCAAGAAGATCTCAGCGAAACGACGGGCTGACGCCAGGGCACTTCGACGCAGTCCTAGTTCGGGATTCACCAGGGGTGGGTTATAGAGAATCAGCTCCTTGCTCGCAGCCGGAGACCCGTTGCTCTGTACTAGCTGAACCTCTTCACCCACCAACCTCTGCGCCAATTCCCCCGGGTTCGCAATCGTGGCCGAGGTGCAAATGAATTGAGGAGAAGTCTTATAGAAGCGGGTAAGCCGTTTGAGCCGGCGAAACACGTTGGCCACGTGACTGCCGAAAATTCCCCGATAGGTGTGAAGCTCATCCAGGACAACGTATCGAAGATTCTGAAACAGATGGATCCATTTCGGGTGGTGGGGCAGAATCGCCGAGTGCAGCATGTCGGGATTGGTCAGGATGATGCGGGCCTCCAGACGAATCTTCCTACGCTGATCGGCAGGGGTATCTCCATCGTAAGTCTGGACTCCGATTGGGGCTCCTATGGCCGCGATGAGCTCTCGGAGCTCAGCCAGCTGATCCTGTGCCAGAGCCTTGGTCGGGAACAGGTATAGAGCCCGGTGCTGGGGATTGCGCAACAGGTCTTCCAGAACCGGCAGGTTGTAGCAAAGCGTCTTGCCGGAAGCGGTAGGCGTGACGACCACCGTATTCTGATTCCGCTGCGACAGATCGAATGCCTCGGCCTGGTGAGAGTAAAGCCGCCTGACACCCCTTTGCTTGAGGGCGGCACTCAGAGGAGAACAGAGGTTGTCGGGAAGATCTGTGAAGCTGCCTGGCTTTGCCGGTATCTTGACCCAGGCAGTGATCTCACCTCTCGCCTGGAGACTCTTGAAGCTCTGGAGCGCCTTCTCAACCGACATCATGCTCACCTGTGGAGCCGAGCAGGATACCACGGAGGCGTGACGAATCTAGCTTGGCTTGGTAACACTGCCAGTCCACCCGTTCCATTCGCGGCGTTGGCTGCAGCTGCTTCCGGAACTGCTCACTGCTCACTTATGACTGCGTCACCTCCCCTGCCACAGAGCCCAGCCACGCTTCTTGATCATATCCAGCAGCACCGCGGACAGGATGATCAATCCGAGGACGACCTTTTGGGTGTAGCTTTCCACCCCTGTGAGGTTCATCCCGTTTTGAATTACGGCAATGATGAAGGCTCCGATCAGCGTGCCCAGGATCTTGCCCTGACCTCCCGAAAGGCTGGCACCTCCCACCACCACAGCGGCTATGACGTACAGCTCGTACATCTGCCCGTAGGTGGGAGATCCGCTCTTCAATTGGGAAGCCATGACCACGCCTCCCAGGCCCGCCAGCGCTCCGCAAAGGCCGTATACGAAGATAAGCACCGACCTCACTCTTACCCCGCTGAGTCGGGCAACCTCAGGGTTACCTCCTACCGCGTAAATGTAGCGGCCCAGTGTGGTTCGGGTCATGATCACATGGGCTGCCGCGTAGAGGACTGCCATCAGAATCACGGCGTTGGGAACCCCCAGATCCGCGCCTCGTCCCAACCAGACGAACGAATCAGGCACCTCATAAACCGACTGGCCCTCGGCCAGAATATAGGCCAGGCCGCTCGCCACCAGCATCATCGACAAGGTCACAATGAAAGGCGGAATGGAAAAGAGCGTGACCATCAGACCCGACACCGTGCCCGCCAGGCCACAGGCAGCAACCCCTCCCAGACAACACCAGAACATCGCCCAGGAGGAAGCCTCTTCGGCGCCGGCAGCATCTCTAATAAGCAGGGTCGAGATCACGGCCGAGAGGGCGATTAGGCTGCCTACCGAGAGATCGATTCCGGCGCTGATGATGACCAGGGTCATGCCCACGGCTATCAGGGCGATCACGACAATCTGATTGGCTACGTTCAAAAGATTTTCAGACTTCAGGAAGTTGGGCCAGGAATAGGTGCTTGGAGTCATGATCTTCAGACCCGCAAGCGAAGGGAATTGCTCCTCTGGTCGGTCGAAGACGGCCCAGGTGCTGGTGATGTGATTGGTGACGATGGCGTCCAGCCCTGCTCCCGACTCAACGATGGATTGCAGGGCCTGCCGGGCATCCACAGGCTGGCCATTGATGCTTGCGACGGGCTTCATGCCCGCTTCGGTCAGGCGAGCTTCCAAGGTCCTGGTGAAGTCGACGTCTTCGGCACTGCTGCGGGCAACGACCAGAAGGCGGGGCGAACCCTCCAGATCCTGCTGGACCCGCAGCGCCAATTCCTCTGCACCCTCGACGCCGTTGGGATGCTGTTCATCCCAGGTCACCAGGCTGTAGTAGCCACAGATCAGGATCAGGACGAATGCCATTCCGTAGTCGGCTACGAAGCGGGAGATTGGAGTCCTTAGCATCGTTCTTGATGGAGGCGTCTGAGCTGAAACTTGGACGTAGCTTTGGGCTCCAGGCCGAAGTCTTTTTCTTTCGAGTCTTTGGCTCGAGGGACGGCGGCCTGGAGCCCACCGCTACACCAGCATCGGATCCCAGGAATAGTCGTGATCGATCAAAGCACAACAACGCCAAGAAAACCATAGCGATCACCTGGCAAAGAGACAGGGTCCTTGACTCACCACCTCGGGTGGGCTAGGAAAGGGACTGCGATCCGCATGCAATTATCACCTCTTCTGACCTGTCTGCTCGCTTCGTTACTTACCTGGCACGCCTCCGAACTGGGGTCCTCGGCTTCGGACTGGTCCCAGTTCAGGGGCCCTTCAGGCCTGGGGGTTGCGCAAAGCAGCAACCTACCCGAGAAATTTGGCCTCCAGGAGAACCTGATCTGGAAAGTTTCCCTGCCGCCCGGATATTCCTCACCGGTTCTCTCCCCGGATCGCATTTTCCTGACCGCCTACGAGGACAAGAAGCTGCTAACAATCGGCCTGGACAGAATGACGGGAAAAGTACTGTGGCGACGGCAGGCCCCCCGGCCGCGCGAGGAACCCTTCCACGGGATCCATGGCCCAGCCAGCCCCACACCGGTCACCGATGGAAGGAACGTCTACGTCTTCTTCGGCGATTTTGGGATCCTCAGCTACGGCCCCGAGGGAGGCGAACGCTGGAGGCGGCCCTTGGGTCCCTTTTACAACCTGAACGGCCATGGTTCGTCGCCAATCCTGGCTGGCGGCTTGCTGCTCCTCATCTGTGACCAAGACACCGACTCCTTCCTGATCGCAATCGATCAGAACGACGGCAGCATCCGCTGGAAGACAGACCGGCCCGACGTCACCCGCGGCTTTGCCACACCAGGCATCTACCGTCCCGATGAAGGCCTAACGCAGGTCATTGTCCCCGGCTCCTACCAGGCGGCTTCCTATCGTTTGGACACAGGAGAAAAGCTGTGGTGGGTTCGGCGCATGGCCTGGCAGGTCAAGTGCGTCCCCATCATTTCCGAAGGCACCATCTACATCAACGCCTGGGAGGGGGGTTCGCGTCGTTCTCTCCCTCCTTTTGACCAAGTATTGTCCCAATACGATGCGGACCAGGATGGCAAACTTTCCGCCCAGGAGTCCCCCGAACCCAACATCCGAGAACGAGGCTCGTGGAGTGAGTTGGACCTGGACCAGGACGGCGCAATGGGAAGGCGAGACTGGAAGTTCTATCGGGCACGGCTGTCACCGGAAAACAGCCTGGTGGCGATTCGTCCGGGTAACGCTCGCGGTAATCTCACGGACTCGCATGTGCTGTGGCGTCACCAGAAGGCGCTCCCCAACACCTCCTCTCCACTGCTGATCAATGGGGTGATCTTCCTGGTCAAAGATGGCGGCATCGTAACCAGTCTGGATCCGGTCAGCGGCCGCGTACTGAAGCAGAGTCGGCTGAAGAAGGCCATCGGCAAGTATTGGTCCTCCCCGGTGGGTGCTGGAGACCGGGTCTATCTGGTGAGCGAAGACGGAGACCTCACTACCTTGAAGGCGACAGGAGACTGGGAGGTGCTGGCGACCACCCGCCTCCAGGAGGACTGCCTTGCAACTCCCGCTATCGCCGACGATCGAATCTATATCCGGACCCTGAACACCCTTTACTGCTTCGGGAAGGGACGCGACACTCGGGCCAATTCGAGGAGCCCTCGTTTCGCTCAGAATCCGGGACCAGACTAGACTGACGCATGATGTTCACCTCGACGGCCTTTGTGCTGCGCAGGACGCTTGAGACCATGGCCACTCCCTGCTCGGTGAAGGCATGAGGAGTAGCCCGTCGTAGGCCCCCCCAGCTTGAAGTCACAATTTGTGACTTCAAGTTCTCAAACTCCTCGCTGGAACTGAAGTCTTCTGGAAAACGGTCGATATTACGTTTGACCGCCTGGATAAGTGTCTTCGGCTCCAACCGGCGTGATTGCCAGATCCATGATCTGCTCCTGAGTGGAGTGCTCGACGTCGGTGATTTCACCCGTGATCCTGCCGCTATGCATCACCAGGATCCGGTCGCACATTCCGAGAACCTCCGGGAGCTCCGAGCTGATCAGGAGAATCCCCTTCCCTTGTCGAGCCAGTTCGTTGATCAGGACGTAGATTTCGTACTTGGCCCCGACGTCGATTCCCCGTGTCGGCTCGTCGAAAATGATCACTTCGGAGTTCGCCTCCAGCCACTTGGCCAGGACAACTTTCTGCTGATTCCCGCCTGAGAGGTTTCGGCTGGGTTGGTCCGGGTCAGCCATGGTGATGCGCAGGCTCTTCGCGTAACGCCCAAAGACAGATCGCTCCTTCTTACCACTAACGAAACCCAGCCGAGAAAAACGAGATAAATTCGGGAGGCCGAAATTGACCAGCGGCGAGTGCTTCAAAACCAATCCCTCTGCCTTTCGGTCTTCAGACAGCAGACAGATGCCGTTGGCAATGGCCTGACGAGGACTCCGAACCCGCAGAGGTTTTCCATTGAGCCGCATGGAGCCGGAGTCCGGCTGCCTTGCGCCAAAGATCAGCTGGGCGGTCTCGGTGCGACCAGCGCCCACCAGTCCCGTCATTCCCACCACCTCTCCTTTGCGGAGGCAGAAGGAAACTTCCTTGACCTGCTTTCCTCGACTCAGCTTCTCGACCTCGAGGCAACTGACACCAATTTCAACCTCCCGTTCCGGAAACTCACTCTCTAGTTTCCGCCCCACCATCATCTCGATCAGCTCCTCACGGGCGACCTTGGAGGGCTCGCAAACGGCTACCTGGAAGCCGTCGCGAAGAACGGTCACGCGATCTGCGATCTCGGAGACTTCCTGAAGCCGGTGACTGACATAGACAATCCCAATTCCGTGGGCCTTCAGCTCCCGGATGATCGAGAAAAGCCTGCTTACCTCTCCTCCGGTCAGGGTCGCCGTCGGCTCATCCATCACGATGATCCGTGCCTTCAGGGACAGCGCCTTGGCGATTTCGACGATCTGCTGTTGTGCGATGGTCAACTCGCCGCACGGCGAGTCAGGGTCAATCGAGACTCCAAGGCGACCGAACAATCTAGCCGCTGCCTCGCGTTCCTGGCGATGCGGAATAAAACCGGCAGCCGCTCGTTCTTGACCCAGGAAGATGTTCTCTCGGGCGCTCAGGGAAGGGATCAAGTTGAATTCCTGGTAGATCACAGCCACCCCGGCCCGCTGCGCATCCACCGGATTGGCAATCGCTTGAAGCTCTCCCCCAATTTGGATTGAGCCTCCGTCCGGAAGGTGAGCGCCGCTCAGGACCCTGATGAGCGTACTCTTCCCTGCCCCGTTCTCTCCGACGAGTGCCATCACCTCCCCCGAATCCACCTCCAGGTCGACCTCGCTCAGGGCCTGAACACCGGGGAAGGACTTGTAGATGCCTTCCATCTGGAGTAAAGGAGCGACCGCTGCTTCAGCCATGTTGTTCTTATAGCGCACTCAATTGTGTAGACTCAGCCCGATAGGTTCAGCAGAGCCAGGGAGACGAACCGTCTCAGGCCGAGACCCGTCCCGCGGACACGGATGATTATTTCCGAGATCGACATCAGAATCTGCCGCTTGCCCCTCGGCCGGAGATCTCAGAGGTCAACCATTTTACGATCTTTCACGACAAGAGTAAGTACAGCGCTCATCCCCGTCAGTCGCTAAATGACGAGCCGCAAAATATCGAACAGGCGAATTTCGAAGGCTGGAGAAAGACGGTTCGGCGTTCGCTTGTTCGGCGTTCTGCGGTTTGTGATTCAGCCTTTCTTCCCTCCTCTGGAGAAAGCAACCGACAAATGATGAACCGCAGAATATCGAACAGGCGAATTTCGAAGGTCGGAGAAGGGGGTTCGGCGTTCGCTTGTTCGGTGTTCTGCGTCTAGGAGCTAAGCCTCCTTTCGGGTACGTCCCGCCAGGAAACTCACCGCCAGGCCCACACCCACCAAGGCCAGATTCGCTAAAATCCCGATCAATACCGGAACCCAGGTGTAGTTATAGGAGCCCAGGTTGAGTAAAGGTTCCTCCATGTCGGGCAGCCGTATCCGTGTCAGGGTTGCCCAACCCGTCAAGAACACGCAAGCGACGATCCCGGCATAGGCACCGGTCGCAGTAGCGCATCGAAAGAGGACACCCAGGCCGAACAGACCCACCATTCCGCCCGAGAAAACCGAGGCCAGTCCCACACCAAATTCCACGAAAGACTCGATGCCGATCCACTGTTGGGCCATCAGGATAGCAGCAAGACCAACCACCACCACGGATGAGCGCCCTACAGCGAGTTGCTGTCGATCGGTCGATCTCGGCCGCAGCCTTCGGTAAAAGTTCTGAACCACTACGGCCGCCACGCTATTCAAATCTGAATCCAGACTGGACATGGCGGCGGCCACCAGAGCCGCCAGCATCAACCCTATGAGGCCGTGGGGTAATTGGGTCTTGATGAAGTAGGGCAGGATATTGTCCTTGACGGCGATCACCTCTGGCGGCACCGAATCGGCTCCCAGCTGGTAGAAAGCCCAAAGACAGGCACCCAGAAACATGAATAGAAGCCACACCGGAATACAAGAGAGGACCCCGGCAATGGCACTGCGCTTGGCTTCCCGATCGGTACGAGCCAACAGATATCGCTGCACCGCGCTTTGACTGATCGCGAAGGACTGGAAAGCCTGAAACACCCCTCCCACCGCGAAGATCCAGACGTTGTTCTCGATCAAGCTGAATTGAAAGCTCCCCAAACCGAACTTGCCTCCCTGCCAGGCGGTGGAGATCACCTTTTGGGGGCCAAAATCGGAACTGAAGAGCACGATTCCGACACAGAGTAGTCCGCCACCCACGAGCAGCACGGCCTGGATAACGTCCGTCCAGACCACGGCCGCGATACCACCCAGAACGGTATAGACCAGAGTGAATACCCCTAGAACCAAGATGACCCACCAGATGTCATAACCGGAGAGAAAAGCGACCGCAATGGCCAGGAAATAGAAGGTCATGCTCATATCCAGAATGCGACTCATGACGAAGGCGAAAGAGCCGTAAGCCTGGGCCG
Source organism: Acidobacteriota bacterium (assembly GCA_965218775.1). Classification (GTDB taxonomy): domain Bacteria; phylum Acidobacteriota; class UBA6911; order RPQK01; family JAJDTT01; genus CAUZIZ01. The sequence continues at coordinate 1,531,072 of CBDCLS010000006.1, read as the reverse complement.
GGTAGCCGAAACGATCTCCCAGGTATTCGTACACACTCATCCTGATACTGTGACGATAGAAGACCAGAATGCGAACGATCTGGGTCATGACCAGGGGTGTGGCAAGGTAGAGGGACAACATCCAGAAGTCGTTTTTGAAAGTGTTCCCCGGATGCCCGACGAAGGTAGCGCTGCTGACCACCGTTCCCATCAGGGAGAAGCCAACCACCCAACCAGGCATATTTCGTCCGGCTAGGAAGTAGTCATCAGTCGACTTCTGCCGGCGGGAGAAATACAGTCCCAGGCTGATGATCACAGTCAGGTAGAGGACCAGGATCACGACGTCGATTGTTTCCATGCCTTGCCTAGCTCAGTGAGCAGTGAGAGCAGTGAGCAGTGTACAGTGCGCGGTGAACAGGGAACAGTGAGCAGTGAGCAGTGAGCAGTGAACAGTGAACAGTGAACAGTGAACAGTGAACAGTCAATGTTGGCGCAGAACCTCTGCGCTTACTTCTGGGACCTATACCAGAACTAAAGTGGTACTGAGGGTGGCTCCAGTGGAATTGGTCTGGGGATACCAACGCGCGGGACACCACCCGCCCTGGGCCACTGCTTTACTGCTCACTGCTTCCCACCGCTCACTGCTAACTGCTCACTGTTCACAGCGGATTGACTTGAACTGGACGGGAAACTCACAATTGGAAGGTAGCCTATGGGTATCGACGAAATCCTGCTGCAACTGCAGATTGACGGGTGGTGTGTAGTTGAGGGGATGATTCCTGGAGATCAGGTGGTCGGTGCGCGCGTGGAAGCAGAGACCGCAACTACCGCAAAGGGGGTCAGCCGGACCTACCAGGGCCTGCACAGTGCTCGAGGTATCCTGGATTCTGTCCCCTCCTTCTTGCCCTATCTGTCGGATCCACGCGTGTTGGGTGTCGCCGAGAGGTGGTTTGGGCCGCACGTGCGCATCTCGTTTACCAACACCCTGGTCAACTCCCCTGGTAATGAACGCGGCGGATGGCACGCCGACTGGCCTTACAACCAGGAGAAGGCGGCCCACATTCTGGCACCCTACGCCGACTTTCCAGTTCAATTGTCGACCCTGTGGATGCTCTCGGACTTTACGGTCGACAACGGGGCCACCTGGATCGTTCCCGGGAGCCACAGGACGACCGACAATCCCACCGGCACCATGGCCGTGGACCGCTTCGAATCCTATCCGACCGAGATTCAGGCTACCGGTCAGGCCGGCAGCGTCCTCCTCTTCGACAGTCGCCTCTGGCACGCGACCGCCAGCAATAACAGTGACGGACTGCGGGTAGGGATGGTCGTGCGATATGCACCTTGGTGGCTGGATCTGGAAGTGCTCATGCCGGGCTCCGATATGCGTCAGCGCATGGTGGAGGAGCCAGGCCTGGCGGAAAACGAGGTTCCGTCAGTGCCACCCGAAGTCTACGAATCCCTGCCCGAGAAGGTGAAACCTCTCTATAGTCATTGGGTACGATAGAGGGAACTGATGGGATTCTCTGTCAATAAGCCCATTTAGATTCACACACATGGAGTTACAGGGGAAGACCGCAATCGTTACAGGAGGAGCTCGAGGCATTGGGCGAGGCATTGCGGTCGCCCTTGCCCATCAAGGCGCGGCCGTGGCCGTCGCCGATCTGTACACTCCGACACAGGGATCTGGCGGATACACGCTTTCCACCGAAACGGATGTCCAGAAAACCGTCGAGTCCCTGACCGGCCTGGGTGCGAAAGCCATCGGCGTCTCCGTCGACGTCACCCGGATCGACCAGATCGAAGCGATGGTCGCCGCGGTCTCCCAGAAACTTGGCCCCATCGATATCCTCTGCAACAACGCCGGCGTGGTCCACTTTCACGCCACGCCGGAAATGACCGAGGAGGACTGGGATGCCATCATGGACGTTAACCTCAAAGGAGTATTCCTCTGCTGCAGAGCCGTGCTACCCGACATGATGGAGCGGCGCCGGGGACGCATCATCAATACTGCCTCCGTCGCCGGCAAGACCCCCAGCGCCGGACTGGCGGCCTACTGTGCCTCCAAGTCTGCAGTGATCGGCTTCACCCAATCCCTGGCGCTCGAGATGGCACCCTATGACATCACGGTCAATGCTGTCTGTCCCGGGATCCTGGGCACATCGATGTGGCTCGATCACCTGATCGAGAAGCGTTCTCAGGACCTCGAAGATGATCGGGAGGCGGCGCTTCAGAGATTCGTCGCGGACCGCATTCCCCTCGGCCGTCCACAGACACCGGAAGACGTCGGTCAGGCGGTCGTCTACCTGGCCCAGGCCGACAACGTCACGGGAGTCGCCCTGAACGTCTCCGGAGGGATGGTCATGCATTGATCATTCGAAGACGTCGGGAAAACCGACACTGGAGTCCGGACCAAAAGGGTCGAGGAAATCAGTAACCCATCATCCGCAAAAGAGGCAGGTAGCCGCGTTCTGCCAGGCGATCGGAGGCTACCTCTGCGTACTCGGTGTCGTGGTCGATTCCCAACCCTTCAACCAGGCGATTCGAGGTTGAACAAGGCCGTGGTCAGCACTACGTACAGAACCGCCTCGTCGCCCAGCCCGGCCGTATGGAGTTCATCGACATCCTGGCGGCTGACGCCCCCTACTTGCTTGGTCAGCTTTCTGGCGAACACCAACATGCCCTTCATGGCCTCACCCAGGCCCTCTAGCTCCTCCTGATCGATGGCCTTGTCCAGGAATCCATCCCTAGTACCCAGTTTCTCGGCCGTCCGGACGTGGACTCCGCGGCAATAGCGGCAATCGTTGAGTCCAGAAACGTAGGCCGCAAGAGAGTCGCGCTGGGCCTCGCTCAGGGGAGAGGGTCCTCTGAGCAGGATCTCATGAAACTCCAGAAGGGGCTTGAAGAGTTCAGGCCATCGCTGGAAGACCTGCAGCAGACTTCCATGGGGCAAAGACTTCAAATGCGTCACGCCGTTTCCTCCTGCTCCCTCGGTTCAGCTTCGGGCCGCAGAAGACTGGCGAGGTATCCCACCACAAAGGTCATCATTGAACTCGAAGGGGCCGTCCACATCCAGTTGACATCCTGACTGATCGGCGTCCAGGCCACCAACATCGAGGTAGAAAGACCACAAAAGGAGCCCACCAGCAGCCCGAAGGTATTGGCGCGACGGGTGAGAACACCCAGGAAAAACATACCGCTGATGGGACCTATGAAGGTCGAAGCCAGCTTTCCTACCGTCTCTATAACAGTGGACTGCATTCCGCTGACGAACACGGCACCTAGAGTGGCCAGGACTCCGGCCACCAGGGTGAAGAGACGTCCCATCCGGAGCAAGTGAGCCTCGCTCAAATCCCGGGCCCAGCGGCGGTATAGATCCATGATTCCCACGGTGGCGAAGGAGTTCAGAGCGGAGTCCACGCTGGACATGGTGGCGGCCAGGAGAGCCGCCAGGATCATCCCTCTCACCCCCACCGGAAGGACATAGGCCACAAAATGAGGAACGATCATGTCGGGGCGCGTGATACCCGCGGACAGCTGCGGGTTCTTGTCGTAGTAGACCACCAGAAGCAAACCTAGCGAGGCCAAGGCCAAGACCAGAACGATGGTTATTACTCCTCCACTCATGACCGCCTTGACCTTGCGACGAAAGGTGTCGACCGTCAGATACCTCTGCACGATCACTTGATCGGTACCCAGCGTGCCCACGTTGTAGAAGAAGAGAAAGAAGAGGATCGACCAAACAGTTGCCTCGGCTCCGAGGTCGAACGAAAAGTCCACCAGGGTGGTGTGAGGAGTTCCGCTGGTTGAACCCGTCAACTCTCCTGCCCGTTGCCATATGCCGGAGGCGTCCCACTGGAGGGAGGACATGAGAAAGATGATCATGAAAACGAGTCCGCCCGCCAGGACGATGAACTGGACGAAGTCCGTCCAGATCACTGCCTTCATTCCTCCCAACACGGTGTAGAGGGTCGCCAGGGCTCCCAGGGTCAGGATGCACCCCAACATCGAAAAACCGCTGACAGTGGAGAGCGCCAAGGAGGGTGCATAGATGGCGGTGGCCAGCCAGACTCCTCTCTGTCCCAGAAACAGCACCGAGGTTACGATTCTCGCCACCGGATGGAATCGGTGCTCCAGATATTCGTAGGTGGTGAAGACCTGAAGCCGATGAAAAATCGAGATAAAGGTAACCAGGATGAAGAGTAGAACGAGGGGAAGCAGGAAGATCCCCATCGTATACTTCAGGTCCTTGGCCCAGATCCAGGCAGGGACACCGGTGTAGGAGATGGCGCTCAGATCGGTCGACACGATCGATAGAGACACCACCAACCAGGGCATGCTTCGTCCGGCCAGGAAGTACTCACCCACCGATTTCTGGCCTTTGCCTACCCAACTACCGGCGACTACGACGATCAGTAGATATACCACCACGACCAGGTAATCGGTGGTTGTGAAGAGACTTGCGGATTCAGTTGTCATACGAGGACCTCAAATCGATATTGCATCCGCTCCATCGGTAGTGACCAATCGCAACCACCTGGTCGCCCTGACAAACGTACTCCTGTGGGTCGAACTCAAGGGATTCTTGTGCTTCACCGACCATCCTGAAGAAATCCGCTACTTGATCTCGGCCCTTGCGATGACCTGAGAAAGGAACACCCTCAATGGCAGGTAGCTCCCACTCAATCTCGGCCGAGAACAAGCTCAGTAGACCCTCCATATCTCCTAACCTTGCTCTACCAGGCTCCGATTCTGTTGTTCTTCCCTGTCTGCTCCTTTCGAAAAACATGTGAAGACCGCTTCAGATCAGGTGGCTCCTGACCTTACCGCGATCGCTCCAGGAAGCTCCTGGCCGATCCAGTGAGCATCTCTTTTACGTGAATACTCTCCATGACGTCACGACCGACGCGCTGCCCGGCCTGTTTGATCCGGGTGAACACGGCCTCCATTGCCTCGACCACAGCCTTGTGACCTGCCCCACCCGGATGGCCAAGACCCTGAGCGAAGTCGTTCGGCCCGATGCTGAAGTAGTCGATCCCCGGAACGGTAAGGATCTCGTCCAGATTCTCGACCACGCCCTGGTCTTCCAATAGAGCGCCCACCGACATGTTCTGATTGGACTGCTCATAATAGGCGACCATGTCGGGGATCTCGTAGCCGTAGTCCGTGCCTCGATTCCCACCGAAGGAGCGCTCCCCCTGCGGACCGAAGTAGCAGGCCCGAACCAGCTGCTCGGCGTTTGCCTTGGAATTGATGTGGGGACCCAGAATTCCCTGTATGCCTCGGTCCAGGTATTGAAGAATCGTCGAGGATCGGATATCGGGGACGCGAGCGATGGGCGTGATTCCCACCAGTTCGGCGGCACGGCAGATCTCCTCAATCTGGTCCAGGCCAAAGGGTCCGTGCTCTCCATCAATCCAGACAAAATCGAAATCCAGAGGGCCCAGGATCTCGATGATGTGGGTGGAGGGGAAATGCAGATCGTAACCCAGCGCGACACGGTTCTCTCGGATGGCCGCTTTCACACGATTCGGCTGCTTCATAGTGTTTCTCCCAGCTCGCAAGTGAAGCGATCCTAGCAGGTTCGGAGGGAGGCAGAAAGGGCTCCAGGCCACGGTCCTCCCGTGCCTTTGCCTTGATCTAAGCCTGAGGCCCGACAGAAGAACGCTTCAGCCAGGAGAACGAAGCTAGTTTGGCTGAGCACGGGGATTGTGCTGTTGTCCGGCTCTCTCCTCGGAACTGGGGATCATATCGCTGACAAGTCAAGTCGTTCGCGGCTCTGTTTTGCTCTTACATTAATAGATGCTTCTGTCTGAGACCTCTACTGATTCTTGAAGTTTCAGGGCGGTAACAGGTATCCTTTCCCGCTGCCATATGGGAGTCTCCATTTCGGGACACGATGCTTCTCGAGGAAGACGGGAAATGAAGCTGAAACCTAACGATCGCGATACGTTGGCCACTTTGCTGCTTGCAATTTTGCTGCTGCCGATGACGCTTCAGTGCAGCCGGGAGCCGTTACCAGACGCTGGTGGACACGACTGGCCTGTCTATGGGGGGGATCAAGGAGCGACTCGCTACTCGTCGCTCGACCAGATCAATACCACCAACGTCGCGCAGTTGAAGCCAGCTTGGGTACACCACACCGAGGATGCCTCTCAGCGACCGGCGACGACGATCGAGTGCACTCCGATCGTGGTCGACGGCGTGATGTACCTCACTACCGCACGCCTCAAGCTCCAGGCCCTCGACGCCTCCAACGGCCAACTGATCTGGAGCTTCGACCCCTTCGCAGGGGAGGAACTGAGACGCTCACCTGGAGCCAACCGTGGTGTCACCTACTGGCAAGATCCCGCAAAGCCAGAACACAAAAGGATCTTCTTTCCGGTCAAGGATTTGCTCTACAGCATCGATGCCGGGAATGGAGAGCCGGTCTCCAGCTTCGGTGAGAAGGGGGTGATCGACCTCAAGGAGAACTTCGATCACGACATGAAAGGGCTCTCCTTCAGACATTCCAGCCCGGTCGTGGTCTACCAGGATGTGGTGATCGTTGGCGGCGGTGGCGGCGAGGGCCCCTATCCCGAAGCCCCTGGACACATCCGCGGCTACGATGCTCGCAGCGGTGAGCGAAGATGGATTTTTCACACCGTCCCCAAGCCGGGGGAATTTGGGAATGACACCTGGGAAGGAGAATCCTGGAAAACCTCTGGAGGAACCAACAACTGGGGTGGCATGAGCCTCGACACCGAGCGGGGATGGGTCTTCGCTTCCATCGGCTCACCCGCCTTCGACTACTACGGTGGAAACCGCAAGGGGGCCAACCTCTTCGGCAATTGCGTCCTCGCTCTGGATGCACTCACGGGAAAGAGAATCTGGCACTTCCAGACGGTTCATCACGATGTCTGGGACTACGACCTTCCCGCCCAGCCTGCCCTGGTCACCGTCGTTCGTGACGGCAATCGTATCGATGCGGTTGCCCAGGTCACCAAGACGGCCATGGTCTTCCTCTTCGATCGTGAGTCGGGCGAGCCCCTCTTTCCTGTGGAGGAGAGGCCTATACCTCCGTCGGATGTGCCAGGCGAGGAGTTGTGGCCCACTCAACCTTTTCCGGTCAAGCCTCCACCGCTCAGCCGGCAGGCCTTCACCGAGGATCAGATCACAGATATCTCACCCGAGGCTCACGCCTCCGTTAAAGAGCTCTTCGACCAGAACAGGACCGGCGCAGTCTACACCCCGCCTAGCTTACAGGGAACCTTCATACACCCTGGATTCCGAGGCGGAGCGCTGTGGGGAGGCTGCATTTTCGATCCCTCCAGTGGCCACCTCTACGTCTCTACCAGTGAGTGGACAAACCACATCACGCTGGCAGCGGCAAGGGAGGATCAACCCTTCGACTACCACCTCCCGGTGCGGCGTCTGGTGCGTGATTCAGAGGGCTATCCCGGGATCAAGCCTCCCTGGGGATACCTCACCGCAATCGATCTCGCAGAAGGAGAATTCGCCTGGCGCGAGGTGGTCGGCGAGTTTCCTGAACTGACGGCACGTGGTATCCCCAAGACGGGGTCGCTGATAACCGGAGGCGCGATCGCAACCGGCGGAGGTATCATCTTTCTGGGAGGTACCTTTGACAAGATGTTCCGAGCCTTCGATTCCAATACTGGCAAAGTGCTATGGGAACACCAGCTCAACGTCGGGGGATTCGCGACACCCTGCACCTACGCCGTCAAGGGACGCCAATACGTCGTCATCGCCGCGGGCGGAGGCCAGGGAACCTCGAAGTCTGGAGATGAATTCGTCGCGTTTGCCCTGCCTTGAGTAATGTGGATGCTCGGAGTCCTATTACTGCTCTTTTCCCTGCCAGGCCTGGAGGCCCAGAGTACCTCTTCGGCCTCTACTGAGACCCCTGAGCCGGCCCCGGCACAGCCCATCCCCTTCAGCCACAAGGTTCATCTCAAGCTCGGTCTCGATTGTCTCAACTGCCACACCATTGCGGCCCCCGGGTTTGAAGCCGGTCTCCCCCCCGAGAGTCAATGCATGCTCTGCCATGCCAGCGTCAAGAAGGAGAGCCCGGCGATCCAGAAGCTGGCGGCGCATGAGGCCTCCGGGAAACCCCTGAAATGGGCCAGGATCTATACCGTCCCCAAATACGTCTGGTTTTCGCACCAGTCTCACCATCAAGAGGCAGGCCTGGCCTGTGAGCAGTGCCATGGACCGGTTGCGGAACGCGACCTGATCGTCAAGGAGAAGCCGACTTCGATGGAATTCTGTATGGACTGCCACGCCCAGCGGGCCGCGCCCAACGGCTGCGATTTCTGCCATGGCCCTCAGTAGGAGGAGGGAGCGGACTGGGTAGATTGTGCTGCTGTCCGGCTCTCTCTCCGTCTTCGTCGTCCTCGACGGCCGGAAACTGGCCTCATATTGCTGGGGGTCACGTCGTTCGCGGCTCTGTCGGAACGAGGTGAGCAGGGGTCCGTTTGGAGAGGTGGTCAGGGGGTTGTGGTGAAGGATCCTCGATTTCCGTAGCTGGTACCGCTCCCATTGATCGCTACTACGCGATAGTTGTATTGGGTTGCGCTCTTCAGGTCCTGGAGAGTGGCGGTAACCGTCCTGGGCGTCTCCTCGAGTCCGGCGTAGCGGAGAGCTGTCCTGGACCCCAGGGTCTCGTGCGCTCCGTATTCGAAGTAGTAATAGCTGGGCAGTCCTAGAGGATTTACTCTTCCTTGAACCTTGGCGTCCGACTTCTTGATGCGGCTCGCAGCTCCCGTCAGCACATAGGGTTGATTCGTGAGCGGCAAGGTCAATTGTTGATCCCTACCGTAGGAAGTGCCGAGCTCGTTGAGGGCGACCAGACGATAGTGGTAGGTCAGGCCCGCCTCCAGACCGTAGAGGTCGGCATTCACATGGTAGAGATCGTCATCGGGACGCAGCGTGGCCCCGCTGCCGAAGAGCTCGATTTCTCCCAGTCCCCAATGGCGGCTCTGGTAGCCGGACGTGAGTCGAATCTTGAGATGAGTCGCTCCTGCCGCCAGCCCCTGATCCACGGCGAAGGCGAAGTTCACGTTGGGGCTCCCTGTTTCCGGTAGGAGCTGAGTCAGAATGGAATGGTAAGAGGAGCCGTCCTCCGACACCAGTACTTCGACGTCTTTGCCGGGCCACTCCGGGTTCTGATGTATCTGAACCGTGTCGATCGTTACTGGTGCTTCGAACGAGAATGTGAACTCCTGCGGCTCGGCCGGATTCTCGACGCTGTGCCACATTCGACCCTTGCCGTGACGCCATCCGTCGGTCAGCCTTGTCGGATCCTGCTGGGAATCTCGAGGCCAGTCGATCAGGCTCCCTCCATTGCTGGGGTAGGCCAAAGACTCGTTGCGGTAGGCGATTTCAAGCTCATCGAAATCAACCGATCCTGTGGGCGGGCGATGGGGGTCGACTCCGGCGACCAGGTGGAAGAAATTGCAGTTGACGTGAGCCTGAACCTGATCGTTCGTCCAATAGGGCCACCTCTTCTTCCCATGCAGACCGTGATTGCTGCCTCCGTAGGTCCACTGGGAGGTGTCATTGAGCAGTCTGTACTCCACCCGGTTCCAACGGCCGTCCAGGAGATAGTCGGTGAGGCTGAACCCGGTGTAGCCCCAATTGGCACGCATGAAGCCCTTCCCATCCTTGAGCTCGATATTGCTCTGGCTCTGGGTCCACCAGATCAGCTCGGACCCGTTGGGCGTCCACTCGTTGCCCCGCACCCAGAGGGTGACCCGAGCGTCCCGGAAGTCGGCATCCCCACCGCCCAGGACGGCGCTACGGGAGTCCGACGACGGAGACGGACCTCCATAGAAGAAGCTCATGAGATGTAGGATGTCGGCCATGGTGTGATTGAAATCATTGTTGATGGTCGGCTCCGACATCCTCATAAAACCATTGGAGTGTCCTCCGGTCGGATGGTGCGTTTTCTCCATTCCCCAGGTATCCCAGCCTCCGAGGCCCTGGTCCCAGCTCTCGTGGTAGTAGGCAGACAAGCTGGGAGGAAGCTCACGCAAGTCGGTCCGGCGTCCGTAGGAGGAGGAAGTGCCGTAATCAAAGTAGTATCGAGTCGAGACCGTGTGTGGGTTGATGCTGCCGTTGACCGTCATCGCCGTCAGCCCCATGGGAGCTGCTGAACCGGTCGTCACCGTCGCGCCGGAATTGTTGCAGGAAGCTGCCAGGAGCAGAAGACAGAACGAGACACCTGAACCAAATTGGGACTGTAGGCCGCTCAAGGGTTCTTCATCACCTCGCCGTAGCTGTAGAGAATCCCCTTCACTCCGGAATCCGCTTCGAAAGCCTGGATGAGCCTCTCAGTCTCCTTGGGATCCTGCTTGCCCCTGCCATAGCTGGGATGTTCGAACCTGAGATTGAAGCTGCGCGGCTCCAGGTAGAGTCCGACTCCATGCTTCCGGCAAAGCGGGCCGTAGTCATCTCGCACGGCTTCCTCAATGGGTGGAAGCCCCACTCCCTCTTCCTGATTATGGATGTACCCCATTGCCCTCTGGGTCCGATTTGGATAGCGGGCTCTTTCGTTGGTGATGTGACCGATGACCAGGCCGCCGCCACTGCAGCTTCATATTGCCGAAAGGAGGACCGACGTAGTCTCCCTGAGCCACCCCGATAGAAAGGGTCTGTCCCTTACTCTGAACGTGTTTCTTGACTTCGCTCAGAAAGGTGGTGAAATACTCGCCCCGGAGATCTCTCCACTTCTCGAGATCAAAGCTGGTCTGAAGGATGTTCTTGCCATATCTTCGCTGAAGCTCCCTCACCACGGGTTCATTGAACCCAAACTGATCGGCATGCTCGGCTGGAGGCGCATGCGAACGCACACTCAAGAAGACCCCATCGAAATCAAAAGGATCGGAGAAGGCCCGAATCACGTCCAACATGTAGCTCCTCGCCTCGGGATAGGCCCACTCCAATTCACCCCAGTGGTGCTTCCGTTGATTCGGAGTGATGGACCGATCGCAGGCAAGGTATTGAGGGTTTTCCTTTGTAAAACGGGACTGCCAGGAGAAGAAGGCAGAGTCCGAGTAAAGGACATCAGGGGGGGCGCCCTCGTCGAAGATCGTGACCCACATGTCGACTTTCATGCCCTCTTGGTGGATGGCTTCGACGGCAACCTTCAGAAGTCCTTCATCCCAGGCCCTCTTGGAAACCTTAGCCCATTCCTGAATGTAGGGGTTGTTGGGAGCGACCTTGATCTCGTGGAAAAGGATGATTCGAAAGTCATCCACCCGGAACAAGACCTTCGTGACTCCCCTGGTCTTCCAGATCCGGGCAGCCTCGCGAACCTTGTCTGGGGTGTCCAGCTGGGCGGTCCCCTCGCCACGGTGCTGCCAGATGACATCACCCCAGCTCAGGATCATGACCTTCTCCTTGGCTTGGGCCGAAAGCATCAGGAAGGCACAGATGGCAGCTGCGAACAGGCTCTTGTAATTCGTTTTCGCACTCTACCCACGCTTTGATCGAGCGTCAACCTCGGGGTTTGTGGCGGTGGTCTCCAGCCTATTTCAGGGCGAAGTGTCAGCTTAGAGTGAGTAGGGTATTCGCGCAAAGTCAAACCGGCCGGGGGGAAAGTGATCGATATCACGGGTGGCCAGAAAGAGGCCGTGCTGACGAGCTACTGCCACCTGGAATGCATCGGGAAGACGCCAGCCGTGGGCCCTGCGAAGCTCTGCAGCAAAGTCGGCAACAGCGCGGTCAATCGTTAAAAGAGGGAAGCAATCGAGCAAGGCACAAGCAGATGCTAGATCGTCGCCTGCAAAACCAGTGAGCACTTCCGCCCGAGTGATGACAGATATACTGGCTCGATCGGAGACCTCTCTCAGATACTGAGTAGCGACCTCGATTCCATTGAAGTGGTCGATCAGAATGACGGAGTCTAAGAGGACCGGCTCACCACTCACCCCGGAGGCGCTCCTGATAAACTAGACCGTCACCCTGCTTCCACAGACCTGAGGTCTGCTCTACCAGCCTTTCAAACTCGCGACTTGATACTCGATCTTGCTGGCGGAGCAGTTGGACCGCCTCTCGAACAATCTGCGTCATCGGTACACCGTCTTCGGCGGACTTGCGGTCCAGCCAGTGCTTGTCGCTCTCATCTAAAAAAATCACCGTTCGAACCATGACGTCCTCCTGATATCGGTTAGGATAAAATGATATCAAGCTGGCTCATTCCTTTGCAAATGCAGCGAATGCTTCAACCGTGGTGTTCGGCCGGAAAATGGCTTCAGCCCACTCTGATTTTGTGGCCAGTTCGAGTACAATCGGCGCTGAGAGAGCCATCAATCCATTAGCGGAAGAGTAAACGGGAGGAAGATAAATGACAGACGCACCTTACAGGGCAGCCATAGTCGGCCTTGGCTACATCGGCGGTGCGGACCAGGTCTCCGGCGACGCCCTGGGTCAGCTGGTAGAAGATTTGGACGGAACCCACATCGAGGCCCTGGCCAAGCATCCCAAAGTGGAGGTCGTCGCTGGCAGCAGCCGCGACCTGGGACGACGAGAGCGCTTCACCCAACGGACTGGAATCCAGACCTATGCCGATTGGCAGGAGATGCTGGAGAAGGAGAAACTGGACATAGTCGCCGTCGCCACCTACACACCTGTGCACGAGGAGATCACCGTGGCCTGCGCGCAGCGGGGAATCCGGTCGATCTTATGCGAAAAGCCCATCTCACCTACGGTGGCGGCCGGAGAAAACATGGTCACAGCCTGCGAGAAAGCCGGATCGCTCCTGGCAATCAACCACAACCGTCGCTTCAATCCCAACTACCGACGCCTGCGCGACCTGATTGCCGGTGGGGGACTGGGCGAACTAACCTCGGTTACCGCACAGTGGCCCAGTGGGCGACTGGGAAACGTCGGCACCCACGTCTTCGATGCCATCTACATGATCACCGGTCGCCGAGTCGAAGCCGTTTCAGCGACTCTGGACCTGGCGGGGAAGCCCGACTGCCGGGGATCGGATTTTCAGGACCCGGGAGGGTGGGGTCTGATGCGCCTGGAGGGTGGTCTGATCACCACGGTGGATGCGTCGGACTACGCCAGCGTCCCCATGCTCATCGCACTCAACGGCACCGAGGGTAGGGCTTCTACCGGAGGTGACGCCGTGAAAGTCGAGTACTGGGACGGACGACAAGACGACTGGCCCAGCCCCCGAGCTCTGGCCACCTCAATGGATGTGGCCGTCGTGGAAATCGTCCAGTGGCTCGACGGTGCGACGACTTTCCCCTATCCAGCCATCGAAGCGGTCCACACGCTGGAAGCAATCGCCGGCTTCCACGTCTCTCACGCCCGCTCGGGTGCCTGGGTGAACCTTCCCTTGGAAGGTGAAGATCGGGAGTTGGTGGTCCGCAGCGGTTGAGTCGTCCAGGCCAACTACTTTCGGCGGGGATCGATGCCGATCCGGATCAAACGCGTGTACGAGAAACCCGAAGTGGACGATGGCGTTCGCATCCTGGTCGACCGCCTCTGGCCCAGGGGATTGACGAAAAAAGCCGCGAGTATCGATCTCTGGCCCAAGGAGCTCTCACCTTCGACAGAGTTAAGGCGTTGGTACAACCATGAACCCGCCAAGTGGCAGGAGTTCAAGCGCCGGTATTTCGCTGAGCTCTCCTCCAATCCTGAGGCGGTATCGATGCTGCACGAACACATAGGAAGCAACCCGGCTACGTTTCTCTTCAGTTCGAAAGAAACCAAACTGAACAACGCCGTGGCATTGAAAGAGTATGTGCTCAACCTTCTGTGAGCTTCGTTAAAGGAGAAGTTCCCATGAAAATCTCACTATTGGCCTTCTTGCTGGTCACGCCCGTGCTGGCCGGAGAGTCACTCGTCGAGCGCATCAGACACTCTACACCGGAAAGCTACACCTACAGGAAAGGGGTCCACGGCGGAGCTGGAGAGATGGGCTATATGGGGCTGGTGGACCGCTTTGCCCTCAACACCAATCTGCTCTTTGTCCATCGTGGGGTCCTCCAGCCCAAGGGGGGAATCGGCCATCATTTCCACAACAAGATAGAGGAGATGTACGTCATCCTGGACAACGCAGCCGAGTTCACCATCGACGGACGGACATCGCTGGTGCAAGGTCCGGCGGGAGCGCCCTGTCTGATGGGCCACTCCCACGGCATCTACAATCCCACCGATCGGCCAACCGAGTGGCTGAATATCGCCGTGTCCAGCGTGAAGGGCAAGTATGACGCCTTCAATCTAGACGACGATCGCGTGGGCGTTCCCAAAGATCCCATCCCGGTCTTCATCACCATCCGACTCAAGCAGGACTTACTCAAGCCGTTTCAGGAACTCCACGGAGGAACAGGAACCGTCCATTATCGGCGAGTTCTGCAACCCGAGGTCTTCTCGACCAACTGGGCCTACATAGATCACCTGCTCCTCCCTCCTGGCACTTCGGTTGGCCGGCACCGGCACGAGGGGGTCGAAGAGGTCTTCTACGTCATGAAGGGCACCGGTAGTTTCCGGTTGGGGGGAGCCGCGAATGAAGAATCCGCCAGCCTCGCGGTGGGAGACGCTGTTCCCGTTCTGCTGAACGAGGTGCACTCACTGGGCAGCTCCGACAGCCAGGCGCTCGAATTGATGATCATCGGCGTGGCCCGGGAGAAGGGGAAGCTGGATACTGCGACCGTGGATTGATCTGAAACTTCATTTGCGGTGACCGGCGGCAGCTCAAGGCCTCCCCACCTCGACGGTGGGCAGCCGCACTCGGTACTGTGGCACGCCGTCCGGAGACCGCAGTTCGAAGACTCCTCCCAGATTGGGCCGGTCAGACTGTCCTCCCAGGAACGTAACGGACTTCTCGCTGACGGTACCTTCCTGGATCCCTCCCACCTGACTCCAACGGTAACGACCCCACTCAAGTCTGGTGGGCACACCAATGCGAAATCGCAGCTGCATATCCAAGCTGTCGGAGCCAGCAACCAAGAGGACCTGAGCTTCGAGCTTGTCCCCATCCCGGACACCCGAAACCGACTCCACACGGTATCCGTGCAGCACCTTTCCCTCAGGCAGCGTCTCGATTCTCAACTCGCCCGGCCCGCATCCCATCCAAAATGCGACTAGAAGGACCAGCAGGGTCCAGTGATTCCGCACGTCAGAGAAAGGTGCCGCAAAGTGCCTGAAAAAATGCATTAGAGATCTGCGCGAAGTCGTCGCAAAAGGTTGAAGTGGCTTTCGCAATCGGCGCCAGGAAGTTATCCTAGGCTCCACATGTCGGACCCTAATTCTACGCCCCCAGCTGATCAGAAGAAAAACATCCTGGAAAGGTTCCTCTCTCTATTC
Source organism: Acidobacteriota bacterium (assembly GCA_965218775.1). Taxonomy (GTDB): domain Bacteria; phylum Acidobacteriota; class UBA6911; order RPQK01; family JAJDTT01; genus CAUZIZ01. The sequence continues at coordinate 1,515,775 of CBDCLS010000006.1, read as the reverse complement.
AGCAAGGTCCAGCCCGGTGAGGGCACGACACTTCTACTGCTGTTGTTGAATGCCTTTATCCTGATGGGCCTCTATTCCATCCTCAAACCGGTCCGGGAGGCCCTGATTCTTTCTCAGGCAGGAGCAATAATAAAGAGCTATTCGAGTGCTGCCCAGGCCCTCGCGTTCGTCTTCGTCGTGCCCGCCTACGGAGCCTTTGCGGCGAGGGTCAACCGGGTCTGGCTGCTCTCGGGAATGACGCTCTTCTTCATCTCCAATCTTGTGTTTTTCATCTTTGCCGGCCAGGCGGGCATGGAAGTCGGGATAGCCTACTTTATCTGGCTCGGGGTGTTCAGTTTCATGGTGGTGAGCCAGTTCTGGGCCTTCGCCAATGATATCTACACTGAGGAACAGGGCAAGAGGCTGTTTCCGATCATAGGTATCGGCGGTACTCTCGGTGCCTGGGTGGGATCCAGGGTGGACGCAGCTCTGTTCGAGGTAACGGGCCCCTACTGGTTGATGACGCTGGCTTCTGCTTTATTAGGGGTGTTCATTCTGTTGACGCTCATCATAAACCAGCAGGAAGCGCGGCGAGGGTCTGAAGAGGCAAAAAAGGCGAAGGAGCATCTGAGCAAAGAGGGCAGCTTCAAGCTCGTGATGCGGAACCGCTACCTGATGCTAATCGCCTTCCACGTGCTGCTCTTGAATCTGGTGAACACGGTAGGCGAGTTTGTCCTGGGCTACATGGTTGAGCAGGCCTCAGTTTCCGAGATCGGATCGGGAGAGGCACTGCAGGACCAGCGGGGCAACTACATCGGCGCGTTCTACGCTTCTTTCCACAGTTGGGTAAACCTTCTGACTTTCTTGATCCAGAGCTTCCTGGTATCGCGGTTCTTCAAGTATCTGGGGGTTCGCGGTTCTCTTTTCGTCGGGCCAATCATCTCGCTGTGTACCTACGGAGTGGCGGCGATTCAGCCCATCCTAAACGTCATACGACTCGGGAAGGTTGGCGAGAACAGCTTTGACTACTCACTAAACAACACGGTCCGTCATGCCCTGTTTCTACCTACTTCGCGAGAAGTGAAATACAAAGCCAAGGCCGCCATCGATACCTTCTTCGGACGCTCCGGTGATGCTCTGCAAGCGGGCGTCGTGTTCATCGGCACAAGCCTCGCCTTCGGGGCTGGGGCTTTCGCTCTGGTAAACCTGGGCTTCGTAGTGATCTGGTTGGGGGTCTGTCTGGGCATCTTTCGGAAACACAAGGAATTGACGAAGGAAGCTTAGGGCTTAAGAAAATCACAAGATACAAGCTGAAGAAAATTACAAGATACAAGACACAAGATACAAACAAATTCCAACTCACAAGCTCCAAGTCACAAACCAACTGAGATAGTGCTCAAATCGGGGACTGCTTGCACTCCGACAACAGAGCTCACAAGTTGATTCCTTGCCTTCGTTTGGTGCTTGTGATTTGGAACTTGAGATTTGTTTGTATCTTGTACCTTGTATCTTGGAATCTCCTACCGCTCAGCTTCTTTGACAATCTTCCGATAGACATTCTGTCCCTTGTGGAACAAGTCCACGACCTCCTGCTTCTGGGCCGCATCTTTGAACAGTCCGTTGCGGTCAAGGTTCCCGAGGAGGACATCGATTTTCTCGATGAAGTATTCGGCGTCTTCGCGGAAGTGGATGGGGCGATCCGCACGGTAGCAGTAGACCGGGCTGGTATGAGCGTAGAGCGTTTTGTCGTTGGGCACCATACGATGGGCTTCTCCGCGAACTCGGACGGCAATCCAGGAGCTATCTGTCAACTCAACCTCTTTGGAGAGCTGTGCCGTCTTCCCGTCGGCGCTGGCCTTCTGCGTGAAGACAGGCTGACCATTGACCACAACCTCGAGGCTCTTCATGGGAACATGCGAGACAGCCCGAGCCTCCACGCGGACCTTACGGGAACCTGAGCTCCAACGGATCTCCGCTCCAGCTCCCTTTCCATCGACGCTGAAATCCAACAAAGGCGCGTTGGAGGCGAAACTCTTTCCCTCACGGTAGGCATCGATCCATCCCTGATAGGTCAGCTTGGGCCCGGTCTGTACGTACACTCGGCCAGCTCCGGCCAGAAGGTGATAGGGGGCGTTCAGGAAACAGTCGGTTCCGGCTGAGATGCCACACTTGAAGCCGCAGTTCAGCAGCCGGTACCAGTCAGCCGTGTTCTTCTCTTCGTCTCCCTGACACATGACATCGATGGTCTCGGCCACACCCAATGCAATGTCCACCGGGTACTCCTGGGTGGCACCGGGATGCACGTAGGTGACGGCAGCTCCCTGTTTCTGAGCCGCGACAGCCAGATTGTAGTTGGGCGGATAGTCAAAGGGCTGATCGGTACGAGGCCAACCAGTATAGGAAGGATGGACGAATTCCTTGAGATTCAAGAAGGCCATGTGTCCGTACACCCTGAGGTTTCGCATCTCCTGGTTGACATAGATGATGTAGTTCTCTTCCGACAAGCGGTGGGGCTTGCCCTCGAAGTATTTCAGATCCGTGATGGACCCGTCGGTGTCGTTGCAGGCCAGGAGGTGGGGGATGTTCAGGTCCTCGGCCTTGGTAATCCGCATCACGTCATCGGGTCGTATCAGGGTGTCGCCGAACAGATTCGCGTGGATGTGAATGTCGCCGGAAAACCAACCCTTGGCGCCCATGTTGTAGGGACGACTCAATCGAATTACGACTTCTTTCTCGCCCGAATTCGGCATCTGGAACCGCTTCTCCAGCGGAGCGTACTCGAGCCCCTTGACCACTTCCAGCAGAGTCTCTCCAGCAGGAAGGTTCAAGTTGAAGCGGCCCTCCGTGTAGAAGTAGTACTCGCCTCCATAGGGCTGGCCGTAGTCGGCATTGGTGATCCGGGGCAGAGCCTCCAGAGGCGTGTGACGTCTGGCATCCGATCCGGTGAGATAGATTCGAGCCGGCGTCTCACTTCCCTTCTCGTCCAGGACTCGGACCTTGAGTCGGCTCATCTTTCGAACCCTCGTCGGCACGGAGACCTCGGCGTTCTCTGCTACCTGGAAGCGAATCAAGTCGGCTTGATACCCGGCCGCGGAAACGGTCAGGAAGCGTCCTGCGCTCTCTCCTGGGTTCAAGCGCACCGTTATCGGCTCGATCTCCACATCGTCCGAGGTGGAGCGAAGCTCAACCTTGACGCTCTCGGATCCCGAGTTCTGTATCACGATGGGGACGCTCGTAGTTCCAAGTCCCATCAGCTCCAAGGGCTTTGGAGACTTCAAGAGCTGGATCATCCCATTTCCAACCTCGAGCTTGATGAGTTGGGGACACTGAAGAGCCGAATAATTTTCGCGAGTGAACTTGAAAATCTCCTCCAGGGTCGGGGCCTCGTCCTTCAGTCCCGCCCAGCGTTGGTAGTAGGTCCCAATCTGCCTCTTGATCCTGCCCTGCATCAAGGCAGCATCCCGGTCGGTACCCGTCCACTGAAGCAGCCGGACCGAGAACTCGCCGAGGTCGGAAAGCTGGTGGACCACGGTTTGATCCCCCACGAAGTCTCGGGCCGTGAAGGGCGCGATGGTGTTCCAGATCTCGTGGTGGCTCCTGAGAGATACCACCGAGATCAGAGAGAAAACACACGCCACCAATACCTTGTTAAAGCTCATCTTCATGCTAAACCACCTCCCTCGGCCCACCGGCGTCAAGCTTCCTCCCGCAGGCCGCTGCGCAATCGAGTCCGCTGCGTAGAAATAAGTGGTAGCAGTATAGCAAGACTGGCACTTCCTGATGATCAGTAATCGGTAGGCAGTGAGCAGTGATCAGTCTTGGAGCTTGCGCTAGTCAAACAGGAGCACCAATAGCGCTGAATCGGGAAAGGGCGGACGTAGCTTTGGTCTCCAGGCCGACGTACTCTTCCTTCTTTCGGGCCTTGGCTCGACGCACGGCGGCCTGGAGACCACCGCTACGACCAAGCTAGCCGAAATCAGCCAGAACGGGCTTTCTTTCTGGCTCGGGATATCTCTTCTTCGAGGACACGCTCGGGACCGGGGTATTGAAGTACCTTGCGATAGTGACCACGAGCTTTTTCCTTAGCACCTTGTCGTTCGTGGATCAGCGCCATGTAGTAGTGCGAGAGTGGAACGGTCTCCTGCTCAACCACTTTGCTGGCGAGCACCTGTTGGAATGAATCGAGCGCCTTTGAATACTCGCGCAAACCGAAATAGGTCTTGCCGATCCGATAGTGCACCTCCCCTGCCTCCAGGCCAGGAGCTTTCTTTCCCAGTTGTTTCAGGAGATTTTCGTAGACGGCCAGGGCTGCCTTCCGATTACCCAGACGATCGCCCTCATAGATTGCGGCGACGTTGATGTCGATCAGGTAGTTCTCGGGAAAACGCTGACCCAGACTGCGGAAAGCTTCGACTGCCTTGTTGGCGTCACCTTTCCAGGCATTCAAGACTGCCATCACCACTTGCGCGTCCAGCTTTCGATAGACACCAGACTCGATGACCTCCTCCAGCTTTTCAAGGGCTTCCTCCTTGTCACCCCTGTATCCCAGCAGGAAGGCCAGCCACTTGACACTCCAGGGAAGCGTCGCAGCCGCAAACTCACCAGTGGCCAAGCTCAGTTTTGCATCCACGAACTGCGGATCGAGCTTCAGGACCTCCTTGTGGACCGACATAGCGCGTCTACCCCAGTTGACCCCTTGTCCTGTCTCTTTTCGGATCGCAAAGGCTGAGACGGAACTGTTCTCGTAGGCAAGACCTTCGAAATAGAGAGCCTTGACGTTGCTGGGATCCTCTTGGAGGACGCGTTTGGCAACCTCCAACAGGGCATCGTTCGCCGCTTCGAACTCACTGCTCTCTTGCTCGATCCGCTTGTAACTCCTACCTTTACTGAAGGGGGTTGGCGTGGCGTAATCGTCCAGGGCCAGGTTGCCGGCGGCCTGCAAGAGCACGTTCCACTTGGTGATCGCCAGGAAGGCGAAGCCCTCGGGGTTGTCCGGCTGCTCGGCGACCAGCTCACGGCTCAAAACCTCAGCCAGCGAGAAATCGAGGCGGTAAATAGCGGACTGGATTCGCTCCAGTTTCCCCGGAGGATCGGGTTCCACACTCAACAAGGTTGGCATGGAGGCGAGACACAGCCAAGAAAGCAAGCATATTTGAAACCATCGAGACATCATTTCACTCTTCTCTAAAGCATCTCGGCCAAAAGGTTACAGTGACAATTCTTCCCTCAACCACAGAGGCCTCGTCGCAATCCACGCAGAGACAAGAAGTCCCTCCCGGCTACGCATGCCTCATCTGTCCCAGCACATTCCAAATACTCTGCTCCTGCCGTACCCACAGACGGACCAGATCCATGGTGAACCGATACCGAATCTGGTCACGATCGAGAACTTTTTTTCGCCTCAAACTCTCCAATACGATCCTGGTTTCGGTACCTTCAATCTCTCGACGATATTCCACAGGAATCGATCTGAGAGACCGCTGCACCTTTTCGAAGGAGGCGAAATCCCTCCCAGTCCGTAGCGCCTCTGCCAATCCGGCTAGAATGAGCTGTTCTCCGCTCGATAGCCCTGCCCAGTGGTAAAGGAGCTGGGGAGGTGGGTTGTCGACCACACGCTCGACAACCTCCTTCAGGACGGCTTCGTCGACCGTGAAGCTCTTCCTTTCGTTTAGTGCATCAACCAGAGTCTGACCGATAAGCTGCGTGAAGAAGGGGTGTGCGTTAGTCAATCTCAGTACTTCCTCGAGCACTCCGACTCGAAAGACCGCAAGACCCTTCAGGGGAACCCTGAGCAAATCTTCAGCATCGGACTGCTCCAGAAAACTGATCTCCCGATAGACCGACTTCCCCAACAGCGAACTCCACACAGGCTTGGCCTGAAGAGGTTGCGAACCGGTCAGAATCAGGCTGAATCGGGGATTGGCCTCCAGCAGACTGTTGAGGAAGTTCGGAAGCTCGCGACTGAGTTTTCCCGCCCCGATTCGTTCATCAATGAGCTCATATTCGTCAATGAGTAACAGCAGGTCAAGCTTTACGGCCTGGCTCAAAAACAACGAGACCTGGCCGGAAAGGGAAGCGTAAGGGGAGCCCATAGCCCCTGTGCCAGGCTCCGGCCAATGATCCTGAGCAGCGTCCTCCAGTTTGGACGACAGGGCGGTGAGAAACTCAGCGTCATTCTGCACGACCTGAGCCTGCATATCCAGGAAGACCGGAAGATACCCCTTGCCCAGACGACCATTGAGAATCTGATACAGAATCGAAGATTTGCCGGTGCGCCTTTCGCCACTTAGGACAATGACCATGCCTTGGGCACGGTTCTTGAGCCTCGTTTCGACAAAACGAAATTCGGCAGTTCTCCCAAAAAACATCTCCGGTGACCGAATCGGGTTACCCACAACAAAAGGGTTCGGCTGAATCGGAGCAAACTGTGAAGGAAGCGGCCCCTCCGCGGCCTTGCTAGCCGAAAAGGCAAAACGGCGGGCAACGAAGGCTGAGGCCCAGCGGCTCAGGGGGTAGGCTATGAGCAGGGCGGCTACCGAGCTGAGAAGCAGCGCAGACGTAGAGCCCGGCTGCTGGAACAGTATTGTCAACAGGAAGTTGAGAGGAAAAGTGCCCACTAAGACCCCGGCTAGAACCAAAAGCGCCACCAGCAGTGTGTGAATTGTTCTGGGGAGCTGAGACAGATTCTCCTTGAGCACGGCAATGCTGAGGCACAAAGGGAAGATGGGGAGGAGAAACCGGGTGGTCTCTTCTGCGAATGGCGGACTGTACTCGCCGGCCAGGATGGAGAGGAGCCTCGGCAGGCCTCCAGCAAGACACCCTCCAAGGACGAGTAAAAGACGATTCCTCTCCGCCGAACTGAGTTGATAGAGATACTGGCGGACGAAGATCGCCAAACCCGAGAAGAAGCCCAACGGCAGAACCAACACCAATAGCAGGCTTCCCGTCACATAATCAGCCGGTTCCAGGATGCTCGCCACCAGGACAATCGCGTAAGGTACATAGAGGTTTACAAGTCGTTTGGGGGTTCGCTCTACCCAATTTCCCTTGACCGGGAACACTAGGGAAAAATGGACGAAAACGAAGGGGAAGATCCACTGCAGTCCGGCCCAGAGAACTCTAGCTACCTGTCCCGGCCAGCCCTGGACGATGAGCAGCTCCTCCGGAATGATGGAGCTCCATAGAACCGAAAGTGAAGCCAGCAGGAGGGCGAGCACAAACGCCGCGTCGCGCCCGGGGCCGAACAGCACCGTAACGGCTCCTAGCAGGACCAGCAGAAGAGGAAACCAGCCGGTGGACAGACTGAGAACTCGGCTGGAGAGCATGTACAGTTCGACCGTCAAGACATAAAGAAAGAGACCCATCAGGGCCCACTGTCCAATCCTTTGAGACCTCATCTCTCTCTCGAGGGTCGATTCAAATCATTCCGTACTTCTGCGGCCGTCTGATAGCGCTCTTCCTTGTATTTGGCGAGCAACTTCTCAATCAGTGGATCCAGCCAATAAGCTTCTGAGAGCTGGGAGAGTGCTACCGAAGGTGGAGGATCATTGACGATAGCATTCAGCGTCGCAGGAACGCTTTCTCGATGAAAGGGCAACTGCCCGGTAAGACCTTCGAACAGGACGACTCCCAGGGAGAAAAGATCGCAGCGATGATCCGCATTCTCTCCCAGCACCTGCTCTGGGGACATGTATTCAACCGTTCCCAGGATCGCTCCCGGAGCCGTTAAATCCCCGGCCCCCAATGGGTCTAGAACCCGACTTTTCGCTAAACCGAAGTCCGCGATTTTAATCAGGTCCTCAGCATGGACCATCAGGTTGGAGGACTTGATGTCGCGGTGAACAATTTCTTTTTGATGTGCGGCTTCCAGCCCGTCACATACCTGGACTAACAAGGGGAGAAGTCTCCTGCAAGATAATGGCCCGTCGGTTTCAATCAGCTTGCGTAGGGTATTTCCTTCAACCCACTCCATGACGATGATGACCTGACTCTCATATTCGAAGAGCTCAAACACGGTGATGAGCGAAGGATGCGTCAGGGAGGCCGCGAGTCTTGCCTCCTGCAGGGTGCGTTCGCGGAACATCTGTTCGCTCTCAGAGCGGCATACCTTGAGTGCCACCTTGCGACCCAGAACAGTATCCTGTGCCGCATAGACGATTCCCATCCCCCCTTCGCCCGCTTTTTCCAGGACCTGGTATTGATGAATGTTGCGCCCCACTAGAGACGCGCCGTTCGACCGGTCCCAGGTCCGCGTGAGCGGTGCCGAGTCCGGCGTTCGCAAGGCTTTCTGGAGGTACTCGGCGAACGCTTGCGAGAATATGCATTCACGGCTGCCCACCACGCGCACGTAACCGTCTCGGGTCAGCCGCTTACAAACGTACTGGTCTTCCGGATCAACCGAGCCCCCGAGCATCAGTCTCTCGAGGACTCGACGGGTCGCCACATCGCTGTGGTTCCAATAGTATTCGAAGTGCGGCCCCGCCTCTTCCAGAAAACGCTCCGTCAGTTCCTCGTCGTCGGGTTCCAGTTCGGGCCGATCGGCCAGGGCATCGAAGTAAATCGAGCAGGCGATCTGAAGATAGAAGGGGAAGTGGCCTGCCAGCTGTATTAAGTCTTCTGCGTAGCGCTCGAGCGCTACTCCCTCTCTCGCCGATGGGACTTCAATGAGCAGCTGTGCCTCCTCCCGGCTGAAGGCTTGCAGGTAGAGATTACTGAAGATATTGAAGAAGGGAGAATCCGCTATATCGGAGGAATGGCAGATCCGCTGGAGCTCAATCTTGGAAGACGTCACGTACGCTATCGGATAGTTGTTGGCGGCCGAGCGCATGAAAGAAAAGAACTCGGCACCGAAGGCTGAATTGGCCGTAACAACATCGAACTCGTCCAAGAGCAGGATGAGACTCTTCCCGCTGGAGCGGAACTGGTCCAACAGCTTGAGGAAGGACTCGTAGAACCGGTCGCCGCCAGTCATACGTGGGATGGAAAGGGTTTCATGAACCGTGTCGAAAAGAATGCGGAAGAAACCCTCAGGTTCCATCGATGGGTAGCGCTGGAAGTCTACCGCAACGAAAACCGGGGGGGAAAGGTCACCCAGGTACTCGGCCTGCATTTCCTTCCAGGTCAAGGAATTGAGCAATGAAGACTTGCCAATCCTCCGCTCTCCGACAACGGATACGCACTGGGGACGACTGGCCGCGACCCGGGAAAGGATGTGTCGAAGCTCACGGCGTCGGCCGAAGAATTGGTCGGGATGCTCCAGCATCACCCGGTTCAAATAGGGGTTCATTGTTCCTGAGTCGTTCTATTGAGTAACCTGTTGTTCCTTACGCGATACGAGTCGAGAAGCCTCCAGGCCAGGGCTGCCCGAACGCTCCGGTGGTCGTGAAGGCTGCCTTCTGGTACTAGATCCTAAAGCTCTTGAAGCAAGCTTATCAGACCGTTCCGAGTCGGTCCCCTTGAAACTCGACCAGATGATGTACGCCACCTTCTGAATGTAACTTTTTGCTGCTTCTTCAGTTAGTAATGGATGCACCTTGGTCCTTGAACAAACCAGTGCGAACCGGTTAGCACAGCATCCGTCGCAGACGGTCAGACCTCGGTCTAGCGCGATGACAACTCAATCGTCGTTTGTGGCTCCTTTTGGGATCATTCGCCACGAGCCAGTAAGGTCCTGTAGATAGGGACCAGCAACGGTCGAGTGGGACTAAACAGAAGCAGTCGACCAGAAGAAGATCCTTGCTAGAAATCCCAGACTGGAACGGGAGTGCCAGATGAAATCACCTCTTCCAGATAGGCTCCCGTCTGGTCCGGCATCGCCTTACCGTGATCTTCGACGTCTTCGTGGATCCGATAACCTACGACGTTGTGCCATTCCCCGTCGGCCAGTTGAATGATGGCACTGGACGGGTGATCTACCCTCCACATGGACCCACCCGGAGGCGGACCGAATTCGGCCCTGGGATTTCGGGCCAGGATCGGTGCCTCCAGGCCCTTGCGGTCCTTCGCCAGAGGCCAGAGGTAGAGCTTCTGACGGGTCCAGCCCCCGCCTTTGATCCGCCCCTGGGGGTCGTGGAAGAGTTTGAAGCTCTTGTCGATCGGGTCTGTCGGCACCAGGTAGATGTTGGAGGCGATGTAGGGAGTGCCATCCAGAGCCCGATTCACCGTGACGGGGGCGATCGAAATGAGGCCCCGAACGTCGATGATCTTCTCCCAGGACTCGCCCTCATCTTGAGAACGCCAAACCTGAACCGCGTGAAAATCGTCCGGACCCGGTCGGACTGCAAAGAGCAGTGATCCGTCCAGGTCCCTGATCAGACTGGATTCTGAGGAATTGTCGGGAGGCGATACGGGCACGAAGGAGCTTGGCAGCCACTTGTCCCCACTGCGGCTCCAACGCATCACTCCAGAGGCCGGTGGGGTAGGGTCCTGGGGTTGGCTGGCAGCCCTGTACCGATAGCCGGTCATGCCCAGAATCAGGTCTTCTCCTGAGGGAATCGCATTGGAGAGGCCACTGTTGGAGATCCACCATCCAGGGACCATCTCGTCTGGGGGTACCCTTGCCGAGTCGGTCATCTTGAAACGGCTCCCGTCGTAGGAAAGCTGGAAGATCTCGAAGTACCGGTAGTTTTCGGCTTCCGAGAACGAGGCCCCGTTTGGATGGTCGTCGGCAGCCTTGCGCCGTGCCAGTGCGAGGGACACACCAAACCCGGTGCCCGCGTGGGCATAGACCGATCCGTCCTGGCCCTTGGCCTGCGCGGGGATAAAGCCTCCACGCATGGGGTACTTGACCATGATCGAAAGCTGGTTCGGAGGGATTGAGTTGGGGTTGGGCTCGTCGTGATTTCGCGTCAACACCAGGGCAGGTTCACTCGAGACCTGGCTGATGTCCTGGAACAACACCACATCATTTCCCACCTCATAATCCCCGTGTCCCCACTTGTGCCCCATCACCCCGTTTCGGATACGCGCGTTGAGGAAGGCAGCGCCGGTTCGCGGAGCCACTTGAAAAGGAAGGATCAGTCCATAGCGCCAGTGTTCTCCCTCGGGAACATCTGCCGGAACCATGAAATCAGGGCCTTCCGCGCTCGCGCCAGTAATCCCGTATCCACTGACGGGGACCGTGTCGGGAGGAGTTTCCCCTCCGGACGACCGGTCTGCTCCGGGGCCGCATCCGGCCGAAGATATAAGGAAAGCTGTACCCAGTAAGAGCGCGAGCCCCCTAGGGCCCTCAAGTAGGCGGGGAAAATACGACACTCTGTTGCTCCTCCCAAAAATTGAAGCTTGAAGGTGACTTCCTGGTGCCGTGACGGCGGCTCCAATCCCCACGATCTTACCCGCTCGCATTTTGGATGTCACACATCCCGGAGTGGGTGAGCCGCGCCTGGGCTGAAACTTGACTAGTAAGCAATGAGGTCGTGATCAGTGAGCAGTCAGTACGCATCCCCTTCAGGGATGAAATTCAAAGGCGGCGGGCGCTCCCCCAGGGTTGGGAAACCCTGGGCTGGAATACGGTACGAACCGGGAACATGATTTACAAAACGGACCGGACACATGGTTTACAGATGCATGCGGTATTAAGAAAGGATGCCGTGGAAAGAAGCCAGTGTCATGAAGCAAAGAGTGCGTTTTGTGTTGGAAGTCGAAGAAGGTCTGGAGAGCGTCTCCGAGCTGTGTCGGCGCTACGGGATCAGTCGGGTGATCGGCTACAAGTGGTACCGACGGTTTCAGGCCGAGGGCCTCGAGGGTCTGGAGGATCGTTCGCGGGCGCCGCATCGTCCGGCGAGCTCGGTCAGCGGGAGGGTTCGGGAGCAGATTGTGCAGCTGCGTCAGCAGCACCCCCGTTGGGGGCCGCGCAAGATTCGCTGGAGGCTCGAGCAGGCCGGAGAGAAGCCGCCGGCGGCGAGCACCATCGGGGAGATTCTTGGCCGAGCCGGTCTGAATCGGCCGCAGCGCCGTCGCCGTCGCTCCCCGCCCTACCTGTCTCCGTTGCGTCGGGCCGTGGAGGCCAACGACGTCTGGAGCGTCGATTTCAAGGGATGGTTTTGCACGGGGGATGGGACCCGCTGCGATCCGCTGACCATTCTGGACCAGTACTCCCGCTATCTGATCGACTGTCGCCTGGTGGCCGGCACGGGACTGCTTGTCGTTCAGAAGGTCTTTCACAGAGCCTTCGACCGCTACGGCCTTCCTCAGGTGATCCGCAGCGACAACGGCACTCCCTTCGCCAGTCGCGGCGTGGGTGGGCTGAGCCGCCTCTCGACGTGGTTTCTGCGTCTGGGGATTACCCCGGAGCGCATCCGCCCGGGCAAACCCCAGGACAACGGGGCTCACGAGCGCATGCATCGAACCTTGAAGGAGGAGGCGGCCACGCCCCCGCAGTCGACTTGGCATTCCCAACAGCGGGCGCTGGAGCGTTTTCGTCGCGAGTACAACGAAGCGCGTCCCCACGACTCGCTGGGTTTGAAGCCTCCGTCTGGATTCTATACGCCTTCGACTCGTCGCCGGCCGCCCTACTTGCCCCCGGTGAGTTATCCGGATTCGTGGACGGTGCGAAAGGTGCAGAAACACGGCGAGTTCTACTGGGCGGGGGAGGCGGTCTTCCTGGGGGAAGCCCTGGCCTCTCAGCCCGTCGGGTTGCAGCCCCTGGAGCCGGGGTGGTCTCGGCTCTTTTTCACCCACATCCCCTTGGCCATCTTCGAGGAGGCCCGCAGCCGCATCCTCACACCGGCGGAAGCCAGGCGATGGAAGAGAGAACGCGGTCGTTGAGTTTCGGACGGCTCTCCGGGCTCGCCCTCCGAGCCGTCCGAAACTCCATTCTGGAAAGGTTAAAGGTGTAAACCATGTCATCGGTCTAAAATGTAAACATTGTGTCCGGTCGAACAATACGCAATCCCGTTGGGATTGACCTCGATTAGAAAGTTGAAAACCGTGAGCGTTCCTCTCTTCCCGGCACTACTAGAGACCCTTGGTCGAGAAAAAGTTCACAGACTGGTCAAGTTTGCGAAGAAGTTGCCCGTGCCTTTGCCCACGCCAGGGCCGTTCAGAACCTACAATTTCTAGGTTGACAGGGTACTAGCCTGCAGGAAGAGTTTCGTCTCGGATGGGGCAGCACCACTGGGAGACTACTAAGCTGAAACTTCATTTGCAGAAGTAGCTTTGGCCTCCAGGCCGAAGTCTTATTCTTCTGAGCCTGGCTCGGACGGTGGCCTGGAGGCCACCGCTACGCCGGACCCGAAGTTTCTTTCTCGAATGGGGCAGCACCGCTGGGGGCCACTAACCTGAAACTTACGTGGCTACGGTCTCCAGGGCCACGCTCTTCAATGCACTTCGTTGTGGGGAGGTTCAGATGCCGGAGGTCCTAAAGGCTTTGAGTCCGTGCTGGGACGGGTGGAGCCGATCCGTGAGAGTGGGAGAGGCTTCGGCTTCACATCCAGGCGGGCGAGCGCACGTTCCAGTCTACCAAGCGTGAGCTCAGGTTCGCTTTCCTCAAATCTACAAGTCGCTAGCACATCGTCAATCAGGGACTTGGGGTGAAAGGCCGCTGGGATGATGTCGGTTCTGGAGTAGAACGCTTCCACGCAGGGCATGAACCCTTCGAAGGGCTCCAAACTATTGACCCTGCAGATCCTTCTGAAGATGACCTCATAGGCCTCCAGAGTCGGATAGTCGACCTCGAGCTTGTAGTCGACCCGCCGCATCATGGCGTCGTCCAGGAGCTCAGTGGGCGGGATGTTGCTGGAAAACACGACGATTTCATCGAAGAGGATCTGGAACTTCTTGCCGGTGTGCATCGTCAAGTAATCTATCTTCTTCTCGAGTGGAACCAGCCAGCGGTTCAACAAATCCTCGGGACGGACCATCTGCCGGCCAAAATCATCGATGATAAAGAGTCCTCCCATGGCCTTCAGCTGCAGGGGCGCCTCGTAGTACTTAGAGACGGGATCGAATTCCAGATCAAGCATTCCGAGGGTCAGCTCACCTCCCGACTGCACCAGAGGCCTCCGACACCTCACCCACCGTGGATCGATTTGCGCCAAGCCATCGTCTGGATCGGTGGCCGATTCCATTTCACTCGCCTGGTGGATCGCCGGATCAAAAAGCTTGATGATCTGGTCATCTACGATCAATGCATAGGGGATGTGGATGTGTTGTTGAAAGATGTTGCCAAGGGCCCGCGCCACGGAGGACTTTCCGTTTCCGGGCCCGCCATAGAGAAGGATCGCCCGACCCGAATTCAGTGCCGAGCCCAGCTGCCTTCGGAGTTCTCGAGGCAGCACCAGATGAGAGAGTGCACCCTCTAGAGCATCGGCGTTGACCTCTTCGTGGGTTACAGACTGCTTCTCGACCTGCTCACAAAAAACGCTCAGGGGAACGGGAGCGGGCCCCACATAGGCCGACTGGGCCAGAGCTTCTCCTGCCCTCTGTCTACCCTCAGAGGTCAAGCTGTGTCTCAAGACCAACCTGCCCCGAGAGCCCACGACCTGGATCAACGCCTGCTTCTTCAAATCTCCCAGAAGTCCTTCGATGATCTTCACGGAGAGCTTCACGGAGTCAGCTATCTCATGGACGGTCTCCAGGCTATAGATGTGGAGAAACTTCAAGATCAGTTCCTGGAGGAACCGCTTTGCCAAACCAGTATCCTCAATCGAGCGAGGGGCCGAAGGGGCCTCCTCCACCAGAGCGTGCAGTTGCTCTGCTCCGATGAACCCCAGTGCGCGCAGGTTTTCTCCGTCAAGACCCCCGACGAGCTCTTGACGATTTCTCGCCTTCTGGGCCTGCTCCTGTGTTATCTGGTTTCGGGAAAGAAGGGCATCCATCAAGTTCATCGTTTGCTCCCGAGACTCTTGGTCAGACGCAGGCTTTGTGAAAGGGCAGCATCGGCGAGGTAGGGCGCCATCCGGGGGCCGCTCGATCTACTTTTCGCCGTGGAAGCTCTGGACCTGGTGCCAGCCGCCTTGATCGTCGATCTCGTGGTCGTCCACGCTCTGCTGCGGCTCCCAACCCAGCACCTCAGAGGCATGGCTGGTGCTTCTCCACTTATATCGGTTGTTGGAGATGGCGTCGAAAATATCATAGCGAATCGACATCGGTGCACCTAAACACTTATCGACCATCGACACGTAATCCTTTTGCCCTAACCAACCGCAATAGTGACGCCGCAGAAATGGCGCGTCCGGTTCCAGCACCGCACCGAGCCGAATAACGAGAACCGAGATGTCGAATTTGTCGGAGTAAAAACGGCCCAGGGACTCACAAAAGACCTTGCAAGAACCGTAAAGACTATTCGGGCGCACCGGCCAGCTCTGGTCGACCATGGGCCAGCCCCACTTCGCCTTGTCGTACTTGCCAGCGGCAAGATAACCATAGGGTGGGTCGGTCTCCCAGCCGGTCATGGTGTCCCCAGTACTTCCGAAGACGATCCTCTTGACGCCATTCAATCTAGCTGCCTCATAGACGTTGCGCGTGCCGATGATTCCGGCATTGAGGTGGCCCTCCCAACTCTCGACGTCTGCGGTGTAGTTCGCCATGTGAACCACCATATCCACACCTTCGAAGGCCGGTCGCATGGCTTCGAAGTCGCTGATGTCGGCCTGGGTCCAGGGAATGCTGTCGTCCAGAGGTGGACTCTTGGTGTGAGCTGAGTCGGCGGTTCGGCTCCGATTGAGGGCACTGAACTCATATTTGTGCTGGAGGTGCTTTACAGCAAGCCCTCCCAGCAGACCGCTCGCTCCTGTGACTAGTACCTTGGGCTTTGTTGATGACATGATCCGACCTCCTGTTTGGAAATAGGTGCAAGAGTACACCAACCGCGCCGGATCATTCAGGTGGAAACTTCAGTGTCGGGGATCGGGGAGATTGTGCTGTTGTCCAGCTCTCTCCTCGGAACCTGGGCTCAGATTGCTGACGAGTCAAGTCGTGCGCGGCTCTGTCGGACTTGATTGAGTCATACCGGCACTAGCGGAGCTTGGCGGCGACCTCTGCGATCGGCTTGTTGCGAGGCGCTATAGTCCAGGCCGAGGAAAGAACAGAGAGTGGCGGTAATCTGGTTGAGATAGATGGGCTTGGTGTCACTCCACTCGCCCCTCGCATCCAGGTCAGGGCTGACTATCGCTACCCAGCAAAACTGAGCCTCTTTTATCTTGCTGTCGTGATGACGCCACTCTTTCGAGATTCCTCGTCCATGGTCGGTGGTCAATACAAGGGTGGTCTTGCCCCGGTACTGGGGCGTGCCTGCAGGTAATCCCTGAGCTGATGCATTCGATCGTCGCTTTGACGAAGAGCCTCCAGCGTGCGCCCATAGTTTCCTTCGTGGGCCCAGTCGTCCGTCTCGCCCAGACTCAAAAAAAGGATCCGGGGCTGGTGGCTCCTCCCCAAACAGGACTTCAAGTCGCTCGGCTCCGCTCCTGCTCCTGTGCAGCTTGCATTATCCTCCATTTAGGAGTTGAATCCGCAACAAAGGAGAGAGACCCATGCAGAAGAGTTGGGCCCCAACCGCCCTGTTGTTATCTCTGATCCTGGGCTGGAGTACCGCTACTACCCTGGGTGGAGAAACCTCCACTGAAGACGCTGTGGACATCGGTTCGCGCCTGGAGCTATTCGTCGACGACCACCTGATCGAAAACATGGAGGGAGTCGAACTGAGGCTTCACTCTCCTCGGTCTGCAGGGAAAACCTTCGATTTCGATCAACCCTGGGAGGGGAACGTCAGCTGGCAGCTGGGCGTCTTCAAGGATGCTGACATCTATCGTATGTACTATATGGGACGCTCGGATCCCACTTATGCCAGGAAGGCGGGATTGAGACCGGATGAAACCCTGGTCCCAGAGCATCCCCACTTCCTGTGCTATGCCGAGAGTCAGGATGGAATCCACTGGACGAAACCTGAGCTGGGACAGTACGAATTCAACGGATCCAAGAAGAACAACATTGTAGGAGAGCCCATCGGTGGTCCTCCCTACCTGGATGCCCGGCCCGGCGTGGACGCGTCCAGACGCTATCTGGCACCAGGCGGAGTGGGTATCAATCCCCGGTTCGGAGATTCGTCCAAAAAGGGTGTCGGGCTGGTCCTGCACGTCTCACCTGACGGTTTGAACTGGAAGAAGTGGCGTGAGGATCCCCTGTTTGTCACTACCTGGCCCAATGCTTTCGACTCGGTCAATGTCTTGTTCTGGTCTGAATGGGAGCAACAGTACATTTTCTACTTCCGTTATATGAGTCAGGACGTGCGAACCTTCGCAAGGACCACCTCGAAGGACCTCCTCAAGTGGACCGAGCCGGTACCCTGCACTTTCGATGGTAGGGTCAGGCCGGTGGATCATCTCTACACCAACGCAGCCACTCCCTATTTCCGCGCACCCCACATCTATCTATCCTTTCCCAAGAGGTTCCACCCCTTGCGGCAGATTCACGAGGATGCGCCGCGTCCCGGAATCTCGGAGACAGTCTTCTTGACAAGTCGGGATGGAATCGACTGGAGGCCCTTCCAGGAGGCATTCATCCGTCCCGGTCTGGATGAGCGCAACTGGATACACCGCACCACCAGCACGGCGATCGGGGTCATCGCTACCGCCGAGGACGAAATCTCCCTCTTTACTTCTCGCAACTACACCTACCCCAGCACCTACCTGGAGCGATTCGTGCTGCGGACGGACGGTTTCGTGTCCATCAAGGCCCCCTATTCCGGGGGAGAGTTCCTCACTCGCCCCCTGCGCTTCAAGGGCAACGATCTGGTGCTCAACTATTCGACCTCGGCAGTAGGAAGCATCCGCATCGAGGTGCAAGACGCCGATGGCCAGCCGATCCCCGGCTTCAGTCTGGAAGAGTCACCGGTCCTTTTCGGAGACAGGATCGAGCACGCCGTCAAATGGATGCGCCCTGGATTCCTTCCGACCGATCCCATGAAGTTCGATAGGCTTTCGGAAGGCGCTATCCGGCTGCGCTTTGTCATGAAGGATGCCGATCTCTACTCCCTCCGGTTTCGGTAAGAACGCTGAACCCTTCAGAGTGAGACGTCAAAGCCGTGAGTTTTAACACCTCTCCCTTGCCCGTGCCCGTGCCTTCGCCCGTGCCCGTATTTCTGACCCCAAACTTTCCTGAGATGAGGTGAGATGAGGGCAAAGGCAAGGGCACGGGCAAGGGCAAGGGTAAGAAGAGGGAATAAGGGATCCGGGAGTTTCGGCACCAACACTACTGTGCCGGGAATCACAAAGTCTGTCACAGTCCCTAACGATATGTAACGCTGAGAGAGGTCTTTTCTCTACAGCGGGGGATTGTGCACTATGTATCAACAGTATTGGGGGCTCAACGAGGCTCCTTTCGACAACGTTCCCGATCCGGGAATGTATTTCAGGATGCACGCCAGTTTCGAGAATGCGATCGCCGAACTCCTGTTCGCCATCGAAGAGGGGAACGAGTGTCTGGCGCTCCTTATCGGAGACGTGGGCCTGGGAAAGACAATGGCTCTGAGGGTCGTCCTCGACAAGCTGGAGCAAGACAAGCACAGGATTGCGTTCGTTACCAACCCGGATCTCACCTTTCCCCAACTGATGCGCGAGATCATTGGTCAGCTCCAGGGAGAGGAATGTAAGCATCGCTCTAGAGAAGCACTACTGGAACACTTCAACCGGTTCCTGTTGGAGGTGGCTGACTCGGGACAGAAAGTCCTCCTCTTCATAGATGAGGGCCAGGCCTTGAGGGGACCCGTTCTCGAATCCATGAGACTGCTCACCAGTATCCAGGAGAACAAGCGCAATCTTCTGACGATCATCCTGGCAGGGCAGCCTGAGTTGGGAACTATGCTGACGGCCCCCAGGCGAGCCAACCTGCTTCAGCGTGTCGGCGTGTGTCCCATCCTGGAACCTCTGGGTTCGGAGGATCTGGTGGGAGACTATATCGACCACCGAATGGAAAGGGCAGGGAGTACCAGAAGCGTCTTCACAAACTCCGGGATTGCCTCCGTCTACGAGTTGAGCGAAGGAGTGCCTAGACTCATCAACCGGTTCTGCAAACTCTGTCTCAAAGCGGGCGAGACGAATCGGTTGAACGAGATCGATGGCGGGATCGTCAGTGCCGTTGCTAAGCAGTTCCAACCGAGCCAACTACTTCAAGGCCTGGCTGGTACTCGCGCGAAGAAGGCCCGGATCCAAGAGAATCCCGACGAGGAACCGGCTGACGACAACGCCGAGGAGGTGTCACCGAGTCAGGAATCCATCCCAGCATCTGAAACTCATCGTACAAACGGAATGCACGCGGGCGGAGCCCACACAGTAGAGCCAGGTCGAGGGGTCCCGACTGGGGCTCAACCGGACAATAAGGCACCTTACCAGGAGCAAGGATTGGAACCGGATGTGGATTCTTCCCATGAGTCCATCCCTGGACCTGAGAGCCATCCCATCGAAGAAACACATGCAATCAAGTCAGGCTGCCGGGTCTCGGTTGAGGCTCAGCAGGACGGGAAGCCGACTGACGCAGAGCCGGGATTGGACCCAGATGTGGATTTCTCCGATCGGCTTCCGAGCGAGCAGCACCCGGCTGACCACCACGTCGAAGGGG
The DNA here is from genome assembly GCA_965218775.1 of Acidobacteriota bacterium. Taxonomy (GTDB): domain Bacteria; phylum Acidobacteriota; class UBA6911; order RPQK01; family JAJDTT01; genus CAUZIZ01. Next base: position 1,496,245 of record CBDCLS010000006.1, on the reverse strand, counting down.
CGTCATCGAGTCACGAGTCCATCCCTGGATCTGAGAGCCATCCCATCGAAGAAACACACGCAATCAAGTCAGGCTGTCGCGTCTCGGTTGAGGCTCAGCCGAACGGGAAACCGACATATCAGGAGCCCGTGTCTGACTCGGATTCTGACCCGGATATGGAATTCTTCGATCCTCTTCCGAGCGAGTTGCAGGGATCCCTGCCGCCCGACGAGCTCCCGGTTGACCAGAACTCCAACGGGGTTTCAGCGACCCAAGAACCCCTCTCCGCGACTGCGGGCGAACCCGTCGAAGGGGCACAAGCAATCAATTCAGACTGTCGGGTCTCGGCTGACGCCCGGCTGGACGAAGACCTGCCAGACGAGATACCGGGATTTAACCAGGATACGGACTTCTTCGATCGGCTTAGGAGCGAACTTCAGACCTCCCAGTCAGTCGAACGCTCTCTCAGCCAAAACGACGAAACGGAATCTCTGAAGCACCTAGGTGAGGCCGTCGAGTCTGGGACCGAAGACCTAGATACGGTGGCGGAAGCTGAGACAGACGGTGAGCCAGAATCTGTTACCGAGCGAAGCGAGGAGCAGGTATCGGATCAAGTTGTCTCATCTGATCCGGGTGAAGACCTTCCGGATCAGCCTACAACAGAAAGGGATGCCGATCCTCCAGCAGCTCCTCCTTCCTCCAACAACGGTGGGTATTGGATAAAAAAGGAACATCAGCCCCCAAGGTCCCGGGCAGGTAGGTCAGACGACAATCTCGGTCAGCTGAGGCAGCGGATAGCGGGCGGTAAGGACCCTGCACCGGTTTCGAAGAGCTGGATAAAGCGCCTTTTCCGAGGGGTCTTCTGGGTAGGTTTGTGAGAAGCAGAACCGCGCACTTCCCTGGTCATTCTGGCTCTGTACACCTTCCCTGTGCAACCTGTAAACGGAAGAAATCGACGACCCGATTCTCGGCCCAGAAGCGGTCGAAGTCTTCGCTGATGGGACTTCCGATAAAACCTACGTGTCCTCCCCGGTCGGTGAGGCAGATGCGAAGAGCCGGGTTGGAGTGCACCTGCCTGTCTTCTAGGGGCTCCCAAGGGATTACAGGATCATCCTTGGCGTGGATCAGAAGCGTGGGCACCCCGATGCGCCTCAGCAGGGGCAGCGCGCTCGCCTTCTGGTAGTATTCCTGCACGTCCCGAAACCCTCCCAGAGGGACCGTGAACAACTGGTCGAAGGCATGGACCGAGCGAACCGTCAGCAGCTCGTCCAGATCCACGAAGCGTCTCCAATGAGCCTCTCGCTGCAACACCACTGACTTGAGCCTCTTGACGAAGTACCGACGATAGAGAAGGTTGGAAGGCTTCAACAACAGCTTCGCACTCACGTCAAGATCGAGCAGAGGAGAGACCGCGGCGGCGGAATCGACCCACTGCGACCCTTTTACTCCCCACTCCCCCAGCAGCTTCAGGAGAATGTTGCCCCCCATGGAAACACCCACCGCCAGGACAGGACCGAAGGATCGCTTCCTGATCCAGGCCAGAATCTCCCCGACCTCCTGGCTGGCTCCAGCGTGAAAGACCTTGGCGCGATTTTCATCTGGACTGGCATCGTAGAGCTTCAGCAGAACGGCATTCCATCCCTGGTGGAAGGCCTTCTGCGAGAAACCCAGCATGTAGCCGGAGTGACTTGAACCCGCCAAGCCATGGATTGCCATCAGGGTTGGACGCGAGGGATCCTGCCAAACACAATCGAGCCGCACCCGAGTTCCATCATCCAGGTGGACTTCCGCTTCGCTCCAACTTCCAACTTGGGATCGCTCTCGTTTCCAGAAACTGGCTGCGATGGTTTGGGCATGCCCACTTCTCAACCATCGAGGAGGCTCGAAAGGACGCTGACTCAATAGGGTGGTGAGTTGAGTCGAGGATTCCATCGGTTCGAACCTATTCTGCCACCTGACTAGACACTAGAGACCCTTGGTCGAGGAAAAGTTCACAGACTGGTCAAGTTTGCGAAGAAGTTTCCCGTGCCTTTGCCCGCGCCCGTGCCCTTGCCCGTGCGTCTTCCCACAATCGTTGGGCCTGGATGAGAAAGAGGAACTCGGGCACGGGCGTGGGCAAAGGCACGGGCAAGGGTAAGAAAAGGACTCAGCACATACAAATGTCCTCAGCGGCATGAGGTTGCTCGCTAGTACTAGTCCCTCGTCCCTGCCCCTTCCCCCTCCCAGTCCCGCTGCAGCCGCTCGAACGCCTCTCGGAGAGACTGTGGCCGCCCGAATAGATCTGCATAGAGATCTCCCTTGGAATCGAGCCGGCGTTGCATGTTGGCCAGGTTGAAGGACTCCGGACGCAGACCGGGAACCACCTCCTCCCAATTCAAGGGGGTGGAAACCGGCGCCCCCGGTAGGGCTCGGACAGAATAGGGGCTGACGATGGTCTTGTCTTTTCCGTTCTGGAGAAAGTCGATATAGACACGATCCGTACGCTTTTGGGGGTTTCGCTGGAGAGTTGCTACGTCCTCGAGTCCATCCAGGGTCATCCAACCAATGATCTCGGCGAAGCGTCGCACGTCCTCGTAGGTATGGCTGGGCTCGATGGGAATCAGTATGTGCAGCCCGGTAGCTCCCGAGGTCTTGGGATGGGTCTCCAACTCCAGGCGATCGGTCACCTCTCGCACCTTGAGTGCCACCCGGCATACCTGAGGGAAGGAGATCTTGGGACCCGGATCCAGATCGATAATCAAGAAATCGGGGTTCTCGAGGCTGCCCTTGCGGCTACTCCAGGGATGCAGCGGAATGCAGCCCAGGTTGGCGAGGTAGACCAGAGTCGTCGCGTCATTACAGAGCAGATATCGGATGGTTTTCGCTGATGATTCCGATCGAACCGAAACGGTGGGAATCCACTCGGGGAGGAATTCGGGTGAGTCCTTCTGGTAGAAACTCTTCCCCTCGATGCCGTCCGGAAAACGCTCCAGAACCATCGGGCGGTCCCGCAAATAAGGCAGCAGCGCTTCGGCTACTCCGTGGTAGTATCGGACCAGATCACCTTTGCTATACCCTTCCCTGGGCCAGAAAACCTTGTCCAGATTGGTCAGGAAATCAAAGTCCGGGTCGGGCTTGCGCTCGGAGGGCGGCTGAGGCTGGGGAAGGGCTTCCCTGCGGCAAGAGCTTGCAGCAACATCGGGCCTCAAGCGCAGGAAGACAGGCGCCCTGAGGTTCCCGTCGAGCGTCCACTCGTTGAATTTAACCTCGCAGACCAATTCCGGTTCCACCCAGGACTTGACCTTGACTTCCTTGGGGCTCTGATCAAAGGGGGAGTTTTCTCGATCGAGCTCCCTCAGCATGGTGTGGACCTCATCCATCAGGTCCCGGTCGAAACCGCTGCCGACTGCGCCGACGTAGCTCAGACTATTCTCCGAAAATAGACCCAGAAGTAGCGCCCCGAAGTGCTTCCTGGACCCCGAGGGATGGGTATAGCCTCCGATCACGAATTCCTGCGTTCTGACGCACTTGATCTTCAGCCAGCTTCGTGTCCTTCGGTTTTCGTAGGGGCTCTTCAGGTTCTTGGCGACGATCCCTTCCAGCCCATTCTGACAGGCCAGTTGGAACAGCTCTTCTCCCTGATCGCTGACGCTCTCGGTCAAGCGAATACGCGTCGTGACCGGAAGCAGCGTTTCCAGGACGTTCTTGCGCTCCCTTAGGGTGGCACGGCGAAGATCGTAGCCATCGCATTCGAGCAGGTCGAACACGTAGAAATACACGGGAACCTCCTCCCCGAGACTCCCTCCACGGGAGCGATTGCGCCGACCGATGCGGGGCTGAAGCAGCTGGAAGCGTGGACGACCCTGGTCATCGAGCGCCACAATCTCTCCATCCAGCTGGAAGCTGTCACAGGGGACCTGCTCCAGATCCTCGATGATTTCCGGAAACTGCTCCTCGAGCGGCTTCAGATTTCGGGAAAAAAGGTTGATCTGGGTTCCTCTCTTGACGGCAAGAGCTCGAATTCCATCGTATTTCAGCTCATAGATCCAGTGCGGGGCCTGGGGGACCCGATCTACCAGGGTCGCGAGCATTGGCGAAGCAACCTCGACTCCGCTTCCGGGCTCGATCTGCAAACTCTCGAGCACGCGATGAAGATGATCGGCGTGGCTGGGAATTGAAGCTTCGTCTATCTCTTCCAGAGTGCGACCAGACAGGACCGATTCGGGCCGGTTGGTCAGAATATCCTGCCCGACCCTGACGTACTCATCCTCCTTCTTGAAGAAAAGCCATTCGTCCTTGCCACGACCCTTGGTTCGGACCAGGACCCAGTATCCCCGCAGCTTTTCTCCACGGAGGAAGAACTCCAGTTTCCCCTTCTTCAAGGCTGAGGCTGGGTCGCTCTCCGTTCCCCGGCATTCGTAGACGCCCTGATCCCATACCAGCATCCGCCCGGCGCCGTACTGTCCGTTCGGGATGACTCCTTCGAAGTGCAGGTATTCCAGCGGGTGGTCCTCGACCAGCACCGCAAGTCGCTTATCCGAAGGATCGTAGGAGGGACCCTTGGGCACTGCCCAGGAGCGCAAAACTCCATCCATTTCGAGTCTCAGGTCGTAGTGGAGACGAGTTGCATCGTGTTTCTGAATGACGAATCGAGGGGATGACTCGCTCCGCTGGGAGGATTCCCCGGAGGGTTCGCCGGTCTTCTCGAAGTCACGTTTTCGGCGATAGTCATCCAGACGCTTCTTCATGACGGCTAACCCTTCTGCCGCACAGCAAAGAGGTAGAGGGTCCAGACGCAGACGCTGGCACCGGCGACGTCGGCAAGAAGATCCTTTAGCGATGCATGACGTCCTGGAACGAAAGTCTGATGGAACTCATCGCTGGCTGCGTAGAGAAAAGCGAGCACCAGAACGATCACCGTCCGCCTTATCGTGAGCTCCTCTCGGAAGCGCCCCGTGATTCCCCAGGTCAGCGTCAGGCCGAAGGTCAAGTAGGCCAAGAAGTGGAGAACGTAATCCGAACTCAGCGTGGCCATTGGAGGTTGGCTTTGGTGGGAGAAGACGAATATGGAGACGGCCCACACTAACGCGGGACTCCAGCTGAGAAACGTGATCATTCCCCACCGAGTGGTTTCAGGCGACTCGCTTCCCCGTCCCCGCTACCAGGGGATGAAGTTCATGACCCAGACAGCGATCAAAGAGCCCACGACCATATAGCCCAGGAGGGAGAGAAAATATCGAATCCGCTCGGCGGCGTTGTCCTTGTTGATCACGGCGAAGACAGCGGCAATGCCGATGGTGAGAATGATGAGTCCGTTGAAGTGATTCATGAACGGCGTCCTTCGGCGATATCAAAGGTGTCCAAAACCACTAACATGTTGAGTAGTCCTGCCGTGTAGATGTAGGTATTCCCATACTCATAGCCGAAGGAATGAATGTCTCCAACGCCCCAACCGGCCCATTTGCCTAGCAGGTAGGGGAAACCGACGCTCAAATCGGCGAAGAATTTCAAGAAACCGAAAAAACCAGGAGTCAGTCCGAAAAGCCGACCGTCCATAGAAAGGCCCAAGCAGAAGAGGACGATCACAACTGCACAGAAGAGTGCGGCACGTCCCCATTTCTTCAGCAGCAGATGACCGCCACCAGGGACCAGCCAGGCAAAGAGACAAAGCAGAATCGTTCGTGGCACGAGAGGAGCATGATAGAGGCAAAGGTTGAGGAATTCAAGAGAAGTGAGCAGTGAAATAGTGAACAGTGAATAGTGAGCAGTGAAGAGTGAAGCAGTTCGCGAGCGGCGGGTGATCAGTTTGTGTGCTCGACATCAGTTCATGCTTGTCATGATGCCTTAGATATTTGTAATAGCCCAGATCTGACCATACAACAGGGTCGGAGTAGATCGTCCCTGATCGGCCGCTTTCGCCTGAGGCTGTGTGAAAAGTCATTCATGATTTCGGATTTGAAATTTTGACTTCATAGGATCGCGTGTAAGCCACGATCTCCGTCGCAGGAAGGGTAAAGAGACCCCTAAATCAAAGAGGTTTTGGACTTTTCACACAGCCTCGCCTACAAGCGGTAGACAACGCGGTAGTTTCGCGGTTTGTAGAGCATCGCCCCATAGCCGTAGCGGCTCGCGCGCCACTTCTTGTCCTCGACCGTGGGATGGAAGGGTAGCCCCATGTGCTCGCACCAGAACTTGGTCGACACGGTGAGGTCGACTCCGGATTCGACGGCCTGGTCTATGGTTTGCTGGCGAAGGCCCTTGAAGCGCAGATCGAGCCGGACAGGACGGCCGCTGTTCGCGATCACATCTCTGACTGGAGTGGTGACGGGCCTGTCGATCACCAGAGTCAGCTGCTTGCCTTCGGCTGACAGGGACGTGCCCGAGACAATCTGGTGGCTAACACAGAACCCCAACAACAGGAGCAAGTGAGTTCGGCGAGATGGGACATCCGAAAACATCGATTTCTGCTCCGATTCGACGCGCAGGTGATTGCGGGCGAGGGAACTCCCCTTCTGGGTTTTAGGGTTCGTTCAAGAATAAACTTTACATTCTAGCATCTCTTCTTCACACCATCTTCGGCCGCTCCTCAATCGCGAAATCCTCAACGTAGGCCTGCCTACGCCCGCGGTTTCGCTCAATCGTTCGCGACCAAATCTGGCGCAAAGCTGAGCGCCAACTCTGCAAAGTTTATTCTTGAACGAACCCTTAGCGTATCTCAGCGATGAGAACCGGAAAAGGGGGACTTCAGCCGGCGTGACAGCGTTGTAGGTGTGGCTGGTAACCCGGTCTGGAAAGCAGATACACTAAGTAGGCAGGAGGATTGGATGTCGCAACCGCTTAACTTCCTCAAACAGATTACGGCTTCCTTTGCTCAGCCCGCGGCCGAAAACCCCACCGCGGAAATGATCGAGGCCGCCTACCAACATCACCAACTTGCCTGGCGCTACGTCAACTTCAAGGTAGCGCCCGCGGATCTGGCGGATGCGGTGAAAGGGGCTCGGGCACTGGGTTTGGCCGGCTTCAACTGTTCCCTCCCACACAAGGTAGCGGTGATCGAGCTGTTGGACGGTCTGGGCCAGTCAGCGTCGATCATGGGAGCCGTCAACTGTGTGGTTCGTCGTGACGGAAAGTACATCGGTGAAAATACGGATGGCAAGGGATTCCTCAAATCTCTCCGTGAAAAGGTGAATCCAGCAGGCAAGGAAGTCGTCTTACTGGGAGCGGGAGGCGCAGCTCGGGCCATTGGCGTAGAAATAGCCCTGGCCGGTGCAAATAGGATTACGGTGGTCAATCGCAGCCCCCAGCGGGGTCGTGAACTCGTTGACCTGTTGAATGCCGACACTCCCGCTGAGGCTGATCTTGTCCAGTGGATGGGTGACTATGACGTTCCCGTGGAAACCAACGTGGTCGTCAACGCCACGTCGGTCGGCTTGTACCCCGATGTCGATGCCCGACTGGGGCTAAACGTCGAAACCCTCCAGCCGGCCATGGTGTTGGCTGACGTGATACCGAATCCCTTGCGAACCAGACTCGTCACCGACGCGGAACAGCGAGGCTGCACGGTGATTGACGGTTTGGGAATGCTCGTGAACCAAGGGGTGATCAGCGTCAAGTATTGGACTGGAGTCGATGTCGAACCGGTCGTGATGCGCAATCGCGTCATCGAAGTTCTTGGGCTAGCCTGAAACTTCATTTGGCTTTTCCTGAGGAACAAGGGTGTAACCCATTGATTCAGTGATCTTTAGGTCAGGCTGTGACGGAAGCGGTCTCATAGACCTGAGCCGACGCTACCAGGAATGAAAGTGCCGCCGCGACACCGAGGTTTCTCATCCCGCTTCCGAACATCCCCTTCTCCTATGATTGACTCCAGGGAATAACATGACGCTGCGCTCTTTTTCCCGATTCAACGAACCTGGAGCGGGTGACCTGGCCATGTGACGATGATCCCAACCTAGTGTCCTGTCCTCGAAATTCGCCACCACTAGTGTCCGGTTATAAGTCCCATAGAGTCAACTGGTTAGAGCTAGGACTGTGGGCTTCCTGCAAGCTAGGTCTCATAAGTAGTTGATAAATGGGAACTTTCTCGAATGCGGTCACGCTCAAAACCTGCAGAATACTGTGTAGACTTTGGGGAAGCTTGAGTTCCTTTTTCAGGATTGCGATGAGGAGGTAAACGCAGACAGCAATCCAGATCTGGGTGCGAACGGCATTGTCGGAGGTGCCGTAGAAGGTCTTGATTCGCAGGTGCTGCTTGATCCACTTGAAGAACAGCTCCACCTGCCAGCGGAGTTTGTAGAGGGAGGCGACGCTGAGGGCCGGAAGGGTGAAATTGTTCGTCAGGAAGACGAGAGATTTGTTGGTGGGAGCGTCGAAGAAGCGAACTCTTCGCAAGTGCTCTGGATAGTCTTGCCGAGATTTTGGCAAGGCCAAGCGCCCGGTGTGATCGCTGCGAACTCCGGGCTGATCGGACCGGGGTCGAGAGGTGTAGCGAGTAAAGCGGAGATTCTTCTTGGCCCGAATCACAAAGTAGGCGCAAGCTTGATGAACGACATGCAGACGAGCAAAGTCGAGATAACCCCGGTCCATGACGTAAAAGGCACCGGGCTCGATGACGAGGGAATCCAACAGGTTGACGTCGTGGCACTTTCCCTGGGTGATCTCGATGACGGTGGGGATCGGACCCCGCAAGTCCAGCAGGGTGTGCAGTTTGATGGCGCCCTTGCGCTTGCGAAAGTGGGCCCAGGGAAACAAGCTCAAGCACAGGTCGATGGTGGTCGAGTCGAAGGCATAGACTGTCTCCCCCAGCTCCAGACCGAGTTGCTCGTTGGCATACAGGCGTCTGGCTTTGACAATGAGCTTCTGCGCCAAGTCGGCGTAGATACGCCAGTCCCGTGTTTCGTTGGCTTCGGCCAGGGTGCTGCGGGCCACCTCCCCGCGAAATCCCAGCGAATAGAGCAGCTCGCTTCGGGAGCGCAGGCAGGCCTCGATGTCCCGCAAGCTCTCCCGGTACGTCAACTGCGCGAAGGCCATGGCCAGAAACTGGTTCCGGCACGAGAAGCGGCGCACCCGGCGGTCTCCTCCGTAACGCTCGACACAGCGCTGGAACTGTTCCCGGTGAATCCCCTCCATCAGCTGGGCAAAAATCGTTCGTCTTGGGTTCATGGCCAGAGACTGGACTACGCCTCTGACCGTCTGGGTACGGGGCCAAGGAGAAGCCACGAAAATTCAAATGCGTCACACCCCTTCCTCGTCGCAACCTACTATACCCATGTAACTTATAGACGATCTCTACAATCTAAACCGGACAGCAGTGATTCGCCACATAATTCTGCGGCCCTGACCGCCGTCTGCTGTGTTGCGCTTCCTCGAAAGACCCCAGGTATTCCTGCGTTAGCGTGCCTTGCATACGACGCCCATGGCTCGCAGACTTATGCATCGAACTTCCAGGACTGAACACTAGGAGGAGAAGCGGATGACTAGCACCACGGGGACCTGTTACGGTATCGCGCCATTCGGCTTGCTGGTCGCGGTATTGAGTTCCTTCTTGACTTCCGATGAGTTGGCGACGTCTGCCCGTAACGTTAAGCAGATCGTTGCTCATCGAGGAGCGAGCAGCGAGCGGCCCGAGTGCACGCTCGCGGCGATCAGTCGCGCCATCGAAGTCGGTGCGACCGCGGTCGAGATGGACGTGAGAACCAGCAAGGACGGCGTTCTTTTCCTGCTCCACGACACGACGCTCGATCGGACAACGGATGGCAAGGGGAATGCCGCTGCGATGACGATCGCCGAATTGAAACAGCTTGATGCAGGCTCCTGGTTTGATCCAGACTACGAAAACGAGCGAATCCCGACGTTGCGTGAGGCGTTAACTGCGTGCCGCCGCAAGATCGCTCCGGTGCTCGACCTGAAGGAGCAAGGCGAGGCGTTCGCGAAACATGTTGCGGCGGAAGTCCGCGAGTTCGGCGAACCGGCTCGGACCATCGTCGGAGTCCGAAGTGTCGCCCAGGCGCGGCAGATTCGGGAGTTGTTGCCGGAGGCTCGACAACTTGGCTTGATCCCCAATCCAGACAGCATCGAGCCGTTTGCCGATGCAGGCGTCGAGACGATTCGACTCTGGCCCCGATGGTTGAAGGATCAGGACGATCTTGTCCCGCGCGTCCGCAAGACGAAGTCGAGTCTGCACCTGAATGGGAGGCTCGGGACTTTGGAAGAGATCACACCTCTTCTCGCCCACGCTCCAGATTCCCTATCTTCGGATGATCCAGCTCGGCTCCTGCAAACGCTGAACGACCTTGCCGGCGGGCCAAAGCGGCTGTGCTCTGTCATGAAGGATGCGGATCTGTACTCCCTCAGCTTCCGGTAGGAACAGGGACGCCGCCTGGAAGAGTCTGGGGACCCTCAGATAAACCGCATAGAGCCTGGGATCGGCCTCCTTACCTTCCCGTCGTAGATGGACCCGGAAGCGGACCGTCTTCCCTCCCAGCCCGGAGAGGTCGCCCGTAGAGAAGCCCACTTCGCAGTCCAAACCGCCCTCCGCTTCCGTCACCCCGCTGTTGTCCCCCGAGAAACGGGGAAGCAGGTTGAACTCGGCGTCGGAGACCTCCACTCTCATCAGCCGGGCGTGATCCGCGTTGAGAACGACCTGACAGCCGTCAGCTGGAAGCGTCACGGCATCGGACCAGACCCACCCCTCCTTGGCTGGTCCAGTACGTTTGGAGCCTTCGGGATACAGGCCCAGGGGCCCCCACCGATCCCTGGGCAGTGTGGCCAGGGCCACCTCGGCGTAGTACTCCTCTCCGTATTCGGCGTTTCTCCAGCGACCGTGGAGCGGGTCTCATCTCCCACGTTCAGGATACCGTTGCCCGACTGGCACAGTCGGGACTGGTGGCGATCCGAAAGACCCAGGTCGTTCCGTTGTGCAGGTTGTAGACCATCTTGTAGCGCTGCTGGGGATCCGGCTCCGTCGCGTCCTTGATGACGTGTCCCCCGTACATGCTGTCCCCCGGCAGGTCCAGAGCGTTGTTGTCCAGGCTGCCCTTGTACTCCCGCTGCTTCAGGTTGGGTCGGCGCCACTCGATCCCATCGTCGCTCTCGGCGTAGCACACGGGACCGATGGTCAAGCGCTGCTCCGTGTCCTCCCTCCCCACGGCGTAGTACCACATCCGATACTTCCCTTCGTCGAACAGCACCGTCCCGTAGAAGTGGGTCGCGATGTAATCGGGCTTGGACGGATCCTGGCGGCTGGGAGTCAGCACCGGTTCCTGACGGACCTGGGGTTTGGAGTAGTAGTTTCTCTGGATGGGCAACAGATGGTCGTCGATGGCCAGCAGCAGGGCATCTCCCTCTACCTCATGGGGCACGGCTGCAAAGCGAAATCCACCTGGAGTGGAGCTGGTCGGCTCCGACTGGGAACAGCCCATCGCCAGGACAACGGCAAACAGGATCAGCACGATGTTGAGGGTTCTTGAGATCATGGTTTCCTCACAATCAGAGCACGTTTTGCGCGAAGACCCTCAAGGCGTCGGTTCCGCTGCAGTCTCATTCACCTTCCTCCCTCGGGGACAGGGCGAGGACCTTGAGTCCGCCGGACTCGATTGTACGGACTCTGTTGGCCCCCGCAACAGCGTCAGCGACCTGTTGGCGGTCTTTGGGCCAGAACCTGGGGCTGGCACGGAGGAATGAAGTTCGCTACGCTTGCACTTTGACGGCAATGAAGCTCGAGCTTCGGGAACTTACCCTCCAGTACCCTGGCAAGCCACCCCTTTTCAAGGGGTTGAATCTGACCATCGAGGGCGGCGACTTCGTCTTCATCCAGGGCTCTTCGGGCAGCGGCAAGTCCAGCCTACTGAGGCTGCTCAACCGACTTCAGGAACCCACTTCTGGCCACATCCTGGTCGACGACAAGCCGGCAGAACAGCATGATGTGAGGCAGCTGCGCCGTCGTATCGGATATGTCCAGCAGGCGCCCATCATGGTGTCGGGCACGATACGGGAAAACCTCGTCCTGCCCTTTAGATTCAGAATCTCTCAGACCCAGGAATCCCCCGACGACCGGATGTTGCAGCAGAGACTGGGGGCCTATCTGCTGGAAGAGATCGATTTGGACGACGACGCCACCCAAATGTCGGTCGGGCAGAAACAGCGCATCGCCCTGATCCGGACCCTCTTGACCGACCCTGAACTCATTCTGGCCGACGAACCTACCTCGGCTCTGGATGGGCAGTCTCGCAGCATCGTTCAGACCGAACTGGAACGCTTGAATCAGGAACAGGGCCTGGCCGTCGTTCTGGTCACACATCTCGATTTCCAGCCGAAGGCCGTACGGCCGAGGAGATTCGTGCTCGATCAAAACGGCCTGCTGGAGGCCGGGCCATGAACCTGATCGAGATCACACCCGTTCAACTCTTCCTCTGTCTGATCTTCGTGATCATAGCCAGCATCGGGTCCATCATGCTCAAGCTCGGGCTCGAAAAGGACCTGGCCTGGGGCACGGTGCGTACCTTTGCCCAGCTCTTCATCATGGGTTATGTTCTCAAGTTCATCTTCCAGCTCAACAACGTTGTTTTGATTCTGTTGCTCTATGCATTCATGATTTTCTGGGCCGCCCAGGCCGTCCGGAGCCGTGTCCAGGAAGACAGGATTTCCTTCTTCATCCCCACTTTCATCTCGATGATCGCCAGCTACATGCTTGTCTCGATCCTGGTCACAGCCGTCATCGTCCAGGTGAAACCCACCTGGTACACCCCTCAGTACTTCATCCCTTTGGGGGGCATGATCATCGGCAACGCCATGAATGCCATCACCATTGCTTTGGACCGGATGTTTTCCGACTTCCGCCGGCGGCGCGAAGAAATCGAACTTGCGCTCTGCCTCGGCGCCACTTACCAGGAGGCTAGCCATTCGGCCATGCGCGACGCTATCAAGGCAGGCATGATTCCGTCGATCAACGCCCTCATGACCGTCGGGCTGGTCTCCTTGCCCGGCATGATGACTGGGCAGATTCTGGCTGGCGCTGATCCCCTCACCGCGATCAAATACCAGATTATCGTGATGCTGATGATTGTCGCCGCCACCGCAATCGGATCCGTCCTGGTCGCTCATGTGGTTCGTCGCCGGTGTTTCACAGGGGCACACCAGATGGTTATTTGAGTTGAGCCAGGTTGGCGGGAATTAGCCCGCATTTCTCATCGCCTGTCGTAGTGAGGCGTCGCAAGGGCCGTCCTGGCAAGGCTTGCGACCGAGGCCTCCGCAGTCGTACTTGTACAGTACGTCGAGGAGGCCGACCGAGCGAAACACAGCCAGGGCGGATGATTGCGGCGACGTAGTAGACCGGCGATGAGAAATGCGGGTTAGCACGGCATGATTTGGAAAGGGAGGGGTTCAGATTCGATGTTGGGCCAGACGCTCCGGATCCAGTTCCAGCCCCAGACCCGCTCCCTTCGGGATCTGGATACTTCCATTCCGGTAGACGACCCTTTCCCGTACCACCTGCTCGTAGTAGACCAGGGGACCGGCCATGTAACAGGGTAGATCCAGATTTGGAATGGCAGCGGCGAAGTGGGCACGGGCAGCGGTTCCAATCGACAGCTCGACGGTGCTGCCCATTAAAGTCTTCATCCCGAAGACCTTGGCGACGGCAAACCTTCGTCGGCAGGATTCCAGCCCGGAATAGCCGGGACCCAGGTTGAAGACGTCGACGGCTCGGTGCTCGCCCAGCCGTGCCGCCACCGAATCGTCAGCGATATGCTCGCAGAGGGGGACCTCCACCGCCTCCTTCACCGCCAGGAAGTCTTCGACCGCTGCCCGGTGCCGTCCCTTTATCGGCGATTCCACAAGTCCGGGCTCGAAGGGGGTCATTCGATGGATTCCTTCACCTGGAAACGGCCGCTCGCGTCCAGCGCCACGATCCGGACCTCGCTTCCCCAGCGTTTCCTCAGCTCTCCCAGGAAGCTCTCATCCTGAGCGAGGTCGGCTCCGAAGTAGTAGCGTATGCTGTGATGCCCCTCTTTCAGGAGCTTCTCCATTCGATCCAGGTTGGCTTGAACGTCTTCCGGATTGCGACAAGGTGCCAGGGGATAGGCGATCGGGATCTCGGACCTGACCCTGCCGCCGAGAAGTTGATAAAGGGGCACGCCCAGGGACTTGCCTACGATGTCGTGCAGAGCGGTCTCGATACCGCACTCGACCTGGTGCGGCCAATTTTGCTTCTCCAGTTCCAGGTCGATGGCGGTCAGGTCAAAGGGAGACTGTCCTGTGAGGATGGGATCGAGTCGGGATTTGAGCTGCGCTAGAGACTCGGTGTTCAGTGCCCAGGGAACGTCGGACATCTCCCCCAATCCGGTGATGTCCTGGTTGGTGTGAAGACGAACGATGACGTGCTCGGACACCGCTTTTTCCGGGTCCGAAGGCCCCTGCCGTCCCATCTCCCGGGTGGATCGCACCGGGATCAACTCGAGCTGGGTGAGCTTCAGGTCCGGGTGCCCGGCTCCAGTTTTTGGCGGGGTGGGTCCGGTGCAGCTGAGGGATGCCGTCAGGGTGGCTCCCAGGGAGCTCTTCAGGAACGCTCTCCGATTCTGAGATGCCTTCATCTGCAGATTCTCCAAGCCTCGGCACCTTGGACAGCCGGAAGGTCGGGCTCCATCCTAGGGAAGTTCGATCCTGCTGACAAGTATGGGATAGGTCTGGTGCCCTTGTTCGAGACGTGCCGGGGCTCCGGAGTTTCCGGATCTGTGAGTCCCTAGAGAGTCTCTCCGTGCGGCAAAAAGCTCTTCTGACGGCCACCATTTCCGGACGGCTTTCGGGTCAGATGACATGTGATAGTCGGCACCCGATCTTACAGACAGTGTCCGATTTGATCGAAATCGAACGGCCGCTTACGGTAGAGTAAGGATGTGGCGCGGTGGTCTAAGGTTCGGCCTATCTGTTGCCGCCCCTTTCGTCTGGCGGTGCCTCAATAGCCGGACCATCACTCCGTTTCCACATCCTCCTCATCGAACCGGACAGGCGGAACTACCGCATCCGGCTCTCGGACAAGACTCACGCCTTCACCCACGGCTCGCCGCGCCCAAGTTGGGTCAGGCGCACGAGCCCAAAGTGCCCGTAGAGGTGCGAGAGGGGATACGTCCCGCCCCTGCGTCCCCTGACCTTGTACTTGTGGCGCAGCCACCGGCGAAGCCGCGGAGCGGTGTAGTTGCCCAGCGCCCAGTAGGCTCGGCTGGTCGTCCCTACCCGAGAGTAGTTCGCCCAGCCGCGCAGGGCGCGGTTCAACTGCTGCACCAACTCCGTGGTCTGGCGCCAGTTCACCCAGCCACCGCTGAAGCGATAGCTGGGCTCAGCCTTCGCTTTCGCGTGTAATGCCCTCTGCAGTTTCTGAACCCTTTTCGGAGTTGATAGGTTGCCCAATCTCCTGGTCCCTTCACTACGTCCTGCATTCGTCTTGAACTAAGGCCCCTTCCCTCCACCGGCATTCCCCGGCTTCCTCAGTACTACGGGCCTCTCCGCCACCCCCAGGCGCCCGGTCTGTCCCTCACGGGCCTCCGGTTGGCCATCCCTGACCACGCCTAGGGGCTTCCCGTGTTGCCTGCGCTTCCCTTGTGTACATGCTGTCGCCACTACCCCGGCGCAGCGACTGGGTGCCTGCTTCGCTCTCTTCCCCAGCCGTATCAGCCTTCCCCGGTCTAGGAGCCGGGTCGGCCTGCGCATCGTCCTTTTCGAGGCTTGCTCAGCGTTCACTCGCGTTACGGCCTGCACACTCGCGCGGTCACCAATTCGTGACACGCTTCACCAGAGGCTTCAACCATTTCGTTACCTCCATAGTTGCTCCGGTTGCTTCCGGCTGGAGCGGTTGCCGGGTGGGGCTTTCACCCACTGGGAAAGCGCCGCCTTTGCACGGCGCACCCTAAAAGCGGACAGTCAGATTCTCGGTGGAAGCGTCGAATGCACGACGCTGAGATTGGAGAAAACCCAGAGGCTCCTTCCGCTCTCGCCAGGCACTTCTCCGGCAAGGGCGATAGTCCAACGACGACCAAGATCACCGGGCGGGCGGACCAACGCGAGTGATCGTGGAAAAACAAAAAACCTCAAATGAAGCGAACGACGTGGAAAACCGAACACGCAGCCCGCTCCGGTGCATCGCCTCGTTGTGCAGCATCTTTCACCAAAGTCCGGGAAGCAGCCGGAATCGAACCTGAGTCGCGTACTCAGAGTAACCAGGCAGTTCAGCTTGGAGCGTGCGATCCTCAAGTACCGTACGAATCACCAACCCGATCGCGGCAAACGAGACTGGGATGAGGTCCATACCGACGCGATCAGGAGCGGCGTCGAGAGCAACAGAGCACAGAAACCGACGTAACCGGGATGTCGAATGTAGGCATAGGGCCCGGTGTTGACAACGTGATGTCCGTGTTCCGTCTGAATACGAACAGTTTTTTCGAAGAACGGATTCGCCAGCATCGACCAGGTGAGAATCGTCCAGCCGAATCCAAAGATCACGGCACCGAGCAGCCAGAGCGGCGTTCCGGGCCGAGTTGATTCTCCGGCACGCGTTTTCAGATCGTACGTCGCGACGACACACACAGCGATTGAATTCACAAGAATCAAGGCGATCCACACCTTGTCCCAAGCCTTCGTTCCCGGACCGGACTTCATTCGCCGCTCGACTACCACAGGATTCCCGATTAGCACGCAGACCAGGCAAACAAAACCATGGGCGGCAAATAGACCCCAGTAAATTGAGCCGAGAGTCGCATCTGAATTGCATGCTATCGAGATGAACAGGCACGACAGCACAGCGCACGCCACCACGATCCAAAACGCACCGAACTTAGGCAAGCGTCTCGTTGCCTGCGAGTCCTTGGGCGTTGTGTCAGAGGCCATGAGAAGTTACTGCATAAGGATTGTATCCGCTGTGCTTGAAAAGCACCGGAGTTGGTTGAGTCAGCCGATCGATTGTAAGCATGGCGGATACAATCCCGTTGGACTGAGCCGCGGGTGTCCCTCTATGGGGATTGTTTCGAGGTTAGCGTTTAGGAGGGTAAAAGGAAAGTCGAAGAAGAAGGAGAGTATCGAGCGGGGTGGTGGGCCTCGGGGTGAATGGCAGGGTGATATGGCCACGAGAGGCGAGCGAATGAAGCTTTTTCTGCGGTGTGCTTGAGAGCGACAGACATACGAGTTCTTCAAGCCCGATCGGGTTCGGGTAGGAGGTCGTCTGAGATGGTCTGGAGAGGTCCATTCATGAGGGACCTGGAGAGTTCATCCGAGGTTGAATCGGGGTGGTCCTGGCGGGCAAGGTTTGCGCCAGGTGGAGGCTGCCTTGCTGACAGCAGGGGCAAGGTTCGGGCTTCGGAGTCGAACGGCGTTCCGGGCTGGAGCCGGGTTGTGCGAGGGGGAGTTCGCTGGGGGAATCGCGATCGAACGATTCTGGCGAGGAGCGGTGGGCACTTCCGCGCAAAGCGCCCTAAGGGTCTGCGCAAGAATAACTTGGTAGAATTGGCGCTCAGATTTGCACCAGATTTGGCCGCGAACGATTGAGCGAAAGCGCAGGCGTAGCCGGGTCTACGTTGAGGATTTCGCGATTGAGGAGCGGCCGAAGATGGTGTGAAAATGAGATGCCAAAATGCCAAGTTATTTTTGCGCAGACCCTAAGGAACTGGCAGCTCCTAAGAATCCGAGATAGAAAGTCGGCTCCAAGGAGGATTGCTGTGGTTCCTTCGACGTTCCCCGTACGACCTGAGTGTCCGCCTTGCCCGCGCCCTTGCCCGTGCCTGTTCCTGACGATCGTCTCGCCTTTCTCTGCCATCATGGACATCTTGCGGCGCTTGCACGTTGCCGCCAATGACGATGTACAGCGGGCGGAGAAGACATTGTCTGAAATCGTCTCAATGCAGACCGGGTTGGTCAAGGGCTTGGATACGACCGAAAGATGAAGTCGGGCAAGGGCACGGGCGCGGGCAAAGGCAAGGGAGGGCGCTAAACACATACTGACAGAGATAGCACAGGAAATCCGGGTAGAATCACGTGTTGCGAGACTCGTGGGGGAGGTCAACAACACTTCCCTGGAGAAGCATCACGCTTCGGGCACGACGGGAAAATGTCTCCGCGCTCGGAGCTGCCTGGTGTGCAGTTTCCGGCGGCAGATTGTATCCTGGTCAACCTGAAACGCTTAGGGTTTGCGCCGAAATAACTTGGTAGAATTGGTGCTCAGATTTGCACTAGATTTGGCCGCGAACGATTGAGCGAAACCGCAGGCGTAGCAGGGTCTACGTTGAGGATTTCGCGACCGAGGAGCGGCCGAAGATGGTGTGAAGATGAGATGCCAAAATGCCAAGTTATTTCTGCGCGAGCCCTAAGGGTCTGCGCAAGAATAACTTGGTAGAATTGGCGCTCAGATTTGCACCAGATTTGGCCGCGAACGATTGAGCGAAACCGCAGGCGTAGCAGGGTCTACGTTGAGGATTTCGCGATTGAGGAGCGGCCGAAGATGGTGTGAAAATGAGATGCCAAAATGCCAAGTTATTTTTGCGCAGACCCTTAGGAGCGGCGAGCCGACTCCTCGGCGATTCATCTTCCCGAGAGGAGGGCAGCATGAGTGTTTTCAGTTCTATTCTCGACGAGGCCCTGGAGGCCTGGCAGGGGATCCGACAACACTTGGTCGAAGAAGTCGAGAACATACCCGAGGATCAACTGGATTTTCGTCTCACTCCCTCGAGTCGCAGCGTCCGGGAGATCGTCCAACACCTGCTGGAAGCGGGTGAGGTCATGACCGGGGAGCTGTGTCGTCCCGACACCGACTTCCACCGCGAATCCTGGGCCGAAATGGCGAAGCGTTATGTGCGCCCTGTGAGTGGGAGCGAGACCCGGGAGGAGTTGGTAGGTCTTCTGAAATCTTCCTTCGAGGAGAGCCAGACGAAGTTCCGCGAGCTCGGTGAGATCATGATGCTCCAGCTGATTACACGATTCGACGGCAAACAGGGAACCCGACTGGCCTGGTTCCACCACGGAATCGCGCACGAGATGTACCACACGGGTCAGCTCACCGCCTACACCAGAGCCCTGGGAGGGGTACCGGCACTCACGCAGAAGATCGGGTGATCTCGAGCCCACAACCGAGGGACAATCTCTTCCTTGGGATCTGCTCAGGGATCATGAACCAGCCGAGGATCAGTCGACGAGGCTTCCTGTGCGGCTTCGATCACCTAAGCCACTTGCACCTATCGCCCTTAGTTTAGTTCTCGTCCGTTCGATTGTAAGTGACTGGAAATAAAAGGGAAAGAAGAGATTTAGGAGCTCCGTTTTTGTCAGGTCCTCTTGGTAGAATAAGTTTGCCAACTAACTCAAAGAAAAGGATTTACGACAAAACTGGAGCTCCAACGATGAGAAAGAACAGCGAACCACAGAGGCCGCTCGCCCCTGTGTGGCCCAATCACCGCTTGAGTGACGAGCTCCGCACGATCTCGAAGATTCTCGATAAGAATCCCGAGATCCTGGATCTGGTTTTACAAGATCTGTCTGACAAAGTGGATCCCCAAAACGGTTCGCCGGGCCTGAGTGCCGAGCAGCTCCTGCGTTGTGCGGTGCTCAAGAACTGGCATCAGCTGTCCTACGAGAAGCTGGCCTTTCACTTAGCCGACTCCGAGAGCTTTCGGGCGTTTTGCCGCTTACCCTTAGGGTGGGCTCCGGGCAAGAGTTGTCTGCAGGAGAACCTCAGTCGAATCCAGGCCGCGACCTGGGAGGGGATCGGGCAGATCCTGGTCCAATGGGCGAAGGCCCAAGGACTGGAGCAGGGACACAAGATCCGGGTGGATGCGACAAACGTCCCCAGCCCCATCCGCCATCCTTTTGATTCCCGGCTGTTGTACGATTCGATCCGCACGGTCACGGCGTTGTTACGAGATTTAGGCCAATCCCATCGAGTGAGCTACCGGGACCACTGTCGGCGGGCCAAACGTCGTGTGATCAATCTCCGCAACGTCCGGGGTAAAGCCCGCAAGAAGGTCGTTTACCTCGATCTGCTGAAGGTGGCAAAAAAGACCCGACACTATGGCAAGTTGGCGCTTGAGAATGCCTCCCAGTGGGAGGACTGCCACAGTTTGATAATCGCTGGAAAGTTGCGTCATTATTTGGAGTTGCTGCAGCAGGTCATCGATCAAACCGAGCGCCGGATCCTGCGGGGAGAGACGGTGGCGGCGGAGGAAAAGGTCGTTTCCATCTTTGAGGAGCATAGCGACATCCTTCAGACGGGAGGCAGAGAGACCGTCTTTGGCCACAAGGTGTTTTTGACCTGTGGCAAGAGTTCGCTGATCTTGGACTGTCGAGTTGTGGCCGGGAATCCGGCCGATCAGACTCAGCTGAAACCCATGCTCCGACGCCATTTCGAGCACTACGGCTTCTATCCTCGGCAGGCCAGTTTTGACGGGGGATTCGCTACCCAGGACAATCTCCAGTGGGGCAAGAAGCAGGGCATCGAAGATGTCGCGTTTGCCAAAAAGAGGAACTTGAAGGTCCCCGATATGGTTCGTTCCAGCTGGGTCTATCGACAACTGAGACGCTTTCGGGCCGGGATCGAAGGCTGCATCTCGATGCTCAAGCGGGTCTTTGGAGTCGACCGCTGCACCTGGAAGGGCTGGGATCACTTCCAGCAGTATGTGCAGCTTTCGGTGCTCAGTTACAACTTGCTCGTCCTGGCTCGTTTGCTGTTGTAGAAAGCTCAGAGTCCACTATTAGGGTGCGGGAGTTCAAGGATTGGTGTCTCTTAAAAACGACTTTCGAGGACTAGCTTGCAAACCCTCCTCTGAAACGGAGGGAAGTCACTGCCCGAAACCCTGGTATTGTCGAAGAAACCACCGATGGAACCTCAGAAAACGGGGGTTCCCGGATGAGAACTAGTTTAGTTTACTGTTTGTACGGTCAGATTTGGATTACTACAATACTCGTGCTTGAATCAATCCCCTAACCCGTCCGAATGGGGCTCGGCGATTTAGGTGTCGTACGTCCGAGTAGTTGTGACCCTCTCACAATTCGTTTCCAGCAGGCGGATAACGAAGGGCCCTTGGAGGTTCACTGCTACCGTCTTATGCAGGTAACGAGGATAATATGCTGACCAGCATGTGCTTCACGAAAGGCATCTGGTTCGAAGGGCTCGAGATGGACAACTGGACTCGCGAAAGAAGACATGGGTCAAGAAGTTGCCAGACAAGCCAAGCAAGGAGAAACCGAGAATGACCAAGATGCGAAGGACATCCGGCCGGTTGGCCCTTGCCTGGTCCACCCTGGTTCTGCTGACGTGGACGGGCCAGGGCCAGCCATCCCAGGCAACGAAGATCTCTCGGGTCGAAACCATCACCTTGCGGCATCCCTGGGGTCCGGTGGAAGGGCGCAAGACGCGCGACTGGCTGCTTGTGCTGGTCCACGGGGACGACGGTCTCTACGGAATCGGCCGGGGCGGCGACGCTGGCATCATCCAAGACGAGCTCGCCCCCTTGTTGCTGGACCAGGACCCATACCGCATCTCTCAGCACTGGGAAGCGATGTACGAAAAGGCCTGGCGGTTTCGCGGTCCGGGACGCTCGGCCATGTCCTCGATCGGCGCTCTGGACATCGCCTTGTGGGACCTGTACGGCAAATCCTGCGGCCAGCCGGTCTGGCGGCTGCTGGGCGGCCACCGGGACCGGGTGCAAGTCTATGCCGACGGCATCGGCTATTTCGACCAGACTCCGGGCGAGCTGGCCGAGCTGGTGGGAAAGCATGCCGACCTGGGATACAAGGCTGTCAAGTTCCACCTGACCACCGCCGACTCCGAGGCTGCCGTGGAGAAGGTCCGGCTTTCCAGAGAACGGGTGGGGCCGGACCTACGCCTGATGATTGACGTGTGGCGTATGTGGGACGGGCCCAGGGCGGCGGAGATGGCCAGGCGGTTTGTGCCCTACAATCTGTTCTGGATCGAGGAGCCGGTTCGCCGCGACGACGAACTTGCCTACCTGCGCATGGTGGCCAAAAGCACGGATGCCCTCATCGCGGGTGGTGAAGGCGAAGGCACGCTCTACGGTATCCGCAGATTGATCACCGCGGGCGGCCTGGAGCTGGTCCAGACCGACATCCTCGTGGGCGGTGGCTACACCGGCATGCGGCGGATCGCGGCCCTGGCCCAGGCGTATCACGTCCCGGTTGCTCCCCACGGCGCCCAGTACCCGGATCTCAACTCCCACCTGGTGGCAGCCGTTCCCAACGGGCTGATGATTCCTGCCTGCCCTCGCACCGAGCCCTATCAGATCTGGTCCAGGCTCTACCGCCCGCCCTTTCGGGTGTTGAACGGCTCTGTGCAGATGACCGAGAAGCCCGGTCTCGGACTGGAACTGGACTGGGAGTTCGTGGACCGCTATCGGGTGAAGGAGTAGTCTGTAGGCCGGCTGTTGTGGGAACGGCGCCGCTCAGGTCGGATGCCTGCCTCGTTCCCATCAATCGGCCAGGCAAGATGCCTGGAGCCTTGAGCGGGACATACGGCGTTGTCTCGTGCACCGCTTTCCTGTTCCGTTCTCTACCGAATCATCGGCGCCGAGTCGGTTCGGAGACCGGTCATCCGCCACCATCGCTTTTATCCACAATATGGCTTGAGTGGGCGATGGAGAGCCGAGAACCATCTCCGCGTGGCTCCAGCCGCCGATTCTCCCACCTGGACGTAAATCGCTTTGCCGGAGAAGTGCCTGGGGCCAGAGCGGCGTGGCCGGTATGCGACCCGGGCCGCGAGTCATTCTTGGCGCATTCAGTGGAGAGCCAGAAGATGAGGCAATCGCTGCTGCTACGGGAACCGCAGCCCGCATCGCGGGGGCCGCTGAAGAGCTTCGTACCATTGAAGAAGGGAAGCTGGCCGACCGTTTGATCCTGGACGCCGATCCCCTCCAGGACATTCGCAACACACGCAAGATCTGGCGTCTGCTCAAAGGGGGCGGCGTCTTTGAGCCCAAGGAGATTCTAGAGCTGGTGGAAGACGATCCCAAATAGGGCGGATCCCCGACCTCAAGTGGCCTTGTACGCTCTCCTTTTCTCTCTGCACCAAATCGGGATGTAGCTACATCTGTCGCCTTTCTATGCTGAAAGCGACATAATCTTACCCATCTGCTTGTATCAATGTGAACAGGCGACCGAACGGAGTGAACCAGAAGCTGGCCGCAGGTGAGACCGCCTACGTGGTCTCGAGTCTGGGAGGTCCGGAAGAGATCGGCCAATTCAGACAGGTTGGGTTCGACGGCGCCTGGCCGAATGAGAAGCGGAAAAAGGAAGGAGAGAGACCATGAGCGCACAGATCGACACTTCTCGGCCTCGATCATCTGAGGCCGGGATTCCTTCAGGACACGCTATGAAGAATCTCGTGCTGACTTTCGCACTTCTGAGTTTGACCCTCCCGTGGGTTGAGGGATCCAACTCGGGTGTCGAGGACATTGGAAACCGGAAACAGCTCTTTTTGGACGACCACATGGTCGAGAGCCTGGTTGATGCGCAACGGGTGCTCAATCCGGCGCTCAAACACCCAACCAATCCAGTGCTCAAGGCGGATAGATCCTGGGAGGGCCATTACATCGGCCTGGACCAGGTCGTCTACGATGAAGACGAAGGCATCTTCAAGATGTGGTACAGGAGCACCGGTAGCTTCACTGCCAAGAAGGGAGGAGACCGGTTGAAACCCTACCGTTGGGACTATTCGGAGAAGGGAGGGAGAGCCGTCAGGGAGAAAGTCGATGAGATCTACGGGTACTCGGAATACGCGGGCCGAAGTGACTGGATCAATCTGTATGCGACTTCACGAGACGGGATCCACTGGGAAAAGCCAAACCTGGGCCTGGTGGAGTTCCAGGGTTCCAGGAACAATAACATTCTGCCCGCCGAGGATTTCGTATCCACCTACTACGATCCCAACAATCCCGATCCGAAGAAACGATATAAGAAGGTAGTGAAGCGGGAAGGAAGTCGCCGGCCCAAGAACGACCCCGGGCTCTATGCCTGGGACGGAGTTGAAGTGGATCTGTTCCACTCGCCTGACGGAATCGAGTGGATTCCCTACGAAGGGAACCCCCGCACGGTGGGCGAAGGATTTCCCTGGTGGGACCGGCGCTGGGGGAACTTCGTGTGCAACTGGGACCCTCTTAGAAAGGCATATGTAAAGTATCTGGAGAACTGTCTCCATCGCTACTGTCCCATCGGGAAACGAGTTATCGGTCGGGCAGAGAGTCCCGACATGTTTCAGTGGAGCGAGATGGAGACCATTCTGATTCCGGATGAGAAGGACTTTCCCGATACCGAATTCTACGGAATGCCCGTCTTCCACTACGAGGAATTCACCATCGGCCTGATCTGGATCTTCAGGACGACCAACACCCTGCACTATCCAACGCTGGCGGTGAGTCGCGACGGGGTCCACTTTCAGCGGGAGTTTCGCGAACCCTTAATCCGAGTGGGGGACTATGGCGATTTCGACGAGAGCACCGTCTACGTGAAGAAGCCCTGGGTCCATGATGGCAAGATCTGGATTTTCTACTATGGAGGCAATTGGAGAGGTCCGGAGGCTCTCTACGAGCAAGGCGATAAGGCTGCCTTTGCCGTGGGTTTGGCTACAGTTCGAGAGGATGGGTTCGTCTCGGTGGATGCCGGCAAGATTCGCCCCGGGAGGCTGGTGACGCGGCCTTTCACCTTCCAGGGAAAGACCTTGGTCGTCAATTTCCAGGCATCCAAGCACAATCACGGCGCAGGTCAGGCCGAACTCAAGGCCGAGCTTCTCGGTGTGTCACACGAACCGATTGGCGGATTCACGCTCGATCAGTCGGACCCAGTGCGGACGACCGGTAACCACGAGATGCGGTGGCAGGGAAAGGGTGATCTGGGAGCGCTGGCTGGAAAGCCGGTCCGGATTCGATTCTCCCTCAGGAACGCCAAGCTGTATTCCTTTCGATTCCGATAGCCCCGGTGCTCTTTCAGTTAGGGGAAGGAGGAGCAAGTGTCTATAAGACCATCAAGAGAGTCGTTCAGGCCCAGCCTTCGATCGAGGGGGGAGGCGGGCGGCTACGCCGCGCCTTCGGTTTTGGGAAGACCAGCGACTTCGATCCTTTTCTGCTGTTGGATGATTTCCGGAACGAGAATCCCGATGACTATCTTGCCGGATTTCCTTGGCATCCGCATCGGGGCATCGAGACGATCACCTCGCCCAACAACCCAAAGCCTATGAATTATGCGGGTTCTCGTGTTCCTTACTCGAGGTAGTCGGCGCCATCGGTCAACCATTCTAGATTGAACCGCGCGAACTTGATCCATTCCCGCCTATGCTCCTCGCCCCCCTCGTACAGCAAACCGATCGTGTTATCAGGCAGCATTGCCAGTGAGGAATAGGACGAGGCACCTTCGTGGATCAACTTCGAAACAGGCCAGGTCTTGCCCTCATCATAGCTCAGACGCACCGTCATTTTGACTCTCGTTGTCTCAGCCGGATTCGAAAACAGCAGACGGTTCTTGGACAACGGACCCATCTCCGTAAAGCGCAACAGGCTCGCTTGACACGTTGGCTCGATCAATGTCCCGTCGAGTTTGCTTTCCGACCAGGTCAGGCCGCCATCCCGGCTGATTGCTACCTCGCGTCGGTTTTTCCCTTTGTTGCTTCTCATGTTGATCATCAGCGAGCCGTCTGCCAGTTCCACAACCGTCGATTCATCCGTGTCCTTATCGACCGTGCCCCCCAGCTTCCAGGTCTCCCCATGATCATCGCTATAGATCACATGCGAGTAGATAGAATCGGATCCGCTGACTCCGTGATCACAGGGGATCACCAGACGGCCACTCTTGAGTTGAATGCCGTTCACCGGACCGGTTGCGTACCAGGTCCAATCAGGCTTTTTCACCGATTCCGTGATCTCCACCTTGGGCGACCAGGTCACACCGTCATCGGTGCTCTTGGTGATCCACACGGTTCTGGTTCCTTCACCCTCGCCTGCAAGAATTAACTTTTCAGGAGTCGTCGCCGGATTACTGGTCAGAAGGAGCCAAATCGTTCCTGTGTCCCGATCAATCACCGGAGCCGGATTCCCCATCACGTCCCCCCCCTTTTCAGCAATCACCTCAAAGTCGGTCCAAGTTTGACCGTTATCGAAGCTTCGCTTCAGGAGTATGTCAATATCCCCGGTATCGCTGATCGAGCGGGCCCGGCCTTCACAAAAAGCGAGGAGCGTACCTTTCGGCGTTGTGATTGATGCAGGGATCCGATAGGTGTGGTAGCCACCCTCTCCACCTTTAAAGAGCAGTTGCTGTGTGAAGATCGGGTCTCCTTTGTCCGTTTTGCAGGCGAATGAAAAAGTCAATACGAGCAGACCCGTGCAGAAAATCATCCATCTTTGAACAGGGATGGAACAGGTCGCCGTTCTTCCAATGGCTGACATATTTGTCTTCGATACCATAAGACTTCCCCCTTTAGCACTTTTGTTGCCCGAAGTTCTAAGAGGCTGGAGGGTGCTGTCAAGTTAATGTTGGCCAAGCGATTCCGAGCCACAATCCAACTTGTAAGAGGATCCTCATATCGCGGGCAGCTGTATCCTTCGTCTCGCTTTTGGGTCCGGGGCCCTCGGAGTACACCCCCAGGATGCAGCACCACAGCGTCCAGGCCGGGCCTGAGCTCCCCGAATGGACCTGGCTCGCCCCGGTTCCATGGAAGCCGAAGCGGTCCCAGGTCTCCCACATGGTGGGCACGTCGAAGGCCTCGATCATGGGAGCATACTGATCCCGGATTCGCCCCACTGCCGCGGCCACTGCGCCGGACTCCGAGCAGCTAGAAAACTCCCCCTGATCCTTGGCACCCAAAAGACCAAAATCACGCTTTCCTCCAGCACCTCCTCCAGGGCCTGCTCGAGGAAAGCGGCCAACTGTTTGGCTTGGCAAGCCGGACAAAAACATATTGCTCAGTCAGCAGACATCCGGAGGGCACCAAACAAATTTAAAAGGAGTATTCAGGACCATCACTAATGTTGGAATGGCCGCATTGCAAGGATAGAGCAATATTATTTAACTGGCGGCGTAATCATAATATGGGCACGGTGGGTTCCCGGATTCATTATCCATGGCCCACCCGGCGATGTCGGCTTAATTGGCAGGCCTGTCGTTTCTTGGGTTGCCCAAGGGATATAAACCACATATCGCAGACGGACATTTTTAAAGATTCTTTCCTTTTCATCAAAGGTGCCGTCTGTACCAAACAAAACATACAATGTGGTCGCTTTCTCTGGCATCCGTAGTTTGCCGGCTTTCGCTTCCGCCTCTCGAATGTCAAATATTTCCTTTGCAGACTTGCCTTCAAGCCGTAAGGCGAGACCTCGGGCCATGAAGGGATAGAGATCTTTATGAAAGGCAGAAGAGGTAAAGCCGCTCATATGTGGATTATCTGCCAGGCAAACCATCAAACCGCTACCTTTTTGTAAAATTATGATCTTGCCTTTTGAATCATATCCATAAACTGTTGCGCCTTCACGGAGATTTTCAGGTACTGCTTGGAGGGCACCGGCGATTTGCTGTTCTTTATTGGGAATATCCTGATTTTGAAAAGCGAACATGGACAATGCGAAAACGATAAGTAATGGTCTCACGGGATATCCTTATTGTAGTTTGCTTTCTCTGGACCCAAAAAAGCAATGAGTCTGTTTAGCCAAATTATACAGAGCGTCTTAAGTCTACGGTGACCTTTGCAGAGGGGGCTTGTGAGGCGAGATCAAGGCGGGAGGAGAAAGTCGATGCTTGGCCATCTTCGACGACGACCCACGCAGAGATCGTCCACAACCCCCCTCTGCCCTGCGGGTGGCGACGGGACGGGCCGATGGCTTTGTCGCTCCTCCTCTACGATACCAAGCATCGCCTCGTCGTCGCTTCGCGCCCTCGACCCGTCGCGCTCGCCACAAACGTTACCGTAGACTTAAGACGCTCTGTATAACAATAAGACCTGGCCGGGTGTGGCGGGTCACTTGGACGTATGACGCCCTACCTGGAAACTGACAGCTCCTTTCGAAGCGGCCGAAATAGAACGTCGCCTCCTGGCGAGGAAACAGGACTCTGTGACGTCACTCAAAAGGGGTTTGACCTTAGACCAGCCTATCTCGCCGCCATACCGGGATAAACGGATCAAAGAACGCTCTTTTCGTACCCTATTGGGTGTTTATCCAGACCGCCATTCGACAGCTCTAAATCCTGGGCTGTCAATCACTTCAGTGAAGCAAATTGAATCGAGGTATCCGTGTCCACCATCAACGGCCTCGACCCAAGCTGGCTGCCACGCGCATGCCGTTGGGGAGATTCACACTGAACGAAGCAGGCACCCTGGTTGACTTCGGCGCGATCCTCACCGGCTCGGGAGAGGGCCGGCTCAAGGGAAGCAGTCGGTAGCGGCCGCCTTTCGTCGTCGCAAACTCGAGGATGGCGCCCTTGAGCTCACCCCTGTCTGCACCGTTCTCAGAGAGCTGAGCCGGCTCTTTCCATGGATTACGCAGCCTGCATCTTTCTCCCAGACGGGATTCAATCTCCAGGAACGACACTCTTCCTTTTCGCAGCGTGGCCGTCACCAGGAATCCACCACGGGCCAGCAAGCGGAAAGACGCCTGCCACTGCTGCGGCCAGGCCGCGAATACACGGATCACCTCGGGCTCCCCCGGACGAGCAGAAACACTCTGTAGCAGGCTCTCCTGCAAGGCCGTGCTCAGGATCCCCAGGTGCTCGATGGAATGGGCTGTTTCACCCTCGAAGTTGCTGAGCCCATTGGCCAGCGGAGCAAAGCCTTTCTGGTAATAGCTGGCCATCATGAGCGGCAACTCCTCGGCTCGGCCCATCCGGGCACCCGAGATCGGGGTGCGGACAGCCGTGCTGAAGCTGTTGCCCTCCATGAGCTCGATCCGGGTAGGATTCAGGTCAGCGATCTTCTGAACGATCCTGTCAGTCTCCGGATCCTGGGTTTCCAGGGTCCAGTCCTCAAACGGAAAAACCGGCCACTCCAGGGCGCTGCCGATGACGTGATGTCGCCCCTGCACTTCACCCAGATGTCCCACGGACCAGACATCTTCTGCCAGAACACTGTCCTCGAGAGCCTTCGATTCCGGATCGCTCCCCATCGTGTAGGGGGCCAGGTTGTCCAGGAACTCTTGCCACCTGGCTCTCAAGTCCGAATCGAGGTTCAACATCTTGGCTGCTCGGATGGCGAGGGGAACAGTTCCCCGGATGGCCGCCAGGTCCAGCTGTCCATCATTCACGAGCCAGAAAGCCTCGTGCTGATGGGTCCCAAGAATGTGATATCGGCCGTCAGCGCCCTTCTGGGCCAGATTGCGATAGAGCTCTGCTGCCCCTTTGAGCAGGGGATAGGTGTGCGTCCGCAGCCATGCCGTATCTCCGGTGTATCGGAAGCGCCACCAGGCCTGGACCGCCAGCTCACTTCCAGAAGACACCATGTGGGTGATCCACGAGAATCTGCGACGGCCCTTTTCGGTCACCGTCTGAAGGCTGGCGTCGAATCGGCACCAGTCACGGGTCCGTGTCGACATTCGCTCCTTTGGCCGGCGTCCCAAGTAGATCTCCCGGAACTCGTCGCCGACATCGGTGGGCAAGATGAGGGGGCCGTTGAACGGGGTCGTCTCCGGATAGAAGGCTCCTTCTACTCCCCATCTCTGAGCCCCGGCCTTCCAGGCGGCTGGGAGTTGTTCCAGATACATGCGAAAGAACGGTTCGGTCAGCTCGACAGCGTCCGACGCGTAGAGCGGGAAGTAGGCACTCTCGGTCGTCCACACCCAGAACTGGGAACCCCACTTTCTCTTGTCCCCCTCCACAGCGAAAAGGGAACCGTTCCACTTGGGTGGGAGCTTCCCACGAGAAGTGCTGGCCATGTAGTAGAGGTGCAGACAGCGGACCCTCTCCATGAACTGGGCCACGCCATCTGTGCTCCTCAGGTGAACGAAGGTCCGTGACCAGAATGAAACCCACCACTCTGCGTGTTCCTTCCTCAACTGCCGGTAGCCAGCCCTCGATCCTTCATCCAGAAGACGAAGAGCCTTTGGAGCCAGCTGCTCCTCAGGCTTCCAGGAGGCCGCACTGGCCACCAGCACGGTGGTGGTTCCCCCGAGCGGAGAGGCGGCAATGGTCCTACCCGTCGCTCCCTCTTTCTCGACCGTGATCTGCCCGCCAATGGCGGTGGCGGCCACGACGGAAGAGGAATAATGGGCCTTCTCCCTGAATTCTTGAAGGACCAGTATCTTGTCCTCGATCGACTCAAAACGGTAGCGCGCCAGGTGGTCCCCGGTGCGAAGCTCCGGTTCCCTCCACATCGAGACACGAACCACGACGGGCCGTGGCTCTTCTCGCTCGTCTGATACCTCGAGGACCAGGAGATCGGTCTGAGAGGAAATGAAGCAGCGCACGCTGACGCCGTCTCCGTCGATGGAGCACTCCGCTTCGTAGAGAGAGGTTCTTTGCAAAAACTGCTCGCCAGCTGCAAAGGGCTGGCCCCCCACTTCGATGCTGACCCGGGCACAGCCCCCGCAGTAATCCACAGAATCAGCCCGGCGACCCCAATGAGTGTTGTCGACGGCAAACACATCACAACGGTTGATCTGCAGGTGGATGGAACTGGGGGATGTCCAGATTAGGGTTCCCATTCTTCCATTTCCGATGGGATGTCCTTCAACGGGCGTCTCGGCCGGACTCCGATAGATGAGGTCGGCTTGCGACACGAGAGCTCGATAGTCCACCTCCAGCAGGTCTGAAGGCTCGCTTCGACTCTGGCAACCCAGCGGAGTCATCCCGGCGATCCCCGAGGCGAGCGCGCCGCTCGCAGCACTGGTCGCTTTCAAGAAGCCTCGGCGATCCATCTTCTGACTGTTCATCATTCCTGCCCAGCTCGACCAAGCCGCAGGGGTGGAAACCGCCTGAGCCAGTACGGCACTCGCTTCCAACCCTGGGCCAGACGACGGTCGTTGTCAACAGACGGGAGGCCGGGCGTCCCGAGGGGCAGGGATCCACTTCCTGGACGGTCTTCAGCTGCGCAGGAAACGACGACACCGCGTTCAGCCAGCAGATCCTCAACATCTCGACTGCCCGCCCGCTTCTCGAACTCCCGTCGCGTCAGCTTCTTTGACATGGATCTTCTCTGAAAACGACTCCGATTATGCTGTCGATGAGGGATCCTGACAGCCTTCGCCGGGTTCTGGGAACCCCACTTTCTCTTGTCCCCCTCCACAGCGAAAAGGGAACCGTTCCACTTGGGTGGGAGAGAGGCGAATCGACTCGTCAGCTGGCCCGCGAGCCTTATCGGCGTCAGATGGACCGATCCGGGGTCCTAAACGCGCTTCTTCTCGCTACCGCTCGCCGCCTTGCTCAACCTCCTGAAACCCCGCCACTGGCCTCCCATTCGATCTTTCTGCGATCTTGTCAACGCGCACAGGCACATTTCCTCGTTTACCCTAGTTTCCAGAATGGCTTACTCTGGACCTTGGCGGCTTCCTTGCCTTTTCTCGCGACTTCGGAGTACATCTTTCGCGAGAATATCGTAACTTGGGGCCGACCCGATGTCCTATTGATTTAGGCGACATGCTGGACCGACTACTGAACGCGTTCGACCCGACAGACCCAAATCTGCTCATGCTTGGGGGAATCCTTGATCATGGCCACCGCCGTGTTTTCATCGACATACTCTAGGTTGGAGTACCAGCCTTTCGCGCTTTCTCGGCCGGCAAACCAGGGTTCGAGCCCGGACCAGGTTTTCCCCGCGTCGTGGCTCACTGCGGCCCTGATCGGCGGGTGCATCCCGCATAACAACTTCCCGTCGCCGAGTTGCACGATGGAACAGTGAGTGCCGGCCAGGACCCTGGTCGGAGACGACCAAGTCTTGCCCCCGTCGTGGCTCACTGCACGATAAAGCCCATGGTGTTTGCGACGCAAGGACTTGTCCTTGACTCTGCTTTCTGTGCGCATCAGGATCACCAGGCGGCTATCTTGAAGGGGCGCCATGGCCGGCTCACTGAAGATCAGGCCCTCGTTCTTGTCAGTGCGGCCGACGACACTGAGGGTCCAGGCCTTGCCCGCATTGGCGCTTCGAACCACGCCGTTCGATAGCAAGATGCCGCTCATGTCCTCCATCGACAGGTATCCTGCGACCGGGATGATGATGGTGCCATCCGGCAACTGGAGCGGGCGCCCCCCCGACCAGACCCACGCACCAAGCAGCGGCCGGTAGTCCACCTTTTGGGGATCGGTCCAGGTTCTTCCTTTGTCCGAGCTGTACACCATCCACATCGAGGTACGGATGCGATAATTTTCGTAGGCCTCCGTCGGTCTGCCGTCGGGCAGCTTTCCAATGTATTCCTTCACATTGTCGTCCTTGCCATGCCACTGCGTGCACGCCATGAAGACCCTGCCGTCGTTCATCAGTCCCATCACACCAGTGGCGTTGGCAATGGGGACCTTCGCCGCGAATCGGTCGGACCAGGTCGACCCGCCATCGGCCGACTCGATGAAGAGGACGGTCGTCGCTGTCTCGCCTGCCTTGTGCTCCATGGAAGCAAGCAGAGTACCGTCCTGCAGCCGGATGATGCACGGAAGCGCGGAGTATCTATCTGGACTCTCGCTCACATAAACAAGCTGCGGTTTCGTCGCCTTCCATTTGATCTCTTGAGCGCTCATCTGGTTTGCGGCCACCTGTTGAGCCTCCTGCGCCCAGATCGTAGGTTGTGAAAGAGCCGTCAGAAGGGTCAAGATCCCCCACACCATTCTCCTTGATCGGCGAAAAGCGATGGGGTGTTTCATCTTCGGCAGTCCTCGCCGACAGGGTCGATAGCCAGCCGGACGCTCAAACTCGCGCTCCACCATCTCTAGTTCCTCGTTCGTCAGCAGCGTCTTCTTGATCGTATGGGAAAAAGTCCTGGCGATGGACACCACCTTGCTCAACAAGCCACCTTCGAATGCACTGCAGGGACGGAACGATGCTGGTCGGCTTCTCGCCCGGCTATTGGCACCCATGCCGCCTTCACCAAGCTTTGCCAGGATGCGGTAGTGGGAGATGGTTTGGGCTATCAACACGGCCTTCAGACTAAAGGGGAGCCTATCCGGCAATACTAGATCCTTGGATGCTGGAACGGCAATCTCACGAGGATACTTTATATGTTAATCCCAGGATTCTGAAAGTTCTCACTGAAAATAACGTCTACTTCAAACTTGGAGAGGCCAGTGCAGCTCGCTGCCGACAGAATAGCATATACGGTCATCAGGTGACATTGCCTTCTAACCCTCCACACGCTTAACATTTAGTGAAAATTTCACGACCCGAGGACTGCTGCGGTGGGTGGGATGGGCCTTGCGGCTTGGAGAGGACAGCATGAAGAGGAAAATGCCGACGTCAGTTCTCGCGTTTGCTCTCGTCACTGCTTGGCTGGTGACGGCAATCGGAGCGGCGCCCCAGCGTCAATTTGATCCGCCGTTCAAACTTCCGGTGGGCGTGCGGCTTGAACAGGACATCGTTTTCTCCAAACCCGCAGGACACGCGTTGCGTGTAGACCTCTTTGCGCCGGAGGAAGAGGAGGGCTTGCGACCGGCCATCGTTTTCATCCTTGGAAGCGCTTGGCGCGGTGGTGATAAGTCACACTTCTGGCGTCAGGCGGCTCATATGGCGGGTCTCGGCTTCGTGAGTATTTGTATCGAGCATCGAGGCTCGGCGGATGCGAAATATCCAGCCGCAGTAGACGATGCGAAGACCGCGGTGCGCTGGTTGAGAGCGCACGCCGCACAATACCGAGTCGATCCTGAAAGAATCGGTGCTGCAGGTGGTTCCTCGGGAGGTCACCTAGCGTCGCTGCTGGGTGTCACAGCAGAAGTCCCCAACCACTCTCCGACCTCGGAGTACGCGGAGTTTTCCGCCAAAGTGAGTGCGGTCGCGGCCTTCAACCCGGCGGAAGATCTGGTTGAAGTGGCGAAGACAGATCCAGGGGCAGCGGCTGTGCTCGCGTTTCTCGGGGCTTCGTATGACGAGAAGCCTGAGCTATGGCGAGAGGCTTCGCCTGTCACCCACGTCAGCAAGGACTCGGCCGCATTTCTCATTCTGCACGGAACCGCTGACGAGGCCACACCATACAGTCAGGCAATTGCGATGGTGGACGCGTTGAAGAAGGTCGGCGTTCAAGGCAAGCTGTTCACGGCCGAGGGAGCCTCGCATGGTTTCTTCAACCGGCCCCCCTGGTACGAGCCGACCCTGGAAAGAATGACGCAGTTCTTTTTGAGGACTCTCGGTGCCGGTGGAAAGACACCCTGATCGATTGCCCGGGCGCGGCAAGATAGCATAAGGACTGATTGAAAAGTACTTGTAGTGGGCTGAGCAAGCAAGAAGCTCAGCTGGTGGTTCAGACCTTTCTTGACAGCATCGTCGAGGCACTCCATTTCGGAGAGAAGGTCGAGCTCTGGGGTTTTGGCAGCTTTCGGCATCGGCAGCGACAGCCGCGCCAGGGTCGCAACCCAAAGACCGGCAAGACAGTACAGGTCCCGGCCAAAAGGATCGCCTACTTCCTGGTAAGGAGTTGAAAGAGCTGATCAATTCATAGCCGGCAGAGTTGAGCGGGCGACGGAGTGCTCAAGAGATAAAGCCCCACACTGGGTCTCTTTTGGAAGGGAGTTCAGGAGGAAGGCTCCATCCCTCTACTACCGTCGCCCACTCAATTATCTATGATGCTCCTGACGTCCCTGGACTCTATTTCAAGCCGCAGCAAACCCCCAAAGAAACGTCGTCAGGTGCTCGGCGAGACAAACTGCTTAGCAAGCACCAGGTTGCTGTTGTCGCACGAATCGAGACGAATCTTCTTGACGGGTTCGTAGGCCGGATCATTGTACCAACCCAGAGCAGCCTCTTCGGACTCGAACCGCAGCACCACGTAGACGCTCCGTTTCTCGCCCTCGAGGGGCTGGGCATCATATTCGGCGGCAAGAATCTCGGCCCCGTGTTTTTGCAAGAGCGGTACGACCCCTGGCACGTAGCCTTCGTAGCCTTTGGGGTCGACAATGTCATAACTGGCAATGATGTATGCGCTCATCTGAATCTCCCTTGTCGAACATCGTTCTTTGACCAGGCCAAACACCTCTACGAGATGCGGCCCACCACTTCTTGGATTCGCTTCCAAAAAACAGGGTAACCGTTTCCCATCCTGTAGCCAACCAGCCTTGAAACCGGTTTGTCTTAGCTGAGACCCGCGCGATCACGGGAGGGCCAGTGGAGGAAGGTAGCGGGGCTAGAGATATCTGTAATAGCCCAGATCTGACCGTACAAACAGTGTCGGAGTAGATCGCCGCAGAGCGACCGCTTTCACCTGAGACTGTGTGAAAATTCATTCATGATTTCGGACCAGTAGTGTCCCAGCGTTAGTCGAATAATATCAACTGTTTATGAATGTCACTATTCTGAGTAATGTAGTCCATGTCCTGAAAGGCCTGTAAAATGGGGGTTTTCTCGAAGAGCGAGACGCTCAGGACCTGGAGAATTGTGTAGAGCGGCAACTCGAGATAGAGACGCTTGCGAATGATGGCGATGAGCAGGTAGGTGCTGAGGGCGATCCAGATTTGTGTTTTCACGGCATTGGGACTGGTGCCGTAAAAGGCCTTGATGCGGAGATGCTGTTTGATCCATTTGAAGAACAGTTCGATCTGCCAGCGGAGCTTGTAGAGCTGGGCAATGGTCAGAGCGGGAGAAGCAAAGTCGTTGGTGAGGAATACGAGCCGCAGGTCGGTGGTGACGTCGAAGAACTTGATACGACGCAAAGGTTCGGGGTAGGCCTTGGCCGGATAGAAGGTGCTCAGCAGGACAGTTTGGTCGCAGACTAGTCCGGTCGTTCTGTCCACCGCATGGGAGTAGCGGCGGCGGAACTTGAAGTTGGCCTTGGCGCGGGTCACGAACAACGACCGAGCGGTATGGAGTCGGTACAGGCGCCCGAAATCCAGGTATCCGCGATCCATGATGTAGTAGGCACCGGGACAAGGCATCAGGTGGTCCAAGGCGTTGACATCGTGCAGTTTCCCGTCCGAGATCAGAACAAATTCGGGAATGGCGCCGTGCAGGTTGAGTAAGGTATGCAGTTTGATCGCCCCCTTGGTGCGGCGGAAGCGCGCCCAGGGGAAGACCGAGAGGCACAGGTCGATGGTCGTGGAATCCAAGGCATAGACGGTCGCGTCCAGGTCGACTCCCAGGTCCTCGTCGGTGTAAAGGCTGCGCGCTTCGGCGATGAGCACTTCGGCAAACTCGGCATAGATGCGCCAGTCTCGCCTCTCGTTGGCATTGGACAGATTGTTGCGGGAGACCGTGGAGCGAATGCCCATGTGGAAGAGCTTGGATCTCATGGCCCGTAGGCAGGCTTCGATATCGCGCAAGCTCTCGCGATAGGTCAACTGCGCAAATGCCATGACCCGGTAATGGTCGGCACAACGGAATGACTTGACCTTGTAGTCGCCTCGGTAGTGCTGAACAATGCGATGAAAACGATGCCAGGGAAGATGCCGCATCACCTGAGAAAAGATCGTCGTGCCCGTGTACATGCCCGCCCTCCTTATGAACTGAAGGGCGTGAGCATACACTCACTTTCAAGTCGGAAACACCTATTATCTTCTCTAACATATTGCTCATTAATACTTTACAGAGATTAGAGTCCCAAACGTTGGGACACTACTGATTTCGGACTTGAAATTTTGACTTCATAGGATCGCGTGCAAGCCACGATCTCCGTCGTAGGAAGGGTAAAGAGACCCGTAAATCAAAGAGGTTTTGGACTTTTCACACAGTCTCACCTAGAAGCGGACGTTCAAATTCGCATATCTAGGAAGCCAACTTCCATGAGGTCATCTGTATGCAGGTGACTTCGTTGTCCTCATCCCTTGCGTAGTAGGCGGTCAGAAGCGTCCCGTCATTCAACTGCGTGGTGGTGGGATATCCCAGATCGCTGTTCTTGAGGTCGTCCCGTAGTACAATCTCGTTTTCAATATCCCAGGTCCTACCCTCATCCGGGCTGAGGCAGGCCCTGATCCCGAAGGGTTCTCGCCGATGTCCGTAGGTGGCTAGCAGTCTCCCGTCCTGGAGCAGCCAGAGGTGGGCAGGATATCCCCACATCGGAGTCTTGTGCGGAGCACTCCAGGTCCGTCCCTGATCACCGGAATCGCTCTGGTACAGCCAACCAGCGGGTGCAGTCCGTAGGAGAGCGACGATCTTTCCGCTGGGTAGGTGGATGAGAGCGGGCTCGTTGTAACCCAACCCGTTAACGCCCTGTGCCCCGATCAGGCTGGGCTCGCCCCAACTCCTGCCCCGGTCGCGAGAGCGCAGAACGAAAGCCGTCGAGGTCATCTTGAGCTCTGAAGTTGAGGGCCCGTAGAACTCTTCGTAGCAGGGCAGAAGCAGGGTCTCGTCGGGGAGCTCTACGATGGGCCGCAGCTGGCAGGCGCACTTGAACGGAGCAATCTCGACGTGAACCGGCTCCAGCCAGGTACGGGCGTTATCCAGCGAGTGAAAGACATAGGTCATGTCATCCCTGTAGCCGGTAGCCCATTGGAACGGCTTCACCCGGGTGAATCGCGCGTCTACTCTTTTGTCCGCGGCGGCGGCTGGAGCAAAGGAGCGGCGGAAGGCATTGACCAGGATTCTCCCGTCGGATAACTGGCAGATTCCCGGATCATCCATGCCGAAATACTGATAGTCCCCGATGACTTCGGGTTGTTCAGACCAGGTTTCTCCCTCATCGCTAGAACGGAGGATCAGGCCGTAGAATGAAGGATCTGCGTGGGTGATTCGCGGTCTTCGGCGCATCGCTTCGCAGAAGACCATCAACAGTTCTCCATCCTGACACTTCAAGATGGTGGGCCAGGCCGAATAACCGTAGGGGTCCCAGAAGACGACGCTGTGCCTGAGTATCCCGGGATAGGCCCTGACAGCGGGAGGCGAAGGAGGCTGAAAGGGACTCGACTGCGAGGTTGCAGCAAGCCGGTGTGCGACTAGAGGTAGTGTTCCAAGGAGGCTCAAACGCTTGGCGAATTGCCGACGAGAAAAACCCTTCCAGATCATCGAGGATCTCCTTTCCAGTGTACCCACTCCTGAGATGCTAGAACTCGTCTCCCTTGCGGGCGGGTCGAGGCATTGCCTCCATCTGAAACTGAAGCTGCTACCGACAGCCAGACGATTGATTACTATGATAGAGCAGAGCCGATTCGGACGAAAGTCCTGGTACGCCTGGTCATCCTTATCCCAATTAAGAGGGACCGAAGATGGGTCTGATCGGCAAGAGCGAGGGTAGGACACGCGGACGACTAGACTTCTGGCCGGACAGCAAATCTGACCGCACAAACAGTGTCAGAGTAGACAGCCCCCGAACGACCGTTTTCGCTTGAGAGTGTGTGAAAAGTCCAAAACCTCTTTGATTTAGGGGTCTCTTTACCCTTCCTACGACGGAGATCGTGGCTTGCACGCGATCCTATGAAGTCAAAATTTCAAATCCGAATCATGAATGACTTTTCACACAGCCTCGCCTAAAAGCGGACATTCAAATTTCCCCCGAGAACGTCGCATCAACTACGCTGAGCTTGGAGAAAAGCAGAGGCTCCTTCCGCTCTGGAAATGCCTTCTAGTTCTAGTCCTAGGCACTTCTCCGGCTGGGGGGATATGTGTCCAAGTGTCCGGGGACTGTCACAAGTCATCAGGATCAGGGTAGAGCTCGGCGCCTTGCCTGAATTCGAACGCTCACAGATGGTCGGGAGACCTTCGGTCAGTGGGGCGGCGCAAAGGCCTCCACGTGTTGAGCAACAAAGGGTCAACGGCGCCGGGCTGAAACCTCGCCGAGGACGCTGGTCGAAAGGCCGTGCCCCGGAGTCGGCATCGAAGCTTTCCGAGTCCAGGTGTCGAACGCCGGATCGTAGGCTTCCACTATGTCGGTCCCGAGCACCCTCGCGGTGCCGCCACCGATGACGTAAATTTTGCCATCGACCACGCTGGCAGAGGTCAGGAAGCGTGGAGTCGGAAGGTCGGCTTTGCGGGCCCAGGTGTCGGTCGCCGGGTCGTAGACTTCGACGACCGGAGTGATCTTGTTTCCGGACACCCGACCACAGATGGTGTAGATCTTGCCATCCACTGCCGCAGCCGCCAACATCCACCTGGGCGTCGGCAGGCCGCTTCTGGCGCTCCAGGCCGACTGAGCGCGACTGTCACACGAAAAGCTCAGCGAGCCGCTGAGCAGGAGTGCCACGACAAGGTGACTTCTGACCGGGCGATTCAGAGTAGGTCTCACTGGTTCGGTTTCTTGGGCTGTGTCTGAGAGAGATCTATTGCGAAGTCTTTTGAACATGGACCTCCTTTCAGTCGTGCGAGCGGCCCGCAGTACAAGAGGCACCCTAGCCCCGCCGGGAGAAGGCTCTTGAGGGCATGATGGCGGGGGCGTCTGTCGCTTCCTCAGGCTGTTTCCTGGATGAAGGCCCCCTTTGCTGTGCTCCCGCCGGTGTGTCATGAGGCAACGGTCTGACATCAGGTCGAATCTTGCTGAGTCAATGCGCCCCGGAGTTTTAATCGTCACTGATCACTGAGCCGCTTCGGCGGCCGCCGTCCCTGCCAGGGCCCGTTCCAGATCCCTGAGCCGAGAACTCCTTCCCTTGATCTTCAGCACGTGGCAGCGGTGCAACAGCCGGTCCAGATATGAGGCAACGATTCCCTTTCGAGCACTTCTATCGTGAGGCAATTCGGCCCGTTGACCTGCCTGTCATTCCTTTATACACTCGCCTCCCGGCAAGGGCTCTCCTGGTTCCAAACCTGGCCCGGAAATCAGCAATGCCGGTAATCCTGGTCATCTACGTCGAAGGGGATGCAGCATCAGGGGCGAAATGCAGCGCAGCATGGTATGGGCGGACCGAGCGGGCGAATTCGCAGTAAAGGCAAATCCTTATGAAGCAAATCTGGTTCTTGCGGACCGAGTTATGGCAGAAATCGCGCAGTTCGGCTCTTCTGATCTCTGGATTGATGACCGTGCTGTTCTCCCAGTCATTCCAAGTCGCCCTGGCTTTGGGCCCGGGTGATGTTACGATCCTGCTCACAAGCGGCAACCAGCTGGTTTCCGACAGCAACAATTGTTCGGGAGGGACGGACCCCATGCAGCCTATGTCGCATTCCAGGTTACCAACACCTCCGGCGGTACACTGACTGATCTCAGCGGAACCTTGGGTGATCCTTCCGCGTTTGCAGGTTTTGCCTTCGCCGGCGGCCAACCGGCTACTATTTTGATAGGAACATTGACAGCCGGGCAAAGTCGAACTTTTTACTGGTTTATCGAATACCCTTGTCACACCGCGGCCGTTATTTCGGCCAACTTGACCGTCACCGTTTCCGACTCGAACCCGGGCACTGTTGCTCTGACCAATACGGTTACAGCCATTTCCAGCATCAGCGCCAATGCCGGCGGCGTTCTCCTGAGTAGTCTCCTTGGACCGGGTTTTGTCGTGGGTCAAGTGATCCCCCTGGACATCACCTATGCATTCGGCAATGTCCAAGTTGGCGATGTCTTCATCTTTCAACCCGCAGGAAACACCGATTTTGATACGTCATGTTTTCAGCTCATTCGCGCCGAAGTCCTGGCCTCCGATATCACTGTCATTACAGTGGGAACCCAGGACCAGCTCTTTTTTACATCCACCGTGAGCCAGGGCGGATCGGGCAATGAGGTCCAAGTTCGCTACGAATTTTTGAACAAGTGTGCTGCGGCAAGTACCACTGCCGATCCCTACGCGGCTCAGACCAGCGGCGCGGCCGGCTTGAAATACACAGGGAATTTCGGGGATGGAGCGTTCACCACCACGATTCCCCCTGCCACCAACGCACTAACCATTGCAAAAACCGTGAGTCCCACTAGCCTGATGTCGGGAGCCGGTGGCACGGTTGAATACACGGTAACGCTGACGAATTCGTCCGCCTTTGTCGTCTTCGTCACCCGCATTCAAGACGTTTTGCCCGCTCTTTTTTCTTACGATGCTCTAGACGTTGCAAGCGGTGTGACCGCGAGCAACTCCGGTACCTTGCCCGCCAACGGGGCCACGGGCGCCATCGAATGGCTCGGCAATGCGCCGCCGTTCAATGCTTATGAAATTCCTGCAAGTGGCTCGCTTTCTTTGATTTATACGGCAACCGTCGATCCCATGACTCCCGATGGGCTATATGTGAACAGCGCATCGAGCTTTATGGACCAGGTTCAAACCGGACCGGACACCGCCACCGTCGTAGTCGGCATGCCCGTGGCCGACGTGTCTGTGACCAAGGATGACGGCGTCACTTCCGCAGTCCCGGGCCAGTCCCTGACCTACACGATCGTGGCGACGAACAACGGCCCAACCGACGATCCTTCCGTATCGCTGACCGACACCTTCCCCTCGGACCTCACCTGCACCTTCACGAGTGCGGCGGCGGGAGGCGCCACCGGCAACACGGCTTCCGGCATGGGCAACCTGGCCGAGACACTCTCGATGCCGCCCGGCGGCTCGGTGACCTATACGGTCATGTGCACCATCGATTCGGCCGCCACTGGGACTCTGTCCAATACGGCGACGGTCACCGGCTCAGTGACCGACCCCAGCCCGGGCAACAACAGCGCCACCGACGCTGACACCGTACTCGCTCCGATGGCCGACGTGTCTGTGACCAAGGATGACGGCGTCACTTCCGCAGTCCCGGGCCAGTCCCTGACCTACACGATCGTGGCGACGAACAACGGCCCAACCGACGATCCTTCCGTATCGCTGACCGACACCTTCCCCTCGGACCTCACCTGCACCTTCACGAGTGCGGCGGCGGGAGGCGCCACCGGCAACACGGCTTCCGGCATGGGCAACCTGGCCGAGACACTCTCGATGCCGCCCGGCGGCTCGGTGACCTATACGGTCATGTGCACCATCGATTCGGCCGCCACTGGGACTCTGTCCAATACGGCGACGGTCACCGGCTCAGTGACCGACCCCAGCCCGGGCAACAACAGCGCCACCGACGCTGACACCGTACTCGCTCCGATGGCCGACGTGTCTGTGACCAAGGATGACGGCGTCACTTCCGCAGTCCCGGGCCAGTCCCTGACCTACACGATCGTGGCGACGAACAACGGCCCAACCGACGATCCTTCCGTATCGCTGACCGACACCTTCCCCTCGGACCTCACCTGCACCTTCACGAGT
This sequence comes from Acidobacteriota bacterium, assembly GCA_965218775.1. GTDB lineage: Bacteria > Acidobacteriota > UBA6911 > RPQK01 > JAJDTT01 > CAUZIZ01. The sequence goes on along the minus strand of CBDCLS010000006.1, from coordinate 1,454,083 downwards.
GCGGCGGCGGGAGGCGCCACCGGCAACACGGCTTCCGGCATGGGCAACCTGGCCGAGACACTCTCGATGCCGCCCGGCGGCTCGGTGACCTATACGGTCATGTGCACCATCGATTCGGCCGCCACTGGGACTCTGTCCAATACGGCGACGGTCACCGGCTCAGTGACCGACCCCAGCCCGGGCAACAACAGCGCCACCGACGCTGACACCGTACTCGCTCCGATGGCCGACGTGTCTGTGACCAAGGATGACGGCGTCACTTCCGCAGTCCCGGGCCAGTCCCTGACCTACACGATCGTGGCGACGAACAACGGCCCAACCGACAATCCTTCCGTATCGCTGACCGACACCTTCCCCTCGGACCTCACCTGCACCTTCACGAGTGCGGCGGCGGGAGGCGCCACCGGCAACACGGCTTCCGGCATGGGCAACCTGGCCGAGACACTCTCGATGCCGCCCGGCGGCTCGGTGACCTATACGGTCATGTGCACCATCGATTCGGCCGCCACTGGGACTCTGTCCAATACGGCGACGGTCACCGGCTCAGTGACCGACCCCAGCCCGGGCAACAACAGCGCCACCGACGCTGACACCGTACTCGCTCCGATGGCCGACGTGTCTGTGACCAAGACCGACGGAGTCACTTCGGCGGCCCCGGGTGGGACCCTGACCTATACCATCGTCGCCTCCAACGCCGGTCCCAGCGATGACCCCTCGGTGACACTGAACGACACCTTCCCGGCCGATCTAACTTGCACCTTCACCAGCGTCGCGGCCGGAGGCGCCACTGGTAACACGGCAGCGGGTGCCGGTAACCTGTCAGAGACTCTCAGCATGCCGGTGGGCAGTTCCGTGACCTACACGGTCATGTGCACCATCGATTCGATGGCCACGGGAACTCTTTCCAACACTGCGACTGTAAGCAGTTCGGTGACCGATCCCGGTGCGGGGAACGACAGCGCCACCGACGGCGACACCGAGATTGTGCCGGAGACCGATCTTGCCATCGTCAAGGACGACGCTGGGGCCGAGTTCGTACCCGGCACCAACATCACCTATACGATGACCGTGACCAACAACGGCCCCTCCGATTCGAGTGGCGGCACGATCACCGATGTCCTACCGGCCGGCGTCACCTTCGTTTCTTCGCCATCAGGATGCACTGAGGCGGGTGGTACGGTTAGCTGTCCCGTCCCGGCGCTCACCAGCGGCGCCAACGTCGTTCTGACCATTATCTTGATGGTCGATCCTGGACAGACTGCTACCATCATCAACACCGCCACCGTCGCGGCCAACGAGACCGATCCGACGCCCGCCAACGACAGTGATAGTGAACCCACTCCGCTTCTAGGGTCAGAGTCGGACCTGTCGATCACCAAGGAGGCCAGCGGGAACTTGGTGCAACCCGGCACCAACTTGACCTACACCCTGACCGTAACCAACAACGGGCCCTCGGACTCCAGCGGTGGCACGGTCACCGACGTACTGCCGGCCGGACTGACGTTCGTCTCCTCGGCCTCGGGCTGTACCGAAATGGGTGGTACGGTGACCTGTCCCTTCGGTGCCATCCCTAACGGCTCCAGCGTCGCCCTGACCTTCGTGGTGATGGTCGATTCGGAACAGGTGGACCCCATCTCCAACACCGCTACTGTCTCGGGCAACGAGAGCGATCCAGACAGTAGCAACAACAGCGCGACCGCTGGGGCGGTGAGCGTCGGGGTATCGGCCATTCCACTGCTGTCGGAGTGGGGAATCCTACTGCTGACCGCGCTGCTGGCGCTTCTAGCCTGCTGGAAGCTTCAGGCTGTAGACCTGACGCGGGGACCCGGGAAACAGGACCCGGGAGACAGGAGACGGTAGACCAGGAGGCGTTCCTTTTGTCGGGCGCATGGGCACCCAATAGTTCGTCACGGCGGGGGGGTCGTGCCGGCGATCGGGGATTGTGGGGCTTCTCAGGAGGCGATTTTTGGAGGGAATAGCGGGGGAAGCCCCATTTCCTGCCTCACTGCCCGTATAGAGAACAATTCCTACGCTGAAAGCCTTGTCCGGCGGGGATCTCCGCACCGCGTCGAGCATCGAGAAAGAGACGGCGACGAATGCATTATACTGTGGCCGGCAGGCCGGGCTCGAGACATCCGGATGGCCGAGAGATGGGGGCAGCCACGCCGAATACAAACCGTGCTAATCACCAACCACTCTATCAGAGTCTGCTGTCCTCGCCTTACTGGGAGAAGTGATGCCAAGCCAACCTGGGTTCCGACTCGGAATCTTCCTGCTCCTCGCCTGGACCCTAGTCGGCACGGCCGGCTTTAAACTCATCGAGGGCTGGTCGGTAGCAGATGCACTTTACATGACGATCATCACGATTTCGACGGTGGGGTTTGGAGAGGTACATCCGCTTTCGTCCGGCGGCAAGCTGCTTACCAGCATCATTATTGTGGCTGGACTGGGGACGGTGATCTATACGCTTACCAGCGTCGGACAGATCCTGCTGGAGGGAGAGCTAGCAACAGTCCTGGGGAGAAGGCGAATGAAGACAGAGCTGGAGAGACTGGATGACCACTTCATTATTTGCGGTTTCGGCCGGGTAGGGCGCACGGTTGCCGATGGTCTGAGGGAACATGGGCTTCCGATCTGTATCGTGGAGCAGAATCCGGAGGTCGAGGAAGAACTCAAGACGCGACATCTACCCCATGTCATGGGGGATGCCACCGAGGAGGAGAATCTGCTGCTGGCAGGTGTCCAGCGAGCCAAGGCAGTCCTCGCTCTGCTGGGAACGGACGCCGATAACACCTATCTCACTTTGACCGCCAAAGGCCTGGATCCCGAGATCAACGTGGTGGCAAGGGCCTCTAGTGAGAAGGCCGAGGCGAAACTCAAGCAAGGTGGAGCTGACCGCGTTTTCTCGCCCTATCGTATCGCTGGACTAAGGCTTGTCCACTCAATCTTGCACCCCACACTCGTAGAGCTGGTTGAGTTGGTAACCCACCGCCAGCATCTGCAGCTTGCAATGGGTGAGGCTCCGGTTTCCGACAATTCGCAACTCAGGGGTCAGTCCCTGAGCAAGGCACAGATCCGGACCCGTTTTAAAGTGATCGTGGTCGCCATCAAGAAAGGCAGCGGCCAATTGCTCTTCAACCCCGATTCTAGCGAAAGGATTGAGGCCGGAGATGCTTTGGTGGCCCTGGGATCTGAAGAAGATATTGAAGAACTCGCTCGAAGCGCCCAATAGGGCAACGCATCTCAGATAAGTCTCCGTTTCCGAGTCCCTGACAAATCGAAAGCTCAAGCTCCAAATCACCGACCGGGAATAAGCGGTTCAGGGGATCAATGGACATTCCGAGATCCGATAGCAGCTCCCTGAAGCAGCCCATTGGTCACCCCTTTCCTGCCGAGAAACTCGAGCTGCGGACAGTACTCTTCGTCATCTTCCTGTGCGCCGTCTGGGGAGGTCTTTCCCCGGCTCTCAAGATCTCCCTCGAAGGCGTACCACCCTTTGGGGCAGCTGCACTTCGTTTTCTCATCGGCCTGGTCAGTTTGCTCATCTGGGGCGGCTTCAAGCGGATAACCTGGTGGCGCCCGGCTGTCGCGCATAGGCACCTGTTGGCTTTCGGTGCGCTGTTTGTGGTCCAGATCTCCGTTTTCAATCTCGGCACGGAGCTCACTTCCAGCAGTCATTCCATCGTCTTTCTCAGCACGAATCCGGTCTTCGTCGCCTTGGCTGCCCACTTTCTCATTCCCAACGACCGCTTGAACCTTCGAAAAGGATGTGGGCTGCTGCTTGCGTTCTTGGGGACCTGGGTCATTTTCGCGGAGGGAGACGAGTTCCGGGGAAACAGCCTCTTGGGGGACTTATTGGTGCTGCTGGCCGGTTTCCTCCTGGGAATTGCCATGGTCTTTTCCAAGTTCCTCATCCGTCATTTGACTGCATTCGAGGTTGCGGTCTGGCAGATGATCTATGGTGTCCCGGCTTTCTTCCTGTTGAGTTTCTGGATGGAACAGGAGCGCAGCTACAACATAACCGCATCGGTCGCGGTGGCTCTTTTCTATCAGGGAGCGATCGTAGCGGCCTTCTGTTTCGTGGCCTGGACCGGACTCCTGCGGCGCCACTCAGTCAGCCAGGTCAGCTCCTTCAATTTCACGACTCCCCTGCTCGGAGTCCTGCTGAGTTGGTTGCTCCTGTCCGAACCCATCTCTTCGGGCTTCGTCCTGGGAGTCCTGTTGATAGCTCTCGGGATCTACCTGGTCGCCAATCGCCGGCATGACTAGGGAAAGCGCACCCACGCGAGTCCTCCGTCGACTAGAATTTCATCCTGAACTCGTGTAAGGTAGTGTTTCGATTTTTGCGACGACCTCGACCCTATGTCAGTTTGGTGACTGGTCGGAGTGAAGAGAAGCTTGATTGTTGGCTCCCGCAACGGGGCTGCGCTTTCGCGGCTCGAAAGCAAGGCTGAGATACCTGCTTTTCAGAACCAAAGATCAGCCCGGATCGTGGCGGGTAAGTTCGGCATATGGGGAGATTTAAATGACCCAACGAGAATTCGATTTTGCCCTGGCCATCGGTGGGGCCGCCGGGCAGGGCATCGCAACTCCTGGCAACATACTTGCCCGACTTTTCGTCCGCCGTGGCCTTCACCTCAATGCCTACAACGCCTATCAATCCATTATTCGAGGTGGGCACATCTTCCTGACCATTCGCATCAGCGATCAGGAAGCCCTCAGCCACGGAGATAAGCTGGATCTGTTGGTTTGCCTGAATCAGGACACCATGGACCGACACCTGGAGATCATGGGACCTGGTAGCTGCGTGATCTATAACAGCGACGCAATCAAGCCGGGAGAGGCAAAGGATGGCGTCCAATTGTGTCCCATGCCGATCGTCGATATCACCAGCGGTAATCGCAACCGACTCATGCAAAACACGGTTGCGCTGGGCTTGTCAATGTCTCTGATGAGACTGGATTTCCAGATCTTGGAGGACAGCCTGACACTGCAGTTTCAGCGCAAAGGACAGGCGGTCGTAGACGAGAACGTCGGAGTGGCCCGTGCCGGGTTCGAGTTCGCAGCGGCGAATTTCTCTGCTTTTCCGAAACAGCCTCCAGTGGGTCCCAAACCCCTGGCAGTCTGGGTCGGCAATGATGCCCTGGCTATGGGGGGGGCGGCAGCAGGCGTCAAATTCTACTGTGCCTACCCCATGAGTCCGGCTACCGGTGTCCTACACTGGATGGCCAAGCATGCCCCGGGGCTGGGCATCATGGTACGTCAAATCGAGGACGAAATCGGGGTAGCCAACGTGGCAATCGGCGCGGCTCACGCCGGCTGCAGGACCATGTGCGCCACCTCTGGTGGTGGATTCGCGCTGATGACCGAAGCCATCGGCGCGGCTGCAATGATGGAGATCCCGGTTGTCTTCATCGATGTTCAGCGGGCGGGACCCTCTACCGGAGTTCCCACCAAGACTGAGCAAGGGGATCTTTGGCAGACGCTCGGTGCCAGCCAAGGCGACTTCCAGCGCTTCATCGTCGCGCCTCTAGATGCCCTGGATGCGTTCAATACGATTCCAGAGGTGTTCAATCTGACTGACAAGTATCAATGCCCCGGGATGGTTCTTTCGGATCTCCTGATTTCGGAAGGCACATTCAGCGTGGACCCAGATAAGATCGACCTCCAGCCCAAGATCGATCGGAGCAGCCTGATCACCGAGCCCTCCGCGACCGACGGTTATCTGCGTTACAAGAACACCGAGGACGGAATCTCGCCTCGTGCCATTCCCGGCTTGGAGGGTTATGTACACGTCGTTTCCACCGATGAGCATGATGAGGACGGAGTCCTTATCAGCGACGAGTTCACCAACCCACACAAGCGCCGGATGATGGTTGAGAAACGGGCTCGCAAATTCGACGGGGTCTTGGACCAGATCGAAGCCCCCCGATTGGTAGGACCCGAGGACGCAGATGTCACCTTGGTCGGGTGGGGATCGACGCACAGCGTGATAAGAGAGGCCGTGGACCAGCTGGAAGCCAAGGGAGTTATCGCCAACCAGCTGTCGATCAAGTGGATTGTGCCGTTGCATACAGAGGCCTTAACCAAAATCTTCTCGGGTGCAAAGAAGACTATCATGGTCGAGAACAACTACTCAGGGCAGTTTGCCCGATATCTCCGGAGCGAGTCGGGACTCACCGCGGACGGTCATATTCGGAAGTATGATGGAGAGCCCTTCATGCCTCATCACATCGTAGATGGAGTGTTGGAGCTTCTCGCTGGCAAGACGGACCAATACGTACCCTTCCAAGAAATTATGGTCTAGAGAGGAACAACTATGAGTGTAGGAAGCACACCCCCAGTAGCCGAACCGAATGCCGTCCTGAAGCCGAGCGATTACAAGAGCAAGGTAGATCCGGACTGGTGCGCGGGTTGTGGAGACTTTGGCGTACTCAGAGGTCTGCAAAAAGCCTGTGCCGAGCTGGGAATCAGACCTCACGAGATCTTGACGGTCAGCGGAATCGGATGTTCCTCCAACTTCCCTGGTTTTTTTAATGCCTACGGGATGCATACCCTTCACGGGCGGGCACTAGCCGTGGCTACGGGAGCCCAGTTGGCGAACCACGAGCTGAATGTTGTTGCCACCGGTGGCGATGGTGACGGCTACGGCATCGGCGGAAACCACTTCGCTCACACCGCTCGCCGCAACCTCAACATTACCTACCTGGTCATGAACAATCAGATCTATGGACTGACCACAGGCCAGATCTCCCCAACCAGTTCCACCGGAATGAAAACCAAGAGCACACCCTTCGGCAGCGTTGAGATGCCCGTTAATCCCATCACCACCGCGATCATGAACGGTGCCACTTTCGTGGCCCGCGGTTACAGCGGCGATGGCAAGCAGTTGGTCGGGCTCATGAAAATGGCAATCCAGCACAAGGGCTTCGCCCTGATTGACATCTTCAGCCCTTGCGTCACTTTCAATCACGACAACGACTACAACTTCTTCAAACCAAGAGTCAAAAGGCTCGAGGATGAGAACCACGATCCCAGCGACTGGAAGACGGCCTGCGAGAAGGCGATGCTCTGGGGCGACACCATCTACACTGGACTCTTCCTTCAAAGATTCGCAAAGAGTCTGGACCAGGCAGAGGCGGTTCTCGACGAGGGTGCTCCCTTGGCCCATCGCCCGCTGGGTCTGTCCGACGAGCAAGCCCAGAAGCTCATTTCGGGAATGATGTAGCTACAAGAGATCCGGCTCACCAGGGCCGACACACAGATGAGTCGGCCCTTCCCCTAAACTCTTGCGATGCCCTCTCGCACGAGTCCTCAACCTCCCCGCCTCAGTACTTCGAGCAGACCCACCGGACACAACTCAACCCAGGTCGCTATCAAGAAATTCGCATTGGATTAGCGACTCCTGGGCTCCTAATGCATCCTTTAGCTACATTAGGTGGGATTGAAGGTTGGGGACGCTCCTGTCCGGAAGTGTGGAGATTTGCTGAGGATTTCGGAGAAGGACGCGTTCCAGTGTGTATGACAAGGCGACATTGCCGCCAGGAAGATCCAAAGTCAGCATAGGTTAATAGCCAGCCCTTGCCGAAGGGGCTGGTACCTATACGGCTGCCTTGATCGTTATCTTGGTCGCGGACCAGCCTTTACCAGAGACGCACCTATTCCATTCCTGTAGCTTCTTCAAGACTCGTACTGGCCTCATTACGGCGGAATAGCGGGGAACTAGCGATGAAGATGCAGATGCTCGAGAGCAACGGGCTCTACCCCCAGGTCAAGACGCCAGATCGCCCGGCACGAAATCTGGCTTTGGCAATACTCAACCAGGCTTTCCGGGACATCGTCTCCCCCAATCGGGCTTCTCAAGAATGGGAGACCTGGAAGCGGGACGCGGCCAGATGGTTTTCCTCTGAAGAAGTCGATCCGGGCAGCTTCCATTGGGTCTGCGGCGTACTGGAGGTAGACTCTTCGAAGCTGCGTGGCTGGCTTGAGACCTACAAAACCAGTGGGCTACGAGGACGAAAAGAAGTAGCTCGGAAACTGATTCGATTCAGGATCTATGCAGACTAGTACGCTGTAACACAGCGTACTAGCTCCATCTGTCAAGGTCGAAGCCAACCGGGGGTGTACGTCAAAAATGTAGGTAGGACTGAGGTATACTTTGGAAGAATAAACATAGAAGGGTTGTGCGGCGTGCATTTACAGTTAGTGCGGCCTCGCCTCCTCTGAATGTTAGTAGGCATTCAGATATCCCGATAATCCCAATACAAAAGGGGATGGAGCAACTTTCCCCTATATTTTTGACGCACACCCGCCAACCGGGAGATCTTTCTAACAGCGGCAGCAATCTCGTCCATGTCGGATCGAGGACCCAGTAGCTGCCTCTGCGGCGTTCAACTGCTGCATTGGGATCACGGAAAAGCCAAGAAGCGCCAGCGTCAGAACCAACGCTGGTTTCGAGGTCATGGTTTTCTCCTTTGGAGTCTCAAGGTTACAGATCGGGTCATCGGTCGACTTTCTCACATTCCAAGGTTCAGACGAATGCTTCTCGACTATGACCGACCCCGGTAATCTCTGGGAAGCACGTACTTGATGCTCCAGAGAAGCAAGATCACCGCGAACACCGATCCGAGGCTTAGAAACGACAGTATGCTCCCCAAACCAACTCCGGAATCGGCCACATGTCCGATCACGGGATCGGCCCAGGAGCTGAAGACTCCGCTGGATAGGTTCAAGAGTCCGATAGCAGTCGCCCGCTCTCTAGAGCTCACTACCTCGAAGGTGCAGGCCCACATATTGACCTGGTAGAGCGCCGTGCCGGCACCGAAGATGATCAGGGCCGCCACCAGAACAGGACCCGAGTTGCCCGACCCGATGACTAGCAAAGCAGGACCCAGAGCGGCCAGTCCGATCAGCTGAACCAGAGTTCGCCCGGACATCCACCTCTGAGCCCATGCATCCGACCACCGCCCACCCAACAGGAGGCCTACTACTGCGGCAGACTGGATCCAGATCGTGGCCTTGAGTCCGGACTGGGCCAGATTGAGACCGAACTGATCGGTGAGGTATCGCGGCAGCCAGTACTGCACGGCGCCAATGATCATGGCGGCGAGTACGAACACGGTCGCAATAAACCGGTAGGTGGGGATTTTCAGTACCGATCCCACGGTTGACCACAGCGACTGAACCCCCAGCCCAGAGGGATCCTCCTCGGCTCCGGTTCGTGCAGGTTCTCGGAAAAGAACCATTAGCACCAGGACCATCAGCCCTCCGAAAGCAGCGAACAGGAGTAGCGACATCCTCCAACCGGCCACCTCGAGATCTGGCCCTCCCAAGACGCCAAGAGGCAGGGTCCAGAGCTCCCGATCAGCTACCATGCCCCCCAGCCAACCTCCGATAACCAGCGAGAAGTTATAGGAGACCAGATAGATACCAATCGCCTTGGAACGGGTCCGAGGCCTGAAACAATCGGCCACAACGCTGGCGATGGCGGGCACACTGGGAGACTGGGCCAAGGCGAGGGCAACACGAAGGGCCAATAGCGCCTCGAAGCTCTGGACCAGAGCCATCAGCCCCAGACAGACGAAGCTACCGGAGAGGCTGGCGAGAAGCACTGTGCGGCGCCGATACCGGTCTCCCAGATAGCCCACTACGAGTTGTGCTAGGCAATAGGGCAAGATAAAGCCCCAACGGAGTAGGCCCAACTCGAACTTGCCAATGTCCAGATCGGCTTCCAGCGGTGGTTGAAAGTAGTTGATCAGGTTGCGATGCAGATAGAGGACGAAATAATCGAGGGCTACTAACGCCAGCATGAACCAACGATCGGGAGTCCCCGGGCTCTCCTCGGGCCGAGGTGCTTTAGGATCAAGGGCCACCGGGGGATCTTAGCCCGCTCGACCCAATTTGTCGCTGCCTTGGTACGATTGGGCTAAGATAAAGGCCGGAGGAATCATAGAAATGGCTGGATTCAAACACCAGGCAATCTTCGAGCACCAGGACGACCTTACGGATTACCGCACATTGACGGACGACTACGTCTCCATCCAAAGCTTCGAGGGCCAGGAAATTCTGAAGGTGCAGCCCCAGGCCCTGACTCTCATGGCCCGGGTGGCGATGGATGATGTCTCGCATCTGCTGCGATCTAGCCACCTGAAACAGCTTGCCCGGATCCTGGAAGACGAAGAGGCTTCTGATAACGACCGCTTCGTAGCTCAGGAGCTGCTCAAGAACGCCAATATCGCCTCCGCTCGCGTCTTGCCGGGCTGTCAGGACACCGGCACGGCGATCGTTCTGGGCTACAAGGGTCAGAACGTCTTCACCTCTGGGGATGATGCCGAATCCCTGTCTCGAGGGGTCTATGAGGCGTTTCAGGAGAGGAATCTGCGCTATTCGCAGCTTGCTCCCCTGGATATGTACCGGGAGCAGAACACGAAGACCAATCTGCCTGCCCAGATTGAAATCCACGCCGAACCGGGCGACGACTACCGTTTTCTCTTCATCGCCAAAGGGGGTGGCTCGGCCAACAAGATGTTTCTCTACCAGGAGACCAAAGCCCTCCTGAACCCTGAGTCTCTGATGAGGTTCTTGGAGGAGAAACTTCGATCGCTGGGAACTTCCGCCTGTCCCCCGTATCACCTCGCCCTGGTGGTGGGAGGCATGTCGGCGGAGTTCACCATGAAGACCCTCAAGCTGGCCAGTACCCACTATCTCGACGATCTCCCCACTTCAGGCAATGAGTTCGGGCGTGCCTTTCGTGACCATGACCTGGAGAAAAAGATCTTTAAACTCTCCACCGAGATCGGAATCGGCGCCCAGTTTGGAGGCAAGTATTTTGCCCACGACGTTCGGGTTATTCGACTGCCTCGGCACGGGGCTTCCTGTCCGGTGGGGCTGGGAGTCTCCTGCTCCGCGGATCGTCAGATCATGGGTAAGATCACCAAGGAGGGCCTCTTCTTGGAACAGCTGGAGACCAATCCGGCCCAATATCTTCCAGATATTACCGAGGAGGAACTTGGAGATGACGTGGTTGAGATCGATTTGAGCCGTCCCATGCCCGAGATCCTGGGGCAGCTGCGGCCTCACCCTGTGGCCACTCGCCTCTCCTTATCGGGTCCCATGGTCGTCGCCCGGGATATTGCGCACGCGCGACTCAAGGATCGGCTGGATAACGGAGAAGAACTGCCCCAGTACCTCAAGGATCACGTGCTCTACTACGCTGGCCCTGCCAAGAAGCCCGAGGGCTACGCCTCGGGATCTTTCGGGCCCACCACGGCGGGCAGGATGGATCCCTATGTGGATCTGTTTCAGAGCCACCAGGCAAGCATGGTCATGCTAGCCAAGGGCAATCGCTCCCGCCAGGTAAGAGATGCCTGTGGCAAGCACGGGGGCTTCTACCTAGGCTCGATTGGAGGTCCAGCCGCCCGACTTGCCCAGCACAGCATCAGGAAGGTCGAAGTATTGGACTACGAGGATCTGGGCATGGAGGCAATCTGGCGTATCGAGGTAGAAGACTTTCCCGCCTTCACCGTGATCAACCACGAAGGCACCGATTTCTACACCCAGTTTGCGCCGAGCCCTCAGTCGGTGGTCCAGATTAAGTAATAACCAAGATACAAGACACAAGATACAAACAAGTTCCAAGCTCCAAATTTCAAACAGGTTCTCGACTGAGACGGGGTGCACACTTGGAATTTGGAACTTGTTTGTATCTTGTCGTATCTTGTAACTTGTATTTTGGCGCTTGCTCCCCAGAGGCCCCAGAATTGCACGCCTTTTCCAACATGCATGCCTATCTTTTCCAACAGCACCAGAAACAAATTTAGGAAACCCGCATCCTAATAGATGCGTGTAAGCACAACAGGGGAGAAAACAAATCTTTCAGACTTGGACTGAGCCACGAGCTGATGCCTACAAGTGAGAAAAGAAGATGAAAAAATCCATGGCGCTTCGTGACGATAATCCGGATCTTCTTGGCGGACCAGCCCCTGAACTATTCTCGACCGGCCCAACTGCTTGGGTAGCGGGGTCAGATCAAGAGGATGGGGAAGAACCAAATCTCCTTGAGGACGAGACCGATCAGGCAAACGATGCCGTGCGGATCTACTTGAGGGAAATGGGATCGGTTCCCCTCCTAAGCAGGGAGAAAGAGATCGAGCTCGCCAAACGCATCGACCGGGGAAAACAGATTGTCCACCGTGCCCTCCTTCGATCTCCGGTGGTCGTGGGATGGATTCTGGAACGAGCCCAGAGTCTGCAGGATGAGGGATACGACCTAAAGAACCTGATCAACTGCAACGAGGACGATGTCAGTGAGGAACAGAGAGAGTCCTGGCGTCAGAAGCTATGCGAGGAAGTGCAGGCGATCGCAGCCCTGGAAAAGAGGGCGAACAAACTAGAGACGAAGACTCAAGGTTCGGGCAGCAAGCGTACGGCGAGTTCAGGGGCCAACATCCAGGTTGCCCGCTACCGAATTACGATTGCTCAGCGCATCCGGAGTCTCGGACTCACAGACGAGGTCAACCAGGAGCTGCTTCAGTTGGCGAAGGACACCTTGGAGCAGCTGGAAGCCCTGGAACTCGAAAACGACCAGTTGAATAGGATTCAGCTTTCCCAAGTGGAATCACTGGAACGAGACAGGGTCCGGGCTCGAATCGAGGAGATCGGCTCAAAACTCCAGGAGGTGGAGACCTCACTAGGGCCGGGACTGAGACGACTGGCGTCGACTGTAACCAGAATCAAGGCTGGACAGCTGGAAATGGATGCGGCCAAGAAGGAGCTGGTCGAGGCAAATCTACGGCTGGTGGTTTCGGTAGCTCGGAAGTATCGCTTGAAAGGCTTGCAGTTGCTGGACTTGATCCAGGAAGGCAACATCGGCCTGATGAAGGCGGTCGACAAGTTCGACTACCGCCGCGGCTTCAAGTTTTCAACCTACGCACACTGGTGGATCCGACAGGCCATCCATCGTGCAATCTCAGATACCGGACGCACCATCCGCATTCCCGAACACATGATCCAGGCCATCAACAAGTCGGCCCGTGTTTCTCGCGAGCTGGTCCAGGAGAACGGTCAGGATCCTACTCCCCTGGAGATTGCCAGCCGAGCTGACATGCCCGTGAGTACGGTTCAGAAAGCCTTGAAGATCGGTCAGGATCCCGTCTCGCTCGAGACACCATTGAGCGAAGGCGAAGAAAGCCGCATCGGTGATCTCATTGAAGATCGAAACCTGTCCTCGCCGGTCGAGAAAGTCATCAATCTGCGGTTAGAGGAGCAGAGCGCCATGGCCCTTGGAAACTTGACCCCAAGGGAGGGCGCCATCCTTCGCATGCGTTTCGGAATCGGCGAAGGCCACGAGCATACGCTTGAAGAAATTGGTCAGCGTTTTTGTCTGACTCGGGAACGCATCCGCCAGATTGAGGCCGAAGCGCTTCGGAAGTTGCGCCGTCCGGTGGCTCTCTGGCCCATCTCCCAGATCAAGCTCAAAGTGAATGGGGCGCACGCCGTTGGCGCCATCAGAATGTAGCGGAATCTACTTCGGTAGCTCTCTAGCAAGTTCTTCTCCCTCGTCCTTGCCTTTGCCCGCGCCCTTGCCCGCCTATCATCTTGAGTTCTGTTGGCCTGTTGCGCTCGTCATAGGTGAGGGCAAAATCAGGGCACACGCCGTCAACTCAGCAAGAGGCTGATACGAACAGTAGACGAGATCAGAGCAAGGGCAAAGGCAAGGGAAGGCAGCCCTAAGAAATCTGGCGCCCGCCCTGGAACACCGCCGTCACGCGGCTAGTGGCGGTCACATCTTGATTCGGATCGCCATCAAGTGCCACCAGGTCGGCGATCTTTCCGGGTTCGATTGTCCCAACCTCTTGCTCCATCCCAATCGCTTGCGCGGAGATGCGGGTAGCGGACTCCAGCGCCTCCGCCGGCGTGAAGCCGACCTGCACCAACAGTTGAAGGTCGTAGTCCAGGTGCCCGAAAGCCAGGAGGCCGACACCTGAGTCAGTGCCGGGTACGATTCGATCCTTCATGCCATAGTCGAGCATTCGCCTCATGATATCCAACCGGCCTTCCATCCGCCGCTCCAGCTGCTGGAGCTCAGTTTCTTCGGAAGGCTGGATCTCGCCGGCATCGCGTCGTTCTCTCAATGCTACGATTCTCGGATAGTTGGTCCAAGCTTGTAGTGTGGGGCTGACCCAGATGCCCGACTCAGCCATCATCTCCGCCAACTTGGGATCGAATCGCATCTGGTCATCAGGTTCGAGAAACTCGGCGTGCTCCATGAGGTCAATTCCAGATTTCACTGCGCGAACCATGGATTCCTTAGCGCGACAGTGTGCGGCGGTGAGACGATGGAAGTGATGCGCTTCGTGTACGGCGGCATGAAGCTCCTCCACAGAGTATGTGGCCACGCCGGGGATGGTACCTAGAGTCCCACCTCCCGAAGCCATGATCTTGATATAGTCGGCGCCTTCGTGGACCAGGCGGCGCACCGACTCCCGCATCTGATCTACTCCGTCGGCGATCTCATTACACATATGGAAGTGTCCACCGGTACAGGTCACAGGCCGTCCACTTACCAACATCCGAGGCCCCTCGATGTAGCCGTGCCCCAGTGCTTCCTTGAGGGTGAAACCGACCTTGTTGCGGGCTCCGTGTTCCCGGATCGTGGTAATACCGGCCTCTAGATGGTGTCTCAGATTCTGCACACCTATGAGCACCATCATTTCGTCGGTCTTGGAAAACATCTCGACGTAGTCGGTCCCATCACCGGCCAGGCTCAGGTGTGTATGTCCGTCGATCAACCCGGGAGCCAGACAGGCGCTGCCCAGGTCGAGGATCTCGGCTTCAGGCGGAGCTTGCCGCTGGATTTCGTCGGCTGGACCTACTGAGGCGACGCGGTCATCGTCCACTAGCACTGCCTGGTTGGCTCGGGTACCCTGGCCGGTCCCATCCACCAGATGTTGGGTGAGAATGAGCTTCATGGGTGCCTCGTTTAGAAGGAATAGCGCAGCGAAAGCTGCAGTTCGCGGCCCGGCGAAGCGGAGAGAATCTGCCCAAAAGTAGGCCTTCCGACAAACCCCTCCGGCAATCTGAAGTTAGCTCGATTCAATCCGTTGAAGACTTCGACTCGAAACTGAATCTTGTGCTCTTGACCGACAGTGAATACCTTGGACAGTGCTGCATCCAGGCTGGCGAAGCCGGGTCCAATAATGATGTTTCGCCCGGCATTCCCAAAGTGAAAAGGATCCGCAGCTACAAAGGCACTCGCGTCAAAATACTGGTCGGGATCTCCGGAGGAAAACTGATGGTTGCCAACCAGATTGGGACGATCGTAGCCGAAGATCCCACCGATATTTCCGGTATTGCTGTTGTCCAGCTCCAGTATCGGCGTCAGCGGTCTTCCTGACTGGACGGCGATCAGCGTGCTTAGCTGCCAACCACGAAAAAAACGGTGATTCGCAGCTGAAGGCAGGAGGTAGAGCATCGACCAGGAGATGCGGTGTCGCAGATCAAAATTGGAGAGTGCCCTCTCCGCCGCCAGGTTCCTGCTGTCCTGAGGAGTATCGTTGTAACCGTCCGACCCGAGGAACGAGGAAGCATTGTCTATCGACTTGGAGTAGGTGTAAGCGCCCAGGAAGGAAAGCCCTCTTGACAGCCTCTTGTGAGTTCTCAGCTGCAGCGCATGATAGATAGAGGAACCGGCTGCTTCGATGAAAAGGATGTTGTCGAAGCCGGAGATGGGCCGGCGCTCAAAGAGGGGCTCTCGCCCAGGTGCGGGTTGATTCAGGTCGCGCTTGGAAACCAGCTTGGTCCCCTTTGTACCCACGTAGCGCGCCTCCAGGACGACATTCCCAACGACGTCTCCGCTGAGACCGAGGCTCCAGTGCTGTGAGTACGCCGTTCTGAAACGGCGATCCAATGTGATGGGCGAAGGAGGCAACGCGAAGCCCAGCTCGGTGGGGAACGCCTGACCCAAAGTAAGCGGTCCGGCGAAGCCCGAAAACAAATTCAGGTTGAAGAACGGAGGATTGAAGTACAGAGAGGAGTTTTCTATCAGTGTTCCAATATCGTAAAAGACCCCGTATCCAGTCCTTACTATCAGCCTCCCTGACCCGGAAGGGTCCCAGGCCAGCCCCAGTCGCGGGCCGAAATTGTTGAGATCCGACTCCACACCTGAGCGCGGGACTCCACCCTTGGCCACCGGAAGCAGGGTCTGGCTGCCCGGATCGAAGATGGTCAAACGGTCCTCCGAGTCCACAGGAGGGCGGTTGTACTCGTACCGTAATCCAAGATTCAGGGTGACGGTTGGGCTGAGATGCCAATCATCCTGAACGAACCCATTGAAGGACCAGGTGTGGAGAGACTGATCGTTATTATTGATGCCCAGAAGACTCAGGGACGGAAATCCGAGCAACACATCCGCGAGCGCATCCCCGCTGAAGGCGCCAGTGAAGATGACCTGTCCGCGTGGGAAGAGCCGTGTAAAGCCAGTCTCCTTGTAACGCCTGATCTCTCCTCCCAACTTCAAGTGATGGCGTCCTCGCTGGAGACTCAAGACATCGGAAAAATGGATATGACCTGTTCGACGAACTGTCGGAAGGTTGGGATCGTCACCGAGTCTCTGGTAGCCACTGACGACAAACGTTGGATATCCCTGCTCCAAAGCGCTCAGCTCAGGTCCCTGCATCCCCAGCGCAGAAAACCCATCGAACTCCGAGTTTTCAGCCAGCACATCGCGGCGCAGCCGGTTGTAGCCGAAGCGAAATTCGTTGAGCGTGCGGGAAGACACAACTCGGGTGGACCCGACGGCAAGGTTCTGCCCCCGGTCGAGGACACTCGTTCCAAAACCGGAGAAGTTGGGGCCGCCATCGGAAAAAGGAATCTTCCTGAGATCATCGCCCAGGCTGTAGCGCAAAAAGAGTGAGGTCTTGTCCGAGATTTCATGGTCGGTCTTGACGGTGAACTGGGTCAAACGAGCGGTTCCGACGGGAGAGGTGACGAGATTCCTAGTCGACATCTCCGTGTTGGGGTCCGGATAAAGGGCTGCAACCATTGCTCCGACGGGGTCGATGCGGCCCAGCGGAATCCGATTCTGATCGAAAGGCTCCCCCGAAAAAGGATCCCGTATGGGATTCGCGCTCAGTCCGAAGTCACCCTGCCTTTCCAACACACTGGGGACTGAACTGGTGCGGGTTTCGGCCCTTCGACTCCTCAAGGCTTCGGCATTGATGAAAAAAAAGTTGCCCGATGGCCCCATCGGACCTCCCAGACTTCCCCCAAACTGGCTCTGGCGAAGCAGAGCAGCTTCCTGCCCCTGATCGAAGAAGTTTCGCGCATCCATCCCCGAGTGGCGAAAAAACTCGTAGATCGATCCATGCAGTTGGCGTCCACCACTTTTCAACGCTACGTTCACCTGCGAACCCGCACTGCGGCCGTACTCGGCGTCGAAGTTGTTCGACGCAATCGTGAACTCCTGAATGGCGTCGATACTCGGGTTGATCACGAAGCGATTCAGGTAGAGATCGTTGTTATCAACTCCGTCGAGAAGGAAATTATTGGAGCTTTCCCTGGCCCCGTTGACGTTGATGCCGCTGCTGTTCTGGCTGGCGAGTTCCGAGCCCGGGGCAGGGGGAGCGCTGCCTGGTGAGAGCAGGGCCAACTCCAAGAACTGGCGCCCATTGAGGGGCATGGCCATGATCGTTCGGTTGTCCAGGACCTCGCCGAAAGTGGCGTTGGCTGGACGGAGCAGCTCGCGGTTTGCCAAGACCACAACGCTTTCGTCCGGTCCTCCAGGCACGAGGGTAATGTCCAGAGCAGACTTCAAGCCTACGCCGAGGTGAGCCCGCTCGACGACTTCGGTCCTGAAACCATCCAGTGAGGCCCTAACCGTATAGTTTCCGGGCTTTAGCAGGGGTAGGCCCAGGGTCCCACTGCTACCGGTAGTCCCGTTCCGCTCCAGACCCGTTGATTCGTTTATCAGACGAATCTGAACTCCGGGCAGCACCCGTGCTGATTCATCCTGCACCCTGACCACCAAGGTCGAGGTGGCCGTCTGTGACCAGCCCAAACCCCACGTCAACAACAGGGTCCAGAGTAGGATCGGCACACAGCGTAACGCTGGTGTTACCAATGCCAGCGATTTCAGCCATGTACCTGAAGAAGCAGGTGCGGGAGCGCCACAAGGATACGATTTCACAATATCCGCCGACCTTCAGAGTTGCCGAAAAGGTTTATCCCATGCAAGAGTTCGGAGTCAACGAACCCCACCGTTTGCGCTTGACGCGTTTTGCTGTGTCAGTGTATCACTAGTACCCTTGTGTTACAGGGTACCGGTGGTTAGCCAGAGGTTCGCGAGCTCGGCATGGCTCGAGTTCGCGGAATCGATTCCCTCCGTCGCTGCCATCGTGGCCATGGATGGCATCGCACAACTGATCCGAGCGGCAGATAGCCAGCCCCGCGAAAGGAATGAGCACCACCCACCGCTTCTGCCTGAGTTTCTGGATCGTCGCAGCCGACCCCAGAGTGGCGGTGGCGGTCCCGGTCAGCGGGATGGCCGACCTCCCCTCTTACGTGCCCAACCGGGTCATCAACGGGCACTGCGACTGCATGTTCCTTCACATCTTTTTCCAGTGGCCCTGGGCTGGAATACGCAATCCCGTTGGGATTGACCTCTATTTTGATTCCCTCAATCCTGAACAGGTACTTCGAAGTTTCTTTCTCGAATGATCCGGCTCCCAGCCGGCGGCTGGACTAAGCTGAAACTTCAAGAATTCGTTGCCGGTCACACTTCGAAGTTCGCATGTTCGGTGTTTTGCGGTTCGTGATTCAGCCTTTCTTCCCTGCTCTGCAAAGGCGACCGGTGGAAATCTCGAACCGCAGAATATCGAACAAGCGAATTTCGAAGGAAAACCTCTTACCCCTTGTTCGCGCAGGAGTTCCCCTGAATGATCCAGCGCGGCTGGCAGCAACCCAAATCTAGAACGAACGCCCGAACTTAAAATGCATCCGTAGGCTGTGCTCGCGACTGCGGGCGAAATCCAGTCTCAACAGCACTGAATCCGGCGTCTTGAGGCGGATCCCAAATCCAAAACCCTTCTCCAGACCCGAAAAATCGAAGTCGGATCGTTTCGAGAACACCTTGCCTCTATCGTAGAAAAACGCCAATTCAAAGGCAGGGGAGGCCTCCCACCGATATTCCGCTGAGAGAAAGAGCAGGTTGTTGTCGCGGAAGCGAAAATCACGAAAGCCCCGCAAGCTGCCATCGCCTCCCAGGGTCTCCTGCACATAGAAGGGAGTTCTGGTACCGGGGTCCTCGTCATCGAACAAGGTGAAGAAGCGAAAGGCCATGACCCGCTGATCCGAACCCAGGGTGGCATAATACCTCCCATCGATGGCCAGGCGGCTGAAATCGAACTCCTCGCTGCCCCGATCGTCGAAGCGGCTCAACGAAATACCAAACATCCCCCCGCTATGCGGATTACCGGGCCGGTCTCGAAAATCCACCAAGGCCGCAGAACTCAGGTTCAAGAAGTCCGGTTGGCGATTCAGTCCCGGGGCGGTCAGATCGTCGAATCGCTCTCGAATGTCCGGAAACTTCCCATCTTCACCCGGGCCGTTGGACATCGTCAGATACGCGGCCCGACCGGCCAGGTTGAGCCAACTCGTAAACTGGTACCCCCCCACCGTCCCGTAGGAGGAGCTGGTAAGGCTGAAATCAGTTCGATCGGCTAGTTTGGAGTGAGGGCCCAGTCCAAAAAAATCTTCCTCGGGAAAATCGCGGTAGCGCAAATCGGCATAGAGGAAGAAATCTCCTACTTTCCGATGGGGCTCATCCAGCCGAAGCATCTCCTTTCCGCGAACGTTGGGGCGAAACACGAACTCATCTCGCCGCGTCGGGTCTTTGCCCAACTGCAGGACGTACTCTTGATAATGCCTGATCGAATAGGTGGCCGAGGCCTGGACCGTGAGCATTGAGCCACTGATGTTGGGCTTCCAGTATCTGATTCCGGGTGCAAAACTGGAACCTGTGGTGATGGTGCCGAGGATTTTACCGTAGAAATCCCTGTAACTCAGCAAGCTCTGATAGCCCCTTCTCTCGACCTGGAGAAGCAGCTTTTGAAAGGTTGATTGCTTAACCTCCTTTTTTTCCTGACTCTTTTGCTGTCGTCTCCGGCTCCATCGCTGAGCCCGACTGGATGGGGGATCGGCGGGGTCTGCAGGCTGTGGATCCAAGGACTCGGCATGGGGTGCTGTCGAATCCGGAGGGTCGGCCTCCATCTTCTGGGGGGCTTCGCTCCCTGTTGCTGGGTTCCCCTGAAACGCGAACGGAGCCTGAGAGCCCAACTGACCAAGGATCAACAGGACAGATAGCCGCTGCCAACCGCCCAATCTAGAGTTCCCTTTCAAGGCCAACCACAGACTGGTGCTTGCCATTCCGAAGAAAGACCTCCACTCGCTTTTTCCAAGCTTGATGCTGTGGGCTCAAGGTACGAATCCGCACCATGAGGAACTCTGCCTCGTCCTTGGGAATCGGCAGTTGCCGCCGGCGTGTGGTCTGAATTTCTCCCAGCGGATCGAGATTGAGTCGTAGATTGTCGAATCGGAACCATTGGTACTGATAGAAGTCAATCCCGGAAACATTGGCCTCTACGCCGAGGTTCCGGAACTCGATCTGGGACAAGGGGCGCGCATCTGAGATTCGGAAATCGGACAGGGGATTGATTAGCCTCAAAAAGTGGCGAACGGTCTTGTCCCGCCTCTGGATGAGCGTGTCGACCAGGTAGTCCTCGGCCTCGGGATCGGTAATTCGACCCGTATGGACGATCGCTCTGATCACCTCATTGGTGAACCGCATGAGGATTCGAGTGGCCCATAGTGCATCGTCGGGCAACATCCTGACGAAGGCAGGGTTCGGGTACTCGGTCTTCCACTCATCGGGTTCGAAATGAGCGGCCTCATAGCGGCCGACCGCCGGGTATACGCGGTACTGAATGTGTCTCCAGGGGCGGTCCCACCATCCCAGGCTAACACCCGCCTTCAGGCTGGGCTTCATCTCCGCGACATGCTCATAGCCTGCGCGTCGGCTCTGCAGCTTGATGCTGCCGCTGCCAAAGCAGGATCCAAAGTCGAGCAGGTGATGCTTCACGTAGCTCCTGCCGGACTTCTCGATATAGGTATTTAGAGAATTGGTGGCGCCGCAATCATCGTGGTTGACCCAGGCGGCCAGGACTCGCAGCCCTCTGAGCTCACGCCGGTTCTGGTGGGGAAAGATGTCGTTCGGATCGTCCGGGCGAACTCCGAAATACTGGAAAGGCCCCAGAGGCAGCCCGGGAAGCGCTCGACTAGCGATTACCTGGGTGCTCCCCTCGGATCTCATGGGCACCCTTTCAAAGATCCGCGTTATATCCCTCTCCCTCATTCTCCGCGGCCTTCCATTGATTCCAATCATCTTCGCGTCCGGGGCAACTTTCACATCCTCACGTTTCACCAAGGCCAGATAGTTTTCGGGAACGTTATAGCCGAAGGCATGGAAGAACTTGGAAGTGATCACCTCGGTCGAGGTGGCAAGCTGGGGATACTCGAGAGGATCGAACTTCACGAAGTAGATATCTCCGCGGCCGTCCCGAATCGTGAATCCCGGCGAGATGCCTTCGCTCTTACCCTGGATCACAACCCATGGGACGGAAAGATCGGGCCCATCCCGTTGATCCGCTCCCCTGGCCAGCTCCTGCAGGCTCATAGGATTGCGTCCGATTCGATTCGTAAACCAACTGGAATCGGGAACCCCCCCGAGCGTGTTGACGTTCTGGGAACGGACGATTTGCTCTCCCTCTTTGATCCCTTGGGAGTAGCTGCTGTTGATGTAGTCCTCAATTTGACTCAACTCGATAGGACGAGGTTGTTCAACAGGCCTTCGGTCGGGGTCCACCCAGATCGGATCATCAGGAAGAAACTTCTGAGCGGAAAGAAAGGGAGAACACAGGATCACCAGACAGCATAATCCCACGCCCAGGAAGTGGGACACTTGCAGCGACTCAGCTCGTGGAGTGTGAGAAGACTCGACCAGACTCATGCGCAACTTCCAAGAGCGGGCACCTGATAGCTTCCCACGGCTCGCACGTCCCCCACAGTCGATCAGAGATCCCGCTACAACGTCTCTCGATCCCGGACAAAACCCCTCTTGCCCTTTATCTCGAGAGAAATCTTGTCGGATTCAACCTTCACCAAAGCGTAATTGTGAAATCGAGCGGGTCCTGGATACCTGGGGTAGCGATGCTTCAGCTCGGCCGTCCAGTCCCGGTTGAGGTTGGAAATACGCTCCAGGTAGCGGCGATAAACCTTCTTATTGAGGACCTTCTCTATCTCCTTTTCGTCGGACTTGGGACGCCCCCGGGGCCGGACACCACCCAGCCCATTCACAATCCAATTCACGGTGTGAACCGGCTGGCCTTTGTCACGAATGACCTCCCTCCACCGCTCATAATAGTGTTGGTGCCCGGTAAAAACTGCAGTGACCCGATGCTTGCGAAAGAGATCGATCAGATAGCGCTGTTCCCCCGTACCCTCTGAGGGCAGCGTCTGGTTCACCAGCATGCCGCGATGTCCTGGATGGCCACCCACTCCGACAATGGGAGCCGGTTCGTTGTCGTCACTGAAAAAAGGCGAATGGTGAAAAAAGACGAACAGAGCACGAAGCTTCTGGTTCCGCCTGGACCCCTCGAGCAAATCCCGTACCCATATCAGCTGCTCGCGAAGATGGTTCTTGTAAGGCGGGAGCGCATGGGTTCGACGGTACTTTCCCTCGTCGATGAAGAAATTGGAGTCGAGCACAATGAAGAGCACACCGCGATGGGTCAAGCTGTACCAAAGCTTCTGACTCTCTGGCTCTGCCAGATGCTCGTTTCCTGGAAGCTGTGACAGATACTCATAGTTCTTGCAGAAAAAACTGTAGATGCGACTTCGGCTGGTCGGACTTTCAAAGTACACATCGTGGTTTCCGACGGCTGGAAAGTAAGGGACCCTCCGCGCGAGCGGCTCGACCACTGGGTAGAAGTCGGTCTCGTAGTCCTTTCCCTTGTCGGCAGAAATATCACCGGTCACTAGTGTCCGGTTATAAGTCCCATAGAGTCAACTGGTTAGAGCTAGGACTGTGGGCTTCCTGCAAGCTAGGTCTCATAAGTAGTTGATAAATGGGAACTTTCTCGAATGCGGTCACGCTCAAAACCTGCAGAATACTGTGTAGACTTTGGGGAAGCTTGAGTTCCTTTTTCAGGATTGCGATGAGGAGGTAAACGCAGACAGCAATCCAGATCTGGGTGCGAACGGCATTGTCGGAGGTGCCGTAGAAGGTCTTGATTCGCAGGTGCTGCTTGATCCACTTGAAGAACAGCTCCACCTGCCAGCGGAGTTTGTAGAGGGAGGCGACGCTGAGGGCCGGAAGGGTGAAATTGTTCGTCAGGAAGACGAGAGATTTGTTGGTGGGAGCGTCGAAGAAGCGAACTCTTCGCAAGTGCTCTGGATAGTCTTGCCGAGATTTTGGCAAGGCCAAGCGCCCGGTGTGATCGCTGCGAACTCCGGGCTGATCGGACCGGGGTCGAGAGGTGTAGCGAGTAAAGCGGAGATTCTTCTTGGCCCGAATCACAAAGTAGGCGCAAGCTTGATGAACGACATGCAGACGAGCAAAGTCGAGATAACCCCGGTCCATGACGTAAAAGGCACCGGGCTCGATGACGAGGGAATCCAACAGGTTGACGTCGTGGCACTTTCCCTGGGTGATCTCGATGACGGTGGGGATCGGACCCCGCAAGTCCAGCAGGGTGTGCAGTTTGATGGCGCCCTTGCGCTTGCGAAAGTGGGCCCAGGGAAACAAGCTCAAGCACAGGTCGATGGTGGTCGAGTCGAAGGCATAGACTGTCTCCCCCAGCTCCAGACCGAGTTGCTCGTTGGCATACAGGCGTCTGGCTTTGACAATGAGCTTCTGCGCCAAGTCGGCGTAGATACGCCAGTCCCGTGTTTCGTTGGCTTCGGCCAGGGTGCTGCGGGCCACCTCCCCGCGAAATCCCAGCGAATAGAGCAGCTCGCTTCGGGAGCGCAGGCAGGCCTCGATGTCCCGCAAGCTCTCCCGGTACGTCAACTGCGCGAAGGCCATGGCCAGAAACTGGTTCCGGCACGAGAAGCGGCGCACCCGGCGGTCTCCTCCGTAACGCTCGACACAGCGCTGGAACTGTTCCCGGTGAATCCCCTCCATCAGCTGGGCAAAAATCGTTCGTCTTGGGTTCATGGCCAGAGACTGGACTACGCCTCTGACCGTCTGGGTACGGGGCCAAGGAGAAGCCACGAAAATTCAAATGCGTCACACCCCTTCCTCGTCGCAACCTACTATACCCATGTAACTTATAGACGATCTCTACAATCTAAACCGGACAGCAGTGATCACCGGTATTGAAGACCAGATCGACAGATTCCTTCAGCATTTGCCCGACCAGGGCGTTGTGCCCTCTCTTGTGATTGCTCTGTATGTCCCCGTACACGATGAAGGAAAAGGGTTCGGTTCCTGGACGATCCGAGGGCTGAGCAAAAGGCAATACGGAAGATGACGAAGAACGCCCTTCGCCTCCCGGAAGAATCAGGAGGATCAAAAGTAACCCGAATCCAAGAACCTTCTGCAAGCGTGTAACTTGGGTCATAGTCGGGTACTCCCGAGATCGATCTACTCTATAGAAAGTCACTAGCCCATTCCAGTTGGCGAGGAATCGAACAACTTTTGCTGGCTCTAGTGCAAACACTTCCAGTATTGTACGGCGCCTCAACCGATGACTGGATGCAATCTTGGGCAGAGCGTCCGAATGACTTATCTGACACCCAATGCACTTCAAACTCTAGATCGAAGATCCGGTGACTGCTAATATGGGCAACCCGTTGCTATGCAGCTCAGCTGCTATCGCCGGCTGTTCTAATTGCACTGTTTGACCGTTATGCGCCTGATGCTGACTACCCTCCCCACCGATTCGCGTCGACGCCTTTACAGGGTTCATGCAGCCTTGACCCGAAGTGTCTGCATTCCACTCCTATTGGTTCCGGCCCTGGCCTCGCCGCCTACGGAAACAGAGGAAGGTCGGTCCGCCACTCTCAGCACTTCAGGCACGACCTCACAGGAGGCGCAGAAGGCATCCGACAGCCGAGCCGAGGAGTGGAGGCAGCGACGGGTGGAGCGGGGCCAGAAAATGGTTCCGAATAAGCCCAATAGCGCCGAGAGGACTTTCCTTCGCATGGAAAGCGACAGTTTTCGGGAGACTCTCAACATCCGCTGGAAGGACTTTTACCCCAAGATTCACTGCTGTCCGGTTTAGATTGTAGAGATCGTCTATAAGTTACATGGGTATAGTAGGTTGCGACGAGGAAGGGGTGTGACGCATTTGAATTTTCGTGGCTTCTCCTTGGCCCCGTACCCAGACGGTCAGAGGCGTAGTCCAGTCTCTGGCCATGAACCCAAGACGAACGATTTTTGCCCAGCTGATGGAGGGGATTCACCGGGAACAGTTCCAGCGCTGTGTCGAGCGTTACGGAGGAGACCGCCGGGTGCGCCGCTTCTCGTGCCGGAACCAGTTTCTGGCCATGGCCTTCGCGCAGTTGACGTACCGGGAGAGCTTGCGGGACATCGAGGCCTGCCTGCGCTCCCGAAGCGAGCTGCTCTATTCGCTGGGATTTCGCGGGGAGGTGGCCCGCAGCACCCTGGCCGAAGCCAACGAAACACGGGACTGGCGTATCTACGCCGACTTGGCGCAGAAGCTCATTGTCAAAGCCAGACGCCTGTATGCCAACGAGCAACTCGGTCTGGAGCTGGGGGAGACAGTCTATGCCTTCGACTCGACCACCATCGACCTGTGCTTGAGCTTGTTTCCCTGGGCCCACTTTCGCAAGCGCAAGGGCGCCATCAAACTGCACACCCTGCTGGACTTGCGGGGTCCGATCCCCACCGTCATCGAGATCACCCAGGGAAAGTGCCACGACGTCAACCTGTTGGATTCCCTCGTCATCGAGCCCGGTGCCTTTTACGTCATGGACCGGGGTTATCTCGACTTTGCTCGTCTGCATGTCGTTCATCAAGCTTGCGCCTACTTTGTGATTCGGGCCAAGAAGAATCTCCGCTTTACTCGCTACACCTCTCGAGCACGGACCGATCAGCCCGGAGTTCGCAGCGATCACACCGGGCGCTTGGCCTTGCCAAAATCTCGGCAAGACTATCCAGAGCACTTGCGAAGAGTTCGCTTCTTCGACGCTCCCACCAACAAATCTCTCGTCTTCCTGACGAACAATTTCACCCTTCCGGCCCTCAGCGTCGCCTCCCTCTACAAACTCCGCTGGCAGGTGGAGCTGTTCTTCAAGTGGATCAAGCAGCACCTGCGAATCAAGACCTTCTACGGCACCTCCGACAATGCCGTTCGCACCCAGATCTGGATTGCTGTCTGCGTTTACCTCCTCATCGCAATCCTGAAAAAGGAACTCAAGCTTCCCCAAAGTCTACACAGTATTCTGCAGGTTTTGAGCGTGACCGCATTCGAGAAAGTTCCCATTTATCAACTACTTATGAGACCTAGCTTGCAGGAAGCCCACAGTCCTAGCTCTAACCAGTTGACTCTATGGGACTTATAACCGGACACTAGTGCCCAAGATTGGAAATCTGAGCGATGGTTCCGGCTTTGCTCTTGGCCTCCGCCACTTCAAGTCCCAGTTGACCAAAGCCAATCTTTCAGTTCAAACCTCAGGCGCTGCATCCTTTTCGGGCTATCGTCTGGCATCGTTCGAGTTTGGCAGGTTCAAACAGGTTGCCCCCTTTCTCTTCCTGGGTCCGAATGAATTTGCTACGCCCTTCAAGTTTGGTGAAGAACGTGACAGGGGCAACGATCTATTCCTCTACTTCAACCTGCGCTACCGATACTTTCCCCAGGAAACCTTCTTCGGTATCGGTCCCGATCCTGCTCTCGGAGAGGAAACCAGCTACCTCGTCGAGGACGCAGCCTACGACGTAGTTGCGGGCTACCGCAATGGCCGCCTGGGCGTCGCCGGCCGGGCCGGTTATCTCCAGGTAAACATTGGCGAGGGTACAGATGACGACCCCTTGTCACTGCGGGAGGCCTTTGACGATCTCTCAGCGCCGGGACTGGATCGCCAGCCAGATTTCCTGCGTGGCAACGCTGCCGTCTTTTTCGACTATCGGGACACCCCTGGTAATCCCCACAACGGGGGAGTGCTGGGTCTGGTCTACACCCACTTCAACGATCGTGGGGGATCCGAATTCGAGTTCAACCGGATCTCCTTGGATGCACGGCAGTATATCCCCCTGGGTTCTCGCCAGAGAGTCCTCGCCCTTCGCTTCTTCGGATCGTCGGACGAGACGGACGGCGCCAGCCGTGTTCCCTTCTACCTGCAGAGAACTCTAGGTGGCTACGAGATGCTGCGCGGCTTCCCCCAGTTTCGATTTCGCGACGAACGGCTGCTCTATCTTTCCGCGGAGTACCGCTGGGAGGCCTGGCCGGCAGTGGAGTTCGCTCTCTTCTACGATGCGGGCAAGGTCTTCCCAAACACAGAGGATTTCGATTTCGAAAATCTGGAAAAAAGCGTTGGAGGAGGAGTGAGATTCAAGACCTCAAGGCGAACATTTCTGAGATTTGACGTCGGACGTGGGCAGGGACGGACCCTGATTCACTTCCGCTTTGGGCCCTCGTTCTAAGTACACTGTCGCCGTATTGAGGTTCCAGTGTACTAGTACAGCGTTCTGTAAATACCGATACGTTTGCAGATGGGGCTTGCGAGGCGAGATCAAGGCAGGAGGAGGAAGACGATGCTTGGCCATCTTCGACGACGACCCACACAGAGATCGTCCGCAACCCCCATCTGCCATACGGGTGGCGACGGGACGCGCCGATTTCTTTGTCGCGCCTCCTCCAAGATACGAGGCATCGAGTTCGGCGTCGCTTCGCGAACTCGACCCGTCGCGCTCGCCACAAACGTATCGGTATTTACAGAACGCTGTACTAGCCTCGATTTCCACGGTACTGGAAAGGACTAACATTTTTTAAGGGTAGCCGTTGAGTCGGTTAGTCAAATCGAAGGACCAGAGTTTTGCCGCCAAACCAAGGCATGGGCGTGGGATCATCACCCAGGCCCGAGGCGACCAAGTAGGGGTTATGGGCGCGCTTATCGAGGTGGACGGTGACTTGCTGCTCTTGGATCTGGACCCGGGCCGAGACGTCGAGGAGATTTCGGAAGATCTTTTTGGCTTGAGCCCGCTGATATTCGCGACCAATCTTCTCGGCCATGAGTCGATATAGGGAGCTGGCCATGAGGGTGATCTGGAGGTCAAAATCCACTTTGAGTCCCACCATCGAAGAGAGCGCGTCCAGGTGAAAGAACTGGATGGCTTCGGAGATGCCATTTTCGATGAGCATGCGTTGGGCATAGCGGGTGATCAGAGTCGAGGGGGCGCGGCGCAGATGGTTGGTCAGTAGGACGGTCGGTTCTTCGTGACCGAGTTCCATGAGGGTGAGCTGGCGCAGGGGACCTTCGTAATGTTTCAGGACGATCCGCTGGTCCAGGACTTTGGGGGTGCGAAAGATCCGAGTCAGGGCGGGTAAGGTGATGCGGTGCCAGGCGGAGGCGGGGCGGCTCCAGATCTGGCCCAGCATTTTTTGGGAGCGGCGGCGCAGGGTGATAAAGCCAATGCCCTGTTGGTTGAGGCGGTTCAGATGAGCATAGGTGGTCAACTGGGAATCGAAGACGAGTTCGGCCGGAGGCTGACCGCTGTGTTGGTGCCAGAACTGGACGAAGCGTTGCACCTCGTCGGCTCGATCGGCCCGGGGGACACCCGCATTGGCGTAGCATAAGACACGCTCGGTGGCGTCCCGAGCCAAAAAAACGAGGATGCCTTTTTGGCTGCGGCTGCGGGAAGAGACATAGTGTTTGTCCAAAGGTTCCTGCTGGCTATTGGCGGGGACGGTGTGAAAGTCCAGATCGAAGGAAGAGCCCCGGGGCAGGCCGGCGGCTTGGACCTGCTCAAACCAGGCTCCCATGAGGCGCAGGTTGGCGCGTCGGTCGACCCGGGAGCTGTAGGCGGCCAGGTAGGAGCGCTTGGGCACCACATTGAGACCGGCAAAAAGGGCGATGCCCTCGTCAAAGACCCGATCCATGACATGACTTTTTCTTTCGATGCCCAGCAGCTTCAGAGCCAGCAGGGTGCGCACGGCCTGCTCGGCGGGAATCATTTGGGAGCCGGGAAGGCGGGGGGGCTGCAGCACCGCCCCGAGATCGATCGATCGCATCAGCGGGACGAACAGAAACAGACCGCCGACCCGGGTGCGAAAGCTGCGCGGGGCCAGATTGATCTGCCGCACGTCGGCGATGGCTGCTGCTTCGGGCTTGAGGGTGGCGGGGCGTTGCTCATCCCGACGCCGGGGCAGTCGGGCGAAGCCCTCCTCTCGCAGCAGGATCGATAACGCATTGATGCTGATGGAATGGCCGGCGGCGGCCAACTCGCGTTGGATATCGTAGACCGAGAGGTTTCGCTTGCGCAGGGCGACGGCCCGTTCCCGCACCCGATCGCGGGCGGGCGCCGCTTGAGGCCCCCGGCGAATCGCCTGAAAGAAGCGGGCGCGCTTGCTGAGATCATGGCGAAACTGATGACAGAGGACGCGGAAGGCTCCTGGGGAATAGCCGAAGCGAGTGGCGACCTGCTGCGAGGGCAAGCCTTCGACGAAAAAGCAGCGCAAGGCCTCATACTGGCGCTGCAGAGGCGATTCGGGGGCCAGGAAGAATTGGGCCTCCGGAGCGGTCGGTCGGGTGTCATTAGTTAGTCCATTCCGATTACTGTATTCCAAACTATAACTATACTAGATATGAATGACAGAAAATGCTCAGCCTTTGATAGGGTTCTATTCTGCCTCATATCCAGACTTTTCTAGCATTCGCGTGGGGATCGTCCCTTGATCAGGTTTTAGGTATAGGATTACCTCTCTATCCAAATAGGTACTTCTATTTACTAACGTAGGTGGAAACACAGCAGGCGCAAGTCGCGCCGATCAAGGATTCTGGCGGGGGGCTCGAAGCGGAAAGGCGTCATTTGTACTGCCGTGGAAATCGAGGCTAGGGGAGTGAGCAGATGAAAAAGCGGCTCATCCTGCTGGTGGCAGGCACCGTTTCGGCGATCCTTCTAGGAGAGTTCATTTTCTCCAATGGGGGCGCGAAGTTCAGGTCCGACGATCCCTTGACCGTGGATGCCGATCAGCTTCCGATCCCGCTGCCCAATCCAGTTCGGCTGAGCCAGATCTTTGACTTCGTCGAGAACAGTTTCGGAAGGCGTCCGGACAAGGAGCAGGTGATCCTTCCAGCCGAAAACGTCAACACACTGGGAGAGGTACCCGATTCGAGCTGGTTTTCCAACCGCATGGGCAAGAAGGTGATGACAATTGAGGAGCTGGTTCGAGGCCCCAACCAGCGCGCCGGCCCAGACCAGTCCAAGCCCTGGGCAGTCATCGGCATGAAGTCACAAGGGATCACACCCGGTTTCACCATTCGCGACGGGAGAAAGGACACTTATTTCATCAAGTTCGACCCTCCTCGCCATCCCCAATTGTCGACCTCGACCGAAGTGATCTCGACCAAGTTCTTTCACGCTTTCGGCTATCACGTCCCGGAAAACTATCTGGCCCATCTTCAACGCCAGGATCTGGTGATTGGCTCCCTCGAAGGCGAGTGCAGCCGTGACTGCGCCATTCAGGGCCATGAGCATCGCTGGCCGACGTTGGTTGACGAAGAGGGAAAGGAAAGACCCATTCGAGATTCCGACATCGATAAGGTTTTCAAGAAGGCCTTCCAGGACGCTAATGGAAGGACGCCGGTCGTGGCCAGCTACCGCCTGAAGGGCAAACCGGTAGGCCCATTCAAGTATTTCGGGGTTCGGTCTGATGACCCCAACGACATCTTTCCTCACCAGAACCGGCGTGAGCTCCGCGGCCTGCGGGTCTTCGCCTCCTGGCTGAATCACGACGACAGCCGGAGTATCAACTCCCTCGACATGTATGTGGGAGAGCCGGGAGAAGGATATCTCAAACACTACTTGATGGATTTCGGCTCCTGCCTGGGGAGCGGAAGTGTCCGTTTTCAGAGCCGTCGAGCGGGCAACGAGTACATGTTCGAGTGGGCGCCGGGAATTAAATCGGCCCTGACCTTGGGACTCTGGGACCGCGCCTGGCGCCATGTGAAATATCCGGACTATTCAGCCACGGGACGCTTTGAAGCAGACTTCTTCGAGCCCCAGAATTGGAAACCCGAATACCCCAATCCAGCCTTTGATCGGATGCAAGTCCAAGACGCCTTTTGGGCCACTCGGATCGTCTTACGTTTTACTGATGAAATGGTTCGAGTGCTCGTCAAGGAGGGTCGGATCGAGGACGGGGAGGCGGAGCGCTTTCTGGTAGAGGCCTTGATCAAGCGCCGGGATAAGATCATTCGCCACCACTTGAGCCGGTGCAGCCCCCTTGATGATTTCCAGATCACCGGTGCAGACAAATCGCCCCGGATCGTGTTCAAGGATCTAGCGATCGATTCGGGACTTGCCAACTCCAACTCTTATCGCTACCAGTGGTTCCGTTTCAACAACGCGACGGGAGAGCAGACCGCTCTAGCCGACAGTCAGACGGTGTCGGATGCGCTCCTACCGATTCCCCAGACCGACGGGGAGTATCTCTTGCTTCGCCTCAGCGTGATCAGCCCCAAGCAGCCCAACTGGGAGCGGGAAGTGGCTGTGTACCTCCGGAACCGTTCTGGGACAGCTCAGGTGGTGGGGATCGACCGCTGAAGGGCTCGGCTGGACGGGTAGAAACTTGAGTTCCTCCGAGAAACCGCTCCCGGAATCGATAGCGGGCACTCCGCGCATTGCGCTTGTCTTTGGCGTCTCGCTCTTCAACTACGTCAGCCACGCCCTGATACGCTACAGCACCCCCCTCTACTTCAACGCCCTCGAATACCCGGAGGAGACCTACGAAACCTTTGCTTTCTACTGGCTTGTAGCATTCATCGCCGGCTCAAGCTTCTCCGGCCTTCTGGCCTCCCGCATCGGTGAGCGCCGTGTCTGGTCCGCGTCTCTACTGCTTTTTGCCGGCCTGGGTCTCTTGCTGATTCACATTCCCGGCTATTGGATGATTCCGTTCTCGGGGCTGCTCTACGGCATATCGGCGGCCGGCCAGTGGGTTGGAGCAATGGCCTTCGTCCAGACCGTGATCCCGTCCAGGCGGGGCAGAGCGAACTCCCTGTTGATGATTGCAGTCGGTGCCGGCAGCTTCATTGGCGCGCCCCTGGGCAAGGGACTGGTAGAGTGGTCCTCCGAGGGGGACCCTGCAGCCGGGGATTTCGCCTTGCTCTTCTGGTCACACGTGGTGATCTGCGTTGCCGGAGCCGTCTTGATTGCGACCGTCAGCCGCCACCCGGGGACGATTCAGCGTCAAATCTCCGGTGGCAGCTGGCGAACCAACCTGTCCCTCTTGAAGATGCCGCGCTACCTGGCGATGGTGATTCCGCTCAGCTTGATGGGCGGGCCCGTCTTTCAAACTGTGAATATCTACCTCCGATACCGGGCAAGCGACCCTGAGATCGGGCTCATGTCAGGAGCGGTCGATCAAGGATGGTCGACACTCCTCACCGTGGGCTATGGGTTTCAGTTCCTGGGTGGTTTGGCCATCCTGCTGATCGCAGGCAGGAAGGCCAGCGCGGGAATAGCCTCGGGAGTGCTGCTCATCTACGCCACATGTAGCCTAGGGATTGGGCTCTCCCCCAATGCCTATGTCATCTTCGTCTTCGCTTCGCTGTTCGAGTTCTTCCGCCAACTCATGCGCTGGTCTCAGACCGGCTATATCTCCGAGCACATGCCGATCCACCTACGCGGTCCAGCCATCGGATTCTCGACTACCCTTAGTGGCTTGAGTTCGACCGTCTTTGCTTACGTGATGCGAGAGATCCAGTCTCCGGGAACTCCCGATTTTTCATCCTCTTTTCCGTTCTTCATAGGAGGAAGCATAGGAGTTCTGGGTGCGCTGCTGCTGTTGATCTCCGACAAAACACTGCTGAAGGTTGCTCCGCCGCAGGACCAGACTTCTGATGTGGTCGTGGCGACCGAAGTCGAAAGGCAGTCATCTGGGCGAAGTCAGATTGAATCCCATCCTGACAAGACGTTATAAAGGAGTCTCATGCCCAATATCGACATCCTCGGGAGCGGCCGCATCGATGATCGCGATTCGGCTTTCCCACAAGCAGTGCAGCTGCCTGACGGTGACATTCTGTGTTCCTTCAGCGTAGGTGGAGGTGCGCACGCCACTGGAGGTTCCGACTGGGCCCGCTCCAGGGACGGAGGCGAGACCTGGACCCTTGAGGGAACCTTGCTCCCAGGAGAAGGGGACACGAGCAACGCCCTCAAACTCAGTCTGGCAGCAGACGGCAGGACGATCTACGCCTACGGCTCCCAGGCCTACCGAAGAGCAGGCGAAGTGTTCGGCGAGACCCGGAACGAAGCCATCTTTCTCCATTCCACGGACGGCGGTCACAGCTGGTCCGACCCTCGGGTCATCCCGATGATGGGACACGAAAAGCTGGAGATATCCCACGGCATTCTCCCGCTGCCCTCCGGCCGGCTGCTAGCTCCTTCTGCCACGCTGGACTCCGAGGACACCCTGGGCAAGCAAGTTCTGGCTGCCATCTCGGAGGACGGCGGGAACAGTTGGAATCAACATGTCGTTGTATTTGAAGACCCTGAGGGCAAGCTCGGGTACCTCGAGCAGAAGTTGGCCATGTTAGATTCCAATCGTCTCATCGCCACCTGCTGGACGGTGACTCTGGGGGAAATCGCCGACCAGGAGGACTCCTTCGTACTGTCCCAGGACGAAGGACTCACCTGGAGCGAGCCAAAGTCCACTGGTATTTCGGGTCAGACCATGACCCCCATCCCGCTCGGCGGCGATCGCTTGCTGGTGTTCTACAACCGGCGCTACGGCCAACAGGGAATCGTCGCCAATCTGGTGACGTTCACCTCGGAGCGATGGACGATTCATCACGAAGACCTTCTGTACGATCCCGGCACATCCCAGGAGCGACCGCAGGACCTCGAAACAGGCGTGGACGAGTTCGCTGGATTCCAGTTCGGCTTCCCAACCGCCATCCGTCTGGAGGACGGCTCTTTTCTGGCTACGCACTGGTCCCAGGAAAACGGGAGATTCGGTATTCGCTGGACCAGGTTGCGACTCGATTGGTAGCGCGCTGATAACGCCTCCTGCCCTGGAGGACGACTGAAGCCTTTGTTCGAAGACCCAGGTCTGGACGGCTCAATGGGCAAATCTCTCACCGCTTTCAGGGCCCCCGCCGCTGGGAAACCCATCCTCGACTCTCTTGCTGCCCAGTTCCCCACCCTCAGGACCACTGCCCAATCTGTCATCTGGACTTATCTCGATACTTTCGATTGGAGAATCCACCGGGATGGAGGCACCCTGGCGGTCACCGATTCTCAGAAAGGGTTTCTCTTGAAGTGGAGCTCCTGGGAGGGTGAAGAGCGTCATCAACTCGACCAGGAGACATTTCCCGAGTTCGGCGTCGACCTTCCCCCCGGCGGGTTTCGAGATGCACTCCTCAGAGTCATCGAGGTGCGGCGACTGCTTCCGCGGGCTCAGGTTCGAGTCTCGGGGAATAGGCTCCGGATTTTGAACCGGGATGCAAAAACGGTCGGTTGGGTCTCGCTACAGCAGCTCTCCGTACGAGAGCCGGGGGGACCGCGGGCGTTTCAGCCACTCCCCGCCAGGCTGGAAGTAACGCCGCTGAAGGGCTATCGGAAGGCCTATCGAAATATCGTCTCGTTTCTGGAAGAAGAGCAGGAATTGCAAGGAATCGAGTCGGGAGTTCTAGGCACAGCCCTGGAGACAATTGGAAGGGAGCCGGGGGACTACTCGACAAAATTCAGGGGCCAGCTCCAGCCTCAAATGGAAACCGCAGACGCGGTACGAGTTGTCTTAAGTCACCTGCTCCAGACCCTACTCGCCAACAGAGAAGGCGTCAGCAGCCAAATCGACACCGAGTTTCTTCACGACTTCCGGGTTGCTGTGCGCAGGACGCGCTCGGCTCTTACCCAGATCAAAAGTATTTTTCCCGCAGACCCGACCGAGCGCTTCAAGAAGGAATTTGCCTGGCTGACTGACTTGACCAGCCCCTGCCGAGATCTGGACGTTCTACTTCTGAGGTTGGATGATTACACGGTTCAGCTGCCTGAGCAGTCCAGCGTAACCCTGAAACCTCTGGCAGAATCTATTCAGGCCCGGTCCAAGCAAGAACACCAGAAACTCTCTAGAGGGCTCGCGTCGAAACGCCTGGAGCGGCTGCTAAAATCGTGGGAACAATTCCTGGCGGAGCCTCCGCCAGGGACCTTAAAGGGAGCTAGCCCCATCCGAGGGGTCGCCTCGGAGCGCATCTGGACCGCCTGCAACCGAGTCTTAAAGCAGGGAGATCGGATCCATGCTGCGACTGCTCCCGAGGCGCTCCACCGTCTAAGAATCGAGTGTAAGAAGCTGCGTTATCTATTGGAGTTCTTTCGCAGTCTGTATCCTGAGGATGAAATGAGTCCGCTGATCAAGGCTCTGAAGGACCTGCAAGACAACCTGGGAGATTTCAACGATTTCGCCGTCCACAAAGGGATGCTCAAAGACTTCGCCCAGGACTTGATGCATCGGGACAACATTGAAGCCGAAACACTCATGTCAGTGGGACGACTCGTAGATCTTCTGGAGTACCTGCAGGATAAGCAAAGGAAGATCTTCGCTACTCAATATAGAGCTTTCTCACGAAATTCCAATCGCCGTCGTATGGCCCGACTCTTCGATCTGGGTTGACCCAGAGGGTCTGGTTGGAATCGGGCGCTCGTAGCGGAAAGACGGTCCTATGAAGATCATCGCAACGTACAGCAGCAAAGGGGGAGTGGGAAAGACAGCGACGGCAGTGAATCTTGCCTACCTCTCATGTCTGGAGGGAGCCCGAACCCTGGTATGGGACCTGGATCCACAGGGGGCTACGAGTTTCTATTTCAGGATCAAGCCGAAGGTCCGCGGTGGCGGCAAGCGCCTGATCCGGGGAAAACGCAGCCTTGACTCGTTGATCAAAGGAACTGATTTTTCCGGTCTGGACCTTCTGCCTGCTGACTTTTCCTACCGCAACCTGGATCTGGTTCTGGACGGAGCCAAGAAGGGCTCGGATCGACTTCGCCGCCTCCTTGCTCCCTTGAGTAGCCAGTACGATCGCGTCTTCCTCGATTGCGCCCCCAGCCTTTCCCTGGTCTCAGAGAGTATCTTCGTGGCCTCACACATCCTTCTGGTCCCCACCATTCCCACGATTCTGTCAATGCGCTCACTGGAGCAGTTGGAAAAGATTCTGGGTAAGAAGAGATCACGGAAACTCCAGGTACTTCCTTTCTTCTGTATGGTGGACCGCCGGAAGTCGCTACACCGGCAAATCTGCGAAGGCACCCAGCCTACCCCTTTTTCGTTCCTGAAGACCCATATTCCCTATTCGAGTCTGGTCGAGCAGATGGGGCCACGACGAGCTCCACTGCTCAGCTTTTCCCGGAGCAGCATGCCCGCCCATCGCTACCAGGAGCTGTGGAACGAACTCAAGGTGCAGGGCGGCTGAATCAGCGAGAAACCAAGGAAGGACGCGAAGTTCACACCGCGTGCTGCTCGAAATACCGAGTGCTCGGCTGCTTCAGCAAGGTTCATGGCCTGAATTCCGAGGCTGTCCGGGAAATTGGGCTGTTGTCCGCTCTCTCCTCGGAACTTGGCCTCATGTTGCCGACAGGTCAAGTCGTTCGCGGCTCTGTCGGACGGCCAGCGCCCGATTCAGCGCGGGCATCAGCTCGTTGGCGAACAGATCGAGGTTGCGCAACCAGCTCGCTTTGTCGTCCCAGTCAAAGCCCATCAAGACAAGTGTGCCGAAAGGTCCGCTCTCTTCCATCAAGGCTAGCAGTCGGCCAAGCACCTCGTCCACGTCACCGGCGATGATCTGCTCCGACAACCAGAAATCCATATTGCAGTCTACATCTGGCATGTCAGGGTCACGCTTGAGGATTCCCCTTCCCAGCCCTCTATCGAGAAGCCTTGCGATGTATTCGAAGTTCTTTCCCACCGAGTTCGTACGCGCCCGTTCCGCTGCTTCCCGCGTAGTGTCGGCGAGGAAGATAGCACGCGAGACTTTCCAGTCCGCCCGCTTCGGCTGCTGTCCGGCCCCCAGAGCGGCTCGCTCGTAGGTCGCCCAGTTATCGGCCAGAGCATTGCCCGCGGCCAGTGCAGCGGAAAACGGTGCGTACCCCCGCTCGCCCGCCACTTTGAGGCTGTATGAATTGCGACTCAAACCTGGCATCGCTATGGGCGGATGCGGCAGTTGAAATGGCTTGTGGATGTAGCCGATCGCCGTCTCCTCATCGACGTGTTCCTTGATCGAGAACTGCCAGAACTCACCCCGGTGCTCATAGGGGGGATCCGACCGCCACAACTTCAGGATGACGTCGATGGCCTCAAGCGACATGGCGCTCCCCTTTTTCGGATCCAGGCCGTACAGTTCCTGATCAGTGGTGACGCTGCTCGGTCCGAAGCAGAGGTTGAGTCTTCCCTTGCAGAGGTGGTCGAGAAAAGCCAGTCGTGTCGCAACGTAGGCCGGATGGTGCAGGTTGAGGCAAACCGGCGCGGCTCCCAGTCGAATCTTCTGGGTCTCGCCGAGGACGCGACCGATGAAGACTTCCGGCACCACGATCGACTCGTACTTCATGGTGTGGTGCTCGCCGATCCAGAACTCACTAAAGCCGAGTTCCTCGGCCCTGACCACAAGTTCTACGTCTTCTTCATAGCACAGCGACAAAGGCTTGTCGGGAGGATGGAACGGCATGATGAACATGCCGTATTTGATGGGTTCGATAACAGCCTGTCCCTTTCTCATCCGTGGTAACCACCTGTCCTTCTCTCGGCCTCCGTTAGATCCACGCCTTCTACCCTCGTGAGACCGTTCAAAACTCACTGGACCCGGAAGAAGGTGGATTCGATGTAGCGAACGAATTCCTGGCAGGACTTGTCCGCAGCCAGTAGAATGAGACTCAACAAGGTCAGGTTAGGGATCGCAAGTCTTGGCATGATCTCCTTGGAACCTGGGCTTATATTGCTGACGAGTCACGTCGTTCGCAGCACTGTTGGACTTCGCCGCATAATGCTCAGCATCGTTTGGAACTTGGTGCTTGTGATTTGGAATTTGTTTGTATCTTGTACCTTGGGATTTTCGAAATTTCACCTCAGCTTAGCTGGAAAACCAGCACCGGCTTCAGTTCAATCTGACCATACGCTGAACCCGCTGGCCCTTTATGTCACCCAGGTAGACTTGACCCTGTGAATCCACGGCGACCGCGTGGACCCAGTTAAGCTGGCCTGGCTGTTCCTTCCCCAACTCTCCCAGCGGGAAGGTCCAGTGCTCAAGAACCCGGCCCGAGGGACTGAATTTCAGCAAAATCTGATCTTTGGGTGGTGTCCCGAGTCGGCCCTTGCTGGCCCAGCGCATGGGGGAAGATCCGCAGACGTAGATTTCGTCGGCCTTCGTTATCCAGATTCCCCAAGGCACCAGTAGATTCCGCCATTCGGCGAGAAACCTTCCACTGGTTTCGAATACCTGGACTCGGGCGTTGCTGCGGTCCGCGACGTAGAGCCGGTTCCTGGAGTCGAAGACGATGGAATGAGGGACGTCGAACTCCCCAGGAGCCGTCCCCAGTTTTCCCCAGGTCTTGATGAAGTTGCCCTTGCTATCAAAGTGGACGATCCGGCTGTTGCCGTAACCGTCTGAGACAAAAACGTCGCCCTCCTGAGAGATGGCCACGTCGGTAGGACGGTTGAAGTGCTTGCCGTCCTCGCCAGTCTCATTGGGGGTGCCGAGCGTCAAAAGAAGCTCTCCCTCCGGGGTGTATTTCTGGACGACCTGGGAACCCTCGTCGGCGACCCAGACATTCCCTTGCGGTCCTATCGTGATGTGGTGAGCCTTCTTGAAGCTGCGCTTGTCCCAGGATCGCAACAGAGAGCCGTCGCTGCGATAGACTTGAACCGCGACGTTGCCTCGGTTGAACATCCAGACATTGTCCTCAGCATCGACGGCGACACCGGGCACGTCTCCCCAGTCAAACTTGGCAGGCTTGCGAGGCCAGTCCGGATCGACTTTGTATCCTATTGCAAGGTTGATCTTCTCCGCGGCCGCGGAGGCGTTCCCGATCCACGCGTTTTCAGCCGATCCCGTGAGGGCCCAAGAAAGGCCCAATATTGCTGCCAGGGCGGTAGCTTGCGTCAGGAGATGCCTTCGACCCATGATTCCTTCTCTCCAAGAAAATGGGGCCTCGAAGGCCGAGTAACAGATTCTCCGAATAATTGGGAAACCCCAATGCCTCCGACCAGGTCCCCACTGTCATCGCCCCAATCAATGATTGCAACCTAACAACTCCCCAGGCCGGCGTCAACCAGTCTCCACTTCATGCCTTCTGCGAGCGGATACCTACCCGGAAGCTGACCCTGCCAGCACTCCGCGATAGTAGCCCGCAGACTTCCCAACTTGCCGATCCTGACTCTTTCGGCATAGGATTGTCTCAGCTCTCAGATAAAGGAAACTCACTTGAAAATGGGGTCCACATCGGTTCACGGCGGAAGTGATGGTTGAAGAAATGAAGCTCAGCAGCCCGGCAAGTCCCCACGCCCGTCGTCGCTGAGTTGAGCGGGACATTTAGTCCAACACGAATGCGGAACCTCATCGGAACAGTTCTAGCCTTGGCCATGCTGGCTACGCAGCTCTTCTTGCTGAGCGAGCTGGCCAGGGAAGAGCCGCCCTCTTTCAGCGAAAGGGTCACCGGTGCCCCCTCCTCAATATGGAGTTATATCGCTCCTGGTGGCGGGAATGGGAAAGAGCTTACCCCAGCGCTCAAAGCCTATTTCTGGAGAGGGGTCAGTGCATTTCAAGAGTCGAATAGGACTGCCTGGAGATTCTGGGGTGTTGTGAGTCTGGCGATATCGATCACCGCGTTCCTGGTGATGGGTATCCGCAAGACCACCAGATGGGGCATAGACATCGCCGACGCCGTCGATGCCGCCGGAATTTCATTCGCGACACTCGGCACCCTCTTGACCCTAAAGGGCTGCTGGTTCTTGATTTCGTCGGGCTATCGATTCTTTCTTTCCTGACCTGAAACTTCATTCGCGAACGTAGCTTTGGCCTCCAGGCCGAAGTCTTATTTTTCCGAGCCTTTGGCTCGGACGGCGGCCTGGAGCCCACCGCTACGCCGGACCCAAAGTTTCCTTCTGAATGATCCGGCTCGCAGCCGGTGGCGCTGCTAAGAAACTTCATTGGCAAGGAGATCATGGAACAGGCGGTTCTTGATCTTCTATGTTAATGCCCGACCTACTTACAACGCGGGGAGGAAAAAGGAGAAGCGATGATGAAATCATCCTTACACACCGCGGTTGGAGTCTTGGCCGTCTTCCTGATGGCCGGTTCGGTTTCGGCCGATTGAAGAGCTCGAAGCTGACTTGGGTCCTACCGACCTGATCGACATCGTTCGCCAGGCACCGGATCTGGACAGCTTCGATTCGGTGACGGCGTTCACCAGCAAGCGAACTGGAGCCATTGTTCGCTGCTGGGCCTACAACCACAACGGAACCCGCGCTCATTGGGCAAAGACCCATTGAAAAGTGATAGCTTCTGATCTTTGGTACGACCTAAGAAGAGCGAGTCCACTCGCTAAGCACCGAGGAGGGACTTTTAGCCGGAATTGGGGATCTGAGGTAGTGTTTCAAGTTGCGGGTTACGATCCGGTCTGCTCGACAGGCAATCGCAGGCGCCACCTGCATCGCATCTTCCAGATCCTTCATCTTGAAGGAGAGGGCTTGTCGTAGTCTCTCGGTTGCGGTGGGGGCGACACCGATAAAACCCACCAGCTCCCGGAGGAAGTCCCGGGTGAGTTGGTCCCCCTTCCCAGATGAAACCAGATAATAGAAATTGGAAAGGGTATGCCAGGCGACGAAGCCCCTCCAGGATCCCAAACTGGAGATGAGGACACCGACACTACTTCGGAGCTACCCTCGGTCTTTCAATAGAATCACCCCATGGTCCGCGAATACGGCCCCTTCAGAGAACGATCCAGTGCTCTTCACCCGCACCTCTGCGTGATGCGGAATCGGTATCTGGTAGACTGGGGTCAACAAGCCAGGAGGTCCCGAGATGAAGACCGTGGTGCTAATTGCCGCTGCCGCCTCGTGCGCTGCGTCCATGCTACTAGCACAGGACGCTCGGCATGCAAACGCCCCTGCCGTGAAGGTTTTCCAGGGCGGTGATCCTGTTCAAGACTATCGTCAATACCGCCGCATGCTGGTCGGGCCAGGCGTGAACCAGCCTGACCCTTACCCCGGCTATCGAGGATTCGTCGGGTGGCAGTCACCCATCGTGCTGCAGGACGGAACGATGCTGGTCGGCTTCTCATCCGGCTATTGGCACGCATCCCCGCCGACCGCTTTCTTCACCGCGAACCCGACGAAAATGGAGGAGTGGAGGAAGATCGGTATGCCGACCGACATTGAAGCTCCGCGTGGCGGGCGCGCGGAGATCATCCGCTCCACCGACGGCGGAAAGACATGGTCACGACCCACCGTCCTCCTGGACACGCCCTGGGACGACCGCGCTCCCAACTTCTGCCAACTGCAGAACGGCACGATACTCTGCAGTCTCTTCACATACCCTGGCCCGTCAGGCACCGATCTCACCCGCGACCCAGCCAAGACGACTCTCACGGGGATCATCCGCTCATTCGATAACGGCCGGACTTGGGAGCAGCGGCCGAAACGCCTGCCGGTTCCTTTCGTCTTCGACGCCTCAGACGGACCGATCATCGAACTGCAGGACGGCTCAGCGCTGATTTGCGTCTATGGCAGGACTGTCGAGGCGGAACACGACATGGTCGCATTCTGTCGCTCCACTGACAGTGGCGAGAGCTGGGAGTTTCTCTCAACAGTGTCCACGGACCATGAGATGTCAGAGACCGCTGTGGCCCAGCTCCCGGACAGCCGTCTGGTGCTCATCTCGCGTCCCGAGGGGGACATCGCTTGGTCCCATGACGGCGGCTGCACGTGGACCACGCCGATTTCCTTCGGCATCCGCCTGTTCGAGCCGCGGCTCATCACCTTGCGGAACGGTCCGCTGCTCTGCCTCCACGGCTCTTACGGCGCAGGCGGTTTCCGCGCGATGTTCAGCACCGATGGCGGTGAGACCTGGAGATGTTCCAACGAAAAGTGGGGCTTCCCCGTGGACCCGTCGGTCTACGGTTACGGCCAAGCAGTTGAGCTGTCGGACGGTTTCCGTTTGGGCGACCTACATACACACCGGCGGGCATACGACGCAAGACGCGAAGACGGAAGCTCTCTGGTCCATCCGCATCCGCGTCCGACCCAACCTCGACGGCATTGAGTTGCTGCCAGCGCCCGGGGCATCGGAGAGGTAAGATGAACGAGCAAAAAGTAACCCGAAGCGTCAGTAGCGTCAGCGAGGGATCTGTCGCAACGTGGTCCCTCGCTTACGCTTCGGGTTACCAGGGGGGCGCGGTGTCAATCTAGAAGGCATTTCGAACCCGCATTTGTCTTTTCACTAGCCCGCCGTGCGAGCGACATACGCTCTGCGGTCGTGTCCCGCGCTCGCGTTTGAGGATAGTGTACGGTTTTGAAACGCTCTGGTCCCGCTTCAGAGTGGTGTCCTCGGCCAGCAGCGCACCGCGATAGTCGCAGCGACCTGGTGTTCTGGAACGAGGGCCACTTCGAAGTTCATCTCCAGGACCAGCGTGGGCTGTTTGCCCCGGAGGCCAAGACCTTCACCACCGATGTGGCATTCGACTCCGACGATCTAACCTCGCTCGCCGCTCCACAGGGATGCGCCGGCGGCGTAAAGATCACATGCCGACCGGAGACATGACGGGGAGGGTGCTGCACTCGCTAACCGACATGAACGGCGACGGACGCTCGGACCTGCTGGTGGGGAGGAGCCGGAAAGAACTGCGCGTCTTTCTCGGCGTTCCGGGGCCGGACCTGTTCGCCCGGCGGCCTCAGAAGGT
This sequence comes from Acidobacteriota bacterium, assembly GCA_965218775.1. Classification (GTDB taxonomy): domain Bacteria; phylum Acidobacteriota; class UBA6911; order RPQK01; family JAJDTT01; genus CAUZIZ01. The sequence continues at coordinate 1,410,912 of CBDCLS010000006.1, read as the reverse complement.
GACGGTCGCCATGCCCAAAGAAGAATACACCTGGCTGGTGGACCTCAACAAGGACGGCAAGCATGACATCCTCATGCATCACCCGTCCACCACTGAGTCGCACCGGGTGACGATGCTGATCGCCCGATGAACAAAATCGGCTCATTTTCAGAACGTGACGTGCCGGGTTAACCAATCATACTCCTGGTACCATGCGGTTTACAGTTGAGGTATAGACAACGTTTCGATCTGGAAACCAGGGAGAGAATCACATGAAAAGAAGAGAGTTTCTGCAAACCGTGAGTGCGGCCGCGCCGGCAACCGTGCTGGGCTCTTCGAGCTCCGAGACCGCGAAGCCCCAATCTCGGTCAGGACGCTCGGAGCCGAAGGTCTTTTTCTACGACGACGGGCGCCACGCTTCCGGGCTTTATCAGTTCGCTTCCCCCCTGGAGCCCGAAGATCTTGCCTTTGCTGTCGATCAATTGGTGGACAGCGGCATCGACACACTGCTTTATTCTGCCGGTCTGGAAGGCGGGGTCGTACAGTACGGTAGTCAGGTGGCTCCCCTGTGGGGTGACAACGTGGACACCTGGGTCCACCTGATCTTCTACCGTGCTTCGCGGAATCTTCATCAGTTGGTGGCCAATGGGCACGACCCCATGCAGTTGTTCTGCGATCGTTGCCAGGAAAAGGACATCTGGTACCTGCCGACTTGCCCAGTGTGCATCTTGGGGGGAGAGCGATCCGTCCAGATTGGATACGGCCGATCTTCGGACTTCGTCTTGGACAATCCCCAATTCTGGGTGGGCGAGGACGACCATCCCCAGGCCCGGTTTTTCGGCCGGTTCTTCGGCCCCAACCGAATGAATTTCCTGCATCTGGAGGTTCGCCGGGAACGCTTTCGTATATTCGAGGAGCTCCTCTCGCGTTATGAAACCGACGGAGTCGAGCTGGACCTGTCTATCGACAATGAATTCGGTCCGTTGAGTCCCTTCCGGGAAGTGGAGAGGTTGGCGCCGATTCTGACCCGCTGGATCGCCGACCTCCGTGAGGTGGCCGACCGGGCAGAAAAGGATCAGGGCCGACGCAAGAGGATCTATGTCCGCATTCCGGCCGGGCCCAGCAAGAATTGGAAAATCGTAGGGTTCGAGGTGGAGACCTGGGTGAAGGAAGGCCTAGTGGACGGCTTGGTTTGCTTGAGTCCCTACAAGAAGGAGACTCCACAGGATTCCATCATCCTTCTGGAACAGGACATCGACCTGTCGGCGGCACTGGAGGCTAGGAAGGCGACGTCTTGCCGTGTCCTGGCGGGACTCAGCGGCTATCTCGGCCGGCAGCTGGAGAGTAGCGTCACTCGGGAGATTCTCTGGACGGCGGCGGCTCTGGCTTACGATCGGGGAGCGGACGGCTTCGGTCTGGCCAACGGGACCTTCCATCCCAACGGCTGGCCCTGGTCGGCAGAAGAGTATCAGACGCTTCGCCTATTGGGTCACCCCGATTTGCTGGCCACAGCCGACAAGACCTACCACGCGCCCTCCCTGGCGGCGCGCAACTCGGGGCGAACCGGTCTGTTCGGCATGATCGATGCGCTGCTGCCCCAAACCCTGGCGCTGGGAAAGACCGTGGATGTGCCGGTGCGAGTGGTCGATGACCTGGAGCGTTGGAACTCGCTGGGGCGGGTCAAGACGGTCCGGTTGCGCCTGCGGATGGGCGGCATGGATCCGGCTCTTCATGAGGTGCAGGTCCAGTTGAACGACAAGCCTCTGCCTCAGAGTGAGCGACGGGAGATCGACCTGCACTTTCGCATGCTTAAAAACCTCATACCGGGTCCTTACGGTTATATTCTCGAGTACACCCTGACGCCGGAAGCTCTCAAGAAGGGAGTAAACACCGTGTCCGTGACCCTTGGGAAGCGAGATCCCAAGCTCGATTCGGCAGTGAGTCTCCACGATCTGGACATCCACATCGAGTATCGACTGCACCGGCACTTCGAGCGCCACACCATCGAGTACTGAGTATTCCCTATCACGGGTTGGATGATGATGATGAGTACCCCACAATCTTGGAAGGGAGCACTTAGGGTTTGCGCAGAAATAACTTGGTAGAATTGGCGCTCAGATTTGCACTAGATTTGGCCGCGAACGATTGAGCGAAACCGCAGGCGTAGCAGGGTCTACGTTGAGGATTTCGCGACCGAGGAGCGGCCGAAGATGGTGTGAAGATGAGATGCCAAAATGCCAAGTTATTTCTGCGCGAGCCCTTAGTGCTTCCCTTGCCTCCAGCGAACTTCAAGCGGGCTGCGCATTGCTTGGGGACTTGTTCTCGCCCCGGTATGGACGGGCACCGTGACGAAGTGAACCCAGAACCGAAAACGCCGTTCGCCCTGATTGCTTGATCCGCTCCCAAAGTCTCGGAACAGGCGTAGACGCCCGTCGCCGTCGACTTCGATGCGGTCACGGGTCTCTCGACCAAAATCGTCCATAGCCAGCGCGGTGCAACGAGACTCATCCATGACGTGCATCCATCCGCCCAGACCATCGTCCGGGTGGCCGTGGGGCGCAACCGCTAGTGTGCTGAGCGACCCATGCTCACCATGTCGTACCGTCCACGCGGGTTCTTTTGAGTTACCGTCCTGTCGCTGAGCTTCAAGTACCGCAGCTTGATTGGCCCTCAACGTGGCGTAGACAAAATCGCCAGCCCCAAAATCGATCAGCTTCTCACGGCCCTCTAAGGCAAGATGCATTTCAGCACCCATGCCCGTTACGCCGTTGCCGCCTTTCAGCGTCCAAACGGCTCGGACCCAACTCTTGCTTCTTACAAACTCGAGGCGAACTTGGCTTTTTGAGCCGACCGCCAGTTCGTGTACTCAAACTCCAATTCACAAGCGATCGGGCCACTTCTTAAGGCCCGAACTGCCGTAGGGCGGCGATCGGATAAACGGTGCAACTGGCGGGCGCTTTCAAAGACAAAACCGTCCGAGCCCGCTTTGACATAATGCACGTTGGGCTTGAGCAGGAACCGAAAGAGCGACCGGAGATCCTTTCGCACGGTCCACTCGATCCGATCTCGATTTGAAATCAGATACGAATCGTCACCTTCGGTCAGTTTGAATCCGCTTGACGGCGGTTCAGATGATTTGAGTAGGGTCCCGTATTGAAGTTCGTATGCTTGCGTTTCGTACGGCCCCAAGTTTGCGAGGAAATCCACGTCGATGGCGAGAATTCGGTCGTCCGATCCCCGCGACAGGTGGATTTGAGACGGTACAGTCATGCCCTCGCGCACCACAGCGAAGTTGGTTTGTGCAGAGACCGGTTCCTTAAGAACGAAACGGGTGCTAACAACGTCGCTACGGCGACGAATGCCGCCGGTCTCTCGCACTTCAAATGGAACAATCGAGCTCGCCTTGGCTGAATTCACTTGACCAAGCGTTGAAGACGAGTGACACAAGAATGCCAGGAAGCCGACGAGACAAGAGACGTGGTTGCTGGGCATGTTGGATGGACTCCTGGCGCACGAGATTTGCTTAGCAGGCATTCTACCGTGTGCCGCCATGCGATTAATAGGGAAAACAACGTTGGATTTGCTCAACGATCTTGTGTTGTAGTTCCGGATCGAGCGACTCGTGTCTAAAGCGCGAAGTCGCCATCAAGGTCCTGCCGAAGCAGTTCATCCAGGACGCCGAGAGGTTGGCCAGATTTCAACGCGAGGCTCAGGTCCTGGCGCCCCCCAATCATCCCAATATCGCCTCATTTACGATCTGGAAGAGTTCGACGGCAAGCAGGTCCTGGTTTTGGAGTTGGCAGAAGGGGAAACACTGCAATCCTTCAATTTGGGAGATTCCCATGTTCGCACCAGCATAGGTCCATCTATCGGCTTGTGTTTTGTGGCTTGGGCCAGGGTTTCCAACGTAGCGCCTGCAGCGTGTAGAGGCGTCCGGCTGGCTGGCCCAGCCGGCTGAGTTGGCCGTCACCGGCCACCGTGATGACCGTGCCGTCCTCCATCACCACCGACCCGGAATAGCCGTGTCCTTGGCTGAGCATGTACAGCTGTGGCTCCCAGGTTTGGCCCTGGTCCCAACTGACGCGGGCGTAGATGGCTCCTCCCTCGGCGTAGGGATAACGGTTCTCATAGGTTGCCATCACGCCTCCGCCTGGCAGGGCCGCCAGGTCGGCGTGCGCTTGCCCATAGACGCGGGTGAGGGAGCGATGACCCTGCCAGCTGCGTCCACCGTCCTCCGAGTTGGCCAGCCGGACCGTCTTTTTGTCGATATCGTCGCCCCCGGTACGAAAAGCCGCCAGGAGCCGGTTGTTTCCCAGGCGCAAGAAACCGGTCTCGGCAACCTCGGGTAGGTAGGAGTCGAGCTTCCAGGTCCTTCCGCCGTCGGTGCTGCGAAAGATCAAAAGAGCACCTTTTCCCCGCACCAACGGATCGATCGATCCTCCGTATCCGTCCAGATTGGCCAGTAGCTCTCCGCGGCCCAGGCTGACGATGTGATCTCCGTCGCCACCGGCATACTTAAAGGGGTGTTTCAAGGGGGGGCTCGGTTGCCAGGTCTTGCCGCCATCCTCGGATCGGGAGATGACGATGGGATAGGTAGGACTGCTTCCTTCGGCGTTGACATTCTTGTCTTCGATGGGGGGCAATCCCTTGTGGGCGTGGGCGACAAAGAGGTATTGCCCGCCGCTTCCGAAGGCAGCGACGCTGACCGGTTGGCCCTGAGCGCCGGGCAAGCCGGGAGTCGCGTTTCCCTCCCAGCTTCTGCCTTCGTCCTTGGACCAGTAGAGGTAACGCCCGAAGGCGGCGTATATGGTTCCGTCGGTGGTTTGGGTGACGCGTCCCGTGAGCTTCCAATTCGAGTCGGGCACCGGCAACCGGACACGCTGGACGGGAAGAGTTCCCAGGTCGCGATAAAGCGCCCGCATGGCTCCCAGAGTGGTCACTGGCGAATCGAGTCCCCATTCTCCCGCCGGTTGCCAATAGGGTTCGGCCTCCACCACCCGAATGGGATAGTCCAGCGACTCGTCGTAGTAACCTTGGAAGTTCTGCGCCTGGCTGGAGACAACCGCGGAGCCGCTCCAAGGAAGACCGCAGAGTAGAGTGGCAATGAGAATTCGGTGTTTCATCGCCTCAAACTCCTCAAATGACGTTGGTGTTGTCAAGTGACGGGACCACGGTTCCAGTCCCATCGAAAACTATCGTTTGGGCGAAACACGGCTTTTTCCTCATCCAGGAAGTGGAGCAAAATCAGACCCACGATCAAGAAAATCATCAGTGGAATGACGGATAGTCTTTAAAAGCGAAACACGGCTAGGACGGGAAGATGATCACTGGCAGCCACGCTCTGCGGATCGTTCGGATCCACGGTGGTCGCACCTTGGTTGACAATCTCGATCGACTCCAGACGCTCGGCAATATCCGGTGTGCAGAAGATGTAATCGATCCCTCCCCGGAGTCGGTTTCTTCCTTTCAATGAGGTTGTCGTATGGGGTAGATCGAGATGCACGAATGCATCCACCCATCCCATTGCCCGGAAGCGACGGTACAACCTGTGGGTCCGCTCAATATTCCAATCGCCCATCCAGATCATAGGCCGACCTAGTTTTTTGTCGATCCAGTAGACTTGCTCGCACAAGGCCAGCTCCTTGTCCGGAGAAGGGTCATAATGACCGCCGTAGAGGAGGATCTCCTGACCACCGGGAAGTCGGACTAGAGCCCGGCCAAGAAACCGCTTCATTGGAACCTCGCCGTTGAGTTCCAGGAACGTCAAGTTGACGGAGTCCAGTATGGGGTATCGACTTAGAAACGCGCCTGCACAATGCTCATGGAAGGAGGCGGGAAAGAATCTAGCTCGATATCCTAACCGCTCTACGAGTGTCAGCTGGAGCTTTTTGTCATGGAAGCATTCCTGTAAAGAGGCAACGTGGGGGTCGAGCATTCCCAAGGCTTTCAGCGGGAGGGCCAACTTTTCGTCCGGTTCACGCTTCCATCGCTCTTCTCCGAGTTGCTCCGGATAACCTCTGAAATTGTGTATGTTGTATGTTAACACCCGGATTTTGAGTCCGGTGTCGACAGCCTTGGGGGGCGGCGGTAGCTCCCTATTGTGCACTCTTAGCTCTCCCAGCGTCCTGATGGCTTTACTGCCAAGCTGGTGCCACCTTTTCTCACTCTCCTCATCCTCGACTCCCTGCACCAAGGCAACCACGAGAAACAGGGAACCGAGTAATCTGAGAACTACCGTGTCGGGTCCCACAGGTCTTCTCCATCAAGCACATAGACACCAAAGCAAAAAACTATCATGAATGTTCCTGCCTTTAATCTTCCCGTGTTCTGGCGGTCAAGGAAAGGCAGGATTATTTGTAACAGCAAAGTAACAGGATTATATTTTAGGGAAAACGGACGATTTGCGGGATCCTACTTCTTCTTGGGCCGCGGCCCGGAGCTGACATGCGGCGCAAGCCTGGCTCACTCGCTCGAGGCCACGCAGTACAAGCAAAAGTCGCCGTGGTCGTAGATCGAACAGTTCATCGGGCCGCGCCTATCCTTATGCACGCTAACCGAGAACACAAACCTCGACCTAAGGGCTCGCGCAGAAATAACTTGGCATTTTGGCATCTCATCTTCACACCATCTTCGGCCGCTCCTCGGTCGCGAAAGCCTCAACGTAGACCCTGCTACGCCTGCGGTTTCGCTCAATCGTTCGCGGCCAAATCTAGTGCAAATCTGAGCGCCAATTCTACCAAGTTATTTCTGCGCAAACCCTAAGGCCTCGGGAGGAACCCGTCTACTCGCCCAGTACGGCCTCGTATCCTGTTGACTCCCGCTGCACCCGGGCATAGAGTCGACTCAGGGACAATCCCGATTTTCCGGCTCTACTTTCTCGCGGCCGCTAGCCCCAGTCCAGGAGGAAGGTGCATGATACTGGCACGGACTCTGACCAGACGAGACTGGCTGGAAAAGACTTCATCCAGCCTGCTGGCAGTGGCCCCGGCCCTCATCCAGACGCGCTGTGTCGTGAGCTCTCCTCCAGGGAGAATTGACACAATCGAGCACCTGGGCCCCCTCATTTCCGACTCCACTCTGGTCGGGGAGACTCGCCGGGACGACACGGTGCCGGCCCACCCCAATGGGATCCAGGTGAGTCGTGACCGCTGGCTCATCGTCTACGCCACGCGCAGATTCCGGGGTAATGACGACGACGCCAGCATCGTCTTCCAGCTTCGCAAGGACGCGCCCGACGGCGACCTCATCAAAGAGGGCATGCTGGTTCCTTCCCACGACGAGTGGGATCCCTTGGGAGATGGGAGCCGCCACGTGAAACAACATGGTCACCCCGCGGCCTTCGGAGTTCCCCGGGGAGCTCGGATCGACGGCAAGCCTGCTCCCAGCGCCAACCTGTTCGTTCTCAAGTGGCGACAGGTGGCCCGGGTCCTGGATCACGAGAGGAGCTACCTGGAGAACGCGAGCGCCCACCCGGAGTTCAGAGCGCGCACCCATACGGTGGAGTGGCTCCAGTTTCGCCTCAACGAGCGGGAAGACGACATCGAGATCCTGAAGCCGGTCACCCGTCTGCGCCAGAGGGGTTACGAGGAGGGGTCGGCCTTCTGCAGTGCCCAGGGGGCCCGGCTCATGAACCAGGCCCTCGCCCAAGCGGTCCCCTTCAACCGGGACTGTACCCAGTGGGCCGACTGTAACCACTTCGATGGGCGCATCGCCGCCCTGAAATACGAGTTCAACCCCCGTCTGGGGCTCTACGAGTGGGTCGAGACCGGACTCTATCTCTTTGAGCCGGAGCGGCCCGTGAGCGAGGCCAGTCTGGCTCCCTGGGGAGGCGATTGGATCGTGGCTGCCCGGCGCGTCGGCCGCCGCGGTGTGGCCTGGGTGCGGACTCGGGATCCCTTCAGCGAGACCAGTACACCCGTGACTCCGGGTGCGCCCCCATCCCGGGGACCCTTGACCGCCTACACCTGTCCAGATGGAGTCCTGCGCCTGTTCACCGGAGACGGGAGCATCTCCCCCCACGGCAATAACCGGGATCCCCTTTACTGCTGGGACATCGACCCCGATCGGGACTTCAGTTCGTCCCACCGTCGGGTGATCTACGACAGCGTTGACGCCGGTCTCCCCATTCGCCCGGCCAGCTCTCCCAAGATCGACATGTGCAAGCTTCTTCCCCACTACCGGGAGAACCAGTACCTCCTGCACCGGGTCAGTGTCCGGTCCTTCAACCACCCCTACATGGGAAGCCAGGGACTGGTTGCCGAGATTCCCATCATCAACCAGGAGGAAAAGGCCAGTTGCGGGATCTACTGTGCCAAGATCACGTACGGGGAGAGATTTCCCTCTCCCTGGGAGTTTCCCCAGGAGGAGACATGATTCCCCGACTCTGGGTGACGAGCAGACCCTGTGGCAGCGTGAGGTCAGTCCGGGGTTCGAACCGGGGCCTGCCCCTCCTGCTGTTCAGCCTTGCCATGGTCCTTCGAGCCCCCGTTTGAACTCTTCGATCCTGCACAAACCTTCCGCACGACACCGATCCCACAAGCAGAGGCATCCACATCATCGAATCAACGTCTGGTTCGACTACTCCGGCACCGTGCAACGCGTTCACGTTCCTGGAGCCCAGGAAAACAAGGGAACCTACCTCCTCGGAGTAAGCCGCTCAGGCATGACCAGGTACGACCAAAGGAACGGTTGGTTGTCTTCACCGACAATACCAAGTCTGGACAGTTCCGACTCTCACCACTCACTGACAAAGCCCTTGAGGCGATCCAATCCTATCCAGTGCTGCCAAGCTGTGCTTATGTATTCTGGCGACCCCGGACTGGAACCCGGTACAAAAAGATCTACTACCCTTATTACCAGGTTCGAACAATGGCGGGAGTGCCTTGGTTGCAGCTGAAGGACCTGCGCCAGTATTTCGCGATCGACCTAGCCTCGATTTCCACGGTACTGGAAAGGACTAACATTTTTTAAGGGTAGCCGTTGAGTCGGTTAGTCAAATCGAAGGACCAGAGTTTTGCCGCCAAACCAAGGCATGGGCGTGGGATCATCACCCAGGCCCGAGGCGACCAAGTAGGGGTTATGGGCGCGCTTATCGAGGTGGACGGTGACTTGCTGCTCTTGGATCTGGACCCGGGCCGAGACGTCGAGGAGATTTCGGAAGATCTTTTTGGCTTGAGCCCGCTGATATTCGCGACCAATCTTCTCGGCCATGAGTCGATATAGGGAGCTGGCCATGAGGGTGATCTGGAGGTCAAAATCCACTTTGAGTCCCACCATCGAAGAGAGCGCGTCCAGGTGAAAGAACTGGATGGCTTCGGAGATGCCATTTTCGATGAGCATGCGTTGGGCATAGCGGGTGATCAGAGTCGAGGGGGCGCGGCGCAGATGGTTGGTCAGTAGGACGGTCGGTTCTTCGTGACCGAGTTCCATGAGGGTGAGCTGGCGCAGGGGACCTTCGTAATGTTTCAGGACGATCCGCTGGTCCAGGACTTTGGGGGTGCGAAAGATCCGAGTCAGGGCGGGTAAGGTGATGCGGTGCCAGGCGGAGGCGGGGCGGCTCCAGATCTGGCCCAGCATTTTTTGGGAGCGGCGGCGCAGGGTGATAAAGCCAATGCCCTGTTGGTTGAGGCGGTTCAGATGAGCATAGGTGGTCAACTGGGAATCGAAGACGAGTTCGGCCGGAGGCTGACCGCTGTGTTGGTGCCAGAACTGGACGAAGCGTTGCACCTCGTCGGCTCGATCGGCCCGGGGGACACCCGCATTGGCGTAGCATAAGACACGCTCGGTGGCGTCCCGAGCCAAAAAAACGAGGATGCCTTTTTGGCTGCGGCTGCGGGAAGAGACATAGTGTTTGTCCAAAGGTTCCTGCTGGCTATTGGCGGGGACGGTGTGAAAGTCCAGATCGAAGGAAGAGCCCCGGGGCAGGCCGGCGGCTTGGACCTGCTCAAACCAGGCTCCCATGAGGCGCAGGTTGGCGCGTCGGTCGACCCGGGAGCTGTAGGCGGCCAGGTAGGAGCGCTTGGGCACCACATTGAGACCGGCAAAAAGGGCGATGCCCTCGTCAAAGACCCGATCCATGACATGACTTTTTCTTTCGATGCCCAGCAGCTTCAGAGCCAGCAGGGTGCGCACGGCCTGCTCGGCGGGAATCATTTGGGAGCCGGGAAGGCGGGGGGGCTGCAGCACCGCCCCGAGATCGATCGATCGCATCAGCGGGACGAACAGAAACAGACCGCCGACCCGGGTGCGAAAGCTGCGCGGGGCCAGATTGATCTGCCGCACGTCGGCGATGGCTGCTGCTTCGGGCTTGAGGGTGGCGGGGCGTTGCTCATCCCGACGCCGGGGCAGTCGGGCGAAGCCCTCCTCTCGCAGCAGGATCGATAACGCATTGATGCTGATGGAATGGCCGGCGGCGGCCAACTCGCGTTGGATATCGTAGACCGAGAGGTTTCGCTTGCGCAGGGCGACGGCCCGTTCCCGCACCCGATCGCGGGCGGGCGCCGCTTGAGGCCCCCGGCGAATCGCCTGAAAGAAGCGGGCGCGCTTGCTGAGATCATGGCGAAACTGATGACAGAGGACGCGGAAGGCTCCTGGGGAATAGCCGAAGCGAGTGGCGACCTGCTGCGAGGGCAAGCCTTCGACGAAAAAGCAGCGCAAGGCCTCATACTGGCGCTGCAGAGGCGATTCGGGGGCCAGGAAGAATTGGGCCTCCGGAACGGTCGGTCGGGTGTCATTAGTTAGTCCATTCCGATTACTGTATTCCAAACTATAACTATACTAGATATGAATGACAGAAAATGCTCAGCCTTTGATAGGGTTCTATTCTGCCTCATATCCAGACTTTTCTAGCATTCGCGTGGGGATCGTCCCTTGATCAGGTTTTAGGTATAGGATTACCTCTCTATCCAAATAGGTACTTCTATTTACTAACGTAGGTGGAAACACAGCAGGCGCAAGTCGCGCCGATCAAGGATTCTGGCGGGGGGCTCGAAGCGGAAAGGCGTCATTTGTACTGCCGTGGAAATCGAGGCTAGCCGAAGCTGGCGCGGATATGAAGGACATCCAAAAGGTCCTGGGACACAGCTCGGTGCGCACGACCGAGCAGTTCTATGCGAAATACTCACCTCACAGCGCCGCGCGCCGGGTCTTCCAAGTTCTTCAAGGGCGAGGAAGCAGTAGGACAAAAACAGGAAACAGGGAAGTTCCAAGGAAGGTTGCGCTTTCCAGGTAATTAGCACAAGCGTTTGAAGAGAGAGGATAGGATGGAGGCGGCGACCGGACTCGAACCGGTGAATGGAGGTTTTGCAGAGCGATAGATCAAAGTGCCGAATCGTTAGGAAACGTTAGGAAAAACAACACGATAGCTGGGTTTTCCGCCATTAAGAAAACCGAATTATTAGGAAAGATTAGGAAGCGCAGTGGGAGACATTTGGGAGACAGTAAAATGCCGAAAACCGCTAACAAAGTCTCAAGGTTCACCAATCTCGCTCGCTGCAATTGATAGAATCGCAATAAGCGAGGCAATTGTATGCGCAAGCCAAGAAACCTCCGAGAGCGGCTTGAAGCGTACATCCTGGAACGCACAGTAGATCATCCGTCTGTCGAGGCCATAGTGATGTTCGAAAATGGAGGACTCTGCTTTCGCCTCGCCGACAAGAGCAGACTACAGTACGGCAAGTGGTCTAGCTGGTTCGACAAAGACACCCTCGCTGGCGGACCAGATATGCTCCAGCTGGATCATGAGATCCTGGTCCGCCTGAAAGAGCTTGAGGAGGCTTGAGGATAGCTTGAACAAACCCTAAGCCAATCCGTCATGTCAGCACCAACACCCCAGTGACAAACCCAGCCGTGACTAGTAGTCTTTATGGGCATTCCAAGGGATCGCTGGGGTCTGAGGTATTCCCTTCGGTGCTGGCAGTAAGAGGCTCGGCGTTTCCGCAAACACGGGATCTTTCTCAGGGACAGGGCGAGGCGCTGGGTGGACGGCGCAGCCGGACAAGAGGATCGAAATCATGAGCACCATCTCTGCGTTCCTTGTTCTGTTATCAGTATTGCTGGGGCATCCGCCGATCAGGCCCGGCCAGAATGCCGTCGTTGGCGGCGCGACACCTGAGGAGGTTTTCGAAAAGGCGCTCGAAGCCAACCGGCAGCGTGACCCACAGGGGCTGGTTGCGCTAGTTGCACCCTCGGAGCGGGGCATGGTGGTTCTCGAACTCTTCGATGGCGCAGCTCAGATGTGCACTGACAACCCCGAAGAAGGGAAAGATCTGTGCGAGTTGTTGCAGCGCCACGGGCTGAACGCAGCCATGGCAGGGTCGGCTGAGGCTCAGGAAGCAGAGTATGAGCTCGATTTCAACGAGCGACAAGCGAAGAGGCGGGAACGTGCGTCGACCATCTTCGCGGACGTCGACATTCCGTTGTTCGCCGACGAACTCGCAAGGGCATTTATCACACTTGGAGCGCCGGAAGAGGACACACTTTTTACCTACGAACGGCTGGACTCGGTGAAGGTCGAGGGCGACGAGGCTGTTGGGACTGAGGGCGAACGGAAGCTCAAGTTCCTGCGCGAGGGGGGCCGTTGGTATCTCCATTGGCGCGGTGTCATGTAGCAGACACAGGCCGCAGGGACGCGCCCGAATGGAATCTGCCCTTTCGACCCGCAAAAGCGTGGCAAAGCTCCTCTTCGCCTAGCTTTCAAGGCTCAACCACAGCAATTTCTCATCTTGGTTTGACGAAGCACGCCTCTATGGCGGGCCAGGGATGCTGCTGCTGGATCACGAAGTTGTGCTTGAGGGAGTTGGAGGTTGGCGGCTAGGAGCAGGCTGACTTCTATGATCGCAACCGCTGGAGATCAACAGATCCATGTCCCTGACCATCCGCCCAATACGCATCGAAGACGCCAAGGACGTCTTGCGGGTGCACCATGGTGCAGTCCACGAAACAGCAGCCGCAGACTACGACCTTGAAACTCGACAAGACTGGTCGCCTCCCGTGACTGCGGAGCGCACAGAAAGCTTTGCCCGCACTATCGGGTCAGGCGAGAAAACAACTCTGGTCGCGGAACTGGACGGGCGGGTTGTTGGCTTCTCCAGCATCGTTCCAGTGAAGGGTGAACTGGAGGCTCTCTATGTTGCTCCACAGGTGGGTCGACGTGGGGTTGGCTTCGCGCTTTTGAGTGCCATCGAGAAGCTTGCAAACGAAATGGGATCGAAGGAGTTGAGTCTCAACTCTTCACTGACCGCAGAGCGCTTCTATCTAGCCCATGGGTACCGCGCCGAAGGGAGGGACTGGCACACGCTCGAATCGGGCCGGAAGATGGCCTGCATCGGGATGAGGAAGGCACTCAGGTCATAGCTGCGGTGCGGCTGTTGGAGAAACGGTTTCAGGATGGTGGTGGACAGCCAAGCTTCGGTTGAGAGGAGGAGTCGCGGTTGTCAGGAGTTGGCGACTTTCCTGGACTCTCTATTGAGGACGCGCAACCTATGAGTCCTGGGAAATTGGGTATGCCGAGACTTCTTAATCCAGTCAGCCCTCTGGTGTAGGCTCAGAATCTGGAGGGCGATGGAGTCGAGTGGTAGAGCCTCCTACCTTAAACTCCCTTCCAACATAAGGACCCAGTGTGTGGCTTTGTTCTTTTGAGTGCTCCGTCGCCCTCTCAACCCTCGAATCAGTGAGGAGATTCCGTCGGGAGCTACACCCGGCCACAAGCCGTGGGTTTTACGGGTCTCGGCCCGACTGTCGACGTTGGATTCTTGTTCTATCTTACGGCGCTCCCGACGGAAACTCCGCTCTCTATATCGGCGCTATAGAGCCTTCGCGATAGCAGTGCTCTGTTGGACACCTTATCAGAGGAGGTCACTGCAGGCTTCCTATCTCGCAAAGAGATTGTAGAGCCAGCCCAATACCAGCCCGCCCACGAAACCGTCCACGAGGCCATAGAGAGTTCCCACAATGACCTGGCCAAACGAAGCTGTGCCTTGGTATCCCGGATAAACGGAAGCGAGCATTTCCAGGAACGCAATGCCATAGCTCGGCCAGATCAAATTCGCAATACCCGTTATGAAGATGCCCCCTCCCCAAAGCAGAGCAAGACTGAAGCCAAGCGCTCTTACCTCGATTCTCATAGTTGTTCCCTCCATTGAGTGCGATTTTTACCGCTGTCAGAGCCAGAACGGCCTTCACTGCAAAGGAATCACATTTACAGGCTGCCCTGAAAGCTGCACATTGCCATTCTCGGCCTGGACTCCCAGAGCCACTCCGTAGATTTCGCCTGAACCAGCCAGTTCCATCTCGACCAAAGCGGCAGAGACTATCTCAGGAAAACCGGGAACCACCTCATGCAAAAAGAAAGCTCTCTTGCGACCCGAGATCTGCACAGTTCCAGTCAGAGTGTTGCCCTGTGCGTATTCCGGTGAAACCGGCCACCGAATCCGGAGGAAACCGGCCGGGTCGGAGCGAAGCGACGCTGGAGGTTAATAATCATCTCCGAAGTGGCCGGTTTGAGTCAATCCGCATGACGCTCTTTGGTTGAGAACGCATCATCTCGTCTCTCCTTTCTTAAGTGAGTTGCCGATGCAAAGTTTGCATCAGCAGATTGTTGTTTCCATTGTTGTCTCAGAGTCCTGAGGCGACTCCTGAGATAATCCCAGTAGCGATCCGAGACCGGTTGTTGTCTCACTTCCTGGATCAGAGGTTCGAAGTAGCTCAGGGAAGTGATAGGTCCTCCGGTGTGGCCGTTGAGCCAGGCGACGTGCTTGCGGGCACAGCCCAGAAGCAGGGCTTGCTCGATCTGCTGCAAAGAGAGGTCCTGGCGGTAGAACCGAGCAGCCAACTGGCGGTCTGCCTGGGAGAAGGAGCACTGAACGCCAGGAGCCTCGAGCAGCAGACGGGCGATCTGATCGACGTAAGGGGCTTCGGCCGCTTCGGGCTCCCGGGCGTGAGATCTTTGGTAGGGCCAGAAGGGGTCGCTGATCTGGATGCGAGTGGGTTCGTGTTGATTGCGCGCCAGTGTGATCAGACAGAGACCTCGAGACTGCAGTTCGCCCAGATAGGTGGAAAGGGAGCGGCGAGACTTGTGCAAGGCTCGAGCCAGCTGGGTGGGCGAGAGGGTCAGTTCGCCGGTGGAGCGATCCGCTTTCAAGCACAGATAGACGAAGAGCTTGAACGCGCCGTCGCTGACGGACTCCATCGCTTGCAGCAAGGGAGCCCCGGCTGCAAACCAGCCACCATTGACTTTCAACTGCGGTGCTTGACTCATGATTCGTCCTCCTGCTTTGAGGGGGGGTGACGATGCCGGCGCATGGAAGCCCCTTCGAGGTCGATGCGGTAGGCATTGTGGACCAGACGATCCAGGATGGAATCAGCGGTGGTCGGATCCCCGATCTGCTCATGCCAATGGGTAACGGGGAGCTGGGAGGTGAGGATCGTGGATCGACTGTCATAGCGATCCTCACAGATCTCGTAGAAGTCCCGTCGCTCGGTCTCGGCCAAGGGATTCATGGCCCAGTCATCGACGATGAGCACGTCGGTGCGGGCAATCTTGCGCAGGAGCTTGTCGAGCGAGCCATCGGCTCGAGCCAAAGCCAGATCACGAAAGAGTCGAGCGGCGCGCGTGTAGAGAGCCGACCAGCCGTCTCGGGCGGCTTTCTGAGCGAAGGCACAGGCCAAGAAGGTTTTTCCGACACCACAGGGTCCGACGATGATGAGATTGTGGTGGGTCTGGATCCAGCGACCGGTGGCAAGGCTGGCGATCAGCGAGCGATCCAACCCTCGAGGCCGGCGATAGTTGATATCTTCCAAGCAGGCCGGGAGCTTCAAGCGGGCGTTTTTCAGACGGCGATCTAAAGCGCGGTTCTCTCGCCAGGTCCACTGACGATCGACCATCAGGGAGAAGCGTTCTTCAAAGCTCAGTTGGGCCATCTCAGGATCGGCCAGTTGCTCGGTGAAGGCCTCGGCCATGGCGGTCAAACGCATAGCCTGAAGTTTTTCGACGGTGGGATTAACCAACATGAGAGGCTCCTTTCTCGCCCTCAAAGTACTGAGCTCCCCGGACGTTGGCATGCTCGATCGGGGGACGTTGGGGTGACGCTTGCGGTTCCGCTTCACGGTCCAGACCGGTCTTCAAGATGGAGTGGATGCTCTTGTAGGAGCAGGCCTGAAGTCGCAGGGCGCGGCGGCAGGCCCGCTCCAAGCGCTCTTCTCCGAAGGTGGAGCCGAGACGCACGATTCCCAAACAGGAGCGATAGTTCTGCTCGGGATAGCGGCGGGATTGGAGGATCTTCTCGACCACCGATGCGGTATGGGGGCCGGCTTTCTGAGCCCAGTGGATCAGGCGTGAGGGAGACCACTCGAGATAGCGGCGATGGCATTCGGGTCGGTGCTCGTCCAAGGTCGTAGCCTTGCCGGGCTGATAGGAGCGGCGGTGAGAGGCCACCCTCCGACCCTGGTGGAAGATCTCCACAGTGGTGACGGTGGTGCGTAACTCGACCTTCTGACCCACCAGAACGTAGGGGACACTGTAGTAGTGACGGTCGAACTCGATGTGGTAATCGATGTTGACGCCGGCCTTCTTCCATTGGGCGAAGACGTAGCGTTGGGCTGGCAGGGGCTTCAGAGCCGGACGATCCAGGTCCTCGAAACGCTGCCGACGGTTGCCGGGGAGCTTGCGAAAGCTCCGGCTGTTGAGCCGCACGAGCAGCTCGGCGATGGCTTCGTTGAGCTCTCCCAAGGAAAAGAAGGTCCGGTGACGCAAGGCGGCCAGGATCCAACGCTCAACTACCAACACTCCCGACTCGGCCTTCGCCTTATCTCGAGGACGGCGCACCCGAGCCGGGAGGACGGCCACCCCATAGTGCGCGGCCCAATCCGAATAACTCGCGTTGAGATCCGGTTCATAGCGACAGGGGCGATGGACCGCATCTTTGGTGTTGTCTGGGACGACGACGCTGGGGCAACCTTCTATAAACTCCAGAGCCCGGGTGTGGGCCGCGAGCCACGAAGGTAGGTCCTGGCGGAGGGAGGCTTCCGCATAGGTATAGTTACTCGCACCCAGCACCGCCACGAAGATCGAGGCATCTTGGGTCTCCCCCGTATAGCGATCCACGATCGGGACGGTGTCTCCGGCATAGTCTACGAAGAGCTTCTCGCCGGCGCGGTGTTCTTGCCTCAGCACCAGATCCAGCTTGCGGCGCCAGCGATGGTACCGATCGCAGAACTGACTGTACTGATAGCCCTCCGGATACACCTGCTTGTACTCATCCCAGAGCAGCATCAGGGTCACATGTTTGTGTCGGCAGCGCTCTTCATGGACGGTGGCGAAGTCGGGGAGTGGACGTGGGCTGGGCGGAGACTTGTCGGTTGGAGGAAACAACTGGTTAGCGATCCTCCGGTCATCCCAGCCTTCCGGCAGCGGCCAAGTCAGACCCGCCCGTTGGGCCCGACGCACGTACTCGGCTACGGTGCTGCGGGCCAGGACGCAGCTACGGGCGATCTGCCGATCCGAGAGATGAAGCTGAAACTTCAGACGTAGGACGTTTTTGATTTTGCGCATGGACTTCCTTTGGTTCGGCACGATCTCTCCTCCGAAAAGGAGTCATCGTACCGAAGGAGTCCAACGTCGCTCCGTCCCCTCGTGGGAACCGATTCCGGGAAACCGGCCGCCTTTCCGGGAAATCGGCCACCGTTCCGGAAATCCCGTTTCTAGTGGCCGGTTTCCCGCCGGATTGGGTGGCCGGTTTGCTCCGGAATCAGTGGCCGGTTTCCTCTGGAATCACCGGCCGGTTTCGTCCGGAATACGCACCCTGCACTATTGAACTCCCTGAGCCCTGCTGCGGCAGGTGGACAGCAATGTTCACGATGGAATCGGCTACGCTCACGAAGGCAGCCACCCCCACATCAAATCCGTCTCCTCGACCTGTGACGAATCGAAAGCCCCTTCCAGCAGTCGAGGGGGGCACAGCGATGCTGTCAATGAGTTCGCCAGACGAATCTCGAACAATGTAGAAGAATGAAAGGGCCAGGTCTGAAAGTGATCCTCCCACCCCCGCCGGAGACGACAGACCCTCTGACTGTTCTGCTCGTCCGGGGAAAAGATCGACCTCAAAGGACCCGTCGACCAGCGGGTCAGTCCCACGAAGTCTCAGTTGGATCAACTCACATTCAAGAGGATCAAGATTCAGGGGAGCGAATCCCGGCTGGTCGTTAACCAAAACATTCTCCTCGAAGAAACCGTCTGAGTTCAGGACAGCGGCCCGACCCAGAAATGGGTCTGTGGGATTCCCGTTGCAAAGTCTCGCCTCAGGTGCATAAACGAGTTCCCCAAATGGCCCTACCACCAACTGGGGAAATACGATCGTGTTCGGCGGATCATCAAAGCTCTCAACCTCAAGGTGGGGCACTACGATGAGACCGATAAGAATCGTGAATTGGACCAGATGCTTTGCTTTCATTGCTCTTCCTCCTTCGAAACTCGAATTCCTAAAATTGGAGACGCTGGTCAGTAGATTACGCCTGAAGCAGCCGAAAGAATAGTCAGTCGGATTGACCTAGATTCACCTATTCTGGCTCGATTGGTCCGATTGGATCGATTCTCCAAGTAGAGACAGGAGAAACTACGTGCATCCCTCCTTGTCAGCGGCGATTCTCCAGCGAAAAAACAATCGGGCAGTGATCAGAAAGCCGCTGGTAGGCCGCCCGGCATGTCACCGTCGATGCGGTCGCAGCTTTCGAGGGCACAATACCCCTTCGCGCTGCCGCACTGCTAGCTTCCTCCTTGCCGCAGCGATCTTGGGAAGCTAGGATAATACTATCGCGATAGTCTGTAAACCCATAAGAGAGGCCGACACCATGAGCGAGTTCAAGCAACCGGATGTTCTCCCAGTAACGGACAAAATATACCGGCTGGACGAGGACTACTCATACTGTTGGATCAAAAACAGCATTGAAAACCGCATCTCCATTCCCGCAGGATTCCGGTACGATGGTGCGAGCGTGCCGAGGCTGCTGTGGACCATTACCAGCATTCGGCGTGATGGCCTGATCCGAGCGGCTGCGCTGGTCCACGACTGGATATACATCCATGCGGGCCGTCTTCCAGAGGGCTCACATCAGTACAAAGTGGGTGGCAACTGGGTCGATGTGTACGGCAGATGGAAGCGGAAGCAAGCCGATTTATTGTTCGCAAGGCTGATGCGAGAAGCCGATTACTCCAAGACGAAACGCCGCTTGGCATACCTAGCCGTCCGAGTGTTTGGTCGGTTTTCGTGGGACACTTAGGTAGGGTTTATCGTAAGGCGACGGAACGATTTCCGCGCTGCGTTCGGGGGGCGAAAAACGGCGCGCAACCTTACCCCAAAAGTGCCCCTAGATTGCCCTGAGAAGCCCCAGGATCGACGAGGAGAGTGCGGCTAGCAGGAACCCCCTTACCGAAAAAGGCGATTTCTGGCGATTTCAGACAGCCTGTTGGAAAAGCGCTAAAATCCTGAGCAATAGCAAGGGTTTGGCGCGGATTCGCGGCGACGCAGCCAGCCGGTTTTCTCGCGCTCTAGAGGCTCAAGTAAGCCGGACCAATTTCGGCAGCGCAAGATGCTGCTCGCTGCTGCGGTCTATTCCAACAATATCCTAGTGTCTACTCCCAGAATCGAACCAATCGAGCCAATCGGACCACAGGATAAAAACACCTGTCCTTAAATCTCTTCCCGTCGTACTAGAAAAATGAGAGGATCGACCTGGGTCACCCACAAGAAGCTGAAACGCCGGGAGTTGCCCGCCCCCGTTTCGGTCTCAAAGGGGCGATCCGGCGCACTTTACCCTGCTGTTAAATGTAGTCACTGTAGTCGGCCTCTGCGGGTATAGGGGTAGGGGAGAAATCTGCTATTCAGAGAGACTCTTCTACAGCATTTTCTACTTTCTTCCCTTTATACGTATATAGTGACTACACTGACTACAACGGTTGAAAGCCCCTTCCTGGTTGGGTTTGGCTGTAGTCGACGCCCGGTGGGACTTGTCCTGTGCCATGAAGAATCTCTATCAGAATGGAACTCAAGGTGGTGACCACCTCTCCAGGAACGCTAGAAACGCCTCCTGGTTATATGAGCGCCCCTGCTCCAGCTCCGCCGTTCCCTGGGAATGGAGAAAGGTCCCCTCACTGTCCAACACAAAGAGATGGGGATAGCCGGGAATAGTAGGGTAAGGAGAGAGGAAGTCGGCATTGCGGTTTTCCTCGCTGAAGTTGACCTTCATGATCAGAAAGCCTCTTTCAAGGGCCGACGCCACAGCCTGGTTCTCGTGGACATAGCGATCCAGTGCCTTGCACCAGCTGCACCACTCCCCACCCACCTCCAGCAGAATACGCTTGCCTTCAGCCACAGCTCGTTTGATGGTGGCCTCCAGGTCCTTCTGAGGGTCTCTTGCAGGATCGTAGGCGGAGACGGAATAGAAAGTTGCAGCTCTCTCGTCAGACCCGCCTGCGGGCATCTCCGCAGAGCAGGCCATCTGTCCCAGCAGGGCTAGTGCGAGAAGCATTCCCTGATATCCGCTGGGCAGGTGACTCGCTGGGCTCATCTCAATTATCGGTGGGCACCAGCCGCTTGAGTTCTTTGAACCAGTTCAGGACGACGTTGATTTGGGTCGGCCACCCCTGCTGGATGAACAAAAACCGTTGGTCGTCCGGGGCGATGTCGTAGGACAAGGGCATAAGACCCTCCAAAACACCCCTCGAAGAACCCTCTGGATAGATAAACAGTAGTCTCGGGGCTTCCGCTCTAAGTGTTGGGTTCGTTTGGATGGAGACCACCATCACCTTTTCCCCGTTCCGATAGAAAAGCTCCCTGCCACTGTGCGCCCATAGGGGCTTAACCCCTCCGTCTGTGGATATGGGCTCAATCCCGCCCTCTTGGGGGTAGCGCTTTACGTACACCTCGTTTCTGCCCGAGCGGTTGGAGGTAAAGGCAATCCACCGGCCGTCCCGCGAGAACATGGGCTGACTTGCGTTAAACTCGGCGGCAAGAAAGGGCTGCGGCTCACCTCCGAGAGGAAGCAACGAAATGTGGGGGTTTCTTGAGGAATCAACTTCTACAAACGCCAATACATTACCGTCGGGGGACCAGGAGAAGGGCATCTGAAAATCGCCCGTCGTGAGTTGCTCGGCCTCACCACTGCCGTCAGCTGCCATCCAAGAGAGACCGGTTTGACTACCCAGCCGACAGAATGCCAGTCGAGTGCCATCCGGAGTCCAAACGGGAGCCCAACCAGTCGTCAACGGACTCAAGATCCCTCGAGCTATTTCATAGATCCAGAGCTCATCGTCTCCCCAATGTCCCAGTGTCACGCCCAAACGCTTCCCATCGGGCGACAAGCGAGGGGAATGGAAGTCTCGCCGTATTTCCGTCACTGGCTTCTGCTCGCCCTGGCGATCTACCCAGGACAGCCCAGTCCCACCACTTGCCGGCCCCCCCCTGGAGACGTAGGCCAGCGTTCCGTTCTCCGATATGCTGTACTGCACCTTACCCTGCTCTACCCACAGCCCCTCCAACACCGGTGTGGAGTCTCCGGTCACCTCAAGGGTTTTCAGGTCGAAGGGTGCCGCCAGGAGGGTTTCGTCCAAAGCGTAGATCAGGTGACCGGTGAGCGCATAACGGGGGTGGCTGCCAGGCTGGATGAGGACCTTCTCCTCACCGGTTTCCAGAGACAGCACCCTTATGCTCTGTCCTAGGTCCTCCTCCCGGCTGCTGAATACCACTGCCTTGCCCCCAGGTAGAATCTGGGGACCAGAATCATACACAGAATCATACCCGGCTCCACTCAGTTCCTCGGAAGTGCCCCCTGCCTCCGAGACTCTCCAGAGTCCGTCACTTGGTGCGAAGACGATCGTGCCATCCTGACCCCAACTGCCGCCAGGGCCGAACTTCACTTCCACATCGCAGAGGGTCTGGGGCGTTCCACCCATCAAGGACACTTTCTTCAATGCTTGCTTATCCTGGCTAAAGAAGCCCACCCACTTCCCGTTGGGAGAGAAAAACGGAAACTCGCCCCCTTCGGTGTGAGGGATCGGCTTGGACTCCAGTTGATCCAGGGCCCGCACGTACAGCTGTGGCGTACCTTCTAGATGGGCAGAGTAAACCAACTGGGTCCCATCGGGTGAGAGTTCTAATAGGTAGCCCCGAAGCGTCGCACCCTCAGGAAGGACAACAGGAAACCGCACAACAGTGGGCTGTCTGGGTTGGCTGTCGTCGGCTAGATTCCAAAGGAAGAAACCGGCGATGCTCCCTACGAGGCCAATGACGACTCCTAGAATCATCCCCCGCCGCCAACTCGAAGAGGCTTCTACAGGAGCCGCCTGTGCCAAGGTAGGGTCAACGGGCTCGGTCTGAGCCTGTCTGATCTCGATGCGAGCATCCCCTATGTGCTGGAGCCGCTCGTGGGGGTCTTTCTTAAGACACCTCTGGAGCAGTCTACGGGTGCCCCAGGGAGTATCCTCAGGCAGAAGCTCCCAGTCGGGCTCTTTATGAACGATGGCTCCCAGGATGTCAGTAATCGTCTCGCCTGCGAAGGTCTGTCTGCCCGTCAGCAACTCATAAAGCACACACCCAAAAGCCCAGACATCGGTCCGCTTATCCACCGGCTTCCCACGAGCCTGTTCCGGGCTCATGTAGGCTGCCGTGCCGAGAATGACTCCAGCCCGTGTCATTTCAGCCGTGATGGTCGGAGAGTGCGCCAGTTCCTCCGGTGACAGTTCCGCCTCCAACGCCTTGGCCAGACCAAAGTCGAGAATCTTGACCTTGTCCTCGGGGGTCACGCTCACGTTGGCCGGTTTCAGGTCGCGGTGGATGATACCGCTCTCGTGGGCCACTTCCAGTCCCTCGGCGATCTGACGGCAGATCTCCAGGGATTCCTCTACTGGCAGGGGGCCCATACTGAGTCGCTGTGCCAGGGTCTGACCCTCCACCAGTTCTAGAATCAGGAAGCGCACTCCATCGGCTTGTTCCAGGCCGTAGATCGCAGCGATGTTGGGGTGATTCAGCGAGGCCAGAATCTGAGCCTCGCGCTGGAGCCTGGCCAGCCTCTCGGCGTCCTGGGTGAACTGCTCCGGCAGGACCTTGATGGCGACTTCGCGCTTCAGAGAGGTGTCCTCAGCCCGATACACCTCTCCCATCCCGCCCTCACCGAGTTTCTCCAGGATGCGGTAGTGCGAGATGCTTTGGCCAATCATACGAATAGGACTTTCCCCTCATCCTACCCCGCAGCAAGCGTGGTCTCAATAGTCGTGAT
Source organism: Acidobacteriota bacterium (assembly GCA_965218775.1). GTDB lineage: Bacteria > Acidobacteriota > UBA6911 > RPQK01 > JAJDTT01 > CAUZIZ01. The sequence goes on along the minus strand of CBDCLS010000006.1, from coordinate 1,387,668 downwards.
GGGATAGTAACCTGTGCGGGGCCTGCGCGCGCTACCCACTCGCCGCGACCTCAAAACGCACGCATTCGCGAGCTCAGCTAAGCGCTGAAAGCCTTGTCGGGCGGGGATCTCCGCGATTGGCGCACGCCGTTAGGGTCTACTATTTTACCCCATTGGGCCGCGTTTTTCTACCTCGCAATCCTAGTTGATTCAACCATTTAGACCCTTTTCGGTGGGCCGCAAATAATGGCGCGCAACTGCGCTGTTGCGACCCCCTGGGGGGCGAGTTGCGCGCAGCCGGTGGAGTGCTTGCGCTGCTCGAATGTCCCCCCTGGCGAATCGATTGTCGAAGGGGTGGGGTCGGCGGGATGAGGAAGGTGCTGGCACCACCAACTCACCCCGACCTCAAAACGCACGCATTTGCGAGCTCAGCTAAGCGCTGAAAGCCTTTAAAATAGGGATGATCGATAGTCTAGAGGGCCCTGTAGTGCCCCCTAAGTATACCCTACTCCATCAGGATTGTCATCTCGGTTAAGCACATTGTTTGCAACTAGATAGGGCAGTATAGGTCGGATAACTGCCACGATATTCACTATTCTGTAAACCAAGTTGTATCACCACTTAACCCCAAAATCGACGGCGCGCCAGAATGGCGCGAAATCACCGCTTTTTGACCCCCTGGGGGTGCTTTCTCGCCATATGGGTGGAGTGGTTGCGCTGCGTAAATGGCCCCTGGCGAATCGATTGTCGAAGGGGTGGGGTCGGCGGGATGAGGAAGGTGCTAACGTCCACCCACTCACCCCAACCTAAAAACGCACGATTCGCGAGCTCAGCTAAGCGCTGAAAGCCTTGTCCGGCGGGAATCTCCGCGATTGGCGCGCCCGGTTAGGGTCTACTATTTTACCCCATTGGGCCGCGTTTTTCTACCTCGCAATCCTAGTTGATTCAACCATTTAGACCCTTTTCGCTGGGTCGCAAATAATGGCGCGCAATCGCGCTGTTGCGACCCCCTGGGGGGCGAGTTGCGCGCAGCCGGTGGTTGCGCTGCGCGAATGGCCCCCCTGGCGAATCGATTGTCGAAGGGGTGGGGGGTGCGGGATGAGGAAGGTGCTGCTCTCACTTCCGCAGATTTTTTTTGAAAATTTCGGCGGCGCAACAGGCTGATCTGTAATCGCTCAGATCTGACCGTACAAACAGTGTCAGAGTAGATCGCCGTTGAACGGCCGCTTTCACCCCCTAAAGCGGACATTCAAGCTTCGTGCGGAAACGTCGAATGAACTCCAGAGCCAGAGGTCGTGATCCGATTTGAACCTCGTAGATTCGCTCCGGCAAACGTTTCCGATAGAGCATGCCCCTCGCTGGCACCTACCGGCCCCGTCAGCCGGAGCACACCGCCTTCTACCCGTGTCTGGAAGATACTGGGAGGAGTTTAAGGAGGCCTATCCCTACTTCTACGAAAAAGATCATTTCGGTGCCTTTTTCGGTCGTTTCACTCTCTTTCCTACAACTCAATCTAAAAGGAACTTCCTATTGATTGCTTGCTAGCAGCCTCGCCCCCCAGCGGACACGGCGCAAGAGTTCGTATCGGTCGTTTGATTCCTACTGGTCATGACAAGTATTGTTTGCCAGCAACTGGAATCGTCCATTCGTGGAGTTGCACGTGGAATCTCCAAGGCACCGGTTTGGATGGCGAACGAGAATTGCTTTGTTGGCGACATCGTCGATTGCTAGCATCGTCTTGCTCGAAGTCTTGATTCGCATCCTGATGCCGGTATATCACCCAAGTGGGCATGTGGCTTTTACGATGCAAGATTTCGGTGCGCCGCTGGCCGAGCCAAACTTTGTTGGCCGCCAGTGGAAAAACACCGGGGACTATGACGTCGAGATCAAGATTAATGGCCTGGGATTTCGAGATGCTCGCGACGTCCGCAATGCGAATAAAACGGACTGAGTGTTCGTTGGCGATTCATTCACTTTTGGCTGGGAAGTTGAGCAGACCGAGCGATTCTCGAACCAGTTGGGGACAATGCTTGGCGTCCGCACATTTAACTTGGCCATGCCGTCGACGAATTTCGCTGGATATGAGAAGCTCGTCCATTACGCAGAGAGGAACGGCGCATCGATCGGCCGCTTGGTCGTCGGCGTTTCCATGGAGAATGATCTGTGCAACTATGAACAGTTGGCCCGTGCCCGTCGTTCCGCCAGACCACGCCACACGGGCTTCAGCTTTGGTAAAGCGTTTACCATATCGAAAAAGAGTCTTGCCACTTACACCGCAAGCTATCACGCTTTGACGAGCGTGATGCATCAGATTCCGATCCTCAAAAGCTTTGGCATCAGCATGGGGCTCGTCGTAGACAATATTGCGGGGATGCTCAAAAACGAATTTGATCCCGTAAAGATTCGTAGTTCAGCGATTCAACTAGCCGAGATTGCATCCAAATACCACACGACCATCGTTATCATTCCTTCACGTGGTCTTTGGACCGGTGACAATCAAAGCAACGAACGGCTCGTTCATGAGGCCTTTCTGAAGAACCTTCGGGAACAGGAACTGACGGTTGTCGACCTACGGCCGCAGTTCGAGCAGAGCGGGGATCCGTTGAGCTACCATTTCAAGTTTGACGGTCATTGGAACCGCGACGGTCACAGACTCGCGGCCAAGGCGATCGCTTCACGCGTCCAGCGTTGAACGTTTTCTGTGTAGCCGAAGTCGCCAAGACTTCGGATGACCTCGACACGTACCACTAGCACATCGCCATCCTGATCCACTGCCCACCAAAGGTAGTGGAGCTGTCCGTGGATCTTGATGAAGACATTAGATCACGCACATCTCGGGCGCGTCCTCGACTGTCCTAGTTCCCCGTAGCCATCGGTCAGATCCCCAGTTCTCAGGGCCTGAAGGCGAACTTCGTCGGGTGAGGCAGGCGGGACTGTAACGCGTCACGTTCGTGCCCTTTGAGTTCGCAGGATAAATTCCGCCAAGTTTTTCGATTTAGAGCCTGCCTTCCGAAGGGGTCTGGAAGAAGTGTGGGAAAGCCAGGATAGGATACTTCCGTGGGTAGGGGCGAAGGGTATCCTATCCCGCTGTGGGGAGGCTTGAGCGAAGGCTGAGGAAAGAGCGGAACGCCCCGACGGCGTCGTCGGGGCCACGTCGCATAGATAGGCCGAGGGCTTCGGCTCCGAAAGCTGAGGGGGATTGGGGGGAGCAAGAAAAAGGCCCCGCCAAAGAGTCCGCTCTGGCGGGGCGAGGCCGAACGATGAAGGCTGAGATTCAGCTTCCGTCGCGTCAGCCCTCGGGCCTGCTTCAACCCGCAGGCGGGGTTTGCCGGCGGCGCGACCCGGCGGCAAAGTCGGGGGGAAGACGGTAGCGGCCCTGGTCCCGAAGGATGCGTCCCTGCTCGGAGGCCTGGGTCATGGCGAGCTGAGCGGTGCGCTTGGAGCAATCACAGGTGCGCATGATCTGATCCCGGAGCTGATTGTAGCCGGCGCTAGCCCCCAGGTGATGAAGCGCGTCCTGGACATCGGTGCTTTGGACCTTCCGGCGGGAAGGAGCCGGGGTGGGGGCTTGGCCGCTGGGGTGAAACCATAAGGTGGCGGGATCGAGACGGAGCCGACGGGGAGAGAGGGCGGGGGCGTATCGGAACTGAAAGCACAGTTCCAGGGAGTTGGGCAGGGCCGAAGGGCGCCGCAGTAACAGATAGCTGTCGCCGACGGCGTGCAGGGCACTGGAGCCGCGAAGGGCGCTTCCGACCTCGTGCCGAGCGACGGATTTGCGCACGTGATGGACGACGATCAGGGCGGCTTGGGAGGCCTGGCGCAAGCGCAGCAAACTCTGGCACAAAGCGGCCATGGCGCGGGTGTCGTTTTCGTCCTGATCATGAGCGGAGTAGAGAGGATCGAGCACGAGGACTTGGGCCTGTGCCGTGCGGGCGGCGGCCAGAAAATGATTCAGACCGTCGTGAGTGCTCAGGAGATGCCCGGTGGCGCAGGTATCCACCCAGAGATTGTCATCGGCGGCCGAGCCGAGCGTCTGGCGCATCTGAGCCAATCGAGCCGCAAAGGCCTCCAGGGGAAGCTCGAACTGACAGAGCAGGACCCGAGCAGGAGCGGGAATGTCAAAGCCGGTTCGGGAAGAGCCGGCCGCCAGGGCCAAGGCCAAGTTGGCGACCAGCAGGGACTTGCCCACCTTGGGCTCACCGCCCACGAAGAGAATCCCCTGAGCCGGCAGCAGGGAGGGCCCGATCAGGGCCGGATCGGGGGTGGGATTCCAGCGCATCAGCTGGGAGAGGGACAGGACCGTTTGGGACGGGGCGCTCACAGTAAGACCTCCGGGGCGGCCTCCAGAACCAGGGCTTCACCGACTTGATTGCTTTTACGTGAAGCGGCCAGGCGTAAGACCGCCAGGCAAAGTTTGTTGACCTTTCGGGGTAAGCCCTTGGTGGCTTGATACAGGGCCTGGCGGGCGCTGTCGTCAAAGAGCGGTTCGGGGACCCCCGCGAGCTGAAGCTGCTGAGCCAGGTAAGCCTCCAGTTCCGAGCGGGAGAAGCCCTCCAGATGGTAGTGCACGGCAATGCGCTGGCGTAGGGGTTCGTGGACTTGCAAGGAGAGGGTCCGCCGCAGGAGCGCCTGTCCCACCAGGGCCAGGGAAAGATAGGGGCAGGAATCCATCTCGAAGTTCAGTAACAAGGGGAGTTGCTCCAGGGTCTGGTGGTTTAAGAGGTGGGCCTCGTCCAGGACCAGGAAGGGATGTTGTTTTTTGGCCTGGTTGAGGCGAACGATGGCCTCGGAGATCTGATGCACCAGGTCGGCGCGGCGGTGAGCCGGCTGCAAATCCAGTTGGCGAGCGAGCAGGGTCAACAGGTCCAGGAGGGAGCCGGAAGACCAGTGCAGATAAAGGATCTTGTACCGATTGGGGTTGAGGTTGCCCAGCAGGGTACGGGTGGCGGTGGATTTGCCGGCCCCGACCTCGCCGGTAAACAAACCCACGCCGCGGTAATCGACGAGAAACTGTAAGCGGGCGGACATCTGAGTCCAGGCGGCCGATTCAAACAGCTGCCGGGGATCGGCATCGGCGCTGAAGGGAGTCGTCTTGAATCCAAAGAAAGTCTCGAACATGGCTTAGTCCTCCTCGGGCTTCGAGTCGTCTTGAAGCAACTCGAGGTAGTTGATCCCGGTCGGATCGGAGGGCTCCGACGCCTCGGCTTGGGCGCGGGGGAGGGAGGCATTGACGACGGGATCGACGGGACGGGCCTGCCCCTGGAGTTTCCCGTCCCGATACAGCTCGACCTGGGAGAGATCGAGCGGATCGAAGCGGATCTCCAGACGTTGGCCGGCCAGCTGGGCCGGCGCCTCGTAGAACTGGCTCTGCAAGCGAAAGGTCGAATCGCGGCGCACCACCCGCTGGAGCCGATGGAAAAACAGGCGGCGGACATCGGTGGCGGGCGGGATCTGTCGGATCTTCTCGATATCGCGCTGCCAGCGCAGTAGCGGTGTCCTGCCCAGCGCACTATGCTGGCAGCGGTGGTAGTGCCGATCGACCCAGCGCCAGAGGCGGGCGTTGAGTTGCTCCAGAGTGAGGGGGCGCTGGCGATCGAGATTGGCCAGAAACTGAGTGCGCACGGTCTTGAACCAACGCTCGATCTTGCCTCGTCCTTGGGGCTGATAGGGTGGGGTATGAACGACGAGGATCCCCAAGGAGGCGGCAATCGAGGCCAGTTGTCCGGAGCGGTAGACCTTGGCGTTGTCCACATACAGACGCAAGGGCAGGCCCCGAGCGCTCACGGCTTGACGCAGACAATCCAGGAGCGCGTCCAGGCCCTCCGTGAAGTAGAACTGAGCGTGGGGGATGAGGCGGCTGGCATCATCCAGAACGGCGTAGAGAAAGGCCTGGCGCTTGCCCCCTCCTGCTCGCAGGACGTAGGGCCCATGGAGCAGGTCGGATTGCCAGATCTCATTGGCCGAGGCGGCCTCGAACTTCTTGCGCCCGGGCGCGGGCTTGAGCAGCTCGCGGGCCGTCAAACCGCGCGCTTTGAGGAACCGATAGAGGGTGGAAGCGGAAAGGGGCGGTTTTCTCTCGTTGGAGCACAGAGCCAGCTCCCGCAGTAGGGTGGCTCCGGTCCGGTAGGGATTCTCACGTTTGAGGCGCTCGATCATCCCCGCTAGTTCCGGTGTCAGGACCCGTGAGGTGCCGCGATCGGAGCGGGGTTTGGGGGCCAGGCCCGTCACCCCTTCCAAGCGATAGCGCTGGGCCCAATCCAGCAGCGTGTCGACCGAGACCTGGGTGCGAGGGGAGAAGGGGATCTCGTAGGAGCGGGCGGCGATCTCCCGGGCCCGTCGTGTCAACTCGCCGTGGGGCAGCACCTCCAGCACCAGGGGGGCAATCAGAGCGTATCGAAACAGAGCAATCTTTTCGCTTTTGGGATCCATAGCCTTTTTTCCTCCTGGGGAAGAAGGCTACGCCGGCCCGGCCCTATCCCTCCACGCAAGTGTTGTGTGGGTGGGTCCCCGCCAGCGAGTTGCCCGAAGCCAGTCGGCGAGATCGCCCGTCCGGAGCCAGAGAACGAGGCCAGCCCAGCAGGTGCACCCGCAGCTGAGAAAACAGAAAGCGGTGGGAGCGGATCCAGCCCGCGATCTGGAGCATCCGCAGTGCCCGGGAAACGACCCCCGGCGCGGCGACGGCTCGCGTCAGGGCCACCAGGCTGGCCGAGAGCCATCGGGCTTGACGGCGAAAGCGCGTCACCCAGCCCTGGCCTCGCTGGTAGGGCATCTGCTCCTGGCCCGCTTGCTGAGCCGCTTGCCCTAGGGTCCGAGACTCCAGCAACCGCGCCTCCAGATACCGGCCGATGACGCTGATCGCAAAACGCACATAGGGTAAGACAAACTCCGGCAGTAGCGAGACGGTTCGCCGACAGAGCCGGCACAGGTAACGGCGCACCCGAATCCAGCCGTCGAAGTCCTCCGCCACCAGGGTGCGGCCGTAAAATCCGTGCCCGATCAGCGCTTCTTTCGCCCCGCACAGGGGACAGCCACCCGGGCGATAGCGATCCGGCTCCGCCAGTTCTTGTGCGTACGCTTGGACCGAACCCGCAAACGGGTGTAGGATTTGCATCGAGACCTCCTCGGTTGTACAGACAGACATCTAGAGGGTCTTGCCGAGAGCTTCCCGGCGGTGCTTAACTTCAACGCCGGGAGCTCTCTGCTCCCTTGCCCCTTTCCCTCTCAGCGGTAGGATACTCTAAACGCACTCCTCCCCCCTTGGATCCGTCCAACACAGAAGGACCTCTGTCAAGGTCCCTTCTTCGGATTCCTCACAATGCCTTCTTGTCGGCCCGGATTGAATCTGAGAGAAAAGCCGTCCTATGGGAGGGAAAATTGTGACGCGTTACACCCAGCTGGAGCAGGTTCCTACGTCCGCACGCCCGTCGCCTGTACAGGGCCCTGTCTGACAGGGATCGTCAGGACTGCAGAAATCACCGTTGTCGCAGGTGCCTGCGCTGTCCGCGCACACGTAGTCGAAGGTGAACTCAAAGGTAGTGAAGAGGCAGGTCCCGCCGGATCCGTCACTACATGGGCCCGTTACCTTATTTCCGCACGGATTTGTATTATCCGCGTAAACATCTCCGCAGACGTCGTTGTCCAGCTCGCTCGGTTCATCCCAATAGGGTCCGCCCTGCTGGTCGCAGACAGTCGGGGTGCCGAGATTATGGAGATAGTCCCGGAAGCAGGTGCCGTCAGCATCATCCTTGGCGGATCCGCCACTCTCGTTGAGCCAAACCCCGATATCGAACCTTTGAGGGCCGGACTCGATCGTGGCTATAACGTCCAGGGTGACCATCTCGCCGACGTCGCAGATCACGGGGCCACCCGGGACTACGTCGAGGGTGCCAACTCTGACGTCATTAGCAGTGCAGGAAGGGTTGCCTCCGATTTTTTGTGTGATGCATTGTTGCCCATCACTTCCGGAGTGGGTGGCCATCGCTGGCGTGGCGCCGGCGAAAAAGGCTCCAATCACCAGCATCATCAGCCCATATCGAAATGGATTGCTTTGAACGAAGCCAAAAGAGCTACACATAGTCGTTTTGGTCAAGTTGCTACAGCCCGAATTCATCGTTTTCCCCCGTTCCCACTAATGTTCCTCCGTAGAGGACTTCCCCAGTTACGGACACAATACTTCCTGAGAAGGTTGATTGCAAACAAATACTGTTTGCCCTTCCAGTTGCCCTTCCAGATTGCCAGCCAGGGCCGAAAGGTGGTACTCGTCTCCCAGCCGAGTGTCCTCGGCCCACGACCCCGACCGAAGCCACCCAGTTCCATGTCTTTCCCAGAGATCCTCGACCTTATCCAGAAAGTCCGGAGGCAAGTGGAACAGCTGTTCCGGCCTGCAGCTTTCCAGTTCTCTCCGGGTGCCGGCTTGAAGGTCGTGAAACCAGCCGGGAGCCCCTCGGACAAACTCTTTGTGGTGCACCCCGGAGTAACCGACAGTCAGCTTCGCTGGATCATCCAACCTGAAACTTCATTGGCGAATGTAGCTTTGTCCTCCAGGCCGAAGTCTTATTCTTCCGAGTCTTTGGCTCGGACGGCGGCCTGGAGCCCACCGCTACGCCCGATCCAAAGTTTCTTTCGCAACCTGAAATGGCAGTGCAATTACTAATTCTTTGAAACACATTGAAACACATCCTACGCTGAAGGCAGTCACTCCCGTGTTGTGCACCCTCCAAGGCCGCTTAGCTTGACGGCGTGGCCCACTTGGCGGTACCTTTTTTATTGCCCTGACGGGAAAAGGGAACGAAACCGATGAATGGGATGAATGGGAAGATGAAGGGAATACACATGAACCGAACCTACCAGAAGGCGATCTTTTACGGGTTGGCATTCTGCATTCTGATGTCTACAGCCGTGCTGGCTCAGCAGGAGGACTCCAGCCTGCGCGATGAGATTGAAACCCTCAAACAGGGCCAGGAGCAGATCCAGAGGGAAATCCGGCTGATGCGGGAGGTCGAGGCCTTGAAAAAGGGCCAGGAGGACATGAAGAGGGAGCTGGAGGAGATCAAAAAGCTGGTGAAGGAGAGACCGGCTGCGGCGCCTCGGGCAGCGGCCGGACCGAACGTCAAGGACAAGGTTTTTGATCTGGGCACGAACCCCATCAAGGGGGACAAGTCAGCCAAGCTCACCTTGATCGAGTTCACCGACTATCAGTGCCCCTTCTGTTCCCGGCACGTGAAGAATACACACCCCAAGATTGAAGAAGAGTACATCAAGACCGGCAAGCTCCGATACTCGATGCTGGACATGCCCCTCGAGAACATCCACAAGCTAGCCTTCAAGGCGGCCCAGGCCTCACACTGCGCCCAGGATCAAGGCAAGTTCTGGGAGATGCACGACCGGATCTTCTTGAATCAACGCTCCCTCGAACCCTGGTCTGCCCACGCAGAAGCCCTGGGTCTCGATGCAGCGGCTTTCCAGTCCTGCCTGGACTCGGAGAAGCACGCCAAGGCGGTCCGGAAGGACATGGCCGAGGCCCGGAAGGCGGGTGCCACGGGAACGCCGAGCTTCGTCCTGGCCAGTACCGATCCGAATAATCCCGGCAAGGTGAAGGGCATCAGTTTCATTCGGGGGGCCAAGTCGTTCGATGCCTTCAAGACCGAGATCGAAGGTGCCTTGAAAGCGACCGGCAAGTAGCTCTTTGGCGTCTGGTCCGGCGGAACCACAGGTCGGTTCGTCGAGCGTGGTCTTCGACAGACGCCCTGTTTTTCGAGAGGTTGATTTCGATCCATTGGTCCGGCTGGTGTGAGAGCTGGACGTCACGAAGAGGTTTGAGCCTCTTCCAACCCTTCCGATTCTTGATCCGGTACACTGCTGGTTCAGCCATCGACCAATCTGGAACGCCCCGCCTCCCCGCCTCCCCCGCCGCATTGGTTTGCCGGAGAACGGCGTGGTACGCTGTTAAGATGAGGCTTCCAGGCGGACTCAATCACTTCCCATCCTTCCCGGGGTTCATAGCCATGCTGTGCTTCTCGCTGGTTGGCGGAGTGGTCCACGCTCTGGAGTCAGGGGGACACTCGAGCTCCCCGACCCACGCTCTCCTTATCAACGGCGGCGGCAGCCGCCGCATCAACTACCAGTCACACCTGCTCCATGTGAAACAGTTGTACCGACTGCTGCTCGATTCGGGAGTTGCGCCAGGCAGCATCACCATCTTGAGCGCCGACGGTTCCGACCCGGGTGCTGATCTGGCGGTCCGGGAAGTCCAATCGGAACAGGACTTCTGGCTGTTGTCCGGGACGAGCCTGGAAAGGAGGCTGCAGACCCGGGTCAACTACCAGAGCTCCGAGATCGCGGGAGTCGACCTCCAGCCGGCGACTCGAGCCAGCCTCCGCGGTTGGTTCGAGACAGCGTCCAAGCGCCTGCGCCCCGGTGACACCCTGCTGCTCTACGTTACCGACCACGGGACCCGGAACAAGGAGGACGCGAGGAACAACCGCATCACCCTCTGGGGCAAGGACGAGAAGCTGGCGGTAGGCGAGCTGAGAGAGTTGATCGCAACGCTGGATGAAAGGGTGGGCGTCCTGACCCTGATGTCCCAGTGTTACTCTGGCGCCTTCGCCAACCTGATGTACGCAGTCGAGGGCAACGATCTGCCTCGCGGCAACATCAGCGGATTCTTCTCCTCGACTGCGGAACGCCGTGCCTACGGCTGCTACCCGGAGAACCGGGACAAGGACAATGTGGGCCATTCCTTTCGTTTCATCGAGGCGCTGCGCCGGGCCTCGAGCTTTGCCCAGGCGCACAAGATGGTGCTGGCAACCGACCGCACGCCGGATGTCCCGCTCAAGACTTCGGATCTCTATCTGGAGACAGTCTTGAGGGCTGAAGCAGGCAGGCTCGATAAGGAACTCGATCCACTGGTGGATCAGCTGCTCTACGAAGCCTGGCGTGACCGGGGAATCTGGGAACCAGAGATCCGGCTCCTGGACCAGATGGGCGATGTCTTCGGATACTTCAGTCCCCGTTTCCTCTCGGAGCTGGGCAAGCAGGCAGACCTGCTCTCCCAGGTCAGCGAGCAATTCGCCTCCTACAAGAAGGCATGGGAGGCGGCCCAGAAATCTCTCAATCGTGAGAATCTGAAGCGATTCTTCGCTGCCAACCCACACTGGAGTGACAAAGTCAGTGAGAAGGCGCTCAAGGGGGTGAACGCGACTCGTCGGCATGAGCTGGCCAGGGAACTGCTACGGGATCTCGTGCATCACACCCGGGAAGACCAGGAGACGAGGGCCCGCTTGGAGTTGTTACGGGAAAAGGCCGAGGCGACCCGAAAGGCGAGCTACCGTATGGAGGTCCGAGAGGGTGTCATCCTCAGGATGCGTTTCGTGCTCATCAGCATCGCCGGACGGGTGTATCTGGCTCGACACGGAACCGCTGCTGAGCGCAAAGCCTACAATGGAGTGGTCAATGGGGAGGCTCTTGCGCTCCGCCGATCCGGGGAGTCCCCTGCTCCCTTGCTCAGCCCGGAGCCCTTCCCGCCCTACCATGAAGAGCTGAGGCTGGCCGAGCAGGCACTTCCGGGCTGGATGGGCATCCGATTTCGACCCGTGAGTCCAGCTCGACGGGAGAAGTTTCAGCTCGAGCCCGGAGCGGTCTCGGTGATAGCGGTCTACCCGGACTCCCCTGCTCTGAAGACAGGCCTGGAGGTGGGCGACATCATCCTGGGTACGCCCGGTGAGCCTTTCACCGAGCCTGAGCGTATTCGGGAATGGACCATGACCGCAACCATCGGAGAGCCACAGCATCTCCAACTCCAGCGGGGCGAGGAGCGGATCAGCGTGAGATTCACACCCAAGCCCTATCCCCGCAAGTGGCCGAAGCTACCGGGTCCACCCAACGTCGGCAGTGCGGCCCCGATTCTGGATAAGCTTCAGTCCTTCCGGGGCAGCGCTCCCGCCGAGATGGAGGGGCCCTACCTGCTGTTCTTCTGGGCAACTTGGTGCGGTCCCTGCAAGGCTGCGCTGCCCGAGCTGGCGGCCTTCGAGCGCGAACGAGGCATCCCCGTGATCGCTATTACGGATGAGCTGCCCGAAAAGCTTGAGGCGTTCTTCCAGAACTACAAGGATTCCTTTCCCGATCTGGTGGCGACGGACGAATTTCGTCACTCCTTTGTCGCCTATGGAGTCAGTGCGACCCCCAGTTTCGTGCTGGTGGATGCCCAGGGCAAGATCCAGAGCGTCTCCAAAGGTTATCGGCCCAACAGGGGGCTGGGTGTCGAGGGCTGGTCCTGGGCCGGCCCGGGATAGGAATTCATTCGAGGCAAGCGACCCTTGAAGTATGCCAATCGACTCAATGTCCTGCTGGTGTTGATCGGCGCGGTCATCGTGTTCTATACCCTCCGTCGCACCTTCTGGAGTCCTTTGAGCGAGGATTCGGTGGAGGTCCACATCCAGGGAATCGCAACGGCTGGCCGAGACGGCCGCTCGGGCTCCGTTGCCGCTCCGCCTGGGAAAAGTACGCAGTCAAGAAAGCCCCGAGCCAGGGTAACCCGAGAGGTGGAACGCACGCTCCAGACAAAAGAGCAAGAGGCAACTCCAGCTCCGGATCCTGACACCCCTCCAGACCAGGAGACCAAGCCCCGTCCCTCCAAAGAGGCCCCAGGTGCCCCGACTCCCGCAGACATATAGGCCCCGCTCCGGGTCCCCCCACGGGAAGTACCTGGCCAGCGCCGCCGCCGACCGGCCGAGAGTTCTCCGACCCGCCGGTTTCACACCCTCCAGAAGGAGAACCATTTCCAGGCTGTGTCAGTTTTTGTGTCAGTTTGGAGGGCGGAATCGAGGATTTTGATGGCCCTCGATCACCGCGATGATTTCGATGCTGTGGCCGCATTCGGGACACGTCAAAGGGTCAATCTCATAGACCTTGCGAAGCAACCGTGCCCGCCTGTGCCGGCGTTGCTGGGCGAAGTGCTCGGCGGCTGAGTGCTCCTCCGAGTCCGTCGCCGGGGAGAGGCCGTTGCCGGTGCCGAGGCTCGAGACCTGGCGCCGCTTCCCACGCGAGGCGTTGGAGTAACGGCCATAATAGCGGGTCATCTGTTCTCGCGGCCCTGGGATATGGGAGGTGACCAAGGCGATCCAGTAACAGGGCATCCAGGGTGCGGCGGACGCCTTTGGGGGTGCGGTAGTCGATCTGACCCTGCTCGGGATCATAGTGCAATCGGCTGGCGGCGAAACTGGGGCGGAGGATGTAGGCGGCCAGACGCTCCAGGGCGGGACTCAGATTGTGGCGTTCAATGCAGGCGGTGTTCAAGGTGCTGGAATCCTCGGAATAAAACAGAGCCTCCTCCAGATCTGCGCGCCTTCCGAGAAGGAGTCTACGGTCCACACACACCACCCTCGGTACCGCCGCCGTCTGCCCTGTGTGGTGACGCAGAAGGAATGCCGGATGATGTTGCCTTTGTCGAGCTGTGCATTAAAGCAGCAGTCGGGGTTGGGACAGCAGCGAGATCGTCTTCGGCTCCGCTTCATACATGTTTGATGGCAGAAAAGCTGGAGAAGATCCAGCTGGCACAAGAGATGGGGGCTACTGGACACAGTTAACAACACTTGCCTGAAGAAGCACCTCCGGCTTCCGCAACTTGAGCGACGATGTGTTAAGCCGCTTTAAGTGGGACGTCTGCCGCCAGAACCAGGCGCTTGCTACCGTCTGGATTTGACAGACATTGAACATACTAATTCTTCAACTGTGTTAATCTCCTTGACCTGAAAGGGGGACTCATGTCCAAGCGAGTCAGTCTGGAACTGGACCTGCCCGATGAGTTGGCAGATCAGCTTCGAGACGAAGATGTTGCCAGCAAAGCCAAAGAGGCCCTCGTGATGGAGTTTCTCCGAGAGCACCGCATATCCCAGGGCAAAGCAGCTGACATTCTCGAAATAGCCCGAGAAGACCTGTTCCCTCTTATGGCCAAACACCAGGTCTCAGCCGTGGATCTTTCCTCGCCTGAGCTACGCTCAGAACTCGACAGCCCTTTTCCTACCGGGTAGCTGGGGCCCGGTAATGCTGATCGTCGCAGATTCAGGGCCCATCCTCTCGTTCGCAAGAGCCGGTCAACTGGCCGTTTTGCAGTCGGTCGTTGTTGAGTTGGTCATCCCCGAGGGCGTGCATGAAGAAGTCGTAGTGAGAGGAGCAGGCCGTCCGGGTGCGACGGCGATCGCGGGTGCGGCCTGGATTGTCTGTCAGACGCTGTCAGACCGCTCACTGGTCGTTGAGCTCTCCCAGAAGTTGCACATTGGGGAGCGGGAGGCCATTGCACTTTCGGTTGAGGTCGGAGGTGCTCTGCTGGTCGATGAACGCGAAGCCAGAAGGGAAGCCGACCGTCTTGGCATTCAGCACTTTGGCAGTCTCAGAGTGATTAAGGAAGCGAAGGTGAGGAAGGCAATCCGGGAAGCCAGACCCATTCTTGACGGGCTGATTTCTACTGGCACATTCCTGAGTAAGCCCCTCTATAACGAGTTTCTTCGACAGGTGGGGGAAGAATAAGGTACGCCACCTGCATCGTTCCTCCCACCATCGACTAGGGGGTTTGGATCTTAGGGCCGTTGGGTCACATCCTCGCACGGGTTGCTCGTGCAGCTTGACGTTTGAGAGCCATGTTGAACGCATCTTAGGCTTAGCTCGTGAAGTCTGCGTATCAATCAAGGTCAATCCCAACGGGATTGCGGCTTACAGCCCAGGGTTTCCGAACCCTGGGTCAGTGGTATACCCCCTCAGAAATCAACCCCATCGGGGTTGCGGCGCAATCCACGAGCTCCGTTTCTCCGGGGTGGCCGCAACCCTTGCAGGGTTGAACTCAGAGTGGATCCTCGCATTTCCCAGGGTTCGGAAACCCTGGGCTAGATGACGCAATCCCGTTGGGATTGACTTCTCCTGATCCTCGAGATGCAACACCCTGGACTAAACACGCTAAACACGTACAAAGGCTCGGAACTCGGGATAGGGGAGGCCCTCACGGGCCTTCGGTTCGCCCTCTCGCTAGGGATGAATCGCCCTCGGCGGACTCCTGGATCGCGCTATGGAGCTTTACAGCTCCACCTGTCCTTCGAGGGACAGCGACCCAGGCCTCCCGGGGTAAGCACGCTGTCTTTCCGCACACAACCGCTGGATCTACGCTTCCGGACCTTGATGGATACGGACTTCGTCATCATTCGCCGACTCGTCCGGCCTTGGCGCCTCCTTTATCCAGTTCCTGTTCGTCGGCTCGTACGTTGGTTCCGCACTTCCTTCAGACCCCACCTCGCGATGACGCCCTTGTGCTTCCCTAGCCTTTACCTCCATCAGGTTGGCAGAGGGACTTCCACCCTCCGAGACAGCGTGCCTGCCCGGCACGCGAATAAGACTTCGGCCTGGAGGCCAAAGCTACGTCCGCCAATGAAGTTTCAGGTCAGTGGCCCCCCGGCTGCGCCGCCCTATTCGAGAAAAAAACTGACTGAGCCATAGAAGCCTGAAGCGCGAGCGAGGGGTTGGGAATCTGCGAGATGCGTTGCCAAAAAGCATTCGACCACCCCCTCGCTCGCGCTTCAGGCTTCCATAGTTCTCGCAGCAATCCGTGACCCGGGACGTGCGAGGTTCGAATGAAGTTTCAGCTTAGATTGTGGGACGTCGCAATTTGAGCTTCTACAGGCTATCGTGGCGGGTTGGCTTCCTTGGATTTAGAGGGTTGCTCGACGTTCGGGATGCTGTAAGATATATCGATTGGTGGGCTGCACTACCCCCCCTCACCCATGGAGGTAGGAGACTGGAATTCGAATTAAAACCGCTTTCTAAAGAGGCCCTGGCGAAAGCTCTGGATCGGGCGGAACACTATCGGCTGCTCAACGAACCTGAGCAGGCCGAAAGCGTCTGCCGCGACATCCTCAGAATCGATCCTGATAACCAGCAGGCACTGACAGAACTACTGCTCAGTCTGACGGATCAGTTCGGCTATGGTGTAGGACGGTTGGCAAGGGCTGAAGAGATAATCGGCAAACTTCAGGACGAGTACAAGCGTTCCTATTACACCGGTATCATCTGTGAGAGACAGGCTAGCCTCGATTTCCACGGCAGTACAAATGACGCCTTTCCGCTTCGAGCCCCCCGCCAGAATCCTTGATCGGCGCGACTTGCGCCTGCTGTGTTTCCACCTACGTTAGTAAATAGAAGTACCTATTTGGATAGAGAGGTAATCCTATACCTAAAACCTGATCAAGGGACGATCCCCACGCGAATGCTAGAAAAGTCTGGATATGAGGCAGAATAGAACCCTATCAAAGGCTGAGCATTTTCTGTCATTCATATCTAGTATAGTTATAGTTCGGAATACAGTAATCGGAATGGACTAACTAATGACACCCGACCGACCGCTCCGGAGGCCCAATTCTTCCTGGCCCCCGAATCGCCTCTGCAGCGCCAGTATGAGGCCTTGCGCTGCTTTTTCGTCGAAGGCTTGCCCTCGCAGCAGGTCGCCACTCGCTTCGGCTATTCCCCAGGAGCCTTCCGCGTCCTCTGTCATCAGTTTCGCCATGATCTCAGCAAGCGCGCCCGCTTCTTTCAGGCGATTCGCCGGGGGCCTCAAGCGGCGCCCGCCCGCGATCGGGTGCGGGAACGGGCCGTCGCCCTGCGCAAGCGAAACCTCTCGGTCTACGATATCCAACGCGAGTTGGCCGCCGCCGGCCATTCCATCAGCATCAATGCGTTATCGATCCTGCTGCGAGAGGAGGGCTTCGCCCGACTGCCCCGGCGTCGGGATGAGCAACGCCCCGCCACCCTCAAGCCCGAAGCAGCAGCCATCGCCGACGTGCGGCAGATCAATCTGGCCCCGCGCAGCTTTCGCACCCGGGTCGGCGGTCTGTTTCTGTTCGTCCCGCTGATGCGATCGATCGATCTCGGGGCGGTGCTGCAGCCCCCCCGCCTTCCCGGCTCCCAAATGATTCCCGCCGAGCAGGCCGTGCGCACCCTGCTGGCTCTGAAGCTGCTGGGCATCGAAAGAAAAAGTCATGTCATGGATCGGGTCTTTGACGAGGGCATCGCCCTTTTTGCCGGTCTCAATGTGGTGCCCAAGCGCTCCTACCTGGCCGCCTACAGCTCCCGGGTCGACCGACGCGCCAACCTGCGCCTCATGGGAGCCTGGTTTGAGCAGGTCCAAGCCGCCGGCCTGCCCCGGGGCTCTTCCTTCGATCTGGACTTTCACACCGTCCCCGCCAATAGCCAGCAGGAACCTTTGGACAAACACTATGTCTCTTCCCGCAGCCGCAGCCAAAAAGGCATCCTCGTTTTTTTGGCTCGGGACGCCACCGAGCGTGTCTTATGCTACGCCAATGCGGGTGTCCCCCGGGCCGATCGAGCCGACGAGGTGCAACGCTTCGTCCAGTTCTGGCACCAACACAGCGGTCAGCCTCCGGCCGAACTCGTCTTCGATTCCCAGTTGACCACCTATGCTCATCTGAACCGCCTCAACCAACAGGGCATTGGCTTTATCACCCTGCGCCGCCGCTCCCAAAAAATGCTGGGCCAGATCTGGAGCCGCCCCGCCTCCGCCTGGCACCGCATCACCTTACCCGCCCTGACTCGGATCTTTCGCACCCCCAAAGTCCTGGACCAGCGGATCGTCCTGAAACATTACGAAGGTCCCCTGCGCCAGCTCACCCTCATGGAACTCGGTCACGAAGAACCGACCGTCCTACTGACCAACCATCTGCGCCGCGCCCCCTCGACTCTGATCACCCGCTATGCCCAACGCATGCTCATCGAAAATGGCATCTCCGAAGCCATCCAGTTCTTTCACCTGGACGCGCTCTCTTCGATGGTGGGACTCAAAGTGGATTTTGACCTCCAGATCACCCTCATGGCCAGCTCCCTATATCGACTCATGGCCGAGAAGATTGGTCGCGAATATCAGCGGGCTCAAGCCAAAAAGATCTTCCGAAATCTCCTCGACGTCTCGGCCCGGGTCCAGATCCAAGAGCAGCAAGTCACCGTCCACCTCGATAAGCGCGCCCATAACCCCTACTTGGTCGCCTCGGGCCTGGGTGATGATCCCACGCCCATGCCTTGGTTTGGCGGCAAAACTCTGGTCCTTCGATTTGACTAACCGACTCAACGGCTACCCTTAAAAAATGTTAGTCCTTTCCAGTACCGTGGAAATCGAGGCTAGGGCAAAGCTCAAACAGAGTGCTCCTGGATCCCAACACAATGCCTACGATTTGTTTCGTGAGGCCATGGAGTGGTACGAGAAGGCCGAGAAGATCCGCCCCCCTGGGAACGATGATCCAATCCTGCGCTGGAACAGTTGTGCTCGAACAATCAGTGACTGGCGTCTTCGACCAAGGACCGAAGACACCTCCCAACAGTTTCTTGAGTAGAGAATCTCGGATCGAACGGCTGGGCACCCGGTGCTTGAGATTCGGCGCTTGGTGCACTCTGCGGTAGTCTGCTATGTCCTCCAGATTCCCAGGCTTCGGAACAACGCTAGGCCAGAAGCTGTTGATGGCCTTGACGGGATTGGTTCTCTTCGCCTTCCTGATCGGGCACCTCCTGGGAAATCTTCTGCTCTTTCTGGAGGATCCCAGCCCCTTCAATCGGTATGCCGATACGCTGGTGAACCTGGGGTGGCCCCTCATCCTGGTAGAGATCTTTCTACTAGCTGCATTCATCGCTCACATTGCGGCGGCTATCTCGGTAACCTGGCGGAACCGGAAGGCCCGCCCCATCGGCTACCAGAAGTCCAAAAGCGCCGGACAACCGAGTCAGAAATCACTCGCCTCCTCAACCATGATCTGGACTGGTCTGGTCCTTCTGGTATTCACCGTTCTTCACATCTACACATTCAAGTACGGTCCCGGTGTTGAGGAAGGTTATGTGTCGGAGATAGACGGTCAGCGGATCCGAGATCTCCACCGACTGGTGATGGAAGTCTTCAGGGACCCTCTTTACGTCTGCTGGTATGTGGGAGCAATGGTATTCCTGGGTTTCCATTTGCGCCATGGTTTCTGGAGCGCGTTTCAATCCCTGGGTCTGCAACATCCGCGCTACACGCCCTTGATCTTCACGTTCGGATACATCTCAGCGGTAATCCTGGGACTTGGGTTCCTGGGGATCCCGCTCTGGGTCTATTTACAAGAAGTTTACTGATGCAGCTTGACGCGCGAGTCCCCAGAGGACCCTTGGCAACGAAGTGGGAAAAGCACAAGTCGGAACTGGGACTGGTCAGCCCGTCCAACCGGAAAAACTTCACCATCATCGTGGTGGGCACCGGTCTGGCCGGGGGATCGGCGGCGGCCAGCCTGGCTGAGTTGGGATATCGCGTACTCAGTTTCTGCATCCAGGACTCGCCCCGCCGAGCTCACAGCGTGGCAGCTCAAGGTGGCATCAACGCCGCCAAGAACTATCAGAACGACGGAGACAGTGTCTGGCGCCTCTTCTTCGACACCATCAAAGGCGGCGATTATCGATCCAGGGAAGCCAACGTCTATCGTCTCGCCGATGTGGCCAACAACATCATCGACCAGTGCGTGGCTCAAGGGGTGCCTTTCGCCCGAGAATACGGAGGCTACCTGGCCAACCGCTCCTTTGGGGGTGCCCAGGTCTCGCGCACCTTCTACGCTCGAGGACAAACCGGACAGCAACTGCTCCTGGGCGTCTACGGCGCTTTGATGCGCCAGGTAGACCTGGGCGGGGTTCAATTGTTCCCCAGGCGAGAGATGTTGGATCTGGTCATGGTGGACGGAAAGGCACGCGGCATCGTTGTCCGGAATCTGTTGACCGGCGCCATCGAGAGACATCTCGGACACGCGGTGGTTCTGGCCACTGGCGGCTATGGCAACGCCTACTACCTGTCCACCAATGCCATGAGCTCGAACGTCACGGCTGCCTGGCGCTGTTACAGAAGAGGAGCCGTATTTGCCAACCCCTGCTTCACTCAGATTCATCCCACGTGTCTACCCGTATCGGGTGACCACCAGTCCAAGCTCACGCTGATGAGTGAGAGTCTCCGTAACGACGGACGGGTGTGGGTCCCCAAAGAGCAGGGCGACCTTCGATCGCCGGACCAGATTCCGGAAGAGGACCGTGACTATTATCTCGAGCGAAGATACCCCGCTTTCGGAAATCTCGTGCCCCGTGACGTGGCCTCCCGAGCCGCCAAAGCAGCCTGCGACGAGGGACTAGGCGTCGGAGAAACCAGACTGGCAGTCTACCTGGACTTCACGGACGCATTTCGGAGATTGGGCCAGGAGGTTATACGAGACAGATATGGCAACCTCTTCGAGCTCTACGACCGAATCACCGGGGAAGATCCCTATCAGGTGCCCATGCGGATCTACCCGGCCGTCCACTACACCATGGGGGGGCTCTGGGTCGACTACAACTTGATGGCCACGATCCCTGGACTCTACGTGCTCGGTGAGGCCAACTTCTCTGACCACGGAGCCAATCGGCTCGGCGCCAGCGCTCTGATGCAGGGCTTGGCGGATGGTTACTTCGTCCTGCCGTCTACCATCGGAGACTACCTTGCAGGAACGAGGTTCCATGATGTCTCTCCGCAGCAGGAAGAATTCGCGGACACGGCTCAGGAGGCGGAGACTCGACTGAACCGGCTGCTCTCGATCGACGGCAATCAAAGTCCAACCGATTTCCACCGCCGCCTAGCCCGGATTTCTCATAGTGAAAGCAGAAAGGCTGATTTTAGTCGATTTTTCGACTCTGGTTTGAGCCGAAGTCTCAGTTGAGGGCACTGTAGAGTGCGAGAGCTTGGTGACACCTATGTTGAAGGCGGAAAACCGGTTTTTCAGACACACCTCAGCCGCCTCAGTTGCAGATGGTTGGGATTTCCGGTTTGCCTCCGCTCAGCCGAGCTGTTGAAGCTGGGCCAAGGTTTGGGCGTAGAGTGTTTGGTAAGGATAACCCTCGCTCAGCGACAAGCTCACCCGTCGGACACTGACCCGAATCTGGCCTCCTATCTTCAACAGTTTGAGGCGAATCGTCTGGCATTGCGCCTTCGCCCACTGGGTCCCCTTCAAAGCGACACACCTGAGCGTGTGCAGCAGATTGTAAGCCACCGAGGAAAACCACAGGCGCAGCTGATTGCTCTTCATGCGGTGCGTCGAGGTCCGATCGGCAAACAGCTCTAGCTGCTGCTCCTTAATCCGATTCTCCGCTTCCCCTCGCGCGCAGTACAGCTCCTCGTACAGCTTTTGGGCGGGCCACCGCTTCGCTCCCAGCGAGGTGACGACAAAGCGGGGATTGGATCCCTTACCCGTGTACTCGGCCTTGCCCACCACTCGCCGCTCTTGACTCCAGCTTTTGCGCGTCTGGTAACGAAAGTCCTTGTAGACTCGGGCGCTGCTGCCGTTGGCTTGTTGCAGTGCCTGGGCCTGTTCCAACTCGGACTCCAGGGCCCCCTCTAAGCGCTGATTGCGGGCCAGACCGAAGACGTAATCCACTCGATGCTCCTCACACCATTTCATCAACGCCTCGCGGGCAAAGCTGCTGTCCGCCCGCAGAGTAATGCGGACCTTCGGCCACTTCGCCCGCAGTTGTCCCACCATCCGCTCCATCTCCTGGACCGCTCCTTCGGAGCCATCCAGGTTCGACACCCGCAGCTTGGCCCCCAGCACATACCCCTCGCAAAACACATACAGCGGCAGGTAGCAGTAACACCGGTAGTAGCCATGGTAGAAACGACCCTCCTGTTCTCCGTGCAGCGGATCATCCGTCGCATCCAGGTCCAAGACCAACTCCTTCGGTTTCCCGCCTCGCACCCGAATGAACTGCTCCACCAAAAACGCTTCGACCGCGGCTTCATCCACCGGCGTCTTGCGATATTTATCCTGCGTCACCGAGGACAACTCCAAACGATTGAGGGTGCTCTTGCCCGCACACGCCTTGCCTCGATCCGCTTCCGCTCGCCGATCCCTCCCCAAGGGATCTTCCTTGCCGACCAACACCGCCATCAGCGGATCTGCCCGGAGCTCCTCATGATCGTTGACATCCTCATAGCCTAGGGCCAGTCCGTAAATCCGCTGCCCCACCAGTTCCTCCACACTGAACTCGGTGAAGCGAGGATCGCGCCGGTCCCCAAAGCAGGCGGCCAAGCCGCTAATGAACCCATAGCGGCTCTCCACCTCCCGTAACAGCAACCCCCCGGAGTCTGAGGTGATCTGCCCCCCATTGAATTCTGCCTCGACTCGGCGCCCTTCTAGCTCTTGAAACTCCAGCTTGGAAGCGATACACTCTGTGGTCATAGTAGTCAGCTCCTTGTGATTATTAAGTATCTGATAACAAAGACTTTATATCACATAGAGCTGACTGCTTTTTCTTGTCTTTGAGAAATCCGGGCTAGGCCAGGTTTTGTGGGACCAGGTAGGAATGTCTCGAAACGAGGAAGGGCTGAAGGGCGCCCTGGAACAGATATCGGAACTCAGGGACGAGTTCTGGCAGAACCTCAAGCTGCCGGGCCGACGGGACACACTCAACAGAAACCTGGAGTTCGCAGGCAGGGTGGCTGATTTCTTGGAATTGGGCGAGCTGATGGCCCGGGATGCCCTCGAGCGCAAAGAATCCTGTGGCAGTCATTTCCGAGAGGAATACCAGACGGCTGAGGGCGAGGCGCAGCGAGATGACATCCATTCCAGCCACGTCTCTGCTTGGGAGTTCAGCGGAGACAACCAGGAGCCGCTTCTCCACAAAGAGGAACTGGCCTTTGAATCGATTGCTCTGATGCGCAGGAGTTACAAATAGCGGAGGTTTCATGGTGAAAAGGCTCGCTCTCACTCTGAGGATCTGGCGACAATCGGGCCCCGATGCGCCCGGAAAGCTGGTCGATTACAAGGTCACGGAAATCTCGCCAAACATGTCCTTCCTGGAAATGTTGGACATGCTCAACCAGGACCTGCTTCACAAAGGGGAAGAACCGCTGGAGTATGACAGCGACTGTCGAGAAGGGATTTGTGGGAGTTGCGGCATGGTCATCAATGGAGTCGCCCACGGTCCGGTTCGGGCGACCAGCGTCTGTCAGCTCCACATGCGGCATTTTCAGGATGGGGATACGATCATCGTGGAACCCTGGAGGGCCAAGGCCTTTCCGATCGTCAAGGACCTGGTAGTGGATCGCAGTGCCTTCGACCGGATCGTGGCGGCGGGCGGATACGTCTCGGTGAACACAGGGTCGGCACCCGATGCCAACAGCGTCCTGATTTCAAGAGAGGAGACGGGTCGGGCTATGGACTCAGCTACCTGCATCGGCTGCGGTGCCTGCGTCGCCGCCTGTCCCAATGCCTCCGCGGCCCTGTTCGTGGGAGCCAAAGTGTCCCATTTCAGCCTTCTCCCCCAGGGAAGGATCGAGGGCAAGAACCGGGTGCGGCGGATGGTGGCCCAGATGGACGAAGATCAATTCGGGAGCTGCTCCAATCACGGCGAATGTGAGGCCGTTTGTCCCAAGGAAATCTCGATTTCCAACATCGCACGCATGCGTTCCGAATACGTGAAAGCAACCATTCTCTGATCCACCTAACCTGAAACTTCATTTGCAGAAGTAGCTTTGGCCTCCAGGCCGAAGTCTTATTCTTCTGAGCCTTTGGCTCGGACGGCGGCCTGGAGGCCACCGCTACGCCGGACCCGAAGTTTCGTTCTCGAATGGGGCCAGCACCGCTGGGGGCAGGACTAACCTGAAACTTGACTAGTAAGCAGTGAGGTAGTCATCAAGGAGCAGTAGGGGAATACAGTGTCGCGAACGGTGCCTTGCCAGTATGACGAAGCCGGGTCCGGCAGTGCCGCGAACGCCTTGATTCGTTAGCAAATATGAGGCCCAGTTCCGAGGAGAGGGTCGGACAACTCGTCCGGCGCTTCCCGCGCTCGCACAATTCCCGTGTCTCCCTCGTTCCAGTGTAGCGCCGCTTCGGCGAGCGGCCTTCTGCAACAACCTCACTAAATTCTTGTTGAAGACTAAGAGGTAGGAAATCGAATACTGAACTCAGTACCCGGCCGCCGGTTGGCCACATCTACATGGGCATCCATGGCATCGGCCAGCATCTTCACCAGAGCCAGGCCGATTCCTGTGCCTCGGGTGGTGCGGGTCATCTCGTCGTCGATGCGATAGAATTTTTCAAAAATTTTCTTCAGTTTTCTCCGCTGGATCCCTGGGCCGAAGTCGCGGACGCGAATATAGCAGTCCGAGCCTAGCTGGCTAACGGTCAACATAATCTTTTTGACTTCGGCGTCTTTTGAGAACTTGATGGCATTGTCGATGAGATTGATGAGAATCTGAGTCAGGGCGTCGCTGTCCACCTGAATCGGTTTCAGCTTCCCTTCCACCGCCGTGGCAATCTCAAACCCCGCTCGCTTGACCTGATTACTCAAGTGCTCGCTGACGCCCGTGATGAACTCAACCGGATCGTGATCCTTCAGGTCAATCTGCCACTCCTTTTGCTCCAGTTGGGCCAGGGTCAGGACGTTCTGAATTAACCGGGTGAGCCGCTCACTCTCGCTATGGATGTGCTGGTAGTAACTCTCCTTTTTCCCTTCCTCCACCCACCCTTCGGTGAGCATTTCCCCGTACATGCGAATGGAAGTCAGCGGAGTTTTCAATTCGTGGCTGACCGCCGAGACGAAGTCGCTCTTTTTTTGGGACAGCTCCATCTGAGTCGCGGTCAGCCGATAGATTCCAAGAAGGCCGCCGACAAACAACAATGAAAGGAAGATGGCCAGAAAGTTCACTACCCGATAGCCGGGACTCTCCGGCAACTGGCCAACCGTGATGGCCAGGTGAAAGTCGCTCAAGGGATACGGCAGGGCGGAACTGTAGAGTAACAATGGTCTGGAGTCCGCACCGTCGTCTTCGGACTCCAGGATCTCCCCTTGATGAAAGACCAGGTAAGAGGCCGTATCCGGCAGTGCTGAGTTCAGGAAAGCCGGCTCCACGTGAGCCTCCAGGAACTCCGTCAGGCCAGCTGTAAATCCCTGGACATAACGTCGATCCTCGGACCACACCTTGCGGTAAAAGACCAGCCATTCCCCGTCAACGAGCTCGCTCCGAAAGGGGTCCACTTCCACCACCACTTCCGGTCCCACCGCGGCATCCCCATCCTGAGACTCTTTGTCTCCCAGATCCTGGGCCGTGTCATCCTGTCTTCCGGCGGCCCGATTGCGGAGAAGATCCAGCTTCTGAGGTGCGGTGCTCTTCCGTTTCGCCTGGGTCAGCTGATCGGACTCGCTTTCCCCAAGCTGCGAGTCAAAGACCTGAGCCTGCGTCGGTGAAGCCTTCTGGACGCGGCGTTTGGCACTTTCAAGCTTTTCCTGATCCTTGCCGCGCAGCCTGGGAAAATAGTCTGAAGCGTCCGGCTCGGACTCGTCCTGGTAAGCCTCCTCCAGACGGACATCCACATTCGATTCCAGGTTGCTCTTGAGTTTCGACAAGGTGCTCTCCGGCGAGACCTTGTTCTCTGCCAGTTCCAGGCCCTGGGTGAGAGTGCGAAGGCCGGCCGAGGAGGAAAATGACTGGCCCTCCAAAAGAGAGCCCAGTTGATGCTTGAGCCGTTCGCGCGCTTCCCGGTCCGGAACCGACACGCCCTCCCCGGTAGTCTCGTCGGGCAACAGGGGAGTGTTAAAACTTCCGTTCGGATCAATCTGCCAGTATCCCAAGATCCCTGGGGTTTCTGATTGAACAGGGAAACTGGCCAGGGGTGATAGGTTTAGCCCTTCCTGCTGCGGGACCGGCTGATCGGCCACGTGAATATAGCGGTAGTGGGTATACGGGCGCTGCTCCTCACCCACCAGGCTCACTTCCAGTTGCTGGTGGACCGTCGACACCACACCCTCGGCGCTCCTGCGATAGAAGAAAAACGATTCCTCTTCCAGATTGGAGTAGGTGTGCCTCAAGAGAACGACGATGGGAATCGCCAGCAAGACGAAAAAAAGTGCGAAATAGAGGCGCAGTTTTCTCACTGTCCCATCTTCAATTGATAGCCTTCACCGCGAACCGTCACCAAGAGCTCCGGCTGACTCGAATCTCTCTCGATCTTGCGCCGCAGTTTGGCGATGTGAATGTCGACGGTTCGGGTTTCCAGAAAATCGACATTCGCGTAACCCCACACTTCCCTCAACAACTCCTGCCGGGAGACCGGCCGAACGGTATGCTGGTTC
Source organism: Acidobacteriota bacterium (assembly GCA_965218775.1). Lineage (GTDB taxonomy): Bacteria > Acidobacteriota > UBA6911 > RPQK01 > JAJDTT01 > CAUZIZ01. The sequence continues at coordinate 1,361,535 of CBDCLS010000006.1, read as the reverse complement.
AGGTAGACCAGGATTTCCAGCTCGCGCTGGGTAAAGGGGATCTCCTCCCCATCCCGGGTTCCCACCAACTGGTCCGGGTGGACCACCAGATCACCCAGATTGAGCGCGTTCATGTCTCTGTGGAGCTTTCCCGAGCGCCGGAGCACGGCCTCCACACGGGCCAGCAACTGGGCTACCGAGAAGGGTTTGGGGATGTAATCGTCGGCACCCAGCTTAAGGCCTTTAATGATGTCCTCTTCGGAGGTCTTGGCGGTCAGCATGATGATGGGCAGGTGGCGATCTACCTCGCGAATCTTGTCGCAGACGCTGAACCCATCCAGGCCGGGCATCATGATATCCAGAAGGACCAGGTGATACCCGCCGGCCAGGGCCATCTCCAGTCCTGACGTGCCTTCCGTGGCAGTCTCCACCTGGTATCCATTGTAGACAAAGACATCGGCCAACCCCTCGAGGATCGCCTCTTCATCTTCGATGATCAACAGCCTGGGCTTCGCCGGCTTCATGCTTTCCATTGTAATGCCCTTTCGCCGAAGGCGTTGTAAACGAATTGTAAAAACAGGCTCTCCTTTTTTTACCGAAAGCTGTCTGGGAACAGGGTGGTCTCGGGCGTAGGTTGGATATCAGAGCGGTGGCGTTGTTGCCGCCGCCAAGGACACGTTAGGAAAGGAGAACAACAATGAACGTATTCGCAAGATTCAAAACATTCGGAAGATCCAGGAGAGGCGGGCTACTGATCCTATTGCTCGGTGTTCTGACGACCGTCATCTGGCTGCAAGTTCAAGGAGGAGCCTTCACGGGCTACGGTCACGTGAATGGAACCGGAGGCCAGGTCTCGGTGCACCCCAAGACCGGCGTCAAGTTTCAAGCCTCGCTCTCCAACCCCATGATTGTCCAGGGGACTGATGGGATGGTTTATCTGAACCTGTCCGCGACGACTCCAAAAATCGACTATCGGGATCGGGATATCCTGAGGCTTCCCACCGACTTGATCGTGGTCCTGGATCGCAGCGGCTCCATGGCAGAAGACAACAAGTGGCACTATGCCACGCGAGCCGCCCATTCGCTGTTGGACCGTCTAGCAGCGGATGACCGCATTGCGCTCGTTACCTTTGACAGCGACGCCCAGGTCCAGTCTCGGCTGGTTGCGGCCAACGAAGGAAACATCCAGCGCTTTCGAAGCATCGTCGACAGCTTGAGCCCCGGAGCCTCTACCAACATGGGTGAAGGACTCCTGCGCGCCGAGAAGCTTGCCTCAAAGCTCATGGCCGCCAAACGACGGGGACGTATCCTTCTTCTCTCCGATGGCCACGCCAATGCCGGCATCGTCAAACCGTCAAAACTGGGTGCCATCGTGAGACGGATTGCCAATCAGGGCGGTGTCGTCTCCACCATCGGTATGGGACTCGGGTTCAACGAGACGCTGATGGCTTCCCTGGCCGATCACGGAATGGGCAGCTTCAGCTATCTGGAGCATCTGGAGTCTCTAGGGACCATCCTTGCCAAGGAGTTGTCCGATTCGCGAGAACTCTACGCCGATGCTTCCGAGATGCGTATTGACCTCCCCAATGGCGTGGAGCTCATCGATGCCGCCGGGTATCCCTTTGTCCGGGAGGGCAAGACGACCGTTATCCGGACGGGTCAGCTTTTCCAGGATAGTGTGAAAAGCTTCATGGCCACCCTCAGAATCCCCAATCAGGTGGCAGCCGAGTACACCTTTGGCAACATCGATCTGAGTTATCGGGTCGACGGTCGTTCCTACCAACAGGAGGTCGAGTCGTCCGGGTTGACCATGGCTTGCGTCGTCCCTGAGCGAGAGGAAGAAGCGGTTGCCTCTATCAACAAGGAACTCTACGAGGACGCCTGGATCAAGAACAACCTGGGCTCGGTCATGAAAGACGTGGCTGATTTCGTTCGCAGTGGAGACAGAGCCAAAGCCGAGGAAGTCGTGCAGTCCTATCGAAGGCGCCTGGAAGATGCGGATGCCCAAGTCCCCGGTCTGAAGAAGGAGGCGGGCAGAGAGTTGGACGAGTTGGAAACGCGACTGGACGATGCCTTTAACGGTCCTGATCAGAAGATCAAGCGGAACCGGGCCGCCAAATCGATGTTGGGTGAGAGTCAGCAGCTGCAAAGACGAGTTGACAAAAACAACAAGTGAGGAGAAGTACCATGGCCATCGCAAACCGTATAACACGTCTTTTTCGGGCCGACGTCCATGCCGTCCTCGATATCATCGAGGAGCCTGAGGCGATCCTCAAGCAGGCCATCCGGGAAATGCAGGAGGCCCTGGACTTGAAGCGAGCCCGGCTCGCCCGAGATCAAAAAACCCTGAATGCGCTCGAGGGGACTCGATCCTACTTGAAGGAACAGCTCTCCAAGGTCCAGAAAGATCTGAAGCTGTGCCTGAAGGAAGGTAATGAGGAACTGGCGCGCAAGACCGTAGGTCGCAAACTGGCTTACGAAAAGCAAGTGGCCGCTGTCGAGCAGCGGATCTCCAACTTAGAGAAGGCCATCGAACAGCAGAACCAGGAGATCGAGCTTCAGCAGGGCCAGTTGGAGTCCATTGTGGAGAAAGCCAAGATGTTCGTGTTCACGGCCGAGGAGGATTCCCCCTTCTCCGTTGCCGAATCGGTTCTCTCTAGGGCCGATGCCGGCCGCGGCTACGCGGGTGCCGGTGGCATGAAGGTAAGCGAGGAAGAAATCGAGCTGGAGTGGATCCGCCTGCGTGACAGCTTTGCTGAAGGAGGTGCCTCATGAAGCGCCCCACGATTCTTGCCGGCATCGCCTTTGCCTTCGTGGTAGCGGTCTTCGCTGCGCCGGCGTGGTGGGGACTGAGGGTGGCAGTGCCAGCCGCAATCGCCTTCCGGGTGGTCACCCTGGGTGGCTACCTGGCTTACTGCGTCTATCTGCTAAGGACTGCCAAGACCCGCGTCGGGGCCCTCAGCCTGGCTGTGGCCAATCTGGTGGTAGGCCTGGGACTCGCGTTCCTGCCCATCACCATCACCGCCGTGGTGGGGGCTCTGGCCATCCTGGTCAGTGTGAACCGATCCCTGCTTTTTCAGCGCAGTCTGGTCGCCACGGCCTTTGACGGCGTCACATCCGTGACCGGCCTGGTATTCGCAGGTTATCTGTTCAACCAGACCGGAAGCATGCCGACCGCCCTGTGGAGTTTCTTCCTGGTGCAGTCGGTTTTCGTCGTGATTCCGCCACGCTTTCCCAAAGAGTCCGGCTTGCCGTCCGAGACAGAAACCAAACGTGTGGATCCTTTCGTCCACGGCCAACGGCAGGCCGAGGCGGCCATGGAGCGCATCGTTCAGATCGGCGGCGAGTAAAAGACCAACTTTCTACCGCCACGCAGTGGGACACCCTCGCCCACTGACAACAAGGGACGGATAGCTCAATATCCGAGCCGTCCGTCCCCCGTATTGCATCTTGTGACAATTCGTATTACCATCCAGAGATGGAGGGAATATCGATCAAGCTGCCCGTCGACTTGCGCCGAAGACTCGTGCTCGAGGCGAAGCGCCGCAACCTCACGCAGTCAGCGATCGTTCGTGAGTGCATTGAGTCGGCGTTAAGGGACACCTCCGCGCAGCTACGGCCGGCGCACTGCGCCGAGCTTGTTCGTGACTTGACCGGAAGCGTAAACAGCGGCAGGCACGACCTCGGCACCAACAAGACATTGCTGGAGGAGGCGGTTATAGGCCGCGAGCGCCGTGCCCCCAAACGTCATCGTTGATACTGGGCCGATTATCTCGTCGTTGGACGCCGACGAAGCCCATCATGATTGGACGCTTGCAAGGCTCGAAGAGCTTCGGCCACCGCTGCTGACGTGCGAGGCCGTTCTCACAGAGGCGGCGTTTCTGCTTGCGCGCGTCCGGGCAGACCCCAGCCTGGTCACCACTCTTGTCACACGCGGCTTTCTCACCGTCGTTCACCTATTCGACGAGGATGCGGATGCGATAGGTCGTCTCCTTCGTCGCTACTCGAGCGTACCCATGTCACTGGCCGACGCCTGCCTTGTCAGGATTGTTGAGCGCACGGCCAATTCATCAGTGCTGACCCTCGATTCTGATTTCCACATCTACCGACAGCAGGGTCGGCGAAGGATCCCTCTGCTGATTCCTTAGGGTTCGCGCAGAAATAACTTGGTAGAATTGGCGCTCAGATTTGCGTCAGATTTGGCCACGAACGATTGAGCGAAACCGCAGGCGTAGCCGGGTCTACGTTGAGGATTTCGCGATTGAGGAGCGGCCGAAGATGGTGTGAAGATGAGATGCCAAAATGCCAAGTTATTTCTGCGCGAGCCCTTAGTACACTGGAACGTAGATACGGCAACGTTTGCAGATAGGGCTAGCGAGGCGAGATCAAGGCAGGAGGAGGAAGTCGATGCCTGGCCATTTTCGACAACGACCAACGCAGAGATCGTCTTGACCTACGCCGAGAACGAGTCCATCCTGCAAAATCAGACATGCATGCTGCTCCGCACCAACCTGGACCGCTTCTGGGAGGCCTTCTCCGCAGACCACGGCTACTCCTGGAGGGAGCTGCGTCCCAGTTCGATCGACGCCAGCAGTGCCCCCGGCTACCTGAGGCGGCTGGCCAGCGGGCGGCTGGCCCTGGTCTGGAACCGGCTCTATCCCAGGGGCAAGACCGAGTACCGCAGACACGCCGGGCAAGGGTCGCTGTATCCAGCCAGCCGGCACCGGGAGGAGCTGTCCATTGCCTTCTCCGAGGACGAGGGAAAAAGCTGGACGCGAGCCGACGTATTCGTAAGGGGAGAACGGGTCTGCTATCCCCAGATCTGGGAGCGCAGACCGGGAGAGATCTGGGTCAGCTATGTGGCCGGCAAGGACTGGACCATCAACCTGGTCGGCGCCAGCGAGGCCGACCTGGTGGGCACCAGCCGGGTGGAGAGCTTCGACCTCAAGGCGCCGCGGTAAAGTGCCTGAGTCACAACCTCATATCCCAAAGGCGCTCGTGACCTAGTACGCTGTAACACAGTTTATTTCGTGTTTGTGGCGAGCGCGACGGGTCGAAATCGCGAAACGACGACGAACGCCATGTTTGGCCATAGTGGAGGAGGAGTGACAAAGATATCGGCCCGTCCCGTCGCCACCCGAAGGGCAGATGGGGGTTGCGGACGATCTCTGCGTTCGTCGTCGTCGAAGATGGCCAAGCATCGTCTTCCTCCTCCTGCCTTGATCTCGCCTCGCAAGCCCCATCTGCAAACACGAAATAATCTGTGTTACAGCGTACTAGCTTGTGCAGACACACATTAGGGTCTGTCAGCAGCGACATTGTATGATGCGGGTCTTGGACAGGCTGTCGCAGAACCGGTTGCAGTCGGCTCGACGCGAAACGGGCTGACCCTGCCGTCCACTTTTTCCTCCCACTGATCTCGTTCGAAAATCATGCCTGGACTCAATATTCGATTGCTCGACCAGATCATTATCGGCCTCGGTTTCCTGCTGCTGCTCCTAATCGGGATACTATCTTCCCGTCGCAGTCAGACTGATGAAGGCTACTTCCTTGCCGGCAGGTCCATGCCCGACTGGGTAGTGGGCTTTTCTTTGATGGCTACGATCGTCAGCTCCCTGACCTTCCTGGGGATTCCTGCTTTTGCCTTCAGCGAGGCCAATTGGCGCAACCTCTTTGCCCACTTCATGTACATTCCAGCGGTCTTGATCGCTGTCTATGTGTTCATCCCCATTTACCGGTCGACCCGCGTGAATTCGGCCTACGAGTACCTGGAACGTAGGTTCGGTCTATGGGCACGGATGTATGCGGCAACGAGCTTCGTCCTCTTTCACTTCTTCCGCACCGGGATTGTGCTGTACGCGGTCTCGTTGGCGATCCAGTCCATCTTGCAGATCGACGAGGACTCGCTGCCGCTAATCATCATCATCGCTGGGTTCCTGGTTTCTGCCTACACCATCCTGGGAGGGCTCCAGGCCGTCATCTGGACGGATGTCTTTCAAGGGATTGCCCTGATCGGGGGAGGACTTCTCTGTCTTCCCATTATTGTTTCGCAGCTGCCCGGCGGGATTGCTGAACTGTTCAGCGTAGTCGTCGCCGACAACAAGTTTGACCTGGGCAACCCTCAGTTCACTCTGCAGGGAAAGACCGTCTGGGCCTATCTGGCCGCCGAATTCATTGTCTTGACGCAGTTGTCCTGCACAGATCAGACGAGCGTTCAACGCTACGCTGCCGCCAGAAGCGACAAGGACGCCTCTCGAGGGGCCATCATCGCCTGCTGCCTGGCGGTGCCGGCATGGACGTACTTCTTGTTTCTGGGCACGGCTCTCTATGTCTTTGTCAAAGTGGTACCAGCCACCGGCCTGGAGGGACTTGCGGCGGACGCCGTATTTCCGAGATTCATCTTGACCCAACTACCCGCCGGTCTTGCCGGGCTGGTCTTGACGGGACTATTAGCCTCCGCCATGTCCACACTGGACTCGAGCATCAACGCCACGGCGGCGACCGTCACTAACGACTTCTACCGAAGACTGTGGGTCAAGGATCGGGATCCTCGACACTACGCCAAAGTAGGAAGGTTGGTCAGTTTGTTGTTCAGCGTGGTGATGATTACCGCCGCCTGCGGGATTCACTTCTACCGAGTCTCTGAGACCTTGGACGATCTGTCCAGAATGTTCCTGTCGATCCTCGGAGGAGGTCTCGTCAGCCTCTTCTTGCTGGGTATCGTCACCCTCCGGGTAGACAGCCGAGCGGCCATCACGGCGACCGTAGCAACGGTTTTCTCAGTGAGTGGATGGCTGTTCCTGGATACCCTCGCTGGGAGGGAACTCTTCCCCAGTCTTTCCGCAGCCATGCCCGACAACTTCTGGGTCAGTAGCTTTGCAAATCTGCTTCTCTTTGGGGTGGCCTATTGCGTCAGCCTTCTGATCGGAAGCCGACAGGGTAGGGATCTGACCGGCCTCACTATCTGGCGGCAAGGATCCTGAGCTCGAATCAGTTATTACACCCCGGGCGCGGCGGGTTAATCCTGCGCCGGCAAGGCGTGTCTCGAGTCACCGATAATGTGCTGAGCCGATTTGTCTCGCATCAACCCCCTCCCGGCAGATTATACTGCGCCTGCCGTCCTCTTAAAGTCAGGCCCTCAATGCAATTCTCGCGCGCGGGTGAGCTGAGAAATCTCTTTGAACGCCGCGTTGGATTATTTAGAGGGAAACTTCAGGTTGAGGACAGGGGAGATCCTGCTGTTGTCCAGCTCTCTCCTCGGAACTTGGCCTCATATTGCCAACGAGTCAAGTCGTTCGCGGCTCTGAAGGATGCTTTCTCTGGTAACCTGCGACTTGCGACCTGTTACGCTTTTCTTTGAAGTTTCAGCTTAGAGTATTCGAAATCGACCGGGGATACTGAAAGGGAGAGGTAAAAATGGGAAGCAGCCTCGGCCTTGTTCTGCGGGTAACGGCGCTCATTGCTTTTTGGGCAAGCACCCTCGATGTAGGGAGCGCCCAACAACCACTATTTGAACAGACGGACGTCTTCGTAGCCGGCGAGGACGGAGTCACCGAGTACCGCATCCCTGTTCTCGTCACGGCGAATAGCGGGGCCCTTCTGGCCATTTGTGATGCTCGCGTAGACCGGATCGGTGACGCACCAAACAACATTGATCTGGTCATGAAACGCAGCCTCGATGGAGGCCGGACCTGGGGGACCCTCAAGCGGCTGGCGAACCCTGGCAAAGGAGCCGCCGCGGACTCCTGCGCGGTGGTTGACCGGCACACGGGCACGGTGTGGGTCTTCTTCGGGTACTATCCAGAAGGAATCGGCAGCCGCAACGCCCAACCCGGACTGTACGGACCCACCGTGATGATCTGGCTCGTCAAGAGCGACGATGACGGCGAAACCTGGTCGAAACCAATCGATGTGACCGCCATGGTCAAGAAACCGGAGTGGCGGGCAGGCTCTCCCGGCCCGGGAGCTGGGATCCAAACACGGAGCGGACGTTTGATCGTTCCCCGATACTACTTGACTGGACTCGACTACCACGGCTCGCACGTGATGTATAGCGACGACCACGGAAAGACCTGGGAAATTGGCGGTGAAGTCCAGGCGGAGGGAAAAACAGACGAAACCCAGGTGGCCGAGCTCGCCGACGGTTCGCTGCTACTCAACATGCGCGGCACAACCGGAAACTACCGGAAGCTTGCGAGAAGCATCGATGGAGGGATCAGTTGGTCGGAAGTCGGCAAGGACGCGTTCCTCATCGAGCCTCGCTGTCAAGCCAGTATGCTGCGGTTCACCGACCGGCTCACCTACGAAAAAGACCGGCTGCTGTTTTCCAACCCTGCCAGTCGGCAGAGGGAGAACATGACGGTCCGCCTCAGCTACGATGAAGGCAAGAGCTGGCCGGTTGCGAAACAGCTCCACGCAGGGCCATCCGCCTATTCCTGCCTGACCGTCCTCTCCGATATGACCGTTGGCTGTCTGTACGAGCGGGGACAACAAAGCCCCTACGAAAGAATTACTCTGGCCCGCTTCAGCCTGAAATGGCTCACTGACGCCAAAGACAAACTCACCCCCAACTGAAACAGAAGACGGGTCGTCTGAAACCCGAATTGCGCTATATTTTCGTCACTTCGGGATCTGCCTTCGCTTTGATTAGGCTCTAATCGCTGCCGGCAAGACGCTCCCCGATGTCAATCCCTTGGCTCCCAAGAAGTCCCACTTCACCCCCAAAGCCAAGAACGTGATCTTTCTCTACATGGCCGGGGCCCCCAGTCATATCGACTTATACGATCCCAAGCCGCAAATGAAACGGTGGGAGGGCCAGAGCCTACCCGAGTCACTACGAAAGCAGTTTGGCAATCTGGCCTTCATCCGGCCCACCGCCCAGGTATGGGCAAGCCTCCGAAAATTCAAACAGCACGGTCAAAGTGGGATGGAGTTCTGCGATCTTCTGCCTCATCTGAGCCAGCGTGCGGACGACATCTGCATGATCCGTTCTATGGTGACGAGCCAGATCAACCACCATCCAGGACAGCTGATGATGAACTGTGGCTCTCCCCTGCCGGGTCGGCCCTCGAGGGGCGCCTGGGTGACCTATGGTCTGGGAAGCGACTCACAGAACCTGCCGGGTTATGTGGTGCTCAGCTCAGGGCGGGGCACCAGCGCCGGCACCCAGAACTGGGCCAGTGGATTTCCGCCTGACCGACGTCGCCGGAAACGTGGTCCCCACACTGCTGGCGTGATCAGAATCGCTCCCGATCACCGCTCTGCTTAGCGCGGGTGCTGGAATCACTTCTTCTTGGGCTTCGAAGGTCGCATCTCAACGCGGCTGATCAGACACCGCGGATGCTGCTTCAAAGTGCTGATGACGACCTCGGCCACATCCTCAGAAGCCATCTTCCAAGAAGCCTCTGCCTCAGCTGAAGATGAAGGGGACCGGGTATCGACACTGCCTGGCATGATATAGGCGACTCGGATGTCGTGGTGCCTGACCTCCTCCATCAGAGCCTCACTGAATCCAGTCAGAGCGAACTTGGAGGCGTTGTAGGCAGAGCCTCCAGGGAAGGCATTCTTGCCGGCGAGGCTGCTGATGTTGATGATGAACCCCCCACCGGTCTTCTTCATCTCTGGGACGGCGAAGTGACAGCCATAGAAGACGCCGTCCAGGTTGGTGCCGATCGTCGCTCTCCACTCCTCGACCGTCATTTCGTCGACATGCTTACGGGCTCGAACAGCGGCAGCGTTGTTGACCAGAATGTCGATTCCCCCGAGTTGGGCAACACAAGAGCCGATGAGCGCCTGGACCTGCTCTGGGTCTCGCACGTCGCAGACTTGTCCCAACACCGGTCCGCCGCCCGGCCCACGGAGCGATGAGACCGCCTCTTCGATCGCTGCCCCATTCCTTGAAGTGACCATCACCCCCACGCCCTCGCGGACGAGCGAACGTGCCACGGCGAACCCAATCCCTCTAGTGCTGCCTGTGACGACAGCTCGTTTGCCCGACAGACTCATGAGAACTCTCCTGATTGCGGTAACGGGTCAAAAGTAGCATATTCCACCATGGTAGAAGCGAAAAAGGAACGCATAGTTTGGGAAAGGTGGCTTCAATGGATCGACGAAATTTTCTGGCAGCCTCGGGTGGACTTTCGGCTCTATCGGTTCTGAAAGGCTGCGGGACATCCGCAAAGCCGCCCGGCGACCGAAAAGCCATTCAAAAGCCCCTCAAAATGCATGTCGGGACCCAGCGTCCCAGCACGAATCCTGGAATGCTCCAGTTTTTCAAGCGGCACGGAGTCGACCATTGCTGTGGCTGGCCCCCTCCGGGGAAAGGTCAGCCCAAGCGGGATTGGAAGTTCGAGGAGGTCGCCCAGCAAAAGGACCTGTGCGAGAAGTATGGCTTGAGTATGGATATCATCGGGGTGCCGTTCATGACGCCGCCCCACATCGACGAGAACACTCGGGCAGGCATCCTACTGGGCGAAAACCCGGAACGGGACCGTGAGATCGAGTACCTCCAGAATCTCATCGTTGCTTGTGCCAAGGCAGGAGTGCCCTGTTTCAAGTACAACTTGCGCATTCTGGGCACCATGCGCACGGGGCGCACACCCGGAGGTCGCGGTGGTTCGACCTACAGCACCTGGAAGTTCAGTGAAGACCAAGCAGGATCCGCCGCTGACCAGAGCAGGACCGGTACCAGCCGAAGCCTTCTGAGGGTGTCGTAAAAGTTCACGTGGCGACCGGGAGTAAGTGGGGCGACACTTTGTCGTGCGGCTATGCCGAAAAACACAAGGAGAGGCGCTGCAGACGCTGGAAAAGGCCGATCGGCGCATGTAGGAGCCTCCAAAAAGCGCTAAATAGGACGGACGGGGTCAGGGCAATCAGCCGTCGGAGGTTGTGGGCGCTGGCATGAAGGGCAAACTCCAGACCGACATTCTTCAACCCTCTCCGCTTGAACCGATGTAATCCTTGGATCCCTTTCAGTTCGCTGAAGACGGGCTCCACCATCTGTTTGCGCTGACGATAGGCCTCTTGAGCCCGGGGCTGGCGCATCACTTCCCGCTCCGCATCCTTGATCTCCTCATCCTCATAGCGTTTGACCGTTCGACCTTTCCGACTGCTGGTGCACTGGCTCCTCAACCCGCAACTCTCACAGGGGGCTCCTCCGTAGCGCACATACCGCTTGCCCCCATCGCTGCCCTTTTGGACCGGGTGCAGTTTCTGTCCCGCCGGACAGTGATAACGATCTTCCCACTCCTCGTAGCGAAAGGCCGCTTTAGCCAAGCACTTCGTCGACTTCTTCTCCCAACCCACTCGGGGGCTCGATCCCTCAGGACAAAGCACATCCTCCACCCCTTCTTCTAGGGCCGTCTCCAGCGCTTGCCCCGAGAAAAACCCCGCATCCATCAACAGTTGTTGGATCGCTCCACCCACCCGCTTGCCTTGCTGCAACAGCGCTTGCAGCACCCCCGTCTCCGAGGAGGGATCCACCGCCTGGGCCACTATAATGCGATCCTGGTTGGCCAAGACCACCCCCTTGTAGCTGGCGGCCTTCGCTTTGTTCTTCAGGGGCTGGATCACCGCCTCCGGTTCACTCGGACTCACGGCCGTATGCTCCGTGCTCTTGCGTTGCGCCTGCCGCGCCGCCACCCGCTCGCGTACCGCTTGCTTGGCCTGACGCGCCAATTGCTCGTTCTTCGGATCCGCTTCTGCCCGACGACGCTTTTCCGCCGCGGCCGCTTCGGCCGCCTCCTTCTTCACCCGTCGGTAACGCGAGGCCGCCGCCTGTACCACCGTGCCGTCGGCCGCCAAACTCACGCCCTCCTTCTTCCCCTTGTCCTTGTCCTTCCCAGTCCTTTTCAACACTTCCTGGGTCAGCTCCACAAAGAACTCTTCCCTCAGCCTCTCCCCGTGTTCATTGATAAAGCGGCCGATGACCGAGTGATCCGGCGTGATCCCCCCCGTGAACCACCAGCAACGGGTATCCACCCGGGCCAGGGTTTCCAGCTGACGCAGCGATCCCTTGCCCTCCAGAATCCCGAACAGAATCAATCCCACCAGCGCTGCCGGATGGTACGGCCGTCTCCCTCCCCCTCGGTACTTCGCTTCAAAGGCCTCCCACGACAAACTCCGGATCACCTCCCGAGCCACAAAGACCCACGTCTGCGACATCTTCACCAGAAACTCTGCAAGACTCTCATCGCCGATCAAGATCCCCCGCGGGGAGGGATCTTCGAATTGTTTCGCCCCGGGCCGCTTCCTTTTCCGGCGCTTCCCCTGGCCTTCCTTCTCATTCATCCCTCGAAAGAGCCCCCATTGGCCGCTCGAATCGATCTTGACCACCGGTCGTTTAATTGCTTGCTCCATCCCCCCTATTTTCGCAGCCTACTCCGACTCTTCTTTGCTAGCCTGGGAGGATTCTTAGTACTGATTTGAAACGGGTCTTTTACGACACCCTCTTCTGGGAGCGGATCGACTATTTCCTGGAGCGGGTGATCCCAGTATGCAACGAATACAAGGTCCGGGCGGCCTGTCATCCCCACGACCCGGGGTTGCTGCAGGCAACAGTGCCGCGAACGCCTTGACTCGTTAGCAATATGAGGCCCAGTTCCGAAGAGAGAGTCGGACAACAGCAAGATCTCAACTAACCCCAATTGAAGTTTCTTTCTTTGGCTTCGCCTCCGTCCTTTCCGTCCTTGCCGAAACTGGACGGCCACCTGGAATGGCTGCTACTCTGCTTGGAGCTTCGTCCTAATTACACTGCGAAGAGGAGGTTTTGAATCATGACTACTTCGACAACTGCCCTTCATGCCGCTATTCGAGCGGCAGACGACAACCTTGAATCAGCCTTCGGGCAGGGTGATTCTGAAGGCGTCTCCGGCCTTTATACCGAGGACGGAATGCTGCTGCCGACGGGCTCCGATCCCGTCACAGGCAAGGCCGCAATCCAGGCGTTCTGGCAGGGAGCCATGGACATGGGAATCAAGGGGCTGGGTCTGGAAATCGTGGAGCTGGAGGACCATGGCACCACGGCGATCGAGGTTGGCAACTACATCCTCAACTCAGAGGGGGAAGAGGTGATCGACCGGGGCAAGTACGTCGTCATCTGGAAGCAGGAAGACGGGCAGTGGAAGCTTCACCGGGACATCTGGAACACCAACACGCCCGCATAGGAAATTCTAGGGTCTGAGGGTTCCTGCAGTTCTCGCCGGCAATGTGGAGGCGAAGACACAGCTGCCCGGCTTCGCGATCATCGTGGACTCTTTAGAGACCCTCTCACGCTCACGGCAGCGGCTGGTCAGAGGCGAAGCGGCGCAGCACGTTGTCGGTGAGACGCGAGACATTGTTGCCGTAGTCGTTATAGGAAAGACTGCCACACCAGCTGATCGATCCCACCGAGAGCCGAGGTGGCGAAGTTCAGGATCAGGTTGTCTCCGTCGAAGATCAGGGGCTTCGTAAGGAGTTCTCCCCCCGAGTATCCTGCATTCACCGAGACGAACCCATCGGTCCGAATGACGAAGCGCTCCACGTGCAGAGAGGGGAAGGTGTAGTGCCTTTCCAGGTAGAGCGAGATCTCGTCTGGGGCGGTAGGCACGAGCCCCCAGGCAGGTGTTTTCGAGAAGGAAACTTCGGGCCCGGCGTAGCGGTGGGCTCCAGGCCGCTGTCCGAGCCAAAGGCTCGTAAATAGGACTTCGGCCTGGAGGCCAAAGCTACGAAGTTTCAGCTTGGAGGAACTCGCATTGTTTGCGTCGGTGCCTCACAATGGTGAAGGTACCGTCCCCACGCCCAGAACTTCAGACGGCATGCCTGACGGTCAACGGGAGACTCGATTAGAAATCCTTTGAAGAAGGGCTTTTCCCGATCTTGAACGAGAACGAAAAAACACCTCGGAGGACGTTTCTACCCAGCGCGCTCATTGGTGCAGGAGCTCTTCTGGTCGGGATCCTCTTGGGTTTCCTGCTTTTCAGGCTGGGAGCTCCAGGCGCCCGAGGGGCGAAACTCGAGCTCGAACTGTTTGGGTTCGTCGAAGAGAACTCCATGTACGCCCTTCGGGATGAGTCCTCTCGTTTGCAGGTGGTGCCAAAGGATGACTACTGGTGTGTTCAGGACAAGATTGACGCCTACATCCGCGAGCAGCAGGAGCTCCTCAACCTAGACGCCCAAGGTGACGAGCTGGGCGAGGAAGCTGTCGAGGCATGGTACCGGGAGACGGTCAATCGCTTTCTCGAGTCTCTCCCGGAACAACCCTGCCCGATCAGCGGTGAGTTGGCTCCTGTTTTCGAAGCTACTTTCTCGAACAATGGCAGCGGGACCCTCGTAGTATCGGCCCTCGAATTGATTCTCCTTCGTACCGATCTGCCCACGGACGCTCCTGGGGAAAGACTGGCGGTTGGGATGCCGGATGCTCCGGACCGCTATCCACTGAACCTGTCCGAGGCGGCGATTCACCAGCAAGAGCAAGACAGGTTCCTCCGGCTGCCTCTGGACCCGCCAATCGCCGTCCCCGAAGATTCACCTGTCCGAATTGAGCTCGCTTTCTACTCCGATTGGAAGGAAGTGGCTTGGTATGAGGTCCAGCTACGTTTCGAGCTTGCGGACGGCAGCGTCGCTACGACTCCCATTTTCGACATCGAGATGTAACGTCCGTTCGCACCAAAAGCGGCGGGCTATTTGTGATAGCCGGGTCTCCTATTTGAATCGTGAGCAGTGAGCAGTGCCGGAAACAGCTGCTGCCGCGAACGGGTTGACTTGTCCACAATATGAGCCCAAGTTCCGAGGAGAGAGCCGGACAACAGCAACTGAAACTTCATTTGCAGAAGTAGCTTTGGCCTCCAGGCCGAAGTCTTATTCTTCTGAGCCTTTGGCTCGGACGGCGGCCTGGAGGCCACCGCTACACCTGGCAAGCCGATCACGGCAAGGCGAAGGCGACGAGCTTGCCCCCGGCGGTCTTGTTGTAGTCGTTGCCCCCACCGGCGGCTATGACTACGAACTGCTTACCGGTTTTCCGACCCAGGTAGGTCATGGGAGTGGCGTGCCCACTCTCCGGTAATCTGGTGACCCAGAGTTCCTCTCCAGTGTCCTTGTCGAAAGCCCGGAAGCGCTTGTCGTTGGTGGCCGCGATGAAAACCAGCCCTCCGGCGGTAACGATGGGGCCTCCCAGGTTGGGCGCACCCGTCTTGGGTACTCCCCGCCGTATGAGCTCATCGACCACCCCCAGCGTCGACTGCCAGCGGAATTCACCGGTTTCCAGGTCGATGGCGGTCAACGATCCCCAGGGTGGCTTCTGGCAAGGATACTGGTTCGAGTCCCAGAAACGACCCCATTTGGTACCTCGCACCCGGTAGGGCGTCTTGGCGTCCGGGGGACGCTTGACCATGCGGTACAGACCACCCACATCCATGGAGTTGACGTAGAGGACACTGGTGGCGGGATCGAAGGAGGCGCCGCCCCAGTTTCCTCCCCCATTGGTGCCGGGGAACATGACGGTGAGTCCGGTGCCGATGGGACGAAACATGGGGCTCTCCACCAGGGCGTCTTTCACCATCTCAAGGCACTCAGCCCGGGACTCGGGTGTGACATCCGTAATGTCATCCATGGTCATGGTCTGCCGGGCAAAAGAAGGAGGTTTCACCGGGAAGGGCTGGGTCGGAAAGGAATGCTCGCCGGGAATCTTACTTCGGGGTACAGGGCGTTCCTGGACCTCGAAGAGCGGCCGGCCGGTGAGCCGATCCAGCAGATAGACAAAACCAAGCTTGGTAATCTGGGCAACTGCGGGGATGGCCCGGCCACGACGACGCACAGTCACCAGGCTCGGCTGTGCGGGTAGATCCCAGTCCCAGAGGTCGTGGTGGATGGTCTGGAAATGCCACCGCCGGCGTCCGGTCTTACAATCGAGAGCGACGACGCAGTTGGAGAACAGGTTGGCACCTTTGCGGTCTCCTCCGTAGAAGTCGGTGCCTGGTGAGGTCAGCGGAACGAAGACCATCCCCCGCGTCTCGTCCACACTCAAAAGGGACCAGGCATTCACTCCAGACCGATCCTTCCAGGAGTCACCCTCCCAGGTGTCGTGGCCGAATTCGCCGGGCCGGGGGACTGAGTGAAAACGCCAGAGCTCCTTTCCGCTCCGGGCATCGAAACCGCGGATATCTCCCGGTGGACCCTGAGGCTCGCTGTCGCTGACCCGACTCCCTGCGATCACCACATCTCCGCACACCGCGACCGGCGAGTTGAGGTAGTAGCGAAGATCGGGGAATTGCTCGGTCATCCCCCGTCTGAGGTCCAGCATCCCCCGCTCGCCGAACTCGGGGTCGGGCTTGCCGCTCGAGACGTCCACAGAGAACAGCCGGGCCATCTGATCGGCCAGAAAGATCCGCCCCCCTTTACCGTCGCTCCAGTAGGCGAGCCCCCTGCTAGTGTAGAGACTGACCCGGGCCGTCTTGTCGAATTTTGAGTCGAACACCCAGAGCCGGTCTCCCGTCTCCGGATCGAGCGCCAACAGCCGGTGGAATGGAGTGCTCACATACATCACGCCCTCGATCACCAGCGGGGTAGCCTCGAAGGCCGAGAAGCGGCGCAGCTCGGTACCGTCGCTGAAGTCACCCGTATCATGCTCCCAGGCAACCCGGAGTTGGGTGACGTTCTCCTTGGTTATCTGCTTCAGAGAGGAGTAGCGGCTGCCGCCGGCATCACCTCCGACGTGCGGCCACTCCTCGGAATGAACCACGGCTGTGAGCAGGAAAAAGGCGCAAAGAGCGGCTGGGAGTATCTTCCGGGACAAGCTCACCTCAGGATCAGGTCGTCTACGTGAAAGATGTTCGTCCATGCTTTTTCCTATCCAGTCTTGGCGAACGAGTCAAGCAGTTCCGGGACGATGTTTGGAGGAGACAGGCTCCATCCGAATCTCTAACTGGGGTTATATAGTCTGGATCACTGACCGATAAGGAGACAAGTAAGCTTCAAGTGCTCGACTGAAGAAAACAGTACGGCGCTTCCCTTTCTGGTGTTTAATGGGCAGTCCGGCGCCACTGAATGTGGTGCCTCAAGTGGAGGAGTAGGAATGCAGCGACCCTATCGGGTGGGAAGATCTTGTGAGGCCTGGTGTACACGATGCAAAGCGGAATCGGAGCACACCGTCATTGCGATGGTAGGCGACTTGCCCAAACGAGTTGAATGCGATAGCTGCCATAGCCAGCATAATTATCGTCTGGCGCCAAAACAGCGCAAGCAGGCCGAAAAGAAGGCTTCGGGGTCGCCCCAAACCGGCCGCAAGAACTCCCGCTGGGAGAGACTGCTTTCAGCCGACGGCAACCCAGAGGCCAAGCTCTACTCGATGACCGAGCGATTCCAGACCGACGAGGTCGTGGATCACAAAAGTCTAGGGATTGGGATCGTCGAGCGAGTCCAGCCAGGAAACAAGATTGAGGTCCTCTTCGAGTCTGGCAAGAAACTTCTGGTCCATGGACGCTGAGACGACGAGCGAGGGATTGTCAGGAACATGCACGGGCACGGGCGCGGGCATGGGCAAGGGAGAAGACGCTAAACACGTACAGAAACCCTGGGCTGGAATACGCAATCCCGTTGGGATTGACCTCACTTGGGTTTGATAGAACCCATCTTCCATCCTTCGATCCCCAAGTTGAACCGACCCCACACGAGCGGGAAGAGGGAGGAAGTCTCAGCTGAAAGCGATTCTTGCCTGTTCTCCCTCTAAATCAATAGTTATAATCACGTTTCAACGGTATCTGATTGCTTGAACTGGACGGTTGTTCTTCCAATTTACTAAGCCCATGACGAGACTGATTCGGTCATTGTCCTCCCTGGCCCCGCAGCTCTGCGGCGCCGCTCTAGTACCATGTCACACATAAAATGACGGGTTTGCAGATGGGGCTTGCGAGGCGAGATCAAGGCAGGAGGAGGAAAACGATGCTTGGCCATCTTCGACGACGACCAACGCCGAGATCGTCCGCAACCCCCATCTGCCCTTCGGGTGGCGACGGGACGGGCCGATGGCTTTGTCTCTCCTCCTGGCAATACACAAAGGTATGGCTTCGTCGTCGTTTCGCGCCCTCGACGCCGTCGCGTTCGCCACAAACCCGTCATTCTATGTGTGACATGGTACTAGGTTCTCGGCGCGATCGAATCGTGTGGGTGGGGATCTTCCTTCTCTGTGGCAACACCGTCGCCAGTCAAACAGATGCGGAAGGAGTGCAGTTTTTCGAACAGAAGATCCGTCCGGTGTTGGTCGAACGTTGTTACAAGTGTCACTCGGCCGGTGCAAAAAAGGTCCAAGCCGGGCTGATGCTGGATACTAGTCAGGCAGTACGCACCGGGGGCAAGAGGGGTCCAGCAGTAGTCCCAGGCGACGTTGGAAACAGTGTGCTGATCGAAGCGATTCGGCATGAGTCCCTGGCGATGCCGCCCAATGGCAAGCTGCCTGACTCGGTAATCGCTGATTTCGTCCGCTGGGTGGAAATTGGAGCACCGGATCCTCGAGACAGTGCCGCTACGCCGAAAGCCGTGGACAACGATACTGGCCGGCAGTTCTGGTCGTTTCGACCTTTGGACAACTACGAACCTCCCGAGGTTGCGGAGACCGAGTGGGCACTTACTCCGATCGACCGCTTCATTCTGGCACGCCAGCAAGCCAGCGGGGTTGACCCCAGTCCTGGTGCTGACCGTCGCACTCTGTTGCGACGCGCCTACTTTGGATTGACGGGTCTTCCGCCATCGCCAGACCTAACCCGGGCCTTTTTGTCCGATTCTTCGCCACACGCGTATGAACAACTAGTTGATGAACTGCTGCGGAGTGAGCACTACGGCGAGCGTTGGGCCCGCTACTGGCTCGACGTCGCCAGGTTCGGCGAGAGCAACGGCTTCGAGCAGGACGAAGACCGGCCCAAGGCCTATCACTACCGCGACTTCGTAATTCGAGCTCTCAACCAGGACATGCCCTACGATCAGTTTGTGCGGTGGCAGATCGCGGGCGATTTGCTTGCACCGGATTCGCAGGCCGCCAAAGCGGCGACTGGTTTTCTGGTGGCCGGGGTTGAGAACGTTATTCAGACGGAAAAGGAGTTCGAGCGCGATCGCTACGACAAACTGGATGACATCGCATCCACGGTTGGCACAGCCATGCTGGGTTTGACGATCGGTTGTGCACGCTGTCACGACCACAAGTTCGATCCCATATCGCAGCGTGATTACTACCGTTTCCTCTCGACTTTCGGCAAGACGATGAGCGCGGAGCTGCCGCTGGGTGAGAAGGGAAAATCGCCTGTCGCCTATGTTGCCGTCGATGTCGGATCGGAAGTAACCGTCAGCGACAGGGAAGAGTTCCGCTTCGGCACAAAAAGAGAAAACTTCGTGATGAAATCGGATGTGTACTTCTTGCTTCGCGGCGATGTGAAACGCAAGCAGGACATCGTCACTCCGAGCTTTCCACGAGTCCTTATGCGAGGCGATCGGAAAGAGAGGCATTGGCAAGAGGACGGTGCCGAGAAACGGCTGCCGCGTGTCGCTTTGGCCCACTGGATCACCGACGTCGAAGAGGGCGCCGGCCACCTGCTGGCTCGCGTCATCGTGAATCGCCTCTGGCAGCACCACATCGGCAAAGGCCTGGTCGCCACTCCCAGCGATTTCGGCAAACAGGGGGAACGACCGACACACCCCGAACTGCTGGATTGGTTGGCAAACGAATTGATCCGAGCCGACTGGCGCCTCAAGCCGATTCACCGATTGATCATGACCAGCGCTGTGTACCGACAGAGCCATCGGTCCAATGCCGAAAATGAGCGCATCGATCCTCAGAATCGTCTACTCTGGCGCCGCGAACTCAGGCGCCTGGACGCCGAGGCCGTTCGTGACGCCATGCTCGCAGTCAGCGGGCAACTGGACCGCACGCTCTCGGGACCAGGAACACTCGACGAAAGCAGCAGGCGACGCAGTATCTACTTGACGCTCAAACGCAACCAGGGAATCCCGATGTTGCGATCATTTGACGCGCCGAACGCACTACAAGGCATCGGGCGCCGGCAGACCACGACGGTTGCCCCGCAGGCGCTGTTGATGATGAATAGTCCCCATGTCCACTCCTATGCCGAGGCTCTTGCCCGCCGCCTTCACGGCGGCAAGGATAAGGAGTTGGAGGACGTGATCCAGGGCGGCTTCGTCACCGTACTCGCGCGGAGAGCCGACTCACAGGAGCTTCAACAGATGCGCGAGTTTCTCGTCCAGCAAACTGCGACCTACGAGGAATCTGGCTACCTGGATGCATCGCGACAGCACGCCATCAAAGACTTCTGCCAATTGTTGATTTGTTCCAATGATTTCATCTATGTGGAGTGATCTTGCAGGCAAGATGACAGCCGCGAGGTAAGACATGTATCAAATACCTCTCTCGCGACGTGAACTACTTCGACGTACCGGTATGGGATGCGGCGCGCTCGCTTTGGGCGCTCTTCTCGACCAGGAGGGCCTGCTGGCGTCTCCCCTGTCAGCGGGCATCGACCCATCGAAGCCCCTCGCGCCAAGGCAGCCTCATTTCGAACCCAAGGCGAAGTCGATCATCTGGATTTTTCTCAATGGCGGTCCCGGACAGATGGATACCTGGGATTACAAGCCCGAGCTGCAAAAGCGCGACGGCGAACCACTGAAGGGCGCCGACATTAAGACGGGCTTCTTCATAACCAGCGGCAAGCTTATGGCTTCGCCATTTCAATTCAGTCGGCATGGCGAGTCCGGCGCATGGGTGTCCGAGATTTTTCCGAAATTGGCAGGGCACGTCGACGAGATGGCTTTCGTCCACTCCTGCTATACCGAGTCGAATAACCACACGCCCGCGCTCTTCCAAGTCAACACCGGACTGAACCGGATGGGCTTTCCCAGCGTAGGCTCCTGGGTCACCTACGGGCTGGGAACGGAAAACGAAAACCTGCCTGGGTTTGTCGTGATGACTGACGCTCGGGGACGAGGTCTTCCCAAGGGCTACGCGCTCAATTGGGGTACGGGCTTTCTGCCGAGTGTCTACCAGGGCATGAGGATCAACAATACCGGCCCGCCGATCGACAATGTATTTCGATTTCGCGATCAGACGCCGAAAGTGCAACGAAGGATGCTTTACGCCCTCCAACAGCTGAACCGCAAACACCAGGAAAGCTATGCTGGCGAAACCGAGTTGTCCGCTCGCATTGACTCCTTCGAGCTCGCGTTCCGTATGCAGGTTTCGGCGCCAGAAACGTTTGACGTCAGCCGAGAGTCGCCAGAGACGCAACGGCTTTACGGATTGGACAACGATAAATGCGCACACTTCGGACGACAATGCCTGATCGCCAGACGGCTGGTGGGGCAAGGGGTGAGGTTTATACAGATCTATAGTGGCGGCAACGAAAATGCGCTGAGCTGGGACGCCCACGTCGACCTGCGGGGCAATCACACTGGTTTCGCAGCCGAGGTGGACCAGCCCATCGCAGCTCTGTTGACCGACCTCAAGAGTCACGGCCTCCTCGATTCGACCCTGATCGTCTGCGGCGGCGAGTTCGGCCGCACCTCAGATTCACAGGGTTCAAACGGCCGTGACCATAATCCAAACGCCTTTACTACCTGGTTCGCCGGAGGCGGGATCCACGGCGGAGTCCACTACGGCGCGACGGATGAGTTCGGTTACAAAGCGGTCCACAATCGCGTTGGCGTTCACGACCTACACGCGACGATCCTGCACCTGATGGGTCTTGATCACGAGCGCTTGACCTATCGCTTCAATGGTCGTGACTATCGCTTGACCGACGTCTACGGCAACGTCGTTCAGCCGATTCTGGCATGAGTGTCCAGTAGACTGGGCAGCAGGGCAGCACGGATCACGAGGTCTTCTCCTTACCGATTGATAAGCAAAAAGCGGCCTTCCTTAGCCCGCATTTCTCATCGCCTGTCGTAGCGAGGCGTCGCAAGGGCCGTCCTGGCAAGGCTTGCGACCGAGGCCTCCGCAGTCGTACTTGTACAGTACGTCGAGGAGGCCGACCGAGCGAAACACAGCCAGGACGGGCGGCGTACGGATGATTGCGGCGACGTAGTAGACCGGCGATGAGAAATGCGGGTTAGGGCACCCGATACAGCCTCGACGAAAAAAATGCGCCCCACTCTTCAGGGTCCTACGACATCAATAAGCACGTGCCTCAATCGTGTCCGTGTCCCAGGACAGGAGAAGCCAACCAGCCGGTCCTCTCGGATCGGTCGCGATGGGAGACAATGAGAGCAGCATAGTCGTGATGAGAGCCGCTATTGGGCCGTTCTGAGTAGAGCAGAAAACGAATCCTTCCTTCGTCCAGCAGGTAGCGCTCAGGGGCCGAGGCGATGCTCCCCTCGAGTCTGAAATCTCGCAGGCCGGCGCCGTTGTCCATATACCGATTCTCACCAGAGCGTCCTTTGCCGTCGCCCCATTGTTCCTGAGCGTCGTCCCACACGTACAGTTCCATTTGTGAGGCCTGATCAGCATACCCCTCCCAGATGAAGGTGAGCTCCGCGATCGACGAGGGTTCTTCTTCGATTGTGAATTCGAACAGGTGCGTAGAGTGGCCCCACCTGCCGGGCCAGGGCGAGTCATAGCGGCTTTCTTCGCCAGCCTTGGTTTCGGAGTCGGCTGACGTGATCCGAGAGTAGGCCCTGGGCTGAAAAGAAGAAATCACATCTCCATGCCATAGCGGCACGGGTGTTCTGTCTATGGCATCCCAGGCCCCCTCCGTTTTATATCCCCATACCCACTTGTCTTCCCCAGAGCCGGTTCCGAAGCTATAGACTCTTGTCTTGAGTCGGCCAATAGAAAAGAGACCACTGATGGCTTCTGCGAGGTGACCCTCGCCGTCTTCGACCACGACCTTCATCCTGGCGCGATCGGTCTCTAGCTGGGGGACCCACCAGTATTGGTGGCCGTCATCCTCTATCCCACTCGCCACCTGATCGGGATAGCTAGAGCCTCCGTCCCGGGACAAGTAGATGTCAACGGAAGTGATTCCCTGATCATCGGAGCTCTCCCAGGTTATCTCGGCAGGGCTCCAACTGGCCAGCACGTCCCCGGGTTGGGGAGAGGTCATGTGAACCGCGGGAACAGTGGAGGCATAGAGAGGCACCTGTATCGCAATACAGTGGAGAGCCCCCGCAGCCCAGATGATCTGGAAGCAGTCAAGAGGAACGATCTCAGCATCAGGGGCGGCAGCGCTCCACACCGCAAATGCCTGAGCATCTCTTTCCAGATGGGCACTATCTCCGAGTCCGTAAGACGGGATAAAGATGCGTCGGTTCAGCCGCAGCACATTGGTGTAGGTGAAGTGCGCGGGCTGTCCTCTGCTGTGCAGGCCCACGAACGCTGGTGTCCGAAACACTTCATAGCCCATCGACTCCAGATTCTCAGCCGCCTCTTCCGTGATGCGAATGAGCTCGTGATTGGAGCTGGCGCGGAAATCGGAGATGACGACTGTGTCCTCATCCACCAGGGACATCCACATGTCCACGTGTCCGGTTTGATCCGACCGTTTTGGGAAGGTGGGAAATAAATGCAACCACCCCAGACCCTGATGTGCCAAGTAGAGCTCCCCAATCATATCGCTGGTCAATCTGGGATTGTCCCGAAAGATCCTGGAGGTCAAGAAGCCACGACCTTGGTGATCGGTTAACAAGTTTCCACCCGAGTGGTCCAGACCCAATTGATCGACGGTTAGATCCCAATGGTCTTCCCCCAGAAGTACCGGGACAAAGTTGTCTCGTGGCCGGCCGGGGTAATACTGTGCATCAACGATCCCAATATTTCCCTCCTGCTCAATGAATGCGGGACCGTAGTCTCTTACCCAGATGGAGTCGGTGGGTACGGTCAGAAACTCCACCTTGCTCAGGTCCGCTCCTGCCAAGGCGAAACGTTGTTCCGCCATCCCCCTGACGTTGCCACCACCTACCATGACGTAGGCGATCTCGTCGTAAGTCGGATCACGAGTCAGGCTGGCCACCCAAGTTTCGATCAAAGTGGGCCAAGCCCACGGGCTGTATCGCAGCAGGAGCCCAGCCGCCGGAGCATACTCGGGGATGGCCCTGATCTGGTGGGTTGTCTTTGTAGCTAGGTCACTTACACCTTCGAAGTCAAGCCCCTGCGGCAGCTTGTCCCCAGTCGCAAAGCCGAAAAACCCGGGCCAACGGGAGTCCTCGTCGGTTGGCCCCCGGGAGGATTCCGGGAGGATGGCCCACCTCGGCAGCGGGCCCAGTGACTCTTCATCCCAGTGCGCTTCCTCCGAGGCGAAGGGCGTGGGAAGGAGTAACGCCAGCGCCGATGGAAGGTCGAATAGGATCGCCAAGCAGAGAAAAGGGACGAGGATTCTCATCAACCTGATCAGCAAGATCTGGGGGTCTTCACGTCGGTGCCGACTTCCAGTATATGGGTGGCCGACCCAGGGCGCAATTCAAGCGTCTAGGACATCATGCCGATCGATTGGCACATAGGATATGAGTCTAGGGCGATTCTCGCAATTCGTCGGATGCAAAGAGTTGGAAGTAGATTATTTTCCAGCGGCCCTCCATTCCGGGACGAGGGCCCGCACCGGCCAGATCGGCCCTCAGCTCATCGGGTCAAGAACGTCAACGAAAGGGAAACGATGGAAGTCACTGTCCCTCGTGTAGATCTGTCGGATGCCGTGCTCCTTCATGAGGACAGCGGTGTGCGCATCATGTAGCAGATTTCCCGACAGGTGAGGTAGCTTCATCAAGACGTCTGCAGCCACTTTCGCGTGTCGCTCCGTCGCGACCAACAGGTCGAAGGTCGGTGCGGATAGCAACGCCTCCAGGAATGCCCATGCATCGGCGGTAGTCCATGGCTTGCGAAAGACTCTCGGGCGGGTGACGACACGCAGGAACTCGTAGAAAACCCCCCACGTCGAGTACCAAGCGCCGGGTTGCTCCCGCCAGCCGAGGAGCAGCTGACGGCACTTCGGGTGTTCCTGGAAGTTCTTTTCAGCGGCGTAGATCAAGACGTTCGTATCCACCACGAACACGGTCTACCGTCCTTCCATCGCCTGATAGAGAGCGTCTCGATCCGAAACGTCAACCTGACATCCGCCACCATCGAATTCGGGAAGCGGTGGAAGTTCCTTTGCTCGCGGAGACTTTCTCAAGAATAAACGCAGAGCCGACTCGACCAGCTCCGAGATCGTCGTACCCTGTCCGGCCGCCTCCTGCTTGAGTCGCTTCATGATGCCGTCGTCGATGATTAGGGTGGTCTTCATACAGAAAACCATAATACTGGTATGGATATAAGTCAAGGTTATATGGTCATACGGATCCCCTCAGGCGAGATGAAATCATGTTCGTGTTGTAAATCCAGAACTTAGTACACTGGAACACTGCTGTCCGGTTAAAGCATCTAGATATCGTTTCAACATGCTTATAATCATTGATTTAGAAGGAAAACAAGCTGGAATCGATTTCAGCTGAGACTTCCGCTGTCTTCCCTCTCGTGTGGGATCGGATCGACTTTGGGATCGAGGGAGGGGAAATGGGTTTGATCAACACCAAGCGAGGTCAATCCCAACGGGATTGCGTATTGCAGCCCAGGGTTTCCCAACCCTGGGTAAGAGAGTCAACCCCTTAATAATCAACCCTCTGTAAGGGTTGCGTCCTGACCCGGTTGTCGCCTTTCTGTACGCAACCCATTCAGGGTTGAAATCCAGGGGCGACGCCGTTGACCCAGGGTTCGGAAACCCTGGGCTGAAATACGGAATCCCTTCAGGATTCACCTCCTTCATATGCCTTCAGGGCGCCATCATTCCAGAAGTTGACGCCAATTTTCAAAATCACCCCGTTCAAGAAACTCCCGATTCTTCAACCACTTAGGCATTGGGACTTGCAAGGCCAAGTAGGTCACATCGCTAACCACTTGATATCATTTGACTTTTAACCGGACAGTAGTGTTCCAGTGTACTTAGGGTCTGCGCAAAAATAACTTGGCATTTTGGCATCTCATTTTCACACCATCTTCGGCCGCTCCTCAATCGCGAAATCCTCAACGTAGCCCCGGCTACGCCTGCGGTTTCGCTCAATCGTTCGCGGCCAAATCTGATGCAAATCTGAGCGCCAATTCTACCAAGTTATTCTTGCGCAGACCCTTAGTAGAAGTGTCAGACTCTGGGGGCGCCCTTGGGCAGCAAGGCCCACCTAAGTAATTGCAGCCCAATTAGCAGAACCATCGGTGAGAAATCTAGCTCCGCAACGGGTGACATCACCGATCGAATCGGAGCAAGCACAGGCTCTGTCAGTCTGCTGAAGAACCCAACCACTGGATGAGACGGAAGCACGCCGATCAAGGGGAGGATAAAGGTCACTACGAGTATCAGAGAGTAAATGTTGACCAACCTGGCTAGCAACATCTGTGATCCTATTTCACTTGGCAACGGGCGCTTGAGTCTACTTTGAAGCTTATGATCTATGATTACACTGTTGAGGTCAAAATACGGTGATGAAGAACACGTCCCCTACTTTCCATCAGGAGTAGGCTGGCGTTTGCGAGGAGCCTTGAGAATCAGTCCCTTTCGCCCCGACTGGCCCAGATCGTAGGTTGCCTGGCGTGAAGCGCAAGGAGACATCAAGCAGGGTGGAAACCTGGCGCACCAGCCGGCGGTGGTCAAAACCGGCTGCCAGAAAACTGAAGCCGACGAGGCTGGAGAAAACCGCTATCACCCGGAGATCACCGGCCGTTCGCACTGAATGGCGGAAGGTCTGCTCGGCTCTCCAGTTCCGGAATCAGAGAAAAGTGTGGGTCCGTCGTGATCACGATAGCCGCCACCCGAAAAGCACAAACGGCAATGATCACATCCGTTAAGGGCAGAACCTTTCCTTGCCGGTCGAGCGTCCAGGCCAGCTCCGCCGTTTCCTGCCATAAACGGCCATCGCAGGGGATTTCCGGCAGGACGTCGAAGAATCGGGCTACGTGATCTTTTTGCCGAGGATTCACCACGCCTCGCAACACCTCAGCCCGGACCACACCGCAAGTACAGGCCTGCTGAGAGCGAATCCAAGGCTCGATTTGGCGGTGAGGTTCGACCCTCCCGCGGAGCCAGTCAATCAGAACACTGGAATCAACGAGGATCATCCGAGACCGATTTCTCCTGTTGGCGCATTCTCAGCACATCGTAAGAAGGATCGATGACCTCACCCTGGTCTTCAATGAAGAACCGCTCGGCGAACAGGCGGTTGATCCGCCCTAGCCGCTCCGTCTGCGATAGAGCAAAATCGATGGTGGCCTTACGGGTCTTGAGCCCCACCAGCTTCATCACACGCTTCAGTTTCGCCTCGTCGATCTCAATCGTCGTTTTCATATGGTTCAGACTATGGGAAGAATACCCTTATGTCAACCCTTACGTCCTTGTGAGGACGACTCTGATCTCTGGAGCCTCATCGACATTCTTCAACATGAGGAATCGCTGGGCATCGGGAGCGACAGCATAGGTGTATGCATTTTCAGTATCTACGAAATCTGGAACTTCGAACAGAGGTCTTAGCAGGCCTGCGTTGAACCGGCCCTCGCAAACCTGGGTGCTCGTCGGTTGCCGTGACTTAGATTGGAAATGACTGCTCTAGGCGCATTTCGCGTCGGTTCACGATCCCTCCTTCCACTGCTAAAGCGTAGGATAGCCTATTGGGTCAGACGGAGTGCTTTCGATCCAGTTCTTCGTCCACCTCGGTTCCGAAACCGGGGTTTTCCGAAGGGTAGTAGTGCCCCTTCTCGAATCGGGGTGTCATCGCCACCATCAAATCCGTGCCGTCGTCCCCGGTACCGAAGCTCTCGGCCAGTGGCGAGTGGGGTGTCGCAAGCACCAGGGGCAGCCCGAAGAGGCTTCCACCCCGGTGGGGAATGAAGGGCAGGTCGCGCTCAGCGGCCAGGGCTGCAATGCGACGCAGCGCCGTGACACCTCCGCACCAACTCACATCGGGCTGCACCACCTCGACAGCATCGTGCTCAAACAATAGCCTGAATCCGTACTGGGTGTACTCGTGTTCGCCGCTGGCAATCCGAGTGGTGTCGATTTCACGGACAAGCCGCTGGTAGCCGAGAACGTTGTCCGGAGCCCGCATTTCTCATCGGCAGTCTACTACGGCGCCGCAATCATCCGTACGCCGCCCGTCCTGGCTGTGTTATGCTCGGTCGGCCTCCTCGACGTACTGCACGAGAGTACGACTGCGGAGGCTCGCCACGAGTGGCCTCGGTCGCAAGCCTTGCCAGGACGGCGCTTGCGCCGCCTCGCTACGCCTGGCGATGAGAAATCCGCCATGACTTCTGTAATTCGCACCGGGCTCCTTCTTCTGGTGATTCTGCAGCTCTCGATTACGACCGCACGGGGTGAACTCCAACTCAGAAAGCCCATGTCGCCTCCTGCCTGGGCCGTATTGCAGAGGGAGCTTCTCGCGGCGAATGTCGAGGCCTGCAGCGAGTTCTTCTCAACCCACTTCGACGAGACAGCGAAGCTGATCCATACACCTACCTGGGGCGCGCTGGAGGGACCCGATGACGCCTATGAATGCTTCTACAACTGGACACTGCTGTATGCTCTGGGGGCCTCACCTGAGATCCTCGAGATGTTCCGACGCGGTCAAGAAGCTCATCTGAGACAGTACAAGGCCCTCAAGACAGTCACCACGGACATCGCTCGCGAAGGCGCCTATCACAAGGAGTTCCCGCCCATGGTCGACTGGCATCATATCGGAGAAGGACTCCGAGCCTTCCTGTACGAAGGCCTTTGTGACCCCGAGGATGTCAGATTCCAGCGAAGACTCAGGCGCTTTGCCGGCTTCTACATGAACGAGGATCCAGAAGCGGCCAACTACGATCCCAAGCACAGGATCATTCGGAGCCTGCTGAACGGAAGCCGGGGGCCCATGCTCCGGATGGCGACGCGTTCAGACTGGTGTGGCGACCCTCTCGAGGGCCGGTTCATACTCGACAACCTGGGAGGGCCGCTGGACTACATGGAGCACTACCCTCTCAAACTGGCCCACTTCGACGAGTACTTGACCGTCGAAGGGGACCATCCCTTGAACCTGGCTGCTACCGTGCTGGCACTCAACGCCTTCATGTTGGCTCAGGAGAACCGCTACAAGGACTGGCTGCTCGAGTACGTCAACGCCTGGAAGGAACGGATCCTGGCCAGCGGCGGCAACATCCCCACCAACATCGGCCTGGATGGCCGCATCGGGGGTGTATTCGGCGGAAAGTGGTGGGGTGGGACCTATGGCTGGAACTTTCACCCCTGGTCTCCCGAGCATGGCGAGCAGCACTTCCGGAACCTGTTCGACAAGGGGGCCTGGCCCGGGTTTGGCAATGCGCTGCTGCTCACAGGAGACATGGGCTACGTGGATGTGCTCCGCCGCCAAATGGACAATCTCTACGCCCAGAAGAAGATCGTTGAGGGCGAGGTTCAGCTCCCCCACAACTACGGTATCTACGTCAAAAAGACCGGACCCCCGGCCGCCGACCTGGGCCGTGGAGAGATTTTGGGGCTGGGGTCGAGTAAGCCAGGATGGTTCAATTGGTCAGGCGGTTGGTTCATCCCCCGGGTCACAGAGATCTACCTGTGGTCGATGGACCGGAAGGATCTCGAGCGAGTTCCCAAGCAGGGCTGGATCGCTTTTCTCGAGGGCAAGGATCCCGATTACCCCGTTCGTGCCCTCAAGCTAGAGTTTGCCCATATCCAGCGCACCTTGAGAAGGATGCGAGAGAATAAGACACCGCCTGACAGCTGGCTGGCGGACTCGGTCTACGGCTACAATCCCGCGGCTACTCACAGCCTGCTCAAACTGATGATGGGAGGCTATCATGGCGGACTCGTCTGGACGCTCCACGCCCGCTTGCGCTACTTCGATCCGGTCCGCCGGCGGGCCGGTATCCCCGAGGATGTCGCCTCCCTCATCACTGGCATCGACGACGACCGGACCCGGGTAACCCTGGTGAACGTCAACCAGGTGTCGAGTAGGGAGGTGATCGTCCAGACTGGAGGCTATGGAGAGCATCTCTGCACTCGGGTCGAAGTCGACGGCCAGACCCACACGATCAACCAGCGCTTCTTTCGGCTCCGCCTCGCCCCTGGTGCTGGAGGCGAGGTAGTGATTCATCATCGCCGCTACGCCAACTCCCCAACACTGGCCTTTCCCTGGCATGGCTCCCGGGTCCCATTGCCGTGATTCGGAGTCCGGCTGATGAATGAACCAGACCTACCAGGTCCTCCCAGCTCGCGTCAATCATCCTCTTTTCAGCTGTCCGCTCGAGACCGCTTCCAATCCCTGGCAGACAGCAGACCTCGGCTTCGCTACAAAGAACCCGTGAAGTCGAAATCATCCGCCCGCCGCTCCTCGTCTGAAAGCACCGTCCCACTCTCGGCATCCGCACCAATCTGGACCACCTACCTGCTTCTGAGCCTGGCCCTGATCCAGCTCCTGGCGGCTTGCACCCAACCCGAGCTGACAAGGACGGATGAGGTCTTCTCCCTGGTCGTGGCTCCCGCCGGCGACGACAATCCCCGAAATTCGGAAGGAGACATCATCGTCCTTAAGGATGGTCTCCTGCTGCTGGCCTACACCGAGTTTCTCGGATCGACGTCGGGGGACTTCGAACCGGCCCGGATCAGTGCTCGCATCTCCTCCAACGGAGGCAAGACCTGGGGGAAGAAGCTGGTTCTGGCGGAGAACCAGGAGGGCCTGAAGAACGCCATGATCGCTAGTCTCCTGAGGCTGGCCGACGGGCGGATCATGTTGGGCTACAACAAGAAGGTGAGCCGGGCTGACACCCGATTCTACGTCCGCTTTTCTGAGGACGAGGGGAGCAGCTGGAGTCAGGAGGTATCGGTCATCGCGTCACCGGCTTATGGGGCCGTCTACAACTTCGCTCCGATACAACTCGACTCGGGCCGCATCCTGGCCCCCTACAGCTACTCACCCGACTACAACCGGGAAAACCACTTCAAGGTGCGGGTCTACTATTCGGACGACGGAGGAGCCGGCTGGAATGCAGGAGAGACCGACATCGACCTGCCCAAACGCGGTGCCATGGAGCCGGGTCTGGTGGAACTGGGCGACGGCTCGGTGCTGATGCACCTCCGAACCCAATTGGGCAGGGTCTACGAGTGCCGCTCCCGGGACGAGGGATTGACCTGGACCGATCCAGCACCCACTAGCCTGCTGAATCCCGAATCCCCCATCGCCACGGCGCGCATCCCTTCCACCGGAGACCTGCTGGTAGTGTTCAATAACAACTATGATCCCGAAGGTCCTCACCATCTGGGAGCCCGGCGGCCCCTGACCACAGCCATCTCGAGGGACGGGGGGAAGACCTGGCAGCACTTCAAGAACATCGAGGATGATCCCGAGATGGAGTACTCCTACCCCTCTATTACCTTCAGTGAAGAGCGGGTTCTGCTTTCCTACTACCGGGCCCAAGGGCAAGGGGAGGCGGCCAGGCTGGACCAGGTCTTCACCAGCCTTCCCATTGGTTGGCTCTACCCCTAACCCGCATTTCTCATCGCCGGTCTACTACGTCGCCGCAATCATCCGTACGCCGCCCGTCCTGGCTGTGTTTCGCTCGGTCGGCCTCCTCGACGTACTGTACAAGTACGACTGCGGAGGCCTCGGTCGCAAGCCTTGCCAGGACGGCCCTTGCGACGCCTCGCTACGACAGGCGAGTATCTCGGGCGGCTTAGCCACACTTGATGACGGAAGCACCCTCTGCTCTCAGCGAATCGACATCAACGCGCAGTCGGCCTCCAGCGAATCAGGCACGCCCCCTTCGAAGGGTAGTGGCCGTAGCAAGTGATGATCGAGCCATCATCCAGGAGTGTCGAAAACACGTGACCGGTCGCCGTGCTCAGCGGAAGCCCGTTGGAGTATTCGAAGTCATCAAGGATGTATTTTCGATCGAGGTCCCAGGTCAGCCCGTGATCTCGGCTGATGACCGCTTCACAACCACGCCGGTAGCTGGCCAATCTACCGTTCTCGACGTCCTGTCGCAAGACTACGGTCATGACGATGTCGCCGTTCGGGAGGAGCAGGAGCTGGGCGTGATGCCGCCCTGCCGCGAAGACGGTCCTGACCGGAGACCACGTCATCCCGTCGTCACGAGAAATCGACACGACCGTACCCGCAAGACCTCCGTTCCTGAGCGGCGCGAGTCGCGCTTCGCTCGTCGTCCGGAGCGCCGCGACCAGCCAGCCGTTGGCTGCGCGTATCAGAGAGCCCTCGTTCGTCGCGCGGGTGACGACCCTGTCGCCGTAAGCTTCCTGCCATCTCCATTGTGGTGGAGCGACTTCCTTGCGCCACGTCCGGCCTCCGTCCCCGGACCACCGTACCATGCCGACGGAGGGCTCGCTCCCGTAGGCGTAGCCGATCTCCCAGACCCTGACGGCGGTCCCGGCCGCCTCTCGATCGACTGCCGTGTTGCTGTCGCAGGGCATGAAGGGGCGACCGTCGGATGTGGGTTGCAGCGGACTGCGATCCCAGGTGCGCCCGTAGTCGTTGCTGAAGTACTGCATCACCGGGATGACCCGATCGGCCTTGAAGGTCAGATTCCCCTTGCCGAGGTAGGTCAGCATGTTCGGCCGGCCCTCTCCTCCCTCGATGCGCTGGAACTCGCTCCACGTCGCGCCGCGGTCCCGACTGAACGCGATCAACGGTTTCTCGCACGCGATGGGGCCTTGAAAGTCCCTGGACTGGCACTCCTCTGCGGTGCCGTGAGTCTGATCGAACTCCGGCTGCCAGCTGGCTACGAGGGCAAGCTCGGCGGTGTCCATCTGGACCACGCCGAAGGCCCACACCCCCTGTCCCTTTATTCGGTTGTAGGGGACCGGGCCTTCCTTGTAGTGAAGAAACTGAATCTGGCCGCGGCGGACCACCCAGCCGCCCTTTCCGTCGCCCTGTTTCAATATGTGGGGCTTCCAGCCGTGGGGCTCGAAGGCCTCGAGGGCTTTCGCTGCTTCGTCACTTTCCGCGTTCGACGGCGAAGCGAGAAGGGCGAGGCAGAGAATCCAGAGCGCGCGCTTCGCGGCGATTGGTCGAAGGAGGGGCAGGTGCGTCGGTGGCATGGCGACTCCGTGCTGTTACAGTATCATGATCGCCGATTTCGGGGGGTCATGCGAGCCCGGCGGGACAGCTCCCGTGACCCTGACCCATTGATCCTCCCCGTCCACCGATATAGTCTGGATCCCAACTCCAAATGAGATATGACTCCAAGATACGAGCGAAGCGTCATGATTCCAATGCGGGACGGCAAATGCCTGTCGGCCGATCTGATCCGTCCAGAGGCTGAGGGTCGGTATCCGCTCATCGTAGAGTACCATCCCTACCGCAAACGGCCGAGGCTGTGTGAAAAGTCCAAAACCTCTTTGATTTAGGGGTCTCTTTACCCTTCCTACGACGGAGATCGTGGCTTACACGCGATCCTATGAAGTCAAAATTTCAAATCCGAAATCATGAATGACTTTTCACACAGCCTCGGCCAAGAGCAGTCATTCCGCGCAGCCCAAGCGGTCATGCGACCACGAAAAGCTTGTGGCTGAAAAGATTGGGTCGCCTTTTCGAGAAACAAGGACAAGGATGGCAGTTTCAAGCACACGACCAGCTTCGCAGCGAACGACATTCCGAGTGTCAGCGGAGGCGGATTGAATTCCGCCTATCCTTCCGATTTCTATATATGCCGTCCGCTCACATTGCCCTTCCAAACCCAAAGATCTAGGATTGCCACATAGACTCCCCCTCAAGTCTGGAGATCTGCGTTGCTAGACCAAAGCATTAATCGCTACAAGATCACAGCGAAGCTTGGCGAACGAGGAATGGGTGCGGTCTACCGGACCACGGATCCCCGTTTGGGACGGGAAGTTGCCCTGAAAATCCTGCCTGAGAAGTTTGCCCGGGATCGCCAGAGATCACCTCGAGGACCCGACCGGTTTCTGGAGCAGTACCAGCAAGAAGATCGGTCGGGGACCCACCGCCGCCTGGAGGAAACCGTCGCGAGAGGAGCAGTCGGATGCCTCTTGTTTCGTCGAATGTCTCGGTCCGGCATAGTGGCATCCCTCCGAAGTCATCTAGCCATACCCGTGTCCTTTTCCGGGCCATCCCTTCCAGGGTAACGTCCTCATCGAAAGGAAGTGATCCATGCCCTACTCCGATCTGACCCGATCCCAAATCTCCCTGTATCTCATCCGTCTGTTGGCGCTCTTCGTCCCCCTTGTCTTGGCGGGACCGGCTTCCCTGCCGGCGCAGGCTTTTGACTCGAACACTCCTCTTCGGGCCCCGGTGTTTCTCGAGCTGCAGCACAGAGCCGAGAATGTGCCCGTACCCCTCGGTCCCGGCATGACTGAAGTCCAGTCCTCGATCTCGATCACAGTCCGGGGAGCCGGGCGGATAGAGACCGACGATCTTGAATTTATGGCAGGTGTGTCCAGCGGCAGGTCTCGTCAAACCATGGAGACTGTTCCGGTCGATGCGTTCTTCGATATCTCTTATGACATCGAGTTCACGGACAACGATTCAGAAAACGATTTTATCCCAGAACTGACCACTGCTCCGGGCACAATCCGGGTGCGCCAACGGCGCGGGCAGAGTTCCCGGCTCGGAGGAAGCGACCAGTGTCTCCCCGATCCAACTTCTCCCAACCTGGGTTGCGTGCCGCAGATCCTCATGCCGGGTTCACCCATAATAGGGATCATCGATGATGCCCTCTTATTTGAAGACGTCAGTCTGAGCTTGGGATTCGGATTCAAGCTTTTCCTGCCCAAAAGAGAACTGCAGGCAACCTTGACCGAGCAGTTTCCACTTGCCGGCAGTCTGATCTTTACCGATGGCTTCGAGTCGGGTGACACCAGTCGCTGGTCGGTCAGTGACGGCGCTTCGACATCGGAGTTCGAAGTAGCGGCCACGGGTACCCTCGAGGTTCAGGAAAAGGTCGACATCCCGGGAAGCCAACTCACCAACTACATCTCTTTGATCGGAGACGGTTCGGTGGGCGGTTCTGGAGCCGCACGACCCCAGGGCCTCGCCGAGAGGGACGGCATGAAGTTCAAGACGTCGATGATCTTTACCAACGCGGGTCCAGATACCGATCTGCAGATCCAATTCTTCAGCCCGAACAACACCGAGTTGATCGTTAAACTGAAGGGGCTGCCTCCCAATCCAACCCTACGGGCTCTGGGGTCGGTCTTCAACGCGACGTTGGGAGCCGGCCAGGCCCTCTCCCTCGAGACGGAGGGACTCGGAGACCTCCAGGTGGGCTATGCGCGGTTTACGGCCGGGCCGTCGGTCGGAGCAACGGCGGTCTTCAGTCTCGAGGATTCCGAGAGCGAGTTCACCTTCTACGACGCGGGCGTACCCGCCATCAGCCGGCCGTTGCGAAGGTTCAGCATCTTTCTGGATTCGCTCGAAAACAACGACACCGGCCTGGCCATGGTCTGCGCGGGATCAGCAGGCAGGATAGGCGGGGGCACGGTGACGCAGGGAGAAGAGACGCCGAATGTCCGCCTGCGGCTTTTCGACACTGATTTTCGACCCGTCGGCAGGACCTCCTTTTTTCTGGCCGAGAATCACCAGCTCTCCCGCTTCATTTACGAGTATTTCAAAGACCAGCCCGAGATTGCTGCCCAGGCTCAGGAGATGGAGGGCGTCGTCCTCGTGGATAGCCGCGACCCGCTGGCGGCTATCACGCTGAGGCTGATCAACGACCCCGAAAATCCGACCCTGACGACTTTCCCGGTCGTCGAAGGAATAGCCGAGGCGAGTATGATGGCGGCGCTGAAGCACGCGAATCGGGCCGGGAAGCCCAGTGGCCGGTGATGTAGGATCTGAGTGAGTCTCACCGGACTTAAAATCCTGAGGAGGGTCACCTCCGTGTGGGTTCGAGTGTCACCCCGGGTACCTTCTTTTCAAGGGTTTACAGACATTACTGCCCTCTCCGCTGGGGCTCCGCTCCTCTTGGTTTATTCGATGAAAGGGTATTAGGAATGATAAGAGTCGACATACACAGCCACATTTATGAACGGCATCACTGGGCGGATTCGACCGTTGCCGAAATCGAGGCAGCCTACGGCAATAGCGACATCTAGGAGAAGATCTGAGGCCGGCGCCAAGCCTGGCTCCGATCCCATCCGAGAAAACGAAATCCTGTAGAATCGTCTCGCTCGTTATGTCACTCAGACTGTCCAGGGTCAACAAAGGGGCCCCCCATCCCATTCTGGCCTCTACCTGGAGCGCCTCTCTCCCAGAAGCCGCAGCTTTGCTTGCCCAGAATCCAGCTGATGGAGCAGGTCCATGATTCCTGGGCTAGCGACTGGGCGCCGCCCACGGACGAAGGTGTTGGAGATCCCAATCGACGAGGCTCCGTCCAGGCAAGGACGGATCTGCCGACTTCTTTTTCTATCCCTGCTGCCACTTCTCGTGTCGTTCCAGTGGCTCGCCGCTCAGATCGACAGCGGCACTCTTGTGGGAACGATCCAGCTGGAGGACGGTAAGCCTGCCCAAAATGCACAAGTTTCCATCCTGCGTCGAGCCACCAACGAAACCGTCATAATGCTGACAAACCAAAGAGGGGACTACCGAAGAGACGGACTGACGGTGGGTGCCTACGAGATCAGGGTAGAGCTTGAGGGTTTCGCCAGCCAGCTCCGAGTCGGAGTCCAACTCCTTGTAGGCCAGGTTCTCCGGGAGGACTTTCGGTTCATCCGAGGCGATCTGGGCGAAGTCCAGGTCACAGAGAGCCAGTCCATACTGTCTGGTTCGACAAGGGTCGACCGAGGACAGGTGATCGATCAGGACAAGCTGGAGACCTTGCCGGTCAACGCCCGTGATCTCGGCCAGTTGGCGCGTCGTGTTGCCCTGAAGGTCCTGGGCATGCGGAGAAACGACAACCTGGTTTACATCGATGGCACCCTCTTCACCCACGGCGATGGGGGTACCACCTTCAAGGCCAGCACCGACGCTCTGCAGGAGTTTGACATCAAGGGCGGTCTTTATTCATCAGAGTACGGTATCCGTCCCGGCGCCCAGATCGTGGCTGTGACCAAGAGCGGCAGCAACGACTTTCATGGGAGCCTTTTCTGGCTTCACCGAAACGACAATTTCGATGCCCGCAACTTCTTCGAGCAGGACAAAGCGGAGTTCAAACGCAATCAGCTAGGCGGCACACTAGGGGGACCGATCCTCTTTCCAGGTCTGATACAGGGACAGGATCGGGCTTGGTTCTTTCTTTCCTACCAACTCCGATCGATTCGTGAGACCAAGCCGCTGACGGGCGTCGTACCGACTCTGGCCGAGAGACAAGGAGAATTTTCCTCACCGATCCTTGATCCCTCGACCGGAGAAACCTTTCCCAACAATACGATCCCCCAGAATCGCTTCGACCCGGTTTCGGTTCAACTTCTTCCTCTCTGGCCAGCTCCCAACACACCCAACGCTCTGAACTTCACCAGCCCGGATTCGCTAGCGCCCTTCGACAATCCTCAGATCATCGCCCGCATGGATCTCAAGATCTCCCCCGTCAGCAGATGGACCGGACGTTTCATCTGGGACTCGAGCCCTATAGTCCAGGCCAGGCCAGTGAGCATCTTCACCTCCCGAAGTCCCTTGGAGACATACGGCCAGTCCCTGTCCTATACCCGAACCCTCGGGTCCAGTGCGTTCAACGTGGCCAGTGTGCACCTGTTTCGGCGCCCCTACCGGCCCGTTTCTGCGAACGCCATGGCAGACCTGCCTCAGAGCTTGGGCATAGCGGAGCTGCTGGAGACCGAAGTGGATCGCTACGGCGTTCCTCGCGTCTCGATCGAGGGATATGTGACGATCGGCGACGGGAACTCCGGGGGAACGTCTGCCCTCGGCAACTGGCAGGCGCGCGACGACCTGGTTCTTCTCAAAGGGAATCACTCGCTGAAGATGGGAGTCGAGTTTCGTCAACACTACAACCAATATGACAACCAAAACCGGTCACGCTTTGACTTCTTTAGTCGCTACACCGGGAATGCCCTGGCGGATTTTCTGCTCGGACATCTGGCTCAGAGTCAGAAGGGGGGCGAGTCGGAACGGGGCCGTTTCCACCAGAACAGTTTCTATTTCTACTTTTCCGACGTTTGGAAGGTCACGCCGAAACTGACCCTGAACCTGGGACTGCGCCACGAATTGAGACTTCCCTGGGTGGAGGTTCGTGGTTTCATGGCCAATTTTGATCCTGCCAGCGGCCAGCTCCGTCCGCCCTTGCTGGACCTGGAGCTGGCCCCAGGGGAGACGGGTCGCTTCCAGCCGGGAGTGCCCTTGATCGAGTGGGGCCGCCTGGGCAGCGTTCTACCCCGCCTAGGGCTCTCACTTCGACTGACCGACCGCACCGTCCTTCACGCCGGGGCCGGTCTCTACTCCAACGAGCCCGACATGGGTATGGTGAAGAGACTGGCAAGAAACCCCCGCCCCGGGCCGGAGAGGTGGACTTATCAGTCCGCTCTGGAGACTCCCACACTTGCCCTGTCAGACCCGTTTCCTGAGGATCTGAGGAGCGGAGCGATACCCGACCACTTCGGGGTCCAGACGCCGCTGCCCCTGGCCACAACCCAGACATGGGGCCTCAGCCTCCAACATCGTCTGGCGAACAACTTGCTGGTCGACGCGGGATACCACGGCTCCCACACCATCCACCGTCTCGAAACGGTGTCTCTCAATGATGCGACCCCAGGCAGGGGCGATCGAAGTCAGCGCCGGCCCTACCCCGATTTGCAGCTGGTCCAGATGCCGCTGGCAGACGGAGGAGCCTGGTATGACGGTCTGCAGCTGCAGCTCGAGAAGGCTCCCGGACCCAGCGGCCTATCCCTGTTGGCTTCGTTCAGTTGGTCTCGATTGATCGAAATCGGAGCGACCAACCGGAATTCTCACGATCGCCACCTGTTTCGTTCTCGCAATATGCCCCTGCACTTGACCCGTGGCCTGGCTGACTTCCATGTACCTCGCCGGCTCCTGCTGAGGTTGGGATACGATCTTCCGCTCGGCCCCAGCGGGGTCTTTTTGCAACGAGGATGGACCTCCCACATCTTTCGGGACTGGTCTCTCTGGTTCATCGCCAACGCCCAGGACGGCCCCTGGATGACGGTCCATGTGCCGGGTGATCCATTGGACACGGGATCAGTCGCCTCCCAGTGGCCAGATCGGATCCGCGATGCGAACCTGCCGAGGCATGAGCGCACACCTTCTCGCTGGTTCGATACCTCGGCCTTTGTCTTTCCCCAGGGATTTCGCTACGGGAATGCCGGAAAGTCCACCATGGAAGGACCGGGTTTATTCAATCTGGACCTGTCTCTGAGACGAACCTTCCATCTGGAGGGGGATCGGAGATTCGAGGTTCGAATGGAGGCCTTCAACGCCACCAACCGCCCCAACTTCACAATTGGCCGTGATGACACCGCGACTCAGCTAGGCACGGCCGGCTTCGGAGTCCTGGGCCAGGCGCTGGCCTCACGACAGATTCAATTGGGCCTCAAGTTCTATTTCTGACCCACCGCAACCGCAGAGCGGCCCTTGCCAGGATGGCACCGCCTCGTTCACTGCGCTGAAAAGGACCTTTGCCGAGAGGCGCGCCGAGTGGGCCGATGATCTCATCAACGTGGCTGCTGGAGCCATCATTCTCGCTTTTCGGCGTAGCACTGACATGGGGGGCAGTTTCTCGACGATTTCCCGGTCATACCCTGCTCCGTCGGCCATTTTCAAGTGAGCTGATCAGGTGTAGCCGATCCCTCTTCGAACACACAAACTCTTCGGCTTCTCGCGTGCGGGGAACCTTGAGGCAGGCATGAACAGGGGAGGGTCGAGATCCAGAGCTCTCCTCGGCGCCACCAGCCAAGGATGCGCTCTAGCCGCTCGGAGATCTCTTCCTTCGAGAGTTCCTCTGGTTGGGCGTGAAGAAGGTTGCCCAGCTTCTTGCCTGCCCTCTTTCGCCGCAGCTTCCGCTCGATGAGTTCTTTTCGGTGAGCGGTGAATACCAAAAGGTCAGCGTAAACACGATCGTCATCCGTCGCTGCGCCTGACGTCTCTACACGCGAGATCGATACGACTTTGGATCTCTTCCGAAAACGTTCCCAAACCGACAGATACTCGTCCCAACGATCCATCTTGTCGAGTAGGTCAAGCAGCGCATAGTTCAGGAAGGTGCTGTCACTAACCCATTAGACGACTCCCGGTCAACAGGCAACAAGAAACCCAATTCGATGGCCGTCAGGCCATCGACGGTTCAGCAAGGTTCGCCTGATTCGTCTCCACACCCGTATTCTTCGTTGTGGTGGCCTCAGGAGTTCTCGACTCCGGACCAGTCACCCATTAGGATCTAGGCGAAGATTGCAGCGGTCAGTAAGGACCTGCTACGGAGTGTCTTCACTCCAGGCGCGCCTCCAGCACCCCTGACATGGAAATTTAATTGTTATAGGTGTGCCCGTTGAGGTCTTGCGGCCGGGCGTTGAGTCCGGGGATGGCGAGGACAATCTCCTCGCCGTAGCAAGCGGAACTCCCTAGGCAGGTCAAAGACGGGTTCGGTCATGGACCCCACAGCATCATAGTGGTAGGCCGACGCTGAGCTAGCTACACTGAAGGGTGCGGAATCAGCGAGCCACGTTTGTCAGATGTCAGAGGAGAAGCGTCGGATGGGGAACAACTCGGCACCAGTCCTGACCCTCGTACTCGCAGGTGGTCTGATTGTCACGGCCACAACCAGTCTGGCGCCGGAGCCGGTCATCATCGGTACCACGCCGCAGTTCGTGGTCGATGACTACGTGATCGACAACCGCTTCGCCCTCAAATATGCGAGGGAATCCCCGGAGATGGTTCTGAGACGGTTCCACCCACCCCGGAAGCATCGCGGGAATCCCGTACTGCGCTGGAGCGACAGCGCGCCGCCGGAGAAGCCTCGAGGCGGTCCCAGCTATGTGTCGATCGTGCGGGATCCCGACTCGGGACTCTTCCGGATGTGGTACCAGGAAAACATCCCGGTGGCTGATTCCAAGCCGGGAACTCCCCTCTTCACCACGGCGGTCGGATACGCCGACTCCCAGGATGGGCTCGACTGGAGGCGGCCTCGTCTGGGGCTGATCGAGGTCAATGGCAGTCGAGCGAACAACTTGGTGTGGCGGGGGCTGGAGGGCAACCGAGCCGCTGCCCCCCAGATTCTGGACATCCCCCCCGAGTTCCGGCGTGGTTATCGCTACGTGATGCTCTACCTGGGAAGCGGAGGACTCCACCTGGTGGGATCTCACGACGGGATCGACTGGGATCGACGCAGCCACACGACAATCGCCAGCATGCACAGCGACACCTCCAACTGTATCGTCTACGATCCCCGCAGCAGTGAGTTTTCCCTGTTCTGTCGGGCCAAGCACATCTACCGGACTCGACGTGGCGACGTGCTGGACGTGGGCGCCTCCCGCCGCATCGCCCTGATGAGGAGCCGGGAGCTCTGGACGCAGTGGGAGGACGAACCCCGCAACATCCTGGTCCCCGACGAGTTGGACAATCGGGAGAGCTTCAACTTCTTCTATGGAATGACCGCCAACTATCACGCCGGGATCTACTGGGGCTTCGTCCAGGCCTTCAAATGGAACACCGACATCCACGTAGAGCTGGCCTGGAGCCGTGACGGGACCCGATTCGACCGGCTCCTGACCCGCCCCAGATTGATCCCGCTGGGCCCGGAGAATGCCTGGGACAGTGGCCTCATCTTCGCCGGACCAGGCTGGATCGAGGTAGGGGAGGAATGGTGGATCTACTACACCGGCTGGGATGGTCCCCATGGCAGGAGGGAGAACGAGGAGCGGGGCCGCTGGAGGCAAGGGGCCATCGGTCTGGCCACCGTGCGAAAAGAGGGTTTCATATCGCTGCGGGGTCCCCAGCATGGAGGAGTCGTGGTGACGCGCAAGTTGCTGTGGCCGGGAGGCGAGCTCAGACTCAATGCCGACGCCCGATCAGGAGAGGTGAAGGTGCGGGTGTCCGATGCCAGACGTCAGGTCCTGCCCAGTCTCGACTACTCCGATTGCGTCCCCTTCAGGGCTGACAGCGTCTCCCACCGGGTCAAGTGGAAGAACCGCCAACTGGCCTCGCTTGCGGGCCAGGTGATTCGGCTGGAGTTCTATCTGCAGAACGCCGACCTGTACACTTTCCGAGCAGAAGGCACCGATTGAGGTCTCCCGGCCAGGCGTTGGGTCCGTGGATGGTGAAGGCAATCTCCTCGCCGTAGCAGCGGAACTCCCTGGGCAGATCGAAGACCGATGCGGTCGGGGATCCCACGTTCTCCAGCAGATAGATGCTGCCTCGGAGTGACACCCAGGAAGACCTGCCTCGACCTCGGCTTCTGGTTCCCCCGACGCATCGAGAGCCCCCGTTTCCGCAAAGTCGAGACCCTCACGCCAACCGATCACGTCCACCTCCTGCGGGTCACCGAGGCCGAGCAGTTGGACGAAGAAGTCATGGAGTGGATTCGCGAGGGCTACGCGGTGGGAGAGCAGAAGCATCTCGCCTGATCACTCGGAAGGTCCGAGCTCGGCCAAACCGGTGGGGTGTTGCGCCGCGTAAATGTCCCCCTGGCGAATCGATTGTCGAAGGGGTGTGGGACCTTGGCGAAGAAGTGGGGGGAAAGGGTCCATCACGCCATAGAGCGGGGCAGAACTCTCCTGGTTAGCGCCCGCTGCCGTGCAACCTCAACCCGCCTTTAAGCCTCCCCGTCCACCTTGATAGACTGGGCTCCAGTGAGGGCCGTGATTCCCTTCGACAAGGAGGATGGGCGATGAGGACAAGACTGGCGACTCTCTGCATGGCTTCCCTTGTGCTTCCCCTGGAGGAATCACCCCTGATCTGGGGGGACGAGATCGAGCACACAGTGGGGTGGGAACGAACCCATGCCAAGGCCACTTCTGACAAGCCCCTGGCCAGGATTGCAGGAAAGCCGATCCGGCTGCGCTTCGTGATGAAGGATGCGGACCTCTACTCGCTGAGGTTCAGGTAGCAGGAGTCAGAAGGAATCCCCTGGCCTTACCAAGCGATCGCATACGAGGTAGAGCGTGGGTCGGCACCGCCTACGCGGACGCCGCTCTCGGAATCTACGGTGATTGCGCACACCCGGCTGACGTCGGAGCTCCAATCCTCATAATCTTCGACAATATGCCCTCGATTCCTCAAAGCCTCGCGTACCTGCGGCTCGACCCGGGTTTCAACCGTCACCTGGCCAGGCAGCGATCCGTGCGGCCAGAAGGAGTTGGGAAAGCTGTGACTGATGACGCGGGGTGCTTCGATGGCTTCTTGTGGCTCCATCCCGAACTCGATAATGTTGAGGAACACTTGCAGCATCCCTTGGACCTGGGCGTCACCGCCGGGGCAGCCAAAAGGCATGAACGGCTTTCCATCCTTGAGAACCATCGCCGGGTTCGGCGTGAGACGCGGACGCTTCCCAGGACGAAGACAGGAAGGGTGCGCCGGATCAAGCCAGGTCTGCGTCCCACGTCCTGAAACGGGAAAGCCCAAGCCTGGAACGACGGGGGACCATCCCACTACATCTGAAGGCGTCGCTGAAAAAGCATTGCCTTCTTCGTCAACTACACACAGATAACAGGTATCGCTTTCCCAGCGCGATGTGCGTTCCGGCTGCGGACCATAGGGATCCACGGAGGGGAGGGCACTTTTTTCGCGACGCGGCTGGGGATGGAATGGCCACGGATCCCCGGGTGGCGGCATGTTGGGGGCGGCGTGCTCAAGGTCGATTTCGGCTCGTCTTTCGGCAGCATATCCTTCGTGAAGCAAACCCGCCATCGGTACCTGCACAAATTCGGGGTCTCCGAAGTAGGCCTCCCGATCCGCAAACACCAGCTTGAGTCCCTCGATTATCGTATGGAGATAGTCTGCGGAATGATGGCCCATCTGCTTCAGCTCAACCCCCTCGAGAATCTTCAGCGCCATGTTCAAGGTCGGACCCTGACACCAGGGCCCGCAGGTATAAACATCGTAGCCTTTATAGGTGATGTGCTCCGGCGCTTCGATGCGCACCGAAAACGCCGCCAGATCTTCATAGGTCAGCAACCCACCTTCCCGCTGATGAAAACGGGCGATTTCGTAGGCAATCTCACCCTTGTAAACCAGGTCCCGCGCGAGCTTGATCCCTGCCTGCCGATCGCCGCCTGCCTTGCGCTCGGCCTCGATCATCCTTCTGAAAGTGTTCGCCAGATCTTTCTGGAAAAAGATTTCCCCGATCTGTGGAACTTGCCCACGGGGATTGAAGGTTGCGGCGGTTGAAGGCGAAGTTCCGATCCCACCACTGACAAACGAATGAAACTGTGCGTCAACGGGGTGACCCTGCTCGGCCAGATCCAGAGCGGGCTGGATAATCTCTTCAAAGGTCATCGTGCCGAAGCGCGCCAACGCCGTCAGCCACGCATCGGGCGATGCCGGGGTGACTGTCCGTAGAATTCCGGGGGGTAGATCGCCGCCGTGATGTTGGTGAAAGTAGTCCATGGTTGCAGCTCTGGGCCAACGTCCTACGCCGCTGATCGTTTCGACGGGGTTGCCCGACGCCGGACAGTAGATAATCGGCGCAACCCCTCCGAAATGGGTGTATCCCGGTTGAAGCACATTGATGCAGATGCCAGTAGCGACACCAGCGTCGGCGGCGTTGCCACCACGTTCGAGAATGCGGACCCCGCCCATCGTTGCCAGATAGTGAAGCGACGAGACAACATAGCGCTTTCCTCGTACTGAGGGACGATGGCTTCCTGGCATTAGAGTTTCTGCCCCTCCGACATCAT
This sequence comes from Acidobacteriota bacterium, assembly GCA_965218775.1. Lineage (GTDB taxonomy): Bacteria > Acidobacteriota > UBA6911 > RPQK01 > JAJDTT01 > CAUZIZ01. The sequence goes on along the minus strand of CBDCLS010000006.1, from coordinate 1,316,764 downwards.
AGCAGCGGCTTAGACCGTTACTCTACAGGCCGATTCGCTTGTCAGGCTCGGGCGAACTCATGAAGACTCCTTCGACGAGGACGGCGAAGCCAATAGTCTTCGAGATTTATAAAATCATTGAAGGGGAATAGGACAAGGCGACCTAACTACTGACCGTAGAAATAGTGTCAGAGTAGATCGCCCCTGATCGGCCGCTTTCGCCTGAGGCTGTGTGAAAAGTCCAAAACCTCTTTGATTTAGGGGTCTCTTTACCCTTCCTACGACGGAGATCGTGGCTTACACGCGATCCTATGAAGTCAAAATTTCAAATCCGAAATCATGAATGACTTTTCACACAGCCTCGCCTAGAAGCGGACCTTCAAACTGACAAAGCCGTCGCGCCGGATGGTGGCCAGGCCTGTGAACATGGGTACGCTGATCCATTCCTCGAAGAACCCGATGGTGGTAGCGCTGCCTGAGTAGTAGTACCAGTGTTCGTCCCCGACCTCCAGCGGGCGGTTCACGGGCTGACCTCACCCTGCCACAGGGTCTGCTCCTCACCCAGAGTCGGGGATTCATGTCTCCTCCTGGGGAAACTCCCAGGGAGAGGGAAATCTCTGCCCGTACGTGATCCTGGCACAGTAGATCCCGCAACTGGCCTTTTCCTCCTGGTTGATGATGGGAATCTCGGCAACCAGTCCCTGGCTTCCCATGTAGGGGTGGTTGAAGGACCGGACACTGACCCGGTGCAGGAGGTACTGGTTCTCCCGGTAGTGGGGAAGAAGCTTGCACATGTCGATCTTGGGAGAGCTGGCCGGGCGAATGGGGAGACCGGCGTCAACGCTGTCGTAGATCACCCGACGGTGGGACGAACTGAAGTCCCGATCGGGGTCGATGTCCCAGCAGTAAAGGGGATCCCGGTTATTGCCGTGGGGGGAGATGCTCCCGTCTCCGGTGAACAGGCGCAGGACTCCATCTGGACAGGTGTAGGCGGTCAAGGGTCCCCGGGATGGGGGCGCACCCGGAGTCACGGGTGTACTGGTCTCGCTGAAGGGATCCCGAGTCCGCACCCAGGCCACACCGCGGCGGCCGACGCGCCGGGCAGCCACGATCCAATCGCCTCCCCAGGGAGCCAGACTGGCCTCGCTCACGGGCCGCTCCGGCTCAAAGAGATAGAGTCCGGTCTCGACCCACTCGTAGAGCCCCAGACGGGGGTTGAACTCGTATTTCAGGGCGGCGATGCGCCCATCGAAGTGGTTACAGTCGGCCCACTGGGTACAGTCCCGGTTGAAGGGGACCGCTTGGGCGAGGGCCTGGTTCATGAGCCGGGCCCCCTGGGCACTGCAGAAGGCCGACCCCTCCTCGTAACCCCTCTGGCGCAGACGGGTGACCGGCTTCAGGATCTCGATGTCGTCTTCCCGCTCGTTGAGGCGAAACTGGAGCCACTCCACCGTATGGGTGCGCGCTCTGAGCTCCGGGTGGGCGATCTCGTTCTCCAGGTAGCTCCTCTCGTGATCCAGGACCCGGGCCACCTGTCGCCACTTGAGAACGAACAGGTTGGCGCTGGGAGCAGGCTTGCCGTCGATCCGAGCTCCCCGGGGAACTCCGAAGGCCGCGGGGGACCCATGTTGTTTCACGTGGCGGCTCCCATCTCCCAAGGGATCCCACTCGTCGTGGGAAGGAACCAGCATGCCCTCTTTGATGAGGTCACCGTCGGGTGCGTCCTTGCGAAGCTGGAAGACGATGCTGGTGTCGTCGTCATTACCCCGGAATCTGCGTGTGGCGTAGACGATGAGCCAGCGGTCACGACTCACCTGGATCCCATTGGGGTGGGCGGGCACGGTGTCGTCCCGGCGAGTCTCCCCGGCCAGGCTGCAATCGGAAAGGAGTCGACCTTTGTGCTCGATGCTCTCGATTCGGCCCTGAGAAGGGGTAACCCCACAGCGGCTCTGGAGAAGAGCTGGGACCACCGCCAGTACACTGGATGAAGTCTCTTGTAGCCAGTCCCGTCTGGTGAGAGTCTGCCCCAGCACGATGATCTCCTGCTCTGGGCTTGCCAGAGGGGCCGCGAGACAGAAGAGCCAGAAAATACGGATTGTCGCTGAGTCCAAGACTACTCCCGGATCCGGGGAGAGTCAAGCTGGTAGCCGTGGGAGTCGAATCGACCTACAACGGAGTTACCTCGAAATACAGTTCCTGGATCCAGATTCCAAAAACGGAAGGTCGGGGACCGGAAATCGGATCTGGCAATACTGTTACTGGATTGCCGATTCTTCACACTCCGCAATCCGCGCCCGCCTGCTTCGCCCCCTCATGAGCCCCCCTACTGGTCTTCCTCGGGGTCAACCCAACCTGGATCGCCTGGTTGGATGGGGTCGAAGTAGCCGTTCTGATCGTAGTCCACCCAGATTGGATTGGTAAACGCGAGCGAACGGAACTCGGTAAAAGGAGGTTTCCAGGGCCGTTCCGAGGTCACCAGGACCAGATACCAGGTGTCCTGGCCCGACTGCACCCGGATAGCCTGCCGGAAGCGGACCCGCTCAGAGCTGGCGTCCACGGGGAAGGTGTGCAGAACTTCTCCATTGGCGATGATCTGGACGCGGTCCACCGGAATCCAAGGAGCAGCCTGGACGTTGACGTGAAGCGTGATCGAGTCTCCCTTACTGCTGAGGGTCGAGCCCACGGGTTTTCCGTCGTTGGCCGAGAAGCGGATGAACGGGCCGAGGGACGCCGTAACGGCCTTCTTCTTCAGTGCGTCTACCACCTGGTTGGGGTCGACTTCCCAGAGTTTGTCCGTGTCGGAGAGAACGTAGTTGCGTGGGTATCCCGGTAGCTCGCCGGGATAGCGGTGGGCATCGGTGTTGGCGACACCGGCGATGGCGATGCCCTGGTTCAAGAGGCCAAACCAGTCCTTCAGGTTCTGATCCACCTGGCTGCTGGGACCGTAGGTGGGAATCTCGATATCCTCACGATCGGTAATGGCGTTGTACACCTCCATCTGGTCGAATGCGGTCTCGAAAAAGGGATACTCGATCTGCGAGGTCTCCCGACTGAGCCGGAGGTTGAAGTAGCCGCCTTTCGGGTTGTTGTAGCGGGGATGATTGATCTGGACGATCTCGTCTCCCGGATCCTCCTTCACTATCCGGAGAAACTCTCGCGGCGTCCGAATGGAGTGCCGATATCCCCTCTCCTGCCAACGATCGTCAGTCAGGGGAAAGCTGTTGAAGTGCCCGAATGCGGTATCGATCTCGGAGCCCACCACGGAGGTCATGAAGCGCTTCAGGTTCAGCTCGGAGATGTAGGGAGAATAGTCCTTCAGGATGTTGTGGTCTGTAGCCGTCAAGAAGTCCAGTCCCTCGGCCGCAGAGACAATAGCACCGTCCCTCATGGCGAACTGGAGGTGGAGGTGAAAGTCCGCCGAGATGAATCCGGAGGTGTCGATGGCCGGGGAGAGAGTGGATGTGAGGTGCGTCAGCTGGCCTTCTTTGATGCTGATCTCCTGGTGGTCCAGCGTGTACTCGGTGCCGCGAGTGATGTAGACATCGTATTGTCCCACCGGCACGGTCTTGACCTCACGGCCGGAGGCGGTGACCAGAAAGTTTTCGAAGCGTCCGACAATCGGCGCCTGGTCCCTGGGTTCCTTGTGGGCAAAGAAGAGGCGACCGGGAAGGTGGACTCCCGTCTTGTCCTCCAGGATCTCGAAGGAAAGGCGTCCCGTGGCCTGCCCCGACTCAAGGACAAACCGCTCGTCAGGATCCAGCGCCGGATTCGCCGAAGAGGAAACCACCTCCCTGTCCGGCAGCAGGATCCAGCAAAGCGTCAGGACGGCAACAAAGCCAACTCTCAGAAGCAGGTTGGGCAGAACACGTTTCATTTCGACCTCCTTAGTGGAAACGATAGTACCCGATCAAGCAGGACCGCGAAAGAAGATGAATGAGTTGTAATAGCCCAGATGCTTCAAACCTTCCGCGAGCCAGGGTAGGCTGAGCTCTGCTTTGAGGATGTGGCTCGCTATTGATGGACTCTATAGGATCCAGCTGCGGGCCGGTATGTTTGTTTGAGCTCTTTTTCGAACTGGAGCATCCGGGTCCTGAGGCGCTCGACAATCTCGGGGTTTTGACCGGCGAGGTTGCGCGATTCGTTCGGCGAGCTCTCGAGGTCGTACAGCTCGGGCTCCCCTTCCTGCAGGAGTAACTTCCACCGATTCTGGCGAACTCCCGCCAGCACGCCATGGCGTACGAAATAGAAGAACTCATCCCGCGGGGGGCTGGGGTCCTCCGTGCCAAGCAGAAGGGGAGAGATGTCTCTCCCGTCCAGTGCCTGGCCGCTCGGAACCTCGAAGCCGGCGAGCTTGGCGAAGGTAGGATAGATGTCCATCACAGTAGTGATCGTGTCGATGGTCTGGCCAGCAGGTATCCGGCCGGGGGCCCAGGCGACGCAGGGGACACGGACGCCCCCCTCATAGGGCTGGTGTTTGAAGCCTCGCAGCGGAGCCGCCGAGCCATGTCCTTTCTTGGGGCCATTGTCCGAAGTGAAGATGACGTAGGTCTTGTTCGCGATCCCGGTTTCCTCGAGCGCGTCGAGGAGCTGACCCGTGCTCCAGTCGATACACTCGATCACGTCCCCGTAAAGTCCACCCTCACTTCTGCCCCTGAATCTCGAGGAAGCGGCTAGCGGTTCATGCGGCATGGTATGGGAGAGGAACAAGAGGAAGGGACGGTCATGGTTCGCGCGAACAAACCCGATCGCCTGCGCTGTCAGTCGTTCAGTGAGATCCGCGTCGTCAGGAAACGGAATCTCTTCTTCGTTGTCCAGGAAAAGGTCGGACGCATCCCCGACGGCCCTCCCCACCTCGGGTCGATTTAACATGTGCCCGAGGGGCGTGCCCCAGTAGAGATCGAACCCGTGACGGGTCGGGTAGTGCCGCGGCCGGTGTCCGAGGTGCCATTTGCCGATACACGCCGTTCGGTAACCCTGATCCCTTAGTGCTTCAGCCAGCGTGGTCTCCGCCGGATTCAGACCGATGTCATCATACACGTGCAAGGGTGTTGTAAGGCCTACTCGGGTCGCATAGGTTCCCGTCATCAGGGCCGCGCGCGTCGGCGTGCAGATCGGTGCTGCAGCGTAGAAGCTAGTCAGCCGGGCTCCCTCTCGCGCCATTCGATCGATATTGGGTGTCTTGATGGTGGTCGAACCGAAGCAGCCAAGATCCGCGTAACCCTGGTCGTCGGTGAGGATGACAATCAGGTTCGGTTGGTCTTCCAGCTGAGAACAATGGGTCATCAGGAGCGGGATGAGCAGTCTCCACATCGCCCACAGACGAAGTAAACCGTCCCTGACTCGAAGCTTCAGTCTCTGTTGCAGCATTGCAGCCCTCCTCTGCCGCTTGACCGCCTTCTTTATCCTGGGTAGGGTTCGTCCCAACTTGAAGTCGTGCTGCAGAGTCTGGCAAGGGAGAAACTATCTGTGAGAAAGCTTACCCGTCGCGAGCTTGTGTCCTCCCTTGCCTGCGGTCCCCTTCTGGCCGCCCTTTCCTGTGGCAGATCGGGGTGGCCTCGCAGTGAAGACCAAATCTGAGATCAGTCTGTCATCGCTCCGGGGCCAGGGACACCTCGAACAGCCCCTTCTACGATGGCGAGCAGGGTAACGAACGAATCCCACAGAGCTGGCCGGTGCTCAGGATCCATCTCTGGAGGAATCGGCATTCCGTCCGTACACCAATCCGATCACGGCGGCGCCGGCCCCTTCTTCCACCAGGTGCCAAAGGGCGTCCACGATCACCACATTGAGCGAGAAATCCTTGCTTACGGCGTATAGGATCAGACTGAGTGGCAAGATCCATACCAGTCCGACCAAGGCACCGAACTTCAAACCCTCACCAACAGGCGACCCGCCGCTGTAGCCCTTTGGATACATGTAGGCCATCAGCAGTGCAAGGATGACGAAAGCCAGGGCAATGAAGCCCATGAGGGGCTCCTCCCGAGCCGTCGGCAGGTCGTACATTTCGTCCATGATGACCATATGCCAGAGCCCCGCGAGCAGGAACATCACGACGAACCCGGCTACACACGCGAGAATCATCTTCTTGCCATCCATAAGACACCTCCCCTTTTTGACCGCTATTGAAAGAGTCGAATGAGCCAGGCCACCCAGGCCCGAGTCTCGGCGGTAAGCCGATTCCCAGCCTTCCCCGCCCTCTCAGATAAGGACAGGTGGCATCTCGCCCTCCTCGTTCAAGCAGTGTTGTTAACCCAATCGGATGTCGGAAGGCTATTTCGCCCTTCGAGGGATGTCAAGAGTCGGCCGATCTCGGGTCACGCGGCCGTCGACTCGAGCCCAGAGGGACTCAGATGCCGTTTCCGTGACCACGCGATGTTGATTCTTCGCGTACATATCGCAGGCCCCGCTCTGACAGTGTCGGAGTAGATCGCTTCTGAGCGACCGCTTTCGCCTGAGACTGTGTGAAAAGTCATTCATGATTTCGGATTTGAAATTTTGACTTCATAGGATCGCGTGCAAGCCACGATCTCCGTCGTAGGAAGGGTAAAGAGACCCCTAAATCAAAGAGGTTTTGGACTTCTCACACACCCTCAGGCGAAAGCGGTCATTGAGCTTGTTACGATAGTGCTAGCGCAAGCTGAATGGTGGATAGCGGTCGGTCACCAGCAGAAGTGCGTAGGCTCCCACCCGCAGATACCAGCGACCGACCCCGACGATGAAGTCGAAGACGCCCCTCGGGTATCGACCGGTCGTCAGAATGGCGAACCAGGCCGAGATCACTGCAAGGAAGGCGGCAACATTGAGAAAAAACAGGACGAAGACATGCGGGATCACCAGCAGCCACTTGACCAGAGGTAACCACCGATTGAGGTCACGTTTTGCGTCGGGGTAGTCGATGTTCAGGTGGACAGACTGCTCTTCGTCGGTCGACGGATATCGGTCAGTGAGCAGGAGCAGGTAGGCACCGACTCTGCCCCCGAAGCGGACCAACTCGCGAGAAAAGTCGAACCACCAGCGCGGATAGCGCTGGCGAAAAACGATCATCAAGGCCGTGGCCACAGCGAGACCGTTGGCTAGCCCCCCAGCTGTCTCCTTACTCCTTTCCACAACCTCACCGACTGCATTGACAATCACCGTCACGATGACCGTCTCGCCGGCCCCCGAGATGAGGCCCAGGATAATAGCGATGGGAATGATCCAGATAAGACGGAAGAAGGTTGTCAGCCGATCCAGTTTCTCCGGATAGTCGATCTCCAGACGAGCAGCATATTCGCTGGAATTAGCCATACACACCTCACTTGTCTTCAATCAGCTACGCGCGATGAGCCTTGAGCGGATTCGAAGGTTGCAATAGGTGCAACTATCTATGCAAATCCAACCCATCGAGCACGACACCAGACAGTTTCCGGGGAAAATTTGAACGTCTGCTTTTTAGGCGAAAGCTGCCGGTGATCAGATCGGACGCTGTCTATGAGATCGGGTACCGACTATCAAACATAAGTCTAGGGTATAGACGCTGACCTCGCCGCGGAGCGTTGATCCAGTGTCCATGACTCGCCAGCCTCTCCGCTCAAAGATTCCAATGGATATCTTGATCCCATTCCCCGATTCTTGCTGATCGTCGGCTAAGTTGATAAAGCCTCATCCTTGCCTGAGATCTTTGTCCTGGGGATGACCAGCAACTGGCAATGAAGCTCTCTTATGGCCCCAGCAGGATACGAGGCCTTGTGGTTTGCCTCAAGATTTGCGTCAGTCATTGCTGTCCAACGTGAACGGGTTAGGGGGAAGGGATCTATTTGCTGACGTGGCCGGACTGTTTGCGGCGCCGTGGTGTCTTGTGATAGTCGCCGTCCTTCATGATCATCAGAAGGTTGTCGCGATCCTGCAGCAGCGTCACGTCCTGGGTTGGATTGCCGTCGATCATTAGCAAATCGGCAAGATAGCCTTCCTTAATCTGGCCCAGTTCGTCGCCCATGTCCATGATCTGGCCACCGAGCTTGGTTGCCGCGCTCAGCACTTCATTGCTGGTGTAACCGAAAAGGTTGATAAAGTGTTCCAAGTCGCGTGCGTTGGTCCCATTGGGGTTCCAGGCGAAACCATAGTCGCCGCCTGGGAGTACGCGTAGACCCCGCTTACGCATTTCCTGGTGCACTTTCTGACTCCGCTCCATCATGGGAATCAAACCCATTCGGTCGACGACCTCGCGCGTAATCCCCCAATCGCCGGCCTCGTACGACGTCGCGTAGATTATACCGATGGCAGGTGCCAGGAAGACCCTGTCCTTCACCTCCTCAAGCATGTCGATCGTCTCAGAAGAGGCATAATCGCAGTGGTAGATAACGCGGAACTGATACTTGAGAGCCAATCGAATCGCCCGGTCCGCACGGGAGTGGCAGGACAACCAGCAACCCCGGTCGCGTGCTTCCTCTGCCGCGGCCGCCACTTCTGCTTCGCTGTAAGAACACATCTCTCCGAACCCAGGTCGCACGAAGTGGTCACCAGACAGATTGAGTTTGATGGTTTCCACGCCTTCACGGCTCATCAATCGCACGGTCTTGCGCACCTCCTCGACGCCGTCGGCGATGATCTCGCAACCCCGGCGATCCATATGCGCCTGCCGTTCATCGGCGAGCCCACCGGTGGAGGTAATCTCGGGCGAAGCTGCGCGCATACGAGGTCCCGGAATACGACCAGCGTTGATTTCGTTCCGAATGACAACCTCGATTCTCGGTTTCGCCGAGGCTGCAGAGTAGACGCTGGTAAATCCGCTATCCAATAACAGCTTTGCGTTGTGCATCGTTTTCAACACGTGCTCTTCCGGCGGAATGTCCCCAAGGTCTGTCAGCGCCGTCACATCGGTAAAGGAGACGTGCCCGTGGGCTTCAACGAGGCCGGGCATCAGACAGGCGCCTTCGCCGTCGATCAGCTCGACACCTCGCTCGCGCGTGATCTGATTGTTGCCAGGGGCGACTTTCGTGATTCGCTTGTCTTCGACCATTACCTCGCCTGGGAAAGGGTCGGCTCCTGATCCGTCGAAGATCATGACGTCGGTGAATAGGTTTGCACTCATCTTTTCCTCCGGGTTGAACGCGACTGGGTCACATTGATGCTGGCGTTACTCGGAAACCACATTCCCCGGAAGAGTGAAGGCGACATAGGCGTCTCCTTTCTCTTTCGGGCCGGCGATCTCATTCGCACCGGGAAAACCCCCACCGGTGGCGGCCACGACAAGGAACTGGCGACCATTGACTTCGTAGGTTGCTGGGGGCGCGTATCCCCCGAACGGAAGTCTGTGCTCCCACAACGGTTCCCCGGTGATCTTGTCGAAGGCGCGAATCTTGTTGTCACGCGTGCCGGCGGCGAATACCAAGCCGCCGGCGGTGACGGTCGCTCCTCCCATATTCGGCGTGCCGGTATTCTCGATTCCTCGCGCAGTGAGTTCGTCGTACTCTCCCAGCACGGTCTTCCACAGAATCCGTCCACTGTTGAGGTTGAGGCAGACAAGAGTGCCCCACGGCGGCTTGCAGCCTGGATATCCTTGCCGGTCCAGCAACCTGGGATAGCCGTTGTAGCTATATCGCGGTGCCGAGGCGGTTGTAGGTGGACGAGCAGCGTCGGGTCGGTCTCGCAGAAACAGAAACTCGACCAGGTCCTTTTTCTGCTGCTCGCTCAGCGCGATGGCGGGCATGAGTCCACTCCCGTTCTCGATGACCCGAACTACACGCTTGTCTGTCCAGCGTCGCTGCAATCCCTGTAGGGGCGGAGCCTCCCCCGCGAGGCCGCCTTGCCTCTTCGGACCGTGACACGAGGCGCAGCTATGCCGATAGACCTCTCCGCCCGCCGTCGGCGGTCCCTCCCTGACGCCAAGCGGCTCATCGACACGGAAAAGCGTAATAATCCAGGGCAATTTGCTGACGGTTACATAAAGATATCCGGCGCTGGGATCGAAGCTCGCTCCCGGCCAGACTGCCCCACCATGCAACCCATAAAGAGCGTTCGCCCGGCCTTCCTCGAATGGCCGCAACCAGCCCAGCGCCGCACCTTCAAGCCTCTGCCTGATGTATTTTCGCGACTCTGGAGATATGTCGGTTACCTCGTCAACTGTAAAGACCCGGGCCGAAACAGGTTCTGGGATCTGAGGGTCTGGCTGATACGGCCAGGCCATTTCCCCCGGTACTGTGGAAGCTGCGGCACGTCGAAGGCGAAACGGAAAAACCGGCCGGCCAGTCAGTCGATCCAGCAAAAGAACGTTTCCCAACTTGGTCGCCGCCGCGACCGCGTCGATCCTCTTCCCCTTTCGGCTGGTCGTAACCAAGTTGGGTGGGGCCCCGATATCCAGGTCCCATATGTCGTGACGAATCTCCTGAAAATGCCATAACCGTTCCCCGTTGAGCGCATTGAGCGCGATCACGCAATTAGCGAAAAGGTTTCGGCCTCGGTGCCCCATACCGAGGAAGTTGGGCTTTGGCGAACCCGTAGTAACGTAGGCGATCCCCCGCTGTTCATCCAGCGACATCCCTCCCCAGCAGTTGGCGCCGTGGCCAAGATTTTCCCAGGTGTCGGAACCATATTCGCCTGGATGGGGAATTGTGTGGAACGTCCAGAGGCGCTTGCCGCTTCGAACGTCATAGCCAAAAACATCCTTGTCCCAGCCAGGAATGACAAGAATATTCCGGTAGATGGCTCCCGCAACTGTAACCCGTCCGATTTTCACCTTGCCTTCTCTTCCAAATTCCCCGATCGGCTGGCCCGTGTGGGGATTCAATGCGAAGAGGTGGTCACCTGAGTTAAAAAGAATTCGGGGTGACGTCTGACTGTCACCCTCCCAATACACCAGGCCTCGTCGTGCCGTCTCACGCCCTGCAGGATCGAATCGCCAAATCTCCTTGCCGGTCTCCGCGTTGATCGCGACAAGATGATCGCCCGCCGTTGGAGCGTACATCACTCCATCGACGACGATGGGATTACACTGAACGTCCCCTGCCCCATCGTTCGAGTGGTAAGTCCACGCCAGGCGGAGATCCCGCACGTTGCGCCGATCGATTTGATCGAGCGAAGAAAACCGGCTGGACGTGGCGTCCCCATGGGAGCGGTGCCAGTTCTTGTACGTTTCCCCCTTTGGATAGCCATTGGAGGGTGTGAGCGTCGCCGGATCTGCACCCGCTTCTTCCAAGTACTCCGGCAGCGCTTCGGCCTGGTTTCCTGCTGAACTGGAGAAATCTCTTAGAAAGATGTCTCTGAACTTTACTTCGGTAGACAAGCCAGAGTGCAGCTGTAGTGCCAGTCCGCCCGTTGGGTGAGAGTTTCCTCTCTCCGTATCGATTACTTCCGACATCAACTGGCCGTTGATAATGGCCTGGATGTGATTGCCCCGAGCGATGATGTGGTAGACATTCCAATCGGCAGGTCTTAGGATCTTAAAGAGTTTATCCCGGTCCGCGAACTTCACGGTTTCCCGGTTTCCATACTCGTCGATGACAGTTTTTTCACCGCGGCCGGCGAGCAAACGCCGCCCTGTACCTTCATCGTACAGACAGCCTAGCCATTGTGGGTCCAGGGCTATATCCGCTTGATAGCCAGTAGCATGCGTGCCCTCTTCACTAAAGCGGCTACGGAATTGAATGCCTGAATTGGCTCTCCCGTCGCCGGAAATTCGGAACTTCAGCTTGAGCTCGAAATCGCCGATCTCACCGCCTTGCCAGACTAAATACTGATTCTCCGTGGCAGGTTCTTCCACTGTAGAGCGGCCCGTGATTTCGCCGTCCTCCAAAAACCAAAAACGCATGTTGGGATTCGACCAGCTCTCCAGCTTTTTGCCATCGAAGATGTTTGTGAAGCCCTGGGCGGATGCAGCCGGGAGCGGCTGTGCCTTGAAGGATGCTGTCCAAATAGCCAGCACGAAGATTCCAGCTGGGACAAGAATCAATGTGCGATTGGTTCTCACGGCGCCCCTCCGCCGGTCAAGATTCAACGTGCCCTACCAGCCGCAATTCCCGTTTCTACGGCTACTGTATGTTACATCTTCTGCTCTACCGAACCCAAGCAACCCACTGGGCATTTCCCGTTTTCAGAGGGTCAGCGGAGGTGCGCCACTGGGATGGAAGCCGAACCGTAGATTTTCCCTGATTTGACCGTCGCAACGGGTATGAGCTTCTTGTGACCGACTCGCTTCTCTCCCTGAGCATCCACGAACTCAAAATTTCCATTAGACTACGGTTCTGTTCTTGGCAGGGCGGAAACTGGCAGGGAGATCAGGTGTCCGGTCGTGACTCCCAACTCAACGGCGACCACACCGATGTTCCCCTCATCGACTCGACCTACCAGGGTTCCTTCAAACGCGTCGGTGTCGGCAGCTGGGAAGAGCTCGTTAATGAACCTCGAAAGGTGTCCGCCGGCCGGAATCTGTACCTCGATGGGAGGGCTGTGGGATTCTCCTTGTTGATTTCGAAGTTCGAGGTCCAATGTGACTGGGCGGTCTTCCGCGTTGACGACGGCGACACCGGCGTTGATTTGTCCGGCCAACCTGCGCACGGGCGCGACGAAGCCGGTGATCGGTAAAGCGTCGCCCATTCCCAGCAGTCCGATTCCGGGAATATCGATTCGGACGGTACCTCCCAGGTTGATGTTCGAGGTTACCTTCACGGACCCGGCCAGAAGATCACCTTCTCCATTGGTAGAAACGACCACGGATCCAAGCGGTGGTACCACGAATCGCCCAAGATCGGGGGGACTCTCTGAAACCAGTTCCGCGCCACTCCCGACAGGACCCAGAATGGCGGGGTCCACGCGCATGCCCTGGTCGTCAGTAAACTGGATCGAGCCGGCGGCGCGGATAGAAGAATAGGGGTTGATCAGAACGACCTCCGTACTCGAGCCTTCACCATTCGAGAATTGGGGAAAGCGACGAACACTCGGCTTCGATATGTAGGCTCCGCTGAGTACAACCAGATTCCCGACGTCAATGGTGTCTGGAGCCAGACCGTTTCCAACCATCTCGTTGGTAACGATGTCTGCCACCTCATCCCCGTCGGCATCGCCCGCGGAGACGCTATAACAGAGGGTATCCCCGTCATCGTTCAGGAAGCCACCCCGGGCACCGTGTATTTCAGTGATTCTGATCTCGCTCTGGGGAGGAAGAGCACCATTGGTAGTGTCGATCAGCGACGGCCACCGCTCCGCTTGACCGTAAAGTACGTGAATGGCCCCCGCAGAGCTTCGGCCCTGGGGATAGGCGTGGGGTGAGCCGAAAAGGAGATCTCCGATCCCGTCACCGTCGAAATCGGCCATGATCGCCGTGTCGGCGGCGATTGCCCCGGTCCTTGGCCCCAGGATCCTAACAAGGGCCAGGCCGGAGGGAAGGTTGTCCAGATCGAAGGAAAGTCCTTTCAAGCTATGGGCGTCGTAGAAGACATAGCCGATGCCGGAAAGAGGCTTGGTCTTTGGGACAGAGCCATCTGCCAGGAAGTCCCCCACAAAGAGATCGGTCATCCCATTTCCGTCGATATCCGAACCGCCGACGATTTCTTCCCCAAAGATCAGATTGTCCCTTCCTCCTCGGATCACGGTATTCATATTCAGTCCAGCCGAAAGATCGATTTCTTGATCTGTGGGCCAGGGAGCGGTAGGGAAATTGTGGTCCCAAGCGATGTAGACATGTCCCTTCGGTGCCCCTCCGGTCCCCCTTGCCGAACCGGAGCCTCCGAAGGGGGAGATCGTCGCTCCAGCCCGGTTGAGAGCTGCTGAAAGCAGCACCTCCCCTCGGCCATTGTTGTCCAGATCGGCTATCTGGCAGGTTGATCCTAGGTGGAAACCAGCGGCCCCCGATGGAGGTCGAAGCCGCATCAAGTGGCCGGCCAGCAAGGAGGAGGTCCAGGTCCTGAGATCAATCCGCCCAGCGGAAGCTAGGTGCGGACCACCACGGATGATATAGGCCGCACCGCTGTTGTTTTCGCCCCCTGAGTCCTCCTGATCCGCACTTACGACGATGTCGGCGATCTTGTCGCCGTCGACGTCTCCGGTCCTGAACCAGATGCCGAACCGATCGAGTGCATCACGACCTACGATGGTCAATATTGGAAAACTCGGGTCGGGATTCCTCAGGTCCAGGTAGCCCAGTCCTGCAGAAAAAGATCGAAGCCATACGCCTCCAACGAGGATCGTTAGAGCACCCGCTCCGATCCGAGCATCCTCCAGTGATTCGTCGGGTGTGTGATTCTGCCTTCCGATCAGGAGATCACCCAATCCGTCTCCGGTGACGTCATCGATCCAGATCTCGCTCCCGGCTGCTTCACTGAGTACATCCCCGGCCAGTTTCAGAACCCGCTCCTGGGGCTGCGAAGTATCGATGATTTCGCCGATCGCGCCGCGGCCGAATACCAGGTCTACCTCACCTGTTCCCAACCGCCCCAAGGGACTGGCGCGCATGTAGGCGACGGCGAAATCTGCATAATCGTCTCCATCCATATCCATTGGACCCGCAACAGGCGTGCCAAAGCTGCCGTCGCCGTCGAATCCATGTACCCGGGTGAGCTCCCCTTTGCCGGGGTCCAGCCCAGCAATATCGACGATGACGGTGGCCTGACCCGCCAGCTGAGGGATGTGCAGGCAGAGGAAGAGTGCGGCGATCAAGAGAGTCGCACCGCGATTCATCGTTTCAGGGTTCATCTGTAGTAAGCTCCTAGCACCCTGCGTATCCGCGCTGACTCCCCTGGGTGAGAGATTGAAACCGTGGTGTTGTTCCTGCTCACGCGCTCTGAGATAATCATGCCCCACGAGTGAGTGATGGTATCAGATTACGGGAGCGTCACTCTTCGAAATCACCCGCCAGTCTCGGCGGTTCCTTAGGAGGTGCGGCCATGGAAGCAGTGCCGTCAGGTCCCAACCTAAAAGAGCTCATCAGGATTCCCGCCTTGATCGCCCTGGTCGTTACCTTGGCACGACTGGTGGGTGAGCTAAGCGGTGGACCGGCGATGCTTTTCAACAGCGAACCAGGAGGTCCGGGTGCTCTGGTGGGCATCGTTTGGCTCGTCCCCATATTCGGGATCTACTTTAGCTTGAAACTGGCTCGCTCGGGTCATGCTCCGCAGAGTGCAGGCAAAGTGATTGGCTTCTCCGTACTGGCACTACTAGCGGCAATTGCCATCATCATGCCGGTGGTTACTCTTACGGGCGATCCCAACGTGAGCGTCAGTCTTGGAGGGGTTGTTGGGCAGCAGCTAGGCTTCGCGGTTGCCTCGATAGTGGCCCTTTTGATCCTCCGCAGGGTCTGGGTGCCTTTCTTTCAAACCATGCTCAGCTACGCTTTCGCTTCTCGTGTGCCTGTGCTGATTGTCATGTTCGTCACCATGATCGGCGGTTGGGGGACTCACTATGAATTCGGCCCCCCGGGATATCCCGAAATGGGATTTCTGGTGAAGTTCGTCCTGATTGCGCTGATACCCCAACTGACCGTTTGGATCATGTTTACCGTGGTTGTCGGCAGCCTCGTTGGTGGGATTACGGCGGCTCTGTCGAGATCTCAAACGGCTGCGGCCAATTGATCCATGTCTGAGACAGGCATTCCGGGTGGGGGAGCCTTCTCGCAGCGCAGGGGCGAGGATCTGGCACCTCACAAGACTCGGCAAAATCCCACTCGTGTGCTCCTGGTTCAGTGCTGTCACCTCCCGCAGTTCTTCTACCTTGCTCAACAGCTGCGCGAGCGGAATCCGGAATGGGTGCTCTCGGCCCTGGTCAACGACCGGCCGGAAGTCCACTTCTACCTTGAGCTGTTTCCGCCCTTCGACCATCTCTTCTTATTCGACAAGAATCTGCCCGAGATCCCGGTTGCTTTCGATCAGGTCCTGTTCCCACTCTTGAATCGTGGTTATCCCCGGATCAAGAGGGCCGCTCGCCAGCTTCACGGGATCCCGTATGAAGTTGACTATCAAAGAGAGCGTCGTTCTCTGACGCCGGGAAGGCTCGTCCGTTCGTTTGCGGCGCCTCTTCACCGTCCTTCTCAGGAATTCGTTCAGTACCTGGAAGAGTTCCCCCAGATACCCTTGGGAGAAAAAGTCCTGGTTGTCGAAACCTGTCATCAGTCGCTAGCCGAATCGAGTGAGGAGAAGTGGGGGCGATTGATTCCGGATCGGGCCGAGGTAGCCCGAATCTCTGCTGCGACTGAGCGGCAAGGGTGGAGAGCCTTACGCCGACAGAGTTTCGACAGCGGAGTTGTCTTTTTCTCGGGTGAGAAGGGGTTCGCCAGTCTGAAGCTGCTTCCCTTTGTCTTGAGGCTCCCCAAGATCCTGGTAGTCAACGAGCAGGGTGACTATTTTTACGCCACAGCTCGGAGTCTTCTGCGATTTCTGTGGGGACGAGTCTGGCAGGGATCCCCGCTGCCAAGACCCTCGCCCCGAGTTTTGCTGATACAAACCGAAAGCCCGGCCTACGTCAAGCCCACGATCGAGGCTCTGAGAAAGCCTGAAATGTTTCCCCGTTCGCAGATCTGCCTTCTGTGCCGGAAAGAAGACGTCGAAGCTTTCAGAGACGTTGTAGGTCTGGAAAGGATCGTGACCTTCTCCCGTGAGAATGCTTGGGGCAGCCTCGGATTGTGGAGGGATCTGAAGGGCTTCGACGCGGACATGGTGGCAGCTGTCTTTTCGGGAAGGGGCGTTTTTCGGAAGCAGAAGTTGTTGTACTTCTTGCTTCCCATTCGCCACCATCTTGCCCTCAATGCCCGATCGGATTGTTATCGTCTGACACTCCGGACCCTTTCCTGGACGCTTCGAAAGGATCCCTCCCTTTTCGTGGCTGAGCGTCAGCCTCCAATTCTTTTTCTTCCAACGGATGAGGACTCCAAAGCCAGGAAGGCGGTCCAAAAGCTACAGGACCCCAAGGTCGTCTCGACTCAACCCATCTGGGTCTTCTGTCGCGATGACAAGCGTTCCTTCTACGAGGCTCTACCTGGGGTCGAGCAGGTTCGGACCTACGCTCCCGGGCAAACCCGTCAGAACTTGAAGACCGTTCTCGACCTGGCCCGCTCGCGAGTAGAAGTCGTGTCCTCGATCTTCTCACCCCAACCCACCTTCCGGCTGCAGAAGCTGCTATTTGTGCTCTTCCCGGCAAGATACCGACTCGCCTTCAACCAGGATCTCAACTGCTATTACCTGAAAGGGAGTCCCGATCGCAGTCGCCAGCCTTCCGTATGGGGAACCTTGCTCCGCGTGATGCTAACCCGAAAGTGGAGTGCCACTCACACCACCTTGTTCTTCCCCACGGACGAAGATTCCAACGCCGTAAAGGCAATTAGGAGACTTCAAGATCCCAAGGTTGGCGCAGAAGGAATTGTGGTCTTCTGCCGCGAGGACAAGCGTGCTTTGTACGAGGTTCTGCCTGCAGTCGAAGCAGTCTGGACTTATACTCCAGGAAGCGGGTCAACGAATCTAGAGGTCTTGTTGAGGCTGATCCGCACAAGAGTGGATCTGGTTTGTGCCATCTTTTCCGGCCGGCCGATCTTCCGCTTACAAAAGTTTCTGTTTCTCACCCTACGCGCCCGGAATCGGTTGGTCCTCAACGAGAATCTCGACTGCTACATGCTAAGAGGCAACCTGGGCCAGTTCCTGCGACCGCGGGATCGGCGGGATCGACGTCCCTCGGCCCTGTTAGTGATTGGACGGACGCTCTTGAAAGGGTTTCTGTTTATCCCCCGGTTTCTCTACCTGATCCTCTGGGCCGCCTTCGTCACCGCGAAGCGAGGCTACATATTCCCCAAGGACAGCAAGTTCTAACTTCGACAATCGACACATTCTGAATTGCAGTCAATTTCAAGCTAAATCCGACAGAGCCGCGAACGACTTGACTCGCCAGCAGTCGGAGAGAGCTGGACAGCAGCACGATCTCCCCGGTCGTCAGTGAAGTTTCTCCCTGGGTCATCCACCGCCAGAAGGTGCTCGCGCAGCTCTACTTGTCGTCGGACGCAGGCCCGTCGGCTGTCATGAAGCCGGCTCTGACGACGGCTACACCGAGATCGCGTTTGTCTTTGGGAGGCCGGAAGGTCTGGCCTACCGAGATCTTTAGACAGGTCACCGGGTTCCGGAGCTGGGTTCCAGAGAGAAAACCACGGTACATAAACTCCCCAGGTTCAACATAACTTAGCCGGTCCAAGAACTGTCCGTCTAGACTCAGAGTGATGGCGACTGTGCCCACAGCGCTCAAGAGCTCTGGAGGAAGGATGAATTCCAGTTCCAGCGTCGGTTCCTTGTCGGCGGGAAGTCCCAGATAGACTCCCGCAGATTGGCCCATCCATCGCCACTTATCCTCTTCCGGAGGATACCAGTCGCCGCTGAGCTGGGGTGCCGATGACTCCAAACCTAATTGGAGGTGGGTTTGCCGGGGACTTTCCGGGGTTAGCGGTAAGGCCGTCTTGCACGCGCCTTCCTCCGCTCCCGCGAGAGTCGCGGCGGTCAGATTGGCGGTGAACAAGATGACCAAGGGCAGTTGTAGTCCGATATTCCGGGTGCCCCTCATCGTGGTCCTGCTTCGGATGCTGGACCCTGGAAGCGGCGAAAGATTTCTCGAAGTTCGAGCCGTGGATTGCCCTCCACATCGTAGATGCCGCCAGTGTCTATCCAGGGATATAACAGGACTTCTTGCAACTGTGTGCTCTGCCCTCCCTCTTGGGGTAGGAAGGTGATGGTTAACTGCACGCTACTCTTCGGCACTGGGACCTTTAGCCGGAACGATTTCACGGTTGGGCCAAGTGGGATCGACGTATCCAGGAACTGATTGGTACCGAGAAAGTGAACCAGGGTGTGGAGTCGGGTGGGATCGCCAGCCGCTCGTGCCAGAACGTCCAGGGTGTATTCCTTGCCCGCGTAGACGGAGACTGTCTGGCGCAGAAAGCCGCCAGGCAGGATCTCGGCCAGCTCTTCGTGTGAGGAAGGGAGTGACCTCATCAGGACCAGCTCTTCAGCCGGGGGAATCTCCCATTCCTCCAATCCCAAACGGAAGGCCCCATTCGTAATCACATTGAGATAGTAGTCCTGGTAGTTCCAGAGAGCGAATCCAAGAGAATCCTGGAGCAGCGGTGGAAGAGCGTTTTCGATGAATTCGAGCTGCTCGTTCTCGGAAGACAGAGCTCCTTCGTTGGGGTGCCCGCCGAAATGTTGGAAGTTGAATTGATCGATAAAAACCGGGAGCCCCCCACTCAGCTCTTCGGTTCGCTCTAGATGAAGAGGGACGTAACTGGCCGTCCGGGCTCCGTCCAATTTCTTTTCCTCGTCTCCGAACATATAGGACTGGTAGGGTGAGAACCAGGTGGTGACAAAGCTGTAGCAGGGAGGGAGATCGAATTGCAGTGAGTAATCGTGCTTCCAGTTGATCTCTGCCCGCGGCTGAAAACTAACCACCGCTTTCGGATTTCCCTCCCTGGCAGCAGTACAGGGATCCGCCAATCGACTGGCCAACAGATCATCAGAGAACTCTAGAAAGCTTCGGAGCTTTGTCGGTTTCAGAGGAGGATTGTTCTGGTTGGGTGGCTCCACCGCTTCATAGCTGCTGTTGTCTTCCCACCAGATCAGGTTCCACCACCAGAGTGGGCGGCGGCGCAGCCATTCTCGAAACGCCTGCGCGTTCTCCTGGTAGCGATGCAGCCACAGGTCGGCAGTGTAGCCGGTGTCTTCGAAGGTCCAGAAGTAGAAAAGCAGGTTGGAGTAGGACTTGGTGCGGGCAGCCAGCTCACGAAACAAATCTCGATAGGCCGCCCACTCTTCGTCGTCCGTCAGTAGGGTTGCTGCCAGCCAGTTGTGACCCCCGGCATCCTTTGGAACGCGCTCGTGCGAGCCCACTCGCAGGGCAACCTTCAGGTCGAAGGACGCCGCCAGACTGAGGATTCGATCTAGATCGGCGAAGGACCTCTCGTCGTAGGTGATTGGATTGACTGTGGTCTGGAACCCCCCCCAGGGAATCATCAGGATGATTGTGTTGAAGCCATCTTCTCGCAGTCGAATGAAGTCCTTCTTGCACTGCTCGAGGTCGAATGACCACCAGAAGTTGTTGATGGCCGCACGAGGCTGGAAGTAGTAGGTCCCCTTGACTCGAAAGTCAGGTGGATCCCACTGAAAGTCAGGTTTCCCACTATCCTTGCATCCCGGAACAGTCAGCAGCAACAGGACCAGCGTCCCGAGCAGACGAAGTCGGTAAGCTAGACCGCTGGCCTCCGCTTCGTATTGGTTGGGGACTGACTGATTCCGAAGCATTTTTCAAGAATCCCAACTGCTAGGGCGAGGAGGGGGACGCGGTTGACTGGGCCAGTTCGAGGGCGGAAAAGGCCAGGCCGAGAACTCTTCTGTCGCCGCTCACGCCAAGTTCGACCGGGGCGGCCGAGTCGGGTGTTTCGAATGTGATGACCGTCTGATCAGGATCGGAGAAGAAGTCGGGAGGTATGTCCATGCTCTGTGGACGATAGCCGCCTCGAGTGAGTGTCCAGCGGCCGGCGCTTCGACCGTTCACCAAGATCTCGACCGACTGTTTCTCCAGTACGCCCTTGGGAAGGAATGGATTCAGGGTGGCGTTAAGTGAGACAGCACCACTGGGTTTCGCAAGTTTCATGACCAAGGAGGCACGTTTGCCCAGGGTCCAGGTAAAGCCCCGCTCCGGATTACTCCACCCTTCGTCCCGGTACCACCTGGCATTTCCCTCGTAGCCAAAACGGATGCTTGAGTTCCACTGGTAGCGAGAAGGTCTATCCCGATTGGACGTTGGAGGGGCAAATATCCAAGAGCCCCGCCTCCCAGGATAGTTCAGCTCCGAGGCTCCTTTTCGGTCAGAAACCGCGAAGACCCTGATCCGGGTGGTGACCAACTGAGAAAAACTGTCCCGCGAGAACTCGAAGTCGAATCCCGACGTCAACGAGGAATCGCCGAATCTCCGAGAAATATCTGCCCGCATGATGCGAGTCTTGCCCGAATGAAGGAGATCTTCGTTTGCGAAGATCAAGACAGATTGAACGGGCCTGGCTTGTTTCACATCCAGCGCAAAACCTCGAACGTATACCGTGGAACTCTCCTGGTTTATGCCAGAGCGAACCTGTCCGTACACGTCGCTTCCAACAACCGGAAGGTGTTCGCCCTTGGGGGAAAGGAGGGCTTCCTCTTGCCGTTTCACCGCAGGGACCAGTCGATAGTTTGAGTGGGTTTCAGATCGGAAGCGCCTCAATCTGGTCGTACCGCCCGACTCTGCAATAGAGAACAAGTCAACTGTGTTGCGCCCCGGTCGGAATGCCTCCTGGGCAACTAGTGCCGAGAAATCTCTGCCTTCGTGCAGCAAAGGGGAGGTTTGAGTCACCGCCTGGACGACACCGTTGACCGACACCGCTAGAGTATGAGGCTGAGGTGGCGGGGAAGTGAAGAGTCCTGTGATGTTTGTCAAAACAAAACGAGAGTCGGGTCTGACATCCTCGAAAAAGTGCGCTCCGTCTAACTCCACCGTCTGCTTCGCACTTCCGGCCACTCCGATCTCACTGACCCTTTTCCCAATGAGATCAGCGTACGGGCCGATGGCATAGAGATTGGTTTGCGAGCCGGAGCCGAAGAGACGTAGTTTTTCGGGCAGACTCCTGAATCTGATTTCGAATGATCCATCAAATTCGTGTCTCTTTCGCGATCCGGCGAAGACGGTCTTGGTCGCTCTTTCGGGTCTGCCATCCGCGAACACAGAACTTCCGCCGACGGTCCAGGGCGGGACCACATTCAGCACGTCGGCAATGGTAGGGAGAATGTCGATCGTCTCTACGTTCTTGTCATCGACGAATCCCTCTTCTTGGAAGGGGGTCTTGACAAGCATTGGGACCGACATGATGTCCGGATGATTCGTCTTGCTGGCCCTCCGGATGAAATCTCCGGGGCGAAAACTCACACCGTGGTCGGCTGTGATCACGATCAAGGAGCGATCAAAGAGATCGACTTCCTCCAGCTTCGAGATCAGCTTGCCCAGCAGCCGATCTACGAACGCAGTCTGGAGCAGGTGCCGCTGGTAACCCTGTTTCGTTAGCCATTCATCGGCAAGCCATCTGGGATAGGTGCCATCATCGGTTCGAAAGTTGGCAACCCCGCGCACTGAAGCTCCCCGCAAGGCGTACTGCTGCCCACTGGGGAGGTAGGTCCAGGGCAGGTGGGGCAATCCAGAATGCAGGAAATACAACGTGGGTGGTCCCGGGGGACGAATCGAGTCGATGAACTCCTGGAAGTGTGCCGCTCGATCAGCCGAACCGCTCTGGAAATCCTTGATCGTCTTTACCTTGGATAAGTGATTCTCGGCGGGGCCGGGATCCTGCCCGGAGAAATTCTTCCAGGTACGTGTGACCTGAGGCAGGTTTTGGGTCAGATCGACAGGGAGCAGGAGGTGGGCGTAGACCACGGATAGATCCGAGATCAGATCGCCCATGCGGTTGGTCCAGGTCTCCCGGGTTACCGTCCCGGCAAACAGGCGGGTCGTGTCCTCGAAGACTTCGAGGTGATAGCTGCTTCCCAACAACGTAAACAGAGTCTGGGGGTAATTCGCCGCCGTGGGCAGACTCGGAGGTCCCAGCTTGGGATACCGGCCAGTCAGGATAGCGGGAATCGAAAGCAGGGTGGAATCGCTCACCGAAGTCCCGTTGCGAAACCAATAGGACCGCTTCGCCAAACCTGCAAAATTCGGATACTGCACGGGATCGATCTGGCGATCTTCGTTCAAAAGAGACGTCAGTGGGAGCTCATCAAGAACGACGAACACCACCGGTGTAGTCGAATCTACGTCTACCCGCTGTAGTTCCACCGCCTTATTGGCCACGATCTCGAAGATCCGAGAATCGAGAAAGAACAGGGCAGGAAACAGTAGCGCCGTAGGCAGCAGAACCGTCAGATAGGTGTCCGCGGACCGAAACCGGGCATACACAAGGCATATCGAGATGGCCACAGCTAGAGATAAGAGAAGGGTCATCCCCCCCGGGATCTCTGTAATCCGCTTCAGTATCTGGACACTCATAGCGAGAAGCAGGATCGTGAGAACTCCGAGATGTAGCCACCACCCGGTTGACGGACTGACAAGCCTTCCCAAGGTCGTTAGGGCCACCGCCAGGGCAGGAACTCCGAGGCTCAAGAGCAGTGCCAGAAGAATAAGGTCGATCGGCAGGGATTGTCGGGCGACGAAGAACTCGGGATAGCGTGATAGTAGGTCGAACAAAGGTTGAGCGACGGCAAATCCACAAAGCACCAGAATGTGAGATGCGCGTGACAGAAATTCCCTTTTTCCCCCGGTTTTCACTGGATTGCTAGGATACTGCGCAGGTGTTCTCGCCGCAATTTCAGGTATATGAGATATCCTGGTCGCACCTCTCCAGGCAAGGAATCCCGGGATGCGATTGATTTCTATCTTCATCGCTTTGGCAATTCTGTTCGCCGTTCCATTTCTGTTTTGGGGGGACTTCTTTCAGCAGACTTTTGGGGGCGACGGAGCGGCAAACGCCTGGATCGAGGATTACGGTAGCTGGGCGTGGATGGTTGGCATTCTTCTGCTGGCAGCGGATCTGGTGCTTCCGGTCCCGTCCACCGCCGTGATGTCGGGCCTGGGTCTGGTCTACGGTGCTTTCCTGGGTGGACTGATCGGATCTCTCGGATCGATTCTCTCTGCCTGTCTTGGCTACGGGATCTGCCGATCCCTGGGACGAAAAGCTGCCATCCGAATCGCCGGGGAGAAGGACCTACGAAGAGGTGAGCGACTCTTCGCATCGGTTGGAGGATGGGTGGTGGCGCTCTCCCGGTGGCTCCCCCTGCTTCCCGAGGTAGTTGCTTGTATGGCGGGGTTGAGCCGCATGCCTCCAGTGTCCTTCTTTGTAGCGCTGGTGTGCGGAACCCTTCCGCTGGCCTTCACCTTCGCGGCCGTGGGCGAAAGAGGGGTTGACAACCCTGCTCTCGCGTTGTCGCTCAGCGCGGCTCTCCCCGTCGTCCTCTGGCCCCTGGCGCAGTGGTTTCTGAAGCGCCGTAGCGGTGGGCTCCAGGCCGCCGTCCGAGCCAAAGGCTCGGAAGAATAAGACCTTCGGCCTGGAGGCCAAAGCTACGTTCGCAAATGAAGTTTCACTTAGTCCCACCCCCAGAAGCGCTGGCCCCATTCGAGAATGAAACTTCCGTCAGCCCTGTTCGCGGCTTTGTTGGAATCGGAAGGAGAAGAGCTTGGCCTTCTGGATCTCAAATCTCAGTTTGATCTGCTTGCCCGCCAGGGATCCAAGGTTAGGGTCTCCTCGCCAGCTCACCGTGTGGCTGATGTCGTCCCCGCCGAATACTTCACACCCTTCGGCGCTGAAGCCCGGCAGAGGCCGGCCCGTCTCCCCGTCCTGAACCTCGACCTTGATGGTCCCGTAACCAGAGCCGGCGTAACGATCGATGCCATTGGCATTGATTAGGAGTCGGTCTCCCTGGAGTACCAGGGGTCTGGTGGTTAGGGATCCGCTTCCGGTCACACTGACAAAACCGTCGAGTCGGAGAATGGCCAGGCCCACCTGGCCTCTCTGTTGTTCTCCTCGCTGGTTGAACCAATGGTGTCCGCTGAAGCCTTCGTAGTAGATCCAGATCTCACCCAGGTCCTCACGGACGATAGGAGCCTGCACCGTATAGCACAGGTGCTCGTCCCAGCTTCCTTCGGGACCGTTGGGCAGAAAAACCCGCCGGTCCCCTGCCCGATCGAAGCGGCGGGCATCCCGGCTCCATAGCAGCTGGACGTCCACGCGATCGATCCACGGGGTGCGGGCTTTTCCGGAATCGGCTCCGGCGGGAATCTGCCCGAACAGGTTGTGATAGGTGGAGGTGAAGCCGACGAAGCCTCCTGCGTAGGGAAGGACCTCGAGGGTATAGAAGTCGCGGTCTCCCGGCCGGTCCTGGGCATCGGCGTGGAAGCAGACATAACGCTCCTCGGGATCTCCCTTGTCGCTGGGGCCGTCCCATTCAAGAAAGTCCTTGCTGGATGCCCAGGCCGGAGTACGGACCCTGTAATCTTCCGGAAAGAGACGCTCTGGTTTCATCCAGCGATCCAATCTGGGATAGGTCCTCAGGTAGAGCATGTACTCCTGGTTTCGGGCACTCCAGATGAGGTTGTTGGTGGTGTCGGAGTAGAAGGGGGCGATAGGCCGGTTCACGGAGTAAGGCTTCCAGTGGATTCCGTCGGCTGAGTGGCCAGGATACATGCCCCATTTTTCACTCCGCTTTTCCTGAAACACGATCTTGTAGCGTTCCTCCTGACTCTTCGCCACGGGATCCCTAAGTATGGCAACGTTGCCTGGGTTGGCATCGCCCAGAAAGGAAATCTTGAGGAAGTTGGTGTCGAAACCGAGGTAGCTGACTTGACCCTGAGCCGGTTTCCTCCAGCGCAGTCCATCTTGCGACTCGGCGTAGAAGAGGAATTTCTTGTAGGAACCCCCCTGGGGAGGCCACTCAATCATCCAGTCGTAAAAGCGGTATAGCTTCTGGTCCTCATCATAGAAAATGGTGCCCGCGTCACCGCCGTGAGAGAGACCCCCCTTCTGTTCCCAGTCGGTGCCCAAGGGAATGACCGGGTTTTCCCGGTACTTGACGGGCTGATTCAGCAGCCGAAAAACCCTGGGCTCCATGGACTCGATCACATGATCGTCCAGGAAGAGCTGCTTCTCGGAACCGATCTCTAGAGGCTCGCGCGAACTTTGCACCTGGATGCCGCTCCCCGGCTTGGCGTGCACGCCTGGCGCGTGTGCCGCCGCCGCGGTGCCGGAACCGAGTAGCATCAGGAAATTCCTACGCTTCATGGCTGGTACCTTTCGCTAAGTTTTTGATCGCTATTAGACTAACGGCTGTAGTAGCCGAAACGCACTGGCAGGTTCTCTGTTTCGGGTCCCTCCACCATCTCACGGTAGACGTTCTGGCCCTTGCGGAAGAGCTCTATGACTCTCTGCTTCTCCGACTCCTGGCTGAACTGGCCTCTCTTGTGAACCCGCTCGATGAGCTTCTCGATCTGATTGACGAAGAACTGGGCCGCGCCCCGGTTGCGGATCGGACGGTTCTTAAAGGTGAAGTAGACGGGGCTGGTGTGGGCGTAGAGCGCCGTGTCGTTCGGCAGGAGCCGGTGAGCCGCTCCCCGGACCCGAATCGCCATCCAACAGCTGTCGCTGATCTCGAAGCTCTTGCTGAGGCGGACTTCTTTCTGATTCTTTTTCGCTTTCTGGGTAGCTACCGTCAGTCCGTTGACCACGAGCTCGATGCTGTCCATGGGGACGTGCGACGTCGCCTCGGCCTCAACCTTGACCTTGAGGACCCCTTCGTCCCACTTCAGGTCGCCCCCCGGACCCTTGCCGTTGACGCTGAAGGTCAACATGGGGGCATTGGTGGCGAAGCTCTTCCCTTGTTTGTAACCCTTGATCCAGCCCGAGTAGGTGAGCTCAGGACCAACCTCTACATAGACTCTTCCCGCGCCCGGAATGAGGTGATAGGGGAGATCCAGATAGCTGTCGGTTCCGGCCGAGATAGGACAGCGAAATCCGCAGTTCAAGAGCTGGTACCAGTCCGATGTATTCTTCTCTTCGTCTCCCTGACACATCACGTCGATGGTATCGGCGACACCCAGCGCGATGTCCACCGGGTACTCGGTAGGGAGGCCGGGGTGAACGTAGATCACCGCGGCGCCCTGTTTCTTCGCCTTGACCGCCTGATCGTAATTTGGAGGATCGTCCTGAGGGTGAGTGGTCCCTGGCCAGCCGACGAAAGCTGGCTCCACGAAGCTCTTCAGCTCCAGGAAGGCCATATGTCCGTAGAGGCGCAGATTCCGCATCTCCTCGTTCCAATAGAGGATGTATCTCTCCTCGGACAGGGCGTTGGGCTTGCCCTCAAACTCGTTGCGCCCGTACACATATCCATCCTCGCTGTTGCAAGCGAGAATGTGGCCGACGTTGAGGTCTTCTGCCTTGATGGTGAAGAGCACATCTTTCGGTTTGACCCTACTGTCACCTCCGGTAATTGGGTCGTGGAACAGATTGGCATGCAGATGGGTGTCACCAGACCACCAGCCCCGAGCCGCCATGTCCCAGGTGCGCTCCAGCCGAATCTCGATTTCCCTTTCCCCATCCGGAGGCAGGTCAATCTGCTTCGCAATTGGCTGGTACTCAAGACCCTTCACTACCTCCAGAGCGGTCGCTCCGGCGGGGACCCCGACCTCGAACGAACCGTCCGCGTAGAAGTAGTACTCGCCGCCATAGGGCTGACGATAGTCCCCGTTCGTGATCCGTGGCTGGACGCCCTCCGGCGTATAGGACTTGCCGTCGGCACCCATCAGATAAACGCGTGCCTGGGTTGGGAGTCCGTGCTCGTCCAGGATCCTGACCTTGAGGGTGCCGGATTTCCAGGCGCGGGTGGCAAGAGAGAGCTCCCTGGAAAGAGAACCCGCCTCGATCTTGAGTCCGACCTGTCCCTCTTTCCACTCCTTCAACGAGAGCGGAACGAACCAGCCCAGGGTCTGCCCCGGCTTGAGGCTGCGAGGGTCTGCTTCGATGCTCAAACCTGATCCCGAGCTCCGGACGTTGACCTGGACCTCCTGGTCTCGGGAGTTGCGAAACACGAAGGGCACGGGGATGGCTTGTGAATGCAGCAGGTCGAGCTGCTCCGGAGCCTGTAGAACGACGATCTGGTCTGAGATCTCTACCTTGACCAGACGTGGGCTCTCCAATGCCCAATAGGTGTCTCCCGTCAACTTGATCACACCGTCCAGGGGCAACGGATGATAGTCGAGATTCGCGCCCCATTCTTGGGCGTAGGTTTCTCCTTTGATCGTTTTCTGAACCTTCAAGACCGAAGGGCGATTGGTGTCAGACCATTGGAGAAGCCGGATAGCAAACTCGGCGGCGTCTCCCAGATAAGGAGCCACCTCCTTGTTCATCACGTAATCGCCCAGCAGCGGAATCTGGGTCAAGGGGATTTCCTTGGGCTTTGCCCTCAGGTTTAGCCCCAGGGAAATGGCCACAGTGAGTAGCACCGAAAGGGATGCACGCTTGGGAAGTAGCATAATGCTCTCCTGTTTGTGTGGACTGGGCGGGATTCTATGTCTGGAGAGTATTCTGGTCAAGGAAGGAACGCGACTCTACGACGAGCCTTCGCTCAAGAGATCCAGAAAGGCTCGAGTGGCATAACTCAGCCTTCGCCGGCTAGGGTAGATCAGACGGATATTCCGGTCGATCTGGAGTTCCTCGACTTTGACTTCGCACAGCCTGCCCTGCCGCAGATCGTCCTCGACGCACATTTTGGGTAGGAAGGCCACACCTTCATCTCGTTCCACCATTCGTCGAATGCTCTCCACCGAGGGCATCTCCAAATCCATTTTCAGGGGCACTCGATTCTTCTGGAAGGTGTCGAGCACGAGCTGGCGATAAGGTGACGCCACGTTGTGAGCAACAAAGGTTTCCTCCCCCAACTCGCGGATCGAGGCCTTTTCGCGCTCCGCAAGTCGGTGCCCCGGAGATACTACGAAGCAAAGACGATCTACGTAGATGACGCTAGATGAAAGCCTTTTGTCACTGGGCTCGTAACTGATGGCACCCAGCTCCAGGTCTCCTCGGATAATCGCGGCTGGAAGCCTGCTCGAGAGCGAACGCCGGATCTCAACTTTGACCTTCGGATAGAGCCCGCGGAACTGATGGATGTGCCTCAGCAGGTAGAGGGTAGTGGACTCGTTGGCCCCGATGGCCAGCTTACCTGCTGACTTGTCTCTCAGTTCTGCCAGGGCGTGTTCCAGCTCGCGCGACAGGTTCTCGAATCGAAGCGCGTATTCCAAAACCAGCTCTCCCCCATCGGTCAATACAAGATGACGCCCGGAACGATCCAACAGCTTTTCGCCGACGGTTGACTCCAGCCTTTGAATGGCCAGGGAAACAGCCGGTTGAGTGCGAAACAGCTTCTCTGCAGCAATGGAAAAACTCTGTTCCCTGGCCACAGTGAGAAAGACATTAAGCGTGTGGAGATCCATGAGATATAAATATCATAAATAGATATAAGAAGTATTATCAATTTTACTAATTAATTTGTTTTGTCCATACTTTGCTGCGAGTTGCCCTTCGGGGCTGGAACAGCGAGTCTCAGGAGGACAGACCTATGAAGGACCGAGTCTTTATTTTCGATACGACTCTGCGGGATGGAGAGCAGTCGCCGGGCTGTAGCATGACGGTCGACGAGAAGCTGCGGATGGCCCACAAGTTGAGCGAACTCAACGTGGATATCATGGAGGTCGGCTTTCCGATTGCGTCCGCCGGCGATTTCGAGGCGGTGAAGAAAGTCGCAGAGGCCCTGCCCTCGGTTCGGGTTGCGGCGCTGGCGCGTTGCTGCCGGGCGGACATCGAGCTGGCCGCGCGGGCCCTGGCGTCGGCTCGGATGCCCCGGATACACACTTTCATTGCGACCAGTGATATTCACCTCGAGCACAAGCTCCGAAAATCTCGACAGCAGGTGTTGGACGAGACGGTGGATGCCGTCGAGCTCGCCCTCAGCTTCGTAGAGGACGTGGAATGGTCGGCTGAGGATGCTACTCGAACTGATCCGGTCTACCTGGAGGAGATCTGCAAGGCGGCCGTAGCAGCAGGCGCCACCACCATCAACCTCCCGGACACGGTGGGGTACTCCTTTCCCAGCGAGTACTCAGCCTTGATTCGGCGTTTGGTTGACGCTCTCGACGAAAAGATCGTCATCAGCACCCACTGTCATGACGATCTCGGCTTGGCCTCCGCCAACACGCTGGCGGGTGTCGAGGCGGGAGCCCGCCAGATCGAGTGCACCGTCAACGGAATTGGGGAGCGGGCCGGCAACTGCGCCTTGGAGGAGGTGGTAATGGCGATGGTGGTTCGAGGCGACTCTTTTCCCTTCGAGACCGAAATCGTCTCGCAGCAGCTCTATCCCAGCAGCCAGTTACTAGCCCAGTTGATCAGCTTCCACCCGCAGCCCAACAAAGCCATAGTCGGAGCCAACGCCTTCGCTCACGAAGCAGGAATCCATCAGGACGGCTTCTTCAAGGAGCGCACCACCTATGAAATCATGGAGCCATTGAGCGTTGGCGTTCCCGAAAGCAGTGTAATCCTGGGAAAGCACAGTGGACGACACGCCCTATCGCGACGTTGCAGTGACCTCGGGTACGCTCTCGACCCATCCCAATTGGAAGATCTCTACCACCGCTTTATCGATCTGGCAGAGGATCGCAAGCAAGGGGTTGCTGACACCGAGGTAGAGACACTGATACGTAAAGTGATGATGCCGGAAGCCTCGGGGATCTAGCTTGCCCCAAGTATCGGTCTTTCTAGAAGCCGTTGACGAAGTGATTTGGACTAAAGCATCTTCGTCTAACGGCCGATTAGGAAGGTTGAAACACGGGTTTGCTGGTACCCAAGAACCAGCGGGGCAAGGATGCCCCCAGGGACAATTTCAAGGAGGAAATAGTCAATGAGCAGCACTTTCAGCGTCATCACCAATCTCCCCAGCTTGGTGGCGCAACACAATTCCACCCAGAACCAGCAGAGCCTGCAAAGAACCCTCTTCCGGCTCTCTACTGGTCAGCGGTTGTTTCGAGGAGGCGAGGACCCCGCCGGCATGGCGTTGGCGGACGGCTTGCACGCTCAGATTCGAACGCTGGAGCAGTCTATCAGGAATGCAAATGACGGCGTCGGGTTTGCCCAGGTGGCAGACAGTGCCTTGGGACAGATCCAGAATCTGCTGGGCAGAGCCGCTTCACTGCTCTCTGAAGCAGAATCAGACACCAACAGCAGCGGCGAGGTAGCCATCGAAACTGAGCTGGCTCAGATCTACCAGGAAATCGACCGGATCGGATCGGCCACGTCTTTCAACGGCACGACTGTCTTTTCTGCCACAACCATAAACATCTTTGTAGGGGACACGCAGAACCTGACGGCGTCCAATGCCCAGATCGGCGTGACCACCAGCGTTCTGAGCCTAGCGGATCTCTCGATTACGAGTGGTATTTCCGGTACTGGATCCGGCATTACAGTCGCCATCGATGGCACCAACACGGCCACCGACATGCTGGGCGAGGTAGAGGCGGCAATTGACACGGTTGCCAGCCGGCGAGGAAGACTGGGTGCTTCCATGAACCGACTGGAGAATGCGGTGTCGGTCATGCAGTCCCAGGTTCAGAATCTGACCGCTGCCGAATCACAGATTCGAGATGCGGACTTCGCTGCGGAGATCGCGAATCTGACGAAGTTCCAGATTCTGTCTCAGGTTGGCGTAGCGGCAATGGCCCAGGCCAACGCCGTACCGCAGAGCGTCTTGTCGCTCTTCCAGTAGTCGCGGAGCGACTCTCAGATCAAGAGCTAAGTCGAGGCCTAGGCCTCGACTTAGCTCACCTTTTTCGACCATCCTTGCGGCGGTCCAGGTTTTCCAATAGAAGCCCGGGAACGACGCCTGCCGTCTAGGCCCCTCCCTCCCTCACAAATCCGAATCCACACCCCTTTTTCGCCCCACAGCGAATGGTGCTTTGGCACCAACAATGGCTGCGATCGCCCGAGTCCTTCGAAAGGCTTGTTCGATATTCTGCGGTTCAGCATTTGTCGGTTGTGCTTCTCCAGAGCAAGGGAAAAGGCTGAATCACGAACCGTAGAACACCGAACCTGCGAACTCCGAACCGTCTTCCTTAGCCTTCGAAATTCGCCTGTTCGACATTCTGCGGTTTAGCATTCATCGGTTGTGTTCTCCAGAACCAAGGAAAAAGGCTCAATCACAAAGCGCAGAACACCGAACAGGCGAACTCCGAAGGCCGGGGCAGTGGCGAAGTTTCACCCTAGGGATCCTGCGGAAACGGGCCTGCTTAAACGCAGAATGTGGGTTACATGCTAGACTTTCTGGGTGTTTCTTCGTTTCTGATTGACTGGAGGGTATTGTCGTTATGCGTGCGCGTTACCTCGTGCTCCTTCCGGTTTGGTGTTTCCTGCTCGGCACCACGTCTGGATGGGCAGCCGACGCCCGTTTTGACGTCTCCTATCTGTGGCACAGCAGATTGGACAGTGTCCTGTCCTACCGCAACCAAGTTGGGCAGGTGCTGGGTCCGACTGTAAAGAAGAAGCTCAAGGTAGTGAAGGGAACCCCCCTCTACGGCCTCATCTATCACAGAAAAGGGGACGGGCCGACCGCGAGCTGGCTGGTTCGAAAACACACGAGGCTTCTGCAGTCTAAGGGGCTCGATCCCGCTGTCCGTATTCTCTCCAGGGAATGGAGCTTCGTCCCCGAAAAGCAGGGGGCGCGAGTGCGTGCCCTCTCTGCTTCGTCCAGGACCAAATCCAAAAAGAAGCAGAGAGACCAGAATATCGAGGCTGCAGTGGAGCAGTACGTCAAGCGACTCCGGCGTACTGGGAAGATTGCCCGCGACGAACGCACCGCCTGGTCTGTCTACGACTTCACGAGCGGTCGAAAGTTGGTCGATATCAACGAGGATGTCCAGTTTCAGGCTGCCAGCCTGGTGAAGCCCTTTTTTGCTCTGGCCTTTTTCCAGCAGGTCCAAAGTGGTCGTCTCAAGTACGGTCCCAAGAGCAAGAGGCACCTACGGCGCATGATTCAGAACTCCAGCAACTCTTCCACCAACTGGATCATCCGGCGAGTCGGTGGACCTGGCGCCGTGCAGCGCGTGCTAAAGCGACACTACGCTGGAATTTTTCGGGATACGAACATCGTCGAGTACATCCCCCCCGGCGGCCGGACCTACCGAAACAAGGCTTCGGTGCATGACTACAGTCGTTTCCTCTACGCGCTCTGGAAGGGAGACCTTTCCCGGGCAAGTGAGATAAAGCGTCTTATGGCGCTGCCTGGGCCTGATCGGCTCTACAGCGGCAGTCGAGCAATACCGAAAGGCACCAAGGTCTATAACAAGACGGGTAGTACCGCCCGGTTATGCGGTGATATGGGGATTCTGAGCCTCAGAGGCAAGGGCGGAAAACGCTATCCCTACACACTGATCGGCGTCATCGAGAAGCGCCAGCGTGCGCGCAGCTATACGTCGTGGCTCCGCTCTCGTGGCAACATCATCCGAAGGGTCTCGGAGATCGTCTACCGCGGCATCTCTCAGCAGCACAATCTAACAGGTCGGTTGTAAGTGTCTTGCAAGTGCAAAGGCAAAGTAGTTCAGATCCTCCCCAGCTCATCCAGTACCGGCCAGAAGTCCAACTGCTCAACGGCGTGGCTTCGATAGATACCAACCCCTGAAGCTCCGTTGTCCACGGCAATTCTTCCGGCGGTGACCATCAAGTCGGGATCCTGAAAGCTGCCCGGGTGATAGCACGAGAGCTCGGCGATGACCGGGACGCGTCCGGCGGCGACATCCACCGCGTGGCGAACCTGGCGTTCCAGCGCCTTCAAGTTCGAGTCGGTCCTGAACCAGATGTAGAACTCGTCGAGAATGCCTTTGTCGATCCAGGCCGGCCAGTCCTGCAGGACCTTGATGTAGTCGTTCTTCTCAGCGGCGATGAGGGTGGCTGACAACACCGCATCTGGAGATGCCTGCTTGATTCTGTCCCTCAACTCGGACAGGAGAAGGGTCGTGTAGTCGGCTCTGAACTGCATCCATTCAGGGTCATTGTTGGGCAGTTCGAAGGGGTCCTTCCCGAACTTCGAGCGGAACTCTGATACGGCGCGGTCTTCGTAGCCATAGGTCACGACTCCATCTTCGTCCTCATTGCCGAGGACACACTCCACCTGGATTCCATCTCCGTTGGTTGCCTTCAGGACGTCCACAAACATCTGTGCCTGATGTGCGCGTACTTCGGGAAAGGCGGGGCTCAAGTAGAGATCGTCACCCGGTCGCAGGGTGTAGGTCCGGCTGCGCGTGAGACTTCGGTACTCGGGATGCTTGGTCGCAAATTCGGCCACAGATGTATTCACCTTGGGAGGATCGTAGATGGGCCTGTGTTCGTCGAGGATCTGGCGGGTCTCGGGCGAGGTGAGAGCTGGTCTGAGGAAGTCCAGGGACCATCCGCGCGTCACCCAGGCGCTGCCGTACCTCGGAAAGGAGTTGTAGTCGAGGTAGGGGTCGAACTTGATCCCCACTTGATGCGCAGCCTCCGTCAGTGCCCTTGTGAGATCCCCCCATGGAAGGACCCGTGCACTGCCATCGATGATCTTGGTGACTCCAACATTGGCACACTTCTCCACCCACCCAGGTAGGTGCCGGACATAATCGGGGTCCTCAGGAGAGCTGTCCACAACCGGTGGACCCCACAGTACCAGTTGTTCAGGCATGCTATTTCTCCTCGTCGTAGATCACGGAGCCGGTTCAAACTGGAACGAATAGAATTTGGCGTTCCGGTAGCGGAAGCGGAGCCGGACACGTTGACCGGCCAGAGAGCTGAAGTCTTCGTTCCCCTTCCAGGTGGCAGGGGTTCGAATGCCGCCCTGAGCCAGATCCGCCGAGTCCTGGAAGCTGTAGCCGGGCAGAGGAGTACCCTCTGGTGTGGTGATCTCGACCTGAAAGCGGCTCAGCTCATCCACGGCACCTCGCCCCTTCATGGATGGCTGGATGTTGAGGAGCAGGCGGGATCCGCTGAATCGAAGGATCCGGGTTGTGACGGTGGCGGTCCGAAAGGCAGCGTCCAGAGAGGCAAACCCGTCCAGCCTCAGGCGCGCGAGGCCGATAGCACCTTCCCGGCGGCGCCCCCCTGCTACGGAGCCCAGCGTCTCCTGGGTATCCAGATTGTGGATCACGTTGAAGCCACCGTAGTAGATGTAGATCTCGTCATTGTAGATGATCGGGGTAGTGGCATAGCTCATTCCGTCCTCCCAGGTACCGGGTGCACCCAGGGGCAGGAAGACGTTCCGACGTTGAGGTCTGTGCCACTCCACGCCGTCACGGCTGAAAGCCAGGTGGTTGTCCAGAAGAAGAGAGAGCGTGTGGAAGACCCAGAGGATTCCCACGTAGTGTCCCTCATACTGGAAGGCGGGCATTCCATAGAATTGAACATCGGGATCGTCAGCCTCGTCGGGAACGATGATGATCTCGGGCAACCTCCAGTGAAGGAAATCGTCACTCACCGAGCGGCCAATCACTCGGATCCGGTCGCCTCCCTCGCCCAGTTTTCGGTTGTCCTCGGCCTTGGGACGGAGATAGGCGACGTACCGTCCTACAGATTCGTCCCACCCTAGAAGGGTATGCGTGTCTCCGGTTCCCACCAGGACGGGATTCTCGGGATGCAGATTCCAATGGATCCCATCGGCTGAGAATCCCACGGAAATGCCCAGCGGGCCTCCCTGCCCATCGGTATCGTAGTACAGCGTCTTGTAGCGGCGGCCAGGATCTGGATCCCGGGCATCCTTGATGACGTTGGTGTCGATGAGGCCCCGATTTCCGATGGCGACGATGTTGTTCTCCCGAGAGCCTTTCCACTCGATGGCTCCGAGGTTGGGCTTCTTCCAGTGGAGCCCATCCCTAGAAGTGGCATAACACATGATGTAGCGCTGCCGATACTCGCTGCTTCGCCCATCGGCGTGAAAGGTCTGGTACCACATTTTGAAGATCCGCTCCTCTTTGTCGAAGAGAACAACAGGACCTCCATCGGGATAGACCACCCAGTTTTCCCAGGGCTGCTCCCCCCGCATGATAGGGTTGCCTTCGTACTTGACCGGCTGGTTCCAGACGCGGCGAGCCGCGTCCAGCTTCTCGATCACGCGGCCGTCCAGAAAGAGTTGCTTGCTGGAGCCCACGTCCAGGACCTGACCGGCGGATAGCCAGGCTGTCAGACATACCACGAGCAGAATGCCTAGATGCGGACGTTGGAAACCGACACTGCTCATATCAACCTTTGGATCCGAGTTTTCTTGCCTCCACGCCAGGAACGATCCCCAACCTATCAACCTTCCGATACCGGAGCAAACATCCTTTCTCAGACTTCGGTTGAACGCTGGCAGCTCATGTCTCGGGGGCGCGACTAAGGGTCTGTCAGGAAGTAACCGATGCACTTTGGCGCGAGCGCCGTGGGGGTAGATGGAAGGCGCCGCGACGCAGGCGATGCCGCTGCGCATCTTCCAGGAGCGGCAACAAAGCAGATGCCCCCGCGCCGCCGCGCCCCTGCGGGCTGGGGTCCGCAGGCACGCTGGCGTTGTTACTCGCTCCTTACATACTGTAACGCGTCACAATTTTCCCTCCCATAGGACGGCTTTTCTCTCAGATTCAATCCGGGCCGACAAGAAGGCATTGTGAGGAATCCGAAGAAGGGACCTTGACAGAGGTCCTTCTGTGTTGGACGGATCCAAGGGGGGAGGAGTGCGTTTAGAGTATCCTACCGCTGAGAGGGAAAGGGGCAAGGGAGCAGAGAGCTCCCGGCGTTGAAGTTAAGCACCGCCGGGAAGCTCTCGGCAAGACCCTCTAGATGTCTGTCTGTACAACCGAGGAGGTCTCGATGCAAATCCTACACCCGTTTGCGGGTTCGGTCCAAGCGTACGCACAAGAACTGGCGGAGCCGGATCGCTATCGCCCGGGTGGCTGTCCCCTGTGCGGGGCGAAAGAAGCGCTGATCGGGCACGGATTTTACGGCCGCACCCTGGTGGCGGAGGACTTCGACGGCTGGATTCGGGTGCGCCGTTACCTGTGCCGGCTCTGTCGGCGAACCGTCTCGCTACTGCCGGAGTTTGTCTTACCCTATGTGCGTTTTGCGATCAGCGTCATCGGCCGGTATCTGGAGGCGCGGTTGCTGGAGTCTCGGACCCTAGGGCAAGCGGCTCAGCAAGCGGGCCAGGAGCAGATGCCCTACCAGCGAGGCCAGGGCTGGGTGACGCGCTTTCGCCGTCAAGCCCGATGGCTCTCGGCCAGCCTGGTGGCCCTGACGCGAGCCGTCGCCGCGCCGGGGGTCGTTTCCCGGGCACTGCGGATGCTCCAGATCGCGGGCTGGATCCGCTCCCACCGCTTTCTGTTTTCTCAGCTGCGGGTGCACCTGCTGGGCTGGCCTCGTTCTCTGGCTCCGGACGGGCGATCTCGCCGACTGGCTTCGGGCAACTCGCTGGCGGGGACCCACCCACACAACACTTGCGTGGAGGGATAGGGCCGGGCCGGCGTAGCCTTCTTCCCCAGGAGGAAAAAAGGCTATGGATCCCAAAAGCGAAAAGATTGCTCTGTTTCGATACGCTCTGATTGCCCCCCTGGTGCTGGAGGTGCTGCCCCACGGCGAGTTGACACGACGGGCCCGGGAGATCGCCGCCCGCTCCTACGAGATCCCCTTCTCCCCTCGCACCCAGGTCTCGGTCGACACGCTGCTGGATTGGGCCCAGCGCTATCGCTTGGAAGGGGTGACGGGCCTGGCCCCCAAACCCCGCTCCGATCGCGGCACCTCACGGGTCCTGACACCGGAACTAGCGGGGATGATCGAGCGCCTCAAACGTGAGAATCCCTACCGGACCGGAGCCACCCTACTGCGGGAGCTGGCTCTGTGCTCCAACGAGAGAAAACCGCCCCTTTCCGCTTCCACCCTCTATCGGTTCCTCAAAGCGCGCGGTTTGACGGCCCGCGAGCTGCTCAAGCCCGCGCCCGGGCGCAAGAAGTTCGAGGCCGCCTCGGCCAATGAGATCTGGCAATCCGACCTGCTCCATGGGCCCTACGTCCTGCGAGCAGGAGGGGGCAAGCGCCAGGCCTTTCTCTACGCCGTTCTGGATGATGCCAGCCGCCTCATCCCCCACGCTCAGTTCTACTTCACGGAGGGCCTGGACGCGCTCCTGGACTGTCTGCGTCAAGCCGTGAGCGCTCGGGGCCTGCCCTTGCGTCTGTATGTGGACAACGCCAAGGTCTACCGCTCCGGACAACTGGCCTCGATTGCCGCCTCCTTGGGGATCCTCGTCGTTCATACCCCACCCTATCAGCCCCAAGGACGAGGCAAGATCGAGCGTTGGTTCAAGACCGTGCGCACTCAGTTTCTGGCCAATCTCGATCGCCAGCGCCCCCTCACTCTGGAGCAACTCAACGCCCGCCTCTGGCGCTGGGTCGATCGGCACTACCACCGCTGCCAGCATAGTGCGCTGGGCAGGACACCGCTACTGCGCTGGCAGCGCGATATCGAGAAGATCCGACAGATCCCGCCCGCCACCGATGTCCGCCGCCTGTTTTTCCATCGGCTCCAGCGGGTGGTGCGCCGCGATTCGACCTTTCGCTTGCAGAGCCAGTTCTACGAGGCGCCGGCCCAGCTGGCCGGCCAACGTCTGGAGATCCGCTTCGATCCGCTCGATCTCTCCCAGGTCGAGCTGTATCGGGACGGGAAACTCCAGGGGCAGGCCCGTCCCGTCGATCCCGTCGTCAATGCCTCCCTCCCCCGCGCCCAAGCCGAGGCGTCGGAGCCCTCCGATCCGACCGGGATCAACTACCTCGAGTTGCTTCAAGACGACTCGAAGCCCGAGGAGGACTAAGCCATGTTCGAGACTTTCTTTGGATTCAAGACGACTCCCTTCAGCGCCGATGCCGATCCCCGGCAGCTGTTTGAATCGGCCGCCTGGACTCAGATGTCCGCCCGCTTACAGTTTCTCGTCGATTACCGCGGCGTGGGTTTGTTTACCGGCGAGGTCGGGGCCGGCAAATCCACCGCCACCCGTACCCTGCTGGGCAACCTCAACCCCAATCGGTACAAGATCCTTTATCTGCACTGGTCTTCCGGCTCCCTCCTGGACCTGTTGACCCTGCTCGCTCGCCAACTGGATTTGCAGCCGGCTCACCGCCGCGCCGACCTGGTGCATCAGATCTCCGAGGCCATCGTTCGCCTCAACCAGGCCAAAAAACAACATCCCTTCCTGGTCCTGGACGAGGCCCACCTCTTAAACCACCAGACCCTGGAGCAACTCCCCTTGTTACTGAACTTCGAGATGGATTCCTGCCCCTATCTTTCCCTGGCCCTGGTGGGACAGGCGCTCCTGCGGCGGACCCTCTCCTTGCAAGTCCACGAACCCCTACGCCAGCGCATTGCCGTGCACTACCATCTGGAGGGCTTCTCCCGCTCGGAACTGGAGGCTTACCTGGCTCAGCAGCTTCAGCTCGCGGGGGTCCCCGAACCGCTCTTTGACGACAGCGCCCGCCAGGCCCTGTATCAAGCCACCAAGGGCTTACCCCGAAAGGTCAACAAACTTTGCCTGGCGGTCTTACGCCTGGCCGCTTCACGTAAAAGCAATCAAGTCGGTGAAGCCCTGGTTCTGGAGGCCGCCCCGGAGGTCTTACTGTGAGCGCCCCGTCCCAAACGGTCCTGTCCCTCTCCCAGCTGATGCGCTGGAATCCCACCCCCGATCCGGCCCTGATCGGGCCCTCCCTGCTGCCGGCTCAGGGGATTCTCTTCGTGGGCGGTGAGCCCAAGGTGGGCAAGTCCCTGCTGGTCGCCAACTTGGCCTTGGCCCTGGCGGCCGGCTCTTCCCGAACCGGCTTTGACATTCCCGCTCCTGCTCGGGTCCTGCTCTGTCAGTTCGAGCTTCCCCTGGAGGCCTTTGCGGCTCGATTGGCTCAGATGCGCCAGACGCTCGGCTCGGCCGCCGATGACAATCTCTGGGTGGATACCTGCGCCACCGGGCATCTCCTGAGCACTCACGACGGTCTGAATCATTTTCTGGCCGCCGCCCGCACGGCACAGGCCCAAGTCCTCGTGCTCGATCCTCTCTACTCCGCTCATGATCAGGACGAAAACGACACCCGCGCCATGGCCGCTTTGTGCCAGAGTTTGCTGCGCTTGCGCCAGGCCTCCCAAGCCGCCCTGATCGTCGTCCATCACGTGCGCAAATCCGTCGCTCGGCACGAGGTCGGAAGCGCCCTTCGCGGCTCCAGTGCCCTGCACGCCGTCGGCGACAGCTATCTGTTACTGCGGCGCCCTTCGGCCCTGCCCAACTCCCTGGAACTGTGCTTTCAGTTCCGATACGCCCCCGCCCTCTCTCCCCGTCGGCTCCGTCTCGATCCCGCCACCTTATGGTTTCACCCCAGCGGCCAAGCCCCCACCCCGGCTCCTTCCCGCCGGAAGGTCCAAAGCACCGATGTCCAGGACGCGCTTCATCACCTGGGGGCTAGCGCCGGCTACAATCAGCTCCGGGATCAGATCATGCGCACCTGTGATTGCTCCAAGCGCACCGCTCAGCTCGCCATGACCCAGGCCTCCGAGCAGGGACGCATCCTTCGGGACCAGGGCCGCTACCGTCTTCCCCCCGACTTTGCCGCCGGGTCGCGCCGCCGGCAAACCCCGCCTGCGGGTTGAAGCAGGCCCGAGGGCTGACGCGACGGAAGCTGAATCTCAGCCTTCATCGTTCGGCCTCGCCCCGCCAGAGCGGACTCTTTGGCGGGGCCTTTTTCTTGCTCCCCCCAATCCCCCTCAGCTTTCGGAGCCGAAGCCCTCGGCCTATCTATGCGACGTGGCCCCGACGACGCCGTCGGGGCGTTCCGCTCTTTCCTCAGCCTTCGCTCAAGCCTCCCCACAGCGGGATAGGATACCCTTCGCCCCTACCCACGGAAGTATCCTATCCTGGCTTTCCCACACTTCTTCCAGACCCCTTCGGAAGGCAGGCTCTAAATCGAAAAACTTGGCGGAATTTATCCTGCGAACTCAAAGGGCACGAACGTGACGCGTTACATACATACCGCAGCGGGTATGCGCATCGCTCGCGCCTAGCCAGCGTACCTGGGGACCCCAGCAAAGTGTATCGGTTACTTCCTGACAGACCCTAAATTCAGCATACGGCATCATGAGGAAGAGAACTGGAGTAGTCGAAACGTGCGCAAGTCGGCGATGTTCGTATGGGTCCTGTCCAGCGTTCTCGTGACTGCACTCGCATTGGCTTCCGCCTGGTCAGGGAGCCCTTCGAATAGACAAGCTTTAATTGAGGAAACGGGGCCGGTCTCCAGGGCATCCGGCTCCTTTCCCAGTAGTAGGGCTGTTTTGCGGCCCTAACGTTTCGGTAGTTTTCGGTGAAAGAAAACGCTGCCGGCGATGACTACCTCAAGTATGGATCCAGTTGAGGCTCCTGCCTCAGGCCTAAATCAGAGTGCCCTGTATGAGCAGGTGGCGACCTCCGATGGTCCTGCTCTCGACCGGCTCGCTCGTGCCTACGAGGCCGATCCGGACAAGCGTCTCGACCTTCTCCAGGAAATCCACCTTGCGCTTTGGCGTAGCTTGGATGGCTATGAGGCCCGCTGCTCGCTTCGCACCTGGGTCTATCGAGTGGCTCACAACGTAGCGACCTCGCACGTGATCCGTCAGCGCAGACATGCGGCGAAGCTCGTCGATCTCGAGAACGTCGAGGCTACCTCGTCAGAAGATCGGGGTGAACTGGCTGCGGACCAGCGAATGGTTCTCGAGCGGCTCCTGTTGTTGATTCAGCAGCTCAAGCCGCTGGACCGACAGGTGATGCTTTCCTATCTGGAGGGTCTGGACGCCGCATCCATCGCAGAGATTACGGGCCTCTCGCCGAGCAACGTGGCCACCAGGACCCACCGGATCAAGCACGTTTTGGTTCGCCGCTTTCATCAGGGGGAACACCATGAATGATTGTTCGCCACGGGACATGAAGAGGGTATGGCAAGACCAGGAATTGGACTCCGACGGCATTTCCCTGGATCAGATTTGCGTGAAGGCCAGCCGCTTCCAGCGAAGCATTTGGTGGAGAAACCTTCGAGAGTACGTTTTTGCGGTGGTGGCGGTGACCGTCTTCGCCTACTACATCTGGTACTTTGAGACTCCGCTGCTTCGCATCGGTTCGGCTCTGACCATCATCGGATGTCTGTACGTGGTCGTCCAACTTCACCGGAGAGGTTCGGGCAGAACTCCGCCTCAGGATCTGGGTTCGACGATGTGTCTCAAGTTCCATCGCGGAGAGCTGGAAAGGCAGCGTGATCTCCTGCAGGGAATCTGGCGCTGGTACCTCCTCCCATTCGCACCCGGGTTTGTCGTGTTTATGAGTGGAAAAGCGATTGAGTTGGCCGTCCCCTGGAATCGCCTGGCTCTGTCTATTGTGATTTGCGGAGTTCTTGCCTATTTGCTTGGTAAATTCAACAAACTTGGGGCAGACAAACTTCAGACGCAGATCGACGCGCTGAATGCTTTAGAGCACGACACCTGAGCAATGAGGTAGTGATCAGTCAGCAGTAGGGAATACAGTGCCGCGAACGCCTTGACTCGTTAGCAATATGAGGCCCAGTTCCGAGGAGAGAGTCGGACAACAGCACAATTCCCGTTTCCCCCCTGTGCGCATCCCCTTCAGGGATGAAATCCAAAGGCGGTGGGCTCCCCCAGGGTTGGGAAACCCTGGGCTGGAATACGCAATCCCGTTGGGATTGACCTCGATTCTGATTCCCCCTTGAAAGTCCTAAACAGGTACTTCGAAGTCTCTTTCTCGAATGGGGCCAGCGCTCTGGGGGCGGGACGAAGCTGAAACTTCACGTAGCTTCGGTCTCCAGGCCAGAGTACTCTTGTGCCGAGGCGATCCTCGGCGTCGTCCCCTTCCAGACGAAGTGCCCAATAAACGTCCAGGAACTTGTCGCCCAACCGAAGGTATCTGTCAACTTGTTGGGCGTGTCAACGTTCCAGCCTATGCCAATTGTTAGTCCGCCCGGAAAGTCAGGGCAGCAAGTTTCAAGAACCGAGTGCCAAGCCAAACAATACGGCTGCGGCAAAACATGCTGCCGTCCGCACGTGATTCCAAGCCGTCCAGCTTGCAACGTAGCCTGTCCATCTCTCTGCGTTGTCGGGATCCGCAGGTGACACGGCCGCGAGGCGCTCGTTTCTTGGCACATTGAACATGATCGTGACCAAGATACTACCAGCAAGATAGATCAAACTCCCCGCTAGTCGAAAGAATGTACCGCCTTGACCCCAATGGTGGACAGAATGAATCAACGCCAGTGTGCAGACGATGCCTGTTCCGAAAAAAACGCCCATGAACCATGGGGTGAGGACTGTGACGTTGATAGACTGCATGACGCTGATGCCCGCCTCACGGGGAACACGACCGAGGGCCTTCATGACAAACGTCGAAAAGGCGAAAAAGACGCCCGCTACCAGGCCGCAACCAAGAGCTGCAATGAGCGTCAGGACGAAGACCACTTCATTAAGCAAAGCCATTGGCTCTCTCGCACTGAACCGTCCAAAAGACACTTTGGTGTTTTACAGGACTCTCCTGTACCCCTCCCATTTTAGATCTTGGACCCATTGATCCTCCCCGTCCACCGATATAGCCTGACTCCAAGTGGATTTCCCCTGTAAGGAGGATGGATGACGAGGACGGTACTGCTCATTTTCAGTTACGCCTGGCAGGCAAGACGGTGAGACTCCGCTTCGTGATGAAGGATGCGGATCTCTACTCCCTCAGGTTCAGGTAGGGACAAAGTGGGTGCGAAAACTGATGCCCTCGACCTGGAGATCGGCGTTTTTGGGTTGACAATAGAGAGCGCTGATATCAATCTGAGTCCAACGCGTTAGTCGTCTCGTTTCTCTCTCGATCCCTTCTACCTGGGGTTGGACCATGAATCGGAGTCGGAGCAATACTGCACTTGCATGTCACCTGGCGGCCTTTCTTCTCTTTGCCCTTGATGGTCACACACTGGCCCAGACCTGTGTTGAGCCTGTGACAGACATTGTTGCCTGGTGGCCATTTGACGAGCCGAGTGGGACCGTCAGTCACGATATCATCGGAGGCAACGAGGGCCAGCCATACATGGGCCGGTCGCCAGTCCTGGTCTTGTCGATGGAGCGCTCCAGTTTGACGGCGTGGATGACTACCTTGTGGTTCCTGACAGCGACTTGTGGGCGTTCGGCACGAGGCCCTTCACGATTGAGTTCTGGGCCAACTTCGACGTGCTCGCCCATGGTTCGGCAGAAAACCCAGGAGACGTCTTCATCAGCAATGATGAGGGTAGATTCGA
This sequence comes from Acidobacteriota bacterium, assembly GCA_965218775.1. Classification (GTDB taxonomy): domain Bacteria; phylum Acidobacteriota; class UBA6911; order RPQK01; family JAJDTT01; genus CAUZIZ01. The sequence continues at coordinate 1,272,922 of CBDCLS010000006.1, read as the reverse complement.
CCGTAGGAAGTGGTTCTTCGGCCTCAACAGCACCGACCTTGGGTTCCTGATCGGTTCACCAGAAACGGGTTCCATTGTCTCTCCTCGGGCTCCCTTCGCCCCGATGCCCAACACCTGGTATCACATTGCGATCATCCGGACGGGAACCGACTATCAGATCTATGTGGACGGTGTGTTCAGCGGCGAAGGCATCAACGCTGCAGACGTCCCCGACCCGGACGCCATCCTGACGATTGGCCGAGCCCTGGAGCCCTTCGGAGGCTACTTGGATGGCCGTCTAGACGAATTGAGTGTCTATCACCGTGCGCTGACAGAGAAGCAGATCCTCGAGATCGTCGCGGCTGGCCCCGCCGGGAAGTGCAAGGGATCCCGTCCCTCCAATTTTCCAATTGCGGTCAGGGGCGCCGGTAACTCTACGGAGGTCGTCTTTGTGCAGACTTCAACTACGACCCTGGCGTCTGCGGTTGCGGCTACCATTCTACAAGACACGGCCTCCGCGGTGTTCCGGTCTCCGCTCGGTGAGGTTCGGGCGACCCGCTCGGTTGCACTGTCTCCCAATTCCACCGCGTTGATCACGTTCGACGGGGAGGACGCCCTTGAGGTGGGTCATATCGAGGCTGCCGCGGGACGCGGGGTGGTGGTTACGCAGATAGTGAATCTTTCAATCCCGGGTACAGGGGATGTGCCCCCGATTGGAGTGGGCCCTTCTCCCTCCTGCAGGATGCCAGTGGCCGCTCTGAGGCGGACCCTCGAGTTCGACACAGGCATTGCCTTATCCAACACCGGAGAGACGACCGCCAGCTGCAACTGGTCTATTTATTTTGGGCCTGAGGGGGAGTTGATGGGAAGGGGGACGACGATGGTCCGTGCCTTGGGACAGACTCAGTATTTTCCTCTCAATAGCCTCACGCTGCCCAGCCACACTCTCCCCTTCGAGGGAAATATTCAGTACGAATGCGACATGCCAGTGCACTCATTCTCCCTTTTCCAGAGGAAGGAGGATGGTGCCATTTTTTCCAATGAGACCGGCTGCAAGTAGGCGTCCTAACTTGGTCGACAGATGCGAGGGATCCATTTCCGGGGATCGCTGCTGATCGGCTTCGTCCGGATTCTCAGGGATGATCTACCTCACTTGGTCACCTGGCAAGGGAACGCGGATTTTCCCTCGATCTTGAGCACTGCCAGGGCCGAGGCCGCGTCCCGTGCCTGAGTCCCAAAGCGCTTGCTGATGTACTCGTAGACGCTTGTGACGTTGAGCCTCCTATAGATGGGAAAGAAAAGAACGATCACCAGAGGGGTGGCCAGAAGCATTGCCGGACTGGCCAGAATCAGAGAGGCATTGTCCTTGAAAGCCGCCGCCGGAGACCCCAGGTAGGAGAGGGCGCTGAGCATGCTGGCAACCATGCTCAATGACACCGCCAGCCAAGGCATGCTCCGACCCGCCAGGAAAAAGGACTCAGGGTCTGTCAGGAAGTAACCGATGCACTTTGGCGCGAGCGCCGTGGGGGCAGATGGGAGGCGCCGCGACGCAGGCGATGCCGCTGCGCATCTTCCAGGAGCGGCAACAAAGCAGATGCCCCCGCGCCGCCGCGCCCTTGCGGGCTGGGGTCCGCAGGCACGCTGGCGTTGTTACTCGCTCCTTACATACCGCAGCGGGTATGCGCGTCGCTCGCGCCTAGCCAGCGTACCTGGGGACCCCAGCAAAGTGTATCGGTTACTTCCTGACAGACCCTAACCCGCATTTCTCATCGCCTGTCGTAGCGAGGCGTCGCAAGGGCCGTCCTGGCAAGGCTTGCGACCGAGGCCTCCGCAGTCGTACTTGTACAGTACGTCGAGGAGGCCGACCGAGCGAAACACAGCCAGGGCGGATGATTGCGGCGACGTAGTAGACCGGCGATGAGAAATGCGGGCTAAGTATCCTGCTGACGGCCAGAGAGCAGCAGGGCCAGGACGGTGACCAAGAGGAAATAGGCCACCAGAACGGCGTAGTTGAGGGTACCGAAGCTGGCTTCTTCCAAAGCGTTCAGAAGGTGTGGACGCTCTACAAAGGTCTGCCCCAGGAATCCATCTTGGGCTCTGGCGGCATTGATATCGTCCTGCCTTCATAGATTGACTGGGCCACCGCCTCGCAAAACTCCATGTAACGGACGCCCTCGGCGAAGTCTGGAGAAACCGAGGTGCCGTTTCGAATGGCCTCGATGAACTCGGCGTCCATGGTCCGATCTCGCTGCTCATCGGGCGGCATCTCGATGAGGTGCATCCCGGTTTCACCCTCGGTCATGCCAGCCAGCTCCTCGTCCTCGACCAGTCCTCCTGGCTTTTCGACCAGAAGCTTGTAATCCAGCACGCCGCGTGTGCCGTAGATCTCGACAGAGCTTCCCGGTCCCCGGGGGACCCGGAACGACATATGGAAGCTGGCAGTGGCCCCTTCCTGAAGCTCCGCGGAGATGGACAGCGACTGCGGAACGGCCAATACGTCCTCGCCGGTGGTCGCCGTTACCGACCTGGGAGGATCTATCCAACGGGAGACCACCTCCGCCAGGATGCCCAGCATCATCGTGTTGACACCCACAACCTCCGGGTCCACCAGCCAGGCGCCGGCCTCGGGAAGGGCTGGGAGCAGAGACGTGACGCGCACTTCCAGGATGTCTCCCAGGTAGCCCTGCTGCAACAGCCTCCGCATGACCCTGTCTCCCTTGAGGCCGAAACCTGCGGCGTACAATGAGGTGACAAGATCCGTGGCCTCCGAAGCCTCCAGCATCCGTCGGGCCTCGCTCAAGTTGCGGGCCATACGCGCCTGACATAGGACGTGCTTGCCAGAATCGAGGGCTGCCAAGGTTGCTGGCAGATGGAGGTTTGGTGGCGTAGCGATCACGACGGCGTCGATCTCCTGTGCCTCGACTATCCGCTCCCATCGGTCTACCACCTTAGGTATGCCAAACTGCTGGGCTGCCTTTCGGGCTGTCTCCGGCGTGCGCGACCAGGCTTGTGTGACCTCGACACCGGGAACCTTCTGAAGCAGTGGGATGTGCCTGTCCTGAGCGATCTTGCCGGACCCGATGATGCCCACTCTGACCGTATCTGCCATGGCTTAGATCCACTCCCCCCTTTGACTTGCCTGATGGGTCAGGATACGGAGTTTGTCGCTCTCATTCAGGTACGGCTCAAACTGTTCGAGGAACCGTGCCAGAGTCTCCTCCTGGGTCCATTGGTCCGTGTCAATGGTGAACTTGTTGCGGATGGCCGATCTCTCATACTCCGCCTCGAACTCGTCTAACGCCCGCTTGCGCTATCAGAGCCATCGGGATCAGATCCGCTACCACACCGCCAAGGGAATCCCTCAATCCCGGATGCCCTGGCCCATTGGATGTCCAATTCAGCTCGCAGTGGCTAGCCGCCGTTTGCCTTGGAATCAACCGCAGTTTTCTGCTGAACCGGAATCGGCAGGTCCGCTGCCCAATACACTGCGTTGCGTAGCAGTTTCTGAAAATCGGGAAGATCAAAGTCGCCGGGATGACCGAGCGAAGTGTAGAACACCTTGCCGCCGTTCGCGCGCCTGTTCGTCCAGGCAACCGGCTCCTGCGGCTTGAGGTCTTCAGCGCGTCCAAACAACAGCGGCGTCGTGGATGGGGCCAGTGGAAGGGTTTTGTACAGCGAACCGAAGACGCGGAATTCGCCAGTGCGCACTCCGGTCATGATCGGACGCTCGCCCGCGCCTTCTGCCGCCCAAACGAGAGTCTTCGATTTCTTGCCACGGTAGCCGTGATAGCTACCGCCGAGAACTTCGGCGTCAAACTCGGGCCAGTCCTTCAAGCCCTCGGCCAGTGTCTCGGAGCGTAAGGAAAACGCGTGGCTGGTGGTGCGAATGGCAACCAACGGTTTACCCGCATCGAGGTATTCGCGAAAAACGCCTAGCTGGGCTTTCGGCAGAGTTCGTCGCCGGATCGACCAGATCGCCACGTCGGCATCGTTCAACACGCCGATTCCGGGAATGTCGTTTCGGTCTTTGGCGTTGGCGTGGACCAATGAAATCTTGAAGCCCTTGCCAAGATGTTTCAGGGCGAATGGAGGCAGTGTTTCATCCGTCTTGTACTCGTCTTCCGCCATCACAATGACCACGTGTTTACGCTGGTCGCGCGGGAAGTGGAACGGCTTGCCGCCGAGAATGTCTGCGCTGCTGATTGTGGGGCACCAATGACGTTCGACGTGTTCGTTGACGAGATCGTTGCCCGTGAAGTGATTGACGAACGGTTCCTGCTTGGGGCTATACATCGAATCGGTCAGGTCGCGCATCAGCACTACGTTTTGGCCCTGGTACACCATCTGTCGAATGCCAAAGGGCCGGCCGAGCACGCACATGTTGGTGTGGACGCCCATTACGATCACGTTGGTGATGCCGCGCTGCCGCATCAGATAATACGCTTCCGCGCTGTCGGTAATCGCGTCGCCGTCGGCGATCTCGAGCGTCTCGATCTGTTTCTCCCAAAACCGTACGCTGGGGCGGATCTTGCCGGCGTCGTCGCAGGGCTCGGTATCGACGATGGGCAGCTTCCTCTCGAGCTTCTCATCCAGGTAGCACCAACCCTGTAACGGAATCTTGGTCTTCAGCGGCGGCGCTTGCTGGGCCAGCTTCCGCTGGGGCGTATTCGCATATTTGTCCACGCAGTCGCTCGGACTGTGAATGATCAACACGCCCATCTTGCGGGCCTTCTTTATCACCTGGTTCATGCGCGGCGCCATTTCGGCCACGCGGCGAGCGGAGTTGCGGCAGTGGTGGTCGTCCCACATGTCACAGATCACAATCGCCGTCTTTGCCGGGTTCCACTCGACAGACTTCGTCACTGCGTGGTATCTCCCACTTCCTTCGGTAGTCTCGACGCGCGTGCGCAAATTGAGTCGAAGCTTGTCCTCGGCAGAGACGAGCGCCGCTGTGAGCAAGAGCAAAGCGAGGATGATTGCTGATTTGAGACGCATGACTTGCTTGCTCCGTTCTGCGTTCTGGATTGGCCCTGGTATTATTTCCGTCCTCAGTCAGATAATAAAGTAATCAAAAGGGATTGAGTAATTGTCGTCGTCCAGGTTGATCTCCGAGCCCCGGTAGTACATCCGGTAGATGTCGTCATCCTGAAAAATGGTGTAATACAACGTGCGGTTGCCTTCCCACGGCGTGTCATGCACGCAGACATCATCGGTTTCGAGGGGCCGGTGCAGTGCAAGCCTCGCGCCTGTCATCCGTTCGATCAGATACTCGTCAACGAACAGCTCGCAACGTGTGCCGATGTCGATCGATTCGGCAGCAACAAGCTCGTTCAGCGTCGAGCTCAACGAGCTGGTGACCAGAATCGTCAAGCAAATCACGAACTGCCTCATGTTGTGTCTTCCGTCTTAGCCCGCATTTCTCATCGCCTGTCGTAGCGAGGCGTCGCAAGGGCCGTCCTGGCAAGGCTTGCGACCGAGGCCTCCGCAGTCGTACTTGTACAGTACGTCGAGGAGGCCGACCGAGCGAAACACAGCCAGGGCGGATGATTGCGGCGACGTAGTAGACCGGCGATGAGAAATGCGGGTTAGGGGCGATAGATCCCAAAAACTGCGGGGCGTCTTGTCTTGAAAGGAAGCGCTGGTAGCGGTTTGGCATGCCGATGCGCCCCCGTCGAAAGTCTACCAGCCGACTCTCTCGATGCCCTCGACGCTATCGAAGTGCTCATCCTGGCTGACGACTGGCAATCCGTATTGCCGAGCCAGAGCCGCGATCCAGATGTCGTTTTCCGGGATGGGATTGCCTGCCTTACGGAGGCGCTGGCGGGTAGTGGAGTAATGCGTAGCAGTCTCCTCGCTCACCGAAAGGACTCGGGACTCTCGGATGAGAGTCCCGAGTAGAAGAGTGAGATGGCGCCGGTGGCGTGAAAAGAGCAAGCCGTATCGGTATTCACCGATCACGATAACAGGGAGATCATGTTGCTGTTCCGAGTCGAGGACGAAGCCCAGCGAATCGTCTCCTCCGAAGAGCGCTGAGACCGCGTTGGTGTCGAGGATCATTGCCACTCCTCCGGGTCCACGCGACCAAACTCGGCTTCTACTGTCCGATCTACGGACAGGGTCTCCCTGGACCGGGCTTCACCGAACACCGACCGCCACCCGGGCTGGCGCGACTGGGGAAGAGTCTCCTTCTGAAGGAACTCCTCCAGAGCAGCGGTCACCAGCTGCTTGAGAGTCTGTCCCCGGAGGGCGGCCGTCGCTTTCGCATGGCGAAAGAGTGTGTCTGGGATTTCCAGTGTCGTCTTCACAGAGCCATATTACCATAAATATGGGCGCTCGGAGCAATGTTACTTCTGGACCCGCGCGACAACTCCTTTGGAAAGAGAGAAGCTCTCGCGAGACGAAAGTAGTAATCTGGGCGCCATGAGACGATGTTCGGGTTTTCGCGTCAACGGGGTCCTGCTCGCAGTGCCGCTCCTGCTGCTCACTAACGCGACAGCGCGGGCCGAGGACGGGCTCTCGACCGTCGGCGAACAGCGCGTGCTGTGCAAGCAACCGGGGCGCTATATCGGTTGGCCGTCCATCACCCTGGCGCCAGGCGGCGACCTGCTCGTCGTCTTCTCGGGCGACCGCGACTCGCACGTTTCTGCCGACGGCAAGACCCAGGTGGTGCGCAGTCGAGACGGCGGAAAGACATGGAGTGAGGCGCTCACGATCCACGACTTTCCCATCGATGACCGCGACGCCGGCATCGTCCGGACCAGGAAGGGGACGCTGATCGTCAGCTGGTTCACGGGGCCGCCCTACCACACCGCACTCCAGGGAAATTACGTGATTCGCTCGTCGGACGGTGGGCGGTCGTGGAGCGCGCCGATCCGTACGACCACCACGACACCGCACGGGCCGGTCCAGCTGCGCGACGGGCGGCTACTGTTCATCGGCCAGAGCCCGCACTGCTCGCACGCGAAGCCCGCGGACTACAACGGCCCCCCGCGCGGCTCCCCGTACTCGATCGCCGTGGAAGAATCGCGCGACGACGGCCGCTCGTGGCAGTTCGTCACGATGTTTCCCGTCCCCGAGGACGGCAAGATGCTCTCCTTCGACGAGCCACACGTCGTGGAAGCGCGGGACGGCAAGTTGGTGCTCCTCTTCAGGGACTGCAACAAGCCGAACAAACTCTGGCAATCGGAAAGCATCGACGGCGGCAAGTCCTGGAGCTCACCGCGCCGCACGCCGATTCAGGGATACCCTCCCCATCTGATCCGGCTACACAACGACTGGCTGGTTGTCAGCTACGCCAAGCGCTGGGCACCTTTTGGGACCTACGCCTGCATCAGCAAGGACGACGGAAAGACGTGGGACGTCAAGAACAAGATCCGGCTCTCGAAAGGTCCCAACGGCGACCTCGGCTATCCCGCGTCGGTGCAGCTCGAGGACGGATCTCTGTGGACGGTCTATTACCAGATCGACAAGTCCGGGGAGAGGCCCTCTCTGATGGGAACGCACTGGCGCCTCGAGGGCGCGGCCGGGAAGAAGACGGATTCCAGAAGGAACTGGTCTACCGAGCCCGCTAGCCTCGTGGTCCCCTTCTGAAGTTGAGGATTCCCCAGCACCACCGCCTTGCCCAGGCTTCCTCTATCCCAGGCCGTCCGAGGTCCCGGTTCAAAGCCCGACTTGAGTTGTATAAGTCATAATCATGTTCTATATTCTGACCTATGTGAAAGGAGTTATCAGTGGATTTCAAGGAACAGATCAAGCCTATTACCTATCTGAAAAATCGCACCGCCGAACTGGTCCGGGAGGTCTCGGAAAGCGGAAGAACGATGGTCATCACACAGAACGGCGAAGCCAAGGTGGCTGTCATGGGAGTCGAAACCTACGACATGTGGCGCAAGTCAATGGGGCTACTCAAACTTGCGGCCCATTCCGAAGCCGACGTGGAAGCAGGCAGGACCGCCTCTCAGGAAGAGGCTTTTGCAGAGGCTGAGGCAGCGATTCGACGAGCGGAACGGGATGGATAGGGAGTGCTACCGTGTCCTGTGGGCGCGGGCCGCAACGCACGACCTGGTGGATCTCGTCGCATACCTCGCCGCTGACTCCCCCACAGACGCGCGAAAAGTGGCTCGAAGGTTGAAAACTAAGGCGTCTACCCTGGACGTTTCTCCCCATCGAGGCCGCCTGGTTCCGGAACTCTCCGGGTTCGGGGTTCGGACGTTTCGGGAACTCCTGGTAAGACCCTACAGACTGCTGTACCGTGTCTCCGAGGATCGTGTCTTCGTGCTCGCTCTTTTCGACGGACGTCGCGAAATCGATGAGGTCCTCTTCGAAAGATTGGTGAAAGACCGTACCTGACTCGAGAATCATCTGCTACTGCAAGGTTGGAGCTATGAGGACTCCGGACAGGACCTCGAGGGCGGGAGGGCAACAAGGTGCAGCAACAGGAAGTACGCAGAGCAGCAGAGCTTATCGGCGTGGCTCGCATAGATGGAGGAATACTGCGGCCCCTCCCGGACGACATCAGTCCAAGAACCGGTCGGCCAGTGATGCCGGAGAGCTACGGGACAGGCTCCTAGCTCGACGCACGGCGGCCTGGAGACCATCGCTACGACAAATGCCAGCTGGATTGAATCGAATTCGTCGGTGTCCGAACTCTAACCAAGACGTACACAGCAGGAGAATAGATGATGGACTATGTCAACCTGGGACAAGCTGGACTCAAGGTCTCCCGCATATGTCTGGGCATGATGTCATATGGCGACCCGACCATCCTCAAGTGGTCGCTGCCAGAAGATCAGGCGCGCCCGATGGTTCAGCACGCTGTCGAAGCCGGGGTAAATTTCTTCGATACCGCGGATGTCTATTCACTTGGGGTCAGTGAGGAGATTACCGGGCGTTTGCTCAAAACCCTGTTCAATCGTCGCGATGAGTATGTGGTGGCGACGAAGGTGCGCGGTGCGATGGGGGAGCAGCCCAACCAAGTGGGGTTGTCGCGCAAACACATCATGGAAGGTATTGATGCTTCGCTCAAGCGGCTTGGGCTCGATGATGTTGACCTGTACCAGATTCATCGCTGGGACGACCAGACACCCATCGCGGAAACAATGGAAGCGTTGCATGACGTAGTGAAGGCAGGCAAAGCGCGCTACATCGGTGCGTCGAGTATGTGGGCCTGGCAGTTTGCCCAGGCCAACGGGGTTGCCGCGCGCAACGGCTGGACACGTTTTGTTGCCATGCAAAATCACTATAATCTTGCCTACCGCGAAGAAGAACGCGAGATGATTCCGTACTGTATTGACGAGGGTATTGGCATCATCCCCTGGAGTCCGATTGGCCGCGGGTTCCTGGCTGGGAACCGGGCGCGCAACGCCGACAATACCCGGCGTTCCGAGGAAGATCGCAAGTCACACCGACTGTATAACAGCGATGCGGATTGGGAAACACTGGATCGCGCTGTCAAGCTGGGTGAGAAACTGGGGGTATCCTCGGCGCAGGTGGCGATTGCATGGATCCTGTGCAAGCCGGGTATCACCAGCCCAATCATTGGCGCGACGAAAATGCACCATCTGGAAGAGGCGCTGGCGGCAGAGGCGATCCAACTGTCTGCAGATGATGTGGCTTACCTTGAAGAGCCATATGTGCCCAAGATCGTGCAGTGGTAACACGCATAAGAACTCACCGGTGTAGGACCAACGACCTGGTTTCCTTGACGGACCCTCGGTGCTGTCAAACTGCCTCGCGGGCTCACGTTTGAGCGCCTTCGTCTCCCCGGACGCCATCCACTGGCGGGAGATGCAAGAGGAACCCACTATCACGGACGGCGCCTTCGACTCGCCCAATCTGGCCTTCTGGGACACTGTCCAGCAGCGCTATGTCTCAGTCTACCGGGACTTCGTCAACGGGGTCCGCACCAGCCCATGAGACCCATCCGGGAATGGACCAAGGCCGAGTACGAAAGGCCAGTCGTTGATCAGGGGATGGTCGTCGATAGCAGGGCCAGGGTTGAGAGAGTTGGGTAGGGATTGAGCCGACGACAACTAGCCCGCATTTCTCATCGCCGGTCTACTACGTCGCCGCAATCATCCGCCCTGGCTGTGTTTCGCTCGGTCGGCCTCCTCGACGTACTGTACAAGTACGACTGCGGAGGCCTCGGTCGCAAGCCTTGCCAGGACGGCCCTTGCGACGCCTCGCTACGACAGGCGATGAGAAATGCGGGCTAGCGCATCATCTCGCTCCCTCTGTACACCGCGATCAGGCGTCAAGAAGTATCAGTTTGATGGGGCGGGCCTTCAGTGCCGCAGCAGCAGCAGGGTCATATCGTCCATTTGCGGCTTGCTCTGGGTGAACTCGTCAATCGACTCGAGAATGTGCTGCTTCAAAACTTCCAGCTCGGCAAATCCATGCCTCTTGAATACCTCCTGCAGCCGCTTCTCGCCAAACATCTCGCTTTCAGGGTTCTCGGCCTCTGTGATCCCGTCTGAGTAGACCATCAGAACATCCCCGGGAGTCAGTCGTAGAGCCTCGGATTGATAGGACGCCGATCCAAAGGCCCCCAGGATCAAACCACCCTCGGTGAGTTTCTCAATCTCTCCGTTCGAAGCTCGCAAGAGATAGGCCGGGTTGTGCCCTGCACTGACATAGTGTCCCTGGCCCTCGGGGTTCAGGGAGAAGGCGAACAAAGTGGCGAAGTCATTGCTGCGAGACCTGTCGAACAGGAGTTGGTTCACCCTCTCCAGAGCGGTCTCCAACTCCCCAGAGGATCGGCACTCCATGTCCAGAGCCCCCTGAAGCAGGGCACTCAGGAGCGCTGCCGGGACTCCCTTTCCCGACACATCAGCCAACACCCCCACGAGTGCCCGGGGCCTGACCTGAAGAAAATCATAGAAATCCCCTCCCACGTGACGGGTGGGCTCACAGTAGGCGCAGATCTGGAAGTGGGCAAATTCGGGGAGTGAATGAGGAAGGAGGTTCCTCTGAATGTCGTGGGCGACTGCCAGTTCCTTTTCGAACTGGTTCCGCTCCTTAATACTCTTGACCAACTCCACCTTCTCCAGCACACCCTCACCCTCCGAGGCCAGCTTGGTCAAGACCTTCTGGTCGAGTCCGGACAGCGCGTGCATGGCTTTGGTGCTGTCCAGGTAGAGGATTCCCAGGATCTGGGGTCTGTTGAACTCGGGCGAGATACCTCGCAAAGGCAGACAGGCCACCGCCTGCAGGCGCATCTCAAGGATGCTCTGCTGTTCTGCCAGTTCTCCCCCGATGCCTCCTGTGAGGAAGAGCGGTTCTCCACGGGCCGCAACCTGATCCACCACCGTGTGACTGGCACGAAACTCCGATTCGGTGAGGACCCGGCCCTCGCCGTCCAATCCAACCGCATACTCAAAGCGGCCCTTCTGCTTCACCAGGATGAAGCCCCTCTCTGCACCGCTGATCTGAAGGGTAGAATGCAGGATCTGCCGGAAGGCATGTTCATCCGAGAACTGCTGTCCCCACTGATACTGAAAATCGAGGATATGGCGGAGCTTTTCCAGCTCCGCATACGGGGAATCCTCTGGAGAGGAGACCACCTTTGCGAACTGCTCGAGCGAATTCTCCAGACTCTTGCTATCGGTGCTGTCAAGGGGAAGGTGATCAGTGACCAGAGGTTGCAACAGGAACCTCAACTCAACCCGCCCCACAAGGATGCGGTCGCCGTGCTTCAGAAACCGTTCGGTGATGCGTTCCCGATTGACGAAAGTGCCATGGGTGCTGCGAGCATCAACAATGGAATATCCCTCTTCAGCTTTGACGATTCTGGCGTGCTGGCGGGAAACGCGAGAATCGAAGAGCGTGATGTCCGAGTCCGGACTTCGACCAATGGAGCTTTCCAGACCACTGACATTGTGGAGCTCCTGCTCCCCTTGAGGGTTCACCCAGCGGAGACAGGGGTACGAAAGTGAAGGTCTTTGCTCGCTCATCTCAATTGTCTGTCGGTGCTAGCCGCTTGAGTTCTTCAAACCAGTTTGAACGATGTTGATGTGGGTCGGCGTCTCCTGCTGGACGCAGCAGTCTCGGGTTTTCCGCTTTAAGGGTTGGCTCCGTTTGGATTTCCTGGACACGAACTTGAGGGCGACCTCTCGGTCCAGGGGGCCGCTGTCCTGGGCCAGATAGACCTCGCCCATACCTCCTTCGCCAAGCTTTTCCAGAATCTTGTAATGGGAGACGGTCTGGCCGACCACGATATTCCCCCGAAAGATCTAATGAGGACTTTTCTAAATTCTAGAACTTTCGGACCTCCAAGGCAATCTGAGCTAGCGAGTCGTATATGTTAATCGGACGGATAGAGGGATCCCTTTCTACCATACGGAGTCTGGATAGATCGAGCGAGTTAAGCCCAAGCGGGCCTGGACGAGGGTGTCGTGAAAGTCAACGTCAGGGTCCGGACAGCACCACGCATGTCGATAAGCAGTGTTGAGTCCGTGAGACTGGGTCGTCTGTTTCCAGCGTCCTGAAGTCGAGGTCAATCCCAACGGGATTGTGTATTCTAGCCCAGGGTTTCCGAACCCTGGGAAAGGTAAGGACTTCTTCAGGAATCAATCTGTAGGGGTTGGGGGGAGCTTCATCCAGGCCCTTTCGAGGATATTTGGAAGTGACATAACTCCTGTTTACGCATCCCTTGCAGGGTTGAAGTCAAAAGGGGACGCCGTTGACCCAGGGTTCGGAAACCCTGGGCTGGAATCCGGAATCCCTTCAGGATTCAAATACTTTCGGTGCCTGAGCGGAAGAATTCCCATGCCCCCATTTCTATCTCGCAAAGAGATTGTAAATCCAGCCCAATACCAGCCCGCCCACGAAACCGTCCACAAGGCCGCTGAAGGTTCCCACAAGGACCTGGGTAACCGAAGCCGTACCTTGGTATCCCGGATAAACTGAAGCAAGTACTTCCAGGAACCCAGTGCCATAGGTGGGCCAGATCAAATTTGCACTGCCAGTTATGAAGACGGCTCCTCCCCATAGCAAAGCAAAGCTGTAGCCCAGTGCTCTCACGTTAACTTTCATTGTAGTTTCCCCTCGTAGCTTGGTTTGATTCTGCTGGCCCAATTCTCCATCGACCCTGGGGGAACATCAACTTGACCTGGCCGTCGTCCCCCTCACGAACGCGTCCAGAAACGCCACCCTCTCGCCGTCATTCCGGCCCAGAGCCGCCTCTTCCCCCTACCGCGACAGCCTGGGGTGTCGTATCTTACGCCTAGTATAGCCGTAAGGAAAAAACCCATGACACAACTCCAGGCTCTGGGAATGCTGGACTGGGAGGTTCTTGAGGAGAGGGTGCAGGCGAAGAACCTCTGCCCCTGGTATAAAGACAATGAGACAGGCTGCCAGTTTTGGGCTTTGCGAACAAGGCGCCCATGAGACTTCCAGCGGCTGCTTATAAGCTAGCTGTCTGGAAGGGGCGGAGTCAGAAAGGTCCACTCCCGGACGCCATTTTCGGAAAACGAAAATGGGTAAACCCGCACTCAGAGACCTACTATTTACAGGTTCGCTTGCTGGCTGAGCCTCGGCATCTTCCCGAACAGCACTCGGCATCGATCGTGCATGGATCACCCTGCTGCCAAAGGGTGCACCCCCCCGGGCCGCATGCAGCCGCACAGTTGACGTCCTGGCAATCGACGTCCCCGTCACAGTCGTTGTCTTTACCGTCGAAACAGCTCACCTCCAGAGTCTCCGTGACCGTGCAACCAGGGCTGTCCCCTCCCTTGCAGGTCTTTCGGCCACTTGGCCCGCGGCACTTACTGGAACAACACTCAGAGTCGTTAAAACAGGAGTCCCCGTCCTGACCCAGATCACAGGAGGAACCGGAGCATGAGGGGTCTGTTGAGCAGTCCGCGTCATCGCAGTCGATGCTGACATCGCAGTCATTGTCAACCAAATCCTGGCAGGCTTCGAGCGCATTCGGGGAGACGCTGGAATCGCTGTCATCGCAGTCACCGCCGCAAACGGTGACACCATCCCCGTCGCTGTCGAATCCCTCATAGTAGCGTAACTTCTTTTCTGTAAATTCTGGTCAGGCCTGGGTCGGAAAGACAGAGGTCTGGGACAGGATTCTCCAAAAACAGAAACGTCTATCTGGCAAGGAGAATCAAATGAACCCAGACCTGGAAAAGAGAGTACCACGGGAGATCCTGGCGGAGTTGATCGAGGAAGGAACAGAAGCCTTTCGAGGAATCCTGGAGAAGCTGTTCAACGTGGCCATGCAGTTGGAAAGAAGCGAGTTTCTGGGAGCGGAAGCGTACGAGAGAACAGCCAGTCGGCGAGGCTATCGAAACGGATTCAAAGGCAAGCGGATTCAGACTCGAGTGGGAGAGCTGCACTTGGAGATTCCACAGGTGCGTGGGTTGAGGTTTTATCCCAAGTCGCTGGAGAGGGGTTGCCGTTCGGAGAAGGCCCTGAAGCTGGCCATTGCCGAGATGTATGTGATGGGAGTCTCGACGAGGAAAGTCACCGAGATCACGGAGCAGCTGTGTGGGTTGGAGATCTCGGCCACCCAGGTCTCGAGAGTGGCCGGGATGCTGGACGAAGAGCTGGAAGAGTTTCGAAGCCGGGAGCTGGGAGAGTATCCGATCGTGTATCTGGATGCCCACTACGAGAAGGTTCGAAGAGGCGGCAGGGTGCAGGACGTGGCCATCCTGAAAGCCATAGGAGTCAATCGTTTCGGAACGCGGGAGGTGTTGGGTCTGAGCACCAGGATCAGTGAAGCGGAGGTGCATTGGCGAGGGTTTCTGGGAGATCTGCACAAGCGTGGACTGAGAGGGGTCGAGCTGTTTGTCAGTGACGATCACGAAGGACTGAAGGCGGCCAGGCGGGCAGTTTATCCGTCGGTGCCCTGGAACCGTTGTCAGTTTCACCTGAGTAAAAACGCCCAACAATATGCTCGCCGCAAAGAGGACAAGCCCCGCATCGCCCAGGCCATGCGGGACATTTTCGATGCCCCGTCTCGAGAAGATGCCGAGGAGCTCAAGGGTAAAGTCGTCAAGAAGTTCGAAAAGATTGCACCGGAGTTCGTGAGCTGGCTGGAAGAGAACGTGGATGAAGGGCTGACAGTGTTTGATTTTCCGAGGAGCTGGTGGCGAAGGATCCGAACCATCAACGGACTGGAGAGACTGCACCGGGAGATCCGGAGACGAACCCGGGTGGTGGGAATCTTTCCCCACGAAGCGTCGGCGCTGCGGCTCATCTCGGCTGTGCTTGCAGAGATACACGAGGAGTGGTTAACCGGCCGGCAATACCTGAACCTGGCCGGCTGGAAAACACAAGTGGAGCAATTCTTCCCTACAGGCCCTAAAGAAAATTACAGAAAAACGGTTGCTTAACCTCCCTCATCGATGTTGCCGTCGCAGTTGTTGTCGATACCGTCGCAGAGCTCCGGTACACACTGACCACATGCGTTGAGCGAATTGATAACGTCGATGCGGCCCCAGCCGTAGGCCGGATCAAAGCCAGGAACTCCTCGGTCGATAGCCCCATCGCGAATGCACTGTCTTACTGCGGTGGGTGTCAGCGAAGGGTCGGCGGCCAGAAGGAGTGCTGCCAGACCGGCCACGTGAGGAGAAGCCATACTGGTTCCGCAGAAGCCGATGATTCCGTCGTTACTGTTCTGAAAGGCGGCCGAGAAGGTCACACACCCAGGAGCAGTTACGTCCAACTCGCTGCTCTGATTGCTGTAACATCCGATCTGATCTTCGCTTGGAAAACTGTCGTTACAGGACTGAAAACAGAGAACGTCCTTACAGAAGGTAAAAGACGACTGGGCCGATCCACAGCTTTGGGGATAGGTGTCGTCATAAGTAGCTCCCACGGCAATCACATCCGATCCACAGGCTGGAGAGCTCATTGCAGCTCCCTCATGGCTGTTGCCTGAAGACGAGACCACCACTACGCCCGCAGCCACTGCATTGTTCGCCGCAATGGCCGTTGCATGGGTATCGCAGGTTCCAGGAAAGGTCGTACTACTTCCCAGGCTCAAGTTGATGACGTCGGCCGGTCCGCCTGGCAAGTTAGGGTCGGCACAGTGATCAATACCAGCAATCACGTCCGAGTCGTTCCCGAATCCTTGAGCATCGAGCACTTTCACTCCGATGAGCGTGGCCTCGGGAGCGACCCCCTGGTAGGGCTCCGAGCAAAAGGTAAACCCATCTCCCCCTCCGGCAGTCCCTGCTACGTGAGAACCGTGGCCGTGGTCGTCCTCCGGATCAGGGTCGTCGTTGGTGAAGTCGTACCCGGCTGCCGAGTCGATGCGCGTTGTGTACAGGGTGTGATCTGAGTCGATCCCGGTGTCCACAACACAGATGCGGACACCACTGCCGTCAGCTTGAAGTCCCGCTCCCGTGATCTGGCTCTGCAGGCCCCGGACCAGAGATACACTGTCGTTCATGTGAGCCTCGACGATGCCGTCCTCATCGACACGGATCACACCCGGTACATTCTGAAGACCGGAGAGCGCAGCGCTGGGGATGTTACGAAGGTTGATGACATTGCGAAGGATCGCGTATTCGTAGCGGACAAATCCTCCCTGACCCGTGGCAAATTGCCTCACTGGAACACGATCCGCCCCCGGCTGAAGGTGGACCAACACACTCACCCTCTGTGTTCCCTGACCTCGGAGTTGGCCAAAGGCCGAAAAGGCCAGAATAACGAACAGAAAACAAACACCACTCTTTATCTGTCGGCTGGCCTGGTGGCTACCGTTTGGAGGCATGACCATCTTCATCTTGGGAGATCCTTGGAAAATTGGGAGACCCTGTCAGTTAGAAAAGCGACAACGATCCTCTCGAACAAGCAGCGCACATACCCCTCGGCAGGCACGACAGTACAAGCGCACGAATTTTTTTGTCACGAATACTCTATTTGTCGGCCAGTCGGAGGCAGAACTTTAGAGAAGACTTAACCCGCATTTCTCATCGCCGGTCTACTACGTCGCCGCAATCATCCGCCCTGGCTGTGTTTCGCTCGGTCGGCCTCCTCGACGTACTGTACAAGTACGACTGCGGAGGCCTCGGTCGCAAGCCTTGCCAGGACGGCCCTTGCGACGCCTCGCTACGACAGGCGATGAGAAATGCGGGTTAAGGGAAGCAGGTTTTGCGTAGATGGAGGCTACAGGGAAGGAGGTAGGTCTCCTCATGGAGCAAGGCAAAGGGGGAGTGTCGTTGTCAAATTAACGTGGTCTAAACCTGGGTGGCCTCCCAGGATGGTGTGCCGTCATTGCTTGCACGGTGGCAGTCGCTGCTGGGCGTAAGGATGGTCGAGGCACTGGAGACGGCTAATGCCTGCTTGTCGTTGGAGTCCTCCAGACCATAAATGGAGGCGATATGAGGATGGTTGAGCGACGCCAGAACCTGGGCCTCACGGGAGAAACGGGCCATGCGATCGCGGTCGGAGGCAAAGGCTTTCAAATGAACGCAGTGGGCAACCATTCGCTGCTCACCTCGATCTGACGGTCTTCGCCACCACGCTGGCGCTGGACCGATTGATTTCCCCCGTCCATCGGGGATAGCCTGGGGTTCAATAAGGTTCCCCCAGTAAGGAGGATGGGTGATGAGGAAGGCACTGCTTGTTTTCAGTCTGCTGCTCTCCCTGGCAGCAGCATCGGCGAACCCACCCGAGACCACAGAGGCCCTGGACATCGGCTTCCGCCTGGAGCTGTTCGTGGATGATTATCTGATCGAGTCCATGGACCGGGTGGAGCTGAAGCTCCATTCGCCCGAAGTGCAGGCAACGGCTCTCACATTTCGCGAACCGTGGGAAGGGCTCTCCAGCAATGCAAAGCCTGACCCTGGAGAGCGCAGAGAGACACGCGTCGTGAGAAATGCGTCGTTGACCCCCAGACGGCCCGCTTTTAGACAGGCGGCGTGATGCCTGCATGCCCCTCTCAGAACGCGAGCGCCATCATCCCGGCACCCCAGACGAGCAAAGCGACACCGGTCGCGTAACCGAGCCAGTGGCCGGCTGGGACAGTCTTTTCGAACAGAACGAACAGGGCGAGGCCCGCAATCCAGTAGAGGTTCATCACCCCGCCGAAAAATAGGAGCCCCATCAGGAACCAGCAGCAGCCGACGCAGAAAGCGCCGTGCACAAGGCCCATGCGTAGCGCGCCACGGGCGTCCCGCCGCCAATGAGTGCTAAGGAATGCAAGCGGCGATCGGCAGTGGCGAAGACAGGCATGCTTAATCGGGGTGAGTTGGTAGACGCCCGCGGCGAGCAGCAGGACGCCGCCGAAGATCACGTTGGTCCCGACGAGCATCGGTGAAAGGATTCCGGTCCGCTCGAACCCCCACTGCAGGATCACCGCGACCAGGCTGAAGCCAGCCCAAGCGGCGAGATAGCCGACCGCGAATATGCTCGTCGCGACATGGGGATGGCCGGTTTCGCGCTGCTTGCGATTGACCGTCGCGAATAAAAGGATTATCGGCGCCGCGCTGGGCAGCATCATCGCCACCATCATGACCCACCACATGAGGAACATCAGGACTGCATAGCCGGGCGTCCAGACCGCGGGCGTCATCATCGCCATGCCCCCTTCGGACATGCGCCCTGTCATCCCGAGCTGCGACATGCGGGTCATCTCGAACGCCGACATGCCCATGCCGGCGCCGGCCAGCAGATACGCCCACGACAGAGCGATAACCGCGATAAGGGCGGTAACGACGACCAGGCGATCGCGCCTGACCACTGCCTCAAGTGTGGCGTCGGGCACCGTCATCCCCTTTTCACCCGATCATGTTCCCCGAATTCGGGGTATGGCTTGTCTGCGCCACGTCGAAACCGGCCCCTTTCGGAGGTCACGCGCCAAGCCAAGCTGTGAGCCTTGATCTTTCGCGGATCAGCCCATCCTGACTGAAGTGGTGAACACAAAAATGGGCCCATGAATCTTCGAACGCCATCTCCATATCACCCGTCACCGAGGTCGTACCTAGTCCGATTTCTGCGTAGGTAAACTCGAAACTGCCGCTAGGACGTGCCAGCGCAACGTGGAACGGTTGGCCATTAAACTTGTTGATTATCGGTTTGCCGCTGCTCCTCATGATGCCCGGTATGTCAATCCTTGCGGTTCTGAGTTCCAAGTTCGCTTCGAGACCAATCGGAAGGAACAATGTCTCGCAAAATTTCGAGCATGCGGACGCGAATACGGAGAAAAAATTGCTCAGTGGTTCGCATGCCTCGCCTGAGACAATCGTTTCAAGCGCGACCCGCTGAGCTTGATCCGCACGCTCGTCGATAACGATCTGGCGCTGGCCGTTTCCCTCCGCGATTTCGCCGGGCCACTTGTAAAGCCCCGCCCAATTCAGGCCTGCCAGCGGCGTATCGTCGAAATGGCCTTCAACGATGTTACCGACGAAGGCCGACTGACAATAGCCGTGGGTGCTCGGCAAGTTGAACTGGCAACCGCAATTCACAGCGCAATTGCAGTTATCATAAGTTTCGCTCTTGAATACCCATTGATCCGTCATTCTCGTGATCCTCCTCCAAGGGCTCCGGCCAATTCAGGTGCTGATGCAGGAACTCGAAGGTCCCCTTCCCATGGATTTCGTGGGGGCCGTCGAAGTACTCGATTCGGGTTCGTTCGCCAATCCCCAGATCTACGTAGAGCCGGCGCACCTTGGCGTACTCGTAGGCGACCCACTCATCAACGCCCACTCCGTCTCGATGCCCCCGCTCCACCATGAAGGGTCTAGGTGCAATCAGGCCGGCTATCTCTGCATAGTTGAACTTTTCACCAAAGTCGAACTCGCTGTGCTCGTGCTCCTTGGTGAGCACGAAACTGTAAGGAGCATCGATACTCACGTGTTTCCAGACTTCTTCATTGAAGTCTCCCGAACAAATGGAAAGCGCATATTCCTGCAGCACTGCCGGGATCAACATGGCCGATTTTCCGCCGTAGGAGAGACCATAGAAGCCTATTCGATCGGCGTCGACAAAAGAGAGGCTGGAGAGCCATTTCAAGACCTGCTGGTGCTGACGTACCATGGGCGCGAAGAAGGTCAGTTTCAGAGGATTCGCCTTACGCTGCACCATACGGTATTTCTCTTCGCCGATGTACAGATTCTGCGGCGCGTAAACGACGAAGCCCCGGTCTGCCAACTTGGCACCAAAGGCATGGTAAGGCCCCCCTTCTTTTTTAGGATCACAAACATCCTGAGGTCTACCGGCACGACCGTGCTGGGCAACCACCACCGGCCGCCTCTCTCCCGGTTTCAGATTCTTTGGCACTAACAGCACGCCGTAGCTGAAGACCCCAGGCCAGGTGTCGAGCACTACCTCGTATCCTTTCCAGTTGCCGGTATCGTAGATCTCTCGAGTCCGCGGATTCGGTTCCAGGCTGGCAGGGGGCAACCAACCGACAATTTCGTGCCACAGGTAGTCCCGGTAGGAGGCAGTAGTCTGGCGCCATCGGTCGAGGGAAGAGGAATCGGCTTCCGACCAGAATCGACTGCGGGGAAACGGACTGAGCCTCATCAGCTTCTGCGAGTAGTCGACCAGCTGCTGCTGCTGGCGCTTCATGCGAGTAGCCGGATCAAAGCTGGGTCGACGATCGTGCAATGCTTGCCGGTCTGCCTTTTCCTGAGGCAGGCCGAGCCCGCCGTCCAGGGCAGCCAGGAGTCCCCGAACGGCATCAGGGGTAAAGGGGGGACCCTCTCCCGACTCACTCACGACAAGCTTGAGGTTGGTGCCAAGCCCCAGCTTGCGGTAGTGCTCCTGAGACCGGAGGAATTCAGCCTGGACGCCGGAAAGCGGAGGCGTCTTCAGCTTGCCGGAGGCGGCGTCCAGCCGGCCATTCCGAGGAGGGGGAGGACCGGGAATCTCCGGCCCCTGGCAAGCTTCGACAACTAGGGCACGGGGCGCGATCAGACTGGCAATCTCGGCGTCGCCGAACTCGTCCAGCAGCCCCCAGACATTGCGGTAGACAGGCTCCTCCCAAACGCTCTCTCGCTGCTGGAAGTAGCCGCTGACAAGCGTGGCCCGGATCCGTTCGTCAACCGCCGCACTGTAAAGGGCAATCAAGCCCCCTTCCCCATGTCCGGCAACGCCAATGGGTAAGACCGCTTCGCTCCCGGATGTCTTTTCACGGGTGAAGTAGTCCAGGGCGGCCAGGACTTTCTGCACCTCATAGCCGATCAGATGACGTCCCATAAAGTAGGCCTGCCGATAAATGAATTCCCGATGCGTCTGGTTGGTCATTCGAATCCTGGGATTCCCCGACCAGGTATTTTTGCGGTCGATCAGCGTCGGCACCAGAACCCGGCAACCCGCTTCCGCCAGGAGCCGTGCGATCTGTTGTTGTGGCGTGACCTCTGGAACTAGACCGGCCACCATCTCAGGGGTCCAATCGGCGTCGGGCACGACCACTACCTGGGCCTTTGCCGCTCCAGACGGCTCCAAGAACAGTCCTTCGGCGTCCACCCCTTCGAAGACTGGCCACCGGACAGCGAGAACACGGAAAAGCTTGCTCTCGGCCACCAACGGTTCAGTGGTCAGTGTAGAAACCAGCTTCAAATCTTCGACCGGCGACCTGTCCTCCACGGCTCCAATGCGGAGTCGAAAACGGTCGCGGTTCTCCTTGATGGAGCTCAAATATGCTTTCCGAGACGAATAGTCCCAACTCCAGCGCTTTCTTCTGAGCTCTCGGGACTTGGCGATCTCTCGCAGCAGGAATTGGTCGACCGCCGCCAGCACTTGTAGAGAGAGATCGCCTCCCCTCTCCGGGGGCTGGGTGGTGGGCAGGCTGGCGGCAGACGAGGCCCCCGCCAGCCAAAACGAAACGCAAAGAGCCACAATTGGTGCGGATCCATAGTCGGCTATGCAGTCCCTGGACCTCTTGGTGGTGTTTCTCATGATCTTAGTCCCGCCCCCGGGATCGCTGGCCCATTCGAGAAAGAAACTATGGTTGCCTCTCCCATGATCCTCATTAGCAAACCTGGCAGAGCCGTGACTGTGAAGGAGCGGGACCCGATCACAGATCGGGCCATGCCGTGAGGCCCTAAGAAGGGGGTCCAACCGACCACACAGCTAGGTTCGTTGGTACCGGTATCGGAATGCCGGTACCGCTCCTTTGCGAGGGTGTCGTAAAAGACCCGTTTCAAATCAGTACTAAGAATCCTCCCAGGCTAGCAAAGAAGAGTCGGAGTAGGCTGCGAAAATAGGGGGGATGGAGCAAGCAATTAAACGACCGGTGGTCAAGATCGATTCGAGCGGCCAATGGGGGCTCTTTCGAGGGATGAATGAGAAGGAAGGCCAGGGGAAGCGCCGGAAAAGGAAGCGGCCCGGGGCGAAACAATTCGAAGATCCCTCCCCGCGGGGGATCTTGATCGGCGATGAGAGTCTTGCAGAGTTTCTGGTGAAGATGTCGCAGACGTGGGTCTTTGTGGCTCGGGAGGTGATCCGGAGTTTGTCGTGGGAGGCCTTTGAAGCGAAGTACCGAGGGGGAGGGAGACGGCCGTACCATCCGGCAGCGCTGGTGGGATTGATTCTGTTCGGGATTCTGGAGGGCAAGGGATCGCTGCGTCAGCTGGAAACCCTGGCCCGGGTGGATACCCGTTGCTGGTGGTTCACGGGGGGGATCACGCCGGATCACTCGGTCATCGGCCGCTTTATCAATGAACACGGGGAGAGGCTGAGGGAAGAGTTCTTTGTGGAGCTGACCCAGGAAGTGTTGAAAAGGACTGGGAAGGACAAGGACAAGGGGAAGAAGGAGGGCGTGAGTTTGGCGGCCGACGGCACGGTGGTACAGGCGGCGGCCTCGCGTTACCGACGGGTGAAGAAGGAGGCGGCCGAAGCGGCCGCGGCGGAAAAGCGTCGTCGGGCAGAAGCGGATCCGAAGAACGAGCAATTGGCGCGTCAGGCCAAGCAAGCGGAGGAAGTGGCGCAAGCGGTACGCGAGCGGGTGGCGGCGCGGCAGGCGCAACGCAAGAGCACGGAGCATACGGCCGTGAGTCCGAGTGAACCGGAGGCGGTGATCCAGCCCCTGAAGAACAAAGCGAAGGCCGCCAGCTACAAGGGGGTGGTCTTGGCCAACCAGGATCGCATTATAGTGGCCCAGGCGGTGGATCCCTCCTCGGAGACGGGGGTGCTGCAAGCGCTGTTGCAGCAAGGCAAGCGGGTGGGTGGAGCGATCCAACAACTGTTGATGGATGCGGGGTTTTTCTCGGGGCAAGCGCTGGAGACGGCCCTAGAAGAAGGGGTGGAGGATGTGCTTTGTCCTGAGGGATCGAGCCCCCGAGTGGGTTGGGAGAAGAAGTCGACGAAGTGCTTGGCTAAAGCGGCCTTTCGCTACGAGGAGTGGGAAGATCGTTATCACTGTCCGGCGGGACAGAAACTGCACCCGGTCCAAAAGGGCAGCGATGGGGGCAAGCGGTATGTGCGCTACGGAGGAGCCCCCTGTGAGAGTTGCGGGTTGAGGAGCCAGTGCACCAGCAGTCGGAAAGGTCGAACGGTCAAACGCTATGAGGATGAGGAGATCAAGGATGCGGAGCGGGAAGTGATGCGCCAGCCCCGGGCTCAAGAGGCCTATCGTCAGCGCAAACAGATGGTGGAGCCCGTCTTCAGCGAACTGAAAGGGATCCAAGGATTACATCGGTTCAAGCGGAGAGGGTTGAAGAATGTCGGTCTGGAGTTTGCCCTTCATGCCAGCGCCCACAACCTCCGACGGCTGATTGCCCTGACCCCGTCCGTCCTATTTAGCGCTTTTTGGAGGCTCCTACATGCGCCGATCGGCCTTTTCCAGCGTCTGCAGCGCCTCTCCTTGTGTTTTTCGGCATAGCCGCACGACAAAGTGTCGCCCCACTTACTCCCGGTCGCCACGTGAACTTTTACGACACCCTCTTGCAGTCACGGCTCTGACTCTGGCGGATCTTGCATAATCTTCTACCCAATAGGATAGAGGGAAGTCTATCTCGAGAATACTAGATCGTTGGGTCTGGAAGGGCAATGTCAGGGTAAGACCCGCTTCCGCCTGGCCCGCAAGAAGACGCTAGACGGCACGGACTGGTCGTCCTCGCTCGACCAGGCAGCTTTGGATGGGTCTGATAGGGTGCTGATCGACCAAGAGATCTCTGCCTGTCTGAAGAACCTAGGGTATTCAGGGAAGCTCGCTGACGAGGCGCTTCCAGATCGAGGCGTTTAGGATTCCCCAACGGCTGAAACCATGCCGCCTGGCTTCGAACAACTGATTCAGATTGTCAGAGCCGCAGCGGCGACCACACCGGACTTCATGCGTCTGGTACTGGCCTCCTCCCAGGGTGAGGTGCGGTTTCTGGAGGTGACACAGGGACCTGAATTCCGGAAGGAACTCGAAACGGTTTTCCGCGAGGACTTCCAGGCTCTGGGAATGCTCGGTTGGGAGGTGAATGAGGAGAAGGTACAGGCGAAGAACCTGCTTTTCCCCTGGCACAAGGACAACGAGACCCTCCGCGAGCTGTTCGATCGGCTCTGTGACGAGGGTGCCGAGACGTGGAGCAGGAATTCGAGCGGCGGAGTATGATGTAGCCAGAAGCGAGGGTGCTGATGGCGCTGAACCTTAGCTCAACCGCATTTCAGTCAAATACCGCAATGCCCGTCCACTACACGTGTGACGGGGGTGATATTTCGCCACCACTTAGCTGGACAGGTGTTCCGGTCAACTCCAAGAGTCTCGTCCTGATCGTGGACGATCCCGATGCGCCTGATCCAGCGGCCCCCAAGATGACGTGGGTCCATTGGGTCCTCTACGACATTCCCCCGGGTGTCTCAGGACTGCCCGAGGGGGTTGCTCCAGGCGACCTTCCCCCGGGGACATTGGAAGGGCTCAACGACTGGAAGCGAACCGGATACGGTGGGCCTTGTCCCCCTATCGGGACCCATCGGTATTTCCATAAGCTCTACGCCCTTGATCTGGTTCTCCCTGATCTCGGGCAGCCGACGAAAGCGCAAGTAGAGAGAGCGATGGCAGGGCATATCTTAGAGCAGGCAGTCCTCATCGGCACCTACCATCGGGTCTAACGACGGAATCGCTCTCTTTTGCAATAGGCGAATCTGGGATCGCGACACCCGAAGAGATCCGGGTATATTCTGTGCACTCTGCTTTCAAGCGTCCTGAGGCTATTGATCCCATGCCTCCGACCGAGATAGCCTGGCCTCAAGAGGAACGTGATCCCCCCATGGAGGATGTGCAATGAGGAAGAGAATGTTGGCCGTCGTTGCGTCGTTCCTGGTCTTCTGCCTGGCTACAGGAGCCCGAGCAGCAGAGCAGGAATGCAAACCCCTGGACATCGACTCCCGGCTGGAGCTGTTCGTGGACGACTACCTCATCGACTCCATGGAAGGCGTGCGACTCAAGCTGCACGAGCCCCGATCTGCCGGGAAGGTACTGACCCTGGATAAGCCTTGGGAGGGGAATACCAGTGCCTACTTCAATTTGTTCCAGGACGGCGACCTCTACCGGATGTACTACCAAGGCAGCAACCTAGCCGAGTATGCCCTCCAGGATCTCCTGCAAGAGAGTGAGAACGTGCTGGAGGACCATCCCGCTGTGATCGCCTATGCCGAGAGCAGGGACGGAATCCGTTGGACAAAGCCCACTCTCGGACTGTTCGAGTTCCAGGGTTCGCAGGATAACAACATCGTGTGGATGGATAAGCCGGGCGACCAGAAGATCACCGACTGCATGTACGTTTTCAAGGACGGCAACCCAGGGGCACCCGACGCCCAGCGTTATAAGGCCGTGGGAGGAAGCAGCTACCCTCTGGTGGCCCTGGTTTCCCCCGATGGGCTGCATTGGACTGAGCTACAGGGGCAGAAGTCGCTGATTGAGGAAGGGCTACACCGAAACGCCTTCGACGCCCTCAACGTGGTCTTCTGGGACTCCTTCCGGAAGAAGTACGTCATCTTCTTCCGCGATTCCGATCGAGGTCTCCATCCCAAAGCTAGGGGTCCGGCCTATCGCCACCAGGGCCTCCCCGTTTATAACTACGGCAACCGGAGTTTCAAGTTTGCCAGCTCCGATGACTTCATCAACTGGAGCAGTCCCCAGTGGGCGGACTTCGGTGACGCACGGACCGAGCATCTCTACACCAACGCTACCACTGCCTACTTCCGGGCGCCCCACATCTATCTAGCCTTCCCGAAGCGCTTCATGCCCTGGCGAAGCATCTCGCCCCGTGCCCTGGCTCCCGGAGTCTCGGAGACGGTCTTCCTCAGCAGCCGCGATGGTCTGCACTGGGGCCGCCGTTTCATGGAAGCCTTCATCCGTCCGGGAAGAGGCAAGCGCAACTGGATGCCCCGCACCAACATGGCTGCCGTGGGCCTCGTCGAGACGGCACCAGACACGCTCTCGCTGTACCTGACTCGGCACTACACCTCTCCCAGCATCCATCTGGAGCGGATGACCCTACGGACCGATGGGTTCGTCTCCGTACACGCCGGTTACTTCGGGGGCGAGATGGTCACGAAGCCTCTCATGTTCCAGGGGGAGAACCTGCTCCTGAACTTCGCCACCTCGGCTGCAGGCAGTATTCGTGTGGAGATCCAGGATGCCGAAGGCAACCCAAAGCGATATGGGAAACCAAAGAACTGCTGGGCATTCCTAACGTTGGGGTGAGAGGAGACGAGGGCGGGCCCGGCTGGAGCGTCATTGGCTTCAACAACGATGAGATCCGAAGTGGCGTGGCCATTGCCAATCCCGGTGGCGAGAAGGATTGCACCGCGACCTACGACGACAAGGAGAACGAGATCGTGCTTACGGTGGACTTCACCCTTGGAGCGAAAACGTCGCTGCCCACCTTTCTAGAGGAGCTGTTTGCAGAACTCGCGGACGCCGGAGATACAACAGGCCTTTTCGTCGTCAGTTGTAGGGGGGGTCCCAACCCGGCCGACGACCTTATTCCGGCTGGGGCGGGACGAGCACCTAGTGGTGATGATCTGTTCTCCGCGACGGCGGTGACCCAGGAGCGGGAATCGAACGCTATCGTGGCCACGCCGGGGTTTCCCGCTGATATTCTTGGCTTTTCGAAGATCATACGCATCCTGACCCCGGATGATCCGCTCTAGAGGATGTGGGCCTTGGTGGAGTTTGAGAATGGGTTCAGGATGGTCGTGGACAGTAGGGCGAGCGTCGAGAGAGTGAAAGACGCATAGCGCCAAGTGATGGGGAGGCAGCAGTTAGGGACACTCCTACCCCTAGCCGTTCTTGCCTCTGACAGTGACGCTAGCCGGACGCCCGAAGCCACCTGAGGTCTGTTGCGCTGATCAACTGAATCAATCGTCGCGTCCGATGAGGACCTTGTACCTGTGATAGTCGGCACCCGATCTGACAGACAGCGCCCGATTTGATTGAAATCGCACCTACAAGCGGACATTCAAATTCGCATTGATCGAGTGATTTCTGACGATATCCTAAAACTTTCTGACTGGACGATAACTGGACGACACTTCCCGCCAGCTAGCTTAGCCCGCATTTCTCATCGCCGGTCTACTACGTCGCCGCAATCATCCGCCCTGGCTGTGTTTCGCTCGGTCGGCCTCCTCGACGTACTGTACAAGTACGACTGCGGAGGCCTCGGTCGCAAGCCTTGCCAGGACGGCACTTGCGACGCCTCGCTACGACAGGCGATGAGAAATGCGGGTTAGGATTCCGGGCAACAACTGTCGTGTGAGCCCTGAATCTCCCCTTTCAGACAGACTAGCCACCCAGCCTCGACCGTTAGTAGAAGAAGACCCTCATTTGACTTTGCCATATATTTCTCCACAACTCTTTTAGATTCAATAGGTAAGAGTATCCTATGGTAGGGAGGATGGTTGGGGCCATTTTGCCTACCACACTTTCGGGCCTGTCTGGTGCATTGGTCTCTTTCACTGCCGGCCTCAGTGAAGCATCACGCGTGGGTCGCCGTGCCCCAGTAGTTGAAGCTTGCTGGACGCCAGCCAGAAAGGTACATCGTCTCCAAGTCCGTAACCTTGAAGCCGGCGTGCTCGATGAGGTCGGGTATGGGACGGTTGAGGTTGCATCCCCCTCCTATCCGCTTCCAAATAGGATTGAGACGATCCTGCCAGCGGCGGACTCTGTCGTCTGGGGCTGCGCCGTGCTCGCAGAACACAAGTTCTCCTCCTGGCTTCAGAACGCGGCTCATCTCGCGCAAAGCCGGTTCGCACTCGGAGATTGTGCAAAGGGTATAGGTGATGAGGACCGTGTCGACCGCGTCGTCGTCCAGGGGAATCTCATCAGCGGGCAGCCCGATCAACTCGACTTCGAAACTGACCCTGTGCGTTGCTCTCTCAGCAACTCTTCTCATTTCCGAGGAGGGTTCCAGGCCCCACAGTCTTGTAACCTTCATGGAATCGTAAAACGGCAGGTTCAGGCCGGACCCAACACCGATTTCCAGGACCCGTCCCCGGGCTAGCGGTACAACTTTCTCCCGTTGACGCATGATCGGCTTGAGGCCGCACGCGAAATGCACAAGCCTCGGGAGTATGAATCTGCCGTAGAATTCCATCGGTCTCATCCCCAGAGGCTGGGTACCGGTGGCTTCCTGCCCATGTTACGTAGCACCCGATTGCTGCCATCGCAGATCAAGGGACCACAAACCACCGCCGGCCGAGAACACATACGAGCAGAGAAGTATCGTTACCAAGGGAATGATCGGCGCTTCCGGCTGCAACGGAAACAGGTCGGGATTGTCAACGACAAGATGCACGTAGGCCGCCACCATCATCATGACAATTGCCACGAGACTCGCTACACGGGAATAGAGGCCGACGATCAGCATTCCTCCCAGTACAACTTCCAGAAGGGGAACGAGCCACATATTGAGGGAGTGGAACGGGAGACCAGCTTCAGCATGTCCGCACGGCCAAAGCGAATCCCAAGTTTGAAGCAGGGCATCCGGGGTTCCGTCACGACCACTCTGGCGCTGCCCACCTGAAACTCATCACCGATGCAAACTGTCTCCTCCTCGACTCCATCGGCGGTGAAGTTCTCACCAAAGCTGCCCCAAGCCAGCTTGCTGTCCCCCAGTTCGAACCGCCAGAAGTCATAGTGCCGGCTTGGATAGACGTAGACTGCCTTCGTGGGACCCCCGTGTACTGAAAGGTCGGCTTGGCCATCGCCTTCAAGATTGTGCCGCCGAAGTGCCACCGGGCCGTCTACCGGAGCTTTGAATATGCCGGTGGTCACAGTCCTGCCTTTCCAAGTGACTGCGCGAGGCAGCCCGACGTTGACTGAGACTAGCCTCGCCATATGTCTACTCTCATCCATCGAGTTCTAAGACCTCGCTGATCACTAATCTGACAAGGCTTCTGCGACTCTGGACGGGTTTCCCAGGAGGGGCCGTTCGCTGTGGCCTAGCAATGCGGGTCTCTCGATTGCAGGGAAACCTATCTCAAGAATACTAGATCTTTGAATCTGGAAGGGCAATCTCAGAGGATGGCGGATGTAAGAAATCGGAAGGATAGGCGGAATTCAATCCGCCTTTTCCGCTGACACTCAGAGTACCGTTTGCTGCGAAGCTGGTCGTGTGCTTGAAACTGCCATCCTTGTCCTTGTTTCTCGAAAAGGCGACCCATTCTTCTCAGCCACTTTCGTGGTCGAATGACCGCTTGGTCTGCGCGGAATGACTGCTCTTGGCCCAGGCCGTCTGCGGCAGTTCGTTCGACGTTTCCGCGGGAGACCTGAAGCTTCTTCCGATTTTCAGATCACTGAAGCGGATTGGCTGAGATTTGAAAACACTATCTTAATCTTCACCTCCCACTAGGTTCTCACCTCTGCGATGAGACGATGGGTGGAAGGGCAGAAAGACAGGGCATATCGAGGATCCCAGTTCGTCCAAAGGACCGAGAAGTTTGCCGTGCCCGCGAAGACCTGTGCAGATGGTGCAATGTGGTAGACTCAGCCCAGGCTCCAGAAAGCTAGCGCTGCCTTCTTTAGACCAGAGGATCAGGCCTCCCATTGCATTGACATACAAGATTGCCCCTTACCAAAATGGCTGAAGACCCACTTCAAATACAGCGTGAGTCCTACCTCGGAGCCGGTGTCGCCGACAAAATATTCGCCGCGGTCCACGGTTACATCCACAAGAATGGTGATTGGGTTGGTGCGGATCTGAACGATCGGATACTGGGAGAGACACCTGTCGCGTTGTACCACACACTCACGGACGAAGGCCCCCCCTTCAGTCTGCCTATGTACGACGACCTTGCTCAGGCCACCAAACAATCACGACTGGAGGGCGTGGACTTGCGGGTTCAGCTGGAGCACTTTTCCCCCTTAGACAAGGTGCAAGTGGAACTGGACACAGAGATGCTGGGCAGATCGGAGGTGCGCAACACCGCCCACGAAGATCCCCTCGATCCATCCGACGTCGCTGACACGAGCTGGTTGGTTTGGAAACTTGATGCGGAGAAGATCACTTACGGTCCGCACCAAGTACACATCTGTTTGCTGAAGAGCCAGCCGCAAATAAAACCTCCGCTGGTCGTGCGGCATGTGGAGATTCACGTGAACTACGCGTGAATTACTTCGAAAGTCTCTTGTTGGGTTGCAGTAGACGACGACCGGACCCACCGTGATCCGGTTCGCCTGCGGTAAACCTGTTTATCCGTGGACGTTGCATCAAGAGAGGTCCTCCATGTCTTCCAAGGCTACTAGACGACGATTCCTCACGGTCACTCCGGCCGCTGCTCTGATGAGTTGCACCGTTGCCCGAGCTGAGGGTTCTTCAAAGCCTGCGGCATCCGATGCCGAAAGGCGGAAACCGCGCATCATGTTCTATCACGACGGGAGACATCCGCTGATATACATGTACGAGCCTCCCATGCAGAAGGAGGAATTCGAGGCGGGTGTCGATGAACTGGTGGGTACTCCGGTGGAAGCCATCATGTTGTGTCTCGGCGATGGGCGCACTGTGTTGCACGATACAAGAGTCGGGGAGCTTTGGGGTCACAACGTGCGGAAGTGGCCGCACCTGGTGTTCATGCGCGCTCATCGGAACGCGAAAGCATTGATTGAGGCGGGCAATGACCCGCTGCAGATTATCTGCGACCGCGCACATGCTAAAGGGATGCTGCTTTACGCCACGTTGTTAGTTCAGCAAGGGACCGGCGAGCAAGGAAAGGACACGCGCGCTTCGGATTTCCGGTTCAACAATCGGCAATTGGAGATTGGCGTCAAGGGTGGACTGGATTCTGATTTTACCGGCCGAGACAATTTGGATTTCATGCACCAGGAAGTGCGAGATGAGCGCTTCGCGCTCATTCACGAAACGCTAACGCGGTACCCGGTGGATGGCCTGGAGCTTCAACTCAACTACGGCTCCAACTATTTTCATCCCGCCGAGGTCAACGAGGGGCGGAAAATCATGACCGATTGGATCGCGCGCGTCTATCGAGACGTGAAAGCAAGTGGACCGAAGCGAGAACTCGCCATCCGTATACCGGCCAGCATCGAGGAATGTCTCTCAATCGGGCTCGACATCCGCGAGTGGATCCGTCAAGGCATCGTCGAGGTACTCATCGGGCAGACGTTGGGATCGCCGGAGCTACTGAATCAGATGGCGGATTTCCGACCTCTGGTGCAAGCGGCCAAGGGCTCCAAGTGCCGCATTCACGCTGCCCTACACAGCCACATTGACTCGGATCGGCTCGGCGAGGCGAATATTGCGATGATAAGAGCCGCCGCCTCCAATTATTGGGCCCAGGGAGTCGACGGACTGTATTTGGCCCATTGGTTTAACAATTGGCCGTATGACGCCACGTTCTACGAAAAACTGCGCGAGCTGCCGGATCCGGAGGTCATGGCTCCGAAGGATAAATTCTACTTCTTACCAACAACCACAGGACGTTACAAAAGGCCGGTACTTGAGCCGGGACTGAAGATGCAGCTTCCGGTGGCTCTTGACGTGGGTCGCCCGGTGGATTTGGAGTTGTCCGTCAGCGACGATTTGCAGCGCTGGGACAAAGTCGGCCGTGTTCACGAAGCGTTACTTCGCGTGCGCGTCATAAATGCGACCGAAAGGGACCGTGTGGTCTTCCGCCTCAATGGCAAGAAGCTGGCCGGTTCGCTGCTGCGTAAGATTAACCAGACCTATCGCATGAGGGCGCCTCGTTACCGTACTGGTTCTGGTTACTGGTTGGTTTATCATCTCGATCGGGAGCACTGGCCGATGACGGGTAAGAACTCGCTGCAAATCACGTTGACCGATCGCGACCCTGACGTAATCGACGGGGCGTATATTCGCGACGTTGAAATGGAGATCAAATACCTCATGGGCAAGAATTTCCACCGGGGTCAGGATCCCGTGCTTGGACCTACGGAACCGAGTGGGATTTAGGGTTCGTGCAAAAATAACTTCGCAGATTTGACCGGGAACGATTGAGCGAAACCGCAGGCGTAGCCAGGCCTGCGTTGAGGATTTCGCGATGGAGGAGCGGCCGAAGATGGTGTGAAGATGAGATGCCAAAATGTGGAGTTGGGTGATCAAGACCAAGGTCAAGGGACTACGGTATCCGAAATGATCAAACGTCGCTCATTCATCTCCACTGCCGCCACAACAGCGCTGGCCGGTCTTTCGAAGAGGCCGGCGGAACGACAGCGTTGTCCCAGCCGAGGTTTGATCACCCGGATGAGATTTGGGTCAAGGCAGCGTACAGGGTGCGGTGGAGGGATGGGCAGATCATGGAAAGACACGTTTGCCACAGTGGCGAATCTCGCCGCCCTCGCTGGGCTTATTGACTGGCGCTTGGGCCTTGAGCAGCCCATGATTTGGGGCTCCTTTCGCCTACGAACCTTCAGAACCAGCTGAGTGGCCGCAAAGTCAACGGGCACCTGAAGGCAGGCTGGACGTCTGGACTCCCCCCTTCGTCTTCAAAGATGCCACCGCCAAGTCGGTGTCGCTGTCGGGAAAATGTTCTTGAGAGTTGATGGACTGAGATTTAACGTAAACACTTCGGGTGGAAAACGTTGAGAGGGCGACGGAGCCTCAAGAGATAAAGCCCCGCACACTGGGTTTTGGAAGGGAGTTTCAGGTAGGGAGACTCCATCTCTCTACCCCATCACCCTCTCGACCCCCACTTGCCTACACGCGCGAGGAGTTTGTTTCCTGACGCGCCGCCTCAGCAAATGAAGAACGTCTTATTATCTAAGATACTTCTGACGTCACATTGATTCAAGTGCCAAGAAGGTGGTGGCGGGTTAGGTGGCCTGGGCGGAGGAGGAGCTCTACAAGGTTCCACTCCATTCCTTGAAGAGCCGTCAAGATTGGGAAGGAGCCTATCTGGTTAGGACAAGACCGCTCTGAATCTGTGACTACTATTCTGTGACTACTATTGTAATTAGAGGGAGGTTCGGGGGCTTGAGGGGCTTCTACCACTACCTCTAGAAAGAAATAATTCTCACAGCTCAGTAGAGAAAGCCCCCTTAGCCTCATAAGCCCCTCACTTATTACTATCCCATCAAGAGGTCTCCAGACGGCAATTTACTGGCGTTTGCAGACTTTGTCTCCACCCAAAACTTCGACATTTCTTTGCTTTCCGCCGGAGGTGAGCCGCAGCCCTTTCTTGCCACCGAGTCTGATGAAACTCAGCCCGGGCACTTTCTTTGGCCATGAGGAGGTAGTCTCCGCACTGCGACGCGAGCAGCAAGAGCCCTCCGACGAGTTGGCGAACTCTGCTCCTACCTGAACCTCAGGGAGTAGAGATCTGCATCCTTCATCACGAACCGCAGGCGGACTGGCTTCCCGGCAATCCGGGCCAGGGGCTTATCTGAAGTCGCCTTGGCATGAGTCCGTTCCCACCGCACCGTATGCTCGATCTCATCTCCCCAGATAAGGGGTGATTCCTCCAGGGCAAAGCCTGGTAGTGGGTTCCCTTGGGCCTCCTGGATCTCTAGGCGGATGCTGCCCGCAGCCGAGGTGGCAAAGTTGAGGACCAGTTTGTCGCCCTGGAACACTAGAGGCTTGGTGACGAACTCGCCGCCCGCGTGCCCGGCGTGGACCGACACGAAGCCGTCCGTTCGCAAAACCATGCGCTCTAGGTGCACACTGGGGAACTTGTAGTTGCGAACCACGTAGAGGGAGATCTCGTCGGCAGACGTGGACACCAACCCGGCCGAAGGTAGGTTGTTCCGGTTGAGCCAGTTCCGGGGGT
Organism: Acidobacteriota bacterium; assembly: GCA_965218775.1. Taxonomy (GTDB): domain Bacteria; phylum Acidobacteriota; class UBA6911; order RPQK01; family JAJDTT01; genus CAUZIZ01. The sequence continues at coordinate 1,238,809 of CBDCLS010000006.1, read as the reverse complement.
CCCGACCCGGCCGGATAAAGGCTTCCAGGAAGCGCCGGTCCCAGTGCAGTCCGTCCCGGCTGCTCATGAACACGCCTTCGGACAGGCCGGGACGAGGTGCGTCCGGGAAGGAGCTGCGCCAGGGAAGGAACCTCTTGGGGAAGGCCAGGTAGATGTGCGGGGCCCGAAAGTACGGCGTCGTGCCATTGGTGTACAGATGCTCGTAGGGAGCGCCACCGAAGTCCACCCACCGGGGGTAGGTCCAGTGCGTGAAGTCCTCCGACGTGGCGTACTTGAAGCTCCGATTGCCGTAGTTTTTCACTGTCGGGTCCTCAGCTCCCCCACTCATATCCCGGAAAAAGATGACATAGCGAGTGCGAACGGAGTCCCAGAAGACCACGCTCAAGGCGTCGAAGGCGTTGCTGTGCAGGCCCTCGGAAATGAGGGACTTCTGCCCCTGGAACTCTTGCCAGCCTAGGCCGTCGGCTGAGACGAGAGCCACGAGGGGAGGGCTGGAGCCTCCCACCGCCTTGTAGCGCTGGGAGTCGGGAGCCGCCGGGTTCCCATCCTTGAAAACGTACATGCAGTCCGTGACCCTCTGTGCCCCCGGCTGGTCCATCCACACGATGTTGTTTTCCCTAGACCCGTTGAATTCGTGAAGACCGAGAGAGGGTCTCTTCCACTGGATCCCGTCTAGACTCTCGGCGTAGCAGATCACCGGGGGATGCTTTGGGATGGAAACCTCGCCCGGTTTCAGCGCCGACGGGGGGCTGGTTTCAGGATCGCTGCTGCCCCGGTAGTACATGCGGTAGCGCTGGCCATCCTGGAACACGGTCACGTAGAAGCAGGTGGTGCCCTCCCAGGGCCGGTCAAACGTCAGGACTTTGCCAGCAGAGTATGGCTCGTGCAGCTTCAGTCTGACCCCATCCATCGATTCGATCAGGTAGTCGTCCACGAACAGCTCCAACCGGGAGCCGATGTCCAGGGGCTCCTGAGCCCCCTCCGGCTCCGCCAAGGCACTTTCTACCGTAAGGGAAATCGCAAGAGAAACCACGCACAGAGTCGCTAGTCTCATCCTCATCGTCCATCCTCCTCAGCGAAAGGGAATTCCGGTTCTCAGCCGAACCCAGGCTAGCAAGGAGGAGGGGAAGGATCAACAGGGGTTAGCACGGGACGGGAACCAGGAGAGACCCCTTCAGCAGAGTGCCATCAGGTCCTCCTTTCTGGCTTCTGTACGGCTAGGTTTTGGTCCGCCGGTCTAATTCCTGCTCCACGCTCTCGGCACCCTCATCACAGAGCCGATCAAACAGCTTGCCGAGCGTCTCGTCGCCCCTGTGCCACGGGAAGAGCAGGTTCTTGGCTTGTACTGTCTCCTTGCAAGCGAGGCGGAAGCGGGCCTGACCCTGACCATGCATAATCATGGGAACCAGGGAGGGATGGTTGGCCGTGCGTTCCAGGATGTACTCCTCGAATCGCTCTCTGAAGGGGCCGTATTCCTCGACGAGAACCTTCGTGATGGACCCTTCTCACCTGAGGATGCCTATTCATGACTCTACACTGGCGTCTGCTTCAGAGCAGCGATCGGCCCTCGACGAGCACCACCTCTAGCGGCACGGTGGTTCCGATCAAATCACCTTCTCGTTGAGACGGTGAGAACTGGTAGGTATACCCTCCCACCCATACCTGGGAAAGAAAGTTCTCATCCCCATAGCGATGGAAGGCCAGCCGTGCCTGCGCACACCCCTTCTCAGCCGCGAAGAATGTCACGGGCATCTTTTCACACACGATACCCTCGAGACAGATCTGAAGACCGAAGCCGACTTGGAGGATGAGATAGCCACCGGCAGGAAGAACCTTGTTCCCAAGATGGAACTCGAAAGGAACCTGGACACTGATGTAATCCGGAAGTGGAGGCAAGGGGTCTGCCAGCACTGTTACCGAAAGAACGCTCATTATGCTAAGGATCTGGATCACCGAGTTTCTCATCTTTCTACTCCTAGTGGGAACAGAAGCAAGGATCGTGCCAATAGCGCGGCGGATCGACTATCCGGGCAATTCATCGGATATAACTTATTCATTTCATGGGAGAAATCCTGAACAGTAACTGGAGAGGATGTCGCAAGAGATGGGGTTCGATGTCTATCTAATCGGATAGTCAGCTATCCATATCGTGAGGGATCCTACTGCAGCAGTTCTCGACCCATTAGTCCTTGGAGACCGGAGAGAGAAAGGTCCTCATCGAAGGAGGCTCGGATGCCCACTACGTCCCCACCGGGCATCTCGTCTTCGCCCGGGAGGCGACCCTGTGGGCGGTCCCTTTCGATTTGAACGAACTGGCCGTCACCGGTCCGGAGGTGCCTGTCCTGGAGGGGGTGAGGCACGCTATTTGGACCGGTAATAGCAACAACGAAACCGGGGCTGCTGAGTTCGCCTTTTCCCAGTCGGGAACCCTGGCCTATATTGGCGGGTCTGTCAGTCCGCGGGCAAAGTACCAACTGGTGTGGGTGGATCGCGGCGGGCAGGTTGAGACCGGGCAAACCAGTGCCGCTGTTCCAGGGAAGATACGAATCACTTACACCAGTCCGCTGCTACGATGTGACTCCCGATGGCCAGCATTTTGTACGGGCGCTGGAACCACCAGAGGAGGCACTCGTCGCGGCCTGGCGGCGAGCTTCAGTAGGCAAGGTGAACGTCGTCCTCAACTGGTTCGAAGAACTCAAGCAACTGGTGCCGACGGGGGAGTAACTGGACCGCCGTAGTGTAGGGTTGCTTGGTGTGAATCGACTGGTACTTCCGGACCTATTGGTAGAAATGCAGCCAACAACTAAAGCTGCGGCTGAGCTTGGCGTTATAGCTAGTTTCCATCCCAGAATTGACTTTTAAGCTTTGTTAATTAGCTGATTCTAAGATACTTAATATACCATAGGCAGCGGGCAAAGACCACTTTGTGCTCGGTGGACCCTTTTTCGCCAGCAGGAGGATGACGGAGCTGGATTTTGCAGACACTGCGGCCGCAGCTCCGAGCGTTTTGGGTTCCAAGAGGCTGCAACGGTCTCAGGGAAGCAAACGGGCCAGAACGAGCAGGTTGTAGCTGACCACGGAAGCCTGCACGTACTGCTGGAAGTGCTCCCAGCCTTTCCAGGTGCAGCGGTCCAGCCCGAAGACGCGCTTGAGCCACGAGATACAACCCTCAATGCCGGCGCGAAAACGTCTCAACTGTTTGTAAAGCCAGCTGGAGCGCACCATCTCGCTGATCGGCAGACTTCCCTTGCGATCAAAGGCGGCATCCTGGATGCCCTCCCCTTTGGCCCAGGTCAAATTGGCTTGGCTGTAAAAGCCCCGGTCCGCCGCCATCTGACGCGGATAGCGACCGTAGACCTCTCGATGGGCTCCGAGCAAGGGTTGGAGCTGACCCACATCGGCCGGGTTTCCAGCCAGGACTTCACAGTTCAAGATCAGCGACGAGCGACCGCCGGTCAGAAAGATCTTGTGCCCATAGGTCGGTTCGCGCTGGCCTTTTTTGATGATGTCCGTATGCTCTTCAAAAATCGAAAAGACCTTCTCGGCGGCGGGCACGGTCTCGCCGCGCAGGACGCGTCGCTCCGTTTGATCGATGACCCGGGCCATCAGCTTCAGGTAATGCTCCAAGGAGACCAGCAGCGCCACGGTCAGCAGGTCGGCGGCCGGCAAATCGGCTTGCAAGGCCGTGAGGCCGTAGCCGTAGGTTTTGCGGGCGACCTTCAACAGATCGCGATAGGCGCGCTGGCGTTTGGCTCCTCGGCCGTTGGCGATCTGAAAAGCCCGCCGCTTGGCTCGTCGGCTGTGGTTGGTAAAGACCACCGCCGTCGACGCCTGGCCTTCGGCTTCGAGCGCGCCTTGTCGCTCCTTGAGCTGTCCCAGAAGCCGGCTCACCGTGCGCACCGCATCGTCGAGCAGGGCACTGTCGGTCGGATGATGAATGTCGCTCTCGACGGCGGTCGAATCGAGGCGGATGCGCTGGCCCTTTTCCAGTCCCTTCTGAGCGGCCCAGCCCACCAAGACGGTATTGATCTCTTTCCAGCTGGCTTCAGAGATCTTCGAGATATTGCGCTGCAGGGTGGACCTATTCGGCATCCAGCCCAGGGGGTGACGCACAAAACTGCGGAAGCTCTGGGAGTCGAGTAGGTGAAAGGCCAGCTGCTCGTAGCTGAAGCCGTGCAGCTGTTTGACGAGGGTCGCTCGTAGGACAAACTCGGCACTGAGTCCGCTGGCGCCTTTCTGCGGATTGGAAGTGTCACATAGATCCTGTAAAACTAAGGCCGAGATCCGGGGATTGTGGTCCAGGATCTCGGAGATCTTTTCCAGTTCCCGGGCCATTTGGTGGTCGGGGAAAATGTGGCAAAGGGGGAGTCGTTCTTCCGTTTTCTGGCGCAACGTTGGGCCTCCTTTTTCGAGTTAACTTCTTTGTTTTCAATTTGTTCGCACCAAAAGATTAACAAAGAGGTCTGACAAAAAAGGGAGGCCACATCCCCACCTTACTCCTTCATTTTCAGCTATTTAAAGTCCTTGGGATGGGAACTAGCTAGTAGAGAGGAGCGTTAAAATGGAAACAATAGGATTTATTTTTGGAATCATCGGCATGGGTATGGCAACTACTGCTTGGGGTCTAGTAGGCAGTTTAAGAAAAGAGTTTGAAGACCTAAAGAAGAACCTAGAGGACTCTGGCGTCTTGAAAGACCAAATAGAATCTTAGGCTGTATGCTCTGGCCAATTAGGCGAAAGCGGCCGTTCGATTTCGATCAAATCGGACAGGGTGCCGACTATCACAGCTATCCTCCGATTGGTTTCTCGATTCTTCGCCCCTTGTGTGTGCGTTTATGCACGATGGGAGAACAGGCGGGATGATATGTGCCCAACATTGCCTCCACGTCTATGGAACAAACGGCAAGTAGCGAATCGGAAGTCTGAGCGGGGTACTCGACGAGGCAGCGATCGCCTCAGCGGAAGTTTTCCACCAGCATGATATCGTTCTCCCATTTTGTATCGTCGTACAGGTACCATTGGCCATCCGGGGAAACGGACAGAATAGGGATCCACGGTTCGGGGATTTCGACTAGCCGTTCCACACTTCCATCTGCAAAGCTGTAGAACTGAATGGACGTACGAACCGACGGCGTAAAGGGGAGTCAACGTCGTCCCGGGATAAAGTAGATACCATCTTCTACGATGGCAAAGGCACGATCGTTCAGAGAGTCAATGAGTCGGACTTCCTCGCCTCCCTCCACCGGGACTTCCCAAAGACTCGTTCTGGGAATCTGCCTTGAGCCGGATTCAGCTAGTTCCCATCCGGCCGGATGAAATAGACATACTCGTTGGTGTCGTAGCGCTCGTAGACGATGGCGTACACCGCCATCAGCTCATTGGGAACGTCGTCGTCGTACTTGTTGATGATGCAGTTCTGACTGTACCCGTCGGGGTGCCCCCTATCGCCACTGACGATGATTCCCTTCCCCCATCTCTCACCGTCATCCGACTGATAGAGAACGAAGCGATAGCCCCCGTCTTTGCCGTGGCCTGATCTTCCCTGCAGGTAGTACTTGCCGCTGAGATAGGCCAGCTCCGGGTCCCGGATCATCTTGTCCACGTAGGCCTTCTGCTGCGGACCCCAGGTGTGGCCTTCGTCCTTGCTGATGCAGTAGTAGAAATGCTGCTCGTCCTTCTCTGTGTAGGCGCCGGCCAGCAATCGGCCGTCCGCCATGATAGTCATGGTGCCATACCACTTGTCGTGGTCCAGACTCAAGGCGCTCCGCTTGCTCCAGCTGCGTCCGTCGTCCCTGCTGACGTACAGGACGTGGGGACCGGCATCCTGTACCTCACCCACGTTGCTGTCGACCAGGACGTAGTTAGTCTCGCCCACCACTGCCGTGGAACAGGGATATCCGGTGAAAGCCCCATCATCCAGGGTCTCGTAGACCGTCCAGGTCGCTCCGTTGTCGTAGCTCTTGATGGTTCCCAGCCGGATCCTGATGCCACCTCCGACGCCTCTGAAGTGGGTGAGGAACAGGATGATGGTTCCCCTCTCCGTGACCAGTCCCTCCTCCACCCAGACGGGATACTTCTGGTCCTTCGCGTAGGCATCGAAGCTGTACTGCACCTTGTTGTGGCGCTTCCAGGTCCTACCGCCATCCCTGCTGAGGGCGTACTCGCTCCAGCCATCCAGATTGTGGTCGCTGGTGTTGCTATGGAATGCCGCGATATTGCCGTTGGGATACTCCAGGCAGACCGGACCTCCATGGGAGCATCTCCCGGGAGCGTCGTTCTCGAAGTCGGCGATGATGTCGCCGAAGATGTCATCCCCCAGCTGGGTGGAGGGGTCGTGGTCGTAGATCACTGCACCGTCGATTCGATGGTACTGGGTCGAGTCCTGCTGGGCCATCAAGCCCTGCATGCTCACCACGAGGGTTCCGACAACCAGGATCGCGCCCAGGGTGATCGTATTCTTCCGCTTCATTGTCTTGCTCCTCTCCTCTACTGATCTCTCCCAGTCTTGCTCTCCGGAGAGCTCCATCTCCCTAGAACGTCAGCCCCGAACTGGCCCCAGATACTCAGGCAGCAACGCCGAGATAAAGATACAAGGTGGCCGCCAGCAGGCTCAAGATGCTGCGGACGGCATGCAGAGAACCCCACCTTCGGAGGAGTGCCTCCGTCTCAGCCGTCGTCCGATCGCGCTCGGGATCCAGCAACTGCTTGTTGGTGCTCATGATGACCAGGAATGTGAAGGGCACCACCAGGAAGATCAACACAGCCCCCGCCAGCCAGAGTCGGGGTCCGCCCGCCAGTACGACGCCAACTCCCGAGACCGTTGCCAGCATGGCGAGGGAGGCCTGCATCAGGGCAGCGCGCCTGTAGCTCGGCCCGAAAACCGTTGCGGCCAACTCCGGCCCACACTCCAGGCGGGCAGGATGCTCCACCAGGTTGATGTAGATCGCTGCACCAGCGAAAAGGGAGCACGTCAGAATGGAGGTGACTTCCAGAATAGGCATTCCCTGCGCCGAGATCTTACCACTTCAACAGGAGCCAGCACAGCCACCTCTTCCGGGTTCTCCGCCGCCCAGGGTCTAGGAGGCTCTTCCCGATGAGGTGAAGCCCCTCTAACGGCACTGGGTGGATGCCGGTTGAGCCTGCTCCGGCCCTGATTGTAGAGAGCGCAGCGATGTGGTAGCTTCCAGATCGGGAGGAGTCCTCATGAGCAGAACGCTGATTTGGCGTCTTCTGTTTCCGACACTCTGCTTCACCCTTGCATGGGCCCAGCACCCCCCTCTGGACATCGGTTCCCGCCTGGAGCTGTTCGTGGACGGTTACCTGATCGATTCCATGGAGGGCGTGAACTTGATGCTTCAGGAGCCCCAGTCCGCGGGCAAGGTGCTCTCCTTCGACAAGCCGTGGGAGGGGAGCACCAGCGCCTACCACACCGTCTTCAAGGATGGCGACCTGTACCGGATGTACTACCGGGGCAGCAGCCTCGCCGGCGTTCCCATTCCCTCGCTCTTGGAGCCGGGTGTGGAGATCATTCCCGAGCACACCGAGGTGGCCTGCTACATCGAGAGCCGGGACGGGCACACCTGGACCCGTCCCAACCTGGGTCTGCTCGAGTTCGAGGGCTCCAAGGAAAACAACATCATCTGGGACGACCAGAGCGACGGAGGGCACAACTTCGCTCCCTTCAAGGACGGAAATCCCAGCGCCTCGGCTTCGGGGCGCTACAAGGCCCTGGGGGAATCTCCGCTGATTTTCGGAGACGAGATCGAGCACACGGTACGCTGGGAACGGACCCATCCCCGGGCCACTTCTGATAAGCCTCTCACCCGGATTGCAGGGAAGCCGGTCCGGCTGCGCTTCGTGATGAAGGACGCGGATCTGTACTCTCTGAGGTTCCGGTAGGGGGAAGGGTCGATGCCGCCTCACTGAGAGGCGTGGGTGGTGCAGGGCGAGGAAAGAGATCGGCTCACCTGAAGGCAAGGCCGGCGAACCCGTGTATCTGGCCACGCCACCTTGAACCGTGTGGGCATTCGCAGCCCTGAAACTCCAGAAGTGGATCGCGGGGGGCCTGAGCCAGGGTGTACGCTCCTGTGCGAAAGGTGCTAGATTGCTGACGAGCCGCCCAGGAACGGCAAAAGGAGACTGATGGGCTGAGAGGCCCAGGTCTCGACCTGCCACCTTGAGATGGGAGAAAGGGAAAATCTATATGGAGGGAAGGCCTTCGACTCCCGTGAAGACCAGGACGACCCTGTTCACAGGCCTGATCCTGTCGGTGCTCGTGAGCTGTACTCCCCAGGAGTCGACGGCTCCAGTGGAACAGGATCCGGTGACCCGTATCCTGAAAGAGGTCACCGTCGTCGACCCGGCCGTCACCACCCGTTTCTTTCGCTTCGAGGCGGAACCGGTGCGACCCTTCGATCCGGGAAGACTGGTGGAAGCCGGTCTGGATGTGGCCGGCCATGGGGTGGGAAGTCTGGTGGAGGTCTACCAGGTTCAGAACTTCCGCCCCTACCTGTACACCCAGCCTCCACGAGGCGAAACGGTCTTTCGTGGAGTTTTCCAGGGGGTGGCGTCCCTCCGGCGTTTTCTCTGGGAGATCGACGCCCTCCACCGTGCCGTCGAAGAGCATCAGGAAGATCTGGAGATCGCCCTGACTGCCGACGACGTCGGACGGATACGAGAAGCGGGAAAGCTGGCCTTGATCGTGGGTCTGGACACCGGAGAGGGGATCGAGGAGCTGAGCACCCTCAAGATCTTCCACCGCCTGGGCGTGCGAAAGCTGGAGCTGGTCCACGCCTTTCCCACGGCCTGGGCCGACGCCTGCTCCGGGTCGCTGGACGATGATGAACCCGGCCTCGAACCCTTCGGAGAGGAGGTTGTGCGGGAATGCAACCGTCTCGGGATCATCGTTGATGTCTCACATGCTTCGGACGACACCTTCTGGGATGCCATCCGGGCCACCAGCAAACCCATCATCGCCTCCCACTCCGGCGCTCGCTCGGTGGCTGACGCCGTTCGCAATCTGACCGACGATCAGCTCAAGGCCCTGGCCGAGAATGGCGGAATGATCGCGGTGGGCTCGTACTACGACCCGGCCATCCTGGAGCCGGTCGCGAAGACCGGGCACTTCGAGAACTATTTCAAGGTGCAGCGCTACCTCACCGAGCGGTATACGGAACCCTGGGAACTGGCGGTTGCTCTGCGGGACCCGGCAAAGATTCGCCAGGCCCGGGAGGACCTGGGACTGCCCCTCGAGGCAGAACAACAGGCCTTCGATCTCGGGAGCAGGAGGATCACACTGGGTGCGACGGTTGCCGGAACCCTGGAGCACATCGACTACATCGTGAACCTCATCGGCATCGATCACGTGGGCATCGGAACAGACATCGACATGCGCCGCGAAGACTACATCGAGATCTGGCGCCAGCTGACTCAAGGACTTCTGGACCGGGGCTATAGCCGAGAGGATATGGAGAAGATCCTGGGGGGAAACTTCCTGCGGGTTTTCAGGGCAAATAGTCCTTCCGAATGAATTGTAGCCAGAGCTGACCGATGACCGTGTACCATTCGGCGACTGAACGTCCTGCATTGATCGCCCGTTTCTTCACGAGGGTCTTCACCATGTTCCGTTTTTGCCTTCTGGCGATGACTGCCGTCTTGTTCTTCGATCATCTGGCCTCCGCTCAGGACGACCGTGAATCCAATGAGGACAAGTTCTCTGGTTATGGTTTGAAGGCTCCCCTTGGACTTTTCAAAAACGTTAACGATTCCACGGTCGGAAAGGCCATCCTGATACGTGGGACTGAGTTGTTTGTCGACGACCACTTCGTGGAGTCACTCCAGGGCGCTCGACGACAGCTTAACCAGCCGATCAAACACAAGCAGAATCCAGTCCTGGTCAAGACGGAGCCATGGGAGGAGGGTGCGCCCGGCTATGGCACCGTGCACTACGACGCCAGATCGAAGCTCTTCAAGATGTGGTATCAAGGTTGGAAAAAGACGGACGGCACGTCTACTGGCCTACTCTATTACGCCACCTCCAAGGAAGGCATCCGCTGGGACAAGCCGGCCCTCGACAAGGAGACCGGGGCTAACCTCGTCCAACACCCGCCGATCCAGGGCTTCCAATGTCCGGGCATCTTCCTCGACCCAACGGAGCGAGACCCGCAGCGACGTTACAAGATGCTCTTTAGCTGCAACCCCGACGGAACGAGTTCTACCTGGATGACGAGCGCTGCCTTTTCGCCCGACGGCCTCCACTGGACGCCGTCAAAAGAGACGCCGCTTATCCCGTTCAGCGACACTCAGATCTGCCCCTTCTGGGATGGCCGCAGCCAGCGGTACGTTGCCTTCCTGCGATTCGGACCGCCCAATACGCGACTGATCAGCCGGACCGAAAGCGAGGACTTTCTGCACTGGTCGCCGAAGGTCACCGTTCTGCGCAGAACCAGAATGGACTCCGTCCAGCAGACCCAGTTCTACCAGATGGAACCGCTTCCGTACGACCATGTTTACTTTGGCATCATCGGCGCCTATCACAACGAATCGCTCAAGCCGATCCCGGCCGACAAGCCGTGGACCGATCGTCAGGATTTGCAACTGGCCTTCAGCCGCGATGGCGTCGTCTGGAAGCGAGTCGGCGGCGCGGGAGCCATGAGCCACGCCGAAGCCAACGCCGACCGTGATTGGAGCAAGTGGACTAGCGAGGCTACATTCCTGTCATACGGAAAGAGGGACATGGACTGGGATTGGGGATACATGACGCCCTACTACACACCCGAACCGATCATCATCAACGACCGTATCTATTTCTTCTACGCCGGCAGCAACGCCAAACATTGGTGGACCTGGACGGGAGATCCTCCGAAGCTAGACCCCAACGCCAAGCCGCCCAAGAAGGGAGTCGGGCTCGCCACGCTGCGCCGGGATGGTTTCGTCTCGATAAACGCCGGGTCTGAGGGTGGCACGATAACGACGCGAACGTTCGTGTTTTTTGGCGATACGCTTGTCCTCAACGCGGATGCCTCCCAAGGATCCATCTCTGTCGAAGCGCTCGACAGCGACGGCAAACCGATCAAGGGCTTTGGCGTCGACACGTCGGTCACACTGAGGACCGACAACATCCGCCATACGCTGGCGTGGCAGGGGCACGAAGACCTGCACCAACTCCAGGGACAGCCGATCCGGTTGCGCTTTCATCTGAAGCAAGCCCGTGTCTTTTCGTTGACACCTCGGACACGACATCGCCACTACGTTCGCGCCTACGAGTGAGTAGACCACTAGCGCCATGTCACGCATCAAATGACGGGTTTGTGGCGAACGCGACGGTGTCGAGGGCGCGAAACGACGACGAGGCGATGCCGTCGCATCGCGGAGAAGAAGAGACAAAGCCATCGGCCCGTCCCGTCGCCACCCGCAGGGCAGATGGGGGTTGCGGACGATCTCTGCGTTGGTCGTCGTCGAAGATGGCCAAGCATCGTCTTCCTCCTCCTGCCTTAATCTCGCCTCGCAAGCCCCATCTGCAAACCCGTCATGGATGCGTGACACGGCACTAGCCTGGACTGCTCACACTCAACCTGCTGCGGCGGCGCAATCATCCGTCCTGGCTGCGTTACGCGACCTCAGCGTCCTCAACGTACTGCACCGAGTACGCCTGCGGGCGCAGCTCCGCATCTGAAGGGGCTTCCACTGGCTGCTCCGTGAACATGCCGGTCATGGTTGCTCTCTCGAGAACCGAAACGAATACAGATCCGCGTCCTGCAGCTTGATCCTCAGCCGCACGGGCCGACCGGCCAATCGGCTGATGTCGGTCCCGGACCTCCACGAGACAACGCGGTCGAGTTGGTCGCCGAACTGGGGATCGCAATCGACCAGCGAATAGTCGGGAACCGGATTGCCTTCCACGTCCTGAAGCTCGACGCGCACGGTTCCGGCTGCGGAGGTTGCTGGAACGACAAACGAGAATATATCCCCTTGACATGTATCCGTTACGGATATATTGTATGGGTATGGCAAAGAAGAAAGCCAACGCGCCTCTCACTCCGGCGGTGCTCCATATTCTCCTCACGCTCTCTGCGAAAGAGCGGCACGGCTATGCAATTATGAAGCAGGTGGAAGCCGATTCCCAGGGAAAAGTGAACATGGGGCCGGGAACGCTCTATGGCTCGCTCGGCCGGATGCTCGAGGCGGAATTGATACGCGAGAGCGACAAGAAGATAGACCCGGAAATGGATGACGAGCGCCGTGTGTATTACAGAATCACCGGTCTCGGCCAGAAAGCGCTCGCGGCGGAGCTGCAGCGATACCGCGAGGTCGTTGCGGTCGCAAAACAAAAACAACTCTCGCCGAATACTCTTGCGTATGGCAAATGAACGCTCAATACGACGATACCGGCACTGGTATGCAAGACTGCTTCGCCTTTATCCGAAGCTGTACCGTGAGCGATTCGGCGAATCGATGGAGCAGACCTTCACCGATCTTCTCCGAGAGAGCGCAGACGAAGAAAGAAGATTATTCAGCTGTGTTCTCTGGATGTTCGTCGAGACATTCACTGCACTTCTTGGAGAGAACATAATGCAACACAAAAACATTGTTCGCATTGCGCTGGTGACAGCATCCATATTGCTGGTGCCCTTTTTGGCGATGCAGATCACCGATGAAGTGGTCTGGGATCTTGCCGATTTCGTTGTCGGCGGCGTCCTCCTGTTCGGCGCTGGACTCACGTATCAACTGGTAGCGAGTAAAGGGGGCACGATCGCGTACCGAGCCGCCATCGGTGTTGCCGTGGCGACAGCGCTCATCCTCGTCTGGATGAATCTTGCCGTTGGGCTTCTCGGGAACGAGGAAAACCCCGCTAACCTGATGTATGGCGGGGTGCTCGCCGTCGGATTCTTCGGTGCCATCATCTCCCGCTTTCAGCCACAAGGGATGGCACGCGTGTTGTTCGCGACGGCGTCCGCTCAGATGTTGGTTGGTGTGATTGCGCTGATCGCTGGGTTAGGCTTCACGTTGATATTGAATGGGTTCTTCGCCGCGCTGTGGGTCGGATCGGCGTTGTTGTTTCGACAGGCGGCGCGAGAACAGCCCGTCTGACGAGCGCATCTAGCCCGGATTTCTCAAAGACAAGAAAAAGCAGTCAGCTCTATGTGATATAAAGTCTTTGTTATCAGATACTTAATAATCACAAGGAGCTGACTACTATGACCACAGAGTGTATCGCTTCCAAGCTGGAGTTTCAAGAGCTAGAAGGGCGCCGAGTCGAGGCAGAATTCAATGGGGGGCAGATCACCTCAGACTCCGGGGGGTTGCTGTTACGGGAGGTGGAGAGCCGCTATGGGTTCATTAGCGGCTTGGCCGCCTGCTTTGGGGACCGGCGCGATCCTCGCTTCACCGAGTTCAGTGTGGAGGAACTGGTGGGGCAGCGGATTTACGGACTGGCCCTAGGCTATGAGGATGTCAACGATCATGAGGAGCTCCGGGCAGATCCGCTGATGGCGGTGTTGGTCGGCAAGGAAGATCCCTTGGGGAGGGATCGGCGAGCGGAAGCGGATCGAGGCAAGGCGTGTGCGGGCAAGAGCACCCTCAATCGTTTGGAGTTGTCCTCGGTGACGCAGGATAAATATCGCAAGACGCCGGTGGATGAAGCCGCGGTCGAAGCGTTTTTGGTGGAGCAGTTCATTCGGGTGCGAGGCGGGAAACCGAAGGAGTTGGTCTTGGACCTGGATGCGACGGATGATCCGCTGCACGGAGAACAGGAGGGTCGTTTCTACCATGGCTACTACCGGTGTTACTGCTACCTGCCGCTGTATGTGTTTTGCGAGGGGTATGTGCTGGGGGCCAAGCTGCGGGTGTCGAACCTGGATGGCTCCGAAGGAGCGGTCCAGGAGATGGAGCGGATGGTGGGACAACTGCGGGCGAAGTGGCCGAAGGTCCGCATTACTCTGCGGGCGGACAGCAGCTTTGCCCGCGAGGCGTTGATGAAATGGTGTGAGGAGCATCGAGTGGATTACGTCTTCGGTCTGGCCCGCAATCAGCGCTTAGAGGGGGCCCTGGAGTCCGAGTTGGAACAGGCCCAGGCACTGCAACAAGCCAACGGCAGCAGCGCCCGAGTCTACAAGGACTTTCGTTACCAGACGCGCAAAAGCTGGAGTCAAGAGCGGCGAGTGGTGGGCAAGGCCGAGTACACGGGTAAGGGATCCAATCCCCGCTTTGTCGTCACCTCGCTGGGAGCGAAGCGGTGGCCCGCCCAAAAGCTGTACGAGGAGCTGTACTGCGCGCGAGGGGAAGCGGAGAATCGGATTAAGGAGCAGCAGCTAGAGCTGTTTGCCGATCGGACCTCGACGCACCGCATGAAGAGCAATCAGCTGCGCCTGTGGTTTTCCTCGGTGGCTTACAATCTGCTGCACACGCTCAGGTGTGTCGCTTTGAAGGGGACCCAGTGGGCGAAGGCGCAATGCCAGACGATTCGCCTCAAACTGTTGAAGATAGGAGGCCAGATTCGGGTCAGTGTCCGACGGGTGAGCTTGTCGCTGAGCGAGGGTTATCCTTACCAAACACTCTACGCCCAAACCTTGGCCCAGCTTCAACAGCTCGGCTGAGCGGAGGCAAACCGGAAATCCCAACCATCTGCAACTGAGGCGGCTGAGGTGTGTCTGAAAAACCGGTTTTCCGCCTTCAACATAGGTGTCACCAAGCTCTCGCACTCTACAGTGCCCTCAACTGAGACTTCGGCTCAAACCAGAGTCGAAAAATCGACTAAAATCAGCCTTTCTGCTTTCACTATGAGAAATCCGGGCTAGCTCTAGCCCCCAGCTGCTGGATCATTCCAGGAAGAAACTCGGGGTCCGAGTTTCTTCTTTGGCGGCCGGCCTATTGCCGGCTGCCGCTCGTAGAGCGGCCCCTACAGAAGACGCCCTTTTCCGCCAATGGATGGAGAACAAGCGCCGTAAGTTTCAGGTCAGAAGCGGCCCCGGCTGCGGAGGCCGGATCCTTCGAGGCAGAAACTTCGGCTATCTCTACGATGACTTTCGCTAGCAATCCTGACAGAGCCATGACCGTGAGGGAGTGGGATCCGGTGCTTCAATTGCGAACGCCCAGGTGGGCAACCGACACTCGCCCATTTCAATTGATCGAGCTCTTGAAGGGGCGAAATGGATCCTGTCGGATCCCGCTCCCTCACCGGTCACGGCTCTGTTACTGGAGAAGGTTGCACTATTTCCTCGTCGTTCCCATCGAGCCATAGAAGCCTGAAGCGCAAGCGAGCGAGTCACAACGTCCAACCGGGACGGTATTCCCGTTTTAGCAGCGCGTTGGCGTCCGGAGCGTTGGTCACCCGGAAGTTGGCGGCGTCTCATTCGAGTTTGGCGCCGGTACGGTAAGCGACGTTGCCCAACATGACCGCCTCCGAGATGGGGCCAGAATAGCCGAAGTGGCAGCTGGTTGGGCTCCCCGTTTTGCAGGCGGCGATCCACTCGGCGCGATGGCCCACTTCAGCAGATCGCACCCAGGAGGGGTTGGCCTTATGGGCGGTGGTCCAATGAGCACTACGACCGATTTCTACTCCTATCGTCGAGGGGATACTCGGCTCGGGCGGCTCGAAGTCGGCGAACTTTTTCGCAGGCCAGAGCATCCGCTGCCCGTAGCTGACCAGCAACATTCCCTTGCTGCCCACGAAGACGCCCCAGGCCCAGTCGGGAAAGGCGTTTTCCGCGAAGAAAGGCGGCCCTTGACTGCCGTGCGTCCAGGTCAGTGTGAGCGGCGGCATCTCTTGGCGGGCCGGGAATCGGTAGCGGACCTGAAGCTGCCCGGGCGTCGTCTCAGGATGAGGCGGAGGCCCCTCAGCCTCCACTGAGACCGGATAGCGAAGATTCAGGGCCCAGAAGGCCAGGTCGAGGTAGTGGCAGCCCATGTTGCCGAAATTACCGCCGCCGAAATCCCACCAGCGGTGCCAGTTGCCGCCGGAACCACGGACATAGGTGGGATGATAGGGGCGGTAAGGTGCAGGCCCCAGGAAAAGATCCCAGTGAAGCCCCTGGGGGACGGGTGGTGTCTCGGTCGGGCGATCACTCGTGCTGCCTCCCGAGCGCAGCCAGATATGGCATGCCTCCACCGTGCCGATGGCTCCAGCGCGGATCAGCTCGACGATGCGGCGGTAGTTGTCCGAAGCGTGCATCTGGGTTCCCAATTGCGTGGCCACCTGCTGCTCGGCTGCTACCTTGGCGAGCATGCGGGCCTCAAAGACCGAATGGGCTCTCGGCTTCTCGCAGTAGACATGCTTGCCGCGCCGCATTGCCGCAACACTGGCCGGAGCGTGGTTGTGGTTCGGAGTGCTCACCACCACGGCGTCGATCTGACGGTCCAACTTGTCGAGCATCCTCCGGTAATCGTGGAATTTCTTCGCTCGCCCATAGCGCGCGAAGGTTTCCCCCGGAGGATTCCGACGCCCGGGAACCGAAGCCGCCGCCGACCGCTCGTCAACGTCGCAGAGAGCCACGATGTTCTCTCCGGTCATCTCCGGTCGTGAAGCCGGCTTGATTCTCAAGCCCGATAGAAACTCCACGTTCTCACCCGCCACGTGGGTGAGGTTCCAGGCCCCCATGCCGCCGGCGCCGACAATGGCGACGTTGAGCTTGTCGTTGGCATGGTAGCCCCAGACCGAGCGGCTGTCGCTGAGGATCACCAACCCTGCCGCGGCGCGGCTCCCAGTGCCGAGAAAACGTCGGCGGTTCCACTGGTTCGTCATCGTTCCTTCTCCATCAGTATCTGGCCCTTCTGTGAGAATTGACTTGGTTATTGGGTCCATTATGAAGGTGGCATGGATTCTTGACAACTCAAAGGCAATGCCCCGGCAGCCGTGGCCTGCAGACCGTCGAACATCGACACCGTCGCCCTGTCTTGCAGCTGGACCAACGGCGCCTGTAACGCAACCCACACCATTACTCGGACAGGCTCCTAGGAGGCCTATTGGAAGCGCAAGGAGTACAGATCCGCGTCCTTCATGACGAAGCGCAAGCGGACGGTCTTGCCTGACAGACCGGCCACATCACTGCCTTTTTGCCACGAGACGATTCGGCTGATCTCGTCTCCGATGATCTCAGGGCACTCTTCCAGCGAAAAACCCGGAATCGCCTGACCTTCGCCATCCTGGATCTCGACCCTCAGCCCTCCGGCTGCCGAGGTTGAGTAGTTGATCTCCAGCCGATTGCCCTTGAACTTCAGAGGCTTCGTCAGCATCTGGCCTCCTGAATAAGGAGCATTCACCGAAGCGAATCCATCGAGTCGAAGGGTCATCCGCTGGATGTGCCAGGAGGGATGGGTGTAGTGACGGCCCACGTACAGAGACATCTCAGCCGGTCCGGTGGGAACGATACCCTGGAGTGGATAGTTGGTGCGCGAAACCCAGTTCAGCGTGCCCAGTCCTGGCCTCACGAAGACGCCCATGAAGGTTCTGTCGTAAAGGGTGCCGCCCCGGGACGTCATGAACGCGGCATCGGAGCAGTCTTCCACCTGCCAATCCGGGTTGGGATTGGTCGGGTCCGGTGCGACCCCGGCCTCTCTGATCACCCACGGCTCCAGTGCCGCTCGCCCTCGCATGAAACGGGGAGGCGTGGCCACGTAGATGTGGGGAGCCCGGAAATAAGGAACCGTATGGTGCTCATAGAGATGTTCGGGAGGCACAATCCCTCCGGTGGTGTATTCCATGGAGACCGGGTCGGTCCAGCTGAGAAGATCCTGGGAGGTGCTGCGTGCGACCGAGCGCTTTCCGGTCCCGTCGTTGGCGGTCATGTAGCGGAAGTAGAGGAGGTACTTGCCCTCTGTTTCCGACCAGAAGATGGACTGGATCCCATCGAAGCCATTGGGCAGGGTCGTGATGAAGACCGGCTCCTCCTGCACCTTCCTGAACCTGACCCCATCGGTGGAATCGTAGAGGAACAGGTCCACATATTTCTTGCCATCGAGCGGATGTGCATTCTTCCAGTTGTCCCGATCCCGGTACTGCCGGCTGGTCGCTTTGATGCGTCGCCCTGGCGGGACCCCGGGTCGGTTGTCGACGAATGGAACCAGGTTACCCGTCATCACCACATTGTTTTCCCGGCTGCCATCCACTGCCACGATTCCCAGCGTCGGCTTTTCCCAGTCGATGCCATCCTGGCTCCGGGCGTAGCCGATGGAGAGGATAAACCGCTTCTCTCCGCGGGGGAGCATTCGCGCCAGGTAGTAGAGATGGTAGAGGCCGCCCTCTTTGAAGACCGTGTGCCCGTAGTTGAACCTGCTCTCCCAGGGACGGTCGATCTCGATGGCGACACCTGCAGGCCGGGGTTCGTGAAGCTTGAGATCGACTCCTTCCAAGTGGTCTATCAGAAAGCGATCCACGAACAGCTCTCGTCTGGATCCGATCTCCCGTATGTCGTCCGTCCCCGCAGCCTGTGACCCGCTGCTGAGCAGCAGGCCCGCCATCAGGGCCGTGAGACCTCTTTTTCCAAGCTTCATAAGCACCTCCTCCCTCAGGGCTAGAGCGCTAACGTATATCACTCCTGTTCGTCTGTTGCCAGGTGCTAAAGCGATAGCTCCACTTCACTTCCCCCTCTGCGTCGGTTAGAGTAGTCGGCTCCCTGAGCGCGCTCTTCAGAAAGGATCTTGCCGTGTTTCGCCTGATCAATCTCTGGAGCATCTCGCCCGCGGATCTCCGTGCAGGACGCGGCGAGTGGCGTTTCGACGGCACGCTCCTGCGCTCGGAAGGCCGCGAGCATCAGCGGTACCGCGGACTCGCCGAAACCGGTCGCGACGGCATGCACCCAGGAGGCACGGTCATCGACGCCGAAGCAGGCCTGCAGTACATTTACGTCTACCTGGGTTTCTTCGACGGACCCGCCGGTGTGTTTCAACTGAACCGCACGCTCGACACCGATGCCCTTCGCATCTACCTCCTCCCTCAGAGCGACTAGGGCCGCTTGGTCGAGAACAAGTTCACAGACTGATCAAGAATGGGAAGGGTTCACTTGCCCTCGCCTTTGCCCTGGCCTTCAAACTTGCCTTCGCCTGTGCCTTTGCCTTCCCCTCTTCATCTGTCGTCTTGCGCCAGGGTGAGGCACGGGCAGAGGTGCGGACAAAGGCAAAGGCACGTGCGATCCCGAGGACGGAGTCCACTACGAGAGCCTGGCTGTCGGTTGCCGGGTTCTGAGCTGGCGTAGTTGTAGTGGAACCTCCCGTAGCCCAAGATTGCGAGTTCCATGGACCGTCAGCTCTCCAGGTAGAGGGCGTAGACGCGAGCGGCCTCGGCATCCGGGCCCTCGAAGTACACCTTGATCTTGAAAGGTGTGTCCTGAACTTCGACTCGGTCCCGTCCCGGCCAGGTGACGGGAACCCGCAGACCCGATTGGTCCACGACGGCGGCATTCTCGCCCGAGTAGTCGGGCCGGGGACGCTCCAGCTTATCCAGAAGCTCCACACGCAGGCGGGCTGCAGAAGAGAGTCCCGCCGCATTTACCCAGAGTCTGGCCTCGCTGCTCTGGATCGCGGCCGTCATGAAGGCGGCAGGAAGCAAAGAGTCCCTTACCGAGAAGGAGCCGAAGCGGTCCCGCTCCAGCGTCGCCAGTCCCACTCCGCCCCTGGGTTTCAGGGAGCCGGGGTCCCAAGTACCGTACCAGATGTAGGTCTGATCTCCGACATTCTCGAATCCCTGTCCTTGGATGAGGCCTCCCTGGTCCCACTCGTGATCCTCTCCGCGACGGAGAAAGACGAAATCGGTCATGGGTTCCCGGAATCGGATCCCATCGTTGCTGACCACGAAGCCCAGGTCCACGGTGCGTCCCTTCCAGTCGGGTGAGCCATGCCAGATCCCGTAGAGGCCCAGGAGCACATTCCCGTGGTTCCAGACACTGATGCCCTCATGGGACTCCTCACCCGAACCGCTTGGGACCTTCTTGTGTTGTCCCTCCCGGGCGAAGGAGAGACTCCCGGTGTGATCCCAGTGGACGAAGTCGGCGGAGCCCCAGGGCCCATGGGGGCAGATTCACGATCGCATTGCGTCGGACTGGATGGAAAATGTGCATCTTTCTAGCCTCGAATTCATTGCCTCTGCCCGCGCCCGCGCCCTTGCCCGTTCATTTTCACACAATTCTCGAGGCTGGGTGTGGAAGATGAAGTCGGGCACGGACAAGGGCACGGGGCACGTGATTCTTCCGGGAAATGTTTTCGAAGTCCATGGACAGAGGATAAGGGAACGGCCCTACGGGTGGAACCGAGAGCAGTCGGCTTCGTCCTCCACTGCCCCGTTGGACTGCGCCTGTGCGGACGGTTGGCGAAGTGGTACGATCTTGGCGATGCTGTATGTGTGTCTCGCCTCACCACCTGAGTGAAAGGAGAAAGCCGATGAAGCAGAGTGTGGTCGCCCTGGCTGCAATCCTGGTTGTGGGAAATATCGTGGTGGGCGTGAGGGCCCAGGAGGAAATCCAATACCACCGGATCGATGGGGCTGTGATCTACGACTACAACCCAGCCACCCAACTGGGGGATGACATCTTTGGCGACATCATCGCCGACTTCGAGAACGATGCTCCCGGGAGATGCTCTCATGGAGGTCCGGTCTGTCTCGAGTATCCCAACGGTAACATTGCGGCGTTCCACACCAACACGAGCGACCACAATCTGGATGGCTGGAGCGAGTACGCCCTCAGCAGGGATGGCGGAAGGACCTGGCAGCGCCACAACAAGGTGGAGTACACCTTCCAGGCCTACGCCAAGAGCCAGAAGTATCCGGTCTGGGTGGAGGAGGGGCTGGTCACCGAGCGGGGAACCATCATTCTCTTCCTGACCCACTTCAGAGGCGGGGGAAGCGCCATCCGAATCCGGCTCGGGACCATCAAGAGCTACGACAACGGGGCGACATGGACGCCGTACGAGACGCTGGACGGGGATTTCACCGGGTACCCCTGTTCGACGGCGGTGGCGGGAGAGGCCAACTACGTCATGGTGGACTCTACTGCCGGTCCCCACGTCCTCTACGTCAGCACCGACGACGGACGCAGCTGGAGCAAACGGAGCGCCATGAGCCTGGACGACGACAAGTGGTACGGCACCATGACCATCATGGCGGACGGACGGCTGCTGGCCGGGGCCTACACGGAGAAAGACGAGTCCAACTTCTACTACTGCATCAGCAAGGACGAAGGCCGCACCTGGGGGCCACAGAAGAAGGCCTACGTCGACAAGATGATCCGGGATCCTGAGCTGGCCTATCTGAGTGGAAAGTATTACCTACAGGGTAGGTCGGGCCACGGTAAGGAGGGTGGCCACCGCTTTGTCCTCTACCAGTCGGACGATGGGGAGAAGTGGGGGAGCGGGATTGTTGTCAGTGGGGATACCAGGCTTCCGGATGGATACAGTCAGAACTGCGTCATCAACAAGTACGACGATGACGTGCCCGACGAGCTGATGGCGGTCTACAGCATCGTCTACAAGGGTCGGGACACCAACGAGTACGTCTACTTCATCCGCCCGGAGGGAAAGTGAGGAATCTAATGGGAGTGAGGGGGATCAATACCATTTGGTTCTTGGTTCGATTCTCGCGGTACCGTCGATCTCACTTCGTATCCCAAACCACACTCGCTGCTACTGAGAAGGCGGTCCGGAGAGAATCGCGTCCGCGATAATCCGAAGACGTTCTTCCCCGAGGAATCGAAAACTTGGCATGGGGGGAAGTTGGGGATTTTTATTTTGAGGGTTCATGGCCCAGGTCACGATACCGTCGGGGTTGTTAGGGTAACGCTGCCGGATATCCGCGAGGGAGGGCCCCACCACCCGCTGGCTGGCGTGATGACAGGCGGCACACGTTCTCATGAGGACTGCAGGGTCGTTAGTGGCGAGGCCGGTCAGGTCCGGGGACGTTCCCCAGGTTTTCGCGACGCGTTTGTAACCAGGGAAGGCGATATACGGCTTGCCTAGTTCACGCAGGGTGGCAAAGAGTTCGAGCCGGGGCGCGCCGTCGAAGTGCAAGTGGAGTTGGTCGACCGGCCGAAGCTGCGGAACTTCCAGAAAGAGTTGGCGGCCATCTTCGACCCGATGCACCCCGCGAATCTCAAGCTGGTCATGACCCGTGCGGCGGGGATCGGTGACCGAGTATTCCGGCGAGCCGTATCCGGGGCCGTAGCGATAATTCCAATGCTGCACGAACCACTTCCCAGGCTCTGCGAGGGGCTCGGAAGGCGCCGCAGCAAAGGTGAGCAGCACTCCGTTTTCGTAAGTCTCGAAGGCAATCGGGTAGGGGTAGCCTGCCTCATCGCCAGTGAAGCGAACCCGCTGCAGGCAGCCATCCATCACCCCATAGTTTGCCCAACCCTGCGCGCCTGCGACGTAGAGTTGACCGTCGAACGGGGAAAACCGGCCCCGGTGCGCGCCCGAGAGAAACGAGCCCGGCAACACCACCGCGGCCGCCTGCGAGCCTCCCGCCGTTTCCTCGCGCAGAATCAAAAAGTGCTTCGCGAATCCGCCCGAAAAGTGAATCCACTGGCCTTGCACCGGTCCCCAGCGCTCGCTGTCGATGTAAACCTGACCACCACTGGAGTTGTCGATTCCCCGCGGCAGATAGAGCATCGGCGGCACGTACCCGCGCGCGCCGTCGCGTGGGCCTCCGGCGCCGAAATAACCGCCGAGGGACACGTCGCAAATGGCGCTGGCCGGAGTCCAGTTTCCCTCCTGCAGGTTGGTGAGGATGACCTCTCCGCTCGGAGAGATGGCGAGGCCGTTGGGATTGCGGAGTCCGGTCGCCAGGACCTCGAGTCGCTTTCCATCGGGAGATATGCGGCAAAGTCCCTGGTTGCCGGAGGCGAACAGCCAACGGCCAGCGCGATCGCGCTCGAGGCCGGTAATGTAGTCGTGACCACCGGGGGAAGTCTGATGCGGCCGGGCCACCGACTGATAGAAATCGGCTTCATCGTCGTTGTTCCGATCGTGCAAGGCGGTAATCTGGTCGCGGCCCATCACGTGGATCACACCATCGACCACGCGGAGTCCGAGAGGTTGATGCAGGCCGGCCGCAAAGCGCTTCCAGCTCAGCCTCTCGAGGTCCTCGCCCCGCCGGTCGCAAATCCAGACATCGCCGTGAATGTTGCAGATCGCAAGGCGGCGCTCCGAGACAAAGTCCAGCCCGCCGACGAAGAAGAGCGCCCGGTGCGGGTTCTGGTGTGGCAAAGTCAGAGTGTCGATGGCGTAGGGCAATTCGTCACCGAGTTTCCTCTGCGTTTCGATGCGCTTCGGCCACTGCGCCTCGCCCGGCCGCGGTGCCGCAGATTCGATCTCGACTACCTTGCCGTCCCGCGCCTCGGCGCTGCGAAACCCGAGCTTACCCTCTTCACGGTAGGCAAAAACGACCCGCTCACCGTTGCGATAAAGACCGAGATACTCGGCGTCCTGGCCGGGTACCGGCAAGCGTTCCAATTTGACCGGCCTTCCCCCCATGGGGATGCCATGCATGAATCCGTGGCGCACCTCGGACCAGTTCGCCAGGTTACCCTTCCAGGCGGCGACAAAGCGCAACGAGTCCGGATCGAAGACGGCGTTGAATCCCTTTCCCAGTCTCACGCTGACCGCGCGGGGAATCGTCTTCCCGGCCCCCCGGAACACCCCGCTCACCATCGAGCCATGGTCCATCTCACGCACCCGGCCGTCCTTCCAGGTGGTCTCATCGTTCTGGTTCCCCCAGTGCCCCTGGTTTCCTCCGTCGAGGCCCGGGAAGGCGGCCAGATTGGCGGATCGGGCCCGCGCCTGCTTCGCGTAAAAATCGTAGATCCGGTCGCGGTTGATACACTCTTGCCAATAGGGATTCGCATTGGGCTCCAACGGTCTGCGGTCTAGAGAGGTGGCGGGCAGAGCCGGTGGAGTTGCGGCGCCCGCCTTCGGTTTAGGCCTAGCGCCCCCCGAGCCGGCTTTTTTCAACTCTTTGCGTAGCCAGGCCAAGCCCACGAGATTATCGCGAAGCGTTTCCTCGGCATCCAGATGCCCCTGGTGATCGAGGATTCCGATCGGGCCGTCGTAACCGCTTTTCCGAACCACCCTAAGCATGGAGAGTTCGTGTTCGCCCTGCGCCAGGGCGAGGATCTTCGGCTTTGCGCCGGAGTTCATCCCATTGAGGTTGAGGCAGAGGAGGTAGGGTTTCATGAGGGCGAGCGCCTCGGCCCAGTCCGCGATGTGGTCATGCCCGTGGTGCCAGTTGTAGACGATCCCAACGTGTCCGTGTCCCTGATCTCGCAGGCGCTGGCAAACTGCAACCAGATTGGCCGGTTCGCCGCCCCAGCCTCCGTGATTGTATAGCCCCAACTTGCACCCCAGCTCCGCGGTTCGTTTCGCCAGGCCCTCCATCGCCTTGGCCGCCGCGGCAACTTTTTCGTCCTGCGTCTCTGCGGCCGGGCTTGGAGCGGTGCGCCAGATCTGGGGATGCAGATTATGTTTTTCAAAGAGCTTGAACGCTTCCTCGTGAGCGTCCCAAAAGGCGAAAAACTCGATTCCGTGTTTTCGATATTGCCGGATCTCTTCTTCAAATTGCGGAACGTGTTCCTTGCGCCAATCGTAAGCACTGCGCCGCATCCCGAGTCGCCGCAGCATGGTGGAGCGCTCCGCCGGGTTGCGCTTCTTCGCATCGAAGGGAACGATGCACCAGGCCACGAGCTTATCCGGAGCCAGATTGGAAGGCCGGAGATCCTTGCTTTCTTGCCCGCGCACCCCGCTCGGGGCGGCGATGACAGAGAGGATGAGGAAGAACGGTGCGAGCTTCATGAACGACTCAGCTTAGCGCCCCCACCGGTCGCGCCGGATCATACATAAAAAAAACTACGCCGACTCCTGGAAGCCTGAAGCGCAAGCGAGGGGTTGGAGAACGCCACGCGCGTCCTGAGTCTGCTGCTTCCCTGAGTTCCGAGCCCTTTATCCACGCAGCTCGCTGCGCTCCAACCCCTCGCTCGCGCTTCAGGCTTCCATGCCCTAAAGAACGTTGAATCAATCGGTTACGACCTTGTTCCTCAGGAACGGCTAAATGAAGTCTCAGCCGAGGCGAGGAGGCAAAGCGAGGACGCGATCTGCCTTATCCCTCGACAGTTACGGTGGTGAGTTCCCGAGGCGCCAGGGATCCGGCTTTCACCACTCCGCCCTGCATGACGGCCAGAAACCGGTCGCGGTCCTCCAGAAGGGTAATGTCCTCGCTGACGTCTCCATCGACGACCAGCACATCGCCCAGCTTGCCGGCTTCCAGGGTGCCGAATTCATCTCCCCGACCCATGATCTCCGCCCCGGTTTTGGTTGCGCAGGTGATGGTTTCCAGGGGAGTGAATCCGACTTCCCTGGTGAAGAAGGTGAGTTCTTTCGCGTAATCGCCATGCGGATTCCAACCGAATCCGTAGTCGCCCCCCATGCCGATCCGTCCACCCGCGCGCAAGATCCGAAGCGCACTTTCCGCACCACCGTCCAAAGTCTCCTGGTGTCCATCGATGACGGCTTGTGAGAGCCCGAACTCGGGGCCTCGTTCTACGCTGACTTTCTCGAAATACAGCGCCGGCACCACCGGAACGTCCCGCTCCAGGAGCAACTCCATGGCTTCGTCATCCATGAAAGTGCCATGCTCCAGAGTGTCATACCCGGCCCGCAGGGCATTCTTGATACCCTCCGTGGCGCGACAGTGCCCGGTGACTTTCATGCCATGGTTGTGTGCGGTTTGCACCACGGCGTGCATCTCGTCAAACGTCATGCAGAGCGTGTGATGATCGTTCACATCCGGCGCGGCGGCGTCGCCGGTAGGGTAGGTCTTTACCCATTCGATGCCGTCCTTCACCAAGGCGCGAACCGCTTTACGGGCGTCTTCGGTCCCATTGATGATGAAGACCAGGCCCTCCATTCCGATCTTTCGAAACTCCGGGTTCCAGTCCATCAATCCACCCGCGGAACAAATCTCCCGGCCGGACGGCGACAGGCGCGGGCCGGGAATGAGATCGGTCTCGATAGCGGTGCGCAGCCAGACGTCCACATTAAAGAGACAGCCACCGGAGCGCGCCGCGGTGTAACCGCACTCCAGTGCCAACCGGCAATTCACCGACGCGAGGAGAGAGACATATTCGACCGGATACTTGATGTCCAAATCCTCCAGAGTCCTGATATTGAAGTAAGTGGCGTGGAAGTGCGCTTCCACAAGTCCGGGCATGATGGTTCCTCCGCGGGCGTCGAGATGGTTCGCGTCGGGTGGCACCGGCGGAGCTTGAACGGCTGGGCCGGCGTATGCGATGACGCCGTCCTTGATCACAAACGATGCCGCTGGCGTGGCGGGCGCGCCAGTTCCATCAATGAGTCGGCCGTTGGTGACGAGGGTGGTTCCGGCGGAGGTTTTCATGGGCGATACCTTAGCAGTTTTCTGTGAGCTTGAAGAAATTCAGTTTCCAAGGCAAGCGTCACCAGCCGGTTGCGTGGGATGGATGGAAAGCTTGAGCCTACTAGCCCGCACAGGGTAACCCCGCTGGAATCAGCTGGATCTGTCTCCTCGTGGGCACAGTTCTGGGCACAATCCTGTCCTCGATTCAATCCTCCCCCTGTTCATCAGCCACCGAGGTGGATCCATCCGCAAAGTGCTAGAATCCTATTATGAGTCCCGAACTGATTGATCTTTTCCAAAAGGCGTGCGATCTCCCAGAGAAGGAGCGTGCGACTCTGGCCGGGCTCCTTATCGAGAGCCTTGACTCGGAGTGGGAGGCTGGCGTTGACGAAGCCTGGGGTAAGGAGATCGATCGTCGTATCGCGGAGCTGGAATCAGGTGAGGTGGAGTCGATTCCCTGGGAAGAAGTGCGCACGCGACTCCTGAGAAGCCTGGATGAGCGGTAGGCTCCGTTATCATCCCAGAGCGGCAGATGAAGTGGACGAAGCACTCCGTTGGTACGCAGATCGCAGCAGGATTGCGGCCCGAGCCTTCCTCGGTGAGCTTGAGGTGACAGCAGAAAAGGTGCGTGAGGCTCCCGAGCGACATCAAAGGTACCGGGGCGACACACGGCGACTGCTCTTCCCTCGATACCCATTTAGCCTTATTTATCGAACCAAAGGAGGAGATATTGAGGTGGTCGCAGTGGCGCACCATCGCCGTCGGCCTGGCTATTGGGTAGGACGCTAGAAACTTGGATCCAGCCTTCGTGGGCAAGGCCCAAGCACGAGTATAACGTCCAGCGAACAAGATCTCTCGTGGGCCGTGCTGACAGTCAAGATTGTCAGCTCAAGTCAGCTGGAGTCAGCTCCCTTTGGGCACAAACGGGGCGGTGCCCGGGATCCCCGAGTAAGTCGGGATGAAGCTAAACCCTTGAAAAGAAGATACCCGGGGTGGGACTCGAACCCACACCGAAGTGACCCTCCTCAGGGTCTTAAGTCCTGTGCGTAGGAGTGGAAGGGCTCCTGCGCACTTACCCAATAAATCCCTTTATTTATAGTAGTGTAGATGACTCTCAGGATTCCCATTCGGGAGACCAGAGAGAGCAGAATCGAACGTAAGAAAACAGCCTGAGTCAGCTGGGATCAGCCCACTGCTTCTCCTCGCATGCACATTTTTAAGCACACACCAAGTAGGCCGACTCACACGTGGAACACGAGGAATCTGAGGGCTCTCCTGTTGCCATCTAAAAGCACCCCCAGGGGTGGGCGGTGGCGGCTATTCCTGGCAATTCAGAGTTGCCTAGATTACTTTTCTGGTTCCGGCTTGATGAAGAACACGTATTCGTTTGTATCCATTTGATGCCCAGGACTGCCCCGGGCACTCTTGTCCCATGTCATGATTTCATCGTACTCTGCACCATTGTAGAGGATGCTATATTCGATCATTAATTCGTTTGGGACATCGTCATCGTACTGGTTGATGATGCAGTTATGACTGTATCCGTCGCCAGCTAGCGTGTCTCCACTGACGATAATGCCATCCTGCCACTTGATGCCATCATCGGATTGATAAAGAACAAAACGATGGCTCCCTTCTCCTACCTGTCCTGACCTGCCATGCAAATAGTACTTACCACTGAGATAGGCTAGTTCGGGATCACGAATCATCTTGTCCACATAAGCACGCTCTTGTTCACTCCAAGTCTGGCCCTGATCCGTGCTGATGCAATAGTAGAAGTGGTGTTCGTCTTTTTCGGTATAGGCTCCGGCCAGCAGTCGACCGTCTTCCATGACGCACATCGTGCCGTACCATTTGTCATCGTCCAGTGTTAGCGTGCTTCTTTTCCCCCAGCTTTTCCCGTCATCCTGGCTGACGTACAGGACATGGGGACCGGCGCTGCTGTCGATCATCACGTAGTTGGTCTCTCCCGCCACCGCCGTCGAACAGGGGTAGCCAACGAAAGCGCCATCCAGGGTCTGGTAGTCCGTCCAGGTTCCACCATGGTCGTGGCTCCTGATGGTGCCGAGCCTGATTCTTTCTCCCCCGATCTCGAAGTGCGTGAGGAAAAGGACGATGGTGCCCCTCTCCGTCACGAGACCCTCCTCGACCCACACCGGATGCCCCTGATCTCTAGTGTAGGCCTCGAACGAGTACGGCAGTTTGTTGTGTCTGTCCCAGGTCTTGCCCCGGTCACGGCTGACGGCGTACTCACTCCAACCATCGTTGTTGTGGTCACTGGTGTTGGCATAGAACGCCACGATGCTACCGTTCGCGTATTCCATACAGACAGGACCTCCGTGCGAACATCTTCCGGGAGCATCGTTTTCCAGATCGGCTATGATCGTGCCAAAGACATCATCCCCAAGCTTGGTCGAAGGATCATAGTCATAGATTAATGCACCATCGATGGATTCGTAGTCCTGAGAGAAGATGGGACCCGCGGCAAAACCGAAGAGACAGAGGACGGCTGCAACCTGTTTTCTGATATCCATATGTTACTCCATCGTCTTTTTCCGATTGGAACTCGGTGTCTTAGAGAGTATCACCCCGAGTGACGACCTGCGACCGCGAGACCGCCCAGGGGTAGGCAGACCCCCAGCCCCGGATGTGAAGGTATGGCGCTCGGAGCCAAAGCTGGAATAGATCTGGAAAAACTGCTGGATGATGTAAAACCAAGCACTGGTGACAGTATGATTTTGAAACGAACCCATGAGATTATGTCTTAAGAATGAATCCATGCGGTCCACCACAGATCTCGCTGTGAAGGACATGAATCTGGCTGTTTCCCTGGCCAGGGAACTCGCCGTCCCCGTAGAATTAGGGGAGACGACTGAAGCGATTACAACCCGGTTTCGCGATGATGGTGACCGGGGCGAAGACGATGGGAACGAAATCATCCGGGACTATGCACAGCGATCCGGTGTGGATATCTGACGGTGATCATATGTCGCAATCCTCAATCACCCAAATCGAAACACCGGCCGTAATCCTCGATCAGGCCAAATTAGACGCCAATCTGAATGGGATGCAGCAACTGGCCGATCAACATGGTGTCAAACTCCGTCCTCATGTAAAGACACATAAATCACTGGAAATCGGAAGACGCCAGATTGCCCGAGGCGCGAGTGGCATCACGGTAGCAACGGTGGATGAGGCTTGCGTCTTCTTAGCGGGCGGGTTCACATCCATAACCGTCGCAAGACCGGTTATCTCACCCCAAAAGCTCACACGGTTGTTCTCTTCAGCTTCATCTGGCGAAGAGATTCGAATCGTAGTGGATTCAGAGGCGGGCTATGAGGTTATTTCCGCAGGATGTTCCGCGGCGTCTGGTCCGGTGGGTATTTTCATAAAAATCGATGTGGGTTTACACCGCTGCGGCCTTCAGGAAGATGATAAAGAACTCATTCCCCTTGCGAAACGCATTCATGAAGCCTCCGATCTCGATTTTCGGGGCATTCTCTCTCACGCCGGCCACGCTTATGCCGCCCAATCAAGAGAAGCGGTCGGCGAGATTGCCGAACAGGAAAGACAGGTCATGCTCAGAGTCCGGGAAACATTGATGGGGCAGGGCATCCCGGTACCGGAAATCTCGGTTGGAGCGACACCAGCCGTACTCGGAGCCGGCTCATTCGAGGGCATTACCGAAATACGTCCAGGGAATTACGTCTTTCTCGATATGTTGCCGATAAACGCGGGTGTTGCACGCGTGGAAGAGGTTTCGCTCAGCGTGCTCGCCACCGTTATCAGCAAAAACGATACCTATCTGATCACAGACTCCGGTTCAAAGACGCTGACGTCTGATGCGGGTGTGCATGGCATGACCGGGACACGGGGTTTCGGTAGAGCCTATCCGGTAGACCACTTTCCGGATCCCGACCATGCGATGATCGTTGAAAAAGTATCCGAGGAACATGGCATACTGGGACGTGGCCCGGACGATCTCCCGATCGGGTCGCAGGTGCGTATTATTCCCAATCACGCCTGTCCGGTGGCCAATCTAGCAAGAGAATATGTAGTTTTGAACAAAGATGGGATGAGCACCTGGCCGGTCGATGCATCCCGTTGCTCTCGTTAACCTCGTCACCCGACCCGCCACTTTGTACCTGCCGTGTGGGTAATACCATCATCCGTTGGGCAAGAGTACTCGTCTTGCAGGAGAAGGGAGCGCAGGTACTCAGGAGTCAGAGGAGTCGTTTTGTCCATTTCGAGGTGGGGGCTGAGATTCCCTTTTGGGCAGAATCACGTGATAGAATACCTGATCTTGTGAGCAGTCTCATCCGGACCGGCGTTTCGAAAAGGAGGCGTTCCGATGGGTGACTCGATGCCCAAACGTCAGGCCGCGTTTCGCGAGGACTATCGCCGGCGCATCGCCAGACTCTACAACGGACCGCTTCATGTCTTGATGATCTTTGCCATCGGCATCGCCGGCATCTGCTATTGCGTCTGGCAGATCGAAGACCCGGCATGGTATGAGTGGCTGATCATCCCGATCGTCATGGCGTTCGCCAATGTCTTTGAATGGTGGATCCACCGCTTCGTCATGCACCGTCCCATCAAGGGTTTCGGCAACTTCTTCATGGCCATCTATACGCGCCACACGCTGGCGCACCACCAGTTCTTCACCGACCACGAACCGTCGATCGACAACTTGCGCGACTTTCGCATCGTCTTCTTCCCGCCCTATGCCCTCGTCACGTTCATGCTGGTCTCGCTGCCCCCGACCCTCGCGCTGATTCTCGTCGGCCGGCCTGACATGGGTTGGCTGCTGATGACGACCAACATCTTCATGTACCTCAACTACGAGTTCTTCCATTTCTGCTGCCACGTGAAGGACGACCGCATCGTCAAGCACATTCCGTTCATCAACACGATCCGGCGCCACCACATCGCCCATCACAACACACATCAGATGATGGAACGAAACTTCAACCTGACCTATCCGTTCGCCGACTGGCTCTTCGGCACCTCCGACCTGAAGCGCGGGGCCCTCGGACATTTGTTCAACGGCTATTCGGACCGGCACGTGAAACCCAATCCGCGCCGGATCATCGGCCGGTCGGACGACCCGGGCGCCGGCGTCCCCCGCACCGAAACCTCGCCGGCCTGACGCCGCCATGGCCCAAGCCCCAAGAAAGATCAAGCGCTCCGGGTCATCTTTGAACGGCGCGTTCATCGTCGGCATCGCGGTCGTGGTCCTCGCGATGCTGATCACCGGCGAGCTGGGCTGGACGCCTATGGCCCGCTGGGCCGTCAGCCTCGTCATCGGGATCCCGATGGGAATCTGGGTCCGGGCGGCCGATCTGTGATCAAGCCATGAAAATCTACGAAGGCGGCCGACATCTGGAAGGCGCCACCGTCACCGTCGACGACCGACCCCTGGACCCGCGCTTTGAATTGAGGACGTTCTCGAAAGCCGGCTTCGAATGGACCTATGAAGGCGACGGCCCGCGTCAACTGTCACTGGCACTGCTCGCCGATCACTTCGGCGACGATCCCAAAGCGATGGAGCATTGCGAAAGATTCATGGTCGATGTGGTCGCCAATCTCGACAACTACTGGCGGCTCAGCTCCGAGGACATCGAGCGTGCACTAATGTCTCAGATCTCTACCCCGAAATAGACAAGACGACTCCCTGACATTTCTCCTTATTCCTTACTGTCCGCGTACTCGACTGTGACGAAGATCTGGTGCACGATGACGGGACGGTCCTCCTCGGGTTCGACTCTCTTTGCCCTTCCCGCCTCCGGAACCGGTCTGCCCTTGGCAAACTCCTCCACCAGGGTTCCCGGGTCCCGCTTCCAACCCAACCAGTCCTTCTTCTTGACTCCGGGAGGAGCGACTACGCCGGGGAAAGGACCTCCTGCCGGAACGCTCGACCAGACACCGAGCTCGTTGTAGCCGCTGCGCATGATCCCTGAGGGCACCTCGATGTGATACCAGGGCTCCTCGCGGACCGGTTGGGGGAGCAGCGTGTGGTTCAACCGTACCCACAAACGCGTATCCTCTCGACTTTCGGCGGTCCACAGGCTGATGCGAAAGCGAGCCCTGGAATCGGTGACGTCCGGACCCATCAGCAACGGCAGCTTGCTCTCCACCCGATCCAGGACCACAGGAAGGAGGGCCGACTCGGATCCCTGGATGATGGGCCCACCGGTGTGAGCGGTCGACTGGATGCCGTAAACCTTGTTCTTTCCTGCCAGGGTCTCGGGCTCCCCCAGTTCACTGAGAGCGCCGGTGAACTCCTCGGGACTCAGCTCCTGGGTCGGCTCGTTGGCGAAGTTAAACAGGTAGATCCCGTCCGCACCCTCCTGATGGTAGTAGGCGGCGGTGGCCCGCATGCCCTCCCGAAACACCGCGCGGTCGTAAAGCTCTTCCCAGGCCCCTGCTCGATAAGAGTTGGCGTTGAGGGTGGCATAGACGCGAACCCCGTGAGCCTTCCCCAAAGCCAGGAACTGGTCCAGACGAAGGCGGGTGGGCAGATGTCCCATGCCCACGAGAAGCACATCCACCAGTCCCTCCTCGACCCACCGCTCGACCTCCATCCCCAGCTCCAACGAACGCTCCAGGGAGTCCATCACGTGGACGGCAAGGGTGTAGGGACGACCCCGACGCCGGCCCACCGCGTCCAGACGCCGGCTGGCCTCGCGAACCAGCTCGGTCAACAGATGAGCGTACTTCCTCTCTTGACCCAACGGGAAGCTGATGCCCATGCGGTTAAAGTCCAGCTCGTAGCCATCGAAGTCATGGGCGGCGGCCGACCGCTCGATGAAGTCCAAACGGTGCCGTCGTACCTCCGGATGAACGAAGTTCAAACCGGCCCACAGGAGTTGCTCGATCAGTTCTGGGGAAAGGTCCCGATTGCTCTCGGGAGCCAGCAGGAACTCCGGATGCTCGGTCTTGAAGGGATCGTCCAGGTCCTGGATGGAGTTGGACCGCCATGCCGAGTGAAGATCGTTCATCCGCAGGGAGGCCCACACCTCCATGCCCCGAGCATGGCAGGTCTCGATGACGAGGTCACGCACCTCCTCGTAGGAGCTGAAGCAAGGCCAGAGCTCCTCTTCGTCATGGGTTCCTTCTCCTTCCTTTCCCCTCTTCATCTCGCTTCAAGAGCCAAGAATCTCCCCTTTCGCACCAATTAAATCAGCCAGCTTGAGCGACGAATACGAAGACGCGTCACTGGGACACGGTTTGCGATTGAATGCTTCGATCGCTGTCGTGCGGATCAGGGTGGGCGCTGTTCGAGCAAAGAATGATTCATTCGGAAGGACTATTGGCCCTGAAAACCCGCAGGAAGTTTCCCCCCAGGATCTTCTCCATGTCCTCTCGGCTATAGCCCCGGTCCAGTAGTCCCTGGGTCAGGTAGCGCCAGATCTCGATGTAGTCTTCTCGGAGCATGTCGATGTCCGTTCCGATGCCCACGTGATCGATACCGATCAGGTTCACGATGTAGTCGATGTGGTCCAGGGTTCGGGCAAGCGTCGCGTCCCGTGAGATCTGAGGTTCTGCCTTGAGCGGCAGCCCCAGCTCCTCCCGGGCCTGCCGAATCTTTGCCGGGTCCCGCAGAGCAACCGCCAATTCGTATGGGTCCGTATAGCGCTCGGTGAGGTAGCTCTGCACCCTGAAATAGTGCTCGTAGTGCCCGGTCTTCGCGACCGGCTCCAGGATGGCCGGGTCGTAGTTATCGTACGCTCCCACCCCGATCATTCCGCCATTCTCGGCCAGGGCCTTGAGCTGATCGTCGGTCAGATTGCGAACGGCGTCAGCCACGGAGCGAGCGCCGGAGTGAGAGGCGATGATCGGCTTGCTGGTGGCCCGGATGGCATCCCAGAAGGTATCGTCCGAGGCATGTGAGACATCAACGATGATCCCGAGACGGTTGCATTCCCGCACAACCTCCTCCCCGAAGGGTTCGAGGCCGGGTTCATCATCGTCCAGCGACCCGGAGCAGGCGTCGGCCCAGGCCGTGGGAAAGGCGTGGACCAGCTCCAGCTTTCGCACGCCCAGACGGTGGAAGATCCTGAGGGTGCTCAGCTCCTCGATCCCCTCTCCGGTGTCCAGACCCACGATCAAGGCCAGCTTTCCTGCTTCTCGTATCCGCCCGACGTCGTCGGCAGTCAGGGCGATCTCCAGATCTTCCTGATGCTCCTCGACGGCACGGTGGAGGGCGTCGAGCTCCCAGAGAAAACGCCGGAGGGACGCCGCACCCTGGAAAACTCCACGAAAGACCGTTTCACCACGTGGAGGCTGGGTGTAGAGGTAGGTGTGGAAGTTCTGAACCTGGTAGACCTCCACCAGGCTTCCCACCCCATGGCCGGCCACATCCAGACCGGCTTCCACCAGCCTTCCCGGATCGAAGGGCCGCTCCGGTTCCACCTCGAAGCGAAAGAAACGGGTGGTGACGGCCGGGTCGACGACGGTGACCTCTTTCAGGATACGGGTCACCGGATCCTGCTCCACTGGATCTGTCGAGTCCCGGGCGGTGCAGCTCACGAGAACCAACAGGACCAGGCCTGTGAACACGGTCGTCCTGGTCTTCACCGGAGTCGAAGGCCTTCCCTCCATATAGATTTTCCCTTTCTCCCATCTCAAGGTGGCAGGTCGAGACCTCGGTTTCTCAGCCCATCAGCCTCCTTTTGCCGTTCCTGGACGGGTCGGCTGCAATCTAGCACCTTTCGCACAGGAGCGTACACCCTGGCTCAGGCCCCCCGCGATCCACTTCTGGAGTTTCAGGGCGACTCCTACGGGGTTGGTGAAGACGAACGGGTTTCGCTGCCGCCAATCCGGACCCCATAGCGAGACGACCAAGGGCGGAGCCCGCTGAGGCTCGAGCCGTTCGAGCACCTTCGGGTCGTCACCGAAGTAGAGGCTCTCCATCAGGACCAGAGTCGGGCCGCCTGGGTCCAGCTCGTTGCCCGGACGTGGCCGGCGACCCTCAGACCGAGCGTGTGGGGAAGATAGGAGTTTCCTTTTAGATGGAGTCCTAGGAAAAGGGATGAAATGACCGAAAAGGGGCTGAAATGAGAGAACCGAGTTCGTGCTGGGGGCGAAACGGCCCTCCGACGGCTGTTTCGTGGTGAGTCGGCCCGTGGCGATCCCAGGATCCCACGAGTTCCGGGTTGTCCCCGAGACCCTGACCAGCCTCCTCACTCGCTCCGGGTCTACTCCCCTGGGGAGTCAAGGCTCGAACTGAATCCGGGCCAGATAGATGCTGGACTTCCCTTCGTGGGAGGAGTAGTAGCTCATCCAGAGCAAGCCCTGGTGCCAGACCAGACCCGGGTAGCTGGTGTCGCCGCCACTGGGCAGAGTCAGGACGGGTTCGTAGGTCGTCCGCGTCATCCGAGCCAGGACTGTCGTGTGCTCATCACCGTAGCTTCGACTTCCTGCCCAGAGCTCCCCGTTGGGAAGCCGGATGAAGTTGGGGCCTCCCAGACGGTGGCCCGTCTCGTGCCAGGTCCAGTCCTTGTAGGGGGGACGGCTTGTCCCGATCCATCCCGTCTTGTTTCGTCTCAGCAGAGCCACCATCTCGCCATCCGGCATGAAACGAAGAGTCGTCTCATTGGGCCAAGCCGGGATGTTCTTGAACACGGTGACCCAGTCCCAGTGGATACCGTCCTTGGTGGAGTAGAGGATCACCCGCCGAGTGTCCTTGCCATCCCCCATCTTGGAGACGCTGTAGGCGGTGCCCTGGAACCACGTGGCCCGCCAGAGCCAGTGCTCCTCGGCCAGCACGGACTGCAGGGCGGACCAGCTCCGGCCATCGGGGGAAAAGCTGACGCGGGGCCTGCGCGTCAGGAAGCCCTCTTCCCCATAGACGCTCCCTCCCGCCAGAAGCATGAGCTGCCCGTCGGGCCGAGTGGAGAGCTTGGGGTCCCGGAGATCCACCCCGTCCTCTTCCAGAAGCACTACCGACTCCCAGGTCTGGGCGTCTCGGGACCTCAGTATCCGGATCCGACCGGTGTCACCATGGCCGTGTTGCTTCCCCTCCCGAAATACGCAGAACCACTCCCCCCGGTGCCGGATGAGGTCTGTGAAGGCGCTATGGTCTGCTCGGTCCCAGATCCTCTCCACGGAGAGGAGACGCGGGTTGCCCCCGTCCAATGGGGAGACGACGAAGAAGGTCACGAGGAGCACTGAAAGGATCTGGGTGACAGGTGACATCCCGGACCATTATAGCCTGCCGATTTGCCGTTGCCATCCCTTCTCTGGACGGCTACATTTCTTCTGGAGGCTCTATGAAGGTCGTCGATGTGAAGGTGGACACATTCGGTTATCGCTCCAACGAGATCCGAGACTACGAGGGACATCCCCACCCAGGACCCGAGCATTGGGCCACCAACAACATGCTCACCATCGTCACTGACGAAGGGGGTAGCCACGACGCTTGAGGATGCGCTCGAACGCTTCGACCAGGCGATCGAGAGTTGCGGAAGTAGCGGGAGTGGGGTTGTCGTCCCGGTCCACGGCTAGAGCTTGACTGAACTCGGCTTTTGGGGCAAGGTCGTGATCATTCGATACGGCGTTGCCAAGGAATGGGACGCGATTCTTCTGTCTCGAGGAGTGGGTCAATGAGTGATTTCCAGGAGCCCAGCCCCCACAACCGTCGTCGCTTCCTCGGGCGCTCCCTGCGTGGTCTGGGGACCGTGGCTACCGCCCGCCTGGCCGGCTCTCAAGCGCAAGCCGAGTTCGGTGCCAGACAGGGAAGAAAAAACGCGAAGACCCTGAACATCGACGCACACGGCCACATCAGCCAGGTGGAGATCCAGGACATTCAGGGACCGGAGACCTACAAGAAGGGCTACAAGTACGGGATGTCCCATCGAGACAACCTCTACCTGATGGACGCGGTGGGAGTCGACATGCAGGTCCTCCAGTGCGCCTACTACCTCCATGGCTACCACCGCCGGGTGATGAAGGGGCACCCCGACCGGTTCGTCGCCATCACCAAGATCGACGAGAGGCTGCTGCCGGGCGAGGAGGGTCTCAAGCTTATCCAGACCCACATCGAGGACTGGGGATTCAGGGGTTTGTTCTACGATACATGGCTCCCGGAGGAGCGTGTCAAAATGGGGTTTGATCCCAAGGACTGGGGCACGCCCGACCCCTTCTACCACTTCGACCATCCCCGCTACGATCCCCAGTGGGAGCTGCTCCAATCCCTGGGAGTGCCCGTCTGCATCACGTGCTACCCCGAGAACTTCAAGGTCCTGGGTCCCGGCTTCCTCAACGTGATGAGGCGCTTTCCCGACCTGAAGGTGGTCATCATCCACGGAATCGACCCTCCCAGCTGTCTGCTGGACGATGGCAGCGTCCGCATTCCGGAGGAGGTGGTGGAACTGGTCCGGAACCACGACGTCGTCATGGAACTCCTCACCGGACTGGACGGACTCCGGAACAAGCCCAACCGCTATGGTCCGGACGACCAGGTCATCCGGGCCTTCTACGACACGTTCGGTCCCGAGAAGCTGATGTGGGGGACCGAGTTCACCTACATCGAGCTCCCCACCGTGGAGCAGTACCGGTACCAGTTCGACTACATCAAAAACCGGTGCCCCTATATGAGCGCCGCCGACATCGACCAGATTCGGGGCGGAACGGCCATGAGGGTGTACCAGATCGCCGGCTGACAGCTCAGCCCGGAATGGGCCGGGACCAACCCGACCTTGCGGTGACCTTTCCCTTGCCCTGGCCCTTCCACGTGCCTTTGCCTTTGTCCTTACCTCTGCCCGTGCCTCAACCCTGGCGCAACACGACAGATGAAGAGGGAAGGCAAAGGCACAGGCGAAGGCAAGTTTGAAGGCCAGGGCAAAGGCGAGGGCAAGTGAAACCTTCCCATTCTTGATCAGGTGGCGATCCAGCCGGGAAACGCGGGAACATGACTCGCTCGCTGCCTCACCAGGAGCGTGGCTTGTAGTGATACTGATAGTGGAACCGGAAATCGACCTCGGACAATTCAACGGCTCTCAACGGGGTTTCACCGCCGTCGAAGAAGCCCTTTGCCCTCAGGGTTCCGGGCAGGCGCAGCGCGAAGGGTCCGTCGTACAGTCTCGAGCTCCGGGTCGGTTCGGTGCCATCGAGCGTATAGTGAATCTCTGCGCGCCAGATCGGACAGGTCAATTCGACGGTCGGAGCCTCTTTTGAATCGGAGTACACTCTCGCATTGACAATAGCCTGACGGCCATAGAACTCGTCCAGGAATCTCTTCTCCCGATCGGCTTCCTTGTGATAGGCAGAGTCACCGGTATCCCCTTGCTGCTGCATCCACGCCCGCAGCTTACGTCGCAAGGAAAGCAATAGCTCCTTCTGATCCGGCTCTTCAGCAAGGTTCTTCAGCTCATACGGATCGGTCCGGATGTCGTACAGTTCCTCGGACGGTCTGTATTGGATGGCCTGCAATCTGGCTGCTGTGACTGGATCGGTCTCCGCTCTCTCCAGCCAGGACTGCCACATCGGCCAGGCCTCGCGTGACCAGCGCGTCAGGGCGCCGGGTGGACGGCTTTCCCCCCACCAGCCCGTATCGGGAGGCCAGGAGTAACGGAAATGCGAATCGATATTCCAGATGTATCTGTGGGTCTTCGTGCGGACCGAGCGCATCGGATAGGCGTGCATCACACCCCAGGTAAAATTGCCGTACACCTCGGAATGGTGCTCGGTTTTCTGGCCCAGGAGGACTGGGAGAAAACTTTCGCCGTCTAGTTCCTCTCCGCCAGACTCCGAGACGACACGGGACACATCTCCTCCGGCGATATCGATAAAGGTGGGTACGATGTCCACGAGGCTGACCAACGCATCGCTGACCGTTCCGGACTTGATCTTTCCCGGCCAGCGGGCGATGAAAGGAACGTTGAGTCCCCCATCGTTCAGGTTCCACTTCTCGTTGGGCCAATCGGTACCGTGATCGGTGGCGAAGATGGTCAAGGTGTTGTCTTCGAGTTTTCGGGCCTTGAGCAGATCGAGGACCCTGCCTACGGCTTCGTCCATGTCGGTGATCTTGGAGTAGTAGCGGGCCCGCATCTG
Source organism: Acidobacteriota bacterium (assembly GCA_965218775.1). Lineage (GTDB taxonomy): Bacteria > Acidobacteriota > UBA6911 > RPQK01 > JAJDTT01 > CAUZIZ01. The sequence continues at coordinate 1,199,409 of CBDCLS010000006.1, read as the reverse complement.
CCGGGTCTCCGGGGTGTCCACGAGATGGGGCGGGATATCCACCTCCTCCGAACGGTAATCATGGTTGTTGTGAGGCCAGGGGACGTGGGCAGTGAATTTGGCCAGGATGATACAGAATGGCTTGTCGCCGGGATCTGCCAGGATGCGCTCGAGGTCCCCGCCGGGACCAAGTCGGTTTCCCTTGTCGGGGTAGTATTCAAATGGAAAGCTTTCCCATGGCGTGATGTGGCTCTTGCCGAGGAGTATCGCCCGATACCCAAGTGCTGAGAGGTAGTGGGGCAGGCTTCTGGTCCCCGGTTTCACGGAGCTGTGGTTGGGGTGCGCGCCGTTACGGATGGGGTCGAGTCCCGTGTAAAGGGAGGCACGGCTGGGAGCACACGTTGGGGAGGCGGCGAACATATTGTTGAAACGCATCCCTTGCGAGGCAAGCCCATCGATTCTGGGCGTCCTCACGACCGGGTTGCCGTAGACACCAAAGTCCCGTTTGGGAGTATCGTCGGAAAGGATCATGAAAATGTTGGGCCGTCCTGAGGCTTCCATAGGACTGGACTGGGCGGCAACATTTTCCTCCGCTTCACGTTCCACCCGGGATTGCGAGCAACCCCCGATTGAGGTGATCGCGAGCCCCATGATGATTACCAGCCGTCTGTTCATCTGTTTTCCTGGGAGGGGCGGCCCGGAAATAGACTGACAGACCCCTCCCCCGCGGTCAAATCCCAGTCCCTAAGTGTAGAGATGATCCCTTTTCAAGACACCGGGCGCAGCTGCCCTTTGTGGTACCCTCTCTGCGAAAGAACGGCGTCCCAACCCAACGAGCGGTGTATCAGACGGGGTTAGGCACGCACGCTTTTCGTTGGGAGTGCGCACTCGATGCTCGCCTGCTCGAGTTTTCAACGATCGAGATCCCAAGGTCTAGGTCGAACCGTAAGCCCAACTCTCAGGGACACACCAGCATGAAGATAGTGGGCTACAGCGATCGCTTCAGCGTCCGGCCGCGTCAGAGGATCCGGTTCATGGTGAGCAGCAAGTTGCCCACCTACGAGGCGGAGATCGTGCGCCTGATTCACGGCGATCCCAACCCCATGGGCTCCGGCGTGGAGTATGAGCCCGTGGAAACCCCTGTCAGCGGACGATACGAGGGACGAACGCAGGAGCTTCATCGCGGCTCGTTTGTTGTTGTGCCCGAAGCCGCAGCACTGGACTATTCAGAGGGATTCACTCTCCAGGCTTGGATTCTCCCTATGACACCCCACAAGAGAGTCCAGGGGATTCTGACCCAATGGTCCGAATCCGCCCAGGTCGGCTACGGGCTTTTTGTCAATCCGGAACAGGGTCTGGAGCTGTGGATGGGAAGCGGGCCGGGTCGGGTCGATCGGATCCGGGCAGGTCAGGCGATGAGGGCGTCACAGTGGTACTTCGTGGCGGGCTCATACAATGCCAGGACCGGGAAGGCGCGGCTCTACCAGGAGCCCCAGGCCCCGTGGCCGCTGGATACTTCGGGAGCGGTGATCGAGGCCGCTCTCGAGCAGCACGATGTTGTGGCAAGCCAGCTCCCGTTGCTGATGGCCGGCTACTGCAAAGAGACCGAAGCCGCGCCGGGTCACGTTGACGGTCACTTCAATGGCAAGATCGACCGCCCCTGCCTCTTCGGACGTGCCCTCGGTCCTAGTGAAGTCGAGCTCCTCAGAGATGGCACCGCCGCCGGGGATCTGGGACAGGGGTTGCTTGCCGCATGGGACCTCTCTCTCGACCTGTCGGGGGAAAAGGTCAGCGACGTCTCTCCCAATGGGATGCATGGTCGGACCGTGAACATGCCGCTCAGGGCCGTCACCGGTCACAACTGGACCGGAGATGAAGTGGATTTCAGAGCGGCTCCCGCTGAGTACGGTGCTATCCACTTCCACGACGACGATCTGGAGGATGCAGCGTGGGAAGTCGATTTCGAGTTGAGTGTGCCACCGGATCTGGCCAGTGGTGTCTACGCTGCACGACTCTCCTCCTCAGATGCGGAGGACTACGTGCCCTTCTTCGTCAGGCCCCCAAAGGGGACGGCCTCATCCGATATCGCCGTCCTGATGCCTACTCTGACCTATCTCGCCTATGCCAACCAGCAGTTCAACAATCCCGACCGGTTGGAGAACAGAGGCCTGGAGCCTGGCTCGTCCCGGCCGGAAGATCAATTCATCGTCAGCCAGCAACTGCACAGTCTCTACGACTTGCACAGTGACGGCAGCTGCGTCTCCTATTCCTCCCGGCTGCGGCCGATCCTCAACCTGAGGCCGGGCTACCGCATGCCCCCTCTCTCCGCAGCTGCCGGCTCTCCCCATCACCTCAGCTTGGATCTCCATCTGGTGGGTTGGCTGGAGGCAAAATCCTATCGGTACGATGTGATCACAGACGAGGATCTTCATCAGGAAGGCCTGGGCCTGCTGTCCCCCTACAGGGTAGTCCTCACCGGTTCCCACCCCGAGTATTGGACTGGCCGGATGATCGAGGGACTGGAAGGGTATCTGGTAGAGGGCGGTCGCTTCATGTATCTGGGAGGAAACGGCTTCTACTGGGTGACGTCGGTCGACCCGGAGCGTCCCCATGCGATCGAGGTCAGGCGCTGGGGAGGCATGAGGAGTTGCGAGTCCGAACCGGGGCAGTATCACCACAGCACCACCGGCGAAATGGGCGGTCTCTGGCGTTTCCGGAACCGACAGGCGCAGAAACTGGTCGGGGTCGGCTTCACATCCCTGGGGACGGGACCCGGCCGTCCCTACCGACGTCAGCCAGGCAGCTTCGACCCCAGAGCGGCCTTCATCTTCGAGGGCATTGGCTCAGACGAGCTCATCGGGGACTTTGCTTCCTTGGTCCAGGAACAGGGAGCGGCCGGGTTTGAGATCGACCGCTTCGATCTGGCCCTCGGCACACCTGCTCATACTCTGTTGCTGGCCTCATCCTTCGGTCACTCGGATGGATTTCAGTGCGCTCTGGAAGATCTCTTCAGCTTGAGCGGGCCCATGTTCGGCAGTGAGAGCCCGAGGATCCGGGCAGATATGGTCTATTTCGAGACCCCCCGAGGCGGAGCCGTCTTCTCGGTCGGGTCTATCGCCTGGTGCGGGGGCCTTCCCTACAACGGCTACGAGAACAATGTCTCGCGCGTCACCGAAAACGTGCTGAGTCGATTCGCCTCCGATCGTCCACTTCCGTAGTTGGCGTTGTCAAATCAACAGTCTGGCTGCCATCATGGACATCCTGGGGCGTCTGGATCCTGGCGAGTCAATAGGAAATCGCTTTTCGAGCCGGTGTGGTCTGGCTGCGGCGGGGTCAGAATATGGGAAGGCAACAGGTGCGTACCGAGCCCAACTCGAAGGATGGGCGAAACAACCCCTCAGTCGGATACCCCGATCCCTGGGTGGAGCCTCACTTCCTCATCCCTTAGAAAATCACCTCATGGTCCGCGAATACGGCCCCTTCAGAGAGCGCTTCGAGGAGTACATCCTGGAACGCACAACCAACCATCCTTTTGTGGTTCCCCTGGTCATGGAACAGCGAGATAAAGCCAGCTTTTGCCTGGCCTGCAAGGAGACGCTAGACGGCACCAGGCGGTCTTCCTAGTTCAATGAAGCAAACCTAAAGAATGCGCCAGCTTGATGGAGCAGCATAGTATCCCTGAAAGAGTAGTGGAATCGCTGAAGGAACAGCTGAAAGCTACCAAGTATGTTGCGGTAGACGGGGAGCTAACAGAAGTACCGGATAATGACGCGATGCTTAAGGCAGCTGCGCTGGTGCTGAAGGTGACCGGATCTTTGAGTTGAAAGAGCGTGCCGCTACACTCAGCTCTTCGATAGAATACTCCTATGGTGCACGACTTCGGCCGGTTCCGTGAGAGATTCGAGGAGTACATTTTGGAGCGCACCACAGACTATCCGTCCCTGGTTACGCTGGAACTTACTCAACAATGACAAGCACCAGCCCAGACCTTCAAGTCGGCGATCACATCAAATGGCTAGGCGACGACCTCTGTCACTCTGATTCAAACGGTCTCGAACAGCTCCACCTCCCACACGCGGCAATTGGCAGGGTCCTTCGGGTCAGCGACAACCCTCTCGCTAAGTACATAGAGGGTTTAAGAGGGTTTAGCACCCTATATTCTGGATGGCCGTGATACTGCCGCGCTGCACTCGTTCATCAATCGAACGACGAACCATGAGATTGAGAAGGCGTTTGGGAGACTGTGACCAGCTAGCGCACCATTAATCATCAAAGGAACAGGCCGGTGAGAAACCTGAGAGAACTCCGCGAGCCACTCTTAGATGGGGAGTCCGTCCCACCGCCAAAACTCAAACGTGGGTGCTCCCTCTTAACACCCCAGCCTTTGAACCCCAAACTACGACGAAGTGGAACGGGTGTTAGCGCTGGGTTGTTCTTATTACTCATTGGGTCAGTTGACCTTGTTTGGGCCTTCCCCGTCAAAAGCGTTACTGTCGACTGTGGGAAGTGTCAGTGCACCGGGGTGACTGAGCTTACAAAGGCGACCCAAAAAGTACGCCAAATCAGTTTTGTTTGCAGGGAGGGCAAACCGCAGTCGACGACCTTCTCAGACCCAATCGAGGCCGATGATATGAGAGTGTTGTACAGGTGTGGAGAGGGATTGAGCTCCACTATGGAGATCCCGAGCCCGCAACTCACTCCTGACAAGAAATACTTTTTCAAGGTCGTTGGCTGCAACTCTCCCGGAGGCTCTCATAGCCCAGAAGATCTACCTGATAATCCGTTCATATTGCTCGAATCAGCTTCGCCACCAATCCAAACAACCTGCATTTCGCCTCCCTTGGGCCTGGTGAGCTGGTTGTCAGGGGATGGCAGCGGCAGGGACATTATCGGTGGGAACGATGGAATCTTGAATGGAACAACGTTTGAAGCCGGAAAAGTTGGTCAAGCTTTTAGCTTCGATGGTCTAGAAGATGTAGTCAGTACCCCGCTGATATTCTCTTATGGAGGGGGTGCCACTTTTGAAGCATGGCTGAAAACAACGGACGATTCAGGTGCTGTGGTGACTGACGGTGGGGGAGCTTCTGCCGAAAGAGGCATGGGAGTGTTCCTTGATTCTGGGAGGATCCATCTGTTTGGAGATAAGGGGACCCCTGACGACCTCAACTTTTTCATTGAAGGCCCTGTTATTTCTGATGCCCAATTCCACCATGTAGCCGGTACCTGGACCGGCAATACTGTTTCAGATGGAGTCAAACTGTACGTTGATGGCGAAGTCGTTGGCAGTGCCACAGCGCTCGCACAGATAGATACAGGTTCTACCGCGATTAGTATTGGTGGGCATGAGCTGATTGACCACCCGAAATACGCGGGGTTAATCGACGAAGTAGGACTCTATAGTCGCGCTCTGGCGGCGTCAGAAATCGAATCCATATTCAATGCAGGAAGCGCGGGTAAGTGCTTGAACCGAAACGATTTTACGACTGCAGTTCAAGGAGCTGGTAGTTCAACGGAGATTGCTGTCGCGTTTGTGCAGAATGCAACGATTCTTGCACCAGCCTCTGTTTCCGCGGTTTTTTGGTCCCAGATTGGAGAGGCTCTGGACACCAAGTCAGTTGTATTGACTCCAAACGCTACCGCTTCGTTGATCTTCGGGGGTAATAGTGATTTTGAGGTTGGGCATATTGAAACCGTTGCTGGACCAGGAGTGGTAGTGACGGAGATCATAAATCTTTCCATTCAGGGTGTGGGGAACATCCCTCCAATCGGAGTTGGACCGTCTTCACCCTGTAAGAGGCCAGTCGCCATCCTCAAGCGAAACGCTGAGTTCGACACGGGAGTGGCCCTATCCAGCACGACACAAAAGACCGCCACCTGCGAATATTCGATTTACTCGGGCCCGGACGGCGATCTGATCGGAAGTGGGGTCTGGACCGTCCACCCCTTCGGTCAGTTTCAGGATTCTCCCCTCAACGATGATTCTCTTCCTGAGGACCTGCCTCTCCTCTTCGATGGAAATATTCAATATGAGTGCGACATACCAGTGCATGCCATTTCCCTTTTTCAGCGAAAGAAGGATGGAGCTCTCTTTTCCAATGCAGTAGCTTGCGCGGAATAGCCGACCGAACAGCCTGCCACAGGGGCATCAGACTTTGGTTCTCTGATCGGTGAAGACCACGACGGGGCTACTAGTGCAGCGCACTAGCCTTCATGGCGGGCCGGGAATGCTGCAGCTGGATCATGAGATTCTGGCGTGTTTGAGAGAGTTGGAGGTTGGCAAGTAAGGGCCGGAAAGGGAAAGTGATCAAGCTCAGTGATGGTCTGGCACCCTATATCCTGGATGGCCGAGATACCGCAGTCTTTCCCTGGGCTCTCGTGGAGTTCGAGAATGGTCAGCTGGCCACTGTGGATATGGAGATGAAGTGGGAAAAGGTTCTTGTTGGTTGAACTTTGGAGCTCATGAGTTTCGCTCCCAACTCCATCCCTGAAATAGCCCAAGAAAATCCCAACTTAAGTCACTGATTCTACAGGGATATCCCAGGTTTTCTATGTTCCTAAGGGAGAATTCAAAATAGTAAGTATCTGATCGCATCGATTTCCTCCTCTAATTCCGTTCGTATTTCGAGGTAACTCCTCTATATCGGGCCTCTATCAGCCGGGTGTTTTTCTCTCTCTAAGACGCCAAGATCTGGTGAATCATCAGTTTAGGTGCGAGTCAGTCGAAGGCAATCTTCCATATTTCGACCCAGTGCAGGCATATTCATTTCTTGAGACTAGGATGCTATCTCGAAGGTCTCAGCTAGCCCGCATTTCTCATCGCCTGTCGTAGCGAGGCGTCGCAAGGGCCGTCCTGGCAAGGCTTGCGACCGAGGCCTCCGCAGTCGTACTTGTACAGTACGTCGAGGAGGCCGACCGAGCGAAACACAGCCAGGGCGGATGATTGCGGCGACGTAGTAGACCGGCGATGAGAAATGCGGGCTAGGGTCCCTCCTTAGACCGGGCAATGAAGGGAACGGTACGCGGTTATTCGCTTACAGTCCAACGAATGTCGCATTTTTTCCAGAAACCGACTAAATCTACCCAGGGAATGCTGAGAAGGGAGTGACTATAGGTATCTAGTATGGGTTCGAGGATGCAGCTGGTAATGACAAGGTAAAAGTGACCCGGCGTGATCACGTAAAAGTGACCCACCCCTGGTTAAGAGTTGCCCATCCTAGTTCATACCATAGAGGTTCACTCGGTCGGACCGCCCGCGAGGGAGCCCGCTATTCGTCACTTCGGAAGTTCGTGGGGCCTTGGAATAGGCCGGAAAGGGGTCTGCTAGGAAAGCTAAGGCAATGGAACAACTAGATCATCGTATCGGTGCCCACGTTGATAAGATCCTTGACGCAGTCCCGCACCTCTCGAGTGTTGCTGGCTCGTTTAAGGATGAAAAACTGATTCGACTACTTCAAGAAATCCATGAACAACTCGCTGTGGGCCGACCCGTATGCCCACCAGACTACTTGAAGTCCATAGACGTATGGTCGCGGGACGATCCAAGTTGGCTCGAACTCCTGGCTTTGATTAGAGAGTGGAGTTACACTCAAGAAAATGAGGGAGTAGCCCCTTTTGAAGAATCGGAGATCTCCAATATAGGGTTCGGTATTCTCTGGGTCAGTTTGGTCATTCGCGAGTATCAAACACGCACATGATTAAAGAACTTGGATTACCTTCGACGTATTTCGGATAACGGGGAAGATTCTGCCATAAGCCTCTTCCAGCATCATGTCGTTAACACTAGGGGTATAGCGACGATGGCACGAGGAGACACGAGCGCGGCCGAAAATGACCACGCCCAGCTGATCAAGGAACTCTGGCAAGCAGCGGTCAATCTGCGCGGCTCCATCGAGCCAGCAGACTACAAAACGCTACGTGCTGCCGATTATTTTCCTCCGCTTCCTCTCTATGCGGTATGAGAAACGCCGGGAGGAGCTAGAGGGCCCAGTCAACGACCAAACCAGCGATTATTACACCGATGATCGCGAGACGCAGCAGCTCATCCTCGATGACGCTGACGAGTATCGCAGCGCGGGCGCATTTGTCGTTCCGACGAAGGCACGCTGGTCCTACCTGCTCACCAACGCCCAGGCCGATGACATCAAGGTAAACCTGGATGAGGCGCTGGAGGAGCTGGAGAAAGCCTACCCGAGAAGCTTAGAGGCTTACTGCCGCGGGTCTATGCTGGCTCTAACCTGTCGCGAGAGAATGTTACCGGGCTTAGCCCCCAGCACTTCGGCTTCCGCTCAGGGGATTTACCGGTAGGGTTGTGAAAGTGGGGTTGATCCCCGTATCCAGCTCCAGGCCGATGACGGCAATCCTTTCGCTCTGGGCGCTGATGCAGATTGACCCGCTGAAGTCGGCTGTCTGCGCCAGCGGAAAGATCTCGTTGATGAACTGCGCAATCTGGCCTCTCGGCGGAATGGTTCGTTGAGCCATTCCGTTGGACACCACTCCGCCGTCCTCGTCCTTGAGCGTCAGGTCTACGATGATTGCCGCCTCGCCAGCATTACGCACGGCAACCCCTGTGTTGAGTGTGTCTAAACGTCGCACCGGTAGAATCACCGCCTTCAGGGGCTGACTCGAGGTGACGGCCGCGACGCCTGCGCTCAAAGCAAAACGGATCAAGCCGGCGACCGGAAAGTCGGAAGTTACCACGGCCGATCCGCTCACGAGTGCTCCCGACCCATTGGTAGCAAAGGTTCGAGTGCCCAAGGGCGGCAGCGAAAACTCGGCTCCCTCGGGCAAAAAGGGAGCCGGATCGATGTCGAGTCCATCCGGGTCGAAGAACCTGACTTCTCCGTCGGCATGAACTGAGCCGGAAGGATTGAAGACCACCACGTCGGATGTCAAGCCTTTACCGTTTCCAAACTGGGCGAAGTGTAGCGTGAAGACAGAGCTGAAAGTCCAACCAAAATCCCCCAGGACAGACCAGGTCAGGGGTCCCGGGCTGTGGGTGGCGATACCTAATCGGCTAGAGGGAGTCATCAGATAGTTGGGATCCCCGGGAGGAAAGGCCGCCGAGTCCCAGTGGGCCACACTGGATCCCATCTCGAAGGGAAGCGGGGCAAACAGGGGGGGACGGGTGCCTCCGTTGGCCAGGACAGCGGGTCCGCCGGCAAAGAAGAGCGGGCTTGTCAGCGCGTCGGCCAGCTCAGCCGAGGGGTTGGGAAAAATGCTGGTGTCGATCAGGCTGGTCCCGGCTTCGTTCTGGACAAAGGTGTCGAAAAGGACTGGAGAGGTGCCTGTGGAGAAATTCAATCCCCAGGAGTCACCACTATCGAAGGAGTCTACGAATCCCAAACCGTGGACCAGCTCATGTAATACCACACTGACGAAGTCGATCTGGTCATCTGCCGGACTGGCATCGGTTCCGAAATACCAGTCGGGGTCGTCGCTGTTGAAGCTTGCGTCGATATCGAATTCGTCGGGAAACAGATCGAAACCGGCCAGCTGATCTGCCAGGGCCATGATGGAGGAGGCGTTGGGTTCAGGATTACCAGGGAAGTTGGGGGAGACAAAAGGGCCTCCAGCCCCACCCAAGGTCCCCTCCTCGAGGGGTATCCAGTTGGCTTTGACGCGGACCTCAGTATTGATATTGAGCCCCTCCGCCATGAGATCAACGGCGAACTGGAAGGCCACTTGAGCGTCTGCCGGAAAGCCGTTGAATGTAACCGAGATTCTGGCAGCATCCTGCCCGTTGGGTGAGGTACGGGTCTTCGAGGTTTGTTCGTCTGGGACGAAGCTCAAGCCGAACCGGCTGGCTGCCACCGCGGAATCCACCAAGTGGCACTGCACACGTCCATCGCCGGTCCTCTGCAGCACGCTGTATCGTGCAGGGAGTCTCTCCTGGGCAGCCAGGTTCAACATCCCGAAAAGCAAACACAGACCCAGAGAGGCGTGCCTGTACCGGAGACCTGAAGCTACAAAGAGCCAATCCATGAGGATTCCATCCGACTCAACCAGCCTTCTCCAGGATACAGGGGAACCTATCTAACGAATCATAGATCTTTGGATCTGGAAGGGCAATCTTACGAGGGAGGGTTTATGCTAGGGAGCAATGTGAGTAGAGGACGATAGACCCGATGTCTTCTCCCAGGAAAGACAGAAACCTATCTCACAGATTCGTAGCCAGGATCGTTATTGTCAGCGGGAGGTCAAGAACCACAATGGACCATTGGAAGGAACCCCTGGACCTGGAAATCGGCAACACGATCATCTGGCGAGGCGAAGGGCATGCGAATCCGTAACAACAAGGAGGGCATGATCCTGAGAAGCATGTGAGAGAAGATCATCTCGAAATCAGGCAGCGGGTGTACAGGGGAAAGATAGACTCTCCAAAGACGAGTCACTCGGAGCGGATGGTTGCTCTAGCCGAGGGTGTTCAGGCAAGGATGAAGGAGTGGAAAGCGGTGTCACCCGAAGCTGGCGATGACGCGTGGGTATTCCCCTCAGAAACTCCGCAGACTCCTCTGTCAAAGGACAACTGCTGGAGGCGTCACATTTCGCCCAGACTCAAGCTAGTACCCTGTCAACCTAGAAATTGTAGGTTCTGGACGGCCCTGGCGGCCGATCTCTGTGTTGCGCGTCCTCCTGGATTTGGCAATAGACATTTCTTAATGGAGTAGAAATGGAGTAGAAAACAGTCCCGCGATCCTAACGAGGCTTGCGATGAAGAAGAACACCTGAACAACCGACTACCTCAGTGGTACATGTACCACTGAGCGGGGATGATGTTCTCCCGCTCACCCACGGGCTCTCACCCACCAGATCCTAAATCTGTTGGCTGGCAACGTGAAATCTAACGAAAACTACCGAAAACTCAATTGATTGCTGGGCAGCCAGGCCCATCGTTCGGTCCAAATGGGCTGCGAATGAGACGAGCCAATCATCTTCAGCCACCGGCGCCGGTGGCTCAGGTGCAACCATCCCCTCCCTTCGCAGAACTCCCAAGAACTGCTTGAGGCCGAAGGCTGCCTCCGGTAGAGGTCCCCGCAAGCGTCCTGGACAGGTGCGGCCGGCCCAGTTGGTCAATGTATCGGTTGACGGTCGCGTCCGTCACGTCTGTAAGGCACAGTCTGCCGTTCCTCAGCCAGATGCAAAACAACTCTGCAGATCGAAGATAGCGGCGGACTGTGGCAGGTCGATAACACTGCTCCTGAAGATGCCTCGCCAGAGCCTTCAGGTAGGGACCGAGTGGTCCAGATTGCAGTCGAGCTCGTACATGAGCTCGTCGAAACAGAGATAAGAACTCATCCATGATTCCCTCCTTGCGGCTTCCATGAGCCGTCGAGGAAACCATGGCGTTTTATGTTGAGTTAGCTCGATGGGAAGCTCTGTGGCTACAACGGATTAGAAGTAAGGGAGGGTCTTACTTCCCATAATCCGGAACTTACCATAGTGGCTTTTATGGTGAGCTCACCATAAACGTCACTTCTTGATGATCGCTAACACTTGGCTTCGGAACCAGCTGGTGCCGCTACGTTCCGCTTAGCTCCGCCGCTGGGGTTAGTCCTGGGCCTTGCGGGTCGGGTTGTTGGCTGGTAACGGAACAATCGCGAAAAGTGGTGATCTGCGGCTGATCTGATTCACGCCATTGAGACCTGCTCGCCTCATGTTATGGTCAGAGCGTGAGCCATCATTGCACATCCCAGCCAGTCAGCACACTGGTTCATAAGGACGATAGTGTGGACAACGTTTTCGGAAAGGGGATCCAGAGATGATCAGACTTTGCTTGCGCTGCTGTCCCTTGTTGCTGGTATTGATTCTACCCGCGTGTTCAGATTTCGGCTCGAGCAGGGATCTTCGCGTCTACGTGTCGGGCAAGGAGCTGCGCGTCTTTCGGCTCGACCTTACTTCCGGCATACTCACTGCTTTGGGTTCGAACGCAGAGGCCGGGGCATCGTTCATCGCGATCCACCCGAACGGGAGGTATCTGTACGGCGTCCGTTCCGAAGTGTTTGCCTATTCCATCGACCCTGAGACCGAGGAAGTGAAGCGCCTGAACAGTCAGTCGGCTGGTGGCGACGGGCCGTGTCATATCGTCATCGACAAGACGGGTAGCAACGCGCTCGTAGCCAACTACTCCGGCGGCAACGTGTCGGTGCTTCGGATCAAAGACGACGGGAGCCTCGGCGACATTACCTCGACCCAGGAGCACGAAGGGACCGGTCCCAATCCGCAGCGACAAGAAGGGCCGCATCCGCACTCCATCAATCTCGATGCAGGCAACCGGTTCGCCTTTGCTGCGGACCTCGGAATCGACAAGGTTGTCATCTACCGTTTCGACGCGGCGCTGGGGTCCCTGAGCGATAAGGCATCGGCTGCGTCTGTCAGGCCGGGAGCGGGTCCCCGCCACTTCGCGTTTCATCCCACGGGAAGCTACGCCTACGTCATCAACGAGCTCGACTCCACCGTCACCGCGTTTCGCTACGATTCGGAGTCGGGGCAACTCACGGAGATCCAGACTGTCTCGACGCTGCCGGCGGGATTCGAAGGTGAAAACTACACGGCGGAGGTCGTGGTCGACCCGTCGGGGCGGTTTCTCTACGGATCGAATCGGGGCCATAACAGCATCACGGTCTTCGAGATCGATTCCGCAGAGGGAACGCTGCGGCTGCTCGAGGTCGAGTCGACCGGAGGCAAGTGGCCACGCAACTTCAACGTCGACCCCACCGGGTCCTTCCTTCTCGCCGCCAATCAGCAATCGGACAACGTCGTCGTTTTTCGTATCGACCAGGCTTCCGGCGAGCTCGACCCAACGGGTCACTTCGTCTCTGTCCCCGGACCGTCCTGTGTGAAGTTTGTCTGGCGGTAGTGTTTATCGTCAAATCAACTCGCCGAAGCGGCAGGTTGGCAGCCTTTTCTCGGGCTGGTGACCACCGCCACCTGGTAGTTGCCAGTCCCAAGCATCGGAATCCGACCCCCGGCTCAGGGCTCGATCCAGAAGGAGTACAGGTCGGCGTTCCGGAGGTGGAAGCGGAGACGCAGGGTCTGGCCTCGAAGAGATTCGGGGGTACTCTGCCCCCCCTGCCATCTCACCTCAGCCCGCAGGTGATCCCCTGTCCAGGGCTGGGACTGCTCGCGGCTCCAGCCGTGCAGAACGGTCCTGCCGCGTCGCTCCAGGACCTCTACCCGGATCTCACCCTTTTCGGCGTCGGCGTTCAGGAACAGGCGCCTGCCGTCGAATCGAACCTCTCGTGTTTCCACGAAGCCTCCTCGATCATCGCCCCGGAAGGAGACAAACCCGTCCCGCCTCAGTCGGGCGAGATGGATCCCGCCCCGATACCCTTCCTTTTGGGTGAACCGGTGGTTGATTCCGCTGTAGTAGAACCACAGCTCGTCACCCATCCGAATCGGCTGCGTCGCCAGCAACTGTCCCGTGTCCACGGCTCCCCGACCGATCTCGGACACCGGGATGAAAGAGGAACGGTCGTCCACCTTCTCCCACCGTCTCAGGTCACGGCTCACCGACAACTTGACCGAGTTCACCCCCTCCTGGTTGCGGTTGGGCGAATGGCCGCTCGACTCGAAATAGGTGGGGAGACCAATGTAAACGCCCTCGTAGCGGAACACCGGCATGTTGTAGATCTCGGTGTTGTACTGCTCGGGCACGTTTACGGTCAGGGTCCGGAGCCTCGGATTCACGAGATGCTCCCGGACCCGCTCTTCGCCCAGTTTCTGATCCACAGCGTCGGCGTGAAAGATCAGCTCAGGCTCACTCCACTGCCGGAAATCCCGACTGAGGGACAGGTAGACCGAACGGCCGAAGGGTCCCCGGTGCTTCACGGTCGCGATGAACTGTTTCTCCAACTGGTCGTAGATCAAAGCCGACTGGTCCTGGCTCGGAATCGCAGGGACATCGAGCAGTGAAAACTCCAAGCCGTCGGAGGAAACCAGGGGCCTGCGATCCCGGTAGCCCGTGAGCCCCTTGTAGCGGGATTCGGCCGGGGCGTCCGGATCGATCAACGCATGTTGGATGTAGGCCTCCGGCTCCTGGCGAACCACCACCAGATTGTTTTGCCGGGACCCTCTGAAGTCACGTTTCCCCAGCAGAGGTTTCTCCCATTGCAGTCCGTCGTGAGATCGAGCGAACCCGGTCCCCCGCTCCGACGCCGAGTACCAGATCTTCCAGACCTTCTCCTCTGGGTCCCAGCTGGGTGGACTCCAGAGTTCGATCAATTCGGTGGTGGTGTTGGGGCTCCAGGGCGGCCCTGGAGCCTTTTCCCAGGGGTGGTCGGCCTCAACCACAGGGGCACCGTGCTTGGTCGGCTGGTGGATCCGACGCTCGACGCGATAGAGGTTGCCTAGGATGAAGTCGTCCAGGAACAGCTGTCGCAGACCCGATTCCAGAAAGACGAAGTTCAAGCGGTCTACCGATGCCGCCTGAGCCGTCAGCGGAGACAACAGGCCTCCCACCAGGCAAAGTGAGCAGCACATGACAAGGATTCGCAACAATGTCTTCACCCCCTCAAGGCATCCATTATTCTCGCTGACCGAAGGAGCCGAGTCCATGCAACCCCTGCGCTTCTTTCGATGGAGCTTACGAAGGAGGGATGCCAACGCAATCCACCGAGAGGGATTCCGCTTGCCTCAGTGCCAAGAACGCTGGCAACCTGAAGCAATCCAGGCTGCTCGGTGTGGATCGGACCGAGCCCGGAACCTGGCTTGGCTCAGGGGCGTCCCCCGAGTCCGCCTTTCTATGGTCGCCGGAAATGTGATAGGCGGTACCCGGTCTTTACAGACAGCGACTTGATCAGAAATCGAACGACCGCTTCCGCCTGAGGCTGTGTGAAAAGTCATTCATGATTTCGGATTTGAAATTTTGACTTCATAGGATCGCGTGTAAGCCACGATCTCCGTCGTAGGAAGGGTAAAGAGACCCCTAAATCAAAGAGGTTTTGGACTTTTCACACACCCTCGCCTAAGAGCCGACATTCAGGTTCTGCCGCTGAAAACGTCGAATGAACGACCGCTTTCGCCCCGAGAAGCGGACGTTCACATCCACCAGTGAATCTACGAAGTCCAGCCGCTGATCTGTCCTCGATGCCCTCATCCAATGAGGACTCTGGCCTTCATCGAGGACCCTCGCGTCATCCTCCGCATCCTCCAGCACCTGGGTTCCTGGCAAAGAGCCCAGCGCTCTCCTCCTCCCCCACTCCTGGCCCACAAGCTGGAGGCCTTCCTGGCCACTCTCTCCCCCACCCAAGCGCAACAGGTTCGGGTCTCCACCAACTCCATCTTCTGGGACGATCTCCCCGTATTCGAGGACTGAGGAGCGAACCTCCCGCTGTCCTCTCCACTACCCGTGCGCCTGATTTCCCCTCTTCTTCCCGGTTTGACTCCCGGCCCAATTCTCCATCAGACGCTCCTCCCCTCACCCCGACGCTTCCGACCCCTCCACCTCCAGAATCTCCCCTCCAGAGACTCCAGTTCATCCCTTTTCTGGAGCCTCGTCGTTGGCACAACACCCCGGCTCAAAAAGCGATTTCCTATTGACCTGGTTTTCCGAAGAAGGTCTGCCAGCTGAGGATTCGGAACGTCTGCTTGTCCGTCGATCGCTGGGTCAGGAACCGGAACTGAAATACCATCGGTCGAACGCGCCGAGCGCAATTCCGCTGAAACGACTGGCGGAGCAACGTTCGTTGCGCTGGACGATCGAGCAGGACATTCAGGCGGGAAAAGGCGAAAGCGGACTGGACGAATACGAAACTCGCGGCTGGATCGGTTGGCATCATCATACCGCGTTGTCGCTGTTGGCGCTTTGGTTTCTGGTGCTTCAGAAAACGCGGTTGGGGGAAAAAAGAACCGCAGATGACGGTTCGGGAAGTCCGCGCGCTTCTCAAGCACCTCGTCGACGTTCGACAGTGGAACGAAAAAGAAATCATCGCGTGGTCAAACTGGCGGATGGAACGAAATCGAATCGCAAAGCTGTGTCACGAACAAAGACGCCGCAACGAATTGCGGAACCGAAGTAGAGCGCCAAATGAGGCGCTGTAGTACTAAGTGCCCGTAGCGTATCCCATGCCAGTCTGGCCAAAGCCGTTGGCCGTGTACCAACAGCGGTACTCGGATGCATGCTTCACCACACAAGCATAACACCTCTGGTGGTCATCGAACGCTCGTAGCTTGCCGATGCCGAGGTCGCCGTCCTCACCGCTTTCGACCCAGCTCCACTCGATCCCGTCCCGTGACACGAGGCTCCTGACCCTGTAGGCATGACCGAACGTGCTGACCCACATCCGCCACAGATTGCCATCGCGGATCACGCAGGGCTTGCTGGCGATGTAGTTGTAGGGACGCGTCTCTGCGAGCCTGGGCTTGACGAGGAAATCATCGAGCGGCTTCTTCCACGTCAGTCCGTCGGTGCTGACCATGTAGCCAATGCCGATACGAGGAATCACATTGCCGTGACCGGTCCTGACACCGTCGGGCTTCTGGAAGTACTCGGCGATGGCCGTGTAGTACATCCGGAACTCGTTTTCCGTCTTCACAACCCAGCAACTGCCTGCACCGTCGCGGTCGTAGGGCTTGTCGTTCGGGATGATCGGCTCGTTGCCGTGATATTTCCATGTGATACCGCCATCGGAACTCTCGGCCAGGCAAGTCGTGTTGGGGAGTTTTCCGTCGTCCCGTTTTCTGCCCCACGCGCAGAAGAACATGAGCCAGTGGCTTTTGTCCAGCGGGACGACGTGCGGAAATGATGGACCGCCGGAATTGTGCTGTGTCTCAGGCTGGGGGGCCAGAACGTGTCCGAGCCCCCGCCAGTTGTTCGGCTTCGCCACGGATGTCTCGGCCATACAGATCACGTTGCCTTTGTTTCCCGATCCCCAATAGTACATGCGATATGTGTCGCCCAACTGAATGACATGGGCAGCCCCGGCCCGTCGGTCGTCCAGCCCTGGGTTGATCTGGCCCGGACGTATGACAGGATTGTTTGTATGGATTGTCCATTTGATGGGCCTGGCGCTCACGTCCTCAGCAACTCCAATTCTCGAAATAAGCCCGGCCACTGCCGTACCTTTGAGAAAATCCCGTCGATTCATTTTGACCTCTGCTGCTTGTACATTTGACGCTCAACGACCCCCAAATCGCCAGTAAACATATCTTAAGTCTCAGGGAAGACTCTCACCCTGGATGAATCCCGTCATCGTTAGCCCTTCCTGGGAAAAACCAGATGATATCTAGCCCGGATTTCTCAAGGACGAGAAAAAACAGTCAGCTCAATGTGGTATAAAGTCTTTGTTAACAAAGACTTAACAAACACAAGGAGCTGACTACTATGACCCCAGAGTGTATCGCTGCCAAGCTAGAGTTTCAAGGGCTGGATGGGCGCCGAGTCGAGGCAGAATTCAACGGGGGACAGATCACCTCAGACGCCGGAGGGCTGGTGTTACGGGAGGTGGAGAGCCGCTATGGGTTCATTAGCGGCTTGGCCGCCTGCTTCGGGGACCGGCGGGATCCTCGCTTCACCGAGTTCAGTGTGGAGGAACTGGTGGGACAGCGGATTTATGGACTGGCCCTGGGCTATGAGGATGTCAACGATCATGAGGAGCTCCGGGCGGATCCGCTGATGGCGGTGCTGGTAGGCAAGGAAGATCCCTTGGGGAGGGATCGGCGAGCGGAAGCGGATCGGGGCAAGGCGTGTGCCGGCAAGAGCACACTCAATCGTTTGGAGTTGTCCTCGGTGACGCAGGATAAATATCGCAAGACGCCGGTGGATGAAGCGGCGGTGGAAGCGTTTTTGGTGGAGCAGTTCATTCGGGTGCGAGGCGGTAAACCCAAGGAGCTGGTGTTGGATCTGGATGCGACGGATGATCCGCTGCACGGAGAGCAGGAGGGTCGTTTCTACCATGGCTACTACCGGTGTTACTGCTACCTGCCCCTGTATGTGTTTTGCGAGGGGTATGTGCTGGGGGCCAAGCTACGGGTGTCGAATCTGGATGGCTCCGAAGGAGCGGTCCAGGAGATGGAGCGGATCGTGGGACAACTGCGGGCGAAGTGGCCGAAGGTCCGCATTACGCTGCGGGCGGACAGCAGCTTTGCGCGCGAGGCGTTGATGAAATGGTGTGAGGAGCATCGAGTGGATTACGTCTTCGGTCTGGCCCGCAATCAGCGCTTAGAGGGGGCCCTGGAGTCGGAGCTGGAACAGGCCCAGGTGCTTCAACAAGCGAGCGGCAGCAGCGCCCGAGTCTATAAGGACTTTCGTTACCAGACGCGCAAAAGCTGGAGTCAAGAGCGGCGAGTGGTGGGCAAGGCCGAGTCCACGGCTAAGGGATCCAATCCCCGCTTTGTCGTCACCTCGCTGGGAGCGAAGCGGTGGCCCGCCCAAAAGCTGTACGAGCAGCTGTACTGCGCGCGAGGGGAAGCGGAGAATCGGATCAAGGAGCAGCAACTAGAGCTGTTTGCCGATCGGACCTCGACGCACCGCATGAAGAGCAATCAGCTGCGCTTGTGGTTCTCTTCGGTGGCCTATAATCTGCTGCACACGCTGAGGAGTGTCGCTTTGAAAGGGACCCAGTGGGCCAAGGCGCAATGCCAGACGATCCGCCTCAAACTGTTGAAGATTGGGGGCCAGATTCGGGTCAGTGTCCGACGGGTGAGCCTGTCGCTGAGCGAGGGTTATCCTTACCAAACACTCTACGCCCAAGCCTTGGCCCAGCTTCAACAGCTGGGTTGAGCCCAGGAACATCGGAAATCCCAATCGCCTGCGACTGAGGCGCCTGAGGTGTGTCTGAAAAACCGGTTCTGGGCACCGGACATGGCCCTCCCGACGTCTGTCGCACTCGGCACCGCTCTTAGCTACCACCTCAATCGAGAGCGGCGCCGAAAAATCGACTAAAATCGCCCTTTCGGCTTTCGCTTTGAGAAATCCGGGCTAGCCCCTCCGACTCCAGTGCGACCGTTTTCCCGGTTACTTCCCCTCTATCCGGGTAGTTGATCTTGGCGAAAGTCGCGACTTTGAAACGCGATCGGTCGTAGTCGGAGTGGCATCACGCTGGTGGCCACCGATGCCGAGTTTTCACACAGCCTCGCCTAGAAGTGGACGTTCAAATTTTCCCTGGAAACGTCAAATGAACGACCCCTAACAGCCCAAAAGCAGTCATTCCGCGCGGCGGTCATGCGACCACGAAAAGCTTGTGGCTGATTGCGGAGCAAGTCAACCGGGGACCTGCACTCTCCCGAATGAAAGCAACTAGTTCGCCCCGTCTGCCCGGCCTGGAATCACCGGGAACGCCACCAAGGTTGGGATCTCGTCGGGGAAGTCGACCTGCCCGTCATCGTTCTGCCGCAGGGTGACGGCGGTTCCCGGTCGATCCAGGGCGACGGTGACAACGCCTTCGGTCTCCTGGAGCTGCTCGAGAACGTCACTGGACACCTGACCGAAGTCCCTGAACAGCTCCCAGATGAATCTCTCCCTCTGGGTTTATGGCTTTCAGCAGCGCCGGCCGGGTCACGCAAGCGGCCACCGCCCGGCAGATCCAGTTCGGATTCCGTTTCTCGTTCTGATGGAGGTGGATTCGCAGTGTCGGCAGGCAGTCTTGCCCAAGAGATACACCTCGCCCATCCCGCCTTCGCCGAGCTTCTCCAGAATCTTGTAATGGGAGACGGTCTGGCCGACCACGATGTTCCCCCGAGAGAAGAGTTCCTTCGATCCTAGAACTTTCGGCGGTTCAAAGCAACGTCGGGGGACGACACTTCAGGGGCGGCATATATAGAAATCGGAAGGATAGGCGGAATGCAATCTGCCTTTTCCGCTGACACTCCCAATGTCGTTTGCTGCGGAGCTGGTCGCTTGCTTGAAACTGCCAGCCTTATCCTTGTTTCTCGAAAAGCCGATCCATTTCTTTTCCGCCACAAGCCTTTCGTGCTCGCATGTCCGCTTGCTCTGTGGGGAATGACTGCTCTTGGGCCCGTTAGCGGTCGTTCGTTTGGACATTTCAGGGGAGAGTTTGACTGACCCCTTCTAGGCGGAAGCTGCCGTCAGATTTGATCGCCATCGAGGGACCGGAAACGGTACGAGAACAGGAGAGTTCTTGCGATCGCCCCATTTTTTCAATCATATGCAACAATTTTGTTGCGATCGTTAGAATCCTGATTTAGGCTTGCGGCGATGGTCACGGACACCGCCGACAAGGTGATTGATGCTGCGACTCGCGCCTTCGCCGCTTCCGGCTTCGAGGGCGCGTCGGTCCGCAACATCTGTAAGGCCGCGGGCGTCAATGCCCAAGCGATCCACTACCACTTCGGCAGCAAAGAGAAGCTCTACGTAGCCGTGCTGAAGCGCTTTGCCGACGAGCAGGACGCCATCGTCGGTCGCCTCGTGACCACCGCGGCCGCAAGCGTCGAGGATCTTCGCACGCGCTTGCTCTTTTTCCTCGACACCGCGTTGGAGTTTTGGGTCCGCACACCCGGCCTCGAAGTTGCGTATCTAGAGGGGAGGCGAAACGGCCCCTACCAGGGCGTGGTTGGCGACACGATGATCGCGCTCGACGCGGCGCTCGTCAGACTGCTCGAAGCGAGTCAGAAGGCCGGCCACGTGCGTGAGGGCGTGGATCTTCAGCTCGTCGGCTCGACCCTGGTCGAACGTCTTGGTGCGCAGGCGGTCGACGCCGACTTGATGGAGCGCGTCTTGGGCTACTCGATGCGCGATGCGGAACGACGACGTGAGTTTGTCGGCAAACTGATCGACGTCGTGCTCTTCGGCATCGCGAACGTGCGAGCTGCCAGCGGGAGTTGAACCGATGACTAGATTCCTGTTCGTACCCGTCCCGGCGGCGGGACATCTCGGTCCGATGCTCACATTAGCGCGAGGAGTCGTGGCGCGTGGCCACGTGGTGACCGTCTATACCGCGTCACGATTCCGCTCGGCGGTGGAGCGAAGCGGTGCTCGGTTCGAGCCGTTTCGGTCGGCGCCCGACATCGAGTTTGAACGACTGCACCACGAAAGAATCTTTCCCGATCGTCCGGAGCGACCCAGATTGAAGCAGGAGATCTGGGATCTCAAGAACCTGACGGTCGACCTGGCTCTCCAACAATACGAAGACCTGTGTGCGATCGTCGGCGACGCTCCCATCGACGTCGTAGTGGACGACGTTTCCGGGTTTGCGGGCCAATTTTTCGCCGAACGGCGGGGCCTGCCGCTGGCTGTGCTGAATCCGGTTTTCTTGTTCGCACCGAGCCGCGATGTGTTTCCCCCTGGCCCCGGTTTCTTCCCGAGCTCGACGGCGCTCGGGCGGTTGAGAAACCGTCTCGCCAACTGGATCGCGTTCGACGTCGCGCTTCGAGAAGCGAACACGTATCTCCACGCTGCGCGTGCGCGCCTTGGTCTGCCTCGCGTCGATGCTGGGATGTTCGAGATGCCGTTCCGAATGTCGCAACTCGTTTTGCAGCCGACGGTGCCCGGTTTCGAATATCCGCGCAGCGACCTGGCCCCGCAGCTTCATTTCATCGGTGCCTTGTTACCTCCGGCCTCGGACGATTGGGCGCCGCCGAGCTGGTGGGCGGAGCTACAGGAAGACCGGCCGGCAGTGCTCGTCACCCAAGGCACCATCGCAACCGACTTCGACGATCTGCTTCGACCCACGATTGCCGCGCTGGCGGAGCAGGACGTGCTCGTCGTGGCCACGACCGGCAACCGGCCCGTCGAGGAGCTCGGTGAGGTCTCCCCCAACGTACGCGTCGAGCCGTTCGTTCCGTTCGGTGCGCTGATGCCTCACGTGGACGCACTGATCACCAACGGCGGATATGGTGGGATCCACTTTGCGTTGGCTCACGGCGTCCCGCTGGTCGTCTCAGGCACGACCGAGGACAAAACCGAAACGTCTGCCCGCGTCGAGTGGGCCGGAGTCGGCATCAACCTCAAATCGAAGCGACCTACGCCCGAAAAGATCCAGAACGCGATAACGACTGTGCTCAACGGATCCCGCTACCGAGAACGCGCGAAGGTGCTGCAGTCCGAGCTCGACCGATTCGACGGTCCAAGCCTGGGCACCGAGTTGCTGGAACGCTTGGCGGCCACGGGCCAGATGGTGCCGCGGATGTGAGTGCGAGACCGCCCGGCACCAAATTATGACTGCGGGGCGATTTCCTCACCGACGGACGCTGGATAGCCTTTACCTCCAATCGGTCCTCCAGAGCAGAGGCTTACGTCACCTCCTTCCCCGAACCGGGCAGGATCGTTTAGATGTCTAATGGAGGGGGAGTGGCGCCAGTGTGGGCTCCTAGCGGGAAAGAGCTCTTCTATCGTAACGGCGATAACATCATGGTGGTTCCCGTTCAGACCGAGCCGACCTTTGAGGTGCAAACTCCACAGGTCCTGTTCCAGTGGCCCGCCACCTTCTACTTACCGATGAATTACGACATTTCACCCGACGACGGGCAGAGGTTTGCAATGGTCAAATGGCGCAGGGAGGAGCTGACGGAGCTACATGTCGTTCTCAACTGGTTCGAAGAACTCAAGCGCCTCGTGCCGACGGGGGAGTAACTGGACCTCCGTATTGTAGGGTTGCTTGGTGTGAATCGACTGGAACTTCCGGACCTATTGGTACAACTTGAAGCTCTCGCGGGCGAATAGGAACACCATTCAGGTTCAACTCGATCTCCGCTTATGGTGCCTTTGCGGTCGTTCGTTCGACGCTTTCTGGAAGGATTTGAATGGCGGCTTGTAGGTGTTACCAGCCCTTCGTTCAGACGTTTCCGGGCAAGATCTGAGTGACCGGTTGTAGGCGGAAGCCGCCCGTCGGATTTGATCGCCATCGAGAGACCGGAAACGCCTACAAGCTGCCGGTCAGATCTTGCCTGGAAACGTCTGAACGAAGGGCTGGTAACGCCTAAAAGCGGACATTCAAATTTCCAGCGGAAACGCCGAATGAGATACCGCGAACGGCCCAAGAGCAGTCATTACGCGCAGACCAGGTTGTCGCCTACCAACAATTCGGAGTCAGAGCGGCAGGTGCGCGGCTTCGAACCGGTCCAAGACCCAACCGACTTCGTCGTTTTGGCCCTGGGATCGTTTCCAGTAGGGAATGTCGCCGACGCCACCAACCTACGAGCTGATCTAGCCCCTCGAGCCTCGATTCCTATTCCTCGATCTTCCGAGGATGACATCCCAAAGTTTTCTGCGGCCGGAGACCTCAGCCACCAACCGCATCAACAATTTTCTACGGCGACGAGGCGGCCACTCTTCGGTGGCGAATCGCCCCGCTACTCATCGGAGGTCCAGCGCGGCCTTGATTCCTTCTGCCAGCTGCGCCACCGATAAACCTTATCTGTACCCAGGGCCTGGAGGTTTTGATCAAAATTCCCAGGCAGGTCGACGAGCAGCCGATCCAGATCATTCCTAGCAATGACATGTGGGTCGCCGCCCAGGCCATGGAGACCGGGACAGAGCTGGCCACGTACGACACTCACTTCGGAAACGTCGAGGGTCTGGTCTCGATCCATCTGGGAGAGGGTTAGCCTGGATCATTTCAGGAAACTCGCATGGCTTCGACCGGTCTGTGACCGGCCGGGGCGATGAAACCGTCAAGGTGAAGGCGAGGACACGAGTTTCAACTCGCGGGTGTCTCGGCCATCTACGGCCCGAAGGTGATCTCAACGAAGTCGTCGCACTGGCGTTCCTGGTCGTTGGAGGTAAAGGTCACCGTCAGGAGCAGGCTTCCCCGCCTCTCGGGCTTGCCTTCGAAGATCCCCACGACTTTGCCCTCATCGTCGATGGTCAGGAAGAAGGAGCCGGGAGCTCTCCCTTCCGAGGTGACGTCCCATTGATACTCGCCTCCCTCTTCCCCGGCCTTGGCGAAGAGAAACTGACGGTCTTCCAGTTCGATGCGGCTCACGACCCGATCTTCAAAGCCGTCCAGAATCTCCACCGTACAGCTCTCGGCTGGCTCGGGGACCTTGATGGGGACATCCTGGAAGTTCTCTTCCACTGCATCTTGGAAGACGCTGCCCTCGAGCTTCCGGACCAGCTCCAGGGCATCCATGACGGCGTCCGCCTCATCCGACTCCGGCGCCACAGCTTTCGTCTCCAGGAGCTGCTCCAAAAGAGATCGAATCATGCCGCTCTGCCGGTCCCGAACTTGCTGACCCTCGGGGGTCGCATCCAGGACCTGGAGGATCGTGAGGGATCCGTTGATCGTCCCCGCCAGGTTGGGATCGATGGTGGTCAGGACCGGGATCAGGAGCCAGGTGACCTGATCCACGCGGTCCACAAAGGTGCTCTGGGCTGTGAGTGATGGCCCGCAGGCCAGAAGAATTGTAAAGACGAGGATTTTTCGGTGCATGGCTTCCTTTCCCTACAGAGCCACGGGTGGCAGTGTTCCCAGGACGAGACCCGACTGTTGCAACGTAATGATGGCCACTCTCCCCGAGGCCGTGATCCGGAGGGAGCCACGGATCGTCCCCGCTCCAGGAAAGAGCTCGTCCAGGAAGATGGCTCGATGCCCCCGGGGCGCCAGGATGAGATCGACGGTGTCGACGGCCTCGCCGTCAGCTCTCCTCAGGGTCAGGACCACACGGATGGTCGTGATGGCGCTCAGGTTGGCCAGGGCGATCCCGGTCCGGCTCGCCGGAGAAGTGTCGACAAAGACATCCGAGCGCCTCAGGGGGGGATTCGACTCCACGGCTGCCTGGGTCACCAGCGAGCCGTCGGTGGTGATTTCGAAGAGGACCTGCGCTCCCACGGGACGGCTGGCCACGAGGCTGGCCCAGCCCGCCACCGCTTGAGGCGCGGTCCCTGCGGTCTCCAGGCGGAAGGTGCCGCCGCCGGGAACCTGTCCCTCGAAATTGGACGTGGACGACCCGCCCACCGTCAGCTCCAGGGGCACCCCGGGATTCCCGGAGAAGAGGCTCAGCTCGATGGTGATGGCGTCGGGGTTGGGGTTGAGAATCAGGAAGACGGTTCGAACGCCTCCGCCGTCCCCGATCTGAGCGAAATGGTGGAATGGCGTGGGCGGACCTGCAATTAGGGCTGGGCAAGCCAGCACCAGGGCCATGGCCATAATGAATTCAGTCCTCAAATGACACCTCCTCGGTATACGAGTCGCTGTGAACTTGTGTGTTCCTCCCGGAAGGTCCAAACTACCTCAGGAGGGACATTGGGGCTACTAGTATATCGATTCATTAATACATTTACGTATTCAGGGCGTCAAATTTCTTCCATCGGTGTACGACAGGTGCTTCGTTGATTTCGGCAATGCCCAGCAAGATTCGATCTTTGAGTTCCTGGCGCGAGGCAACGCGGATATGTTTGAGGAACGTCCGTGCCATTTTACCAAAGAGTGTTTCTACCAAATTGAGCCAGGAGCCGTGTTTGGGGGTGTGGACGTAGAGAAAACGATTGGGCTTGGTTGCCAACCACGACATCGTTTCTTTGGAAATATGAGAGGAATGGTTATCCAAGACCAAGCGGATCACGCCCCCCGGAGGATAATGAGCGTCGAGCGCCTTTAACAGGAGAATAAACTCCCGGCTGCGGTGCCGGGGATGGACCTCGGCCGTGACGTGACCGTCGTGTAAATCCAGACCCGCGAGAATGGATAAGGTCCCCATCCTTTTGTATTCAGAGTCACGACCCAATCGTGGATGTCGGCCCGGTCGGGGTGACAAATCTGGGGCCGTGTTGGCAATGGCTTGAAGACCAGGCTTTTCATCGACCGACACGGTGACGACGGCAGGAGGAGCACCTGGGTCAGCCAGGGCGATTTTATTTTGCAGGTCAACTTCTTGGTAAACCAGAAGCACTTCCCGCATTTTTTCATCAAATTCAGGGTCCCGCCGCTCCATATAGTATTTTACCTTATGCGGCTGCAACGTTTGGCTTTTAAGAATGCGCTGTACGGTAGCCTTGGCAGCACGACTCAAACTAGGATGTCCCTGGGCCAGAGCGTTCTCGCGCACATGTTTGGCCAACTGACGATGGCTCCAAATTTCGGCGGCATAACCGTGGTCTTTGGGTTTCGTGCAGGCCAAGCTTACCACCCAAGCCTTGGCTTGCTCGGTGATGACGGGTTCTTTAGGACGATGAAACTGATCGCTCAGCGCCGCCTCTGCTCCCAGGGCAAGGGCACGATCGACCCACTTGTAGACCGCCACGCGACTGACCCGCAAAGCGCGGGAAATGGCTGTGATCTTCTGGCCCTGGGCATAACGTAGAAGGATTTGCGCACGTTGAACCTCACGTTGGGGTCGCCTGCGAGATTGGGCGGTTTGCATCAAGAAAGATTGTTGCTCAGCGCTCAAGACCAGTCTTGGACGTTTTGAAGTTGTGGCCATTCTGGTTCCGAAACCAGAATACCATCGATCATTACAATTGTAAATGTATTAATGAATCGATATACTAGAAAGAAACTCGGAGGTGGGAAAATAATGAAACGTTTCTCCTTTCGCTTTTGTTTGTTCTGCTTGCTGGCGTGGCTCGTGATCGGTCAGACCCTGGCGAACGTGAGGGTTGGACTCTCGGTCGGCGACGACGGGATTCGCTCCGATAGTCGGGTCTTCGTGGTGATCGATGTGGGCCTCTTGGGCCGCTTCGAGACCGAGCTCACAACTTTGGAGCGCACCGACGAACGAAACACGCGTCTCGTCCACACCGAGACTCCGTGCTGGAGGTATCTTGGTCTCTCGGACACCGGTAGCTCCTCAGGCCCTTGCTCCGAGCGATTTCCCGCAGGGAGATTGGCCGCAATTGGATTGCGCTTCCTTCAGGGGAAAGGAGGTGTCTTTGAGACACCCGACAATTGGGAAATCTCGTTTGACTCGGATATTAAGATAACCCAGGACTCGCGAACATTCAATGCTCGGTTGCGGGAACCAACGTACCGCTTCAGAGGAAACACCCTCCTGTGGTTCTCGTTTTCGTCGACCGCTAGGACTTGCCAGGGCGACGGGGATTGTAAAGATATTGGGTTTACTTTGGAGGATGATGTCCCTTCCTGTTCTAGCAGCCGAGAAACTTGCGATCCAGATTCCCTGCTCGCCAATGAATGGGGCTGTGTGTCCCGTCCCTGCGATCCGGAGACCGATGTCTGCGACGCGGATGTAGACGGGGATGGCTACGACAGTATTCAGTGTGGCGGAGGCGACTGCGATGACAACGACCCCGACCGACATCCGGGTCGCTTGGAGTTTTGCGACCGGTTCGACTATGATGAGGATTGCAACATTGAGACGTTTGGCTTCCATGACAATGACGGCGATGGCTTTTCCCAACGGTGTTGCAATACTGATGAGCTGGGCAACGTCCATTGCATTAGACCCATTGACTGCAATGACTTTCGAAGAAAAATCTTTCCGGGAGTGCAGATTTGCGATCCCGATCAGCCGGGGAACGTTCTCTTCTGCGAAGGAACCGGTGAGTTTTCTTCCATCCAATGCGGCCCAGGTTTGACCTGTGTGACCCGACCCGTAACCGCCATAGGCGTCTGCGTCGCGACCTGCAGCTGCGAGGATCCTCAGTAGTCTTCGGGACCATTCCAGGGTTCCTACCTCTCGTAGAACTTCCTCGGGAGCGTATTGAGCACCTCGCAGCCATCGGCCGTCACTCGGACGGCGGCGATCGTGCACGCGCCGAACTCCCCGGGGATAATGGTGCCGGGCACGATGTGGTCAGACCAGCCGCAATTCACCACCTTCCCCGTTTGTCCCGGTTCCCCGTAGCCATCCGTCGATGCCCAGTTCCCGGGGCCCGGAGCCGAATCCAGGCTCTCGGGCTTACCGGAACATACCGGGACAGGATCGATGTTCCGGTTGGCCTGACACCCCCGATACCCCCTCCGAATTGGGGGTGCTTGTGGAAAGCGAGTACCGGGGCTCGGTGCACACACATAAGGTGTGATGGTCTGGACCCGATCTTACAGACAGCGTCCGATTTGATCGAAATCGAACGGCCGCTTTCGCCTATAAGCCGCCATCCAGATTCTCCACGGAAACGTCGAATGAACGACCGCTAACGGGCCCGTAAGCAGTCATTCCGCGCAGAGGGTCGCCTTTGCGAAGCAACAAGGATGAGGATGGCAGTTTCAAAGCGCACGACCAGCTTCGCAGCGAACGACCTTTCGAATGTCAGCGGAAAAGCGGATTGAATTCCGCCTATTACTGCGATTTCTATATAGGCCCTCCCCAGGGATTGCCCTTCCCGACCCAAGTCTCTAGTATTCGCTAGAAAGGCTCCCCTACTGCTTGGAGGCTCGTTGATAGGCCAGATCATCTCCCATTACAAGATCACCTCTAAGCTCGGCGAAGGCGGTATGGGCGAAGTCTATCTGGCGGAAGACACGAGGCTAGATCGCAAAGTCGCTTTGAAATTCCTGACCGAGGAGATGCAGGGAGACGAAACCGCCAGGAAGCGCTTTTTGCGGGAAGCCAAATCGGCGGCCGCGCTGGACCACGCCTATATTTGCCACATTCATGAGGTGGGGGAAGAGGAAGGCAACTCCTTCATCTCGATGGAATATGTCCAGGGCGAAACGCTCAAGGACCTGCTGGAAGAAGGCGCGCTTGCTCTACCGGACGCTCTCGAAAAGGCCACCGAGATTGCCGAGGCCCTCGAAGCCGCCCACAAGCAGAACATCGTCCATCGGGATCTCAAGCCCTCGAACATCATGATCACCCCCGAGGGGCACATCAAGGTCCTGGATTTTGGGTTGGCCAAACGGCTGACTCCTGCGGACGGAGGAGACAGTCAGGAAAAGACCCTCACCGCCAACCTGACCCGAACGGGGGACACGCTCGGGACCGTGCCTTATATGCCCCCGGAGCAATTGCGAGGACAAGAGATCGATGCTCGCTCTGACATCTTCTCCTTCGGCGTAGTGCTCTACGAGATGCTAACGGGGGTTCATCCCTTCCAGAAGGATTCCTCGGTGGAGACGGCCAATGCCGTTCTCAATGAAGCCGCTGCCCCTGTGACCAAGTATCTGGACAAGGCACCGGGACTGCTTCGGCACACGGTCAGAAAGATGCTGGCCAAAGAGCCGGACCGACGCTACCAGTCCGTCCATGAGGTGGGGACTGATCTGGCTGAGCTGGCGTCTGGCAGCGAGGATTCCTTCGAAACAGCACCCGACGTGGAAAGATCGGTGTCCCGGATTCTTCCCTGGGGGATTGCTGGACTGTCGATCGTCGCATTTTTGCTTTCACTGCTCTGGCAGTGGCAGGCAACCGATCCAGTAGAACCAACCCCGATTCGATTTCGTCTCGGTTTGTCCCCCGACCAATCGCTGCTTACAAATCCTAGCCCCGCCATGGCCATCTCTCCCGACGGCAAGCGCCTGGCCTACGCGGTCACAGAATCCCAAGGGACCAACCTCTATGTGCGAGCCCTCGATGAGTTGGAAGGCAGGCTTCTGCCTGGAACCGAAGGGGCACACAGCCCTTTCTTCTCTCCCGATGGTCAGTGGGTGGGATTCGGCGCCAGTGAGAAGCTCAAAAAGGTCGCCTTCTCGGGTGGGACGCCGCGGACTTTGTGTGGTGTGTCATCCATGGGGATGGAAGGGGCGAGCTGGGCTGCCGATGACACCATCGTCTTTGGTCGATCAGTTATGGCTGGCCTGTCACGAGTTGCCGCCGCTGGCGGCATGCCCGAAGAGGTTACAGTCCCGGACAGAGAAAAGGGCGAGGTTGGCCATCGATCTCCTCAGGTTCTGCCGGGCGGCGAATGGGTGCTTTTCAGTGCCGGTGGCGCGGGGAACCCCTGGAACCTTGTAGTCCAGTCTTTGGAGACCGGCGAAAGAAGAGTCCTTCAGCAAGGCGGTTACTGTGGCCGCTATCTCCCCACGGGACACCTGGTGTTCATGCGAGAGGCCACCCTCTTTGCGGCACCTTTTGATCTCGATCGGCTGGAGCTGACAGACTCACCGGTTCCGATCTTGGAAGGCGTTAGGACGCGGCCAGATGCCTCCGAGGCCCAGTTCGATCTCTCACGGACCGGAACTCTTGTTTATCTGCCCGGTGGAGGCCCAACTTCTTCCAGGCGCATGGTCTGGGTGGATCGGGAGGGGCAGGAGGAACCCTTGGCTGCAGAGCCGCACTTTTACCGTTTTCCCCGGATCTCGCCAGATGGAAAGCGCGCAGCCGTGGTTATCGGTGGGTCGGAAGGTGAGGGCGAGATCTGGATCTATGATCTGTCCCGAGAAACACTCAGTCGGTTCACCTTCGATCCAGCTGTTGACGATTACCCGGTGTGGACGCCAGATGGTCAGCGACTGGTGTTCCAGTCCAGCCGCCAGGGAGCACAGGGCGATCTCTTCTGGAAGAAGGCCGACGGTACGGGTCAGGTTGAGCTCCTCAAAACTCTCGCAAGTAGGCAGGAGCCTCACTCCTTCTCGCGGGATGGAAAGAGGCTGGTTTTCGGACAATGGGAACCCCAGTCCGGAGGGGGAATCAATATTGGCATGCTATCCCTGGGTGCTGAGCCCACTGCGAAGCTGCTCCTTCAAGAGCCCTACGAGGAAGGCCGTCCAGCCCTCTCGCCGGATGGTAGGTGGATAGCCTATCGTTCCAATGAGACGGGGCGCCATGAGGTCTATGTTCGGCCCTTCCCCAAGGTGGACGAAGGAAAGTGGCAGGTCTCGCCAAATGGGGACGTCTCGCCCCTGTGGGCACCCGGCGGGCGAGAGCTGTTTTATCGAAGCGGAGAGGACATGATGGTAGTCCGTGTCGAAACCGAGCCCACTTTCAAGGCGGTCAGTCCCCAGGTGTTGTTCACGGGAAGCTACGGTGTGGCAGCGGGTCGAAACTACGACATTGACCCGCATGGAGAGCGTTTCTTGATGCTAAAGGACGTCGAAGAGCATGCCTCCGCAGGATCTCAGCTAATCGTCGGCGTGAACTGGTCTGAAGAGGTCAAGCGCCTGGTGCCGACGGGGAAATAACTTCACCCACGGTATGGCAGGGTTGCTTGGTGTGAATCGAAAGGTACTTCCGGACCTATTGGTAGAAATTGAAACCTTCGTGGTCGAATAGGAACACCATTCAGGGTCAACTCGATGTCCGCTTTTGGCCCGAGGCTGTGTGAAAAGTCCAAAACCTCTTTGATTTAGGGGTCTCTTTACCCTTCCTACGACGGAGATCGTGGCTTACACGCGATCCTATGAAGTCAAAATTTCAAATCCGAAATCATGAATGACTTTTCACACAGCCTCGGCCCGTTAGCGGTCGTTCATTTCGACGTTTCCCGAGAGAATCTGAGTGGCTGCTTTTAGGCGAGGCTGTGTGAAAAGTCCAAAACCTCTTTGATTTAGGGGTCTCTTTACCCTTCCTACGACGGAGATCGTGGCTTACACGCGATCCTATGAAGTCAAAATTTCAAATCCGAAATCATGAATGACTTTTCACACAGCCTCAGGCGAAAGCGGTCATTCAGGGGCGATCTACTCTGACACTGTTTTTGCGGTCAGATCTGAGCCATCACACCTTAAGGCACCGCGAAAGACGGAGACAATCTAAAGACGGATAAAGAAGGAACTCAGACCTCCTGGAGCCTCACTTCCCCATCCCCTAGAATCTCTTCATGGTCCGCGAATACGGACAGTTCCGTGAGCGATTCGAGGAGTACATCCTGGAACGCACGGCCAACCATCCCTCCTTGGTTCCCATGATTATGGATGGTCAGGATAAGGCCCGCTTCCGCCTCGCTTGCAAGGAGACGCTAGACAGCACAGACTGGTCGTCCTGGCTCGACCAGGCAGCTTTGGATGGGCCTGATAGGGTGCTGATCGACGAGGAGATCTCGGCCTGTCTGAAGGAGCTGGGGTACCCAGGGGACCTCGCTGAGGAGGTGCCTCCAAAACGAGCCGGTTCGGCCTACCCACCGGATGAAGCCCTGCCACCTGGCTTCGAGGAGCTTCTTCAACTTGTCCGAGCGGCTGCCGCCGCCACACCGCTGGAGTTCATGCGGCTGGTACTGGCTTCCTCCCAAGGTGAGGTGCGGTTCGTCGAGGTGACGGACAAACCTGAATTCCGGAGGGAACTCGAAGCAGCCTTCCGCGAGAATTTCCAGGCTCTGGGAATGCTGGGTTGGGAGGTCAGCGAGGAGACGGTACAGGCGAAGAACCTGCTGTTCCCCTGGCACAAGGACGATGAGACACTACGCGTGCTATTTGATCGCCTCTGTGACGGGCCGAGAGCGTGGAGCAGGAATTAGACCGGCGGACCAAACCCTAGCCGTACAGAAGCCAGAAAGGAGGCCCTGAGCGTCCCGTGCTAACCCCTGTTGATCCTTACCCTCCCCCTTGCTAGCCTGGGTTCGGCTGAGAACCGGAATTCCCTTTCGCTGAGGAGGATGGACGATGAGGATGAGACTAGCGACTCTGTGCGTGGTTTCTCTTGCGATTTCCCTGACGGTGGAAAGTGCCTTGGCGGAGCAGGAGGGGACTCAGGAACCCCTGGATATCGGCTCCCGGCTGGAGTTGTTCGTGGATGACTATCTCATCGAATCGATGGAAGGGGTGAGACTCAAGCTGCACGAGCCCCTGTCTGCCGGGAAGGTCCTCGTCTTCGACCAGCCCTGGGAAGGGACCTCCAGCACGTATGTGACGGTCTTCAAAGACGATGATCGATTTCGCATGTACTACCGGGGCAGCAGCCATCCAGAGTCCGTGATCCGATCCTTGCTGGAGCCAGGAGAGCCCCTCATCCCAATGCACCTAGAGGTGACCTGCTACGCGGAAAGCCAGGATGGCATCACCTGGACAAAGCCATCACTGGGAATCTTTGAGTTCCAGGGATCCGACAAGAACAACATCGTGTGGACCGGGATCGAAGGTACGGGCAGCACTTGCTTCACGGCCTTCAAAGACGGTAACCCCCAGGTACCGGCCAAAGAACAGTACAAGGCAATTGCCATCCATCACCCTGAAGGATGGAAATACGTGATGGGGCTGGCTTCCCCGGATGGACTGCACTGGCAGCCGATTCAGAAGGAACCCCTCATCTCCCAGAAGGACATGGACTCGGGACTGGATCTGGCCTTCTGGGACGGTCAACAGCAGCAGTACGTGGCCTACCTCCGAGACTGGCGTCCCGTTCCCAAGAGCCTTCCGGAGGGCATGTACCCGATCGGAGCGGCTATCCAGGATCGCATCCGGAACCTCGTGCGTTCCACGTCCCCGGATTTTCTCAATTGGAGTGAGCCGGAATTCATCGACCTGGGAGAGGCTCCCTTGGAGCACTTCTACACCGGTGCCGTCACTCCCTATTTCCGTGCTCCCCACATCTACCTGGCCGTTCCTAAGCGTTTCTTGCCCTGGCGGAACTTCTTTCAGGAGGCGCTCTACCCAGGGCTCTCCGATGGGGTATTCCTGACGAGCCGGGACGGAGAGCGTTGGGATCGCCGTTTCATGGAAGTCTTCATCCGGCCCGGGCGGGAGAAGCGCGATTGGATGAACCGAAGCAACATGACTGCAGCCGGTGCGGTACAAACTGCCCGCGATGAGATCTCCTTGTACGTCGTTCGCCACTACAAGTTTCCCAGCGTCCACCTGGAGCGAATGGCCTTGCGCACAGACGGATTCGTCTCTGCAAACGCAGGCTATGCTGGTGGAGAGCTGATGACCAATCCCCTCGTCTTTCAGGGTGACAATCTCATTCTCAACTTCGCCACGTCGGCTGCAGGCAGCATTCGTGTGGAGATCCAGGATGTCCAAGGGAACCCCCTACCAGGCTTTGCCCTTGAGGAATCTCCGCTGATCTGGGGAGACGAGATTGAGCACACGGTGCGGTGGAAACGGAGTCATGCCAGGGCCACTTCTGATAAGCCCCTGACCAGGATTGCAGGGAAGCCGGTCCGCCTGTGCTTCGTGATGAAAGACGCGGATCTCTACTCCCTGAGATTCAGGTAGGAGCGGAGTCGCCAACTCGTCCGAGGGTACTGTCAAGTTAACCGATCTGCGTGCCTACCCAGCGCCCTGGCCACTCTCTAAGTTGTTGATTCTGCGTTCGAGCGCCGACATAATTCGCCTCCAAAACCCGACAATCCTACTTAACTTGACAGCACCGTGACGTTCCCTCGGACGATTGTCGGTAGCCGATCCGACTATTTTCTTACTCTAACGCACGGGCTCGCCTCGTTGTTCCCCCGCAGTCGGACGACTGCGGGTCCTGTTGGGGACGCAGCGAAAATTTTCGCTAAGGCCAACGAAATCCCCATTCGATCTTCGCCACAGCGTCCCCTATCGATACCTCACTCCACCAGTTTCATCCCATACCACGTCTCTGATATGTTGTTCTGCATATGAAGTGGCTGAAACATGCGTTTGCGATCGATCCGCCCGGGCCTGCCGAACCTAACGACATTCAACGCAATATTGTGGATCGGTTGTGCAAGGAAGTTGTCCGGCGGCGCATGAGCACACCGGCCACGATCGTACTCGAAATGGGGCGGCCGTTGAACTACGTGTCGGCTCAGTTTTTGCACTTCTGGCAACCGATCGTATCGGCGGTCACCGATGCCGCCGAGTACGAACAGTTCAGCCTCTTCCTCGAAAAGCGGGGATCGATCGACTACATATCTGAACGGCTGACGGCGATCGAACGTCAGCAGGGCCAACACGTCGAAGACTCTGAGCAGGAATCGAGCGCACACACCGACAGCAGGGACCTTCCATCGCCGTATGAATCCGATTGATCCCGACAAGATCC
This sequence comes from Acidobacteriota bacterium, assembly GCA_965218775.1. Lineage (GTDB taxonomy): Bacteria > Acidobacteriota > UBA6911 > RPQK01 > JAJDTT01 > CAUZIZ01. Next base: position 1,164,753 of record CBDCLS010000006.1, on the reverse strand, counting down.
AGGTGATCCTCGCCACCGATTGTGGCAGTACGACGACGAAAGCTATCCTGATCCAGAAGGTGGACGGTGTCTTCCGACAGACCCATCGCGGAGAAGCACCGACGACCGTCGAAGAGCCTTTCGCCGATGTCACGATGGGCGTGGTAAACGCCGTCACCGAAACCCAGGAACTGGCCGGGCGGAAACTCATCGACGACGACGGTCGCATCATCCAGCCTGCGACATCCGACGAAGGTTGCGACATCTACATCTCGACGTCGAGTGCGGGTGGAGGCCTCCAGATGATGGTCGCCGGTGTCGTCCGCCAGATGACGGCAGAGAGCGCCAAGCGTGCTGCACTGGGGGCGGGCGCCATCGTCATGGATGTGATCGCATCCAACGACAAACGGCGGCCTCACGAACAGATTCAGCGCATTCGCGAGCTGCGACCCGACATGATTCTGATATCGGGTGGCGTGGACGGCGGAACGACGACGCATGTCGTGCAGCTTGCCGAGCTGATTGCTCCGGCGAAACCGCGGCCGCGGTTTGGAAGCGCCTACACACTACCAATCATCTATGCGGGCAACAAGGATGCCGCAGCGATGGTTTCCGATGTGATCACGGAAGGATTCGATCTGACCATCGTCGACAACCTGCGGCCTGTTCTGGAACGGGAGAATCTGGATCCGGCACGTGACGCGATCCACGATCTGTTCCTCGAACACGTCATGGCTCATGCTCCCGGTTACGACAAGCTCATCGAGTGGACGGACGCCCCGATCATGCCCACGCCCGGAGCCGTCGGAAGCATTCTCCAGACCATTGCCCGGGAACGAGTTATCAATGTTGTCGGCGTCGACATCGGCGGTGCAACCACCGATATCTTCAGCGTTTTCGACGGAACGTTCAACCGGACCGTGAGTGCCAACCTCGGAATGAGTTACTCCATATCGAACGTGTGCGCTGAGGCCGGCATGCCCAACATACTGCGATGGGTTCATTTCGACATGGACGAACGGGAGTTGCGCAATCGGGTTAAGAACAAGATGATCCGGCCGACGACCATCCCGCAGACATTGGAAGCGCTGGTATTCGAACAGGCCGTCGCGCGCGAGGCGCTTCGGCTGGCATACATCCAGCACAAGGACTTTGCGACGACTCTCAAAGGAGTGCAGCGCCAGCGGACCGTCGGCGACACGTTCAGTCAGGAAAGTTCGGGCGCAACCATCGTCGATAACATGAAACTCGATCTTCTCGTTGCGTCAGGCGGGGTCCTATCACATGCGCCGAACATGAGACAGACGGCTCTGATGCTCGTCGACGCGTTCGAACCAGAAGGCTTCACGATGCTCGCCAAGGATTCCATTTTCATGATGCCGCATCTGGGAGTCCTGGCCGAAGTCCACGCCCAGGCGTCGCTCGAGGTCTTCGAACGCGATTGCCTGATTGCTCTGGGTACCTGCGTATCCGCCGCCGGCACCGGCAAGCCCGGCAAGCGCTGCTTCAAGTTTTCGATCAACTCGGACACGTTGAAAGAATCCGGGGAGATGAAGGTCGGAGACCTCCGTTTGTTTCCACTCGGACTGGGCGAAACAGCGCGCGTCAAAGTCGAGCCCGAGCGGGGATTTGATTGTGGTGGGGGAGCTGGCAAGGCCGTAGAGAGAGACGTGCAGGGTGGGACGGTTGGGTTGATTCTGGACGCTCGCGGACGGGCGCTGAAGGTACCAGTGGATCGCGACCGAGGTCGTAAACTTGTCAGTGACTGGGTCGCTGCCCTCGAACTGTACCCCGAGATCTCAGCAAAGAGCGCCTGATGAGACTGAACTAACAATCTTATGGCGAGAGCATATACACCCGGACTCAAGGTTTCCGCACACACACGACATCGAGTGCGCCGGATTCTTCCCGTCCCCGGAGAGGTACTTGTCCAGAAAGGGGAGCAGGTAGCGGCCCGGCAAATCATTGCCCAGACATTTCTGCCGGGCGACATCACCCCGCTGAACATGGCCAACCTGCTGGCCATGCCACCGGCGGATGTTCCGGAATGCATGCTCAAGGCTGAAGGCGATCGCGTCGAAGTCGGAGAGTCACTGGCCCGGTCCAAGGGAATCTTCGGCATGTTTCAGAGCGAACACGCTTCGACGATCGCCGGTACGATCGAATCGGTCTCATCGGTCACCGGGCAGGTCATCGTCCGGGGCGAGCCACTGCCGGTGGAACTGCGGGCATATCTGTCGGGCACCGTTGTGGAAGTGATTCCAGACGAAGGTTGCGTGATCGAAGCCGATGCCATGTTCGTACAGGGGATATTCGGAATCGGAGGTGAATCATTCGGCCCGATTCGGCTTGCATCCCGAACGCACGAACAACAACTCACCGAAGACCTCATTGCTCCGGACATGGCAGGAGCCGTGATCGTCGGTGGATCCCGCATGACGGAAACCGCAATTGAAAAAGCACGATCGGTCGGCGCTTCGGCCATCGTTTCGGGGGGCATAGACGACGAGGACATCCGAAAGTTTTTGGGATACGATCTCGGTGTAGCGATTACCGGCTCTGAAGACGTTGGCCTGACCCTAATCGTCACCGAAGGATTTGGCGACATCGCAATGGCCGAACGCACATTCAACCTTCTGGCGTCCCTGGATGGGAAAGAAGCCGCAGTCAACGGCGCGACCCAGATTCGGGCGGGTGTGATGCGACCTGAAATCGTGGTTCGACTGCCCGACACTGAGGGACAACTTGAGCCCTCGGCCCGCGACGAGGGCCTTCTGGATATCGATGCACCGGTGCGTATCATTCGAGATCCGTACTTCGGCCTGACCGGATCAGTCAGTGCACTTCCACCCGAACCGCAGGTCCTCGAGTCGGGCTCGAAAGCCCGGGTTCTGGAAGTCAAACTGGAATCCGGGGAGGGTGTTATAATCCCGCGGGCTAACGTAGAACTCATCGAAGAATAGGCAAGGACGAGTCCATGAGAGGATGGATAACAGCCGCGGTCTGCGCATTGGTGATGGCCGCGCCGGCATGGGGCCAGGCCCCGGCAGCCCCGAGCGATCTGACGGCGGCGGACTTCCCCTGGGACAACGGAACGCGCATCGACCTGACCTGGTCCCTCTCTCCCGATGACCGAACGCTACGGGGCTACGCAGTCCGACGGCGGTTGCTAGATGAAACAGACCTCACCCTGGTAGAAATCGTCCCCCCCACGACCAGCGAATACACGGTTACGGAACTGAGCCTGGCCGCGGCCTACGTGTTCGAAGTGTCCGCGATCGCACAAGACAATTCCGAGTCACCGGCGGCAGTCTCCGCAGCTCCGGCAACGCCCGCCATGCAATGGTTTGATGGCACGCGGATCTGGTTTCTGCTGACGCTGGTTATCTTTTCCGGTTCGGTGATCGCCTTCATTCGAATGGCCAGAGAAGGAAAAGAACTCAAGATTCGTAAGATTGCCGGTCTGGAAGCAATCCATGAGGCAGTCGGCCGCGCGACCGAGATGGGACGTTCGTGTCTCTACATCCCGGGCATCCTGGACATGAACGACATGCAGACGATTGCATCGATGAACATCCTGTCGCATGTTGCCAAGACAGCTGCGGAGTACGACGCCAAAATCGAGGTTCCAACCAGCAAGTCCCTGGTGATGACGGCAGCGCGCGAAACAGTAGAGGCGGCGTTTCTGTCGGCCGGGCGTCCTGATGCATTCAACACCGACCTGATCTATTACGTCACCGACGAACAGTTCGGTTATGTCGCCTACGTTCAAGGCATGATGGTCCGGGAGAAACCGGCGGCATGTTTCTATTTCGGATCGTTCTTTGCCGAATCGCTGATCCTGGCGGAAATGGGTAATTCCGTTGGTGCCATTCAGGTCGCCGGAACGGCGCAGCCGGCACAGCTTCCCTTTTTTGTCGCCGCCTGCGATTACACGTTGATCGGTGAAGAATTCTTCGCTGCCTCGGCATATCTTTCCGGTGAACCGGATCAGCTGGGGAGCCTTAAGGGTCAGGACGTGGGAAAGATTATCGTCGCTGCAGGCATCGTTGCAGGTGTTGGCATGGCAACAATCGTCGCGCTGACAGGTTCGGCTTTTGTTCAATCGCTACTGGACTATTTTACGCAGAGGATGCTCACCTAATCGAGGGTTATGAAACGTTCCGTTCCACTCCTGATCACTGCCATCGGTGGGTTCGTCCTAATTTTCGCTTACTTCATTCCGTACACGGAATCCTGGGGAGAAACGGTTGCAATCTGGTTTGACGTCCTCGCTGCCATCGCGTTTGTCCTGGGCGGTGGCAACCTTCTGAAGCTTCACCTCAAGAAAATCTCTGACAGAGGCCCGGGCTGGGGTTATTCCGGGGTCGTATTATTCGCCTTCACAGTGACACTGGTTGTTGGCCTGGGAAAAATCGGGGTCCTCCCCTCCCCGCAGTTCCCGAACTTCGCGTGGTCGGGTCAGTACCGCATGATTGGGAGCCCGTTCTGGTATTTGTATCAATACGGTTTTCAGCCACTGACAGCCACGATGTTTGCGATGCTGGCGTTCTACATATCATCGGCTGCATTCCGGGCGTTTCGTGCCAAGAACCTGGAGGCCACGCTCCTCCTGGGAACCGCCTTTATCATCCTCCTCGGACGGACATTTGCCGGCGTCGCATTGACCGGATGGATTCCAGCGAACAGCATTTTCAGCGGGCTGCGGGTTGAGAACCTGACCGTCTACATCATGAGCGTGTTCAACACTGTAGGTAACCGCGCAATCATGATCGGTATTGCCCTGGGCATTGTCTCCGTCTCGCTCAAGGTATTGATGGGAGTCGACCGTTCTTATCTGGGGAAGGACTGAGCAATGGCCGGTTTTCTGATTAATCAATGGTGGTTAATTGCGGCGATGGTTCTTTCGCTGGTACCCCTGATCCGGCAGTTCACCAGGGACGGGGTCATGCCGACTCTCCAGGCTCTGGATCGTCGCTGGATCTTCCTGATCATGTTCTGGGCCGTCCTTGTTCCAATCTACTACATCGGGGTCACAGGCCAGACATTCCCCGAAGTTCCTTCCTCACTGGCGCAGGCCACTTTTGACGAAATCGAGGCGCTCGAAGCAGGCGACCCGATTCTGCTCGCGTTCGATTTCGACCCTGCCAGTGAAGGAGAGTTGGGACCCATGGCAACGGCGTTCGTGAGGCACGCTGCCGAGAAACAACTCAAGCTGTACTTCATGGCACTGTGGCCGGTCGGCCCCCAGATGATCGATGATTCTATCAACGACGTCATCCTGGCTGACTTTCCCGAGATGGTCTACGGCGAGGACTACGTGAACCTGGGTTTCAAGTCGGGCAACGAGGCCGTAATCAAGGTCATCGTGACCAACCTTCGGGAGTTGTACACAACCGACAGCCGCGGAACCGCCGTCAGCGACATCCCGATGATGGATGGAATCGAGAACATCCAGCAGATGGAGTTGATCGTCAACGTATCGGCCGGCTATGCCGGGGCGAAGGAATGGGTCCAGTACGCGGTCACACCGTATCCGGACCGCATCCGAATGGTTGCAGGATCTACCGGCGTTCAGGCTCCGCTATTGTACCCCTACATTCCCGATCAGCTTCCCGGTCTACTCGGAGCAATCAAGGGCGCTGCCGAATACGAGAGCCTTGTAAACAGCGCGTACAGTGGACCTGAGCCCGACCCGAAGTATCTTGAAGCGCTTCGTCGTATGGGACCGCAGTTAGTGGCCCACGTCATGATCATCGGCCTCATCATCGTGGCCAACGTTCTCTTCTTCATCAACCGCCGCAGGGAGACTCGTGGATGAAGCGTGAGACGATGATCTGGACGCTGGTGATGGTTCTCGGCGCCGTCGGACTCATAGGACGCTCGGTGTTCACTGCCGACGGGATGGGCCGTGAATACGTACAGGCGGTTGTCGACGGACAACAGACCCAATTTGAGACGGCAACCTACGGTGAGTTTCAGGCTGCCGAGGCGGCAAACCCGAACCAGACTGATTTCTTGTTCAGCATGCCGCGTACGATCGGCCTGTGGATGGCCGTATTCTTCACACTGGCCATTTTCTCGTTCCTTTACAGGGACAACCCGTTTTACCGGATCGCCGAGGCCGTGGTTGTCGGAGTTTCCGCAGGTTACTGGATGGTGGTTGGATTCTGGGAAGTCCTGGTTCCGAATCTCTTCGGCAAGATCGCCCCCGGCATCATTCAAGCCTGGGCGATGCCGGGATTAACCGGTCCCGATGCAGAGCGGGATCTCTGGTATCTGGTCCCCCTGATCCTCGGGGGCATGCTGCTCTGGCGGCTCGCCCCGAGGGGCGCATGGATTTCTCGCTGGCCCCTGGCTTTTATCATCGGCACAACGGCCGGCCTCCGCATGATCGCCTTCATGCACGGCGACTTCCTGGCACAGATCAACAATTCCATCGTCCCGCTTGTCGTCATGAACCAGGGAGGGTTCAGCCTGACGGCATCCTTGACGAACCTGATTTCGATCGTCGGCCTCCTGTGCTGCCTGGCGTACTTCTTCTTCTCGTTCGAACACAAAGGCGCTGTTGGGTATGCCGCGCAGGTGGGGATCTGGGTCCTGATGATCACATTCGGCGCCGCCTTCGGTTATACGGTCATGGGCCGAATCGCGCTGCTTGCAATCCGGCTGGAATTCCTGCTCGATGACTGGTTGTGGTTGATCGACCCGATTGGCCGGCGAATAGCGTAAGGGCTTCCGGGAATGAGAGAGAAACTGTCGCTCCCTCCAGGGTTACCCGGCGATACCGCCAAGTAGCTGCCGACTCCACGCGACCGCGTCCATGTAACAGTCCCGGATCGGTCCCTGGGCCAGGCCGTAGAATTGCACCTCGTCCCAGTCGACGCGCTCATAGGCCACGGTGCAGCGCAGCGCCTGGCCAATTGCACCGGACCGATCGATGATACTGGCCTTAGCATTGTCGGCCAATGGGAGGTCCCCGAGCGCCTCCTCAATGGGAATATCGAGCAGAGCGTCCAGAACCGACAATAAACCCGCTGAAAAAAGGTCTCTTTCTGTGGTTCCTTCTTTATAGGAGATGGGTGGAAATCCGAACACCTCCGGAGCCCTTATGGGGGGAGTGGCTCCATGCCTGCGAATCCTTCTGTAAGAGTTGCCTTTGCCCTCTAACTGTCCGTCCATTAAGATGGAGGCTTGGAGGTTTTTCCCGACCTGGCCAGCAGTCTAGTCTTTAAGTCTAGTCTGCTCCAGAGTCCCTCACCCAATGACTCACCATCCTTTCTGGCCTGCGCATTGTCGAGGAAAGGAAGGGAACAGAATTTGTCCCTAGAAGACGAACACGGCCTTAGAGCATTAATCAGCCTCGGGGAAGAAAAGGGCTATCTTCTCTACGATGAGGTCAAGGATGCACTTTCCGAGGAGCGTCTTGGCTCCGAAGATCTGGATCAGATCCTCCCTTTTCTAGGCGCTGCCGGAATTGAAGTGATCGATTCCGAGCACCGGTTCGAGGGGTCTCGGCAGAAAATCGATGGCAAGGGAAGGGACGAAGGCCAGCCCGCCGAGTGGACACCCGAACGCCTGGGAAAGACCACCGATCCGGTCCGCCTCTACTTGCGGGAAATGGCGACGGTGCCCTTGCTTAATCAAGGACAGGAAGTAGCGCTCGCCAAGCGCATAGAAAACGCACAGATGAATGTGCTCAAAGCGGTCTCACGCTGTCCCCTTGCTATCGCTGAAATCCTGGACTATGGGAAGGCGCTCCTTGCAGGGAAAACTCCCATCACAAAGCTCGTCAACGTCGACAAGGAGGAACGGACCGAGGAGAACCTGGCGGCACGACGAGAAGATGTGCTGGAGCGAATCGCCGAGATCGAGAGACTGGAAACAAAGGCTTCTCAAATTTGGAAGCGTCTGTGTCAGGCCCGCCAAGAGACGGCTGAATACAGGCAATTATTCGCTCAGCTGACACACGATCGGATCTCAATCGCCCGTTGCATCCGGACCTTGGACCTGACGCCCGCGACCCAGGTGAAGCTGCTGACTGTTGTTAAGACGATATACAATCGGATGGTGGCTTTGGAGGGGGAAACGAAGCAATCTAAGGAATTGCTGAGGTCTTCCTTAGAGCAGCACGAAGCGAAGAAGGTGAGGGATCTGCTTCGAGGACTCGCAAAGGAGATGAAGGAGATCGAGAAGAAAGTTCAGGCCGGCCCAGGAGAGCTCAGGCGGACTCTGGCGACCGTCAAACAGCATGAACTGGAGGCGGATATTGCCAAGAAAGAACTGGTGGAAGCTAACCTCCGCTTAGTGGTTGCCGTAGCGAAGAAATATCTCCACCGGGGACTACCGTTTTTGGACCTCATTCAGGAAGGCAACACCGGGTTGATGAAAGCCGTCGAGAAGTTCGACTATCGACGGGGCTACAAGTTCTCGACGTATGCCCACTGGTGGATTCGACAGGCCATTACCCGAGCGATTGCCGATCAAGGTCGGACCATCCGAATCCCGGTGCATATGATTGAAGTCATCAACACGCTGGCGCAGACCGATCGAGCTCTGGTCCAGGAATACGGGCGCCAGCCTACTGCCGAAGAGATCGCCCAGAAAATGGGGCTGCCTGCCCACAAGGTTCGCAAAGCCATGAAGATTGCGCAGCAGACAATTTCTCTGGAAACTTCAATAGGTCAAGAAGAAGAGACCCCTTTGGGCGACTTCATCGAGGATCATCGAGTGCTCTCTCCGGAGGAGGCCGTGATCAATCACAATCTAGAAGAGCGAACATCCGCGGTTTTGCTAACCCTAACGCCCCGCGAAGAGCAGGTGATTCGGATGCGTTTTGGACTTGACGATGGCGTCGGATGCACGCTCGAAAAAGTCGGTCAGAGGTTTTCTGTGACGCGGGAGCGCATCCGTCAAATCGAAGTCAAGGCGCTGCGCAAAGTACGCCATCCACCAGGCAGGGGAGCCTAATAGGATCAGGTCGGCGATCATCTCTCGGCTCAACCGAGTATCTGGCGGGCGAACTTTCCAACGAAAGTCGGACCCGAGGGTGTTTCTAATCCACCCTTCAAATTCTTCCCATGAGCCGGTTAAATGTTCATCCACCGGTTCATCTTCCATCTTCGATCACCCGGAGAGCGCTAATCAGCTGGCTGCCTGGGGCTCCCTTCTAGGAAAGCCAATTATTTGATCACTTGCCATGTTGCAATCAGTAGGAAAAGCCCAGCCAGGATAAGTCCGCAAACGGACAGCCTGTACTTTAGCTCCGCTACGGCCCTTTCATGGAGGGGCGTGCCTGGCAGGTTCGGTCTCTTCAGATTATTGGACATGACCAAAAGCCAAGAACCTGCAACCTGCGACTTGGAACCTGCAACGAAAAAAGGGCCCCGTTTGAGGGGCCCTTTTCGAAACAACCTGAGTGTCCTCAGGCCTAGTACATACCGCCCATATCACCATGAGGAGCAGGAGGAACATCCGTTTTATCCTCTGGGACCTCGGTGACAAGCGCTTCGGTGGTCAGAAGGAGACTGGAAATCGAGGCGGCGTTCTGCAGCGCAGTCCGAGTCACCATTGTCGGATCGATGACTCCCGACTCCACCAGATCCTCGAATTGCTCCGTCTCCGCGTTGAAGCCGAAGTTGGTTTGCTTCGATTCCCGGATCCTACCGACTATGATGGCGCCCTCGTGGCCGGCGTTCTGTGCGATCTGGCGCACCGGCTCTTCCAGGGCTCGCTTGACGATCTTGACGCCGATCTGCTCGTCTTCATCCTCCAGCTTCATGTCTTCCAGAGCGCCGAGTGCTCGGACAAAGGCAATTCCACCGCCCGGGACGATCCCTTCCTCGGCAGCGGCCTTGGTAGCGTGCATGGCATCCTCGACCCGCGCCTTCTTTTCCTTGAGCTCGGTCTCGGTCGCTGCGCCAACCTTGATGACTGCCACTCCTCCCACCAGTTTCGCCAGTCGCTCCTGCAGCTTCTCCCGATCGTAATCGGAAGTCGTCTCTTCGACCTGGGTTCGGAGCTGCTTCACTCGTCCCGCGATATCTTCCGGTTTTGCCGCACCTTCAACGAGGGTGGTGTTGTCCTTGTCGATGGTCACCTTCTTGACCTGGCCCAGATCTTCCAGGCGAACGTTCTCCAGCTTGATCCCGAGATCCTCGGAGATGACCTTGCCACCGGTCAAGATCGCGATGTCCTCGAGCATGGCCTTGCGGCGGTCGCCAAAACCAGGAGCCTTGATGGCACAGCCCTGCAGGGTTCCCCGAAGCTTGTTGACCACCAATGTCGCCAGGGCTTCACCCTCTACATCCTCTGCCACAATCACCAGAGGCTTTCCGCCCTTTGCCACCTGTTCCAGGAGGGGAAGAAGATCCTTCATGGAGCTGATCTTCTTTTCGTGCAGGAGAATGTAGGCGTCCTCCATGATGGATTCCATCCGGTCCGGGTCGGTGACGAAGTAGGGCGAAAGATACCCGCGGTCGAACTGCATGCCCTCGACTACCTCGAGCGAGGTCTCGATCGACTTGGCTTCTTCGACCGTGATGACTCCGTCCTTGCCCACTTTCCCCATGGCCTCAGCGATGATCCCGCCAATGTTCTTGTCGTTGTTGGCGGAGATGGCGCCTACCTGGGCGATCATTTCGCCCTTGATTTCCTTGGACATCTTCTGGATCTCGCCGACTGCGGCCTCGACCGCGGCATTGATGCCCCGCTTGAGCGCCATCGGATTGGCGCCGGCTGCCACGGTTTTGAGTCCCTCGCGCACGATCGCCTGGGCCAGGATTGTCGCCGTGGTGGTGCCGTCTCCGGCGACATCGCTGGTCTTGCTGGCGACTTCCCTCAGCATCGCGGCCCCAACCTTCTGCAGGCCGTCGAGCTCAATCTCCTTGGCTACCGTGACTCCGTCCTTGGTAATCACGGGCGAGCCAAAGCTCTTTTCCAGGACGACATTCCGGCCCTTCGGACCTAGGGTGATCTTGACTGCGTTGGCCAGGGTGTTGACGCCGGAAAGCAGAGCTCGACGTGCTTCCTCGCCGTGGGTCACATCCTTTGCTGGCATAATCCTGTTCTCCTTTTCCTAAGACCTCCGATCTAGAAGGTCGACTTGACGGGGTGTTCCGCTCCTAGGCGTTCACTGACTAGCCTTCAAGAATTCCAAGCACCTCGTCTTCGCGCATGATGAGGAGCTCTTCATCATCGATTGTCACCTCGGTCCCGCCGTACTTGCCAAAGAGGATCCGATCGCCCACTTTCACCGTCATCTCCTGCTTCTGGCCGTTGTCGAGAACCTTCCCATCACCGACCGACACCACTTCACCCTCCTGGGACTTCTCTTTGGCCGTATCTGGTATGACAATCCCTCCGCGCATCTCCTCTTCTGAGTCGAGTCGGCGGACCAAGATTCGATCTTGCAACGGTTTGATCTTCATAAACTTCTCCTCTCTCAGTACCTCAATCGATTTGGTTAGCACGCTTGGGCGTAACCAACATTCCTCATCTCAACTTTCGGATCCGAGTTCCTCTGGCCTCCCCGTGATGAATGATCACAACCTATCAACCTTCCCCCATTGGAGCAAGCATTGTTTCTCTGGATCAGCGAAGGGGCCAACCGACCTGTACGCCCCTCTTTTGATTAGTGCTGTACAACCTACAGGGCTACCATCGGTCGCGACCTCGGCCGCCGCCGAAACCACCACCACCGCCGAAACCACCGGATCGATTCTCCCGGGCTTGGCCTCATTGACGGTCAGAGTCCTCCCATCAAGCTCAGTTCCGTTCAGGGACGAGATCGCCTTTTGAGCCTTCTCCTGAGATTCCATCTCCACAAAACCGAAGCCCCGTGACCGACCAGTATCTCGGTCTGTAATCACCTTGGCTGATTCGACATTTCCGTGTTCCGAGAAAAGTTGCTCTAGCTGCTCTTCCGTAACGGAATAGGGCAGACCACCCACGTACAGTTTCCTACTCATGTTCTCCCCCTTAAGAGAATATGCTCGTCTTCAAACCCCTGGAGAGATCGTAACCGCAAAAGGAGCAGAACATGGTTGGATTCTTGTCTGGTGTCACGATCTGGTCGGTGATTCCTTGGGCAGAGGCGAGACTGACTAGGCCTTCAACTTTTTCATTTGAGACAGCTTCAGGAGGCCTTGTACTGAAGAAATCTTCGTAAATTATGCCCTCGTCTTTCACTCCATGTAAACGGGCGGGAAGAGACTGGTAGCCGGTAGCGTGGTACCGCTCCGGGCAAAGGGGAAGCTGAAGGGGTAGGGAGTGTGGACGTGTCACCGACCATCTGACGCGCCGCATCCTCCTGACTTCTAAGCGGGAGCATAAAGGATATAATCCCATAGCCAAGCTCACAGAAATAAGGTGTGATCCGTCCTCAGCTGTCGACGAAATGGCCGAAGGAGCCCTCGCGGATTCTCATTCCAGAAGTCTGGCGATCCTCTCTTCCGAAATCGATACTCCAACCTGCAAAGCCATCGGCCACTCGGTCCTTCCCTCCAGGGTAATCCTGATGAAGTTGTTTGCCTGCCCCACACTGTTTTTGAAGAGAACGTGGCCCTCGCCCTGGATGGCCGTTAGAAGGATGTCCAGATCTCCATCGTTGTCGAAATCGGCCAGCACTGCGGCACGGCCCGAGCATCACTACTACTGTTGCCACAACCGGAGGGTGGCGAAACACAAGCGAAGTACACAGGGTCGGAAACGCTGTCGATTGCCCTATATCCGTAGTGATCAACTCGAGGACTTCATCTTCCGATATACGGCTCGTGTCCTCCGAGACCCCGACCTACTGCTAGAGCACGTCTCCTCAGAAGACCCTATGGGTGAGCGACTCTCAGAGTTGAGGGCAGACGACTTATCTCCTGGGGAAGGCCCAGCGGTTTCTAAAGAATGAGTAGGTGGTGTAATGCGTACTAAGCTGCAAAAGAAATTTTCGGTGCTAAAGAATCCCAGACTTCGATGGGAACTGATCATCCTTGGCGGCATGTATCTTGGGTACGGGGCGCTGATGCTCTGCCGAACCGCCCTTGTTGTCTCGGGTCCCGCAATGATTGACGATGCCGATTTGCTCCTGACCAAGACGGGATTTGGATCCATTCTGGGTTGGGGCATGGCCGGTACGCTTTTGGGCAAGCTTACGTGCGGTATTATCGCGGATAGATTTGGTGGACGGCTGGTCTTTATCGCCGCCCTCAGCATTATGGCCCTTGCCATCGTTTCTTTCGGTGCGTTTTCGGAGCTCACCGTTTTCTTTTTTCTGTATTTCCTGGCTCTTCTGGCGAAGTCGGCAGGATGGCCTTCGATGGCCAATTTGGTCCGAGTTTGGTTCTCCGAGCACAAGCATGGGAGAGTGTGGGGGATCATCTCCACCAGCTCTCGTGCCAGTTCAGTCGTAGCGACTCTCCTTTTAGGGAGCCTCCTGTTCCTCATCTCCTGGAGATGGTTGTTTGTTGTGGCTGGAGGAATAACGGCGCTCGCAGCGTTATTGCTATTTAAGACCCTTAAAGGGGCACCAAGTGAGGTCGGATTAGCACCCCCCGACAGCGTTGAGGATACAAGCTCATCGCTCGGCACTCAGCAAAAACACCCACTGGACCATGTGACTCTCTCCGGGGCACTTGCCACATTTGCCAGGAGTTACCGTGTTTGGCTGATTTGCATCAGCCTGATGTGCCTGACCGTCTTGATGGAATTTCAAAGCTTCATTCCGATCTATCTAAAGGAATCCTTTGGTCTGTCAATCGCAGAGTCCGCCGTTGCGTCCTCCCTATTTCCTATGGGCTGCCTGGTGTCTGTTCTGGCGGGAGGGTTTATTTATGACAAAATCTCCAAGAAAGCCCTGATGGTGGTTCTGGTCAGTTTGCTCGGGGTGGGCCTGATGTGCCTCTCCCTTCTGTGGATATTAGCCAGATTAGGGTTTTCACAGGGAATGGAATTGGCAATGGCAACCGCGACAATTCTCCTTTTTGGAATAGCCATTACTCCGTCCTATTATCTTCCCATGAGCGTATTTTCCATTGATTTTGGCGGCAAGCGTTGCGGCCTACTAATTGGGCTCATTGATGCCTTTGGTTACTGTGCCGCTATGGTTTTTGACTTTGTCGGGGGCTCTGTAGCGGATCAACAGGGAGGCTGGCAGAATTTCCTGGCTATCCTGTGGGTGGTTGGGGTAGCAGCCATAGTTTCGATGTCCTTCTTTCTGTATTTGGATTATCGCGCATCGATGCGACAGAAAGAAATGGTTCCACTGCAAGGATAGTATTAGAAGGCATCCATTTGCTTTTTCGTCCCCGCGCCTCTTCCGAAGATAGGAGTTTGCGCCAGGCAGGGGAGCCTAAAAGCCTTTATCTAGAACACCGGTAAGGGAAGGACTCTAAAACAACCGGGGGTGCAAGCGCCTGGTCAGGTCCTGATTCCAGGTCTGCACCACTTTCGTGTCTGATCACAACTCGAATTGTCATTGGATGTTGCCGTGCAACCCGGCTTTCGGAGAGGTTCCTCAAATCGAAACCTGTCCCACTGATTTTCGGAGCCATTGGAGGGTGCCTGACGAGAACGAATACAGATACGTACAAATGAAGCCCGCCGCGATGACCGGCGTTGCGAAGGGCACGAGCCAGGCCACCACCAGCGCGATGTTCACGAGCCCAATCGCAGTCGCCGACTTCGTGAGCGAACGAATCAGAAAAGGCATCCGAAACGGAGCGAGCATGGACACAGCATGCAGCGCAAACACCACGATTAGAACCGGTCCTGGATTGAATTCATGATTGTCCGTCAGCAGCAGAACGAACATCAAATGACGGACCAGTTCGTTCGTTGGTGAACCGGTTCCCATGGCGGATGGCAGTGACAGCCGGAAAACGACCCGCAGCACGACGGCTGTCGCTGCCACAAGGCTTGCGACGACCACGGCCACAGCCGCGAAGTCAACTCTCTCCTGGAGGCCGGCGAACTGCATCCCGACCAGCATCACGAAAACGCTGTGCGAAAAGGCATCGCAGACGTTGTCCAGAATGGCGCCGAACTCGCTCTTGATGTCCAGCTTTGCTGCGAGTATGCCGTCGAGATCGTCCATGATGTTGTTATAGACGATCAGTGGAATCAGATAGCCGTAGCCGTCCTGCAGAAACAGGAGACAGAGCGGGAGGACTCCCAGAATCGAGACGCCGTTCGCAAGGTTGTTGTAGACCGGTCTGCTGAGCGATTTTCTCACCGGTATCCTCAGACTGAATTCCGTTGGTCACTTCTCGAAACCACGCGGCTAGCTGGCCGCTGAGCCCGCCTCGTTCCCTCGGGCCGGAACGACGGCGTCGGGCCGCAAGAGGAAGAAGTGATTCGTCAACTTCGGATAGGCCAGTCCGAGTACACGCGGAACGTGGATGATCCAGGGATACCCAATTCGCAGACCCCAATAGACCGCACAACCCACGACTGGAATCATCTGCAGTGGCACCGGTACAACCGACTTCCATTTCTTCACGAATTCGCAACCCATCTGGATCAGAACATAGGGCGTGTTGCGTTTCGCTTCCACCACTGAGAGCCCGCATTTGTTGAAAATACGAGTGTACGATGCGACGGACCGGTAGATCGCTTGATAGTCTCCCTCTCGCGTCATATCCGTTCTTCGTACGGTGGTCTCGCGGCACACGATCACCCCACAGGGGGCCAGGCTGCCGACCAGTTTTCGGAGCAGCGAAACGGCGTCGTTCTCGTTAAGGTACATCAGCAGACCACCGAGGAAGACCAGCTCGACGCTGTCCTCCGGTTCGAACGAAACGGCGTCGCCCTGCACAGCCTCAACGTTGGAATACTCGGCACAACGCTGAACCAGTGCCTCATACAGCGGCGTGCTGGCCTCAACGGCGACAACCTTCGCGAAATGCTGTGCGAAGTGTTCTGTCCAGAAGCCGATACCGCTTCCCAGGTCGAGCACCGTACCGGCCGGATTCAGTCCCCGAATCAACTGTTGCGCAATCCGGGTTTCTGCGTGAAAACGAAAACGGCCGGCAACGGGGGGGAATCCAAAGCCGTCCATCACGTACGGCCCCAGGATCGATGGCCGGGCATTGTGCCAGTATTTGTTGACCGCTCCGTAATTCAGTTCCGGCATGTTCTGTTATCATCCGTCGGTCCGCCAAAGAGCAGCTCGGCTTGATCAAGGTCTTGAGGCGTATCGATCTCGTACCATGATCCGGGATCAAAAAAGACCGCTTGAAAGGAGAGTCTGCCGTCGGCCACCATTTCCGCAAAAACGCTCTCGTAAAACCTGTTTACGTGACCCTCGGCAACCTGCCGCTCCAATTCCCGAATGATCCGCCGCCAGGACTTGAGGGAGAGACTGCAAATGTTGACGGTCTTGTACCGCAGCTCTTCGGTCGGATGGTCTTCGCCAAGCTGAAAAGCGCGAACCGACTGGAAAACATCGACTGTAACGGTGCTACCGTTCATCCACAGTCGCATTGATGAGACGGCGATCCTGTCGGGTTGTAGAAGATCAGCGAGCAGCGACGGCTGGAAGAGAACGTCAGATTCGGCGAGCAGAAACGGCTCCTGGATGACTTCCCGTGCCAACCACAGTGAATATAGATTATTGGTCGTGCGATATTGTGGATTCACCACATACTCGATCGAGACGCCGTCCCTTTGCTCCCCGAGGAACTCGCGGATTCTGTGCTCAAGGTGTCCCACCACGACCACCAGACGCCCGACGCCCTGCTGACCCAGGCAATAAACCAAACGCTCAAGAATGGAGATCCCGTCGACTTCGGTGAGGCACTTGGGCTGATTCTCCGTTAGCGGTCGTAGCCTGCTACCGATTCCTGCCGCGAGCAGCAGCGCGGTTGCCACCTGATTGCATTCTGTATCAATGTGCATCGTGTGTGTTGTTTCCTCTGACTGTCTTTCCCGTGAACGCCGCAAAGGGATCGCGCGTTCGGCCGCCGAACTGTCGGAGAGTTCCGTCTCCAGAAAATTGACGATCGTTTCCTACGGTAAACAGATCCTGGAAGTACTCGCCTCTGGGATCTTCGTCGAGCTTATCCGCCGCATCGAACACCTCGCCCACTCACGAGGGCCAAAAGCAGCGTCATCAAACCGCCAAAGTGCGGTTCACCCTACGCTCACTAAAACGAATCCTCACGCGCACGTGGAACGAGACCGTGCGAGGCGTAGAACACGTTGCGCTGGTGCTCGAATAGCCTTACGAGTCAATCGGACGCGAGTTTTTGGCGGCGCTCTTGCACTCGGAACAGCAAACCCTCGGAACGCTTGCAGCGCTCGGCACCAATGAACCAGAATGCCAGCCAGCCCGTGTTGTGGTTGGGTTTCGACGGATTCCTGGCGGCCCGGACACCCAACGATCCTTTTCGGCCAGTTTTCCGCCAACCACGGTTACAAATATTAATTGTATGTTCTTTTTGCCGGGAAAGGTACCGTCAAGGCGACAACGGCCGGCCCGCTGACTTCGGTCGCTTACCGGTCGGTGGAGTGTTGGCACTCTACGCGATCCCCTACCCTAGTTTCTAATGTGGCACGACGGAGATAATCGAGGGCACTGGCCAATGACCACTATTGGCCGTTCATTCGACGTTTCCGGGGAAGATCTGAATGACCGCTTTTAGGCGAGGCTGTGTGAAAAGTCATTCATGATTTCGGATTTGAAATTTTGACTTCATAGGATCGCGTGTAAGCCACGATCTCCGTCGTAGGAAGGGTAAAGAGACCCCTAAATCAAAGAGGTTTTGGACTTTTCACACAGCCTCAGGCGAAAGCGGCCGTTCGATTTCGATGAAATCGGACGCTGTCGGTAAGATCGGCTGCCGACTATCACACTTTTCTAGCAACAAAACTGCTACTCAATAATCGACCTTCGACTTTCGACCTTCCTAGCCCAAATCCTCCTCCCAAAAATGGGAGAGAGAGTCCCAGATAAACCACTGTTCCGGGTGCTGCCGGACAACCTCTTCGAGACGATCAACACAGACCTGTAGATCCCCCTCTATGTTTCCACTCATGGAAATCGGGGGACGCAGCGAGATTCGGAAGCGAGACCAGTCACGTCCATCACGCAGGATGAAATAAGGGATGATCGCTGTCTGGGATTGCGCCGCCAAACGGACTAGGTTCGAGCTGAAGCGGCTGCGGCGACCCAGAAATTGGGCGTTCATGCCATCCTCGACCAGATTTGGACTGACGTCGATTGCCATGGAAACAAGCTGGTTCTGGCGCAGTTGCTTCAGAATCTGGAGTACCGCTTCGTGGGAAGGGAGATCATCCCCTCCAATGGCGTTGATCAGGGGGCGTCCGATTCTTTGCTCGATCCTTCGCAGCTTGTCCAGCGAATAGGCACGAAAGGCCGACGGGATGGAGGGGTCGCTCTGATACTCGCGAGAAACGTGGGTGATGGGGTAGCCCTTGATTCCCAACCCGACGACCGCGGCGCAGGGAGCCCCGAAATGCCCCGTGGCTAACAGGGCACCGCGGCCCCGCTCCAGCACATCGTCCAGGTGCTGGAGGCCCTCGAAACTGAAGACCCGATCCAGCTTCGCCCTCCTCCAACGCAAGTAGTAATAGGCGTCCAGATCCTCACAGGTCAAGTGCTGAAAGAAGGTGAGCGCGACCTGTTCCGGATCCACCTGTGGATCTCCACTTCGGGTGAAAACCTGTCGGAGGTGTCCTAGTATCAGATTCCGATTCGCTTCTTCATATCGGAATAGGCGACGCCCCAGGAAGCGAGCGCAGTCGTAGCTGATCTTCTTTGGGAACAACGACAGGAGTGGCAAGATCGCAGAGAAGTACAGTCGATCTGGAAGCCTCTTGAGCCGCCGCTCCATCGAACCCGATGTTAGCAGAGAGGAGGCCTTCCCCGCACTTCTCGAACTGGATCTTCGAGCTGCATTGACCATAGAATAAGGCTCGTGTTCGTTGTCTCATCTTGCCAGGAAAACATTCAGATACTGAGGAAAACGCAAGCTTGAACCAAAACCTGGAGTTGCCTTTAGAAACCATTCAGAATCAGGTCCGAGTGCTGTCCCAGGCCGAGGGATATTTCGATTCGGCCGTTCTTTTCTCGCTGCTTCGACTGGGACTCTTCGAAATCATTGGCCCAGGGAGTCTGTCGCTGGAGGAGCTCTCCAAGCAGGTTGAGGCCGATCCCGAGTTGCTCTCCCGACTCCTCCGAGCCGCTCACGCCAACGGATTGATTGATCTGAGCCCGCAGGGAGCGTACCGAATACCATCCGAACTGCAACCTGTTCTGCTGGAGTCTGGTGGCCCCGCCTATGTGGGTCATTGGCTTCGACACCTGGACGACGCCCACCAGGCGCTGTTTTCCATTGACCAGGTCGTCACCAGAAAAAGGGAGCCCACTCGCCTGGGAGATCATTTCTGGTATCACAGTGGAGACTACGAAGGGTTCTCGATGGCCATGCATACCTATGCCGCCTCCAGGGGCAACGAGTTGAGCAGTTTCCTGGATCTGAGCTCGGCGAAATCTCTGCTCGATCTAGCTTGCGGAACCGGCACCTACTCGTACCTTCTGGGCAAGAGCCACCCACATCTGCGGCTGGTTCTTCTGGATCTGCCGGAGGTACTCGCCGTGGCGCGGAAGGGGGCCAAGGATTATGATCTGACCAACCCAATCGAATACGTCGCGGCTGATGTCTTGAGCGACCCCATCCCTGGCACCTACGATGCCGTCCTGGTCTCCAACGCGCTCCATCTCTTCGGGGAGTCAGCCAGCCGTCAGCTTTTGCACCGAATCTATACCCACCTCAATCCCGGAGGTTCGGTCGTGGTCCAGGCCCAGTTCCTGGAAGAGAGCGGCCGCAGCCGTTGGCCGATAATGTTGGATCTAATTCTCTTGAGCACCAGCCCAGCGGGCAAGAATCACAGTACCGATCAAGCCGTCGAGTGGCTCGAGGAAGCCGGCTTCCAGAAGATTGAAATTCAGCCGATGAGCCTGTTCAATGTCAATGGTTTCGTTCGCGGGTACAAACCGCTCGAGGGAGAACCATCACATGACCGTCAAGCAGAGTGAAGATGCAATCGAAGAGGTCATCCTCACCTTCATCCAGGAACAGTTTCCAGCAGCTTCCCAGGTCGAGTTGACAACCCAGACACATCTCTTCAGGGAGGGGGTGGTCGACTCCATCGGCATTCTTCTGCTGGTACGCATGCTAGAAGAGCGATTTTCACTTTCCGTAGATCCCTCCCAGATGGTGTTAGCAAATTTTGAGACAGTACGTGCGATGGGGGATTTTGTGCGCTCGTCCAAGTCTGCGTGAACAAGTGCGTCAGAACGTCTGAACGTCGAAAGGTCGCTGTAGCGGGACATTCATTTCATGCAACCCTGGCAGGAACCAGAACTCGAAGAAATACGCAGTAGACATGCCCTATTCGCCCAAC
The DNA here is from genome assembly GCA_965218775.1 of Acidobacteriota bacterium. Lineage (GTDB taxonomy): Bacteria > Acidobacteriota > UBA6911 > RPQK01 > JAJDTT01 > CAUZIZ01. The sequence continues at coordinate 1,144,356 of CBDCLS010000006.1, read as the reverse complement.
AGGAGCTGGTAGCTACGAGCTCAACTACGAGCACGACCAGCAGGCTCTCCCGCGAACAATGGCGAGCCTGTGCCGACCTCGGAGCGCTCGGTGGGTGTCTGGACAAGCAGTACGGTGGCGGCGGCCTTCCCTTGACACACCTGGTGGCGGCCTACGAAGGACTCGGCTATGGCTGCAATCAGGGAGGACTGATCTTCGGTCTCTGCTCCCAGTTGCTGAGCCTGCAGATGACCCTACAGACTACAGGGCGCCCCCAACTCAAGGGACGCTATCTGCCCGGCCTGATCTCTGGCCAATTGATCGGAGCCCATGCCATCACCGAGCGCGGCGCTGGCAGCGATGCCTTTTCGATCCAAACGGCTGCGCGCCGGGAAGGGGAGTGCTTTCGACTCAGCGGAAGCAAGGCCTATGTTACCGCCGCGCCCGACGCCGATTTGGCACTGGTTTTTGCTCGCACCTCTGATGAACCGGGTCCTTTTTGCTTGACCGCCTTTCTGGTCGACCTGGGATGGGAAGGGGTCTCTCGCGGAGAGGTCTTCCACAAGTCCGGATTGAAAGGCATCGAAATGGGTGAACTGCACTTCGACGAAGTCCCCGTACCCATGGACCACGTGGTTGGAGCGGAAGGGGGTGGCGTAGGTATTCTGGCGGAGTCAACCGGCTGGGAGCGAGCGCTGCTACCCTCGACTCTCCTGGGCCCCATGCAGCGCAGCATCGACAGTTGTACCGAGTGGGCCAGAAAACGAGAACAGTTCGGGCGTCCTATCGGCGCTTTCCAGCAGGTTTCTTCCAGGATCGCCAACATGGTCATGCGGCATCACGTCTGTCGTCAGACCGTCTACGACATGGCCGCTCGCCTTCAGCAGTCCTCAACAGTCCATCCCCTGACGCAGCAGGCAGCCATCGTCAAACTATTCGTCACCGAAGCTGCGATTCAGGTTCAATTGGACGCCCTGCAGGTCATGGGAGTTCGAGGTTACCTGGAGGAGTCCAACGTCCAGCAGGATCTGAGGGACTCCTTGGCGGGCACCCTGTGGTCAGGAACCTCGGAGACCTTGCGCAACACAATCGCCCGCTTTGCCGGCTTGCCTACAACCAACTCCTGAAGGTCCGGCGTAGGGGTGGCCTCCAGGCCGCCGTTCATCCCTCCCGTGCCCGTGCCCTCCCCCTTGCCTTTGCCCTTTTTTCCCCGTTTGTGGTAATCGACTCGCCCCTAGCCCGCATTTCTCATCGCCGCTCTACTACGTCGCCGCAATCATCCGCCCTGGCTGTGTTTCGCTCGGTCGGCCTCCTCGACGTACTGTACAAGTACGACTGCGGAGGCCTCGGTCGCAAGCCTTGCCAGGACGGCCCTTGCGACGCCTCGCTACGACAGGCGATGAGAAATGCGGGCTAGGGGTTTGGAGGAATCGGAGAAAGGCAGAGGCGGAAGCAAGGGCAAAGGCACGGGCACGGGCACGGGCACGGGAAAAAGGCTAAACAGAGACGATTAGTTTCACCTCAATCGATAGGGATGTCCGAAAGATAAGGCTTCCAGACGTGGCCTTCCGTTTCTTCTACCGTCTTGATCACTTTGCGCATCTCATCCAGGACGCCTGCTTTCTCGCGGTCGTACACCTCCCCTTGAAGCAGCTGGAGAATCTGAAGGCGATATCGATCATCGGTGATGAAGTGACTGAAGAGATGCATCAGCTTGTAGTAGAGGCCGATGAACTCGTACCAGATGTCCACTCCTGCCCTCAATCTGGTCTCATAGGGCTGTAGACTGGCCCTGCTCAAATCTCCCGTTTCCAAGGCCTGAACGATTGCGGCGCAGGCGAACTTGGCGCTGTAACAGGCTACGCTGACACCGGACGAGAATATGGGGTCTACGAAGCGAGCAGCATCGCCTACCATCAGGAATCCGTCTCCGACAAACTGATCCATCGAATAGCTATAGTCGGCTTCGGACCGGAAGGGCGTCACCGATTCTGCGGACCGCATCGCGCTTGCCAGATCCGGGCTGAGACCGGTCATTTCCAGGAACCATTCCTCAATCCGTCCCTTGGAGTCACGGAAGACTTCCCGCTCGGCGACAATCCCCACTGAGGCCACAGTGGAAGTGATGGGGATCTGCCAGGCCCACCCTCGCTTCACGGGTAGGAAGTAGATGTGTATGAAGTCGGCCGTAGCCCCCGTTCCCCGCTCCACGCCTTCAAACCAGGAGTGGACCGCAAACTGGTTGAAGATGGGGTCATTTTTTCGGAGTCTGAGCTGATTGCCCAGCACGCCGCTGCGTCCACTGGCATCCACTACCACCCGAGCAGAAACGCGAAAATCGCTTCCGTCACGGGAGCAAAGAACTCCACTTGCCTGCCCATCCTCGAAGAGCACTTCGCGCACTCCAACTCCCTCCTGCACCTCGGATCCGAGCTCCCGAGCACGCTGACAGAGGAGTTGATCGAAACGGCTGCGATCCACGTGATAGGTGTAGTCCTGGTCGACCCCCGGCTGCGGAAACTCCCTGAACCAGATTGCGAACTCACTCTCGGGTCTGGGAGAGTGCCAGGAAGCACCGAACTTCTTGACGAAACCCTCCGATTCCATGGTCTCGAGAAAACCGATCTCTTTGAAGATCCGGGTCGTGGCGGGTACCAAAGATTCTCCGACGTGCGGACGCGGATGGGCCGACTTCTCCAGGATCACGTTCGAGATCCCCGCCAGGGAGAGATAACACCCCAGTGCGGAGCCGGCGGGACCACCGCCGATGATGACTACATCGTTCATAAGAAGATTTCAAGATACAAGAAACAAGATACAAACAAGCTCCAAATTCCAAGCTCCAAACGAAACCGTTTCAGGCCAGAGTACTTGACCTCGCTCGATCTGGTCTTACGTGACAGGGGATTTCCGATTGACCGGGAATCCGTTTGGTTCTTGGTGCTTTGGATTTGTTTGTATCTTGTTATCTTGTATCTTGTCTCCTGGTGCTTTCCCCTTCCCTCTATGGATTTCCCAGTTCCAACTCATCCAACCGGTCCGTGATCGTGCGGCTCTCCTTCTCTGTCAAGGGCCGGATTGGGAGTCGAGGGAGGCCCACGTCGTATCCCAGATGGGCCAGTGCTACTTTCGCCGAGGCAATGGGCGGACCACCGATACTCAATAGCGTCTGGATCATGTCACAAGCCTTCCACTGAAGCTGCTGAGCCTGGCTGAGATCTTTGGATTGGAAGGCCCGATAGATGCCAACGAAGAGCTGAGGCATGAAATTATAGGTCAGGCCGATGCCCCCGTCCGCTCCCATGATGAGACCGGAGAGAAAGACGTCGTCGTTGCCTGAGTAAACCACCATGTCCGGTGCGAGCATACCCAGGTCACGCATCAGGGAATGGGTGTAGTCGCTGAACTTGATGCCTTTGACGTTAGGGATCTCGAGCAACGCCTGCATCAGGCCGACCGTCATCGTGCTTCCGGTGTTGCTTGGGATATGGTAGACGAACAAGGGCAAATCGGCCGCGGAAGCAACCAGTCGGTAGTGCTCCACCAGCGCGGCTGGATCCGCCGGATAGTAGATTGGGGGGATGGCACTGATCGCATCGGCTCCCTTGGCCTGGGCATGTTGGGCCAGGTCAACAGCGGCCCGCGTGGATATCTCCCCCACATGCACAATTACCTTCCCGCGGCCGCTGACGGCCTTAACCGTGGCCTCCGTCATGAGCTTCCGCTCCTCCAGCGTCAACAGCAGTCCCTCCCCGGTGCCGCCACAGACGTAGAAACCATCTACCCCGACCTTCAGATGCCAGTCCACCAAATCCTGGATCGCCGGGGTATTGAGCTCACCCCTCCCATCGAAAGGACTGACCAAAGCCGGGTAAACTCCATAGAACTGTTCCATTCGTTCCTCCTTGAACCCTTCTCTTAACAGGCCTATTCCTCGGCCCGAGAAACGGACCGATCTGACAACATTAGCTCAACTTATAATATTTTCACTTGATATTAGAGGAAGACATGATATGCTGACTTTTGATGCGCATTGAGTCACTCAAGATATTCTGTGACGTCGCCCGCAACCGAAGCTTCTCTTTGGCTGCGGAGGCCAACAAGATCTCGCAGTCGGCGGCCAGCCAGATTGTACTCCAACTGGAGCAAAAGCTTGGTGTGGATTTGATCGATCGCTCGACTCGGCCGCTCCAGCTTACCGACATGGGAAAGATCTATTACCACGGCTGTAAGACCGTCGTCGAGCAATACCTGGAACTGGAGGCATCCATTCAGATTGGTCGAGAGCATTTGGAGGCGACTCTTCAGATCGCCGCGATCTACTCGATCGGATTCAGGGACATGAGCCACTACGTGGAACGGATCTTGGAACGCCAGCCGCGCGCTCGGATACATATTGAATACTTCCACCCTACACGGGTGTACGAAAAGGTTCTCGACGGAACGGCAGACCTGGGCCTGGTGTCCTTTCCCCGTAGCAGCAGAGAGGTTACCTTCCTTCCCTGGCGGGAGGAAGTGATGGTCTTGGCTAGCCATCCGGAACACTCTCTGGCTCGGCGCAAGAGGATCAAGGCGGAACAGTTGTCGGGCCAGGCGTACATCGGGTTCGATCGTGATCTGGTCATCCGCCGAAGAGTAGACAAATTCTTACGTGATCAGGGCATCTCGGTCGATGTAGTACTCGAGTTCGACAATATCGAGAATATCAAAAAGGCAATTGAAGAGGGTGCCGGAGTCGCCCTGCTGCCGCTGCCAACCTTGGAACGCGAAGTCCGAGCCGGCTCTCTGGCAGCGTTGGAACTGACCAGGCCCAGACTCGTCCGTCCCTTGGGAATCATCCAGCGCCGCAACCTCAAAACGAGTCCAACCGCCGCACGCTTCATTCAACTGCTACAGGAACCAGACGATAGTACCGACTCGCGCAGCGAGTCGACCAGAGTCTTTGTCAACCTGGGGGACAAGGATGGCCGGGGGAATTTTTTTCCCCGGAATAGCGGGACCGAGAATCTCGGCACCGATTAGAAGCCAGTGTGACCCTGCCCGGATTCCTCGAGCGCGATCAGCGTAGGAAACCAGGAGCACTCTTCTGCTCAGGCCAGACTGCCTGGCGATACGGCCGAGGAGTCTTAGTACACTGGAACGTAAATACGGCAACGTTTGCAGATGGGGCTTGTGAGGCGAGATCAAGGCAGGAGGAGGAAAACGATGCTTGGCCATCTTCGACGACGACCAACGCTGAGATCGTCCACAACCCCCATCTGCCCTATGGGTGGCGACGGGACGCGCCGATTTCTTTGTCGCTCCTCCTCCAAGATACAAAGCATCGAGTTCGGCGTCGCTTCGCGAACTCGACCCGTCGCGCTCGCCACAAACGTTGCCGTATTTACGTTCCAGTGTACTTAGCGGGAGCGAATCGGGGGCTGCTAACCGGCGGACCGTGAGTCAACGAAATGATGAGTAGAGGAACACCTCCCAGACAGGGGTTGTACGATCCGGCACAGGAGCATGACGCCTGCGGAATCGGCTTCCTCGTGGACCTCAAGGGTCGCCGCTCTCACCGGCTGGTTCAGCAGGCCGCCCAGATGCTGCTGAACCTGGAGCACCGGGGAGCCTGTGGATCCGAGGAGAATACCGGCGATGGTGCCGGTCTGCTCCTGCAGTTACCCCACCGATTCTTCTCACAGGTGTGTCCTGAGTTGGGGATTTCCTTGCCTTCCTTCCAAGAATACGGGGTTGGGATGGTGTTCCTGCCCTCGGATACCGCCGCAAGGGAAGAGTGTGAGCGCCTGTTCGAGAGAACGATTCGGGAGGAGGGACAACACCCTCTCGGCTGGCGCACCGTCCCAGTGAACGACACCCTACTTGGAGCAACGGCGCGAAGCGGGCAACCCGTGATCCGTCAAATCTTTATCGCACGCAACCAGGATCTCGATAATGAGCTGGCATTCGAACGCAAGCTCTACGTCATTCGGAAGCGCGTGGAGCATGCCGTCAAGGCGTCCCAGATAACCAGCCGCGACATGTTCTGCATACCCAGTTTGTCCTACAAGACCATCGTCTATAAAGGCATGCTGATGGCCAGTCAGCTGACCTCGTTCTACCCCGAATTACTCGATCCGGCCATTGAGAGTGCCCTGGTTTTGGTCCATTCCCGATTCAGCACCAACACCTTTCCAAACTGGAGCCGAGCCCATCCCTACCGATACCTCTCCCACAACGGGGAGATAAACACCCTGCGTGGCAACGTGAACTGGATGCATGCGCGACAGGGTCTCCTCCGTTCGGAGCTACTGCGATCCGACATGGAGAAGGTTTTGCCGATCATCGACGAAGGCGGCAGCGACTCAGCCATGTTCGATAATGCGCTGGAGATGTTGGTGTTGACAGGGCGATCCCTACCTCATGCGGTCATGATGATGATTCCGGAGCCTTGGAACGGCAACCCATCGATGAGCGCAGAGAAGCGGGCCTTCTACGAGTTCCACTCCTGCCTGATGGAGCCCTGGGACGGTCCAGCCTCGATCGCTTTCACCGATGGGCTGAGCGTGGGCGCCGTCCTGGACCGCAACGGGCTCCGTCCTTCCCGCTACTACGTGACCACGGACGACCTCGTGATCATGGCGTCTGAGGTGGGTGTGCTCGACATCCCGCCGGAAAAGGTCTCCCACAAAGGTCGGCTGGAACCCGGCCGCATGTTCCTGGTCGATACGCGACAAGGTCGTATCATCGGGGATGACGAACTCAAGCACCAGATCGCGTCCCAACAACCCTACTCCGTTTGGCTGGGCGAGCACCTGGTGGATCTGGAGCAGTTGCCAGAGGGTCCCGCCTCCCAGGCGCTCGACCCGACCTCGGTGAAGCTACACCAGAAGATCTTCGGATACACCTCCGAAGAGTTGGACATGTTGATGCGACCGATGGCCGACAGCGGGGTCGAGGCTATCGGTTCGATGGGAACAGACACCCCCTTGGCAGCCCTTTCTGATCGCCCACAATTGCTCTATAACTACTTCAAGCAGCTCTTTGCGCAGGTAACCAATCCGCCGGTGGACGCCATTCGCGAGGCCCTCATCATGTCGCTCGAAACCACCCTGGGATCGGAGCGCAATTTGCTCAAACCTGGGCCGACTTCGGCGCGGCAGATCAAGCTCAGCTCACCAATACTCAGAAACCGCGACCTCAATCGCTTCAGGGGCCTGGATGGCAAGGGACCCGGTGGGTTCAGATCGGCGACTCTCTCCATTCTATGTCCCAAACAGGTAGACGGACCTGGCTTGGATGAGGCGATGAGAAAGCTCTGTGCCCAAGCCAGTCAGGCAGTTGCTGACGGCAACGAGATCTTGATCCTTTCAGACCGAGGGGCGAACCGATCGCTCGCTCCACTGCCAGCGCTTCTGGCGACCTCAGGGGTCCACCATCATCTGATTCGGGAAGGCACGAGGACCCGGGCCGCTCTTGTCCTCGAAAGCGGCGAGCCCAGGGAAGTCCACCATTTTGCAGTGCTGATCGGCTATGGAGTAGCGGCCGTCAATCCGTATCTGGCTTTCGCCACGTTGCAAGACCTACTAGAGCAGGAACAGCGGTCAGAATCGGAGCAGGATCACGCCATCGAAAACTACATCAAAGCTCTCAACAAAGGGGTCGTCAAGATCATGTCCAAGATGGGCATCTCGACCACTCAGAGCTATCGAGGAGCTCAGGTCTACGAAGCGATCGGCCTGGACCGGGACTTCGTCGACAAGTATTTCACCTGGACCGCCTCGCGTGTGGGCGGTGTTGGGCCAGATGTGGTGGCTCGGGAGATCAGACTAAGACACCAGAAGGCCTTTCCCCAATCATCGGTCATGTTGCCAGGCCTTGAGTCTGGGGGCCAATATCAATGGCGCAGCGAGGGGGAGTTCCACATCTTCAATCCCCAAACGGTCCACAAGCTCCAATACGCCTGTCGCACCGGCGATTACCAGCTCTTCCGCGAGTACAGCCAACTGGTAGACGAGCAGACAAGAAAGCGCTGCACTCTTCGCGGCCTCTTCGACTTGCGATTTCTTGCAACACCCATCCCCATCGAAGAGGTTGAGCCCGTTGAAGAGATCGTAAAACGGTTCAAGACCGGCGCCATGTCCTACGGTTCCATCAGCAGAGAGGCACACGAGTCCCTGGCTATTGCGATGAACCGGATCGGCGGGAAAAGCAATACCGGCGAAGGCGGAGAAGAACCCCACCGCTATGTTCTTGATGAGAATGGGGATTCCCGCAGCAGCGCCATCAAACAGGTGGCCTCCGGTCGTTTTGGCGTGACCAGCGAGTATCTCGTAAACGCCTCCGAGCTTCAGATCAAAATGGCGCAGGGAGCCAAACCGGGTGAGGGAGGGCAGCTTCCCGGTCACAAGGTTTATCCCTGGATTGCCGAGGTTCGGCATTCCACGCCCGGAGTGGGACTTATTTCGCCTCCTCCTCATCACGACATCTACTCTATCGAAGACCTGGCCGAACTGATCCACGACTTGAAGAACGCCAACGACGAGGCTCGCATAAGCGTGAAGTTGGTGGCCGAGGTCGGGGTAGGTACCATCGCCGCTGGAGTAGCCAAAGGACATGCCGACGTTGTCCTGATCAGTGGTCATGATGGCGGTACTGGCGCCTCTCCATTGACCAGTGTCAAACACGCGGGTGCCCCCTGGGAACTGGGCCTGGCTGAGACCCATCAAGTGCTGTTGCACAACAACCTGCGAAGCCGCATCGTGGTGGAGGTCGACGGTCAGCTCAAGACGGGACGAGACGTTGTGATCGGGGCCCTTTTGGGGGCAGAGGAGTTCGGTTTTGCCACCTCTCCACTGGTGGCCCTGGGATGTATCATGATGCGCGTCTGCCACTTGAACACCTGCCCTGTTGGTGTTGCCACCCAGGATCCGGTCCTGCGCGAGAGGTTCGCTGGAGACCCTTCTCACGTCGTCAACTTCATGCGCTTTCTGGCCACCGAAGTGCGGGAATTGATGGCCCTTCTTGGATTCCGAACCCTCAACGAGATGGTCGGCCGAACGGACCTGCTGCGAACTGGGAAGGCGGTGGAACACTGGAAAGGCCGCGGCCTTGATTTTTCTGACATCTTCTATCGTCCGCCGGTCGCGGCCGACGTGGGACGCTATTGCCAGATCCCTCAGAACCATGGGCTCGCGGAGTCGCTGGACCACACCGAACTGATGGAACTGTGCCGACCGGCTCTGGAGTCAGCCGATCCGATCGAGGCGACTCTTCCCATACGGAACCGCAACCGGGTGGTGGGAACCGCCGTAGGAAGCGAAGTGACCCGGCGCTACGGCGCGCAGGGGCTGCTCGAGGACACCATCAAACTCCACTTCAAGGGATCTGCCGGCCAGAGCTTCGGAGCCTTTATTCCTCCAGGAATGACGTTGACCCTGGAAGGCGACGCCAACGACTACATCGGGAAGGGCCTCTCGGGAGGAAAGATAATCGTCCAGCCACCTGCGGGGTCCAGGTTCTTGGCAGAACAGAATGTCATCATCGGCAACGTGGCCTTCTACGGAGCCACCGCTGGCGAAGCCTATATCAGTGGGATCGCGGGAGAGCGGTTCTGCGTCCGCAATAGCGGCGTCAAGGCAGTGGTCGAGGCGGTGGGCGATCACGGCTGCGAGTATATGACCGGGGGCTACGTAGTGGTATTGGGGCCGACCGGTCGCAACTTCGCAGCAGGTATGTCCGGCGGGATTGCTTTTGTCCTCGATCAGACCGGTGACTTTGCCTCCAACTGCAACCAGGCGATGGTCGAACTCTTCCCTCTGGAAGATCAGGAAGACCTGAGAATCGTCACCAGGATGATCGAGAGGCACGTCTCCTATACCGACAGCGAACTGGGCAGGAGGGTGCTTGCCTCCTGGAAGAGTCTGGTACCCAAGTTCGTCAAGGTCTATCCAACCGATTACCGAAGGGTCATCGAAACCCAGAACCGGATGCTTGAGAGGGGCTTGCCGGAGGAGGAGATGGTTATGGCAGCCTTCCAACAAAACGCGGGCGATGCGGCCCGTGTCGACGGACAGTAGAAGAATTTCAATGAGCGTCGAAAGGTCCGGTCCAGAAATACAGGGACGTGATCGATGAGTAAGGTAAAGGGATTCCTGGAGTATCCTCGAGAACTCCCGGACAGCCATCCTGCCCGGGAACGCATCAAGGATTGGCAGGAGTTCCACGATCACATTCCAGACGAGAAGCTCCGGCAGCAGGGAGCACGCTGCATGGGCTGTGGAGTACCCTTCTGTCACACTGGGGAGCTTCTGTCCGGGATGGCCAGTGGTTGCCCCATTCACAATCTCATCCCGGAATGGAACGATCTGGTCTATCGAGGCCTGTGGCGCCAGGCACTGGATCGCCTTCACAAGACCAACAACTTCCCCGAGTTCACAGGGCGGGTCTGTCCTGCTCCCTGCGAGGGTTCCTGTGTACTGGAACCCACCGGTTCCCCGGTTACCATCAAGAGCATCGAGACGGCCATCATCGATCGCGGCTTCGCCGAAGGCTGGGTCTCGGCGCAACCACCCCGTATCAGGACCGGGAAAAAGGTGGCGATCGTGGGCTCCGGGCCCGCCGGCCTAGCCTGTGCTGACCAGTTGAATCGGGCGGGCCACACCGCCGTGGTGTTCGAGCGCGACGACCGGGTTGGAGGACTACTCGTCTACGGTATCCCCAATATGAAGCTGGACAAGGAGATCGTCCAGCGCCGAGTCGAACTCATGGAGGAGGAAGGAGTCCGGTTTCTGACCCACACCGAAGTCGGCAGAGACTACTCGTCAGAGAGGCTCCTGAAGAACTTCGATGCCGTTGTGCTCTGCTGCGGGGCAACCAAGCCCAGGAACCTTCGCATCCAGGGCCGTAAACTCAAGGGCGTCCACTTTGCCATGGAGTATCTGCACGCCAACACCAGGAGCCTGCTCTCCGGGAGCCACTCAGGAATCGATTACATCTCGGCCCAAGACAAGGACGTCGTCGTCATAGGTGGAGGCGATACCGGTACCGACTGCGTTGGCACCGCCATGCGCCAAGGCTGCAGAAGCCTGGCCCAGTTCGAGATCCTGCCTCGCCCTCCCGATAAGCGAGCCCCGGACAATCCCTGGCCCGAGTGGCCGAAGATCTACCGCATGGACTACGGCCAGGAGGAGGCGGCCGCAGTGTTCGGCGAGGATCCCAGAACCTTCTCCATCGTGACCAAGAAACTGGTGGGAGACTCAGCCGACCAGGTCCAGGAAGTACACACCGTCCAGGTGGAGTGGTCGCAAACCAACGGAAGCTGGGCCTCGCAGGAAATCCCGGGTACCGAAAAAGTGTGGCAAACCCAACTGGTCCTCCTGGCCCTGGGCTTTCTTGGACCCGAAGACCAGCTCCTTCAACAGCTCGGAGTCGAGAGAGATGACCGCACCAACGCCCGGGCGGAGTACGGAAGCTATCTGACCAGCATCCCGGGCGTCTTTGCCGCAGGAGACATACGCCGGGGTCAGAGCCTGGTGGTCTGGGCCATCAACGAAGGCCGGGAGGCCGCGCGCGAGTGCGACCGGTATTTGATGGGGCGAACGGATCTACCTTGAGAGTTGAGAGCACACCCTCTTCTCCAGTTTTCGTGATTTCCACTGCCCCTTCGGCATCAATCCTGGGGACCGGCGCGAGGGCCTTCCTGGAGCCAGTCCACCAACCGGCCGCCATCTAGCCTCTTGGGTCTGAAAATTGGTTCAACTTCTGCCACTCCGCTCGTTTCAGAACAAGTCTGTTTCGGCGCATCTGTTGCGCTATCGAGTCAATGCTTCGGTCACGAAATTGTTCTTTTTGAGCAACTTGACGGGCAGTAAAACTGTGTATTACCGCAAGCCTCCTCAACTCTCTAACCTCGGTGATCCTCCATGGTTTCGGGGTCCACTTTCTGGGCTGATAAAGCTGCAGTCTTTTCATCTTGATCCTCACTGCATGGGCAGTGCGGCCTGGAATATGAACCCCATCAGGCGAACTCGCTCTGCGAGACTGTTTCCTAAGCGAGGACAACTCTTGTTTAGCCCATCTCTTGTTAGAGGGTTCCAGGGCAAGACCTGTGGCCTTGGCTTTGCTGTATATGGCTGATTTGCTTCTTCCCTGAATACGTATATCAGGTGCTGCCTTTCCCCTAGATGCCTGTTGCCTCAACTGCTGTATCTCGTCTTCGGTCCATCTGGTAGTCTTGATCAAGCCGAGAGCATGCAGCCGTTTTGATATGGCTGTGCTCGTCTTGCCCAAAATGGTGATCTGCTCGACAGGCTTGCCGTTTCTAAATTGGCCGCGCAGAGACCTGTCCTGGGTTTTTGACCAGCGGTGGAAAAAAATTCTCAGGTACCTCAGTTGAGAAGCGACCGCAACAGCTGTTCTGCCGGGAACACTGATAGTGCCCGGCAGCAGTCCCTCTCTAACCTGCCTTCTTAGGAGCGCCTTTTCTTTTCTGCTCCACCGGTAAGGTGAATGTATCCGCAGATCGAACAATTTCTGCTTCACCGCGTCTGGAGTCCTGCCAGGAATAGTAATCTGGTTGCCAAGAAGTCCAGAATCGGCCTGGGCCCAAAGCGATCCCAACTCTCGCTGAGACCAATGCTTACCTGCACGGCGGCTCATCTTCCGTAATCCTAGTTCAAGTTTCACCGCTAATACAGTTTTGCCAGGTAGTGGTCATGACACGAAACTGGATTACTTCTGATCAGCCCGCCGAGTTCCCTTCTCCATCAAACCTACGACCGCCAGGTCCGCGACCGACCGACCGAGAAGGTCGCTGTGCACTCCTAACTGTATGCCACCGGTGGTGGCGGGCTAGGTGGTCTGGGTGGAGGAGGAGCAGGCACCGGCCTTGGGTGCGGTGGCTTCGGTATCGCTCTCTCTTTCATTTAGCCTATTCGCCGCTCAGCTGGTTCTACCCGAGGAGGAAATAATCTGCCGGCATTCATCCTGTGTGAAAGCACGAAGGCTTTCGGTTCACACCCCACCCTGGGCGATGTCGGCTTGCTCAAACTCCACGATTACTGTGCAGCCTTTGCCTTATTGAGCAATGTAGCGGTAGCAGAATGACCTTCACTGATGGCCACCTTCAGGGGTGTCCAGCCATCCTCGGTCTGGACATTGATATCTGCCTCTTTGTCCAATAGGAGTTGCGCGATGTCTGCGTGACCCTTCGAGGCCGCATACATCAAACCGGTCCATCCTCGGTTGTCGCTTGTATCCACCTCGGCACCCGCGTCTAACAAGGTTCGCACCGCGTCGCCCTGACCCTCGCGAACGGCCAACGTCAAAGCCGTCCCGCCATCTTGGCTCTTCGCACCGACATCTGCCCCGTTCTCTAGGAGAGACTGCACGATGTCCATGTGACCCTTCGACGCCCCCTGCATTAAAGCGGTCCCGCCGTCTTCAGTCGTCGCATTCACATCAGCGCCTTTCTCCAGCAGGCTCTGCACAATCGGGGTGTGTCCCTCCGCCGCAGTGATCAGCAAGGCGGTCCAACCCCGTTTGGTCTTCTCACTTGCGTCCCCTCCTTTAGCCAGCAGGGCCTCCACCGTATTGGCGCGTCCCTTCAATGCCGCATGCATGAGGGCGGTCCAACCCTCATCGTCCTTCGAATTGACCCAATAATGCGCCGAGCGCGGCCAGCGCTCCTCTCCTTTGACCAGGAGAGCTTGGACCACCTCGGTGTGCCCTTCCTCCGATGCCCAGGCCAAGGCTGTCTTCCCTGAGTTGTCTTTTGCCTCCAAATCCGCTTCCTTGGCCAGCAGAGCCTCGACCGTTGCCATGTCACCCTTACGCGCAGCCCACGCCAAAGCAGGCGATCCATCACTGGTCTGGGTATTGACATTTGCTCCGGCTGCCAACAGTGCCTGGACGACATCGACGTGACCTTCTCCAACAGCCATTATCAAGGCCGTCCCACCGACTCGATCCGCTGCCTCCATCTCGGCTCCCGAGGTCAGCAAGGCTTGCGCCGTCTCGGTATGGCCTCCTAAGGCCGCCCAGAGCAACGCCGTCCTACCCCGGTTGTCTTGCGCTTCCAACGCAGCGCTGCCTCCCAGCAGGGCTCGGACGACCTCAAGCCGTCCCTTCTCTGCCGCCGCCATCAAGGCGGTTCGACCATCGTTGTCTTGTGCATTGACGTCCGCGCCCTTCTCTACGAGGGCTTCCACGGTGTCTTTATGCCCGCCAGCTGAGGCTACAATCAGCGCTATTCCACCTTCCTCTGTCTTGGTATTGATCTCAGCCCCTTTGTCTAATAGGGCTTGCACTGCGACCGCGTCGCCCTCGGCCGCCGCTGCAACTAGAGCTTCATTGACATCCCCTGTGCAGGCAGCCGGCAGAAGGACTGCAAACATCCACCCCACAATCCGGATTCCTCGCATGATGCACCTCCCTAGGCACTGGCTCGGAAGTCTGATAGATAAGAGAAGCGATCGTCCAAGGTCCGGTCTTATGGCTTTCGCACGAAAACCAGCCGTCGAAGATTGACTAATCTCGCATTCTTCCGAGCGATTTGAGCTTATGCTACTACGGCAACAAGGGACATGTATAGGGCTTCTGGACATTCCCCATTTTTCAGAGGCCCAGAGGAAGCAGGGACAGCTGACGGGAGCTGGGATCGGGTCGAGCCCCGCCAATCCCGCTGTGGCGGCCGAATAGGAGCTGCTTGATGCCATCGGCTATGGCATAGAAGCGGAACTCCGGGATGCCGTAGATCCGTTTGGCTGCCTGCTCGATGTGTTGGACCAGAAGGGCCAGCTTGGCCCTTTTACCCAGATAGACACAGGCGAAGAAGGCGGCGATCATGACCAAGGCGGCCATATTGCGCAGGCGCTCATACTTGAGCAAACGGATGTCTTCCAACTCGTAGCTCTGCTTGATAAATCGGATCGTTTCCTCGACACGCCAGCGGCTCAGATAGCTCTCGACCACCCGCCACTGGCTCTTGCGCGAGCGTTTGACCGTCTGGTTCGTCAGAAGCATCAGGGGACGGGGGCCAAAGCCATCCACCACCACCAGGTACAGCGATTGGTCGAAACCGGGCAAACGCACCCCTCGGGCCCCAAACTCCAACCGGTAGACCTTCTCCCCCGCACTCGTCTCCTTGATCACGACTTCCCGGTAGCGGCGCCGACAACCACGCGCCCACTCCTCGGCGCTCTTCTTGCTGCGCCCTGAGATCAGGTGACGATCCCCCCGCTGGCACACCAGGAACGGGTGTCCCCGCTTCAGCAGGACTTCGAGGATCTCCTCCCGATCCCCTCCCCGGTCCATCACCCAGATCCCTCGCCCTTGGGTGGCTTTGGAGACTCGCCCAATCGCCTTGAGGATCTCGTCGTTTTCGCTCACAAAGTCCGGCGCTTTCTGCGAGTACAGCTCCTGGTACAACGGCAGCACCTCGGCACTCCCCCGCCTCGCTCCGACCACCTCACAGCACCAGTATCCATCTCGGATCTCCCCTCGGGAGCCGTCCCGGACCCGCGCCAGGTATTGCATCTTCCGGGCATATGGCTTACTCACATCCGTGGGGTCCACAATCAACAGCGTCTCCTTCTCCACCCGCCAGGCCGCCAACTCCAGCAGATTCTTTCCCACCGCTCCTCTCAATCCCTGACGGTTGAGTTGGCGGCTCAGCCGCTCGATGACTTTCTTCAGAGCGATCTCCTCCTCCAGTGCTCGCGCAATCTCGCTGAGCCGGACCGACGCCCGACACTGCATCCCGTAGAGCACCTCCCGGATCAAACGAGCGGCGGTCTTCGGTAATCCTTCAGAGACCTTCCCCGAAAATTCTCTCAGCTGCTCTCGAATCTTCCACGCTACTTTGGCATCATGCATCTGGGTCCCTCCGCTTAATTGGTTGTTAGGTTTGGAGTTCCGCCAACCAGTCTAAGCGCTAGGGACCCACACTTTTGGGGGTCGACAGTTCCCCCATTTTCTCCCAATTTCAACCCATCCCACTTCCCTTATCGCCCTACTCTCTTGTTCTCAACTACTTGAGAGAATTCACCCTCAATTTTTGGGGAATGTCCTGATAGGGGAGGTGTCTTTCCTATGGGGCGACTACGCCAGCGTTTCGCCCTTTCGTGGCACCGCATGCCCCCGGGTCGTCAATCCCCCGTCGGCACCAGCCGAATGAGTTCCTGAAGCGAGCGAAGGCTTTCTTCTTCGGCTTGCCCTTCTAGTCCGAGACGAATTGGAAGGAAAAGAGGCTCGCCTGCTCCAAGTAGAACCTGAGCTTCACCGGCCGGCCCTGTACATCATCGTATCTGTGGAAGGGAGCACCAAGTCCCCCTAGCCAGACCAAAGCTTTGTGTGGGAATGATAGTTCGTCGGCTACGATTGCGCTTTGACCATTGAGGACATCTGTGAGAGGCTATGAAAAAGACGCCCAGAAGAGCCGCTCCCCTGAGGAAAGCAGCCGCTTTGTTCCGTCTGGGAATCCAGGAGCGTGGGATGGCCACTTTGGCGACTCCCACCGCCGCCCGTGTTGGATCAAATCAGGAGGTAAGCAAATGCTCAAGAAATCGACCGTAATGTTTGCCTATTGGCTCCTGCTCATCCCTTCTCCCGCCCTGTGGTCGCAGCCGCCACCCTCCACCCTTTCGGCCACCTGGTCTGATGCCGAGAAGGAGGCGTTTCTGCTCAGGGCAAAAGTGGTCAAGATGCAGAAGGTCTCCACCGGTGTCACTGGGACACGGCGAGCTACCCTTTCCGACGGACAGCAAACCCACGACGCCAGCGTCCAGACGATCGATGTCTCTAAGCCCTCCTTCACAACGCCCCGGGGCAGGGAGCTGAACTTCCGGGATAACTACAAGTACAACATTGCCGCTTACCGCCTGGACCGGCTCCTGAATCTGCACATGATTCCGGTCTCGGTCAAGCGCAAGATCAAAAGGAAGAGGGCGTCGGTGACCTGGTGGGTCGACCGGGTAAAAATGATGGAGAGGGCACGCTACGAGCAGAAGATCAAAGCTCCGAACCTGGCCCAATGGAACGATCAGATGTACCAGGTCCGGATCTTTAACGAACTGGTTTACAACACCGATCCGAACCTGGGGAATCTGCTCATTACCGAAGACTGGAAGCTGGTGATGATCGACTTCACCCGGGCCTTTCGATGGCACAAGGAGCTGAGGTCCCCCGAGAACCTGAAGAACTGCAAACTGGACAGGAGATTCTACGACGGGATGCGGCAACTGAGCCGGGAGGTCGTGAAGCGGCGTCTGGGCGACGCGCTGACGAATAATGAGATCAAGGGAGTGATGGCCCGGCGGGAGAAGATACTGAAACACTTCGATGAGCAGATTGCCAAGCGAGGCGAGATGGCTGTGCTTTGCAGTCTGCCGGGGCATTGACCCGTTCTGGAAGGGCAATCTCAGGGGGATGCTTTATATGTTGCTCCGAGAAATAAATGGGGCTATATCCCTACCATGCTGAGGTCCAGCTGCTCCCCCGTCGGCACCAGACCGCTTGAGTTCCTACCGAGCTAAATCCAAGACTCACAAACCTCGCGACGCACTCAACGTCATCGACTGCCCCGAACGATCATCGCGGACATGCACCTTCCCGCCCTTCACCTCAACCTCGCTCACACCGGCAAACCCTTCGGGCGTCCGGGTCCAAAACATCAGGAAACTCGTCTCGATCTCCGAACTCGCCGGCAACCATCGATACAAAAACTCACCAAACAGCTTGTTTTCCGTAATCACCGTTCGCCGCGAAAGGTCGAAAGCCTGGGTCCCAAACTCGAGCCCCCTCGCCATCATTCCTGCCGGCGGATAGTGCTCCCAAGTCTGAAGCCAGGGTGACTCCGACGTTTTGAAAACATAGCCAAGCAGCAACCGCTTCTCGGGATGCAATGCTGTGACGAATGCATGCTCCCGTCCGGTCATCAGATGAGTCGTATGGCCGAGAGAATCCGACGGCTTCGGCGCTGCCCGCAAGTCCGTCTTGCCGCCTTCCAGCGTGGGCGACATAGGCCATTCGAACTCTACGCCCGACGGCAGCCGGTGCAGCCGAGGCCGCCGGCCTTCATGCGGGCGGGTCATCGCCCGATTCCTCGACATGTCGACCACCGTCACGCCGCGTTCCAAAAACGGCGAGCCGATCGTCGCATGCTCAGCCCAACAGATCGGCCGGTCAAACGCCAATAGATTCTTGAGACGGCTTCGGACATAGACGACGTTTTCGCCGTCGATCATCTCGATCGTCCGCGTCAGTACTTCATGGACCCGCGGTAGCTGTACCGCCTGTGTCAAGCTCGCTACTTTGCCCCGCTTCCAGGAACTCTGCGTCACCCAAGGCAGAGTATGAGCCTCACCGTGTCCCGGCAGCCCCGCCTCTCGCTCCTCCCGCGACACAGGTCCGAACCCATCCACGCAAACGAAGTGCCCTACCGAACCGCCCTCGCGAATAGGCTTGCCTGCCTCGATGTCGGCGCGAAACGAATCCCACAGCGGATTCATCTTCTCCCGGTCGCCCTTGAGCTTCAGGCTCGCCAGCGCCCCCCCAAAGGACAACACCTTCAACTCCAGCTTGTCGTTGGCCATCACCAACGCCGGCTGCCCATGAAACTCACCGTCCTGAGCACCGTCTGGTGGAGCTGCCAACAGGACCGCAAGGAAGGTCGATAAGAGCGTCAACCCGATCACAAGTTTCGGAAGAGGAAACCGATTGAGATTCAACATGACCAACAGATTACACGCTCCGACAGCAGGCTGGCCACCTCCTGGATTTCCGAGACGGAGGTGTAGACGCCTTTGGGACAGAGCAGCTGAACCGTCTAGGGCTCACTCTGAGATCTCCAGATCGGCCAGATAGATCGCGGTAATTTCTTTGCCGGCTGCGTCCGTCTCGTGAGAGGAATACCAGGACATGAGGGCACGAGTCGAGCCCAGTTCCACGAAGCCAGGATAGGAATTGTCGCCGCCACTCGGTAGTTCGGCAAATTCGAGAAGCTGATCCTCTACGAGCCAATACATGGCAGTCTTCGATCCGCGGTCCTGGGTGCGCTTTCGTCCACCCACGATGTAACGATTACCCCATCGAGCCAGCAGCGGTCCACCAACGTAGCGATCCAGCTCGATACGATCCCATTCGAGGTACGGCGGCGAGGAACGACAGAGCTGTGCGCTGCTGCCTCCCGGCCGTCGAGCGACAGCCACGATGCTGCCATCGGGCTCAAACTGAAACGCCGTCTCGTCTCCCTCCTTCTCCTGGAACAAGGTGCGCTTGCGCCAGATGAGTCCGTCGTCGCTCTCGAGCATGGCCGATTCAATCTCTCGACCATATCCTCGGGGCTTCATCGCGAAGTTGATCTTGCGCCGGCCGCAGAGATACGCCTTTCCGCCGAAGCTGTTCGCCCGCCAATGGCCGAGGGTTCCTTCGAGCAGAATCGGACTTTTCCACTCGCGACCATTCGAGGACCAGGCGGCGTAACCGAGGTGATCGTTGAGATCGAGATTCTCGCGACAAGGTTCTCGGCCGCTGCAGTACCAGGTTCCCGAGTAGACGAATAGCTTATCCTTGAAGATCAAGAAGTGGGGATCGCGAGTATCCCGATCCTCGACCCGAAAGCGATGGACCTGCTCCCAATGGATGGCATCGTCACTGGCGAGGATGATGACCGAGGCCGAGGAGTGAGCGACGTGGCCATCGGGACAGCTACGGAAGGTGAGATAGAACCTGTCTTGGAATCTTATGAGGTCCGTGAAGGCATTGTGTTCGCCATTGTGAAAGACTCTTCGAATGTTGGAAACCTCGACTTTCGACGGCGGTTCGGCAGCGACGGGCGCCAGGACGCAAGCCGAGACGAAAACAATTGCCAGACCCCTTTTCACGTTGGGCGAGTGTGGGGCAAACGAGAAGAAAGATGAAGCTCCCGATTCCATCATTTCGCGTTCCGGAAAACAGCTGCGGTCCCATTCGCGGCCATCACTCGGACAGGCGGAAGATGGTCGACCATGCCTGCATCGGTGCGACGGAGTTCGGCAATCAGCAGCTTACGGAATTCAGCCAGAAGTTCGTGGGAATCCGCTTTGACAGCGAGGTTCTGTAGTTCTTCGGGGTCGGCCTCAAGGTCATAGAGCTCTTCGATTTCATCTGCCACCAGAGTGCGGATGTATTTGTACTTATCCTTGCGCAGGAAAATCCACCAAGGAACGCCCTCCCAGCCTTCGCCGGTGCCTACGTCCGAATCGCGCCCGTAACCTTGCTTCAAGTTTTCGAGCATGACCAGCCCGTCCCACTCGGCCTGAGGATCTTCCAGCAGTGGAAGGATGCTGCGACCGTGCATTTTCCAGGGTAGTTCGATGCCCGCCAGGGCGAAAAACGTGGGGATCAGATCGTGGCCACCCACAGGATGTTTGCAGACCGCACCCTTGGGGAACCGTTTGGGATACCGAACCAGCAGTGGCGCCTTGAGGTTGGCGTCATAGGGAGCGTATTTCCAGGCAAAACCATGCTGCCCCCAGGCGTATCCTTGATCCGACGTAAAGATGACGACCGTGTTTTCCAGCTGCCCGGTTTGCTCGAGTGCCGCCAAGACCCGCCCCACACCCTCATCGATCGCACGCACGGCACGGTTGTATTGCCGGACAAGCTGGGTCAGTGTGCGGCCAAAGTGCGCTGGCGTTCGCCTTATGCATTCCGCTTGTCCGTCTGCCAGCTCTCGCCATAGTCCGTAATTGTGCATGTACCGAGGCTTGTCCGGACGCGGCGGATAGATGTCCTTGGGAACGGGGACAAGCGGTGTCTTCGGGTAGTCGTCGAGATGCCGGTCGGCAGGCATAAAGGGGTGGTGCACGGCATCGTAACACAGCCACAGATACCAGGGTTGATCGGGCTGATCGGCGCGCCGCCTGATGTACTCCACTGCCCAGTCGGTGTAATTGTCCGTCGAATAACCGCCCACCTTTTTTGGCGGACCACCGTTGAAGTCGATCTGCTGGTCCACGTAGTATCCACCGTAAACCTTGCCGTTGGTATGGTCCCAGATGGCCGAATAGTCCCAGGCGCGGCCGTGCCCTTTGTCGTTACCTGTATGCCACTTTCCGATCATCCCGGTGTGATAGCCGGCATTGCGGAATGCCACAGGCCAGTACGAATCGGCTATTCTGGCGTCGGGAGGATTCTTGCTGAGCCACTGAATTCCATGCTGCAATCTTCCGGTGAGCGCGGTTGCCCGCGCCGGCTGGCACCATGCTCCCGTATAGGACGTGGCAAACCGTACTCCTTCCTGAGCGAGCCGATCAAGGTTCGGTGTCCGCACCCAATCGTGTGCTCCCGGATAAGAACCCACAGCGCGATAGCTCATGTCGTCGACAAATACATAGAGGATATTTGGACGCGATTCCGTCGCCCGCAGGGTCCTATCGCCGCCGGCTGCCGCGACCAGCAATAGCGGGACGGCCCGCACGAGTACACGGAACAGCGGCAATTTGCGGCAATTTGTCTCGTTCATAACGGCCTCCAATACAGGCCAGGCTTTGTCTCAATAGTAATATGTTCCTGGCGAATCTCATCAAACATATCTATGAATTCAAGAACTCGAGTCGGGCCAGCCACACCAGCCGCCGAATCCCTGAAAAGGCTCCGGAGTATTCACCGTGGGCGAAACGAGAATCTTGCGGTGTCTGTCGAAGTCGTCTGTTGTCCCGCCATTCACGGCGGCGGCAGCCAGTGCGACTGATATAACAAGGGCCGCAACGCAGGTAGCTACAGCCGATGGTCGTTGTGTGAACATCTTTCGATCGCATGACATGTTCACAACATCCCTCTTTGGCCTAGCGATGCGGGTCTATCGATTGCAGGAGAACCTATCTAGAGAATACTAGATCTTCGGGTCTGGAAGGACAATCCCAGAGACTGCTTCCATCGAGAGGAACGAGCGCCCACCAGGGTCGCACCATCATATATGGGGCTCGGCTTTACTTTCGCCCGCGTGTTTTTCGGCGATCCGGCGGCGGAACAACCTGTGAACGCTCTTAGTGCGCTGCTTTTCTTCACGGGCCTGGTGTTCGTCGCGGCGCCGGGTCTGAAACGCGAGCTCCTGTTGTAGCTTCGGGTAGTTCTCGAAGCGGGCCGGACTCAGCCGTCCAGCCGAAAGAGCGTCTTGGACAGCGCATCCCGGTTCGGTTTGGTGGCTACAATCGCTGTAGCGACATCGCTGGGCTAGCTCCTCCACCTCCGAGAACGTCCGCCTCAAGCCTTCCTCACCTTCCCAGGGCTTGAGAAGGCGAATCACGTCACCAGTGCGAGTGGGCCGAGTGGCCAGCAGAGCTCTGCGATCGAGGATTTTTCCACCTAGAACGACCGTTTGAATACGGGTGACGTTGGAGATTTTCTGGAGCGGATCGGCGTCCAGGATGATGAGGTCAGCCAGTCTTCCTGCGCTGAGGATACCGCGGTCATCGAGTCGGAGGGCCTCAGCCCCGACGCTGGTGGCAGCCTCAAGGGCGGCGGCGGGGGACATACCCGCTTCCACATGCATTTCCAGCTCACGATGGAAGGCGAAGCCGGGAGCGGCATTGTCTGCGGTACCATGCGAGCCGATTGTGACCGACCCTCCGGCGCGCTGGTAGCGGACGGTAAACCCAGCCAGGTTCTCGATGGCCTTCCACTGCTGCTCGTTCCCTACTACTCCCCGCGCAGGCTCAAAGGTGGCGAGGGTGGCATCGAGATTGACCTCATGTCCCAGCATCAACTCGATGAGATCAGCAGCCGCCTCTCCATTCGGATCTATCTTCTCCCACACCCGAAATCGTCCTGGACTCCGCGCTGAGTTGTCCTGGAGCACTTCCTGACGAAAGGCCTCTGATTCCTTCGGCGGAAGCAGAGCCCGGCCCAGAGTAGTCGTATGTTCAATGCCGTCGAGCCCCACGGCGATAGCATCGCGAGCATCCACGATTTCCAGGTGCCCATGGACCGGCACATTGTGTCGATCCGCTTCCTCGATAACGGCCTTCATCAGCGTAAGCGGCAGTCGGAAGTAGACCTTTAGAGACGTGGCCCCCTGATCGATCAGGCGGTTGGTGGTGCGGCGGGCGTCCATCTCATCCAATAGGACGAGGCTTTCGTTGGGGTAGGCTGGGTTTGTACCATCAAGTAGCGGCCCGCTGTAGAGCAGCCGGGGAGTGGGAAGACCCTGGCTGCGCATGTCGGCCAGCCACTGCTGATTGTCCTCGATCCAATTGCCCATCTCCCGCTGGGTGGTCACGCCTTGAGCCAGGAAGTGCAGGGGCAACCAGGGCGAGGTCCGCGGACTGTAGTGGAAGTGAAGGTCTATGAAACCGGGCAGAATGAATTTCCCACGAGCATCAAGACGCTGCGCGTCGACTGGGATCCGTACTTCACTAGCCGGCCCTATCTCTTTGATCTGTCGGCCAGAGATGAGAATCGTAGCAGCTTGATGGATGGTACCTGTGCCGTCGAAAACAGTCCCGCCTTCCACCGCCAGCCATTCCTCCTGGATAGCAGCAAAGAGAGAGTTACCCGTGAGTAGCAGAAAGAAAACTGCGATCACTGAAAGATGCATGAGCGACTCCTGCACACTCCCTCGGCCCCGAACCAAGGGGTTCAAAGGCTAGCGAATCAAATTCAACGGGCCGTTGAGCCTGGTCGTGGCTTTGGCCACGTCGCAGACTAACCGCAAACTCCCGCCTCACTCGGAGATTACCCTATCCTCTCCCGGATGTCAGTGATAGTCTCACGTATCAAGACCCCAATCCGCGAAGTGAGGGATTAGAGTGCACCGGAAAAAAGTTTTCATCGTCGTGCTGGTAGGAGTGGCGGTCGCGTTGCAACTGATTGGAGCCACCAGCTATCGGGAGGCGCTGGCTGGAGGTAGGCAGCCCACCCAAGAGACTGAAACGATCCAGGTAACCCGGGGGCCGGCGGACCGTATCGTGCCACCCGATGGAGACGGCTATCGGTACGGGCACGCGTTCGTATTCCAGGCAGCTCCCAGACTGGCCGGCATGCTCTGCAATCTCCGCACCGAGGGTTTTCCGGTGGGGGACTTCGAAGCCGGAATGGACATGATCGTGTTCGACCGGCTCTTGGACATCCCCGGCGCCGAGGCGGTCCCGCTCACACGGAATGAGCCCTATGTCGCCGAAAAAACTGGCCAGCGGCGCATGGTCATCAAGTACTGCACGAAAGGCGGCTTCGTTCCCCGAGGCGCGCTGCGCCCGGACGGCAGCCCGCATCCTCATGCCGGTACCGGTTTTACCATCGGCGAGGCCCTCGACTTCCCGTTGAAGCGGGAGGGCTACTACGACAAAGCCGAGAAAAACCGCGGCATGATCCGCAAGACGGAAATCAACCATTTGGCTCTCGACGGCTCCAAGCTGCGAGTCGTAAAGACCGAAGACAGAGCACCTTCGGATCCGCTCAGGGCGCCGGCCTCCGAATGGGCCATCTTCGCTCCGGGAATGCGGATGGCGATTCCGGACGGTGACGATCTCCTTTTCGCCGTCCAGGCGGCGAAAGGGGACGTCTCCGACTACCACTGCGAGCCGGCCGCCGCAGGGATCTCCCGTTGGCGTCGTCTGGACGGTTTCTGGCAGCCGGTCTCTTTCGTCCCGGTGGCCTTCAACCGGCTGGCCGAAAAGCCGGTGATCGTCCAGGGGCGTGAAATGAGACTGGCTGTCGCCGAAGGAACGCTGATCCGCGACACCGACGGCTCTCTCTTGTTCTCCGTTCGGAGCGCCTACTCTGAGTTGGAAAACCACGTGATCCGAGTCTGGCGCTCCGCGGACACGGGTAAGAGCTGGAAGCTGGCCTTCGAGATCCCGAACATTCGAGGGCAAGCCCCCGTCACCCTGAACCGGGCGGCCAACGGCACACCCTATCTGGTCGGTAACCTGCTGGGGCACGAGCGTGATTGGCTGGTTCTCTGGCCTTTGAACGACAAACGAACCGGGCTCCTGGAAGCCGTTACCGTGCGCAATGCGCTGAAGGATTTCGGACCTGCCCCCAGTGGCAAGCTCTGGTGGGTGGACCATGCAAACGCCAATGTCGTTCGTCTCGCCGACGGACGCTGGCGGAACCTCCTGAGTTACCGCATCATGGACCGGGGGGAGCACAGCGGGAAGCCCCCACCCCGAGAGACCGGGTGTTACATCGAAGAGGTTGTTTCGACGGGTCCGTCCGCTGCAGCCTGGCGCTTCGAGTAGGATACTTGCTCAGCGACTTGGACGTGGCTTCGGTCTCAAGGCCGAAGTACTCCTGCGTCGAGCCGCTGGCTAGACGCACGGCGGTCAGAAGACCGCCGTCCGACTGAAGTTTCCGGCTGGATGATCCAGCGTCAGCTGGCGAACCCATGGGGCTGCTTGGCGCAATCCCGTTGGGATCGACCTCGACTGGTTTCTTCGTCGGAAACCAAACAAGGGTTTTTTCGAAGCTTCTTTCTCGAATGGGGCCGGCGTTCGGGACGCCGGACCAAGGAGAAGAATCATGATGAAACAATCGAACCTGCCGCAACGGTTGAGGCTGCTTGGCCTCCTGACGGTCTGGACCCTGGCGGCCTGTTCTTCCCAGCCCCCACAGTCGGAGCCCACTCCGGCTCCCGGCCCCAGCAAAGGGATCACAGGCATGAGCCTGGGATCCCCTGATCTCCAAAAGCCACCAAGCACGCCCGAGGGCGAGACCTGGGTCTACCAGCTGGGCCTGCCCTTCCAGGCTGCTCAGGACACGGCAGGCCACTTCTGCAACATCCGGGTGTCCGGCGTGAAGGGTACAGACTTCGAGAACGGTTCCGACGTGATCCTCTTCAAGGACCTCTCCAAGGTCAGTGCCGAAGGAGCCATTCCCATTACCCGCAACCACAACGAGCCCAATCCTAATTCCAAACCACCCAATCAGCAGGCAATCATGGTCAAGTACCCCGTGATGGGAGGATTCGTTCCCCTGGGGGCGAAGCGGGACGATGGCTCTCCCCACCCCCATGCGGGCACTGGATTCGGCATCAACCAGGCCTCTGCCTGGAGAACCGATTACGCAGGGCCCCCGCCCTACGGTGTCAATATGTTCGGATTCGATCCCCGCGGCTCGGGATCCGCGGACCCGAGCGAGGCCTACTCGTATCTAGAGCTTCACCAGCTGGCCTACGATGGTGACGTCTTCCGGGTCGTCAAGACTGAGCGTCTGGCCGAAGATGCTTTGCTGGCCGGCTGGAGTCTGATCATCAGCCTCATGACGGCCATCCCGGACGGCGACGACTTGCTCTTCGCCATGCAGGGCCACAGGGCCGATGAACCTGGCAGTTCAGGATTGGCGCGATGGAGAAAGGTAGGGGGGGAGTGGCGGCCCGTCTCCTTCGTTCCGATCACAGGCGGGGACGGAGCAACCGAAGCCAGTGCCGTTCGCGATCTGGACGGATCTCTTCTCTTCAGTGCCAGGGGAGGGAGTCCGGAGGCGTCCGGGAGCCCTACGGCCTCCCACGACATCCGGGTTTGGCGCTCACAGGACAACGGTGAGACCTGGGAGAAGACCGTCCACGTCCGGGGACTGATCTCGCAGGCTCCGATCGTCCTGAACAGCGCGGCCGACGGCACCCCCTACATCGCAGCCAACCTTTATGAAGTCTTCCTGGAGGGCCTGGACCGGATCAAGATCTCCCGTGATCCTCAGCGAAGGCCTATCTGGGGAGGACGCAGCCGAAAGACCCTCTGCCTCTGGCCCTTGAACGAAGACAGGTCTGGCCTGCTACCCCCCCTCGTGGCCCGGAACCTGCGGGAGGAATTTGGCCCACCTCCCGGAGGTACCGGATGGCGGGTGGATCACCCAGTGGCAGTCACCCTGCGGCTGGCCGACGGTGAATGGCACAACATCATCGCCCTCCGCATCCTGGAGTATGGAGAGCTGACCCACATGCAGATGCCAACCCCCTGGACGGGCGCCTACCTGGAAGAGGTACGGTCTGCCGGCGAGCCGATTGCGACTTGGAATTTCTGAAACCATACGCAAGTAAGAATCATGTTGTAGTCGAGCTGCGTAGGCCGTGAAAGGCACTACACCGGGTCCGGTTGCTCAAGCGAAGATCTGGCGATTTCACAGACCGCTTGATAGGATGACCTGACTGGAAAAGAGCGGGCATGCCTACATTTGAGCAGGCACTCAATTGATCAGCTTCACAGCACTGACATCGGCGCTGGGTGGCGAGGTTCACGACGATCAAGGGTGACAAGCCCTTCTTGAGAGCCTGACCGCTGCCCGGGAAGCCAGTGGAGGAGGTTGAGGTGTCTCTGACGCCACGACGATCCAAGCTGTTCCTTGTCCTCAGCGGATTCCTGACTGCTGCCTTCCTCCTGACTGCCATCTGGACACAGGGTACAGCTGAGGCATCGGAGCACCGGCTCAAGCTGCGCCACAAGGGCTACTTTCACCAGATTCTAGAGTTCGACTGGCCCCGTCAGGCCGAGCACTTGGATAGTCTCACTGCAAACATCACCATCATCCAACCCTATGAATTCCGCCACCAGCTCAGAACCCAGGCTCAGCGCAGCGGTGCCAACGGGACCGTGGAGATTCACTTTCCGCTTATTGATGATGGCCGCTATGCACCCTCGCAACCCGGCTCTTCGCGGAGACTCTGGGACATGGGTCAATACCGCTTCGAGGTCGATCTGAGGGCAGGAGACTCGCTGCTGGGTCAACGAAGCCTCGAGATCGACCCCAACACATTCATCCGGGAGATGAACGGGAAACGTCTGGCGCAGGTCGACTCACTGCGCCAATTCATCGAGTTCAGCCCCGAGCGTCCCGCCTACATCGACCATGACGAAATTGACTTCACCATTCGGACGATCCCGGAACGCGTCCAGTCCTGCTCGGTCGAAATCGACGTGTTGGGGCCAAATCAGAATCGCATCGCCGGTCCTTTAAGACTGCGGTTGACCCCAAAACTCCAGCGTCATGTTTTCGACGGGAGCGGATGGCCTCGGGGCGAGTACTGGCTTCGGGCTCGGGTCACGAGCTCGGGCCAAGGCGTTGGCTCCTATCTGATCCGCCAGTTCTGGCGGGAAATCTCGACCGAGAGTCGGAAGCCTCGGCTCCCGCTGCGTCCTGGACACGCTCCTCAGTACCTGGTGGACGACTGGATCTTCGCCGAAGTGGCTGGTCTTCGACACCTACCCGATCCACTCGAACGACTCTCGGATGGCCCGGTCATCAAGATCGATCGTCCCTGGGAGGAGGGCTCGTACGTCGTCGGGGTCCGCTCGCTCACCTGGGATGAGCAGTCGTCTCGCTACCGGATCACCTACCTTGCAGGAACTCTTCCCGATGACCCCACCTTCAACCGCGTCGGCGGCTCCCTTTCCCGACCCCGCTACCTCTGCCTGGCCGAGTCTGTCGACGGAGTGCACTGGAAGAAGCCGGAACTCGGACGTGTGGAGTTCCAGGGGTCGAAACGGAACAACATTCTCCGAGATCTGGCGGAGGAGGACTTTCTGAAGTCGGGTGAGTTCGACAGCTATCCCTATCCCACCAAAGAGCGGCCGATCCCCGCAAGATATCGATTCAGATTGTACGATCGCGACACCGATGGATCGGTGAACATGGACCATTTCGTGCTCCGATTCTTCTCTTCCCGAAATCGCGAGCCGGGCATCCAGCACGCGGGAAACTTCCGCCCCCGGCCGGAAGAGTTCTGGGGCTTCGAGCGCCGGGGCGACCTTTTCCTGGCCTTGACCCAGAAACCCATTCTCCATGCCGGTTCAGGCATGAGCCTCTTGCGCACCACCGAGCGTGCGTCCACTTATCCCTTTGAAGGCGAACCATCGGCGCTTTTCCAGTCGGGTCGGTCCACCTTCACCTACTATGATAGGAGGAGTAAATCCTTCTACTACTACTTTCGACCGGACTACCCACCCTACCCTCCCCACGGAGTGTCCTATGAGTACTTCAGCCGCAGCGCTCGGCGGGTCCGGGCAGTCATGTGGACCCGGGATGGTTTCAGCTGGCAGCGCCGGCACATGATCTCGCCCGACGAGCACGATCCGCCGGGCACGACTTTCTATGGTTTCGGCTATCTGAGCCCGGCTGGTCACACCGAGAGCGACACCGACGGCCAGCTGTTTCTGGGAGCCGTTCTTCACTACAACCTGGTAGAACAAAAGCAAAGACAGGAACTGGTCTGGAGCCGGGACCGGGTACACTGGCACCGCTTTGGAGCCAATAGGATTCCACTACTTGCGAATGGTCCGGTCGGGAGCCACGACGCCGGATTCGTCAGCGGCATGGCTACCTACTATCCAGTCTCCAGCGCCAAGGGACAGGAGGAATGGTGGTTTCCCTACCAGGCCGGAAGTGCACGCTACATGTTGGCGGCATCGAAGGACCAGGCACGCTGGAAGCGCAAGTCCTTGGATGAACTGGGTCTGGACGACTTCAAGAAGAACTATCCCCAGTACGAGCTGGCGCCTTTCTTCACCCGTTGGGAGGACTTTTTCGAGGAATCCAAGGCCTCGGTCTGGGTCCCTGCCCTGGCCCGATGTAAGGCAGGCAGGCTGGCACACATCGAGCCTGTCCATGAACAGGGAGAGTTTACGACCCATGCCCTGGTGCTGGAGGGCAGCCGACTCGTGCTCAACGCTCACACGCTGGCGGGAGGAAGTATCCGGGCGGAACTGCAGGACGCCGAAGGGAACGTCTTCCCTGGCCTCAGCCTTGGAGACAGTGTACCCTTTTCCGGGGACGAGGTGGAAGCGGAGTTCAGGTGGAAGGAGTCGGGTCTGGAAGAAGCCTTCCGCAGGGTCGTGAGGATACGCGTCGTACTCGACAAGGCTCGCCTCTACTCGTTTCGAATCGGTCAATAAGGCGATCAGCGATTGTGGCACGGGATCACGACATCGACGTCACCGCTTTCTACCTGGCCACGCCGCCCAGAATCCAGGTCATGATCCAAACGCGGAGGGGCGGCGGAAGTGGTCCGGTAGTTGGACTGGTGGTGAAAGGATCCGGAGGATCATGACAATGAAAAGGTTTAAGAAGCTACTCATCCTGGCCGCGGCGGGTGGCTGCACGCTTGTCTGGCTGGCAACCGGCGGGCCTGCGCCTCCGGAACAGAAGGAGGTGGTCGCTCCGGCCTGCGACTTCCAGTCTTCCTGTGTCACATGGGACTTTCCAGCCCGTATCGACCCTCGCCCCTACAGCCGGCACAACATTCCCACGGGAAACAAGGCGCGCATCCTGCTCGAGTCCTTCATTGACGTGATCGATGAGAGGACGGGGACAACCGAACGCTTCGTCCTTACGGTCGGGCACCCCACGGAGTGGCTGTTCGCCGAGGAGCGTATATTCCATATCCCCAGCAAAGAGTGGCGTGCGATCTACTCGCTGAAGGAAGTGCGCAGCATGGGGCCCTCTCTGACCTACCAGGGCAGGCCGTCGCGGGGACGCAGGTGGCGTGATAAATCTTCGGTGACAGGCGTCGCGATCTCAACCCTCGAGATCGACGTCCGAACGTTCCCCCGGACTCGAGTGCTCAAGACCCATGGAGAGATTGATGCGGCCGTTTGGAGCAAGGTTCCGCTGGTGGGCCGCACCGAGTTCCGGGATCCCAAGCGCCGGGAGCGCTACCTGCTCGAATACCCGATCATCATCATCAGCAGCGTGCCGGAGACCGGGAGGTTCCAGGTCGACACGGGGCCGGTGCTGGTGCCCGACTTCACGTCCGGGGCGGAACGCATCATCGACCGTTTGGAGATGGCCTACATCGCCTACAACCAGCTGGATCGGGCCGAGTTCATCCTGAGGCGTCCGACACCCCTGCCCGGTCACAGCGGAGACAAGCAGTCGCTGGCCCTGTACCCGAGCGAGGTACGTGAGTACAAGGCGCGCAACTGGCTCCTGGGCGGAGAGCGTTAGTCACATTCATCTCCGGCGGCGGTCATCCGCAGAGACCAACACCGAACCGCCCGGGACAGCGACCAAGGGCCCTGAATGTTCCTGGTGCAATCTCTCGCATGAACTCCCTTTCATCAAGCGTATCCACGACCCCTGCCTGGCTATTACTGGCGACACCTGTCGCAGCACAGGAAGCGTTCTTTGTCGATGCCAACGGAATCGATCCCAATCCCGGCACCCAGGCGCTGCCACTTCGCACGTTTCAGGGTCGCCCGAACAAATTGAGCTTGCCCGGACTTAGTACACTGAGCTCAGGGGTCAAAAGAACGTCTATCGATTTCGACAGAAGTGGGCCACTCGATTCTGGTGGCTCTTCTTACCCCGGTACCGGATATCCCTTTTCCTGATCCACTTCGTTCACCAGCCGCTCGCCGCCCTGGTAGCGTCGCAGGTTCTCGCAAAAGAGCTTCGTCAGTCGGCGCAGCCGCTGTCCGGAGAAACCGGCGAAGTGAGGTGTGAGGATCAGGTTGGGGGCTTCCCAGAGTGGATTCTCGGCTGGAAGCGGTTCGGTCTCGCAGACATCGATCCCTGCCCCCGCAATCTGGCCCGATTGGAGAGCCTCCAAAAGTGCGTTTTCTTCGACTATACCGCCTCGGGCAATGTTGACAAGAAAGGCTGTCGGCTTCATTTGAGCCAGCGTCTCGCGGTTGATCAAGTGCCTTGACTCTGACCAGAGAGGACACGAGATCAAGACGACATCAGACATCTCCAACAGATTGTTGAGGCGATCCATGGTCCAGAGAGATTCAACAAAGTCTGGCTTCGGCGGATGGTGTCGGTCGACGGCAACAACGCGCATTCCAAAGGCGGCGGCCACCCGGGCATAGTGACTCCCAATGCCCCCTAGACCGATGATGCCGGCGACGCTGCCATCCAGGTCGCCCGGTATCTGGACCTCCCAGCGATGCTCTTGCTGTTGCCGTAGAAAGGTTGGTATTCGTCGGAACAACGCTAGCGTCAGTGCCCAACCTGTCTCGGCAACCGGCGACGCATAGAGTCCGCTGGCATTCGTAATGATGAGGCCACGCTCTACAAGTTCCGGCGCCAGCAGTGCCTCGATGCCCGCTGAGGTGGCTTGGATCCAACGCAATTCTGTCGCCTGACGGAACACCTCCGGTGAATGGAATCCAAAGAAGATCTCGGCATTCCTCAGCTCCTCGGCGAGGTTCTCTTTCGACGCCACAACTATTTCCGCCGCCGGAGCAGCATCCTGGACTGCCGCAAGATACTCGTCCAAAGGCAATGGATCATGCATCACAATCTTCATCATTTTCCTCCGTTATCCAGTCAGGGCTCCCATCGGGGAAGTAGGAGCGAGACCTATCTGCTCCCTAGCTTGCACCTTTGACGGTCGGAAGCGAGGCATCACCGGCCGCGGGGTGGTCGTGGTGATTCATCTCGGTGCGATGGTGGGTGATGAGGATGTCGGGTCGCACCTGACGATACAGCTCAGCCAGGCGAAGAATGGCTTCGCGCGTAGCGACGAAAGGCTCGTCGTCCATCCCCAGAAAGTGGGTCTTGTCGACTCCGACCGCAGCGGCCGCTGCTTCGAATTCGGCCTTCTTCTCGGCCTTGATCTGCTCCAGGAGTCGATTCTCCGACTCGGCGTCCAGCTCTTCCTGTTTGTCATCGTAGATACTCGGAACATGGGAGCGGGCCCCATGCGTGACCGAGGCTACCTCAACTCTATCTCCCGCCTCACTGTGTCTGGCTATGGTGCCTGCGGCCAGATCGAAAGCGTCCGCTGGATGTGCGGTAACCACCAGTAAAGTTAATGGCATTCCTCACCTCCGGATTCAGGATTGAAATCAATATTCGCGAAGGATACTCGGTCGGGAGCGGCAAGGCAATCATATGATTCCCAGTCAGTTAAGCAGCCATGCTGGATCCTTCAGGGAAGACCTTTGGCTGAGTACGGGGGAGATTGTGCCGCTAACCGGTCGCTCCTCGAAACTTGCGCTCATATTGCAGACAAGGTCACGTCGCTCGCGGCCTCCATCTCTGTTGGATGCAGTATTTTCGGTACTGATCACTGAACCACTGCTCACTATTCAAGTCTCACCCTGGCACCAGCCGCCAACCAGGTGCGCTGTCGCCAGCGCTCGAAATGAATCATAATGGCACTCCTTCGTGACTTCAGAGGGTGCAGCTCCAGCAAACCTCGATTCTGCTTCGGAATCGGCTCCCAGAACCGCCTTCGGGTTGACGGGCTGGGTGATGTGCGCGCTTCTGGCAATGGTGACGGGGCTCGTCTACTGGAATTCCTTTCCCGGAGCTTTCCACTACGACGATTACCCCCTGTTGCTCCAGAATGCCTACGTCACCGAAAGCTTTCCTCTCACGGCCTTTCTCGATCACTATGGCGGTCGTCCGCTGACGCTTTGGGCGATGCACCACATCTATCATCTCTTCGGAGCAAATGCCGGATGCTACCACCTGCTCAGCGTCATTCTGCACGGCCTGTCGTCTGTTCTATTGTTCACTCTGACTCTGCGCCTATTCGGCCGCTTGGAGCTCTCCTTTATTGCGGCGCTGCTGTTTGCTCTTCATCCCCTGCAGAGTCAGACGGTCAACTACATCTGGTCCCAATCTGTCCTCTTGATGTCCTGCTTCTCACTGGCGGCGATGATTCTGGCCAGCCGACGTCCTTGGATGGGACTGCTTTTTTTTCAGCTCGCCATTTGGAGTCGCGCCGACGCGCTCGCGATAACACCGTTTCTGATCGGGCTCAATCTCCCTCGGTGGCGCCTGTGGACGACGGGGGCGCTCATCAACTTCGCTGCGCTGGTCTATTCGATGGTGAGCTACTCCCCATCCGAGGTTGCCTGGAATCACGCAGACGCAGCTGGCTATTGGATTGCTCAGCCCATCGTGTTCTGGAAATCTCTGGGTCTGATGTTCTGGCCTCAATCGCTCAACCTGGATCATGATATTGCACAACCCGATCGAGAGGCAGTTATTCTCGCAGCCGTCGCTCTCCTCGGATTCTGTGCCCTGGCCTACTGGTTCAGACGCAAGCGTTCCGTCGAGGTCCTGGGATTCTTTTGGATTCTCGTGGCATATTCGCCCTCTTGGATCATCCCCAACTCGGACCTGTTCAGCGAAAGCCGTCTCTACCTGCCTTTCGCTGGCTTTTCCCTGGCGGTAGGCTCGTTTCTGGTGGGAAGAGACGATCTGAGGTCCTGGTCCTGGCGCACCTGGGGCGTGACACTCCTGCTGACGCTGTTGACGGTTCCCTTGACGCTAACGCGCAACGAAGTCTGGGGAAATGACGTCACTCTCTGGGAGGACGCCGCTTCCAAGAGCCCCAACAAGGCTCGGGTTCACTACAACCTGGGGGCTGCCCTGGCGCGAGGCGGCGCTCTGGATAGGGCCGAGGCCAGTTTCAGCAGAGCTCTCGAGGTGAACCCGAAAGATGACTTCGCCTATGGCGGACTGGCCTACTGTGCCGAGAGGCGTGGAGATCTGGTCAAGGCTCGTGAGCTCTACCGTGAAGCCCTGCGATTGAATCCTGAGAACGACTATGGACGGGAGGGACTAGAAAGATTGGGTCCTGCGGATTAGCTGTGCGGATCAGGACACTTCGGCGTTCGCTTGTTCGGCGTTCTGCGGTTTGGGATTCGGCCTTTCTTCCTTCCTCTGGAAAAGGAAACCGACGAATGATGAACCGCAGAATATCGAACGGGCAAATTTCGAAGGCCGGGTGGACACAACCTTTATTCTTGGCTAAAGCTCAAGGCGCGTCCCCACACCTTTTTCGGAAGCACGGAGATAGATGAGCCGCGCGGTTGCTACATCTTCCAGGGCCAGACCCAGATGAACAGAGGCGATTCGCTCGGTTTCGGACTGGCGCCCGGGTTTGTGGCCGCAGACGATCTCCGCCAGTTCCTGGGGATGCTCCGGAATACCAGCAAAGTAGCCATCGTTCTTGTAATAAAGCAGCTGTTCGATGTCGTCGGTCACAAACGCGTCCACTTCGTGCATGGCAGCCGGGGTCAGGTAAGAGTCGTAATCCAGCGTACAAATGAAGGCTCCCTCTTGAATCCAGTCGGGTAGGATCACTGGCGACGGGTCCCGTACTATGGGAGGCCCGGCGGTAACGATCACATCGGCCGGCCGCACGGCTTCTAGCGGCGAGTCGCAGACCGTGCAGGGAAGATCGTACCTTTCCTGACACTCTCGGCCGAATTGTTGGGCAGATTCGGCTCTCGTCGAATAGGCCAACACTCGTTCCAGATTTTTCAGCACTTCCATCAGAGCCTGTAGATTCGACCGGCCCTGGACCCCACATCCGAGTATGGCCAGCGATCGTGATCCCGCCCTGGCCAGGTAGCGTGCCGCTACGGCGGTAGCCGCTCCTGTTCTCATGGCGGTGATCCAGGTCGCATCCATTACCGACAGGGGCAGTCCCGTATCCGGATCGTTCAGGATGATCAGACCCGAAATATAGGGTAGGTCCCGGGACGTGTTTGAAGGATATCCCGCCACCCACTTCAGCCCGGCGGCCTCCGCCGGCTCGACATAGGCGGGCATGGCATGAATGAAGGAATCTTCCCGGGTATGGATTCCGGGCTTGGGTGGCATCTCAGCCCTGCCGCTGCCCTTCGCCAGGAAGACCTCCTCGGTGGCTTCTACTACATCGGCCATCGGGAGTGCCACACTCTCGACGTCCCGACGTGACAGGTATAGGACTCCTCCAGGACTTTCCATGACGGCGGCCGAAGGTCATTCCCCAGGCGGGGCCACCGGCCTACTGAACTTTTCCCCTACCCAGAACACGCCACTCGGCAACCACTTCTTCACCCTGGAGCCCATAGATCTTGTCGTGCATGTTGATACAGGCGCAGACATGGTTCGGAATCACTCGCACCCGGTCACCGACTTCGAATCGAGTGGTGGCTTTCTCCATGCCGAAGTGTCCATGCTCTTCCGAAAGATAGACAACCTCAATCTGGGGATCCTCGACAACATATCCAAAGCCTACTTTATCTCCCGAGAGGAGCCGATCGCTGGAGAATGTCTTCGAGCCCCCGTCGATCACGGCACGGCCGGGGACACGGTTGCTGACGACGGTAGCAAGTATCGAGACCGCACAATCATCGTAGGTCGCGGCCTGGCAACAGACCGTGTTCTTGTCATTGAAGATATAGGTTCCCGGTCGGATCTCGGTGATTCCCTTGAACAGGTGTGATATGTAGGCAGTCGGGGTCGAGCTGGCACTTAGAATCGGCATCGGGATCGACTCGGCCCCAAACCAGTCGACCAGATTGGACATCATCTCGTTCTCCAGATGGAGAAGGCGAGTGCGCTCCTCGGGATCCTTCAGAAAATGTCCAGGGTAGATCAGGACACCCCGAAACTCGAGTGAAGGCAGCTCCGCGATTTCTTTGACGACCGGAATGGAATCGGGCTGGATAGGAAGGCCACAGCGCTTCATACCGGTATCGAACTCAACCAGCGTGTTCAGGGTGACGCCCGCCTCTTTCGCTCGACTAGAAATGGAGCGGGCGATTTCCAGCGAATCGAGGCTGATCGTGATCTGTGCGCGCTCGGCCAGCGAGACGAGACGACGCCACTTGGCTTCCCCATACAGCGGATAGGCAATCAGGACGTCTTCTATGCCACCGTCGACCATGACCTCGGCTTCACCCAGCTTGGCGGCAGTTATGCCGACCGCCCCCAGCTCGATCTGGCGATGTGCTAATTCGGGAATCTTGTGGGTCTTGATATGAGGCCTGACGCTGAGCCCGTGTTCGGCACTGTATGTGGCCAGACGACGCAGATTCCTGTCCATAATGTCGACGTCTACCAGGACAGCCGGCGTCTCCAATTCCGTTATCTTCATACTTCGTCACACCCCGCTTGGGTCAATGGCTACATAGCGAGCCAAACGTGTCCTTTTCAGGGCACACTGTAAGTTGGAACCGGCAGCTGAGCGTGGTCGAGGGCGTGTCAGCCGACGGCGGGCATTTATTATGATGGGATTGGGGCGAGATTACTAGCCGATGTCCAACATCCGCTGGATGGCCCTCAGCGAAGCCCGTCTGGTCGCCTCCGGCACCTCTACCTCGAAAACCTCGAATTCCAGACTGTGGAGGATCTTATCGAGTGTGATCTTCCGCATATGTTGGCAGAAGACGTTGCAGGTCTGGACAAACTCGACCTGGGGAAACTCGGTGGCGAGATTCGCCGCCATTTCGCATTCAGTGGCCAAGTAGACACGTTCCAACCCGGGATGCATCTTGACGTAGTTGGCCATTTGAGACGTACTGCCACAAAAATCCGCCTCTTCCACAACCTCGGCCCGGCATTCCCAGTGGACCAGGACCGCAGCGGCTTCGCCCCCTCTCGGGATCTTGAACTGCTTCCGGATATCAAGGATGTGCTGAGCAGTGAATTTTTCATGCACTTCGCAACGACCGAACCGTTGGTCGTATTTCCCCGGATAGATCAGCTCCAGTGCCACTCCCCTACGGTCGAACTCCAGCTGTAGATTCTCGCCCATAAGGGAATCGGGCAAG
Organism: Acidobacteriota bacterium; assembly: GCA_965218775.1. Lineage (GTDB taxonomy): Bacteria > Acidobacteriota > UBA6911 > RPQK01 > JAJDTT01 > CAUZIZ01. The sequence goes on along the minus strand of CBDCLS010000006.1, from coordinate 1,106,923 downwards.
AAGATGACCCTCTCGGTGCGGAACTCTCGTGCGGAGTGTTCGACCACTTCGAGTGCGTTGGCGGAAGTACAGCAATAATCGGATTCGGCTTTGATGCTGGCATAGCTGTTGATGTAGGTCACAACCGGAGCATCTGGATAGCGTCGCCTATAGTCGCGAACATCCTCGGCCGTGAATGGATCTGCTAGGCTGCAGCCAGCATCGAGATCTGCAATGAGCACTTTTTTTTCTGGATTCAGGATCTTGGCCGTCTCCGCCATAAACCGAACGCCATCGAACAGGATAATCGGCTTGTCCGACTCGGCCGCTAATCGGCTCAGAGCAAGTGAGTCCCCCCGCTCCTTCTCACCTGACAGGTGGTAGATAAGTGGCTCCATGTAGTTATGTCCGAGAATAAGTACATCTTTCTGTTCACGCAGGAGCAAGATCCGTTCGATCAGGTCCTTCCTCCCCAGAAACTCGAGGTGCTGATCGGGTTTGGCCTGTAAGGTACGACCGATGCCCTCGAGGCGGGCCTTGTAGCCTTCCAAGTAGGTTTGATGCATCTCTCTACCTGAGCGAACCCTCCGTAATCGCGAGACCAATCGGTGCCGATCCCGCTACAGGACCGAGCACGAGATCTCCGGGACACACCTCTGAGGCTAGTTCGCTAAATCGTCACACATCCCACGCCGAGGGGCTCCACAGTGGCAGGGCCCGGTTTCACTTGATAGGGAAGAAGCTGGACTTCCCCCAACGGCAAAAGCAGAGAGTAGCTTCTCAGCGTGCATGCCGTGACAGCTCGGGCACTCCGCCTCTTCAGAGCTCCGCAAGACGATCTTCTCAAACTCGTTCTCGCAGTCCAGACAACGATACTCAAAAATCGGCATGGCCTTAATTATACTCCAATTCCCTCAGTCAATCCGCTAGCGACCGGGCAGATCTGAAACGATCCCGGAACCCCGCCTGCGGGTTGACTTTGCGGCCGACCGAAGCTTTTCGCAAATGGAAAATGGGTTTCATCTAGGAAGGGAGCCACTACGATGAGATCTGAGCGGACTCCCTGGACGGAACGTCCCTACGCGCATACCCCTGAAAAATCTGGCGAGGCCGTGAGATCTTCAACTCAGGGTCCCGCTGCATCTCATCCCACTGGGCAAGCCAGCCGGCGGTGCGGGCTAGGGCGAAAAGGGTGGTAAACAACGAAGACGGGAAACCCATAGCCTGATAAATCAGCCCAGAGTAGAAATCCACGTTCGGGTAGAGCTTCCGGGAAACGAAATAGTCGTCCTTCAGAGCAATCGCCTCTAGCTCCAAAGCTATGTCCAGCAGCGGACTTGATCCAGTCTTCTGAAATACCTGGTGGGCCAATCGCTTGATGATCTTGGCACGGGGATCGTAGTTCTTGTAGACCCGGTGTCCGAAACCCATGAGACGAATCTCACCCTTCTTGACCCTCCTAATGTGCTCGGCGACCTGTTCTTTGGAACCGATCTTTTCGAGCATCCGAATAACGGCCTCATTGGCGCCACCGTGTGAGGGGCCGGAAAGTGCTCCAATCGCAGCTGCCGCAGCGGAATACGGGTCTGCACCCGAGCTTCCCACGCTGCGCATAGCGCTGGTGCTGCAGTTCTGTTCGTGGTCTGCATGAAGGACAAAAAGAGTGTCCAAGGCCTGCTCCAGTACTGGATCCACCTCGTAGCCAGTGCCGGGCTGGCTGAACATCATGTGGAGAAGGTTGGCGGCACAAGACAAGCCATCCTGGGGCGGGACGAAGGATTCCCCCCTGAGCCGTCGATAGACACAGGCAACCAGGATGGGCACCTTCGCGATCAGCCGGTGGATTTGCAGCCGGCGGGCTTCCTCAGATTCAACCCGAAGAGCATCGGGGTAGAACATCGACAGAGCTGCTACACCCCCGGCAAGAGCCCCCATTGGGTAGACTCCGGCGGGAAGCTCCTGGATCATCTTTTCGATCGGGGACGGAAGCTCTGCCTGCTCCTGGATCTGATCAATCCATTCTCGAAACTGCGCCTCGTCCGGGAGCTCCCCCAGAAGCAGCAAATAGGCCACGTGGAGATGAGAGTAACCCTCGACCAATTGTTCGATGGGATACCCCCTGTATTCGAGGATACCTTTGTCGCCATCGATGTAGGTAATCTTGCTTCGGCACGAGGCCGTGGCCAAAAAGCCAGGATCGTAAGTCATCAGGCCGAAGTCGTCCGGCGAGACCTTGATCTGTCGCAAATCGTTGGCTCGAATCGTTTCGTCTTCGATCGGGATCTCGTACTCTTTTCCGGTGCGGTTATCCCTGATAGTGACCGTCTTTGCCGACATCGTTTTCCTTTCCGGATTCCCGAAAAAATCGTCTCTCAGCCCTACGGAGAAAGCAAGGAACCGTGTGCTACTTCCGGGGACTAATAGGATAGCCAACTATTTATGGAAACTCAATGCGTGTTAGACTTTCCCTTATGAGATGGCCTTCGGTCCTGCTCCTCTCAGCCTGCCTCTTTATCCCTGGGACGAGTCTACTCGGAAGCCGAACCCTGAAGATCTATGGGAAGGGTTTTTCCTTCTTTGTCACCGAACCGGATGGATGGATCATTGATGCCCGCTCGGCCGCGCAGCTTGCCAACTTTGTCATGTATGTGGAGGGCTCGGACTGGAGGCAGACGGAGGTGCTCGCGTTCGGTCGACTGGTCGAAAGAGGGCCCGAGGAGTCCTTGCAGGCATTTGGCGAACTGGAGCTGATCGCTTTCAACAACATTGTCCCGAAATGAAGATCAGCGATTCGGATTTAGAGTTGACCGGGCTCCAATCTTTCTTTGCGAAATCCTGCAGGTGCCCTGGGGGCAAACAGGAGGTAGTCGTATTTTCTGAGGCCCCCGGGTTTTTCGCCATCTTTGTCCTCTCTTCGAATGACGGGAAGGCTCTGATAAGATCTCTCCCTCCTTTTCAAAAACTGGTCTCTTCTTTTCGCTGGTCAGGCAAGGCCCAACCGCGAGCCAACTTACATCGATCCAGGGAATAGGCAGGGACATGCGGATCGTCATCTTGGGCGGTGGGGCGGTGGGGTCGCTGGTCGCCCGCAGACTGGTCCAGGAGAAGAACGAAGTCGTCATCGTCGAAGGCGACCCGGATCGTTGTCAGCGTCTGGAGGAAGGTCTGGATGCCCGGATCGTGCAGGGTCATGCGAACAGCATCAGCACCCTGGAACGAGCGGGACTGCAGGAAGCAGACATGCTGATCGCGGTCACCAGCAGCGACGAAGCCAACGTCCTGGGCTGTCTCATTGCCCAGACACATCCCAACGTGAAGATAAAGGTCGCCCGCCTTCGGACCCATGAAGTGGACCGTTGGCGTTCGATTTGCAGCAGCGATCTACTTAATGTGGATCTGGTGATTCACCCCGATCGGGAGACAGCCGATCGAATTCTTCAGGTAGTCGAGATGCCCGGAATCTCGGACGTCGTGGAATTCGCAGAAGGTAAGGTGAAGCTTTTCGGCATGACTGTCGAGAGCGACAGTTGGGTGGTGGGACGCAGCATGAGCGAGCTAGACCAGGCTGGCCCTCCCAAAAACTCTTTGATGGCAATGGTCTTTCGGGGCCAACGAGTGATTATCCCCCGAGGAGGGGATCGCCTCCAGGCGGGAGATCACGTCTACATCATCGTACCAGCGAACGAGATGGACTCGGTGATGGAGTTCATGGGGGTCGAAGCACAGAAACGCGCGGAACGCGTGTTTATCGTGGGCGGAAAGCAACTGGGTATTGCGGTTGCCCTGAGACTAGAGAAACAGGGTGTGCAGGTGAAGCTCTTCGAGCGCGATTTGCTCCGCTGCCAGAAGATCGCAACGCTCTTGAAGGACACGGTGGTGGTTCACGGTGACGGCACTGACAGACGCGTCTTGTGGGAAGAGAATGTCGAGGGCATCGACGCCTACCTGGCGCTCACCGGCAACGACGAAGTAAACATCATCGCTTCCCTGCTGGCCAAACGTCTAGATGCGCGCAAGGCGGTGGCTCTGGTCAACCGCATCGACTTTCTCCCTATGGCCCAACTCTTGGGTATCAACTCGACCTTCAGCACTCGCCTGACCGTTGTCGACCGCATTCTCCAGTTTGTACGCAAGGGACACGTCCTTTCCGTCACGACTTTCCTCGAGGAAGAAGCCGAGGCAATCGAGTTGGTGGCCACACCCGAATCAAGGTATGTCGGGAAGACCCTGAGAGAAGTGCACTTCCCTCGTGGAACTGTGGTGGGAGCCATCGCCCGACCCTCCGGAGAAGTCCTGGTGCCCAGGGGTGATGCCACCATCCTGCCTGACGACAGGGTTATCTTTTTCGCCCTGGAAAGGCTGGTTCCCTATATAGAAAGCACCTTTTTGGAAGAACCACAAAGAGGAAGGGTGTGATCCATTGGGCCAACTTGCTGCAGCTCCTGGGATACTTCATCCTGGGTCTGTCCTCTAGCCTTCTGGCGACGGCGCTCTTCTCCCTGTTTAGCAAAGATAGCGGTCTTCTCCCGCTTTCCTTCTCCCTGGCCTTTGCGCTGCTCCTGGGCGGCACGCTTGTTCTCGCCTCCAGACGTCCTCCGCAGGAGCTGAATCGGCGGGAAGGCATTCTCTTGGTCGTGGGCACCTGGCTGGCAGCGAGTTTCATCGGGGCACTGCCTTTCTACCTCTCCCCTCATTTCTCAACTTTCTCCGCAGCCTTCTTCGAATCCGTTTCCGGTTTCACGGCCACGGGAGCCACTGTATTGGAGAACGTCGAGGCGCTTCCCGACAGTCTCCTGTTCTGGCGCGCGCTGATGCACTGGTTGGGGGGAATGGGAATCATTCTTCTCGGCATTGCAATCCTCCCCCTCATCGGGACCGGAGGAAGAGAGCTCTATCGCGCTGAGTTCTCGGGAGCTCGAGCTGAGCAACTCAAACCCCGGATCGCCCAGGCTGCCCTGGCTCTGTGGAAGATCTATCTGGCTCTCACGGTGATCGAGACGGCCATCCTCTGGTGGGTAGGGATGCCTCTCTTCGATTCGATATGTCATGCCTTTTCCACCACGGCGACAGGAGGATTCTCTACGCGCGATGGCAGCGTCGGGGCCTTCAATAGTCCCACAATCGAGTGGATCATCGTGCTCTTCATGATCCTAGGGGGAATAAACTTCACCCAACACTACCGGCTCTTCGTCGAGCGAAAGCCCGCCTCCTTCTTCTCCGACCGGGAAACCCGCTTCTATCTGTCGCTGATCGCTATTGTAGGAGTTGTGATTACCCTGGAACTCACACGCGATTCTGAGTTACTGCTGGCTGAGGCAATGCGGTTGGGGTTCTTTCAAGTCGTTGCCATCATGACCACCACCGGCTTCTCCACCGCAGACTTCGGGAGCTGGAGCCCGTTCGCACAATTGATGCTGCTCGTCTTGATGTTTGCTGGAGGCTGCACCGGTTCAACGGCCGGAGGAATGAAAACCGCACGGGTCGTCCTATTGATGCGGGTTGTCGCTCGCGAGTTCAAACGAATCGTGGAACCCCACGGGATCTTCGCGGTCCGCTTCGGTGGCAGGGCCATCCCCGAGACCACGATCCAGAGCCTTCTGAACCTCGTCTATCTGGCACTGCTGATCAACTTTGCAGCTTGTGTCTGTCTCACCGCTCTGGGTATAGACGTGTTCACCGCAATCGCTGCAGTGGCGGCGTCCATGTTCAACGTCGGTCCTGGCCTGGGACAAGTGGGTCCCAGCGAGAACTACGGTCATTTGCCAGCCTTGGCCAAGTGGGTATTGAGTGGCTGTATGCTAGCCGGACGGCTTGAGTATTACACCCTTTTGGTCTTGTTCACCCGACCCTTCTGGAGAAAGTGAGCCTGCAGGTTCCGGCCTACGTGGGACCAGCAGGGCTGTGGAGCCGGTCTCATTTTTGACACGAGAAGCCGCTGACGGCTATAATCCCTGGTTCGTCAGCCCGGAACCGCCGACGGCTTCGGGCCAAGGAGGAAATGACTTGTACGCCATAATTCAAAGCGGCGGTAAGCAGTACCACGTGACTGAGGGTGCCCGCCTCAACCTCGAACGCCTGAAGGGAGAAGTGGGCCAGGAAATCAGCTTCGATGAGGTACTCCTGGTCGGCGGCGACGACTCCGTCCAAGTTGGCCAGCCCATGCTTCAAGGCGCCCAGGTCGTGGGCACTATTGTTGACCAGGGAAAAGGGGACAAAATCCTGGTCTTCAAAATGAAGCGGCGCAAGATGTACCGGCGAAAGCGGGGACATCGCCAGCTCTTCACCCAGGTCCAGATTGACAAGATAGCTGTGGGCTCGAAGAAGACCGAGTCGAAAAAGGCCGCCTCTACGGAGACGAAGGCGGCGTCCAAGCCGAAGACCAGCCCGGCAGCAAAGGCAAAAGCGGCTGGAGGCAGCAAATCTAAATCGACTCCAGCCACCAAGAAGCCCGGTCCGGCCAAGGCGCGAACGCCGAAATCGGCCCCAGCTAAAGGGAAGGACGACTAAACCTCATGGCACACAAGAAGGGGCTGGGAAGCTCCCGAAATGGACGAGACAGTCAGGCGAAGCGGCTCGGAGTCAAGAGATTTGACGGTCAGCTGGTGACTGCAGGGTCAATCCTCGTTCGTCAGAGGGGTACGCCCTTCAAACCAGGTTCCAACGTGGGACGCGGCCGCGACGACAGTCTTTTCGCCTTGATTACCGGCACAGTGAAGTTCCAGAACCGTGGGTCCTTGGGAAAGTTCGTCCACGTAATGGCGCAGAGCTAGACCCACCTCATATGGTCTGGAATTCTCCCACCTCATCTTTCCAGGCCGCGTCGCTATGTTTCTCGACCGTGCGAAGATCTTCGTAAAAGCCGGGGATGGCGGCGACGGATGCATCGCTTTCAGGCGCGAGAAATATGTTCCCTTCGGAGGGCCGAGCGGCGGCAACGGAGGCGATGGTGGCGACATCTATTTCCGCAGCACAGTTCATCTGAACACACTCCTTCCCTTTCGGTTCAACCAGCACTACAAGGCCGGAAGCGGCTCGCATGGGTCGGGCAATGACCGGCAGGGCAAGCAGGGCAAGGACCTCACCATCGAGCTTCCGGTAGGGACGCAGATCTGTGACGAGACTGGGGACCTCCTCTTCGATTTCGAGGCTCCCGATCAAGTGCAGCTGGCGGCTCAGGGAGGCAAGGGAGGAAAAGGCAACGCCGCCTTCGCGACCGCGTCCGACCGGGCTCCTCGACAGCGTAGCCGAGGCGATCCTGGCGAGGAACTGACCCTTCTACTGGAACTGAAAATCCTCGCGGACGTGGCACTGATAGGCTTGCCGAATGCTGGCAAGTCTACGCTCATTTCGGCTCTCTCCAGCGCCAAACCCAAGATCGCAGACTATCCCTTCACCACCCTCACGCCGAACCTGGGAGTGGTTTCGTGGACGGATTACGACACCTTTGTGGTTGCCGATGTCCCGGGTCTGATAGAGGGAGCACACTCAGGCCATGGGCTGGGGGATCAGTTTCTGAGACACATCGAGCGATGCCGCCTGTTGGTCCACCTGGTCGATATAAGCGGTGCCCAGGAAAACGATCCAGTCGACTCAGTCCATACGATCATGCAGGAACTGGAATTGTACGACGCGGCGCTACTGGAGAAGCCCCAGATCATCGCGGCCTCAAAAATGGACGCCGCTGAACCCAAAAAGCTGGAGCGCCTGCGGTCGTATTGTGCAGACAAGGGTCTTCCCTTCAGCCAGATATCTGCAGCAACCGGCGAAGGGCTGCCTGATCTCAAACAGACAATTGCAAAACGGCTAGGAGCAAAACAAGGATGAACCTAGGTATCCTGGGTGGCACCTTCGACCCCATTCACCGGGGCCATACCTTCATCGCGTACCGCATCATGGAGATCTTCGGCCTGGACCAGGTCCTCTTCATGGTGTCCAACCTGCCGCCCCACAAAGAAAAGGTTCGAATAACTAGCTCTTTCCACCGCTACGCGATGGTGGTCCTCGACCTCCTTTACGAGGAGCGGCTTCGCGCTTCACTCCTGGAGCTGGAACAGGGTGGGCGCTCCTATACGGCCACCACCCTGGAGTGCTTGCGAAATCATCATCCCAGAGATCACTTTTGTTTTATCGCAGGGAGTGACTCGCTCAAGGAGATCCACCTCTGGAAGGATTATGCTACCCTACTCAGCGAGCATTGCTGCGTCTTTGTCCAACGAACCCGATCCGAAGCTGATCTCGAACAACTGACGATCGACGAGACAGCCAGAACACGCATCAAGGTGGTGTCGGCATCAGACAAACCGATCATCCAGACAGGCCAATCTTTTCTCATCGACATAGAAGCCCCTCCGATCAGCTCGACCAACATTCGGCGAGCAATCGCAGCGGGGCAGCTTCCCGACCCAGAGAGCATCTCTGCACCCGTGCTCCAGTACATCCGAGAGTATAGGCTCTATGAGCGAAACCAAAGCCGTTCTGTCGAAAATCTGCAGGCTCATTGACGACAAGCAAGGGGACGGCCTTCTGCTACTGGATATCTCCGACCTCTCCTCCTTCAGTGACTTTTTCATCGTCTGCCACGGATTCAACACAAAGCAGAACCAGGCCATTTGTAACGAAATACTTGCCAGGCTGAAGAAGGAAGACAGTCTCTTACCCAGCCATGTGGAGGGCTACCCGCAAGCCGAGTGGATCCTGATCGACTATCTCGAGTTCGTCGTCCACATCTTCTCGGTTCGAGCCCGCGAGTTCTACCAGTTGGAGAAGCTCTGGAGCGACGGTATCCCGTTGGAACCCACAGCTCTCCACGCGTGATGCTTGGCATTTCAGTGGTCACGTCTTGCAGTAGGAAGGTCGCACGCCTGAACGTCTGAACGTCTGAACGTCGCACGTCCCAGATCCCCCAAACGTCGACTGGACTTGCCAGGCTGGCAGCTATCACGGAGCCCAGCAAACCGGACCCCAGCTTGGGACCTTCAGACGTTCAGACCTGCGACCTCTCTAACGTTATTGTTCCGGGGAGAAAAATTTAGTATAAGGAGTTCTTTTCTGTGTGGCTCAAGTTCTTGTGGATTGGAGAAACCAAGGATCCCTATCTCCTCCCTTTGGAGGAACGTTACCTGAAAAGGCTCAAACACTTCTTCCCCTGCAGTCGGTCTTTTGTGCCGGAGATCAAGAGGGTTCGTCACCAGGAGAAAAGAGCTTTCAGGCGCGAGGCACTGCTGCTAGAGGAAAAGATATCACCCAATACCTATCTGATAGCTCTAGACGAGACAGGACGAGAATATTCCAGTCCCGACTTCGCCCACCTCCTGGAAGGACTGTTGAACCAGGGCAAAGCCGGGATAACGTTTTTGACGGGTGGCGCTAGCGGCCTTCCCGACCAGATCAAGAATGGGGCGAATCTGAAATGGTCGCTGAGCAGCTTGACCCTCCCTCACGAACTGGCCCGTGTCGTTCTTCTGGAACAGGTATATCGGGCCGTGACCATTGTCAGTCGCGTTCCTTACCATAAGTAACGGAGGTTTCGGAATGGCAGTGAACAAGTCGGACCATTTCAAGAAGAAGGACTTGAACCAATTCAAGAAAACACTCGAGGAAAAGAAATCGGAGCTGATTCAACTCCTGCAGAAGAGCCAGAGCTATGGCCGTGAGATTGATAGCGAGAGCGAGGCAATGGACATCGTCGATAAAGCTTCCAGCTCCTATACCAAGGAGTTGATGTTCAGCCGTAGCAACCAGGAAAGACTTTTCATCCAAGCGATCGACGAGGCATTGGAGCGAATTGAAGGCGGCTCCTTCGGAGAATGTTCCAATTGCGGTGAAATCGTTAATCGAAAGCGCCTTGAGGCAGTGCCCTGGGCCAAGCTCTGTCTCGCCTGCCAAGAGCTGGAAGAACAGGGAAGGCTCTAGTGCAGCTCGCCTGAGTCTGATTTTTCACAATGTCCTCAGCCATCCCATCCGAGCAGGATCCGCTCTCACTGTTGGGATCCGGTGTCTCCCTGGGCACCATTCGAACAAAAACCGGGTTCACCACTACAGAGTTCGACTCCTGGTGGCATCAACAAATCGAGTCCCGCCTGCCGGACCTCACTGGCAGCGCCACTGCCGAAGTGGATCGTGGAGTCGAAATCCTCAGAGACAAGTGGGGAATTCCACATATTTTCGCCTGCTCTGAACACGATCTCTTCTTTGGCTATGGCTACGCCATGGGACAGGATCGACTATGGCAACTCGACTATTTTCGGCGACAGGCACACGGTCGACTATCAGAGATCATGGGCCCCGAACTCCGAACCAGGGCGACCGGCGATGCCATCACCACGCTCCAGCGCGACACCATCGCGCGCACCATAGGCTTCCATCGCATCGCCAGATCCAATCTGAAGAGGCTTCCCGCAGAAACCCTGAAAAGACTCCAGGCTTTCTCTGATGGGATCAATGCTGCCAAGGTGGCCTGCGGGGATCGGCTTCCTATCGAATTCTCACTGCTCGGATACGAGCCCGAGAAGTGGACCCCTTTGGACTCGATCACTATCTGGGTTGAGTTCCAGTACTACTTGACGGTGCGTCTTCCGGTAATCGTTCTTCCCGAGGTAGTGCGGCGCACTCTAGGTGACGGCCCCCTTTACAAAGCGTTTCTAACGATGGAGGCCAACAACGAGAGCATTCTCCCACCTGGTTCCTATACAGCTTCGAGGTCAGGCTTGGAACCTCCGGGCGATGTCGTCGGCGATCCCGACAACCCGGTGGGAAGCAACAACTGGGTGGTTTCCAGCAGGCGCTCCGCTTCTGGCACTCCCCTATTGGCCAGCGATCCTCACATCGCCTTCAACGCCGTTTCGTGCTGGTATGAGGCACACCTGTCAGGCGTAGGCTTCAATCTGGCAGGCGCTGGGTATATCGGTGTCCCAGGAGTCATTTTCGGGCGTAATGAGCGAGTAGCTTGGGGAATCACAAACAACATATGCTCCCAGCGCGACCTCTACCAGGAAAAGACCGATCCCGACCATCCTGATCAGTTTCTCTACGCTGGCACCTGGGAGCAAAGCCGAGTCATGGTGGAACGCATTGCCGTCAAGAACTGTGAACCGGTCGACCTGAAAGTGCGCTTCTCCCGTAACGGACCGATCGTTGACGACATCCTACCCCCATTGGGACAAGGTACCGGCCCGGTTTCGCTCCGCTGGGTCGGGGCGACGTTCTGCGACGAAGTTACGAGCTTGCTGAATGCCAACAATGCCAGGACCTGCGACGAGTTTCGGGAGGCTCTGCGGGGCTGGCGTGCCCCTACGCTCAGCTGGGTCTTCGCGGACGCAGACGATCACATAGGCTACCAGTGCGTCGGACGCATACCCATTCGAGAGAAGTGGAACAGAGGCTACCGCAGGGGTTGGGATCCCGAGGACCAGTGGAGGGACCTGATCCCGTTCGACGGCATGCCCGCCTTGTCTGATCCCCCAAATGGGTGGATTCGTACCGCCAACAACCGCACCGCGCCGGACGACTATCCCTATCCCCTTTCTGGAACCTGGGCCACCGGCTATCGCGCCCGACGTATCCGTAACGTCCTCGAAGAGAAAACCGTGCTGTCGCGGGACGACTCGTCCCAGTTGCAGATGGATACCTACTCCCTCCGAGCAGAGGAGGTCATTCCGAACCTCCTCAAACTGCTGGGGACCGTCGAAGACCTGGAGGTTAGAAGGGCCCTCGATCTTCTCCAGTCCTGGAATCGACGTATGGATCCGGGCGAGGTCGGCGCTGCCATCTTCGAGATCTTCTTCGCAAAATGGCAGCAAGCCGTGTCCCGCCAACGCTTCCAGGGTGATGCAGTCGCACCGATAGCAGGAGGCTTGGCCGGTCTTTCTGTCCAGCTCCTGGCTGAGGACCCCAGCGGATGGTTTTCCGGGGCTGACCGAGGCGAGATTGCCTCTGCAACCCTGAAGGACACACTAGACGACCTCAGGGCCCGATTGGGACCAGACGTATCCAGTTGGTCCTGGGGCCGGATTCACACCGTCGTCCTAGCCCACTGCCTTTCGAACCTGGGTGATCTGGGAAAGCTTCTGGACAGGGGAGGGCAACCCGTCGGAGGGTCGGGCACTACGGTCTGCAATACCGGCTATGATCCCACCTACATGGCCGCGATGGGCGCCAACTATCGGCTGATCGTTGAGGTGGGCAGTAATCCCGCAGAGCTCCGGTCTGTCGACGCCACCGGGCAATCCGGTCATCCAGGCAGCCCCAACTATGCCGACCAGCTCCCAGAATGGATCGCCTCGCGCCGGCATGTCATCCCCCTCGATCACGACCGGGTCCTCACGGAGGCGCGGACCAAGCTGGTTCTTGAGCCGTCGGCCTGACCTGAAACTTGATTGGCGAACGTAGCTTTGGCCTCCAGGCCGAAGTCTTATTCTTCTGAGCCTTTGGCTCGGACGGCGGCCTGGAGGCCAAAGCTACGTTCGCCAATCAAGTTTCAGGTTAGCGGTAGCGGAGAGGGACACGGGCCAGGGTGAGTACCAGGATTCGTCTGACTCGAGATTCAGACCTCAGGAGAGCGCAGATCTCGCGGACTGTCGTGCCTGTCGTAAAGACGTCATCTATTAGCAACACATCCTGTCCCGCAAGATGCTGGGCTCGTTTGAGACCAAACGCTCCCCGCAGGTTGCTTTTCCTGGATCGGATGTCCAATCCAAATTGTGGCGCCGTATCCCTGAGGCGATGTAACCCTCGGAAGATCCCGACGCCGAGCCGCCGCCCCAAAGCGCGGGATAGAAGCAGCGTCTGGTCAAAGCCTCGTTCCAACTTTCGTTTTCGATGCAACGGAACCGGAACGATCCAACCGGGTTCCAGACACAGTCCGCTCTCTCGGTAACACTCCTCCAGAAGGAGAGCTAGCGGGGAAGCCAGCCGTCTTAGTCCATCGAACTTGAACCTCCGGATGAGCGTCCGAAGACTTCCCTGATAGGGTCCGTGTGCCCGGGCAAAGTCAAATGGCGGAGCCTGAGATCTACAGCTCGAGCAAACGTTCGACTCCCTTATCAAACTCCCGGGCAAGGGAATTCCACAGTAATGGCAAGGGGGGCCAAGTTCGAACCCCTCGGCTCTGCTGTGCGCTGGGCCCCACAGGTCGTCCGGACCTCCCAGCGAAAAGCGGGGTACCGCCGCCAGACAGTCCACACACAGCGGACTGGCATCGTCGTTCAAAACCCACTTCTCGCAGAGGACACAGCTCTGCGGGAAGACAAGGGCCTGGAAAACTCGGAGCAGGATGCGACCAGATTTCACCCACTATCAAACGGATGGGACCGGACCAGCAACGACGCTATTTCTCTAGTGGTCAGCTCCGGCGTTTCAAAGGCAGTGGTAGTTCGTATTTTCTTGATAAAGCACGGAGGTCAGCGACGATGAGTCCTGGAATCGGGATTCCCTCGCGCTGCCGCCTTTGACTAGTCTCATACTCGATTTCGCCGGGGTAGAGGACCTGCTCTTTTCCAGGCTCGGCAGGAAAGGAATGAATCGTGCGAATCATCGCATCTAGCCCTCTCTTGAAATCCAGTGCAGAGCGAAACAGGTCGAGACGGATGGCCCCGAAGAAGTGAGCGTCCGCCCGCTGGGCATAACCGGTATCCCCCGCGGAAGGGTCATCAGACTTGAAGAAGTGTCCGTGTGCCTCGGGCGATGACTCTCCGTCTATCATGGCCGCCGAGTCGAACCAGCCCCCTGAGAGTACGGCACAAAAGATCCCGACCATCAGTGCAAGACCGTAACCTTTGTGCCCTCCAAGCTCTCGCGGTCCTCCCAAAGGCAGCAGGTAGTAAACCGCATCGGGATCGGTAGTCGGTCGATGGTCCTGGTCCAACGCCCAACCGATCGGAATCGGCTTTCCTGCCTCTTTCATCAGCTGAATCCGATTGTAGGGAACGATTGAAGTCGCCATATCCAAGAGAAATGGAGGCTCCTCTTCGGTCGGAAAGGACACACTCAGCGGATTCGTGGAAAGCATTGGGGTAAGGCCAAAGGTTGGCAGGAGCCCCTTCTCAGCAGTCTGAGGAAGGAAGTAACCGGTCATACTCACACCGATCATGTCGTGATCGACTGCTCTCCGGGCAAAGTATCCAGAAGCTCCCAAGTGATTGGACGTGTTCATGCTGACGAAGCCCGATCCAGATTCCTTCGCCTTGGCAATGGCCTGCCTCATACCGTAGCAGGCGGCAGCCAGACCCAGTCCTCCACCGGCATTCACGCGGGCCGAGATCGGGGTCTCGTGCTCTATCTCAATCTTGGCATCAGGCTTGATCTTGCCCTCCTCGATTTGGGCCACATAGTACTGTTTCAGGTTTCTCACTCCGTGCGTGTCGATCCCATGGAGATTTGCCCAGACCAATACATCGGCCGCATCATCGGCCTGGTCCTGAGGGATACCTAGACGCTGGAACACTTTCGATGAAAAGGTTCGCAGTGGATCCGCCTGAATGAAAAGCGTTTCCGTCATAGTTTCCGACTCCTCGTCACCTCACTCCTATGGTTAATGATCTTCCTCGTGAATCAGGCATCCGCCCCCGCTGCGTCTCTGCAAACAGGTGGCTCGATGTCCCGCAGAGGGTACCCTCTCCTTGGTCCGGTCACAAGCGGGGAGAGAACCCTGAAGTACCCTTGAGAAAACAGGTAATACGGCTCCTGTACAATGGTGCTCCGGACACATCATGGATGATCTGGTGCGTGACCTCCCCGCCTCGGCCCTGGTCTTAGACCTGGGTGCCAGCGGCGGCAGCTTCTCTTACGCCAGTACGCCCGCAAGGGTCATGGCTCTCGATGTTGCCTTTCCTCCCCACCCCCAAGAAAGCTGGGCCAGGACCCTTGCCGACTCGCGCTCCCTTCCTATTAAGGAAGGGATAGTAGACGTCGTCGTCTGCAACCACACGCTGGAACATTTCGAGGATTATGAAGCTTCAATCAGGGAAATTGGCCGGGTGCTCAAACCGGACGGCTTCCTCTGGGCAGCAATCCCCGACGGGTTCAGCCTGGATGACAGGTTCTACCGCTACATGTTCGACGGGGGCGGGCATGTCAATCGCTTTAGCCTGCACTCCTTTGTCTCGACTATCGAATCTCAGACGGCCCTGAGGGCCCAGCGCTACAAGAAGCTTCATACGGGCTTCGTCTACCTCAATCCCCCCGATCCACTCAAACTCCAATACTATCCCGAGCGGGCCCAAATTCTGGGCCGGTTTCCTGTCCGACTTCTCAGAGCGGGCCTCCGCTGGTTGAACTACCTGGTTCGGATTTGCGACCGCTTTCTTGGAACCCAGTGGAGCCACTATGGATGGGGAGTGGTTTTCGGTGGTTCGAAGCACCAAGACAGCAGCAAACTCAGCGACCTGAAGAGTCTGGCTTCAATGCCCGAGGATCTCAACGTGTGCTTCTCCTGTGGGGCCGGTCACCCGCTGCCAACACTGCAGCACAAGCTCAAGAGGTCCTTGCTATGGAAGATCTACGTCTGCCCTAGCTGTGGCACTCGCAATCTTTTCGTTCGAGGGGGATCGTGAAGAGGAAGGTTGCAGGTTACAGCCTGCTACCTGCTACTGGTCGCCACGGGGTTCTGACGTCAGACGCACCAGTTCGTCTACCTTTTCCGCGATGATCTCCTCCACGGCGGCGCGAAACGGTCCGGGCTTTCCGTAGGGGATCATGGCTCCGCCACCTTCGTAGCCGCCTTCCTTGAGCACCCGCAGCGATGGTATGTAGGCAAACACTTCGTTTGAGTAACCCGTCACCCAGACATCGTCCCAGCCGTATTCCGCTTTGAACCGAAGCGCATAATCCACCACCACCTCACCGGCCAGATGGATGAAGGTAAGTCCCTTGCCAAAGCTCCAGACCTGGACGGGATAAGCGTAGGAATCCTGGATGCGGCCTTCTCGATCCAGGATCGCGAGCAGATGCTCCGCGTGACGCCTCAACGAACCCTCTTCGCTAGCGATCCGCTTCTCGAGCTCGCTTCGAGTTGGGGGCGTCTGGAACGGAATGTCAACCCGCTGGAAGGCCGTCTTCAAAGGACCCAGGACGGGGTTCATCTCCTTGTCCAGCACCTGGTTGACGGCAATCGCCAGAATCTCCCCATACATTCTGGCTAGATCCTCTGAGCGCCTCGGCAGGGGGTTGGCATCCGCGCCACAACCGGTCACAAAGAGGGCTATGGCTCCCGAATGGGTCCTTTCCAACGACTCCTGGGCAAAGCCGGGCCAATCGCCATTGACCTCATAGCCATTGAGAACCGTGGCGTGGCAGGCGTAGCCAAAGACAATCGCCTTCGGCGCTCCCCTGCTGGAGCGCACCGCTAGCACTGGAACATCGTGGTCCACTGGAGCCGGAAGGTGTCGCTTTCCCTTGCGCGCCCTGCGACGGTTCACGGCGAACCCTGCTAAACCTTGTTCAAACTCCAGATCAGCCGGCTCCAGGTTCTGTATCGACCGGGCAATGACGGAGACCGTCTTATCCAGGAGATCCTCGGTATACCTGCCCACCACGGCTTCGTTCTCCTGACTCATGGTGTAGGCGGGGCGCAAGACCTCCCCCGCTACCGGAGCGCTGTGGGTGTGGGAGGCATTGATGACCAAACGGTCTCTCGTCAGGCCAAACCGTTGCCGAACTTTCTGGAAGACCTCCTCGGACATGGTCCGGTTGAAACCCAACAGGTCCGTGCTGACCAGTACCGAGACCGCTCCCGACTCATCCTCAAGTGCCAGCGCCTTCGTATAAATGTCCTGGAGAACCTTTCCGGTGGGTTTATCTCGTGAACCATATCCGGCCAGCCAGATAGGCTCGGTCGGAGTAATCTTGACTTTTGCGACACCTGCCTTCCAACCCCCCTCTGCCTGAGCTGGGTCTTGAGAAAAAACACCCAGCCACAGCAGCAACAGAGCGGCAGTACAGTAAGACCTGTGATTGGAAGACTGCATCACACTACCTCCTTGACTTTCGCCCTTTCGGGGGTTCGAAGTATAGCAGTTAGGTAGTGATCAGTGGGCAGTACCGAAGACAGCTGCAGACCAACAAAGCCGCGAACGACTTGAATTGCCAGCAGCATGAAGCCGGGTTCCGAGGAGAGAGCGGACAACTCGTCCGGCGCTTCCCGCGCTCGCACAATCTCCCTATCCGCGATCGAACAGCGACCGCTTCAGGAGAGGCAGCACTTCTTCAGCCAACAGAAGAACATCGTCAGGCGCGGTCTCTTCAGTCACCAGATAAACGAAATGGCGGGGGCTCTCCATGGAAAGGATCGAGGCTGAGGCCCGACTCACCAGGTGTATGTCGACGCCTTTCAGCTTCTTCTCCAACTGACCCCGAAGTTCGGGAAGCTGCTCGGAAGACTTCCTCGCCTCCAGAATCAAGGACAAGTTGCGCTCCGGCCCCTTGAACGCGTAGTGAGTAAAGCGCACGTCTTTGAAGCTGCAGATCCGGACGTCAACCAAGCGATAGGCTCCGGAACTCTCTCCCGGAAGCCGCTCCAGCGCTACCCGATGGAGGTCCAGGGGGACCGATTCCCCGGCTACCGGAAGCTCTCCAGAACAACCAAAATGATCTTCCAGGACTTCCGAATAATGGTTGACCAACCGGAAAGCCTGAAGTTCCGAATCCGTCAAAGGCAACAGGAGGAGGGATGCCAAAGAGACCCCGGCGAAAATCAGCAGACCCGCCGCCCACCTCATCGACGCCAGATAGATCGGCTGGCGCGCCATCACAGCCTCGCTAACTTTGTTCGCGAGGCTTTCGGGAACCGGCTGCGATCGCCAGCTGTCCATCAAGTCTTCACGGATCTGCTCACGAAAGCTCTTCTCTTCGGAACAACGCGCACACAGTCCCAGATGCGTCAGGATCTCCCGATTCGTCTCGACGATCAGTTCACCCGAGAGGAAATCGTCCATCAGACTCTCGACACGCTTGCAATCTCTAGCAGCAAAGACAGTCATGATACGGTTCCTTTGGTCAAGCGGTGTTTCGTTCCTGGTACCCGCGCGACAACTTTTTTCGCAAAAGCCTCCGGGCTCTATTGAGTCGGGACATCACAGTTCCGATGGGAATCTCTAGTAGCTCGGAGATCTCTCGGTAGCTGAAACCTTCGACGTCGGCTAGAACCAGAATCGTCTTGTAGTCCTTGGGAAGCGTCCCTGCGATTTCCAGGATCTCCTTCCCCTCCAAGGCCTTGTCGAAACCAGGCTCAGCGGCTACCCGAGACTCGGGCACCTCAGCCATGTCAATCTCTCGAAACGGTCGGGCCTGTCTACGCTGCTTGCCCCACTGCCGAAAAAGGATTCTGAAGAGCCAGGCCTTACAGTTCGAGCCGGGCTCGTAGCCTGTGAAGGACGTCCAAGCCTCGCGATAGGTGTCCTGCACCAGATCCTCGGCGACGGCATGATTCTTCGCCAGGCTTAAAGACATCCAGTAGAGGGACTTCATGTGCGGAAGGGCCTCCTCCAGGAAGTTATTCCTTTGTATCCGGCTCCGACGTTTCAGCACTTGGGTATCTTATCCCGCGGCTTCTAGGCCGTCCACGGCGCTCCGGACCGCCTCGACATCAACCAACAGTTTGCGTCTTCTATATTGTAGCCACCCCAACTTCTTGAACTTGGACATGATCGTCGAGATCTGGGGACGGTTGCCACCGATGAGCTGGGCCAGCCTTTCATGGGAGAGAGGTATTACGATCTTCGTCAACCTCTGATTCGAGAGGATGGTTCGGCCGTAGTTCCGAGCCAGCCTCAGTAGAGCGCGCGCCACACGCTGTTCGGTAGTCAGAAAGGCGAGGGCCTCGATATCGTCTCGACTCTCGTAGAGCCTTTCGTTGAGAATACGCGCAAAATTGAGGGATAGTGCAGGCTGTTGCTGCATCAACTGGTGAAGATGATCCGAGGAAATGAGGGAAACCCAGGAATCCTGGTGCGCCTCCGCTCTAACAAGGCGACGCTCGGACGGACCCAGAACTTCTTCACCAAACACATCACCGTTTCGAAGTAGAGCGACGATCTTTTCCTTGCCGTTGGGACTACTCAGGGAAAGCCTGACACTGCCTCGGTTGAGAATATACAAGACGTCGCTGGGATCACCCCGCTCGAAGATGACCTCTGCCTTGGCATAGATTCGGTCCGAACAAAGGCTCGCTGTGGTGGCCAGTACTCGGAACGACAGACCTTGCATCAGTGGAGATTGCTTCAAGTGCCACAACTTATCGGCACTCTTCAGCTCCTGAGGCTGGACATGAAGAACACTCATACTTCCTCCGTTTCACTAACCGAATGCCAGGAAGCGGAAGATTTATTCCAAGAAAAACAAGAATTCGTGTGAGGAGGACCGGGAGTAGAGGGAAACGGCAGCCCTCAACCCGCCCTCATGCGGTGCTACGGGTCGAAATCCGCCATGACTCGCGCGATCCGATCTTCGAGGATCGTTTCGGGTCCGAATCCCTCCAGGCCGATCTCGTCGGAGACAGCCCTGTCCAGTGCGTCACGGGGGGCCAGACCAATGATCTCGCTCGAAACTGCCTCGAGACCAACTCTACGCGCTTCGCGTCGGACCGCTTCGAAAACATCTCTAATCGACGTTTGCTTGTAGTCGGTAAGGTTGGTCGAGACCTGGGCCTGATTTCGCTGTGCTAGATAGAATCCCAGCGCCTTAACCCCAATCAGACCACCGCTGCTTTCACGGATCCGCTGGGCAATGCCTCGAGCTGCTTCCAGGTCCGGGCTATTCAGAAAAACATTGAAAGCAATCAAGATGTCGCGGGCCCCTATGGCCACCACGCCGGCTGTGGGATGGATGACAGAGGGCCCGAAGTCTGGCTTCCACATCGGGGCCATCCTCATCCGCCTCTCCAACCCTTCCAGTCCTCCTGTTCGCAACGCCGCCAGGCTGCTCCGCGGCCTCCGAGTTGCCGCTGCCTCGTACAGAAAAACCGGCACTGCACATTCTCTGCCGATGCGATCGCCCAAACGGCCAGCCAACGCCTGACAATCTGCCATTGACACCTCTTGGATGGGAACGAAAGGGATTACATCAACGGCTCCCAGACGTGGATGCACTCCGCGGTGGGCCCTCACGTCGATGAGCTGGATCGCCCGCTGGAACAACCCCCAGACTGCCTCCAGGACGGCTCCGGGAGTCCCCGCGCAGGTCAACACCGTCCGGTTGTGGTCGTAGTCCTTATCGCAACCGAGCAGGTACGCCTGGGGAACGCGTTTGATGGCTGCTGCGAGCGTTTGCAAACACAGCGAATCCCGGCCTTCACTAATATTGACGACAACTTCGACAATTCTCATCGGGCCATCCTCACCGGCAGATTCACCTAAGAACCGATGGGACCTCTCCCGCCCCGAATCTGGCCTAGCGACTCGACAATCTACGAGCCCGATAGGAGCCAGTTCAAGGCGTCTTACCAGAGCAGACTTATAGCATATAAACTCAGGGAGATCGCCCATTCAGGCAGGCCGAAACGAAGGGAAAAGAACGTCAAGTAATACCCGCCAAAAGAGAAATGGAAACGGCCCTGCGGCACCGTAGCATTTCTTCAGGGCCTTCTTTTCCCGAGGTTTCTTTTCCGATATACTCGATGCTCTCGCGTCGTCGAGCTCATGGATAATCACTACTACGAAATCCTCAGGGGTGCTTCTCAAGAGGACTTCTACCAAGCAGTCAACAATCCGGAAGACGAACTCTACGACATCGTCTGGGACCTCTTCGAAACCGCGGTAATTGAACCCGGAGAGATCTTCGACACTGATTTTCGCAATCAGAATCAGTTCCGATACAGCATCAACACCGGGGTCACGCTGGAGTTTTTTCCGGGTCCATCCTATTTCAGGAGAAGGGTTGAACCCAATCCCTATGAGGACGACTCCGATGCTGCCGGCATCCACATGCAGTTCTCGATTCTTCCCTGCATGAGCTGCCTCTTTTCGGTGGGATTTAAAGTATGGGGACGCCCTGAACGAATCGCCTTCAAGCGGCTCTGGAGACAGCGTCGGGGACTCCTTTCCGATACCTTCAGACGGGCCAAACCCATGGTATTCACGGCGGCGCCGTTCCCCTCGGTGGACTACGCGTCGACGCTGGAAGACATGCTCGACAACTATTTCTCGGTTAGGGACTCTGAGCACTTCATCGAACTTCAGTACTCATTCGCTCAGTTCGATGAGATCGACAACGTTCAAAATTTCATGGTCTATATGGCTTTTCTCTATCACTCGATCAAGGACCAGTGCCAGCAGAAGAAGAATCGCGCCGACTACTGGTCGGGCAGGGTAAGAGACTTCTATTCCGGATATCCCCCTAATCTGCCGGCACCGCTTCCCTGTGTCGAGATGACCATCACTTCAGACACCGAATAGGGCCTGGGACACCAGGTCAATCTCCCCGCCGCGTTGGCCCATTCACGGTGAACTTCGGTCCCGCCCCCAGAAGCGCTGGCCCCATTCGAGAACGAAACTTCGGGTCCGGCAGATGGGCGCAATCGCCCGAATCCTTCGAAATTCGCTTGTTCGATATTCTGCGGTTCAGCGTTCATCGGTTGCCTTCTCCAGAACCAAGGAAAAAGGCTGAATCACGAACCGCAGAACACCGAACAGGCCAACGCCGAAGTGTCTTGTTACCTAAACTTAGGGCTCGCGCAGAAATAACTTGGCATTTTGGCATCTCAGATTCACACCATCTTCGGCCGCTCCTCAATCGCGAAATCCTCAACGTAGGCCTGGCTACGCCTGCGGTTTCGCTCAATCGTTCGCGGCCAAATCTGGCCCAAATCTGTGCGCCAATTCTACCAAGTTATTTCTGCGCGAGCCCTTAGTGTAGGGCAAAAGCAGTGAAGTTTGACGCTAGAGTACGGCCTGTACCAAACCCAGGAGCATGATCGCCCCTCCCGCCAGTAGACCCAGAAGCAGGGATTTGACTCCTCCCGTTCTCATCTTTCGAACATCCGTCATCAGGCCGACTCCTGCCATCGCAGCAATAATGACCCAGTGGGCCGTCTGGCCCAGCAAACTGGCCAGATCCACGGTGCGATCGCCTTCGCCCAAAATAGAGCGGTCCGTCAGGTGGAAGGTCACCTCTGGGAAGAAGCCCATGGTCCGCAGGAAGGCCATCGCCAGGAAAAACAGCACGAAACCGGGAATCAGTCTTGAGTACGGAATCAGCTGGGGGACGAAGGCCTCTCGACGTCGGCGGCGCGCGTAGAGGGCCCCGATGACAAAAACCGCCGGGCCCAGCAGTGAGATGCGGGTGAGCTTCACGATCGTCGCAATTTCGCCAGCAAGTTGGCCGTTCGAGTGGTGGGCGAATCCAGCCGCGAGGACCTGAGGCGTGGCGTGAATCGAAATCCCACACCAGACCCCGTACGCTTGGGCTTCCATCTGCAGGAGAACCCCAAGAAGCGGAAACAGGAGCATAGCCAACACCCCAAGAAGGTTAATAGTGGCGATGGAAAGGGCTATATCCTTCTCCTCCGCTTCTACTGCTGGGGCCGCGGCAATAATCGCCGAGCTGCCGCAAACAGCGGTGCCGATACCGATCAGAAGTCCCAGCCTGGCTTCAACTTTCAACAGTCGTGCGAAGAATCCTGTCAACAGGACAACGATCGTGATAATGAGGATGACGCCGACCAGAACTCCCAGGCTAACCTCGATTAAGTCATAGAAATCGAGTCGAGCACCCAGCAGAACAATCCCAACGGGTAGCAGTTTCCTGACCGTAAAGTCGACACCCGCAGTGAGGATACGACGTAGGGGAAGGAGGTTACCCACAAGCATTCCCAGCAACAGGGCAAGGAGCACCTCGCTGATTACTTGACGGCCTCCGGAAGTGGCGAAGGGAGGATAGGGCAAGTTGTGAAGAACTGCGGCCAGGCAGGTCAGAGCAACACAGGCTACTATTCCGGGGACCGCACTCGCTTGAGTCCCGATCGCTAGCTTCTTGCGAAAGCGCTGTTCCGAGGCCCTCTCTCGCCAACTCAGTCGCAAGATTCAGAATCTCCGTTGGAGCACTAGTACGGCACAAGGGGTTGAACGGTCACTCGGAACATTCCTAACCCGCATTTCTCATCGCCGGTCTACTACGTCGCCGCAATCATCCGCCCTGGCTGTGTTTCGCTCGGTCGGCCTCCTCGACGTACTGTACAAGTACGACTGCGGAGGCCTCGGTCGCAAGCCTTGCCAGGACGGCCCTTGCGACGCCTCGCTACGACAGGCGATGAGAAATGCGGGCTAAAGCAGGATCCCACCTACATCGCGCTCCGGGCGAAAGTATTCTTCGACGCTAAAATACCGCGTTCCGGTGTCTGGCAGGACCGTCACCACGGATTGCCCCTTCGAATAGCGCTCTGCCACCTGATGGGCAGCCAGCACGGCCGCACCCGATGAGATACCTGCCATCCAGGACTCTTTCTCCGCCAGGGTCTGTGTCATTCGAAAGGCATCCTTGTCGTCGACCGTGATCACCTCATCGATGATGTCGAGGTTGAGTACGGCCGGGACAAAACCGGCACCGATGCCTTCGATGGCGTGCGGGCCTGGTGGCCTTCCGCTCAAGACGGCAGAAGAAGCCGGCTCAACCGCGATAACCTTCAGATCGGGGATGGCGGCCTTTAGAACCTCCCCAGCTCCCGTGATCGTCCCTCCGGTCCCTACCCCGACTACCAGGGCTGAGATCCGGCCCTCGGTAGCTCTGAGGATCTCAGGTCCCGTCGTCTGCCGATGCACTTCGGGATTAGCTGGGTTGTCGAACTGGCGAAGAGAGATACAGCGGGGATTCTGCCGCACTATCTCCGCCGCCCTCTGGACAGCCCCATCCATGTCCTCGGTCCCAGGGGTCAGCACTACTTCGGCACCGTAACGGGCTACCAGGGACCGTCGCTCGAAGCTCATCGTCTCCGGCATGGTCAGGATCAGACGATAGCCAAACTGGGCACAGAGCATGGCCAAGCCGATCCCGGTGTTGCCGCTGGTAGCCTCAACGATCGTCATCCCGGTTTGGAGCAGGCCCGATCCCTCGGCGGCTTCGATCATGGCGAGGGCGATTCTATCCTTGACGCTACCCCCGGGATTGAAGAACTCCAACTTCGCCAGGATGGAAGCGCCATCCGGTGGAGAGAGTCGATCCAATCGTACGATCGGCGTACCTCCGATCAGCTCGGTCACCCGGCTAAGGATTTCGGTTTTCATCGGGCCCCCTTTTTGACGGATCCTCGTCCCGTCCGTCGGCATTCAGGTATCTTGAACCCTGAATCGCTCACTCGACGGACCTTCAACCCAGCGCTGGGTACCGCGGTGTCTGGCACTATGGATGGATTCAATTAATAGGGACACTAGTACTAGTACTCTGAAACACAACTAGTGCCCCCACCTATCTC
Source organism: Acidobacteriota bacterium (assembly GCA_965218775.1). Classification (GTDB taxonomy): domain Bacteria; phylum Acidobacteriota; class UBA6911; order RPQK01; family JAJDTT01; genus CAUZIZ01. The sequence continues at coordinate 1,082,550 of CBDCLS010000006.1, read as the reverse complement.
TGAAGCAAGCGTATGAGTTGAGTGTTGTTCTGGGCCTGGGCCCAGGAAAGAGCAGTATGGCCCTGTTTATCCTTCACACTTGCGTCGGCGCCGGCTTTGAGCAGGAGGCGGACCGCTTCGACCTGCCCTTTGTAGGTCGCCCCTATCAGAGCCGTTATTCCTCGTTTGGTCTTCAGGTTCAGATCGGCGCCCTTGTCCAGCAGGACTTGCAAGGCGTCTTTGTAACCTCGATAGGACGTTGCCATCAAAGGCGTAATTCCATCGATGGTCATTATGTTGATGTCGGCTCCACTCTTGAGCAAAACCGAAATGGTCCGGGCGTGTCCCATATAGGACGCCGCCAGCAGCGCGCTTGCGCCCCCGCGATTCTTCAGATTCACATCTGCCTTGGCCTCGAGCAAAGCCTGGACGCACTCGACCCTTCCCGATTCGGCGGCACGCATCAAGGCCGTCCAGCCGTCCTTGTCCGTGAGGTTGGGATCGCTGCCAATACCCAGAAGGGCTCTCACTCTCACAATCTTTCCCGTCCTGGCTGCTTCGATGAGCTCCGCACCCAGATCCTGTGCAGCGACGCTGGAAGCAAAGAGAAAAAACGACATGAACGCGATCAGAGGAACCCTCCGGCCAAGCTTATGGAACTCGGGAAGCAGGTTCCGATAAAGAACGGACGAGCTTCGCATAGTGCTGCTGAACATTTTCGCGATTACCTTAGGTAGAGTCCAATTCTACACCAAGCGGCCACGCCGTTTTCCATTTCTGTACTCACTTTGCTAAGTACACTGGAACGTAAATACGGCAACGTTTGCAGATGGGGCTTGTGAGGCGAGATCAAGGCAGGAGGAGAAAGACGATGCTTGGCCATCTTCGACGACGACCAACGCAGAGATCGTCGGCAACCCCCATCTGCCCTACGGGTGGCGACGGGACGCGGTGCCGCAACGCCCGTGCCCCATGGCAGTCGTTCTCTGACGATTTCAGATGCTATAGTATCTGTTAGTCTGAGAAGGAAGGCCAAGAGCTATGAAAGACGTTTTCGAATTGGTTGAACAGGCCCTCGAGTCGGGAGGTTCGGAGGCAGCTTTCGATGTAGTGTTGGAAAAGCTGCGTTCCGAAAAGAACTATCCACTGGTTTTCGAGGCTCGGCTGATGCAAAAGCGCCACGAGTTAGGCCTCCCCTTGATTCAGGTCGAATCCGCACCCGACCTGCCAGAGAAAACTCAGAGCGCCTACCAACAAGCGACAGTCGATGCCGCCCGGGAAGTCGGTGCTCTCTTCCTGGCGGATGGACACATCCCCAGCGCATGGCCCTACTTCCGTGCCATCGGCGAGTCGGCGCCGGTCGCCGAAGCGATTGAGCGGATCGAACCCCAGGAAGGAATCGATGCCATCATCGAGATTGCCTTTTACGAGGGGGCTAACCCCAGCAAGGGATTCGAGTTGATCCTGGCCAACTATGGCATTTGCAGAGCGATTACCACCTACGGCCAGTATCCTGGCACCGAAGGTCGCGACGACTGTGCCCACCTGCTGGTCGGCACCCTGCACAGGGAGCTCATGGGCACCCTTAAGCGAGTCGTCGCCGACCAGGAGGGGTCCGCACCGGAGACGAACAGCATCAGCGAACTGATCGCGGGCCGGGATTGGTTGTTTGAGAACAATGGCTACTACATTGACAGCTCCCACGTTGCATCGGTGGTCCAGCTGAGCCTCGAACTAGAGGATCCCCAGATCCTGAAACTTGTTCTTGAATTGGCGGATTACGGAAAGCGCCTCTCGTCGCTTTTCCAATACAAGGGAGATCCCCCTTTCCAAAACATCTACGAGGACCATGCAGTCTATCTGCAGGCCCTGTTGGGCGAGGATGAGGACGGCGCGGTGGAGCATTTCAGAAACAAGGTCAAGGAGAGTCCTCCCGACGGGGAGGAGAGCGTTCCAGCTCAGGTTCTGGTAGGACTGCTGGCTCGACTCGACCGCTACCCCGAGGCAATTGAGGTTTCTTCTAAATACCTGGCCGACGTGGCGCCCAGTGAGCTCGTCTGTCCCTCTCTACCCCAGCTCTGCCAGCAAGCCGGCGCCTACAAGGAACTCGGCATCCTCTCTCGTCAGCAAGGGGACCTGCTGAGCTATACAGCCGCGGCGCTTCAATCTGATCGGTTATAGGTCGCCCAGCGCACACCAGGCCTCCAGCGACGAGAGACGTTCAGATGCGCGACCTGAGACCCAAACCGATCGTCTCTTGCCGACTTTGAACCCAAAGCCAGACCGCCTGGAAGACCGCGCCGACGGTGAAGGCCGTCAAGCCAATGTGGAGACCCGTGAGCTGGGCATGCTGGACTCCCAGCCAAAGAATCGCCGAGCAAGAGAGCAGAAAGATCGCCACCGATTCGGTAATGGGACGCGTTCGTCGAGCATGCACCAGAAGCCCCTGGTACCAGTTGTGCAAAACACCCAGGCCCGGAATCAACAAACCGAAAATCAATCCGTAGCTGGCCATCTGGCTTAGTGATGGCCGCAGGCCTGAGACCGTTTCGAACCACCATCCAGCTAAAGGCGTCGCGCATACCAGCAGCAGGAAGAGGGTCGCCCCCGACGTCAAGAACAAGGTGAACTGCTTTAGCCTCCTCCCTGCTTCCGGCTCATCGAGCATTGCGACCACCACTTCCTGATAGGCAAAGCCTACGCTGCGGACCAGAAAGAGCAGTCCAAAAACCATGGGCCACACGGCCAGTGACTCCAAGGCTTGGGGCATCCGACTCAAAGCCGCCGCCCCGACCGGCTGGCCCAGCAGCGTAAGGAAAGGGGTCAGAGCCAGTGGAGTGTAGAACCGAGCAAAAGAGGACAATGTCAGGGAACTCCGGAGCACCGCTTGCTTCTTTAAATGGTCGGCAAGAACAGGTCGCACTCGGTACCGAACATAGAGGGCCTCGGTGAGAACACCTGCCGAGATCGCGCTCGTGGCCACCACAATCGCGCTGAAGGATCCCACCAGACTGCCGACAGCCAGCACAACGGCATCTGCAGCCAACCGAATCGCTGTTCCCTTGCCGACCGAACGGGAATGCCCGAAACGAATGAGGACACCCTGATTGAACCGTCGGTAGGCGATCGCCCAGGACCAGGGAAGCATGATGATCAGGCCGATACGGGCGGGCCCGACCACCGCTGTGGGTACCCGGATCAGCGTCTCCACCAGGACGAAATACAGAGGCGTGAAGACCACCAGTATATGCACTCCCGTCAGCGTCGCACCAGCCCACATCATGAAACGGCGAAGGTGGAGATACGAGTCCCAATCTCTGCTGAGGGCGGTGGATGCCACCAGCAGCATGATTATCGGAGACTCCACGACCAAGGCAACCGGGAAAACAACTCCACCGAGAGCCGCCAGGTGCACCTCGGGATCGGCCAGGCGAGCGATCGCAGCACTGAGAAGGGGGAGCTCAACCGCCATCAATGCCCAGCTGATTGCCAGCGGCCACCAGGCCTGAAAGATCTGCCGGTGAGAGAGCGGGGAGGCGGGGTTCATACGGGTTATCAGTTCTGATGAGTGAGGATCAGTGAGCAGTGGGCAGTGGCTAGTCCTGGAGCAGTCCGCCAGCTCGGAGTGCGTTCCAGAAGGCATAGTCAGCGTGATGGACGATCGTGACGTGAAGCGATCTTTGCACCAGTTCTCCCTCGCCTGAGTGGCAGCCGGCGGCGTGGCACACTTCCTCGGGAAGACCCACGGTCAGGCAGACATGAGTGCCAAACTGAGTGTGCCTGATTGCGGGAAAGCCAGTGGCGCCAGGGTCGCTGCGCCAGCGCGCCTGATTCAACGGGTCAAACTCGTAGGGCTTGCCTACGTCATGGCAAAGACCGCAGGCTATCAGTAGATCTCGATCGATCGATAGTTCGGGGAATTGCGCGGCCAGGCTGTCCCCCAAAGCCACAGCCAGCTGAGTTACCCCTCGGATGTGGTCGGTCTGTGTGCCCCGCTTCAAACTGGCGGTGTCCGGGTTACCAGAAGGACGTATACCCTCGATGGAACGGAACGAGCTCTTACCCAGGCTGTATACCCAGGCTTCGATCACTTTCTCCCTGAGGGACTGGTCCTGGATGTCCTGCAACTCTGGAAGCGAATCGACGACCGAACTGCGCAGATCCCTTGACTCCTTCATCTTCTCTCCTCTCTGGGCACTCTAGCGTAGCACGTCTGACTCGTTCCCTAGAATAGGAGAGTATGCGGTAGTAGAGTGAGCAGTAGTGGAGTGAGCAGTAGTGGAGTGAGCAGTAGTGGAGTGAGCAGTAGTGGAGTGAGCAGTAGTGGAGTGAGCAGTGAGAAAGTGAGCAGCGGGAGAGTGATCGTTTGCGGCGCTGAGCCACCAGTGCTCCATCTCGATGCTTACTGCTTTACTGCTCACTGCTTACTGCTCACTGCTCACTGTTCTTACTGTTCACTCATAACTAGAGCTTGGAGCTGAAGTGCCTAGATTCCGGCCCGAAGTGTTGCGCGAAATCGGCTACGAACTTTTCGTAGCGGCGGGCTGTACTTCCTCCGATGCGAGTACTGTCGTCGATCATCTGGTTGAGTCGAATCTCTTCGGACACGATTCTCACGGCGTCATCCGGTATCCCGAATACATGAATGCGATTCGCGAGGGTCGCTACCAGACGCGGGCAGATCCCGAGGTGCTCCAGGAGACACCTTGCACCGCCGTAGTTGACGCTCATCGAGCGCTGGGACAGATCGGAGCCCGCTTCGCCACGGAACTGGCTGTTGAGAAGGCTCGGCAACAGGGGGTCGCCACTGTGTCCCTCCGCAACACCTGCCATATTGGCCGCGTCGGCGCCTATCCGCTGATGGCGGCACGAGCCGGGACAATGGCGCAGATCTTCGCCAACGGCGGGCATTTCGGCGGCCAGGTCGCTCCCTTCGGTGGAATCGAAGGACGTCTGTGCACCGATCCTCTGGCTTTCGCGGCACCTCGCCGGGAGGCCGATCCCATCCTCCTGGATATGACAACCTCGGTCGTGGCCGAAGGAAAGGTGAGGGTTGCCAGCTACCGGGGAGAGGAAGTGCCCCAAGGCTGGCTCATCGATTCAGAGGGGCTCCCGACCCGCGATCCCAAGGCCTTCAGAGCAGACCCGCCAGGATCAATACTTCCCCTGGGTGGTGTCGCCGCTCACAAGGGCTACGGAATGGCCTTCATGGTGGAGCTGTTGGGGGGCTCCCTGAGCGGGCAGGGGTGCAGCCGTGGAGAGCCGGTGGTAGCGAGCAACGGAGTTCTCCTGACCGTCTATCACATCGAAAGCTTCACCGATCTGGAGACCTATTACGACGAGGTCGAGGCCCTGCTCGAACACGTCCGATCAAGCCGGCTGGCGCCCGGCTTCGAAGAGATTCTCGCCCCCGGGGAGCCGGAATTCCGAAGCGCCCAGCAACGTCAGTCGGCGGGAATTGAGGTCGACGCCAAGACCTGGTCAATGATTCGTGAGGAACTCAAAAGTTTCGACATCGACTCGGAGCGTTGGGCACCGCAATGATGAACTCGAGAAACAGTCTGGAAGGAAAGATTTTTGCCACGCTTCCGCGCTGAGGACCTGAGACAAATCGGCTACCAGCTCTTTCAGGCGGCCGGCTGCTCCTTGGAGGATACACGGGCCGTAGTAGACCATCTGGTGGAGTCCAACCTCTTCGGCCACGATTCCCACGGCGTCCTACGCTACTACGAGTACACACTGGCTATCCGAGAGGGACGGTTCCAGACCCAGGCGCAGCCCGAGATCGTCCAGGAGCGAGCTTGTACCGCCGTCGTTGATGGTAACGGAGCCCTGGGCCAGGTGGGGGCGACTTTCGCCACCAATCTCGCCATTCAGAAGGCCAAACAGCAAGGAGTCGCCACGGTAGCCCTGCGCAACACCAGCCACATCGGCCGCGCAGGAGCCTACCCACTGCTGGCAGCTCGCAGCGGCATGATGGCTCAGATGCTGGTGAATGCCGGCCGTCTCGGCTATCAAATCGCCCCTTTCGGAGGCCTCGATGGTCGTCTTTCCACCAACCCTCTTGCCTTCGCCGCTCCCCGGCGTCAGGACCCGCCCATCCTGCTGGACATGACCACTTCAGTGGTGGCGGAAGGAAAGATCCGCGTCGCCATCAACCGCGGTGACAAGGTCCCCGAAGGGTGGATGATCGATGCCCAGGGCAACCCCAGCACCGACCCCAATGACTTCAGAAGGGACCCTTCCGGGGCGATTCTTCCCCTGGGAGGTCCCGTCAGCCATAAGGGATACGGCCTGAGCATCATGGTGGAGCTCTTGGGCGGAGCACTGAGCGGGCAAGGCTGTGCCGCCGGAGAACGCAGCATGGTGAGCAATGGAGTGCTACTCACCGTGTACTCGATCCCGCACTTCAGCGATCTCGACACGTACTATGACGAAGTGGAAACGATGATCGACTACGTGAAATCGAGTCGTACGGCTTCCGGTTTCAAGGAGATCCTCCTTCCCGGAGAACCGGAGTTCCGAAGCGCTCAGAGTCGGGAGCGCGAGGGCATTGAGGTCGACGAAACCACCTGGTCCAGGATCAAAGACGAGATGCTGCACTTCGACGTCGATCCTGGAGAGTGGGTTCCTCAGTAGAATCCCAAGCAAAACGGCCGAACTTGGCTTAGGGGGTCGAACACTGCAGCCTGGTTCCCTGCTTCCAAGTTTCCGGTCACTCCGACGGAGTCACCGGCATTGTGACAAACAGGATTTCTCCTCGGGTCTGAATCACAGTGGCAGCTACCTCTCCCTGGGACGTGGTTCCCTTTATCAGTCCCTCAAAATCGGTGAGATCCAGGGTGACACCAGGCTCTGGCGTCCAGCTAATCTCATCCACAAAAAGAGCCCGATGGCCCATGCCTGCCAGCGTAATGGAGGCACTGGCTAGGAGCACCCCCTCCGAGTCCCGCAGCTGGAGGTTGATCGTCACTTGATCGCTTCGCGGGTTCTGAACTGCGATGCCCGTGTTGGTAGTGGCGTTCTTGAACATGGGAGCGGCGAAACCGGAAAGCTTGTCACTGCTTCCCACCCCTGCGGCTCCTGCGCTGCTGTTGAAGACGATCACACCGGCCAGGGGCCTGTCCGAAGTCACCGTGGCAGATCCCGCCTGTAGAGGTCCCTTACCATCGGTGCGCAGAATTCGCATGCCGCAGGCCGGAATGGTGACGTCATGTCTTCCATCGACAAGTAACTGACCATCGAGATCGGCTCCGCTCAGGGGAACTCCGTCATCGTCCCTGAGCACAATCGTGGCCTCGGCGCTCGTCGTTTTGCTAAGGTTCAGCAGGATGATCTCACTGGAAACCTCACCCCCACTCTGCTCACCGTCTCCGAATTGAGCGAAGAGAAGTTCGAGATTTCCGGCCTCGGTGGGAACCGCCACTGGCATCGTCACGAATTCCTGCGGTCGGGTCTGAATTACGGTAGCCGCCACGCCTCCTGCGGAGGCAGTTGCCTTCACCAGTCCCTCGAAATCTGTAAAGTCGAGGCTCACAAATGGCTCTGGAGTCCAGCGAATTTCGTCCACAAGGAAGGACTGATGGCCCATACCCGCGAGGATAATGGAGGCGCTGGCCAGCAAATCCCCATCCGGATTCCGCAGCTCAAGGTCAACTGTGACCTGATCGTTCCCTGGATTCTGGAAGGCGATGCCCGTATTAATTTCAACTGTCTTCAGGATAGGAGCAATAAACTCTGGTAGCGCAGCACTAGCACCCACTCCGGCTGCTCCGATGCCGCTGTTGAATACCACGACCCCTGACAGCCGCTTCTCGGAAATGACAGTCGCCGATCCTGCTTGCAGCATCCCCTGGCCATCGGTGCGCAGGATCCGCAGGCCGCAGGCAGGAATCGTTACATCGACTTCGCCTTGAACCAAACCAATCCCATTCAGATCGATGTCACTTAAGGGCTGCCCGTCGTCACCTTTGATCGCGATGGTCGCCTCGGCCTCCATAATCTTGTCGGTATTGAGTAGAAAGATCTCACTGGAAAGCTGGATCGTGCTCGCCCCCAACGTTTCAGCCACAGCCGTCGAGGCGATCTCTCCGTCTCCAAACTGGGCAAAGTAGAGGGGCGAGACGGGTTCAATGTCGTCGCTTACCACACTTAGCGTCACGGAGACACCTTGAAGGACTTCCCAAAACAATCCTGCACCTAGCGCCGGAAACCCAGTGCAGGTCATTTCCAAGGGTATACAGTTGGAGAAACTTCCCTCAGTGGACCCATCCAGGATCAGAAAACTATCGCCCGCAGCGGGAATGAAACCATCGATCAGTGAAACGGACAGAGTGCCGCCTAGACTCGCGCTCTCCATCGTCGCAGTTCCCACCCTCAACGTATCGAAGCTGCCCGCTCCAGCCAACTCCATTCTCAGCTCCCCCGTCGCGAGCTGGGTGTATTTTCCAGTGACTGTAGTGGTGCCGATGGGACTTCCCACCTCGAGCACTCCGCTATTGATCACACTCCCCTCGATAATTCCGGATCCTGCAATCGCCCCTGATGCTTCGTTGACCAGTTGGGCATTGCCCTCCAATCGGATCGTTCCCCCATTCCAACTGACCGCACCGGCATTGGTAAACTCTGCTCCGTCCTGCACAATCATGGCCGGCGAGCCATCTTCCGGCTCGCTGAGCGTCATTGTCCCCTCGTTTCTCAAACTAGAATCACCACCCAGATCAACGCTTCCACCGCTCCAGCTGACGGCGCCGGATTCACTGGAGCCTGTTAGCAGGCTAGACATACTGCTGGCCGGCGGAGTCCCCGAGATAATTATGTCGACGTGACCCCGAACCTCTACAGGACCAGTCACTTCGGCTGAGGCCGATGAGTCAATCTGAACGGTGGCCGTCGTGGCCTGTTGAAGGAAGACCACCGCGTCGGAAGTGGCGCCATTGGGCCCATTTAGAGTCATTGCCAGATTGTGGCCACTCCCCTGATAGTGCAGGCTGCCTCCGCCGTCTAACGAGTAGCTCCCCTGGTTCTCTGAGGGCTTGGTGAGGTTGACCAACCCGTTGATCTCGACATCGCCGTCCGTCTCCAGTTCGACGTCTATACTGGCTGAAGAGACGCTCATCTGGTCATGATTGATGATCATACCCATGCCCGACACATCTCCCTCAATGATCAGCTCTCCGGCAAAGGTACTTTGGGCATCCAAAGCTGTGGAAGCGGGTTCTCCGGAGCCGTTTAACAACAACCCATCCACTGTGCTTTCTTCCGCCACGGTAAGGCTACCACCTTGAATTTGTAATATTGAGTTTGCGCCTAAATCCAGGCTCCGGATCTCGTGCGATTGAGAAATGATAATGATTCCAATATTCGGAGGTATCACCACATCATCGTCTGGACCAGGTACCACAGGTGGATCCCAGTTGTTGGGATTGGAAAAGTCGTTGTTGTCTCCTCCTCCAGTCCACAGTCTTGGCATCGTGAGGGCGGGGCAGTTTACCGTATCCTGCACCTGCGCCTGGCGCGTCTCCGAGTCGCCGACCAGGGGGTCGGACAGGGTGGCAGTGGCCTGATTGAGGATCAATGTCTGATCGGGAACCGCGTCGACGACAACCCTGAAGCGGCCGCCGAGTGTCTCATTCGGTCCCAAGCTTCCCGTCCACGTGATCTTGTCCAAATCTGAATCGAAGACCCCGCCTCCGAGGATCCCTCCCACCAAGGAAGTGCCTGCCGGGATGGGATCTTCCAGGGTGTAGCTCAAGGGGTTGCCGCGCTGCTGAGAAGTGTTTGTCAGACGCATGCTGTAGTCGATCGTGCTGCCCGGACAGAGCGGTTGAGAGAACGCCCGGTTCTTGACCAGGGTGAAAGTGAGCTCGCCGGCACCACAGGTCGGTGTCGTCGGTGACACATCAGCAGGACACGCCGTATCCGCTACCCCCGTACACAGCTCGTCCGGATCGCAAAGGTCCCCGGATCCAGGACGACAGACCGTGGTCGCCGAGGCAATGGTGTCCCCAGGACACACCTCCCCCGCCACGCCCGTACACGACTCATCCGGGTCACAGATGTCGCCTGATCCCGCGTTACAAATCGTCGTCGCCGAAGACACCACATCCGCAGGACACGCTGCATCCGCGACACCCGTACATAACTCGTCCGGATCGCAAAGGTCCCCAGATCCCGCGCGGCAGATCGTCCCCGCCGGGGTTATAGTGTCCCCAGGACACGCCCCCCCGCAGTTCCCGGACACAACTCATCCGGGTCACAGCTGTCGCTTGATCCGGCGTTACAGATCGTCGTCCCCAGGGCGAATACATCCGTAGGACAGGTGGCATCCGCTCCCCCCGTACACTCCTCGTCCGGATCGCAGAGGTCCCCGGATTCCGTACGACAGACCGTCCCCGCCGAGGTAATGGTGTCCCCAGGACACGCCCCCCCCGCAGTTCCCGGACACAACTCATCGGGGTCACAGACGTCGCCTGATCCGGCGTTACAGATCGTCGTCCCCGGGTCGAATACATCCCCCGGACAGGCCGCATCCGCATCCCCAGTACACACCTCGTCCGGATCGCAAAGGTCGCCGGATCCCGTGCGACAGACCGTCCCCGCCGAGGTAATAGTGTCCCCAGGACACGCTCCCCCCGCAGTTCCCGGACACAGCTCATCGGGGTCACAGCTGTCGCCTGATCCGGCGTTACAGATCGTCGTCCCCGGGTCGAATACATCCCCCGGACAGGCCGCATCCGCATCCCCAGTACACACCTCGTCCGGATCGCAAAGGTCGCCGGATCCCGTGCGACAGACCGTCCCCGCCGAGGTAATAGTGTCCCCAGGACACGCTCCCCCCGCAGTTCCCGGACACAGCTCATCGGGGTCACAGCTGTCGCCTGATCCGGCGTTACAGATCGTCGTCCCCAGGGCGAATACATCCGCCGGACAGGCCGCATCCGCATCCCCAGTACACACCTCGTCCAGATCGCAAAGGTCGCCGGATCCCGTGCGACAGACCGTCCCCGCCGAGGTAATAGTGTCCCCAGGACACGCCCCCCCCGCAGTTCCCGGACACAACTCATCGGGGTCACAGACGTCGCCTGATCCAGCGTTACAGACTTTCGTCCCCGGCTCGAATACATCCGCAGGACACTCCGTATCGACACCGTCACAAAACTCGTCGGGATCACACAGATCACCCGAGCCAGTGCGACATAGGGTCGGGGGATCGCTGGGCAGCGGCGTCAGGACGCAAAGCGGTCCTTCAAAGTCTTCCGTGTTGCAGAACCCGAAACCGCAATCCGTATCTAAGTGCGAGCAACCGCCACAAGGATCGCCCTGGGCCATCGCCGGCGAGGCCGCCGCGAAGACGACCACCATCATCATCAACAACCCCAACGAAGCTAGATCGATTCGGAGCAGGCTGCGGCGAAATGAGGTAAGTAGTTCACGCGAGTTACCATACTTGGGGTCCATCGTCTCTTCCCTTCAAAAGAGCGATTCGTACCTTTTGTAATCAATCCATCTCGAATAACGGCACAGTTGACCCAAAATCGAGATTATTCCGTCTCCCGGAAGATGGGACTTCCGCCAGCGGCGAGGAGTCACTTCCATTCCCGAAAAGCCGGACCCAGATTGCTACTGTCCCAACTCCTCCAATGCACTGTCGATCTCGGACTTGAAGGCGTCGAACGCCCTGGCACCCCGAATGAAGCTGATCCCGCGGACCTTGCTGGGATCATCGGGATCAGTGTGTCCCAGAACGAAGCTCGGGGTTCCGGTGGCGCCGGCCGTCCGGGCCACTTGCATATCCTGGCGGACCGCGTCCGCGTACTTGTCCGAGTCGAGACACGTCTCGAAGGCCGGTCCATCGAGGCCCAGGGCTTCTGCGTGGGCCGACCAGGGTTCGAATTTTTTCTGATGCTCGAAGAGTCGGTCGTGCATTTCCCAGTACTTACCTTGCTCCTCGGCACAGTGTGTAGCCCGAGCGGCCTTGAAGGCCAGCTTGTGGATGTTCTCGAGCGGCAGATCCAGCATCGAGTAGCGGATCTTGCCGGTCTTGATGTACTGCTTCTCGATCTTGGGGTGTGTGTTCTTGATGTGCCGGGAACAGAAGGGGCACTGATAGTCCGTAAACTCGACCAGCGTTAGCTTGGCTGAGGGCTCCCCCTTAATGGGATTCTTGCCCAGATCGAAGACCTTGTCCTTGACATTGGGACCCGCTGGTACTGAAGGGGCCGCCGCGGGTCTCTGCTCCACCAGCTTCCTGATCGCCTCGAGCTCCTTCTTGATCTCCGATTGGCCCTTCTTCAGCGCCTCGACCTCCCGCATCAGATGGATCTCCCTCTGGATCTGCTCCTGGCCCTGCTTCAGGGCCTCGAGTTCATCGCGAAGGCTGGAATCCTCTTGCTGCGCCAGCAGGGGCAAGAACATCAGAAAACATAGGACTATCCCGATAACAGTCTTTCCCGTCGGCTTTCCATTCATGATTGAGGCCCTGTCGTTCCGATTCATCCTTGTACTTCCAGATTCTCCAAGAATCTTCCAGGGTGGAGAGGCTAGAAGTACCCCAGATTGGGCGGCTGCGTCAAGCTTTTAGCGGGTTACACGGTTGCTGGCAGAGGACGGCGAAGAGCGGTGACGGGAAGGTTGTCGAAGCCTTCCAAGAGCTCCTGCAAAGGTTTGGGTTTACGCTTGGGAACAGGTCGCAGAGCGGGAGGCTGCAGGTTGCAGATGGCACGGGACGAGGTCATGCCCCCATCTGGTCCAACTTGTGGCCGAGGAAGGCCACGAGCTTAGCTTGGTGCTTGGGATTTTCTCTCACACCCGAAGAGCCATTCCGCTGCTACCGGTGTCGGCCCCACCTCCAAGCCGTCCACTCTCAGGATCCAAAGTGATGGCATGAACCAGGGCGAACCCCCCATGACTCTGGGGCAGGCGCTGGATGGGGTGTTTTCTCCTGACCTCGGCGCAAACATACTCGGGGATTCGAGCGTGGCAATGGATGAGGTCACCCTGGCAGTCGACTCGGGGTGCAAGTACGGCATCGCTGATGCTCATACCGAAGTCCAGAACGTTCAGGACCACCTGAAGGATCGAAGTGATGATGCGGGTGGCACCCGGTGCTCCGATGACCATCACTGGATCGCCATCCTTGTAGACGATGGTCGGAGTCATTCCTGTGGTCCGGCCCTTGCCGGGAGCAATGGAGTTGGGATGTCCCGCATGGGGGTGGAAGTTCACCATCGAGTTGTTGTACATGAAACCGAGCCCAGGAGTGATCGTCCCCGAGGAAGCACCCAGTGAGTGGGTCAGGGAAACGCAGTTTCCCTGGGCATCGACCACCGTCACCTGGGTCGTATCTGGGTGCTCCGGCGACGTAAAAGAAACCGTGATCGGCTGGCCACCGTCGATCTGCTCCCACCACTCTCTGGCCCGCTCTTTAGAAATCATCCACTCGACGGGGACTTCCACGAAATCCGGATCTGCCAGATGTTGGTTGCGGTCGGCGAAAGCGGCCTTCATCGCCATCGAAACCGTGTAGATGTATTTTGCCGAATTATGCTCGAATGTGCTCAAATCGCAGTTCTCCAGAATGTTGAGAATCTCGACTAGAGTGGGCCCTCCGTGAGGCGATTGCGAAGACGCGATGGTGTACCCCCGGTAGCTCCCCACTACCGGTTCGGGATCGCGCAGCTGATAGCCCGCGAGGTCACCTGCCGTCACGAAACTCCCGTTGGCTGCCAGATCATCGCCGATTCGGCGGGCAAGACTCTCCTGGTAGAAGTCGTCCGGACCATCCTGGGCGAGCTGATGCAGGGTCTGGCTTAGATCGGGATTTCGAAGGAGCTCTCCGGCCTTGTAGGGATTTCCGCCCTCCTTGAGGTAGATGCGGCTCGCAACCGGGTTTCCCTTTACATAGTCGAGTAGAGAGCAGGCCTCAGGGTAGGGCGCATCGCGGCTCCAGCCGTCTGCCATGTTGGTGTCCACCACGAAGCCTTCCTCGGCAATCTGCGCGGCCGGTAGAATTGCCTGCTCCCAGGAATACGTCCCCCATCGCTCCAACATTGCCTGGTAGCCCCGAACCGCACCAGGAACACAGATAGACTGGTAACCGAGATCGTTGACCTTGTCCTTGAGGAAGAATCCCCAGCCGTCGGGATTGGGACCGATGACATGCTCTTCCCACATGGCCTCTGAAACCTTCGAGCCTGCCAATGCGGGGGCGTCGAGCACGATCGAGAGAACGTCTGGGCGATCCGCCAGGTGCAGGTTGACTAGAACATAGCCGCCGATTCCGCACATGTGGGGACTGATCAAACCCTGGACGAAGCCAGCCGTCACCGCCGCATCAACAGCATTGCCACCCTTCATCAGAACCTTGGCGCCTTCCTCAACGGCTATCGGTTGGGGCGCAACAATCATGTTCGGCATCGATGAGAATCTCCTTTGATTGGCAAATCGTGTTGCAGGTTACAGGTTGCAGGTCGGGGGTTGCAAGAAGCCCCTTGCCTTTGCCCGTGCCCGTGCCTTTGCCCGTTCTTGTTCCCACAATCGTCTCGCCTTGCTCCGGCCTGAATGCGACGGATAAAGTCGGGCAAGGGCACGGGCAAAGGCAAGAGAGGACGCCAGTACTCAGACGCCCCAGTCATTGGAATCGTAGCGAGTACAAATCGGCGTCTTTCATTACAAAGCGGAGACGTACCGGTGTCCCGGCCAGTCGTGCTAAGGGGCTGTCGGAATTCGCCTTCGAGTGGCTTCGAACCCAGCGCACGGTGTGTTCGATCTCGTCTCCCCAGACTAGAGGGGAATCCTCGAGAGAGAAACCGGGAAGAGGATTGCCTTGGGCGTCCTGGATCTCCAGACGAATACTGCCTGCGGCCGAGGTAGAGAAGTTCAGAACCAGGTTCGAACCCTGGAATATTACGGGCCTGGTCAAGAATTCGCCACTTGTATAACCGGCGTGGACTGAAGCAAATCCATCTGTCCGCAGCACCATCCGTTCAATGTGAACAGTGGGAAACTTGTAGTTTCGGATCACATACAGTGAGAGCTCATCGGAAGCCGTTTCCACTAGTCCGGGGATCGGGTAGTTGTTTCGATTGAGCCAGTTTCGAGGGTCTCGTCCCGGTCGTATGAAGGCTTCCAGGAAGCGCCGATCCCAGTGGAGACCATCGCGACTGCTCATGAAAACCCCATCCGAGAGCCCCGGTCGGGGAGCATCTTCCAAGAGGTTGCGCCAGGGATGAAAACGCTTCGGGAAACCCAGGAAGAGATGAGGAGCTCGAGGGTAAGCGATGGTGCCATTGGTGTAGAGGTGTTCGGCCGGTGCATCCCCAAAATCGAACCACTGTCCTGGTGTCCAGGTCAGAAAATCCTGGGAGGTAGCGAACTTGATGTGACGCACACCATTGGTGAAGTCTCGGTAGAAGGCGACGTATCGACTCCGGGCCGCATCCCAGAGAGGAAGGTTGAGGGAGTCGAAGGCCCCATCACTAATGACGGGCTCCTCCTGTATTTTCTCCCAGTGCAAGGCATCGGAAGACTTGAGCGCGATCAGAGGTCCACCGGCCAAGGCCTTGTAGCGTTCTGATGGGGGCGCAGCCGGATTGGCGTCCTTGAAAGGGGCAAAGTTGTGTGAGCCTTTGCCCGTCCACACAATATTGTTTTCCTTGGAACCCTCAAACTCGAAGATTCCCAAGGAAGGCCTCTCCCAGGTGATCCCATCGCTGGTCTCGGCGTAGCAGGCAAATTCGGGATGCTTGGGAACCACATTCACATCGCCTTCGAGCGCCCACGGGGGCGATGAACTGGGCTCGCTGCTGCCTCGGTAGTACATCCGGTATCGCTCTCCATCCTGGAAGATAGTGGCGTAGAAGCTAGTGTTCCCCTCCCAAGGCCGGTCGAACAAGAAAACCTTTCCCGCCGACTGGGGCGGATGGAGCTGCAATTCGAGCCCCCGAAATTGATCAATGAGAAAGTCATCCACGAAGAGCTCCAGCCTCGAGCCGATGTCGAGGGGCTGCGTCTCTTCATCGGAGCTACCTGCGCCGAAAACTGCCGTCAGTACGATACAAGACAAGAACATGAGTCGTTTTGCCATCTCTAGCCTCCCAAGTTGAAAAACCCCGAAATCCAAATTCGGGTTCAGCAGTTTGTGATTTTAGCTTATTCGCGACCTGTTGGCTGGAATCCGGAATTCAAACTGGTTTCACCTCTCGGCCCCTGCTTCCGTGAGAAGTTCAATGACTTCCTCGTGGCCTCCCTCATCCGCCGCCATCAGTGCCGTCATCCCCGAACGGTCCGATAGATTCGCGTCTGACCCGTGCCGTAGGAGCACCCGAACCGTTTCGACGTGACCCTCAAGGGCAGCACCGATCAGTGCAGTCCGTTCATCGTCCTTCTCGCGCACATTCACCTGTGCTCCGTTCTCGAGGAACAGACGAACGGTATCGGTGCGGCCTTTCCAAGCTGCCCACATCAACGGTGTGGCACCCGTATAGTCTGCTACATTGACTTCTGCTCCTCCCTCCAGAAGGACCTTTGCAATGTCGGCATGACCCTCCCAAGCGGCACCCATCAACGCGGTTCTAGCATTCTTGTCAGCAACCATCACGCTGGCGCCGTTTTTGAGTAGAGTCTCCACGGTCTCGGGATACCCCTTCCACACTGCCCACATGAGTGCGGTCATGTCGGCGCGATCATCCCTTGCATTGGGGTCGGCACCGCTCACCAACAGGATCCTGACAATCTCGGTGTGTCCTCCCCAGGCCGCCTGGGTCAAAGCCGTGACACCAGTAGGATCCTTGGCATTCACGTTGACACCCACGCCAACCAGTTGCAGGACCGTCGCCACGTCGCCACGATTGGCTGCATCGATTAACCGAAACCCGCTGTCCTCAACCTGGCCCATCAAGGGTCCCAGGATAGCCAAAGCCAGGAGTCGGCGTGGTTGTAATGATCGAAGTGCAAAAATGGGGAATCGAGGCCAGATTTTCTCAATTGCGAGGGCCATAGTTGTTCTATTCGCCGGAGAATCGGGAAAATATGGGCCGATTCTACCATTTTCGCAGTAGATCGATTTCTGCCCCGCAACCGTTGCTTGATTCCCAAATCGCACCGAGCTTAGACTCTCTACCGGGCTCACCCCTTCCCGAACCTTCCCAAGCGTGGAGTTGCATCACCGGAAGCCGGTTTGGCATGAGCCTCGAAAGGAAGCAATACCATGAACACGTTTCACTGCAGAATCCTGTTTGCTTACCTGGCCGCATCCCTTCCCTTCTCCCTGGGTGCTCCCGCTAACCATCGCCTCTTCGTTCTAGGGGAAAGCCAGCAAATTCTGCTTTTCCATCTAGGCGATCAAGGCGCCGCAAAGCTGGTCAGAACCTACGACAGCAAGGACTTGGCTGGAGTCACTCAGATTCATGCTCTCGAGCTGAAGGAGGGAAATATTCTCGTAACCTATGGCCGGGACCGAACAGAGACAGCTCGATTCCTCTACCGGCCGACAGGCGACAGCCTGGAGCCCTACAAGGGATTTCGCGGAGACCCGGCGAGCTTCGCCGGGAGGATCCTGGACACACCCTCTCTGAAAGAGCCCTTTCGCGAGGGGAGCTCGCTCTACTTGGAGACAGTTCAGGACAGTTATCCCAGGCGTCGGCTTCTTGACAACTTCAAGGAGACCACTGCTGAAAAGTACCAGGATATCTTCATGCTGGAGGATCAAATCTTTGGAATCATAGGAGACCGGGTCGATCGCCTCCAAAGTAGAAAGGGTTCTCAGGTCGATTTCGTCGCAGAAAAAGCCCTGACCCTGGAAGGTAGCGAGCTCACGGCCGCTGCCGTAAGTCCCTGGAGGGAGGCGTTTCTCTCTGATTCCGCGACGAATTCTATCCGCCGCCTCCGGATAAGCAAGGGACTTCTGGAGACAAACGGATCATTGAGCGACGAACACCTGGCCTCACCCGGCAGACTGCTATTCAGCATGGACGGGCAGTTGTTCGTTGCCAATCGGAAGCAGGGACGTTTCGGGGTCCTGCGGTACGAATTTGTTCTGGACGGCTTCACTTCCTGGAGAGCCGTTCCCAGAGGCGGCATTGAACTGGACGGCGCTGCCGCCGAAGACTTGGCACTGGCCCATCCAGTAGGCTTCGTTCTCTCCGAGAAGGAGACTCCCCCCGTCAAGCTGGATAGGGGAGCCGCCGGTGGGCACTTTGGCATCTCCCAGGTGGTATTTGCCAGCCCCACCATTAATTCGGAGGCCGCCATCATCGCTCTGGTGGAGTACGAGCCCGGAGGATTCACGCCTGTCCACTATCATTCCCAGATGGAGCAAGCCGAGGTCGTCCTGGCAGGAAGGGCTATCTGGGAGGTGGGGGAATTCGAACGAGAAGTAGGCCCCGGGGACGTGATCTTCTGCCCCAGAAATGTAAAGCACGGATACAAGGTTCTTGGTGACTCACCCTTCAGATTCCTTCAGCTGGAATGGCGTAACCTTGGAAAATAGTGTTATCCGATTCCGCATCGACAGTACGGATCTGACCTCAAGATAACCTGGGTGACGTACGCCAAGTGACGTTCCCCTCGGACTTCTTTTTTCCAGCCTGAATCGACGCACTCGGGTTGTGCAAAGTGCTGAAGCTCCTCTACTCTCTGTCCCTCCTCAGGCCCGTCCACACCCTTTCCACACTCCCTGTGAAATTCGTGGCCGGGCGGGGCCTGATGAGTAGGCGCGAAGGGACCGTCCGTGAAGTCGTCAGCAGAGGCTAATCGAGCGTGATGTAGCAGGAGGATGACCCCCTAACCCGGATTTCTCAAAGACAAGAAAAAGCAGTCAGCTCTATGTGATATAAAGTCTTTGTTATCAGATACTTAATAATCACAAGGAGCTGACTACTATGACCACAGAGTGTATCGCTTCCAAGCTGGAGTTTCAAGAGCTAGAAGGGCGCCGAGTCGAGGCAGAATTCAATGGGGGGCAGATCACCTCAGACTCCGGGGGGTTGCTGTTACGGGAGGTGGAGAGCCGCTATGGGTTCATTAGCGGCTTGGCCGCCTGCTTTGGGGACCGGCGCGATCCTCGCTTCACCGAGTTCAGTGTGGAGGAACTGGTGGGGCAGCGGATTTACGGACTGGCCCTAGGCTATGAGGATGTCAACGATCATGAGGAGCTCCGGGCAGATCCGCTGATGGCGGTGTTGGTCGGCAAGGAAGATCCCTTGGGGAGGGATCGGCGAGCGGAAGCGGATCGAGGCAAGGCGTGTGCGGGCAAGAGCACCCTCAATCGTTTGGAGTTGTCCTCGGTGACGCAGGATAAATATCGCAAGACGCCGGTGGATGAAGCCGCGGTCGAAGCGTTTTTGGTGGAGCAGTTCATTCGGGTGCGAGGCGGGAAACCGAAGGAGTTGGTCTTGGACCTGGATGCGACGGATGATCCGCTGCACGGAGAACAGGAGGGTCGTTTCTACCATGGCTACTACCGGTGTTACTGCTACCTGCCGCTGTATGTGTTTTGCGAGGGGTATGTGCTGGGGGCCAAGCTGCGGGTGTCGAACCTGGATGGCTCCGAAGGAGCGGTCCAGGAGATGGAGCGGATGGTGGGACAACTGCGGGCGAAGTGGCCGAAGGTCCGCATTACTCTGCGGGCGGACAGCAGCTTTGCCCGCGAGGCGTTGATGAAATGGTGTGAGGAGCATCGAGTGGATTACGTCTTCGGTCTGGCCCGCAATCAGCGCTTAGAGGGGGCCCTGGAGTCCGAGTTGGAACAGGCCCAGGCACTGCAACAAGCCAACGGCAGCAGCGCCCGAGTCTACAA
The DNA here is from genome assembly GCA_965218775.1 of Acidobacteriota bacterium. Classification (GTDB taxonomy): domain Bacteria; phylum Acidobacteriota; class UBA6911; order RPQK01; family JAJDTT01; genus CAUZIZ01. The sequence goes on along the minus strand of CBDCLS010000006.1, from coordinate 1,062,773 downwards.
GGACTTTCGTTACCAGACGCGCAAAAGCTGGAGTCAAGAGCGGCGAGTGGTGGGCAAGGCCGAGTACACGGGTAAGGGATCCAATCCCCGCTTTGTCGTCACCTCGCTGGGAGCGAAGCGGTGGCCCGCCCAAAAGCTGTACGAGGAGCTGTACTGCGCGCGAGGGGAAGCGGAGAATCGGATTAAGGAGCAGCAGCTAGAGCTGTTTGCCGATCGGACCTCGACGCACCGCATGAAGAGCAATCAGCTGCGCCTGTGGTTTTCCTCGGTGGCTTACAATCTGCTGCACACGCTCAGGTGTGTCGCTTTGAAGGGGACCCAGTGGGCGAAGGCGCAATGCCAGACGATTCGCCTCAAACTGTTGAAGATAGGAGGCCAGATTCGGGTCAGTGTCCGACGGGTGAGCTTGTCGCTGAGCGAGGGTTATCCTTACCAAACACTCTACGCCCAAACCTTGGCCCAGCTTCAACAGCTCGGCTGAGCGGAGGCAAACCGGAAATCCCAACCATCTGCAACTGAGGCGGCTGAGGTGTGTCTGAAAAACCGGTTTTCCGCCTTCAACATAGGTGTCACCAAGCTCTCGCACTCTACAGTGCCCTCAACTGAGACTTCGGCTCAAACCAGAGTCGAAAAATCGACTAAAATCAGCCTTTCTGCTTTCACTATGAGAAATCCGGGCTAACCCTAACCCGCATTTCTCATCGCCGGCCTACTACGTCGCCGCAATCATCCGCCCTGGCTGTGTTTCGCTCGGTCGGCCTCCTCGACGTACTGTACAAGTACGACTGCGGAGGCCTCGGTCGCAAGCCTTGCCAGGACGGCCCTTGCGACGCCTCGCTACGACAGGCGATGAGAAATGCGGGCTAAGGCTGCGAGCAGAGAAAGTAGAAACCCGGGTTACTCCTGACCGCGCCGGAGAAAGGCAGGAATCTCCGCCTCGCGTTCGATCTTGGAAGCGTAGGCTACCGTTGCCGCCGCTTCTCGGCCTGGGAGCGCTCTGGGACGAGGTGCGTCCTGACTCTCAGAAGTGCTTCCCTGGCCATCGAGACGAGACTGAGGTGGATCGCCGAATCCGGTGGCAATGACGGTAATCTTGACCTTTTCGCCCATAGTCTCGTCGAAAACGGATCCGAAGATGATATTGGCATGCGGGTCGGCCGAATCCTGAATCACGTAGTTCGCCTCACTCACCTCGTGAAGCGTCAGATTGTGGCTGCCGGTGACGTTGATCAAGACACCCTGAGCTCCCTTGATAGTCGCGTCTTCCAGCAGAGGGCTGTGCACTGCTTTGCGCGCCGCCGACACTGCCCTATCCTCCCCTTCTGCGGTGCCGGTACCCATCAGCGCCATTCCCATGCCTGACATGATGGTCTTGATATCGGCAAAATCGAGATTGATTACCCCGGGAACATTGATGAGATCACTAATGCCCTGGACTGCCTGACACAAGACGTCATCAGCAAACTTGAAGGCGCTCATGAGAGAGGTCCCAGGGGGCAGTGCACTGAGGAGTTTTTCATTCGGGATCGTGATGACCGTGTCGGCACTATCCTTGAGTTCCGACAGTCCCTGTTCAGCCTGGTGCATCCGCCTCTTACCCTCAAAACTGAAGGGCTTGGTCACCACGGCGACGGTCAGAGCGCCCAGTTCTGCGGCCAGACTCGCGGCGATGGGAGCCCCTCCGGTACCGGTGCCACCTCCCAGGCCGCCGGTCACGAAAACCATGTCGGCCCCTTCCAACAACTCGATGATCCTCTCGGTGTCTTCCAGGGCAGCCTTGCGGCCGATCTCGGGGTCCGAACCGGCCCCCAGACCCTTCGTCAACTGGGTACCGAGTTGCAGCTTGACTGGCGCACGAGAGTGGCGAAGCGCTTGCAGATCTGTGTTTCCGGCGATGAAATCGACGCCCTCGATTCCGGACTCAATCATCCGGTTGATGGCGTTGCAGCCCCCTCCGCCAATGCCAACTACTTTGATTCGGGCGCCTTCTCTCGTCCCTTCTTCCAACGCCCAACTAGTTCTCCGCTCTTCCTCAAAAATCAGCTGGCTCATCAAATGCCTCCACTATTACCTTACCGCTCCATTCCAGAGGAGACTTAGTGCTTCCTCCTCCTGCCTTGATCTCGCCTCACAAGCCCCATCTGCATACATCATCGTATTTATGGAAGGGAGCACTTAGCTGATCCTTCCCAGCACCCAATCCTTCAACCGCTCGGTCGTCGCCTTGGGTCGGCGAGCCAAGACACTCTTGGAGCCGTTGGATCCCATTCCATTTTGCATCTCTTTGCCGTACCTCAACAAACCAAGTGCGGTGGCATAGGCAGGATCGAATGGTCGTTCTTCGACCGCGTCCGGATTGATGGGGTAGCCCATTCGCACCGGCATCGCCAGCATCTGCTCGGCTCGATCCAGCAGTCCGTCGAGCTGAGAGCCGCCCCCGGTGATCACCACGCCGGTCATGAGGTCCTTCCTCATCCTCACGTCTTCCACAATCTCCCCGACTGCGTTGAGGATCTCCTCACAACGGGCCTGGATGATCTTGCACAGCAACCGACGCGAGATGGTGCTCCGCCGGCCGGTACCGACCTCGCTGATCTCCAGCAGCTCCTCGGCCGCGATGCTCTCAGGAAAAACGTTTCCCATGGCCTTCTTCAGCTGCTCTGCTTCCTGGAGAGGGACCTTCAATCCGATCGCAATATCTTTGGTGATGAGGTCACCACCGATCGGCAGCACCGCCGAGTACCAGATGCTGGAGCGACGATAGAAAGCCACATCAGTAGTTCCGCCACCGATGTCGACAACGATGACTCCCAACTCTTTCTCGTCGGCGGTCAGGACGGCTTCGGCAGAAGCCAATTGCTGCATGACGACCCCGTTTACAACAACGCCCGCTTTGTTGACGGCGTTCACAATGTTCTGGACTGCGGCCGCCGCGTTCAGGACCAGATGGAGGTTGACGGAGAGGCTCTGCCCCGTCAGACCCAGAGGATTAAGGATGTCTCCCTGTCCGTCCACGGTGAAATCCTGGGTCAAGGCATGGATCACCTCGTAGTGCTCGGGTAGCTCCAGCGACTTCGCCTCCTCAATGACTCGAGCGATATCTTCCTCCGTGATTTCGCTGTTCTGGTCTCGCAGTTCGGTCCGACCCGATGCATTCAACCCCTGAATATGGATTCCCCCCACGCTGACAAAGGCTGAATCTACGACGGCGCGGGCCTCGGTCTCCGCCTGGTCTAGGGACTTCCTGACGCTATCTATGGTCTCGGTCAAATTGACTACGATTCCCTTCTTCAGCCCCTTGGAGTCACTCCACCCGATTCCGGGGATTCGAACCTTCCCTTCATCAAGCGCTGCGATCACGCTGCAAATCTTCGTCGTGCCGACGTCAATTCCTGCGATAAGGTGCCTTTTCCTTGCCATGGCAATCGCTACAGAAGGTGGTCATCCGCTCCACCCGTGATGCGTTCTGTCTGCTCATCTGGGGTGTGAAATATGATCTTGTTGTCGTAGGACAAATCGATATATTCGATCAGCCCGTGTTCCCGCTTAAGCTCTCGGTACAGGCTCCGCTGCGACAGGAAGCGCTGATAGCGCTCCAGAAACCTGTTTCCGCCCAAGTAGATCGGCACCGGATCATGGTCCAAAATGATCCCAATGCGCTCCGGATTCTCCACGTCCACTTCCGAGACCGACGCTGCATGGTCTTTCTCTCCCGAAGACAGCTCGGTGAGGAGTCTCTTATAGACCCCCATTCTTGAGCTGTTGTGGTTCTGAGCATCCTCGGGGGTCAAGTTCCTTAGACCCTTCACGACGGGGCGATCCAAGAGGTAGTCGGATTTCTGGCGATCGAGGATGGTGCCCTCTTCGTCCACAATGTAGAGCTCTCGATCGATGGCAGCGACCGCAGCCGGTTGCCTCTCGTCGACGTAAATGTAGAGCTCATCGGGAAGCTTCCGCCGAACCTCCGCGGACTTCACCCACGCTTCGGTCTCGACAACACGGCGGACGTGTTCAAGGTCGATCTGGAGGAGATTTGGTGGGGAGGCTTTCTGTATCAACAGTCGGAGACTTTCCTCCGAGACATGGGTGGTTCCCTTGAAATGGATTTCTCGAAGCTGGAAATACTTCAGGGAGTAGGGCGAGTCCCAGGCGTAGTAAACGATCCAGGAGAGGCCACCGAAAACAAGCAGTAGCAGCAGGAAGCGACCCAGGAAGCCCACCGACATCAGTAGGATCTGTTTGAATCCGCTAATCTTCAAGATATGCTTCTCCAATCTGCCACACGTCCCCTGCACCCAGGGTAAGCAGCAGATCTCCAGGCCTTGTCACTCGCTTCAAATCCTCAACAAGCTTCTGGCGATCGTCTACATAGGCCACCTGACGGTAGCGGCTGATCTGCTCCACCAGATGCCTACTCGACACGCCGGGAATCGGCTCTTCCCCGGCCGCGTAAATGTCCATCACGAAAAGCTGATCTGCGTCTCCGAAGCACTTTGCCAAATCTGACATCAAGTGGTGAGTACGAGAGAAACGATGGGGCTGGAAGACGACCAGCAGCCTCCTTTCCATTCCGGTGCAGGCCCGTAGAGTCGCTTGGATTTCGGAAGGGTGGTGGCCGTAGTCGTCTAGAACATGCACGCTCGACTTTTCCCCTTTCCATTCCAATCGCCGCTCGACGCCAGAAAAGGCTTTGAGCCCTCGCTGGCAGGCCGAGAAAGGGACATCGAGCTGGAGGCCAACAGCAATCGCGGCTAGCGAGTTAACCACATTGTGCTGCCCGGGAACTCCCAACTGGATCCGCCCCAGCAGCTGGCCGTCGTGCAGACAGCTATATGCCGATCCGCGGGCACTTCCAACCACATCCCGGGCTGACACACTTGCCCCCGGCTCCAAGCCGTAAGTTATCACGGGCCGGTGAACTTTTTTCAGGATCTGCCTGAGGTTGGGGTCATCTCGACAGGCGATCACGCCTCCTTGTAGAGGAACTCGGCTGATATGCTCCAGAAACGCTTTCTTGATGTGCGCCAGGTCACCATAGTAGTCGAGGTGATCGGTGTCGATGTTTGTTACCACCACCCACCGTGGTGACAGTTTCAGGAAGGTGCCGTCGCTTTCGTCTGCCTCGGCAACCAAGTACGCCCCCTGGCCCACCCGAGCGTTGCCTCCCAGTTGCTTCACCTGCGCCCCGACCAGGACGGTTGGGTCGAGTCCCCCCTCCAATAGCAGAGCCGCGGTCATGGCGGTCGTGGTCGTCTTACCGTGAGTTCCCGCAATCGAGATCGCTTGCTTTGACCGCATCAGATGGGCCAGCATCTCGGCCCGGTGCAGGATCGGAAGCTTTCTCTGGCGCGCCGCTTCCAGCTCAGGATTTCCTGCCGACACCGCACTACTGAACACCACAGCCTCGGCACTGCCAATATTCGAGGGACGATGCCCTAGGAACACGCTTCCCCCCAGAGAACGGAGACGTTGAAGAGTAGGACTCTCGAGCAGGTCGGAGCCGGAAACCACATAGTTCGACTGCAGCAAGACCTGGGCGATCGCGCTCATCCCCGCCCCCCCGATTCCCACGAAGTGAACCCTGCGAACCTCATCCAGCTCAGTCCCCATCGCCACGCCCCACAGGGGATTGCTCTGCGCCAGTTCCCGCAGGCTCGGAGCCCGCGGTCGTCAGTTCTTCCAATACCCGGGCGATCCGATTGACGCTATCAGGTCGAGAGACACGTCTACTGGCAGCGGCCATGGCACGCAGCCGCTCCCTGTCTCCGGCCAGCGAAGCCAGCATCCTGGCTAGATCCTGCCCCGTAGCCTTGTCCTGTTCGATAACCAGAGCTGCGTTTTGTCTTTCCAGGGCGAGGGCGTTCTTTCGCTGATGATCGTCAGCCGCGTAAGGAAACGGGATCAAGATTGAGGGTCGCCCCGCTGCAGCAATCTCGGCAACGGTGGAGGCACCAGATCGAGCCACGATCAAGTTTGCGCGGCTGAAGTAACCTGGCATGGCATTGATAAAAGGGACTACTTCGGCGGGAAAACCGCTGGAATCGTAACATTGCTTCACTCGAGAATAGTCCGCTGGTCCGGTCTGGTGTGCGAGCTTCACCGATTCGGCCGAGAGAAATGGCAATGCTTCGCAGACCAGGCTGTTGATCGCCTGACTCCCCTGACTTCCTCCGAACACAAGCACCTGCAATGGGCCCGATGTTAAGCCGATCTCAGTCACCTGGTAGAACTCCTTTCGGACGGGAATCCCGGTCAGGCGCGCCTTTGAGCCGAACCATTGGACACTTTCCTCGAATGCGACCGCTGCCCGATCGACCCAGTAGGAGAGCAGCCGATTGGTCAATCCCGGCTGTGAATTGGGTTCGATCAGAAGACAGGGGATCCCCATCCATGCGGCCACGAGTACAACCGGGCCGGAGGAGTATCCACCCAGTCCAACCACCACTGAAGGCGAGAAAGACTTCAAAATCCGGCGAGCCTTCAACAGGGACCCTGGCAGCTGGAATAGCGTCGAAACTCCCTTCAACGGGCCCACTCTCTTCAGCTTGCCGACCTCAAGGGTGTCCAGGTCGATACCCAGGGGCGGCAGGATTCGATTCTCCAGCCCTCCCGGTGTACCCACGAAGAGAATGCCAACTCTGGGGTCTTGGTCTCTGAGGTGCTGAGTGATCGCCACGGCCATGAAGACATGTCCCCCGGTTCCCCCCCCAGCGAAAAGAACGCGTTCCCCCTTCTTCCTACCCATCTACAATCTGGGGCCCCCTAGCCCTGCCGACAGCGTCGAGAGATGTTCAGCAGAATTCCGACGCCAGCCATCATTACCAACATGGAGGAGCCCCCAACCGATATGAAGGGAAGCGGTATTCCCTTGGTGGGAACAAGGCTGACAACGACGCTCATGTTGATGAGCCCCTGGAGTACCACCATGCAGACGATACCCAGCGCCAGATAGGATCCAAAAGGCGTATCTGCTCGAAGGGCGATGCGGACGCCTCTCCAGAAAAGAAGAGCAAAAAGGACCAGCAGAGAAACACAGCCGAGCAATCCCAGTTCCTCTCCAACAACGGCATATATGAAGTCGGTATGGGACTCTGGCAGAAAAGAAAGTTTCTGTTTCCCGTTGGCGAAGCCCTGACCCGTCCATCCTCCAGAACCAACCGCAATCAGACTCTGTCGAACCTGATAGCCGATTCCATAGGGGTCCACGGAGGGATCCCAGAATGCAAGAAGCCGGTCTCGTCGGTATTCGACGTCGAACACCAGGAAGTAGAGAATGGGAATGGCAGCCAAGAAGAGGCCCAACAGGTACTTGAGAGGCCCTCCTCCTAGATAGAGCAGCAAACACGCAGTGAAAGCAATCGCAGCCGCGGTACCCAGGTCTCGCCCCATCAGAATCAGCACCAGCGGCAGCGCCACGAGTCCGAAATAGGGAAGTAGGCCTTTGATCGATGGAATCGACTCGCGGTAGCGCACCAGGTAGTAGGCGGAGAACAGCACTAGAACGAGCTTTGCCAGTTCTGATGGCTGAAAGTTCACTGGCCCTAGAGAGATCCATCGGCGGACACCGGCGCCGCCGGGTCCAACCAGGGGAATCACGAGGAGAAGGATGGCCCCAACGAACAGACTGCAGATAACGGCTGGATGCTCGTAACGGCGGTAGTCGGTAGTCATGCCCAGGTGGAGAATCACGAGTCCAATCAGGACGGCGATCAGCTGTCGCGTAAAGATATCGGTATTCGATCCGTAGAGTTCCTGGGAAATATGGCCGGAGGCACTTCCCACCATGACGAGCCCGAATCCAACCAGGACCAGGACAATCAGCAAAACGCCCTCATCGTAGGGCATTCTCTGTTTCACGCTTAGTACCTCATTTCATAAATACGGTCACGTTTGTGGCGAGCGCGACGGTGTCGAGGGCGCGAAACGACGACGAACGCCCTGCCTCTGCATCGTGGAGGAGGAGAGACAAAGCCATCGGCCCGTCCCGTCGCCACCCGGAGGGCAGATGGGGGTTGTGGAACGATCTCTGCGTTGGTCGTCGTCGAAGATGGCCAAGCATCGTCTTCCTCCTCCTGCCTTGACCTCGCCTCACAAGCCCCATCTGCAAACGTGGCCGTATTTGTGAAGTGAGGTACTTAGTTCTCCAAGTCCAACTGCGCCACGGCTTCCTTGAAGGCGCGTCCTCGGTGTTCAAAGTCCTCGAACATGTCGAAGCTGGCACAGGCCGGTGCCAGCAGCACGGTGTCTCCCGGTTTGGCCCCATCACACGCCAGCGCAACCGCCTCTACCATGTCGTGGGCATCCCGGGCTTCGACGCGGCCCTTTAGGGCACTGCGAATCCTGCTACGAGCTTCCCCCAGTAGAACCAGCAGCCTGACCTTCTCCTTGATCAGGTGTTCCAGCTCTCCGAAATCGGCTCCCTTGTCCCTTCCCCCCATGATGACAACCAGGGGTCCCTCGAGAGCTTCCAGAGCTCGAGCAGCCGCTTCCACGTTGGTGGCCTTGGAGTCGTTGTAAAAGTGAATGCCCGCCCGAGTGCCGACTTGCTCCAGTCGGTGTTCCACACCTGCGAAGCTGCGGCAGACCAGCGCCATCGAACCGGGGTCCAATCCTTTCAGAAAGCCAGCGGCAGTAGCTGCCAGGACGTTCTGCAGATTGTGTCGTCCCGGCATCCGGATCTCCTCCACGGACATGACCGGATACTCGTTTCCTTCCCACCGGATCCAGATCTTTCCGGCGTCTACTGAAATTCCTTCGGGCAGCGGCTGGCGTTCGCTGAAGAGAAAGACTCGTGCGGCGCAGTCCTCACCCATCGCCCTCGAACTGGGATCGTCGGCATTAAGCACGGCGAAGTCTTCGGCAGTCTGGTTGAGAAGGATGCGTCGTTTGGCCTGGGCATATTCCTCGAAGCTCGGGTGGCGGTCCAGGTGATCCGGCGTCAAGTTCAATACCAGAGCGATCTTGCACCTGAAACTCTGGATCGTTTCCAGCTGAAAAGAAGAAAGCTCGACGATGAAGACCCGTTCTTCGCTTCCCAGGTTCACCAGCTTGGTGAGGGGAGTTCCGATGTTGCCGGCCACTGCGTTGGGAATTCCAGCCTGTTCGAACAGGGCTCCTATGAGAGCTGTCGTCGTTGTCTTCCCATTGGTTCCAGTAACCCCAATGAAGGAACCTCTGAGGCAGCGATAGCCGAGTTCCACCTCACTCCAGATCGGAATCCCGGCCTCAGCTGCAAGGCGCAGCAGGCCTTCATGGGTCGGCACACCGGGGCTCGGGACGATGAGATCGGCCTCCATGAAATCTTGCTCTTGATGCCGGCCGAAGACCATTCGAACGGGCCCGACGAGTTTTCCAATCTGCTCTTTCAACGTTTCCTCTGCCCTCAGATCGGTGACGGTGACTCTTGACCCTTTTCGAAGAAGAAGATTGGCTGCCGCTACCCCGCTACGGGCAAACCCGACCACCAAAACCCTTCGCTCCTGCAACTCCGGAACACCGTCCTCCAATTGCTTTTCCTCACCTCAATTTCAACGTCGTTAGGCTGAATAGAGCGAAAATCAGGCCCACCAGCCAGAATCGCACGACGACCTTCGGCTCCTCCCAACCCAGTAGCTCGAAATGGTGGTGCAAGGGTGCCATTAGCAGCAGCCGCTTGCCGCTTAGCTTGAAATACGTGACCTGCAAAATGACCGAGAGCGCCTCCAGCACGAAGATTCCACCGATCGAGAAGAGCAACAACTCTTGTTTGATAAGGACGGCGACGGTCCCAATCGCGCCGCCCAAGGACATCGAACCCACGTCACCCATGAAGATTTGGGCCGGATGCGTGTTGTACCAGAGGAACCCCAAGCTGGCTCCTACCATGGCTCCGCAGAAAATCGTCAGCTCACTGGCATAGGTGTTCTTGATGAGGCCCAGATAGGTCGCGAATGTCGCATGCCCAGTGACGTAGGTAAGCACCGTGAGAGCCGAAGCGGCGATCACTACCAGTCCCGAGGCAAGACCGTCCAACCCGTCAGTCAGGTTCACCGCGTTGGAGCTCCCAACGATGACAAGAGCGGTGAAGATGATCAGGGGTATGAAGGTTGAGACACCCAGAATGACCCAATCCATTTCGGGCGTGAAACGTTTGAAGACAGGTACACTCAGCTGAGTGCTGTAGAGCCCCCAGTCGTGTAAGGCAATCAGAGTGAGACCCAAACCCGCCGCGATGAGGACCTGCATCAGAACCTTCCAACGGCCCCGCAGACCCAGAGATCTCTTGTTGGCAATTTTCAGATAGTCATCGATCAGCCCCACAGCAGCGAAGAGCAGGAGGGAAGCCATGGCAATCCAGACATAGAAATTGCTCAGATCGCCCCAAAGAAAGGTGGGGAGCAGGATGCTTATCACGATCAAGAGGCCACCCATGGTGGGAGTACCCGCCTTTTCGTAGTGGCTGGCTGGACCGTCTTGCCGGATGTATTGACCGATCTGAAATGCCTCCAGCTTCCTGATCAACCAAGGCCCCAGGAGCATGCTGATGAGCAGAGCGGTGAGGGAGGCATAGGCCGTTCGAAAGGTGATGTATCTCACCACGTCCAGCACCGAGAACTCATCGTGGAATGCATATAGGATGTGGTAGATCAAGGTGCTTCCCTCTCCAAGAATTGAACGACTCGATCCATTTGGACGCCGCGGGAACCCTTGACCAGCAGAAAGTCTCCGCCATGCACCACACCCGCAAGGTACTCTGCCGCCTCTTCCGAACTCTCAAACTGCACCGCATTCTGGGCTGACAACCCCGCCTGGACTGCGCCCTCCACAATGTGGCTGCCTTTCCCTCCCACCGCAATCAGCAGGTCAGGCCTGGTTCTTGCCGCGGCCCGTCCCACCCTTCGGTGCAATTGAGGGGACTCGGGTCCCAATTCGAGCATCTCGCCGAGAACCAGGATCTTGCGCCGAAATTCCTGGAGATCGGCAACCGTCTCCAGCACGATCTCAACCGCGCTGGGACTGGAATTGTAGGAGTCATCCCAAATCGTGACCGGGACACCGTTGCGTCGATCGAGCTGGTGAATCTTTCCCCGCATCGACAATGGGGTGAGCCGGGGAACTCCCTCGCAAACCTGCTCCGGCGTCAGCTCGAAAGCCAATGCCACAGCGATGGCCGCCGCCAGATCGTAGAGGAAGTGGCGGCCCACAAAGGGGGCCGATGTGGTATGGCGACGTCCCCGGCTCTCGAACTCGAACACGGTCTTGGACAGCGCCTCGGAGCGGGCGTTCAAGATCCGGACATCGGCGCGGTTCTCCAGCGCAAAAGAAACCTTCCTGCCTGTATAGCGTTCGGCCAGTGCAGAAACGCGGGAATCGTCCGCATTGAAAAAGAGGATCCCATCGTGTGGAAGCGCCTCTAGGATTTCTCCTTTCTCCGCTGCAATAGCGTCAAGGCCTGGAAAAAACTCGAGGTGTACTGCCGCCACATTGGTAATCAGAGCCACGTCGGGACAGCAGATTCCTGCCAGGGTCCGAATTTCACCTGGGTGATTCATCCCCAGTTCCAAGACTGCCAGCTCGTGTTCCTGCTTCAACCGAAGCAGCGAGAGAGGGACTCCGATCTCATTATTGAAATTCGCGGGCGATTGGAACATACGGAATCTTTGACCCAATAGCTCTGTGGTGAAGACCCGTGTGGTGGTCTTGCCGATGCTTCCAGTGACACCGATGATTAAGCGGGACCACTTCTTCCGAACGCAGCGGGCAAGGCCCTGGAGGGCCTGTGCGGTATCCGGAACCTGGAGAAAGATCCGGTTCTCCCAGTTGGAGCGCTCCGCTACCGGCGCCGAAGAGACAATGATCGCGGCACCCCTTTGGAGAGCCTCGGGAATGAACTTGTGCCCGTCATGCCGCTTACCCTCGATGGCAATGAAGCAGGCGCCGGGTTCTACACTGCGGCTATCGATAGTCACCGGCGGAAACGATTCATGGCGCACTGGGAAGGAGCCCCTCTGATCCGTCCAGGAAGCCTCCATGGCCTTTGCCGCCTGCTCCAACGTCAATTCAATCATGCCAATTCCCGCACGACTTCTCTGTCGTCGAAAGGGATCTTCTGACCCTGGATTTCCTGATAGGTCTCGTGTCCCTTGCCCGCCACCAGAACGATGTCTCCCGGGTTGGCATCCTCCAAGGCCCGTTCGATCGCATCTCTCCGATCCGCGAGGGTTTCGTAGTTGGTACAGCCCTGGGGAATTCCGGAACAGATTTCGCGGATGATCTCGGCCGGATCCTCGCTTCGAGGGTTGTCCGAAGTAATGAAAACCCAATCGGCTCCCTCAACGGCGATGGCTCCCATCTGAGGACGTTTGCCTCGATCCCGATCCCCTCCACAGCCGAAGACACAAAGAACGCGCTTCCCAGTCAGTTGGCGACAGAAGTCGAGGACTTTCTTCAGAGCGATGGGGGTGTGGGCAAAATCGACCAGAACAGCGTAGTCGCGCTCCACGCCAACTCTCTCGAACCTTCCAGGAACGCTCTTCAAGCTCGCGACGCCTTGACGAATATGGTCATCGGAGACACCGATCAGATGGCAGGCAGCGGCGGCTGACATGAGATTGTAGAGGTTGTGTTCGCCCAGGAGCGAACTGCGGAGAGAAAGTCGACGATCGAAAAAGTTGAGGTCCACCTCGGTCGCATCAAGTGAGGTTCGTTGGGCCAACGGAAAGACGTCGGCAGTCCGATCCAGGCCGAAGGTGACAACGCGCGTACCCGGGGGAGGCTCGATTCTCCGGGCGTAGCCGTCATCCTGATTGAGAACGGCAGAGCGAAGTCCAGGGTTGTAGGAATGGCTGAAGAGGAGGTGCTTGGCCTGGAAGTAATCCTCCAGACTCTGATGGAAGTCCAGATGGTCCTGACTCAGATTCGTGAAGACCCCTACCGGGAAGCAGCACTTATAAACCCGGTGAAACGCGAGCGCGTGAGAAGAAACCTCCATTACGCCCCAGCGACAACCCTCCTGAAGGGCTTCGGACAGGATTCTCTGAACATCGATCGCCTCAGGCGTAGTTCGCTCAGTCTCCCGACTCTTGCCGTGCACGGAGGCGTGAACGGTGCCGAGCAGAAAACCCGGGGCCTCCTGCTCCATCATGGCATAGATCAGGAAAGCAGTCGTGGTCTTCCCATTGGTGCCCGTGATCCCCACCAGTTGAAGGCGCTCGGAAGGCTGATCATTGAAGGCGTTGGCAACACAGGCCATGAAGGGTCGGATGGCCGAGACTCGAATCCAGACCAGAGGAAAGCCTCTTGGTTTTTCCCCCTCAGATGCAACGGCCACGGCTCCCTGCTTCAGAGCCTGGTCGAGATGCATATGGCCGTCTGTGACCAGCCCTTTAATCGCAAAGAACAGGCTGTCCTTGACGACCCGCCGTGAATCATATTCCAGAGCTCCGATCTCAGGATCTCTTTGGTCATCGCCGTTCTGAAGCAACGCCCCGACTTGTGCTCTGGAGAGCAATCTGTTCAGACGCATAAATGGACGATCCTCTGTTGCCGAAAAACACTTCGCTAACCGTCTCCTTGAAGACTGGAGATCCGGACGGTGGACGCTGCCCTACAGCATCACCACTTCCGTGTACCTTTAGTCGCAGGCCCAGACGGGAGCATTCTCGAACAACCTCTCGGAGGCTGAGACCCCTGAAATCGGGCATTCGAAAGAAATCGGTTGCCACTGTCACCGTCCGATTGGAATGCAGAAGGGGGTCCTCACCCATCAAGCCCAAGACCGTTTGCTCCAGCTCTTCCGCCGACAGTCCTTCTTTCTCTTTGGAATCGTCGCGGTCTAGCTGAAACTCTCCACGCCCTCCATCCGGAGCAGATCCCCCCGCCAATTGCTTGATGGACCGGTCGGGCCGATCGCGGGGGACTTTCAGGTGGATCAGGGCCCGCTCCATGATCTGTTTGAAGGCCGGTGCCGCCACGACGCCTCCGTATGAGGCTCCCTTCGGTTCATCGATGACCACAATCGATGCCAGTAACGGATCGTCCACGGGGGCGAAACCCACGAAGGAAGCCACGTACTTGGTTCTAGAGTATGCTCCATCAACAAACTTCTGCGCTGTTCCCGTCTTCCCCCCGGAGGAATAACCACTCAGGCGAGCCCTTCTTCCCGTCCCCGCTTCTACCGTGAGCGCCAAAGCCCGCTTCATCTTGCGGGCAGTGGCAGGGGACAAGATCGCTTCCCGTTCCGGTTTGGACTCGTCAAGCACATCTCCATGAGCCGAGAGAATCTTGTTCACGATTCGAGGCTTCACCAGATAGCCATCGTTGGCGAGAACCGCTAAGGCTCGCACTACCTGCAGTGGGGTTACTCCAATCTCCTGCCCAATTGACAACGCCCCGATGGAAACCTTGGACCAGCGGGAGGGCGGAGCAAGTAGACCCACCTCCTCTCCCGGTAGTTCGATGCCCGTCTTGGCCCCAAAGCCGAACTTTCGGATGTACGCATGCAGCCGTTCATCCCCCAGACGAAGTCCAAGCTTGATGGTACCCACGTTGCTCGATTTGGACAGCACCTGGCTGAAAGTGAGGGTCTGGTAGCTCCTGCTGGCTTCACGGTAGACCTTCCCACCCAGTCTCACCGTACCGACGCGGCAGTCAATCGATTCGTCAGGACGGGACAATCCCTCATTGAGAACGGCCGCCAAGGTGACGATCTTGAAGGTCGATCCGGGTTCATAGACGTCAAGAATGGCTCGGTTTCGAAAGTTCACCAGCTCGGACTTGCCATAGCTGTTGGGATTGAATCCAGGATAAGAAGCCATGGCCAGAACTTCGCCACTCTGAACGTTCATGACAATGGCGGATCCACTCTTGGCCTGGTAGGACTCTACCGTGTGGCTCAAAACCTGCTCTACCGCATGCTGAATGGACTGATCCAGATAGAGCACCATGACATTGCCGCGAGTGGGTAGCTCATCGGACTCTCGACCAAAGCGGCGGCGTTTGGCATCGAATCGGAGGTTGACTCGACCGGCGCGCCCCTTGATCTGGTCATCGTAGACAAACTCGAGCCCGCAGAGCCCTTTACCGTCTACGCCGACGAACCCGAGAACGTGTGCGGCCAGTTCACGGTTGGGGTAGACTCGCTTGCTGTCCTTCGCTACATCGATACCTGCTAGCCCCAGCTGCCTGACCTGGGCCATCTGACGTGGCGAGATTTCCCTGGCAAGGTAACGGAACCGCGTCTCTGAAATGAGCTTGTCGTAGAGCTCCCGCTCTGTCCGTCCCAGAATCGGTGCCAGTTGCCGTGCGGCTCCAGCCGGGTCGGCAACCTTGTGGGGATGAGCTTGCACAACACCCGCTTCTACGCTGATCGCAAACTCCTCCAGATGGCAATCGAGGATCTCGCCCCGGCGTGAGTGGAGATCGACGTAGCCTTTCCGCTGACGCAGAGCCATCTCCAGATAGTCGTCGCCTTCAACGACCTGGAGCTGGACCAGTCGCACCGACACCGCCACGAACCAAAGCACAACGGACAGGTAGAAGATCAGAAGCCGGCTGGTCCTAGTTGCTACCATGCCACGGCTCGTACCTTCATTCATTGACGGCCTTACGCGCAGGAATGGACTCGGCCAGCAGATTCTCGGCCGACTCCGTGTGGAGAACCCCCTCCAGGATCCGTACTTCGGCCTCGTTGGAGCGAACCAGGCCCAACTCTGCAGCGAGTCGATCAATCTTCTCGGGGTTGACCAGGGATGATTGCTCGGCGCGAAGGGCGCCGATGGCGTCGGCCAATTGGGCGTTCTCTTCTCTGAACTCTTCGATTCGATAGGAGATGCCGGTGATCGCATCCTGCGACCAGACATACGACAGGATCAGGCCGGTCACTAAACCAGCCAGGGCAATGCATCGCGGCATCCACAGATAGGACGGCTCACTCTTACCTCTGAACGGCTGGTTTCGAAACCTCTGCGTGCCAAGATCTACCATGTTATCGATCCTCCTTTGGCGACGAACACTCCGGCTCGGACAGTTTCTGAACTGCTCTCAGCTTCGCACTTCGTGCTCGAGGGTTAAGCTGCACCTCAGATGGCGGTGGAGTTACCGGCTTCTTCGTCAGAATCAAGACCTCCTCCAGTCGGGGACAGTCGCAGAACTCCGGGCGGCGACGACAGATGCACTTCCCGGCCGCCCTCTGGAACGTCTGCTTCACGATTCTGTCCTCGAGGCTATGAAAAGCGATGACGACCAGACACCCACCTGGCTTCAGAATCTGGACAACCTCGGCCAGGAACTGCTCCAGACCTGAGAGCTCCTGATTGACTTCAATTCGGAGTGCTTGAAAGACCTGGGTGGCGGGGTGGAGACGGGATCCCCGGGGCCGACCCTTGACCCGCTCCACCAAATCCGCCAACTCCGTGGTGGTGCGCAGCTTCGCCCGTCGCCGCAGGGCAACAATGGCTGCGGCCAGCTTGCGCGCCGCCTTCTCTTCGCCGTAGCGCCACAGGACCTCCGCCAGGCGCTCTTCAGGAAGCTCGTTCACCAACTGATTTGCCGTCAGCTCTAGATCCCTGTCCATCCTCATGTCCAAAGGACCTTCTTGCTGAAAGCTGAAGCCACGTTCCCCCGAATCAAGCTGAAAGGACGACATGCCGAGGTCGACGAGACACCCATCGATCGATTGAATCTCCAGGGTGGCCAGAACCGACGGCAGGTTCTTGAAGTTCTCGTGATGAACGCTGAAATTCTCAAACTGCGCGCCCAGGCGGGTTCTGGCTTGTTGCAGAGACTCTGAGTCCCGATCCAGGGCAATCAGCCGACCCGACCCTTGGAGGCGCTTGAGGATGCCTTCGGAATGTCCGCCCAGTCCGGTGGTGCAATCGATGTAGACCCCTCCAGGCCTGACCCGGAGGAACTCAAGGACCTCGTGGTACAGAACCGGATCGTGCCGCACTCTAGCCCCCATTCCCAAGGCGCCCCTCGTACCGGTTTGAGCCGAGGCGCTTTCGCCGGCAGAGACAGCAGTCGGTTGCTGTCCACTGCGACGGCGCCACTCAATACAAGCCACCCTCCGTCGCGAACGATCAGGGATGCCGAGGCGATACCTTCTTGAGATGTCCCCAACACACGCCAGAGCCGTCACAGTCCCAACTCCGCCAGCACTCTGGCATCGCTCTCCGTATAGGGATCCGATTCCAAGAGGTGCGTGAAGCGCTCCCTATTCCAAACCTGGAGGTAATTGAGGTAACCCATGACGGCCACCTCTCCACTGATCGAGGCCTCCTTACGCAAATGAGGAGGAACTACGACCCGTCCCTGCTTGTCCATCGAGACCACTTGCCCGTAATAGTTCGTGTTGCGAAGAAACTTCAGCTTCTCAGGGCGCATCTTCGGAGGCTCCAGGAGCTTCGCTTCGATCTGTTCCCACTCGCTGAGGGGATATACCAGCACGTTCTCTCCGGTGGTGCTGGTGACATAGAGATCCACTCCATATTCCTCATCAATGAGTCTTCGATACGAAACGGGAATCTTGATCCGCCCCTGTGTATCGACTTTGGTGGGAAAGTTGCCTCGGAACACGACGCGTCACTCGCCTCATTAATCCTAATAGACCCTAGATCAACTAATCTGTGCCAAAATAATCCATAATTCTCCATCTGTCAACAAGAAAAAGACGTTCACTCTGGAGGTGAGCCAAAAAAATGTCAGACGCGCGTGCTAGTTCGACGTGGACTTTGGCAAACAATTCGGAAAAACTTGCAAGGTGCAGGTTGGTAAGAAAGGCATCTATTGAGGTGTGATAGTCGGCACCCGCTCTTACAGACAGCGTCCGATTTGATCAAAATCGAACGACCGCTTTCGCTTAAAGCGGACGTTCACATTTTCCCGGGAAACGTCGAGCATTTCAGAGCCACGAAGCAGCTCGCCTTACAAGTCAACCCCGATCTTCCGATCGAAGGGCATACATATAACGTGAATTGGCGTTTGTCCGCCAACGAGGCAGGAAGCTTTGAAGGATTGCCCTTCCAGACCCAACAATCTAGTATCTGCTAGATATGGATTTATCTGGAAACCATATAAACAGAAGTTAGGCGCAAGCTTGAAGAAATCTCGGCCAGAAGGGCAACAACAAAATGGCACCGCTAAACACCACAGGACATATCGTCGCGATGGGCGGTGGCGGCTTTTTAGTCGAGCCCGATAATCCACTCATCGATGATTTCATTCTCTCGCTTTCACCGCGCCAGCCGGCGAAAGTCTGTTTCGTTCCCACCGCGAGCGCCGATTCCGCCGTGTATCTTGTGAAGTTCTACCGGGCCTTCAGCAGACGCGCCCACGCCACCGATCTGACCCTGTTCGATCCGCCTGCTCTGCCACGCCGGCCGTCAAAAACATCCGAACTTGGCACGTTCGTCGCGGAGCAGGACATCATCTACGTCGGCGGTGGAAATACCGCAAACCTCCTGGCCATGTGGCGCACGCACGGTTTGGACAAGCTGCTACGTGATGCCTGGATGCGCGGGGCAATATTGTGTGGCGTGAGTGCCGGCATGATCTGCTGGTTTCGTGGTGGGGTTACAGACTCCTTTGGAGGCCTCGAGGCCCTTTCCGGCGGATTGGGGCTTATTGACGCCACAGCCTGCCCGCACTACGACGGCGAGGAAGAGCGACGCTCCACCTATCATCGATTGATCGGCGAAGGGCTACCATGGGGGTATGCTGCTGACGTTGGGGCTGCCCTACACTTTCGGGGGACTGAACTTCTGGAGGTGGTGAGTTCGCAGGCGGCTGCGGCTGCCTATCGCGTCGAGCTCGTGGAGGGCCGGGTCGTGGAGACTCGTTTGCAAGCGCGTTTCCTGGGTGGTGATCTTGAGGAGGATCCGTCTGGCGCCTAACCCCCGCTGTGCAGCCGACCCCAAGCTCAACGATCTTGCCGCTTGCGAAGCTGGGCGTCCCTATTGCATCTTTTGATCGTCGTTGCCGCTTGGGGCGGCTGAGCTTCATCGTTAGGTTGTATGCAAGGAGACCAAGGGTCAAACTGAGAAATCGTGCTGGCGATCAAATTCGAACATAAATGGAGGGCATTATGAGCAACATTCTTAGTCAAGCCAAACTGTTCTTTGAAGCATGTGAAACCGGTAAGGGATGGGATGGTTGTAAAGAGTACTGTCGTCCTAAGGCGACGTTTTCAGCCCAAACAGGCGTGCTGTCTGAGATAGGTTCCCTGGAAGGATATAGCGAGTGGATGAAGAACCTATTTACGCAAGTCCCTGATGGCCACTATGAATTGAAATTCTTCGCAGAGGACGAGGAACGGAACTGTGTAGCAGCATTCGCGGTCTTTCACGGAACACAAACTGGCCCAGGTGGGCCCGGCGAGCCAACGGGTAAGTCGATAGCGGCTGACTATGTCTATGCGATGGAGTTTGAAGGAGATCGAATTCGGCACATGACAAAGATCTGGAACGACACCATCAGCCTTCAACAACTGGGTTGGGCATAAGCAGCGGGTGTCGGCTATCACCTAACAAGACCTGAATGTCTGCCTCTGGTCGTTTGCGGTGGTTCGTTCGACGTTTCCGGGGAAAATCTGAATGTCCGCTTTTAGGCGAGGGTGTGCGTATTCCGGACGAAACCGGCCGGTGATTCCAGGGGAAACCGGCCACTGATTCCGGAGCAAACCGGCCACCCATTCCGGTGGGAAACCGGCCACTAGAAACGGGGTCTCCGGAACGGTGGCCGATTTCCCGGAAGGGTGGCCGGTTTCCCGGAAAGGCGGCCGGTTTCCCGGAATCGGTTTCCACGAGGGGACAGAAGCGACGTTGGACTCCTTCGGTACGATGACTCCTTTTCGGAGGAGCGATCGTGCCGAATCAAAGGAAGTCCATGCGCAAAATCAAAGACGTCCTACACCTGAAGTTTCAGCTTCATCTTTCGGATCGCCAGATCGCCCGAAGCTGCGCCTTGGCTCGCAGTACCGTGGCCGAGTATGTGCGCCGGGCCCAGCGAGCCGGTCTCACTTGGCCGCTGCCTGAGGGGTGGGATGACCGGACGATTCAGAACCGGTTGTTTCCTCCCACGGGTAAATCTCCCCCGGACCCGCGTCCCTTCCCTGACTTCGCCACCGTCCATGAGGAGCGCTGCCGGCACAAACATGTGACCTTGATGCTGCTCTGGGACGAGTACAAGCAGGTGTATCCGGAGGGCTATCAGTACAGTCAGTTCTGTGATCTGTACCATCGCTGGCGCGGCAAGCTGGATCTGGTGCTGCGACAGGAACACCGGGCCGGCGAGAAGCTCTTCGTGGACTATGCCGGCGACACCGTCCCAATCGTGGACCGCCACACGGGTGAGACCCAAGACGCCTCGATCTTCGTGGCCGTGCTGGGGGCAAGCAACTATACCTATGCGGAAGCCTCCCTACGGCAGGACTTACCCTCGTGGCTCGCGGCCCACACTCGGACTCTGGAGTTCCTCGGGGGTTGCCCCGCCGTAGTGGTCCCAGACAACACCAAAGATGCGGTCCATCGCCCCTGTCGCTATGAACCGGATCTCAACGCGAGTTATGCGGATTGGGCCGCGCACTACGGCGTCGCGGTGATCCCGGCTCGCGTGCGCCGTCCTCGAGATAAAGCGAAGGCGGAGTCGGGAGTGCTCATAGTCGAGCGCTGGATCCTGGCGGCCTTGCGTCACCGGACCTTCTTTTCCCTGGGAGAGCTCAACGAAGCCATCGCCGAGCTCCTGGAGCGGCTCAATGCCCGGACCTTTCGCAAGCTCCCCGGCAACCGACGCCAGCGCTTTGAGGACCTGGATCGTCCGGCTCTGGGGCCCCTGCCGGTCCAGCGCTACGTCTTCGCCCAATGGAAGAAGGCCGGCGTCAACATCGATTACCACATCGAGTTCGACCGCCACTACTACAGCGTCCCTTATGTCCTGGTAGGTCAGAAGGTCGAGCTGCGCACCACCGTCACCACCGTGGAGATCTTCCATCAGGGTCGGAGGGTGGCCTCTCACCGTCGCTCCTATCAGCCCGGCAAGGCCACGACCTTGGACGAGCACCGACCCGAATGCCATCGCCGGTATCTGGAGTGGTCTCCCTCACGTCTGATCCGCTGGGCTCAGAAAGTCGGCCCCCATACCGCATCGGTGGTCGAGAAGATTCTCCAGTCCCGCCGCTATCCAGAGCAAAGCTATCGCTCCTGCTTGGGCATCCTGCGCCTGGGTTCCAGCTTCGGAGAAGACCGTTTGGAGCAAGCTTGCCGTCGCGCCCTGCGGCTTCAGGCCTGCTCCTACAAGAGTATCCAGTCCATGTTGAAGACGGGCCTGGACCGTCAAGTGGAACCACAACCGTTGCCGGAACGTCCCCCGATCGAGCACGCCAACGTGCGAGGGGCCGAATACTTCGAAGGCGAGAAAGGAGCCTCTCATGTTGGTTAATCCCACCGTCGAAAAACTTCACGCCATGCGACTCAGAGCCATGGCTGAGGCCTTCACCGAGCAACTCTCCGATCCGGAGATGGCCCAACTCAGCTTTGAAGAACGCTTCTCCCTGCTGGTGGATCGGCAGTGGACCTGGCGAGAGAATCGGGCCTTGGAGCGTCGTCTGAAGAATGCCCGATTGAAGCTCTCGGCCTGTCTGGAAGATGTCAACTATCGCCGACCTCGGGGGCTGGATCGATCGCTGATCGCTAGCCTCGCCACCTGCCGTTGGATCCAGACCCACCACAATCTCCTCATCGTCGGACCTTGTGGGGTGGGGAAAACCTTTCTGGCTTGTGCCTTTGCTCAGAAAGCCGCTCGTGACGGTTGGTCGGCTCTGTACACGCGCGCCGCTCGACTCTTTCGCGATCTGGCCGTGGCTCGAGCCGACGGCACCCTCGACAAGCTCCTCCGTAAGATTGCCCGCACCGACGTGCTCATCGTCGATGACTGGGCCATGAATCCTTTGGCCGAGACCGAGCGACGGGACTTCTACGAGATCTGCGAGGATCGCTATGACAATCGATCCACCATCCTGACCTCCCAGCTCCCCGTCGCTCATTGGCATGAACAGATCGGAGATCCGACCACCGCTGATTCCATCCTGGATCGTCTGGTCCACAATGCCTACCGCATTGAGCTCGAAGGGGCTTCCATGCGCCGGCATCGTCATCGTTCCTCCAAAAGCAAAGGACGAATCATGAGTCACACACCGCAGTTGAAAGTCCAAGCTGGCTGGTTTGCCGCCGGGGCACCGTTGCTGCAGGCGATGGAGGTCGTCAGCGACGGCGCCTTCAAACTCTTCGTCTATCTGTGCCTGAAAGCGGATCGATCGACCGGTGAGCTGAGCGTCTCGCCTACCCAGTTGGCTCGGGCCTTACGCAAGTCTCGCCGCTCGCTGTTTACCTATCTGGGGGAACTCCAGTCTCGAGGTCTGCTTCAGCTCAGCCTCGCCCGCAATCAACACGAGCGCACTCACATCCAGATCAGCGAGGCCTTCTGGCCCTACCGAAGATCCCTCGTCCAAAAGCCCGAAGCGGCCGAATCCCAATACCTCGATCAGGTGGCCCGTCTGCTGCTCGAGGCCCCTGGTGTTCAGTGCTCCTTCTCCCCGGCCGATCGGCAGCTGGCCGCTCGCCTCTACCGCCAGGGCCTGTCCTTGCGGCAGCTCGAGCGGGCCCTGCTTCTCGGCTGCGCCCGCAAGCACGTCGCCTGGCTCAACGGCCACACCGGAGCACCGATCACTTCCCTGAGCTACTTCGAACCTCTAATCCAGGAAGTGAGACAACAACCTGTCTCCGATCAATACTGGGATTATCTCAGGAGTCGCCTCAAGACTCTGAGGCAACAATGGAAACAACACTCTGCTGAAGCAAACTTTGCCTCAGCAACTCACTCAGCAAAGGAGAGACGAGATGATGCGTTCTCAACCAAAGACACTCATGTGGATTGACTCAAACCGGCCACCTCGGAGATGATTATCAACCTCCAGCGTCGCTTCGCTCCGACCCGGCCGGTTTCCTCCGGATTCGGTGGCCGGTTTTACCGGAATACGCAGGGTGTGTGAAAAGTCCAAAACCTCTTTGATTTAGGGGTCTCTTTACCCTTCCTACGACGGAGATCGTGGCTTACACGCGATCCTATGAAGTCAAAATTTCAAATCCGAAATCATGAATGACTTTTCACACAGCCTCAGGCGAAAGCGGCCGTTCGATTTCGATCAAATCGGACGCTGTCTGTAAGATCGGGTGCCGACTATCACAAGACAGCAAGCATGCACGTTATCTCCTTCAGCGCACCCCAGTCATATTCTGCCTGCTTCTCGGCTGCACTTGAATGAAACGTTGGCATGCTAAAGGCGGGTGGGCGCGCGCCAACTGTACCTTGAATTCTCCAAGGCCACTTCAGGGAATTACAGGTTGGTCTTTAGATTGTCCGGGATGGTGTCAGAATACGTTATAATTGCCCTTCTCGACCTCGACACCGGGCAAGAGCGGTCGATCTTCGCAATTGTCGTTTGGGAAGACATCGCCGTCCATGAAGTCCTCTCCGGCCCCCCCCCAATCTCGGACAAGGGTAATTGTCGTGTCACCCACCGCGACCATGCTCTCATCGGTGGAGTTGGTCACCACCCCACCTATCCAGGCACTGCTTCCGTCCACATCCAGGCATGTGACCTGGTTATGAAAGATCACCCTTGCCTCGAAGGTCCCCAGAAACTCCAGGTCAACGATGACCACACCCCAAACTCTTCCGTCTGCATCTTCACGGGCCGATACAGTGCTTCTGAATACTTGTGTGGTCCCCGCCGGTGTAGCGGGCTTCATCACTTCTCCGCTACCAGTCACATTGTGGGTAAGGCCCTGGGCTAGGGCGCTAGAAATCGACAAGACCAAAATTCCCGGGACCATTGCAAGGGCGACTGCGATGAACTTTCCTTTTTTCATTTCTGATCCTCCATAGAGTTTGTGCCAAGAGGGGAAACCACCCAAAGCTTGCCGCCTCCCTTTAGGCGACCAGCTGGTACGTCCCTGTCACTGTCAACAGTTTCGTACAAAGTTACGATAATAGAGGCAATGTGTTTTGGTATTACCAATATTACGTATTACGATCTAGGAACAACTGGACTCGTTTAAAATGTGGCCCAATGCTTGGAGCCCTCTGCTAGTTCATTCGACTTTTCAAGGGAAAATTTGAACGTCCGCTTTCAGGTGAGGCTGTGTGAAAAGTCCAAAACCTCTTTGATTTAGGGGTCTCTTTACCCTTCCTACGACGGAGATCGTGGCTTACACGCGATCCTATGAAGTCAAAATTTCAAATCCGAAATCATGAATGACTTTTCACACAGCCTCAGGTGAAAGCGGCCGATCAGGGGCGATCTACTCTGACACTGTTTGTACGGTCAGATCTGGGCTATTACAATTGATGTTAGAGTAAAACGCTTGCCTCTGCCTTCGCCTCTGCCTCTGCCTCAGGGGAAGGTATCTATCAACGTAAGATCAAAACGCAGCCGCGCACGACTTGAATCGTTTGCAATTTGAAGCCAAGTTCCGAGGAGAGAGCGGGACTGAAGTTTTCACGGAAATGACCCAACCTGCGTAGCTTCAGTCTCCAAGGCCTTTGTCGAGACTCTGGCTCGACTCGGGGCAGAGGTAAAGGCAAGGGTGGAGACGGGAAACTGCTGACTGGGTGCGCGGCCGCCAATTCGGGGAATTCTAGATGGGATACGTCTGAAGAATTTCCAAGGCCCGTTCTACTGCCTCTTCGGCGGCAACTTCTACAACCACTTCCTCTTTGCGAGAGAAAACTTCGACCTTCCCTTCCCGGAGCTTGTTGCCGACTGTGATGCGTACCGGGATCCCGATGAGCTCTGCGTCCTTGAACTTGACCCCTGGACGCTCATCCCGATCGTCCAACAGGCAGTCGACCCCTTTTTCTTCCAGGGCTTCACAGAAACCCTCAGCTGTCTTCATCTGATCGCTGTCGCTGACACGAACTACGGTGACAACGGCCTGAAAGGGGGCGATATTCCGGGGCCACACGATTCCCTTATCGTCGTGGTAGAGCTCGACGGCTGCCGCCATGATCCGTTCCACTCCGATCCCGTAGCTGCCCATGGTCACCGGGACTTCTCGACCATCCTGGTCGAGGACAGTCGCTTCCATGGATTCGCTGTACTTACGGCCTAGCTTGAAGATGTGGCCGATCTCCAACGCCTTGGCTACTTCCAGAGGTTCTCCACACAACAAACAGGCATCGCCCGACTCTATCTCTCGCAGTTCGACAAAGGGAACCTCGAAGTCCCTCCCGGGAGAGACGTGAAGAAGGTGGTAGTCATCCTTGTTGGCTCCACACACCAGGTCGCGGCGCCCTTGAAGGGCCTGATCCGCCCAAATGGGCATCTCTCGGACACCGACCGGTCCTAGACTTCCTGGATCCGCGCCAAAGGCTTTGACAATCTCCTCAGGATGGGCCGGGCGGAAGTTGTCGGTCCCCACCTGGCTACCCAGTTTGGCCTCGTTTAGTTGGTGATCCCCCCGTAGCAGCACCAGGTGGGCCTGGGCTTCCACCATGTAGACGAGGGACTTGATCTGGCGCGACTCGGGGATACCCAGAAACTCACTTACCTCACTTATCGTCTTGCGACCGGGCGTATGCACTTCCCGTGGTGAACTCTCGCCCTCCGGATCCTGCTCGGACTCGATACGGGATCGCGCCCGGTCCCGGTTGGCCGCATAGCCGCACGAGCAGGTGACGACGTAGTCTTCTCCGGCATCGGTGCGCACCATGAACTCATGAGACTCGCTGCCTCCCATAGCTCCCGATTCAGCCTCGACCACCAGATACTCCAGTCCGCAACGATCGAAGATGGCGCGATAGGCTTCCTCGTGAAGCTTGTAGCTGACGTCGAGTCCCTCCTGGTCCAGGTCAAAGCTATAGGAGTCCTTCATCAGAAACTGGCGGACTCGCAGGAGTCCCGACTTGGGCCGGGGCTCATCCCGGAACTTGGTTTGTATCTGGTACCAGATCTGGGGAAGCTCGCGATAGGAGCGGACCTCGTCGCGGGATATGGAGGTGAACACTTCCTCGTGGGTCATGCCCAGGCACATGTCACGACCGCCTCGATCTCGAAGTCGAAACATATTCTCTCCCATGACCTCCCATCGACCTGATTCCTTCCAGAGCCCGGCTGGATGAAGGGCTGGCAAATGGAACTCTTGGGCTCCGATTAGATCCATCTCCTGGCGCACGATTTCTTCGATCTTCAGCAGGGTGCGTCGGGCCAGCGGTAGATGCGAGTAAATACCTGCACTCAGCTGGCGAATCAGCCCCGCTCTGAGAAGCAGCTTATGGGAGGCGACCTCGGCCTCGGAGGGAACGTCGCGAAGGGTGGGAATGAAGAATCGAGACCAGCGCATGAGGACGCTCCTTTTATCTGTTTGACCGCATCAAGTCAAGTGGGCTACGATCGAAGTTACTCACCACGATGAGGTAAGGGCCCTGACAAATGCGCATCTGGATCGGCGGCGACCACGCCGGCTTTGAGCTCAAGGAGCGGGTCAAAACACTGCTGGAGCAGCATCAACACCAGGTCACCGACATGGGGGCCTCGAGCAGTGAAAGTGTCGATTACCCCGACTATGCGGCGGCCGTCGCTCGAGCAGTGTCATCCGGTGAGGCAGACCGAGGCATCCTAGTTTGTGGAACCGGCATCGGTATGTCGATCGCTGCCAACAAGTTCGCCAATGTGCGCGCTGCCCTGTGCCATGACGTGGAAACCGCGCGCATGAGCCGGCAACACAACAATGCCAACGTACTGGCCATCGGCTCTCGAGTCTTGGATCCGGAGTTGGCCTTGGCGATCGTCCAGGAGTGGACGAAGACAACTTTCGAGGGTGGCCGACACTCTCGACGCCTCCAGAAAATCGCGGATTTGGAAGGGGACGCCTGACTTCCCTCTCGAAAGGGATTGGGAACGGTTCAGCAGGAGAAAATGCCAAAGATACATCGGTCGTTGGCTGAGACAGACCCGGAGGTGGCCGAGGCCATACAGCTGGAAACCCAGAGGCAGACCCAGACCCTGGAGCTGATCGCTTCCGAGAACTTCGTTAGCGAGGCCGTCCTAGAGGCGCTGGGTTCGGTCTTCACCAACAAGTACGCAGAGGGCTATCCTGGGCGCCGCTATTATGGTGGCTGCGAGAATGCTGATGTGGTGGAGAGCCTCGCCATCGAACGGGCCAAAAAGCTGTTTGGCGCAGATCACGCCAATGTCCAGCCTCACTCGGGGACCCAGGCAAACATCGGAGTCTACCTCGCGGCTCTGGAACCGGGCGACAAGATCCTGGGGATGAACTTGTCCGATGGCGGCCATTTGAGTCACGGTCACCCGCTTAACTTTTCGGGTAAGTATTTCGAGGTGGCTTCCTACGGCGTCAACCGGGAAACCGAGCAGATCGACTACGATGCCCTGGAGGATTTGGCCGAAAAGGAGAGGCCCAAGATGATCGTGTCGGGAGCCAGTGCTTACAGCCGAATCATCCATTTCGATCGGCTGGCCCAGATTGCCAAGAAGGTTGGCGCCTTCCTCCTGGCCGACATTGCCCATATTGCCGGAGCGGTGGCAACCGGTCTGCATCCCAGTCCGGTTCCCTGGGCGGACTTCGTAACCACCACGACCCACAAGACACTTCGTGGACCTCGCGGCGGCATTGTTCTCTGTAAAGAAGAGCACAAGAAGGCTCTCGATCGGCTCATGTTTCCCGGCATCCAGGGGGGACCTCTGGTTCATGTGATTGCCAGTAAGGCTGTCTGTCTAAAAGAAGCCATGGAGGACGAGTTCAAGCTCTACCAGCAACAGATCCTCAGGAACGCGGAAGCACTTGCCCAGGCTGTCGCCAACGAGGGATTGCGAATCATTTCGGGCGGAACCGACAATCATCTCTTTCTGGTGGACGTGTTCTCCAAAGGCCTCACCGGAAAACAGGCAGAAGCCGCCCTGGGACAGGCATCGATCACCGTCAACAAGAACACCATTCCCTTCGATTCCCATCCTCCTTTGATCACCAGCGGCATCCGAATCGGAACGCCTGCGGTTACGACCAGTGGGATGAAGGAAGCAGAGATGAATCGAATCGGTGGATGGATCGGCCGCGTCCTGAAGAACACACAAGACACACCTCTCCTCCGCCAGGTGGGACAGGAAGTGCGGTCTCTGACCGACCAATTTCAGTACTACAGGCACCGTCTCGCTGAGCCTGCATCCGGCATCCGTTGACTCAACACCAGACAACCAACCTAGACGAGATCTTCGGGCCTGCTGGTCTGCTGCATCAGCATCTGTCCCACTACGAGTTCAGACCTTCCCAGCAGGCGATGGCTGAGGCCATTGCTCAGGCCATCGAAGATCGTCATCATCTGTGTCTGGAGGCGGGAACCGGAACCGGTAAAACACTGGCGTACTTGATCCCCGCCCTGGCCAGCGACCGGCGCGTCATCATCTCAACCGCGACCAAAAACCTTCAGGAGCAGCTCTTTCTTCGAGACATCCCGTTCCTCCAGAAACACCTGTTCCCCGAGGTCGAAGTCACCTATATGAAGGGTCGGCAAAACTATATTTGTCTCAAGAAGTTCGAGGAGGCGACTCGGCAGAAGGCTCTTTCGGGCGAGCTGGCCGAGCGTCAAGAGGCACTCTCGGATTGGATCGCCAAGACCAAGACCGGTGACCGCGCTGAACTGAGCTGGATCAGCGATCGGGATCCCCTCTGGCAGCAATTGGACGCTCGCAGTGAAACCTGTACAGGGCAGAAGTGTGACTTTTTCGAGCAGTGTCCCATCACGCGGATGCGCCAGAAGGCACTGGAATCCGACGTCATCGTAGTGAACCACGCCCTGCTCTTCGCCAACCTTGCACTCGAAAGCGACGAGATCGGTCGAATTCTTCCAGACTTTTCCATCCTGGTCCTGGACGAGGCGCACGAAGTGGAAGATGCCGCCTGCACCTACTTCGGGAAGCAGGCCAGCAGCTACCAGATCGAAGAGCTGTGTCGCGACTTCCTCAAGACGTTCCGGGATGGCCTTTACGACCGCGAAGTAGGGGAACTCGAGACACGAGCCCAAGTCCTCTGCGACGCCTTTCCACCCCAGGAGGGAAGATACCCTCTGAGCTTCTTCGACCGTGACACTGGAGAAGCCGTGGATCTAAGGGAGGGAGCGTCCGCCGCCTATCAGCGACTGAAGGCGACCCTTCAGAAGCTCTACCACTCACTCCAACGCCAGGGTCATCGTCCCCCCGAAGCAGATGCCCTGATTCGTCGCCTGGAACAGTTGATCACTTGTCTCGAGGAAGTCTTCGACCACCACGATCCCAACAGCGTCTATTGGCTGGAAAGACGGGGGCGGGGCGTCTTCCTGAACCTCAGGCCCATCGATGTGTCAGCCATTCTGCAGGAGAAACTGTTTGCCCGAACCGACACCGCCGTTCTGACCTCTGCGACTTTGACAACCAACTCCAATTTCGAGTACCTGAAGGAGCGGCTGGGAGTGCCTGCACCCACTGAGCTGATGGTGCCCAGCGAGTTCGACTATACCCAGCAGGCGATTCTCTATCTTCCTCGAGGTTTCCCGGAACCACGTGCTCCCCACTACCTCGACCGACTCCTCGAGGAAGTCAGCCAGATCCTCGCTCTCACCGAGGGACACGCTTTCCTGCTCTTCACCAGCTTCCAGCAGATGAACCGTGTCTACGAAGCTCTCTCGGGAACCACTTCCTACCCCTTGCTGCGACAGGGCGATGGTCCCAAGAGCCAATTGCTTCAAGCCTTCAAGGAGACCCCCCATGCCGTGCTCCTCGCCACCTCAAGCTTCTGGCAGGGAGTCGACGTCCAGGGGGACGCCCTGCGTGCCGTTGTCATCGACAAGCTTCCCTTCCAGGTACCCACAGAGCCGGTAGTAGCGGCCCGTATAGAGAGGCTGGAAAAGCTGGGGGTGAATTCCTTCCTCCGCTATTCGGTGCCGGAAGCCATCATCACGCTGAGACAGGGTCTCGGAAGACTGATCCGCTCTCGTCAGGACCGCGGGGTGCTGGCTGTTTTCGACAGCCGCCTGCGTACTCGGAGCTACGGCTCGCTGTTCCTGCAAAGCTTGCCAAACTGCCCTGTCACCGATAATATGAACTCTATCAAACAGTTTCTAAGCAAAGACGCTGGCGGCCGGGACGCTGAGGGCCCAGCCTGACTGGCGACTATCAGCAGAAAGAGGAAAGCGATGAGACAAAAGATTGCTCTGACTTGCATCGCCGTTTTTGTAGTGGGCGCATCACTCGAGTGGGTCCAAGCTCAAATTATAGGCCCCATTCGAGGTGTGGTGAAAGATGAACAGGGGAACCCGATCAAAGATGTTGAGATCAGGATCCAGGCTCAAACAGCTAAGCGCAAGTACAAGACGAAAACCAACAAAAAGGGCGAGTATTACTATGGATCGGTGAGCCTACAGCACCAGTACCGCGTCATTGCCGAAAAGGAAGGATACAAAACGGAATTCTTCCAGAATGTAAGGGCTGGCTTTGGCTCTGGGGACAGCTTCGGCGATCGACACCGCGGGCTCCGGGAAGAGGTCAATTTCGTCATGATAGAGGGCAAGTCGGGAAAGCTCTCCTTCGAACTGAGCCCTGAGGAGCGAAAGAAGATCCTCAAAGAGCAGACCACCAGAGACGACGTTCGAAAGGCCGAACAGGAAGGGATCATGGCCTTCAACCTGGGCCAGTTTGAAGACGCCGCCGCGGCCTTCAAGAGTGCCCTGGAAAAAGATCCGTCCCTAGCCGCCCTCTGGGCCAGGATGGGCAACAGCCATCTGGAACTGAAAAAGTACGATCTTGCCATCAGCGACTACAACAAGGCGATCGAATTGGATCCCCAGAACGGGACCTATTATCAGAATCTAGGCGGAATCTACACCCAGAAGGGCGACACCACCAAAGCCCAGGAAATGTATGAGAAGTCGGCCAGCTTTGCTACGGATCCCAAGACCGCTGCCGCCAACCACTACAACGCAGCTGTGGTCAACATCAATTCCGGGAACAGCAAGGGCGCGAGAGCGGCGCTCGAAAAGGCGGTCGAAGCCGACCCGACCCATGAAGAGGCGCACTATCAACTGGGCATCATCCTGCTCGGAATGAACTTGATCGATGATGCGGTGAAACACTTGGCGGAATACGGAAAGCTAGCGCCCCAAGGTCCGAACGCCGAAGTCGCAGCCTCCCTGGTGGAGCAGCTTAGTCAGAAGTAACCAGCCCGCTGGCTGATGGGGCTAATTGTCGGAAAAGAAGTCTTCAGCTTCCCCACAACCGAGATTGGCCAGCGTTGAAAGTGAGGAAAGTGCCGCCCTTCGGACTTCGTCCGGCTGGGCCTGGGCTAGCGAGACCATCTGATCCAGGACGGCACTCGGAACCTCGGTGGCGCGGTGCCAATAGGCAGCGGCGATCTCTGTGACGGCCAGCACTCGAATGGCCACATCCCCTTCCTTGGTGAAACCAATTAGAGCGTCCTGAGCCTGCTCACTACCCTGCTGAGCGAGGCTACCCAAGGACGACAGCACGCAGCACCGTCTCTCCAGATGGGATTCTTTGGGACGCAACCGGATCTGAAAAACCCTCAAGAGAGGTTCAACAGCCTTCTCATCCCCGATTTCCCCCAGGGCGAAGATTATCGCAGTCTCCAACGACCCAGAGTTGGCATCCCAGAAGGTCTCGGAATTATCGAAGAGATTCGCGAGCGGCTCGATCGCTCGGGGATCGCCAAGACCGGCCAATGCCAGCGCCGCAAACTTCTTCTCGGCGACTTCGGCCGACTGCAGAAGCTTCAGCAGAGGAGCCAAGTAGCGCCTGGAGCGAATGACACTCATATGGGGAAGGATTCGATTGCGCTCCTCACCTGTCCCCGTCTCGACGACGCGCAGACAGGTCTGGATCAGCTGCTCCCGGCTTCCGATATCCTTCCCGCGATACAAGGTCTGGGGCAAACTGGACCGCCTTTCGCCGCGCCGACTGATTCGACCGCTTTTCTTGCTACGATCTTTCTACCTCACAGACTCCTAGCTCCTAGAAAAACCGAGGTTTATGATAACATACCCCCTCCAATGAAGAACAGGCTGTACGCTGCGGGGGCCGTCGGGATTGTCGTTGGTTTCATCCTTGGTTTCTTTACCGCTCAATTCCAGAAGCAGGAGCCGGTAGTAGCTCCAATCCAGCGAACAGAAGCTGGTCAGGGCTCTCCATCTGGACTCCCTGAGGGTCATCCTCCGGCTGAAGTCCTGGAAGAGTTGGGAAAACTCCAGAAGCGGGCTGAGGAGCACCCTGAAGACAAGCAAGTGCGGATCGTCCTGGGAAACTCATACTACGATATGGGACGGTTCAATGCTGCTGTCTCCTGGTACCAGCAAGCCCTGGACCTGGACCCCGACAACCTCAATGTCAGGACCGACCTGGGAACCGCCCAGCTCTATCAGGGCAAGGTCTCCGAGGCAATCGAGACCTACCAGGTCTGCCTGAAGCTCGACCCCAATCATCCCCAGACCCTGCAGAATCTTGGAATAGCCTATTTTTCTTCGGGGAACTTTGCTTCTGCAATTGATACCTGGGAAAGGCTGCTCAGCGGCCACCCTGAGTACCCGCACAAAGAAGAGATCAGAAAGCAGCTTGAAAACGCTAAGAAACATCTTCAAGAGGGACGTTCCTGAACCATGGGCTGGCTCATTCGACTCTTTCTTATTCTGCTGGTATTGACCCTGGTGAGAAGTCTGGTCGCCAGACTTTTCAACCCAAAAGGTAGCCGGCAGCGGTCTCGACCTTCCAAACGCACGGTCAAGAGGAAGCGCACGATCGAGGGACATATGGTGAAGGACCCAGAGTGCGGCATTTATGTCGCCACCGACCTTGCCGTTACTGCGAGGAGTAAGGATCAAACTCTGCACTTCTGCTCCGAGGACTGCCGAGACAAGTTCCTCCAGGCAGCCAAGGGTTAAAGCATCTCGAATCCCAAGCAAAGCAGGCAAATTCCCTTGAAAATCGGGATCATCGTAAAGCCTCATCGCACCGAGTTTTCGCAGGCTCTCCAGGACACTCTCGACTGGCTGAAGTCCCGGGGCTGCACCCTTCTGATCGAGGAAAGCCTCCTGCAAAGCTTCCAGATATCTGGCTACCAGGGAATGCCGAGAGAGCAGATTCCTCCACTTGCGGACGCGATTGTGGTATTGGGCGGCGACGGAACCATCCTCTCGGTCGTACGCACCATCGGCCAGAACAGGGCTCCCATTCTTGGCGTCAACCTGGGATCGCTGGGCTTCTTGACCGAGGTCACCCTGGATGAGCTTCAGGGTGCTCTGGAATGCCTGATCGAGGGCCGGTATCGCATTGATCGCCGCCACTTGCTCAAGGCGGAGGTCCGCCACATCTCGGGCCAGGTCGAGACTCACCACGCCTTGAACGACGTCGTCATCAACAAAGGAGCGTTAGCTCGAATCATCCGACTGGATACTTTCATTGACGAAGACTTCATGGCCACCTTCCTGGCCGACGGCATGATTGTGGCGACTCCAACAGGTTCCACGGCCTACTCGCTCGCCGCGGGTGGACCGGTCATCTATCCTTCTCTGGAATCAACGGTCTTGACCCCTATCTGCCCCCACACTTTGACCAATAGACCGGTAGTCATCCCCGCCGATAGCAAGATACGCATATCTCTCAAGGTCGGCGAAGACGTCACCCTGACGGTCGACGGACAGATCGGGGTGGCACTCCAAGAGGAAGACGAGATCGTCTGCACCCGCTCAGGGCGTCAGATCGAGCTGATCCAACCCAGCGACAAGAGCTTCTTTGATGTGCTTCGCGAAAAGTTGAAGTGGGCGGAGAGGGGCAAGCAAACGAGCACAGAATATGACCCAGACACGACTTGACCGACTTTCAGAACTGGCTCGTAAGAACCCCGGGGATCCCTTCGCAAACTATGGCCTGGCCATGGCATACAGGCGACAAAATCGGAACCAGGAGGCGATCGATACCTTCTCCAAACTGGTTGAGGAGCGTCCTGACTACCTCCCTACTTATTTCCAGTACGGCACGCTACTTCTGCAGATCGGGGAGACCTCCCACGCAGAAGCAGTCTTCACTCAGGGAATCGCTACCGCCCAGGAACAGGGAAATCAACACACCCGCGACGAGCTCAGTCAGGCCTTGGAACAGCTCCGTGAGGGGTAGATTTGCCTCGCCTCCTCTCTCCCGTGCCCTTGCCTTTGCCCGTGCCTTGCCCGCCAAGGGTGTTCTGGTCTCAAATCAAAGAGTTAACCCGGATTTCTCATCGCTTGTCGTAGCGAGGCGCCGCAAGGACCGTCCTGGCAAGGCTTGCGACCGAGGCCCCCGCAGTCGTACTCGTGCAGTACGTCGAGGAGGCCGACGGAGCGCAACGCAGCCAGGGCGGATGATTGCGGCGACGCAGCAGACCAGCACTGAGAAATGCGGGTTAAGGGCTGACCGGGTGGGGCAAGAGCCTTGATGCAACCGAAAGATGAGTTCAGGGCACGGGCAAGGGAGGGAAGCGTCTAACTATTCTAACTATAACTAATCCGAACCGGCATCTTCGCCGGCTGGCGGCTGAGCCGAGGCACTCTCGCTTCCTTCTCCATTCTCATCCTTGAAAGACACGGGCCGATTAGCGGAGCGATCTACCTGCAGGTTGAAGATGTCGAAACGATTGTAGTGTCCTGCGACATCGTGGAACTGCTTCTGGACAACACATTGTGACAAATCGATCTCACCGTAGAGAATACCCTCATCTTCACACTTGCTCTCGCCTACCGCTCTTCCGTCGGGTCCCATCAGCATGGAGACGGCCCTGGGGCTGCCCTCCAGAATCCGCGCGGCGTCCGCACCCAGCAATGCCAGACGATCGTGCATGGCCGTGTCCATGAAGGCCGAGACCACCAGGGTAAAGGCCTTGGCCTCAAAGGAATGGGCGCCCGCTCGAATCTGAATCGCTTCGGCTAGATCGTAGTTCGCACCTTCCTCGGGATCGCTGGTAGGCCATACCGGAGGATAGGTGGCGACGTGAACCTGCTCTCCCTGAGCCATGAGAGTGTAGCGGGCCAGCGGGTTGGTGTTCTCTCCGCAGATAAGCACGCCCACTCGCCCCAGAATCGTCTCGCAAACGCGCAAGCCCGCTCCGTCTCCGTTCGCCCACACCAGCTTTTCGTAGAACGTGGGAACGATCTTGCGATGATGGTTCAGGATGGCCCCATCTTCCCCGATCAATGCGTTGGAGTTCCAGATCGAACCCACACTGGCCTCGCTACGTTCATTGAATCCTAGGGAAACGAGAACGCCGTTCTCGCGAGCCGCCCCACAAATCTGCGCCATCTCAGAACCATCAACAAGAATCGAACCTTCCGCCAAAAGGCAGAAAAGATCGTGGTTGTAAATGGGTGCCCTCAGGGCGCACCAGACCGGGAAGGCGGGTATGAATGCTTCCGGAAACGCAACCAGCCGGGCCCCGTTGCGGGCGGCTTCTTCGATAACGCTGCAAGCCTTTTCAACGCTTCTATCAAGGTCCAGAAACACGGGTGCTACATGCGCGGCGGCTACCTTGTAGGGCGGGCAACTCAGGGTCACGTGCTTGCCTCAATCGGTGCAAAACGAGCAAAAAAGCGGTAAGGACAGTAACATCGCGGACCGAAACCACAGTCGTTGTTGCATGAAAAGGATGAAGTATAACCTAATCCGACCGTCTTGAATTCGACCTGACCCGGGGCTTGACGAGGACGCCCTGGAACGATAGAAATCACCCTATTATTGCTACACTAGAGGTAACTGGATCATGAACTGGATAGAGTTCCTGGACTCGATTGAAACGGAGCAGAATCCCCCCGAGGGGCTCTCATCACCCCTGCGAGCCCTCTGGTATGAGAAAAAGGGAGACTGGGAAGAGGCACATCAGACGGCCCAGGCAGAGGAAAGTTCGGATGCGGCATGGGTCCACGCCTACCTGCATCGCAAGGAGGGCGACAGGAGCAATGCCCGTTATTGGTATCATCGTGCCGACCACCCCGAGTCGCGGGACACCCTGGACCAGGAGTGGGAAAGCATCGCTCGAGAGCTTCTGGAGCTGGGTGATCCGACGGACAATAAATGAAGCGACCCCATCCTGGTCTCTTGCTCGGCGTTACCGGAAGTCTTTTAGTTGTTCTGGGCTCATTCGCTCACCATTACAGCTACTTTCAATGGGACATTCCCCTAACCCAATGGATTCAGGCCATCATCTTTCCCGGATTCCACGAGCTGATGCTTGCAACGTCGTGGATGGGGACGGGAGGGACGGCCTGGTGGATTACCATCATCGTGGGAGTCGGCTTGCTGGTGTCCAGGCGAGTCCCCGCCGGCGGCGTCGTCCTGGTGGGGGTTGCAGCAGGGGCACTGGTCAACCGGATCCTGAAGACCGCGGTTGGACGACCAAGACCTACGGACGAGTTGATCGAGGTCTTGATCGAGTATCCGAACTTGAGCTTTCCCTCGGGACACGTCGTCTTTTTCGTCCAGTTTTTCGGTTTTCTCCTCTACCTCGTGTCCCGGCAGACAAAACCGGGTTGGCAGCGTCCTGCAGCCATGTTTCTGGTAGGCTGGCCAATCGCGCTGGTCGGAGTTTCACGGGTCTACCTGGGCGCTCATTGGCCCAGCGATGTCCTGGGTGGGTATCTGGTCGGCGGAATTACTCTTTTCTTGATGGCGGTCAACTACGAACGATTCAACTAACTAACCAGTCCAACGGCCACCAGCCGACGGGATCATTCAGGGGGAAACTCTATGACCTTGGGAGAGGCAAAGAACTGGCCAACCACCTGGTTAAGTTTCAGCTTAGAGCGTAGTAAATTCACTCTCATCATAAGGAACCAACATGAGCGAACTTGAGGGAAAAGTAGCAATTGTCACAGGGGGAGGGCGACTCCGCAGCATTGGATACTCCACCGCCATGTCCTTGGCAGGTCTGGGTGCGAGCGTTGTGGTGACCGGAACCGGTCGCGATCCGGACACCTTTCCAGCCGACGAGAAGGCAGTGGGTTGGAAGGACGTCCAAAGCACTGCGGAACATGTTCGTCGACTCGGTCCCGGAGCCCTGGCTCTGGTTGCCGATGTGACCGACGAGCAGCAGGTTGAACAGATGATGAGCCGAACACTGGAGGAGTTCGGCAGGGTCGACATCCTGGTCAATAACGCTGCCATGCCGATCGGAAAGGACAGGGTCCCAACCACCGAACTCGAAGCCGAAGTTTTCCAGCGGGTGGTGGACGTCAAGGTTCGAGGCACCTACCTCTGCAGCAAGGTGGTGGCGAGAACTCTGGTCGCACAGAAAGAGGGTGGAAAGATCGTCAACATAGCCTCCTCCGCGGGCAAGCGAGGGGCAGCCAATGCTCTTGCCTATAACGCCGCCAACTTCGCACAGGTGGGAATGACACAATCATTGGCAATGGAACTGGGTCCGCATGGAATCAACGTCAACTGCATTTGTCCCGCCGCCGTCGATACGGCACGTATGGATATGTTCGGCCGGGGTGAAAGATGGGAACAAATCGGGGCAAACTCACCGATCGGAAGGACAGGGACACCCGAAGAAGTCGGGAACTTCATCACGTTCCTATGCACGAAAGCGGGATCCTGGATCCACGGCCAGTCGATCAACATCGACGGTGGTGTCGTCATCGAGCACTAAGCACACATTAACCAGTGTACTAAGGCCAGTCTCTATTCCTAGCCGGCTAGGGAGTCAAGAGCTGCGCGGCCGCGGGGTCGGCACCAATCAGCCAGAGATCGGTCCCTTGCGAGGTCTCCACTGTCAGTCTGCAGGTTTCTCCGTCCATCTCCCAGCGAGGCGAACCGAGGATCGACGATGCACCTCGAGCCTGCCCCGGAACAAACAGTCCCAGAAATCTTGACCTCGAGGACGTGAGGCGACGAATCAGGACCGACAGTGTCTCTGAAGCGGGATTCGATGGCGCCGTACCCACCATCACCTCGACATCTTGGTGCTGCGGCCAGTAGAACTCGAGTCGGGCCTTTCCCCTTTCCCACACCAGGCGATTGTCTCCATTCTGCCCTAGACGAACGACCTCGTTGAAGTGAGCAAATCCGCCCTCACCATTCAGGGCGTCTAGTCGGCGCTGGCCTGCAGGCTGCTCCACCAGATTGCCGCGATTGTGATAGATCCAGTCAGCGCAGCGCGAGTCGCCACACTCGACGTCGAAGACATCGACAAAGTAGGGCTCTCGCCACAAGAGGATGCGGCGCAAACGGACTCCAGCATAGTCGCCTTCGTCCCAGGCCACTACCCCATCAACGACTCCAAACCCAGGACCCGTTCGAAAAGTGCGGACCTGACCCACCGCCGGAGGCTGGGAGCGGCCATCAAGGGTGACGGTGCTGTGGCTCGCGGTCTGACGATACCAGGACTCGTTGAGGTCGATGCCATACCCGGGGGTCCCCAAATCGGAGGTGAGACGTTCCCCCTGGACGAAAAGCTGAATGCCCAATTGATCGGGATGGCCATGAACACCTCCGTCCGGCCCGGCCTTCAGGAGGAGATAGCTCTGATGCTTTCGTGGTCCACTGCCGCGGAAAATCACCACTCCCGAGTCCACCATATGTGACCCTTCAAAAACAGGCTCGGCCGCTTCTGGTATCTCCTCGACGCCATCAAGCAGCACCTCCAGCCCAGAGCGTGTCTGCAGAGGGCCGTTCTGGTTCAGAACCCAAGCAAATTCCGGTTCACCGTACCAGGCCCAGGCGGTTTCGTAGAACTCGGCAGATGAAGGGATGCCGTGTCCGACCCGCCCGGTCAGTCTTATGAAGCTCCAGCAATCGTTGATCGCGGGTAGAGTCAGATCCGGGAAAGCCTGAAAAATTGGGGCCCGCAGCATGTTGAGCAGGGTTCCGTTGTCTTCGAAACCGTGGCCACTCGAGCGCAGGGCGCGCACCGTCCAGACCAAGGCGGCAAGGGTGTAGTAGTGGTAGCTGAGCGATCCCTCCCACCAGAATCCGTCCGATCCCACACCTTCTCTCAGTTGGGCATGGAGACCGTCGGGACCTTCCAACACCTGCTGGAGTCGCTCCGTATCCTCCAGCGCCAACGACAGCGTGATGATGGCGGCATTGTTCCAGTTCGTCGCGTTGTGAATTCCCGGGTAGAGGACACGGAAAAGGTGGTCCGAGGCCGGCCGCAACAAGTTCTCCCGAATATGCCAATTGAGGTCGGCTGAAAGCGAATCTTCGACGATCGCATGAGCCCAGGCCAAACGAATAATCCAGACCGACTCATCGAGTCCTGACCAGGTCACTACTCCCGGATGGTTGCCATGCTCCTCGGGTGCGGGAGGCATTGTCCGATAGCGGTCTGCATAGCCTTCCAGGATGTACCGAACGACGCTGCGGTCGCTGGAGGCCTTCCCAGGCGCCCCTGCCTCATCCCCGGCAGGGAGAATTGAGT
Source organism: Acidobacteriota bacterium (assembly GCA_965218775.1). Classification (GTDB taxonomy): domain Bacteria; phylum Acidobacteriota; class UBA6911; order RPQK01; family JAJDTT01; genus CAUZIZ01. The sequence goes on along the minus strand of CBDCLS010000006.1, from coordinate 1,023,303 downwards.
GGACTGCCAATCTCAAGGCAGCATCACTCAGCCTATCATTGACCGACCAACGCCAGGCGCTATCGAAGGGCTCTCCTGAGAAAACAGTGCCGTCCTGCGGACAAACGTGGTGTGAGGGCTTGCGCGGATCAAAGATCAGTTCGACGGCGTGATCAGGACAGAAGAATTCGTGATAGTAGCCCGCCTGCCTCTCCGGGAGGTCGGGAAGAAAGGCGCGGTAACCATCAGCCTCTTCTGCCAACGACCTCCGCGCCTGGGCGAAGGCAGCACTACCCACACGTGATTGGAATTCAGCAAGCCAATCCGCAGTCAGTAACATATCCGTTTCACCTCACATCGTGTATTGGGTTCTCAAGCGTCCCCACGCAAGTTCGCAGGAATAAGATCTCCAACCTGACCTCTACTGAAGCGATACGACCCGCCCGCTGCGGGAGCTCTCGTACACCGCCTCTACCACCCGCTGCGCCGCAATTCCGTCCTCTATGCCAACGGCCGGAGGTCGGCCTTCGGCCACAGCAGCAGCGAACTCCTCGAGCAAGTTTACGTGGGTACTTTCCTCAAAACTGTAGGTCCGCTCACCCGAAGCCGTGGCGACGACCAGGCGTCCGCGAGAAAACTTCTCATGCTGTGGTGAAGACAGAATAGCTCCGTCCGTACCCAGAATCTCCATGATCGCATTGCGGTGCTCGTCCGGGTCCCCTGTACTCCAGTGACAGGTGACGACCGCCTGAGCACCATTGGAGAGTCTCAATACCGAGGACACAGTATCCTCCACAGAGTAGCTTTCCACCAGGGTCGCCACAAATGCTGCGACCGCTGTGATCTCGCCGAAGAAGAACCGCAGCAGGTCGATGCAGTGGCTGCCATTATCGATGTAGACCCCGCCACCCGATTGGGCGGGGTCCTGACGCCAGGCCCCCGGGCGCTGGGGGGAGCGGCCCGAGAAGTTCATCCGCACCGAGGTTACTTGCCCAATCTCGCCCGTCGCCAGGATCTCCTTGATTCGGCGATGGCGCGCGTTGAAGCGCTGATAGTAGCAGGTCATGAACAACAGATCTGCCTGCTTGCAGGCTTCACGCATCCTTTCACCCTCGAGGATGCTGAGCGCCAGTGGCTTTTCACACAGTATGTGCTTTCCACTGGCTGCGGCTGCCAACACATCTGGGCAGTGACGCTCAACCGGCGTGGCCACATACACGGCGTCTATTTGGGGGTCTCCGAGCAGTCCCTCGACACGATCGTAGGCACGAGATGCCCCATGGCGTCCCGCGAATTCTTCCGCCGCCGTTCGATTGCGGCGCATCACGGCAACCAACTCACTGTGAGCCGCCGCCGCCATCGCAGGAGCTGTTACCCGTTCAGCGATATCTCCAGCACCGATAATTCCCCATCGAATGATTGGCTTTTCACTCACGTTTTCGCCTCCGGCCAAAAGAATATTCGAATCAGTCTCCAAAAGGTAGAGGATCGACGGGTCGAGCTCTATCCTCGTGGTAAAATGCCCTCTTCGCTCTCTAGACGACTGTACCTTTAGCCGATTCGCCAAGGAGGACACCGTGAATCTGAGTGCGGAGCTGAAGCAGCGTGCGGAGTCTGGGAAGCCGCTACGCGTAGCATTGATCGGAGCGGGAAAGTTTGGCTCGATGTACCTGGCACAAGCTCGTTTCACCGAGGGCATCCAGCTGGTGGGGGTGGCGGACCTGCGAATCGAACACTCCCGCAACGCTCTGCTTCGGGTAGGCTGGCCCTCAGAACAGATGCACCCGGCCGGGACCAGCCAGGAGATCAACGACCTTGCCTCGAGCGGCAGGGTCGCCCTTACCGAGTCGGCCGAGGAGCTCATTCGGGCCGAAGTCGATGTGGTCGTCGAATCTACGGGAAGTCCGGGAGCGGCCACACAACATGCACTGTGCGCGTTCGATTCAGGGCGACATCTGGTGCTCGTAACAGTTGAGGCGGATGTCTTGGTTGGACCGATCCTGAGCAAGCGAGCCCAACAGGCGGGTGTGGTATACAGCATGGCGTACGGAGATCAGCCGGCCCTGATCTGCGAGCTGGTTGACTGGGCCCGCACCTGTGGATTCGAAGTGGCTGCCGCAGGCAAGGGTACTAAGTACCTGGAGCGATACCCCTATTCGACTCCGGATACCGTCTTCCAAGACTACGGCTTCACACCGGAGCAGGTGAGAGCCGGGGGCTTCAACGCCAAGATGTACAATTCCTTCCTGGATGGAACCAAGTCGGCGATCGAGATGGCCGCTGTCGCCAACGGGACTGGACTGAAACCCCAAAGGGGCGGACTGCGCTTCCCACCCGTGTCGGTGGATCGTCTGGCCGATGTCCTCAAACCCGAATCCGACGGCGGCATCCTGACTCACAGTGGCACCGTTGAGGTAGTAGCTTCTACCAATCGCGACGGATCCTCTCTGGGACAGGATCTGAGATGGGGAGTCTACGTCACCTTCAAGGCTCCTAGCGACTATGTACAGGCCTGCTTCGGACAGTACGGCCTGCTCCAGGACCAAACTGGCCAATATTCCTCTCTCTATCGCTCCCATCACCTGATCGGCCTGGAACTGGGAATCAGCGTGGCTATGGCTGGCCTGCGCCAGGAACCCACCGGGTCTCCCATGACCTTTCTGGCAGACGTGGCAGCCTGCGCCAAACGCGATCTGAAGTCCGGTGAGATATTGGATGGCGAGGGCGGCTACAGCGTCTTCGGCAAGCTGGTGCCCGCCCCTGAGAGTCTATCAGCCAGACTCCTTCCCATAGGACTGGCCTCCGAAGCGACCGTAGTCCACCCAGTTACCAAGGACCAGCTCCTGACCTATGCCGATGTAAGACTACCCGCGGACAGCTCCGCAACCCGCCTTCGCCAGGATCTGGAAAACGAATTCCGTCCCAGCTAAGTCCGCCCCCCCGGCTGCGAGCCAGATGATTCGCGAAAGAAACTTTTCCGGGGTCAGCCGAGATCCTGCTGTTGCCCGGCTCTCTCCTCGGAACTTGGGCTCATAGTGCTAACAGATCAAGTCGTTCGCGGCTCTGTTGGATCCCTAACCCGCATTTCTCATCGCCAGTCTACTACGGCGCCGCAATCATCCGCCCTGGCTGTGTTATGCTCGGTCGGCCTCCTCGACGTAGTGCACGAGTACGACTGCGGAGACCTCGGTCGCAAGCCTTGCCAGGACGGCGCTTGCGCCGCCTCGCTACGACTGGCGATGAGAAATCCGGGCTAATGGTTCGGGATGAAAGTCGATCGTTTGCGGCGGCTACGACGATGATCCTCGGCGCTTCCCTGGCTCACGCAAGAGAATTCGAATTGGCGTGGCGTAGAAACCATAGGCCCGGCGCAGACGATTCTTCAAGAACCGGAGGGCTGAGAAATGAAGCTTGCGGGTGCGCGTAAAGAGGACGAAGGTGGGAGGACCCATCGCCACCTGGCAGGCGTATTTCAGAGGATGCCGCCTGGAGCTTCCTTCCGGCAATAGCTGAGATTGAACCTCCCGCCCCAGGTACTGATTCAACTCGGACGTAGGGACTCGGACCATTCTGCCCTGGTACGCCTTCTCGACCAGCCGAAATATCTGCGGGACCCTCTCATTGGTCTTGGCCGACACGAAGACCATTGGAGCATAGCTCAGGTAGCGAAAGCGCGCCCTGAAGGCACGCTCCATTGCGGATCTGGTGGCCGTATCCGTGGGGACAAGATCACACTTGTTCGCCACCAGGATGATCGAAGCTCCGGCCTCCTCGGCGTAGCCTCCGATGGTGGCATCCAGTTTTTGGGGCCCTTCGGATGCCTCCACTACCAGCAGCACGACATCCGAACGCTCCAGGGCCTTGCGGGCCATGACCACGCTCAGCTTCTCCTCCATCTCGATCGTCTTGCCTTTGCGCCTGATCCCGGCCGTGTCGATCAAGCGATAGGGAGCACCCTCGATTGTCACATCGGTGTCGACCGCATCCCGAGTGGTGCCCGGCGTGGCGGTCACTATGACCCGCTCCTGACCGGTAATGCGATTCAGAAGTGACGACTTTCCAACATTCGGGCGACCGATGATGGCAACCCGAATCGCCCCCGCTTCAGAGTCCTCCTGGGATGCAGGCACCTGCGGGAGGATGTCATCCAGGAGAGGCCCCAATCCTAGATTGTGATCGGCGGAAATCAGATAGAGATGCTCCAGCCCCAGAACATGAAACTGAAGAGCATCCGCTTCGAGACGGGGGACATCGACCTTGTTGATCACTAATAGGGGATCTCTTCCCCGAGTTCGTAGAAGCGTGCTCAGCTCCTGGTCCAAGGGGGTCATGCCCTGGCGGGCATCGACGACGAAAAGGATCAGGTTCGCTTCTTCAATCGCGATTTCCGCCTGCTGCAGAACTTTTTCCGGGATCTCCTGCTTCTCATCCGGAATGATCCCCCCGGTATCAATCACCTCGAACTGCTTCCCGTCCCAGGTGGCTATCTCTGAGAGACGGTCTCGGGTCAGGCCGGGTCTGCTGCCTACTAACGCCTTGCGGGTTCCAGTCAACCGATTGAATAGGGTTGACTTGCCTACATTCGGTCTTCCTACGATTGCGACTCGAAACATAGCGCCTGGCTAGGAGCCTGTCCGAGTAACGGTGTGGGTTGCGCACCATTACTCGGACAGGCTCCTAGAGGTTCCAATGCTGGAAGATCTGTGATCCGTGGAAACGGCCATTCTCGATGAAGATTCGATTGGTCATTTTTCCCGAAATAATCGATCCGGCCAGGTAGATACCCTCTACGTTCGTCTCCAGGGTCTCGGAATTATGCTGGGGAACAAAGTTGTCCTGGTCGGTCTGAATCCCCATCTTTTGAAGGAAGTCTGAATCCGGATGATATCCCGTCATCGCCAGGACAAAGTCATTCTCAATCGTCTTCATGCCTTCCGGGGTTTCCACTTCAATGTCCCGAGTTCGGATTTCTGTGATGTGGCTCGAAAAGAGAGCCTGAATCTCTCCCCTCTGGATCCGATTGTTGATATCGGGAAGCACCCAATACTTGATCGCCTTTCCCATCGCCTCGCCGCGATGGATCACGGTCACCTCGGCTCCGCTACGATAGAGCTCGAGGGCCGACTCAGCTGCAGAGTTGTTTCCGCCCACGACGGCAACCTTCTTGCCGAAATAGGGATGGGCCTCGGAATAGTAGTGGCTCACCTTGTCCAGGTCCTCCCCTGGAACATCCAGGAGATTCGGATTGTCGTAATACCCTGTGGCTACAATTATCTTACTGCAGGAATACTCGCACTCCTGATCCAGCCGGTCCCTGCTGAGCACTCGAAACTCGCCGTTCCTTCCTGTCACCGAAAGCACCTGTTCGTAGTCCCTGATGGGGAGATCATAGTACTCCACCACCCGCCGGTAGTACTTGAGCCCGTCCAGACGGCTCGGCTTTGCCGCGGATACGATCATGGGAATGTCCCCGACCTCCAGCAGATCCGCCGTCGTAAAAAAGGTCATGTTGGTAGGATAGCGATAGATCGAGTGAACCACGCATCCCTTTTCCAGGACCCAGAATTTGAGCTTCCTTTTCTTCGCTTCGATCGCACAGGCCAGGCCCGAAGGGCCAGCACCCACAACAACAAGATCCAGATGTTCCTTCATTGACACGAGCTCTTTGGCTTCTCTACAATTGGTCGTCTTTTTTGGGCGATTAGCTCAGTTGGTTAGAGCGCCGTCTTCACACGGCGGAGGTCACTGGTTCGAATCCAGTATCGCCCACCACTTCGCGGCTGCCTCCAAGAAGGACTACCCTTTTGAAGGTACCGGCCCGGATGCCGCCGCAACCCTTCATCCGCCGGATAGACGCACAGTTTATCAGAATCCCGGGCGGCCTGAGTCAGTACGCACCGACTGCACCAGGACCTTCATGACGTCTGAGACACCACCAGGGAGAAGCAGCCTCTTCAGGCCCAAGAGCTCTTCAAGCTGCGCGGCCTTCAGGGCGTCAGCTTTTTCCTTCTCCACTAGTCTCTCCTCCAGTCCCCACTCTCGGAGGAACTGCCTCTGGCTCTTCAAGTCGGAGCCGCGCCAGCCCAACCGATCGCCCGTCTTCCCCAGGACCTCGAAGTTGACGTGGGCGGTAATGTCCTGTTGTCCAATATTGACATAGGGGTCTGGGTGGGCCCGGTGGCGGTGATAACACATCAGAGTGCCCCCCCTCCTCTCCACAGCAGCGTAGTCTTCCCAAGTGTATCCGTAGTCAATCGTCAGCAGAAACCCGCTTTCGATACGCCGATTCAGGTCCTCCAGAGTTTCCACCATGCGCAGATTAACCTCGTAGTCGTAGCCCTCGTTCCACTCGGCGAAACCTGATCGCATGTATTCGAGGATCCGCGGGTCGGACAGCTCTCCCTCCACCTCCTCAACCCGGGATTGACAGCAAACATAGACTTCCCGGAGTTCCCCACCAGTGACCCGAACGCGGTGCACCGGCAGTGCGTCGAAGAACTCGTTGGAAAACACCACTCCTCGGAACTCCTGTGGGAGCTGGGAGCGTCCTATTTCAACTGGGAGATACTTGAGCCGTGCAGAAATCTCCGGATGGTGATTCTCGAGACGTCTCAGCACCCCTCCACCCAGGATTCCCTCCCCGGAACCCAACTCTACCAGGTGAAGTTCACCTTCTCTGCCCACAGCGGCCAGATAGGTGGCAAGAGCGTCTCCCAGTACTTCGGCGAACAGCGGATGGGTGTATGGCGATGTGTAGAAGTCACCCTCCGGACCAAAGATCTTCGACCTGGTGGTGTAGTAGCCGCGGAGGGGATCGTAAAGGCAGTACTCCATGAAGCGCTTGAAGGTAACCTGTTCTCGACCCCAGGGAAGCACTGACTACCGACGAAACCAGATCGACTTTGGGATCGCGGGATGGGAAGTGGGTTCTATCAAAACCAATCGAGGTCAATCCCAACGGGATTGCGTCTTCCAGCCCAGGGTTTCCGAACCCTGGGTAAGAGAGTCAACCCCTTAATAATCAACCCTTGTAAGGGTTGCGTTCTGACCCAGTTCTTGCCTTTCTGTACGCAACCCATTCAGGGTTGAAATCCGGGGACGGTGGCGTTCACTCAGGGTTCGGAAACCCTGGGCTGAAATACGGAATCCTTTCAGGATTCACCTCCGTCCTCTGCACTCAGGACGCCGGTCACACGTGGCTTTGGCGCAGACCGACTCTAGCACCTCTCGCTCCACTCGGAGATGACCCCTGCTTGGTTCAACTCAGCTCCAGTGCGGCGAAAAAGTATCCAATTTCGAAGCTCGCGGACTCGGGGCTGTCACTTCCGTGAACCGCGTTTCTCTCGATGCTCTCTCCGAACAGTTCTCGCAGGGTTCCCTCCTCTGCCTGGGCGGGATTGGTGGCGCCCATGATTTCCCGCCACCGCACTATAGCATTCTCCCCACGCAGCGCCATGACTACGCTGGGTCCCTCAGACATGAAGTCGGTCAAACTCCCGAAGAAGGGCTTATCGCCATGGACATAGTAGAAACCCTCTGCTTGCGGCCGACTCATATGGATCATTCTTAAGGCCACGACCGAAAGCCCCCCTCCTTCAAGCTTCCGAATGATGCTTCCGAGGTGCTTCTTGCCTACGGCGTCGGGTTTGACAATTCCCAGGGTCACTTGCTCCATCTGGATCTCCTATCTGCTAGGCGCGCTCTCACGCACGCCTGGTTTTTCACTTCAAGGCGGCTTCCACGGCAGCACCGATCTCGGCAGGACTGCTGAGCACGTGAATGCCGCACTCTTTCATCTTTTCCATTTTCTCAGCCGCCGTCCCGGTTCCCTGCGAAATGATCGCGCCGGCGTGTCCCATGCGGCGGCCCGGCGGCGCCGTCTGGCCGGCTATGAACCCGACTACCGGCTTCTGAAAATGCTGTCCTATATATTCGGCGGCCTCCTCCTCGGCCGAGCCTCCGATCTCGCCAATGATCACCACTGCCTCGGTGTCGGTATCCTGGTTGAAGGCAGCCAAGGCATCGACAAAACCGGTGCCTACGATCGGATCTCCTCCGATGCCGATACAGGTACTCTGGCCAATCCCGCGAGAGGTAAGCTGGCCTACAGCCTCATAGGTCAAGGTTCCGCTACGCGAAATACAGCCAACGGATCCGGGGAGATGAATGGGGCCAGGCATAATCCCGATCTTACAACTCCCCGGGGAAATGATTCCGGGGCAATTCGGCCCGATGAGCCGGCTCTTGTGCCCGCTCATAAACTGGGTGACCCTCAGCATATCAAGGATCGGGATGCCCTCCGTGATGCAGACCACCAGACCTATCCCAGCGTCGACCGCCTCCATGACGGCATCCGCGGCGAAGGGTGGCGGCACGAAGATCATAGAGGCATTCGCACCTTCCTGGGCGGCGGCTTCAGCAACCCGGTCATAGACGGGAATACCCTCGTGGGTACTTCCACCCTTTCCTGGAGTGACACCGGCGACGATCTTCGTGCCATACTCGCGGCACTGAGCCGTATGGAAACTTCCTTCTCTACCCGTAATGCCTTGAACCAGGACCCTGGTCTCAGCGTCTACCCAGATCGCCATCTTGTTCCTCTCGCTAGTGGGTCCATCCCCTTGCCCAAATGAAGTTTCAGCTTAGTGTCCCCCCAGCGGTGCTGCCCCATTCGAGAACGAAACTTCGGGTCCGGCGTAGGGGTGGCCTCCAGGCCGCCGTCCGAGCCAAAGGCTCAGAAGAATAAGACTTCGGCCTGGAGGCCAAAGCTACTTCTGCCAATGGAGTTTCACGTTAATGCGCCGACCTACATACTTTTTCGGCCGCATCTGCCATTCCCAGCGCAACCTCAAACTCAAGATCCGAGCTCTGGAGAATTTCTCTTCCCTGTTCTACATTGGTTCCTTCCAGCCGTACCACGACTGGGATCGAGACTCCCAGGTCCCTGGCGGCCTGAACGACGCCCTCCGCCACGATGTCGCAGCGCATGATACCCCCGAAAATATTGATGAGCACCGCTTTGACGTTCTCGTCCGAGACCAGGATCTTGAACGCGTTTCGGACCTGGTCCACGCTGGCCCCCCCACCCACGTCGAGAAAGTTGGCGGGGCTGCCCCCCGACAGTTTGATGATGTCCATGGTGGCCATGGCCAGACCTGCTCCGTTGACCATGCACCCCACGTTTCCGTCCAGCTTGATGTAGTTTAGATTCGAGCGCGAAGCCTGGATCTCAAGAGGCTCCTCCTCCTGAAAATCTCGATACGCCTGAATCTCGGGGTGGCGGTAGAGGGCATTGTCGTCGAAGTTCATTTTGGCATCGAGGGCGTAAAGGTCTCCCTCTTCGGTGAAAACCAGAGGGTTAATCTCAACCAGAGACGCATCCGTCTGGAGAAAGGCCTCATACAGGGCCGTCATGACCTTGCCCATTTTGCGGGCCAGCGCTGAGTCCAGACCCAATCCGTAGGAGAGATTTCGGCCCTGGAAGGGTTGAAGACCGACTGCCGGGTCGACATGTTCCTTCAATATCAGCTCGGGGGTCTTGCTCGCCACCTCTTCGATCTCCACTCCCCCTTCGGTACTGACCATCACTACGGGCTTGTTCTCAGCCCGATCGAGGATGATTCCGAGATAGAACTCGCTGGCCAGGTTCAGCCCTTCTTCAACCAGGATTTGACGGACAAGGCTGCCCGCCGGTCCGGTCTGCGGCGTAACCAGGCGGCTGCCAAGTATGCGACGCGCATGATCTTCCGCCTCCTGGGGTGAACGGGCGATCTTGATGCCTCCGCCCTTGCCACGTCCACCCGCATGGATCTGAGCCTTGACCGCAACCACGCCTCCGAGACGCTTGGCAATTTCGTAGGCCTCTTCGACGCTCTGTGTGATCTGTCCGGTAGGAACCGGGACTCCAAAGCGCTTCAGGATCTCTTTGCTCTGGAACTCATGAATTTTCATCGAGCTTATCAAACACGATATACTCGGCCTTTTCAAGACCGGTCTGGATGCCCGGCAGGTCTCACGGCCTAAAGAGATGGCCGCCGGACAATCCCTTTCACAGGCTGCGGACCGGTTCAGGACTCCGACTCTCCCGACCGCTCTCAAACTCCGAACAGGTTGGCTTGGGAATCAATGACACAAAGATCTCAGGAAGCACCCTTTGGGCACTGGACAAGTCCACTTACCCCTGAGCACGGAGCCGACGCCCTCCGTTTGAGCAACGTCTTCTGGGACACCAGAGACAACTCACTGGCATGGTGGGAAGGCCGGTCAGGGAAGGGAGCGCTTGCCTGGCAGCCACCCTCCCAGAAGGGTCCACAGGATCTGGTGGTCGAGCCCGAAGTCCGGGCGAGGGTCGGCTACGGGGGAGGCGACTTTACCCTTTCCGGCGGCTTCGCTTTCTTCGCGGCCGGAGGTCGACTCTATCGTTGCCGTCTCGAGGGGAGTGACCCCATCGCCTTCACCCCGGCCTGGGGACAGCCTTCTAGTCCCGCTGTCTCGCCAGATGGCAGCCAGGTGATCTATGTCCATTCCGCCGATGGAGAAGATCTCGTCGCACTGGTGGATGCCGAGGGCAAGAACTGGCCGCAGAAAGTGGCTAGCGGCTGTGACTTCTACATGCAGCCCACATGGCATCCCAACGGGACCCAAATCGCTTGGATCTGTTGGAACCACCCCAACATGCCTTGGGATGGCACCGCTCTATACCTGGCGAATTTGTCCTTTCAGGGTGAAGTTCCAACCGTCGAGAACGCTGCTGAAATTGCAGGAAATCCCTCCGGAGAAACGGCTATCTTTCAGCCCGCTTTCTCTCCGGACGGCCGCTATCTCAGCTATATCTCCGACCAGAAGGGTTGGTCCAACCTGTACTTCTTCGACCTGGCCTCACAAAGTAGCGAGCCTGCCGTCCAGAGGGAAGCTGAGTACGGGATCCCCGCCTGGGTTCAGGGTCTTCGAACCCAGGCCTGGACACCCGACTCGAAGGCGCTCTATCTCATCTGCCACCGGGACGGTTTTGCTTTCCTGGAGCGTCTCGATCTCAGGGATCGAAAACTCACACCCATCAGGGGAGAACTGGAGCAGTACACGGCCTTACGGCAGATTGCCATCTCACCAGACGGCGAGCAGATCGCCCTGATCGCGTCTTCCTCGACCCAGCCTGAGAGGGTGATTCGTGTGTCCCCTGAGGACGGGAAGGTAGTGGTGGTCAAGGAGAGTGCACCCAGCAACTACGACAGTGGCTATTTGAGTGCTCCCAGACCCCTCTCCTGGGCGACAGCCCCGACAACATTGCGTGTTGATTCCGGAACCGGCCTCGCCTTTTCGCCGGGCCGAGGCACCTGCCACGGGCTCTACTACGCCCCGGCGAACCTCGACTTTCACGGTTCTGGCCTACCCCCTGCCATCATCAAGATTCACGGCGGACCCACTTCTCAGTTTCTTGCTGAGTTCAGCTACGACACCCAGTTTCTGACGAGCCGAGGATATGCCGTGCTCGAACTGAACTACCGGGGGAGCTCAGGTTACGGAAGATCGTACGCAGAAGCCCTGAAACATCAGTGGGGTATCGCCGATGTGGAAGACGCCCGCTTCGCTGCCGATTATCTGATCGAAAGACATCTGGCAGATCCTAGCCGGCTGTCTATCATGGGCGGGAGTGCGGGAGGATATACGGTACTGCTCTGTCTGATTCGTCACCCGGGGTTTTTCAAAACGGGAATCTGCCTCTACGGTGTTTCTGACCTACTGGCACTCGCTCAACAGACCCATAAGTTCGAGGCGCACTACCTTGATTCCCTGGTGGGCATCCTGCCGGAAGATAGCGACCGCTATCGGGAAAGGTCTCCGGTCTTTGCTGCCGACCGAATCCAGGATCCCCTGGCCCTGTTCCAGGGCGAAGAGGATCAGGTGGTGCCACCCAGCCAGTCAGATCAGATCGCTGCCTCCCTCTCAAGTAGAGGAGTGCCTCTGCTCTACGAACGGTACCCAGGCGAGGGCCACGGATGGCGGCAAGCGCAGACGATTGAAGCCTACTACCGATCACTCGAGTCGTTTCTCAGCACCTACGTTGTCGAAGCTCAGTGCTAGCTCTGAATGCGCTCGCTCACAGTTCGACTTCAGGACACAGGAAGAACACCTGGGTCGCTTCCGACAAACTTCCTTGGCGTGCTCAACCAGAAAGGCATGGAATCTTCGGTACCCTGCCACGCTCTTTGGAAGATGTTGCTCGAAGAAGGTCTGCATCCCTTCGTAGCTTAGACCCTCGGCAAGAAAACCATAGCGGTTGCAGATTCGCCGGGTGTAGGCGTCGACCACGAAGTGGGGCCGGCCGCAGGCATAGAGCAGAATCGAATCCGCGGTTTCCGGTCCGATCCCGGAAAGCGAAAGTAGCTGTTCCCGGCTCACCTCAGCATAGAAATCTCCGGGGAAGTCGGTGATCTGGCGAGCTAGCCGCTTGAGTCGAATGCTCTTCTGGCGGTAGAAACCCGAAGACCGGATAGCACCCTCCAGGTCTCCCGGGGAACCAGAGACGATCGCTTCAGCATTGGTCAGAGAAGCGGCGACCAGACCGTCCAACGCCTTCTCTACGTTCGTCCAGCTAGTATTCTGAGTGAGAACGGCCCCCACCGCCACCTCGAACTGGCGGGGCTCAAACCTTCCGCTGGCCGGCCAGTTCCCGTCCGGCCAGCCTTGAGAGCAGCCATAGGCGTTCTCAAGCGCGGAGTAGATCTCGATCAGTACGCTCTCAGGCGTCGGATCGTTACCCGGATCGGTCATGGGGCCCAGACAGGGTCGAACGTTTACAGGGGTTGAAGCTTCCAGATCCCTCTGCTTTTCGGAGAGCAGAGGGAGGTCCACAAGTGCTCTTCCCTGTGGGCAAAAGGGTCTCTGTCACTCTGGCTGATGCGAGTCAGGAGGCTAGCGGGCTGCTTTTTCAACCATGCGGACCAGGGTGCTGATCTGATCCTGAAGCGTCCTCGAAAACTCTTCCAACTGGCGAGCAAAGGCCCGGATAACATCCAGATCATCTGATGTATGACGGGTCTCCGCAACAGGCGCGGCCTTCCCCGTGGGCCGACCGTTTTCCGACGCCCGAGCCACCAGATCACGTCCGTCGCGGCGCAATTCGAGCGCACCCTCACGAGCCAGTTGATCCAGCTGACGCTTGACCAGATTCTTGTCACTTGCGGTGTTCTGCACATTGATCTCAGAACCGTATTTCGAGACCAATTCCGTGAGCGAAATCTTCCCTTCCTCGAGAACAGCTCCCATAAAATGGTCGCGGACCCTTTGGATCTCGCTCCGGCTTCTCCGCCTTCTCTTCTTCATTTTGCTCAATTTCTCCCCTCCAATGCGTCGCCACCGGAAGAAGAAATTCTCCTTCCAGTCCCAACAGATTTTTTAAATGATTGACCCAGAAAGGGGTATTATACGCTTTCTTAAGCCTAAATCAAATCAGACTCTAAACTAAGGTAAGGTAAGGTTTCTAAGAGTGCCCATGAAGCTACTTCGCGCCACAACCTGCGATTCGAACCTAGATAAGTTTGAATTTGGTCAGAATAAACGTTTTCATTCCAGTTGTCTCTGGGATGAGGGTGACACAAGAAAATCAGAATATTGACATGCTGCTATCCTTCAATGACTGAGCTGTGTCGGAATACCGGAGCGTCGAAAACGTCTGGACGTCTGAACGTTGACCAGGGAAAGTCATCTATTAATGTAAGAGCAGAAAGCTAGGAAGGTATCTATCGATGTAAGCGCAAAACGCGGCCGCGCACAACACCATCACTATTCACTGATCACCAGCGGACGTTTGAGTCGGACTACCATCTCGGTCTCGGAGAGGATGAGGACGTCGCGGCCGCGAGTAATGAGGACTCCAGCGACACCTCCGGCTGCCCCGGTACCAGCTCCGACCTTGGCACCCCTTCTCCCGCCTCCCAGGATCCCGATTATTGTCCCGATTGCGGCAGCGGTGCCGACGTTCTTCAGGTCTTCTTTCTTGGATCCTCCGGCCTCTACCGTGCTTCCGTCGTCCTTGACCTTTCCGCCGTTGTGTTCTTCGATCGACACCAGACGGGCGTCAATTGGCAGGGTAGAGCCGTCGTCGAACAAGAGCTCCTTCAAAGCAATGGTCATTTGAGCTCGACCAGCGATCCGACCGGCCCGCTTCACGTGGGTCACAGAGCCCCGCACTTCAGTACCCTCGGGAATCACGGTATTCTGTCCAGCGAGAACGTCTTCGACTACCTCAGCATCGAAACGATCCCCCACCTTGCTACTGCGGGTGCTCAGAGTCCCGAGCACCTTGATTCGGAACTCGGTGCCTTCGGGAACTCGAAGATCCTCTCCTGACGGACCTGATCGTGCGCTCGCTAGAGTTCGCTGAGACTTGTCTGGCAGGGGTGAAGACGCTACCGCCTCCACCTCATCGCCGGAGTTCAGATCATAGCCCTTCTCATATCCGTCCTCGAAGCCGTGACGATACGAAAGTCGGCAAACCTGAGGATCGTGCTTCAACGGATCGAGACCATGATCTGCCTGCTGATACCGTTTCTTGTTGGCGAAATCGAAATAGAGGCCGACGGAACGATCCTGTTGTCCTGACTCAACACCGTCCGCATAGCCTGCGTCGTAGGCAATCTGGTGACTGTCAGACTCGGCCGCGACGCTCGTAAGAAGTAGAACCAACATACCCGCAGATAGGGCAATGAGACCACGAAGAAATGGCAGGATCGATCGTCTCATTCTGCTTCTTCGCACGACGGACCTCCTAATTTACCGAATCTTTGGTCGGATTAGTTTCCGATTCAGCCGCGATGACAACCCTCTCCTTGATGTCATCCCATCTCACCAGGTAGAAGTCGAGGAGGAGCTGATTCCCAGTCGACTCCAACTTGCCTTGTGAGTTTTTGTATTGGAAATAGTACAGCGTGTACTTCCTCTTTTTATAAAGCCCACCGCTACGCTGGTACATCACCCTGTTGGCATATTGGCCAAGACGCTGTCCCTGTTGGTTGAACACCTCCACACCCTCGAGGGACGAGTCCGGTGTCGTGCGCAGTAGATTGTTGGTCAACGGGAACATCAGCTCCTTCTTGGTGGGCCGAAAAAGCTGATGAAGGGTCAACGAGCATGAGGTTCTCTCGATCTTCTTCCGTAAATCACTGATCACCTCATCCACCTTTTCCCAGCGGGCCCGATGGGGCTTGCCACGAGTCTTCAACTTGGCGGGCAGTTTCAGTTCTCTAGCGATCAAGGAACACTGCTTCTCTGGAACCCTGGCGTAAGACGTTTTGCCACCCAGAAAGACCACCACCATGAGAACCAGGAAAGTAAGCAAAAAGCTGCAGGACTGTTTGGCCACGGCTGTTGTCCACTCCTATATTTGATGGAAAAGTTTAACAAAAGGTTTAAACGCTCGGCGGATAGCCGCTAAATCAGGTGTTTATGCGCCGTCCGTACTACGGGTCTCCTGGTGCACCCAGGTGACTACCGCCGAGACGTTCTCGACTGGGGTCTGAGGAAGGATCCCGTGGCCCAGATTGAAGATATGGCCGGGCTGCGAGGCCGCCTCCCTCAGTACATCTAGAACCTTCCCTCTCAGCAGGTTCTGCTGTCCCAGCATGGCTATCGGATCCAGATTGCCCTGTATGGCCACATCTCGACCCAGGTTCTGCCAAGCTCCGCCAAGCCGAACCCGCCAATCGAGTCCTATCACGGACCCACCGGCCTTCTTCATGAGATCCAGCAGGGTGGCAGTGGCGGTCCCAAAATGAATCAACGGCACTTCATAGCGTTCGAGGCGCTCAAAGATACTCTGGGAGTACGGAAGCACGTATTGCTCGTAGTCTTCAGGGCCAAGGCACCCCACCCAGCTGTCGAAGAGCTGGACCGCCTGGGCGCCAGCCTCGATCTGGGCGGAAAGGTACGCCACCGTTACCATGGCTAGCTTGACCATCAGTGCATGCCAGGCATCAGGCTCTGAGTACATGAAGAGCTTGGCCTCTTGAAAGGCTCGCGAGCGCCCACCTTCAATCATGTAGCTTGCCAGCGTAAACGGGGCTCCTGCAAATCCAATCAAGGCGATCGAGGGGGGCAGCTCTCGTCGTACCAGGCGGATCGCGTCCAAGACAAAAGCGAGTTCCTCGACCGGTTCCATGAGGCGCAAGGACTTCACGTCGTCCGGGGTACGCAGGGGCCGATGGATGACCGGGCCCTCCCCCTTGGCAAACTCAAAGGCCACACCCATTCCCTCCAAGGGGAGCAAGATATCGGCGAAAATAATGGCGGCGTCTAGGTCGAAGCGTCGGATCGGTTGAAGTGTGACCTCAGCAGCCAGCTCAGGATTGCGGCACAGATCCAGAAGCGTGTGCGACTTCCGTAGCTCTCTGTACTCAGGCAGATAGCGTCCGGCCTGACGCATGAACCAGATCGGAGTGCAATCTACCGGCTCCATTCGACACGCCTTCAGAAACCGACTCTCGTCCTGGGCTGTAGTCTCCATGTATCCGTCTCCTAGTTTCCAGCGCCGGCCAAGCTCACAACTGCAACATCTTAGCGTGGATGCCCTCTTCGCTGAAACTGAGTGAACAGTGAGCAGTGAGCAGTGAGCAGTGAACAGTCCCCGAAACAACCGCAGTCCGACAGAGCCGCGAACGACTTGACTAGTCAGCACGATGGGTCCCAGTGCCGAGGAGAGAGCCGGACAACAGTGGAATCTCCCCGCTCCCCGAACAGATTTCCCTCTGAACCGATTTTCCATCACATCTTCCAGAATCACCACGTTAGAAAAGGGTGCACGCCGCGTCTGCAGGCTGCGCCGAAAAAATGCTGCTCAAGGTTCACAGCGCCTCTGTACTGGGGATCCAAGCCGAACTGATCGATATCGAAGTCGATCTGTCTGTTGCCAGCAAGCCCAGCTACCACGTGGTGGGACTCCCTGATACGGCCATCAAGGAGAGCGGCGAACGGGTGCGTGCGGCGATTCGAAACTGCGGCTACTCCTTTCCCGGTCAGGGCAACATCACGATCAACCTGGCACCGGCTGACTTCAAGAAGGAAGGCAGCTGCTACGATCTCCCGATCGCTCTCGCTATCCTGGGCCTCAGCGGTGAACTGCAGCCGGAGCAGGTCCAGCGGTGGATCATCATGGGAGAGCTTTCTCTGGATGGGCGTGTTCGACCCATTCGGGGCGCATTGCCGGTCGCTCTCAGTGCAAAGCGACACAAGTTCCACCAACTTCTCCTTCCCAACGACAGCGCGCGGGAGGCCTCGGTGGTAAATGGCGTGGATGTCTATGCGGCCTTCAGCCTGCCTCAAGTCTTGCGTCTGCTCAACGGCGATCTGTCCCAGTACCCACCCCTGAGAGTCGATCTGCGAGAGTTGGCGAGACAACAGGAGTCGTCCCTTCCAGACTTCGCGGAGGTCAAGGGGCAAGGGGCGGCAAAGCGGGCCCTTGAGGTGGCCTGCGCCGGAGGTCACAACATCCTTATGATCGGTCCTCCGGGCGCTGGAAAAACCATGTTGGTGAAACGCATTCCATCGATCCTGCCGCTCATGAGCTTCGCCGAGGCACTTGAAACAACCGCGATCCACAGTGTCTGCGGCCTCTTGAAATCGGATTGCTCGTTCTTGAGCCGTCGCCCCTTCCGGGCACCGCATCACACCATCAGCGGCGCCGGACTCGTCGGCGGAGGATCTCAACCCCGGCCCGGAGAAGTCTCCCTGGCACACAACGGGGTGCTCTTTCTCGACGAACTACCAGAATTTGAGCGGCGGGTTCTAGAAATGCTTCGCCAACCGTCGGAGGAGGCCGAGGTGACGATCAGCCGGGCAGCTCGAACCCTGACTTTCCCAGCCCGCTTCACCCTCGCCGCTGCGATGAATCCTTGCCCCTGCGGATACTGGAACAGTCTGGTCAAGGAGTGCGTGTGTACGCCTCCCCAGATCCAGCGCTATCTCGCCAAGATCTCGGGCCCACTGCTGGACAGAATCGACCTCCACGTCGACGTTCCCGAGGTCAAGTATGACGAACTGACGCGTGATCCTGATGGCGAGCCTTCTCAACAGATCGCCGAACGGGTGGGGGCAGCTCGAGCCCGGCAGCTTGGGCGTTTCAAGGGCGAGAACATCTTCTGCAACGCCCAAATGGGATCCTCCCAGATCCAGCAATACTGTGGCTTGAACGGGGCCACCAAACAGCTGCTCGGGAATGCAATCCGGAGATTGGCCTTCTCTGCCCGAGCCTACGATCGCATTCTCAAAGTCGCCCGCACGATCGCGGACCTGGCAGACTCCGACGATCTTCGGTCCGAGGATGTGGCCGAAGCGATTCAGTACCGCTCACTCGATCGCAACTTCTGGGAGGCAAGCTAGGAGCCTGCACGGCAGTCCCAACCAACAAGCGCTCCTTCACCTTGGTCCAGCCGCCGGCTGCGAGCCGGGTCATTCGTCAAAGAAACTTCGAAGTACCTGTTTAGCGCTTCACCCTTGCCTTTGCCCCTGCCCTGAATCCCAACTCCAGGTTTTTCAGGCTCTGGCCAACGCGGTGAGCAAGGTCCCTCGCCGGTAAGACCCAAGAGATTAGAGGGCAAGGGCACGGGCAAGGGCAAAGGCAAGGGGCTAAACAGGTACGGGTTTCCCAACCCTGGGGGAGCCCACCGCCTTTGGATTTCATCCCTGAAGGGGATGCGTACAGGGGGACACGTTGTGCTGTTGTCCGACTCTCTCCTCGGAACTGGGCCTCATCTTGCTAACGAGCCAAGTCGTTCGCGGCACTGCCGGACCCGGCTTCGTCATACTGCAATTCGCGAGTTTCTGGCGCACCACGTCCGTCCGTCTAGCTCCCAACCCAAGTAGGCATCTGGACGTCCGCTCAAGACAGCTCCCAGTAGGATCCCCGGATACTGCTGACCCCGTAGCCCGCTACTGCTCTGGCACCATCCCCTTCCTGTTCCCCATAGTAGATGGTGAACAGACGCCCGGGCTCGTATTCGATCGATACCGGGTAACCCAGGTTTTTGTTGGGCATATCGTCCCGGATCAGCAGCTCGCTCTCGTAGTCCCAGGTCCGCCCGCCGTCCTGACTCAGGCAGGCCCGGATGCCGCAGGGAGCTCCACGGTGCCCGTAGGTCACCAGTAACCGGCCATCGGACAGAAGCAGTAGATGCCCCGGGGATCCCCTAATCGGTGTACGGCGCACCGGTGTCCACGTCAGTCCCCCATCCGGGGACTCGCTCTGGTGAAGGTAGCCGGTCCTGCTGCGCATCATGGCGACTACCCTGTTCCCTGGCAGGACCACGGCCGTGGGCTCCGAGAGACTCCCTTCCTTCACGCTTGCCAAAGCCAGGGGTTGGCTCCAGCTCAGGCCGCCATCCTGGGAGCGCACCAGATAAGCAGTCTTATTCAGCGTATTGTCAGCCGTTACCATGAGCACGCTCCCGTCCTCTAGCTGGACAACTCCCCGGGGGGTGTAGCCTCCCATGTAGGGTGCGGTGGAGATCTTGACGGTCCGCCCCCAGGTGCGGCCGCCATCGGGACTTAAATGCACATAGCAACCACCCTGGGCCCGGCACCAGGGCATATCGCTGCCGCTCCAGTCCGTGTCCGGCTGGGCCCGCTTCCATGGGGGCCCGCCGACCCTCACCCAGATATCTTCTCCCCGGGAGAAGCGCCTTCGGCCCTCCTCCAGGGGATACCAGAGGAACTGCCACTGATTGAGAACTACGGTCCCGTCCTTCAGCTGGGCCAGACCCGGACACTCGACTCCGTACCAGTCCCAATTGGGGGCAGCCTGGGGAGGGCTCCAGGTCCGACCCTCGTCGTCCGAGCGGGTGATCAGGTTGTGATAATGAGGGTCGTCAGGCGGGTGGTGGTAATCCGTTCTGACGATGCTGAAAGGTTCGATCCTCTGAGTTTCGTTGAAGGCAGCCACCCACTCGCCGTTGGCCAGTCGGACGATGCTGGCATGTGAGCAGTAGGCGAAAGGGTCGCGGTAGATGATGATGTCTCGCCGATTGCGAACGGGCCGGGTGTGAGGATTGGCCAGAGCCGGATCTCCCCTGCGCTGAGCCACAGTGGAGGTCATAGACACGCTGGCAGCGAGGGCAGGGCCACTCGTCAAGAATTCTCTTCGGTCCCAAGGTCTTTTCTGGGGCATGGGCTTCCTCCTGGTCACGGGTTGCAAGACTGCGATCAGCCTGTGGCCCAGGTCTGTGGAAGCAATTCTATTCCCCCTATCGTGACCGATCAAGGTTGCGGTAGGGCAAGAATCAGAGTAAAGACTTCCCAGTGCCATGATCTCGATCAACCTCGAACTCGAAGCCTCCGGACTGTCATCCAAGATCGAGGACTTCTGGAAGCTATCCGCTGAGAAGTAGAAACTTCAGCTGCGAAGTGAGTTCTGAGAGGAAAGAAGAAGATGTCAGCTCTGAGGACGCAGACAGTCGGAATCATCATGAACGGTGTAACCGGCCGCATGGGAACCAACCAACACTTGATCCGTTCGGTGCTCGCCGTTCTCGAGCAGGGCGGCCTCCGAATCGACGAGAACAGACGTGTCCTTCCCGTTCCAACCCTGGTAGGTCGCAACCCAGTCAAGCTCGAGCAGCTCGCCCTACGTACCGGAGTCGAAAAGTGGACCACGGATCTGGATCAGACTCTGGAGGACTCGGCAAACCTCATCTACTTCGACTCTCAGTCGACCCAGCAGCGTGTGCCGGCAGTGACAAAGGCCATCGAAGCTGGCAAGCACATCTATTGCGAAAAACCGACGGCCATGACGACCCAGGATGCCTATCAACTCTATCGGCTTGCCACGGCGGCCGGTGTCAAGCATGGCGTGGTCCAGGATAAGCTGTGGGTGCCCGGCATCATCAAACTCAAACAGCTGAGGGAAAACGGCTTCTTCGGTCGCATCCTCTCGGTTCGGGGGGAGTTTGGCTACTGGGTGTTCGAAGGAGCGGACAGGTCCTTGCAGCGGCCGTCCTGGAACTATCGCAAGGAAGACGGGGGCGGCATCATCCTCGACATGTTCCCCCATTGGCGATACGTCTTGGAGAATCTTTTCGGCAAGGTCAAAGCGGTCTCCTGCTTGGGCACCACCCACATCAAGCAGCGCTGGGATGAGCAGGGACGAGAGTACGTCTGCACTGCCGAAGACTCGGCCTACTCCAGCTTTCAACTGGAAGGAGACATCGTCGCCAACTTCAACTCGTCCTGGACGGTGCGGGTCAAACGCGACGATCTGCTGAGCATCCAGGTCGACGGGACGCGTGGGTCGGCCGTCTGTGGTCTTCGTGATTGCCTGGTCCAATCCCACGGTGATGCACCTTACGTGACCTGGAATCCCGATCTTGAGAGCCCCATAGAACACCAGGACTCCTGGTCACCCGTTTTCGAAGACCAGGTTTATGGTAATGCCTTCAAGGCAGAATGGGAGCTGTTTTTACGACATGTTGTTACTGAAGAGCCCTTTCCCTGGAACCTGCTGGAAGGCGCCAGAGGAGTGCAATTGGCAGAGAAGGGACTCGAGTCCTGGAAGCAGCGGGCCTGGGTCGACATCCCGGAGCTGGAGGCTTGATGGATACAAAGTTGGGGACCCGAAAAGTGGCCCTGGTAACGGGAGGACTCAGGGGCATCGGCCTCGGGATCTCCCGGTGTCTGGCTGGGACCGATTACGATCTAGCGGCCTGCGACAACTAGTACTCTGTCAACCTGGAGATTGTGGGTTAAGGACGCGTCATGGTGGTCGAGGTCAAGGCGTGCTAGGAGCCTGTCCGAGTAATGGCCCGGGTTGCGAGAATGGGGCTTGCGAGGCGAGATCAAGGCAGGAGGAGGAAGACGATGCTTGGCCATCTTCGACGACGACGAACGCAGAGATCGGCCGCAACCCCCATTCTCCCTTCGGGTTATAGGCGGCGTCAGCCCATCTGCTTTGTTCTGGCTCCTCGAAGATGGCCGAGCATCGCCTTCGTCGCCCTGCCTCGCATCTGGACTAACGGCGCCTGTAACGCAACCCGGACCATTACTCGGACAGGCTCCTAGGTCCAGTACAGCTCTTTCGGAATATCCAACCTCTCGCCCTTAGCGATCGACTCGTTGCCCTTGATCATGGGAATGACCACGTTCATGGCCATGGGGCCGTCGCTCAGATTGTCTGCGCCATGCCGGATGATTCGGCCAAAACCTGCCAGCTCATTCTGATAGCCGCGCAGCGCCAAGGCCATGCTGGACGTGCCTCCGACACTGGAGCCGGCGGCATTGTTGGCGCGACTCTCCGAGGCCTCCAAGACGGGTCCTTCACCCATCGGAGCCGCCGCCAGTTCGGTAGCAGCTGCCTCACCTCCCTCTGAAAAGAGCATGGCTTCCCGCTCACCACTCAGCACAATCGTCCCTTTGGTTCCCATGAACTGTTCGTAGTAGTGGTCGTAGGCATTGGTTTGAATAGAAGAGTAGGTAAACGTCAACCCCTCTGGATACTCATAGATCAGATAGACGTGGTCTTCGACTTCCCGGTCATCGTTGTAGTGGTAGGTTCCTCCCGAGCCGTACACGGAATGCGGAAGGCTCCCGCTGAACCAGTTGACCACCTGAATCTGGTGACTCCCGAGCTCACCCATCAGTCCGTGCCCGAACTTCCGGTAGAGTCTCCAGTTCTTGTACTCGTCCAGGTTGTCATAACCCCAGGGGGTGGGATCGAAGTCGCCCTTCGGCAGCTTTCTTCTCCAGCTCTTGTTTCGGTGCCAGAGGGCGCGAACATGATAGACGTCGCCGATCACTCCGCCCTTTATCAGCTGGTAGGCTTCCTGGTACAAGGGGTTGTAGTTTCGATGATGCCCGACCTGGAGGGTCCGGCGGGCAGAATGTGCGGCGTCGATCATTCTGCGACAGCCTTCAATGCTATGGGCCATCGCCTTCTCGCTGAAGGTATGCTTTCCCGCCCGCAGGGCATCCACTGTCATCGGCTCGTGCTGCCACATAGGGGTCGCGATCAAGACCGCTTCCAGGTCTTTTCTCTCCAGCAATTTACGATAGTCCGTATAGGTTTCCGCTTGGGGATCGAAGCGTTCGCGAGCGATCTTGAGACCCTTCTCCAGGTTCTTGGGATAAATGTCACAGACAGCCGAGATTCGGATGTGGCTGGGAGGAGCGTTTTCCATCAACACCCGTCCCTGGCTGCCGGTCCCGATAATCCCCGCCCTGACCGGCGTCATGGAGGAGGCCTTCCAGACCAGAGCACCTGCGGGTGGAATTGTGGCTACTGCCTTGATGAAGTTTCGTCGACCTAGCTTTTTTTGTTCTTCAGTCATAGTTACCGTGCCCTGTTGATGGTTTCCATTCTAGAGAAGACAAGGATATAGCTGCCAATAGCTGCCACCTATTTAAGCTCCAGACGAAGCGGTCTGCTTGCTCTCCCTCCTATATCGAATCAGGATGTCGAGCCCTACCATCTGGCCCGTAGGAAAGGAGAGGACCAGCAGCAGGGCAAGGGCTTCGAGAAGCGTCTTGTTGACGTAAAGTTCTGCTCCTTCTGAAGACATTACCGTGAAACCCTCTGCAGCAAGGGGAGGAGCCGCCAGGTAGAAGAGCATCAGAAGCGCGATACCTCCCAAGGCAGAGACGCGAGTGAACAATCCCACCATCAGCAGGATCCCCAGGACCATCAGACCCCAGACGGTCGAAAAATCTGCCAATGCCATCAGCCTTGGACCGTCCGCAATACTCTGGAACAGGGGAGCAAACGGGCCGGTTGCCGCTCCCAGATAGCCTCGGGCCGTCCACTCCACAGCCCGGAGCTTTCCCAGCCCCTGGTAGAAGAGATGCCACCCGATCGAGAACCGCAGCAACACCAGCAGGAATTTCTGAACGCGGGTCGCTCCCGACGACTGATTCAAAGGATTATCTCCACATCGCTGGGATCCAGACCAAAACGATGCACTTCGATCTCGGCGCTGCCGGATGCCGGCACCAACAGGGCACCCACGCCTGGATGATTGTGGCAGTATTCGCGGACTTCTTCCAGATCCATCACCAGGAAGGCAGTTGACAAAGCGTCGGCCACCGCAGCCGTCCTGGCAAAAGCGGTTGCACTCAGATTCTTCTCTGTGGGATACCCGGTTCTGGGGTCGAGCACATGACCGTAGCGCTTCCCTTCAGCCCGAAAGGACTGCTCACCTACACCGGAAGTCGCCATCGCCTGATCGCGAAGCTGGATCCGGGCCAGGCTCTGCTTCCGTTGCAGGGGGTGACGCAGGCTGAGCGGCCAACCTCGTCCCGCCTGTCCGGGCGCATTGCCCAAGACGAGGATGCTGCTGTGCCCGAAGTGGAGAAGAACATTCGAAAGGCCCTCGTCCCGCAGCATCGCAGCGGCCCGGTCCAGAGCGTAACCCTTGCCGATGCCCCCCAGGTTCAGTTCCAGGTCAGGATGATGGAATCGGACCGATTGAGACTCTTCGTCGAGCTCGAGCAGTTGGGAACCGACCGATTCGAGGGCGCGATTCAGTGCTTCCTCAGTGGGGACCTCGCCCCGGCGTTGGGCAAAACCCCAGCAGCGCCACAAGGGGCTGGCGGTCATATCAAAGGCGCCACCCGTCTTCCGGCAGAGATCACAGCCGAGACGCAGAAGTTGGAGCAATCGCGGCTCCACCGTCACCCGCCCCTGGTGAGCGCCCTGATTGATGGACGAAATCTCACTCTCCTCACTGAAAATGGTCATCTGACGCTCTAGCCGCGCTACCTCGTCAAGGGCCCGGTGGGCCGCCATTACCTTCAAACGATCTCGAGATCCAAAGAGAATCTCGAATCGACAGGCCATTGCCGCGCGGCCGGCGCGCAACAGATGGTCGGAGTCAAAGTTCTCAAGGGGAGGCAGAACCTCGGCAAACCCGGCTCCTATCACCGAAGCAAGCGCCTGGGGACGCAGAAACCCTCTTCTGCTGGTAACGCTGCTGGACAAGAACCATCTCTCCTTGTGCGCGGAAGTAACCCAATCCAGGAGTCGGACCTAGGTTATCTTCAACGGAGCCGCTAGATCAAGGGTGGCTGATGGAAGAGATGAAGAGCTCGGGAAGGGTTGAAAATCCGAGCCGTCGCGAAGCGGCTCAAGGGTTGTCTTTACGAACCGAAATGCTGTGGGCCTCCCAACGGCGCAGGTTGACATTGCGTCGAGGGGTTGGGAAAACGGAACCACCACCAGAAGCGGGGGTTACGTTTTGACAGCAAGCGCTTTGTGAGGAAGGTAGCCTGCTGAAAGTGCGCCGTTCAGGGGGCCTTACAAGACAACTCTGTTGCCGCTTCGCGACGGCTCGGTATAGGAATCCGGAGTAGTTCCTCTCCCTTTTTTTCCGGGACGTTGATTGTCTCACGGTGTGCCGGGGGAAGAGCGGGGCGGGGTCGGGGCTTGCGCCCAGACCTCACCCCCTACTCGAATTCGTGAGCCTCGTCCTATTACTGGAAGAGGGCCAGAACGCTCTGGGGTACGGCGTTGGCCTGAGCCATTGCCGCTACACCGACCTGGGACAGAATCTGGTACTTCGTCAGATTTGCGATCTCCGAGGCGAAGTCCGCATCCCGAATCTGTGATTCGGCAGCGGTTAGATTCTGAACCTGGGACTGCATGACCGACACTGCGTTTTCGAGTCGGTTCATGGAAGCTCCCAACTTACCGCGTCTGGCCGCAACCGTGTCGATGGCTGCTTCCACCTGGGTCAACATCGAAGTGGCGGTCGAACTAGCGGCGATGTTGACAGTGATAGAAGATCCGCCGCTGCCGCCTATGCCAACCGTAATCGTCAGTGCACTCGCACTGAGAGCGCTACCGCTGACCCCGATTTCCGCATTGGACGCAGTCAGGTTCTGCGTGTCCCCAACGAAGATGTTGACGTCGCTGTCGGCAAAGACTGAGGTGCCATTGAAAGAGGTGGCCGATCCAATCCGGTCGATTTCCCTGTAGATCTCCTGCAACTCGGTTTCAATAGCGACCTCCCCTGAACTGTTGGTGTCGGACTCCGCCTCGGACAGCAGTGAAGCTGCCCGGCCCAGCAGATTCTGAATCTGACCCAGACCACTGTCTGCCACCTGGGCAAAACCAACGCCGTCATTGGCGTTTCTGATGGACTGTTCCAGGGTACGAATCTGCGCATGCAAGCCGTCCGCCAGAGCCAGGCCGGCAGGGTCCTCGCCACCCCGGAACAACCGTTGACCGGTCGAGAGCCGGAAGAGCGTTCTCTGCAAGCTCATCTGGTTCTGGGTGGAATTGTGCTGGGCCACCAAACTCGGGAGGTTGGTGATGACACTGAAAGTACTGCTCATTGACTTTCCTCCTTGAAAAGCTTCTTAGGGGGCATCCTTGCCCCTCGCCGGTTCCTGGGTACCGGCAACCCCTTCGTGTCTCAGTGGCCTTATCGTCGCGAACCAGGAAAACTGTAGTCCGGATTCACCAGAAACTTGCTACTGGCCCGAAACTTGAACGATTCGTCTAAACGTCGAAGTTGCTGAGGAAGACATCAGCACCGGGCCGGATGTCGGCAACATCAAACCAAGTCCGACAGAGCCGCGAACGACGTGACGTGTTGGCGATATCAGACCCAGTTCCAAGGAGAGAGCGGACAACTCGTCCGGCGCTTCCCGCGCTCGCACAATCCATCCAGATTCCACCCTCAAGCTCCCCCAGAACGATCCAATGTGAGCCACGCCTCTCCTTACAGCACTTGTAACCGGATTGAGCCAGGTCCATACTCTGCCTTCGCCAACTCATCCCAAGGAGCGAGACCATGAGACCAATAAATCGAAGACATTTCTTCCGTGAAAGCTCTGGGAAAATTGGCGGATTGGCCCTGGGCACAACCCTTTCAGCGGCCCTGCTCAGCCGCTGCTCGCCAGTAGCGGATCCCGAGCCCGAGGTTTCCAGCACCGGGATGAACCCCTATGCTCCCTTCGACATGGGATTCCAGAGTTATTCCCTGCGCCACTTCACGGAGCTAGATGATTTCCTGGAACAGGCCGGCCGCTTGGGACTCCACTACGTAGAGCTCTACCGGGGTCACCTGCCCACCTCGACTCCCCTGCCCCAGTTGGAACAAATACAGAAGCGCCTGGCGGCGGCGGGACTCATCACGAACGCCTTTGGGGTGGAACACTTCAGCGAGGATCACGAAGCCAACGAGGCTTTCTTCAAATTCGGGAAGGCGCTAGGAGTGAGATGCTTGAGCGCGGATCCAAGAAAGAATGCTTTCGGCAGCCTGGAGAAGCTGGTCGAGGAGTATGACGTCCAGATCGCGATTCACAACCACGGCCCCGAGGACGAGCGCTGGCGCCGGCCCGATTGGATTCTCGAGGCGGTGAGTGACCTCGACCCCAGGATCGGAGCGTGCGCCGACCTGGGACACTTCATACGTGCCGATGTCGATCCGATTGAGGCCCTGGAAATGTTGGGTTCTCGAGTTCTCGGTGTCCACCTGAAGGACTTTGACCAGCAGGGCGACGACGTGGTCCTGGGTCAAGGTCAGCTGGACGTGGGACAGACTCTTGCTACTCTGGTGAAGATTGGGTTCGATGGACCGCTTTCTCTTGAGTTCGAAGGAGACAAGGAAAACCCGATTCCGAAGATGCTTGAGTGCCTAGCCATTGTTCGGGATGCGCTCCAGGAAAGCAGGAGCTAGCCGTCTTCGGGCAGATCTGCAACCCGCGACTTGCGAACAATTTGTTCAAGTTTCAGATCAGAAGACACCAGCCGTCTCTTGAGTCGCTCCGTCTGCCTGCTCCCTCTCCAGAGTAATATCGAGACGAACCGTTCGACCGGGGATCGTCGCGATATCAGCCTCATAGCTCTGGTAGCCGGATGCCTCCAAGCGCAGAACGTGGATTCCCTCGTTTAGAGGGCAGGCCGTCTCCTCATTGGTAAAGCTTCTGGCGCTGCCCATCAAGCGGCCATCCACATAGACCAGGGCCGAGGGCGGGACGACTTCAAAGATCACTTGAGAAGTAGTCGGTATGATCCGCACACCCTTGGAGCCCACCACCGCCCGAGCCAGAGGTCGCCGAACCCTATAGCGCGGCCGAAGCAGAGGAGTGACAGCCACACTCGGCTGACGATAGGAGAAGTGGGAATAACCGCAATAGGCCCCATATTGATTGTAAAGAAAGTTGTCGGGCCGGTAGTAGAAGAAACTGCGAGAAGGGAGAAAGAAATGGCCAGCCACGGCAGGCACGGCCATCACGATAACAAAACAAACCACCCAAAAGACCCTGTGCATTTGTCGAACCTACCACATTATAGGTGTTTTCCCGCCGCCGGGTAGTGTCCTAATTTGAATCAGGGGCCGTCGGCGGGGGTCCAGGAGTGAGGCTCCTCGCGTCCATCGCCGGCGTTGGCACTATGATAGGATTCCTGCATGAATACGTACCGTGTCAGATATATCAAAGGCCAAAGTGGGTTCAAGCTCATCGAAGCCGACAGCGTCAACGGATTCAAGCCGCAGTGCGACAGCTATGTTTTCAAAATAGGATCCGAGGTCGTTGCGGCAGTGCCGAAGAGCGTGGTGGTATCCGTCGAGAAGATCGGGTCTGGTGAGGACGTCGACGGCTAATTTTCCACCGGCAATAGCCTGTCAACCTTCCAGATCGAGCCGGCCAGGCCAGCTTCCATCGCCGTGCGTTTGCTATCCGATCCAAAATCCGAATCTGTTGGCTGGAGGGTTTGACAAAGGCGCAGGAGTCCTGCTACAAGGAAGAAGTGGGTTGATCTTCCTTGTTGGGCCTTTTTCGGGCCCTCCGGTTGATTTGTTTAAAGGCCAGCGTGAAAGCGCTGGCCTTTATCGTTTCCAGGATACCACGCCGGTTAGCGGAGCGCCCAATTCAAGCCGGCAACAGCCTGTCAACCTCCCACACCGAACCTGCCAGTCCCGCCTCCATCGCGGGGGTGCATCGCAGGGTGCCGTGGACCCGCCCGAAGTTGTACCAGCAGAAGTGCAGCGCGAGGGCCGCTCTGAGGTTCTCCAGCTTCTTCGAGAAACAGATCGTCTTTCGGGCCAGCCTCCGGACGAAGTTGCGCAGGGTGAGGTTCTGGCGCTCGATTCCGCTGGTGGAAACTTCCTCGTCGGGGAGTTTCCCCTGGATCCGCAGGGACCGCACGAATGCGGTTCCGTCCCGGAATTCCTTGGTCATCATCGTATAGTCCACTTCGGACCCGAAGGTGCGATCGACGGCCTGCAGGTAGGGTCCGAACGCATCGGTGACCATGCGCGGCCGTCCGCGAAGGCGGCGGCTGAGTTGACCCATGAGATCCTCGGCCACTTCGGTGGTTCTTTTACCCAGGGCGAAGGCGGGGATCAGCTTGGACTCGCGGCACATGGCGACGAAGATCCACTGGGATCCGACCTCGGGATCGGACCGCTCGGCAGGGCTCAGATGGCCGTCTTTCTTGCCGACATAGGACCACGCCTCGTCGACCTCGATCACTGAAGGGGGCAGATTGCGGATATGGGCGTTCATCAGCTCCTGGCAGTGGAGGCCGGCCCGCACCATCAATCGCATGATGGTGTCGCGGTGGACGCCGGTGAGCCGCTCCGTGGAGCGGATCGAGCTGCCCTCGAGCAGCAGATGGATGACGAGTTCTTGTTTGGGTTGGGGAAGCAGGTTCATTGGTGAGCCTTGACCTTTCTTCCAGGCCGGCTCACAATGAGCGCTTACGTAAGGGTTCAGTGTTGTACACCGACACTGGACTTGAGGAGGACTCCGGGGGTGACAGCCCCCGGAGCCCCGGTTTAGTAATTACCCCTTATGGGAGACTAACTGCATGAGTGAAACCAGAGGTAATTCATCCGGAGTCTTCAGGGAAGTAAGTAGAACGGAAGCGATGCAAGAGTTTCTTATGCCCACTCTCGTAGCGGTCCTTGAATTTGAAATCGCTTTTAAGAGGTTCCTCAGCGAGTATCAGGAATATCTTTCTCGTGAGCAAAGGATCCCACCTGTTAAGAGCCTCCAATAAGGCTGTCATCAAGATTTCATTTTCAATTATTTTCTGCATCAATGCTTCTAAGGATTCGGCCAGATCGTCTGCACTCACTCTTTTGTCAGGCATTTCTTTCCTCCCTCGGACGCACGTCAATCCTTACTCGAACGCTTTAACTCAAATATCTGATCGGCTAATTCCTCGCGGTGATTCATGAGATAACCAATTGGCAGTGAGTCTCCAAACAAATCCTGTAGCCGGATTAGGAATTCACGCAGCTTTTTTTTGGGAAGCTCCACGATCATCTGTCTCATGCGGTCCTGCTCACTAGCTATTTCAGACCATTCCATCCATTGATCAAACTCTTTTTGGTCCACGTGAACTCCTCCTGGGTGAATTTCGCCCTTGTGTCTGTCGGGTGGGGAAGGTAGAATCAGAGAACCTACTTTGATTCTACGTTTCCCGAGGGCCGCTTTGCTGAGCGGCCCTTACCGTTTCCGATTATAGCCTGGGTATTGTGGTGGAGATAGGGCGCGGGGTGAATTCCCCGCGCCCCTAGAGGGCACCCCTTCGGTTAGGGTGAGGAGAAGAAGCCGGCTCCCGAGGACCAGGAGATGACCGGCAGCGTGGTGAAGACGCCGACGGCGCCGCTGAGGTAATCAAGCTCCAGGGCCACTGCCGTAACCCTCGAAGAAGCTCCGCACCGCACCGATCCGGTGAAGGGGGTGGTGTCCGTCGACGCGGGCGTTGTGGCGAAGTACTTGGGGAAAAGCTCGTCGATGAACTGGGCGACCTGGCTGTTGGCCGCAAGCGCCATGTCCGCGTCCTCGAGGCCCAGGTCCTCGTCGATGTCCGCGGATTCCAGTTCTTGACCGTCTTTCCTCAACGTGCAGTTGACGCGGGTCAAGCTGTCGCTGAGGTTGTGAATCGCCAGGCCGGTGTTGATGCCCCCCTCCTGGAGCTGGACCGGGACGATGAAGTTGTGGTTCGGCCGGGCCGAGGCCACGCCGGCAACCCCAGAGGGCAGGGTGAAGCGCAAGAAGCCCTCGATGCTGGTTGCACTGAGCACCTTCACGGACCCCGTCACTACTTCTCCCGCTCCGTTCGTAGAGATCGTGATCTCTCCGCCGGCGGGGACGGGATCGACCGTCGTCAATCCTCCGTCCCCGTCAAGCATCAGGGTGTCGGTGATCTCGACCAGGGAGTCGGCGGACACGGGGTTGCCTTGGTGGTCGGTGAAGTGGATGAGAGGGTGCGCCTCGCCTCCCGTGATGAGCAGGACCAGCTCGGATTTGATGGTCTCCCCATTGCCGAAGTGCGGGAAGTACAGGAAGTGATCCAGCTCGGCTCCGAAGAGACTCCCGTGCTCCGCGCGAAGGGGGGTCCCCATCGAGAGAAGCAGAAGAGCGGCTGCGGCGGTGGATAGAAGTTTGTTCATTTTGTGTGCCTCCTTAGTGAAACATTGCGGTGAATCACCAACAGGTCCGGAATGGAGGATGAACAAACGAGGGGCGCTGAAGTAAGATACTACTCAGGCCATCTCTTCCTCCATTCCAGGACGAGTTGGCTTAGAGGCTGCCGGGTGTTGATTGCACTCGGCAGTCTCGGGTGTCACCAGGAATTATTAGCAAGCAAACCGAAAGTGTCAATAGGCGGGAGCGGTTCTGAGTGCGCAGGCCTGAAATTAGGACACTACCCGCCGCCGATTCAACGCTTGCTGCGTCTGCCCCAGGGATAGTTCTCATCTCCAATGACGAAACCAAGGAAGGCCAGGGTGAGGAGAGCAGCTACCGAGTTGAGCACGACATCCGCTACACCGAAGTGTCGATCCGGCAGGATCCCCTGGACGGTTTCGTCTCCCAGACCCAGGAGCGCCACGATCAACAAGGTCCAGACATAGTGATAGCGATCGTGGCAATGAAAACGCAGGGCATCGAAAACCAGAACGGTCAGCGGACCATACTGCAGAAAGTGAAAGCGTTTCGCGGGCACGGTGAGAAACTGGAGGCAGCAGATCAAAGCGAGGGTGACTAGCAAGAATGCCACATGGGCTCCGATCCGACGTGGGAAGAAGAGCAATATGAGCGCAACAAGGATGAGCCCCAGAGGCAGATACATCCAGCTCATCAAACTGTCCATGAACTCTCGACCCATCCGGTCAAAGAGGCTCATGTAGAGATCGAAGGCGAGGGTCAGGGTGCTGTAAAGGAAAACGGTGTACAGCACCACGGCAATCCAGGCCTTTCGGGGAGAAGAAAAAATGCCCGGCCTCATGGCGTCAGAGTATAGGTGGCGACTCCACCAATTCCAAGGAGGGTCAGCGCGGAGAGCCAGTCGCAGCCGATCCTCAGATCCCTCCTCCCGGAGCGTCAGATCGGGAAGAGGGATGCCGCTCGGAGCACTAATCACCGGACCAAGCAACACTTCCGAAACCCTCTTCCGCCGTGTTAAACTACCTGACTTCCAACCGCAACGTGGGCCGCTAGCTCAATTGGCAGAGCAACTGACTCTTAATCAGTAGGTTCGGGGTTCGATTCCCTGGCGGCTCACCACTCTATTTATCTGGTAAGAAACAGCTTAACCAGGAAAGATAGCTAAGCTAGTCCCTTATCAAGTTACAGGCAGGCCATCCAAGAGCTCAAGAGAACCAATAAGGTCCGGGAGAGGGACCTATAAAACCATCAAAAGGGTCAAGAAGGGGCTTTTGAAGGTTTTGATGGTGCCTCACCAGCAAAGAATGGTGTCCAAGGGGAGCACACCTAGGACAACCAGAACTCCGCATTTGGTTTGTCCGGAGCGACCACAAAACCTGTGTCCTGTAGCTGCGAATGCCACCAGAGTCGAACGCTCATAGAGACGCGATTTCTAGGATACCAATATCACCATCGACGTATCTGAGGAGACCATGTAAGATGCTCTGAACCAGTCAGAGGAAGTGAGTTGAGGCGCACAACGTGCGGGCGGTCGTGCGCCACTCTATCTTGTACGGGACGGGACCATGAACCATAGCGAGGTCGTCAGCTTCATCTGGGGGGTAGCGGACCTGATCCGCGACACCTTCAAACGGGGAAAATACCAGGATGTCATCCTTCCGCTGACGGTCCTGCGCCGTCTTGACTGCGTGCTGGCTCCGACCAAGCCCACGGTCCTGGAAGTCCAGGCGAAGTACAAGAGCGAAATCGACAACCTGGATCCCCTCCTCCGACGGGCCTCGGGCTTTGCCTTCTACAACACCTCCCGCTACGACTTTCAGAGGCTCCTGGACGATGCCCCCCACATCGCCCAGAACCTCCGAAACTACATCGCCGGCTTCAGCCCAAATATGCGGGAGGTGTTGGAGAAATTCGACTTTGACAACACCATCAGCAAGCTGGACGAGTCAGGCCTTCTCTTCCAGGTGATGCAGCGTTTCGGCGACCCGCAGCGTGTGAACCTCCACCCGGACGTAGTGGACAACTTCAAAATGGGGACCATATTCGAGGAGCTCATCCGGAAGTTCAACGAGGCGTTGAACGAAAATCCCGGTGAGCACTTCACGCCCCGCGACGTCATCCATCTCATGGTGGATCTCCTGGTGTTTGGGGAAGAGGGGCGACTGGGCAAGAAGGGTGTCGTCCTGACGGTCTATGACCCCTGCTGCGGTTCGGGCGGGATGCTCACCATCGCCAAGGAGCACATCACCGTCGGTGAGCGCCGTGATGACGTCAGGATACGAGGTCCAGTCAATGAGGAGGCTGATATTCACCTCTTTGGACAGGAAGTGAACCCGGAGACCTGGGCGGTGAGCAAGTCGGACCTCTACATGAAATCCGCGGACGGGCGCGACGCCGAGAACATCGCCTTCGGGAGTACGCTGTCCAATGACCAGCACGCCGGTGTCAACTTCGACTACCTCATTGCCAATCCACCCTATGGGAAAGACTGGAAGCGTGACCAGGACGCCGTCCGGGCCGAGAACGAGCGGGGCGCGGCTGGACGCTTTGGACCAGGCCTTCCCCGTATCAGCGATGGGCAGCTCTTGTTCCTTCTCCACATGCTGGCCCACGAGAAAGAGCCCGAGAGGGGCGGATCCCGTATCGCCATCATCATGAACGGATCCCCCCTCTTCACCGGTGATGCCGGGAGCGGCGAGAGTGAGATCCGGCGATGGATCCTGGAGAACGATCTCCTGGAGGCCCTGATCGCGTTGCCGGAGCAGCTCTTCTACAACACGGGAATCGCCACCTACGTCTGGGTCCTAACCAATCGAAAGGCCCGCGCGCGCCGGGGCAGGGTACAACTGATTGACGCCAGCTCGTTCTGGGTGCCCCTCAGGAGAAGTCTGGGTGCCAAGCGCAGGGAGATCCCCTTCGAAAAGAAGCAGGACATCCTGCGGCTGCTCACAGACTTCCAGGACGGCGAGACCCGCAGTATCCAGCAGGACGGAGAAGAGCGGGACGTGGTCGTGAGCCGGATCTACCCCAACACCCACTTCGGCTTTCGGAAGATTACAGTCGAGCGCCCGCTGCGCCTCGACTTCCAGTCCACACCCGAGC
Source organism: Acidobacteriota bacterium (assembly GCA_965218775.1). Lineage (GTDB taxonomy): Bacteria > Acidobacteriota > UBA6911 > RPQK01 > JAJDTT01 > CAUZIZ01. The sequence goes on along the minus strand of CBDCLS010000006.1, from coordinate 988,842 downwards.
GCATCGCTCGACTGGACGAGCAGCGTGGCTTCCACAATCTGGCTGTGTCCCGCAGGAGAGGGCCTGCCAAGGCCGAGGACGAAGCGGCGGGGCGCGCCCTGCAAGCGGCCGTCCGTCAGCTTCTCCAAGGTCTTCCCGATCAGCTCTGTCAGGATCGAGCCGAGTTCGAGTCAATGCTGGCTGAAGCGGCTCCCAGGGCCGACGTCAAACTGTCTGCTCCGATCAAGAGAGCCATCCTCTCAGCCCTGTCTGAGCGCAACGAAGAGGCCAGGATGTGCCTCGACAAGGAGGGACGTCCGGAGCCCGATCCGGAGCTGCGCGACACCGAGAGCGTCCCTCTGTCGGAGAGCGTCGAAGCGTTCTTCGAGCGAGAGGTCCAGCCGCACGTTCCCGATGCTTGGATAGACACTGGCCGGCGAGACAGCCAAGATGGCCAGGTGGGAATCGTGGGCTACGAGATCAACTTCAACCGCTACTTCTACGAATATCGCCCGCCAAGGCCGCTGGAGGAGATCGAGGCGGATATCCAGGCGATTGAGAGCGACATCGTCAAAATGCTGGCATCCGTCACGGGGTCGTCCTACCAAAGTGGAAAACCGTGATCATTGTACTTAAATGTCGGCAAACGCGAAAATATGCCGACATTTTTAACACCCGCTCGCGGTACGGTAATGGTATTATGTCCTTATGGAATCAAAAGGTCAGCAAGAATTTTCCAATGCCAACATTTTGCAACAAGTGGCCGTCTCTGTTCCTCAACTGACGGCCGAGAGCCTCAGGGCGGTCGGAGCCGGGAACTTCTTCCGCCCGCGTGACGCGGCAGAGCTGGGCCTCGGATCGCGAGACCTTCGACGACTGATCGAAAAAGGTCGCGTAGAGCGGGTGGGCCGCGGCCTCTATCGCCTGGCCGATGCCGAGCCCACTGTGGACTACAGCCTCGCTGCCGTGTGCGCTCGTGCTCCCAAGGGCATTGTCTGTCTGCTGTCGGCTCTGAGGGTGCATGAACTCGGGACGCAGTTGCCGCGCCAGGTCTGGATCGCCATCCCCCACAAGGCTCGGGTCCCGCTCATTCCGGAGTTCTCGACTAGGGTCGTCCGGTTCACTGGGGTGACTCTTCGCTATGGTGTCGAGAAGATCCTGTTCGAGGGAGTCCCAGCTCGCATCACGAATCCGGGACGTACGGTGGTGGACTGCTTCCGCTTGCGCCGGCTCGTGGGCCACGACGTGGCGTACGAGGCGCTGCGCGATGCATTGTATCAGCGCAAGGCTACAGCCGACGAGATCTGGCGCGCTGCCGAGGTGTGCCGCGCTCGCTCCCTCCTCGGTCCGGCGTTGGAGGCGATAAGCGCATGATGGCCACGGGAAAGATCCGCAATGTTCCGGCCTCGGTTCGGCAGCGACTCCTGAACCTGGCGAGAGAGGAGCGATCAGATTTCAACCTCGTGCTCCAACGCTACGCAATCGAGCGGTTTCTCTATCGGCTGGGACTCTCGGCTGAAGTGGACCACTTCACGCTCAAGGGTGCCACCCTCTTCCTCGTATGGACTGGAAGACAGTTCCGAGCAACGCACGATGTGGACTTCCTCGCCAGCGGCAGAGAGGATCGCGCAGGCATCCGCCTGGGGATGGAGGCGATTTGCGCGGTGCCTTGCCCCGAGGACGGAGTCGTCTTCGATCCGGCGAGCATGCGGATCGAGGATATTCGCGGCGAGCAGGAGTATGGTGGTATGCGTGTGCGATTGGGAGGGGAGCTCGGAGAAGTGCGCCTGGCCGTTCAGGCAGACTTGGGCTTCGGCGATGTCGTCACGCCCGGACGGGAACAGCGGGAGTACCCCACGCTTCTGTACCATCCGGCCCCTCTCCTATGGACTTATCCTCGAGAGACCTTCGTGGCCGAGAAGTGTGAGGCGATGGTTCGCCTGGGCCGATCCAACTCGCGCCTCAGGGACTTCTGGGACATTGCGGTCTTGGCGCGGCACTTCGCCTTCGACGGGGAGACTCTTTCCACAGCAATTGGCGAAACCTTCCGGCGGCGGCGCACCGCGCTCAGCAAAGATGTGCCCGAGGCGCTTCAGCCAGCATTCTACGAGGATTCCATGAGGGCAGGGCGCTGGCAGGAGTTCCAGCGTCAGGTTGAGCGTCAGGGATACGGGCCAGCACGGTTCGTGGACTTGGGAGAGGAACTGCGACGATTTCTCGGGCCACTCTGGGACGCCTTGATCGACGGTGAGCCGTTCCCGCGCTTCTGGCCCGCCGGTGGTCCCTGGCAGCCTGCTGCCTATCGGAACGAAGGAGATCAGGGCGATGTCTGAAGCGCTAGAGCGGGACCACGTGGCCGAACTCCGGCGATTTCGGCCGTATCCGGACTACAAGAAGTCGGGCGTGGAGTGGATAGGGCAGATGCCTGCACATTGGGCAATTAAACGGCTCAGATCGACTGTTACCGGCTGTCAAAACGGGTTGTGGGGCGAGGATCCAGGTGAAGTGAATGATGTTACGTGTGTGCGTGTGGCGGACTTTGATCGTGTGGCACTCCGAGTCAAGCTCGATGAGCCAACTCTTCGTTCGGTAGAGCCAAAGATCGTGCAAACGAGGGGGCTCCATCCCGGCGATCTGCTTCTCGAGAAGTCGGGTGGTGGAGACAAGCATCCAGTCGGAGTAGTTGTCCTTTTCGAGTACCAACAGAGAGCAGTCTGCTCGAACTTCATCGCTCGCATGCCGGTAGAGGACAGCTTTGATCCACGGTTTCTGGCCTACGTTCACTCATCGATGTATGCGGCCAGAATCAATACGAGGTCAATCAAGCAGAGCACAGGCATCCAGAATCTCGACAGTGCCAGCTATCTCAGTGAGGGTGCCGGATTCCCGAATAAGGCGGAGCAAAGCGTCATCGCTGCATTCCTCGACCGCGAGACGGCGAAGATCGACGCGCTGGTGGCCAAGAAGGAGCGGCTCATAGAGCTGCTCCAGGAAAAGCGCACCGCCCTCATCACGCGTGCCGTTACCCGAGGCCTCGACCGGAATGTTCCCATGAAGGACTCTGGTGTGGAGTGGTTGGGTGAGATCCCGCCGCATTGGTCCACCGAGAAGAACCGTTGGTTGTTTCGAGAGACGGATCTCAGGTCTGAGGTAGGCGCAGAACAGTTGTTAACCGTGTCGCACATCACAGGCGTAACGCCGCGTTCTGAAAAGCCCGACGTGACTATGATCGAAGCGGAATCACATGAGGGCTACAAGATCTGCGACGCAAACCAACTAGCGATTAACACAATGTGGGCATGGATGGGTGCGCTGGGAGTTACCAAAGAGGACGGAATGGTCAGCCCTTCCTACAACGTCTATGCGGTCACCTCGGCCGAGCTTGATCCAAAGTATTACGACTATCTGTGCCGGATTCCCCTCCACGTTGCTGAGATCATTCGACGGTCCAAGGGCGTGTGGAGATCGCGTCTCCGCCTCTATGCAGATGCATTCTTCGAAATCGAGACGCCCCTTCCATCCATGCAAGAGCAAAAGATGATCACCCACCTCCTCGACCAAGAGACGGTCAAGATCCATGAGCTAATCGGCAAGAACCGTGAAGCCATCGACCGCCTCAAAGAATTCCGCACTGCCCTGATCTCCGCGGCGGTCACCGGCAAGATCGACGTCCGGGAGGAGGTGGCATGACGGTTGAAGTCACCGAACGCGCCTTTGAGGAGGCAATCGAATGCGCGTTGCTCGAGAATGGTCCAGACGCCTGCCCGGGTGATGTCATCGAGGTGCGGGAGTCGGTGCCTTCCTACGGCTACGATCCAGTGCCGGGGGGCTACCTGAAGAGGAGTCCCGAGGGCTACGACCGCGGGCTCTGTCTCATTCCCAAGGACGTGATCGACTTCCTCCTGGCTACCCAGGCAAAAGAGTGGGAGAAGCTTCGTCAACATCATGGGTTGGAGGTGAAGGAGCGCTTCCTGGGGCGGCTCTCACGGGAGATCGGTCGGCGGGGGTCTCTCGACGTACTACGGAGCGGCATCAAGGATTCAGGTTGCCGTTTCCACCTGGCCTATTTTCGGCCGGCCAGCGGACTCAACCAACAGTCCCAACGTCTCTACGCAGCCAATCTCTTCTCGGTGGTACGCCAGCTTCGCTTTAGCCAGAAGGACGAGCAGAGCCTGGATCTTGCCATCCTTCTGAACGGGATTCCCATCTTCACTGCCGAGATCAAGAACCCTCTCAATGGACAGAACGTCCAGGACGCCATTACCCAGTACCGCAACGACCGCGACCCCCGGCAGCCTCTTTTCGCGCATCGGCGCTGTCTGGCCCACTTCGCCGTGGACCCGGAGCTGGTGTTCGTGACCACACGCCTCGCCGGCATCAAGACCCGCTTTCTACCCCTCAATCAGGGCCGCTTCGGTGGGGCAGGGAATCCTCCGGTAGCACCCACTCGGGCGGGCTATCCGACGGCCTACCTCTGGGAGCAGATCTGGGCTCGGGACAGCGTCCTGGACCTGATCCGCCAGTTCATCCATGAGGTGGAAGAGGAGAGCGAGAAGGGTCGCAAGACTGGTCGGCGCTTTCTGATCTTCCCCCGCTACCAGCAGCTCGATTCGGTGCGACGGCTGGTTGGGCATGCTAGGAGCCATGAGACCGGACAGCGCTACCTGATCCAGCACTCGGCCGGCAGCGGAAAGAGCTTCACCATCGCCTGGCTGGCCCACCAGCTCTCGACCCTCCATGATGTCGAGGATCGCCGGGTCTTTGATTCCATCGTGGTGGTGACCGACCGGCGCGTCCTGGACAGGCAGCTCCAACACACGATCCGCCAATTCGAGCAGACCCTGGGGGTGGTAGAGAACATCGATCAGACCTCGCGCCAGCTCAAGGAAGCCCTGGAATCGGGCCGGACGATCATCGTCACCACACTCCAGAAGTTCCCGGTCATCGCCGAACAGATCGGTGAGCTTCCCGGCCAGCGCTTTGCCCTGATCGTGGACGAGGCCCACTCCTCCCAGTCGGGCGAAAGCACGAAGAGCCTGAAGGCGGTCCTGTCCTCCTCGAGCCTCGATGAGGCAGAACAGGAGGAGGCCGGAGCCGAGACTCCCGAGGAGGAGCTCGAGAATACGGTCCTCGAGGAGATCCGCAAGCGTGGCCGGCTTCCGAACCTCTCGACCTTCGCCTTCACGGCCACGCCCAAACCAAAGACGCTGGAGCTCTTTGGTAACAGGCGAGAAGACGGGAAGTTCGAGCCCTTTCACCTCTACAGCATGCGCCAGGCCATCGAGGAGGGCTTCATCCTGGATGTCCTCCAGAACTACACGACCTACAAGGCCTATTGGCGGCTCCTCAAGACCATCGAGAACGACCCCCACTACGACAAGAACAAGGCCGCGTATCTCCTGAAGTCGTTCGTCGATCTTCACCCTCACGCCATCCAGGAGAAGATCGCCATCATGGTGGAGCATTTCGCCTCCCGGGTGCAGAATCAGATCGGCGGGCGCGCCAAGGCCATGATCGTGACCCGCTCGCGTCTGCACGCCGTACGCTACAAGTTGGCCCTGGACCGCTATCTGGAGAAGAACGGCCATCCCTGGAAGAGCCTGGTGGCTTTCTCTGGCACCGTTCGCGACGGCGGGGAGGCATACACCGAGTCTGGCACGAACTCCGCCGGGAGGCAGCACGTGATCGGTGAGCGTCAGACGGCGGCAGAGTTCGACAAACCTGCCAATCGCTTCCTGGTGGTGGCCAACAAGTTCCAGACTGGCTTCGATCAGCCCCTCCTGCACACCATGTACGTGGACAAGAAGCTGGGCGGCGTGAACGCGGTCCAGACCCTGTCGCGATTGAACCGGACTCACGGTGGCAAGCCCGGAACCATGGTCGTAGACTTTGCTAACGAGGCCGAGGAGATCCGCAAGGCCTTCGAGCCCTTCTACGAGACGACGCTCCTCTCCGAGGAGACCGATCCCAACCTCCTGTACGAGGTGCAAGGGCGGCTCCTGGAGTTCGGTGTCTACACCGGCGAGGACGTGGAGGCCTTCGCCCGCCTCTACTTCGATCCCAAGGCCACCCAGGACCAGCTCTACGCGGCCCTGGAGCCGGTCCGGCAGCGATTCGGTGAGATCAGTCCCGAAGAGCAACCGGACTTTCGGGGTCAGCTTCGGGATTATGTGCGCCTCTATGCCTTCCTGTCCCAGGTGCTCACCTTCGCCGACCTGGACCTGGAGAAGCTCTATGTCTTCGCCAGATATCTCCGACGCCTTCTGCCCGGGGATAGCGAGGGACTCCCGCGTGAGGTCCAACAGAATATCGACATGGAGTCCTATCGGATCCAGGAGACCAGCCGGGGCAGGATCGCCTTGGAGCGCCGAGCGGGCCAGCTCGATCCGATGCGAAGCAAGGCCCACCACGGAAAGGGAGCGGAGGAGGTCGAGCCGCTTTCCCAGATCATCGCCGACCTGAATGAGCGCTTCGGTCTGAACCTGGGCCCTGAGCACAAGATCACCCTGGAACAAATCCGGGACGCATTGGACCAGGATGCCGGCCTCGGTGCCAGCGCCCGCGTCAACACCCGGGAGAATGTACGGCTCACCTTCGACCCCAAAGTCGAAGACAAGATCCAGGAGATCGTCGAGACCAACTTCGAGCTCTACAAGCGGATCACCGATGACCCGGCCTTCGGTCAGGCGCTCAAGAATCTCCTCTTCGACGACTATATTCGCCGTCACCGGCGTGCGGAGGAGCTTCTCAAGCTCCAGGAGTCCAAGACCCTGGAGTTCAAGTCGAGCCTGCGCTGGAACCTGAAGGAGGACCGGAAGGATGACCAACAAGTCACTCACGCCGTCCTCAAGACCATCGCCGCATTCCTGAACACCGAGGGGGGCGATCTCCTGATTGGGGTGGCCGACGATCGGACCGTCCTGGGGATCGAGCGCGACCGGCTGGAGAACGAGGACAAGTTCATGCGCCACCTGGCTCAGGTCGTCCGAAACGGCCTGGGCGACCGCACTGGCACCTGCATCGACCCGACGACCCAAATCGTCTCAGGGAAGACTGTTTGCCTGGTGAGCTGCCAGCGCAGTCCCGAGCCGGTCTATCTGCGCTGGAAGGGTGTGGAGAAATCCGAGATGGGCGACCTCTACGTCCGCAGCGGCCCCGGCAGTATTCGCCTGGGGCCGGAGGACGCCAAGGAGTATGTCCGAACCAGATTCGAGGCCAGCACAGACGGCCCCTGATGGGGAACGGAAAAAGGGAGGACGGCCCCGCAAGCGGGGGGACAGGAAATCTTAACCGGTCAAGCGGGCCTGAGGGGTGTACGACCAAGTTAGAATGCCGAACATGGGCCGTCCTGCAAAACTGACGAAACAGGTCCAAGACAAGATCGTCCAGGCGATCAGGGATGGCAACTACAACCAGGTGGAGCTCAGATGTCGGGAGTCTGCGAGAGGACGTTCTACAACTGGATGGAGCGAGGAGGGAAGAGCAGGCGGGGCAGCATTTTCAGTTTTTTCAGGCAGTAAGAAAGGCTTCGGCGGAGGCGGAAGCTCGGCACCTTGCCCTTACCACGCATTACCAGGGAACGGAGGGGTCGGAGCAGGATCGTTCCGACAACCGAGACGCCTTTCTAGCTTTCCTGGACAGGTGATCGCTACCGTCCTGATTCTTGAAGTGGGCACTATTTCTGGAAAAGGAGAGAGATCCTCATGGCAAAGGACAAGTCCCACCTGATTGGCGTCTGTTTGGCACTTGGCGCAGGATTCGGTTCGGCTCTCGGGGCTGGCATCGGAGCCGCGTCGGGCAGTATGGGGAGCTGGGTCGGCATTGGGGTCGGCGTTGGGGTAGCTATGGGCTTGGCGATCGGCGTCGCGTTATCGGCTCAGAAGAAGCACTGACCTGCGACGGCAATCGCTGATTGAATTGTCCGGGATGCAATAGACCCAACAGTAAGGAGGTTCCAATGAGAATCACTCGAAGTTCTATCACTCTGACCCCGATTTGTACTGTGTTGCTTTTCCTCAGCAGCACCCTGGCGGTGGGTGGGGCAAAGAGTGTGGAGCCGCCTCGACCCGCCGTCTCAGATGATCTGGTCGTGGATTCTCAAACCGGCCTGATGTGGACGAGAAAGGACAATGGCGCCCACATCGATTGGCCCTCAGCCAAGAGATACTGTGAGGATCTGAGGCTCGAAGGCCATTCGGACTGGAGATTGCCGACCATTGACGAGTTGGAAGCACTTCACAATCCAAGTATGGAGGCTCGCTACAAAATCAGGTCACCCTTCAAGCTGACCCGCTGTTGCACCTGGAGTTCCAGCAAGGAAGGCTCGGATCGAGCCTGGTTTTTCTATTTCGGCATCGGCAGGCGCAGCCACCTCCACCTCGCCTACTCCTACAGGCACGGGGCCTTGTGCGTGCGTCGTTCCGGAGAATGATGAGGGATTGGTCGCTAGTAGAATCCCTCCTCGATCTCGCCTCGCAAGCCCCATTTACACAACGTAGCAGTATTCATGTTCCTGCCTACTAGTACAGCGTTCTGTAAATACCGATACGTTTGCAGATGGGGTTTGCGAGGCGAGATCAAGGCAGGAGGAGGAAGACGATGCTTGGCCATCTTCGACGACGACCCACACAGAGATCGTCCGCAACCCGCATCTGCCCTACGGGTGGCGACGGGACGCGCCGATTTCTTTGTCGCGCCTCCTCCAAGATACAAAGCATCGAGTTCGGCGTCGCTTCGCGAACTCGACCCGTCGCGCTCGCCACAAACGTATCGGTATTTACAGAACGCTGTACTAGGGGTGTGGGAATTGATTCGGGACCCTACGGCCTCTCACCGCCATCCATTTTCTATCACCACACCGTGCTACTATGCACAAGGATTCGGGTGTTGTTGTTACGAGATCTTCTCGGGTTCAAAGTTCGGTGGGCCTGCCTAGCGCTCTGTAGCGACAGGCGGCGAATCGGCTGGTGTAGTTAAGAGGAAGGTCAGGGGGACAGTGGAGCCGCAAGAAGATGCAGCCTCCTTTCTTAAACTCCCTTCCAACAAAGACCCAGTGTGTGGCTATATCTCACGGAAGCGCCACTGTCCCCCTGACCCTCCTCGTCCCCGGGCACGGGGATGGCCCTCTTGAACTCTCGCTAGTCGATAGAAAAACCGTTCCTTCTGGTTGCCTCGTTCTGGGACAAGGTGAAACTCAGGCGGGTAAGCCTAGCAGGTCTTCATGCAACGGACAGGCGATGTGAAGCGGTTCTGTGGGAGAGAAAACCTAAGCGGCAACTGGAGCGCGGTGAGGATGGAAAACTCACTCGCCTTTGTAAATCCTCCATTTTACCCTCACCGCAACCATCTGTATCGTCTCGATTCCAGCGAAGCCTTACCTTAAGAAAATTCTCGAGTTGATGGTCAGCCCAGCGAAAGCAGCAGGTCATTCCTTTCCACCTGCGATCCCGGACTGACAAGGAGGCGGGCAATCTGGCCTTCGTGCTCGGCGACGATTTCTGTCTGCATCTTCATCGCCTCCAGTGTCAGCAGCTTCTGGCCTTTGACCACATGCTCCCTTTCACGGACCTCAACACTGACGACCATGCCGGGCATGGGAGCGGCGATCTGAGTAGAATCACCGAGCTGAGCCTTGACCCGGGTGGAAACCTGCCGCCTCAAGGAACGGTCGGGGACGGTCACTTCGCGCGGCTGCCCATTCAGCTCGAAGAAGACCGTGCGCTGCCCCTCGGCATTGGGTTCGCCGACCGTGATCAGCTTGATGATCAAGGTCTTGCCCGATTCGATTTCAACGGCGATTTCTTCGTCCATCTCCATACCGAAGAAGAACACAGGCGTCGGTAGCACGCCGGTGTCGGAATACCGCTGCTGGTGGGCAACAAACTGCTGATACACTTCCGGATAGAGTAGGTAGGAAACCACCTCGCGACGTTTGGGTTCGCGGCGGAGAAACCGCCTGACTTCGACGGCCGCCTGATCGAAGTCGGCAGCCGGCAGCAAATTCCCTGGTCTTCCCCGGACCGGCTTTCGGTCGCCCAGAATCCGCTTGCGGACCTTGGCGGGAAAACCTCCCTTCGGCCGTCCCATGCTGCCGTCCAGGAGATCGATGACAGATTGGGGAAAGGTCAGTTCACGTTCTCCACTCAACACCTCTTCGGTGGTAAGGTCGTTCGCAACCAGGAACAGCGCCAGATCTCCCACCGCTTTTGAAGTGGGTGTGACCTTCACGATGTCTCCCAGCATCTGATTTACATCGGCGTACATCTGGCCGACGGCGGGCCAACGGTCGGCCAGATCGAGCGCGCGTGCCTGCTCTATCAGGTTCGTATATTGCCCCCCAGGCATTTCGTGTCGATAGAGATCGGCTCCCGCTACCGGCACCGGACTCTCGAAGGACAGATAGAACTCTCGTACCCCTTGCCAATACTCGGCGATCAGGTCGAGGGAATCGGCGGCAAGCCCAGTGTTCCTTCCCGTGAACCGGAGTGACTCGACCAGCGTGTTCAGGTTCGGTTGCGAGGTACCTCCGGAAAGCGGCGCGAACGCTGCATCGGCAATGTCCACTCCTGCCTCAGAAGCCTTGAGAATCGAGGCGGACTGCAGGCCGGCGGTGTCGTGAGTGTGAAAATGGACGGGGATGCCGATCTCCTCCTTGAGTGTCTTGACGAGTAGCTGGGCAGCGTAAGGCTTACATAACCCAGCCATGTCCTTGATCGCGAGGATGTGGGCGTCCATGCCTCCCAGACGCCGTGCCAGGTCGACATAATACTGCAGGTCGTACTTGGTGCGATCAGGATCCAGGATATCTCCGCTGTAGCAAATCGCAGCTTCGCACAGCCTGTCTGTCTTCTGCACCGCCTCCATCGCGACACGCATGTTGGAGGTGATATTGAGTGCATCGAAAATGCGGAACACGTCGATACCCGCTCCGGCTGCCTCCACCACGAACTCCCTCACGACATTGTCTGGATAGTGGGTGTATCCGACTGCGTTGGAAGACCTCAGAAGCATTTGGAAAAGGATGTTCGGAACCCGCCCTCGTAACCTGACCAGTCTCTCCCAGGGACATTCCTTCAAGAAGCGCATCGCCGTATCGAAGGTCGCACCACCCCACATCTCGAGGGAGAACAATCCGGGACAGAGGCGGGCATAGGTTTCGGCGATGTTGAGCAGGTCGGAGGTACGAAAGCGGGTAGCCAACAGCGATTGGTGGGCGTCTCGAAAAGTCGTATCGGTCAGCAGAAGACGGTCCTGCTCCAGGATCCACTTCGCAAAGCCTTCCGGGCCCAGGGATTCGAGAAGCTGGCGCGTGCCGGAAGGAATGGAGGCGAGGCTATCCAGACTCGATTCAACCGACAGCGGTTCGCTGCCCACAGTCACCCGAGGCCCTCCGCTTGGATCGAGGTGGAACGAAGGCACCGGAGCCGGCGTCCGCCGGCTGGCGCGGGGACGATCCTTCACCAGCGCGTTGCCGTTGACGATCATCTCAGAAAGAAACGTCAGCACCTTCGTGGCTCGGTCCCGACGCTCAGGGAACTTAAACAGCTCGGGCGTCTCATCGATGAAGCGCGTCGTACAACCCCCGGCTACGAATGAGGGATGCACCATCAGTTTGCTGAGGAAAGGGATATTGGTTCTGACTCCGCGAATCCGAAATTCCTGCAGGCTGCGCTCCATACGCCGGGTGGCGTCGAGGTACCTGTGCCCCCACGCAGTGACCTTCACCAGGAGCGAATCGTAGAAGGGGGTCACCGTGGTACCGGAGAAGGCGGTGCCCGCGTCGAGTCGGATCCCCATTCCTGCAGCCGATCGATAATGCGAGATACGCCCATGGTCAGGCAGGAAATCGTTGGCCGGATCTTCGGTGGTGACCCGACATTGCACGGCGAAGCCATTGGTACGCACGTTGGCCTGCGATGCCAGCCCTATTTCCGGATCGGAAAGCGAAGCGCCCTGAGCAATGAGTATCTGACACTTCACTATGTCGATCCCCGTCACTTGTTCGGTGACGGTATGCTCCACCTGGATCCGCGGATTGACTTCGATAAAGTAGAACTCGTTGGTATCGACATCCAGCAGAAACTCCACCGTCCCCGCGTTCTCGTAGTTCACCTCACGCCCGATCGCCAGGGCAGCCTCACAAATTTGGTCTCGTACGTCCCCCAGAGCGGGTGCGGGTGCGATTTCAACGACTTTCTGGTGGCGCCGCTGCACCGAACAGTCGCGTTCGAACAGATGAACCAGGGAACCCTGTTTGTCGCCCAGCAGCTGCACCTCAACGTGCCGAGCCCTTTCGACGTACTTCTCCACGAGCAAGTCGCTGCTGTCGAAGGCAGTCCGCGCCTCTCGCTGAGCTACCTCGAAGGCGGCGGCAAACTCGCCGGCCTTTCTCACGATTCGCATCCCTCGACCACCGCCGCCGCGGGCAGCCTTCAAGATGACCGGATAACCCAGTTTTCCAGATAGCCGCTTCCCGTCGGCCACATCGCGGATCGCCCGTTCGCTGCCGGCAAGTACGGGCACACCGCACTTCTGGGCCACCTTGCGAGCTGTTACCTTGTTCCCAAGCTGCTCCAACAATTCTGGTGGTGGTCCGACGAAAATGATTCCCGCTTCCCCGCAAGCCCGCGCAAAACCGGCGTTTTCCGAGAGAAAGCCATAGCCCGGGTGAACGGCATCGATCCGCTGGCGCCGGGCCAACTGGATAATTCGGTCAATGTTCAGATAGGACTTCAGCGGCTCACCCTGACGCCCAACCAAGTAGGCCTCATCCGCCTTGAAGCGGTGTAGGGCATAGCGATCTTCGTGCGAATACAGGGCAACCGTTCGAATACCGAGCTCGTGCGCGGTGCGGAACACGCGAATCGCAATCTCGCTTCGGTTGGCGGTCAGAAGACGCTTAATCAGAGACATCGTCTAGTGCACTCGTTAAGGGTTCGTGCAAGAATAACTTCACATTTTCGCATCTTATCTCACACCACCTTAGGCCGCTCCAGCCGTCGAATCACGGTGGACCATGAGCGCATCGTACTGAAATAGCTGGCACCTTTCCATCAGGCTCACCGCGGAACCAAGAATAAGCGGTGTGAGCACTGAGACAACATCTTGGCGAGGGGTCGCACATTGACTCTCCCGCCATCTCTTCGTTCAGTTCTGCGCCGCGGGAACCCTGGGCTCCAGCTCCGGAAACCAAAGTCGACGGGCAGTCTCCCCCAGGACGTCAGCCCGGGCCCGACTACTAAGAGGAAGAGCTTCCTTGAAGATCCGGAGGTGCTCGGCATAGGTCAGTTTGGGCGTCCAGAGCTGGTTGGGATAGTTGCTGCCCCAAACACAGCGCTCCGAGCCGTAGGCCTCGATAATCTGGAGCGCCGCAGACTGCAGGTCGTCACCAGGGTAACCCCTCTCGGTACCGGTACTGATGAAGTCCACCTTGGCATACAGGTTCTTGAAACGCGCGAGCCGTAGCACCTGGTCCAGTGTCTTTGCGTAGGCCGGGCCGGGTTTGAGGTCCATACAGTGGCAGAAGGCAACCGTCAGATCTGAGAACTCCTGCAACAGCTTGACGGCCCCTTCGACCCACTTCAGATCCATCAGAAACAGGTCTACGGTGATGCCGAGATCTGACGCCTCCCTCCAAAGCCTACGGACGGCTTGATCGTTAAATGTAGTCCTGGAACGTCCCGGAATGCTGCGCAGGGACTCTACCCGAGACTCGTGCACGAACTGTTGCAAGTAGCCGGGACTATGCGGGTCGTCGGGATCGAGGGTACAGACGCCAGAGACCCAGTCGGGATGGGTTCGGGCTACGTCGCACAGATAACGATTGTCGTAGCCGTAGAAGGAAACCGTCTGGACGGCACGCACCGCCGCGACTCCGTTGTCCCGACTGATCTTTCCAAGGTCTTCGATGGAACCTCCGCCACCGGGTACCCGTAGAGGATTCTGCGTAGGTTGGTAACGTTCCTCGTCTGGAGAATAAACATGGGCATGGCAATCGATGATCAACATTGGCAAATACCTCTCCCACCCCCTCCCGAAATCCTATCACGCTGGCGCACCCTCCCCGCTAGACCGGAGTCATCACCTCGCCCCCTCGAAACGCAACCTGTCTCAAACTCCGCTCTGGTATTCGCCTTCTTCTACCTCTCGAGAGGGTTGACAGAGACAGACGATGACTTTCTACTAGACCTGATCGAGGGCGGCCGATGCCCTGCCCGGACGCGGATCCTAACTGAGGAGATAAGTAGATGACAGGAACAGAAGACTTCGTCCCACAAGGGGTGATCCCTGCCTGCCTGATGCCTTTTGACGCAAGCTTCGAGATCGATCAGACAGCATACCGGACGCATCTTCGTGATCTAGCAGGCGTAGAGGGAATTGCGGCTATCACCATCAACGGTCATGCCTCAGAGGTTCACGCGCTGAGCTTCGAAGAACAGCAGCGATCTCTAGACCTGGCCCGCGACGAGTTGGGAGGTGCCCTGCCTATTGTGGTGGGAATCTGGGCCGACTCCAGTCTCGAAGCAAGCCGCCTGGCACGTATGGCCGAAACAGCAGGAGCAGACGGGCTCTTGATCCTGCCTCCTGGGAGCATGAATTGGGGGGGACAGCTTCGGCCCGAGATGGCCAGGGAGCACTTCGATCGGATCGCAAATGCCACCCGGCTACCCCTGATCCTGTTTCAATATCCTCTGTCGTCGGGGTTGGGCTATCCCTTCGATACGCTGATCGAGCTGTGCCAGCAAGTGCCTACGCTCCGAGCCATCAAGGATTGGTGCAACGACCCCGCCCTGCACGAACGACACATTCGAGAGCTTCACGGGCTGACCCGCCCGGTTTCTGTGCTCTCAACCCACAGTGCCTGGCTGCTTGCCTCGCTGGTTCTCGGCTGCGATGGTCTGCTCTCGGGTGCCGGCAGCGTCATCGCCAACCTTCATGTGGCCTTGGTGCGGGCCGTCAAGGGAAAGGATCTCAAGACCGCTCAGGCTATTAACGACATGATCTATCCCACGGTTCGGGCCTTCTACCGCGAACCCTTTCTGGATATGCACAACCGAATGAAGGAAGCGTTGGTCTTGCTGGGGCGACTAGAAAGCGCCCATGTCCGTCCGCCGCTCATGAAGCTGTCCAACGAAGAGATTCAGTCGATAGCAGCTCGTCTGGAAGAAGCCGGAGTGACCCAGGACACCGTTTATCTCCCGGTCCCGCTGAAGAACCAGCCGGGAACTCGGATAGCGGCGCTAAGCTGAACCTTCATTGGCGAACGTAGCTTTGGCCTCCAGGCCGAAGTCTGTTTCTTTCGAGCCTTTGGCTCGGGACGGCGGCCTGGAGACCACCGCTACGTCGGACCTGAAGTTTCTTTCAGGTAGGATCCGGCGCAGCCGGAGACGGGGCTGACCCGAAACTTCATCGAGCATGGGCCCAAGTCGATCCTACTCGGTGTTTCCAACCGCGTCTGGAGCGATTTCGATACGGCTGACCCTGGTTTCTTCGTTTGTGTTGCTGCCGCTCAATTGAAAAGTCACCCTCCAGCGGCTGCCGGGCAGCGAGGAACCCGACAAGACGGTCTCACCATCACGAAGTTCGTGCCAGCCCGAGTTGGACTCCGGGTTTCCGTCGCCGTCGGTGTCAGCTTCCAGCAGCAGCCTTGCCCTGGCACCGCCAAAGGTGTACTGCTCCAGATCAGCTACATCTGATTTCCTGTCGGCATAGTAGGTGGCTGCCACGAAGGTGTTGTCGACGCGCCGCTTCAGATCGCCGTATCCGGTGTCTGTTCCGGGATGCATGGGGCCATGCAGGAGTTCCGGACCCTGCCAGGAGCTGCCGTCGTCGTCCGACCAATAAACGACGGGCTTGCGGGTATAGCCTCCTCCCATGCTGTGAATGCCGAAGCCCCAGAGCCGTCCCTCCCCTTTGCTGTAGTCCAACGAACTGTTGTGCTGAAAATAGGGATTGCTTTCCTTGTAGATCCGAGCTCTTTGCCAGCGACCGTTGGGAACACCGCCGTTGATCTTCTCCGTAATCTCTTCCAGGGGTGCGAAGGAGGCTCCCATGTCGGTGCTGATGGTTTGCCAGGTATGGCGATTGCCGGCCGCATCCCGAAGGATCGCCACGATGGTCCGATTGCCCACGTACTCGATGGCGGGCTCGAAGGTGGCTCCGCCCTCAGGCTTTTTCTCGTCCGACAAGGGCCCAATCCAGCTGAGGAAGGAATAGGACCTTCCATCATCAGTGGAGCGCGCCAGCAAGGTGCCCGCCTTGGATTCATAATGAAAGTACTGGAATGCCATGTAGACGTGACTGGTGTTCTCCGGATCGACGAAGTAGTCCTCGGTCCCAATCGCCAGGTCGTCATCAGCGCCCACCACGCCTGCCACGCTGATCCGGTCGATATCCGGCTCCCAGGTCTTTCCCCGATCCTGAGAGCGCAGCTGCTTGGTGCCGGTACTGTAGGCGGTGCGCCAAAACTGGAGGATCAGGTCTCCGTTGGGCATCCGGAAAAGGCCTGGCTCACTGTGGGTGTAGCCGTCGTCATAGGGCATGCCCTCGATAGGCGTGCCATCGAACCAACGATTCAGTCCTCCCCAGGTCCTCCCCTCGTCGGAGGAGGTGAGGATGTGAATGGCATCCCAGTCATCCCAGGAGATGTGGTCGACGCCAGAGCGGACGGCCATGATCCAGCGATTCTCGTCGAGGATGGCGATCATGCATCGTCCATACCAGTCGTGAGGGATGCCTTTTTTGTCCGTGAAAGGCTTCTCCGAGCCATCGACCAGCACCTCGATGGTCTTGGCTCCGAACAGATCCAATCGGGCGGTCGTCGTCACACGAGCCGACTCGATGGGATGCGACCAGTCGTGCCATCCGCTCGTCCATATACCCTCGGAGGAACCCTCCAGCACCAATCCACCTTCGCCCGCCGCGACGCCCTGGGCAGAGTCGCTGGCGTCGCTCCAGTCGGCTCCCGATTTCAGCAGCCAGGGTTGGCGGGAATCTCCGCAGGCTACCATTCCCACCACCAGCAGCATGGACAAAGCCCACAGCTTGATCACGATTCTCTCCTCCTCTAACCCTTGGCTCAATCGCTCTCGGTATCTGAAATTTCCTTCAGCTCAGCGTCTATTACTTCGGCGAGCTCTACCCAGTTTCGGCTGTAGAAGCCCGACTGTTGAAGTTCTCGGTACTTGCCAACTATGCGGTCGAAGGCTTCGGCCTTCAGTGTCACTAACATCAATTGTTGTTCGTCCATTTCGACTGCGAATATAATTCGGGCCATGATGGACAGGCAAGCCCTTTGGACCCGTCTGGTAGAGAAATACGAAAGCCGCGCTCCCAAGTCCCGGACTCACTCCCAGGAAGCCTCCCGGTTCCAGGTTCGCGGAGGCAGCCACAATCTGAGACTGTTCGAGCCCTTTCCCTTTTTCGACGAACAGTGTTCCGGTTCGAAAGTTGTGGACCTGGACGGAAATGTCTATGTGGACTTCTGGCAGGGTCACTACGCCAACATACTGGGACACAACCCCCCCGAAGTGATTGAGCCACTCATCCGCGAGCTGCGAGGGGGCCGTGGCTTACAGACCGGCTTTCCCGGATCGCTGCAACTGGAACTGGCGAAGAAGCTCTCGCTTCGCACCGGCGCGGAAAGGGTTCGTTTCACAACCAGTGGATCGTTGGCAACCCTCTATTCGGTTATGTTGAGCCGAGCTTTCACGAAGCGCAGTCTAGTCCTCAAAATCGGCGGCGGTTGGCACGGTGCCCAACCCTACCTTCTGAAGGGCGTCACGGCCTATACGGATGGCTTGGGACAGGTGGAATCTTCGGGATTGCACCCTTCCATCTCGGAAGAGACCTTAACCACGAAATTCAACGACACTGCCCAGCTCGAGCAGGTTTTCCAGGAATTCGGAGAACAGATTGCGTGCTTCATTCTGGAACCGTTCATGGGCGAAGGAGGTTTTCTGTTCGCGGACGAGGACTACCTGGAGAGGGCCCGGGAGCTTACCAGCGAGTGGGGGGCGCTTCTGATCCTGGACGAGATTATCGCTGGATTTCGATTCTGTCCCAGCTCCCTGGCCAGCCTCTATGGGATCCAACCGGATCTCTCGACCTTCGGAAAAGTCCTGGGAGGAGGCATGCCATTGACCGCCGTGGCAGGAAGGGCGGATGTTCTGGAGTTGGCCAATACCAATCAGGGTCATCCCAAGCAGGTTAAATTCGAAGGGGGCACCTATTCGGGGCATCCGGCATCGGTACTGGCAGCTATCGCCCTGCTCGACTATCTCTCGGAACACTCAGACGAGATCTATCCGAGGATTCATCGGTTGGCGGAAAGGGCGCGGAGCCAGATTCCTGGGATCTTCGAACGAGCGGGAATTCGATCGGTGGTCACGGGAGGTCCGAGTGGCCCGGTCTCCCAGAGCTCAATGGCTGTGATCCATTTCCCTATTCAGGAAGACACGCCTATCTCATCACCGGAGGTCGTCTGGAACCCGGAAACCTCTGACGTGCAACTGCGAGAGAAGATCCTTCGGCTGGCACTGGCCAATGAGGGCTTTCACGTGGTCCATGGCTTCGGCTCCGTTTCGACCCGGCACACGGAAGAGGAGGTGGACGCTTTCCTGTCGGCGGCCGAGACGGTGGCTACCCAGATCGCGGGCTAGCCGGATCGTTGGAAAATTCGGCATGACAAAGGGCCCCTTCGCTCGATAGGATAGAATGAGCCGCTGGAAAATCGAATTCGACTTCCGGGCCTCGGTTGCCTGGAAGTCGTGGGGTGTCGTGGAATGGTTGTCTCGCCCAAGGTAAAGATCTTGGCTCGGTGAGCCCTTCCGAGAGTGGAACGCAGAGAAGTACCCGATGGATATTCGTCTCGAAGTGGAAGACATCAGCCCGGTCAAGAAGAAGCTGAAGGTAGAAGTGTCAGCCGAGGTTGCAGGGAAAGAGTTCAACCAGATCGCTAACGATTACAGGAAACATGCTCGTCTCCCTGGGTTTCGTCCCGGCAAAGCTCCTCTGCAGCTGGTAAAGCGTCGATTTCAAAAGGATATCCGCCAGGATGTCTTGCAACGCCTGATTCCCGAGTCCTATGACCAGGCGCTCCGTGAACGGGAGGTCAAACCGCTGGGGGACCTGAGGATTGAGCAGCTCTCTTTCAAAGAAGGCGCGTCCCTGCAATACGAAGCTCAGGTCGAGATTCTGCCCGAGATCGCACTTCCGGAGTACAGTGGCCTGGAGGTGCGCGTTCCCACCGAGGCGTTGACGGAAGGAATGGTGGAGGAGCAGCTCGAGAAAATGAGGCAACGTCAAGCCCCCCTGGTGGCAGTGAGTGGTCGAACAACTGCGGCTGATGGGGACTACGTCACAGTGGACCTGAAGGGGGAGTACCTGGACCAGGATCCAGACGGGAAGACCGTCGAACCGATCGAAGAAGAAGGCGCAACACTCCAACTGGGCGGCGAGCACACCCATAAATCCTTTGACCAAGCCCTTAAGGGAATGGACGTGGGACAGGACAAGACCTTCGAGGCAACTTACGACGCCGACTACCCAGAAGAGAAGCTGGCCGGCCACCGCCTCCAATTCAGCGTCCGTCTGAACGACATCAAGCGACTGGACCTTCCCGATCTTGACGATGAATTTGCTCGTGGGCTCGGTGATTTCGAGAACCTTGATAAGCTGAAAGATAAGATTCGAGAGGAGCTCAGCCACCAGCTGGAGCACAACCGAACCAGCAATTTGAGACAACAGTTGGTGCAAAAGCTGATTGAGGCGACCGATTTTGAAGTACCGGAGCTTCTGGTTGAACGCCGCATTGACGATAAGGTGAGAGACCTGGCCTACGACATGGCGAGACAAGGGCTCAACCCCACCAAGGCAAACCTGGACTGGGCCAGCATGAGATCGGATCTCCGAGCAGCTGCCGAAAAAGAGACGAGAGCAGGGCTGATATTGGGGAAGATTGCGGACCAGGAGGGATTCGAGGTTTCCTCCCAGGAAATCGGCGAAGAGCTGGAAGGTCTGGCCGAATCGACGAATCAGCCGATAGATAAGGTGAGACAGCACTTCCAGGAGGACAGTCGCAGGGAAGGCCTGATGGATCAGATCCGAAGGCGCAAAGCCCTCGACGTCATCCTCGATGGTGCGAAGGTTCTGGAAAAATGAACGGGTCTCGTGGACCTGCCTCGAGGCAGGACCTCCTGACCCGTCCTGAGGAAAGCCAACGAAAGCGCCGGCCCCGACGGCCGGCTTACTTAGCCGAGGATCATAGTTTATGTCTCTGATTCCAATGGTTGTGGAGCAGACAAATCGCGGAGAGCGGGCCTACGACATCTACTCGCGCCTCCTCAAAGACAACATCATCTTCGTAGGCACTCCAATCGACGACAACGTGTCCAACCTGGTGACCGCGCAGCTGCTTTTTCTGGAAGCTGAGGACCCGGACAAGGACATTTCGCTATACATCAACTCTCCGGGAGGATCCATCACTGCTGGATTGGCAATCTACGACACCCTTCAGTTTGTCAAGAACGACATCACGACCATCTGTATCGGCCAGGCCGCTTCCATGGGAGCCCTTTTGTTGGGTGCCGGAACCAAAAGCAAGCGCTTTGCTCTGCCCCATAGCAGAATCTTGATCCACCAGCCGACCATGTCCGGTCTGTCTGGACAGGCAACCGACATCGACATCCACGCCAGGGAAATCCTCCGGATGCGAGAGACCACCAACCAGATCCTGAGCAAGCATTCGGGGCAGGATCTGGAGAAGATCGAGGAAGACGTGGAGCGGGACTTCATTATGAACGCTGAGCAGGCCAAGGAGTATGGTATAATCGACATGATTATTGAGAAACATACGTAGCCAATCGTCTGTCCTTTCCATTTCAGGGTTCAATTCTTGAAACAGCGGCTGTAGTCAGGGCTTCGTGCTACTTCTAGGGAGCAAGGGAAATTGGTGAAAAAAGGCGGGGAAGACGTTCTTCGGTGTTCATTCTGCAACAAGAGTCAGAATGACGTAAAGAAGCTGATCGCAGGCCCCACTGTCTTCATCTGCGACGAGTGTGTGGACGTCTGTAATGAGATCATTTCCGATGATCTGACGGCCGAGGCCGCTTCGATCAAGGAAACACTTCCCAAGCCTGTCGAAATCAAAGACTTCCTGGATCAGTACGTAATCGGCCAGGAGCTCTCGAAAAAGAAGCTCGCCGTAGCCGTCTACAATCACTACAAGCGCATCAAGCTTGGGCGTCGTCGACAGCAGGACGTCGAACTGTCAAAGAGCAACGTGCTCTTGATCGGGCCTACCGGAACCGGCAAGACTCTATTGGCCCAGACTCTGGCACGCATGCTGTCTGTACCCTTCGCCATCGTTGATGCGACGACTCTAACCGAAGCCGGCTATGTTGGAGAGGACGTTGAGAACATCATCCTGAGGCTGCTACAAGCTGCAGGCGGTGACCGTGAACGCTGCATGCAGGGGATCATCTACATCGATGAGATCGACAAGATTTCGCGTAAGGATGAGAATCCCTCGATTACTCGAGATGTCTCTGGCGAGGGAGTGCAGCAGGCACTTCTGAAGATCCTCGAAGGGACCATTGCCAATGTTCCCCCTCAGGGCGGACGGAAGCATCCCCACCAGGAATTCGTCCAAGTCGACACGACCAATATCCTCTTCATCTCTGGTGGGGCCTTCGTGGGCCTGGACAAGGTCATCCGGAGACGACTGGGACGCAGCGGTCTTGGATTCCGATCCCCGTTGAGTGAAAGCCGCTGGAAGAAGGAGAGTGAGTCCGACATCCTGGCTCACGTGCTTCCCGAGGATCTGATCAAGTATGGCCTGATTCCCGAGTTCGTGGGAAGGCTTCCGATCGTTTGCACTCTCCATGACCTTGGACGAGACGCGCTGGTCCAGATCCTGACTGAGCCGAACAACTCGCTCATTCGTCAGTATCAGAAGATGTTCGAGTTTGAGAACGTAGGGCTCCGATTTACGGACGACGCGCTCAGCGCCACTGCCGAACTGGCTCTGAAACGAAAGATTGGAGCCCGCGGCTTGCGCCTGATCCTAGAGGATCTAATGCTCGACTTAATGTACGAACTACCCTCTAGCAAGAAGGTCAAGGAGCTAGTGGTAACGCGCGAACTAGTGGAAAACCGAGAAGTGGTTTTCAAGCTTCTTGAAAAAGCAGGGTGAAGGAGTGAGGGCAGAACCCAACCTCTCCCTTCAGATCCTTTCCCGCTTCATCGGCTTTCCGCTTCAAGAAGGAGATCTCCTCAAAAGGTCTGTTGATTGAAACGATCACTGCTTGGTTGCATCTTTACATGAGAAGACGAGAACCCGACTTTCTACCTTTGACAAATGACTGACACCGAGCCCGAAATCAAACTTTTGGATGACGACACCCCCGCCACCTATCCGATGGTGCCGATTCGGGACGTCGTTGTATTTCCCTCCATGATGGTTCCCTTCGTGATTGGCCGAGCTTCCTCTGTGGTAGCACTCGAAGTGGCTCTGCGTCGGGACAAGAAGATCTATCTGGCGACTCAAAAGGACGCCTCCCAGGACAACCCTTCTCCCAAGGATATCTACAGTGTGGGAACGGTTGCCAACATCGTCCAGAGCCTCAAACTCCCTGATGGGAATATCAAGGTCCTGGTCGAGGGCTTTCGCCGGGCGCGCACTGTCGAAGTGCACGAGATGGAGGAATACTTTCAGGCCCAGGTGCGTTTCGAGGCGGTCCCGAAAGCGTCCCACGCCAAAATCGCGCTCCTGACCAAGCGCCTCAACCTCCTGTTCGAAGAATTCGCCAAGTTGAACCCGAATATCAATTACGAGACCATCGCGCAGGCGGCTCGCAGTACCGAGACAGAACGGCTGTCGGACACCATTGCCGCCAACCTCCCGATTGCGGTCGAAGACAAGCAGGCCCTGCTGGAAGTCGTCAACCCGGCCGAACGGATGGAAAAGATCTGTGAGTTCATCGAGGTCGAGATCGAGAAGATCAAGATGGACAAGTCAGTCCAGGGGCGAGTCCGGCGGCAGATGGAAAAGGCCCAGCGCGAGTATTACCTGAATGAAAAGGTCAAGGCGATTCAGAAAGAGCTGGGACGAGGCGAAAAGGACGAGATTGAGGAGCTAAAGAAAAAAGTCGACGAAGCCGGGATGCTGGAGGATGCCCAGGACAAGGCGCTCAACGAAATTCGACGCCTGGAACAAATGCCTCCCATGAGCGCGGAGACGACTGTGAGCAGGACCTATCTGGAATGGCTCGTTTCCATGCCCTGGACCAAACGAAGCCGCGAGATCCGGGACATCAACCGTGCCGAAAAAGTTCTGAACGAAGACCATTACGGCCTTGAGAAAGTCAAGGAGCGGGTCCTGGAATTCCTGGCGGTCCGACAGCTGGTACGCAAGCGGAGTCAGGGTTCCATCCTATGTTTCGTCGGCCCTCCCGGAGTAGGCAAGACCTCGCTGGGACGATCCATTGCGCGTGCCACCGGTCGCAAGTTTGTTCGCCTCTCGCTGGGTGGAGTCCGGGACGAAGCCGAGATCCGGGGACACCGGCGCACCTATATCGGTGCCCTGCCGGGCCAAATCGTCCAGATGATGAAGAAGGCCGGTACCAAGAATCCGGTCTTTCTCCTAGATGAAGTAGACAAGATGAGCATGGATTTTCGGGGCGATCCCTCGGCTGCCTTGATGGAGGTCTTGGACCCGGAACACAACGCTACCTTCGTCGACCACTATCTCGACACTGAGTTGGACCTCTCGGAAGTGCTCTTCATTTGCACCGGGAACGTCCTTCACAGCATTCCTCGCCCACTGCAGGACCGGATGGAGGTCATTGAGATCTCAGGCTATACGGAACTCGAAAAGCTCAACATCGCCATTCAGTTTCTGGTTTCCAAACAAAAGAAGGCCAACGGCCTGAAACCTGCTCAACTTGACTTCAAGGAAGAGGCCATCCAGGAAATCATCCGTCACTACACGCGAGAGTCCGGCGTTCGAAACCTGGAGCGTGAGATCGGAAGCGTCTGTCGAAAGGTGGCGCGCAAGATCGTCGTTGGCAGGAAGCCCAAAAAAAGCGAAACCAAGGAATACAAGATCGAGGACAAGACTATCCGAGAATTTCTCGGCGTTCCCAAATACCGAACCCAGATGGCGACCGAGGCCAACGAGATCGGCTTGGCCACTGGCCTGGCCTGGACCGAAGTCGGGGGCGAGGTCTTGCTCACCGAAGCCACGACTATGCAGGGAAAGGGCGACCTCCTGCTGACTGGGAAGTTGGGTGAGGTAATGCAAGAGTCCGCAAAGGCGGCTCTTTCCTTCGTACGATCCCGTAGTAACGAATACAGTCTGGCCAAGGATTTTCACAAGTTCCTGGACATGCATTTACATGTCCCCGAAGGCGCCATACCCAAAGATGGCCCTTCGGCCGGAATCACGATGGCCACAACTATTGTCTCGACTCTCACCGGCATCCCGGTGCGTCGTGACGTGGCCATGACCGGTGAGATCACCTTGCGCGGAAAGGTCCTTCCCATCGGTGGCGTCAAGGAAAAGATTCTTGCCGCACACCGGGCCCGCATCAAGACCGTCGTTCTCTCCAAAGAGAATGAAAAGGACCTAAAAGAGATCCCTGATTCAGTCCTGGAGGAAATCAAGATCGTCCTGGTTGATACCATGGACGAGGTTCTCGACATCGCCCTGGAACAGCCCATCAACAGAAAGGGTCGGAAACAGCAGAAGAAGTTTGTCGAGAAACAGCAGCCTCCCCCGATTGAAGGAGGCGAACGCCCCGAAGTTCACTGAGAAACTTCCGCCCACTCACCGAGATCGAGTGTTGAATATTCCACGACCATCATCCGCTTAGAAAACGGCGCCCCCATAAGGGCCTAGCAAAATCATCAGTTTTTCTTTGTCGACACATGTTGGATCGAGCCCCAACTATTAGGTTCGTGGACCACGGAACAGAGATCGCTGGTTCCCGCGCTGGCTTGGCCGTGACGGACATGGCATCAAGTCGATCGTTGCAAATCTGTGATAGAAAAAATACAGGCTGGAGATCTCTTCGCTAATCGAGCGCGGTCTCTCCCTCGTATCAGCTGTCTAAAAACAGTTCCCTATGCCATCGCCACAGGAATAGGGAGCGAGAGAATTCGTGGCAAGTCAATTTGAGAGGTTTGAAGTAATGTCTGAAGCTACCACTCCCGCACTGAAAAAGGATGGCGCGGCCCTCAACATTCAGGAATTAAAGGATCTGAATATCCAAACCCTGAATCGGGTCGCCAAGGAACTGGGGATTCCCGGAGCCACAGGGCTGCGCAAACAGGAGTTGATTTTTCAAATTCTGAAGGCCCAGACCGAACGCAGTGGCTTGATCTTCTCCGAAGGAGTTCTGGAGACTCTACCGGATGGATTCGGGTTCCTTCGGGCGCCCGAGTACAACTATCTCCCAGGTCCAGACGACATCTATGTGTCGCCTTCACAGATCCGCAAATTTGACCTGCGGACTGGTGACACCGTCTCTGGGCAGGTACGCCCTCCCAAGGAAGGTGAGCGCTACTTCGCTTTGATCAAGGTGGAGGCGATCAACCTGGAACATCCGGATGTGGCTCGAGACCGAACCTTTTTCGAGAATCTCACCCCCATCTATCCCGATAGTCAGGCCCAACTGGAGACGAAGCAGGAAAACCTCACCGGTCGGGTAATGGATCTACTGACCCCGCTAGGACGGGGCCAGCGAGGATTGATTGTGTCACCGCCTAGAGCCGGCAAGACAATGATTCTCCAGAGCATCGCCAATTCCCTGGCGGTCAATCACTCCGAGGTCGTTCTTATCGTTCTGTTGATCGACGAACGCCCCGAGGAAGTCACTGACATGCAACGGTCGGTCCGTGGAGAAGTGATCAGCTCTACCTTCGATGAACCGGCTTCCCGGCACATACAGGTGGCCGAAATGGTGCTTGAAAAAGCCAAACGGATGGTAGAACACGGAAAGGATGTTGTCATTCTCCTGGATTCAATCACTCGTCTGGCACGGGCCTACAACTCTGTGGTTCCCCCCTCCGGCAAGGTACTCTCGGGTGGAGTTGACTCAAATGCCCTGCAGCGGCCCAAGCGTTTCTTCGGGGCAGCACGGAACATCGAAGAAGGCGGAAGTCTGACCATCATGGCTACGGCGCTGATCGATACCGGCAGCAGAATGGACGATGTCATCTTCGAAGAGTTCAAAGGCACCGGCAACATGGAGCTTATTCTCGACCGTAGACTGGTCGACAAGCGCATTTTCCCCTCGATTGATATCAATCGCTCGGGAACCCGCAAAGAAGAGCTGCTCATGAGCAAAGACATGTTGAACCGGGTATGGGTGCTACGCAAAGTGCTCAATCCCCTTTCCGTCACCGAGTCGATGGAGCTGTTGCTCGAAAAACTGGGTAAGACCAAGACCAACGCCGACTTCCTGAAATCCATGTCCGGCGGCGGCTAGTCTCCTTCCCTGCCCCCATAAGAATCGCAGCTAGACTCTCCTTGAGAACCAAACACTCCTGAAAATCCAGAAAGGCCTTGACTTGAGAAGCCGCTTTTCCTTATCCTGAGGATTGGTAGATTGGGAATGACGAATAACAGCTTCCTTGGACACACTTGGCGCCTTTTGGCAACATAGGGTATCCGAGGACTGTCAATCGTCATTAGGCCAAGATAGAGATCGAAGAAAGGCCGTGGAGATAGTTCTCCACGGCCTTTCTTTTTTGGGGTAAGTATCAAGTGGAACTGTACTGGAAATCAGTCCTGGGCGATCTCCTGACTCCGGTATCAGCCTTCTTGAGCCTCGCTCATTCGGCGGACCGGGCCTTCCTTCTGGAATCAGTGGAGGGAGGAGAGAGGATCGGGCGCTACTCATTCATTGGCGTCGACCCGTACCAGAGTTCCGACGGGAGCCTCGCGGACTTTCGGAAACTTTTCCCAGCAGCGCGCGAACCCAGTCCTTCTGAGCTGCCTCCGTTTACGGGAGGGGCCGTGGGTATCTTCGGCTACGACATGGTTCGCGAGCTTGAGAGGATACCGCGTCTGGACAAGCCAGGTGATCCGGTCATTCCGGGACCACCGGTTCTAATGGACTTCTATTCCTCCATCGTAGCCTTCGACCACGTCAGGCATCAGATCATTCTCATTTCCCACGAGAGCCAGGATCGAGTGGATGAGCTGGAAGAAAGGCTGAGAAGTACCCCCGAACAGAGCATGACAAGCAGCCTGGCTTCGGTCGATTCGATCCCCGAAGGCTCTTTTCGATCAAATTTTTCCCCTTCATCCTTCCAAAACGCAGTAGAAATAGCCAAAGAATACATTCGTGCGGGGGATATTTTTCAGGTAGTCGTCTCACAGCAGTTTCAGACCGATTTTTCAGGGTCTCCGTTCGACGTCTACCGAGCCCTACGCCATATCAATCCATCGCCCTACTTGTTCTACCTGAAGAGGGGCGACCTGCACGTGGCGGGATCCTCGCCGGAGATGTTGGTACAGGTTCAGGGAAGGGATCTTGAATACCGCCCCATCGCCGGGACCCGTCGCAGAGGCCGAAACCTGGAAGAAGAGAAGAAGTTCGAAGAGGAGTTGATCCAGGACGAAAAGGAGCGCGCAGAGCATTTGATGCTGGTCGATCTGGGACGAAACGACCTGGGGCGAGTCAGCGAATACGGATCGGTTCGGGTGGAGGATCTGATGTTCGTCGAAAAGTACTCGCACGTCATGCACTTGGTAAGCTCACTCAAAGGACACCTGCGGGAAGACAAAGATCGCTTTGATACGCTTGCTGCCTGCTTTCCCGCGGGAACGGTCACCGGAGCTCCCAAAGTTCGCGCCATGGAAATAATCGAGGAGCTGGAACCGACTCCAAGAGGAGTCTACGCGGGTGCCATCGGCTACCTCGACTTCTCAGGAAACCTCGATAGCTGTATCGCTATCCGAACCATCGTGATGCGGAATGGCAAGGCCTACCTGCAGGCAGGGGCCGGGATTGTAGCCGACTCCGTTCCCGAACTTGAAGACAAAGAATGCCATAACAAGGCGCGGGCGCTGTTTCGCGCACTCGAGTTCGCCCGAAAACTCGAGGGGAGCTAAGTACCCTGGAACGTAAATACGCATACGTTTGCAGATGGGGCTTGCGAGGCGAGATCAAGGCAGGAGGAGGAAGACGATGCTTTGCCATCTTCGACGACAACTAACGCAGAGATCGTCCGCAACCCCCATCTGCCCTACGGGTGGCGACGGGACAGGCCGATTTCTTTGTCGCTCCTCCTCCACTATAGAGAGACATGGCGTTCGTCGTCGTTTCGCGTCGAGACGCTTCGCGGACTCGACCCGTCGCGCTCGCCACAAACCTATGCGTATTTACGTTCCAGGGTACTCAGATTCCGGAGTCAGCTCATGAAGGTACTCATGATCGACAACTACGATAGCTTCACCTACAACCTCGTCCAGTACCTGGGTGAACTTGGGTGCGAGCTCCACGTGTATCGGAACGATCAGATTACGTTGGATGAAGTCCGGCAATTGGAGCCTGACCGGATTGTGATTTCACCTGGCCCTGGAACCCCTCAACATGCAGGAATCTCTGTGAACACCGTACGAGAAATGGCGGATCGACTGCCGGTCCTGGGCGTATGCCTGGGACACCAGGCGATTGGCGAGGCCTTCGGTGGAAAGGTCATACGCGCCCCCGAACTGAAGCATGGCAAGACCTCGCCAATTTACCATGAAGAGGACTCGATTCTGGCGGGAATTCCGAATCCCTTCGAAGCGACTCGCTACCATTCTCTGGTCCTCAGCCGCGATTATTTGCCGGATTGCTTAGTAGTAACCGCGTGGACCGAGAACGGCCTCATCATGGCTCTACGGCATCGAGAATATGCTATCTTTGGAGTCCAGTTTCACCCTGAGTCGGTTCTCACCCGGCCCGGAAAGAAAATCCTGGAAAACTTTCTATGCTACGGGGATACACCGAAAAACTGACTGCGGGCTCGGATCTTTCGGAGGAGGAAGCGGCTTCTTGCCTGGAACTGATCCTCTCCCAGGAAACGCCCGACCCAGAAATAGCCAACTTTTTGAAAGAGCTCTTCCTGAAGGGGGAGACCTCGGCTGAAGTTGCAGGCTTCGCGCGCGTGATGCGGCAGCATGCCGTTTCCGTCAAGAGCAGCCACGATCAGTTCATCGACACCGCAGGAACCGGGGGCGGCGCCGAAACCTTCAACATTTCGACTGCCGCTGCCTTCGTTATTGCAGGAGCAGGTCTGCCGGTGGCCAAGCATGGGAACCGGGCGGCCACTTCGCGCAGCGGTAGCGCGGACGTCTTGACTGCTCTGGGGGTGCGAATCGATCCGCCGGCTGCAGTGGCACAGCGCTGCCTTGATGAGTTGGGAGTGGCGTTTCTGTTTGCGCCCCTGTTCCATCCGGCGATGAAGCGTGTCGTGGGGATCCGCCGTCAACTGACTCACCGCACCATCTTCAATCTGCTGGGACCCCTGACGAATCCAGCTTCGGCTCCCTATCAGCTGATCGGTGTTTATTCCTCCGAGCTTACGGCGAAGCTCGCCAGTGCCCTTGCCAGTCTGGGTTGTCGGCGCGCCTGGGTGGTTCACAGTAGCGACGGGCTCGACGAGCTTTCGACCCTGTCCGGCAACTGGGTCTCGGAGGTCTCCAATCAAGAGGTGACCCATTTTCGATTCGACCCCGGAAGGCATGGATTGAAAGCCCACCCGATCTCCGCTCTGGCAGGGGGCACGCCCGAGGAGAATGCATCGATCATCAAAGAGATTCTGGAGGGGCGGACGCAGGGTCCCACACGCGACGTGGTGGTCCTGAACGCCGCCGCCGCGCTGCACGTGGCGGGCGAAAGCGATTTCGAAAGGGCGCTGACGCGAGCCGCAGATTCAATTGACTCAGGCGCAGCACAGGACAAGCTGGAAGGCTTGATCGAGGCCTACGATGCTGGATGAGATTGTTCGCAGCAGGAAAGCCGAACTCGCCGAGACTCGGCTGCGAATCCCACTCCAGGATCTGATGGACCAACTTCCAGAGGAGCCCCCGACCTCCTTCTCTGGGTCGATCACCCAGCCGGGCATTCGGATCATCGCCGAAATCAAGTATCGAAGTCCCAGTCATGGACCATTTCGCTGCCAGCGCCCTCCCGAAGAGGTAGGCCTGGCCTACCAGCAAAATGGGGCGGCGGCCATCTCGGTGCTCACCGAAAAGAGCTACTTTGACGGGGACCTGAAGTTCCTCGACCTACTCCATCAGAAATCGAATGACCTCCCTTTACTTCGCAAGGACTTCATCTTCGACCCCTACCAGGTTATCGAAGCTCGGGTCCATGGGGCCTCGGCTTATCTTCTGATCGCGGCCTGCTTGTCCCAGTCTGAGCTCCGTCAACTTTTAAAGGAGGGCGGTGAGTACGCCCTGGAGGCACTCGTCGAAGTCCACGATCCCTTCGAACTGGAAGTGGCGGTAGAAAGCGGTGCTCGCATTATCGGGGTCAACAATCGAAACCTGAAGACTTTCGAGGTAGACCTCGACACCTCGTTCGACATCGCTAGACGGCTGGAAGAAGAACAGGACTTCACTCTGGTATCGGAGTCAGGAATCCGCGAGGTGGCACAGATCCGGGATCTGCAGGACGCCGGTTTCAGCGCCTTTCTGATCGGTTCCTCCCTGATGGACACCTCCGACCCTGGAGCCGCACTTCGGGCTCTAAACGGCCTACCAGAACCCGACCCTGAGAGAGTTTAGGCCCATGAACTCTGACGGCTCAATGATCGTCAAGATTTGCGGCATCACCAGCTTGGAAGACGCCCAACACTCAGTGCAGTGCGGTGCGAACGCTCTGGGCTTCAACTTCTACAAGCCTAGCCCTCGCTACATTGAACCCGAAGAGGCCGACCGTATCATGAGACGGCTCCCCCGCCAGATCATCAAGGTAGCCATCGTCGTCGCGGATCACAATGGGAGTGACAATAGCTGGGAGGAGCTTCCCCTTGACACCATCCAGTTCTACGGCCTCCAAGGTCCGAACCAGATCCCCCAGACTGAAAAGCAGGTCTGGGTGGCAACCTCTCCTGCGTCGATTCGAGAGTTTCCAGACAATCGAGTCCTGGTGGACACGTCCTGGGGCAGGGGACGTAAGGAAGACTGGGAGGCCCTGCGGCATCTGGACCGTAGCTTCATTCTTTCGGGAGGATTGACACCGGAGAACGTTCAGGAGGCTGTGCGTCTGCTGCACCCCGAGGGTGTTGACGTTTGCTCGGGTGTCGAGAGCTCCCCTGGCGTAAAGGATCTCGGGAAGATCGAACGGTTCATCAGAAACGCCTGGGACAAGCTTCCCCAGAAGATCTCACCGTAAGGAGAACTGCCATGAGTCAATCAGGAACTCCAGAGCGCGAACAACCCGACCTCAGCGGACACTTCGGGATCTATGGAGGAAAATTCGTTCCTGAAACCCTGATGTCTCCCTTGGAGGAGCTGGAGCGCGCTTATCAGGAGGCCCGGCAGGACCCCAGCTTCGACAAAGAGTTCGAGGATCTGATGCGGCACTACGTCGGACGCCCCACGCCCCTATCTCGTGCGCGCCGCCTTTCCGCTCAAGTGGGCGCGAACATCTACCTCAAACGTGAGGATCTCTGCCATACCGGGGCCCACAAGATCAATAATGCAATGGGGCAGGGCCTGCTGGCCCGGCGAATGAAGAAGACGCGGATCATCGCAGAAACCGGGGCGGGCCAGCACGGAGTTGCCACCGCCACCGTGTGTGCCCTGCTGGGACTCGAGTGTGAAGTGTACATGGGCACCGAGGATATGAGACGCCAGGCCCTGAATGTCTTTCGAATGGAGCTATTGGGGGCCAAGGTTACCCCGGTTGATGCCGGCAGCCGCACCCTCAAGGACGCCATCAATGAGGCCATGAGGGACTGGGTAACCAACGTCGAAACCACCCACTATCTTCTCGGTTCCGTATTGGGCGCTCATCCCTATCCAGCCATGGTTCGCGATTTTCAATCCCGAATTGGCCGCGAAGCTCGCCGTCAGATCCTGGAAGCCGAGGGCAGGTTGCCAGACGTATTGATTGCCTGCGTCGGAGGCGGCAGCAACTCCATCGGGCTTTTCTACGAGTTCTTGAACGACACTTCGGTCCGAATGATTGGAGTGGAGGCAGGAGGCCGGAGCCTGGACCTGGGAGAGCATGCGGCTCGTTTCCAGGGTGGAAGCCACGGGGTGCTTCACGGTACCTTCAGCTACCTCTTACAAGACGAGCAGGGCCAGGTCTCGACTACCCACAGTGTCTCGGCAGGACTGGACTATCCCTCTGTAGGGCCGGAGCATGCCTACTTACGGGATACGGGCCGAGTCAGTTATACCTCAGCGGACGACTCCGAAGCGCTGGAAGCCTTCCAGCTCTTGAGTCAGCTGGAAGGAGTTGTGCCTGCCCTGGAATCGGCTCACGCGGTGGCCGAAGCGGTCAAACACAAGGATTCTGGAGAGCTGATGATTATCAACCTCTCCGGTCGCGGAGACAAAGATGTCGAGACTGTCCGAGATCTTCTCAAAGAATAAAAGGTGTTTCATACCCTTCGTGACGGCGGGCCATCCCGATCTGGACTCGACCCGTCAGATCGTTCTGCACCTGGCCCAGGCAGGCTCAGACATCATCGAAATCGGAATTCCCTTTTCCGATCCGATCGCCGACGGCCCCATCATTCAGGAATCGTCCTTTCACGCCCTTCGGCACGGCCATCCCTTTTCTGACTACGTCGAACTGGTGAGAGACCTTCGCCGCGAGACCAACGTGGGTTTGATCTTCATGACCTACATGAACCCGGTTTGGAAGTATGGCCTGGAGCGCCTTCAGGCAGAAGGCTCCGCGGCTGGCCTGGACGGGATCCTGATTTCCGACTTGACTCCGGAGGAACATCTTCGCCTTCAGCCCACGCCCTCTAGTTCCCTGGATTCCATCTTCCTGGCGGCACCCACCTCCTCAGATGATCGCATACGCAGCATCGCTGCTGCGAGTTCGGGTTTCATCTACCTGGTAGCCCGAACCGGAGTGACCGGAAAGCACTCCGATGTGCAGGCTGCCGGACCTGCAACAGCGCGGCGGATCCGGTCCTTCTCCCAACTCCCCCTTGCCGTTGGGTTTGGAGTGAAGTCAGCCGATGACGTGCGGAAAATCTGGCAGTATGCCGAAGCAGCTGTGGTCGGATCAGCCATCGTTCGGTTCATCACCGAGCACCAACAGGAAGCCGATCTGCCTTCAAAGGTAAGTCAGTTCGTGGCGGATCACTTGATCCCAAAGGAATAGTGCAGTATCGTTGCTTTTTGGGGATTTTGAATATGTTGCTTCGGACCTTCTCTAAGTACTTTTATCGGTGGGACATCATGATCTACCCACCCGAGTAAGGTAACCGGGGAATCGAGGTCTTAAGGCCGTGGGTAGACAACAGAAGTTGCCCACGGCCTTTTTTTTACCACCGACTCCCTGAAAGGGGTCTGCCGAAGAGCCTAGCTTGCTGGACAACTCAAAATGGCCGATATAGACCACTGGCGGAAGAGGATAGACGAGATCAATCTGAAACTGCTGGAACTGCTGAACGAGCGGGGCCGATGTGCGATCGAGATTGGGAAAATCAAACAGCGCCTGAACGTGGAGGTCTATGATCCGAAACGCGAGCAGCAGATTATTCAACACGTCCAGGCTTTGACTCAAGGCCCCTTGACTAAGGAGGCCATAAGGCGCCTCTTCGAGCGGATTATCGACGAGTCCCGAAGAGCAGAGCGGGAGTCGAACAATGATGAAGCCGCAAAGTGGCAAGCCGAGAGATCTGGAAGGAGCGAAGAGTAATGGTCATCGTCATGAAATCCGAAGCTAGCGACCAAGACATCGAGACCGTGATCAAGAAACTGGTCTCCCAGGGTTTTGACGTGCACCGGTCTACCGGAGTCGAGCACACCGTCCTGGGAGCGGTGGGTGCCAAGATCGTAGAGACCCGAGCCTACGAAGTCTTGCGAGGAGTCCACAAGGTCCATCGCATTTCCGAACCCTATAAGCTCGCCTCCCGGGCCTTTCGTCCCGAAGGGAGCACCTTCAAGGTAGGAGATGTGGAAGTTGGAGGCGACGAGGTCGTCGTGATTGCCGGACCCTGCACGATTGAAAACCCCGAGCAGTGCGAAATGATCGCCGAACATGTCCGAGGAGCTGGAGTCAAGCTGATGCGGGGCGGGGCATTCAAGCCCCGAACTTCCCCCTACTCTTTCCAGGGGCATGCGGAAGAAGGGCTCAAGATGATCCGAAAGGCTGCCGACAGAAACCAACTCCTGGTCGTCTCAGAGGTGATGGAGTCGGGTCAAATCCGGCTGGCCAAGAAGTACATCGACGTCATTCAGATTGGGGCCCGAAACATGCAGAATTACCCACTCCTGCGGGACGTGGGGAAAACGGACATACCGGTACTGCTAAAGCGCGGGATGAGCGCGACCATCGAAGATCTACTCCTGGCGGCAGAGTACATCATGGCTGGAGGCAACCATCGGGTGCTGCTTTGCGAGCGGGGCATCCGCACCTTTGAAACCGAGACGCGCAACACCCTGGACATTTCTGCGATTCCGGTGGTGCAAAAGCTCAGCCACCTGCCTATCATCGTTGACCCCAGTCACGCGGTGGCCATCCGCAGCCGAGTGGCTCCGCTGGCCCGCGCGGCGGTAGCAGCCGGTACCAACGGGTTATTGATCGAGGTCCATCATGATCCTGACCAGGCCCTCTGCGACGGAGCACAGTCCCTGAACCTGGATCAGTTCACAGAGTTGATGGGTGAACTCCGGCTGATCGCGACCGCAGTGGGAAAAACGATCGCACCGCCTACATTGGTCAAGGTGGGATAGCAGGGAAGATAGCCGTCAGCGGATAAGCACTACGCGGTCCCGGGTCACACTGACCTCCTGGACCTCATAGGGCAATTCAAACGGCTCACTGACGTCCACATAGGGCGGCTGGCGGCTGCTCAGATATCCGATCACTGAATTGGCTAGCCAGGCAGGGATCGGGATGTCGTTGACGCGAGCACTCTCCAGAGAACATGTGCCCTGTCCCTTCGAGGTGGTGATCTTGCCCACCGCTATCAGCGTCTGGGTGCCACTCAACATCGCCTTGAAAGCACGCGCCGTGAAGCCCGGCAATTCCACATCGTCCATGTTTATGAGAGCCGTTCCCTCAAAGCGCCCCGCCCCCTGCAAATTCAGCTCTACCTTCTTCACTCCCAAGCGCTTCTTGCTCTGAATTGCTGCCTCTGCAAACTCGTTCAGGTCATTTTCCTCAAGCACGAAGGTTTCGATCTTGGATCCCTGCTTGGGTGTCTTCAGCTTGACCAGGACCTCGTTGACTTTTGAGGCTCCATCCTGAGCCCACAGGGTAACGGCACAAAGGCAGAAGACGAGGACTCTGTGCATGGAACTAAATTATAGCCTTCGCGGTGATAGTCTGCGATCGATGGGATTCTGCTGTTGTCCAGCTCTCTCCTCGGAACTTGGGCTCAGATTGCTGACAAGTCAAGTCGTTCGCGGCTCTGCCGGACTTGGGTTTTCAATACTGGCAGTCCACCCGTTCGGGGTACCGTTGGCCACAGCTGTTTCCGGTACTGCTCACTGCTCAAGTTTCAGCTGAAAATTCGTCCCTGCAGCTCGACCCGGTAGTTGGGAGCTTCCTTGGTGACGACCACATCGTGGACATGAGACTCCCGAAGTGCCAGGTGGCTGACTCGTGAAAAGCGCGTTTTTGACTGGAGTGCCGCGACGTTTTGGACGCCGCAGTAACCCATGCCTGCACGCAGCCCGCCCAACAGGATAGGAATCAGTTTTTCCACACTGCCCTTGTGGGGCACTCTTCCCTCGATTCCTTCGGGCACGATCTTTCTTTCGGGATGATTCGGATCGTGACCGTACCGGTCCGCAGTAGTGCCACCCAGAGCCCCCAGCGATCCCATCCCGCGGTAGGTCTTGTAGCTGCGGTTCTGGTAGAACACAAGCTCACCAGGCGATTCGTCGGTTCCGGCAAAGAGGTTTCCGATCATGACACAGTCAGCGCCAGCCGCAATGGCTTTGGTGATGTCCCCCGAGTACTTGATGCCTCCATCCGCAATGACGGGGAGTCCCAGATCCCGTGCCACCTCGGCAACTTGTGAAATTGCCGTGATCTGAGGCATCCCGGCTCCGGTCACTACTCGAGTCGTACAGATGCTTCCGGGGCCCATCCCGACTTTAACTGCATCGGCACCGGCATCACAGAGCTCTCGAGCCGCATCTCCGGTGGCGATGTTCCCGGCAACGACATCGGCCCCTTTGAGCTTCTTCTTCAGCACCGAAACCGCCGTCAGCACACGCTTACTGTGGGCATGGGCCGTGTCTACCACAATCACGTCGGCACCTGCTCCCTCGAGCTCGACGGCCCTTTCGGAAAAGTCGCCAGTCGAACCCACAGCAGCACCAACCCTGAGGCGACCCAAGCTGTCCTTCGCGGCATCCGGGTAGGTAATCATCTTCATGATGTCCTTGACGGTGATGAGACCCTTGAGTCGATAGTTCTCGTCAACTACCAGGAGCTTCTCGATCCGATGCTCGTGAAGCTGTTTCTTGGCCTCCTCCAGGGAGATCCCTTCCTGGACGGTGATCAGATTCTCCGAAGTCATCAGGTCGGAGACCTTCGAGTCGAGGTTGGTCTCGAAGCGGAGATCCCGGTTGGTCAGGATTCCAAGCAGCTTCCCCTGCCGATTGGTAACGGGCACGCCTGAGATCCTGTACTTGTTCATCATATCGATGACGTCCCGGATTCGATCACTCGGACGGGCGGTCACTGGGTCAACAATCATTCCCGACTCGGACCGCTTGACCTTGTCCACCTCTTCTACCTCAGCTTCAATTGGCAGGTTGCGGTGGATGATGCCAACACCTCCCTGGCGTGCGATGGCTATGGCCAGGCGCGCTTCGGTTACCGTATCCATGGCGGCAGAAGCGATCGGGACGTTGAGTGGCAGGTTCCTGGAGAAGTTGGTTTGAAGCTCGGTCTCCGCCGGCAGCACCTCACTCCGAGCCGGGATGAGCAAAACGTCATCAAAGGTCAAAGCTTCGAGTATCTTCATGGAAGGATTATAACGATGCTAAAAGCAAGCACCAAGACACAAGACACAAGATACAAACAAATTCCAAGACCCAAGCTCCAAATCTAAAAGCAGATCCAGGGATTAGGGGCCGGTACCAAGTGCTATAAATTCCAACGGTCTAGAATCCGTTTGAGATTTGTTGCTTTGGAATTTGTTTGTATCTTGTATCTTGGAATTTGGAACTTCCCAGATCCGCGAACCCACCAACCCAACCACTGAACCGCGTTCGTCCAGCGGATCTGGGCCCCATGCTACAATGAGAGCAACATGTTGAACACCTTGTTGGCCAAGTTCATTGGCTCCCAGAATGAGCGGGAACTCAAGCGTATCGAGCCTCTCGTGGCACGCATCAACGAGCTTGAGAACCAGTTTACGGGACAGAGTGATGAGTCACTGAAGGCCAAGACCTCCGAGCTGAAATCGCGTCTAGGAAACGGCGAAGAACTCGATGATATCTTGCCTGATGCGTTTGCACTCGTGCGCGAAGCTTCCATACGCATTCTCCGGATGCGTCATTACGATGTGCAGCTGGTTGGCGGAGTCGTGCTCCACCAGGGCAAGATCTCAGAAATGAAAACGGGTGAGGGGAAGACCCTGGTCGCCACCCTGCCCGTTTTCCTCAACGCACTGACGGGGCGAGGAGTACACGTCGTCACTGTGAACGACTACCTGGCTCGCCGCGATGCCGAGTGGATGGGCCCGCTCTACCGCTATCTGGGCCTGACCGTAGGGGTAGTTCAGCACGATCTGGCCGATGAGGATCGCATGGCTGCCTACCAGGCAGAAATTACCTACGGAACCAACAACGAGTACGGCTTCGACTACCTGCGCGACAACATGAAATACTCGGGCGAGAACTGCGTCCAGCGTGAACACTACTACGCCATCGTGGACGAGGTCGACTCCATCCTGATCGATGAAGCCCGTACCCCTTTGATCATCAGTG
This sequence comes from Acidobacteriota bacterium, assembly GCA_965218775.1. Taxonomy (GTDB): domain Bacteria; phylum Acidobacteriota; class UBA6911; order RPQK01; family JAJDTT01; genus CAUZIZ01. The sequence goes on along the minus strand of CBDCLS010000006.1, from coordinate 950,723 downwards.
GTCCTTCGGAAGAGTCCACCGATAAGTACTACAAGATCGACAAACTCATCCCCCGCCTGGTGCGCGAGGAAGACTTCAAGGTGGACGAGAAGGCTCGGACCGTGGTGCTGCAAGAGCCTGGCATCGAGAAATCAGAAGGATTTCTGGGCGTGGAGAATATCTACGACCCACGAAATATGGATCTGGTTCATCACATCCACCAGGCGCTCAAGGCCCATACCCTGTTCAAACGGGACGTCGACTACGTCGTGAGGGAGGGACAGGTCGTCATCGTCGATGAGTTCACCGGGCGTCTGATGCCGGGGCGGAGATACTCGGAGGGCTTACATCAGGCTCTGGAGGCGAAGGAGGGAGTAAAGATCGAGCGCGAGAATCAGACCCTCGCGACCATCACTTTCCAGAACTATTTCCGAATGTACGAAAAGCTAGCCGGGATGACGGGTACAGCCGAGACCGAGGCTGCTGAGTTCGAGAAGATCTACAAGCTCCAGGTCTCGGTTATTCCCACCAACAGGACCCTCATCCGTGATGAGTACTCCGATGTGATCTATCGGACCGAGCGGGAAAAATTCATAGCAACCGTCGAAGAAATCAAGGAGCTCAACGAGATCGGCCGCCCGGTTCTGGTAGGAACAACTTCAATCGACAAATCCGAGCGGCTTGCTGGGCTGCTGAAACGCAAGGGCGTCAAGCACGTCGTGCTGAACGCCAAATACCACGAAAAGGAGGCAGAAATCGTCGCCCAGGCGGGCAGAAAGAGTGCGGTGACCATCGCCACCAATATGGCCGGTCGTGGTACCGACATCATCCTCGGTGGAAATCCTGATTTTGATGCCAAAGCCCACCTACGCAAACAAGGGATGAGTTGGGAGGAAGACCCCCAGGAGTTCGAAAAGGAGCTGGAGAAGCGCACTCCCGACTGGGAGAAAGAGCATGAGGAGGTTGTTGAGCTGGGAGGGCTTCACATCATCGGAACCGAGCGCCATGAGGCTCGCCGAATCGACAATCAGCTCAGAGGTCGCGCCGGACGTCAGGGAGACCCGGGGTCCAGCCGATTCTACCTTTCACTGGAGGACGATCTGCTCAGAATCTTCGGGTCGGAGCGGATTTCCGGAATGATGCAGTCGCTGGGCATGGAGGAAGGCGTCCCCATCGAATCCAGGTTGATTACCAAACAGATCGAAAGAGCCCAGAAGCAAGTAGAGGCAAGAAACTTCGAGATCCGGAAACACCTGCTTGAATATGACGACGTCATGAACAAGCAGCGCAAGGAAATCTATCGCTTCCGAAAAGAGCTGCTGGAAGGCAGAGACCAGAAGGAGTACGTCCTTAATCTGGGCGAGGACCTGGTCCTGGAGTTTCTGGACAGCTATGCCAGCGTGGAAGTGGATCCGAACGATTGGGATTCCGAGAATCTCAAGGTAAATCTGCAGCGGGTCTTCGGGGTCGAACCTCCAGCCGATGTGGACGACCTCTCACGCCCCGAGCTCGAAGAGAAACTGCTCGACATTGTCCGCACAAAGTATGAACAGAAAGAGCAGGACATTGGCAGCGAAACGACGCGTTGGTACGAGCGTATCCTGATGCTGCAGATCATCGACCAGCAGTGGAAAGACCACCTGTTAGCCCTGGATCACCTTAAAGAAGGGATCGGTCTGCGGGGCTACGGACAGCGGGATCCGCTGGTCGAGTACAAACGCGAGTCCTTCGGGCTCTTCGAGGAACTATGGAACCGCTCGACTGAAGAGATGGTTCGAATGCTCTACCTGCTACGTCCCATCACTGAAGAGGACGAGCGAGTAGCGCTGGGAGCCCGCTCCCGCCGCCAGCAGCCCATGACCTATTCCGGGCCCGAGGATCAAGCGGTCGGGCCGCGTCCCCAACGGATGGACAACCGCAGTGCCGCCGCCGTGAAGCCGGTGATCCGGGCGATACCCAAGGTTGGACGCAATGACCCTTGCCCCTGTGGCTCCGGGAAGAAATACAAGAAGTGTTGTGGTTTTTAGAAGAAAATCTCAAGATATAAGATACAAACAACTCCCAAGCACCAAATTCCAAACGGACTCTCGGACGAAGTCGATACGCGTCGGTGTCTAACCACTTCGACTTCCATCCACCCGAGCTTCAGGGTTCTTGGTTTGAGATTTGGTGCTTGGTATTTGGAATTTGTTTGTATCTTGTATCTTGGAATTCTCTTTCCTATATCTTCTCGACCGCCATCGCATCTACCTCGCAGGCAACAGCTTGCTGAATGAGATCCACGGAGATGATAAAGCGGCATTGAGTTTTCTTCTCCGCTAGAAAGCCCGTCAGCCCTCGTAGTGGTCCGCGGATGATTCTCACGCGATCCCCTGCGGCGACGTAGGGATGGGGATCATAAGGTAGAGTGCTGAAAACCAGGGTCTTGACCGCCTGAATCTGCTCATCCGGGATGGGGAGAGGCTCACCATTGAACCCGATGATCCGAACCACCGAGGGAACCTTCAGAATATCCAGCCTGCGTTCTCGCACCGGGAAGCGGGCAAAGAGATAACCTGGAAAGAGCGGAAACTGAACACTCTTGCGCCGGTCCTTCCATTGCGAGACCACTTCCCTGAACGGGAGAAAAGACTCGATTTGGCGCTGCCACAGTTCCTCCGCTACCACCTTCTCGTGTCGTGAGCGGGTGTACAGAGCGTACCATCTCGCCTCTGAGTCTGATTCCACAGTCCCTCCTGCCCCGAGGAGCGGGTTAGCCCGGATTCCTCACCGAAAGTATAGATGCGAATATACTCTCAGGGGCGGTCTCGGTACAAGTTTCCCTACTCTAGAAAGACGGAGGCGCAACCCAGGTTGACTTGGTCGCTCCGACATGATCACCTACGGCTGCCGGTCCACAGCCACGATGAGGGGAGCGTGAGTACGACCTCGGTCGGATTTGGGATCGTGGCTCCGCTATTGATCCTGGCGGGCAATCTGGCATTCGCAGCCGGGATCGTGTGGGCTCTGGCCACAGACTTCGGAAAGATCATCCCGGCAGCCGATCATTAGACGCACGGCGATCGGGGTGGGCTCCTCCCGCCACTGGAACAGGAGGGTGCTCCAATCATCTGGGTTGGATCGAGATAATCTCCAGGAAGGTGTGAAATGAAACAGTCCATTCTTTTCAGCTTTATTCTCTTCGCCGCCAACCTGGGGAACCCTTCGTCGCTGGCTCTGGGAGAGATCGCGGTCGCCGTTGACAGCCCCATGGCTCCACCCAGTTGGGCACTGTTGGAGCGAGAGCTGCTGCGTGCCAATACTGAGGCTTGCCAGGAGTTCTTTGCCAAATACTTCGATTCAAGAGGCCACCTACTGTGCGTGGAGCGCTGGGGTGGTGACGACGGGCCTGACGATGCCATCGAGAACTGTAACGACTGGCCTATTCTGCATGCGCTGGGTGCTCCCGACGCGGTGTTGAAGATGTACAAGAAAGCCTGGGAGGGACACCTTGAACAGTACACCGAGGCCAAGACAACCCAGGTCCCATTCGCGCGAGAGGGCATGTACTACAAGGAATTTCCGGTCATGTTCGACTGGCTGCACAACGGCGAAGGATTGACCGTCTTCAACTTACAGGGGTTATCCGATCCGGGCAACCCAAGTTTTCAGAGACGTGTCCGACGTTTCGCCGGTTTCTATATGAACGAGGACCCACAGGCTCCCAACTACGATCCCAAACACAAGATCATCCGCAGCATGTTCAACGGGAGTCGAGGCCCTCTACTGCGCAAGGCAACCGGCCTGGACTGGGCCGGTGACCCGATCGAAGTCAAGGGACGTTTCAAACTGGGACATGGGGAAGAAAACTACGAGCAGATGGTGGCGCACTTCAAGGACTACAACGACATCGTGGGCGACCATCCTCAGAATTTGCTGGCTACTTCGCTGGCTCTAAATGCCTTCATGCTGACCGGAAAGGCGAAATACAAAGACTGGCTGCTCGAGTACGTCGACGCCTGGCGGGAGCGCATGATCGAGAATGACTACATCATTCCCAGCAATATCGGACTCGACGGAACAATTGGCGGCGAGACGGAGGGCAAATGGTATGGCGGCGTCTACGGCTGGGGGTTCACGGTCGTAGTGCCCCAGGATGGGACCCTGGCGAATCGCATCACGGTGCACCAGGGCTTCACTGGTTTCATGAATGCCTATCTGCTCACGGGAAACGACAAATACCTGGAGCCCTGGCGCCGGCAGATCGACGCCATCAACGCTCAGAGCAAGATGATCGAAGGCCAGACGATGTATCCCCGCATGTACGGCGACGAGGGCTGGTACGAGTTCCTACCCGAACAATACGACTACAACGCGATGAACATCTACTATTTATCGATGAAGCCAGATGATCTGGCTCGGACCTCTCAGCTGCCCTTGGATCAGACGAGCCTCTCCGGGTATCGGGACAACAGCCAGGTCTCGCGCGAAAACGCCTGGCGCAAGTATCTGGCCGGGAAGAACCCAGAGTACCCCGAGCAGTCACTAAGAACCGACTTCACCAGGATTCGCTCCCGTATCGAGGCCATGCGCCAGGATCCAACCACCCCTGACGCGCGCCTGGCGGACGACCCGATGGCTTTCAATCCAGCCAGCGTCAGCTCGCTGATCCATTTGATGCTGGGCGGCATCCATCCCAGGCACCAGGGATCGGTCCTGTTTTGCCGGCTGCGATACTTCGACCCGATGGAACGGCGTGCGGGAATCCCGCAGGATGTGGCTGCGCTGGTAGAGTCGATGACGGACCACAGCGTCGATCTCTATCTGGTCAACACCAACCAGCTGCTTAAACGGAACCTGATCCTGCAAGCCGGCGGATACGCCGAGCATCAGTTTGTTTCCCTCAAGCTGAACGGCCGGCGAATTGGAATCGACGCTCCCACCGTGGCTCTTCAGCTGATGCCGGGCTGCGGCGCCCGCCTGCAAATTGAAATGAAGCGGTATGTCAATCAGCCGACGATGATTCTTCCCTGGGATCGCAATTAAGATCCGCTGACCTGAAATTTCACGCGGCTTCCGTCTCCAGGCCGAAGTCTTATTCTTCGGAGCCATTGGCTCGGGACGGCGGCCTGGAGACCACCGCTACGGCGGACCCAATGTTTGTTTCTCGAATGGGGCCAGCGCTCACTCCAGTGGAGTCACGGGCAGCGTCGTAAACTGTCCCGGCTCCTCACCCAACTCCAGTGCAGTCGCCACGATCTCTCCGCCGCTGGCTTGCACGACCAGAGTGCCAACGAAATCATCGGTGTCGGCCTCCGGAAAAAGCTCATCAATGAACTTCGCGAGGTGCCCATTCGCTACCAACTCATCGATGGTCGCAGAGGCCACCTCGACCCCTTCCTGGGTCCGCAGCTTCAGATCGAGGGCCACCGCCTGGTCCTTGGTGTTACGAATCGCAACGCCAGTATTGATCCCCCCCAACTCTCGACGAACCGGGGCGATGAAGCCACTCAAGGGTTGGCTCGCTCCCACTCCCGCGATTCCGATGCCTGGAATACTGAAGCGGATCACACCCCCGAGGTCCGCGGTCGCGGTGACCAGCGCAGAGCCCACAACAAGGCTCCCGTCTCCATCGGTCAGAATAGTGACTACACCGAGGGGAGGAATTGAGAAGTCGACACGGTTGGTGATTCCCGTAGGCAAAACAGCTGCGGACGACATTGGCTGCGGATTCTCCGTGTCTACGATACCGACCGACAAGCCCTGGCCAATTCCATCAGAAAACTCGACCGTACCCTCAGTCTGCTCGGTTGTCGATGTATTGGTCAGTACGATCGCCGACGAAAACCCCATCCCATTTCCGAACTGCGCGAACCAGAGATGCGCCTGATCGGGCCTGCTCAGCTGCCAGACATCATCCGGAGACCCCGCACCACTTCCACTAAAAATGATCAGTTTGTCTTCTCCGATCAGGGTCCCGGCCATGCCGTTGCGAGGTGAAGGGGGTCCAGAGATCTCCAGCCTGGTCCACTGCCCACCCCCGAAATCGTAGCGCCAGGTCTCGTTGGTGTTGCCCGACGGGGTGTTGCCTCCAAAGACGATGAAAGAGCCGCCGCTGTCGACAAAACTCGAGGTATGGTACCGGCCCGATGGAGGAACATCTGCCGGGGCCTGGGTCCAGGAGTTGGTAGCAAGATCGAAGACCCAGAGATCGTTTCGATGTCCAGAAGTCTGTCCACCGAAAATGATCATTCGCCTCGAGGCAGGGTCGAAAGCTGCCGTATGCAGGCAACGCCTTTCCGGCCCGACGCCCTCAGGGGAAATATCTTGCCAAGTCTGGGCCTGAAGATCGAACGCCTGAACATCATCGAAGCGCCCCTGGTTGGTGAAACCGGCAAACATCACAAGCTGACCTGCCACCGGATCATAAACCGAAGCAGAGCCGTATCGAGGTGCCGGTGAGGACTGAGGACTGATGTTCTGCCACTGCAGGGTTGCCAGGTCCAGGGGTTAAGCAACCGTTTTTCTGTAATTTTCTTTAGGGCCTGTAGGGAAGAATTGCTCCACTTGTGTTTTCCAGCCGGCCAGGTTCAGGTATTGCCGGCCGGTTAACCACTCCTCGTGTATCTCTGCAAGCACAGCCGAGATGAGCCGCAGCGCCGACGCTTCGTGGGGAAAGATTCCCACCACCCGGGTTCGTCTCCGGATCTCCCGGTGCAGTCTCTCCAGTCCGTTGATGGTTCGGATCCTTCGCCACCAGCTCCTCGGAAAATCAAACACTGTCAGCCCTTCATCCACGTTCTCTTCCAGCCAGCTCACGAACTCCGGTGCAATCTTTTCGAACTTCTTGACGACTTTACCCTTGAGCTCCTCGGCATCTTCTCGAGACGGGGCATCGAAAATGTCCCGCATGGCCTGGGCGATGCGGGGCTTGTCCTCTTTGCGGCGAGCATATTGTTGGGCGTTTTTACTCAGGTGAAACTGACAACGGTTCCAGGGCACCGACGGATAAACTGCCCGCCTGGCCGCCTTCAGTCCTTCGTGATCGTCACTGACAAACAGCTCGACCCCTCTCAGTCCACGCTTGTGCAGATCTCCCAGAAACCCTCGCCAATGCACCTCCGCTTCACTGATCCTGGTGCTCAGACCCAACACCTCCCGCGTTCCGAAACGATTGACTCCTATGGCTTTCAGGATGGCCACGTCCTGCACCCTGCCGCCTCTTCGAACCTTCTCGTAGTGGGCATCCAGATACACGATCGGATACTCTCCCAGCTCCCGGCTTCGAAACTCTTCCAGCTCTTCGTCCAGCATCCCGGCCACTCTCGAGACCTGGGTGGCCGAGATCTCCAACCCACACAGCTGCTCCGTGATCTCGGTGACTTTCCTCGTCGAGACTCCCATCACATACATCTCGGCAATGGCCAGCTTCAGGGCCTTCTCCGAACGGCAACCCCTCTCCAGCGACTTGGGATAAAACCTCAACCCACGCACCTGTGGAATCTCCAAGTGCAGCTCTCCCACTCGAGTCTGAATCCGCTTGCCTTTGAATCCGTTTCGATAGCCTCGCCGACTGGCTGTTCTCTCGTACGCTTCCGCTCCCAGAAACTCGCTTCTTTCCAACTGCATGGCCACGTTGAACAGCTTCTCCAGGATTCCTCGAAAGGCTTCTGTTCCTTCCTCGATCAACTCCGCCAGGATCTCCCGTGGTACTCTCTTTTCCAGGTCTGGGTTCATTTGATTCTCCTTGCCAGATAGACGTTTCTGTTTTTGGAGAATCCTGTCCCAGACCTCTGTCTTTCCGACCCAGGCCTGACCAGAATTTACAGAAAAGAAGTTACGCTACTGGTCCAGGGCATAGACGTCGTCGAAAGAGCCCCCGCTTCCCTGACCCGCCCAGCTGATCATCCGCTGCCCCATAGGGTCGTAAATGGCGTTGTGGCCTCGACGCGGCGTCGGGGGTGTTCCCTGCGGGGCAAGTTCGACCCAGCTGTTCGAGGCCAGATTGAAGGCCCACAGATCATTCAAGAAGGCACCCATCTGTCCTCCAAAGACGATGATCCGATTTCCGGTGGGATCGTAGATCGCTGTTCCCAATGAGCGCGCCGGGGGAGTAGGCCCAGCATCATCCGGGTCACTCAGTTGCTTCCACTGCCAATGCTCGGCAAGAGCTTCGTTCGATATGAGCGTCAGGGCGACGAGGACGGGAATCCAGAACAACAACAGCCTCTTGCGATGTTTCATCAGACCTCCAACTAACTCGTTCAGAATGGAACCGGTTCCGCACCAATTCTACCTGGCCTATTTTACATGATCTCCAGCAGTCGCAAGGACGATCGACTCCATCCTCGAGATCTCTCAAAGGTTCCCTGTTGGACTCGGTTTGATGTTGCTAGGATTCGGCCACGTGCGCAGTTGCGTTTTGCTCTTACATCAATAGAGGCCTTCCTCAGCTTTAACCAGCTGAAATCCCACTGCGTTTCCAGTAGAATTCGGCAATTGGGCCTCGGCCAGCAAGAAGGGGCCTCTGTCATAGGAATACTCCAGGAGAGGGAAAGAAGCTAGCCGGGATAGGGATAATGCTGGAAACCATCGATCTCGACCGCAATCTGGACAAGGAAAAATACCCGGAACACTACACCAAACTGTCTGGAGAGCTCAGGACTCTCCAACGACGGTGCTACGAGAAGCAAATCCCCGTCATCATCTTGTTCGAGGGCTGGGACGTGTCGGGAAAGGGAGAAACGATAAACAGGGTAGTAAAGAGATTGGACCCGAGGGGAGTTAAAATACATACCACCTTCGAGCCGACCGAGCCGGAAAAGCTGTTCCCCTTTCTGCACCACTTCTGGCTTCGCCTGCCCGAGGACGGCGACATCGTGATCTTCGATCGTTCCTGGTACCGAAGGATCCTTTCGGCGCGAGCCAAGAAGCTCGTGTCGAAACGAGAACGTTTCCAGACCTATGACGAAATCAGACAGTTCGAGAGGCAGCTGATCGACCACGGAACCGTGTTCGTCAAGTTCTAGCTCCATCTTGGCAAGAAAGAGCAAGCCCGCCGCCTCAAGAAGATTGCTGGAGACAAGTATGAACGCTGGCGTATCGGACACTTCCAAGGAAGTCGGAAACGGCAGTACGAACGGTACGCTGCCGGGTTCGAGGAGGCTTTCGAACGAACCAGTACCCACTACGCCCCCTGGACCATCGTCCCGGCTACGGACAGGCGATACTGTGTAATTGAGGTCTTGGAAACGATCTGCGACAACCTGGCTGAGTCGGTCCGGTCGAGGCGCGGAAGGAAGAGACCAGCCGCGCTCCGGGCGGAAGCAGCCGAGCGGCCCCGCGTGTTGGACGAACAACCCGTGGTGTTGCAAAAGGTCGACATGGCGCGGGATATGAGCAAGGAGCAGTACCTGCTGGAGCTGAAAGAGCAGCGGCTTAGAATCCGGGAGAACGAATTCAGGATCTTCCGGCACCGCATTCCGGTGGTGGTAGCGTACGAGGGCTGGGACGCATCCGGCAAAGGCGGCAACATCAAGCGGGTGACCGAACCCCTCGATCCTCGTGGCTATTCGGTGATTCCCATCGCCGCGCCTAGAGGCGAGGAGAAGAACCATCACTACCTCTGGCGATTCTGGAGAGAGGTTCCCAAGGCGGGCCATCTGGCAATCTTCGATCGCTCCTGGTACGGGCGAGTGCTGGTCGAGCGGGTCGAGGGCCTGACCCCGGCTAGAAACTGGAAGCGTGCCTACCAGGAGATCAAGGAATTCGAGTCCCAGCTGGCGAACTTTGGAACCGTCCTCATCAAGTTCTGGATCCACATCACATTCGAGGAACAGTTGGCGCGGTTCAAAGAACGCAAACGAAACAAATACAAACGCTTCAAGTTGACCGACGACGATTGGAGAAATCGCGAAAAGTGGCCAGCCTACGAACGCGCCGTATCCGATATGCTGCTGAAAACCAGCACGACCTACGCGCCCTGGACAGTCGTCGAAGGCAACTGTAAGTACTTTGCGCGAGTCAAAACTCTCAAGACGATCAACGAGGCCCTCGAAAACAGGCTCAGGAGGGTCGGAAAAAAGAACAAACACAGGACACGTCATTAACATAGACTGACCTAAATGGGGTCTGCCTGGGTTTCGGGCAGCCGCCCCCGTGTGAGGAGGATGAGGTGATGCCAGTGGAATCTCCATCAGCGGAACTCCTATTGGATATGTACCGCCGTATGTGGCGCATTCGCCTGTTTGAAGAGCAAGCGGAGTACCAATCGAGCCAGGGAAAGGTAATGGGTGCCCTGCACACCTATATCGGCCAGGAAGCGGTGGGAGTGGGGGTGTGCTCCCACCTCAGCGACGAGGACTACATCACCAGTACTCACCGCGGCCATGGCCACTGCATCTCCAAAGGTGCCGACACCAAGCGCATGATGGCGGAGCTCTTTGGCCGCATCACCGGCTATTGCAAGGGTAAGGGCGGCTCGATGCACATCGCCGACTTTGCCGTCGGAATGCTGGGTGCCAACGGCATCGTGGCGGGCGGTTTCGGCTTGGCTACCGGAGCCGGGCTCGCGGCCCAGATGCGCGGCAGCGGACAAGTGGCCGTTTGCTTCTTCGGTGATGGAGCTGTCAATCGCGGACCCTTCCACGAGAACATCAACCTCGGGGCGGTTTGGAGGCTCCCAGTCGTCTACGTTTGTGAAAATAACCAGTACGCCCAATGGACGGCGCAGGAAGACATCACGCTGGTCACCGATGTCGCCTCAATGTCGTCTTCCTATGGCATCCCGGGGTTCCAGATCGATGGCATGGACGTGCTGGCGGTGTACGAGGGTGCCGGAGAGGCCATCGAGAGGGCCCGACGGGGAGAAGGACCCACCCTCCTGGAGTGCAAGACGTATCGATTTCACGGCCACAACTTCGGGGATCCTCAGCAATATCGCACCCGGGAAGAGATCGCCGATTGGTCGGAGGGCCGCGACCCGATCGTCTCACTAGAGAACCATCTGAAGAAACAGGGGATCCTTACAGCCGAAGAATCCGAAGCTATCCAGCAACAGGTGGCCGAGGACATTCAAGCAGCAGTCGCCTTCGCCGAGGAGAGTCCCTACCCCGGTCCCGAGGAGCTCTATAAGGACGTCTACTCGTACGAGACTTCCTGACAGGCCACGCTGTTTTTGCGGCGCTGGTTAAGTAACCCGAGAGGTGGATGAATGCCAAGAATGAGGATGAATGAAGCGATTCGCGACGCTCTGCACGAGGAGATGACCCGTGACGAGACCATCTTCATCCTGGGTGAAGACGTCATTGCTCACGGTGGACCCTACGCCGTGACCCGGGGGATCGCAGAGCGCTTTCCCGACCGCATTCGTCAGACACCGATCTCAGAGGCAGGAATCGTGGGCACAGCCCTGGGCTCCGCGCTCTGCGGCATGCGACCCGTGGCCGAAATGATGTACGTCGACTTCGTCACTTGCGCCATGGATGAAGTCGTCAACCAGATGGCAAAAGTACGCTACATGTTCGGCGGCCAGACCGATGTGCCGGTCGTGCTTCGACTCCCTTCCGGCTCGGCGCGCCTGATCGCAGCCCAACATTCGCAGAGCCTCGAGGCCTGGTTCATGCACGTTCCCGGTCTGCAGGTCGCGGTGCCCTCGACACCCTACGACGCCAAGGGTCTCATGAAGTCAGCCTTACGCGGGCGTGATCCGGTGATGTTCATTGAATACAAACGGCTCTACGCGGAGGAAGGGGAGGTTCCGGAAGAGGAATACACCATCCCCTTTGGTCAGGCAGACGTCAAGCGGGAGGGCAACGACCTGACCATCATTGCGACCGGTCCCATGGTAGGGAAGGCGCTGGAAGCGGCCGACAGCCTGGCTCAGGAAGGCATTGAGGCGGAAATCATAGATCCTCGTACCCTGGTACCACTCGACAAGGAAACCATCTTTGCCTCGGTGGAAAGAACCAACCGCGTGATCGTCACCGACGAAGAGGTCAAACGAGGCGGATCCGGTGCGGAGCTGGCCTCTTTGATCGCCGAGGAATGCTTCGACGCCCTCGATGCGCCGGTAAAGCGTGTGGCGGCAGCCAATGTTCCAATGCCCTTCAGCCCAGAATTGGAAAAACTGGTGCTGCCGAAGCCGGACAATCTACTCGCTGCAGTTCGTGAATTAGGTCTATAGGGCGTGCCGCCAAGTTTCCGGCAGCGCCACAGAATCACAAGAAAGCTGAGATCGCGCCATGGCCGTTAAATTCGGGATGCCCAGCCTGGGACACACGATGGAAAAGGGCAGGATCATCGAGTGGCTGAAACAAGAAGGAGACCCGCTGGCCAAGGGAGAGCCCCTACTCGTGGTGGAAACCGACAAGGTGACCACCGAAGTGGAAGCGCCCCTGGATGGTGTGCTGCTCAGGGTCCTGGCGGCGGCAGATGAAGAACGTCCGATCGGGGCGACGCTGGCACTCCTGTCAGCCCCCGGAGAAACCCTGGACGAGACCGAGATCGAGCGGCTGCTGGTAGCCGAAAAAGAGTCTCCTGCCGCTGTGATGCCAGAGCCCGCACCTTCCTCGTTGGGTCGGTCGCGGGGAGCCCGCAGTTCAGGGGAGCGGCTCAAGATTTCACCGGTGGCGCGAAAAATGGCCGCAGAACTCGGCGTCGATCCGGCTACGGTGACGGGTACCGGACCCCGCGGGCGAATCACCAAAGAGGACATTCTGGGCGCAGCCTCGACGACGGGACCCGTCACCCCGTCTGAGGGCGGCATTCCCCTGACGGGTATCCGGGGCCGAGTGGCCGAGCGCATGCTCCAGAGCTGGAACACCATTCCCCAGGTGACGCTGACGATGCAGGTGGATATGAGCGCCACCGTTGACTTCCGTGAGTCGATGCTGGAACAGTGGCAGGAGCAATACCATCGGCGAATCTCCCTCAACCACCTGATCACCAGGGCGGTGGCGGTGGCACTGACGCGTCATCCAAGACTCAACGCTACCCTGGTTGACGGAATCGTGAATCTGCACGACACGGTCAACGTCGGCGTAGCCGTGAACCTCGACGAGGGCCTGGTGGTTCCCGTTATCCGAGATGCCGCCCACAAAGACCTCGGTCAAATCGCCAGCGAGAGTCTGCAGCTGACCGAAAGGGCTCGGGCCGAACAGCTGCAGTTGGATGATGTGTCCGATGCAACCTTCACCATCACCAACCTGGGGAGTACGGGTATCGACCTCTTCACACCGATCATCAGTCCACCCCAAGTGGCCATCCTGGGTGTGGGGAGAATCCAACCGCGGCCCCTGGTGGTTGGAAGGGAGCTCGCAGTACGCTCCACCGCCCACCTCTGTCTGGTTTTCGATCACCGCGCCCTGGACGGCGTCCCCGCGGGCAAATTCCTGCAAGAGCTCCAAGGCCTTTTCGCAGCACCTGTAGAGTACGCTACCTGAAGAGTGGGCAGTACCGGAACAGCTGTAGCCAACAGAGCCGCAAGCGACTTGACCTGTTGGCAAAACCAGGCCAGTTTCCGAGGAGCGACCGGTCAGCAGCACGATTTGCCTCGTCCCCGATCCTGGGGTTGCGATGCTCCCGTAGCCCTTCGGTCCCGCTTGTGTCCGCAATCCATTCAGGGTTGAAATCCAGGGGTATCACATCTAACCCGGGGTTCTGAAACCCGTATGTGTTCAGCGTCCTCTCTTCACCCTTGCCTTTGCCCGTGCCCGTGCCCGTGCCCGGATATTCTTGGACATTTGAACCCTGGGGCAGATAGTGATCCACAGCGGCCGAATACGAGACACCTTGAAACTCCTGCCAATGCTGAAAGGGTTGATGGATGTAGCCATGAGATGAAGTCCGGGCAAGGGCACGGGCAAAGGCAAGGGAGCGCGCTAACACGTACGGAAACCCTGGGCTGGAGGACACAATCCCGTTGGGATTGACCTCAATATTCAAGTCTCAGCGAGCCAGGTAGCCGCCGTCCACCCTCAGGCTGTGGCCGGTGACCATCGCCGAGGCCGGGCTTGCTAGATAGAGCATGGCGCCGGCCAGATCCTCCACTTCTGCAACGCGACCCAATGGAGTCAGGCTCTCAATGGTGGCACGCAGCTCGGGGTCGTTGAGCACCGCCGCTGCCAGACGGGTATTGACATAGGTCGGAGCGATATCGTTGACTCGAACGCCTCTTGGACCCCACTCCGCGGCCAGCGCTCTCGTATAGCTGATTACCGCTCCTTTGCCGGCGTGGTAGGCCGGATTGGGATGAATGCCTCCGCCGCTGTGACCCAGAATAGAGGAGATGTTGATAATACTGCCGCTTCCCTGCTTCAGCATCTGCTTTCCTGCTTCTCGACAGCACAGGAAGGTACTGGTCAGGTTACGGGTCACGATCTCGTTCCAGTCGTCCAGCTCCATCTCCACCGCCGGTACCTGTTTGCCTCCGCCGGCGCAATTGACCAAGACGTCCAACCGTCCCTGCTCGGCTACGACGGCACCGAAGGCTGCAACCACCGCAGCTTCATCGGTAACGTCGAGATGCCGGACCATCGCCCTTCCTCCAGCTTCGGCGATCTCTTGCGCGACGCTGTCTGAGGCCGCAGCATCGAGGTCGATCACGACTACCAGGGCACCCGATTGCGCCAGCACATGAGATGTCATTCGGCCGATTCCGTTGCCTCCTCCGGCAATCACCGCGACCTGACCATCGAGACGAAAGAGCTTATCGACCCTGGGCACGCCAGCAGGATTGGTACTCATGGTGCGACTCCTGGGAAACTTTCCGATGATTATGGTTGAAGGAACTCCAGATTGCCATTGGATCGGCCTCCTGGAGTTGATCCAACTCCCAACTCGGAGTACAATTCGTGACCAGGCGGGGTTTGTTTTTCAGTCTTCCTCAACCAGAAATATTCGCTAGGGGCGACCATGAGCAAGAAGCTCTTGCAGTTCAGCGCAGTAGGGCTGGCGGCCCTCATCTGGCTGTCCTTTCAGGGACTGCCTCCATCGGGTAGCACCGAGGCATCACCTCCTACTCCAGGGATGCCGTTCGATCCTTCCCAACAGCCTATCGTCCTGAAACTGACGCTGGGGCTCAACGATCCCGAACCACGAGACTGGAACGGGGTGGCCCACCTGAATCGGGGAAACTTCCTCAAGATCCAAGGTTGGAACTTCGACGAGGAGTCGTCGGAGGAGGTGCAGGAGCTGAAGATCGCCTGGAGGGTTCGAAGCAAGAGACCACAGCTCGATACCTCCTGGACTTCAAAAGGCAGGGGCAGGTCCCCCTACGGATTCAGTCAAACCCGGCCCATCGGGGTCTGGCTTCAGATCGAAGCTCCTCGGGATGCCCGTCTGGATGTCAACACGGTGCAGGGAGACTTCCAGGTCCCGCTGCAGGAGATCCCATCAGAGGGTCCCGTGTTCTTTCTAGACGGTAAAGCCTCGGTGGAACGGTCCGTCATCGCCCTGCCCCTGTCCCAGAAGGCTTCTCAGGAAGATTTTCCGACCCTGGCGGCGGGGCCCGAAGGGAAACTCTACTCGGCCTGGATCGCCTACGAGGACGGCCGGGACACACTCTTCTACAGCCAGCTAGGCGGCAAGGGCTGGGAGAAACCCATTCGGATCAGCGGAAGTGTCCCTCGAGATATCTACGGATCGGCCGTGCTGCTACCCAAGGGCGAGGAGCTCTGGCTGCTTTACACACTTCTGGCAGAGGATCACTTCGATCTATGGGCCCGCCGCCTGCTCCCCTCGCAGGCAGATGCCGTGCGCCTCAGCAGTGACCCCGGCAACGACATCAATCCAGTAGCTGCCGTCAATTCGAACGGTCGGGCCTGGGTAGCCTGGCAGGGACTCAGGAATCAGAATTCAGACATCTACGCCCGGGATCTCTCTCGACTTCCTCAGATCGGCCCGGAACTCCGGGTCAGCAGGCACGCTGGAACCGACTGGCATCCCACCGTGGCAGTAGATTCCTCAGGCAGTGTCGCGGTGGCCTGGGATAGCTACCGCAACGGGGACTATGACATCTATTCCCGGCGCATCGATAGCCAAGGAGAAATGGGCCCGCTGCAGCCTGTGAGCGCCACCCGCCTTTACGAAGCCAATGCCTCCGCCGTCTTCGACCAGCAGGACCGGCTCTGGATCGCGTGGGAAGAGTCGGGTCCCAACTGGGGAAAGGACACCGCCAAGGAAAGCAGCAACGAAGGCACCCGCCTGCACACGGATCGGAAGATCAGGCTCCGCTGCTGGAAAGAGGGCAGTTGGCACCGACTCCGCCAGGACCTTCAGTCCACGTTCTTGAACCTGCCTTTGAATTTTCAGGAGCAACCCCGTCTGGTTGTCGACCGGTCGGGGAATCTGTGGATCGTTTTCCGCCAATGGCTCAGTCGCGGCTCCCCGGACGAAGTGTGGAATCTATACGCCGTCCGACACGACGGAGCAGGTTGGTCTGAACCCCTCCAGATTCCGTTTAGCGACGGACGGCTAACCCAGGAATCTCCAGCAATCGCCCTTCCCGACGGCAGCGTCTGGGTTGCCTACGCGACCGACTATCGAGGAGCGGGCAATCGCCTCATGGGCCAATGGGATCTGAAGTCAGCCAGGCTTAGCGCAGGGCCTGAGGCAGCAAAGCCGCCGGATCTCCTAGCAGCAGATCCTCCGCACCCCGAAACCAAGTATCGACCGACTCCCAACAAGAATTACGAGACTCGGGTGGGCGGGAAGACCTACCGTCTCTACTACGGGGACCTACACCGTCACACCGACATCGTGGGACACGGAAAGACCGATCCTTCTATCTCGGGCCAGTACCGCTACGCCCTGGATGCTGCCGAGCTGGATTTCATGGCCACCACCGACCATAACCAGACCTACAACATGACCGCCAAGGGCGAGCGCAGGGAGGGGAAGCTCGACGCGCTCGATGAATACGGCTGGTGGAGAACCCAGAAGGTGGCCGACATGTATTTGTTCCCGGGCCGCTTCGTCTCTCTCTACGGCTACGAACGCAGCATGGAAGATCCCGGAGGACATCGAAATCTGATCTGGCCAGAGCGCCGGGGAGAGCTGATCCCCGGGGATATGGGAATCCTCTCAGAGAACATCCCGCTGGGACTCTGGGAGCGGCTCAAGCTGACAGACGGGATCTCCATTCCCCACAGTCCGCTGGGACCTCGGGTCAGTTGGAAATGGCACGACCCCATCAGCCAGCCGGTGCTGGAGATGTACCAGGGCTACCGGCGCTCCTACGAATACGCCAACGCCGCCCCCGACGAGAGCCGGGGCCACCTGGACAACCGCACCGAGGGGCCCTATTTCCTCTGGGATGCCCTGGCTCGCGGACACCGGATCGGGGTCATAGCCAGCTCCGATCACGAGTCGACTCACATGTCCTATGCCGGGGTCTGGGCGACGGAATTCACCCGGGATGGGATCTTCGAGGGCCTCCAGCAGAGGCGCACCCTGGCCTCCACCGACAACATGGTCATCGACTTTCGCATCGGAGATACTTTCATGGGCGGAGAGACAAGCGTTACGGCTCCTCCCAAGCTGGAGATCAAGGCCTTTGGCACCACGTCGATTCGACAGATAGACATCGTCAAAGACAACACCTTTGCCTTTTCTACCAGCCCCCACCAGACTGAGGCGGAAGTCACCTACCTCGACCAGAACTCGCATCATGGAACCAGCTATTACTACGTCCGGGTGATTCAGGAAGACGGAATGATGGCATGGTCTTCGGCGATCTGGGTCACGCGCCGCTAGGAAAATAAGAGTCGCAGGTTGCAGGTCGCAGGTCTCTCTTTTTCGGACAGTGCCGTCAACATTGAAAAGCTCCTAAAAGACACTTCGACGTTCGCATGTTCGATGTTCTGCGGTTTGTGATTCAGCCTTTCTTCCCCGCACTGGAGAAGGCAACCGCTGGAAATGCTGAACCGCAGAATATCGAACAAGCGAATTTCGAAGGAAAACCTCTTGACCTCTGTTCGCGCGGGGCATGACTCTCGGAACTTGACTTGACTAGTCAGACTAAGTTTGATAGATTCTCAATCCAGTGAAGGATCTTTATTCCACTTACGAGGCGAAAGCCAAGCTGAGCGAGATTCTCCGCCAGGTTCGCTCGGGGAGGACGATCCGTATCTCACATCGTGGAGAGCCAATCGCCGAGATTCGCCCCATCGAAGGGAGCCCGGACAGCTGGGAAGGCCGCGTCCGAGAGCTGGCAGATCGGGGCATGCTAGTGCGAAGTTCGCATCCCGGAGCGAAACTGGTCCCTGTCCAACGGAAGCCCGGGGCGTTGAAACGCTTTCTGGGGGATCGGAACAAGTGAGCCCCGCCTACGTGGATTCGTCTTGCTTCGTAGCCATTGCTTTCGAGGAGCCCGGCTACCCCGACCTGGTAGCAAGCCTTGAGAACTACGACGAACTCTTTTCCTCCGCCCTCCTGGAGGCTGAATTGCGCTCTGCCCTGACCCGCGAAGGAGTGGCCAGCGACGCCCAGATGCTCCACACTGTTTCCTGGGTGTTGCCGCGACGACCTCTTAGTCCGGAAATAACGCGAGTCCTTGCCGCAGGATATCTTCGCGGCGCCGATCTGTGGCACCTGGCTTGCGCGCTCTTTCTTGCGAAAACGCCGCGTGACCTCGACTTCGTTACCGTCGACCGGCAACAGAGGAAGGTTGCCAGAAGCCTGGGATTCGGTTCTGGTCTCTGATGCGAATACCAGAACGACTTCGACGGCGATCCCAGGGAAAGACGCTAGAAATCCCAGGAAAGGGAGGGCACCGATGGATACTCGGCGAATCTTTCTAACTCTCTGTTTGATGGGAGCACCTGCACTGGAGTCCTGGGGTGCGGAGACCCTGGAACCATGGGTGATCCATCGGACATTCGAAGACTTCTCTGCTGGAAGTCTGGGCGACAGCGGCTCCAACCTCTACGTCACCCGGTCCGGCACGGTCCAGATGATCCACCGGTGGGATCTGAACAACGACGGTTTTCTGGACATCTTCCTGGCCCAGGATCACGACATCCTGGAAAACGTCGACGCCCTGGTCTATTGGGGTCGGGACGGTGGACCTCAATCGATCCTGCCGCAGCTCCCCAAGCTCCAGCCCCGGGCCCGTTTGCTGCGTCAGATCCGGCAGCGTGAGACCGCGGTTACACGCCTTCCCAGCGACGGCGGCGGACGTTCTCTACTCGCGGACCTCAACCAGGACGGCTACCCCGAAATCATCTTCTGCAACTTCATCCACAACTACTCGGAGGACATGAAGGCCTTCATCTACTGGGGGAGTGAACGCGGCTACCAGCCGGAACGGAGGACTCAATTGCCGACGATTCTGGCCGGGGGCCTGGCGGCGGCAGATTTCAACGGTGACGGATTCATCGATCTCGCCTTCTCCAATCGAGGAATCGAGGGAGGAGAGCGCTTCGGCTTCGATATGCATCTGGAGTCCTACGTTTACTGGAATGGTCCGCGTGGCTTCTCTCCCGAGAGGAGGAGCGTCCTGCCCACGGTCAGCGCCGCCGACTGTGCGGCCGGGGACATCAATGACGACGGCTTCGGAGATCTGATTTTCGTCAACAACAATTCCGAGGCGAGCAGCGTCTATCTGTACCTTGGCAGAGCAGAGGGCTTCTCCCCGAATCCCATCAAGTGGCAGACCGGAGACCCCTTGGGTGCGGAGCTGGCAGATCTGGATGGAGATCGGGATCTCGACCTGATCCTGACCCATAAGGACAACCAGGCCACGATTCACCTCGGTCAGGATGGCAAGCTAGCGCCGGAGCCTTGGATGCGGCTACCCACGAAGGGAGCGCTGGAGAGTCGCGCCGCAGACCTGAACCAGGACGGTCACCAGGACCTGGTTTTTGCCAACCCCAAGGGTCAGGTTTCCTACCTCTATTGGGGAGGCGCAAGCGGGTACACGGAAAGGAAGCGGTCAGAGCTGCCGACCCTGGCCGCGACCGATGCCGCGCCGGGGGATTTCAACGGCGACGGGTGGGTCGACGTGGCCTTCTCAAACGAGCACGACGACAAGACCTATGATGTGAACTCCTACATCTACTGGAACGGGCCGGAAGGATTCCATCGAGCGCATCGAAAGGAGCTGCAGGGTTTCGGTGCCGTCAGCCTGGCGGCCGGAGATCTCGATCACGACGGTCGAGTCGACTTGCTGCTCGTCAACCGAAACAGTGGGACCTTCGGACCGGTCAACTCGCTGATCTACTGGGGCAATAAGCGTCATCATTACTCAGATTCCTCGGTTGCGGTTATTCCCGGGACAGGGGGCCTCACCGCCGTGGCAGATCTGGATCAGGACGGCTGGGTGGAGCTCATCTTCCCGGGTGGTTGGATCTACCCGGGTGGAAGCGATGGCTTCATTCCCGAAAAAAGACAGGATATTGAAACCAAGGCCGGTTCGGTTGCGGTAGCGGATCTCAATCGCGACGGCTATCTGGATCTGGTCCTGGCATCGGGGAATGCCTTCGGGTCGGGGCCCCGCTCCCAGGGTACGATTCGGTGGGGCGGCAGCGACGGATTCAGCTCGGAAAGGCAAGCCCAGTTTGCACTCAGTGCCCAACTTCCCATCGCGGGAACCATCGCCGATCTCAACCGCGACGGCCATCTCGACCTCATCTTCACCGACGTAGACAGCGAGAAGATGGAGCTTTTCTGGGGAAATCCGCAAGCCAGATACGGCAAGCACGATCATCAGTACCTCGAGATACACTCCGCCTCCACCGTCGAGATCGCCGACCTGAACGCGGACGGGTGGCTGGATCTGGTAATGGGAGCGGTCTACGATCCCCAGCGATTCGGTCGCCCCATGCGACACGTTTCCTTGCTGTGGGGGGGCCCAGAAGGCTTTTCTCCAGAGAGAGCGCTGAGAGTGGAAGCCTATGAGTCGGAGGAGCAGTCGGTAGCTGACCTGAATCGAGACGGCTACCTGGACATCCTCATGACCAACTATCACGGCTACACTACTCGGAGCATTCCGGTCTTCGTTTACTGGGGGGGACCGAACGGCGACTACAGCGAATCCCGCCGCACCGACCTGCGCGGCGAGTCGACCCTGGCGCAGACGATAGCCGACCTGAACCAGGACGGCTGGCTGGACCTGGTAGTGGTCAACCACGTCGAGCGTGGGGACCATGGAGCGGGAACGAACATCTTCTGGGGTGGGCCCGATGGCTACGACTACTCCCACCGGCAGTGGGTTCAGAGCTTCGGTCCTCACTTCAGCATCCGGCGCGACATCGGAAACATCTATCACCGGAGACCCGAAGAGGAGTACTTCTCCGCACCCCTGGAGCTGCCGGCCGGAAAGACTCCCGCGGCTTTGACCTGGAAGGCCCTTACGCCCCACGGCACGGCGGTGAGGTTTCAGCTGCGCAGTGCAGTTACCACTGAAGGGCTCGAGAAAGCGTCCTGGTCAGGTCCCCAGGGCTCCGAGAGCTACTACGAGAGTTCAGGAGCGAGTCTACAGGTGCCCCAGGAGCACCGCTGGCTCCAGTACCGGGCGATCCTGAGCACCCCAGACGGCGGCAGCACCCCTGTTCTAGAGGAAGTCCGGATCGAGGTACGACCCTAAGCTTTCTTTTTCGCAGATTTCCCAACCAGAACGTTTATTGAAGCAGCGCATTTTGCTTGCAATCCTTGTCATCAGGGAAGGTTGAGGTCTACACTGAGGGAAATGAGGGTGGGAGATATTGTGGTTCAAACCGAGCTCGAGAACGCGGTTGATCGCGGTGTCTTCGAACGAGGATTGATTCAGGAGTCGGAGATCCGGTCCTGCCGCTTGCAAGCGCTCGTCGATACCGGCGCGGTGATGCTGCTGCTGCCGAAGGACGTGGTGGATGAGCTGGGTTTACAGGTTCGGCGGACTGTCATTGTCTCCTATGCGGACGAACGAAAAGAGGAAAGATTCGTAGTGGGACCGCTGACGATCAAGATCGGGAACCGATTCATGAGTACCGACTGCATCGTAGGACCTCCTCGGTGCGAACCGCTGATCGGACAGATAGTGATGGAGGCGCTCGACTTGATCGCGGATTGCGCTCAGCACACCCTGACACCACGTCCCGAGTCCCCGGACTATCCCCACTTGAAGATGAAGTTCATTCACTGAATCGAGGGTCACGGCCAGAGAACGCAGGCACTTGCCGCTAAGCTTGGATCGTTCCCGAATGAAAACTCCGGTCATCGACTTTCATTGCCATGTGGGGAGCTGAGGCCGCTTCTGGATGGACGACGATGTCGACCTCTTCCTGAGAGGGATGGACCGAGCCGGCATCGATCAATCCTGCATCAACTGCATCTTCCATGGGGAAGCACGCCGTGGCAACGATCTGGTGGCCGAGTTCGTTCGGCGAGCACCCGATCGCTTCATCCCAGTCGCCTTCGTCACTCCCCACTACCCCGACGAGATGGTGCCGGAGCTGGAGCGATGCTTCGACCAACTGGGAGCCAAGTACATCAAGATCTATCCGCACTACGTCCGCGTCTCGCAGGAAGATCCGGTGTACTATCCCATCTTCGAGTTCGCCAGCGACCGGGGTCTAGCGGTCATGTCCCACGCCTGGCATTACTTTGACCCCGATTCGGTGTCGATCCTCAAACGATACGAAGAGCTGCTGAAGCGCTTCCCCAAGGTCACCTGGGTGATTGCCCACGGAGGTTCTGGCTCTCGCCGTCAAATCGTGGAGGCTGCCCACGAGCTGCCCGACATCTACCTTGAAACCTGTGGTTCCATCCGTCTGGGAGCCACAGATTACGTGGTCGAAAGGGTGGGGGCAGAGCGGGTGCTGTTCGGAAGCGACATGCCTCTGCTGGACAACTCTCAAGCGCTGGCCAAGATCGTAATGTCCGACGTGTCCGAGGAAGGCAAGCGGAAGATCCTGGGCCTCAATGCCAAGCGACTTCTGAAGTTGTAGAGCTATGGTTTCAGGTCGCTCGAAGCAACTGTCCACAGACTGTCACGACACTTTCTGAAATGACCTATCCAATCCCCGACAATATTCAGCCCGCCTTTCCCGTTTCGGTTCCCAGAAAGGACATCCCGGCCAAGTTCCGCGAGCTCATCGGCCTCGATCAGATCCCGCAGGCAGCCGATTTCTCGGTCACGAGGACGACCCGGGAGGAGGAGCTGGCCCTCGCCCGGGTGCGCTTCTCCAACTGCCTCGGTGAGACCATTTCCGCCACGCTGATGTGGCCGGCGGCGGCCACCGAGCCCCTCGCCGGAGTGGTGTGCATGAACGGCACCGCCAGTAACGCCGATCACGTCGCCCACCCCCGCTTTCACCGACCCAAGCCTGACTCCGGACCGCTTTATGGCTGGGGCCGTGAGCTGGCGAGGCGGGGATATGCCGTTTTGACCTTCACCCCCAAGGGAGCGGAGAGGCGCCGGAAGACCCTCAAGCGCTGGGAGCAGGAGGCGAGACTCTTGATCCCCTTTGGACGATCTCAGATCAGCGTGCTCGCCGACGAGGTCCTGCGGGTGAGCCTGATCCTGGGCGCCTTCGATCAGGTAGACGCCGGACGCATCGGACTGACCGGCATGTCACTGGGAGGCTGGGGTGCCTGGTTGGGAATGGCTACCGGATCCTGGATTCGGACGGCGGCACCGGTCTGCGGGGGTCTGGGCAGCCTCCATACCAATATCTACAAGGGCATGGTGGAGCGCCACAGCTCCTTTCCCTACATCCCCCATATGCTCCGCTACTTCGACCACGCCGATCTGGTGGCAGCCTGTCTGGCGCCCCGGCCCCTGATGATGGTCGCTCCCACCGAGGATCAGGATATGCCCAAGGAAGGGGTGGACGAGCTGATCCAGGTGGTGACACCGGTCTACGCAGCCGCCGGTCATCCCGAACGGTTCAAGGTCTACCAGCCGCCGGGAAAGCACGTGTTCAAGTTTGAATACTTCGACTGGGTTGTGGAGTGGATGGACCACTTCCTGGCCGCCGACGCCTGAGCTTTCTTCTCTTGCCTTTGCCCTTCCCCTTGCCCGTCTGACATCCTGGGACATTTGGGCTCAGCACTTTGGGGTCGAGAGCATCGATGTAGCTGAATGAGGTCAGGGCAAAGGCACGGGCAAGGGCAAGGGCACGGGTGTAGACCGATACGCTGCTGCTTCAGGCCAACCTACTCGGCTAGCGAAACACCAACCTTGCTCACCTTGTTCTCTCTGATGTAATCGAAGTTGATGTCGTCCCCCAGACCAGGACGCTCGGGCACCTGCACATATCCCTCGGCATCCATGGGATCGTAGAGTGTGTTCTGCCAGGAATAGGGATGGTCGATATCTCGCAGCGGGTGCAAGAGTCCCCGTTCGTAGTACCTGCCATTGATCCCCATGGCACAGAGGACGTGCATGTTGGCGGGCCCACCGCCGTGGACCTCCATTCTCATCCCGAACGCCTCTGCTAGATGAATCAGCTTCATGATGGCGGAGATGCCACCAACCTCACCGGCACCTCCCCGGAGCATGTCGGAGGCTCCGCTGCGCACCCATTCCGCCCGGGACATGAAGCTGCCTTCCAGGTTCTCCGGCCCCAACACCGCCATGCTGAGATGCTGGTTCAACCAGACATAGGAGGACATGCTGTGCTCGTTCATAGGCTCTTCAATCCAGAGGTAGCCCAGCTTCTCGATCTCTTTGGCGAGGTAGAGGGCGTCCTGCCGGTCGTAGTGGTGGTGCGGATCCAACATGAGATCGACATCGGGTCCTACCGCCTCCCGAACCGCGGCGCAGGCGGCTACGTCCTTCTTCACGTCGGGTGCCCAGGAAATAGGCGGCATCCAGGTGTGCAGCTTGATGGCTTGGTAGCCCTCCGCCACCAGCTGCTCAGCGAAGCGACCGTATTCCTCCGGTGTGCTCAGTCCACCGGGAATCTCGTCTCCAGGCATGATGCTGGCGTAGGCGGGAATCCGGGTTCGGGCAGCCCCCATCATCTTGTACACGGGGACGTTCAGATAGCGCCCGGCCAGGTCCCAGAGTGCGCAGTCCACACAGGCAATGACCATGTCGTGGAGGACGGTGCTCAGCTTTTGCATACGCTTGAGCCGATACCAGAGCTTCTCGCGAAAGAAGGGGTCCTCGCCGACCAGTGCCGGCTTGATCAGCCCCTCGACTACATCCTGCGTGACCGCACCGAAAAAGTAGCCTTCGGCTCCTTCATCAGTCGCAATCGTGAGCATGCTGTTGGTCCCCCAGTGCTCCTCGCCTGGATGGGGATGCCCCTCATAATCCCTGCCGATGTTGGTGAGGAAGCGAAAACTATCTACTTTGACGTCTACGATCTTCATGGTTGCTCCTGCATTCCAGCCCGGCGATGAAAACAAATCTCGATCTAGGAGGCAGGGAAGTCTCGAGGATCAATCCTATCTACCTGTTTCAGACCGTCAAAGTCTCCATCTGTGGAAAGAAGTAGTCGGATTCCCTGCGCCTCCATTGTCGCGACGTGAAGAGCGTCGCGGGCGGAAAGCCTAGTGTGATGCAGTAGCAGTTCCAGTGCCCGTGCCGTATGCCTCTCATAAACAGGCAGTACGTCCTCGCACAGATCCACCGCTGACACATAGACCGTCCTGGCTGCATCGGGTCGGTGAAGGGAGAAATAGCGATGTAGGATCTCTTGAAGCACCTCGGCGTCGGTGACCAATTTGAGTCCCAGGTTGACAGCTGCCCTCAAGGAAGATCGGCAAGGCTCGCGCAGCGGATGCTGTTGTCCTGCGGCATACATCAAGATGCTGGTATCGAGAAAGTATGTGTCAGGATCTGTCGTGCCCACGTTCTGTCTTGAGATCACTGTACTGGCGTTTCCAACGTTGGTAGTCTTCGGGAACCGGGGTGGGTTCCAGCGAAAAAAGCTGGTTTAGTGCCTTCTGCTTGCGCCTCAGGATCTCCGGTGCGATGCAGTACTCATCGATGGACTCCCTTACCAGGGCCGCCAATTTACGACCCCTACGGGCGGCAATGGCGGACAGCTCCTGGTAGCGGACCTCGTCTAGAGTTACCTGTATTTTTCTGGTCTTGACCATCACATTTCGAAGGCAAAGTTATAGAGGCGTCACAAGGATCGTGCAATTAAAAGTGTAATCATCTATGACAGTTGTGTCAAATAGTATGTGTCATCTACTCACTGGACAAAGATGGGTCGTAGCGACGGTCTCCAGGCCCCCGTGGCTCGAGCCAAGGGCTCGAAGAGGAGAAGAGTACTTCGGCCTGGAGACCAAAACTACGCTGTGAATCGACTTCTTGATTCCCTCAGAACCCTGTCAGGACTTCGCCGCCATGATCTCCGGGCGGCGCGAACATGGATCTCTACTATGTATCCTGGGAGGTCACTCCCCGTCCGCCTAGGAAGGTTCGCGGATTGGGCTCACGAGACAACCTGGCGGGAGATCCCCGACTCCGCCGAGTTCATTGAAATTGGCAAATCGGTCTCCAAGACGCCAGTCTGGCTTACCGATCCCAACCCCTTCCACAATCATCCCTTCGCCGAAAACTCGGAGGCATCGCTGCCGGAACGAGTCGAGGTCGCCGTAATCGGAGCGGGCCTGGTGGGAGCGGCGGCGGCCTACCATTGGTCGAAGGAGGGGCGAGAGCCCCTGGTCGTGTTGGAGCGCCTTGAACCGGCGGCGGGCTCGGCAGGACGCAACGAGGGTCTGGTCGTCATGGGCAGGTACTACGCGATGGTCTACGGCACCGTGATGGATTACCTTAGGCGCTCAAAGCCCAGCGGCAGGCCGGAAGAGCTTCAAGAGCGGGCGCATGGTCACGCTCGAGCTTATTGTCAGGCTGCCTATGAAAACGCCGAACTGGTGCACCGCACGATCGAGAAGGAAGGAATCCAGTGCGACTACACCCGGCGGGGCTGGGTCCAGGCTACCGATTCCGATCATCTGGAGAGCCTGGAAAACTCGGTACGACTGGCCCAGGATTCAGGCTTCAACGACTGGACAAAGATCTCCAGCACTGAGGCCTTTGAGCGGAGCGGAATCCACACCTCCAATGACGCCGGATTCTCGGTCGGGTCCGCCTGCTGGCATCCTGCGAAATGGGTATGGGGCCTTTTTCGCACAGCCTTGAACTCGCCCTCCGTGAATCTCTTCTGCCGCACTCCAGTGCTTCAGATCCGAGATGACGGCTCCGAGTACGCCATTCTGACTTCCCGAGGAACGGTGCGGGCGCGATACTTGATCAATGCTACCGAGTCACATACTCCCCAGCTATTCAGGGAATTCCATGACGTGATTTGCCCCACCCAGACCCAGGCCGCCTTCGGACCCAGCGAAGGTGGAAGCATCAAGGCGGGCGTGGGAATCAGCATCCCTCAGGGGTTCTTTGGGCTCCACGGAAAAGGCATCCTGTTCGGCTCCGATGCCACCCGGGTCCCGGACGATCAGGCAGGATCCAATCAGCCCTCCCGCTTCATCACGCGATACGTGGCGAGCCGACTGCAACCTCGTTTCCGAATCCGCCGGCTGCAACTCAGTCACGAATGGAGTGGGACCGTGAGCTACACCCCGGACGAGTTCCCCCTGGTAGGTCTTATGGACGGTAAGCGCTGTTATATGGTCGGCGGGATGGCAGGGTCTGGATCAGCCGTCTCCTTTCTGGGAGCCCGCCACCTGATCCATGAAATCCTGGGGATCTCGAGTCATTGCTACTACCCCCAGGAGTACTTTTCGCCGACCCGATTCTTTCGTCAGCCAGAGTAGGAGACAGTCCCGCTTCGCCAAGTTCCGCCCCCAGGTGGCGCTGGATCATTCCAGGAAGAAACTTTGGGTTGGGGATAAGAGAAATCGTGCTGTTGTCCGACTCTCTCCTCGGAACTTGGGCTCATATTGCTAACGAGTCAAGGCGTTCGCGGCTCTGCCGGACCGGGCTTCGTCATACTGGCAATTCGCCCGCTCGCGGCACTGCACTCCGGTACTGCTCACTGCTCACTGCATCACTGCTCACTATTCAAGTTTCAGGTTAGACGAGACAATGTGATGGCTTCCTTGCACCTTGACCCGGGAACGGATTAGACTGCCACGCAGACCAGAAATCTGAAGAGGTGAGTCTAATGAACCGGAAAGCGAATCGCAGAGAGTTTCTTCAAACTACCGCAGGAGCCGCAGCCGTCGGTTCGGTTCTCGGACTACCAGCCTGTGCACCTCAGGAGCAGCCGGATCAGGCGGGTGGACCCGCCCCGGAGGCGATGATCGACTTCGAGCGCTCCTTCTTCACCTGGACCAGTCAGCCCTTCGAGCTGCATCCTCACTACATAAATGCCGGGGGCATGACGCAGGGTGCGGGCTCCGTGAGAAATGTCCGGGTCACCTACGACGCCAAATGCGACATCACCAATACCAAGACCGGTGAGACAGAGGAATTGTTCCTGCTGTCACCTTGTCGATCTGAGTATACGATTCCAAAAGAAGAATTCTTCCAGCTTCCCAGTGGTGAGTGGCGTGCCATCTTCAGCCGCACCCACAGGATCTCGCTCGCCAAGAAGCCCTCGACCGAAAAGGGGAAGTCCAAGGCCAGCGAATTGGGTCTTGCCGACACCCGTTTTACGACCAGGACGCATTCCAACTTCGCCGTTCTCAGGAGCGCCCAGGAAGTGATCAACGCCACCTTGGCCGACAAACCCCTGAACGCCCGCTCAACCTACGAAGATGAGGCGGCGGGCTACAAGTGGGCAATCGAGTACCCAGCAAGGACGATGAATCTGAACGTCGAAGAGGGTCTCTTCCAGGTCGACACGGGACCCATCCCATTTCCCGACATGAGCTCGTACGATGGTAAACGGCCTATGCAAGCCTTCCTGTCCTACGTGGCCTTCAGCGAGTTCGATTCCGCAGAATTCATCCTGAGACGCGAGGTGGAGCCCTCCGAGGAAGACAAGAAATGGCTGTTCCAAAGCCCCGGGAAGTGGCGCTACACTCTGCGTGATCCCAACAATCCACCTCCGGGCCATCCGCCACGGCCTAACTGGCCTTTGGTTTACAATGAGACACAGGTCTTGAAGACCTCCAATCTGTTCCTCAGCGCCGAGATCTGAGTTCTATCTTGGCTAGCCTTTGACAAAAAGGTAGCTGGTTTCCTAGAATAAAACAGTCGTTTGATTCAAACGATCGTTTGTGGCCCAGGATTGACGATGTTAAATACCAAGGAGAAGATGCTGCGGGCCGCTGAATCGCTCTTTTCCCAGCATGGATTTTCGGCGACCTCGGTTCGCATGATTACGGCTGAGGCCGACGTCAACCTGGCGGCGATGAACTACCACTTTGGCTCCAAGGAAAAGCTGATTGCCGAGCTGTTTGCCTGGCGGCTCGATCCCTTGAACCAGGAACGCCTCGAGCTTCTGGATCAATACGAAGCCGAAGCGGGTGACGAACCGCCTGCTCTCGAGAGAATCCTGGAAGCTTTTGTCGGACCGCCCATCCGCCTGAGCCGTGACCCGGAACGCGGAGGAGCCCTTTTCATGCGCCTTCTGGGGAGGGCCTTTACCGATCCACGGGATCGCACCAGACAGATGGTCTACGATCAGTTTGGTTCGGTAATCCGGCGTTTTACTCCAGCCCTGTCGCGAGCACTCCCCCACCTCTCTCCGGAGGAACTGTTCTGGAGATTCCACTTCACCGTAGGAGCTATGGCACACACCATCCACACCATGGCTGACGAGCACCAGCTGCATAAGTTGTCGGGAGGCGTTTGCCATATGGCGGATGTCGACCGTACCGTCGATCGACTGGTGCCTTTCCTGGCGGCCGCCTTACGCAGTCCGTCGTCCTGCGCGGAAGGATCGGAACAATCATGAGGCATGGAGCCTGGGTTCTCCTGATCCTTGGTCTCTCCGGTTGTCTGCGCTCTGTGGCTCCTCCGCCTCGAGCTCTCGACGTCCCGGCTCCTGAGACCTGGGAGGCAAGTGAAGACGCAGGGGGAGTGGTTGAAGACTCCTGGTGGAAGAGCCTGGGAGATCCGGACCTCGAAGCTATTGTCCAGGAGGCCGTCCGCAACAATCGAGATCTTCGAGCGGCTGCGGTGCGCCTGGAGACGGCTCTGATCCAGGCCCAGATCGCGGGCACCGGGAGACTTCCCACGGCTGGCTTCTCACTGAATGGGAATCGGCGGCGCCAGAACTTCATCGGCTTCCCGATCCCCGGCTCTCAAGACAAGGTCCTCAGTACCACTTTCAGCACCCTGGGAGCTTCTTTCGACGTCAATTGGGAGGCCGATCTATGGGGGCGGATCCGCTCCGCGGAGACGGAGTCTCAGGTTCTGGCACAGGCACAGGGGGCCGAACTGGCTGCGGCCCGATTGTCGATCGCGGCCCAGACGGCGAAATCCTGGTTTGCCTCGGCCGAAGCGCAGCTGCAGCTGGAGTTGGCGCGGGAAACCGTCGAAAGTTACGAAGATTCCGCCCGCTGGATTCGCAACCGTTTCGAAGCCGGACTGCGGCCTGCCCTCGACCTCAGGCTGATCCTCTCGGAACTTTCCGGTGCCGAAGCCCTGATCAGCCAACGCAAAGAGCAATATGAGCGTGTCGTGAGACAGATCGAAGTCCTGGCAGGGCGCTATCCTTCGGGCCGACTCACTGGCAACAAACTCCTACCCCGGCTGACAACTCCGGTACCAGCCGGCCTCCCTTCTCAACTGCTGGACCGGCGTCCCGACCTGATCGCCGCTCAGAAGCGTCTCCTGGCGTCGGATCACCGGGTCGCTCAGGCACAAACGCAGCTCTATCCTCGCCTCAACCTGACAACCACTGGGGGGACCTCCACCAAGTCCCTGCTGGACCTGCTTGACGGAGACTTCGGGGTGTGGAGCCTGCTGGGCAACCTGACCCAACCTCTGTTTCAGGCAGGCCGGTTACGTCGACAGGTAGAGGTAGCCGAGGGCGTTTCGCAGGAAACCCTCGAGAACTATGCCAGTGCGGTCCTTCAGGCCTACGCCGAGGTAGAGTCCGCCCTGGCGGCCGAGAGTGAGCTGAACCGTCAACTGGACGATCTTGAAGAATCCGCCTCCCAGGCCCGTGCCGCCCTCTTGCTGGCGCAGGATCGCTATCGCCAGGGACTTTCCGACGTGCTCCAGGTACTGATAACACAGCGGCGGGTGTTCTCCTCCGAAAGCCAGGTCCTGGGGCTGCGGCGCCTGCTACTCGACAATCGCATCAACCTCCACTTGGCTCTAGGCGGAGGCTTCAACCAGTCCATGGGAGCACAGCCGGGGACACTGAATCCGTGAGACTCGATAGAACCCTTCGAATCGCACCCGCTGGAGACCCTTGAAAGTGATCAAGACACTTCTCAAATTCATTCTGCCCCTCGTAGTCCTGGCCCTCGGCATCTTCGCCGTGAGCAAGATGATCGCCATGAGACCGGTTGTGGAAACCCGAGAGCCCGAGCTGCCTGCCCCCCTGGTACGAGTGATCCAGGTGCAACCCCAGAACTTTCGTTTCCGGGTCCGGGCTCAGGGAAACGTGGTTCCCCGAACTGAGACCGCAGTGGTGCCTGAAGTGTCCGGGCGCGTGGTCTATGTCTATCCGTCGCTGGCAGTAGGGGGATTCTTTGAGGCCGGGACCACCCTTCTGAAGATCGACCCTCGCGACTACGAGCTCGCGCTGGTGGGAGCGCGAGCCGAGGTTGCCCGCGCCCAGGTGACCCTGGAGACCGAGAAGGCTCAGGCAGAAGTCGCCCTGAAGGAATGGAAGAGCCTGGGCCAGGGAGAAGCATCGCCTCTTTTGCGCCGTGAACCTCAACTAGCTCAGGCCCGGGCAATCCTGGAGTCGGCCCGAGCAGGCCTGGAGCAGATGCGTCGAAACCTGGAAAAGACCGAGATCAAGGCTCCCTTCGCCGGACGCGTCCGCCAGAAGAACGTCGACATCGGCCAGTTCGTAACGGTCGGGGCTCCAGTGGCGACCATCTACTCGGTGGACTTCGCCGAGGTCCGGTTGCCGCTTCCCGACGAGGAGCTTGCCTATCTCAACCTTCCCCTGAGTTACCGCGGAGATCAGGATCAGAGGAAAGGTCCGGAAGTCATATTGCGGGCCACCTTCGGCGGCAAGGAATACTCCTGGCGAGGTCGAATCGTCAGAACCGAGGGCACTATCGATCCCCAGACGCGGATGCTCCACGCCGTCGCCCAGGTCGAAAACCCTTACGGACGCGGTCAGAACCCTGGGCGTCCTCCGCTGGCAGTGGGTATGTTTGTCGAGGCCGAGATCATGGGGAAGCTGAGCCGGAATGTTTTCGTGCTTCCCCGAAGCGCTTTGAGGGGCAAAGATCAGGTCATGGTTGTGGATTCCGAACAGCGTCTCCGCTACCGGCCGATCTCGGTGCTGGGCGCCGATCGCGAAGAGATGATTGTAGACTCCGGCCTGGAGCCAGGGGAGCTGGTTTCGATAGCCTCACTCGATACGGTGGTCGACGGGATGAAAGTCAGGGTCCTCGATGAGGGCGAAGTTCCCGGACCAGCAGCAGAGGAAATCTCGAAGCCAATGGTAAAGGTGACTCAATGAAAACTGCCGTAGCCTGGTTTGCCTCCAACGGAGTTGCCGCCAATCTTCTGATGTTCCTGATCCTCGCGGGCGGCCTGGTGATTCTTCCCCAGATCAAGGAGGAAGTGTTCCCCGAGTTCTCGACCGACTTGGTAAACATCTCCGTCCTCTATCCCGGAGCCGCTCCCGAAGAGGTGGAAGAAGGGGTCTGCGTACGAATTGAAGAAGCCATCCAGAGTCTCACCGGAGTGAAGCGTATCACCTCGACCGCATCTGAAAACCTGGGGCTCGTCAACGTGGAACTGATGGACGGCACCGATGTCCGTGAGCTACTCGATGACGTCAAGGCTCGGGTCGACGCCATCGATACATTCCCCGAGGAGGTTGAGCAACCGATCATCCAGGAGCTGATCGTCCGCAATCAGGTCATCAACATCGCCGTCTCCGGCAGAGCCGATGAAGGGACTCTCAAGAGCCTGGCCGAGCAGGTCCGGGAAGAGATCGCCTCCTTGCCCGGGATCACCCAGGTAGAACTCAGCAATGCCCGACCCTACGAAGTATCGATCGAGGTTTCCGAAGAGGCCCTGCGCCGCTGGGGAATCAGTTTCGATCAGGTGGCCCAGGCGGTGCGTCGTTCGTCCCTGGACCTTCCTGGAGGTTCGCTCAAGACCGAGGGTGGAGAGATCCTGCTCAGAGCCAAGGGGCAGGCCTACCTGGGTGGAGAGTTCGAAGAGCTGGCCCTGTTGACCCGTCAGGACGGTACTCGAATCCTTCTTGGCGACGTCGCCACGGTCGTCGATGGGTTCGCCGAGACCGATCAGTCGGCCCGCTTCGATGGAGAGCCGGCGGTTCTGGTCCAGGTCTACCGGGTGGGCGAACAGCGTGCCCTCGAGATTGCCCAGACGGTCCGTAGCTACGTTACAGGCGCCCAGAAAAGGATGCCGGAAGGCATTCGGCTCACGACCTGGAAAGATGATTCGCTAGTCCTGGAGAGCCGCTTAGAATTGCTGATGAAGAATGGGCTGGCGGGACTGGCACTGGTCGTGATCGCGCTGACGCTGTTCCTTCGCATTGGACTGGCATTCTGGGTCAGCCTGGGGATACCGATCTCGTTCCTGGGTTGCTTTCTGGTTCTTCCGTTTCTTGACGTCTCCGTCAACCTGATCTCGCTCTTCGCGTTCATTGTCGTTCTGGGTATCGTCGTCGACGATGCGATCGTGGTGGGAGAGAACATCTACGCTCACCACGAGCGGGGCGAACCCGGGCTGACTGCGGCCATCAACGGTGCCAACGAGATGATGGTCCCCATCGTCTTCGCAATCCTGACGACGATTGCGGCCTTTGGTCCCCTGTTACTGGTGGAAGGTTCGACCGGAAAGATCATGCAGGTGATTCCGCTGGTGGTCATTCCAACTCTGGTTTTCTCCCTCGTGGAGTCGCTCTTCATCCTTCCGGCCCATCTCCGACATCTCAAGCGTCAAGAGAAAAAGGGCGGAATCGGCGGTCTCTGGAACCGCTTTCAAGGCAGCATCGGAGGAGCACTCAAGAGTTTCGTCCGGGTGATCTATCTTCCCCTGCTGAAATGGGCGCTGGAATGGCGCTACTTGACGGTCGCGGTCGGCGTGTCGACCTTGCTGCTGGTAGCTGGAGTGGTGGTGGGAGGATGGGTCAAGTTCACGTTCTTCCCGGCGGTGGAGGCCGACAACGTGATCGCCTTCCTCACTATGCCACAGGGAACCCCGGCCGATGCGACCGCAAAGATCCTGAACAGGATCGAACGATCGGCGGAGATCGTCAGATCCGAACTCGAATCCACCTCCTCAGAGGGAGAGGAGCGCCGCGTCTTTCAGCATATTCTGACCTCCGTGGGGGAGCAGCCCATGAGGGTAATGCAGAGCAGGCATGGCGGAGATGGAGTCTCCCGTTTCACGGCTCCCCATCTGGGGGAAGTCAACATCGAACTCGTGCCTTCTGAAGAACGGACGGGAACCAGCAGCGTCCAGTTGGCAGACCGCTGGCGGGAGTTGACCGGACCTATCCCGGATGCGGTCGAGTTGACCTTTTCATCCTCCCTCTTTTCTACCGGGGAACCCATCAACGTCCAGCTCTCGGGACCCTACCTGGAACTACTGCAGGCCGGGGCAGATGACCTCAAGACCCACCTCGCACAGTATCCCGGAGTCTACGACATCACCGATTCCTTTCGAGCCGGCAAACAGGAGGTCAAGCTGAAGATCCGACCCGCGGCCGAAACCCTGGGACTGACCCTCTCGGATCTAGCCCGCCAGGTACGACAGGCCTTCTACGGAGAGGAAGCGCAACGCATCCAGCGGGGGCGGGACGAGGTCAAGGTCATGGTCCGATATCCTGCCCATCAGCGACGATCCCTCGGTGATCTGGAAAAGATGAGGATCCGTTCTGCCTCGGGACGGGAAGTCCCCTTCTCCACCGTGGCCAGTTCGGAGCTGGGACGCGGCTTCGCGACGATCCGCAGAATCGATCGGAATCGTTCCATCAGCGTCACCGCCGAAGTTGACGAGACCAAGGCGACTGCCAACGAGATCCTGACCGATCTGGAAGGCTCGTTCCTGCCCCAACTGGTACAAAAGTATCCCAGACTGAATTATTCGCTCGAGGGACAACAAAGACAGCAGCGGGACACACTTGGGAGTCTGATGAACGGCTTTGCAATGGCCATGATCATCATCTATGTCCTGCTCGCCATCCCCTTGAAATCCTACGGACAACCCCTGATTATCATGGCTGCGATTCCCTTCGGACTTGTGGGCGCCGTCCTGGGACACGTGCTGATGGGTCTCAATCTGACTATTCTATCGATGTTCGGAATTGTGGCGCTGGCCGGGGTCGTCGTCAATGACAGCCTGATCCTGGTGGATTACGTGAATCGTCAACGAAGGGCCGGCATCGCTCTCTTCGAGGCAGTTCAGGAGTCGGGGAGCGCTCGCTTCCGTCCCATCTTTCTGACCTCGCTCACCACCTTCGCGGGTTTGACTCCGCTCTTGATGGAAAAGAGCTTGCAAGCCAAGTTCTTGATCCCGATGGCAGTCTCCCTGGCATTTGGCGTGGCATTCTCTACCCTGATCATCCTGTTCCTGGTGCCGGCCGCCTACCTGATCATGGAAGATGTGATCGGGCTGTTTCCCGGGAGACGAGGGCCGGAGAGGAGCCTCGAGCACCCTCAGCCGACGGAG
The DNA here is from genome assembly GCA_965218775.1 of Acidobacteriota bacterium. GTDB lineage: Bacteria > Acidobacteriota > UBA6911 > RPQK01 > JAJDTT01 > CAUZIZ01. The sequence goes on along the minus strand of CBDCLS010000006.1, from coordinate 915,067 downwards.
AGCTCCCCGGTGATTCCGGCAGTGGCACAGAGAGTCTCGGATGTCTAGTGGACTGAACTATCGGTTCACTCGAGGCCTTGATGGGCCTATACTTCGCCTAGAGGCAAACCGATGGGAGCAAAGCTGACACCGGAAGAGACCATCCAACTTCGGGAATTCCTCCAGTCTCCCCGGATTGGAGTGCTGGCCACTGTTAATCGGAACGGATCACCCCAGATCTCGCCGATCTGGTACCGATACAACGATGGAAAGATCACCATGTCAACGATCGAGGAGACGCTGAAATGCCGGAACATCAGGCGGGATCCTCGAGCCTCTTTGTGCATTTACTCGGTCCCCGATGGGCTGGAGTATGTGACCTTGAGCGGAACTGCAACGGTTGCCGGTGGCGATGCCATCTGGGAAGAGACTCAAGCCATCGTGGACCTGTATGAGCTTCCTGAGCAGGCACAGGAAAGAATGGCACGTCTCCGTAGCCAGAACCGAGTCATCATCACTCTGGTGCCCGAAAAGATCGACTTCAGCAAGAGCGTAGGACGAAGATCTTCTAGAATCGAAAACTAGCCCTCCTAGCAACGTTGGTACACCCAAGCCACCAGGCAGCAAGAGACCTTTCCCCGGCCGACCTCGATACTCTCCTTGACACCGCCTTCTCCGGAAATCTGCAGAGCGCCCAAGAAGGAACTCAAAAGCTCTTCCGGGAGGTCATCGAACCGTTGGGAGATTCTTTCCTTGCCGAGGATCGCCAGCTGCAGGAGCGGCTCCTGGCGCGGGCTATCTCGCGAGCCCGCCGACTTCCCCAGGCTGCTGAGCTGGATACCCGATTGACAGGACTCGAATGCCAGGATGAGTCCGCCCTGCGGCGGCGAGTTACCGGGCTCCATCAATCCAAGCCCTTTGACCCAGCGAGAGCGCAGCGGCTGAAGAAGGTTTTGGTGCTCTCGCGGATCACCTTGGGAGCGGACGTCCTGATTACCAGCACGATTCTGGAAAAGATGAGGCAGGTATTTCCGGAAGCGGAGATGGTCTTTTTGGGAGATCCCAAGAACGCAGAACTGTTCGGTGGCAGCCTCCATCAAATCAGGGTTCGTGTTCTGCAATATCCACGCCGGGGAGTCCTGATGGATCGACTCCTTTCCTGGCTTCCCCTGTTGGATGCGCTGGCAGAAGAAGTAGCCGCCCTGGAGACCGGTGAAGATTTCATTATTATCAATCCGGACTCGCGTTTGCTCCAATCTGGCGTATTGCCAGTCCTTGGCGGGATGCTCGAGGAGCGGCACTACTACTTCTGGGAAGGATCGGTCCTGAGGGAGACTCGCCGAAAAACCAGCCAGGTGGAGGATCTGGTCGAGTGGCTGGATCTTACGTTTGGTCCGAGTCGGGGACAGTGTGAAGTTGGCCCCGCCCTCCACCTTCCCCCTTCGGATGACGCTTTTGGGCTCCAGCTATACCGAGACCTGGGGCTCGGTGACCGATCGTTTGTGGTCGGCATGAACCTGGGGGTCGGAGGCAACCAGGACAAGCGCATTCAAGAGGCGGGCGAGACCCTCTCGAGGTTTGAAAGAGATCTGGTTCTGCAGATCCTGGCTGACGGCGCGACACTGATCCTGGACAAAGGGTCCGGTCCCGTTGAAGCCGCTCGGGCCACCGAACTGGTACAAGTTGTTGCCACCGAGGGAATTCGAGCACTGGAGATCCAGAGTTCAGAGTCGACGACGGAACCGGTCGAGCTGGACCGGTCCTGCGAGTTGATTTGCTTCCAGGGGTCCGCCACCCGCTTTGCCTCGCTGATAAAGCACTGCCATCTCTACCTGGGATACGACTCATTGGGCCAGCATCTGGCAGGAGCACTGGGCAGGGACGTCCTCGCAATCTTCGCCGCCCACTCCACTGAGGTTTTCGCGCGGCGCTGGCAAGCTGCCGGAACCGGCAATATTCGGACAATCCAATCCGGCCCCGGCCCCTTCAACCCTTCGCAGCAACAGGCCCTGACCTCTGAGGTACTTCAAGCCTACCATTCGATGAAGGCCGCTCGGTTGGAGAACGACAGCAGCTAGGCAGAAACTTCATTGGCGAAAGTAGCTTTGGCCTCCAGGCCGAAGTCTTATTCTTCCGAGCCTTTGGCTCGGACGGCGGCCTGGAGCCCACCGCTACGCCGGACCCAAAGAGTTTCCTTCTGAATGATCCGGCTCGCAGCCGGTGGCAGGAGCAAAACAGTGCCGCACACGGGCGAACTGCCAGTATTGTAAAGCCCAGTCCAGCGGTAGACCAAGGCTTCTAGGGCTGCGGAGACACCACCTTGATCGGCACCGAAGTCAAGACGCTATTACCCTTGCTCAAGACGTAACGCAATTCATACGTCCCAACCGTACTGGGGGCGAATAGCTTTGCCGGGTTACCGGCTCGGCTATAGGCCCGGCTTTCAAAGGACTTACCAGCTGCCTCCTTCTTCGCCACCGCGATGAAGTCCTTGGGATTATTCGGACCGGTCCAATGGACCTCAAGACTCGCGCCCGGGGCAATCTCACGCGGGGCCTTCAGGGTGGCGCCGAGAGGCTTTACGGTCACCTGCCGGCTCACCAGGACCTTCTTCGACTGACCCATAACATAACGGATCTCGAACACTCCCGGCGTCTTGGGCGCCTTAACGGTCAGCGGGCTGCCCTTTCGGGTATAGGTGTAGGCTCCATGAGTGGCCTGCGGAGCACCGGCCTCCACCACGGTAATGTAGTCCTTGTCATTTCCTGGTCCCGTCCAGGCCACCTCGATAGGAGCCTCCACCATTGCCTCTTCGCTCGCACTGAGCGTAGCGTCGACTGCGGATACACTGATACCCCTGCTGGCCAGGATCCGCTTCGACTGTCCCATCACATACCGGACCTCATAGGCTCCGGGTTCCTCGGAGGCGCTGAGCTGAAGAGGGCTACCCTTCCGGGTATAGGTGTAGCTAAGGTACTTGCCCTGGGAGGCACCCTTCTCAACGATGGTGATGTAGTCGGACTTGTTGTCTGGCCCTGTCCAGACCACATCGAAGCTTGCACCGGCCCCAACCTCACCGGGCGCATCGAGGCTGGCTTTCACTTCGTTCACGGTAATCGGCGCAGCTACCAGGGTCTCCTTGGTCTCTCCGCTGATGTAGCGGACCTCGAAAGCCCCTGGAGTGTCCCCGGCGGTTAGCTCGAGGGGACTGCCTTTGCTGGTGTAGGTGTATTTTTGATAGGAACCCTTCGGAGCACCCTTTTCCACGATGGTTATGTAGTCCCTCTGAGCATCTGGACCGGTCCAGCCGACCTGGAATGCCGAACCCGCCCCCACCTCGGCCGGAGTCTTGAGAGTGGCGTCATCCGATTCCGTCGTCACCATCGGGTCAGACGAGCCAGTCGGTTCCTCGCTGGGCTCCTGGCTACAGCTCCCCGAGAGAAGCAGCGCTACGATCAAGAGACAACCCATCCGATTCTTCATGTTTTCGTCCCCTTGAAACCTTGATTTCCTTCAACTTGCGACCTGAGAGACCGCGCCGGATCATATCATTCGCGAAGCCGCCCTGGTTGCGTTGAAAGAATTATTTCTGACATTTCCGCAGAGAATCTCGGCTTTCGCTCTCGGATTTTCTATGCTTCAATACTCAGCATGGCGCGACTACAGCCTAAATCAAAGATCTATGACGTCGTCGTCATCGGCTCCGGTGCCGGCGGTGGGACGGTGGTCCATACCCTGACCAAGATGGGGATTGAGGTGGCCTTGCTGGAAGCGGGCCCCATGGTGGATCCGTCCAAGGACTTCAAGGAGCACATGTGGCCCTACGAGGTGGACCATCGAGGCGCCGAGGGGGGAGCTCCGTACTACTTCGGCCGCCAGCAGTGGGGCTATTTTCGTGCTCCCAATGGATTCTGGCACGACGAAGGCGAACCCTACACGGTAGCTCCAGGGAGCGATTTTCACTGGTTTCGGTCCCGGATTCTGGGAGGTCGAACCAATCACTACGGTCGGATCTCCCTGCGATTTGCCGACTACGACTTCAAGCCCTATTCCTTCGATGGACTGGGCGATGACTGGCCTATCACCTACGAGGACATCGCACCCTATTACGACAAGGCTGAGTCGTTCATCGGTGTCACCGGAAGTATCGAGGGTCTCCGCAGCGCCCCCGATGGAATCTTCCAAACCTGCCCGGCTCCGAAGGCGCACGAACTCCAGATCAAGCAAGCCTGCGATCGTATGGGAATCCCCTGCATTCCCAATCGTCGAGCCGTGATCACCAAGTACCACCAGGGCAGGGCGGCATGTCACTACTGCGGGCAGTGCAGTCGCGGCTGCGTTACGGCGTCCAACTACTCGTCGAGTCAGGTTCAGATCTTCCCGGCGATGAAAACCGGCAAGCTCGAGATCTTCGAGCAGGCAATGGTCCGCGAGATCTTGAGCGATAAGAAGGGACGGGCGACGGCCGTGTCTTACATCGACAAACGAACCCGCAGCGAAAAGCAGATCCGCTGCCGCGCCGTGGTCCTGGCCGCCAGCGCCTGCGAATCCGCTCGGCTTCTGTTGAACTCCAAGTCAAGCCGATTCCCGCGAGGGTTGGCCAATAACTCCGGGGTCGTGGGCCGCTATCTCACCGACAACGTGGGGCTGGGTATCAAGGGATATATTCCCAGCCTGGAGGGGATGCCCATCTACGACACTGATGGAATGGGTGGTGCCCATCTCTACATGCCCTGGTGGGAACTGGACAAGAAGAACAAGGATTTCCCCCGCGGCTATCACATCGAGATCGGGGGCGGCTACCGTATGCCCCAACTGGGGTCCTTCCAGGGGGCGATCGAGCGTCACGGGGGCTACGGGAAAGGCCTCAAGTCGAAGATCCGTAAGGAATACGGCGCCTTCGTTCAATTCGCCGGTCGAGGAGAAATGCTCCCGAACCACCTGAGCTACTGTGAAATCGACCCCACAACCGTGGACCAGTGGGGCATTCCGGTGCTGCGGTTTCATTTCAAGTGGAGCGACCATGAATGGAAACAGGCAAGGCACATGGAACGGACCTTCTCCGAAATCATTCACACCATGGGAGGTGAGGTAGTAGGGCTGACTACTCCCGGACGAGAGGGAAAAGGGATCTCGGTTCCCGGCGCCATCATCCATGAGTTGGGCACCGTCCGGATGGGCCACGATCCTCGGAACTCCGCTCTCAACCAGTACTGTCAGGCACACGAGGTCCGCAATCTTTTCGTCGCCGATGCCGGACCCTTCGTCAGTAATCCCGACAAGAACCCAACCTTGACCATTACGGCCCTGGCTTGGCGGACCTCCGAGTACCTTGCGGAAGAAATGAGGAAAGGACATGTCTGAACGACCGGAGTCCTCCAGCCCAATAAGTGATATTTCGCGACGCGATCTGCTGCGAAATATCGCTGCCGCGGTTACCGTCGTGGGCACGGGAACCTTGGACCCGCTGGCAGCAAAGCACGTTCATGGCGAAGTAGGCAAAGAGAAAAAGGCCAAAGCGGCCTACACTCCCAAGTGTTTCAATCCACACGAATACTCTACGCTGAGCACGCTTACCGAGATCATCATCCCGGCCGACGATCAATCCGGCGGTGCTCAGGAAGCGGGAGCTCCGGAGTTCATTGACCTGCTCTCGAGCCAGAACGAAGAGCTTGCCAACATCTTCATCGGCGGCATCCTGTGGCTGGATCGGCAAATGCAAAGACGTTTTTCCACGTCTTTCCTGGACGCATCCATGGCACAGCAGAACGAAATGCTAGACCTGCTCGCGAAGGCCACCGATGAGAAGAAGGAAACACCCCCCTACGAGTCCGCCGAGGAGTATCGCGGATTTCAGGATTACCGGGGTAAGCAGCCCTCTCCCCTGGCTGGAGGCACCCGATTCTTTCATTGGGCCCGCCGAATGACTGTCGACGCCTTCTACACCAGCCCCATAGGCATCAAGGACGTCGGCTTCAAGGGGAACGGGTATTCCACCGAGTATGTGGTGCCGAAAGAGTCCATCCAGTACGCACTGAAGAGGAGCCCCTTCGACTCCAACTAAATCCGTTCAATTGACCTTAGGGAGGTAAAGATGCTTTCACGACTGACCTTACTGTTCCTGTCCTCGGTAATCGGTTTCTTCAGTTTGCAGCCGATGGCGGCTGGCTCTCACCATGAGGAGGGTGTGACGAGATACCTGCGCTTCAAGGCCGAGGGTAGAGTGGCCTATGGGATTCTGGCGGGTGACAAAGTTAAAGAGCTGGGTGGCGATCTGTTCGGCAGCTGGTGGAAGACGGAAATCACGCACAACCTGAAGGACGTGAAAATTCTGGTTCCGAGCGTCCCCTCCAAGGTCATGGCGCTGGCCGGAAACTACAAGAGCCACATCGGCGACTCGAAGCCTAACGAACATCCCGAGCCCTTTCTCAAGACGCCTTCCTCCCTGCAGCATCACAAAGGCAACATCGTCCAACCGGACGACCATGAACCTGTGCACTATGAAGCCGAAGTGGTCATCGTGATTGGGCGGCGTGCCAAGAACGTCTCCAAGGAACAGGCTCTCGACTACGTCCTCGGCATCACCAATGGCAACGATATCAGCGCCCGCGTCTGGCAGGGCGAAGACGCCCAGTGGTGGCGTGCCAAGGCGGCGGATACCTTCAGCCCCTGCGGGCCCTATATCCTGTCCGCCTCCGACTACGCAGGTCTGAACATCACGCTCAGAGTCAACGGCGAGGTGAAGCAGAAGGCGAGTACCGACGACATGATCCACGGTATACGAGAAACCGTGAGCTTCATCAGCCGCTACATGACATTGGAACCTGGAGATCTGATTTTCACGGGGACTCCAGGGAAGACCACGGGAATGATGCCGGGCGACGTGGTGACGGTCGAGATCGACAAGGTTGGCGTTCTCAGCAACACGGTCGTCAAACAGTAGGTCGTTGGACCGTGGCGGTGAGCTCCAGGCCGCCGTGACTCAAGCCAAAGGCTCGAGAAAAGAAGACTTCGGCCTGGAGGCCAAAGCTACGTCAGAGTGGCTGCGTCAAGAGCCTCTTAACCCCTGGAAGCGCTTGCCCCACACGCTCGGCCAGGCGCTCAGGACCCAGACGCCCGATGGGGTGATCGATGACCACGAAGGGATAGCTCCCCAGCCCCATGTTCTCCGCCATGACCTCGGCGGTGTGCACGAACGCCCCGGTACAAATCAGGGCGCAGGGAATCTTCCGAGATTCGAGGGTGATGGCATCGTGCATACTGCACGCGCTACAGGACCCTCAATCGCCGACCCCGACCAGGGCAAAGTGACAGCGCTGGGCAATCAGGTCCACCAGGTCGGTTGGAGCGGTTCGACTGGCGTTGGGCTTGGTCACGGACACTAGCTCGAGCGGCGGACCGAAATCCTCTTCCAGACTCGAAGCAATCCGGCGAAGAATGTCCTCCGAACCGGGCTTGCTATTTCCCAGTAAGCCCACGATGGGACGCTCGAAGTTGGGGGGACGCTGGGCTATCTCCAGCGTTCGATTAAGCGGTGCAGTGGTCGGGTCGATTAGCTCAATTGTCATTTTCGGTCTCCTCTGCGACTAGGAGTTCGTCTCAACAGTCCCGACAAATCCCGACCCCCTTGGTCACGCCCTTGGAACCTATGCCGCGCTGCGCTCCCAACCAGGGGGGAATGATGGCCGAGAACCCACCCCCCTCTCCTCCGGCGCACACCAATAGGATGTCGGTCGGCTCCGGTACCAGCGACAAAGAAGCGGCTTTTCCACTTCCTGAGTGGCGCCCTGTGTGTTTCAGCTCTTCACCGGGAATCCTGCTGGTGTCGTAAAGCGCTTCGCAGAAATCCTCTCGGGTCCAACCAGTGCGCTGAAAAACCGCTCGGTGTTCGGGACACAAGACCACTACGATTTCCGAGCCTGAGTAGTTGGTGGCTCGTGCCACTTTGGCGAACGCCGGCATCAAACCGTCGGGCTCATCGTTCGCATGATCGGCCACGTAGTGTGGAGCTTCCGCGGCAAACACAGTAACGGCACTGGTGTCTGGAGGGACTCCCAGCCCTTCCCCCAGTGTGGGCCAGGACCCGGTGGATCCCTCGGCGAGACAATACGAGATCTTGCCAGGATGCCCGAGAGTACTCTGGTCCAGATGCCCGGGGACGCTGCCGCAGGCATTGCGGACCACCAGGTTGAGCGCCCTGCCAAGCGTCAGGTTCGAGCGGTTGCCGCTGCCCAGGGCAGAGGGGCCCGCGTTGAATCGCAGCTCCTTCACTAGCGGACCGTGAACGATCACCAGTGGTGCCGAGCCGCCAGTGCTGGCAGTCGGACCCACCACGTTGAAACGCGGGTCCAGAATGGCCTCCACGGCAGCCAATACCACCGGGAAGAGATCATCGGGGCATCCCGCCATGACCGCGTTGGCGGCCACATGGCCGGCGGTGATTACTCGCTCCCGCTCCACAACTCGACCAATCTCTTCATCGGGCAGGTAGCTGAATGCATCCAGCATCCGGCCGATCCGATCGGGCGTTGGAGGGACTACGGGCAGGCCGTCGGACCAACCCTGTTTATAGGCGTATTCGATGGCTTCGGCACCGTCAGATACCTGGTGTCCCGCCATAAGGTGATCTCCTCGATCCCTGCCAAACCGGGGGCGTAGGAATTTTCTTGAGGCCTAGCATAGGTGCTGAATCACACGGTCGTCAACTGGCGCTTAGCCTTCCACTTAGAATCTGATTAGACGACACCCAACTCTGTCGTCTTGGCCTTGATTTTCTCCAACAGGTTGCAGGTTGGCTCCAGCCTCTTCCCGTCTGGCGTGGGCAGGGCTAGATCGGCGAATTCGTAGAGATCGAATCCGGCAAAGCGGGGGTCGTGGAAAACGGTCTCCAGATCTTTGAGGTACTCATCGATTCCGACGGCCCGGCCAATGTAGCGATTGAGATGGACCGGCAGCTCGAGACTTCCCGCCAGACCGAAGGCCTCCGTCACGACCGCGTCCTGCAGGGCCGGCCCCAGCCGACTCCGCTCGGGCTTCGACTCGATCGGATCCTCCAATCCTTCAAACCAGCTGGTGCGCAGAGTGATGGCGTCAACCAGACCCCCAACGAGCCAGGACTGCCAATCGAAGTGAAGGTTGGCCGGGAAACCCATCACCTGTCCGTGGCAGGCATCCGAGCGAAAAGCCTCCGTGTGGATGTGAGCCTGCACGCGTTTGCCCGCCGCCCGAACGCGTCTACTGGCTTCTCGGACGAACGCGGTATAGTGCTTTCCTCGAAGTTGGGCAAGCTGCTCCTGATCGGAGCCCTTACCCGATAGGTCCGCTCCGAATCTCTCTCGAAACTCCTCAACTATCGGCTGGTTGAAGCCATAGTTCCGGGGCTCATCGGTCAGGGAGCCGTGGGCTGAGATCCTCAGGTCTACCCCATCTACTCCCGCTGCGATCAGACGTTCGATCCATCCCAGCCATAGCTTCTGTACCTGGGGATAGGCTTCACAGGGGGTGCAGGCAAGATATTCGTTCTTGCCCCGGGCAAACGCTATGCAACCACCGCGCGCCTTCCACCAGGCACTCCCCTCCCTGGATGAGTTGTCTGCGTCCAGCTCCACTTCGTAGAGCCCGTAACCCGAGTCGAATTCCAGGCCTCCGGTGCGAAAATCCCGGGGACAGATCCACATGGCGCTGCGACTGGCTACTACGACAGGCAGAGGGGTCGGATCCGGCCCGTACGCCTCTATCATTCCCACTGCGGTGTTCTTGAAATCAGCCTGTTCCTCTTCGAAATCGGTGGTCACGGCGACGTACCGATCGGCAAGATCCAGACCCTCCAGGGTAAGAACCCGCACAGGCTGGCCCCGAGCCGTGACCAGGTCGCCGTAGTAATCACGCACCTCCCTGGTCGAGGGTTCGACTCGATCACTGAAACTGAGCGACCCCTGGTAGAGCTGATAGCGATAGTTGTGTGCGCTGGTCCAGATCTGAAGATGATCTCGAGTGATTCTGGTAGGGGAGTCATCACGCTTATACAGGCGGATCCTTCTAATGGATTGGGAAAGAAGATCCGAAGGTGATTCAAGTGGCCGGCGTTGAATTCGGGTCTCGGGATGGCGCTCGGTGAAGGGAATCACCTGCTGAAGGGTCCCACCAATCCGGGTGATCCCGGTGGCATCGGCCTCTGGTGAACCTTCGGGATAGGTTCCAGCCAATCCCGTGTTGAAAGGTTTGAGCACGCCGTAGATCTCCAGCCCATGTCTGTGGGCGTGGGGTACCGCGGCCTTGAGAGGCTCCCCAATCTCTTCGAGAGTCCGTCGCCCGTACTTCATGTAATCGAAAAGGTTCCCAGCCCAGAAGGACGCTGGATCAATATCGCCGTAGTAGAGCCAATAGACGCGTCTGACTCCCAGGGACTTGAGCCGAGACATCATTTGATCCAGTAGGGCATGGGTATAGACGCCCGCTCGCACATCGTCAGGGAAGTCCACTGTGGCTGAAAGAAGAAAGGGCTGTTGTCTGCTTGGCATCGGAATTGGTCTCACTCTCGTCGAAGCTTTCAGGTCAGGTCGAAGTCTGAGCTGCTATATCGGGACTTCGTGGTACTCGAGCGCCCACTCCCGCATGTATCTGACTCGGGTTGGGCTGATGTGGTAGAGAATGAACTGTGGGTTATCGATGCTGCCCAGGAACTGACGCAACAGAGCGTTCTCGTCCCAGATCTCCTGCAAGAGAACCCGGTCGGTGACGATCTCGGCAGTGCCAGTTGTTCGCAGCTGATTGTGGTCACTGTCCAGGTAGCATAACTCGACCCTGGGATTGGACTCGATCTCGAGGGTTTTGTGATACAAACGCAGATTCGCCACATAGACGTCGAATCCGTCGGTTCTGACTGGAGAGACCGGCCTGACTCTAGGCTGGCAGCCGTCCATCGTAGCCAAATAGGGGAATCGATCCGATTGGATCACCGCTAAGGCAAGGTCGACCAGCTGATCCGGATTGAGAGGTTTCGGTTGGGGCTTGGTCATCGGAGTATTCTACATTGGCGTATACTACTCTTGCTGATCTTCTCGGCTGCCGCTTGTAAGGAGCAGATCCATGTATCCGGCATACCTGATCCTCGTCCTCCACACCCTCCTGGGCTTCCCAAGCTGGAGCGAAGCAGACGACTCGGCTTTGATCGAGGCCGTCGAGAAGGGTGACGCTACGGCCGCACAGATTCTGCTGACCCAGGGCTCTAACGTCGAGGCGAAAGGACGGGAGGGGCAGACAGCGTTGATCCTGGCCACCGACAAGAGCGACGTCGTGATGGTGCACACCCTGCTGGCCAGGGGTGCCAACGCAAACGCCAGGGATTCCGGCGGACGGACTCCTCTCATGACAGCGGTTGGACGCGCGGACATCTCCACGGTCCAGGTCCTGCTGGCTGCCAGCGCTCAGACGGAGATCGCAGACGACGCGGATCGCACTCCCTTGTTGGTAGCCGCAGAAGAGGGTTCGGTGGCAATCGTCCAAGCCCTGATTGCTGCCGGCGCCAAGGTCAACCAGGGAGATGGCAAGGACCAGACCCCGCTGCTGAACGCGGCGGGGTTCGGGAATGTTGCCACCGTTCAAGCTCTGCTGGCAGCCGGTGCCGACGTCCGTGCTCAGGATCGTCAGGGCCGCACAGCGCTGTTGATGGCTTCACGCCGTGGCGACATCGCCACGGTGAGGGCACTGCTTACAGCCAAAGCCGACGTGAACGTGCGCGACCAGAGTGGGCAGACTCCTCTACTCAATGCTGCCAGCACGGGCGATAGCGCTATTACACGGGCACTGCTTTCAGCCGGAGCGGATCTTCACGTCAGAGACGAGGAGGAGCGGACTCCCTTGACGATGGCGGCAGAAAAGGGGGACGTGGCCTCGGTCCAGGTCCTGATCGCCAACGGAGCCAAGGTCGACGTAGAGGATGAAAACGAAAAAACACCCCTTCTTCGTGCCATCGACAAGGGCTATATTGCAGTGGTCCACGCCCTCCTGGCTGCCGGTGCCGATCTGGATGTCAAAGACAAGGAGGATCAAACTCCACTGATCTTGGCTACCGACAAGGGCTTCACCCCGATCGTCCAGGCCCTCCTGGCCAAGGGCGCTGATTTGAACGCACAAGGAAAGTATGGAATGACTCCTTTGATGTTGGCGGGCCTGCTGGGCCGCTCCCTGATCGTGAACGCTGTGCTCGACCGGAAGGTCGATGTGAACAAGAAGGACCACAACGGCCAGAATGCCTTGATGTGGGCAACCGCCGGAGGCAACACCGACATTGTGAAGACCCTGCTCGCTGCGGGCTCCAAGATCAACGAGCGCGCCAGCAATGGAATGAACGCCTTGATGATTGCCGCCGCGCGGGATGCGTCCGACACTTTGGCAGTCCTGCTGGCGGCGGGGGCCAAGACGAAGAACAGGGCTGAGAACGGCCAGACTGCCCTGATGATGGCGGAGGAAAAAGGCCACCTCGCCAGCGCCAAGGTCCTGCGAGAGGCGGGAGTCAACAAGTAGTTTTTCGGATCTTCTATTTCAGAAATACAAAGATCTCTGAAGCGAGCTCGACGGTCACGGTTCGGACTTGGTCTCGGGAGCTTGTGGTTCGACCTTGATGGGAGTGATCTCCGGCGATGCCGTTTCTGCCTGAACCGCCTCCAGCGCCTCAATGAACCGCTGCACCGATTCACCTATGATCTCGATCAGCGCCGGCAGACCCTTGGTTTCAACAGCACCCACCCGACAGCCGCTGGTCCAGGTGGTCGCAGGAATGGCGACCAACGGATTCCGAACCATCCGGACGGTCTGGTTCAGCTGGATATCGATTCCGAATACGTAAAGCCCCTCGGCCTCGCTTTTCACGGTGTTCACGTTGACGTACAGATAGGGGGAACCCTCCTCCACCACCCAGCGTTCGGCTCCGACATAGCGTACCCCGGCCTCCCTCAAGCGGCGCCTCACTTCTTCCTCAACAGTCTCGGTGGTCAGCCCGTCCTTCTGAGCGTCGGCTCTCAGGTTCTCCACGACGACGTGAATTCCATCCAAATCTCGAAGCGACTCCCGGTCCAGGACTCCTCCTACTACCCGCTCTGCCTGGGCCCACAACGGACAAACAGCTGATACGGCCAGAAAGAAGAGCCATCCGACTATCCATATCTTTTGCTTCATCTCTGTCTTTCCTCAGCAATTGGTGTAGAGAGGAGCGGTCTACTCTGCCCTCAGGGGACGCTGAACGATCAAGTGTTCCTGCACCGGTCGGCCATCGATGAGGTGTTCCTGGATGATTCGCTCCAGCACCTCCGGGTCGCAGCGACGGTACCAGGTACCCTCGGGGTAGACCACAGCGGTGGGCCCGTCCAGGCAGATGCGCAGGCAGTCCGCTTTGCTCCGATAGATCCCGCCTTGTTCTGAGAGTCCCAATTCCTTCAAGCGACGCTTGAGATAGTTCCAGGCCTCGAGTGTCCGTTCTCGGTCGGCGCACTTGGGCTTGGCCTGATCGCAGCAGAGAAAGATGTGGCGTCTGCAGACTGGAATCCCCAGCGTTTCGGCGGTCTGGCGCAACTGGTTCATTGGGACTTCCGAAGCGTCAGCTGGCAAGGAAGGTTTGGAGTCGCCCGGCCTGACCATGGCACGAGAGTGTAGCACGACTGATAAGATGGGTTCTCCATGTGGTAAGATCCGCAACCAACCTGGTAAAGCCACAAAGGTCATCCGGAATGTCGACACCTTTCCAGCGCTGGGCTCTGGCCTTTTCACTATGCTTCACTCTCGGCTGCTCCGACGCTTCGGACAAGCAGCTGGAGACCCAGCTTTTCCTGGATCGCTATAGCGCCAACTATCAGAAGCTCTCCTACGCCGCTTCTCTGGCCGAGTGGGAATCCGACACCCGTATTGTCGAGGGAGATGATACGAATGCCAGCAGAACCCGAAAGGCAAAGGAGACTTTGGCGGCCTTTACTGGAAGTCTTGAAAACATCGAAACGTGTCGGGATCTGCTATCTCATAAGGACAAGCTGCCACCGGTTCAGGTGAGACAGCTCGAGGCGACGAGATCCTGAGGCTGGAGACTCGGTTGCCCCCGCGGCGGCAGGCGTGGGTGGCCTCCAAGGAAGTCGGTAGCGTGCTGAGGCCTGGTCTGGAGAAGCTACAGCGGCTTCGCAATGAAACCGTGCGAGCATTGGGCTACGACGATTTCTTCAGCTACCAGGTTTCGGAATATAAGATGAGCACCTCGGAGATGCTCGATCTGATGAGTCAGATCCTTCGAGAGATACGTCCCCTCTACCGTGAGTTGCACACTTTTGTACGCTACTCTCTGGCGGAAAAGTATGACGTCCCGGTCCCCGAAATGATCCCGGCACACTGGCTGCCCAACCGTTGGGGTCAGGACTGGCAGGCTCTCACCTCGGTGGAAGGGCTAGACCTGGACGGAGCCCTTCGCGAGAAGAAGCCGGAATGGCTGGTCGAGCAGGCTGAGCGTTTCTATGTAAGCCTGGGCTTCGAGCCGCTCCCTGGCAGTTTCAGCGAGCGCTCCTCGCTCTATCCACTGCCTCCGGACGCCAAATATAAGAAGAACAACCACGCTTCCGCCTGGCACCTGGATCTGGAAGAGGACGTGCGGTCCCTGATGAGCGTAGAGAGCAACGCCTCTTGGTATGAGACGGTGCATCACGAGCTCGGACACGTTTACTACTTCCTATCCTACTCGAACCCGGAGGTGCCATTGCTTCTCCGTTCGGGGGCGAACCGCGCCTTCCACGAGGCGATCGGGTCTCTGATGGGACTAGCCGCCACCCAGCACCGCTTTATCGGGAAGCTGGGACTGCTCCCTGACACGAATTCTGCAGATCGGACCCAGACTCTCTTGAAGGAAGCTCTGAACTACGTGGTTTTCATTCCCTGGTCGGCTGGAGTCATGACGGAGTTCGAGCACGCACTCTACGCTTTGGAACTGCCTTCGGAGGAGTGGAACACGCATTGGTGGGAACTGAAGAAGAAGTATCAGGGGATCGTACCACCCGATAAAAGGAGCGACCCTCTCTGCGATCCGGCCACCAAGACCCACATCAATGACGATGCGGCTCAGTACTACGACTACGCCCTCTCCTTCCTCCTGCTATTTCAGCTCCACGACTACATCGCCCGGGAGATCCTGCATCAAGACCCGGGCAATACCAACTGGTTGGGGAGAAAGGACGTGGGACGTTACCTGGAACAGATCATGAGTGTAGGAGCCAACGTCGACTGGCCCGCTTTCCTGAAAGAGATGACGGGCCGAGAGCTCTCAGCTCGGCCGATGCTCGAGTACTTCGAACCGCTGATGGAGTGGTTGAAGCAACAGAATCAGGGCCGAGAGCACACGCTGCCAGAATGAGTAGATTCCAGGCTACCAGGATTCAGGTCGTTGATTCGGCCTGGATGGTTGTCGAAGTTGGAATCGGAGGTATCGTAAGTGCGCTGATCTGGCGCCGTGAGTTGAAAATCCTATGACGACCCCCAACACGAGTGTTCAGGACACTACACAATTGACGACCCTGGGGAATCGGATTCTGGCCGCACTCAAGGCAGCGGGGAAAGACCTCGAGGCGTTGACCGTCGATGACCTGGCGCCAGTTGACGAGTTCCATATCCGTGGACGAGCTGCCACCGAGAAACTGCTCCAATTGGTGCAAGTCCGACCCGATCATCTGCTGCTCGACTCAGTGTCGAGAAACTCTTCGCCCACGCCGCTCCGCTTGTCTTCGTACCAGAGGGCTGCCTCGGCCCGCAGCTTGTTGCCAGGGCGTTAGACCGAGGTAGAAAGAGATTCGGAGCAAGGCATGCCGGAGACGTGGGTCACAGACATGCAGCACTATCTCGACGAGTCGGGCCGTGTTGCAGATGTGCCGACACCTGCTTTGAACCTCGCGCTGTTCCTCGGATCAATCGTCGCGTGGATGACCAGTCGCGACGTCAAGCGAATCGAGTGGACGAACGTACCCTGTCGCAGGAGCCCAGGGCGACAACGTTGCCGGGGGGAGATCTACGCCCGTTTTGACTCGGAAGATGGTGCAATAATCTGGGAGTGCCTGTTGTGTCAGGACAACGGCTACATCCGTGGCTGGAAAGGATCGCCATGGGATCGACGACCCGACAATCATCTTGAGCAGGACCCGGACTAACACGCCAATTCAGATGGACCGGCCTGCGGCCAGCAGCTGAGCGGCAAGGCGTTGGGCAGACAAAAAAACACATGGCGGACCGTGAGCACCACATGGTCACTTGGACGTATATCCCCCTAGCGGAGAAACGCCTGGGACTAGAAGGCATTTCCAGATCTAGTTTTCTGCAATCTTAGCGCAGCCCATTCGACGTTCCCGCAGGCAACGTGAATGTCCGCTTGTAGGTGAAAGCCGCCGTTCGATTGCGATCAGATCGGACGCTGTCTGTCAGATCAGATGCCGACTATCACATCAGATCCTATCTGAGGAGCCAACGTTTTCAATGATTTAGTACGCTCGCACCGGTTTTACTCGTGAGTCGCAGGTTGCAGGTTGCCGGTTTCTATTCCCCGGAAAGCGCACCGAACGGAGCAATGGCATCAAGCAGAATCAGGTCAGGCAATCAGAGATGGGAACGGGGCTCCATGCCAACAGAATGAAACTCGGTTCCGGGGAGAGAGCGGGACAACAGCACGATTTACTCGGTCCAGGGATGAAGTTTTCGTTTGTTGAATGATTCCGCGCAGCAGGCGAGGGTAGGGGCAAGGGCAAGGAGCACAGCATGAATCTAAGAGCTAACCGGGTCATCACGACTCTCCTATTCGTATGGATGACAACACTCGGCATCAGGGGCGAAGACGGGCGGGCCTTCGAGCTCATTGTCGCTCCGGCCACGTTGGAAAACCCTCGCAACGATCACCAACTCACCTTCAAGATGAAGGACGGGCGACTCCTCCTGGCGTGGTCGGAGTACTATGTAAACAGGCCTTCGCGCATCACCCGGACCGCCTACGCCGGGAAAGGCGGTAGCCCCATCCTGGATTCCCGCCGAATCTCGGCTCGGATATCGGAGGACAGAGGCAGGACCTGGAGCGACAAGTTCGTCCTGCAGGTCGACCAGTATCCCGTCAACGTGCGAGGGGGTGGAAACCTCCTTCGCCTGCCCTCGGACGAGATCCTCTTCTTCTACGGCATCATGTACTCGCCGCAAGACATGAGGATCTACATGAAGCGCTCTTCGGACGAGTGTGAGACCTGGACCGAACCGGTCCGGATCTCGACCCGGGCCGGATTCCACTGGATCAACCACGACCGGGTCGTGCGGCTGAGCTCGGGCAGAATCCTGGTTCCCACCTGGTGGAGCCGCTTCAAGGGAAAAGGCGATCACTACAAGACCTTCTGCTACTTCTCGGATGATGAAGGGAAGACTTGGAGCGAGGGAGCGGGGGAAGTGGATGTCCCTGAGCCCCGGGAGGTCGAACGGACCCGAAGCCTGAACGGCGCCATGGAACCCTCCATCGTGGAGCTGAAGGATGGCTCCCTCCTGATGGTGCTCAGGACCAACCTGGGAAAGGTCTACCAGGCCTTCTCCAAGGACCAGGGGAATACCTGGAGCAAGGCGGAGCCGACCCGGCTCGACGCCCCCGCTGCGGAGCATCTTCTGGCGCGCATACCGACGACAGGAGACCTCCTCCTGGTCTGGAACCACACCAAACCGACCATCAACAATTCCCTTCCCCGAACCCCTCTGAGCTCCACCATCTCCAGGGACGAGGGCAGGACCTGGACTCACTTCAGGGATATCGAAACCCACGTCGGATACGACTGCGCCTACCCCGCGGTCACCTTCCTGGAGGACGAGGCCCTCATCACCTACTACTACGGCAACCGAGCGGACACCCCGGGCTGGTACTCAGTGAAGCTCAAGATCGTCCCTATCGGTTGGTTCTACCGCGAGTAGCAGGGCCATCGTCGGCGCGCTTCAGCCTGCCAACCGCTGGATCATTCAGGAAAGACCTCGGCGTCTTGTAGTAGCGCTGGCAACGGTGCCCGTGAGGCCGATCCGTCGCTACTGGCCAGGAGCCGACGTTCTATTTCGGGCGCTCGAAAGGCGCTGTCAGCCAGGATCAAAAGGATAGTCGCTCAGGCACAGGATCGAGACGCGACGGGGTAGGCGCGGGGAGTAAGAGCGGACTCACTCTCCCTCGGCTGTCTTCTTTTTAGCATATTTCATCTCCCCCATCCGGACGATGATGAACCCGATAAGGGCGAAGACGAAGAAGACGAGGAGCAGCCAGGCGATTCCTTGCAAGGTTCCGATCACGGTCCGGTAGACCTCCAGGATCCAGCGATCGGTGTTAAGCACCAGTGGTGCTTGGGTCTCACCGTGAAGTACTGTGGGGTTGATGTACTTCTCGAGATCCCAGATGCGCACGCCGCTGGAGATGCCCACCACGTAGATGGCGAAGAGGAGATAGCGAACCCAGACTACGGAGATGGGATCGGAAAGGATGCGCTCCAGGATGTTACCGATGGCGGGCCGGAACAGACGTACGACCAGGAAGGAGACGGACAACGAGATGACAAACGTGACGATCAAAAGGGTTAAGAACATGGATCCAGTTCCTCGAACCCATAGTATGTCTATCGCCAGGCACTATTCCACCCGTAGGGTGGAGGGGTTTTGAAGATGGGGCAGAGGAGGTAAGTGGCCTGCCCGGTCCTTATGTTGTATTTCTACAGCAATCTGGTCGGCCGTTACCGACCTGATGATCAACTCCTCAGCTTCCTCGACAGCCGACTTGTGCACTCTACCGCCTGAGAGCTGCTCCTCCGCCCTCGCGGCGAGGGCTTGATCCTTTCTGCCGGGCGTGCAGCGACGGAGCTAGCCCCGGACCTGATTCCTGGTCTCAACGTTGCGTGCTGCCTGAGGAAAGACTTGATACCGCTATGCCTCGCGAAGTCCGGAGGCCAGTCAGCCACGGGCTGCATGCTGCGGATGCTCAGCAGCCCCCTGAAGCTGTTCTCTACGAGGAGGTCGAAGAGCTCCGTCAAGAAAACGGTCCTGTGAGCTCCTGGCCCCAGGCGGATTATCCGGTCTTGAGCCTGACCGAAACCGGGATACCTTGGTGGCGATTCTGATTCCTCTTCTTCGGTTTGGTCATTTCTTCGGCTCCCCTGGGTCGGTCGCTACCGATCGCGCTTGGTGGGGGAGTTAGTGTGTTACGAGATCGTGCCTACCCGGCTGGTGTTATCAGCTCAGGGCCCCGTTGGTGCATGATATGTTTCGTTCTTTGCCGTGAGATTCCCGCCATGGGATTCGTCAGGACCTGAAAGGTGTGGCGTGAGGCGTAAACACAAAGACCAATTCAGCGGTGATTTTATGACGGTGCTCAAGAGCTGCTTCTAGTGCGATGATGGGAGATCCTTGCTCGCCCCCTTTTGTATTCTCGTGGTCCCGCGAAACCGTCGATGAAGCCGATTCGGCCGTTGAAACTTGAAAGAGTGGGTAGCCAAGCGTTCAAGTACCGTCTGAGGATCTGGTGCTTTGCCTCAGTGTGTTGTGGCTCGAGCCCCCAGACTGTTTCCTTGACTCTGCCCGCGCATCACCTCGGTTGTAGGTTCCTCACTTCTTCACCCTTGCGGCGAGAGTCTTGAATCTCCTCTATGAAGTCCTTGGTCTGTCATTTCTTTGTTCAGGCTGGCAGCAGCAGGTTTTTTTTGAGGCAATCGCGCAAGGCTAGCGCTGTTGAAACAACCCAAGCAAGGGCCCCAACGGACACCACTGTAACTCCAGCCGAAGCAGCATTCTATGATCACCAGGTTATCAAAGATACCGTGTGCTACACCGTATGCTGATGTGTGATACGCGGTATCTGATCTGACAGACAGCGTCCGATTTGATCGCAATCGAACGGCGGCTTTCGCCTGAGGCCGTGTGAAAAGTCAAAAATGGCTTTCTCAAATCGTCCCTAAGCCCGGCAAGATTTCAAGTAAGGCTAGAGGTCTAACAACGGAGAGATATCTGCTTCAACGGCAATTAATCGCGCAACGCGCGAGACTTGGAGACTACCTATGGTGTTCGGACGATCGTGACTTTTCACACAGGCTCGCCTAAAAGCGGACATTCAGGTCTTCCACGGAAACGTCGAATGAACGACCGCTAACGCCTGCGTTGCCGTATTTATGTGCCAGTGTTTGCCAGTGTACTAAGTGTGTCGATTTGAGGTAGTTGCTCATGGGACGCTACAATTCAGTGCCTTATACCATGTATTCGGCAAGAGAGCCCCTCATCCTTGGAGAGCCACGCCATGTTTCAAACAACAGCCCTCAAACCTGGGACGGAGTCCCGGATTCCGGGTAGAAAAAGCATCCGCTGCTTGGCTGCTTCCCGGATCTGGGCGGTATCAGCCCTTTGCTTGTCCTTTCTGGCCAGCGATCTGCCGGCGGTCGTCACCCTCGAGCTGGGCAAAAGCGGCGGCGCCGTCCCTTTCCC
Organism: Acidobacteriota bacterium; assembly: GCA_965218775.1. GTDB lineage: Bacteria > Acidobacteriota > UBA6911 > RPQK01 > JAJDTT01 > CAUZIZ01. Next base: position 894,604 of record CBDCLS010000006.1, on the reverse strand, counting down.
TCACTCCAACGGTCGCCAGATCGGGCGCAATAAGGACGGCCTCTGGTTGGTGGCCTACGATGGCAAGGTAGCCGGCGGCAGGAGCATCTTTCTGGCCGCCTCCAGGAGCGATGACCCCGAGTTCGCAGGCGACTTTCACTCTCCCGTGGCCGTTGCCGGCAAATCAGCCGAGGCTCTGATCTCCGGGGGGAAAGGGGACGCCCTCGGAGCCAGCTTCGTGATTGACCAGGACGACGTCTTACACCTGATCTGGCAAAGCTCCAATCCCCAGGGCATCTGGTACAGTCGCTGCCGCGTCCAGGGAAAGGCGGCGGAGAAGATCCGAGAAGCCGGCAACTGGAGCGGCGCGCAAAGGGTTGATAGCTCTGCCCAGGATCCTCAGTTGGGTGACCTGGCTCTAGACGAGGAGGGACGTTTGTGGGTGAGCTACAGCCAGTCGACAAAAGCGCCCGAAGGGCACCACTACTACCTCCAGGCGGGAGGAGAAAAGCACTCCTACCGCCTGCGAGGGCAGCCGGCCGAGCAGATCTGGGTAGCGACTCCGTCCGCTGGAGGATGGAAGCGAAAACCTCTGACCCTGCCCGGAGATTTCCGCTCTCCGGTCCTGGAGACCGGACCGCCGGGCAGCTTCGACGGTCTTCGCGCTCACGCCTACGGGGAGGTCCTTCACGAGGAGGGCAAGTTCCGGATGTGGTACACCGGCCTCGATCGGTACCAGTCCCGTCATCACGTGGGCTACGCCGAGAGCGAGGACGGGGTGAACTGGGTCAAGCCGATATTGAACCAGGTCGAGTATGGAGGTTCGAAGGCCAACAATATCGTGGACCTGGACTACAGGGGTCGGGGGGCCTACGTGCCGATGATTTTCAAGGACGAGCGGGACCCGGATCCCAGCCGCCGCTACAAGGCCCTGGTGGCGCAAAGAGGCAACACCCTCCACTACTCGCCGGATGGAATCCACTGGTCCACTGTCGGTACCACGAATCGTAACTTTGGCGACCGAAAGAACCTCTTCTATGACGCTCTGGACCCGAAAGCAGAGCGACGCTGGAAGGTCTTCTCCCACTGCAACCCGCCGCCTCACGATTGGGTCCGTATGACCTGTCGCTACTGGAGCACCGATCTGCTGGAATGGACCGTCGATCCCCGCAATCCGATCCTGCATCCCCGAGCCGGAACCGAGGTGGAGCAGCATCTGACCTCGGTCTGGCCCTATGCCGGCCTGTATCTGGGCATGTTCGACATTTGGGGACCGGATCAGCTGACGCCTCAGCAGCTCATAGCCAGCCGGGACGGGGTCAACTTCGTCCATGTCTTTGACGGCCAACCGGTGATCGAGCTGGGCAAAGAGGGGGAGTGGGACAGGCTGGGTCTCGCCCGTGAACCTCCCGCTGCAGGTCGGGGACGAACACTGGTACTACTACTCAGGCAGCGCCACCACCATCGGGTTCTTCGAGGAATGGATCAGCGTACCCATGTTCACAGGCCTGGCCACCATCCGGCGCGACGGCTTTGTCAGTTTGAAGGTCGAGAAGGACTCTAGAGCCGGCTGGTTTACCACCATCCCCCTCCAGGCGACTGGCACCTCCCTGCAGCTGGAAATCAATGCCCAGAGATTGAGTCGGGGCGAGGGCCGTATTCTGGTGGAGCTTTTGGAAGAGGGCAGCACCGTAGCTCGAAGCAGCGCCGTGACCACAGACGGAGTAGAGGTGCCGGTGCTCTGGCCCTACGGCGGTCAGAACCTCAGCTTGCCCACCGGACGGGAGTCGCTCCAACTGCGATTCCGGCTGGAGGGTCAAGCCCAGCTCTATAGCTTTACCTTCAAGTGCGGTCAACCCCTCGCCTGGACGGCCATCGAATTAGGTTTCTTGTCGCCGGTTGACCGGGAGTCGTCTAATGGGTGACAAAGCCCTACACCCTACTTGAACTGGAAGGAATAGAGCTTGGCGTTGCGGATCCAGAAGCGAAGCTGGATGGGGCGCCCCGCCAGTGCGCTGAGGTCGCTTCGGCCCTGCCAGCTGGCTTGCTGCGTCCCCGTGGCTGCCAAGGGATCGGATTGGTCCAGGGAGAAGCCGGACAGGGGCTGAGTCTGATGATCCAGGATCTCCACCTTGATCTCGGCACGTCCTGCCCCGTAGTTGTGGGGGGCGGCTTCCATGTTGATGGCAAGCGTCGTGCCGTCGAAGCTGAAGGTGTGGGTGAGCAGGATCCCGGGTCGAAGCTTTCCCGCGTCGATAGAAACGAAGCCGTCCTCCGGGAGCGTGGCCAGGCCGGGTGCCCGGAGCGCCGAGTCTCCGGCGAAAAAGAGCTGCTGGGGGCCCCTCCAGTTGGCACCCGTGTAGTAGATCCAGACCTTGCCGCCATGCATGATGGGGGCCGAGCAGTAAATACTGACTTCGTCGAGGCTGCCGTGGTCGCCGTTTCGGACCAGGGGCTCGCGGAATCTTCTCTCGTAATGCACCCCGTCACGACTGAAAGCCAAGGTGGGGTAGTGGAGGTTGTTGGTGGTCCTGAAGACCCAGGGCAGGGCGATGTAGACTCCCTCGTAGGCGGTGACGGGGAAGTTGTAGAATTCGGTATCGATATAGTCCCGCTCGTCCGGCAGAAGGATGTTCTGGGGTAGGCTCCAGCTCTTCAAATCGGGGCTCTCGGCCCTTCCCACCATGCGCTTGCCCAAGGGACAGCTGCGGTGAAGACAGTTCTCGATATGAGCCGCGTACACTCGCCGGATGGGATCCCAGCCCATGTAGTGAGTGGGCCCCCAGCGGCCCGGCTCCGGTGTGGTATCCATCACCGGATTGTGCGGGTCGGGAGCCCACTCGAACCCGTTGCCCGAATAGTACAGGTGCAGCTGCATGCCCGGGGGGTCGATGGAGCGCGTCTGACCGATCGCCTTGTAGCGCTTGGCTGGGTCCTCTTCGTTGGTGTCGAAGAAGGTCGGCGCCAGGCTGCCTTCGGGCAGGATGTTGTTGGATCGGGAGCCGTTGAACTCCACCTTGCCGAGACTCGGTTTTTCCCAGCGGACTCCGTCACGAGAGGTAGCGTAGCAGAGGCGGTAGGCGTACTCGCTGGGGTTCCCCACGTAGCGATAGGCCGCTTCCACCTGTTCCCGGACCGCGCCCTTGTCCGTCCAGTGGTAATCGGTCAGCTCTCCACTCTCCTTCTCGGCCTTGTAACCATCCGTCGTGCTGTACCACATCTTGAACAGGCCCTCCCTCTCGTCGTACAGGACCTTGGAAATAGGGTTGAGACCTCCCTCCCAGGGGCGATCGGGTCTGACTACGGGATTGTTACGTGCCTTAGTGGCCGGGTTAAGGACCTGCTGGGCGTCGGTGAGACTTTGGATCATGTAGTCGTCTATGAAAAGCTGCTTGCGCGTCCCGATCTCCAGCAGGCCAGGAAGGTCTGATGCCCCTTGAACATTCAGGACAGTCAGTACAAGCACACAGAGACTTCTTAGAGAAACACGAGTTCTCATTTCGATCCTCCTTCGCAGTCCGGACATACTGTCAAGAGATTCAGCCTCTTGGGGCTCGTGCAAGAATAACTTCACCTTCTGGCATCTCAGCTTCACACCATCTTCGGCATTCCGGCTTCGATCGTCACAACTGCACGCTCCGTTTCGTGTATCCCGCCGTAAAGCTAGCTTGCGGGAAACCCTTTTTGTACCTCCACGATATTTGTGACTATAGTGGAAAGCGGAACGGTGATCTACCGACTCGGACAGAGGTCCTCGGGCGAATCCACTTTGCTCCTACCTGAACCTCAGGGAGTAGAGATCGACGTCCTTCATCACGAAGCGCAGGCGGACCGGCTTCCCTGCAATCCTGGTCAGCGGCTTCTCCAAGGTAGCCTTTGGATGACTCCGTTTCCACCTCACCGTGTGCTCGATCTCTTCAGTTGGCTTCCCATACCCTTGCGTCCGTTTGCCCCCTCCCCACCGCCTCATGGCGCCTAGGCACTGAGAAGTGTAAGCTGGTAGAGGGAGTGTCTTTGGTGAGTGTCATCCAGGTGGCCAGCATCTCGCCCCGCATGGGTCTGTCCCATCCGGAGCGTAACCTTCGTACCCTTGCCCGGTGGAGCCGGAAGGCTGCCCGCCGGGGGGCGGATCTGGCCTTCTTCCCCGAGATGTTCATCACCGGCTATGGCGAGGAGTTCATGTATGCCAGCGGATTTGCGGACAGAAAGCACTTCCTTTCCCTGGCCGAGCCGGTGCCTGGACCGAGCACGGACCGGATCTTCGATGTGGCGCGAGACCTGGACATCTGCATTTGCGCGGGCCTGCTGGAGCGGGAAGGATCGAGACGCTACAACACCCAGGTACTGATCACCCCGGAGAGGGGCTGTATCGGGCGCTTCCGGAAGGTCCACCCGGGCCCTGGCGAAGCCTGGTTCAGCCACCCCGGAGGGGACTGGCCCGTCCTGGACTTGAGGGGAGTCGGCGTGGGTCTGTTGATCTGCCGGGACAAGTCATTCCCGGAGGCGGCGCGGATCCTTGCCCTGGAGGGAGCTGAGCTGCTCCTGGCACCCCACTCGTCCACCCAGCGGCCCGGGATGGGCTTTCGCACCTGGTCCCTGAAGATCTCCTCGGTGAGAGCCATGGAGAACGGGTGCTACCTCATCGCCAACAACAACATCTACGACTGTCCCATGAAGGGAGAGCGGCGGCAGGCGGGATACACCTTTGCCGTGGATCCCTTTGGTGAGCTCATTCACTGCGACCGGGGGCCGGCGGACAGGCCGAAGATGTCCCTGATAGCGGTGGACACGGACCAGGTGCGGAGGCGTCGGGAGTGGGAGGGTCCCGGGTTCAATCTGTGGTCCCGTCACCCCCAGGCCTACCGACGTCTGACCTCGAGACGTCTGGCTGCCCCGTGCCTCACGAACATCCGCGGGGCTGGCCCTGACGAGAGCTGAAGGCGAAGGGTCTCTGCTCCTGCCACGGCTCGAGGTGGTGGACGTGTTCTACTTTCCCCTGATCGGAGATGGGACCGCAGGCACGACGCAACTTCAGACCAGCGTCTTCCTGACTTCCACCGAATCAGATGTGACGCTAGGGGTCGAGTGGCGGGATCGATCGGGCAATCCGGTGGAGCTGGCCATGAGAGAGGAGAGTCCAGCATCCGAGTTGGAGATTCTCCTCAACAAGGGACAGTCTTTTGCTGGTCAATCGGCGGGGACCGGGAACCTGAAGGTGGGATATGCCGTCGTGAGCGTCAAGCGTCCAACCGACAATGCCCAATCGGCAGTCAGTGTCCAGACTCAGGCGAACGTTTCCTCGGATGCCGGAGTAGGGGGTACCGCCGTGTTCACACGCACCGACGGTGGTATCGTCGTCACCGAAGCCGCGGTTCCCGCCTCCCGAACTCTCACCGATTTTACGATTTCCCTGGACTCGATCGGAGCCCGGGACACGGGTCTGGCGTTGGTCATCCCGCCTGCGAACGCGATAGATACCCAGACAGGACCCGCCAACGTTACCGTCAATGTGTGGGATCGGGCCTTCGAGAACCAGGTCGCCACCACCCAGTTTCAGTTGAACGAGGGAGAGGCCATCGGCATGTTCATCTGGGAACTGTTTCGCGATTTCGGTCAAGTGAGCAACGAGGTCTTGGAGCAGCTCCGGGAAACCGAGGGCGTCGTCACCGTCGGCATGGATCGACCCGGAGCAGCCGTCACGCTGCGGCAAAACGATGATGGCGCGGTGGACTTTCCAGACGAGGTCCCCACACTGGTAGCGTTCCCAGTGATCCCTGGCCGAGCAGACGCGGCGAACTGATCACTCTTGAGCCAGACACGTCAGTTTCCCCTTCGCAGCGGCGATGAGTATGCGCCCAGGCAGCTCGCTGAGTTCATCCGTGAGTCTGGCGTCTCGGAGGACGGCGTTCTGTGGCCCGAGATCCTGAGACTGCTCTGGTCCAGATCACCGTCGCTGAGTGAGAGACCGGACATGGTGCTCGATGTGCAGTTTCACGCCGTATATGTTTAACCGACGAATGGAACCAACCCACTGCTGTCCGGTTTAGATTGTAGAGATCGTCTATAAGTTACATGGGTATAGTAGGTTGCGACGAGGAAGGGGTGTGACGCATTTGAATTTTCGTGGCTTCTCCTTGGCCCCGTACCCAGACGGTCAGAGGCGTAGTCCAGTCTCTGGCCATGAACCCAAGACGAACGATTTTTGCCCAGCTGATGGAGGGGATTCACCGGGAACAGTTCCAGCGCTGTGTCGAGCGTTACGGAGGAGACCGCCGGGTGCGCCGCTTCTCGTGCCGGAACCAGTTTCTGGCCATGGCCTTCGCGCAGTTGACGTACCGGGAGAGCTTGCGGGACATCGAGGCCTGCCTGCGCTCCCGAAGCGAGCTGCTCTATTCGCTGGGATTTCGCGGGGAGGTGGCCCGCAGCACCCTGGCCGAAGCCAACGAAACACGGGACTGGCGTATCTACGCCGACTTGGCGCAGAAGCTCATTGTCAAAGCCAGACGCCTGTATGCCAACGAGCAACTCGGTCTGGAGCTGGGGGAGACAGTCTATGCCTTCGACTCGACCACCATCGACCTGTGCTTGAGCTTGTTTCCCTGGGCCCACTTTCGCAAGCGCAAGGGCGCCATCAAACTGCACACCCTGCTGGACTTGCGGGGTCCGATCCCCACCGTCATCGAGATCACCCAGGGAAAGTGCCACGACGTCAACCTGTTGGATTCCCTCGTCATCGAGCCCGGTGCCTTTTACGTCATGGACCGGGGTTATCTCGACTTTGCTCGTCTGCATGTCGTTCATCAAGCTTGCGCCTACTTTGTGATTCGGGCCAAGAAGAATCTCCGCTTTACTCGCTACACCTCTCGAGCACGGACCGATCAGCCCGGAGTTCGCAGCGATCACACCGGGCGCTTGGCCTTGCCAAAATCTCGGCAAGACTATCCAGAGCACTTGCGAAGAGTTCGCTTCTTCGACGCTCCCACCAACAAATCTCTCGTCTTCCTGACGAACAATTTCACCCTTCCGGCCCTCAGCGTCGCCTCCCTCTACAAACTCCGCTGGCAGGTGGAGCTGTTCTTCAAGTGGATCAAGCAGCACCTGCGAATCAAGACCTTCTACGGCACCTCCGACAATGCCGTTCGCACCCAGATCTGGATTGCTGTCTGCGTTTACCTCCTCATCGCAATCCTGAAAAAGGAACTCAAGCTTCCCCAAAGTCTACACAGTATTCTGCAGGTTTTGAGCGTGACCGCATTCGAGAAAGTTCCCATTTATCAACTACTTATGAGACCTAGCTTGCAGGAAGCCCACAGTCCTAGCTCTAACCAGTTGACTCTATGGGACTTATAACCGGACACTAGTGGAACCAACCATTCTTCTGGCGCCGGGAAGTGTCGTCCGGTTATCGTCCAGTCAACCTTTAGGACGTCGGCGGGGATCACCCGATCAATCCGAGTTTGAACGTCCGCTTTTAGGCGAGCCTGTGTGAAAAGTCACGATCGTCCGAACACCATAGGTAGTCTCCAAGTCTCGCGCGTTGCGCGATTAATTGCCGTTGAAGCAGATATCTCTCCGTTGTTAGACCTCTAGCCTTACTTGAAATCTTGCCGGGCTTAGGGACGATTTGAGAAAGCCATTTTTGACTTTTCACACGGCCTCAGGCGAAAGCCGCCGTTCGATTTGACGCAATCGACCGACGGCAAACGGTAGAGTAAGGATGTGGCGCGGTGGTCTAACCCGTATTTCTCATCGCTGGTCTGCTGCGTCGCCGCAATCATCCGCCCTGGCTGCGTTACGCTCCGTCGGTCTCCTCGACGTACTGCACGAGTACGACTGCGGGGGCCTCGGTCGCAAGCCTTGCCAGGACGGTCCTTGCGGCGCCTCGCTACGACAAGCGATGAGAAATCCGGGCTAAGGTTCAGCCTATCTGTTACCGCCCCTTTCGTCTGGCGGTGCCTCGAAAGCCCTACCATCACTCCGTTTCCACATCCTCCTCATCGAACTGGACAGGCGGATCTGGGTAAGCGCCGCCTTTTCACGGCGCACGCCAAGAGAAACGACCCACAAGTGTTCTTACTCCCCGAAAACGAAGATCCCAAGTCGCTGAAGGAGGTGCTGGATCGGTCTTGACCGCACCTTTTCGAAGCCATGTTGGAAGGCTGGGTGATCGACGAGACGTTCTGGCCCCAAGACCGATGCCTCGAAATGTTCCTGAAGTGGTTCGAGATTCAAATGGCTTCAATGGTTCAGGATCTCGACAGCGACACACTTCTGGAGCTGATGTGATACACGGCCGAGACCCGGGTCGGCCCCGAACTGCTCTGGGCTGGGTTTCGGATAGGACGCCCTTCGTGAGAATCCAGAACTCACCATCGGAACCGGCCCCAACGCCACAACAGTAGGTTCCGGCAGATAGACCTCTTCAGAGTCTAGGCCGAACTCATGGGTCAAGCCAGTCTCTGAGCTTCGATCTTCCGCGGATCAAGCCATCCTGATTGTAGTGGTGAACACAAAACAGCGCCCATGAATCTTCGAACTCCATCTCCAGATCACCAGTCACCGTGGTCGTGCCTCGTCCGATTTCCCCGTAGGTAAATTCGAAGCTGCCTGTCGGGCGTGCGATTGCAATGTGGAATGGTTCACCATTGAACTCGTTGATGATCGGCCTACCGGCACTCTTTACGACACCCGGAATATCGACCTTGGCTGTTCTCCGCTCGAGGTCCACCTCAAGTTCGATTGGCAGAAACAGCGTATCGAAAAACTCCGTGCATAAGGAACCGAAGACAGAGAAATGATTGCTGAGAGGTTCGCACGCCTCGCCTGAGATGATCGTTTCGAGAGCAATCCGTTGGGCGTCGTCCGCTCGCTCGTCGATCACGATCTGGCGCTTAGCGTTTCCCTCCGCGATCTCATCGGGGAATATGCAAAGCAGCGCCCAATTCAGGGCCGCGAGCGGAGTGTCGTTAAAACGGCCTTCGACGATGGTGCCGACGTAGGCGAAATGACAATTGCCATGTGTCGTGGGCTCGTTGAATTGACAGCCGCAGCTCACGGAACAGTTGCAGTTGTCGTAGGTATGACTCATGAATTCCCACTGGTCAGGCATTTGGCACCCCCCCAAGGTCATCACTGTGATGTGATTCAACAGAGTAAACGAAAAAACGTCCGCTTTCGAGGGGTCGATCTTCTTGATTCATTTTTCCGAGTCAATGGACCAACTCGATCAGCTCACCGCGTCCGGCCCGGGACCGGAGTTCGCTTGCAGGGAACACCCTTTCGTATAGTTGCTCCGCAAGTTCTATCTGCAATTGCTTCTATCTCCGCCCAAAGGGATCAACTCCAAGGCTGCTACTGAGCTGGACTCTGAGTCGTGCAAGGCGAAAGCGGCCGTTCAGGGGCGATCTACTCTGACACTGTTTGTACGGTCAGATCACACTTTACGCATTCTATAGATCCGGTTTCCCGGACAGGTGGTGATACCATTGATCTTGGCTCTCCGCATCATCTGGGAGAGGCCGTTCAAGCTGCGGAACTGGATCTAGAAAAGCGACGATGAGTCTATTCGTCGACACCTCAGCTTGGTATGCGGCGGGGGACGGCAAAAGATATCCTGTCCAGCGGAGAATATCTGGTCACCAGCGACCATGTGCTGGTCGAGACCTGGGTTCTTTGCGGCAACGCCTCCACCGTCAGGCTGCGGAGCAATTCTGGGAGGGCCTCCGCGCCGGGGCCGCCTCGATCGATCGTTACAGTTGCAGATCTTGAAGTCGCCTGGTTGATTGCCCTGGCCTTCGGAGACCAGGATTTTCCCATCGTGGATCGTACCAGCTTCGCCCTGATGCAAAGACTGGGTATCGTGAAGGCAGCTACGTTCGACAACGACTTCGCCGTGTTTCGTTACGGGCGCCACCTAACCAAGGCTTTCCAGGTTGTGCGCTGAACCCGGTTCGCATTCCTGGCATCATTACTTCAGCTCGAGACGGGCCTACGACATAAAAGGGGGTAATCAGCTGGCGCGGGATTCCCAGTAGTCTTCAAAGCGGTTGGACTTGCGGACACAGCGAAGAGCAATGATGGCGTTGGCTCCTCGCAAAGACCATTCCATGCCGGACTGTTTGAGGCGCTGTCCGACAACGGTCTTGCATCCCGCTTCCACAACCCCAGAGCCGACAAAAAGTCCCTGGCTTCGGAAGTCGGCGTAGCGCATTCGCTCTCGGTTCCTTTCCAGGTAGGCGACCTCGCCCTCGACTTCTTTCCGGCTTCCCGCCTGGCCCGCGTTGTAGCGCCGAGCTTCGCTGGCGATCTTCTCGATCTTTCCTTCGTCCAGATCAGTCCACCAGCGCATTCGATGGCGATGGATTTGCCGCTGCTGCTCGAAAAGCAGTTTGCACAGATCCGAGACATGCTCTCGGGCATGATACAGATCGATAATCTGGACGGCTTGGGGAAAGTGTAGATCGACGATGCCTTTGATCCATTGGGCGCCGTCTCCCAGCACCGCCACCCTCTCGGCGCGATCCAGCCCTCGGCGCCGGGCTTCCCCGTAGAGACGCCATCCGAACGCGTCGGCCGTTTCAATGGCTCCGATGAAGGTGGTGGATTGAGGATCGCGCCTGGGTCTGCCTTTTTCGTCCCGCCCCGTTTGGGTAAAGACACAGCCCAGCTTCACCTCTCGGGTCCGCGCCGTGCCATCGGGCTGTTTGCCCCGCCTTCCCTCCCTCTCACGGGCCGTCATGGGAACCCCCGTACCATCCATGCACACATAAAAAATAGGAATCGGCGGCCGCCCCGACTGGCTTTCGGCCACCGCCTGCTCACCCTCCCGCACACTCCAGCGAGACGCCGCCTCGCCGACGCTTTCGGCCACCCGCTCCACTTCCTTGGCTCCCACCTCGATTCCGGCGTAGACCCTCAAGTCTTCGCTGGCCTCCTGGAAAGAGGACTGGCTTCCCGCCCGGGCCATCATCCGGCGCACCCCCGGAGAACGTCCCGTGTCACCCACATCCAACTCCTCGTCCCCCGGATAACGCGTCTGCCCGCACGAGGGACATTGATAGCGAGAACGGCTCCAGTTGACCGGGCCCAGCACCGTCCGCAGTTGTTTGGGGCGCTGTCCTCGGCTCTCCATGACGGCGCCGCACTCGCAAACCGGCATTGGCCGACGCCTCCCCGAGCCCACCTCCTCCAGCAGATCCGCAAGCACTCCAGCGCCCGCCGCAAGCACGGCCGCCCGCAAGGCGGACTCCCAGGCCTCTAAGTCGACCCCCGAGCCGAAAACCGCCCGGCTTACGATCAACTTCACTTCCCGATCCTGTTCGACCGTCGCTTGGATCGTTTTTTTTCTCCTGCCCCTCCCCCGGGCTACGCTCCAACTCTCCCAGCCTGTGCGTCAGCTCCTCCAACTGCCTGCACAATTGGACAAACCGCTGCTGCCGGGCCACGTCCTCGCGCGCCCCCTGCACTTCCTCCGGCGTCTTCAGGCGCCGGCTCACGGTTCGCCCTCCCTCATACCGAGACAGCACGAAATAGGGACCCCGAAGCACCGGCTCCCGTTGCCCTTGGACCGAACCCTTGAGGTACTGTTCGTTAATGCTGCCCCTTTCCAGCGACCGCATAGCGCGAAGTTCTTCGAAAATGCTCTCGCGCTCAGCTTCCAGTTCCTCGATGCTGCTCATTGTTCCCTCTTAGGATAGACCAGTAGGTCATAGTTGTAGAGTATAATCTACAAACTAAGGGTGACGAAAAGAGCCCTCCTGCAAAAAACCCCCTTCTATGTCGCAGGCCCCGCTGCAGAGTCGGTCTTGCCCATCGTATAAGATTAGATCGCAGTGGAGGTCCCCGATGCGCCAACTAGCTATTCTGTTCTGTCTGGCAGTTCCCTCCCCATGCCGAGCGGAACCATTGGTCACCATAGATAAACCGATGGCTCCACCGGCCTGGGCTCTGGTCCAGCGGGCTCTGCTGGAGGCCAATGCCGAAGCGGCCCTTCAGGTCGCCGGCAGGTACGCTGATCAACGAGGTTGGCTTTCCATCACGCCCAACTGGGGAGGAATGGACGGCCCCGACGATGTCATGGAGAGGTTCCGACACTGGCCCCTCCTCTACATCCTTGGTGGACCCGAGTCGGTCCTGTCCAGCTACAAGAAGATCTGGGAAGGTCACCTGGAGCAGTTCACCGAGGCCCGGGAGCCACTGGTGGAAGTGGCTCGGGAGGGGATGTACTACCGGGAGTTTTGTCCCTCCTTTGATTGGGAGCACATCGGCGAGGGAATGGCAGGTTGGTACTGGTATGGGATGGCTCGTCCCCGGGACCCGCAATACCTGATCCGGGCCCGGCGGTTCAGTTCCTTCTATATGAACGAGGACCCTGGCGCTCCGAACTACGACCCTGAGCACAAGATCATACGCAGCCTCTTTGGCGGAAGTCGTGGACCCCTTCTGGCTATTCCCACCGAGGCAGACTGGGCCGGCCCGCCCCGCCCCCGGCACGATCCCAGGCCGGGTCGGCCCAAAAGGACGCTCCGGTTTTCCCGCCAGGGCTATCTGGTGGACCTGAGCGGAGACCACCCCCTGAATCTGATGGCCACCAACCTGGCCCTGACGGCCTACATGCTCACTCACGAGGCGAAGTACCGGCGCTGGATCCTGGAATATGTGGACGCCTGGAAGGAGAGGATCCGAGCCAACGACGGCAACATTCCCACCAATATCGGGCTCGATGGTACGATCGGCGGCAAATGGGAAGGGAAGTGGTATGGAGGAGTCTACGGCTGGAACTTTCGTCCTCGCTACGACGAGTTCACGCCCGATCTCCAGGGGCAGCCGTACCCCGGGAGCAACATGTTTATCCGGGGATCGCGTATCGGTTTCGGCATCGCTTTCCTGCTGACGGGGAATCCCGAGTATCCTGCTATCCTGCGTCGCCAGTTCGACAACCTCTACGCTGCGGGCAGGGAGGAGGGTGGGCGATTCCTCATTCCTCACAAGCATGGGGACGAGGGTTGGTATGGGTTCACCGAGAACGTCTACCTGGAGGAGCAGATCGATCTATACCTCTGGACCTTCGATCCCGTCCAACGAAAGCGGGTCTCGGCCCACCCCTGGATCCGCTATCTCGAGGGAAACCACGGCGACTACCCTCTTCAGGCAATGGAACAGGACTTCGCCGTCATTGGCCGACAAATGAAGAGGCTGCGGGACGACAGGGCTACTGCAGACACCCGGTCCTCCACCGGTTTTCCTCGATCCGTAGCCGTCACCTCGCTGCTCCATCTGATGTTGGGAGCCAATTACCCGGGGGGGTCGGGCAACGTGCTGCATGCTCAGCTGAGATACTTCGATCCGGAGACCCGCAGAGCCGGGCTGCCGCGGGATGTGGGGGCCCTGGTGGAACGAATCAGTCCTCGAGAGCTCACCCTGACATTGGCCAATACCAGCCCTGTGCATCGTCGGGATGTGGTGATCCAGACAGGCGGCTACGCCGAGTACCGGTGTGTCTCGGTGGACCAGGGCGGTAAGGTTGTCCAAGTGGATGATTCCCATTTTAGGGTTCGCCTGGAGCCAGGTAGTGGAGGTCGACTGGTCCTATCGCTGGAGCGCTACGCCGCCGTACCCACCCTCGCGTTTCCCTGGGATCGCTGACCGCTTGCCCAAGATGGCCCCACTATCCCGACTGAAGCTTCAGTCGAGATCACACTCGAGATCGGCCTCGTAGGTTTGACGACGCTTTGGTTCATCTCCCAAGCGGTGGGATGGGGAGTAGCAGACACACTGATGGTCGAGGGATCTAATCTGAACCCTTGCTCACCCAGATGGGAGACGACCACGCCTTGGCGCCGTCGCGTTGGAGGACCATCACGTGGTAGGGAGTAGGGATTTCGGGGAGTTGATCGTCCTGCAGATCCACTGTGACGCCTCTGCCTAGACCCAGCGGTTCTCTTTCGACTTGAACCTCTAGGCGCTCACCGCCCGCCGGGTAGACCAGGGGGTCTTCCGTTAGGTCCTCCAAAGCCAGTTCAAAGCTGGTCACCTTGGTGACGAACCTGAGCACTCCCTGGTCGGGAGGATTCAATGTCAGGACGACTCCGTCAGCATCCCCGGTAGTCACCGATTCCCACACCACCTCATCCTCGCTGACCTCTCTGATGCCCTCTGCGGGAGAGTCGAACGCATAGCCATGCGCCTTTTCTATCTTGGTTCCCTGGCACTCGACGCTGCCATCCCAACGGGCTGCACGCTTGCGTCCCTTGTTTCGAGCACCCCGCCAACTTATCCGGATCGCATTCTTGGAGCGGGCCCTGTCGGAACTCGAAGGCACGGAATCCACGCAGTGGAGACCCCGCCGCAGTTCTACGCGTTCCACGTCATCCGTCCCTGCGATCTGGACCTGGAAGGTGGGAGGACGCGAGACCACCGCTTCCCCTCCCATTAAAACGCCGGCATCCGTTTCGACCTGGAGACCAATTCGTTGGCCGGTAGTGCCGTAGCAACGCCGCTTCCAGAGCGACTCCCAGATTGCTTCTCGGGTCAACTCGCTGGCGTAGACACACACCAACCCACCACGGACTCCGAAGGTACTACTCCCTGGATAACTCGCTCCCGGACGTCCCTTGTGGTCATCACTCCCACAGGTAATCCCAACCCTGCAGCCCTGCTCGAAAGCCTGCTCGAGGAGCCACTCGAACTCTCCCCAGGAGGAATAGATTTCGACGAGAGGCTCTAGTGCCGGATCGTGAAAACGCAGATCCGAGTAACGGCCTCCCACGTGTGGAACGACCAGAACATCTTTCCGTCCACGCAGCTGTCGGTACAGCTCAGTTACCGGATAGCAGTCGGAATCGACATCGGAAGCATCGCTCACAAGCCAGTGACTGCAGCGGTGCAAGGGGCCATCATCCCCGAGATAGTAGATGTTGCGGTCTCCACCGGCACTTGTCAGTCCGGACCATTCGTATCCCAGAAAGGTCACGAAGCGTGTTGGCTCATGGTAGTGCCGGACTGCCTTCCGAATGAGCTCCCATGTCGCTTGCGTGATCTGGAAGCAGTTGCCCTGGTGCCCGGCAAAATCGACACAAGCCTGGTCCCGAGCAAAGGCAAAGTATTCGTCTACCGACTTCGTGCCCACGGTTTCCTCGCTCTGACCGTGCAGGTCTCCCCAGAAGCGACGCAGGGCCGCGGTGTTGGCGTGAACCGTGAGCCCATTGCTTAGGACCGAAAGACTCCGATCCGGATCCTCCGCCCGGATCCAGTAGACTCCTTCCTGCTTGGCCCGCACGTCCTCGAAGTGGAGAGTGCCTTGATTCTCACTTCGGAAGACGCCCTGCGCTGGCAGTCCTTCGAAGAATTCCATTCCGGCAAACCGGAACTGCCCCTCATGTGTGGTTGCCGGATTACCCCATCGGTCCTGGGCCTTGAGAGAAACCCGAAAGGGCTGGTCCTTCTCTACATCCGAGGGAAGTATCAGTTGGAGTTCAGAAGCCGGTCCGCTGACAATTTCGACGGTCCCCGCCGACTCCAGCTCGACGAAGGCTCCGGTGCCGAAGCAATCGACCAGGACCTTCAGCTCGAAGCGCGGCTCACAGAAAGTCTGGGCTGTCGTGCCCGGGCTACCTCCAGAGGTATCGCCCAGCCTCAGCGTGACCGTCTCCCCCTCTCCGAGATGGCCGTCGTCAACATAGATTGTGACCGCCTTCTGCCCAGCCATTTCTCAAAGTCTTTTGAGAGAGATCCTTTAAGAGCAGCAGAGATAAGAGTTAGCAGTGATCTGAGTGAATGGGAATCGCTCGGTCATTGTTGCAAAACTCGGGAAGTCGAGTAACTGTGCTGGTTCTGACACTATGTGAGAGTGTCAGATAGTTCTGGTATCCTGTCCGTCAGTGAAAGGTCGGCCGGATCCACTACTGCAGCGTCGGGGCGCCCTGGCCCGACTGTTGCCGCGTTTTCGCGAGATGCTGCCGGGCTCCTTGGTCTTTCGCCGCCGCCGCTGCGGCAAAGCCAATTGCATCTGCGCGCAGGGCCGCGCCCATTGGCATCGCAGTGCTCAGTTAGTGATCGCTCAACGGGGAGGGGCGGCGAAGACCTATCACGTGCCCCACCACCAGGTGCAGGAAGTACAGAGGCGCTTGGCGCTGCGGGCCGAGTTGGAAGCTAAGGTTCGGGAGATCTTGCGTTTGAATCTCGAGCGCTGGTTGGCGGAGAAGAAACCGAAGCCGTGAGCTCCCTCCGACGGTTGGACGCCTATCTGGAGAAGGTCTTCGACTGGTCGCGACAACTGGAGCGGCTGGAGGATGGCAGACAGGCGCCTCGGGTGCCGCTGACCCAGGTCTTCGAGGGGGTGTTCTGGGGCACGGTCCTGCAGCAGCAAAGTCTGCACAGCATTGAGGCCGAATGTCGGGAAGGCCTCTTGCGTCGTCGGGTGGGGCCCTTGAGTGAAAGTACGGTGGGCTATGCTTTGGAGCGGATGGACTTGGAGTCGCTGCGGGCGCTGTCGATCGGGGTGGCACGGCGATTGAAACGCAACGCAGTGCTGCACTGGGAGACGGCGGGCGGGCAGCTGGCGATGGCAATCGATGGGATCGAACTGTTTCAATCCGAAAGCCGTTGTTGTGCAGACTGCTTGCAGCGACACAAGCAACGGGAGGGTCAGCCGGTGGTGGAGTTTCATCACCGGGTGGTGGTCGCTTCGCTGGTGGGCTTTGGCTTTCGTTTCGTGGTGGATCTGGAAGGCTTACAGCCGGGCGAGAATGAAGTAGGAGCGGGCGAGCGACTCTTGCGACGAATGGTGGGAGAGTTAGGCCGGCGCTTTTTTCAGATTGTCACCGTCGATGCGCTTTATACGGTCCCGTCCTTTGTGCAGGCAGTGCGGGAGTTAGGCCTGGAACTAGTCGCCCCGCTCAAGGCCAACCAGCCGGATCTCCTCGAGCAAGCCCAGCGGCGCCTACAGGGGCCTCCGGACACCGTCCTGGAGGGGCCCGGCTCGAAGCGACAGCAGATCTGGGAGGAGCCACGACTTTGGTGGGACAGCGGGCGCCGCTCCGTGCGGGTGTTGCGGGTCGTGAGCGAGCGGGAAGTCAGCGAACGGATCGCCGGCCACAAGCAGAGCCGCACGATCCGCAGCGAGGCCTTCTATCTGAGCACTTGTCCCCGGCCCCGCACTCACGCCCACAGTATCGTTCGCTTAGCCGCCGCCCGCTGGGAGTTGGAGACCTCGACGTTTGCTCACCTGAGTTCGGAGTATGGACTCAAGCATGCTCAGGTGCATAGTGGGAAACCTCGGGCCTTCGTGGCTCAACTGATGATTCGTTTGCTGGCAGCGGCTCTGTTTATGATCTTTGTCTGTCGACAAGTCTGGAGTCATTGCCGTCGCCACAAACCCAGCCTCAAGCTGATTGTCCAGCGTTGTTACTGGAACTTAGCCCAGTCTCCCGAAGCCTGGGCTCCTGGCTGAGCCCAGCGCCCTGTTTTTCGATGGCTGCTCCGACTCCGGCTAGGCGAGCCCCGAAAGGGCTCAGGCCCCCGTGTCTCTTCTCTCCTAAAATCAAGGCCTTCAAGCCTTCCACAATTCACTCCACCTTCCTCCCTCCTTGATTCCTATCCCCAATTGCTGCCTTTTCAGTCCTTTTGGCACCGACCCTATTCCGGTTTGAGAAACCGCTGCCTTCTGCCAGGGACGCACGTGAGACTGGGAATCATATCGGGCACGGACCCGAGCCTGGCCGCTTGTGCTTACACTCATGAAGTCCAGCTCCCCAGGACGATCATCCTGAGGATTCCCCCAATCACTGACGAAGCGGCGGGCTACCCGAATCATGCCGCTGTCATCGATACCGTAGCGCCCGAGGTGATAGGTCACGCTCCAGCTCCCGATACACCCAGCCTCGATCGGGTCCATGGGGCTCAACTCCGCCCAACCGTAGAACCTCCGAAACTGCTGCTCTGACCGGATCGAACCATCAGCCATAGGCACCTCGCTGCTTCCTTCCTGTCGGGGTTGTGATCAGGCACCTCAGGCGTCGAACTCTGCCCTTGTCGGCGCCTGGCCGTATGTTACTATAGGCAATCAAATAGACACCTGGCCCCAGTCGGCTCTGTGCCGGGAGGAGAAGAGAATGAGTTTCTGTCGCATCGTCCCAATATTGATTGCCCTGGTCGGTCCCTCCGTATTAGCAGCAGGCCTGAAGACTGCCGACGCCCCCGAGCTGAACTATGAATTGGTCTCTGATTGGCCGCAACTACCCGAGGGGTGGAACTTCGGGCCCACCACGGGTGTAGGTGTCGATTCGAAGAACAACGTCTATGTCTACCATCGTGGACCCCATCCCATCATGTGCTTTGCTGCGGATGGGACCTTCATTCGCTCTTTTGGCGACGGCGTCATAAGCGGTCCTCATGGGCTGGCAGTGGACCGTGATGATAACGTCTGGGTGACCGACATCGGCGATCACACCGTGGTCAAGTTCACGCCTAAAGGACGTGTCCTGATGGTGTTGGGCCAGAAGGGCACAGCGACGGAAACAGAGACGACCTTCAACATGCCCACGCATGTGGCCTTTGGACCCTCCGACGAAATCTACGTGACAGACGGCTATGGGAATTCTCGAATCGTCAAGTTCGCCAGCGACGGGAAGTACCTGACAGCCTGGGGTAAGAAGGGGAAGGGCGCAGGTGAATTTGATGCTCCCCACACGATTACCATTGATGGTAAAGGTCAGGTTTACGTTGGAGATCGAGAGAATTATCGGGTCCAGATTTTTGATCCGAATGGGAAGTTCCTTTCTGAGTGGACTCACCTCGGTTCACCCTGGGGACTCTTCCTGGCTTCGGATGGATACCTCTACATGAGCGACGGCTACAACAACAGGGTGTCAAAGCTGAACCTGCAGGGGCAACTCCTTGGCACCTTCGGGAAGATGGGGAGGGCTCCGGGTGAGCTCTATTTTGCCCACCATCTCAGCCTTGGCAAGAACGGCGAGGTTTACGTGGCGGAGGTCCAGAACTGGCGCGTGTCGAAGTTCGTCCCGAAATAGGTCGCAAGCTTTTCCTGCGGGATTACGATGGTTCCTTCGAGCCGCCCGCTTGAGCGTTCCTTCTGTTGTGATCTCTAGCAGTGAGGTCTACCTTCCGGCATCATCGACACACGAAGCGGGCACGCCGCTTGTGGATATTGTGCTTTGTCGGGGTAGTGCTGACCTACTCACTGTCGGCACAGCTGGATCCGACATCCAGGGAGGCGAAGAGAGAAGGCGCCTCAGTTCCAGGGGAGGGCGACAAGCACCCGGACAGCGCTTCCGAAACCGAATCTGGAACGAGGGGTCAGCCCGGCAAGAACCAGACCAGAAAGGCCCCCGCCGTACCGCCCTATCGAAACCTCCGCTACGAAGAAGACTGGTCGGTTCTCCGCGAAGGCTCGCGCCACGACCTCTGGAACCCCCTCAAGTTCATTCCACTCAACCAGGCCGGCTCGGCCTATCTGAGCGTAGGCGGGGAGGCCCGCGCCCGGACTGAGTTCTGGTCTGACTTTGGGTTTGGGAGTGCAAATGCCCCACCACAGGATGGCTTTGCGTTGATGCGGCTGCGGGCACACACAGACTGGCATCTGGGGCCGAGACTGCGCCTCTTCATCGAAGCTAAGAGTGCGCTAGCGGCTGGGAGAGAGCTACCCGGAGGCAACCGCACCGCCGACGTCGATTCAATCGATCTGCAAAACGTGATTCTCGATCTCAATCTTGGCGAAACGGGCTCGGGGGAGCTGACCCTCCGTCTTGGCCGCCAGGAGATGCTCTTTGGCAAGCAGCGCCTGATCAGCCCCGCCAACTGGGCCAATACCCGCCCTCGTGTGTTCGACGGGGTTCGCGGAACCTGGAGTTCCGATCTCTGGGCCCTCGACGCATTCTGGACCCGCCGCGTCGAGATCAAGAAGTACGGGTTCAACCAGCACGACCCCGACACCGATTTCTTCGGACTGTATCTAACGGCAGGACTCCCTGCTGCTGGAACGAAGCTGGATCTGTACTGGCTAGGACTCGAGCGGGAAAGGATCCAGCTGGCAGGAATCCTTGCCCAAGAGCGTCGCCACACCATCGGCGCACGGCTCAACGGCCAACTACCCCTGGGGTCCCTCGACTACGATCTGGAGACCGCCTATCAGGCTGGCCGTCATGGCAGTCGGGACATCGTCGCCTGGATGGTGGCAAGTCAGCTCGGAAACCAGTTCGGGGGTGCGCTCGCAGCCCGAGTCTATCTGGGTTTCGACTACGCCTCCGGGGACAGGAATCAGGACGATGACGAGATCAACACCTTCGATCCGCTCTTCAGAACCAATCACGCCTTCCTGGGCCAGGTCGATGCGATCGGACGCCTGAATATCATCGATCTGAGCCAGGGAGCCACCTTCAAAGTGGCTCCCAAACTAGGATTCAAAATCGAGACCCACTTCTTCTGGCGTGTCAGTAGGCAAGATGCACTGTACAGCGCCGGGGGAGCGCCGCTTCGGGATCCCCGACTCTCGAGCGCGAGATGGGTAGGATCTGAAGTGGATCTGGTAACCACTTATTCGATCAATCGTCACACCACCGCCGGCTTCGGCCTGGGGCATTTCTTCCCGGGCGCCTTTCTAGAGCAGTCGGGAACGGCGGAGCCGACGGATTTCGGCTACCTCGTGCTTCAATACACCTTCTAGGAGTCTGGACCCTTGCGCCGCATTGATCGCACCTCGCAAGTCCCATCTGCAAAAGTTGCAGTATTTAGGTTCCAGTGTACTAAGGTAGTGAAGCGCGAGCCTTGATCGGTTACGAATGGTAGAAAAGCGAATGTCCGAGCAGAATGTAATGGAGAATCTAAAGCTGATCTGGGTCTTGGCTGAGAAGGATCTCCGGATAGAGTTCCGAACCCGGCAGGCGTTTCTGAGCACTCTCTTCTTCGCCTTGCTCGTCTTGATTGTGTTTCAGTTCGCCTTCGATCCTGGGAGTCGTGCCACCCAGCAGGCCGCGCCTGGGATCCTCTGGGTCGCGCTATTATTTCCAGGGATCATACAGCTCAACCGATCGTTTCAGGCGGAGATGGAAGAGGGGACGCTCTACGGGATCATTCTCTCGCCGATCAGCCGCGGCACCTTCTTCCTGGGAAAGTTCCTGGCGAACTGGTCCTTCCTGATCGCGATAGACCTGCTGATTCTGGTCTTGTTCATCGTGTCCTTCAACTTCTCCTTCAAGCTTGCCCTGCTCTGGATGGTGCTACTGATTTTCCTCGCGAGTGCCGGTTTTGCTGCAGTTGGAACTTTGTTTGCCGCCATGGTCTCGAGTGTTGAAACCCGAGAGGTCCTGCTTCCGATTCTATTGTTTCCCATTTTGATTCCGCTTATCCTTGCGGCAGTCAATGGGACTCAAGAGGTTCTCCTGCGAGAGGAGTTTCGCTTCTTGTCCCAGTGGATCAAGATGCTGGTTGCTTTCGACGTCATTTTTTTGGCCGCATCCTTCCTGGTGATCGATCATGTTGTCGGAGACTAGCCTCCAAAACGCGAGATCCGCTGAGTCTCACTTGAAAGCAGTCCGCTGGCTGCTGCCGCTGCTGTACGTCCTAATAACACTTGCCCTCTACGCAGCCTTTATACACACGCCTGCGGAAAGGACTATGGGAGAGGTCCAACGGATCTTCTACTTCCATGTTGGCGCGGCATGGAACGCCTTCCTGGCGTTCTTCGTTGTGTTTCTGGCTAGCGTCTTCTACTTGATCAAGCGGCATCCGTTCTGGGATCAACTCGCCGTGGCCTCAGCAGAGGTGGGTGTGCTATTCACGACCATCGTTTTGGTCACGGGCCCAATCTGGGCGAAGCCTGCCTGGGGCACGTGGTGGCCCTGGGGAGATCCACGGGTCATGACGACGCTGGTCCTGTGGCTGATCTATGTGGCTTACCTGATTCTTCGCAGCAGCCTTCCCGAAGGCGACAAGAAGTATCGATTCTGCGCCGTCTTCGGCATCATAGGCTTCATTGATGTTCCCATCGTCTGGATGTCGATACGATGGTGGAGAACCATACACCCCTTAGTCATCACCTCCAGCGGCGCCAATCTGGAACCCAGCATGAAGGAAGCGCTGTGGGTGGCGGTCTTGGCCTTCACTGTCTGTTACCTGACCTTGACCCTGCTGAGAACGGCAATGAGACTGCACGCAAAAGTGCTCGATGAGATATCGCAAAGGGCCGGGATCATCCAGGGTACGTAGGAGAACAGATTCTTGAATGTCTACCTTTTCGCCGCATACCTCGTGGCCTGGACGTTTCTCTTCCTCCTCCTCGTCTATTTGAGTCGACAGCAACGCCAGATCGGAGAGGATCTGAAAGCCTTCTTGGACCGAGGCCAGAAAAGACCCGATCCAGATCAGCCCGGATCGTCGACCTGACGCCCCTCCACAACGCACTCACGCAGATCGCTTGGTCTTCCAAGTCCCTGTGCCAGAAGCGTTTCTTGACACGTCCTGACTCAAATCTTATCTTCCAAAAGACATTAAAAAATGATGCGAATGATGACGACACGAATGTTCGTGATTTGTTCGGAGTTCGAAGGGAGCTGCAAATGCCAAAGATAATAGGAATTGACTTGGGGACCACAAACTCGGTTGTTGCCGTCATGGAGGGCGGCAAACCCACCGTCATCGCCAACCAGGAGGGAAGTCGGACGACTCCCTCGATCATGGCTATCACCAAAAACGACGAACGGCTGGTAGGCCAGGTGGCCAAGCGTCAGGCGATCACCAATCCCGAGAACACCGTCTACTCAATCAAACGGTTCATGGGAAGGAAGTTTGAAGAGGTGTCGGAGGAGATGAAGATGATCCCGTATGAGGTCAGCCGGACCTCCAACGGAGACGCACGCGTCCAGATCGAGGGCAAGGAGTATTCGCCTCCCGAGATCGCCGCGATGATTCTTCAGAAGCTGAAGACTGCTGCCGAAGAGTATCTGGGCGAAACGGTGGTGCAGGCAGTGATTACGGTGCCCGCCTACTTCAATGACTCTCAACGTCAGGCCACCAAGGACGCGGGGCAAATTGCGGGCCTTGAGGTTCAGCGCCTGGTCAACGAACCGACGGCGGCGGCGCTCGCCTACGGTCTGGACCAGAAGAAGGATGAGGTCATCGCCGTGTTCGATTTCGGAGGGGGAACCTTCGACATCTCCATCCTGGAGGTTGGAGAAGGGGTGGTTGAGGTCAAATCCACCAACGGCGACACCCACCTCGGGGGAGACAACATCGACCAGCTGCTGATCGACTGGATCCTGACTGAGTTCAAGAAGGATCAGGGAATTGACCTGTCCCACGACAAAATGGCCCTGCAGCGCCTGAAGGAGGCGTCCGAGAAAGCCAAGACCGAACTCTCGACGACTCAAGAGACTGACATCAACCTGCCTTTCATTACCGCTGATGCCAGCGGTCCGAAACATCTGAACCTGAAGCTGACGCGGGCCAAATTCGAACAGCTCGCCGAAGATCTCCTGCGACGGACGATCGGTCCCTGTAAGCAGGCGCTGGAAGATGCAAACCTGAAGCCGGAAGACGTCAATGAGGTCGTTCTGGTAGGCGGCTCCACCCGGATCCCCAGAGTCCAGGAGATCGTACAGGAGTTTTTCAAGCGAGAACCCCACCGTGGAGTCAACCCCGATGAAGTGGTGGGAGTGGGGGCGGCCGTGCAGGCCGGCGTCCTGGGAGGAGACGTCAAAGACGTCCTTCTCTTGGATGTGACTCCGCTGTCCTTGGGCATCGAGACCCTGGGCCAGGTATCGACCGTTCTGATTCAGCGAAATACGACCATCCCGACCCGAAAGAGCGAGGTCTTTTCCACTGCAGCGGACAGTCAGACATCGGTTGAGATTCACGTCCAGCAGGGTGAGCGCCCGATGGCAAATGACAACAAGTCACTAGGGAAGTTCAACCTGCAGGGCATTCCACCGGCCCCAAGAGGAGTCCCGCAGATCGAAGTGACTTTCGACATCGATGCCAACGGGATACTCAACGTCAGTGCCAAGGACCTTGGAACCGGGACGGAACAGAAGATCACCATCACTGGATCGAGCGGTCTGAAGGACGAAGAGATCCAGGACATGGTGAAGCAGGCTGAAGAGCACGGTGAGGAGGACCAGCGCAAGAAAGATGAGATTGAAGCTCGCAACAAGGCCGATAACATGGTCTACAGCACCGAGAAGATGCTGAGTGAGAACCGAGAGAAGGTCGGCGAGGGCGAGGCCAAAGCGGTTGAAGAGGCCATTGCTGAAGTGAAAAAGGCGATGGAAGAAGGCGGAACTGATCGAATCAATGAGAGCGTT
This sequence comes from Acidobacteriota bacterium, assembly GCA_965218775.1. GTDB lineage: Bacteria > Acidobacteriota > UBA6911 > RPQK01 > JAJDTT01 > CAUZIZ01. Next base: position 870,311 of record CBDCLS010000006.1, on the reverse strand, counting down.
GAGAAACTGACTCAGGCCTCCCACCGCCTCACTGAGGTGATGTATCAGCAGGCCCAGGCGCAAGAGTCGGATCAGCCTGGAGCCGCCGAGCCCACTCCCGAGAGTCCCAGCGGCGAGACGGCGAAGGACACGAAGGAAGATGATGAGGTCATTGATGCGGAGTATGTGGACGTCGATGACAAGAAGTGATTTTTCGGGAAATGAAATAGGCGAAGTCGGATGAATCAGAAGGACTATTACAGGACCCTGGGTGTCGACCGGGGTGCCACGCCATCTCAAGTCAAGCGCTCGTATCGCCGGCTGGCCCGCAAGCTCCACCCTGATGTAAACCCAGACGACCGATCAGCGGCCGATAGGTTCAAGGAGGTGCAGGAGGCCTATCAGGTCTTGAGCGACCCCGAGAAGCGGAGATTCTACGACCACCATGGTTTTTATCGAGATGGCGCAAGCGCGAACTTCGGGGATGCTTTCAGGCAGGGAGGGGGGTTCCCTGGTTTCGGCACCGGCCGCAACGGACGGCAAACCGGGCACAGCAGTATCAGCGATCTCTTTTCAGATTTCCTTTCGGCGCGCCGTTCTCAGGCGACGCGTAGACGTCCCGAGCGAGGTCAAGATCTTGAACACCATCTCAAGATTCCCTTCCTTGACGCCATCGAAGGCACGAAATCCCGAATCACCTACAGCCGCAAAGGCACCTGTTCCAGCTGCCAGGGTAGCGGTGGGAACAAGCAAGAATGGCGTCCCTGCTCCACTTGTCGAGGCAGCGGGCAAGCGTACGAGACTCGCGGGGGCATTCGCTTCAAAGTTGGTTGTCAAGCATGCGATTCAAGTGGGCGTGTTCGAAGTGGCAACTGCCCCCACTGCAGCGGAGAGGGCACGGTTCAGGACAAAGGAACCGTCACAGTGGGGATTCCGGCTGGAGTCGATTCGGGTTCCCGTGTCCGCATTCCCGCAAAAGGTAGTGCGGGGAGGTTCGGAGGTGCCAGCGGAGATCTCTACCTGATCGTAAACGTCGAATCGCATCCCTTTTTTCGACGCCGAGGCAGGGACATCCTGGCCCAAGTGCCGGTGACAATCACCGAAGCAGCGCTCGGGACACAAATAGAGGTACCGACCATCAACGGAAAAGCTCGACTCAGGATTCCACCGGGAACCCAGAGCGGCCAGAAATTTCGGCTCCGTGGAAAGGGGGCCCCTTCACCCAGGCGAAATCAGAGAGGGGATCAATTGGTCGAGGTCACGGTGGTACTACCAGAGATTCACGACAAGCGTTCCGAAGAGCTGCTGCGGGAATTCGCCAGCCTCCATCCCGAGAATCCGAGAAGCGACCTCGGCAGCTAGTGGACTGTCAACCTGGAGATTGTAGGTTCTGAACGGTCCTGGCGGCCGACCGAGCCTAAGAGAGCGGATAATTGCGGCGCGTAGCAGACCGGTGATGAAAAATCAGGGCTAGCAAGTGCCGTCCTGGCAAGGCTTGCGACCGAGGCCTCCGCAGTCGTACTTGTACAGTACGTCGAGGAGGCCGACCGAGCGAAACACAGCCAGGGCGGATGATTGCGAAGACGTAGTAGACCGGCGATGAGAAATGCGGGCTAGACGGCTGACCTTCCCAGCTCCGCCACTTGTAGTCTCTCCCGCAGTATTGCATACACCCTTCTAGCCAGAATCTGCCGTCGCTTTGAATCTGGGCTCACCCCCAGGAGCCGGGCCTTGATCTCTCCGAAGCAGGATTCCAGTTCGGGCAGAAGGCGGGCCGTCTGGGTGGGATCGTAGGGGATCTGAACTCGCTCCAAGCCAATCTCAGCAAAAATCATCAGATACCGGGCCGTGCTGACGTCGGGACAGGTGACACGCTTCCGACCTAGCTTGAGCTCAAAGCCCAGGAAGGTATACATCATTCTCGGCTGACATTTTCGCCCCAACAGAGCTACCGGTCGAACCCGCTGGGCCAGCACCCGATTCCGATAGATGGCATTGATCTTTTCGATCTCCTCCTCGATTCTCCCGCTGGGGTCGAACCGATCTAAGCGCAATGACATCCGCTGCCTTTCCTGGCCGAGAGCCGCTTCTGATAATATGTTACGCGAATGTGGACATTCCTTGCCCCGGCGCTGGATGTTGGGAATCGGATGCAGGCCCTGTGGGCCTACCTGTACGACCTGGTGCAGAGCATAGGAGGCCCAGCTCTGTTGCTCGTAGCGCTAGCCGACTCCTCGTTTCTTTCCATCCCGGAAGGAAACGATATCTTGATCATCGTCCTTTCCACGGGGCAGAGCTGGGGAGTCATGACCTACTACGTCCTCATGACGATTGCAGGATCTGTGATGGGCTGCAGCCTGCTCTATGCCGTAGGGCGGCGCGGCGGAGCATTCGTAGAGAAGAAGTTGCCCCCGCATCGGCTGGAAGAGATGCGGGCCCTCTATGTTCGCTGGGGGATTTGGACCGTGATGATACCTTCGATCCTGCCTCCCCCTACTCCGTTCAAGATCTTCGTACTTTCCTCGGGAGTCTTTCAGCTACCCTTTCCCAAGTTCCTGGCTCTCGTTTTCGTAGGGCGGAGCATTCGCTACTTCATGTGGGGAATTCTCGGAGTCCTCTACGGCCAGGACGCCAAGCTTTTCCTGCAGCACCACATTGAGACGGTTGGCATAGCCCTTTTCGCCCTGCTCTTGGGGATCATCGCGAGTTACTTTCTTCTCAGGCGGAGAACCCGGAAGAAATCACTTTCTCAGGAGACAGCATAATGGTTCTTCGCCGCCCCCTTTCACATCTTCTGCGTTCACAGGTCGGACCTGTCTGTTTGGTGTGGTTTCTAGTTCTCCTTCTGGGGTGCGGATCCGCGGTAAAGAAACGGACCCAGATCGAAGTTCCAGTCGGTTTCCAGCAAGTCAAAGAAGCCACGCTGGCACAGCTCATCCAAATCATCAATGACAACTATGCGCATCTGAGCAATATCTCTGTCTCAGATATGGAAGTGGAATTTCAGGAAGGCTCGATCGAAGAGGGTTACTTCGAGCGCTATCGCCAAGCCAGGGGCTACTTGATCACAAAGCGGCCCGACTCTGTCTATATAAGCATTCAGAATCCTTTGACTCGCTCAACCGTGATCACGATGGCGACCAACGAAGGAAACTTCGAGATCTGGGTGCCCGGAGAGAACAAGTATCTGATGGGAAAGACCAATCTGAAGCCAAACGACAAGAGGCCTCTTTACAATGTGAGGCCCGAACATCTCCTCAGCGCCCTCCTCATCGAGCCGATTCCTACAGGGGACCCAACCATTCTCCACTTCTTGGAGGAAGATCTCGATTCTAGCTCCAAATACTATGTCATCAGCGTCCTCGAGGCTCCGGCAGAGGGCACTCAAGTGGCTTCATTGAAACGCAAACTCTGGGTTGAACGGAGCCATCTTGGACTCGTCCGCCAGCGCTACTACGATGCGGGACATCTGGTTAGCACCATACGCTATTCGAGCCTGGTTCGGATTGGGTCGACCATAGTACCCTCTGGAGTCGAGGTGGAGCGCCTTAAGGAACGCTACACAATCCGGCTCCGATACCAGCACGAAAAAGTCACGGTGGACCGGCAACTGAAAGCAGGGATCTTTCAGATCCCCTTCCCTCCAGGAGCGCAACGAGTGGCAGTCAAGTAGCTGCGATAGCGTGGCCCAAGCCATCCCGACAGGGCGAAGGTGTTGGGGCCGACGGTGGTGTACTGGATCTGACGACCGTCGTGACCTGAATCAATTAATTGAAGCAGGCAAGCCTGGGAACGGTTGAAGGCCGTGACCTTATCAATATAGAATAGTGTGTGGTTATTTAGGATCGTGGGCGGATCGAGATAGAACCTACGGCATATGAGTACGACGGTCGAAATGGGTCAGAGAAAAAACCTGGTAGTAGTCGAAGATCTGCAGATGGTGTATCGGGTAGGTAAGGTCGAAGTACCCGCGCTCAGAGGGATCGACATGACCCTGAAGGAGGGCGAGTTTGTAGCTATCATGGGCCCCAGCGGATGCGGCAAATCGACTCTGCTGCACATCCTGGGAGGTCTGTTGAAGCCGACTTACGGGCGCGTCTGGATCGACGGCGAAGAAATCACCGGGATTGCCGACCGCGACCGCACCGAGATACGAAAGAAAAAGATGGGCTTCGTCTTCCAGCGATTCAACCTGCTTCCCACCCTGTCGGCTCAAGGCAACATCGAACTCGCCAGCCGTATTCATGGAAACGGCCATTATGGGGAAGATTGGACACAGGAGATTCTCCAGTTCTTGGGTCTGAAGGACAAGATGCATCATAAGCCGTCGGAACTTTCCGGAGGCGAGCAACAGAGGGTGTCTGTAGCCCGGGCGATCATCAATCGGCCGGCCCTTCTCCTGGCCGACGAACCCACAGGCAATCTGGATTCCGAGAACTCTGAGGTTGTTCTCAAGATCCTGCACGATCTCAACACCCGCTACAATCAAACCATCGTAATGATTACCCACAACCCGGATGCTGCAGCTACAGCAAATCGAATTATCGATATGCAGGACGGGCAGATCTGTAGTCACGTTGAAAATGTTTATTACACGGCCAAGCCCGAAGTGCAGTAAGACTCTACGATGAAGTGGATGGGCGCAGTCGGTCAGGTCATTTTTTGGCGCTACAGCAGGGGTAGCTGGCAATACGACATCCTCTGCGGCCTAATCCTGGCCTTTATCTTCTTCACCCCTGCGGACGTCTTCGATGGCTCACTCTTTTCCCAGAAGAAAGAGCCAGAGAAAATGGAAGAACCGGATCGCGACTCAGATAAGACTCAGGCCCGGACTCCTTTCAAAACCTACCCCGCAGTTTCTCTCAAGAGGCAGAGCGGGTCAGCTCGTTAGTATCCAGTCCGGAGATCTAGTGATCCTCCCGATGAGATTTGTCATCTAATTACAAGCAAGGAAAACCGTGCAACGTCTAAGTACACTGGAACGTAAATACGGCAACGTTTGTGGCGAGCGCGACGGGTCGAGTTCGCGAAGCGACGCCGAACGCCATGCTTTGCCATAGTGGAGAAGGAGCGACAAAGAAATCGGCGCGTCCCGTCGCCACCCGGAGCGCAGATGGGGGTTGCGGACGATCTCTGCGTTGGTCGTCGTCGAAGATGGCCAAGCATCGTCTTCCTCCTCCTGCCTTGATCTCGCCTCGCAAGCCCCATCTGCAAACGTTGCCGTATTTACGTTCCAGTGTACTAAGCGTCCTCATAACCCTCCTCATCCTGGGGGGGCTCGGCAATATGGCTCACAGCCGACCTGCTACTTCAGATAAAGCTCTGAGCCTGGAGGAGGTGCTGAGCAACATGGACAAAAGGGGGCAGAGCCTGAGTTCCATGAGCTCGACTATCGTCCAGAAGAAATGGACGGATATCCTCGAAGAGTTCGACGAGGGAGAGCGTGGAACCTTCCACTTCCTACTCGAGGGCGAGAAAGTCTTCCTCCGAAAGGAGATTACCGAGCCTCAGCGAAGCACTCTGGTGATCAGCGACGGCAAACTGGTCTTCTATCAGCCCAAGATCAAACAGGCTCAACGCTACGATCTCGGAAGCAAGAAGGACAAGGCAGAATTCTTGCTGCTTGGCTTCACCTCAAACAAGGAGGCCATGAAGAAGGCCTATACTATAAGGTGGCTGGGGCCAGATCGGGTGGGAGACCGCAACACCTATATCCTGGAACTCACTCCGAAGTCCAAGACTGTTTCCGCTCACTTCTCACAGATCGTTCTCTGGGTGGACTCACAACTCTGGGTCCCGATCCAGCAGAAACTGGTAGAGCCAACCAGGGACTATCTACTCTTCCACTTCGATGAGATCAAGCTGAACGATGGGATCAAGAAATCCCACTTCGACTTGAAGCTTCCCAAGGACGTTCGAGTTATCGGCAGCTGATCGAAGAGAAACACTCTCCAAAACCGGAACTTCAACTGGCCACAGGTTACAGGTTTCCGATCCCCCCAACATGAAACGACTCCCAACAGAGCCGCGCACGACTTGAGCTGCTAGCAGTCGGACACCAAGTTCCGGCCGTCGAGGACGACAAAGGCAGGAGAGAGCGGACAACGGCAGGATCTTCCCGGTCCTCGCTCGGGGCTTCTCAGCTGCCCCGCGTGTCCTGCTGGGCAATCATCTGCGAGCGTGTGTAGAGAATCCGGTGAAGAACGGTCCAATTGGAGACAACTGCGATCACCCATAAGATCGGCTCCATACGGTAGAAACAACCGATGATCAGGAGGACGATCCGCTCGGGGCGTTCCAGAAATCCCACTTTGCAGTGTGGGATAAGGGATTCAGCGCGGGCTCTGGTATAACTGGTCAGTACTGAACCCATCATTGCTATGGCGACCAGCACGATGTAGGTGAGGCGTCCTTGATGGCCATAGTAGAGAATCAGCCCCAGATAGACGATCAGGTCCGAGTAGCGATCCATCACCGAGTCGAAGAAGGCTCCGAACGGCGTAGCCGCGTTGGCGGTTCTGGCCACCATCCCATCAACCATGTCGAAAAGACCGGCAACAATGAGCAGCACTCCCGCAACTCCGAAACGCCCGCGGGAAAGCACAAAAGCAGTCACGATGCTCATCACAAAGCCGAGAAAGGTCAGGTGATTGGGCTTGATGTGAAAGAAGGTCAGCGCCTTGACGATGCCCCGCAGAAGAACCTGGGCACCCTTTCCGATTTTCTCCGAAATCATAGGTTCCTATATAGATGTAGCGTCTCGGGGATGCGCCGTGCCTGGAGCACTCCGTCCCCTCAATCGGCTCTTCGCCCTCAGATCCAAGGGCTCAGAATAGTTCAAATTTGATGGTCAAGAACTTCTTCGGGTTTTGTCTGAAGTCGTAGATCAGCTTCACGATCTCGGAGGACACCCGGTTGAGACTCTGGTACAGTCGTTCGTCTTGCGCCAGAAGTCCCAAGGTCCCTTTTCCCTCCTCGACACCCCGCATCAGACTGTTCATCTGCTCGAGCGCCTGCGTGAGGTCCTTATAGAGCTTTTCGTCGGTTGAGAGCTTCCCCAATGTTCCCTCTCCGGAGTCCATCCGAGCAGTAACGCTCTCTATGTTGGCCATCAACTGGTCCATCTTCTGATAGAGACCGGGATCCTGGATAAGCTTACCCACAGTCCCATCCGCCCGGTTGATCTTCTCCATGATGCCTTGGAGGTTCGCGGTCATCTCCTTGATGTTCTCATAGACGTCTTTCTCTCTGATCAAACTGGGAAGCGTCCCCTCCCCCTCGCTGAGCTGTACTACCAGGTTGGCAGCTCGATCGACTGTCTGCTGTGCCCCCATGACGGTCTGGTTCAAGTTCTCGAAGAAAGAGGGATCGGTCATAAACTTTCCGACGCTGCCTTGCCCTTCCCCCAGATCTTCCATGATGCCCTGCAGCTTCCTCGACAAGACCTCGAGGTTGGCAAGTACATCATTGGCTCCGGTAATAAGTTCCTGGAACCCGGGCTCGGAAGACCCTGTGATGACAACTACTTCCCGCGTCTTCTCCGAACCGAACCACCCTTCGAATACCTCCTGGTCGACGAGAGGGAGAACCTCTGCCCTCCCCAGTGAAACTTCGACGTACTTGTCACCCAGGAGCCCCACCGATCCTAGCGAAATATTGCTGTCTCGCCGAATCCAGTCCCGATAGTCCACTTTTATGTCCATGAAGACTTCTATGTTCTGCAATCGCCTTCCGGCTTCCCGAATGTCCTCAGCGACATCTTTGAGGCCAACTTCCTGACTCTCAACCAGGCGCCTCAGATTGTTGATCTCCCTGCGCTGAGGCCGGGTCCGGGGAGATTCTGGACCGTGCTGAGCAACCAGCTTCTCGTACTCAGACTCGAGACCAACCAGCTTCTCCCGATTGGCCGGGAGATTCCGTGACAGATCCTCGGACCTTCGATTCAGCTGATCTATGAGCGCGAGATTCTGCTTGTTGGATTCCGTAGGGGGAATCTCTCCCGGTTCGGAGATCCGCAAGAAACTGACGTTTCCTGCCTCAACGCCGGCGATGAGAACGATGTCGCCAGGCTTCAGACCCGAAATGTTGTTCAGATAGCTCTTGGCGATGAACGTCTCTTCCAACAGGCCAACCTGGGTCCCGATGGTAAAAATCGCCAGGCCCAGGATGGCGGCGGTGATGATGACAAAAACTCCTACCTTCAGCTCCGAAAAACTGCGGCGGCTTTTTTTGTCCATGGTATTCCTCACACTCGGGGTGTATTGATCGCGTAACTGCTCACTGCCGCTTGACGCAGGGGATCGTCATACAGCCTTGCGTCTTCACGTCAGAAACTCCTGAACGTAGTCGTCCTGAACCGCCTTCAACTCTTCATCGCTGCCTTCGCAGATAATCTGTCCATCCTTGAGCATGACGAGTCGGGTATTGACGGAGTGTCCCCCACCCTTCTCCGACTGGAAACTAATCTCCCCATCGGGGCCTTCCAGCACCCCTTCGGAGGCAAGAATCTGAGCCGTCTTCAAATCGTGTGTCACGATGATGGAGGAAACGCCTCGCAAATCCCGCAGCATGATGACCAGCTCGCAAATAGTACGATTGGTAATTGGGTCGAGACCGGCCGTCGGTTCATCGTACAACATGATCCGGGGCTCTCCTGCCAGTGCCCGTGCAATAGCGACCCTCCGCTTCATCCCTCCCGAGAGCTCTGAGGGCATCTTGCTAATCGCATGTTCCAGCCCTACAAACCCCAGGAGTCGCCGGGCAGCGGCCTCCATGTCTTCTTCCGTAGAGCTGCCTTCTTCACGCATTCGATAGGTCACGTTGTCCTGGACGCTCAGTGAATCGAAGAGGGCACCTTCTTGAAACACAATGCCAACACGCTTTCGGATCGGCATCAAAGCGTCTTCACCCAACCGGGTGATTTCCTCGTCCTCAACAAAGATCTTCCCTGAATCCGGTTTCACCAGCCCCAACACCATTCTTAGGATCGTCGATTTCCCGGAACCGCTACCTCCCAGAACCACCTTCGTCTCGGCCTTCCCGACCGCCATGGTGAAGTCTTCGAGTACCACCTGTCCATCGTAGGATTTGGAAACTTTTTCGAATCGTATTGCGTTAATAACGTAGCTCCAAGATGATCTTGCTCAGAAAGAAGTCGGCAACGATCACCAGAATGGAAGCAGCGACCACGGCCTGAGTCGTGTTGCGACCCACGCCTTGTGTCCCTCCCTTGGTCCCGAGACCGAAGTAGCACCCGACCATTCCGATAATGAACCCGAAAACCACGGGCTTGGTCAGCCCCTCCAGCACGTTATTGTAATCGATTGACCGCATCGCCGTACTCCAGTAAAGCGACGTGTTCAGGCGCAGGGTGTAGAAGGAAGTAATCCAGCCACCAATCAGCCCAAACACGTCGGCGACAACCGTGAGCAAGGGAACCATGGTAGTGCAGGCAATCACCCGCGGAGTCACCAGTTTCTTCGTGGGATCTGTGCCCAGGGCGCGCATGGCGTCAATCTGCTCTGTCACAACCATAGAACCCAGCTCCGACGCGATTCCGGATCCAACTCGCCCCGCCATCATGAGCGCAGTGAGTACTGGCCCAAGCTCCTTGATCAGGGACAGGGAAACCAACTGTCCTGTCAAATTGACGGCGCCGAAGGCCTTCAGTGACTTGGAGGACTGTAGGGCCAGGACTCCGCCGGTGAAGAACCCGGTAAGCATGATGATCAAAATCGAGCCGACTCCGATAATGTCCATCTGTTGAAGCGTGTCTTGCACATAACGGGGCTTCCGGAAGATGTTGACCACGGCTCTGGCGCACAAGAGAGTGAACTCTTGAATCTCGTAAACAACCCGGTAAAGAAGTCCCATAGGTCTCCGTTATGAGCGGCTCTGCAAAGCGCCAGGTCCCCGGTTTAGTGTTACACTAGACCGCTCGGCGGCTTCGAGAACGCTGACCCGAAGCTCTCGTAAAATAGGCGTTGAGCAGCGAAAATTCTATCAGAGACGCCGCTTTGCTCCAAGGATGCTCAGCCACCCGGGCAGGTTCGGGAGAATTACGATAATGCTTCGTTTCTTGACCTCTGGGGAATCCCACGGGAAGGGATTGATCTCAGTCATCGAGGGATTTCCCGCTCACGTCCTGGTCGACGTCGCTTTCGTCAACTCCGAGCTGAAGCGCCGGATGGGCGGCTACGGGCGAGGGGCACGCATGAAGATCGAGAGCGACGAGATCGACATCTTCTCCGGTATCCGCCACGGCTATTCTCTGGGCTCACCGATAGCGTTCGCTATCACGAACCGAGACTGGGTGAACTGGGTGGACATCATGTCAGTGGAGCCCAATCCTGAAGGAGCGCAGAAACGCAGGGTGGAACGTCCCAGACCGGGTCATGCTGATCTGGTGGGGGCCATGAAATACCAGTTCACTGATATGCGGAACGTGCTGGAGCGCTCGAGCGCCAGGGAGACCACATCCAGAGTTGCGGTTGGTGCCTTCTGTAAGCTTCTCCTCCAATCATTGGGCATTCGGATCTACAGTCATGTCGTAGCCATAAAGGACGTCCGGATTTCCGCGGCCCAGTTGGAGAAAGTCTCAATCGATCTGGTACCACAGATCGAGTCTTCTCCCATGCGCTGCTGTGACTCCTCTCTTGAGGATGCGATGAAGAAAGCGGTGGATGACGCTATCGAAAGCGGCGACACCATTGGCGGGACCTTCGAGGTCCGAGCCGTGGGAGTGCCACCGGGCTTGGGTAGCCATGTCCACTGGGATCGTAAGCTCGACGGCCTGCTGGCCCAGGCTCTCATGTCAATCAATGCTATCAAGGCGGTAGAGACCGGCCTCGGTCTGGATCCCGCCCCCACGGGTAGCGAGTTCCACGACGAGATCTTCTACGACCAGCAGGAGCGGCGGTTCTACAGAGAGACGAATCACGCCGGTGGGCTCGAGGGAGGCACTTCGAATGGCGAGGAGATCATCGTCAGAGCTGTGGTCAAACCGATCGCTACTTTGAAGCGGCCTCTCAGGTCGGTGAATCTGGCAACCAAGGAACCTTTCAAGGCCCAGTATGAGCGATCCGACACTTGTGTTGTCCCGGCAGCGGGCGTGATTGGCGAGTCCATGGTCGCGATTGTTCTGGCTCGGGCCGTGCAGGAAAAGTTTGGAGGCGACACGCTTCAAGAGGTCCAGCGCAACCTGGAGAGCTACCTGAAAACCGTCCACCAGATGTGAGCACTAGATGATTCGGCCTATCCTCAAGTACGGTGCATCCGAACTGGAGCTCAAGAGTCAACCTGTCGAACGCTTCGACCAGGAACTGAAGACCCTGGCGGGTGATTTGCTGCAAACGATGTATGCAGCGCCTGGGATTGGCCTCGCTGCACCTCAGGTGGGAATCAATCTACGCCTCACCGTGATCGACATTACAGGCGGCGAAGAGAAAGGCCACCAGGTGATCCTGGTGAACCCGGAGATCGCGGGACGAGAAGGCAGCCAGAAGGGCGAAGAAGGCTGTCTAAGCATCCCCGACTTTACTGCTCTGGTGGAACGTCCCCAACAGGTTCGCGTAGCGGCCCAGGATCTGGATGGAAATCCGATCGACCTCGAAGGAAGCGATCTGCTGGCGCGCGTGATGTGTCATGAAATCGATCATCTCGACGGGATTCTCTACATCGATCGCATCTCCCGCCTAAAGCGCGAAATGATCAAGAGAAAGATTCAGAAGCTTATCCGAGCCGGAGAATGGTAGATGCGGATCGTCTTCCTGGGGACACCGCCATTTGCCGTACCTTTCCTCAAGGCTCTGGTCCAGGACGGTGGAGAAGCCTCCTATCAGGTAGTCGGCGTCGTCACCCAGCCTGACAGACCGCGCGGGCGGGGACGGATGCCGCGGCCCAGCGCCGTTAAGGTGGAGGCAGAGAAGCTCCGCCTCCACATACTGCAACCGGAGCGGATCCGCAACAACCCAGGGGCCCTCGAGTTCCTGGCACAGACCAGGCCAGACCTGCTCATGGTCGTAGCCTTCGGCCAACTGCTCCCTGCTGAGTTCTTCAACTGCCCTCCCCTGGGAGCACTCAATATTCATACTTCGCTATTGCCCAAGTACCGAGGAGCGGCGCCCGTAGCCCACGCCCTGATGAACGGAGAAACCGAAACCGGCGTCACCCTTATGAAGCTGGATGAGGGTATGGACAGCGGCGACATTCTGACGCAGGTCTCAATCCCAATCGGGGAGGATGCCACTACCGGTGAAGTAGAGGACATACTTGCCAAGAAGGGTGTGGAACTGATGCTGCGCGATATGCTCTCTTATGCGCGGGGTGAGCTTCGGGCACGATCGCAGGACCCTGGCGAAGCGACCCTTGCTCCCCGCATCCAGAAGGAGGACGGACAAATCGACTGGAATCGCAACTGCACCTCAATCCACAACTTGATCCGCGCCCTGAACCCCAAACCTACGGCTTTCGCTCGCTTCCGGGAGAAGGGAGTGAAGATATGGCGCAGTCAAAGAATCCCCGAGCAGTCCGGTCAGGCGGCCGCAAAACCAGGCGAGGTCTGTGAGATCACTTCGGATTCCATTCTGATTCGGTGCGGGGATGGCGGCCAACTCGCTTTGAAGGAGCTGCAGCTCGAGAATCGAAAGCAGCTTTCAGCCCGAGACTTCGCCAACGGGTTGGCTCTGAAGACCGGGGAACGATTCTACTGAAGGAGGGCCTTCCCAGGGGAAGACCGTTCGGCGTTCGCATGTTCGGTGTTCTGCGGTTTGTGATTCGGCCTTTCTTCGTTGCTCGGTCGAAGGCAACCGACAAATGCTGAACCGCAGAATATCGAACAGGCGAATTTCGAAGGCCAGGATCTCGCTTCCGGAGAGGCCGCTTCAGCAAACTCCACATTCAGGGGGAGTCCGAGGGTTGGAAAATGGATGCTAGAGCTGTAGCCGTCGAGCTGCTGCTGCGTCAGTCTGACAGGAGCCGCGTTCCGCTCGAGAATCTGGCGAGTGACCCCAAGTTTGCTCAACTGGACCCAAGAGATCGCCGTCTCGTCACGGAGCTGGTATTCGGGGTCCTCAGAAATCTCGTCCTTCTGGACTACTACATCGAATGGGGCAGCCACAAACCACTGCGAAAACTGGACCCTGAAATCGTTTCGATCCTGAGGACTGCGCTCTATCAGTTGAACTATCTGCGGGTGCCTGAAAGAGCTGCTGTCCACTCAGCCGTGGAGCTTTGCCGGGGATTCAAGAAATCGTCGGCATCTCCCTTTGTCAACGCACTACTTCGGCGATTTCTAAGCAATCCGCCTGCCCTGCCCCAGGGACAGACGCCGGCAGTGCTGGCCCTACGCTACAGTCATCCGCGGTGGCTGGTCGAAAGATACCTGGAACGCTACGGAGACACGGCCACCGAAGACCTCCTGCGAGCCAACAACCAACCCCCAGTGCCCTTTCTCAGGGTCAACAGCTCAAGGATTGGATTCCAGGAGTTCTGCCAACAACTGGAACGAGAGCAGATCTCTTTTCGGCCCTACCCCAAAGTTCGCAACTGCTTGATCGTCGAGTCTCCGTCTTTCCCCGAGCACCCACTCTATCTCGAGGGCTACTGCTTCTTCATGGACGGAGCCAGCCAAGAAGTCGTTTATCTGGGGAATGTCCAGAAGGCGAGAATGATCGGAGACTTCTGCTCGGCTCCGGGCGGGAAGCTTTTCGTCTTGAACACTTGCAAGCCGCCCGATGCCACCATCTACTCTTGTGACATTAGTCACTCAAGACTCAGGCAAATGCTGGAACGGGCACACCTTTACAAGATGCCCACACCCGAGGTGGTGGCGGCAGATCTCACCCGGGGATGCCCTTTCCAGATTTCCTTCGACTTCATCTTGTTGGATGTTCCCTGCTCTGGGACGGGAACACTTCGCTCGAATCCAGACATTCGTCTCCGCATCCTGGAGAACGACTTGAAACGATTCCACTCGAAACAGCTGTCGATTCTGAAGAATAGTTTTGAGGGCCTCCGAAGAGGGGGTGATTTGCTCTACATCACCTGCTCCACCGAGCCGGAGGAAAACGAAGACGTCATCGAAGAGTTTCTAGCCGATGAGCCTGGCGCTGCAGCGATCGCGGATTTCTACCGGAGCTTTCCGGGAGGCCCCGGAGTTGGAGGCTTCTTTGCCACCCAGATTCGACGCCTCTGAAAGGCCTATGGTAGATTAGGAACTCGCGCAATGGGCGATTCCTGAACCGTCGGCAAGGATCATCTGACAGGGGGATGCAAGAGCTCCGACGCCAACCTCACTGCGCAGCAAATCCAAGAGGTTGGGGCACGACAGCGGGTTGCGAGGGCGAGAATGAGGGCAAAAGGGCGACGCCGAAGTTCTTTTCTGAGTATCGGCAAACTGATCCTTCTGGGCGGCGTCCTCTTCGTCATCTTCCTCGTCAGCACTGTCGTGAGCATGCGACTCGTTGTCAGGGCCAAAGAGGTTGCCGTCCCGGCCCTGGTGGGCACCGAGTTAGAAGAGGCATCGCGGCTACTGGAAGCCGTCAATCTCAGGCTCGCGCTGACGGGTGAGCGCTATGACCCCGAAATTCCCAAGGGAGCGATCGTCTATCAGTTGCCTGGGACTGGAGTGCTCATCAAGGCAAATCGAGAGGTACAGGTTCTGCTGAGCCTAGGAAAGCAGCGGGACCCAGTGCCAGAGTTGCTGGGATCGACTGAGAGAGTCGCCCTGTTTCGGGCGCGTCAGTCAGGCTATACACTGGGTGATATCAGTAGAATTTCGCTGCCCGAGCTGGAGTCTGAACAAGTGATCAATCAGTTCCCCGCCCCCAATACCCAGGAGATTACGGGCGCCGAGATTGATATCCTGGTCGCCCGTCGGCGGCCAAAACGATACATCATGGTCGACGTAGCGGGACAGAGCCTGAATCGAGTACTCATGTTCTTCGAAAAACAGGGTTTCAAGGTAGGAGAGATTCAGTACACCAGAAATGCCAAGGTCCGCAGAGGGGTCGTCGTGCGTCAGGCCCCGGAGCCGGGGTACGTTCTGGAGGAAGATGACTCGATTCATCTGGAGGTCGCACGCTGATGGCGTGGATCGCTCCATCGCTTCTGTCCGCCAACTTCACCTCCTTGGGCGATGACATCGACTCCATGGAGGCCGCCGGGGCCAAACTGCTACACCTGGACGTCATGGACGGGAACTTCGTTCCCAATCTCAGCATCGGCCCCCCTGTGATCAAGGCCATCCGAAAACACACCAAACTGATCTTGGACGTTCACTTGATGATTTCCAATCCAGAGGCTCTGATCGAGACTTTTGTCGAAGCCGGTGCCAACTACTTGAGCATACATTATGAAACCGTCAGGCATTTAGACCGTCTAATAGATCAGATTCGCGAAGGAGGGGTGCAGCCAGGGGTAGTGGTTAACCCCCACACGCCGGTGAGTGTATTGGAGGAGATCCTACCCAAATGCCACCACGTGCTCATTATGTCGGTGAATCCGGGCTTTGGAGGCCAAGATTTCATTGCCAGCAGCTTGGAAAAAGTGAGAAAATTGCGGTCTTTGATCGAGGAACGTGGCCTCGATGTAAAAATTGAGATCGATGGAGGTATGGGACTCAAGAACACCGACGAGGCTGTACGCTCAGGCGTGAATATTGTCGTCGCTGGATCGGCGATCTTCGGCAGTCCCTCTCCTGTCGAGACCTTTCGTCAAATGCAGGAACTCGCGGATCAGGCTGAGAAGACCCATTGAACTCTAGATTGTGGCAGAGACCATGCAATTGATTAGTAGGACGCTTCTGGCACTAGTGGCGGTCAGCCTTCTCGCGGGCTGCGGGCAGAAGAGCGCCGGACTGCAGGAGGGGGCAGTAGCTCCCGACAAGGTTCTCTTCGAGAACGGGATGAAGTTCTTCGAAAAGAATCAGTACATCAAGTCCCGCCGCTCCTTCCAGACCTTGATCAATACCTACCCCGACAGCGAGTACACCGCCGTTTCCTTCCTCTCCATTGCAGACTCGTACTACGAGGAAGCAGGAAGGGATAATCTGCTGCAAGCAAGAGCCGAGTACAAGGACTTCATCATCTTCTATCCCCTGCACGAAATGGCGGATGACGCACGGAAGAAGATCGCTGCCATCAACCTCAGGTTGACGAAGTCTCACGATCGAGACCCCACCCATGCTCAGAACGCCGAAGTGGAATTGAAGAAGTTCCTAGACGAATTCCCAAACAGCGAATTAGCACCTACGGCAAGGGAATTCCTGAGAGAGGTACAGGAAACCCTGGCAAATGGAATTCAAAAATATTGAACCCTAGATTGTGGCGGAGACCATGCGATTGATTAGTAGGATACTCCTGGCACTAGTGGCAGTCAGCCTTTTCGCGGGCTGCGGGCAGAAGAGCGCCGGACTGCAGGAGGGGGCAGTAGCTCCCGACAAGGTTCTGTTCGAGAACGGGATGAAATTCTTCGCTAAGAATCAGTACATCAAGTCTCGCCTGTCCTTCCAGACCTTGATCAATACCTACCCCGATAGCGAGTACACACCCGTTTCCTTCCTCACCATTGCAGACTCGTACTACGAGGAAGCAGGGAAGGATAATCTGCTGCAATCAGAAGCCCAGTACAAGGACTTCATCATCTTCTATCCCCTGCACGAAATGGGGGATGACGCACAGATGAAGATCGCTGCCATCAACGTCAGGTTGATGAAACCCGCCGATCGCGATCCCACTTACGCCCAGAAGGCAGAAGTGGAATTGAAAAAATTCCTCGACGACTTCCCGGACAGTGAGCTAGCACCTACGTCGAGAGAATTCCTGAGAGAAGTGCAGGAAACCCTGGCGAACGGAATTCACGCAATCGGGAATTTCTATTTCGGTCGCAAGGGCTTTCTGGCATCTGAGAGTCGATACAAAGAGATACTGGAAAAGTATTCCGACTTCAGCAACATGGATGAGACTCTCTTCAAACTAGGAGAATCGCTCGAACAACAGGGGCGAATCGAGGAGGCTTCGGTCTACTACAGCCGTGTAGCTGGGGAGTTTCCCTTCAGCGACTACTTTGAGGACGCCAAAGAGAAACTGGTCTTGCTTGAGAAACCGGTTCCTGTAGTGGACCAGGCGAAAGCGGCCAAGAACGAATCCAATCGCCGGGAGGAGGAGGGTTTTTCGATCACGGCTCCAGTCCGCAGTGTTATTGGGGTCTTTACCGGAGGAGAAGATCCCTACGAGGTCGCTCGCAGGCGGGCTGAACAACGCAAGCTGGAAGATATGGGCGGAAACGGCGAACCATCTACTACTGAGCCGAAGTGACCCAGTCAGCATGCACCACCTGGTTCTAGCAGACGACAGCAACACCACCCAGACTCTCGTCCGCCTTTCGCTCGTCCAAGAACCTGGTATCAAGGTCCACACCTTCGACGACGCCAACTCGGCACTCGAACACGTCCAGAGCCAACCGACCGACATCCTCCTGGCAAAGCTCTCACTTCCCCAGCTGGACGGGTACGAGCTCTGCCGAAGGGTCAAAGAGGACCGGACAACGTCCCGCGTTCGGGTCCTTTTGTTGGGCCGAGCCCATGAGGCGTTCGATGAAGACAGGGCGCAACAGGTTGGCTGCGACGGCTACCTGATTAAACCCTTCGAGACCTCTGAGTTGGTGGCTCGTATCCAGACACTCCTGACGTCGACCGAATCCGAGCCGAAGGAAACGGCAACAGCGACGGATGACCCGACTCCCGCCCCCGAATCAGGGCGGGCCGCCGAGGGACTCTCCAACCTACCCCAGACTTCCGAACCAACTGTGCCTCTCCTGACCCTGAATCCCTCCCAGTGTCGTCCTGATTGTAACCTCCTCGCCCGAGACGTCAGAAAGGCAAGGCGACAGCAAACCCCGCCTACCTCTCCCGCGGCCGGATCGGCCTCCGAACCCAAGATCGAAGTGGAAGGATTGATCCAGGACGTCCTGGACCGACTTCCCCAAGAACTAGGCCGCATCCTACCCGGAATCATCCAGGATATTCTCTCCTCTTCTTCGCGCGATCGGACGAATCGAGGGGAACTTCATCCATCGCAAGACGGCTGACTGACCCTGGGCTAGTCCTTCGGCCCAAAACGCTGTAGCCGACAAGTTCCAGTCCCGCCCCCAGAAGCACCGTCCCCATTCGAGAACGAAACTTCGGCACCAGCAGATGGGAGCAATCGCCCGAATCCTTCGAAATTCGCTTGTTCGATATTCTGCGGTTCAACATTCATCGGTTGCCTTCTCCAAAGCAAGGAAAAAGGCGAAATCACAAACCGTAGAACACCCAACATGCGAACGCCGAACCGTCTTCCTTAGCCTTCGAAATTCGCTTGTTCGATATTCTGCGGTTCAGCATTCATCGGTTGCCTCCTCCAGAACCAAGGAAAAAGGCGAAATCACAAACCGCAGAACACCGAACATGCGAACTCCGAAGTCGGGCGCAGCGGTGAAGTTTCAGGTTAGCTGTCCTGGCACAAAACTGGGATCGGTCTTCACCCCCCTGCTCCCTTGTTGTGATAGGGTGAGGCGATCCGACTTTCGAGAGCTGTTGAAACCACAGGAGAACGAGACGTTGTGTTCCAAGAGGACGCCTAGACTCGAGGCCTTCTTCCTAGCCAGGGCAATGTTCTTGCTGTCCCTCGCATGCGCTTCCTTGTGGGCGGAGAGGATCGTCTATCCGCAAGCGGCCGTTGGCCCCCTGGCCGCCGATACGTTCGTGATCGACCTGAGCATCGGGAACCTCAGTCGCGAGGAGACCGTCGAAGTTCGAATCCGACTATTGAATGCACAGAATCTGGGGGGTATGAACGAGATCAGATTCCAGGATGACTCGGGAAGCCAGTCTGTCCAAGCTGACGGATCTCAAACCGTGGAACTGGCGCCGCTGGAATCCGTCCGCTATCAGATCAGCAGCGAGACACTTCAGATCGGAGTGCTGGTCGTCGATACTCCCGATCAATCCGACTTCGAGGATCTCTCAACCTCCTTCTTCTACAAACTGCTGGACAGCCAGGGGACTATCAGCGATTTGATTGCGGTACTCGGAGTCGAGGAACCTTCCTCCGCCTTTCAGGGGCTGGTTGCCACTCAAGGGACTTTCAATGTGGGTCTGGCCCTGGTGCCGGCACGCAACCTGGACAACCCTTCCGCTACCGCGACTGTGAATCTCATTGCCACCTTGCCCGATGGCTCCGAGCGCCGGGGACAAGTCGTTCTCGGAGGAGCCGAACCCCACCAGAAGGCATTCTTTCCCAACCAAATCATTTCCGGACTTCCTCAAGACATCCCGGTGGCCCAGCTGAGGATAGAAGCCGACGAACGCCTCTTTGGTGCCGTTCTGGCGGTAGTCTCTTTTCCCGATTCCCTGAATACTCAAATAGGATCAGCCCCACTGGATAGCCTCAACCTGGTTCCAACCGGAGGCTTCCAGTTGGATACGCAGGACCGGCAGGCCGTCTCAGACCTCTACAATGCCGTGAAACAGGCCTCTATGGGAATCGCTCCAAGATGGACTGGGAGTTACAATCAGTGCCAGGTGGGATCGATAGCGGGTCCTTACCGGGATGCAGTGCTCCGTCTGATCAATTTCGCACGCGTCCTGGCAGGCGTCCCGGCCGATGTGACACTCGACCCGACTTTCAACCGCGACGCTCAAGCTTCGGCACTGATATCCGGGGCGCAGGGGGCTCTCAGCCATACCCCGGATAACTCTTTCGCTTGCTTTTCCACTGAGGGTGCCAATGGGTCGCTTCGCTCCAACATCTCCCTCCACCTGGACGTTGATCCCACCGTCATCGTAGGCGGCTACATGCAAGACACGGGGGCATCCAATACGAGCGTGGGTCACCGCCGCTGGCTGCTTCACCCCGGGCAGCAGAACATGGGTGTCGGCGTTACCTTCGACCCCAGTCGAAGCCCGTTCCCTGGTGCAAGCGCTATCTACGTCGTAGGGCAGCGCAGTTCGTTGAGGAGACAGGTGGCTTGGCCTCCGGCCGGCTTCATGCCCTCCGAGCTCGTCTACGAGCGTTGGTCCTTCTCTTTTCCCGAAGCCGATTTCAGTGCTGCCACAGTTGCCATGACTTCGGGAGGCTTGCCCCTGACTCTTGACATAGTTGACTCCGGAGCTGGGGACCAGACCTCGACTGGGCGAGCTCCCTTCATTGTGTGGGAGCCCAATATCGTTCAGACTCCCGCCGACGGCACCAAGTTCACGATAACGATTGAATTCTCAGTGAACGGCCAGCCCAGCCAGGTCAGCTATGACGTCACCATCATTGGCTCCTGACTCTGACGGCGGTTGGCAGACGTGGCTTTGTCCTTAGTACCCTGGGGATCACTTGATCTCGACGACTCTCCCGGTGCGTGACGACTCGTATACTGCCGCCACCACGCGCTGGGCTTCGAGGCCATCTTCAATCGTGATGGAGGGTTCTCTGCCTTCGGTCAGCGCTGCCGCAAACTCCTTCAGGACCTTGACGTGAGTGCTTTCGTCGAAGTGGTAGCTCTTCTCTCCCTCGCCAGTCGCGACACTCAGATGCCCTCGTGAGAACTTGTCGTGCAAGGGGTAGGATTGGATGACTCCCTCGGTCCCCAGGATCTCGATCATGGAATTTCGGTTCTCGTCCGGGTCGCCCGTACTCCAGTGAGCCGTCGCCACCGCTTGGATCCCATCGGCGAATCGCAACAGAGAGCTGACCGTATCTTCGACTGCATAGTCCTCGACCAGAGTGTCGACGAAAGCGGTCACCGCCACAATCTTCCCGAAGAGGAAACGAAGCAGGTCCACCCCATGACTCCCCAGGTCCATATAGGGTCCTCCTCCGGACTGAGCGGGATCCTGTGACCAGGCTTCCGGATTTGCTGGTGAGCGCCCTGAAAAGTTCCAGCGAACTGCGCTGACCCGACCGATGTCCCCCCGCTTGAGAATCTCCTTGATCTTCTGGTGACGAGCATTGAATCGCTGGTAGTAGCAGGTCATAGCGGTAATGCCCGCCGTGCGGCAGGCTTCCAGCATGGCCTCTGCCTCCGAAACGTTCAAAGCCAGCGGTTTTTCACACAATATGTGCTTGCTCCGGGCGGCGGCGGCCAAGGTATTGGGACAGTGCTGATCCACGGGAGTGGCAATGTAGACGGCGTCCACCTCAGGATCCTGCAGTAGTTTCTCCACATCATCGTAAGCCCGACGAGCTCCGTGCTCATGAGCGAACTCCTGGGCGCCCTTCATACTGCGCCGCATCACAGCGACCAGCTGGCTGTACTCCGATTCACGCATCGCCGGAGCCATGACCCGGTGCGCGATGTCTCCGGCGCCAATGATTCCCCAGCGTACCGTTGCCTTCTGCATCATCCTAGTCCCCAAGCGTTATCGGTCCAATGCAGTGAACGTCTGCAGGCCCACTTCTCCAGGATCACTGCCCAGCGTCCACTCGTCGGATCCGGAAGAAGTCTCCAGAATCAGCCTCCAGTTTCCACCTTCCCGTTGCCCGCCCTCAACTCGCCGGACGGTTGGATCCTCTCCCTCCGGCGAGAAACTGAAAACGGATAGAAAGGTCGTCTCGCCGGCCCTCCGCCGCCGAATGACGGTCGAGAGCCGCTCCGAGGCCGGGTTGGAAGGTGAGGTCCCCAGGAAAAGCTGCCCCTCTGGACACAGCAGATTCAGATCCAGAAATCCACCCTCGCAGCGCCACCGGAGCAGAGGAAGCTGCGACTCTTCAAAGCTCCCGTTGACCTGAGTATGAGCGGAGACACGCTCGGGATTCCCGTCCCTGTCGAGACCGGATCCGAAGGGAAGCCCAGTTAGCCGGCCCCGAACGTGACAAATCCAGTCGATATTACGATGAGAGGGGTCGGTGACCTGAAACAGGTCAATGAAGTAGCAGTCGCGCCAGAGGATGACACGCCTCATCTGCACCCCTCGGTACAGCCCCTCACCCCAAGAAACAGAGGCATCGGTGAGCGTAAAGGAATCCTCCACCAGAAAACGATTGAATCTTCCATCGGTCAGGGGTTGCGGCTGGCCGTCCAACATTACGGTTGAGTGGCTGGCCGTGTTCCGATACCAGGTCTCGTTGAGCCCGATGCCATAGCCTGGAGTCCCCAGATCGGGGATGAGGGAAGCTCCCCCTGCAAAGAACTGAATCCGCAGCTGGTCAAGGTGACCGTGCTCCCCGCCCCCGGGTCCCGCCTTGAAGAAAAGATAGCCTTGCTTCTTCTCGGTCCCAGAACTCCGAAGGACGGCGCAGCCCAGATCCGCCAGGTGCAGGCTCTTTGACTCCGGCGGCTCGCCTGAGGGGACCTCTTCGACGCCCTCTAGAAGAGCTTCGAAGCTGGCGCGAGGCCGAAGTCGGTAGTTCTGCTGCAGGACCCAGGCGAACGCAGGATCCCGAAACCAGGCGAAGGCTGTCTCGTAGAAGCCTTCGGCTTCGGGGATCCCGTGCCCCACTCTGCCAAGCAGTCCGATGAAGTGCCAGCAGTCGTTGAGAGAAGGGAGCTTCAGGTCGGGCGAAGAAATGAGAATCGGGGCCAGAAACATGTGTTTCAGGATGCCGTCGTCGTCGTAGGACCGATCCGTCGCTCGCAGGATTCTCATGGTCCAGACCACAGCGTCCAGCATGTAATAGTGATAACTGAGAGATCCCTCCCACCAGAGACCGTCCTCGGAGACACCCTGCTGGAGCTGTGACCGGAGTCCCAGCGATCCTCCCAGGGCCTGCTCCAGCAAATCGTCGTCTTTGAGCACCGCGGCCAACGTCGCCAGCGCGGCGTTGTTCCAGTTGGTGACGTTGTGAATTTCGGGCCATCGCACCCGATACAGATGTTCGGCCGCGGGCCGGAATAGCTTTTGGGCCAGTTCCTCCTGGACAGACTGGGCCAGAAACTCCTCCAGCAGGGCGTAGGCCCAGACCATACGCATGATCCAAACCGATTCGTCCAGACCCTGCCAGGTAACCACCCCGGGATGGGGGGCATACTGGGTGGGGGCCGGCTTCATCTCCTGGTAACGCTGAGCGTAGCCAACCAGGATGCTCGCTGCCAGGTCGCGGTCTCTCTTTCGACCCGACTCGTTCGGTCCAGCCTCCACGTGACTTCGAAACGACAGCTTCAAAGCGGCGTCACTCAACATGTCATTGACGGACCAAAGCCAAGCGCTATCGAAGGGTTCTCCCTGGAACTCGGCTCCATCGACCGGGCAGGTGTGGCGATGCGGACTCCGAGGGTCGAAGCTAAGCTGGATGGCATGATCGGGACAGAAAAAATCGTGGTAGTAACCGGCCTGCTGCTCAGGAACCGGCGGCAAGAAGTGATGATAGGCATCGACACGTGTATCCAGGGCTTCGAGGGCCGCGGCGAATGCGGGGAGTCCGGCTTTGGACCGAACGATCCTGCTCCAAGCCGGTGCCAGAAGCGTCATACCCGGTAGGCCTCGAGCGTCTTCTCCGCGATCCCATCCCAATCCAGGCGCTGGACACTGGCCAGGGCTTTTTCTGAGGCAGTCTCCCGATCCCATCCCTGCACTTCCCGCATGGCTTCTAAGAGGGCATCCTTCCGCTTCGGATCGTAGAGGATACCGCCACCGGGAAGGAGGGTAGAGGGAAGACAGCCCAGCGCGGGCGCAATGACGGGCCGGGCGTGGGAGAGAGCAAGGATCACGCTGCCCGAACTCATGGTAGCGTGAAAGGGGAGCACGACGACATCGCAGGCGGTAAGGACGCGAATCAAGTCCTCATTCGAAGCTTTCATATCTCCGTGAACGAAATTGGACAGGATTCGAGGGTGATTCCCGATCCGACCCCAAAGTGAGTCGACGTATTTTGCAGGTCCTCCTCCCGCCGCCAGCAACCAACAATCGGGCTCCGACAAACGGCAAAAAGCATCGGCGAGCTCCTCGATACCCTTGTAGGGCAGGATCCCGCCGATAAACCCATAAACGAAGCCCGCATCCGAAACTCCCAGGTCCGAACGGCACTCCGAGCGCGAGAGCTGATAGGGATAGACCCCGATAAAGTGTCCATGAGGAATGATGAACAAATCGTCTGAGCGCCCGAAGTGGCGCCTCACCCCGTCGGCATTGACCTCGCAGTGGGCAATTATGGCAGTTGCCAACCGGCAAAGATGGAGCCGGAACTGGTGATCGATCTCCTGATGAGTGCGGTTGTGAGGGTAGATGTTGTGGGCAGTCCACACGACTTTGTAGCCCAACTCCCGAGCCAGCTCCAGTGATGAAACCAGGTCCTCCATCTGGCGCTGCATGATCTCGGCGTCGTCATGGTAGTACTCGTGGTGGGGCCACTGAAAGTGAATGACATCAATCCGTCCCTGATTGCGCCGCAGATACTCCGGACTGTAGTCGACTGAGTACTCGACCTCTGCACCCTGGCGTTCCAGAGCTTCGCAAAGCAGGGCTCCATAGGGATTGTTCCCTTCGTGGTCGGGAGGAAGACGTATGGGTTGGTGGTAATAGTAGGCTACGCGCAAGACAGAAGACTCAAGATACAAGATACAAGATACAAGTTACAAACAAGCACCAAACTCCAAATCTCAAACGGGGCTCGGCACCAAGGTGCTCAGCGAATAGACCGCAGAGCCCCGGCTCCAAGGACCCAGCGCAACGTCGCACAGCCGGTTTCTTTACCGCTTGTGATTTGGTGCTTGAGATTTGTTTGTATCTTGTGTCTTGTTTCTTGAAATTTCCCTCAATTCCTTATCCGAAGTCGACTGGATCCGACGCCTGATCCAGCTGCTCTCGTAGTTCTGAGCTCAGTCCTCTCTCAAGGGCCTCGAAGGCCTGGTCGATGTGCTCCGGCTTCCTTCCTCCGGTGAGGATACTGGTGATGTCGGGATGCGTGAGTGCCCAGGCCAGAGCCAAGTCCACCAGGGAACGCCCTTCTTGCTTGGAAATATCTCGGAGGCGTTCAATGAGCGCAAAGCCACGCCGGTGGAAATACGAATCCTTCCAGTCGGCGGCCAGATCGAATCGGGTCCCCTTAGGAATGGGACCATCTCTTTCGTACTTTCCTGCCAGAAAGCCGCCAGCAATGGGACTATAGGAGATGATCCCGAGACGCTGGTCTCTGCAGAGAGGGATCATCTCCGCCTCGATTGCCCGGTCGGCCAGATTGTAGGAGGGCTGGATCGAAGCGAAGCGAGCCCACCCGTTTCCTTCCTGCTGCCAAAGCGCCTTGCACAGCTGCCAGGCCGCCGAATTGCTCAATCCAAGGTAGCGGATCTTCCCCTGCTCGACTCCCTGGCTCATTGCCTCGAGGATCTCATCCAGCGGGTCTCCCTCCTGCGGCCAGTGGTGCAGCTGGTAAAGGTCGATCCAATCGGTCTGAAGACACTCGAGGCTCTGGTCGATCTTCTCCGTGACCGTCTTCCCGTTCAGTCGTCCGCTGAACCCGCACTTCGTGGCCAGGACGATCTTCTGCCGGTTCTTGGTCTGGGAAAGCCAACGGCCGATCATCTTTTCAGACGCTCGATCGCTATAGGATTCAGCTGTATCGAGCAACGTGATCCCGCGTTCGATGGCGCGATCCAAGATTCGCCAGGCGGCGGGCTCCTCTATTTCCCGCCCGAAGGTGGCACCTCCGAGGGCGATGGCACTGACCTGCAGGTCGGTTCTACCCAGCGTGCGATATTCCATTAGATCCTCTTCCCTCCCCGGTCAACCGGAACAAAACTCGTAGAATCCGGTCAGGGGGTAAAGCGCTCCCTCAGATGCCGCGTCCCCCAGGTAAGGCCGCGAATCCGTTCTTTGTCACGATTCGGAAAGACGAAGCTCATCACCCAGGCGGTTCCGAAACTGGCCAAGGCCGAGTAGGGAACGATCCAGGTGAACCCCATACCCTTCTCTACCAGCCTTTGGGAGAACTCTTCGTCTAGAACGGCGCCCAGGGTCGCAGGAGTTGAAGGTCCCAGTGCCTGCAATAGCTCGCGGGAGTAGGCCACTCCGAGGGCGGTTGCGAAACCGACGACGGCAGCAATCCAGACCGCGCGGGCACTCGCCCGGGGAATCAACATACCCGCGAAAAAGATCCCACCCATGGGACCCACCAACGAATTGAAGGTCTTGGGGAGGATGGTCAGGATGTCATCGGCACCGGTAAGCGTATCGAGATAAATGGCAGCCAGGGTTACCCCCGCTCCCACTACTAGCGTAATGACCCGAGCCTGGAAGACATTGTTCCCCTCCTTCTTCTTCTTCTTTCTGAGGCGGCCAAAGTCCACAGTTGCTACGGTGGCAAAGGCGTTGACCCCGGAATCGATGGTAGACATGGCAGCCGCAAGGAGAGCTGCGAAGATAGCCCCCGCCATACCGGGAGGAATCCGGGCTGTCACGAAGAAGGGAAAGATGCTGTCCCGGTCCTTACCGCTTGCCAAATCGATGTGCTGCGGAAGGGGCTCGGGACCGTGGGTATAGTAGTAAACCAGGCTTGCCCCAACGGTGCTCAGGATCAGAATGATACAGATGCCGAACAGAGTGCTGGTGACGAAGCTGCGTTTTCCGGCTCGAACATCCACGGTGGAGAAGTAGCGCTGCATCGTCACCTGGTTGGCGCAGTGGGCTACGATCACCCAGAGGGAATCGGAAAGAGTGAACGTCACGACCGTCGCCGGCAAGGTGGGATCGAATGAAGCAAAGGCAAAGCGCTCATTATCACGGGCGCTGACGACATCGATCCAGTCCCAGGGGGTCGATCCCGTGACCACGGCTACATAGATAATGGTAAAGATCCCTCCCCCCAATAGAATCGCCACCTGGATCACATCGGTCCACACCACCGCCCGAATTCCCCCCATCATGGTGTAGACCGTCGCGACAATCCCTACCGTAGCAATGACGACCATCAAGGGGATACCGGTTGCGACGGCAAGGGCCCGCGAGGAAATCAACACGATCACACCCATCAGGACCGACACGAACATCAGGAACATGGAGGCACCGAGAAGCCTCACCGAGAGATCGAACCGATGCTCCAGGTACTCGTAGGCGGTGGTAAAACGGAAACGGGCAAAGAAGGGGATCGTCACCAACAGGATCACCAGCAGGTCAATGGGAAACGAGAGGAAACTGCTCACCAGCTGGCCGAAACCGAAGCGCCAGATCACACCCGGATAGGCCAGGAAGCTGATACTGGACAAGAGCGAGGCGATGATGCTGATCCCCACCGCAAACCAAGGGAGGCGGCGACCTCCAAGAAAGTACTCTTCGTCGCTGGTCTGGCCCTTGGACAAGCGCCATCCCAGAAACATCATGGCTCCCAGGTACACAATCAGCACTACATGGTCGGCAGGATGAAGCTCCATGAACGATCCCTTCTCCAGGTCTCAAACTGAGACCCGATCACGACGCCGGGCCAGATTGCTCGCCGCCCGACCCAGTTTCTACCTCGATGCGGTCAAGAAGTCCGATTCGGCTCACTGGGGTGGCCGCTAGCTCAAACCCGCGCTAGATCCTATCCTTTCCGGCAAAGGCCGGCAAGGCCTGATCTGGTTCCTGGGTGGATCGATTCGGGCGGACGGGAAACCGCGAGACTCCGAGCTCCTACCGATTGAGTTTCACACTGGTTCAGCCCTGGCTGTGAGCCGGATCATTCGAGAAAGAAACACTGGCACCAACAGATGGCAGGGATCGCCCGAGTCCTTCGAAATTCGCTTGCCTTCTCCAGAGCAAGGAAAAAGGCTGAATCACAAACCGTAGAACACTGAACCTACGAACTCCGAACCGTCTTCCTTAGCCTTCGAAATTCGCCTGTTCGACATTCTGCGGTTTAGCATTCATCGGTTGACTTCCCAGAACCGGGGATAAAGTCTCAATCACAAACCGCAGAACACCGAGCAGGCGAACTCCGAAGGCGGGAGCCGCATTTAAGTTTCATCTTAGCTATCTTAGCTATCTTAGCTATCTTAGCTAATCTTAGGGTCTGCGCAAGAATAACTTGGCATTTTGGCATCCCGGCTTCACACCATCTTCGGCCGCTCCTCAATCGCGAAATCCTCAACGTAGACCTGCCTACGCCTGCGGTTTCGCTCAATCGTTCGCGGCCAAATCTGATGCAAATCCGAGCGCCAATTCTACCAAGTTATTCTTGCGCAGACCCTTAGCTGTAAGACTGACGCAGCAAACGCGCTGCTTCCGACACAGACTTCAGCTTCAGGTAGGCCTCGTCCAAGGAGATGGGATTGTCGTGGGCGGGCGCGAATCCGCAGTCGGGGTTGAGGATCACGCGCTCAGGATCCAGATGGCGTAGAGCCGCCTCTGCTCTGGAAACCAGGACCTCGGGGGAATCTACCTCAGGGCTCAACACGTCAATGACGCCGAGTCCCAGGGTCTTGTCCTTGGGGAAACCCTTGAGAACCGCTACAGTGCCGGCATCCGCAGCGGCTAGCTCCAGGGCAAGAACGTCCACTTGCGCCTGGTAAAGATGGGACATCAGAGGTTCGAATCCACCCTGGGTGACGTGCATCCGCGCTCGATGGCCCCGACAGACGTGAAGAGCGGTGGTGATTCCGTCAATCCCCTCCACCACTTTGTTCAGTCCCCAGACTGCCATTTCCAATTCCCGGTCCCGGTCGGCCATGGAGATCCTGACCTTGGGATTCGTACCCGTTGGATTGTACTCCCCGCCTACGAAGCGACCCATCATCGCGTCGTCGAACTGGATGAAGGAAACTCCCTCCTCCTTCAGGGCCAGTACCTCCTGACGCAACACCCGAGCGGCATCCTCAACCAGATCCTCACGACTGGGATAGGCTTCCCCACTCCTCTCCGGATCGTAGAACCAACGGTCGATCATGTAGGGACTGGGTAGGGTGGCTTTGACTCGGTTGGGGGTGCGACTCATGGTAAACCGCACTTCGTCCAGGGCGATCGGGCGCCTGTACTCGAGTTTCGATACTACTGCAGGCCTGGTTTGAGTGGCTCCGGTCAGCACTGTGACCTCGATGACATCGGCCTCGAAGCCTGACACCGCTTGCGAGAAGCCGGTGAAGTAGTTCTGCCGCCGCCACTCACCGTCGGTAATGATGTCTATCCCCGCAGCTTCCTGCAGGGCAATGGCAAACTCCAAGGCTGGCCGGAGGGCCTTCTCGAATTCGCCATCCTCGACCCGACCCTGCTCCCGGAGATCCACCAGCTCAATCACCCATCGAGGACGGGGTAGACTTCCAATCACCATGGTGGGGAAGAGCAAACGACTATTGGTCATTGCTCCCCCCGAACTTCGGTTTCCAAATCACCCTTTGCCGAAGCACTGCGGTCAACTTCCAGAATCTGCCGCGCCTGTTTGACAATGGCCTCGTCGACCATGGTGCCGTCCACGTCGACCACTCCCGCACCCGCAGTAGAGAACGCATCCACGATCTGCCGCGCCCACTCAATCTCGGTGGCACTCGGAGAAAAAACCTCATTGATCACCGCTACTTGCGCCGGGTGAATGGCCAGCTTTCCCGAGAACCCGAGATTACGCGCCGCGCGGGCGTGAGATCGAACCTGAGCCAGGTCCCTGAACTCCAAACAGGGGGAATCGACGGTCTCGCAGCCGGCGGCCCGAGCCGCAGTCGCAACGGTCGATCGGGCGTAGAGGAGCTCTCTCTCCTCGGAGGTCCGGGTAATGTGCATCTCGGCCGAGAAATCCTCGGCACCGAACATCAGTCCTGCTACTCGGGCGCAAGAGCTAGCCATCTGGAAGGCGTTCATGACAGCTTGCGGAGATTCCATCATCAGATAGATGGGGGGCTCCACTGCACCCACACCGTCGCTCAAGGCTTGATCCAGACGAAGGACCTCGTCGACCGAGCGACATTTGCTCAGCAGAACTCCTTCCGATGGGATCCGCCGAAGAGCGGCGCAGTCTTCTTCGAAATTCGAGCTCGCAGCCGGATTACAGCGAATGAGTATTGAGGTGTCACCGGGGCTGTCCGTCAAAACAAACTCGCGGGAGAGCTCTCGCGCCCTCGCCTTGTTTTCGGGAAGCACCGCATCCTCCCAATCTAGGATCAGGGCATCAGCCCCGCGCTGTCTTGCCTTCGCCAGTTTGCGCTCGCTGTCACCAGGGACAAACAAATAGCTCCGTCTCATAGCAGCTCCTTGAACGGTCCTTGTACGCCTTCCCCCGCTGACCTATCATGGTAACCTCCCACGAGGGACAAACGATAGAGTTCGAACGGCTCCTTCAAGGTTCGGATTCACCTCGAGAAATCAGAAGCAAAAACAGCTCCCCCAGGGTTGGGAAACCCTGGGCTGAAATACGCAATCCCGTTGGGATTGGCCTCTATTTTGATTCCCTCTTGAAAGTCCTGACCAGGTACTTCGAAGTTTCTCTCTCGAATGGGGCCAGCGCTCTGGGGGCGGGACTGACCTGAGGCTTCACCTGGCTTCGGTCTCCTGGCTCGGTTTGGTGAAGCTGAGGGCGTAAGCCAGAAAACGCCTGGCTTTGTCTAGCTGCCACAACCAGGGTGCACTGGACTCCCGCTCCTGGATCCTTCCGCCTGCCGCGGACTCCCTCACCAGAGCTCCTAGAACCGCTTCCGGACTCAGCCCGATAAAGCCCGAGCCACCCCTTGTGATAGCCGCCATTAGATCGGACGCCCTGGTCTGCGGGCACTCGGCCAGGTCCGGCACGGAATCGGATGAAGACATATCGGTAACGATAAGACCTGATCCACCGGGAGCGACCATCTCATTCAAGAGGCCCAGGTGCCGGTCCCGAACCTGCAGCATCCCGTCTCTTTCCGCGCTGCTGTCCAGCCGGTGGACCGTTTCCATGAGTTGACTCAGCACGCAGGTGGAAATCACGAGATCAAACTGGGGATTCTCAACGGTCCCGTTCTCAGGGCGTTGATGTGGCGGCTGGGAAGCAGTTTCCCACGAACTCCATCCGGACAGATCAAGATCGTCGTGAAGCTGGATCTTTGACGCCTGATTCGGACGCTGTCTGGCCACGGCATCGGTCATCGAGACGATGTCCAGGTCAAAAAGGTGGACTTCTCGAAAGCTCGATGTCAGCTCCCTCAGGTCGAGGTCGTTGCAGTTGCCGGCCCCCAAGACTGCTATCCTTGCGCCCGCTCCCTTCTGAGCCTGTCGGATCAGCCTCATCATCCGGTCTCGGTGCTCCGCGAAGCACTCCCAGTTGTGTTTTGTACTCTGGTTGTAAATTAGCTGGGTCTCGGTCATAGGGACTCCGGACCCGGATTCTAGGGAAGCCCACTCAAAGCGTCAAGAACAGCTTGGTCGAGAGAACCGACTACGGTAATATCGTCCAGCTTTGAGAATCCTAGGGACTCCACTCACCTTGATACTTCTCTGGACCGGCAACATCGAGCTAGAGGCATCTGGGGTCGTAATCGACACGCCCATGACTCCTCCCTACTGGGCCCTCCTTGAACGTGAGCTCCTCAAGTCCCAGACCGAGGCCTGTGAGCGGTTCTTCGAAAAGTACTTCGACCAGCGCGGTTATCTCCAATGCGTGGAGCGGTGGGGTGGTCTCGACGGCCCCGACGACGCCATCGAAAACCTCAGGGATTGGCCTACGCTGCATGCCCTCGGAGCTCCCGACGTGATCCACCGGATGTACAAGAAAGCCTGGGAGGGACATCTCCTCCAATACACCGAGGCGAAGACAACCGACGTAGAGTTTGCCCGCGACGGCATGTACTACAAAGAGTTCCCGACCAAGATGGACTGGATGCACAATGGAGAGGGGTTAGTGGTCTTCAATCTACAGGGCCTCTCCGACCCTACCGATCCTGACTTTCAACGCCGCCAACGCCGCTTCGCCGGCTTCTACATGGATGAGGAACCGGGAGCAGACAACTACGATCCCAAGCACAAGATCATCCGCAGCCTCTTCAACGGCAGCCGCGGCCCCCTCCTTCGCAAGGCGATCCCGGCAGACTGGGCCGGTGACCCCATCGTGCTCGAAAACCGCTTCAAGACGCTTCACGGCGAGTCCACCTACGAGGAGATGCTGGAGCATTTCAAAGACTACACCGACGTGGTGGGAGATCACCCTCTCAACCTCCTCACCACGACGCTCGCTACTAACGCCTATATGCTGGCTCACGAGCAAAAGTACAGGGATTGGGTGCTGGAGTATGTGGACGCCTGGATGGAGCGGATGGAGGCCAATGGCGGGATCATTCCGAGCAACATCGGGCTGGACAGCAAGATCGGCGGATCGGCCGACGGTAAGTGGTATGGGGGCGCCTACGGCTGGGGCTTCACTACTCCGATAACCGGTACCACTACCCTCGCTCACCGAAACCGCCACAGATAAGTTCTGGTTGGCTTCATCAACGCTTTCCTACTGACCGGCGACAGACGATATCTGGATATTTGGCGCCGGCAGATGGACAAGGTAAACAGCCACTTCAAAGTAGTGAAGGGAGAGAAAGTCTACCCCACCATGTATGGAGATGAGGGGTGGTATAAATACACTCCCAAGAAGTATGAGGTCGGGGCCTTGGAGCTCTACTACTTCCTGATGGAGCGAGAAGACCTGAAGAGGCTGTCGATTACAGGCTGGTTGGGCTTCCTGGAAGGAACGGATCCCGACTATCCCGAGCGCGAACTGCAAAAGGATCTCGACGTCTTGAGCCGTCAGATGGCCACCATGGAAAAGGATGCGACCTCTCCAGACACTCGCCTCGCCGATGACTCCATGAAGTTCAACCCCGCACGGGTAGGAACATTGATTCACCTCATGCTCGGCGCCCTTCACCACATCGCTCATGAGACTCAGTTTATCGGGACGCCTACCCAGGACATGCAAGACTACATCCGGCATGGAAAGATCCACGCCAAGCGCACAGGCCATCGCGGCAGCCTGCTCCACAGCCGTCTTCGCTACTTCGATCCGCAGAAACGTCGCTCCGGTATCCCCGAGGATGTGGCCGCCCTGGTCACAAAGCTCTCGGCGACTGAAACGGTTGTTACCCTGGTCAACATCGATCAGGTAAACCCCAGGTCGGTCATCGTGCAAGGTGGGGCCTACGGGGAACACCAATTCCTGGAGGTCGACCTGAACGGAGAGGTGACGCCAATCAATCATCCCTTCTTTCAGGTAGGGTTGGCGCCCGGCGCAGGCACCAAGCTGACCCTACGGATGAAGCTTTTTTCAAACCTGCCGGCGCTGGCCCAACCCTGGAACCGGGAGTCGATGCTGCAGACCCACAAAGCGAACAGGCAAAACTGAGAACACCCGGATGGAGAACCCACAGCGCTACGATGTCCTTTTGAAACCCTACCCGTCCGAGGTTGACACCCTTTCAATTCCTTGACGCCTCTCCAGGTCTGTTTTTCCTAAAGCTCGCAAGCAATACCCCTGACTTATCAATCTCTTAGCAACTGAACCAAAATCCTTCCAGATTATGGTACGGAACTTGCTTGTTCCCTACGTAAATGCCACCAGAATGTGGTACCCGAGTCAGACCCAAATTGGGGATCAGAGGAGGAACGAGATGAATGAAAACGAATGCTGCTGCATCTGTGAAGCTGAGATCTTCCTGGGAACCGACACCATCGAAGATCGACCCACCGGACTCTTTGGTTCTGTCGAAGAGTGGCACTACTGCCCAAGCTGCTGGGCCAACATGAAGCAGCTGCGTCAGTACGAACTGGACTACGAGCTGCTCTTCAAGGCCGTCTTTCGCGGTTTGGAGCCGAGCAGGGGGTTCACCTTGCCCGCTTTCGACTATGATCCATCGGGGCAGCACGCCGCTTCGGCCTAGGCTGAAGCTTTAATAGTGAGCAGTGAGCAGTGAGCAGTACCGGAATACAGTGCACAGAGGGGTGAACTGCCAGTATAACGAAGCCAAGTCCGTCAGAGCCGCGAACGACGTGACCGTTAGCAGTATGAGGCCAAGTTCCGAGGAGAGAGCCGGACAACAGCAAGATCTCTGCTAATCCCGACCCAAGTTTCTTTCCCGAATGGGACCAACCCCCCTGGGGGCAGCACTAAGCTGATCCCTCACCTTCCATTGCCCCTTCAAGAGCCGCCCTTGGATCTCTGATGCAAAAGACCCGTCAACGGAGTCTACGGGACAGCAGCACTGCAAGATAGTTTCCACAGAGACCGATCACGCCGGGCTGAAGCCCATACACACTCCGCAGATCGCTTTGATAGAGCAGAAGCGTCAACACTCCCCCGACTGCTAAACCAGCCAGAATATCTCGCGCAGTAAAAGCCCTGTCATCCCCCCAGGAATGCAGCGTCCCCAGTACGAACGCCGTCGACAACTGAATCAGCACCTCAAACTTGATGACGATAAGACCCCAAAGAGTCGTCAGAGGGGAAAGAGCCAGGAACATCAGGATGCTCATGGTGCAGATACTG
The DNA here is from genome assembly GCA_965218775.1 of Acidobacteriota bacterium. Taxonomy (GTDB): domain Bacteria; phylum Acidobacteriota; class UBA6911; order RPQK01; family JAJDTT01; genus CAUZIZ01. Next base: position 835,974 of record CBDCLS010000006.1, on the reverse strand, counting down.
AAGACAGGGGTCAAACGCATCACCTGCCCTCCCCCGGTCACCCCGGGGACTCGCAAACGAACGGCGAAGTCCTTGGTAAGGATCGAGACCAGTGAGAGCAGACAGGAGTCGGCAGTCGACATAATCGCGGCGACGACGGCCAACAGCACCAAGAGCACTGGGTAATAGGCCAACTCATGGTTCTCGACCAGGTGCGCAAGTACCAGGAAAGTGACTCGGTCGGAGGCAACCCCCTTCAGCTCCGGGAACAGAACGATCCCAGTCAGTCCGATGAAGATCACTGAGGAAACGGCAACCAGCGGAAGAAAGGCCATCACCGTAAGCGCCCTCTTCAATTGAATCAGACTGCGGGCAGCATAGATCCTCTGAATTGCCTGCGGATATAGGGAGGCGCCCAGGACAACCATGAGAAAATTGTTAATCCAGGCGACGCAAGTCCGCCAACCTGGGTTCGCTACCTTCTCTGGTGCCACATCGCGGATGGTTTCAAGGATCTGGCCGGGAGTCCCAACCACCGTGACGATCAGCGCGACAACCAGCAGGAGTCCAACACCCAGAATCGTTCCTTGAAGGACGTCCGTCCAAGCCACGGCCCGCATTCCTCCCAGGAGCTCGTAACAGAGGATGACGAAGCCTCCCCCGATGACTCCCACCTCATACGGAATAGCGCCCCCACTGACTCCGTCGAAGGCGTGTCCCAGTGCCATCAGTTGTGCGAGCAGGAAGTTCACCAGGGTAAAGGCAAAGATCAGAGCAGACAGGTAGTGGAGTGGAGCGCTCTTGAAGCGGTCGTCCAGGTAGTCCGTCGGCGTCAGGTATCCGCCGCTACGAGATAGGGAAAGTAGCGTAACTTCTTTTCTGTAAATTCTGGTCAGGCCTGGGTCGGAAAGACAGAGGTCTGGGACAGGATTCTCCAAAAACAGAAACGTCTATCTGGCAAGGAGAATCAAATGAACCCAGACCTGGAAAAGAGAGTACCACGGGAGATCCTGGCGGAGTTGATCGAGGAAGGAACAGAAGCCTTTCGAGGAATCCTGGAGAAGCTGTTCAACGTGGCCATGCAGTTGGAAAGAAGCGAGTTTCTGGGAGCGGAAGCGTACGAGAGAACAGCCAGTCGGCGAGGCTATCGAAACGGATTCAAAGGCAAGCGGATTCAGACTCGAGTGGGAGAGCTGCACTTGGAGATTCCACAGGTGCGTGGGTTGAGGTTTTATCCCAAGTCGCTGGAGAGGGGTTGCCGTTCGGAGAAGGCCCTGAAGCTGGCCATTGCCGAGATGTATGTGATGGGAGTCTCGACGAGGAAAGTCACCGAGATCACGGAGCAGCTGTGTGGGTTGGAGATCTCGGCCACCCAGGTCTCGAGAGTGGCCGGGATGCTGGACGAAGAGCTGGAAGAGTTTCGAAGCCGGGAGCTGGGAGAGTATCCGATCGTGTATCTGGATGCCCACTACGAGAAGGTTCGAAGAGGCGGCAGGGTGCAGGACGTGGCCATCCTGAAAGCCATAGGAGTCAATCGTTTCGGAACGCGGGAGGTGTTGGGTCTGAGCACCAGGATCAGTGAAGCGGAGGTGCATTGGCGAGGGTTTCTGGGAGATCTGCACAAGCGTGGACTGAGAGGGGTCGAGCTGTTTGTCAGTGACGATCACGAAGGACTGAAGGCGGCCAGGCGGGCAGTTTATCCGTCGGTGCCCTGGAACCGTTGTCAGTTTCACCTGAGTAAAAACGCCCAACAATATGCTCGCCGCAAAGAGGACAAGCCCCGCATCGCCCAGGCCATGCGGGACATTTTCGATGCCCCGTCTCGAGAAGATGCCGAGGAGCTCAAGGGTAAAGTCGTCAAGAAGTTCGAAAAGATTGCACCGGAGTTCGTGAGCTGGCTGGAAGAGAACGTGGATGAAGGGCTGACAGTGTTTGATTTTCCGAGGAGCTGGTGGCGAAGGATCCGAACCATCAACGGACTGGAGAGACTGCACCGGGAGATCCGGAGACGAACCCGGGTGGTGGGAATCTTTCCCCACGAAGCGTCGGCGCTGCGGCTCATCTCGGCTGTGCTTGCAGAGATACACGAGGAGTGGTTAACCGGCCGGCAATACCTGAACCTGGCCGGCTGGAAAACACAAGTGGAGCAATTCTTCCCTACAGGCCCTAAAGAAAATTACAGAAAAACGGTTGCTTAACCATAGGGAAAACAGCCGAGGAGCGAACAAGGTATAGCCGGTGATCACACCGACCATGAAGGTAACTGTCATGAAATAGGAAATTCCCAACCGATGCGTTTGCCCCGGAAAGGCCGAGAACGAGTTGCCACTGTATTGGGTGGCGAAGAGCGTCAAGAGCAGCACGACAAAGCCAATCGACCTTCCCGCCAGAAAGTGGTCGCTTAGCGTGTGTTCCTTCTTTGCCTTTCTGCCAAGAATGCCCAGAATCAGCAGGACGCCAACATAAAGGGCAGCCCACAGAATCAGGTCGTAACCCAGTTCAGTCAGAGCCACCATCCTTCCAGAAGCGTCGGATACCCCAGGCGGTGACCGCCGAAAGACAGGCGGTGAAGAGGAGACTGGACCAAAGCCACAAAGGAAATCCCAGCACATCTCGCGATTCCTGTTCGACGAAGAGGAAAGGCACACTTCCCAGGGAGCAGATCGCGACCATCAGAAGGTAGCGCGGGTGTCTTCGGGGTTCGTCTTTCATATCAGTCTAGTCCCCAGCTGTGCTGGATCATTCGAGAACGAAACTTCTGCTCTAACACTGAACGTCAGAGGATCTTTCCTTCGTCTTATCCGGCCTTCGAAATTCGCTTGTTCGATATTCTGCGGTTCAGCGTTTCCACCGGTTGCCTTCTCCAGAGCAAGGAAAAAGGCCAAATCACAAACCGCAGAACACCAAACATGCGAACGCCGAAGTGAATGCGACACCTATCAAGTTTCAGCTCCGTTCAGTACCCAGTAGCGGTGGCCTCCAGGCCGCCGTCCATCGAGCCAAAGGCTCGAAAAGAAAAAGAATACTTCGGCCTGGAGGCCAAAGCTACGTCCGCCGGCCACTTTCCCTTCTTCCGACTTCACCGGGCGGCAGCGCTCGGGCAGGGTGGTTCGAGCAGCATCGACAGGGGCGGGTAAGCTAGAATTGGTTGGGTGCATCACCTTCTGCTCGCCTGCGTCCTTCTAGGGGTCTCTAACCTCTACGCTCAGACCAACGACGAATTCAGTCGCCAGGCCCAGGAATTGGTACGCCGATACCAATGGGAAGAGGCCTCCCAGCTTCTCGAGAACGGTTTGCACACCTATCCCGACTCCGCTTCCCTGATCCTTCAGCTGGGCGCCCTGAGGTCCCGAATGGGACACCCGGTGGAGGGGGAGACCCTTCTGAGAAGAGCTCTATCCCTGCACTCAGCCAGCCCCGAGGTCTGGTACCACATCGGCGAGGCCCAACTGCGTCAAGGGCAGGGAACAACCGCTGTGGGCTCTTTCCGGAAGGCACTCCAACTGGACCCAGACAACTCGCAATACCACTATCGACTTGCCTACGCGCTGCTTGCCCGGGGGGAGGAGCTTGCTGCACTGGAGAGTGTCCAAGAAGCGACGCGGCTGAAGCCCGACAATCCGGCCATCCGCCAACTCTATGCAATCCTGCTGCACCGTACTGGCAAGAAGCGCGAGTCTTCCCAGCAGCTGCGCGAGGCACATATCCTGGCGCCGGGAGATGCTCGCCTGCTATTCCAGCTCAGCGAGGAACGCAGGCATAAAAAGCAATGGTCTCAGGCGCTGGAGTATCTGGAGCTGGCGGCCGAAGCTGATCCTGAGAATCCTCTATATTACAAACGTCTCGGCTCCACGTATGAACAACTGGAAGAGCACGATTCCGCTAGAGAGCAGCGGCAGCGCGCCGAACGCCTCGGTAGGGCTTTTGAAGACTACGCCCATGCCTTGCTGTTGCGGCGCCGAGGCTTCGTTTCCGAGGCAGTCAGGAATCTGAAACAGACGTTGTGGCTGAATCCGGAATTTGTGACCGGGAAGATGCTGTTGGCAAACCTTCTTCAGCAGCTGGGCAACAAGCAGGAATCCCTTGAGCTGTACCTCGAGATCCTCGATCAGGACCCCTCCCAGGCAGCTGCCCGAGAGCAGGGTGCCTGGATCCGAGTAGAAGACGGCCTGCTCGATTCGGCGTTGGACCTGCTGAAAGGCGCCCAGGTCACTTCACCCAATCAGGCATTGGTTGAGGGCTACCGGAGCGTGATTCGGGAAGACTGGGAGGGCGCGCTGGAGCAATTCCGCCTCGCCGAAGCCGCCAATCCTCTCACGCCGAGCCTGCTGAAGTTGGTCAGCCTCTGCTTGCAGGAGCTGGGTCGAACCAAGGAAGCACTCTCCTACCTGGACAAGGTCCAACGGCTGCAGCCACACGATCCCACTATTCGGGAGCAGATCCTGGGGGTCAAGCTCCAGACCGGAATCCATCGTATGGAAGCCAAGGAGTGGAAGGCCGCACTGGAGATCTTCGAGCCAGCAATCGGGAAAGGGTCTGCTGACTCGGACACCTATCTCCGATCTGCCTACTGTCACCAGCAGCTCAACCAACTGAGCAGGGCCGTGCGACTGTATCGGGTTGGCTTGGCGAGCGATCCGACCGCGGCCTGGGCCAGAACCAATCTGGCGGGCTGTTTGAGTCGGCTGGGACGACACCAGGAAGCCGCTCAGGAGTGGCAGGAGATAGTTCGTAAATCAAAAACACCCGAGGCATATTTGCAGCTCGGCGTTTCCTACTCCCATCTGCGACGCTTCCCCGAGTCGGAGGAGGCACTCAGGCGGGCTCGTGAACTGGGGAACGGCAGTCCCAGGTTGATCTATCATCTGGGACTGGCCAAGCTCAATAACCACCGCTTGAGAGAGGCCTGGGATCTGATCCATCAAGCCGCCAGTGCTGGCTTCGAACCAGCCCTCGGGATGACTCGAGAAGCCGCTCGTTGGGCTGAGACCAAGCGCCGGGCCCGGGTTAGAGTCAAAACCGATTAACAGCGTCGATAAGCTGCCTCAGCCGCCCAAAATGGTACCTATCGAAGGACAGGACCAAGCGTGGGAGCCCAGCTATATCTTCCTCGCCAGACTCCTCGGGCAGAGCCTCGGTGGATTCGATCACTCCCTCGCGTAGAATATCCTGAAAATCCTGATTCAGCCGCTCCACGGCACCCGTCGGCAGAGCCTGCTTGAGCCGCAGCACTAGTTTCCGCTTGTGGTCGACATAGCGGCTGGAGTGGTATCTGCGGTAGAAGTTGTGGATTTCCCGGTAGGCTGACTCAACATCGTCGGTGATAAAGAACAAGGCTTCATCCTCAGGGGAGATATAGCCTCCCTGGGAAAGCTGCTTACGTGCAAACTCGAGCCAATCTTGCCAGTAGCTGCCTCCGGGAGCATCGAGCATGACGATCGGCATCGGCCTACCCTTCCCTGTCTGGACCAGAGTCAGTACTTCGAAGCCTTCGTCCAGGGTCCCGAATCCCCCGGGCATCAAGACAACCGCATCCGATTCCTTGACGAAGAAGAGTTTGCGAGGAAAGAAATAGAAGAAGTTGATCAGCTTCTGATCTCCCAAAATCGTGTCGTTGGCGCTGGGCTCGAACGGTAGCAGGATGTTCAACCCAAAGCTCTTCGCCCTTCCAGCACCGGCCTGACCTGCCTCCATGATCCCGGGGCCGGCGCCGGTGATGACCATGTAACCAGCCTCCGAGATCTTGCGGCTGAACTCCAAGGCCGTCCGGTATTCTGGATCCGACGGAAGAGTGCGGGCAGATCCAAACAAGGTGAGCTTCGGCGTCTCCCGATAGCGCGAAAAAACCTTGAAGGCATAGCGCATCTCCTTCATCGCGGCCCGCAGCACTCTGAGATCGCCTCTGGAACAGTCGTCCTGGGCTAGCTTGACTCCAGTTACAAAGACTTCTCGCAGTAACTCGAGGTGGGGATAGGGGGCCACCTCCTTGATCAGCTGGTCGATGAGAGCCTCGATCTTCTCATCATCGACCTTGTATCGAAGCGGCTGCGAGGAGTCCCGGGTGTGCGCCATGGCGTAAAGCCAGTATAGCTTATAATCAACCCGTGCCGGCCAACCTGACCGCTCAATATCTCGAGGCTGAGTCGAAGTTCAAACAGGCTTCTACGTCTACTGAAAAGGTCCAGGCATTGGAAGAGATGCTGCGGGCCATCCCCAAGCACAAGGGGACCGAGAAGATGCAAGCGGACATCAAGAAGCGCCTGTCCAAAGAGCGAAAAGAATCGCAGAAGAAAAAGTCGAGTGCCTCACAGCGGCCCGACCACTACGTCAAGCACGAAGGAGCCGGTCAAGTGGTCCTCTGTGGTCCACCCAACAGTGGCAAGTCACAGCTTCTGACCAACCTGACCCACGCCCACGTAGAAGTAGCGGACTACCCCTACACAACCCGAATGCCACAACCGGGCATGATGCCGTTCGAGGACATTCTGATTCAGCTTGTAGACACGCCGCCCCTGTCTCCAGAGTCACTGGAACCTTGGCAGTTAGCAATGATCCAGCAGTCAGACCTGGCCCTGGTTGTTTTCGACGTCAACGATTCCGAGCTTTTGGATCAGACGGAATTCATCCTATCCAAGCTGGAGGAACGCGGTATAACCACGGCGCCAGACCAGCGCCCCGGACTGGTCTTCTTGGGAAACAAGTTGGATCAACCCCAGGGTGAGACGAACTTCTCAGCCTGGCAAGAGCTCTACCAGGGCCAGTTTCGGGCAGAACCCTTCAGCGCGGTTTCTCCCACCTGTCTGGAAGAGCTCAGGCTTCGTCTCTTCAAACTCCTGGACATCATCAGGGTCTACACCAAACCACCCGGCAAGAAGCCTGAGCGGAACACCGACCCCTTCGTCTTCCCGCGCGGCAGTACCATCCTGGACGCGGCCGCTACCGTCCACAAGGAGATCGCCCAGAGTTTCAAGTTCGCTCGGGTGTGGGGTCACTCCCGCTTCGAAGGCCAGATGGTCGAAAGAAGCTACGTTCTGGAGGACGGAGACGTGGTGGAAATTCACGCTTGAGGAAGGCCTACGTCTCTCTCAGCGTATCCCGAGCAGCACCTCAATCGTCAATTGATCCAGTTTTTCGTAGGGCAGCTTGCGCGACGCCAGCCGTTTCCGATCCACGTCAGCTGCCAGAATCTGTCGGGCGTGCTCGGAACTATAGCTCTCGATGGTTGGGAGTCCAAGCTCCGATTCCGCGCCCCGAATCTCGCTCAAGAGTCCCTGGATTTCGGCATCCTCATTGAAGCGCTGCGCCTTTTCCTTCAGGATCAGATAGGTCCGCATACAACCGGCAGCAAAGTCCCGGACACCCTCTGCGCCCTCGCTTCGATAGGCGTGTGCATCAAAGTGACGTGATCCGCCGTAACCGACGTCCTCCAGGAATTTCACCAGGAAGAAGGCGGCCTTCAGGCTCTCTGACCCAAAGCGAAGGTCCTGATCGAAGCGACCGAGTTTCTGGTCGTTCAAATCGATATGAAAGAGCTTGTCCGCCTCCCAGGCCTGCGCCACGGCGTGGTAAAAATTCAACCCCGCCATATGCTCATGGGCCAACTCGGGGTTCACCCCCACCATTGAAGGTTCGTCCAAGGTATGGACGAAGGCGAGGATAGCACCCGTCGTGGGCAGATAGCTGTCTCCTCGAGGTTCATTGGGCTTTGCTTCCATTGCGAATCTAAGATCATAACGGTTGTCCTTGACGTAGCCGATCAGGAAATTCATGCACTCCCGATAACGCTTGATTGCCTCTGCTGCGTCCTTGGCGGCATCTACTTCCGCTCCTTCGCGTCCTCCCCAGAAAACGTAGATCGTAGCACCCAGCTCTACACCCAGATCGATGCCGCGCATGGTCTTCTGCAGGGCATAGACTCGGATATTTGGATCGTGGGAGGTATAAGCCCCATCCTTGAAAACCGGGTCGCTGAACAGGTTGGTGGTTGCCATCGGAACGCAGACATTGTAGTCGCCCAGGGCCTGCCTGAAGTCGCGAAGTATCGACGCCCGCTCGGCGGCGGTTGCGTCGATGGGGATCAAGTCATTGTCGTGGAAGTTCACCCCATAGGCCCCCTCCTCACCCAGCAGCCGAACGATCTGAGGCGGTGGCAGGGGTTCTCGCGTAGTTTGCCCAAACGGATCCCTACCCGGGTTTCCAACGGTCCACAGACCGAAGGTAAATCTATGTTCTGGCTGAGGTTTATAGTCTCCGTTCATGGCCCGTCCTTTCTCTCGATGAAGCGTCGATGGTTGGGAAAAACATCGCTCTTCAGCAGGGTCTCGCTCAACTTCGTATAAACTCCGTACAACTCCTCGTAGGTAGCGTGGAGCCTTGGCTCGGGGATCTGGCGGGTGGACTCATCCAGCTCGACGTATTCCTCCACCAAGGTGGAGATGTCACCTCCCTGGTCGCACCAGGCTGCCTGTAGGGCCGCACCGAACGCCGGCCCCTCTTCGTTGCTGGGACACACGCAGGTCACCCCGATCGCATCTGCGACGATACCCCTCCAGACGCGGCTTCTGGAACCACCACCGATCAGTCGAATCTCGCTGGGTGCCAAACCCAGTTCCTTCAACCGTTCCAAACCGTACTTCAATCCCAAGGTCACACCTTCCATCGCGGCACGACCAAGGTAGGGCGTCGAGGCGGTAGCCGGACGGATACCGAGGAAAACTCCAGTCCCTTCGGGAGAATTCGGAACCCGCTCCCCTTCTAGATAAGGCAGCAGCAAAAGCCCCTTCGAACCCGGTGGAACCTGGTCGATCTGCTGATCGAAATCCTCGAGACTAGCTTCGGAGAAACCGGCCCGGACCATCTCGGTGGCTACGGTGACGTTCATCGTACAGACCAGGGGCAACCAGCATCCGGTGCTGGTGCAGAAGGCCGCCACTTCGCCTCTGGTATCGATCACAGGGGAACTGCTGCAGCTATAGAGAGTCCCTGAGGTCCCCAGGCTCAGGGTGAGCGTCCCCGGGCTGACGTTTCCAGAGCCGATGGCCCCCATCATGTTGTCTCCGCCACCAGAACTTACCGTGACGGCCGCGCTCATTCCCCACTCTTGAGCGAGAGACGCTCGAAGAGTGCCAGCAGCTTCGTCTGACTGGATCAGACGGGATAGGCACGACTCGAGGTCCGTATCAGGATCGATCCAGGTTAGTGCCTGGGTCGACCACTCTCGCTCCCGAATCCGAAAGTATCCGGTCCCCGAGGCGTCTCCTGCCTCGGCCGTCATCTCGCCGGTCAAATAGAAGTTGAGATAATCGTGAGGCAGCATCAAGGAGCAGATCCGCAAATAGCTATCGGGCTCATGCTCCTTGATCCAGGCGATCTTAGAGGCGGTGAAGCCAGGTGGCAGTGCATTGCCGATCTCATCCATATAGGAGTAGGTACCTCCGGCTGCCTCCAGGATGGAGCGGCACTGAGGTTCAGTACTGGTGTCATTCCAAAGCTTGGCAGGGCGGATGACCCGGTGCGACGAGTCCAGCACCACGAGTCCATGCTGCTGGCCTGAGACTCCGATTCCTCGAACGGCACTTAAATCGACTCCCTGCTGCCCCAACGCACCCATACAGAGTTCCAGGGCATCAATCCAATTCGACGGGTGTTGTTCCTTGTGACCCGGTGGCAGGTTCCCAATCAGGTCGTAGGACTCCGAGGCAGAGGAGGCACTGAGGTCGATCGGGTTCCATGCCAGGACCTTGAGACTCTGGGTGCCGCAGTCGATTCCAAGGTACATCTTCAGTCTCCCAGGGCGACGCTCTTGGGTCTACTCTCTCTACTTCTCGAGACCCTGTCAATCGCGGTTGACGAATTGCTGACACCGCAAACCAGACCGTTTAGGAGCTTGAGAGTCCGGCCGCCTGCCAGGGCTCCCTGACTGATCCAGATATTTGTATTGATGTATCTTCAAGAAAAGGGATGAGTTACCCAGAATTGCGGCCCGAGCGTCCAATGTTTTGAATGTTTTAGATCAGACGGATCTCTCAAAGAACTCTTTGTATTCCTCTATAACTTATTGCACTGCTGTCCGGTTTAGATTGTAGAGATCGTCTATAAGTTACATGGGTATAGTAGGTTGCGACGAGGAAGGGGTGTGACGCATTTGAATTTTCGTGGCTTCTCCTTGGCCCCGTACCCAGACGGTCAGAGGCGTAGTCCAGTCTCTGGCCATGAACCCAAGACGAACGATTTTTGCCCAGCTGATGGAGGGGATTCACCGGGAACAGTTCCAGCGCTGTGTCGAGCGTTACGGAGGAGACCGCCGGGTGCGCCGCTTCTCGTGCCGGAACCAGTTTCTGGCCATGGCCTTCGCGCAGTTGACGTACCGGGAGAGCTTGCGGGACATCGAGGCCTGCCTGCGCTCCCGAAGCGAGCTGCTCTATTCGCTGGGATTTCGCGGGGAGGTGGCCCGCAGCACCCTGGCCGAAGCCAACGAAACACGGGACTGGCGTATCTACGCCGACTTGGCGCAGAAGCTCATTGTCAAAGCCAGACGCCTGTATGCCAACGAGCAACTCGGTCTGGAGCTGGGGGAGACAGTCTATGCCTTCGACTCGACCACCATCGACCTGTGCTTGAGCTTGTTTCCCTGGGCCCACTTTCGCAAGCGCAAGGGCGCCATCAAACTGCACACCCTGCTGGACTTGCGGGGTCCGATCCCCACCGTCATCGAGATCACCCAGGGAAAGTGCCACGACGTCAACCTGTTGGATTCCCTCGTCATCGAGCCCGGTGCCTTTTACGTCATGGACCGGGGTTATCTCGACTTTGCTCGTCTGCATGTCGTTCATCAAGCTTGCGCCTACTTTGTGATTCGGGCCAAGAAGAATCTCCGCTTTACTCGCTACACCTCTCGACCCCGGTCCGATCAGCCCGGAGTTCGCAGCGATCACACCGGGCGCTTGGCCTTGCCAAAATCTCGGCAAGACTATCCAGAGCACTTGCGAAGAGTTCGCTTCTTCGACGCTCCCACCAACAAATCTCTCGTCTTCCTGACGAACAATTTCACCCTTCCGGCCCTCAGCGTCGCCTCCCTCTACAAACTCCGCTGGCAGGTGGAGCTGTTCTTCAAGTGGATCAAGCAGCACCTGCGAATCAAGACCTTCTACGGCACCTCCGACAATGCCGTTCGCACCCAGATCTGGATTGCTGTCTGCGTTTACCTCCTCATCGCAATCCTGAAAAAGGAACTCAAGCTTCCCCAAAGTCTACACAGTATTCTGCAGGTTTTGAGCGTGACCGCATTCGAGAAAGTTCCCATTTATCAACTACTTATGAGACCTAGCTTGCAGGAAGCCCACAGTCCTAGCTCTAACCAGTTGACTCTATGGGACTTATAACCGGACACTAGTGAACTTATTGATAAGAAGAGAGTAAGGGGACTCTCTTAGTTTCTAGGCACGGGGCTTGCAGGGTAAGTGGGCGATACGGTCAACCCTCTCACGAGGGTGTCTCGGTGGGAAGTTGTCAGAGGACTCAATTACGAATTGAGCCTGGGATGCAACAATGAGTTAGGGTCTATCTGACAACTCCCACTCTAGGCATTACGTTCGCCGCCCGGTTTTGTTTCTTCTAGCTGTTTGGCTCTCCCAGAACGATTGCAATAGGGACAACGAAAGTCCACGATACCGTTGTTGTATTCGGTACAGATGACGTAGCAGTCGTCGACTGGACAGCGGGGTGCCTCGCCCTTGCTATAGCGCTCGCGGCAATAGGCTAGTTGCAGATCGGTCCATGGCTCCCGGGAACGCCCCTGCTCCCAGACGGCTTCTGCCTGACAATCCGGGCAGCGGATCGAGAGCCGAAAGACCGAAGATCCGGACGGATACTCAGATTGCAGCTGGAGAACTTCGCCGCAGTTGGGACATCGCGGATTCTCCTTGGGGCTGCCTGGACCGAAGTACTCGACAGCGATCTGCTCCCGTTCCTCGTCAGAATACTTTGGCATCTTCATCCCTGAGCTGGCTATTCATCCGATTTCGTCCCACTTGAACCGAAGGGTCGCAGGTCACAGGTCGCAGGTCGCTGAGGAAGGGCATCTATTGATGTAAAAGCAAAACAGAGCCGCGAACGACTTGGCTCGTCTGCAACTGGAGACCAAGTTCCAAGGAAAGAGCTGGACAACAGCAGAATCACTCCCGCCCAATCGTTTGGTTCTTAATATTCCTGTTTTTGTACGCAACCCTTTCAGGGTTGAAATTCAAAGAGTTGGCATCGTTGACCCAGGGTTCGGAAACCCTGGGCTGATATACACAATCCCGTTGGGATTGACCTCGATTCCAGATTCAAGAACCGAGACCATATCCCCTCCTCGCTAGCACCCCCGATGGGCATGTTCCTCCCTAGACGATCTGCCGGGCAGGGTTTGGTGGTGGTTCATCGTCCACTCTCCCCCGCTCCCAACCTACCAAGACTGCCAAGAACCAGTGCTCCGGCCAGCAGGGCGAAGACCAGAAGGCCGATCAGGGGAGCAGCGGACCCTGCCCATGAATACCCCAGACCTGAGGGCGCCGCTCCCTGGACGAATGCTGCCGCAGCGATTCCCACGCCTATAAGACCTTCGCCTCCTACCATCCCTGATCCGAGGAGGATTCCCCTATCGGTACGCTGCTGGCCCTCACTGGTCGATGGAGATCGGCGTTCCAGGAAGAACCGGATCAACCCTCCCACACAGACCGATGCCATTGTGGTGACGGGTAAGTAGACCCCAACCGCAAAAGGGAGACTGGGAATACGCAGCACTTCGGCGGTCAGGGCGATGGCAACGCCGATTCCCACCAAGACCCAGGGCAGCGAGTTCTCGAGCACTCCCTCCACCACCAACTTCATTAAAGTGGCCTGCGGTGCCGGCAACTCCTGCGAACCAAAACCGTAGGTGCGGTCCAAGACCAGCACGGCAAGACACACGAAGGTCGCCGAACTCAGAACCCCGGCAATCTCACCCAGCTGCTGTCTCCGGGGAGTCGCTCCCAGTAGAAATCCGGTCTTCAGATCCTGCGAGGTATCCCCTGCAATTGAGGCCGCTACGGCTACGATGCAGCCCACCGTGAGGACGGTCACCTTGCCCGCGTCCCCGGTCCAGTCCATCAACAGAAAGATCGAGGAAACTGCAAGCAGGGTAGCAATAGTCATACCGCTGGTGGGATTCGACGTAACCCCCACCAGACCCACGATTCGTGAGGACACCGTGACAAAAAAGAATGCCGAGACGATGACCATAAGCGCTGCTGCTGCCCGAAAGCCGAAGGGGGTGGCTTCACCGAACACGAAGGGGAGGACCGAGATGACGACGCCTACTCCCAACAGTGCCAGGAGCACCCCGCGAAGAGGCAAATCCTGGTCGGTCCTCGGAGCCGCCGCAACGGGACCACGGGCGCGACCCCTTAGCTCTCCCAGGCCCAGACGAAAGCTCTCGATCATCGTGGGGACACTCCGAATCAGCGTGATCAGGCCTCCGGTCGCGACGGCACCCGCGCCGATATAGCGCACGTAGCGGCTCCAGATGTCGTCGGGAGGCATCTCTGTGATCCGCAGAAGAGCCTCAGGATATAGAGGTTCGGTTCTTCCTTCCCCCCAGATGGCAATTGCCGGAATCAAAACGACCCAGGAGAGCAGCCCTCCACTCACCATGATGATGGCGATGCGGGGACCAAGGATGTATCCAACTCCGAGGAGGGCCGCCGAAAAATCCAGCCCCAACTGGCTCTTATTGAGGAAGGGGAGACCGAAATGGATCTCGCGCGGGAAGAGCTGGACCCAACCGGCCAGCCCCTTGAAGAGTGAGCCGATGCCAAGCCCCCAGAAGACGTTATGACCTCTACGACCCCCCTCTTGGCTGGCACGGAGTACCTCGGCACAGGCGGTACCTTCGGGGTAAGGGAGCCTTCCATGTTCCCTTTGAATGAGAAAACGTCTGAGCGGGATCATGAACAAAACGCCCAAGAGGCCTCCGGCCATCGCCAGGACCACCATCTGCATCAACCCTGGAGCTAGATCCCAAAGAAAAAGGGCAGGCAGCGTAAAGATCACACCGCTGGCAACAGAACTCGAGGCAGAACCAATTGTTTGGGAGAGGTTGGCTTCCAGGATGGTGCTTCGATGACCCGCTGACGACAAGACCTTGAAGGCTGCCGCCGTCAGAACCGCGACGGGGATCGAGGTGGAGATGGTGAGCCCTACTCTCAGGCCGAGGTAGGCGTTGGCAGCTCCGAAAAGAATTCCCAAGAAGATGCCCGCGACGGCGGCCTTCAGGGTGAACTCGGCGAGATTCTCGAGTGGGGAAACGTAGGGAGAGTGAGTTGGCGCGGCAGATCCCGAATCCAGCTCCCGTCGATCTTCGCCCTGGGGCATGCGCGCTCCCTCGTCATCCTGGCCAACATCGCCACCGATAGGACATTGCCGCCGAGGATCTCACCGCGATCCTGGAGCAGGTACCCTACCATAGTTGATGCCGGTCGAGGGAGCGCGAGCCCACTTGTCCAGCGCAAGTGCAGCGCTAGATCAAGGATTCCCCGGGTGGGGCGTTCCAAGGTACGGGAAAGCTGTCAAATAGGGCACGTCATTCTGATCTACGCTATCACCCAATCCTGCTCCCGTGCCATCTACTAGAATCCCGGCCACTGCCTGGACGGCGACGTCGAGCACGTCGTCGCCAACCCGTCGGCCGTTGGGGAATCCGGCCAGATCCCCGCCCACAACACCAAGCCGATTCTGATTATCAGCCGGCGTTGGTGCGATTCCCATGTTCAAGCGCAGCATCTCGCCCGGAATTACATTGGGGGGTTGATTGAGTCCAGGAACTCCTGTCAGAAACACCTGCACCAGGTCATTGCGTGGGGCAGGAGGAACCTCGACTCCGAACAGCAGATTGAGAAGCTTGGCGAGTTCGGGGTCCGTGACGAAACTGAGGAACTGTCCGTCACCGGTGGGACGCGAAGAGTTGAATCGATCCTTCATAGCCAAAGGAATGACAACCTCATTCACCAACGGCGAGCCCAATCGGGAAACCTGAGTCAAGGTTCTAAACCCGAAAAGATGCAGTGGTATCGGCGAGCCTCCAGTAACCGGTAGCCTGGAAAAGGCGGCCCGAGAGGCGGATGACCAGACACCGATCACGGCTGTTGGATCGTCTCCACCCGCGGGAAGGCTTCCATCGGAGGTGAGTCTTGACATGGGTATCTCGATGGCAATCGAGTGCACGTTCTGCCCCGCCGTCCCATCTACGCCCGGAGTGCGCAGTGACAGAAGGTCGAAGATGCCGGCGAGGTCCACGTAGAAACCTTCGTCTCGCTGTCCGGCAAAAAAGCGGCTTCCATCCGGGAGGTCATGGATCGCCTGACTGGCCAGCGCCTCATAATTGGGGGTCGTGGCCGAACCGATATTGGATGGTGGTAGGATGAGATCCTCGCCCAGAAGCTCCCTCCGTGCCGCGGATCGGCCCGGACCGTTCACGCGCCAGATGGTGCAGTACTGACGGACATTGTGGGTTGGGTCCTGGAGCGACTCGATTGGACCGGTAGCCGTCAGGAAGGTCCCGCTCTCCAGCACCTCGGTTCGGAAGCGAAACTGGTAAGTGATTTCTTCCACCGCATCGCCGTCATTGTCGATCATGATCTCGTAAAGCACATGCGGATCGAACTTGTGAAAGTTGGGCCCACCATAGGGCACCTGCAGGGGAATGAAGTTCGAGATCAGGGTCACGAATTGTTCGCGACCTGGTTCGTAGCTGACAAAGGCGTAGACATCGGTATTGTCAGCTGTAGGGTCCAGAGTGATGGCGGGAGCCTCGCGGTGGCTCGATCCCACGGCAGTCGCCGGGAGTAGGAGGCAGGCGAGAATCAGAACAAGTGGCAGATGAGACCTCGGTTGAGACGAACTCAGATTCATGGTTGAACTCCTTTCATTCAATGTTTCTAGTGCGCTTTCAATCAGCTATACGTGCCGCGGATCGTTTCTGGATGTATCTTTTTTCTGGAAAAGTCTCGCAGCGGTGATCTCCAGGTCACCATTCCTACCTTGCCTCTGTCTTTGCCTTTTCGCTTCAGACTCAACGGGAAAAAGACACTGGTCCGAGGACCAAAGCTACGACCAAGGATCAGTGGAGCCAACGGCCAGCTTGGATCTTTCCGGTGAAGACTCCAGTCCCGCTCTCTCCTCGGAACTTGGCTTCAGATTGCAGACGATTCAAGTCGTGCGCGGCTGCGTTTTGCTCTTACTTCAATAGATGCGTTACCTAGAGACGTTCAGATGCATTGTCCAGGTCGCAGGTGATGCGAGACCGATGACACCGGTGCCGTTGACGGCAGGACTGGCGCCGTGGAGAATAGCCCCTCATGGATCACCCTGACAATTGGTTCGAGAAGGTAGGACTGAAATGAGTTACGACTACGGGGACCTACGGGACTTCATCAGACGATTGGAGGAATCAGACCAAATCACTCGGATTCCGGTGGAAGTGGACCCTATCCTGGAAGTCTCAGAGATTACGGACCGGGTCTCGAAGGCGGTCGGTCCTGCTCTGCTGTTCGAGAATCTAAAAGGATCGCAACTTCCACTTCTGATCAACACCTTCGGCTCCTACCGGCGCATGAATCTTGCCCTGGGTGTCGAGGCTCTGAAAGATGTATCCCAGAGAATCGAAGATCTCCTGGACCTGAAGGCTCCGACCGGAACCTGGGACAAGCTCAAGATGCTCCCGCGTTTGACCGAGCTGTCTTCCCTGGTACCCAAGATTGTAAACAGGGGTCCCTGTCAGGAAGTGGTGAAGACCGAAGGGTTCTCTCTCCTGGAGCTGCCTGTGATCAAGTGCTGGCCAGGGGACGCCGGACGTTTCATCACCCTGCCCCTGGTATTCAGCCGGAATCCGGAGACTGGAAAGCAGAACTGCGGGATGTACCGAATGCAGGTCTTTGACGAAACCACCACCGCCATGCACTGGCAGGTTCACAAACACGGGGCCCATCACTTTCGAGAGGCCCGGCGCCAATCTGGTGCGGGCGGCGATAGACGAATGGAGGTTGCTGTAGCTATCGGTGCCGACCCTGCCACCGTTTTCTCAGCTATCGTGCCGCTTCCGGACGACCTCAACGAAATGATGTTCGCCGGATTCGTGCGCCGCCAACCCGTCGAGATGGTGAGTTGCAAAACGGTGGACATCACCGTACCCGCCAACGCCGAGATCATTCTCGAAGGGTACGTCAATCTGGATGAAACCCGGGTGGAGGGCCCTTTCGGAGATCACACCGGCTTCTATTCTCTGGCGGACCAATATCCGGTCTTCCACGTCACCTGCATGACCCACCGCAGGGATCCCATCTATCAAACCATTATTGTTGGGAAACCTCCGCAGGAGGACTGCTATATGGGTCACGCAGTGGAGCAGATCTTCCTGCCTGTGATCCAAAAGCAGCTGCCCGAGATCATCGACATGCACATGCCCTTCGAGGGGATCTTCCACAACCTGATCATCATCAGCATCCGCAAACGCTATCCTGGTCACGCCCGCAAGATCATGAATGCTATCTGGGGAATGGGTCAGGCCATGTTCTCGAAGTGCATCGTGGTACTGGACGAGGGAGTGAACGTCCAGGACTATGGCGAGATAGTCTGGAGAACGCTGAACCACATCGACCCGGAACGGGACATCCAGTTCACCCTGGGACCGGTGGATTCGCTGGATCACTCTTCTCGGCTACCCAACTTCGGATCCAAAATGGGCATTGACGCCACCCAGAAGTGGCCGGAGGAAGGCTTCCATCGGGAGTGGCCCGAAGAAATACTGATGACACCGGAGGTCAGAGAGCGGGTAGATAGACTCTGGCCGAGTTTGGGACTCCCGGGCTAGAGTATCCGAGACGGACTCCTAGAGGACCATGGTGGAGAGAAAGTTCACAAACTGGTCAAGTTTGCGAAGAAGCTTCCCTTGCCTTTGCCCGTGCCCGTGCCCTTGCCCTTCAGTATCCCCACAATCGTCGCGCCCGGCTGAGAAAGATGAAGTCGGGCACGGGCATGGGCATGGGCAAAGGCAAGGGAAGGAGGAGAACTCAACACAGACAAACATTCTCGGCGGTATGAGGTGGCTCGCTACCCCTTGGCCCAACCTTCCAGATCGCCTAGTAGTGGGGGCATCGCCGGGTCTGGGCCCCAGGATCGGCAAAGGTACCCGAGAGGCGCTTTCAGTGCCGGCAGAGGGTCGGCTCCGGGCGTCATGGCCGCGGACTCCTCCGCCAACCAGGACAGCAGAGTCTGGAGATCGGCGAACAAACCGCCAGTCAGCGACCGCTGCAACTGGGGAACAGTCTTCTGGTCAAAATGCAGCTTCTGATCGAGTTCGATAATATCGGGCAAGAGCAGGCCCGGCTCTTCCAGAGCAAGGTCGATACGTCCCAGCAGCTCGCGGTAGACCAGTAAGGCGAGGCTTTGAGTCTCGGCCCTGAGTTGCTGAAGCAACTCCCCGCCTGAGACGGTCGGTCGGTCTTGTCGCGGGAGCAACTGGCAGTAGAATTTCAGTTTGGGTTCGGTGCCGGAAGGACGCACCGTAACGATCGAGGTATCCGTGAAGAATTGGACCAGATTCCTGGGCAGCCGGTCGGTTTCGCTCAAAAACGGTCCGAAGGCTTCCTCGTCCCAGTAGTCCACCACCTTGATCACCTCGCTGCCGGCGAGAGTTGTGGGCGGAGAGCTCCGTAGCGACTCCATCAACCGGCTCTTCTTCGACTCGCCCTCCGGCCCGGCCATCATGATCGATCGGTTGACGTTGTCGTATCCCCCCACCTCCTCCAGAATCTGGGTGTAATAATCCAAAAGCGTGCGTCCCTCCTCGTGCAGGCGTTGGTAGAGCGCAGCCAGATACATCCCTGCTGGAGTCGCGTCCTTCTCTCTGATCGTCGGTACCACCATGATGCCGTGGCTCTCCTCCGCCGCCAGAACCAGTTGGTCGGGAGAGCATGAGACGTCACCGTACCGGCCCCTGGACTCGAGGCTCTTCAACACGTCGGCAACATACTTGAAGCCTACCGGCAGATCATCGACACACCACGATTGCCCCGCTCGTTTTGCGATCCGACCCAGGATCTTGGTGGTAACCAGGGTTTCGATCACCAAGCCCTTCTGTTGTGGCCCATCCTGGTCAAGCATCAGAAAGTAGCAAAGCACAGCAGCGATCTGGTTGCCATCAAAGTGGTACCAGGAGCCGTCACCCAACCTGACCTCCAAACCTATCCGGTCGGCATCGGGGTCACTGGACAGGACAATCCCTGCGCCCTTGGCAGCAGCCAACGCCATAGCGGGCTCGCTGGACTGTGGTACTTCCGGATTGGGGGCTTTGAACGGGATCACAGAAAAGCTTCCGTCGGGGCCCTGGTCGGCAGGAGTGATCACAGAAAACCCCAAGCGTTCCAACACTTCGCCGATCGTGGTCAAACCTGAGCCGCAGAGTGGCGTGTACAGAACCTCAGGATGCTGCCTGGGGGCGTGAATAGCCGCGTACTTTTCGACGTAGGTTTCAATGTACCGTTCGTGCATTTCCTCAGGGACCGCGCGGATCCTCCCATGATCCAGCGCTGCCTCGAAGGGCATGGACGTCACCGCTGCAGCACCCTCCATGGCGTCGATCAAATGCTGGTCCTGGGGCGGTACCGGCTGGCTCCCATGAGGATCGTATACCTTGACACCATTGTCGTCAGGGGGGTTGTGGGAGGCAGAGACATTGATCCCCCCGACTGCCTTGAGCTGGCCAATTAGAAAGGAAAGTTCAGGTGTTGTCATTACCGCCGAAGCATTTCCGGGTTCTGCCAGGTAGGCGATGATGCCATTGGCGGCATAGATCTCACAGGCCAGAATTGCAAGCGATCTGGAGGAGGAACCCAATAGCGGATGATCGCTGCCAAGGAAGCGGTAGGTGCCAGCGATATCGTTGAAGACACGCACATCGTTGGCCACCACCACCAGCAGCTCTGAGTGGTTGGGAAAGGCCTTCTGTAGGTATTCGCAGTGTCCCTGAACGGTCATGGCAACCGTAGTGGGGTTGAGGCGATTAGCACCATAGCCGACGCGTCCCCGGCGACCTCCGGTACCAAAGGGTAACGCCTGCCAGAAGGCGTCCATCAGCAGGTCGAGGTGCTCTTCCTGGAGGTGGATTTCCAGTATTTCTGGATGGGCGTAAGGCATATCGCCGGCAATCCAGCGCCGAAGGCGGCCTGCTGCCAGCTCCCCTAGATCTTCGTATTGTGTAGTCAGCGACCTGCAGATTCGGTCAAGCTGGGGATACGCCACCGTATGTGTGGGAGCCTACAGGATCGAAAACTCGCCTTAGCCCTGGTGCCTTCCACGCAACCTGCGAATGGCAAGATTAGCGGCGGAGACTACATTCTCATCCTTGCTCTCCACCATTGGCTGAACGATGGATAAGGCTGACGCGTCTCCCCGCATTCCGATGACGTCCAGGAGACGGGTCTGGATGGAGGCTTTTTCACTGCCCAGGTAGGGATACAATTTGGCAACCTCTCCGGGCTCAAGCTCGAGCAAATAGAAGTACGCCTGGTCATCTCCTACCTTATCTATCAGTTCTACCAGATGTTCCTCTCGACCCATTCGAAAGAGGGCAAATCCCATCGCAAGCCGGACGCTATCAGAGTCTTCCCGAAGGTACTTCTTTGCCACGTCCATTGTCACGCTGGAGTCCGCCATCCGGCCCAATCCCTCGGCTCCAGATCGCCGAAAGGTTTCACGTTCGTCCTCCATCGCCGCCAGGAAGATGTCGCGGCAGCTCGAATCTCCGATATAGGCCAACGCCTCCAGCACCTTCTTCTGCAGGTCGTCGCTCTTACTGACGGGGACGACACCAAAGATCTTCCGCCTTTCTTCGACTCCGACGCTGTAGAGCTCCTTCAGCTGGGGCACGGCTTGAGCTACACGGAGGCGTCCTAGAGCAAAGATGGCTTCATCGTGCACCTTCTTATCGGGATCGCGAATCAAGGGAATCAGTGCGGATCCGGCCTCTGGATTTCCGATCTTGTAGATCGCCCGAACAAGCTCAACCTTGACGCCGTCATCGCTTTCCTGTTCCAGGGTCTCCTGAATTGCAGGCAGTGCGGATTGGGCTCGCAAAATCCCAAGTGCAACGGCGCCGTCCTTTCGGGGTCCACTGTCGGAAAAGGTGAGAAGGTCCGAAAGGGCATCGATAGCCTCTTGGCTCACGGGGACATAGGGCTCGACCATCAAGGGGTTGTAGTCATCACTGAGAGGATTGACGAAGTCAGCGACATCCTTGATTCCCTTTACCAATCCGCCTTCTTTCATGACATAGATATTGATGATGCCCTCAATCGCCTTCTTCTGGATCACTCGCTTTTGATCATGAGTAAGGCGCACGAAGGACGGCAGGGCCCTGGTATCGTTGATCCGCACCAGTGCCCGTGTAGCCTCGTAACGGGCCAGCTCGTCAGGATCATTGGTGAGCCCAATCAGAGCCGGGACCGCTTTCCTCACGCGGTGATCGCCGAGCGCATTGGCCGCGTCTCTCCTCCTCTTGACCTCGGGATGTTTCAGGTCGTAGATCAACCCCTGCACATCCCGCTTTTCCTTTTTCTGAGCCTCCAGGGGAGCAAAAGAGACCAGTAATAGAACCGTCAGCAGGCCCCTCAAAATGACTGTTCTAAGAGACATAGGCCACTTCCTTTCTCTTGAGTCCATTACTACAAGATATCAGATCTGACTGACCTTTGGGGCTGTTCGAAGTGGGGCCTTCAGGATGAAGATACTTGGCTTAGCGGGTGGTGATCAGGCCGTTTTCCAGGACACCGAAGAAGGCGGTGAGGATTGCGCTTCGTTCAGCCGATGCGGTCCAGTGCGTCCACCAGGCTCTTTCGAATCCGCAGGTACAACTCGTCGATATCCGACTTGTCCGCAACCAGGGCAGGCGCCACGGCAAACCAGGTAGGGTCGATGCGAATCACGAGACCGTTCTCGAGTGCCGTCCGCTTCAGGGTCTGGCCCAGCTCCGGAAAGGGAGCCATGGTCTGGGTGTCTCGCACTAACTCCACACCCTTGAGGAGTCCCCTTCCACGGACCTCACGGACCACTCCGAGCTCCTTCAGCTCCTCCAGGCGCTGGGACAGATAATCGCCCAATTCGGCGGCCTTCTGATCCAAGCCCTGACGGTCAATCTCATCAATCACAGCAATCCCCACGGCGCAGGCTACGGGATTCCCGGCAAAGGTGTGCCCGTGGGCGAAGTTGATTTCGTCTTCCACCCGCCCGAAGAAGGCCTCTCCCATGTCCTCCCTCGCGACCATCGCTCCCAGCGGGACGACTCCGCTCGAAATGCCTTTGCCACAGCAGATGATATCGGGAGTCACACCAAATGTCTGGGCGGCGAACATGGATCCGGTCCGCCCCATACCCGTGATGATCTCATCGAAGATGAGCATTACCTGGTGGCGGTCGCATATTTCACGCAGGATCTGGAAATACTCCACCGTAGGGGTAATGATTCCACCGGTGAGCCCAATGGGTTCTACGATGATCCCGGCAACCGTGGCAGGATCCTCATGGAGAATGACATCTTCGAACGTCCGGGCACAGAATCGGTTGCACTCTTCCCAGGAAGAAAACCGATCTCGATAGTAGTTGGGCGGGAATACCTTCAGGAAACCCGGCATCTGCGGCTCGAACGGTGTCTTGCGCTGCCCTGTTCCGCTGGCGGCCATGGCGCCGAAGGTTGCGCCGTGATACCCGAAATAGCGGCTGATGAACTTGAACTTGGCGGGGTGCCCGGTCTGCTTGAAATACTGCCGTGTGAACTTGATGGCCGACTCAACCGCTTCGGAACCGCCACTGTAGGGCTTGACGAAGTTCAACCCCTGAGGAGTTATCTCGGCTAAGCGTTCCACGAAATCGAGCGTCACATCAGAGATTCCGTGCATTGGAGGCGCAAGGCTGAGGGTTTCGACCTGCTTCCGCAGCGCCTCCGTTAGTCTGGGGTGACCGTGTCCCAGGGAGGCAACGAAGATCCCTCCAATGCCGTCGAAGTACTCTTTCCCGTCCACATCCCAGTAATAGAGGCCCTTGGCCCGATTCATCACCAGCGGATGCTCTAGGAAGGCCGATGTCTGCTGGTAATCGAGGAAGGTTCTCTTCAGAAGTTTCAGGCGCCGTTCATCTAGCTTCATTACTCGATTTGCAGACAGGAGAATATACCATACGGTGCTTGATACGGCTTCCTTGCGCTATGATGAATACTGATCCGATTCCCGCCGGATGAGGGCTGAAGATGAGACACCTGGTCTGCCTTGTGATGCTGCTGATCCTGCCGATGTCCGGCGCTGCCTTGCTCCGCGTGGGCGAGCTCATTGGAGGTCCTGGCAGCCAGAACGCAGAGCGGGTCAGAGCAGCTTTTCTGGCTCCCGAAGCGGATGGAGAATCCTTTGAGGCTCTAGCCTCGTTCCCGGAGCTGCTCCAAGATCGCCCCCTGCAGATCAAGCTCTTCCGATCTCTGGCTTCCAAGGAGGTCGAGATTTTCAAAGCCGCGATCGCTCTCTGCCTGAGGGTGCCAGAGGCGAAAAAGTTCGCGATGATCCGGCGTCGGCTCAACCTCGCGTTCATCGGACCGGACGCCAGAAAACGGCGATCCATTCTCGAACTGGCCCTGGCAGAAAGCCATTTTCTCAAAGACCTGCGCCTCGTGAGCCTCGTTAGTGGGGCCCTGTCAGACCCCGATCCTACCCTTGCAGAGACTGCTCTTTCACTGGTGCGGCGAGAACAGTGGATGCAGAAACTCCCCGCCATCGCAGAGGCCCTGTCTCGCACCCATGAGCCCTTTGATTCAGCCAGGATGAAGCTGCCCGATGTTGCGTTCTTCAGGGACAGGGTCGCACCGCTTTTCGAGATCCAGGGAGAGGATGAAAAAGCCTGCGTCGACTGCCACAAGGGGCACCCTATATTCAGACTCAAACCGCTCGAGACAGACTCCAAGGCTGAGCAGATAGTGGAACACTACCGGGCCAGTCTCCGCGTCATCGACCTGGAGAAGCCCGCGAACAGCCTTCTTCTAACCAAGCCGTTGCAAGAAGCTCCTCCCGAGGGAACCTACGCCTCCGGCCCGGATCAACACGGAGGGGGAATTCGCTGGACCGAGGACTCTCCAGAATACCGGACGCTCTTACAATGGATCCGAACCGGGAAATGAGAGAACCTCCGGAAGGATAGCGGTTACATCCCCCTCAATTCTCAAGTCTGCCAGGCTGTCGTGAGCGGTTGCTCCCTGATTCATGACAACGTAGAAAGCTCCGGAGGACTTGGCCACCCGAGGGACCGAAGCCGCCGGCTCGACTTCGAGGGTCGATCCGATAGAACAGACCAGATCAGCCTGGGCTGCCGAGTCCAGGGCCAGTCGCATCTTCTCTTCCGGCATCGGTTGTCCAAAGGAGACCGTAGCGGGCTTTAGATACCCGCCACAGCTGCAGACCGGGGGTTGGCGAGACTGTTCAAAGTCATCAAAGATGGAATCCGGTTTGAAAGTCTGCCGACAGGACTGGCACTCAACCAGACGGTTGGTCCCATGAAGCTCGATGACTCGACCCGAGGGATGGCCGGCCAGCTGATGGAGACCGTCGATGTTCTGGGTGACCAGAGACTGAAGCTGGCCCCGTTGGTCGAGTTCCGCCAGTGCCCGATGGGCCACATTGGGCTGGGCATCCCGGAACTGCCGCCAGCCCTCCAATTTGAACTCCCAGTGCTTCGTACGAGCTGAGCTGGACGTCATAAACTCGTCGTAGTACACAGGCTGCCATCGCTTCCAGAGACCCTCAGGGCCGCGAAAATCGGGGATTCCGGAACCGGTTGAAATCCCGGCTCCGGTAAACACCAGGACGTAGCGAGATGCCTCAAGACGCTGGACCAGGGTTTGGATCGACATCGTTGACTTTCTGCTCCTAACTTAGCCCGGATTTCTCAAGGAGAAAGCCGAAAGGGCGATTTTAGTCGATTTCTCGACGCCGGTCTGGGTCAAAGGCGCCGCTGAGGGCGGTGCAGAGTACGACAGGCGTCGTGAGGCCTGTGTCGAGCGCGGAAAACCGGTTTTTCAGACACACCTCAGGCGCCTCAGTTGCAGACGGCTGGGATTTCCGACTTTCCTTGGCTCAACCGAGCTGTTGAAGCTGGGCCAAGGCTTGGGCATAGAGTGCTTGGTAAGGATAACCCTCGCTCAAGGACAGACTCACCCGCCGGACACTGACCCGAATCTGGCCTCCTATCTTCAACAGTTTGAGGCGAATTGTCTGGCATTGCGCCTTCGCCCACTGGGTCCCCTTCAAAGCGACACGCCTCAACGTGTGCAGCAGATTATAGGCCACCGAGGAGAACCACAACCGCAGCTGATTGCTCTTGATGAGGTGCGTCGAGGTCCGATCGGCAAACAGCTCCAGCTGCTGTTCCTTGATCCGATTCTCCGCCTCCCCTCGCGCGCAGTACAGCTGCTCGTACAGCTTTTGGGCGGGCCACCGCTTCGCTCCCAGCGAGGTGACGACAAAGCGGGGATTGGATCCCTTACCCGTGGACTCGGCCTTGCCCACCACTCGCCGCTCTTGACTCCAGCTCTTGTGCGTCTGGTAACGAAAGTCCTTATAGACTCGGGCGCTGCTGCCGCTCGCTTGTTGAAGCGCCTGGGCCTGTTCCAGCTCCGACTCCAGGGTCCCCTCTAAGCGCTGATTGCGGGCCAGACCGAAGACGTAATCCACTCGATGCTCCTCACACCATTTCATCAACGCCTCGCGCGCAAAGCTGCTGTCCGCCCGCAGCGTAATGCGGACCTTCGGCCACTTCGCCCGCAGTTGTCCCACGATCCGCTCCATCTCCTGGACCGCTCCTTCGGAGCCATCCAGATTCGACACCCGCAGCTTCGCCCCCAGCACATACCCCTCGCAAAACACATACAGGGGCAGGTAGCAGTAACACCGGTAGTAGCCATGGTAGAAACGACCCTCCTGCTCTCCGTGCAGCGGATCATCCGTCGCATCCAGGTCCAACACCAGCTCCTTGGGTTTCCCGCCTCGCACCCGAATGAACTGCTCCACCAAAAATGCTTCCACCGCCGCTTCATCCACCGGCGTCTTGCGATATTTATCCTGCGTCACCGAGGACAACTCCAAACGATTGAGTGTGCTCTTGCCCGCACACGCCTTGCCCCGATCCGCTTCCGCTCGCCGATCCCTCCCCAAGGGATCTTCCTTGCCCACCAACACCGCCATCAGCGGATCCGTCCGTAGCTCCTCATGATCGTTGAGATCCTCATAGCCCAAGGCCAGTCCATAAATCCGCTGCCCCACCAGATCCTCCACACTGAACTCGGTGAAGCGAGGATCCCGCCGGTCCCCAAAGCAGGCGGCCAAGCCGCGAATGAACCCATAGCGGTTCTCCACCTCCCGTAACAGCAACCCTCCGGCGTCTGAAGTGATCTGTCCCCCGTTGAATTCTGCCTCGACTCGGCGACCCTCCAGCCCTTGAAACTCCAGCTTAGAAGCGATACACTCTGTCGTCATAGTAGTCAGCTCCTTGTGTTTGTTAAGTCTTTGTTAACACAGACTTTATACCACATTGAGCTGACTGCTTTTTCTTATCCTTGAGAAATCCGGGTTAGTTCTCATCCGGGAACCCCCGTTTTCTGAGGTTCCATCGGTGGTTTCTTCGACAATACCAGGGTTTCGGGCAGTGACTTCCCTCCGTTTCAGAGGAGGGTTTGCAAGCTAGTCCTCGAAAGTCGTTTTTAAGAGACACCAATCCTTGAACTCCCGCACCCTAATAGTGGACTCTGAGCTTTCTACAACAGCAAACGAGCCAGGACGAGCAAGTTGTAACTGAGCACCGAAAGCTGCACATACTGCTGGAAGTGATCCCAGCCCTTCCAGGTGCAGCGGTCGACTCCAAAGACCCGCTTGAGCATCGAGATGCAGCCTTCGATCCCGGCCCGAAAGCGTCTCAGTTGTCGATAGACCCAGCTGGAACGAACCATATCGGGGACCTTCAAGTTCCTCTTTTTGGCAAACGCGACATCTTCGATGCCCTGCTTCTTGCCCCACTGGAGATTGTCCTGGGTAGCGAATCCCCCGTCAAAACTGGCCTGCCGAGGATAGAAGCCGTAGTGCTCGAAATGGCGTCGGAGCATGGGTTTCAGCTGAGTCTGATCGGCCGGATTCCCGGCCACAACTCGACAGTCCAAGATCAGCGAACTCTTGCCACAGGTCAAAAACACCTTGTGGCCAAAGACGGTCTCTCTGCCTCCCGTCTGAAGGATGTCGCTATGCTCCTCAAAGATGGAAACGACCTTTTCCTCCGCCGCCACCGTCTCTCCCCGCAGGATCCGGCGCTCGGTTTGATCGATGACCTGCTGCAGCAACTCCAAATAATGACGCAACTTTCCAGCGATTATCAAACTGTGGCAGTCCTCCCACTGGGAGGCATTCTCAAGCGCCAACTTGCCATAGTGTCGGGTCTTTTTTGCCACCTTCAGCAGATCGAGGTAAACGACCTTCTTGCGGGCTTTACCCCGGACGTTGCGGAGATTGATCACACGACGTTTGGCCCGCCGACAGTGGTCCCGGTAGCTCACTCGATGGGATTGGCCTAAATCTCGTAACAACGCCGTGACCGTGCGGATCGAATCGTACAACAGCCGGGAATCAAAAGGATGGCGGATGGGGCTGGGGACGTTTGTCGCATCCACCCGGATCTTGTGTCCCTGCTCCAGTCCTTGGGCCTTCGCCCATTGGACCAGGATCTGCCCGATCCCCTCCCAGGTCGCGGCCTGGATTCGACTGAGGTTCTCCTGCAGACAACTCTTGCCCGGAGCCCACCCTAAGGGTAAGCGGCAAAACGCCCGAAAGCTCTCGGAGTCGGCTAAGTGAAAGGCCAGCTTCTCGTAGGACAGCTGATGCCAGTTCTTGAGCACCGCACAACGCAGGAGCTGCTCGGCACTCAGGCCCGGCGAACCGTTTTGGGGATCCACTTTGTCAGACAGATCTTGTAAAACCAGATCCAGGATCTCGGGATTCTTATCGAGAATCTTCGAGATCGTGCGGAGCTCGTCACTCAAGCGGTGATTGGGCCACACAGGGGCGAGCGGCCTCTGTGGTTCGCTGTTCTTTCTCATCGTTGGAGCTCCAGTTTTGTCGTAAATCCTTTTCTTTGAGTTAGTTGGCAAACTTATTCTACCAAGAGGACCTGACAAAAACGGAGCTCCTAAATCTCTTCTTTCCCTTTTATTTCCAGTCACTTACAATCGAACGGACGAGAACTAAGTTAGGGTCTGCGCAAGAATAACTTGGTAGAATTGGCGCTCAAATTTGCACCAGATTTGGCCGAGAACGATTGAGCGAAACCGCAGGCGTAGCCTGGTCTACGTTGAGGATTTCGCGATTGAGGAGCGGCCGAAGATGGTGTGAAAATGAGATGCCAAAATGCCAAGTTATTTTTGCGCAAACCCTTAGTACACGGTTCAACACGGTTCCATAAATACGGTGACGTTTGCAGTATTTACGTTCCAGTGTACTTAGTGGAGGGGTGTAGCCGTGCGTGCCACCCGGTCGGATCGTGCCTCCCCGACACCGAGAATGAGCCCCCGTAACGAATAGATGTGGGCGACCAGGAAGAGGGCTACGACATAGGAGGGGACGAACATGATGCGCGCTACGATGTGCGGCGCAAAGGACTCAGCCGGCACGACAAACAGCCCCAACACAAGCGCCATCGTGGCATCCAGCAGGCCGACGACGTTTGCAGCGATCGCGATCGATCGTCCGCCCGGTCTCCCCCGCAACAACGCGTAGGCTGCGTAGAGGGCAAACACGCCAACGGTCACGTCCCCGATCCCTGCGGCGACACCGAAGGTGGACGACACATAGCCCATGTCAGTGAGTACCAGAAAGATGAAGCCGAGCGTACGCATTCCCTGAAATCCGATGAGCTGGTGTTGGGGGATTTTGTCCAAGATGGTGCGTACTGTCTGCGAGCCAAGCAGTAGCAGGCTAGCGAAGGCAGGCGTAAAGAGCGCCAACAAGACTCGCCTATGGCCGCCCGAGGCTGTCAGCGCGAGCTGTGTGTCGCTCTGGCTGAGCGTGAAGATGAAACTAAACCACGCTGCAAGCAGCACGGCGAGCCCGGTGCGTGTGACACCCTTGAACGCACGTGTCGAGTCCAACTCGAGGATGGCAGCTGAGAGCGCCACCCAGACAAGGATTGACTGCACGACGCCGACCACGAAGATGGCGCCGACCGTGTAAGTTGGGTAGATGTCCATCGTTACACTCCCACCATGGTACTGGGGATTTCTTACCGGCTGTCAGAGTGCGTCCAACACGATAACCGGTTCAATCCTCTCGCCCTGGGCCTTTCCGACGGCGACGAGCCTCCCTTCATGCAGCAGGAGACACCAGCCGTCCTCGACTTCGGACTCGGCGGGAATCCCGCCGCCGTGGCGTACCCGATTTGATCGAATCAGGTCCAGTTCGATCTGGGGCATCTCCGGAAACAGTTGCTCCATCGGATGGAAGGCCCGTTCCCAATCTTGCTCCAGACGCTCAATCGAGGTGGCACGCTCCAGGTGGAAGATGCCGGCGCGTGTACGTCTCAGATTTGCGAGATGGGCTCCACAACCGACAGCCTCTCCCAAATCGTAGGCCAGGCTGCGTATGTAGGTACCAGAGGAGCAATGGACGTGCAACTTCCAGATATCTGCCTGCTTGTCTAGCAGATCAATTCGGTCGATTGTGACGGTTCGCAGGGGGCGTGGTTGTTCCTTCTTCTTGCGGGCCAATTCGTACAGCTTTCGTCCTCCGACCTTGATGGCCGAATACATTGGAGGCAGCTGCTTCAAGGTGCCTTCGAATCGATCTAGCCCGGATTTCTCAAGGAGAAAGCCGAAAGGGCGATTTTAGTCGATTTCTCGACGCCGGTCTGGGTCAAAGGCGCCGCTGAGGGCGGTGCAGAGTACGACAGGCGTCGTGAGGCCTGTGTCGAGCGCGGAAAACCGGTTTTTCAGACACACCTCAGGCGCCTCAGTTGCAGACGGCTGGGATTTCCGACTTTCCTTGGCTCAACCGAGCTGTTGAAGCTGGGCCAAGGCTTGGGCATAGAGTGCTTGGTAAGGATAACCCTCGCTCAAGGACAGACTCACCCGCCGGACACTGACCCGAATCTGGCCTCCTATCTTCAACAGTTTGAGGCGAATTGTCTGGCATTGCGCCTTCGCCCACTGGGTCCCCTTCAAAGCGACACGCCTCAACGTGTGCAGCAGATTATAGGCCACCGAGGAGAACCACAACCGCAGCTGATTGCTCTTGATGAGGTGCGTCGAGGTCCGATCGGCAAACAGCTCCAGCTGCTGTTCCTTGATCCGATTCTCCGCCTCCCCTCGCGCGCAGTACAGCTGCTCGTACAGCTTTTGGGCGGGCCACCGCTTCGCTCCCAGCGAGGTGACGACAAAGCGGGGATTGGATCCCTTACCCGTGTACTCGGCCTTGCCCACCACTCGCCGCTCTTGACTCCAGCTCTTGTGCGTCTGGTAACGAAAGTCCTTATAGACTCGGGCGCTGCTGCCGCTCGCTTGTTGAAGCGCCTGGGCCTGTTCCAGCTCCGACTCCAGGGTCCCCTCTAAGCGCTGATTGCGGGCCAGACCGAAGACGTAATCCACTCGATGCTCCTCACACCATTTCATCAACGCCTCGCGCGCAAAGCTGCTGTCCGCCCGCAGCGTAATGCGGACCTTCGGCCACTTCGCCCGCAGTTGTCCCACGATCCGCTCCATCTCCTGGACCGCTCCTTCGGAGCCATCCAGATTCGACACCCGTAGCTTGGACCCCAGCACATACCCCTCGCAAAACACATACAGCGGCAGGTAGCAGTAACACCGGTAGTAGCCATGGTAGAAACGACCCTCCTGCTCTCCGTGCAGCGGATCATCCGTCGCATCCAGATCCAACACCAGCTCCTTCGGTTTACCGCCTCGCACCCGAATGAACTGCTCCACCAGAAACGCTTCCACCGCCGCTTCATCCACCGGCGTCTTGCGATATTTATCCTGCGTCACCGAGGACAACTCCAAACGATTGAGTGTGCTCTTGCCGGCACACGCCTTGCCCCGATCCGCTTCCGCTCGCCGATCCCTCCCCAAGGGATCTTCCTTGCCCACCAACACCGCCATCAGCGGATCCGTCCGTAGCTCCTCATGATCGTTGAGATCCTCATAGCCCAAGGCCAGTCCATAAATCCGCTGCCCCACCAGATCCTCCACACTGAACTCGGTGAAGCGAGGATCGCGCCGGTCCCCAAAGCAGGCGGCCAAGCCGCGAATGAACCCATAGCGGTTCTCCACCTCCCGTAACAGCAACCCTCCGGCGTCTGAGGTGATCTGTCCCCCGTTGAATTCTGCCTCCACTCGGCGACCCTCCAGCCCTTGAAACTCCAGCTTAGAAGCGATACACTCTGTCGTCATAGTAGTCAGCTCCTTGTGTTTGTTAAGTCTTTGTTAACACAGACGTTATACCACATTGAGCTGACTGCTTTTTCTTATCCTTGAGAAATCCGGGCTAGAAGTCTTCTGACTTCCTCCCGAGTGAGTGGCGGCACCGGACGTTCCTGGAGAACCGTTCCCTCTCGATCGTAGGTATCGGTCGTCCTCCCGAGCCGAACCTCGGCGACATATTCTTTGTCGTGAGACTGGAAAAAGCGGGCTAGACGAGTGGCGCGGCCGAGCACCAGGGGCAGGACTCCGCTCGCCAGGGGATCAAGGGTACCGGTGTGTCCCACCTTCGACTCGAGTTGCCTTCGAATTGTCTGGACAATCCGGTGGGAAGTGGGCCCCACGGGTTTGTCAATGACGAGCACACCATCGCGAGATTTCTTGTCCATCATCGGACCGGCCAGGATCGGCTCAGTATTCCCAACCAGCTGTGCGCGCCGGACCGTTGAGGAGGGCACTGGGTGTCGAAGTTAGGGAGATTTTCGCTGTTGTCCGGCTCTCTCCTTCGTGTTCTTCCGGCCTTCGAAATTCGCTTGTTCGATATTCTGCGGTTCAGCATTCATCGGTTGCCTCCTCCAGAACCAAGGAAAAAGGCTAAATCACAAACCGCAGAACACCGAACATGCGAACTCCGAAGTCGGGCGCAGCGGTGAAGTTTCAGCTTAGGAGCCGGCTGAGGTTAAGAGGTCTTCCAACCGGTGCAGCACCTGCTCTCGAACCCGCTGAAAGCTCCCTTCCAGAGATAACCCGGCGGCGTTCTTGTGTCCTCCGCCCCCGAATCGTCTTGCTACCTCGCCGACATCGAGATCGCTCTTGGACCTGAGGCTGACACGATAGAGATCCTGACGCTCCTCGCGAAAGAAGGCCGCCAACTCGACCCCCTCAATACCCAGTGCATAGTTGATCAGGCCCTCGGTCTCTCCAGGAGACGCCTTGGTTTCCTCTAATATCTGGGAGGTCAGAAAAACGGAAGCAATCATTCCCGAGGGGTGGATCTCCAGGGTGTCGAGCACCTTTACCAGAAGAGCCAATTTCGAACGCGGCTGGTTCATGTAGACCTGACGGGCAACCCAGGCTGGGTCGGCCCCACTGGCCACCAGTTCCCCGACGATCGCGAAGGTCTCTGCTCGAGTATTGGCGAACTGGAAAGAGCCGGTGTCGGTGAGGATGGCGGCATAGAGGTTCGTCGCAATATCTGCCGTCACCGGCGCCTTCAAAGCTCCTAGCAGCTTGTAAACCATCTCCGCGACTGCGGCCGCGCTGGAGTCTACCCAATTGAGCTGTCCGAAAGACTCGGTCTTGGCATGATGATCGATATTGATCACGTAGTAACGGCCCAGGTTCCCTACTCCGGGACGATCCAGATCATTACACTCCAGGACGAACACCGCATCAAAGACTCCTTCGAGGGACTCTGATACGCGAATTCGCTCCGCACCGGGAAGTGAGCGATAGGCATGGGGAAGAGGATCGGCGTTCACTATGTGGACAGCCTTCCCGAGGCTTTCGAGGCCCAGCGCCAGGCCCAATTGGGAACCTATCGAGTCACCGTCGGGTCGAGCGTGGGAGGTAATTGCAAAGCGCTTATGGGCCAGGGAGTAGGAAGTGATTTGTTCCAGCACAATTAGTCGTGGTCAAAAATCTCAATGTTGTATCGAAGAAGATCGCCGCCGAGGATGCGCTCGCATTCTTTGATGAGCTGATTGGAGATGCGTTCCAGCTCGATTCGGTCAGGTCCAATGGATACCGCACCGAGCCGGGCGCGCTGCCAGAGCTCCTGGTGTCCGATCTCGGAAACCGAGAAGTTGAACCGCGAACGCAGCCTCCCCGCAGTCTTACGTACAATCATTCGCTTTTCCTTCAGCGACTGGCTATGGGGAATGTGGATCTCCAAGGAACAGAATACAATCGGCATCGGTCGCCGGAGGTAGCTCGAGTTTCAGACCCAGGTTGAGCGATTCTGGTGAGCGGGGAACACGGCCCTGCGGGTTCTCGGGGACAGCTTGTCACTCCCGCCGACGAAATCGCCCGATTCAGCTCTCAGATCAGCTGGGGCTCTACGCTCTCCTTCACGAAAGCCTCGATCACATCGCCCACTTTGACATCGTTGAAGTTAGCGATGGAAATACCACATTCATAGCCGTCCTTGACCTCTTTTACGTCCTCCTGGAAACGACGGAGAGACCCGACTTTGCCCTCATGAACGACGACATTGTCGCGCAAGAGGCGAAGCTCCGCGTTTCGCGTAATGACGCCATCGAGAACATGGCACCCGGCAACTGTTCCGATCTTCGAGACCTTGAAGGTTTGGCGCACATCCGCCCGCCCCAACAACTTATCAATCAGAGAGGGTTCCAGAAGTCCGAGCATGGACTGCCTGATCTCGTCGATCAGTTCGTAGATGATGGTATAGAGTCGAATCTCGACTTCCTCACGCTCGGCAGTTTCCTGGGCGCTACGCTCGGGACGAATGTTGAAACCGATCACGACCGCCTGCGAAGCAGACGCCAGCAGGACGTCGGATTCGGAAATAGCGCCGACCCCACTATGGATCACCCTGATCCTGACCTTCTCCGCACTCAACTTTTCGAGGGTTTGACCTACCACTTCCACCGATCCCTGGGTATCGGCTTTTACCACCAGATTGAGATCCTTGGCCTCAGCGCTTTCCATCTCTGAAAGGATGTTGTCGAGACCGACTCGGGAAGATCTCGCCAACCCCTTCTCACGCAGGGACTGGCGACGCTCGTCGGCCAACTCGCGTGCTCGGTTAGGATCGAGCAAGACCTGAAACTGGTCGCCGGCCTGGGGAACCTCGTTCAAACCCAGGATTTCGACGGCGCTGCCTGGTCCAGATTCGATGATGGGCTCGCCTCGATCGTTGAACAGGGCTCGAACCTTACCGAAAACCATGCCGGCTACGAACGAGTCCCCCACATGTAATGTCCCATCCTGAACCAACAGAGTTGCGACCGGTCCGCGCCCCCGGTCTAGCTGGGCCTCCAGCACAACCGCGGAGGCAGGGCGCTTGGGGTTGGCCTTTCGCTCATGGAGATCGGACACTAGCAGGATCATCTCCAGCAACAGATCAAGATTGGTTTTCTCGATCGCCGAGACATCCACCATAACCGTGTCGCCGCCCCAATCTTCTGGAATCAGCTCACGCTCTGACAACTGCTGCTTCACCCTATCGGGCTGAGCCTCAGGGCGATCTATCTTGTTGACTGCTACCACGATAGGAACATTGGCAGCCCGTGCATGGTCGATGGCCTCGAGGGTCTGGGGCATGACGCCGTCGTCCGCGGCAACCACCAGAACTACGATGTCGGTCACTTGGGCCCCACGTGCCCGCATCAAGGTAAAGGCCTCGTGCCCTGGTGTGTCTACAAAAACGATCCGACGATCATTGACCGACACGTGGTAAGCGCCAATGTGTTGGGTGATTCCACCTGCCTCACCAGCGGCGACCTCGGTTTCCCGGATGGCATCCAGTAGGGAGGTCTTTCCATGGTCCACGTGTCCCATGACGGTCACAACCGGAGCTCGATCCACGATGTCTTCTGGAAGCTCCTCGATCGCCTCCTTCTCGACTTCTGCTTCTGTGGCCGTGACGAATCGAGCCTCGAAACCAAACTTCTCACAGATTGCCTGGACGATTTGGTGATCGAGGGTCTGATTGATGGTGACCATCATCCCGCTGCTGAACAGCTCACTGATCAGATCCTTGCTCTTGATCCCCAGTTTTTCGCACAGTTCCTTGACACTGACAGACTCAGCAAGGGTTATAACCTTGACTGCCCCCGCTGCGTCTCCGGGTACGACCACTTTTTCGGCAGCGACCTCTTCCACCTCGGCCTGGGCCTCGACTTCCTCTGCCTTTTCTGCCTCCGCCCCCTCGACGACGGCTGCTTCAGGAGAAACGCTTGCAGCGGCCTCAGCAGCCTTGGGAGCAACTGCTGCCTCGGCAGCAGTTTCAGGAGTCTCGGTAGTTCCGACTTCGTCTCCGACGGCGGCATCCACGGGGGGCTGATCGACCTGGGCAGGAGGCGCTTTGGCGGCCGCCTCTGCCTGTCTCAGCCTTTCGGCTTCCAGAGTTAGTGCTGCCGCCTCACTCTCGGTCAGGGGAGCTTCCTGAACCTGTTCCAGGATCTCGGCCGAAACATGAGCTTCGACTTTCTCGATGACAGGCTCATCATCGATCGTGACCTGAGTCTTCTCAAGTACTAGATCGGTCGGCTCTTCGATGGTTCGATAACTGGTCTGTCCCTTGCGAGGCTTGAGCGAGCTAACTAGAGGACTTTCAACAGGCTCCTCGGCCGGGGTGGCCGCCTTTCTAGGCCGGCCCAGCTGCTTGATGGTCTTTCGCTTGGCGGGCGTAGTCTTCTTCTTTTCCTTGGCCTTCTCGGCCTTGACCTGTTCCTCCTGCTCGACTTCAATCATCAACTGGAGTCGACGGCGGATTCGATTGGCGATATCGAAGTCAACAAGGGTCTCCGCTGAAGGAACCCAAACCCCAATCTTCTTAAGCTCAGCAATGACAACCCCGTTCTTCAGCTCGAACTCCGAAGCGAGCTCGATAACCTTGACCTGCTCCACTTTTTCTAACGAGGCTTCCTTATTTTCCAACGGGGCTTCTTTGTTTTCCAACGGGGCTTCCTTTATCTAGAGGTCGCGCGAACCCTTATTCAGCTGCTAATGCCGGCACCCTTCTGCTCGGTCTCGCCTTCACTGTCGGGATTCGCGCTTTCAGCCGAATCCACTTCAGCCTCTTCAACGGAGGCCGCAGCCTGTTCGCTGTCATCCTGGTCCTCAGGAACCAACCAAGCCTGGGCCGTCTCCAGAATCTTCTGTGCCGATTTCTCCCCTATCCTGGGAATCGAGACCAGATCATCGACTGATTTGGAGGCCAGCTCCTCGATGGAGAGAATTCCTGCGTCTTCGATTCGCTCTCGGGTCTTGTCTCCGAGACCCGCCAGCTCGGACAGGGAAGTGCCCAACGACACCTTTGCTGTCAGTCCCTCCATCTGGCTCAGGATTTCTTGTTTCTTTTCGTCATCGCTCTTGATGTCAATCTCCCAACCCAGGAGCTTTGAACCCAAACGGACATTCTGGCCCTTCTTCCCAATGGCGAGAGAAAGCTGGTCTTCTGGCACGATGACCTCCAGAACTTTCGCCTCGGCATCTTTTACCAGTACTTTCGAAATCTTCGCGGGACTAAGCGCATTCACCGTGTATTCGACAATGTCATCCGAGTATTGGATGATGTCAATCTTCTCTCCCCGTAGCTCTCGAATCACCGCGTTGATGCGGCTGCCCTTCATCCCAACACATGCGCCTACCGGGTCCACGTTGTCATCGCGACTGGCTACGGCGACCTTGGCCCGTTCACCTGCCTCCCTGACGGCGTTCTTGATCACGACGGTGTGGTCGTATACCTCGGGTATCTCCGTTTCGAACAGCCGAATCAACAGACTCGGGTCCGCCCTGGACACGACGATCTGAGGTCCTCTGGAGAGTCGGTGGACTTTGATGATGACTGCTCGTACCCGGTCGCCTAGCCGGTACTCCTCTTCGCGAGCCTGTTCGCTGTAGGGAAGAACCGCCTCCGCCTTGCCCACGTCCAAGATAAGCTCTCGGTTCTCGAAGCGCCGAACTATGGCATGGACAACCTGTCCTATCTGACCCGAGAACTCCTCAAATACGTTCTCTCGCTCGGCTTCCCGTACCTTCTGAAAGATCACCTGCTTGGCAGTCTGGGCGGCAATGCGACCCAACTCCAGGGTGGGCTTTGGAATCTCAATGTACTCGCCTACCTCGAAGGTCTCGTCCACCTCAAGGGCCTGCTCCAACGACATTTCCCTCTCGTCGTCTTCAACTTCTTCAACGATCCGTTTTACCGCGAAGACCTCGATGGTGCCCGTCTCGGTATCGTAGCGAGCCTGCAGATCCTCGTCTGTCCTGAAGTATCGCTTGGCAGCGGCAACCATCGCGTCTTCCAGAGCTTCTCGAACAAGCTGCGGATCGATACTCTTCTCCCGACTGAGCTGTTCGATACTCTGGTTAATCGTATTTGGCATTCCTATTTCGACCCCGCTTCCGAACTCGTGTTCGACCTACCTGCCGGCAGAGCTGGCGAACCGGTGAACCAGATGGGCCTTCCTGATCTTGTCGAAGGGGATACGATAAGTCCTGTCGTCACAAGCCAGGTGCAGCACCCCACTTCCAGATTCCTGAATGAATCCCGTGAACTTTCTCCGGCTCTCGATCTCTTCAATCGTCATTACCCGAGCTTCCCTACCCTTGAAACGTCGAAAGTCCTGCTCTTTGAACAAAGGCCGTTCCAATCCCGGCGACGAGACCTCCAACACGTAGTGATGAGGAATAAAATCCTCCACGTCCAGAAGAAGACTTACATGCTCACTGACCTTCTGGCAGTCCGTCAGATTAACACCACCCGGCTTGTCAATGTAGATTCTTAGAGTCGCTCGTCTCCCACCTCCGACGAACTCTACATGGACCAACTCGAGTTCTTCTGCTTCGACTACTTTCTGTACCAAGCCCTCCGTACGGGCCAGCCAATCCATGATCTGAGCCTAAAACAAAAAAAGTGGGCATCAGCCCACCCTGACAGCAGACTTAGGGTTGGCGCCAGAATGGCTTCTCATTCTGGTTTCTCATCTTTACCTTATCTCCGGCCGCTCCTCAATCGCGCAACCTCCAGCGTAGGCCTGGCTACGACTGCGGCTGCACTCAATCATTCAGGGCCGAATCTGGTGCAAATCTGAGCGCCAACTCGGCGAAGTCAACTTCGCGCGAGCCCTTAGTAACTCTCAGAATATAACGGATGCGACCCTTTAATACAAGATTTCGACGACTCCAAGCTCCTCTAAATCGGCCTTCATTTTCGAGGCAGGACCACCGACAACGAGAAGGAAGGAGTCCGGGGAGAGGTATTCATCGAGGATTGCTGGGATGGTTTTCGGCTGAACTCGATTCAGCCGACGGCCGTAGCCCGTCAAGTAGCCGATTCCCAGCTCATAGAGGCTGGTGTCTAGGAGTCGGAAGAGTCTGGAATTCGGATCCTCTAGCGACCGTTTGAATTCCAGGAAGGTAAGCTGGCGCGCTTCCTCGAACTTTGCAAGATCCACCTGCCCAGCCTGCAACTCCTTCAAACTCTGGATGAATCGCTTCAGGTAGGGCACTAGATGTTCGGTAGAGGCCTGCAGACTGAGTTGAACATAGCCGGGCATCCGAAACGCCTCGAAGCTTGGCAGAGCCTGAATCTGGGCTTCCGAGGCGACCTCTTCAGCCCATGTTGGAAGCGAAAGGTTGAGATATTCTTCCACGATCATCAGCGCATAGTAGTCGCGAACACCTCTCTTGACGCCCAGCTTGCCCCAACGAAAGAAGCCCGACTCGCCCGGACGGTCCAGCAGCACAATCCGCTTTTCCTTGATGGGTTCTGCTTTTCTAAAGGTAAACGGGATAGGGTCCTTCCGAACCCAGGAACCCCACTTCCGACTGAGACCCGCGAACAAAGGTCCCGGTTCACCCGAGTGATAGAAGGCCAGCTTGGCTTGATTCGGAACGATTAGCTTCCTGTACTGAATCTTGATATCCCTGAAGTAGAGTTTGTTCAGCGTCTTCGGGGTCCCTTTGCTGGAATGTCCGTAGGGATTCCCAGAAAAAAGCGCGCCGAGGAAAAGTTCCTGCGTGTAAGCTTCGACCTGCGGTTTTTCCGCCTCGATTTCCTCCAGGATTCGCGCCCGCAGTTGCTCGAACATCTCCTCCTCGAACTTCGGCCGGACCACGATTTCGGCAAGCAGGTTCAAGGAATCCATGAGCTTGGCTGCGGGTGCGCTTCCATGGAAATAGATCGTATCCCAGTGCACCCTCATCTGAAGCTCTACACCGAGGTTCTTCAAGTCTTCCTGAATAGGTGTTCCCGATCTCCCTTCCTTGCCCTCCAACAACATTCGGGCCATGAGGTAGGTCACACCCCACTTGTCGACAGGATCGAAGGCAGCACCGTTCTTGATCAGCAGAACGAAGGGCAGTCGCGCCTCGCTGCCTGGAAGAACCAGCAGTTCCATTCCATTCAGCAGGTTCCTGGCCTCGAATTCAGGCACCGGTAGATTGTCAAGTTCGGCGCGAGCGGATCCAGCCGCTATAATCAGGCTGAGGAGGAGAGGAAGGCCGGCCATCCGGGCGAAGAGGCCATTCCTGATTGGAGTGGTTGACAGATGCAATTTCACAGAGCGATTCATTCTAGTAAAAACTAGGATGTGCGCACAACCCGCGATCGAGCTCCAGGTTGCAGTTTTCCAAGCGACCTCATATGGGCTCCAGTGCAGACGATGCATCGCTTGAGGTAGTCGATGGTAGAGATTAAGCCGACCTCACGACATCTCCTCGAGAACGGTTTGACCGTCCTCACTCGCGAAGATCACGCGAATCCAATCGTCGCTACGATGATGTTCTACCGGGTCGGATCCCGCTTCGAACAACCCGGTGGTACGGGGATCTCCCACTTCCTCGAACACATGATGTTCAAGGGCACAACTTCCTATGGCAAGGGCGAAATCGATCAAATCACCGCTCGCAATGGAGGGGGGAACAACGCCTTCACTTCTCAGGATTATACCGCCTACTACTTTTGTTTCGCCTCTGACCGCTGGCAATCAGCGCTGGAGATCGAGTCGGACCGTATGTGCAACGCCGTGTTTGACCCCGACGAGTTCGAGCTTGAAAAGCGAGTCATCCTGGAAGAACTTCGATTGGATCAAGACCATCCTTATGGCGCGCTGCATCAAGCAGTCGAGTTGAAAAGCTTTGAGAAACATCCCTACCGATTTCCGGTGATCGGTCTCCATCAGGACGTCCTTCACATAACTCGAGCCCAGATGCAGGAGCACTACCGGTCATTCTACGTTCCCAACAACTCCGTGCTGGTGATTGTGGGCGACTTCGAAACGGCGCCAACCCTCGCACTCATCGAGAAACTGTTCGGCCCCATTCCTTCCGGCCGAGTACCCGAGACCCCGACCGAGGAGGAACCGGTGAGAGAGCAGCAGGTCCGGATAGCGGTGGAGCGGCCCAGCCACATCCCCCGGATGCTCCTCTCCTTTCCGGCGCCTTCGGTACTCGACGCAGATCACTATGGGTTTCAGGTGCTCGAAAGAATCCTTTCCGAAGGGAAGCTTTCCCGTCTGCACCGAAGGCTGGTCGAAGATACACGGCTTGCCGCAGCGATTAGCACGGAGCTCAATGACACCCGTGATCCGTACCTGTTCTTTGTCGGTCTGGATCTCAAAGAAAAGGCCGACCTCGAACGTGCGGAAGCCATTCTTTTCGAAGAAGCTGAGCGGCTCGCCACTTCTCCGCCTACGATTGAGGAACTTCGGCGCGCCAAGAACCAGTGCCAGATGCAGGTCCTGGGGGATTTCGAAACGACGCTCGACCAGGCCCTCCAACTCGGATCGATGGAGATACTTCACTCTTGCGACTACTGGAATGACTATGGAAAGCGGATCAACCAACTCACCGCCGAAGAAGTCAGCGCTGTGGCAGGCAGATACTGCAGTTTTTCAAGGGCGACAGTGGGCACGCTGGTAGATGGAAATGGACAAGCAGAAACTCTTTGACCGCAAA
The DNA here is from genome assembly GCA_965218775.1 of Acidobacteriota bacterium. GTDB lineage: Bacteria > Acidobacteriota > UBA6911 > RPQK01 > JAJDTT01 > CAUZIZ01. Next base: position 794,795 of record CBDCLS010000006.1, on the reverse strand, counting down.
GAGTTCAGCAACGGGCTAGTGATTCTCTCCGCCGCCAACAGGCGGCTTCCCCTGGTCTCGGTCAACGCCTTTGTTCTGGCTGGAACCGTTCAGAACGGCTCTCAGCCGGGCGTTGCCTCCTTGACCTCGCGTCTTCTGGACGAGGGTACGGACCGCTATACCGCCCAACAGATCTCGCAAATCGTTGAAGGCAAGGCGGGCACACTGTCCACCTTCAGCCAACAGGAACTGAGCGGTATCTGTCTCCATCTTGGTTCTGACGATCTAGCTGCGGGCATCGAGCTCCTGGGAGAGATGCTGTCTCTCCCCACATTTCCGGCTTCTCGCTTTTCAATCGAGAAGGAGAAGGTCCTCAACCATCTGAAGGCAGCTGAGGACGACCCGCAAGTGGTAGTGGCCAATCTCTTCGCGCACCTGATCTACGCGGGCTCTCCATTTCAGTACCCTGCGCTAGGAACACACGAAGCCGTGGAAAAGATCATCCTCGATGACCTGCTTGGCTTTCATGGCAAACACTATGGGCCTCAAAACACGGTCCTGGTCATCGTCGGAGACATCGAAACCAGTCGAGTCCAGGATCTGGTTGAGGAACGGCTGGCTCGCTGGAAAAACCCCGATTTCGTAGAGGCTCCGATCGTCTCGTTGAAGCGGCAGAGGAGGCCGCTCTTCGAAGAGAGAGTGATAGAGGACAAAGAGCAGGTTCACATCTGCTTGGGTCACCTCGGAATATCAAGAACCGATCCTGACTTCTATCCGATTCAGGTGATGGATGTCATTCTTGGAAGCGGGCCCGGCTTTACCAGTCGCATTCCCAGGAAACTTCGTGACCAGGAGGGTCTTGCCTATTCGACCTACAGCGACCTCTCCGGGTCTGCTGGCCTCTATCCGGGCAGGTTCCTTGCCTATATCAGCACTTCCAGAGAAAACCAGCAGCGGGCTCTCGAGGGGCTTCGCTCTGAGATACGGAACTTTGCTGAGGCAGGACCAACCGATGAAGAAGTCTTGGTTGCTCAGGAATTCTTGACGGGAAGCTTTGTCTTCGACTTCGAGACCAATGCCCAAGTTGCTCGCTTCCTGCTCTCTGCTGAACTGTTCAACCTGGGCTTGGACTACCCGGAGCGATATCCTCACCTCATCCGTAAGATCACTCCAGACCAGGTCGCCCAGGTTGCCCGTCAACACTTGGATACGGTAAACTTCACGACCGTCATCGTGGGACCCAACCATGCGCCCAAAGGGCGAACAACAAGAAGGCAGCCGAGCGCGCAGGATCGGTGTCCAGAATGATTCCCTCTAACTCGCGCCTAATGGCAACCGCACTGCTTGTCATTGCAGGGGTAACCATAGGCGGTTGTGGGCGACGACCGCCACCACTGCAGCCTCCCCCTGTGGCCACTCATCCTCCAGCAGCAGAGACACGCACCGGTTCGACGGCTCCGGACCCACCCTCGGTCTTGGTGCCCACATTGGACGTCCGTATCGAGCCTCCATCGATCAAGAGAGGAGATTCTGCACTCTTGATATGGCAGGCCCAGCATTCGGATCAGGTGATCATCGACCACAATATTGGAGCCGTAGACACCTCCGGCAAAATAAAGTTCTTTCCCGACGCGACGACTACTTATCAGGTAGTCGCCGAGGGAGCTGGCGGCAGAACAGAAAGGGCCGTCACCATCGAGGTCTCAGCCGGGCCTGACGGGGACATCTCCGAAGAAGACCTGTTACTGGGTTCAATCGAGGAGCGATTCGAGCACTCGATCAAGCCCATATTCTTTCCCTTCGACAGGGCGATACTAAGTGCCGAGGCAAAGGCGGATCTCGACAACAACTCCCGCTGGCTGCAGCGAGAGGAGAACCGTCATCTCAGATTCGTCCTCGAGGGTCACTGTGATGAACGCGGCAGCGAGGAGTACAATCTAGCTCTGGGGGACCTCAGGGCTCAGGTAGTCAGGGGGTATCTTCTTGAGCGGGGCGTGGAACCCTCCCGAATCACGGCCATTTCATTGGGCGAAGAGCGACCCTTTGACTCCCGGCGCACCGAAGAAGCCTGGACTCTGAACCGAAGGGTTCAGTTCGTCCTGGTCAAGGGGGGCTAAACAGGTCAGCGCACCGCCCCGCGCTGTTGGCGGTTTGAGCTCGTCGGGCTGAGCCGCTGCCGTGGGTCAACAGCAGAGGAAGCGATGTTCGAGACACCAACCCAGAGCCGAACGGGCCTCTTCTGGAAAGTGATCGTAGGAGTGGGCATCGCACTAGGTGCAGTCGCCGCAGCTGCTATCGCCTTCTACGAGCCCAAACCCAAAGAACCGGCACAACCCCTTACCGGAATCCTGCACCCGGGTGATCCCGACTACGATTGGTATCGGCAGCATCTGGACTTGACAGAACCCCGAAAAAAAATGGCCAAAAACCCTTTTGGGAAGCGAGGGGCGATATTCTCAGGAGTGCTTGAAAACAACGGGGAAAAGACGCTCGATGTGGTGGAAATCAAACTTTCCTTCTTCAACTACGACAAGCCTGTTTGGGACACCGTGCGCACCCCGATCCGGCCAGGTCCCTACACCCCTCCCATCGACTCTCTGGACCAGAGGGGCTTCACCCTGTACGTCCAGGATATCCCGAAGGACTGGATTGCGCTTCACGCCGAAATGGATATCCACGGATTTCGCTTCAAGTAGAAGCAGTTGCCGTGCGGTCTGGTGGGAAATCCGAGGCGACGATCGAGTCTCCAACCTCTACGTCGGAGGGAGGTGGCGCGGCAAAGACCTTGCTCCACACTCCGGGGGGCTCCATACAGAGGTAGACAGCAGTCTTCTGGCTACGCCGACGTACCCACCCAAGGACAGCTTGATACATCCGTACCCGCTTGGGCCTGAAGTAGCGCATTTTGCCGTCGTCGGTCGGGATCAACTCACCCAGGGTCAGTGTGCTGTTGGGGAATCGAGAGCGCATTATGTCTCTTAGCTCTGGCGTCATGCGCACCGTCCCAATCGAGACCCAGGGTATGGAAGCCGGCGGAATGCGATCGAAAATCTCGTCGATGAGCCCCCGGTAGTCTGCTTCCCACTCAGGATAGTCAATCATCGGGTCCAGGTGGAAACCGATCTTGTAGCCGGCCTCGGCGCAGTCTACGGCTGCAGCAAGCCGCTGCTCGACGCTTGCCGTCTTGTGCTCCTCGGTTTCCTGAACGATCCGAGGGTTGATGGACCAGGCAACGACGGTCCTTCGACCGTGATCCAAGCGTAGAAGATTAGCGATGCAGTTGGACTTGGTCTTCAGTTCAAGAACTGCGTTGTTCTGCTTGGCGAAAAACTCGACCAGCGGCTCGCTGTAGGAGGTCAGAGGATCGAGGGCAAGACTGTCGGCAAGTTCACCAGTGCCAATTCGAAAAAAGGATTTCGGGTTCTCCTGAAATACCGATTCGAGTTCTCCCAACAGATCCTCATGGTTGGCGTAGACCACCATGTGGGGAAAGTTCAGATAGGACTGCAGGTAGCAGTAACTGCACTCCATGTGGCAGTTCGCAGCGAAATTGATAACGAAGTAGTTGCAACACACACTACGTCCCCGCCCGGCTGGACAGGGTTTGAAAAAATGGCCCTTCTGCCTGGCCAATATCAGAGACTTCTTGCCCTGCGGCACACTCGGGTTCCAACGCTTCGCTTCCTCGAGCAGACTCGCCGTGTCGTCTATGAGCTCAAGCGGCGTCGAGGCGAGTCGCTTCAAAACATTGCGAGCCACCCAGGTGTGCTCGACGGAGCGCTCCAAATAGATTCTGTTGGGCTTGTAGTGATCCACCTCTCTCTCCTACTCCTCTGCTCCTAAGTACACTGGAACATACTAAGGCCTTGAGCCGGGCTCGAGACACCAACCCCGCTTTCTGCGATCAGCAAGCCCAGCCAGGACGCATCAGTTTACAACAGTTTGAAGATTTCCTTGAGCTCTTGACTCCTGCCCACCTCGCGCAGTCTTTCAGCTAGGGACAGAAACTCTCCAGGCGTGCGAGTGCTGAATGAGACCGAGACTCGCTCTCCCTCGAAAAAAGGTGGAACGTGTAGCTGGATCTCCGGAGGCAGCTTCAGGCCCTTCTTTAGCTGACGGTAGCGCCCTTCATGCTGAGAAAGGCTCGGATATCGGAGTTCACGAAGTCTCTGGACAATTCGTTTAAAACGCTCAGGCGGCGCTATCTGCTCGTCCTTTGCAATCTCCTCTAGTCCCGCGCTTTGCCACAAGACTTGGAGAGAGCTGATCTCTAGAGTCTCCCCTGCCGACAATGGTTCCTGTATCCGGAGATCATCCAACAGTCCAAAGAGCAGTTTTTGTTTGTTTCTGCCGAGACGATGGCCGGAGGAGATTGCCAGAAACAACTCCTGCTCATCCTGCCGCCAACGCGCCACTTTGACAGCGACCTCGCCGTCCAGGTGCTCGTAGGCCGCACGCTGAATCAGGTCGGGTAGTCTGGCCAAAGCCAGATAGTGTCGTAAGTGGAAACGGTCGGGACGCAATTCCAGCAAGGGAAGATAGTCTTGGATCAGAGCAGACTCATCCAGGGCGAATTGGCTCTGAAGTTTCAGCAGGATCCAAGCCTTCTCAAGATCGTGAAGGGACCGCGACCCCACATTGTCCAGGACACCTTCCAGAAATAGCTGCTGGGATCCAACCTGCCGTAGGAGACAAGGAACCTCGCTCAGACCGATGACCTGGGCCGCCCTGAAGCGGCGGAATCCCATGACAATTCTCAGTCGTCCGGCCTCGGTACGCTGAAGATGTAGAGGAGAGACGATCCCCACCTGCTGCACGGCAGACACCAGGTGTCCAAGGGGGAACCAGACGGGGGAAATCGCGAAGGCGCGATCCTCGCTGTCTATTTCTTTCAGGGATATCGTTTCAATCCTTGTCCGCATTTTCCAGGCTTGATCTAGTGGAGTTCCAACCACTCATCCAGAAGAATCGGCTACCCTGGCGGGCCCTCCAACTTCAACTGAAATGCAACCTATAAGCAAGAAAACCATCGTAGAATTTGAACAGACCATTGATCGCAAGCATTATGTGTGGTATTTTTCGTTGGCTCGCGTAACATTCTTTTACAACTTAGAAGGAGGCAAGGCAATTTGGTATGGGCATAACACTCATTTATCAAAGTTTGCGCTTCGTGATTCTCTCAGCGCTTATCGTCGGCTCGCTTTCGTCCCCGGTGCTGGGACAGAAAAAGAAGGTTTCCTACTCGATTAAGGAATACCAAGTCTACAACGCCGCTGTCAGCCTAAAAGACCCGACCAAACGGGAAAACGCGATCTTGGGGTACCTCAAGACCAAGCCCAATGCTGAGCTCTACAAGTACGCGCTCAACAATTATCTGGCAATGATTCAGGCTAACCAAAAGAAGGGCGATTCCCGAAGGGTGCTATCCGCCGGCGAGAAGCTGCTGAAAGTGGAACCAAACAACATGAATACTCTAGGTGCCAGCCTAGACGCCGCCTATCGGCTACAACAGCACAAGAAGGTGATTGCGTACGGTGAGAAGTTCTACGCCACCAAACCCAGTGCTCCCGTCGCCTTCGCGCTCGCTCAAGCCTTTCTGGCGACCAACCAGAACGCCAAGCTTCTGATCTACGCTCCCAAGGCCTGTTCCCAGCTGAAGCCGAAGGATACCTACGCGCTTCTTGCAAAACTCACGAGCATTCACGTGGAGCAGAAGAAGTGGGGTGAGGCCTCCAAGTATGGAAAGCAGACCCTCGAAGGCTTCAAGACAGCCAAGAAGGGTGCTTCAACCCCACAGGGCGAATGGGACAAATACGTCAAGCGGCAACGCGCGATTGCGCACGCGGCAATGGCGCGTAACGCAGCTGAACGTCGAAACTGGGGTGCAGCCATCTCCAACTACAATCAGGCCCTGAGGGCCGATACCTGGGCGGGGCTGAGAGGCGAGGCATTCTACTACATCGGAATGGGCCGTTGGCGCCAGGGTCAGATCGACGCCGCCATGAAAGCGTTTGGTAGAGGTTCAAAGCAGCGGAGCGCTCCTCACGCCAAACCCTGCCGCAAATTCTTGGAAGAGCTCTACAAGTCGACGCACAACGACTCCCTGGCGGGTATCGAGGAGTTCGTAGCCCAGCTCTAAGGGGTCGCGCAAGAGGCTCACCGTGTCATGTCGGTCTTCCTGCCAAGGGTGGACCGCCGAAAAGCTAGTGCAGCGCCGACCTTCCGTCGAATCAGTGGGTCGGCTCTGGGGTCCCGCTTGTACCAACCGAGTCGAGCCTGTTCCCGGGTTCGTCCCGTTCAGGCAATTTCCTGCAGCGAACGGGCCATGGGTTTGCCACGGCACTAGTACGCTGACGCTCCAGCCGCGGCGAGGCAGGATGTCTGTGTCTGCAGATTATCTACAAGATCTGAATCAGCAGCAGAGACGTGCTGTTACCCATACCGATGGCCCCTTGCTTGTGGTTGCCGGAGCTGGCAGCGGAAAAACCCGAATCATCACCTACAAGATCGCTCACCTGATCAAACAAAAGCTGTGCCAGACCGACCAGATCCTGGCCGTTACTTTCACCAACAAGGCCGCAGAGGAGATGAGGAATCGAGTGGAACAGCTGCTCTTTCCCCTGTCTTCGATCCCTTTAATCTCCACCTTCCACTCCTTCGGAGTCCGCGTCCTCCGGCGGCACGCTCGACTCCTTGGCTATCAATCTGACTTTGCAATCTGCGATACCGAGGATCAGACCAGAATCCTGAAGAAGGTCTACGAACTATTGGGTTTTGAGAGCGCCGACCTGCCAATTCGGGAGGCCCGGTCGGTCATTGGTAAGCTCAAGAACAAAGACTGGAGTTCAGATCCAGAACCGGACGATGATGCTGAGACCTCACCCTTCTATCCCATCTACGAGAGGTACCAGCGCTTTCTCAAAGAATCCAACGCCATGGATTTCGATGATCTGGTCCAGCAGACAGTGCTGCTGCTTCAGAGACATCAAGACGTGCGAGAGGCCTACTCGAGTCAATATCGCTACCTTCTCATCGACGAATATCAAGACACCAATCCACCCCAGTATCAGCTGGTAAAACAGCTGGCGAGTATTCACGGAAATATTACCGCAGTCGGTGACGAAGACCAGGCCATCTACAGGTTTCGGGGCGCCGATATCCGCAACATCCTGCGTTTCGAGAGCGACTTCCCAGGAGCGCAGGTGGTAAAGCTGGAGCAAAACTACCGCTCTTGCCAAAACATCCTTGATGCCGCTACGGCCATCGTCTCCAACAACCTGGAGCGGAAAGCCAAGACGCTTTGGACCAAGAACCCTTCGGGGGATCCGATCGATGTCTACGCCGCCGACACTGCCCACGATGAGGCCTTCTTTGTCGCCCGCCAAACCGACCAGTGCCTCACAGAGGGCGAAAAAGGCGTCGGCATTCTCTATCGAGCCAATTTTCAGTCGCGTCATTTCGAGGAGGTATTCCGTCGCCTCGGCATCAAATATCGTTTAGTTGGAGGCGTGGGTTTCTACCACCGCAAGGAGGTCAGGGACGCTCTCGCCTATCTCCGCGCCGTCTACAATCCTCACGACAATCTGGCTTTGCTGCGCATCATCAATGCGCCTCCTCGTGGAATCGGCAAGGTCACCTTGGATCGCCTTTACGCCATGTCTCAGGACTCCGCCGGCTCACTTTGGGACACCCTGGTTTCCGGAGTCGCAGCGGGGGCCTTTCCAGGAAGGGCACAGAAGGCGCTCGAGACCTTCTTGGACTTGATCGAAACCTGCAGAGGATTCCTCGATCTCCCGCTCCACCTCTGCCTCGAGAAAAGCCTGGAGTCCAGTGGCTACATCGAGGCCCTCATGAAGGAGAACACTGAGGAGGCAAGCAACCGTCGGCTCAACCTTCAAGAACTCGCAAACGTGGCACGAGAGCACTTCGAACGAGGTCAAGATCTGCAGAGCTTTCTCGACAGTACGGCTCTACATTCCGAGACAGACGACTACGATGAGACGGCGGCCGTGACTCTGATGACACTCCATAACGCCAAGGGCCTGGAGTTCCCTATCCTTTTCCTGGTGGGATGCGAGCAGGGTGTTCTCCCGCATTCCCGCTCCCTATCAACCGACGGCCTTGAGGAGGAGCGTCGACTCTGCTATGTCGGAGTCACGCGAGCACAGAAGAAATTATTCCTGACCTACAGTCAGCGCAGGCGATTCTTCGGCAGCGATTCGGATGAAGTGAGCAAAGCAAGCTGTTTCCTGGGAGAGATCCCTTCCCGTTTGATTCGATTTTCGAGCCGCTCGGTCTGGAATACCTCTTCTACCTACGATTACTCCTCCGAGAGCTCGGACCCACCCTTCTTCGATGAATCCTCTGAAAGCCAATCTCCGGATTCGTGGGCGGAGGATTCATCCACGGAGGCACTCACAAGTAGATTCGTCAAGGGAGCAAGAATCTGGACATTCCCCATTTTTCAGAGGCCCAGAGGAAGCAGGGACAGCTGACGGGAGCTGGGATCGGGTCGAGCCCCGCCAATCCCGCTGTGGCGGCCGAATAGGAGCTGCTTGATGCCATCGGCTATGGCATAGAAGCGGAACTCCGGGATGCCGTAGATCCGTTTGGCTGCCTGCTCGATGTGTTGGACCAGAAGGGCCAGCTTGGCCCTTTTACCCAGATAGACACAGGCGAAGAAGGCGGCGATCATGACCAAGGCGGCCATATTGCGCAGGCGCTCATACTTGAGCAAACGGATGTCTTCCAACTCGTAGCTCTGCTTGATAAATCGGATCGTTTCCTCGACACGCCAGCGGCTCAGATAGCTCTCGACCACCCGCCACTGGCTCTTGCGCGAGCGTTTGACCGTCTGGTTCGTCAGAAGCATCAGGGGACGGGGGCCAAAGCCATCCACCACCACCAGGTACAGCGATTGGTCGAAACCGGGCAAACGCACCCCTCGGGCCCCAAACTCCAACCGGTAGACCTTCTCCCCCGCACTCGTCTCCTTGATCACGACTTCCCGGTAGCGGCGCCGACAACCACGCGCCCACTCCTCGGCGCTCTTCTTGCTGCGCCCTGAGATCAGGTGACGATCCCCCCGCTGGCACACCAGGAACGGGTGTCCCCGCTTCAGCAGGACTTCGAGGATCTCCTCCCGATCCCCTCCCCGGTCCATCACCCAGATCCCTCGCCCTTGGGTGGCTTTGGAGACTCGCCCAATCGCCTTGAGGATCTCGTCGTTTTCGCTCACAAAGTCCGGCGCTTTCTGCGAGTACAGCTCCTGGTACAACGGCAGCACCTCGGCACTCCCCCGCCTCGCTCCGACCACCTCACAGCACCAGTATCCATCTCGGATCTCCCCTCGGGAGCCGTCCCGGACCCGCGCCAGGTATTGCATCTTCCGGGCATATGGCTTACTCACATCCGTGGGGTCCACAATCAACAGCGTCTCCTTCTCCACCCGCCAGGCCGCCAACTCCAGCAGATTCTTTCCCACCGCTCCTCTCAATCCCTGACGGTTGAGTTGGCGGCTCAGCCGCTCGATGACTTTCTTCAGAGCGATCTCCTCCTCCAGTGCTCGCGCAATCTCGCTGAGCCGGACCGACGCCCGACACTGCATCCCGTAGAGCACCTCCCGGATCAAACGAGCGGCGGTCTTCGGTAATCCTTCAGAGACCTTCCCCGAAAATTCTCTCAGCTGCTCTCGAATCTTCCACGCTACTTTGGCATCATGCATCTGGGTCCCTCCGCTTAATTGGTTGTTGGGTTTGGAGTTCCGCCAACCAGTCTAAGCGCTAGGGACCCACACTTTTGGGGGTCGACAGTTCCCCCATTTTCTCCCAATTTCAACCCATCCCACTTCCCTTATCGCCCTACTCTCTTGTTCTCAACTACTTGAGAGAATTCACCCTCAATTTTTGGGGAATGTCCTGAGCAAGAATCGAGCACCCCAAGTATGGAAGGGGCAGAATCCTCCAGGTGCAGCCAGCAGGAGATGATGTCAAGGTCACGGTTCGGTTTCCCGGCTTGGGGATCAAGAAAATGCTTCAGAGCTACGCCAGACTTCGGCTAGTATAAGCTAAGAAGCAAGGGACCAAGTCCCAAGGCACCAAATCCCATTGAAGCCCGAAGGCTCAATTTCGGATTCGAGTTGAACCGGTTGCACCAATATCTCGTCCTCTAAAGAGTAGACACTCGAGTTTTTAGTACACTGGAACGTAAATACGGCAACGTTTGCAGATGGGGCTTGTGAGGCGAGATCAAGGCAGGAGGAGGAAGACGATGCTTGGCCATCCTCGACGACGACCAACGCTGAGATCGTCCACAACCCCCATCTGCCCTACGGGTGGCGACGCGACGATTTCTTTGTCGCTCCTCCTCCAAGATACAAAGCATCGAGTTCGGCGTCGCTTCGCGAACTCGACCCGTCGCGCTCGCCACAAACGTTGCCGTATTTACGTTCCAGTGTACTTAGCCCGCATTTCTCACACCCGGTCGTCGCGAGAGGCCGAAAGCGCCGTCCTGGTAAGGCTTGCGACCGAGGCCCCCGCAGTCGTACTCGTGCAGTACGTCGAGGAGACCGAAGGAGCGTAACGCAGTCAGGGCGGATGATTGCGGCCTCGTAGCAGACTGGGTGTGAGAAATGCGGGTTAGTGCTTGGGTTTGGGATTTGCCCGGGATTTGGGACCTTGGGCCTTGGGACGTGCTTCTCAGCCCTTGGAGTCGAAAGAATGAACCCTCGTTAGAATCAAGCGTATAAGCTTTTGCAGTGAGTATTATTGACCATAGCTAGCCCACTGGAGGATACAGATGTCAAGAATCAACGCCCTTCTTAGATCTCGAACGGGTCTGACCTTTCTCGTCCTTTTGGTCACCCTGGGCCTGGGAATCACTATTGGTACGGTCCTGGTAGACGAAGGCGTTTTCAGCGCCGAGCGAGCCGACGTCCACAAGCTAAAAGTTCAGGGTGCCGGTGCACCACTGGTCCTGGATCAAGAGGCTCGTCTGGTAGAGGGCTTCACTCGCGTCGCCGAGACAGTGGAACCAACGGTGGTCAACGTCAGTACGACCTCTATCGTTCACCGGCAAAGGAGACAGCGAAGTGCTCCGGACCCTCTGCGTGACTTTTTCGGGGACGAGTTCTTGGAACGGTTCGGTGGGCCATCTGAGCAGAAACGGGATAGTCTGGGTTCGGGCGTGATTGTCGACAGCGAGGGCTACATTCTCTCCAACTATCACGTTGTCGCTCCTGTCGGACAAGGGGACAGGAGACAGTTGGCCGACAAGATTACGGTTACCCTCCACACGGGAGAGGCGTTCAATGGCACCGTGGTCGGAGTCGATCCGGAGAGCGATCTTGCAGTTCTCAAGATCGAGACTCCCAGAGAACTTCCGTTTGCCAAGGTAGGTGATTCCTCCAAGGTCCGCACAGGCCAGTGGGTTCTGGCGATTGGAGATCCATTTGGTGTGGGCAAGACCGTCACGGCTGGAATCGTTTCGGCCACAGCCCGTGTCGTGGAGGCGATGCCCATTTTCGGCGATTACATTCAGACCGATGCAGCCATAAATCCTGGCAACAGCGGCGGCCCCCTCGTGAACATGAAGGGTGAGGTCATCGGAATCAACAGTTTCATTTTCAGTAGAACCGGAGGCTCGCAGGGCGTTGGCTTCGCCATCCCCTCTTCCGTCTTTGTCAATTCCTACAATCAGCTTGTCGAAAGCGGAAAGATCGAAAGAGGCTGGCTGGGTGTCTCAATGAACACCTTCCCCATGACCGAGGAGATGGCTGAGTTCTTTGGTGTCGCAGGATCCGATCCGAAGGGAATCAAAGATGGGGACGGCGTCATCGTCACCGGACTGGTCGACGAAGCAGCCAGGGCGGGAGAGTCAGGCCCAGCCTACAAAGCAGGGGTTAGACCCGAAGATGTAATCGTGAAGGTGGGAGACGTCGAAGTCGAAACCGTGTGGGACCTCCGTTCCACGATAGCCAATACCCCTCCGGGCGAACAACTGCCGATGGTGGTGGTCCGAAAGGGCGAAGTTCTGCGGCTGAACGTGACACTGGCCGAGCGAACTATCGAACAGCAGGAGCGTTCTGAGAGCAAGGGTCTGTCCTTCGAAGAACGCAAGAAGGAAGAGCGCCCCAAACAGATCGGTCTGGAGTTCCGGACCTTGACTGCTCGCGACGCGGAGCAACTCGGGTTGGATGGGGAAAACGGGGTCATCATTACGGAAGTATCTCCCGGCAGCAAGGCAGATGAAGCCGGGCTTCGGCCGAACCAGGTGGTAACCCACGTCAACGGGCAGCCTGTGGGCACGGCTCAGCAGTTCTACGACAGGATCAACTCAATGGGAGCCGGGGAGGGCATCGTTCTGCGGGTGTTGTCTGTGAGCCAGCGAAGTGCTTCGACCGTCAGTTACGTGTCTTTTCGGAAGCCATAGTTCACTGGGTTATCGATACGACGATGGCCAGAAAGACTGAGTGAGTGAGGTAAGTTTCCCGTGAGCCCTTCGGTCCAGTGGGATTGGCTGCTCCACCCGCCTCGACCTGGGATCGTAAATATGGAAGTGGACCGGCGATTGCTGGAGCGGGTCGAAACCTCGCCCAGCCAATGTACGCTGGTCCGCTTCTACCGCTGGGAACGTCCCACGGTTTCGCTCGGCTCCCATCAGCGTGCCGAGAGGTCTCTGGACCAAAGGCATTGCCTCGAACGGGGAATCCCATGGGTCCACCGGCCTACAGGAGGACGGGCTGTCTTTCACGCCGACGAGCTTACTTATGCCGTCGTCTCCAACGATCCCTTTCACTTCCCGCTTCACAGTCTTCAGCAGACCCATCAGAAGATCTCACTTGCCTTGCGAAGGGGGCTTCAGCTTCTCGGCATCGAGGCGACTCTGGCAGCCCGAAGTGACCGGCCTTCAGACTCCTCCCCAACCGAACCCCAGAAACCTTGCTTCACAGCCCCCTGCTTTCATGAAGTCGTTCAAGGCTCGCGAAAGATAGTAGGTAGCGCCCAAAGAAAGTTGAAGAGGAGCTTTCTGCAGCACGGAGCCATCCCTCTGACGATCGATTATCCAAGTATGGCAGCGGCACTGGGAGTCGACCCCGACATGCTGCGCTCTAAGGCTCTATCGGTTTCTGAGGCTGCCGGCAAACCGATGGCCTTCGAAACCCTTTCCTCGGCTCTGAGGCAAGGGCTGGAAGAGAGCTTTGGGGTCCAACTGAAGTTTGCAACCCTCCTCAATGTCTTTCATTCCAGCAACGCGCCGGTGTCTCTGGAGTAGCTGTGGTGTCAGAGTGGCAGTTGGCGACGCCTCTCGTAATGCTTATTTTGAGGTATCCGTAAAGAGCATCTCCAAGCCCGTTGAATTGCGACAGAGGCCTATGCTATAAGTCTCAGACCGGTCTTTTTAACCATGACGAATGGCAGCATCACACTCAGGCCAAGCCGCCGGGCTGGGAATATCTTGCGGGTTTTGGTCCGGGAGTATATCCGTTCGGGACGGCCTGTAGGTTCGCGACGACTCTCCGGCCTCTGCCAGGAAAGTTTGAGTCCCGCTACGATTCGAAGTGTCACCGCACATTTAGAAGAACTGGGCTTCCTGACGCAGCCGCACAGGTCAGCGGGTCGGGTTCCCACCGAGATGGGATACCGCTTCTACGCTGACTCGCTCTCTAAGGCCAGCGAGCTGTCGCCGAAGGAGCTCCGGCGAATCAGAGGTACTCTGGAAAAGGAAATGGATCCAGAAAACCTGATGAGCAAGACCTCCCAGATTCTTTCGACTCACTCCGACAGCATGGGGTTTGTTCTGGCTCAACCTTTAGAACTGGCTGCGATGAAACACATCCAGTTCGTCAAGGTCTCGGCCCGACGGGTCCTGGTTGTTGTTATCACCGACGCTGGCTCGGTACAGCATCGCCTGGTCGCGGTCCCCAACAATCTGAGTCAAACTGATCTGGATCAGGCAGGGCGCTACCTGGTAAAGCACTTTGAGGGGAATACACTTCCTCAGATCCGCGACAAACTGCTCTCGCTTACTTCGGGAGAGGAATCACATAAGAACCCGGTCAAGAACGCCATCTTGCTCGGCTCAGCGGGTCTACCGGATTCAGATGCGAGTTCACAGGGTGAACCTGGTGTCTACCTTGGCGGAACAGCACGGATCATTGAGAAGCCCGAACTGGCCGATCGCCGACAGGCATCGGCACTGCTGAGGGCGCTAGAGGAAAAGAGCGAGCTGGCCAAGATACTTACAGAATGTCTCCAGGCGAAGGAGCCGGGCCCAACAGTTACCATTGGACTTGATAAGCATATCCCCGAGATGGGAGGGTGGGCAGTTATCTCCTCCCCGTACCTTTACCACCGGCAAGTTGCCGGAAGTCTTGGGATTTTAGGTCCCGCTCGAATGAGCTACGAAAAGGGGATCAGCCTGGTTGGCTCGGTCGCCAAGCTGTTCGGGCTGATCCTCAGCAGTAACTAGTACAGCGTTCTGTAAATACCGATACGTTTGCAGATGGGGCTTGCGAGGCGAGATCAAGGCAGGAGGAGGAAGACGATGCTTGGCCATCTTCGACGACGACCAACACAGAGATCGTCCGCAACCCCCATCTGCCCTACGGGTGGCGACGGGACGCGCCGATTTCTTTGTCGCGCCTCCTCCAAGATACGAGGCATCGAGTTCGGCGTCGCTTCGCGAACTCGACCCGTCGCGCTCGCCACAAACGTATCGGTATTTACAGAACGCTGTACTAGTGGACTGCAATACTTGAAGCGGTAGTGGACGAGCGAGCCATTCGGGCTCGAGGGCCGCTCAGGCGCTATCGATTCAGGTGTTACAGTCCACTATCCTAGTTCTCCTTTCGCGCAAAATCACTTCGTAGAGTTGGCGCTCGGACTGTACCAGATTTGGTCGCGAACGATAAGGTTTACAGTATGAATAAGGAGCAAAAAGGCCGAAACCGATCCTCCAGAAACCGAGTCAAGAAAAAGGCCAAACCGGAGCAGCGAGAGGACAACGAGACTCTGGTCGACGCCTCCACTCTGCAGAGTCTGGAAAGCGAGCGGAACAAGTACTACGACCTGCTTCTCCGCACTCAGGCTGAGTTTGACAACTATCGCAAACGAACGGATAAGGAGAAGGCCGATGCGCGGATGGAGTCGCAGTCGGGGCCCATCCGCGAGCTTTTGCCGATACTGGACGCTTGCGAGAAAGGACTCGAGACCCTGAGCAATGCCTCGGGCGATCCCCAGCTGCGGCCTTTCTACGAAGGCTATGAGCTGCTTCTGACTCAGCTCAGAACTGTGCTCACCAGGTTTGATGTGCAGGTGATTCCGGGTGTCGGAACTCAATTCGACCCCAACGTGCACGAGGCCGTCCTCAGGGAATTCACGACAGACCACGAAGACGGCGCAATCGTAGACGAGTATCGGAAGGGCTATACTATTCGAGGCCGTCTATTACGAGCTTCTCAGGTCAAGGTAGCCATGCACCCGCCGGTGGAGGCGAAGGCTGGCGAATAGCTGTGTCGAACTCGTCGGATCGGGTCCTTCCTTGAAAACTACCGGCGCCGATCTTATCTTAGAAGCTGGCCTGGCAAGAATCAGTGGCCCTGGCTTTGTACCCGGTCTTGGCGAGACGTCTTCGGGTGCCGGCCTGAAGTGACTTGTACCCTGGCCAGTCGGGGACAAATGGCCCTGGACACGTGCTTTTGCGGTGCGGGCAGCACCAAGAACCTCTGTCCGCCCAACTGACAAACCACTCAGGAGACCGGAAGTTGTCGAAAAGAGATTATTACGAGGTTCTCGGGGTCGACCAGGGAGCCGATCAGCAGCAACTCAAGAGCGCCTATCGAAAGCTCGCACTCAAGTATCATCCGGACAAGAACAAAGGCGACAGCCAAGCTGAAGAACTCTTCAAAGAGGCGGCAGAAGCCTACGGCGTGCTCGCGGACCCTGAGAAGCGAGCTCAGTACGATCGATTCGGCCACGCTGGGGTCAGTTCAAGTGCGGGAGGGTTCGGCGGCGACCCGTTTTCGGACCTGGGAGATATCTTCGGAGACTTTTTCGGCTTCGGTGATATCTTCGGCAACTCTCGAAGGGGCCGGGGAGGTCAGGCTCAACGCGGAGCCGACCTGCGCTATGATTTCAAGATTCCTTTCGAGCAAGCGGTATTCGGAAGCAAGACAAAGATAAAGATACCTCGTGAAGAAAGCTGCGGCGTCTGCGGGGGCTCGGGTGCGGAACCCGGTTCCATACCTTCCACCTGTCCCGGATGCAAGGGGGACGGGCAAGTTCGCTATCAACAGGGTTTCTTTACCATAAGTCGGACGTGCTCCCAGTGTCAGGGCACCGGTCAGATCGTCGAAAACGCATGCCGGCACTGCAGGGGTAGCGGAAGAGAGAAAAAGGAGAAAGTGCTCGAGATCAGGATCCCAGCGGGTGTGGACGACGGTTCTCGGCTCAGGATCTCGGGCGAGGGGGAGTCGGGCATCCAGGGAGGACCTCCAGGTGACCTCTACGTGGTTTTATCTGTCGAAGAACATCCTTTCTTCCGAAGGGAACAAAACCACCTCTTCTGTGAGATCTCCCTCTCTGTTTCACAGGCGGCACTGGGAACGCAGATGACCGTTCCCTCACTGGAAGGTAACGAGAGGCTCAAGATTCCCGAAGGCACCCAAGGCGGTACTGTGTTCCGCCTCAGGGGTAAGGGCGTCGCGAGTCCTCACGGGGGGGGTCGGGGAGATCAGTTCGTCAAAGTAAACGTAGCGATCCCAAAGCGTTTGACGAAAGAGCAGAAGGAGCTCTTTCAGCAGCTCGCGGATGTTTCAGACGAGGAAAATCAGGACCAGGACGGCTTCTTCGGTAAGGTAAAGGAAGTCTTCAGCTAGTCCGAAGTTCTCATCGCCGGTTTGCCTTTTGCACCAAGAATGGATTTGCGTCGAAGCATCTCTTCCCGTGGGACAGTCGGATGTCTTCAGCGAGCTTTGTTGGGAACTCGATTCGGTTGGTGTAGAGGAGATTTCGCAAGGGGATCACACCCTTTTCAAGGCTTTCTTCAATTCCACCCAGTCAACCCAGCCCATAGAGGACTCCCTTAGCGCGCTGGCCCGTGAGCACTTGATTATCGAGTTTCGGATTACTCGGTTCAGGGTCGATCCCAATCATTGGGTGAGGGAATACAGAAAAAAGTTTGGTGGGTTCTCAGTGGGACCTACCTTCTATATCCATCCGCCTTGGGAGAGTCCCTCCAAACTCCATCCTCTGAATCTGAAAATCAAGCCGGGCCGAGCATTCGGCACGGGAACTCACGAGTCCACACAGCTTTGCCTGTGTGCTCTCGCAGCCCTAATCCCTGGCTCAACCAACCTACTCGATGCCGGCACCGGATCTGGAATTCTAGCCATTGCCGCCCGGAAGCTGAGCGCCAACCTTCAAATCGTGGCCATGGATAGCGATCCCGAGGCCACTTCCGAGGCGAGGCGAAACTCTTTCAGTAACCAGATCGAGAACATTCGCTTCTTTACCGGAGAGCCAGCAATCTTGAGAGGATCCTTCGATCTTGTCGTCGCCAATCTAACGCTGGGAATCTTTCGCCAGGTAGCTGCGGATCTGGCCAGGTTGACCAGGTGCACCCTGATCGTGTCAGGATTCACTGAGGATCAGGCAGCGGCGGTATTAGATCAGTTTGCGCTGTCTTTGGTGAAGTCCTGGTCCCAGAACGGATGGTACTGCCACCAGCTTGGTGTCTAAGTAGGATGGAGCTTCTGAGGCGAGATCGAGGCGGGAGGGAAAATGTACCGAGCTTTGGTTACGGTCGACAGCGATAGACAGGTCGAATTGTCCGAGGAAGAAATCCACCACCTCGTTCGTGTGCGCCGTCTGCAACCGGGCCAGATGTTTCTGGGTCTGGACGGGCTGGGGAAGGAATTTCGCTGCCGCCTGGAGCGAGATCAGGGCCGATGGTGGGGCAAGGTAGAAACAGTTCAGACACAGCGGCAGCCGTTGTTGAAGGTGACGCTGGCACAGAGTCTTGTCAAAAGGGACAGGTTCGAGTGGGTCCTCGAGAAGGCCACTGAACTTGGAGTCTGGGAAGTCGTGCCCATCATCACTTGGAGAACCGAGGTGAGATTGGGGGACCGTCGCGAACAGAACAATATCGCGCGCTGGAACAAAATAATGCTGGGAGCAGTCAAACAGAGCGGCCAATCCCGAGTACCGCATTTGCGCCACCCGGTCACTCTGGAAGAGTTCCTGGCTGAAGAGCCGACCTTCTCGACGACATTTAGGCTAGATGAGGCAGGAGGAACCTGCCTTCGGGATCTACTGGCCAAACACAGAGGTTCCCAGCAATCACTGCTCTTCGTGGGCCCGGAAGGCGGTTGGGACGACCGGGATCGGGCCATCTTCGATCAACATAGGGTCACCCCGGTTTGTCTTGGTCCCCGGGTGCTGCGGACAGAAACAGCTGCCCTGGCTGCTCTTTCGATTCTTCAGTATGAGCTGGGGGATCTGTGCGACGAAACGGGTTCAGTCCATTCCTGAACCGAACTTCTGATCGCTACTTGGAGCCAGAAACGGTGGAGTAGACTGCCGTTGAAAAATGAGGTCGAGTCCTGCCTCCGAAAGTCGGTTGACTCTCACCTGGGGCCTGATAGACTGCCTCGGTGATTTTGATTCTGACCGCACTCCTCTGCCTTGTTCTATCCTTCGAAGTTCCGGCCCAGCGACGCCCCCTGGTGACCGAGACTGCCGAAACCATCCCCGAAGGTCATGCCCTCTTTGAGTTCGGCGTCGAATTCCTCCAGGATTCGGTATTCCGGCTCTCTGGATTAAAGGGAGATCTGACTCGAGTCGGAGTCTATGGCCTGCGGATCGGTGCTGGGAAGAGAATCGAGGTGCAGATGCTCGGCTCTTTCCAGGATTTACTGAATATCGAAGAGCGCTTCCCCGGACCTCATTCTTCTATTCTCAACTTCGCAGGGAACTCCACCAGCGCCTGGGGTGATCTCACGATGGGTACCAAGCTGCGCTTGCTGGATGAGCGTCCTGGAGCCCCGGCACTCGCAACCCGTTTCGCCGTTCAACTCCCAAACACCTCCAATGAAAGTGGGCTGGGAAATGATGAAACCAACTTCTTCTCCAGTCTGGTTTTCGAAAAAAGTCTGGGAAAGCTGCGTCTTATAAGCAATCTGGGATTAGCCCTCCTGGGAGACCCTGTAGACGCAGCGGCGCAAGACGATCTCTTCTCATATGGTTTTGGCCTGATCTACCCGGTCAATCCCCAGATCGTCGTCATCGCTGACACCTATGGGAGACTCGGTCCGGGCGGTATCGGGACAGAGGAACAATCACGTCTACGTCTGGGAGCCCAGATTCAGGGGGGAGGACTCTATTGGGACGTTGGAGCTTTGGTCGGCTTCCGAGACACGGATCCTTGCTACGGGCTAATCATCGGAATTTCCAAGCAGTTCCGAATGCCCTTTTTCGATCACTGAGGCCTGAAAATCGGCCCCATAATCCTGGCAGTTTCTCGCGCACAACCACTGGGTTACGTCTTTCTTCCGTCCGAACCTGTAAATGAAGTTTCAGCTTAGATAACCTTCCACGGAATCAGCTGCAGCCAGAAGTGCTGCCACATACAGTACAGACGTAGCAGTTACCGTTTCGCTGCATCAGGTTTCCACATCCCATACAGGTAGGATAGTCGCCACGGACATCGACTTTGAAGGACTCGGCCACTGGAGCAGCGCTGGGCTCGTCATCAGGGTCCGGGTAGTCAGGGAAACTGACCTGCACCCCATTCTGAACACTGCCGTTGGGCTTGACCTGGTGGATGCCCAACCCTTCCTGAGTCTCCGGGCTGAGAAACTTGGTAGCCAGGTGACGAACCACATAGTCGGGTATCGAAGTAGCAAAGGGAATCTGAGGATTATCCGTGTAACCGGCAGGCTCGAAGCTCATATGGGCAAAGATGCGAACGTAGTCCTCCAAGGGCACACCGCGCTGAATACCCATCGAGAGAGCAATCGCCCACGCCATCGCCATTCCCTGAAGTGTCGAACCTTGCTTGGCAAAGTTGACGAAGATCTCCCCCAATTGATCGTCGTCCGGATACAGCCCCATTGTGAGAAAGCCCTTGAACCCTCTGATCCTGAACTCATGCTGCAAGGCGGGATGGTCCTTGGGCATATTGCGGCGAGGAGTTATAGCCGCCACCTGGGGCAACGATTCCTTTGAGGAGAGGGGTTGGACCAGCTTGCAACCATCACGATAGATCGAGATCGACTTCATGCCATGCTTCCAACCCTCGACGTAGGCATCCATTATCTCACTAGCAGTTGCCGAAGAGGGAAGATTGATGGTTTTAGAAATCGCACCCGAGAGAAAAGGCTGGACGGCGCCGCACATCTTGATGTGTCCAAGGTATTGGATCGAGCGAACTCCGTTGGCTGGGTTGTCGGCACAGTCGAAAACCGGAAGATGTTCATCCTTCAGATGGGGCGCGCCCTCGACCGTCTCGCTCTTGTCCATGTAGACAAGAATGTCCTTCACCTCGTCCTCCTCGTAGCCCAGCTTCTTAAGGGCACGAGGTACCGTATGGTTGACGATCTTCAGTGTCCCTCCACCCACTAGTTTCTTGATCTTGACCAGGGAAAAGTCTGGTTCGATGCCGGTGGTGTCACAGTCCATCATGAAGGCGATCGTCCCAGTTGGAGCGAGCAGGGTCACCTGAGCATTACGATAACCGTCCTGGGAACCCTGGCGGATGGCCTCGTCCCAGACCTCCATGGCGCCATGCAGAAGATCCATGGGAACCATGGCGGAATCGATCTTTGAAAGGGACTCACGGTGCTTGTGGATCACACCCATCATGGGTATCCGATTGTCCTCGAATCCGGGAAAGGGCCCCATACTTCCTGCGATCTCGGCGCTGGTGAGGTAAGCCTGACCAGTCATCAGAGCGGTGATGGCAGCGGCCAGGTTCCGGGCTCGTTCGCCGTCATAGGGAAGCCCTTGAGCCATCAAGAAGGCTCCCAGGTTGGCATACCCCAGTCCCAAGGTTCGATAGTTGTGGCTGACCTTCTCAATCTCTTCTGTCGGGTAGCTTGAATTGTCGACAATGATCTCCTGGGCCAGGATCATGATCGACACCGCATGCTTAAAGGATTCCTGGTCGAACTGGCCGTCCTCATTCAGAAACTTGATCAGGTTGAGAGAGGAGAGATTACAGGCTGAATTATCCAGGAAGACATATTCCGAGCACGGATTACATCCATCTATGGGCCCACTGTTAGGGCAGGTATGCCAGTTGTTCAGGGTGCTCCAGAACTGGAGCCCCGGATCTCCACACTCCCAGGTAGCGTCGGCAATCGCGCTCATGAGGTCCTTGGCCTTGAAGGTGTCGACCTCCCCTCCATCGGTCACTCTGCGGGTGCGCCAAGTGCCGTCACTGACGACACTTCTCATGAAATCGTCCGTGACGCTCACGCTGTTATTTGCATTCTGAAACTGTACTGTTCGATAGGCTTCGCCGTCGATGGAGTCGTCGTAACCTAATTCGATCAGCTGCTGTGCCTTCTTTTCTTCTTTGGCCTTACACCAGATGAACTCTTCAATGTCCGGATGGTCGGCGTTGAGGATCACCATCTTGGCGGCGCGACGCGTGGCTCCACCAGACTTGATCGCACCGGCGAAACTGTCATAGCCCCTCATGAAAGAAACAGGACCCGACGCAAACCCGCCTGCCGCCAGAGGCTCAGACGAGGCACGAATCTTCGAAAGGTTGACACCCGAACCGGATCCTCCCTTGAAGATAATCGCCTCTGTCCTAGCCAGCCGCATGATGTGCTCCATCGAATCGTCGACGCTGTTGATGAAGCAGGCGGAGCACTGAGGCCGCGGCTTGATGCCTACATTGAACTGCACGGGGGAGTTGAAGGCCGCCATCTGATTCACCAGAAGATACGATAGTTCATGATTGAAGGTCTCGGCGTCCTGCGGCGTCGCGAAGTAGTTCATCTTCTCGCCCCAGTCACTCATGGTGTTGACAATCCTTCCAATCAACTGCCTGACGCTGTGCTCCCGATTCGGGTTCCCGATGTGTCCACGAAAGTATTTGCTGGCAACGATATCGGTGGCGCGTTGAGACCAGAACTTCGGAAACTCGAGGCCCTCTTGACTGAAGCTTACCTTTCCGGTCTTCCAATCGGTGATCTTCGCACTTCGATTCTCCCACTCCACCTGGTCGAAAGGGTGTGCTCCAGACTTCGTAAAAAATCTCTTCAAGCTCAAACCCGACTTTACGCCCTCTTTCTTTGCCACTTTCTTCATGCTATCTCCCGTTCAGAATTTTCGATTGAGGGCACGAATATTAGCAGGCCCCTCTGATAAAAATCTGGCCCAGGAGCCATCCCATTTCGTGCGAGTGCAAAGTCAGCGTGCGATCTAAAAATGAGCCCCCAAAGACCGGCTCAATTCGAGCCGGCTCAGACCTCTCACTCCGATCGTCTTCTCCCTAGATCGGTCACCTCGGACAACAGCCAGCCGATGTATAGGCAAGTGCAACGTATCGGCGAGAAACTCCAGGAGTTCGCGGTTCGCCCGCAGATCCTGGGCCGGAGCCGCGACCTTGATTCTCAACGACCCATTCCAGAGACCCATGATCTCGTTCCTCCGCGCGCTCGGCTGAACACGGACCCTGAAACACACAAGTCCCCGCTTTTCATGGATCTTCAGCGTCATGCCAGCGGCGCACGTGGTCCGAAGATTGCCGAACCGATCCGCAGAAGCGTTGTTCCTTCCTCGATCGCCACGGAATAGTCATGGCTCATTCCCATCGAGAGTCGAGTCAGCGGTTCGGGCCGGTCTCCATTGACGTCGGCCATCAAGGCGGCCAGCTTCTGGAAGTAGGGACGAGAACCTTCCGGATCCTTCTGGTGGGGCGGGATTGCCATGAGTCCCAACAAGTCAAGACTGGGTTGACGATCAGCCAATGTGACCAACTGCTTGACGGCGCCGGGCTCGACCCCGTGCTTTTGATCTTCCGATCCGACATTGACCTGAATATAGACGGCGACCTTCTTCCTCAGTTCTTGGGCACAACGGGCAACCTTCAGCACGACCTGTTCCCGATCCAGCGTCTGAATGACATCGAAGAGCTCCACGGCTCTCCGCACCTTGTTGAGCTGAAGATTCCCAATCAGGTGCCACTGAATCGCCTTTGTCCCGACCGCTGGGATCTTCAACCTCGCCTCCTGCACCTTGTTCTCCCCAAAGGAAGTCTGTCCGACTTGATATGCCTGCTCGACAACATCGGCAGGAAAGGTCTTCGAGACTGCCAGCAGATCGATCAATTCGGGACGCCGTCCACAGGAGCGAGCAATTGAATCGATGCGCTGACGTAGGCACTCCAGGTTGGAGGCAATATCTACCACGAGGCCAGTATACCCAAAAGCCCATGCTAGTATATCAAAGGGATCAGAGGATCCTCCGACCTTGATCCTTAGTACACTGGCGCGGAGGCGTGTCTCAGGGTCGGATGATCGTAAGCACTCCAGTCTGAAGAATGCCGACTACAACAGAAACACCCAGATTCATTACCCTCGAGGGCATTGAGGGCTCGGGCAAGGGCGTCCAGCTAAGGTTACTCGGACAAGAATTCAGGACTCGAAACCTCCCTTTCATATCGACCAGGGAACCGGGTGGGACCCAGTTCGGATCTGACCTCAGGCAGATCCTATTGAGGACAGACGGTCCGGCAAGGGAGCCGCTGTCGGAGCTTCTCCTCTATCTGGCAGACCGATATCAACATATCAAACAGGTCATCGAACCATCGCTGAATCAAGGTCTTCACGTCCTGTGTGATCGTTACCACGACGCCACCCTGGCCTACCAGGGCCATGCCCGAGGAATCGGCTACTCCAGGATTGACGAGTTGGCCAGGTTACTGGACATCAGGATGCCGGACTTGACGCTCGTCCTCGTCGTCGAAGTAGCGCTTGGATTGGGCCGCGCCCGGGACAGAAATACCAAAGAGGGAAACCAAGACTACGGCCGCTTCGAAGCAGAGGAAGTGGATTTTCACCGGAAGGTCCAGGAAGGCTACCGGCTGCTGGCTGAGCGCGAGACGCAACGGATCGCCCTGATCGACGCTTCCGGGACACCGCAGCAAGTCTTTGGGAGAGTCCTCAAGGTGATGAGACAAAGAGGGATCATCGGTGACTGCTGACTCGGAAAGATCGAAACGGTCCAAAGCGGACCTCCCTGCCCCGGAGCAGCGCAGCTCGGTCCGGCTCCAGGACTTTGTTGGGAATGAAGTCCTGGTGAACCTACTGCGGAAGGTTCCGTTGCCCCCAGCGTCCCTTTTCGTGGGTGCCGAGGGTGTTGGGAAAACCACTTTGGCCCTAAGTCTGGCTGCCCTGGCAAATTGCCGAGAGGCGGGTTCCGGAGATTTCTGCGGTGACTGTGAGTCCTGTATCAAGATTGCTTCTGGAAACCATCCCGACGTAGTCCTTTTCGAATCCAGCGGAGCCACCATCGGGATCGACGCAATGCGACGTTTGAGCCGGGAAGCGCAATTCCACCCCTTTCAAGGAAATATCCGGGTCTTCATCATCGACCGGGCAGAAAGAATGACCCAGGAAGCCGCCAACTCGATCCTCAAGACTCTGGAGGAGCCGCCGGCGACGTCCCATATCATTCTGACGACTGGCTTTCCCGAACTCCTGCTGCCAACAATTCGCTCCCGTTGCCAGAGGTTTCGTTTCAGACGTCTCAGTCGGGGAGAGATAAAGGTCTACCTGGAAACTCACTGTGGACCGGAGGACGCAGAGCACCGGTCTGCGTTTGCCAATGGCAGCATCGGGACAGCCTTGGGCCTCGACTTGTCCAGGATCCAGGCGGACCGAGACCGCATGCTCGACCTCCTCTGCAACTGGGAGGAACGTCGATCCTTCGCGGCCCTTTACCAAGTCTGTGAGACGGAACCCATGCGAAGCGAACTCAGACAGCGGGACCGGGTCATCCACTATCTCGATCTGCTACGACTGTTGGCTGAGGATCTCTATTTCATTGGCGTGGAGACCGAGGAACGAATTATCAACCATGACAGGCTGCAGCAACTCCGGCCGCTCTCAGGTCGACTCCAGCTGGACTGGATACGAGATTTCCTCTACCATGTGGGCGAGGCTAGATCAGACGTTGAGAAGAACGTGAGTCCTCTGATCTGCTTCGAGACCCTCTGGCTCAAAAAAGCGAATCAGAAGGGAGCATGAGTACGCAGCAGCAACTGACGGTCAAGTTCGGCACTAGAAAAGCAACCAGGAGATTCCTGGCGCACCAACTGGCTCTACGGGTTGGCGACCGCTGCGTCGTCTCAACCGACCGGGGCATTGAAGTCGGCGTGGTTGTCTCCGCGCGGGAGAAGGAGCAGACTGGAGCCGATTCGAAGATGCGGAAGGCCCTTCGCAAAGCAACCGAACGGGACCTGTATCTGTTCGAGAAGAAGAGCGAGCGAGAAGAGTCCGCCTTTAGCCTCTGTCGGAAGCGGATCAAAACTCATAAGCTGCCAATGAAGTTGTCGGGAGTCGAGTGCGTTTTCGACAAGAGTCGAGTCATCCTGTATTTCACCGCAAACCAACGTGTCGATTTCAGAGAGCTAGTCAAGGACCTTGCAAGAAGGCTTCGGACTCGCATCGAGATGCGGCAGATCGGGGCTCGAGATGAGGCCAAGCTGATTGGGGGCCTAGGCTGCTGTGGACTGGGCCAGAATTGCTCGGCCCTGTTCTTGAAGGAGCTCAAGTCCGTCAGCGTGCGAACCGTGAAGCTGCAAGATCTCGGAATGAGCCTCAACCGACTTTCGGGGATGTGTGGTCGTTTGAAGTGCTGCCTCAACTACGAGGTCGAAGGCCGGAAACGCACTCCCTGTGAAAGTGGCGGCTGTGGCAAGCGAGCCAATTAGAACCAGTAAAGAGTGAACAGTCCCCGCACCTGAGAACTAATCGACCCAACCGAATTCTGATCCAAGACCAGGTACCCCATTTCAAGATACGGCACTAGTACTCTGTCAATCTAGAGATTGTGGGTTATGGACGAGCAATGGTGGTCGAGGTCAAGGCGCGCGGCCACACGCATAGCAGGGCTACGTCGAGGACGCGCAACGCAGAGATCGGCCGCCAGGGCCGTCCAGAACCTACAATTTCTAGGTTGACAGGGTACTAGGATGAGGGCTTGGCCTTATCGCGGAGCTCCTTGGCCAGATCCTGGAATTGGGAAACGTCGCTTGATTCCGGATTTGCCTCGACAAAGTCCTCGCAAACGATAGCTGCCTCGAGAAAGCTGAGTTGCTTCTCCAGAACTTTGACTAGCTTTCTGTAGGCCTTGGGCCATCGGGCATGGTATCGGATAGCTTCCTCATAGCGTATTTGTGCTGCCTTGTAGTTTTCTCGCTTGAAGTAGAAGTCCCCGATGGTGACACTCTTCCGTGCCTGGGCTGGATCAGGCTCAACCGGTAGCTCCTCTTTCAGGGCCAGCTCTTCTCGATCGGCTCGAATCAGAACCGGCTTCCGCTTCCTCTGTTGCGGCTTGGACTTTCCAGTCGACTGCGCTGGCGAATGGGCTTGTAGCAGAACTTCAAAGGGCGTAAAAAGCAATGCAAGGAGACAACCTAGACCCAGTTTGTAACGCATCACCTGAAAGTCAGTCTATTTCAGTCCCTTGGCCCTTGTCAAAGCGCACCCAAAATGGTAACGTTAGGGAAACACTGAGGCTTAGCGTTCATCTCCCCTAGTCTGGGTTTCTTAGGCTTGGTCATCACAAGATGGCTTCGTCGGCGCTTTGGTGAGGCTCGTGGTCGAGGCCAGAGCGGCACTGGATATCGCAGGTCGAGAAGGCCAGTCGAACCCAGCACGGGGTGGGTGAGCTGTAACAGATCGAAGGTAGGCAGGGTTTTAGAACTACCAGGTTTTCGTCGATCTCATCAACCTGACTGAAGGGGACTTGTTCTGAGTGTGAGGTAGATATGGTTAATCGAAAGCTAATTCGTCCGTCCCTGTCGGAACTGCGTGATCAGGGGTCATCGAAATACGTGAATGCTCAAAAAAAGAGGGTCCCTCCCGACCAAACCAACGCAGAGCAATATTACTACTTGAAGCAGATGACCAATAAGACACCGATGGTGGTTAAACTCCTCGATGGCGAGGAGATTCACGGCAT
Organism: Acidobacteriota bacterium; assembly: GCA_965218775.1. Lineage (GTDB taxonomy): Bacteria > Acidobacteriota > UBA6911 > RPQK01 > JAJDTT01 > CAUZIZ01. The sequence goes on along the minus strand of CBDCLS010000006.1, from coordinate 767,616 downwards.
CATCGAGTGGTACGATAAGCACTGTGTCAAAGTAAACCGAGTTGCAGAGCCCAACCTCCTGATTCCAAAACACTTCATCAAATACATGCACAAGGAGAACGAGGACGAGGACGAGGAGCTTCTAAGACCGCTTGCTTGAAGGCCCCTGACTCCAGGCATCCCATGCCAGCGGAACGGCGCTTCTAGCAACAGCGCTAGCGATCACAGAGCTGCACCCGGCAACGAGCGTCCCCTCGATACTTCGATCATCCGGAACGCAAAGGCGACGTCTGTGACGAGGACGACTGAGCATGACGCAGTCCAACCGGATAATCGCCGCACCACAAGTAGACGGGCGATAAGAAGTGGGGGCTAGTACGCTGTACTAGTCACCCAACGCTACGTCGTAGGCCCTCTCGACAGCCCCGAGATTCAGACCTACCAACTCGCTGGTAGAGAAAGCAAAAGCCGCTTCCAGAGCGACGTAGAAAGGCCTCAGCTCATGGAGTTCGTAAAGAGGCAGAAGGTACCCTCTCGCGTTTAGAAAGAGACAGGAAAACAGGGAGACCGCAAGGTTACAGGGCTCTTCGAAGGGGTAGATTTCAAAGAGGCGGATCTGAGAAAGCGTCATCTGCTCAACCGGATGGAGCTCGGAAAAACTCGGGCTACGAACCCAATCGAAGAATCGATCAAGTGCCGGGCCAATCATCCGGGGAATTACAGGCGTATGGTTGGGGCAGATCGGAGCGACCGAAGCCGAGCGAAGCACTGAAGCTTCTGAGGAACCGGTGAGGCGCTGAAGCCGGAACAGATCCTCAATCTGAGTCGCCGTAGGCTTCGACTGCAGAATGAGGAATTCCTGGATCACGTTGGTTAACCTTGGAGGGTCGATCTCCCGAGTCTGTGGATAACGGCTCAAGCGTTGGGCCTTGGCCATCTCAAACTCCAGCAGGGGTGGAAGCAGTCGCTCACGGGTCAGGGCAACGGAGTCTTGTTCCCGCTCGTCCAGTGCCTGTTTCTTTCGATTCAGGGAAGCAAACTGGATGGAGGATCGCAGAGAAGGGGACATAGCCAGCTTAGTGTTCCGTTTAGTTCCGTTTCATAAATACGATTAAATACGATGATGTTTGTGGCGAGCGCGACGGCGTCGAGGGCGTGAAGCGACGATGAACGCCATGCCTTGCCATAGTGGAGGAGGAGCGACAACGAAATCGGCCCGTCCCGTCGCCACCCGTAGGGCAGATGGGGGTTGCCGACGATCTCTGCGTTCGTCGTCGTCGAAGATGGCCAAGCATCGTCTTCCTCCTCCTGCCTTGATCTCGCCTCGCAAGCCCCATCTTGCATACGTATCAGTATTTATGTTCCAGTCTACTTAGCTCGAGGCTAGTTCGACCAGCGTGCGGGCCCCGAAGCCGGTGGCTCCAGTTTCCTCGGCTGAGTCCTCGTAGAGATCAACTCCAGCCATGTCTATATGGCACCAGGAAAGCTCACCTACAAATTCTTGCAAGAACTTAGCGGCGGTCACGGCACCTGCCGAGCGGCTGCCCGAGTTCTTGATATCGGCAATCCCACTATCGAGATCCTTCCGGTATTCATCGTCCAGGGGGAGTCTCCAGAACTTCTCCCCTGCACGATCGCCCGCCCTCTGGAGCTTTTCACAGAGCTCATCGTTATTGGAAAAGAGGCCTGCTCGAATGTTTCCCAGCGCAATGATGCAGGCTCCGGTCAAGGTGGCGATGTCAACAATGTATTCTGGAGTGAACTCAGCGGCAAAGCACAGGGCGTCGGCCAGAATAAGACGCCCTTCCGCATCCGTGTTCACGATTTCCACCGTCTTCCCTCCCATCGATCGAATGACATCGCCGGGGCGTTGGGCTCGCCCACTGACCATATTCTCGACTGCTGGGATCAAGCCGATGACGTTTCTTTCAATCTGTAGCCGAGCGATAGCTTGCATCGCTGCCAGGACCGCACAAGCGCCAGCCTTGTCTGCCTTCATATCCTTCATTGACCCTGCAGATTTTAATGACAAACCGCCACTGTCGAAGGTCACCCCCTTGCCCACGAACACGATGGGTCGGGCATCGCTCTGCGGGTCCTTCAGATGCTTCAGGATGATGAACCTTGCAGGCTCGTCACTTCCTTGAGCAACAGCCAGCAGGGTCTCCATCCCTTTTTCTTGCATCTCTGGCTCACCAAGGACTTCGAGCTCGAGACCAACCCTCTCCGCCACCACCCGAGATCTCTCCGCCAATCGACTGGGATTGATCTGATTTCCAGGCTGGTTGACGAGGGAGCGTGCCAGGTTGGTGGCCTCTCCCAGGATCTGACCACGACGAACCGCATCTTCGAGGTGCTGCGGGTCGCCCTCTTGGCGGTGGGACAAGAGGACTTCCTCAATCAGCGTCTTGGACTTGCCTACCGTCTTGTACTCGTCAGCAGAGTAGGCTGCCAGAACAACCCCCTCAGCGGTCGCCTGCGCAGCAGCCGGACCATCCTTCCCACTTCGGACAACGATCGCGACCTGTCGAAGCTTGTAGCCCCTGACCTGCCCGACTGCTCGGTTCACGGTTCTCCGAACGGCCGCGGCATCCCAACTGGCTTTCTCCCCGGCGCCAAGCAGCGCTAGGCGGCCGGCGCTTACACCCTGAGGCCGATGGACCATTGTGCACTGATGCCTTTTCCCCTGCCATTCCTCGGTTTCCCTCAGCTCGCTCAACAAGCCGCCTAGCCCTTGATCAAGACTGGCAACAAACTCCTCGTCTAGACCCTCATCTTCGAAGAGTGGAATCACCAACAGATCACATTCGATCTCGTTCCAACTCGTGTGCGTCAATCGGACTTCCATCGTTTATCTCCGTTTCAACTCCATCTGAATGTCGCGATCCACGGTCTTCCTCTTCGCCGTCTCGCGCTTGTCGTAGAGTCGCTTTCCTCTTGCAACTCCGATTTCTACCTTGACCTTGCCGTTCTTGAAATACAGAGCAATCGGAACGAGTGTAAAGCCTCTCCTCACAGTAACTCCAATCAACTTGTTGATCTCCCGCCGATGGAGAAGCAGTTTCCGGGGACGAAGGGGCTCGTGATTGGACAGGTTGCCATGCCGGTAAGGTCCGATGTGACAACCCTCGAGCCACACCTCCCCATTCTTCACCCGGGCGTAGCTTTCCTTCAGGTTGACCTTGTGGTCTCGAATGGCCTTGACCTCAGTTCCCTGCAAAGCGAGTCCGGCCTCATACCTGTCAAGGATCTCATAGTTGAAGAATGCCTTCTTGTTTCGGACAACCACTTCGTCAGTCAACTACCAACTCCACTCGAAAGCCCTGTCAATACTGAACTCGCTGGCTTGCCGTTTCACAGGCACGGCTATACTGGCTATGAAAAGGATACCGGATCAACGGCGAAGCAGGAGACGAGAATAAAATGGATCACCCGCCGGGAAGGGGCAACTTGCCGGAAACATCACAGGTCGGAAAACGTTTTCTCGCGATCCTCGTACATCTTCTGATAGTAGTCGAGATAGTCTCCGCTGCGAACCTGCTCGACCCATTCTTTGTTTTCCTGGTACCACAAAACGGTCTCTCGTATGCCCTCTTGGAAGCGGACCTCAGGCGCCCATCCAAGCTCCTCTCGGGTGCCACGACTGTCAATGGCGTAACGCCTGTCATGCCCAGGACGATCTTTGACGAACTGGATCAAGTCGGAAGATTTCCCGAGGATCCCGAGGATCAATCGAACTAACTCTAGATTCGTCAGCTCGTCATCGCCTCCAATATTGTAGACGGATCCCGATCGACCACGATTCAGCACCTGCTCCAATGCTCTGCAGTGGTCCCGAACATGAATCCAGTCTCGAGTATATTGTCCGTCGCCGTAAATCGGCAGTGGCTTCTCCTCGAATCCGTTCAGAACCATGAGAGGAACAAACTTTTCGGGGAACTGGAAGGGCCCATAGTTGTTCGAGCATCGCGTTGTGACAACATCCAGCCGATAGGTCTGGTGGTAGGCTCGAACCAGCAGGTCGGCGGCGGCCTTGCTGGCAGCATAGGGACTGTTGGGCCTGAGGGGACTTTCAACCTCGAACTCTCCAACCGCCCCCAAGGATCCGTAGACTTCATCCGTGGAAATCTGAAGAAGGCGTCGGGCTTTCTTCTTTCGGAGCATCTCCAGAAGGACCTGAGTGCCTTGAATATTAGTTTGGACAAACGCAGACGAGTCCAGAATGCTTCTGTCGACATGCGTCTCGGCGGCAAAGTTCACCACCGCATCCGTATCAGGCTCAATGGCACTCTCAACCTGGTCGGCAGACGTTATATCTCCCTTGACAAAGCGGTATCGGCTATTTTCGCCCAGGTCGGAGAGGCTTTTCAGATTACCGGCATAGGTGAGGGCATCGAAATTGATGACCTCGTAATCCGGCTGCTCCAGCACATGGTGAATGAAGTTGGACCCGATGAAACCTGCTCCACCCGTAACAAACAGCTTCATTGCATTTCGTCCAATCCTGCGCAGACTCGGGAAGGAACATCCAGGATGCCAAGGTCCAGGCTAGCCCGGCTGGCTCCGGCCGAACTTCCAACAAGGAGTGCGCGTCGCAGGCGAGGAATAAGGGTAAACAGAATCAGCACCACAATTGGAGGACGATCAAATCACAGGACGCCCACTTCGCTCGCGGTTGTCTTCTGCACTCGTTCGGCAACCAGCTTACTGGCCGAGAGCAGGGAAGCAATTGTCCCGGCGTCCGTCCACCACCCATCGAGAATATCGTATGTCATGTCGTGCCAATCAATGTATTGATTGTTGACATCCGTGATCTCCAACTCACCCCGCGCCGAAGGGGAGAGAGTATCGATGATGTCGAACACCCGCTGATCGTACATGTAGATGCCTGTCACCGCATATTTCGAGGCAGGCTTTGGGGGCTTCTCGTCGATCCGTATGACCTGACCACCTGACAACTCAGGGACTCCAAAACGTTCGGGGTCAGGCACCTCCTTCAGCAGAATCTTGGCTCCCTTTCCACACTCCTGAAATCGCTCCACGAAGGGACGAACGGACTTCTCCACTATATTGTCACCCAGAATCACTATCAGACTATCGCTTTCTGAGAAATGCCTGGCTAACGAGAGTGCCTCGGCGATTCCGCCCTCCCCTTCCTGGTAGGCAAAGTGAAGCTGGCGCAGGCCGAATTCGTGCCCGTTGCCGAGGAGCCGGAGAAAGTCTCCAGCATTGTTCCCCCCGGTTACCAACATGATGTCCTGGATCCCAGCATCCACCAGGGTCTCCAGTGGATAGTAGATCATCGGCTTGTGATAGACCGGCAAGAGGTGCTTGTTGGTGACCTTCGTGAGCGGCAGCAACCGGGTACCTAATCCACCGGCGAGAATAACACCCTTCATCTGTAATCCCCAAGGATACTACACGACGGGAGAGGAGCCATGCAATCCGAGATAGAGCCGCTCGGTCTCATCCAGCTTCTGCTCGAGCGTAAAGTCCCGTTCCACCCGTTGGCGCCCAGCCTGCCCCATCTCTGATCTTAACTTCTCTGACAGCAGAAGCGGGCGAAGCCGCGACGCCAGGGACCCAGGATCACCGGCTGGTGAGAGGAAGCCAGTCTTCCCGTCCACCACCAACTCGGGGATTCCCCCCACATTTGTGGCCACTACCGGTAGCGGGGTCGCCATAGCAGCCAGGATAGCAGAACTGAGGCCTTCTGAATCAGAGGCAAGGCAGAAAATGTCGAACTCCTTCATGAGGGCCTCGCTCTCACTCCGGAATCCCGCAAAAACCACCAGGTCTCGAATCCCCAACCCGGCCGCCCTGTCGATCAACTCTGCTTTCAGCGGGCCGTCCCCCACAAACACATAAGTGACCTCCGGAAACTCAGGCCGAAGGAGCGCGGCCGCTTCCAATACCGTAGCATGACCCTTTTCTGGACTGAGGTGTGCGACCGTTCCCACAATCAGCCCGGCCCTATCTGAGAATAGCGAGCTCGCCTTGATCTGATCGATCCACGACACATCGACTCCCTCGTAGATGACTTTGATCCGGTCGGAATCCATACCATGCTGGATCAGAGTCTGCTGAATACTGGTGGAAACCGTAACAATTCTCTCCAGAAACATGTTGTACTTCAGATAACTGAGTTTCGACCGGAGAGGGAAATTGACTCTTCGAGAGCACACTCGCAAGGGCGCCCTGCCCCAAGAAGATGCAAGTCCTCCGGCGAGGATAGGACGTGGGGTGTTGAAGTGGACGATGTCAGGAGCGCCAAGTCTAACCATCTTTAGCAATCTGAGGGGCGCTAGCGGACTGAATTCAACTCGCTGCTGAAAGGGGTGGACTGGGATCGAGCGCCGGAGTGCCTCCCGCGCGAGGGGAGACCCATCTGGGGCGGCCAAGTGCACTTCATGGCCACGCTGCTTCATGCCCGTCATCAGGGTGACGAGTTGCTCCTGACCGCCACGCCAGAACTCTTCCGTATCCACATAGAGGATCTTAAGCCGACTCATTTCAGGCTGGGGTGTCGTCGGCCCTTCTCTCCAGCTGCAACTCCCACAGCTTCAAATATTTGAAGAAAGTGGAAGTAGCGGAGAGCCCGGATGCAGCCAGCCCCGGGACACCATCAAGAAAACCCAATCGTAGGAAGTAGTTCTTAAAAAAGACCAGTGGGGGATGAAACACCAGGTGAGAAGGACGTGCCCTGAGGCCTCGCTCGTAGTAATCGGCCGCGGATAGGGAAGAGAAGCGTTCTAGCTGGACCAGGTACTCCTTCAGAGAGGTGTAGGTGAAATGATAAAGCTCACCCTTAAGCCTGGCGGTGCGCCCCGTGACCCTGAAGGACTCGTGGACACGCCCCCCTTCCCATTCACCTGTGGAGCGTCGGAACAACCGCAGCTGCCAGTCGGGATACCAGGTGGTGTGCTCGATCCAACGACCCAGGAAGTAGGTCTTGCGCGGGAGCCAATAGCCGTTCACATCATCCTCGATTTCTTCTTTCCATCGGCTGATCTCCGCCTGCAGTTCTGGGCTCAAGACCTCGTCCGCATCAAGACTGAGCACCCACTCGTGATTGGCCTGTTGAGTGGTGAATTGCTTCTGGCTGCGATAACCCTCCCAGGGCCTCTGAAGAAACTGATCTACATACTGGCGACAGATCTTCTCAGTAGCATCCGTGCTGAAGGAATCGACAACTATGATTTCGTCGCTCACTCCCTGGAGGCTCCTCAAGGCGGCTTCGATCTTCTCTTCTTCGTTAAAGCTGATGAGGACAGCAGATACCTTCTTCAACTCTCTTGCCCAGATTTCTCATGCCCGGTCATAGCGAGGCGTCACAAGCCTCTGTAATTGTAATCCCTTGAACCAGACTCCGTGAAGACGGAGTTGCTCCTTTCGAGAAATATGGAGAAGTTTTGCAGGCGGTCCATAACCGAGTGATTCTTCAGCTCTCGAAATCTGGGTGCTTCTCGACTACTTCCTTTTCGCCGTAGTAGATCTGAATAGGTGCGGAACGGTAGAAGGAATCAAGCAAACGAGAGACATCGATGTCGGACCTTTTGGACCTGCTTCGCTCCTCCTTTCTCTGGTACCGGACCCTTCTCCACTCTTTGAGCGAGCTCAGAAAGGAGCCATAAAAGCGGTAGTCGAGAAAGAACGCGCGGGTCAAGAGAAGAACGAGCAGCATCAAGAGATGCTGGACCCAATACCGTGGTGAATGAAGGTTGATCCAGTGGAAAAGCAGGCGATTCCGTAATGCGGCCGCCTGCACCTCCTTCTTCTCGAAGTGTTTGTCTATGGTTGCGCTGATTCGGTGATGGGCAACGCTCCGCGGTTCGTAGTGAATCATCCACCCCCTCTTCCAGCCCCGGTAGGAGAGATCCACGTCCTCCCAATGGAAAGGCGATAAAAGTGGATTGAACCCTTCGAGGTCCTCCAGTTTCTTCCGACTGTAGGCAGAAAACCCGCCAATGGCGCAGGCTGAAAGGAGCTGCCTGTCTTCGATCCAGCTTCCCGCGGTGGGGTTGGAAACGTCATAGTTGAAGTACATGCTCCAGAAGCCTCTTCGAAAGCGGCCGAAGCGGCCACCGGCCGTAAAGAGAGGCTGGTCCCAAGCGAACACCTTGGCAGTGACGGCGAAGACCTTGGAATCCTGAAAGTGAAGCGATAGGTAGAAGAAGTAGCTCTCCTCGACTCGGACATCGTTGTTTAGGAGGGAGATCAAGGGGTAGCGACAGTGTCGAAACCCGAAGTTGCAGGCCTCGGCGAACCCCTCGTTGCGACCCTTCTGCAATAGACGAACCTCGGGGAACTTTTCTGGGATCACTTCCCCGGTTTCGTCCGTACCCCCATCATCAACGATCAGGATTTCGGTGCTGCTACTCGTTTTCTCCTGGTAGAAACTGACAGCTGACTGAACCGACGGAAGCGTCTCCAACAAGAGCTCCAGCCCATTCCAGGACGGGATCACGACACTGATTCCTGATCCCATGTTTCGGTTCACAATCGCTCAATCAGATCGGTTAGCTGCAATCCAGCCATGGCAGAAGAGATCGATCCAAACCTGAATACAATCTGGCATCTGCTGGGCGCCCCTCCGAGGTCAATCCCGTTGGGGTTGACCGTAATTCAAAGTCCTCCAAGGACACTTGACAGGGATAAAAGCCGGGCTAGGAGCCTCTCCGAGTAATGGTCCGGGTTGCGTTACAGGCGCCGTTAGTCCAGATGCGCGGCAGGGCGACGCAGGCGATGCTTGGCCATCTTCCAGGAGCCCGAACAAAGTAGATGGGCTGACGCCGCCTGTAACCCGAAGGGAGAATGGGGGTTGCGGACAATTTCTGCGTTCGTCGTCGTCGAAGATGACCAAGCATCGACTTCCTCCTCCTGCCTTGATCTCGCCTCGCAAGCCCCATTCTCGCAACCCGCATACTCGGACAGGCTCCTAGACGAAGAGTGACCTTCCCGTCATCTCAGTTGGTTTCTCCAACTGAAGATACTCGAGCAGGGTGGCGCCGATATCTTCCAGGGCACCTCCCGGACGGAGCTTGCCGCTGTAGTGATCGTCAACAAGGATGAAGGGTACCGGCTGACTGGTGTGGGCCGTGTGGGGCTGTTCTGTGCGGGGGTTGATCATCAGCTCCGCGTTGCCGTGATCGGCCGTCACCATCATCACTCCTCCAATCTTCTTCAGCTGTTGGTGGATCCGAGAGACGCACGCATCCACGACTTCTACCGCCTCGATGGTAGCGGATAAGTTCCCGGTATGTCCTACCATGTCTGCATTTGCGAAGTTCACGACGATGGCTTCAAAGAAGCCCCGATCCAGCTCGGCCAGGAGCCTGTCCGTGATCTTTCCCGCGCTCATGTCGGGCTTCAAATCGTAGGTAGCTACCTTTGGAGACGGGATCAAGACTCGCTCCTCTCCAGGAAAAATCTGCTCTTCTCCCCCATTGAAAAAGTAGGTCACGTGTGCGTACTTCTCGGTTTCGGCCAATCGCAGGTTGGGAATCTCACGCTGGCTGAAGACCTTGACGAGGGTGTGTTCCAGGCGAATGGGTGGAAATGCGATTGGGGTTACGAAGGTGCGGTCGTACTCAGTCATCGTGAGAAAGCACTTGACTGGACCCTGATTCAAAACAAAGTGGGGAAAGTCCACCTGCGTCAGGGCACGGGTAAGCTGCCGTGCTCGATCCGATCGAAAATTGAAGAAGACGACCGCATGATCCTCCTGCAACCTGCCCATCGGGTTGCCCGCGCCATCCACGACCGTAAAGGGAATCAAGAACTCATCGCTGACACCGTTCTGGTACGACTCGGTAATACCCTCCAGCGAGTCGCGGTAGAGTCGATCCGATCGTCCTTCGACAATGGCTCGATATGCCATCTCGATGCGATCCCATCTATTGTCCCGATCCATGGCGTAGTAACGCCCTCCGACCGAGGCAATCTGACCTATGCCGATCTTCTCAACCTCCGCCTGCAGCTGTTCCAGATAGCCGAGAGCCCCGTTGGGCGCCGTGTCCCGACCATCGGTGATGGCGTGGATGTAGGCCTGACGAACTCCCCTCTCTCGGGCCAGACGGAGCAGCGCCAACAGATGCCGGATATGGCTATGGACACCTCCGTCAGAAACAAGACCAATCAGGTGTAAAGGTTGCTCTCGCGCAGCTTCGAAGGCGGACAGGATCGTCTTGTTTCGAAACAGCTCTCCGGTTTCGATTGCGCGATTGATTCGGCTGAGGCCCTGATAAACGACCCGGCCCGCCCCCATATTGAGATGACCAACCTCGCTGTTCCCCATCTGCCCTTCGGGCAGACCAACACGGGACCCGCTCGCAGTAAGAGAAACCCAGGGGTACCGCGAGTACAGCTTCTCGAAGGTGGGGAGTTTGGCTTGGGCAATCGCATTGCCTTCCTTGGATTCGCGTAGTCCCCAGCCGTCCAGGACTACGAGTACAATCACGGGAGGTTTGATCATTGGTTTTCAAGGCTTGATATTACGGGTGACGTCGATCAGGAGGTCCATCACCTACGCCGAAGGATCTCTCCTTCGTCTTTTTTCCGGCCTTCGAAATTCGCATGTTCGATATTCTGCGGTTCAGCGTTCCCACCGGTTGCCTTCTCCAGAGCAAGGAAGAAGGCTAAATCACAAACCGCAGAACACCGAACATGCGAACGCCGAAGTGAATGCAACACCAATCAAGTCTCATCGCTAGCAACCCTGACAGCGTCCGACCGCATCAGGAGAGCCGCTCGGGTGGCGAGTAGATTGCTTTGCCACCGAGCTCCTCTTCTATGCGCAACAGCTGATTATACTTGCCGACCCGATCGGACCGGCTGGCCGATCCGGTCTTGATTTGACCCGCATTGGTCGCCACAGCCAAATCGGCGATGAGTGGATCCTCCGACTCACCCGACCGGTGAGAGATGACATTGGTATATCCATTTCTTCGGGCCAGATCAATCGTCTCAAGCGTTTCTGTGAGTGTTCCAATCTGGTTGAGCTTGATCAGGATGGAGTTAGCTACTCCCTTATCGATTCCCCGTTTGAGGCGCTTTGCGTTGGTGACAAAGAGATCGTCGCCTACCAACTGAACGCGATCTCCGAGTTCCTTCGTCAAGGTGCTCCAGCCCCCCCAGTCGTCTTCGGCCAAGCCATCCTCGATTGAGAAGATCGGATATCGGTCCAACCATTCGCGGTAGAGCTCGATCATGTCATCGGCAGACCTGACTGGGCCACCCGCCTTCTGAAACCGGTAAAATCGCTTTTCGGAATGATAGAACTCACTAGCCGCTACATCGAGGGCAAGCCAGATGTCCTCCCCGGGTCGGTAGCCAGCTCTCTGTATCGCGACCAGGATAATTTCAATCGCCTCCTGGTTCGACCCCAGGCTAGGGGCGAACCCTCCTTCATCACCAACCGCTGTCTGTAGTCCCTTCTCCTCCAGGACCTTCTTCAAGTGATGGAAGGTCTCGACTCCCATCCTGAAGGCTTCTCGAAACGTGCCCCCTGACACGGGAACGATCATGAACTCCTGAAAATCGAGGTTGTTGTCAGCGTGGGCTCCTCCGTTGAGAATGTTCATCATCGGAACGGGGAGATGGCAGGCTTCGAGCCCGCCCAGGTAGTGGAATAGCGATAATCCCTTAGAGGAGGCGGCAGCCCGAGCGCAGGCCAACGACACTGCCAGGATGGCGTTGGCTCCCAACTTCGCTTTCGAAGCGGTCCCATCCAGTTCGACCATGACTCGATCGATGGCAGCCTGCTCCAGGACCGACATCCCTACCAGTTGGGGAGCGATGATCGCCCGGATGTTGCCGACCGCCTTTCGGACACCTTTACCCAGGAAACGGCCAGCATCATCGTCACGAAGCTCCAGCGCCTCATACTGTCCGGTAGAAGCTCCTGAGGGGACGATCGCACTTCCCCGACAGCCTTGCTCAACGAAGACCTCAGCTTCGACCGTAGGATTCCCGCGCGAGTCAAAGACTTCTCTGGCTCGTATTTCCAGGATTAGGGGCACGTCGACTCTGTTGCGTGTTTCAGCTAGCCGCCTTGCTTTCCCCGGCGAATGCGTTCTTCAATCCGTTCAACACTGGCCTGAAGCTCGCCGCCAGGATTAAGTTGGTGGGCTTTCTTGTAGTTTTGCAGGGCCCTATCGAAGAGCTTTTTCTTTTCGTAGATGTAGCCGAGACGATCGTAGACTTCCCACTGGTCCGGTAAAAGTTTCTGGCACTGCAGGAAGGCCTCCTCCGAAGCCTTCAACTCTTCCAAGAAGAGATGGGCCAAGCCGAGATTGAACCAGGCCTGCCCCTCTTCCGGTTTGTCCCGAACGTAGCGTCTGAGAAGGTCGGCAGCGTTTCTGTACTTCCCCTCTTCCAGATTCTGAGCCGACCGCTCAAACTCGATCCGAGCGAGGTACCGCTGGGCCTCCTTGGACTCGGGATCCAAGGCAAGGGCCTGCTTGAGGTATGACTCTGCACCTGAATAGTTCTTCAGCTGGTAGAGTGCCATGCCGAGCTGCACCGCGTCTAAAAACTCGCCACGTTTAATGGAAACAGCCTTTTCCAGATCGGAGACCGCCCTCTCGAAATCGCCGGCATTGAAGTAGGCTGAACCGCGAGCGTGGTAAACCCGGTAACGATCACGAGGCGAACGGGCAAAGCGCTCAGCCTTCAATAACGCTGCGATCGCTTCTCGATAGCTTCCCTTGTTGTAATTGGCGATGCCCAGACCATGATGGGAAACAAAAGTATCGTTCTTCAGCTTTAGAGCCTTCTCAAAGGCGGTGACTGCCGGTCCGTAGTTCTTCGTCTCCAGGTAGCACTTTCCCAGAATCCGATACCCGTTCTCGTAGTCTGGATTGGCCTCAACCAGCTGTTCAAACTCTGCGATCGCCTTGGTGTACTGTTGCTGTTTGTAGTAGGAAATCCCCTTCTGGAAATCTCCTTCGGCCAGCACCAGGCCCAAAGAGAGCAGAAATAAAAGAACGAAACCAACCCTCTTCATCGCTCGCAGCTCACAGGAAACACGACTCGGCAGACTCTTATTCAAAGACTCCGAATGCCTTCCACCTTTCGACTTCGGCCTCGGTGGGAATCGATATGTTCGCGACCTGAAGTCTTTTCAAAACGTCCAGGACGTCAATCATGGCGTAGTAGGGCACATGTGCCAGGGTCTGGATGATCACGGGCTTGTTGGGGTTCTGCCCCATCTTCATCTCGACGTAACGCTCCAAAGACTCAAGGGTCATCGCGGCCTTATCAACCAGGATCTGCTCTTCGCCCACGACCTTGATATGGATTGCCTCCTCGGGCTGAATGTCGAGCTGGGTTGGATCGTCTTTGGGAAACGCAAACTGCAGTCCGCGAGTGGAAGTAAACACCGCCGTAAGCATGAAGAAGATGATGAGGAGGAAAGCGATGTCTGCCATCGATGAAGTCGGAATCTCAGACGTTCCCCTCGGTCTTCGTTTCACGGCCGTTAGATCTCCCTTACCACTTTCCGATCGGTGAGAAGTCCGATGCGGCGGGCTCCGCTGTTGCGCAGCTGTTCCAGAACGCTGTCAACCATCTCGTACCTGACCCCTCGGTCCGCCTTTATCAGAAATTCCTTCTGTGGGACTATCTCGATCATTCCCTCCACCAAAGGGCCAATTTCGGAGTAGGTTGCCAAAGGAAACGCCGGCTGTTCCCCATCGGTAAAACTGAGTTGCCCCTTGAGTGAGATCGCAATGATCGCTGCATCCTTACTGAGCTCTGTGCGGATCTGGGATTCGGGCAGCTTCACCGCTGTCTTCTCCGGAGAGAAGGAGGTCGTGAGCATGAAGAAGATGATTAGCAGGAAGGCGATGTCTGCCATAGGTGCAGTCGGGATTTTGGGAGCCAGGGGAGCAAACTTCGGACGCTTCATACCGCTGTCCTCTGCTCCTCCTCCACCCTGGGCTGCCCCTCTTCGCGATCCTTTTCCTCGATCTCATTGAAGGTTTCCAGCAACATTGAGGAACTCGTCTCCATGTCCAATCCCAGAACCGAGACCTTGTTCGTAAAGTAGTTGTAAAGGGCCTGGACAGGAAACGCGATTGCGAGTCCAGTAGCAGTCGTGATCAGCGCCTCAGAAATACCTCCAGCGACGGCCTGAGGATTCCCGAGCCCGACCTCAGCCAACGCGTCGAAGGAAGCGATCATTCCCGAAACCGTACCCAAGAATCCTAGGAGGGGAGCGACGTTGGCGACGGTGGCCAGTATCCACAAACCCTTCTCGAGCTTGGACACCTCATGCAGTGCCACGCTCTCCATCGCCTTTTCAATCTCCTCGTGAGACTTGCCATAGCGAAGTAGCCCGGACTTCAAAGTACTTGCTACTGGATGAGTATAGGACTCACACACCTCGAGTGACTGACGAAAGTCACCCTTGAGAAGTGCTTCCCGCACCGAGGAAAAGATGTCTGCTGTTGTTCCCTTGATCCGGTAGTATGTGATCATTCTTTCGATGATGTAAATCAAGGCTAGAATCGAGCATAAGAGCAGGGGCACCATCATCAAGCCCCCTCTTTGGAAGTAGGTCCAGAGGGTTCCCCCGATTGCTAAAACCACTACAGTCTCCTCCCATTCTTCAAGGCCATCGTTCTACCTGATAAAGGCCCTGGTGGCCTCGATCTTCTTGTTAGAGTACAGAAATCACACAAAGTATCATCTACCCAAGGAAAATCATGATAGCGTCGGCGTCAAGGGCAAGTCAAACCAGCCTCCGCCCCCCGGTTGCCCACTCCAAACGCTCGATTTTGTGGGCCTGGATGCGGGGGAGGACGGGCCGATTCTTAGTACACTGGAATAGGTTGCAGTATTTACGTTCCAGTGTACTAAGGGTCTGCGCAGAAATAACTTGGTAGAATTGGCGCTCAGATTTGCATCAGATTTGGCCGCGAACGATTGAGTGAAACCGCAGGCGTAGCCCGGTCTACGTTGAGGATTTCGCGATTGAGGAGCGGCCGAAGATGGTGCGAAGATGAGATGCCAAAATGCCAAGTTATTTTTGCGCAGACCCTAAGGTTTCTGAAGTGGATCAATTTCTGCCGCGCAGGCTCCCAGGTCAAGATCTCTTGATTTGCAGCCGCTTCAACTTTTCGTTGAGGGTGGTGGGGTTGATGCGCAACAGAGTTGCTGCCTTCTTTTGATTCCAGTCTGTCTTGTTCAGCGCAACCGTGATCAGGTTTCGCTCAAACTCAGTCACCAGCTCTTTGAGGGAACCATTGTTTTCTCTCAGACTGATGCGTCCAAGATTGACCGAAGTGGAGTCGAGGATTTCCTTGGGTAGCAGTGACCGCGTAATCGGACCCTCCTCTGGACATAGGACAACTCCATGCTCAATCGCGTTCTCCAGCTCACGGACATTGCCTGGCCA
Organism: Acidobacteriota bacterium; assembly: GCA_965218775.1. Lineage (GTDB taxonomy): Bacteria > Acidobacteriota > UBA6911 > RPQK01 > JAJDTT01 > CAUZIZ01. The sequence continues at coordinate 752,237 of CBDCLS010000006.1, read as the reverse complement.
GTCATAGTCCACCAATGCTTTCAGAGTATCCTGATCCCAGGAGAGAGGGGCACGTTGGTTCTCTTCGCAGAAACCCGTTACGAAGTGATCTACCAGAAGCGGTATGTCGTCCTTCCGATCTCGCAGAGGGGCCAGATTGATGTTGATCACGTTCAACCGGTAGTAAAGATCCTCTCGGAACTCTCCAGCGGCCATTGCCTGCTTTAGATCGACGTTGCTCGCAGCCACGATCCGGACATCGACCTTGATATTTTCAAGACCTCCGACCCGGCGAAACTCGCGTTCCTGAATCACACGCAGCAGCTTGGATTGAATCTGTAGTGGGACGGTTGCGATCTCATCCAGAAAGATAGTGCCCGCGTCAGCGACCTCGAACAGGCCCTTCTTGGCCGAAGTGGCGCCGGTGAAGGCTCCCCTGACGTGGCCAAAGAGTTCGCTCTCCAAGAGTTCCGAGGGTATCGTTCCGCTGTTGACGGTAACAAAAGCGGCATCCGCTCGAGGGCTCAGATTGTGGATCGCTTTAGCGACCAACTCCTTCCCAGTCCCGCTTTCTCCGCCAATGAGGACAGTACTTCGGCCCGGTCCAACCTGGGAAATCAGGTTGTAGACCTGCTGCATCGGTTCGCTCTTACCAACGAGGTTCTGGAAGGTAGAACGTCCCTGGCGCGTGGTCCGGAGCTGTCGGTTCTCGATCTCGAGATTACGCTTTCTAAGCCCGTTCTTTATGACCAGGAGCAACTCTTCGTTTCTGAAAGGCTTGGTGACGAAGTCGAAGGCACCCAATCTAGTGGCCTTGACGGCGTTCTCGATGGAAGCGTAGGCGGTTATTATGACCACGACGAGGTCCGGGTCCAGGTCCAGCATCCTCTCCAGGGTACCCAGTCCATCCAGCCCGGGTAGCATTAGATCGAGTAGGACCACACCCACGGGTTCCTCTTGAATCCGTTCCAGGCCGTCTTCTCCGGTCGAACTGGTGATGACCCTGTACTCAGCCTCTTCGAGGAGACGCGAGATCACGTCACGCATGATCTCCTCGTCGTCGACCAAAAGAATGCAGGGTTTTACGGACATCAACTTCAATGAACTCGCTTGATCGGAAAGTGCAGCGTAAAGGTAGTCCCCTCGCCCACGTGGCTCCTGACGTTGATGCGTCCTGAATGTTCCTGGATGATACCGTAGGATACCGAGAGACCAAGTCCCGTGCCCTTGCCAACTTCCTTGGTTGTAAAGAACGGGTCATAGATCTGTTTGATGTTGGCTCTCGGAATGCCTCGGCCAGTGTCTTTCACCTCGACAACCAGCTGTGAATCCTCTTGGAAGGTCTTGACATCGATCTGACCGCCTTTGGGCATCGCATCCCTTGCATTCAACAACAGGTTGACGAACACCTGCTGAAGTCTGCCTCCGTTTCCACGAGTGGACGGCAAAGCTGGATCTAGATCCAACTGAACTTCCACTCGGTTCTGATGCATTTGATGCTGCAGCAATTCCAACGTCTCCATCATCACCGAATTCAGGCTGACATCCGTCGGATCGCCATCGCTGACCCGAGCAAAATTGACGAGATTGTTCACGATGGTTGAGGCGCGAAACGCCTGCCTCTCGATCTGCTTCAGGTCATCGTGTCGCGGGTCTTCCGGCGAAGTCCTTCCCAGGAGCAATTGCGTATAGCCCGAAATTCCAGCCAAGGGGGTGTTCACTTCATGGGCTACCCCGGCAGCGAGCAATCCAATCGAGGTTAGTTTCTCGGCCTGTAGAAGTTGGTTCTCGAGCCGGACCTTCTCGGTGACATCGTTGAAGACCAGAAGTGTCCCGGTGACGACATCGTCGTGGACCACGAAGGGGGAAAGAGTGATATCGACCAGTCTAGTCTCGCCCTCCGTCGACTCGAGATAGGTCTTTTGCAGGCGCCCCGTCTCCTTGGCCAACCAGAGGGTCCCCTCCAACACCTCGCGAATGGTTTGGAGTAGATCGGCCGGAAAGACGTCCTCTAGATTCTTTCCGACGGCGTCGCCCGAAGCGAGTCCGTACAAGGATTCCATCGAACTATTCCAAACCGAGATTTTGCCCTCAGCATCAACCACGATCACGCCGGCTATGATGCTTTCGATCACGTTTTCGCTGTAGAGTTTCAGTCGCTGCAGTTCGCTCGCCTTTGCTTCCAGGGACCGGTAGAGACCGGCGTTGTCGAGAGCGATAGCCGCATATCCCGATAGGGTCGCGACGAGATCCAGATCCTCACTGCTCAGAAGCCCGCTCTTGCCACGTCTTCCCAATCCCAGCAATCCGATGACCCGGCCGCGAAGCAGCAGTGGTTGCACGTAGTAGAGTCCCCACTCGGCCAACTTCAGCCGCAGTGCGCCTACCTTTTCGTTGGGCGGCGAGAGAAAAATCGGATTCAATTGCCGATCAAAGTCGGCAAAAACGTTCTGGGGCACCTCCAGATACCCGGGCAGGTCACCGTTGTCTGGGAGGTCGCGCGAGTAGTAAAGCCGATAAAGATCGGCCTCAGATCCCGACCTGAGAAACAGTGCAACCGGCGAAACATTCAGGGTCTGGAAGATCCGATCGGTGATTCTTTCGGCCAGAAGCGGCAAACTGATCTCTGAGCTCAAGGTCTTTCCGAAGTCGGCGAAAGATCCGCGATAATCGTATTCCTCTTTGTAGAAATGGCGATCCAATCTTTCCTGGATCCGATTCTTGATGGGAGCGAAAAGGAAGGCTACAACCAGAGCCGAAACTGAAAAGAGTTCGAACCCGGAGTCTGAAGAAAGACCCTGAAGGGCACGCCCGATCAGCAGTACCATCCCCACATAGAGAACCAGCAAGATCCAGCTCGCAAGAACGTAGGCCGCGCTCTCCCTGAATATCAGCTCCACATCCATCAAGCGATATCGGATGATGGCGTATCCGAAACAGAGCGGTATCAGCGCCAGACCAAGAATCGAAGCCTCCATCAACTTGAGAATCGGCAAACCCAGAAAGTAGGGGACGACATAAAAGCAGGCAAAGGGGACCAAAGCGGCCACCGTGCCATGCAAGACCCACTTCATCTGCTGCCGCCGCAACAGAGAAGTCGCACGCCGCCGGTTGTAGGCCAAAGCCCAGACACCCAGTCCGAAAAATGCTCCGAAGTGGGCCAGGTGAAGAGAATCGAGAAACTGGGCTATCTCAGGATTTCGCGGTAAACCGAGGGGCTGAAGCAAGCCCGAAAACCAGGCACTGTGCAGCGTAAGAAGAATTAGAAAGGGTGCGTAGAAAATGCCCTTGAGTCGGGCTGCTCCCCGAACGAAGGGAACAGGTTCCGGGAAAAAGCAGCAGAAATGGAGGAACAAAGGCGGCAGCAGGATCAGCGCGACCGCAGACGCCCAATAGATCAACAAGTCAAAGCTGTCAGCCCGCCCCGAGTATCGATACAAGTACAGCACGAACGAGACCAGACAGATCAAGTAGAAGTGTAGCGCCCCTTCAGCCTTCCACGCCCGAAGGAAGATCAGAAGTCCGATGACCAGATGAACCAGGGCCACAAGCGTTAGAAAAAGGTCTGTGCTCCCCAGGAACCATCTTTCATCAAGAGGGAAGGCGTACTCAACCTCTACGTCAGTCGATGCCTTTCGAACAAGATAGGCGACTGGAGTTCCTTGGGGTAGTGTCTCCAGCAGCATTTCGAGGGCTTCCGTGTGGTCATCAAGATCTCGGATCTCCACACCGGAGATCTCCAAGAGTCGGTCCCCTACAGTCAAGCCTGCTACCGGGCCCCCGGCCAACGGATCCCCAACCCTGCGTGCCACCAGGCCCGAGTCGGTTTCCCCCCAAACCATTCCGTCCCAGGACTGTCTCCAGTCCGCCCGATCCAGAAGATTCACGATCCCTAGATACAAGGCAACCGCCGCCGAGATCAGCACCAGGAATGTCTTCAGGCGGGAACCTAGAATCATTTCAAAACCAACCCTTGCTGCCACCGGACACAACGTCACAAGGCACACGAGGACCTACAAAAGATCCCAAACATATAATTATAGCAATTCGGATGCCACTAGTCGGCCGAGGCCTCGATATTCGGCTCAAACCATTGTTTAGAATAGAGATCTGGTTGCTCCTATACGCTCTTTCGAGGTGCCCACGAGACTCCCTGTCCAATTCTTTGGAGCGCATCCAAACAGTTGGATAGGCGAGAACCAAGGCTGAATGGGGTTGAGAAGGAAGGACTCTAGAACCTGAAGGTCAGACCTCCACGGACGGTCCGTGGATTCTGGGCAAGCTCGACATCTCCCAAAAGGGTCTGCACCACACCCAGGTCCATATTCGCCAGGTTGCGAATATCCAACAGGGCCTCGATCTCATACCCGGCCGCCAAGAAATCGAGCCCCAGGGAATTCAGGAGGGCAACGGGAACCGGGACGATCTGTCGAAGGAACAGGTTGATGCCTTGATTGGCGGTCTGATAGGTATCGGACAAGGCGTCCAGAGTCGGAATCGGATTGCCATTGGGAATAATCTTCACCAGCGCCGTGATGGCGGTCCTGGAGAACGGGACGAACAGATCGACTTGGGTCGATAGCGCGTCGAACCCTTCCTGTTGAACCAGGCCATCCAGCTCTGAGGGATCAAAGACGATCGCGATATCTCCAGGCGTGAAGCCCAGGGCTCTTCCGCGGGTATATGAAAAGCTGGTCCGCAGGTTTTCCGCCAGCCGGCGACGAATCGTGAAGCGTTGGCCCCTGGTTCTTACCTGGTCGTCGTTCAACCGGATCATCTCGGCTCCCGGCCGGTAGCTCAAAAAGGCTACAAAGGGTACGGTGCCGCCGAAGAACTGATCTCGAAAAGCCGCAACCTCGACCTCGGTAGCTGCATCGAGATGGTAGCCAAGACTCCCCTGGTAGTGACGGGAGGTGCCGAATCGGATCTCGTCATTGACGCGAGAAAGACCCACAGAATCCGAGAGACTGATCTGGCGCCCGTCTGGAAGCATGACCGAGTTACCATAGGTTGGCCGCTTCGAAGCAAGGGTAAGGCGCATCACAGAACGCTCGCTGGGCCGAATGGACAGTTCCGCGTTCGGACTTATGAAGGAGTGGTTGCGAACAGTTCGAACTTGATTCAGCTCGAGACCCCAGGCAAAGGAAACAGCTCGGCCCCAATTAAATCGCTCTTCGAAACCCGAACTGAGGATGTGGGTGGTCGCGGCCGCCGTGGTGAAGCCCACGTCACTACCCAATGCAATGGGGTTCCCCAAAAGACCGAGGCTGGGCTGTTGAAAACTGATCCGACCATGACCCAAGAAGAGCCGTAGCGAATGGTTCTCACTGAGGGTGTAATTAAGAAAGCTCTTGAGACGCCAGAGGGAATCCTCGCCCGAATTCACTTGACCGGCAAAGACATAGTCCCTGTTCCCACCCAAGGACTCGGCGAGTGCAAAGTTCGCCGTGGTCCCACCTCCGGAATCGCCTGGGAAAAGCAGGTAGTCCCCACCCAGTCCGGCATTGGTGTGGACCTGGAAAACGGCTTCCTCAAACCAGCTCGGTCGCCGATTCGCTCGAGACGGCCTAGTCAGGCCGGGCACATAACGAAAAATCAGACGATTGTCGGCAGCGCGTAACACGGTCTTCAGCTTGACATTGCGGCCGTCAGACCCGTCCAGATCGAAGAGATTTTGAAGTACCAGGGTTAGCGCAGCCGTCTTGCCGGGAAGAATTCTGACGGTCTGTTCCTTCCGAGAGACATACTGCGAACTCTTGACCAGCACCTGATAAGTGCCCATCTCGAGGTTCTTGAAGAGGATCTGGCCAAGCTTGTTGCTGCGCGTCAGGATCGGCAATACCCGATCTGACGACTGCCCCAGAAGCGTCACCAGGATATCCGGGACAGCCTGCCCCGACTGGTCCTGGATGATTCCTCGCAGCTGTCCTACAGGGGACGCCACTACCGGCAAAGCCAGGAGCCCGATCACGACTCCAACAGCCAGGAAATAACTAAAGGAACGCCGCGCAGTCCGCGTTGTGTTGCCCATCATCTCTGATGCCTCATTCTAACTGGATGCAGAAATCTTAGTCAAACCAGGGAATAAAAGCAAGTTTTCTGAAAGGGAAAATAGCAGTTCTGGGAGACTCGGGCGTTTCCGCCCGCAATTCTGGGCCTGGAAGCCGGAATCTCAATCCTTATGGGTTGGCTGGTCTTGTTGCTGGAGTTCAGCGGGCATCTTCTTTCAACAAACCCCACGATTTAGTGAGATACTGAAATCCCTGATCCCCACAGCGCTTTTCTTATGGTGATTCACGGAATCCATCCGGTGACGGAAGCCCTCAAGTCCGAGGATCGCAACCTAGAACGCGTACTGATCCAACGAGGAAAGGCCAACCCTCGCCTCCAGAGGATCATCGAGCTTGCCCACAACCGCGGAGTGCCGGTTCGGTTCGAGTCTCCGGATGTCCTGCGGCAGAAAGCCTCGACGCCCAACCATCAGGAAGTGCTGGCCGAGGTCTCACCCATAGAATACGTGCAGCTGTCGGAAATCCTGCAACATGATCCGACCTTGCTCCTGATGGTGGCAGGGGTCGAGGATCCGCACAACCTGGGGGCCTTGCTTCGAACCGCCGAAGCGGTGGGCGTCGAAGGAGTCCTGATCCCTTCACGGCGAGCCTGCCCCGTCACTCCCACCGTGGTCAAGTGCAGCGCGGGAGCGGCTCTTCATTTGAGGATCGCCCGCATCGGAAACGTTAGTCAGACCCTGGAAAAGCTCAAGCAAGAGGGGTTCTGGACCGTTGGCCTGGATCCTGCGGGAACCACCGACCCTAGTCTGGTCGACACCTCGTTACCGCTGGTCGTCATCGTGGGCGGGGAACAAGACGGGTTGAGCCGACTGGTCCGGCAACACTGCGATTTCCTGACCGCTTTGCCTATGAAGGGACGCGTTGCCTCCTTGAATCTTTCGGTAGCCGCGGGCGTTTTTCTCTATCAGGTTCTATTTCGACGGGGTGAGGATCCTTCCTCCTAAGGGCTCGCGCAGAAATAACTTGGCATTTTGGCATCTCAGATTCACACCATCTTCGGCCGCTCCTCAATCGCGAAATCCTCAACGTAGGCCTGGCTACGCCTGCGGTTTCGCCCAATCGTTCGCGGCCAAATCTGGCCCAAATCTGTGCGCCAATTCTACCAAGTTATTTCTGCGCGAGCCCTAAGTAAACTGGAACTAAGGCTCAACTAGGAGATTGAACCACTCGTCCACGACCGCGCGAAAGTCAGGAGGGATCGACGTCGTCGCGCTGTACTCCAGCACCACGGCGGGTCCGGCAATCCGGTGACCCGGTCGTAGCCGCTCTCGCGAATAAAAGCGAGTCTTCAACGGCTGCTTGTCGAAGAACACCTTCCCCTCGCGCACGACCGCTTCCTGGGGAGCGTCCCCGGGGGTTGGGGAAGATCGGGGAAAGGGGAGTTCAGAGTGTCGGCCCGATCCACGGACACGGATATTGATGATCTCGACAGGCTGGTCAAGGCTCGCGAATCCGTAGTGCTTTTCGTGTGCGCGATGGAAGGACTGAACGAAGTCTCCAGAATAGGGAATATTGAGTTCGTAGGACTGACCGTTGTAGCGCGCGTCCAGCGTCTTCTCGAGGGCGACCTGAGAGGGCTCGAAGCCCTCATTCCTCAACTGGACGCGAATCTGATCCAGAAGAGGGGCAAAGGCCTCCTGCAGACGCTGGGATGCTTTGGGATCACTCGACAAGAACCGAGCCGTCAACGAGGTGTCTCTGACCACATCGCTGCCCACGATACCCATGGCCGAGATCAGGCCTGGATTGGCAGGCACGAGGACTCGGGGAATTCTCAGGGATCGGGCTAGATCGCAGGCGTGGAGCCCACCGGCACCGCCAAAGCTCACCAGCGTGAAATCGCGCGTGTCGTAGCCTTTCTGCAGGGAGATAACGCGGAGCGCAGCCTCCATCTGAGTATTGACGATCTTCAGGATACCGTCGGCAGCTTCGGTGGCTGTCAGAGGACGACCCTCCAATCGGAGCTGGCCACCCAGTCTTTCAAGGCCTCGCAGAACCCGACGAGGGAACAGTTTCATCTCGCCGCCGAGAAACCACTCCGGGTCGATCCTTCCCAGATGCAGGTGGGCATCTGTGACAGTCACGTCCCGCCCCTTGCCGTAGCAGAGCGGCCCCGGGTGGGCACCCGCACTCCGAGGCCCCACACGCAAGAGGTCCCCCGCATCGATCCAGGCAACTGAGCCCCCCCCCGCACCGATGGAATGAATCGGGATCGTCTGAACCGGTACCGGGAGATGATCGATCGAGGCCTCGTTGGTGGTCGGAATCCCTCCCTCACAGAGACAGACATCGGTCGAAGTCCCTCCCATATCCAAGGTAATCGTCTTGTCGTATCCCGCAAGCCGAGTCATCCTGAAAGCCCCGAGCACCCCCCCGGCCGGACCCGAAAGAAGCGTTCGGACGGGTTCCAGCTGGGATGAAGAAGCTGGTATGGTTCCTCCATTGGACTGCATGATCGTCAGGCGTCCCTTCTTTACTTGGGGGTCGGCGCTCAAAGCCGAGAGGTAGCTCGACATTATAGGAGTGAGGTAGGCGTTGATGACCGTCGCTGAGGTGCGTTCGTACTCGCGAAACTCCGGCAGAATCTGGTGTGAAAGCGACAGCGGAAGTTTGGACCCCTGAAGTGCTTTCTGGATCCGGAGCTCGTTGCTGGGGTTTCGGTAGCTGTGGAGCAGAACCACGGCAATTGACTCGGGCGCAAGTTTGCGAATCCGGGAGGAGAGCCAGTCCAGGCTCTCCTCCTCCAGAGGCGTCACAATCTTGCCATCCGGCAGGGTGCGCTCCTTGACGCCCAGACGTTTGCTCCTGGCCACCAGAGGCTTGGATCGTGAGCCTGATAGGCGATAAAGGGCGGGCCGATTCTGTCGTCCGATCTCCAGGACGTCCTCAAAACCCTCGTTGGTGACCAGAACCGTCTTCGCCCCCTTTCGTTCCAACAAGGCGTTGGTAGCGACGGTCGAGCCGTGCTGCGCCAGGAACCCCGAATCGGAGCGATTCTCGAGAATGCGAGCCAAGCCCTCGAGCACCGCGCGCTCCGGCCGAGTCGGAGTAGAGGGCAGCTTCAGGACCGAAACCCGCTCGCCATCCACGACAACGAAATCAGTGAAAGTACCTCCGGTGTCTACGCCGATTCGAAGCATAAGTCGTCCTCTACCCCCATCTATCCCATTACTGGTCCGGCTGTCCTATTACTGGTCCGGCTGTCCTAAATACAGTAATCCGTTCCAGTCAGCCCGAATGCGGCTCCGGCCAGGGCGCCTCCCAGGGCTAAAGCCGGTGGCATCCGGCAACGAAATGCTACAATACACAAGAGTTGAAAACTCTTCCAGCCCGGGAGGGATTCTCCAAGGGGCTGAGCGTTCTATCCCCCAACTCCCTGGCCTTCCCAAGTGGATGAGTAAGATGAAGCAGGCTGAGCTACCACGAAAGATCTATACGACCTCCGCGCTTCTCGCCTTCTTCATCCTCCTCGTCATCGTAGCGGTCATCTTTCTCAATCCGACTTCTGTGGGCAGTCAGGGCTTCCTCTCGAATCTCACCCTGTGGGCGGTTGTCTGGGCGATCAACTTCACCATCATCCTGATCCTCTCGTTCGTGCTGGCCCGGAACTTGATCAAGCTCTTTTTCGAATACCAGACGAAGCGTCCTGGAAGCAGGCTGAAGAGCAAGCTTGTACTGACTCTTACCATTTTCTCTCTCTTCCCCGCAGTCATCATGTTCTTCCTGGCTTTCGGACTGATCAACGAGAACTTAAAGCTCTGGTTCAGGACTCCTTCAGAGCAGCTCCTGTCCTCCTCGCAGACCATAGCAGCCAAGTACTATGAAGAGCGGCGGAACGTCAGCCTGGTGGCCGCGAGACACCTGATCACTCAAGTGGACTGGAACACCATGATCCCCGCTGCGGCACTAACCGATAGCCTTCACGGTCTTGGTTTTGACGCCGTCACCGTCTTCAATTCGCAAGGCGAACCGGTCTACCGTCTGGGTGATTGGGACGACGCGTCCGTCGGACCGGCCCTGGAGGAACTCCTGGCGGGGCGTGAACACTACGTCTTGCAGCACCATCCGGACTCCGAGCAGAAGCGCTTCGAAGACCGGGGAATCGTCGGCGTACCGGCTCTTGACCGGAATGGCTCCGTCCTCGGCGGAATCGCCTTGAGCTTCGTGGTGCCTGAGAGCGTGATGTTCCACGCAGCCGAGATCCAGACAGCATCCCAAACCTACGAGGCGATGTCAGAGCTGCTCAGGGAGGTCGAGCTGAACTACTTTGCCATACTGGGCTTGACCATTTTGGCGGTGGTTTTCGGCTTCGTCTGGTTGGGCACCTATATCGCCAGGAGAATCACCGTGCCCTTGGAGGCACTCGCTGCCGGGTCGCGGGAAATCGCCGACGGTAATCTCGACTATCGCGTTCAGCTGCAGGCGCCGGACGAGCTTGGAATTCTGGTTACCTCCTTCAATCGGATGGCGGACGAAATCAATCAAAGCCGGCAGGAACTGGAACAGGCCAACTCCGAGCTCAGGGCCACTAACGAACATCTAGACGAACGTAGACGCTATATCGAAACCATCCTGCAGAACATCACCACCGGCGTCGTCAGCATCGACGAGGACGAGGTCATTCGCACCGCCAACGCGGCAGCCCTCAAGATGTTTGCTGCGACCCCTGGCTCTATTCTGGACCGCCCTATCAAGAAGATCCTGGACCGGGAGCTGTACGCCGAGTTTCAGGAAATGAAACGTCACGCCCGGCTCTATCACACCTATCGCAAGCGGGTCACCTTCAAGCGGGGCGAAGGTCATCTGCCAGTCGCAGCTACCATTACGCGCAACACCCTGGCCTTCAAGGGTGGGGTAGAGCACTTGATCGTGCTCGACGATCTCACCGAGCTGATCAGGGCCGAAAAGTTCGCGGCCTGGCAGGAGGTGGCACGGCGACTGGCACACGAGATCAAGAATCCACTGACCCCGATCCGGCTTTCCGCCGAAAGAGTCAAGAATCGGTTCGAGAAGGCCAGTCAGTCGGCTCCACCCTGGGAGGGTCGGCATGAGTTCGAGCCAGTCCTTAATGACGGAGTCCGCCTCATCGTCGCCGAGGCTGAGATGCTGCGATCCCTGGTTGAGGAGTTTTCCCGCTTCGCCAGACTCCCGACCTGCAAACCGATCAGGGTCGAGCTGCACCCGCTGATTCAGCAGACCCTGTCGCGATACGACGGTGCTTTCGAAAGTGTTCAGTTGGAAACGGTTTTCGATCCCAGAATCGATTATCTGAAGCTGGACCCGGAACAGATTCAGCGTGTCTTTTTCAATCTGATAGACAATTCTCTGGAAGCACTCACCCGGGCAGCTTCAAAGCGGCGGATCGGAATTCGTACGCGATTCAACGAGGCCCGACAATCGGTAGCCATCGAGTTTGATGACAACGGCGTCGGCATTCCTCCCGAAGACTACGAGCACCTTTTCCTTCCCTACTTTTCAACCAAGGAGAGAGGAACGGGGCTGGGGCTGGCGATCGTGCGGCAGATCGTTTCCGAACACAACGGTTTCATCCGGGCAGAACCGAATCATCCAGAAGGAACTCGCTTCATCATGGAGCTTCCCGTCTCCTAGAATCGATCTTGAATCGTCCGGTTCCGGGTGGCATGAAGTTCCGAACGCGGCGACCTGTATGAGCAAGGCAAAGTTGCTGATAGTTGATGACGAAGAGGGTGTTCGCAGCACCCTGGGGGCAGTTCTCCAGGATGAGGAATGCCTGGTGGACAGCGTCTCCACCGGCGAAGAGTGCATCAAACTGGTCGAGAAAAAACCCTACGACATCATTTTTCTCGATGTCTGGCTACCGGGAAAAGATGGCATCCAGGTCCTCCAGGAGGTTCGCAGTCGGAGGCCGACCCAATACGTCGTCATGATCTCGGGGCACGGTACTATCGAGACCGCAGTCCAGGCCACCAAATCCGGAGCCTTCGATTTCCTGGAGAAGCCGCTTTCTCTACAGAAAGTCGTTCTGGTCCTGGAACATGCACTAAAGCAGAAGCGCCTCGAGGAGGAAAATCGCAGCCTCAAGAGCTTCATCCGGCAAGAGACCAATATGATCGGGACATCCGTCCCGATGCAGGCGCTGCGTCAACAGGTGGCATACGCGGCTCCGACGGAAGGTCGCATCCTGATCTACGGCGAAAACGGGACCGGCAAGGAGCTCGTGGCTAGACTGCTCCATCTCAGCAGTAACAGAAAGGACGAGCCGTTTGTCGAGGTCAATTGTGCCGCGATTCCGGATGAGCTCATAGAAAGCGAGCTATTCGGGACCGTCAAGGGTGCCTATACCGGCGCCACCGAGACTCGGAAGGGGAAATTCGAGCTAGCCGATCGAGGCACTCTTTTCCTGGACGAAGTGGCCGACATGAGCTTGAAGACGCAGGCCAAGGTTCTGCGCGCCTTGGAGGATCAGCGATTCTACCCGGTAGGTGGGAATCAGCCAGCAGAAGTAGACGTCCGTGTCATTGCCGCAACCAACCGGGATCTGGAAAAAGCAATCGAGAAAGAAACCTTTCGGGAAGACCTTTTCTTCCGGCTCAACGTCATCCCCTTCGAGGTACCATCTCTTCGTGAGCGAAGCGAGGATATTCAGGAACTTCTCGACTACTTCATGGAGCTCTTTTGTCCTCGCTATGGGAAGCCCAAAAAACTGATCCTTCCCGAGGTCTTGGAACGGCTTCATCGCTACCGATGGCCCGGCAACGTACGGGAACTCAGGAATATGGTGGAGCGCTGGGTGATCATGGTCCCAGGCAAACAGGTTGGTTTATCGGATCTCCCCGATTCGATTCTCCAAGGTCCCGAACCTTCAGATAAGCGGGAGATGGGAGCCAGCTGGCAAGAAGCCAGGGCAGACTTCGAGCGCCGATTTCTGGAGGCAAAACTCGTCCAGCACGACGGTAACATAAGCAAGACAGCGGCCGAGATCGGAATGGAACGAAGCCACCTCCACAGAAAACTGAAGGCCTACAATATAAGACCCAAGAAGGCCTAGTACAGCTCGCCATAAGTTCTGAGCCAGGGGACAGTAGTCAATCGTTGTCGCTGGCTAGGCGTCGCGAGCGAGTCATATCGGGCTATATGTCGAGTCGAGCGCAACAACGCCAGCGGCGACGAGGGGCTGCTGAACCCTGGTTCAAAACTTGTGGCGCGCTGCACTAGTACGCTGTATAAAGGTATCGGAGTGTCCCTATGCAGGAATCGGTGGATCTCTTCCTGTCTCATTTGAAGTACGAGAAGAACTACTCGCCTCACACGGTGAAGAACTACTCGCGAGATCTGGCCGAATTCATCGACCACCTGGCGGCGGGCAGGTCGGACCGCACCCTCCGACTAGAACAGATCGATCACATTACCGTGCGCGATTTCCTGAGCCATCTCCACCAGGGGGGTAACCAGAAGACGTCCATCGCCAGGAAGTTATCCGCACTGAGGTCCTTCTTCCGCTACCTGCATCGCGAAGGAAAGATCCAGAAGAACCCCGCCAAGCTGGTGAACACCCCTCGCTTGCCCCAGAAAACCCCTCGATTCTTGTCCTCAGGGCAAATAGACACCCTGCTCAAGCTTCCGGATACGGAGAGCGCTCGGGGCATCCGCGACCGCGCCATGCTGGAACTGCTCTATGCCAGCGGTGTGCGCGTGAGCGAACTGGTGCAGCTCAATCTGGAGGACGTGTCGCTAGACCAGAGGCTGATCAAGGTTCGAGGAAAGGGAAAGAAAGAGCGACTGGTGCCCTTCGGAGAAAAGGCCTACAAATCGCTGAAATCCTACTTGCCGGTGAGAGGAGGCCTGCTGAAACGTGGGGCAACGCTGCAGGAACTCAGCCCCCTGTTCCTGAACCTGCGGGGTGGACGTCTCACCGCCCGCTCTTTCCAACGCAATCTAGATCAGTACGTCCAGAAGGGAGCTCTTTTGCTGGACGTCCACCCTCACCTGCTTCGGCACTCCTTCGCCACCCACCTACTCAACAACGGTGCCGATCTCAGATCCATCCAGGAGCTGCTGGGTCACGAGAGTCTCTCCTCGACTCAGAAATACACCCACCTCTCCATCGAGCAACTGCTCAAGATCTACCGCGAATCCCACCCAAAGGCGCGGTCTGGCTGAACCGACCTTGAGCCGACCACCCATCCCACTGATTCCGACTCAGAGGCGCCCTCTCAACAGCTCACTGCCTACTTTGGTTTACTTCCCCATCTCTTTTCTGCTAGATTAGCTCCGATTGAAATGTATACAAAAGAGCTAAAAGGCGGATTGATCAAAGATTACCAACTGCACGGGACCGACACGGGCTCGCCTGAGGTCCAGGTTGCTATCCTGAGTCACCGAATCAGTTACCTCACCGAGCACTTCAAAACCCACAAGAAGGATCATCATTCCCGGCGTGGACTCTTGAAACTCGTGGGCCAACGCCGGCGTCTCCTGGACTACCTCAAGCGACTGGACTTCAATCGATATAAAGAGCTCATCGATCGGTTGGGAATTCGGAAGTGAGCCACAGGCTCGCCCCATAACCTGGCTGACAGGCCCCCCGCTCGCCCCCACCATTGTGGGGCTCCCAGTTGAGACCGTGCTAAATCGATTCTCTCTTCTCCTCTACCAGCAAGTAGCCCCCCTGGGACAGGAAAGGCACAATCCAAAGGAACATCGAAAATGACAGAGACAGTAAGTGTACAGTTGGGCGAACGCCCGTTATCCATTGAAACCGGCAAGATGGCCAAACAGGCCGATGGGTCCGTCGTAGTTCGCTTCGGGGAGAGCGTTGTCCTCGTAACCGCGTGCGGGCAGAAAGAACCGAGAGAAGGTATCAGCTTCTTTCCCCTGACGTGTGACTATCGGGAATACACCTATGCGGCCGGAAAGATCCCGGGAGGCTTCTTCAAACGGGAGGGGCGGCCCGGCGAGCGAGAAGTCCTGACGTGTAGGCTGATCGATCGACCTATCCGTCCCCTTTTTCCTACCGGCTACCGCTGCGAGACCCAGATCGTGGCGATGGTTCTATCGGCGGAACCCGACGCCGAACCGGATGTGCTGGCGATCAATGGGGCCTCTGCCGCGCTGGTACTCTCGGACATTCCGTTCCAGCATACCGTGGGAGCGGTCAGGGTGGGCCTGGCAGAAGATCGCTTCGTTCTCAACCCGACGGTCGCCCAGATGGACGAGAGCCTTCTGAACCTGATCGTGGTTGGGACCAGAAACGGGATCGTGATGGTCGAGGCCAAAATAGCTGAGCTCCCCGAGGAGAAAGTCATCGATGCCATACAGTACGGGCATCAAAACGGTATTTTGCCCATCGTCAATGCCATCGAGGAGCTGGCCGGCCGCTTCAACATCGAAAAGCGCAGCGTGGAAGCAGCCCCCGTCGACGGCGAACTGGAAAGGGTCATCGAGGGGCAGGCTAGAGAGAAGATTCTGGAGGCTATGCAGACTCCCGGCAAGCTGGTCAGTGAGGACCGCATGTCCGCTTACAGGAAGGAGATCGTAGAGTCCTTTCCGGAGGACGATCCTGACAAGCGGGCCGAGGCCAAATTCATCTTCGACAAACTCAAAGAAAAAATCTTTCGCACCGAACTTCTGGAAAACAAGCGCCGTCCCGATGGCCGCTCCTTCAACGAGATTCGTCCCATCACCACAGAGGTCGGCCTGCTTCCCCGTACCCATGGATCTGCCCTCTTCACACGGGGCGAAACCCAGGCGCTGGCAACCGTCACTCTAGGTACGGGTGAAGACGCTCAGAGACTCGACAATTTGATGGGGGCAAGCTCCAAGCGCTTTCTGATGCACTACAATTTCCCACCCTTCAGCGTGGGAGAGGTGTCCTTCATGAGGGGCCCCGGTCGGCGCGAAGTCGGACACGGGGCTCTGGCCGAACGCGCCATCCAGCCGGTCCTACCCTCAGACGAGGACTTCCCATATACCATTCGAGTCGTCTCGGACATTCTGGAATCCAACGGATCTTCGTCAATGGCGACGGTCTGCGGTGGCATCATGGCCCTGCAGGACGCGGGCGTGCCCATTCGCACCCCAATCGCCGGTGTCGCCATGGGTCTGGTCCAAGAAGGAGACAATTACGCCGTCCTTTCCGACATCGCCGGATTCGAGGATCACTACGGAGACATGGACTTCAAGGTGGCGGGTAGCCGAGACGGGATCACCGCCTTGCAGATGGATATCAAGATTCCCTCAGTAACTCGTCAGATCCTGAGCGAGGCCCTGTTACAGGCCAGGGAAGGTCGTCTCCATATCCTCGACAAGATGCAGGAGACGCTGTCCGCGCCTAGAGAAGACATTTCGGAACTGGCTCCCAGGATCGTGACGATCCAGATCCCGGTGAAGAAGATCGGCGCAGTGATTGGCCCCGGCGGCAAGATGATCCGGAGCATCGTCGAAGAAACCGGAGTCAAGATGGACATCGAGGACGACGGGACCGTCCGCATCGCCTCCAGCAGCAGCGAGGCGACACAGAGGGCGATCCAGAGAGTCGAAGAAATAACCGCTACCGCCGAGGTAGGAAAAACCTATCTGGGCACGGTCGTGAAGATAGTGGACTTCGGAGCCTTTATCGAAATCCTGCCGGGTACTGAAGGACTATTGCACATCTCCGAAGTCGCCAACCGCCGGATCGAGGATATCCGACGGGAGGTTAGAGAGAAGGACAAGATGCTGGTCAAGGTACTCAACGTCGACGATCACGGAAAAATCCGACTGAGCCGCCGCGCCGTGCTACAGGAACAGGAGCAGGAAAAGCAACAACAATAATGACGACGGCCCACGTCCTCCGTAAGGCGCTCCGCGATTTCAAAGAAGGTGCACTCGATGAAGAAGCAGTCCTAGAACTTCTACACGACCTTCCCTACGAGGACCTCGAGTTCGCCAAGGTGGACCATCACCGTGGCCTCCGCCACGGCTTTCCCGAGGTCATCTTCGGCCGGGGCAAGACCACCGAGCAGGTTGGTGGGATTGCAACAGCGATCTTGAAGAAGCACCCCAACCTGCTGATCACGTCAGCCAGCGAAAAAGTGGCCGAGCACATGAAGCGGGCCTACGACGAGGTGTCCTACTATCCTGATAGTGGGACATTGACTGTGGTCGGTGAGCCCTACTCATTGGGTAGAGGCAAAATCGCAGTTCTCGCCGCCGGCACCGCGGATATTCCCGTTGCCGAGGAGGCACTCGTTACCGCCCGAATCATGGGAAACGAAGCCCTGCCCTGCTATGACGTCGGGGTGGCTGGCCTACACCGTATTCTGAGTCAGCGGAAGCTCTTGGACTCGTGTACCGTCGCCATCGTGGTCGCAGGCATGGAGGGGGCCCTCCCCAGCGTGGTCGGTGGACTCGTAGATCTACCCATCATCGCAGTGCCCACCAGCGTGGGCTACGGTGCCTCCTTCGGCGGACTCGCCGCCCTGTTGAGCATGCTCAACAGCTGCGCCAGCAGTGTGGCCGTGGTCAATATCGATAACGGTTTCGGTGCCGGGTATGTTGCGAGCCTGATCAATCGGGAAAGAGTCGCAGGTCACAAGTCCTAGGTCGCTGAGGAAAGGCATCTATAGATGTAAGAGCAAAACACAGCCGCGCATGGGGCTGAATGTCAGCAATAACACCCCAGTTCCGGGGAGTAAGCGGAGCTGGCGTTTTCAGCTGAATCATCCAACCTGGCCGGTGGCGAAGTTTTTTTCCAGAACGATCCAGCGCGTAACCGCAACTTGTAACCTTCAACCAGTTCGAGTCCGAGTATCCCATGGACCAAGAGACTCTTTCGCTGCTCGAGTTTCCCAGCGTCCTGGCGATTCTGGAAAGGTTCGCCCACAGCCCTGAGGGCAAGACGGCCATCTCTGGCATCAGACCTTCGACCGACCGCGCTGTGATCGAGGACGGGCTCGCGTCAATTGCAGAATCCGCAGCATACATTGCCGAGCAGACGCGGCCCAGTTTCCGAGCCCTACCAGATTCTCGACCGCTACTTGCCAGCCTGGCCGTTCAGGGCCAAATCCTGGACCCAAGCGAGTTTCTGGACCTACTCCAGATCCTGAAGACGGGCCAGGGTTTAAGCAGCGCTCTGAAAAAGGATCGCTGGCCCCAGCTTCGCCGAATGCTGGATCCAATTCCGGATCTCGGGGTCTTGGTCGACCGGATTGAGCGAGTCTTGACTTCCAAGGGGGAGGTGCGTGACGACGCGGACCCTCAGCTTGCCAACGCTCGCAAAAAGCAGACTGAAGCCCGAAAAAGAGTCCAGCAGCAGCTCAACCGCTACTTGAACGGTCCCAAGGCAAAGTATCTGATTGATGAGCCCTTCCTTACGCTCAGGAACCACCGCTTTGTCTTGCCCGTCAGAAGCGAACACCAAAAGGAGTTTCCCGGTGTCGTCCATACCACCAGTTCCTCTGGAGCGACGCTGTTCATCGAACCCCTGCCCGAGATAACCCTCAACAACCAGTGCATCTACTACCAGGACCAGGAACAGGAAATCATTCGTAGGATCCTGCTTCGCCTCAGCGACGACCTCAGAATCCATCAGGAGTCGCTTGGTGCCACCGTAGAGATCCTTGCGAAAGTGGATGCCTCTTTTGCGATTGCCGAGTTCTCCAACAGATACCGATGCGTTTCACCACAACTCGCTGAGTCCAACCAGCTGACCCTTCAGGATGCACGCCATCCCCTCCTGCTGGAGACGTTGGGCGACGAAGAGGTAGTGCCGATTTCGGTTCAGCTAACTTCTGGCCAAAGGGTCCTGGTAATCAGTGGACCCAATACAGGAGGCAAGACCCTGGCTCTTAAGACGATAGGACTCCTGGCGGTGATGGCGCTTTCGAGCCTACCGGTACCCGCTACGGACGCCCAGATTCCAATCCTGGATCAGGTACTGGCAGACATTGGAGATCACCAGTCTATTTCTCAGAAGCTGAGTACCTTTTCGGCCCATATCGTGCGATTGCGCAGCATCATTGAACAGGTCGGTCCTTCCAGCCTCATTCTTCTGGACGAACTGGGCACGGGGACCGATCCAGTTCACGGCTCGGCTTTGAGTATCGCTATCATCGAGTTCTTCTCGAAACGGTCTAGCCTGCTAGCCGCCACAACCCACCATTCGGCCGTCAAGCAATTCGCTTCCAGCACTCCGGGAATCGTGAACGCAAGCGTTCTTCTCGATCCGTTGGACTTGAAACCGACCTATGAGCTGGAATTCGGTCTTGCCGGTGAAAGCAGCGGCTTGGAGATCGCCGGGCAGCTAGGCCTCTCCCGGGAGCTGGTTGATCGGGCCCGCCAGTTGCTCGATCCGACCGAGCTCCAGACAGAGCGGTATTTGGAGCATCTGCGAACCGAATTGGCCCGGCAGCGTGAGGACACGGAGGAGCTGCGCCGTCAATCGGCATCGCTCAAATCGAAGGAAGAGCAGCTCGATCAGGCCTTTGAGAGAAATGAGCAGAAACGGCAGAACGAACTTGAACGCCTGTTAGGAGAATGGGCCAACCAGTTCAAGCTGGAAACTGGGAACTTCATTAGAAAGTTGCAGGATCAGACTGAGGCTCGACGCCTCAGGCGGGAAGCGCAAAGCCAACAGGCCCGGTTGAGAGAAGCGTTTCGTCAAAAGATGGCGAACCAGACCCGAGGACCCAAACCGGCCGCGGCTCCTCTAGAGCTATCCAAGGGAAACCGTGTTTTTCATACTTTCTTCCGGAAACCCGGCGTCGTAGTGGCACTCGAAAACGGGGAAGCCGTGATTGATATCGAAGGAAAGCGTGTCTCCACGTCCCTGGACCAGTTGGAAAAACCTCCGCAGCAAGAATCGAGAACACTTCCCCCCAACGTGACGCTGGATGTGGTAGAAGAGGTGCAATCAGAATTGAACCTGATCGGACTCAGGGTGGAAGAGGCACTGGCAAAAACTGACAAGTTCCTTGATCGGGCTTTACTCTCCCAGCTCTCAGCGGTGCGCATTATTCACGGTTTCGGTACGGGAAAACTCAAGGCAGCCCTGGGAGAATTCCTGGGAGAACACCCCCAGGTTCAGGACACCCGCGTCGAGGGCGGCGTGACGGTGGTCGAGCTACTTTGAATCCACCGGGCATGAAAGAGCGTCATGAGATTCGATGACCAGTTACTTCAACAGATCCGGAACAGCCTCAGCATCATTGACCTGGTAGGCGGATACGTTCAACTAAGAAAGAGTGGCACCAACCACGCTGGGCTGTGCCCCTTTCACCACGAGAAGACACCTTCTTTCCTGGTCAGTGAGAATAAGCAGATCTTCAAGTGTTTTGGCTGCGGTGTGGGTGGAGATGTCTTCAAGTTCGTGATGCTCATCGAAAATATCGGGTTCTACGAATCTGTCGAGTTTCTGGCTGACCGAACGGGAGTCACCCTACCCCAGCGAGGCGAGAGCGAGAATGCCGAAGCCAAGCAGCGAAAACGGCATCACAAGATCATGGAAGCGGCATCCGACTTCTTCTCCCGCTGTCTGCAAAACTCGCCGGCGGCAAGGGAGTCTCGTCTCTACCTGCAGAAACGGCAAATCGAGACATCCACTCAGGAGCAGTTCGGTCTAGGCTATGCTCCTGGCGGGGGCCAACTGGGACGTCATCTCAATGACCTTGGCTTCAAGGAAAAGGAGTTGCTTGCCTGCGGCCTGATCAAAGAGGGTCAGGGCGGACAACACTATGAGCGCTTTCGCCAACGCATCATTTTTCCTATTCGTGACTTGAGTGGAAGAGCCATCGCATTCGGCGGAAGAATCCTGGGCGACGGAGTTCCCAAGTACCTGAACTCCCCCGAGACGATCCTTTACAGCAAGGGCAGCAACCTTTATGCTCTGGATACAACTCGGATGGAGATCCGGAGAGAGAGTTGTGCCATCCTGGTCGAGGGTTATTTTGACTGCGTCGTCCCTTTTCAGTTTGGCTTTCGGAACGTGGTGGCTTCGCTGGGCACGAGTCTGACAGCTGGCCAGGTCAAACTGCTGGGACACTACACCCGCAAAGTCATTGTCAGCTACGACCCTGATTCCGCTGGGATGAGTGCAACAATGCGTTCCATAGACCTTTTCCTGGATCAGGGTTTCGATTTAAACATCCTTGAGCTCACCACTGGACAGGACCCTGACAGCTTTCTTCGAAACGAAGGGGCGGAGGCCTACCGGGAAAAACTGGATTCGGCGACACCCTATATCGACTTCATATTGTCCTACCTCACCGGGCAACAAGCGGACCCCTCCAGTCCCCAGGGTAAACAAGAGATTGTTCGTCAAATCCTTCCTCACCTGATACGACTACCCAATCAAATCGAGCGCGCGGAGTACGTAGCGCGCGTGGCTTCTAGACTGCGCCTCGATGAGAATCTGATTTTGTCGGAAATGCGAAGGACCAGACCTCGAGCCAGAGAGCGCGTTCTGACGTCGCCGCAGCCCTCCAGTACGGAACCTTTAACGCCAGCCGAAAAGACAGTGATCTGGGCATCGCTGGAGAAGGACTACTCACAACTTGTGTTTCAAAGCGTGGAACCAGACTGGTTCAAGGGGATGCAGGCACAAAAGGTCTTCGAGGCGATCTTCAAGTTGAGAGCGGAAGAGGATGAGATCTCTGTCGCCAAACTCAGACCCCTTCTCGACGAGGCAGAGATGGCCCAAGTCGAGAAGCTAGCTTTCGGGTCCAGCTATGAGCCTCTCTCTCAGGAGATCGTTTCCAGCAGCATTCAGGCGCTAAAACGAAAACACTTCGAATACCTGAGCCGTGAGATCCAGGAAAGGATCAGAGACGAGGAACAAAGTGGAGCGGATTCGGCCACACTCGAAGAGCTTCTTCTGAGAAAAGAGGAGATCCGGAAGAAGCTGCAAGTTAATTCTGTATAATAGCAAGGGAATTCGGAGGCATGAGGGACGAAGAAGAGAGACTTTCCATAGAAGAGAAGTACGACGGCGTCAAGGAGCTCATTACCCTGGGTAAGGAGAAGGGCTACCTCCTTTACGACGAAGTCAACGATTTTCTTCCTAACGATATCCACTCCTCGGAGGATCTGGACAACATCTTCTACCTCTTCGGTGACGCCGGAATCGAGGTCATTGATTCCGAGGAGGATTTTGAGGCGGTCCAGAAACGGATTCGACCCAAGGCTGGGGAGGAAGAACAAGAGGCTGAACCTTCGGAAGCAAGTCTGGAAAAGACCAACGATCCGGTGCGTATGTACCTACGGGAAATGGGCACCGTACCCTTGCTGACACGGGAGGGTGAGGTCGCAATTGCCAAACGAATCGAGAAGGGAAAAAAGACGGTTCTCAAGGCGTTGTCGCGCTCTCCTGTGGTCGTTGCCGAGATCCTCAGATATGGCCAGAATCTCAGAGAAGACGGACTCAACGTCAAGACACTGGTCATTTTCACCAAGGACGAGATTACCGAAGAAGTCTACAAAGCTCGCTTTGATGGCGTCCTGGGACGCGTCGACGAGATTACCAAGCTGGAAGAAGAGGCTTGGAAAATCCGAAAACGGCTGCTAACCGTAAAGAAGCGCAAGAAGGACTCGGCCGAGTACAAGAAACTCCTCTCCCAACTTGCCCGCTACCGCATTCCTATTGCCCGTCACATCCAAGCCCTCGAACTGAACGTTCAGACCTACGAGCGGCTGGTCGACGTCATAAAGAACGCGGTGGACCGCATCGTGGCGCTGGATCAGGAAGGTAAGAAGCTCAAGAAGCTTCAAGAATCTCCTCTCAAGCTGGACGACGCCAAGAAGGTAAAGCTTCGACTTCGCGAAATAGACAAAGACATGCGCGAAATCGAGGACGAAGTCCTGGCCGGACCCACGGAGCTGAAGCGGACCTTGGCCACGATCAAGCAGGGTGAGCTGGAAGCCGACATCGCGAAGAAGGAACTGGTCGAAGCCAATCTGCGCCTGGTGGTTTCAATTGCCAAGAAGTACACCAACCGGGGCCTTCAATTCCTGGATCTGATCCAGGAAGGCAACATCGGGCTCATGAAGGCTGTTGATAAGTTCGAGTATCGCCGGGGGTACAAGTTCTCCACCTATGCGACCTGGTGGATTCGACAGGCGATTACACGAGCCATAGCCGACCAGGCCCGAACCATCAGGATCCCGGTCCACATGATCGAGACCATCAACAAGCTGATCCGGACCTCGCGCGCCCTGGTACAGGAGTACGGTCGTGAGCCAACCTGCGAGGAGATCGCCGAGAAGATGGAGATCGCCGTCGGCAAGGTGCGGAAGATTCTGAAGATCGCCCAGGAACCCATTTCGCTGGAAACCCCCATTGGTGAAGAGGAGGACAGTCATCTGGGTGATTTCATAGAAGACCGGGGCGTCACCTCGCCGGCAGAGGCGGTCATCAATCTGAACCTGAAAGAGCAGACTGCTGCCGTCCTGAAAACCCTCACTCCAAGGGAGGAGCAGGTGATCCGGATGAGGTTTGGGATCGGAGACGGAAGCGAACACACTTTGGAAGAAGTAGGCCGACGTTTCTGCGTCACCCGAGAGCGAATTCGTCAAATCGAGGCAAAAGCCCTACGCAAACTACGACACCCATCCCGGAGTCGGAAGTTAAAAAACTTCCTTGAAACCAACGGAAGGGAAGGGGTATGACAAAGGGCGTTCTCGAAACGCCCTTTTTTTTTGGGGGGGAGAGCCGGCTCAGATCTCCGTATCAGGTGTCATCTGGCAAGATACCGGCCGCTGACTGGCTGCGGGCGCCGTTGCGAGTGCCTGCTAAAAAAACCATGGGCCCATAGCTCAGTTGGTTAGAGCGTCTGACTCATAATCAGAGGGTCGTAGGTTCGAGTCCTACTGGGCCCAATCACCAATTCTTGGCAGTACCATTCGACCCGGGGATTCTGCCCAGCATTGGGATTTGGTCGTCCCATAAGTACCATGAGGTTTGCAGATGGGGCTTGCGAGGCGAGATCGAGGCAGGAGGAGGCAGCCGATGCTTGGCCATCTTCGACGACGACCAACGCAGAGATCATCCACAACCCCCATCTGCCCTCCGGGTGGCGACGGGACGGGCCGATTTCTTTGTCGCTCCTCCTCCAAGATACGAGGCATCGAGTACGTCGTCGCTTCGCGAACTCGACGCCGTCGCGCTCGCCACAAACCTCATCGTATTTTTGGGACGGAACAGTAGCTTGAATTCTGAATTGCAGGGACTCGTCGAACTGCAGGAACTGGACATCAAGATCGGTCAGATTCAGCGAAGAGTCGAGGAAGTTCCCGGCCAAATTGAAGGCGCCAGCCTCAGCCTCGAAGACAGCACCGAGAACCTGGAACAGATCCAAGAACAGATCAATCAAGCCGCCAAGGATCGGAGAGAACTTGAAGGTGCCGTCGAATTGCTGCGAGAACAGCTGTCCAAGTACAAGGATCAGCTCATGGATGTAAAGACCAATCGCGAGTACCAGGCGATGCTGCACGAGATCTCCAATACCGAGGGAGCGATTTCCGCTAATGAGGATGAGATCCTCGAACACATGATGAGGATGGATGAACTGGAGCAGCGGGCCGAGCAGGCCCAGAAACAGCTAAAGGAAAGAACGGCTCAGGTGTCGGCGAGAAGGCAAGCGTTGGAGTCCTTCGTCTCTGAATCCGAGAGTCAAGTTGCCGATTTCCAGAACCAGCGAAACCTGGTGGAAAAACAGATTCCCAAGTCGCTGCTGGAACAGTACCGCAGAATAGCCTCCGCAAGGGACGGAGTGGCCTTGGTGGCAGTGACAGACCAATCCTGCCAGGCTTGCAATGTTCGGCTGCGGCCCCAACTCTTTACCGAAGTAAAGGCCAGCCACAACATCGTCACCTGTGAAAGCTGCAACCGGATACTCTACTACGCCGGCTCCTAGTACCATGTCACACATGTAGCGGCGGGTTTGCAGATGGGGCTTGCGAGGCGAGATCAAGGCGGGAGGAGGAAGACGATGCTTGGCCATCTTCGACGACGACCAACACAGAGATCGTCCGCAACCCCCGTCTGCCCTGTGGGTGGCGACGGGACGGGCCGATGGCTTTGTCTCTCCTCCTCCACGATGAAAAACATCGCGTCGTCGTCGTTTCGCGCCCTCGACGCCGTCGCGCTCGCCACAAACCCGACACTACATGTGTGACATGGTACTAGTACCGCATTTCGTAAAGACGGTACTTAGTCTCCGGCCTTGATTTCACCCCGTATCAAGGTGCCGAAAAGCCGCTAGACATGCTTGAATCTCCGCAAGGCGGCACCGATTCCCCCACCTCAGGGATCCTGGGCTTCTACCGCAAGGCGTACTGGTCGGTCACCGAATTCCCCTTCTACCGTACTGTTCTGGAACAGCCCCTGCACCGGACACTCCTCTATCTGTTCTATCTCGCCTGCCACGCGGCAGTCATCCTGACCCTCAGCTATGCCTGGCATTATGCATCTACATTCCAGGACTTTACCCTCTGGCTCGAAGAGAATGTCCCACCCCTGGCGGTGGAAGAAGGTGAACTCAGGATCGAGGCAGAACAACCTCTGGTCAGGACATATTGGGGCGAAACCTCCGTCACCTTCGTCTTCGACACCACCGGCATCCACCTCGACCTGGACAGCTTCGGTGATCCTTCCGTCTTGCTCACCAAAGACGCACTCTTGTTGCGGCAGCAGGGAATCACACAAACGCTTTTCTGGGCCGATTACGGTTCCTTCGAGGTCGGACAACAGCAACTCAGGGAGTGGATCAACCTGACCAAATGGGCCTACTTTCCTATCGCCTGCTTTATCTTCCTCTTCGCGACCTTCACATTGAAGCTCATTATGGCGCTATTGTTCTCACTGCTGGCCATGTCAGTGACTTCCCGTTACAAGGTCCGCTTCCCTTTCCGCTTCTATCTCACCATTGCCGTCTTCAGCCTGACTCCGGCCCTGATCATCGATCTCGGTGTGTCTATCACTGGTTTGGTAATCCCCCCTCTGGAACTGATCACTTTGACTACCACCGCGATCTATACCTATATGGCCACTACCAAGTGTGTGGAGGAGAGTTAGATGTAGCCTGCTCATCGCCTTGTCCTTGCCTTTGCCTTTGCCCTCGCCCGAACGCGGGCCGAAAGATGAGGTCAGGGAAAAGGCAAGGGCAAGGGCAAGGGCAAAGGAGAAAGCAACATGTACACACTCCGCTGGAGCCTGATCGCGGCTTTTCTTTGGAGTCCTCTCACAGCTGCCGGGCTCACGCAGGATAGCCCTTCCATTCGCACCAGCGTCGATGTGGTGGATGTCTTGTGTACGGTTCAAGATCGTCGTAGTCGGTATATCAGCAACTTGACTCGAGACGACTTCGAGATCTACGAGGACGGGGTCAAACAGAACATCGATTTCTTCCACCATGAAACCGGTGAAAAGGCTCGTCCTCTATCGGTCCTGATGCTGGTCGACACGAGCGGCAGCGTCAAAGACAAACTGCACTTCGAGCAGCAAGCAGCCAGCGAGTTTCTCCACCAGACCCTGACCCAAAACAAGGATATGGCGGCTATTGTCCAGTTCGACAGCGAAATCAATCTGGCACAGGACTTCACCTTCGACATCCCGCTGCTAGAAGAGGCTCTTCAAGAAATCAGGGCCGGAGGGGCGACCAAGTTGTACGACGCCATCTGGGTGGGCGTCAAGGATCTGCTCAGTGAGGAAGTGGGACGAAGAGTGCTGGTCATCTTGTCCGATGGAGCGGACACCCAAAGTACAATCGAGGCAGAGGAAGCGATCCGAACTTCACAGATCAACGACGTCGTGATCTATGGGCTCGGAGTCAAGAGCCGTCGCTTCGATTCCGACTTTGGGAAGCTGAAGAAATTCGCCAGGGCTACAGGCGGTCGTTTCTACAACTCGAAGGTAAACCTCAAACGACTGCGCCAAGCCTTCTCTCAAATCAGCAAGGAGATCAAGAACCAGTACAGTCTTGGATATGTCTCTTCCAACAAGAAAAGAGACGGTTCTTTTCGGTCCGTCAAAATCAGGGTAAAGCGGCGTGGGTTGAAGTTGAATCACCGCGAAGGGTATTATGCTCCAGTACCGAGCTCATGAATCAGGAAAATGTAGATCCGGAAAAAGGGCTGCCGCTCCAGCTTCAGCTTTGTATTCTTGAGTCTGAGTTGGAAAGGATCGAAGGTGATCTGGCCCGTCTGCAAGAGCGCCGAGACCAGATCGTGGGGCAGATCCATCACTATGAGTCGAAGCTGATCAAGGTCCAGCGTCGTACTTTACTTCGCCGGATCAAGTAGTCCTTCGTTCATGACCGGTGCCCCCGCACTGAGTGTTATCGTTCCTGTCTACAATGAGAGCCCCACCATCGAGGAGGCTCTTCGAAGGGTCGAAAAGGTCACGATCAAGTCCAACCACTTCGACTTTGAGCCAAAAATCACGGCGAAGGTGGCCAAGAAGGGATACCGGGTCTACGAGACCCCGATCTCCTATAGCGGCCGCTCCTACGAAGAAGTGCGTATTCCGGTGAAACCGGCCGCCGAATCCGGAGGAAACCGGCCGGGTCGGAGCGAAGCGACGCTGGAGGTTAATAATCATCTCCGAAGTGGCCGGTTTGAGTCAATCCGCATGACGCTCTTTGGTTGAGAACGCATCATCTCGTCTCTCCTTTCTTAAGTGAGTTGCCGATGCAAAGTTTGCATCAGCAGATTGTTGTTTCCATTGTTGTCTCAGAGTCCTGAGGCGACTCCTGAGATAATCCCAGTAGCGATCCGAGACCGGTTGTTGTCTCACTTCCTGGATCAGAGGTTCGAAGTAGCTCAGGGAAGTGATAGGTCCTCCGGTGTGGCCGTTGAGCCAGGCGACGTGCTTGCGGGCACAGCCCAGAAGCAGGGCTTGCTCGATCTGCTGCAAAGAGAGGTCCTGGCGGTAGAACCGAGCAGCCAACTGGCGGTCTGCCTGGGAGAAGGAGCACTGAACGCCAGGAGCCTCGAGCAGCAGACGGGCGATCTGATCGACGTAAGGGGCTTCGGCCGCTTCGGGCTCCCGGGCGTGAGATCTTTGGTAGGGCCAGAAGGGGTCGCTGATCTGGATGCGAGTGGGTTCGTGTTGATTGCGCGCCAGTGTGATCAGACAGAGACCTCGAGACTGCAGTTCGCCCAGATAGGTGGAAAGGGAGCGGCGAGACTTGTGCAAGGCTCGAGCCAGCTGGGTGGGCGAGAGGGTCAGTTCGCCGGTGGAGCGATCCGCTTTCAAGCACAGATAGACGAAGAGCTTGAACGCGCCGTCGCTGACGGACTCCATCGCTTGCAGCAAGGGAGCCCCGGCTGCAAACCAGCCACCATTGACTTTCAACTGCGGTGCTTGACTCATGATTCGTCCTCCTGCTTTGAGGGGGGGTGACGATGCCGGCGCATGGAAGCCCCTTCGAGGTCGATGCGGTAGGCATTGTGGACCAGACGATCCAGGATGGAATCAGCGGTGGTCGGATCCCCGATCTGCTCATGCCAATGGGTAACGGGGAGCTGGGAGGTGAGGATCGTGGATCGACTGTCATAGCGATCCTCACAGATCTCGTAGAAGTCCCGTCGCTCGGTCTCGGCCAAGGGATTCATGGCCCAGTCATCGACGATGAGCACGTCGGTGCGGGCAATCTTGCGCAGGAGCTTGTCGAGCGAGCCATCGGCTCGAGCCAAAGCCAGATCACGAAAGAGTCGAGCGGCGCGCGTGTAGAGAGCCGACCAGCCGTCTCGGGCGGCTTTCTGAGCGAAGGCACAGGCCAAGAAGGTTTTTCCGACACCACAGGGTCCGACGATGATGAGATTGTGGTGGGTCTGGATCCAGCGACCGGTGGCAAGGCTGGCGATCAGCGAGCGATCCAACCCTCGAGGCCGGCGATAGTTGATATCTTCCAAGCAGGCCGGGAGCTTCAAGCGGGCGTTTTTCAGACGGCGATCTAAAGCGCGGTTCTCTCGCCAGGTCCACTGACGATCGACCATCAGGGAGAAGCGTTCTTCAAAGCTCAGTTGGGCCATCTCAGGATCGGCCAGTTGCTCGGTGAAGGCCTCGGCCATGGCGGTCAAACGCATAGCCTGAAGTTTTTCGACGGTGGGATTAACCAACATGAGAGGCTCCTTTCTCGCCCTCAAAGTACTGAGCTCCCCGGACGTTGGCATGCTCGATCGGGGGACGTTGGGGTGACGCTTGCGGTTCCGCTTCACGGTCCAGACCGGTCTTCAAGATGGAGTGGATGCTCTTGTAGGAGCAGGCCTGAAGTCGCAGGGCGCGGCGGCAGGCCCGCTCCAAGCGCTCTTCTCCGAAGGTGGAGCCGAGACGCACGATTCCCAAACAGGAGCGATAGTTCTGCTCGGGATAGCGGCGGGATTGGAGGATCTTCTCGACCACCGATGCGGTATGGGGGCCGGCTTTCTGAGCCCAGTGGATCAGGCGTGAGGGAGACCACTCGAGATAGCGGCGATGGCATTCGGGTCGGTGCTCGTCCAAGGTCGTAGCCTTGCCGGGCTGATAGGAGCGGCGGTGAGAGGCCACCCTCCGACCCTGGTGGAAGATCTCCACAGTGGTGACGGTGGTGCGTAACTCGACCTTCTGACCCACCAGAACGTAGGGGACACTGTAGTAGTGACGGTCGAACTCGATGTGGTAATCGATGTTGACGCCGGCCTTCTTCCATTGGGCGAAGACGTAGCGTTGGGCTGGCAGGGGCTTCAGAGCCGGACGATCCAGGTCCTCGAAACGCTGCCGACGGTTGCCGGGGAGCTTGCGAAAGCTCCGGCTGTTGAGCCGCACGAGCAGCTCGGCGATGGCTTCGTTGAGCTCTCCCAAGGAAAAGAAGGTCCGGTGACGCAAGGCGGCCAGGATCCAACGCTCAACTACCAACACTCCCGACTCGGCCTTCGCCTTATCTCGAGGACGGCGCACCCGAGCCGGGAGGACGGCCACCCCATAGTGCGCGGCCCAATCCGAATAACTCGCGTTGAGATCCGGTTCATAGCGACAGGGGCGATGGACCGCATCTTTGGTGTTGTCTGGGACGACGACGCTGGGGCAACCTTCTATAAACTCCAGAGCCCGGGTGTGGGCCGCGAGCCACGAAGGTAGGTCCTGGCGGAGGGAGGCTTCCGCATAGGTATAGTTACTCGCACCCAGCACCGCCACGAAGATCGAGGCATCTTGGGTCTCCCCCGTATAGCGATCCACGATCGGGACGGTGTCTCCGGCATAGTCTACGAAGAGCTTCTCGCCGGCGCGGTGTTCTTGCCTCAGCACCAGATCCAGCTTGCGGCGCCAGCGATGGTACCGATCGCAGAACTGACTGTACTGATAGCCCTCCGGATACACCTGCTTGTACTCATCCCAGAGCAGCATCAGGGTCACATGTTTGTGTCGGCAGCGCTCTTCATGGACGGTGGCGAAGTCGGGGAGTGGACGTGGGCTGGGCGGAGACTTGTCGGTTGGAGGAAACAACTGGTTAGCGATCCTCCGGTCATCCCAGCCTTCCGGCAGCGGCCAAGTCAGACCCGCCCGTTGGGCCCGACGCACGTACTCGGCTACGGTGCTGCGGGCCAGGACGCAGCTACGGGCGATCTGCCGATCCGAGAGATGAAGCTGAAACTTCAGACGTAGGACGTT
Source organism: Acidobacteriota bacterium (assembly GCA_965218775.1). Lineage (GTDB taxonomy): Bacteria > Acidobacteriota > UBA6911 > RPQK01 > JAJDTT01 > CAUZIZ01. The sequence goes on along the minus strand of CBDCLS010000006.1, from coordinate 721,583 downwards.
TTTGATTTTGCGCATGGACTTCCTTTGGTTCGGCACGATCTCTCCTCCGAAAAGGAGTCATCGTACCGAAGGAGTCCAACGTCGCTCCGTCCCCTCGTGGGAACCGATTCCGGGAAACCGGCCGCCTTTCCGGGAAATCGGCCACCGTTCCGGAAATCCCGTTTCTAGTGGCCGGTTTCCCGCCGGATTGGGTGGCCGGTTTGCTCCGGAATCAGTGGCCGGTTTCCTCTGGAATCACCGGCCGGTTTCGTCCGGAATACGCAATGAAGGCAAGAAAATCATATGGAGGGACGGAATCAGGGCGATCTGGGCCCTTTTTCGATATCGTTTATTTGACTAGTACAGCGTTCTCATACCGCCGAGAACGTTTGTTGTGTTGAGTCCTCCTCCTGCCCTTGCCCTTGCCTTTACCCTTGCCTGTTCCCGACTTCATCTTTCTCAGCCAGGCGCGACGATTGTGGGGATACTGACGGGCAAGGGCAAGGGCCAGGGCAAGGGTAGCTTCTTCGCAAACTTGACCAGTTTGTGAACTTCCTCTCCACCAAGGTCCTAGCGTGGCGCACAGCCATTTCTCAAAGTCTTTTGAGAGAGATCCTTTAAGAGCAAGCAGAGATAAGAGTTAGCAGTGATCTGAGTGAATGGGAATCGCTCGGTCATTGTTGCAAAACTCGGGAAGTCGAGTAACTGTGCTGGTTCTGACACTATGTGAGAGTGTCAGATAGTTCTGGTATCCTGTCCGTCAGTGAAAGGTCGGCCGGATCCACTACTGCAGCGTCGGGGCGCCCTGGCCCGACTGTTGCCGCGTTTTCGCGAGATGCTGCCGGGCTCCTTGGTCTTTCGCCGCCGCCGTTGCGGCAAAGCCAATTGCATCTGCGCGCAGGGCCGCGCCCATTGGCATCGCAGTGCTCAGTTAGTGATCGCTCAACGGGGAGGGGCGGCGAAGACCTATCACGTGCCCCACCACCAGGTGCAGGAAGTACAGAGGCGCTTGGCGCTGCGGGCCGAGTTGGAAGCTAAGGTTCGGGAGATCTTGCGTTTGAATCTCGAGCGCTGGTTGGCGGAGAAGAAACCGAAGCCGTGAGCTCCCTCCGACGGTTGGACGCCTATCTGGAGAAGGTCTTCGACTGGTCGCGACAACTGGAGCGGCTGGAGGATGGCAGACAGGCGCCTCGGGTGCCGCTGACCCAGGTCTTCGAGGGGGTGTTCTGGGGCACGGTCCTGCAGCAGCAAAGTCTGCACAGCATTGAGGCCGAATGTCGGGAAGGCCTCTTGCGTCGTCGGGTGGGGCCCTTGAGTGAAAGTACGGTGGGCTATGCTTTGGAGCGGATGGACTTGGAGTCGCTGCGGGCGCTGTCGATCGGGGTGGCACGGCGATTGAAACGCAACGCAGTGCTGCACTGGGAGACGGCGGGCGGGCAGCTGGCGATGGCAATCGATGGGATCGAACTGTTTCAATCCGAAAGCCGTTGTTGTGCAGACTGCTTGCAGCGACACAAGCAACGGGAGGGTCAGCCGGTGGTGGAGTTTCATCACCGGGTGGTGGTCGCTTCGCTGGTGGGCTTTGGCTTTCGTTTCGTGGTGGATCTGGAAGGCTTACAGCCGGGCGAGAATGAAGTAGGAGCGGGCGAGCGACTCTTGCGACGAATGGTGGGAGAGTTAGGCCGGCGCTTTTTTCAGATTGTCACCGTCGATGCGCTTTATACGGTCCCGTCCTTTGTGCAGGCAGTGCGGGAGTTAGGCCTGGAACTAGTCGCCCCGCTCAAGGCCAACCAGCCGGATCTCCTCGAGCAAGCCCAGCGACGCCTACAGGGGCCTCCGGACACCGTCCTGGAGGGGCCCGGCTCGAAGCGACAGCAGATCTGGGAGGAGCCACGACTTTGGTGGGACAGCGGGCGCCGCTCCGTGCGGGTGTTGCGGGTCGTGAGCGAGCGGGAAGTCAGCGAACGGATCGCCGGCCACAAGCAGAGCCGCACAATACGCAGCGAAGCCTTCTACCTGAGCACTTGTCCCCGGCCCCGCACTCACGCCCACAGTATTGTTCGCTTGGCCGCCGCCCGCTGGGAGTTGGAGACTTCGACCTTTGCTCACCTGAGTTCGGAGTATGGGCTCAAGCATGCTCAGGTGCACAGTGGGAAACCTCGGGCCTTCGTGGCGCAACTGATGATTCGTTTGCTGGCAGCGGCTCTGTTTATGATCTTTGTCTGTCGCCAAGTCTGGAGTCATTGTCGCCGCCATAAACCCAGCCTCAAGCTGATCGTCCAGCGTGGTTACTGGAACTTAGCTCAGTCTCCCGAAGCCTGGGCTCCTGGCTGAGCCCAGCGCCCTGTTTTTCGATGGCTGCTCCGACTCCGGCTAGGCGAGCCCCGAAAGGGCTCAGGCCCCCGTGTCTCTTCTCTCCTAAAATCAAGGCCTTCAAGCCTTCCACAATTCACTCCACCTTCCTCCCTCCTTGATTCCTATCCCCAATTGCTGCCTTTTCAGTCCTTTTGGCACCGACCCTATTCCGGTTTGAGAAACCGCTGGCGTGGCGCAGGGGGTTGGTTGCTCGCCCCAGGCCCCGATGGTAGACTGCCGTTACGGACGCATGCCATGCCAACGCCCTTTGATCGCCAACAGTGTCCTCGATCTTATCGGTAACACCCCCCTGGTCCGGGTCAACCGTCTGACCAAGCAACCCTCCGCAGAAGTCCTTCTCAAACTGGAATCCCTGAACCCCATGTTCAGTGTAAAGGACCGAATCGCCTATGCCATGCTCAAGAAGGCGGAAGAGAAAGGAAGCATACGACCCGGCGAAACGGTAATTATCGAGCCTACCAGTGGGAATACCGGAATCGGTCTGGCGATGGCCGCCGCGGTCATGGGCTATCGTCTGATTCTGACGATGCCGGACACCATGTCTCTGGAGCGGCGGCGGGTCCTGATGGCAATGGGCGCCGAACTCATCTTGACTCCCGAGGTCCAGGGCATGGGCGCGGCCATCGAGAAAGCCGAGGAACTGGTAAGCCAGTTTGCCGACGGTTACATGCCGCAGCAGTTCAAGAACCCCGCCAACCCGGCCATCCACCGCAGCACCACTGCAGTCGAGATCCTGGAAGCGACCGAAGGTCGACTTGATTGCTTTGTTGCCGGTGTCGGGACCGGAGGAACGATCACCGGCGTGGGCGAGGTTCTCAAAGAGACGTTGGACGAGGTATTGATCGTGGCTGTCGAGCCCTCCGACTCACCCGTCCTGTCCGGTGGCACAGCCGGACCCCACGAACTTCAAGGAATCGGCGCCGGATTCATCCCACCCGTGCTCAACCGGGACATCATCGACGAAGTCCTCTGCGTCGACTTTGAAGACGCTCAGCGTATTACCCGGCAGCTGGCTCGCCAAGAAGGCATCTTTACCGGAATCTCGTCTGGGAGCATCTGCTGGGCGGCGCTACAATTGGCACAAAGGTTGGGAGAAGGTCGCCGCGTGGTCGCGATGATCTGCGATCTGGGCGAGAGGTATCTCAGCCACCCGGTCTTCGCCGATCTTTGAGGCGCTCACTCCTTCTTGGATCCGTAGGCGGACCCCATCAGAACCTCACGAACGTCGGCTGCCGACTTGGCCTGGCGGAATCTCTCCTGCATGCCCTCTTCCTTCCTGCTCAGGTCACGTGCTCTAGTAAGTACAGCTTCCAGCTTGTCTGCTGGAAACTTGCAAGCACCATTTTCGTCCATGTGAATGATCTCACCTGGACTGACATCCATTCCCGCGACACTCACAGGCACGTTGATGGAATAGATGGCCATGTTTCCATGTCCCGGTGTTGCACCACTCAGTAGATACTGAAAATCCATCGATCGGATCTCATCGAAATCCCGAGAAGGGCCGTTCGAGATCGCCCCGACACAACCTACCGCCTTCATCGCCGCCGTCATGTTCCCGCCTGCCAAGCCTACCTTGCCGGCGATCTCAGGAGGAAATTTCTGCTGGAAGACATAGATTGTGGGTTGCTGGGAGTCCTCCATGGCATCGATGACATCCGGGAAGCTCAAGCGATCGAAGTTTGGATCCGGTAGACCGTAGACAGTGGTGACGGCATACCCGACCCTTCTCCCGAGTTCTGGATAGATGCAGCGTACGCTATGATCGGTGTACCAGTTCTCACTCCAGGGATTGTAGAGTCCCAAACACTCCGGGCGTTGGGAGTAGGTAGCAACTACGTTGGTTATGGATGGGGTATCGAAGTTCTTGAGCTCTTCGATCATCTCTCGAGCGTCTGTCATGGATTGGTCTCCTTTTCGATCTTCACTGGCCAGCGTGTGGTCACGGCGGGACCAAGTATACCTTAGGCCCCGCGCAATTTACTGGTCATTGAAGCCTGCAGCGCGAGCGAGGGGTTGGGAATTCGCATTCATCGGGAACCCCGCCTGCGGCGTGCGACTTCTTCTTCCCGCTTCAGATCAGAAAGTCGAAGTCGCAGCCGCGGTCTGCTTGAAGCACATGCTCTGCATAGAGTCGCCGATAGCCTCGAGAGGAGGGAGCCCGGAGCGGAGCCGCTTCGCTCAGGCGGCGCTGGACTTCCCTCGTTTCGACCCTGAGATCCAGCCTTCGCCGATCGACATCCAGCTCGATGAGATCCCCGGTTCTCACAGCCCCTAGCGGGCCCTGCGCAGCTGATTCGGGAGAGACATGAACGATCACCGTACCCTGGGCGGTGCCACTCATGCGGGCGTCGCTGATTCGGACCATGTCGCGTACCCCCTTCCGCAGCAGCTTCTTGGGAAGCGGCAGTAGACCCCATTCAGGCATCCCCGGTCCACCCAGCGGACCGCCACCTTGCATTACCAGAATATCTTCGGGCTCCACCTCGAGCTGGGGATCATCTATCCGAGAAAGCAAATCCTCATGATCACGAAAGACCACTGCCCGGCCACGATGGCGCAGCAGTTCCCGGCTGGCGGCGCTGCGCTTGACAATGGCTCCTCCGGGAGCCAGCGAACCGGTCAAGACAGCCAATCCACCACTACTTTCGAGCGGCCGGTCGAGTGGTCGAACCACTTCGGGATTATCGTTTCGAGCCGCTTCAATATTCTGCCCCAGGGTCTGCCCTGTTACGGTCATTTCATCGAGGTGAAGCAGTGGCGAGAGTTCCTTGAACAATGCCGATCCGCCGCCTGCATAGGCGAAGTCCTCCATCAGAAACTGGCCTGATGGCTTCAGATTCAGCAGGACCGGGGTCGTCTCCGACAGCCTATCGAAAGACTCGAGGGGAAGATTCAGACCCTTTCTCTGTGCAATCGCGATCAGGTGGATGATCGCGTTGGTGGATCCACCAAGCGAGTGCAGGGTCCGAATGGCGTTCTCAAAAGAGAGCGGGGTCAGCAGGCGTGATGGCTTCAAGTCCTCTTCTACCAGATGCACAATCTGTGATCCCGACTGGTGCGCAAGCTGGGTTCGCCTGGAGTCCACCGCCGGCACGGCCCCGTTGCCGGGAAGGGAAAGTCCCAAGACTTCGGAGAGGGTAGCCATGGTCGAAGCAGTCCCCATGGTCATGCAGTGTCCTGGACTGCGAACCATCTCGCCTTGCAATTCCTTCCAGTCCTCTTCCTGAATCCGTCCTGCCCGCAGTTCCACTTCGAAACGCCGACAGTCGGTACAGGAACCCAACACCTCACCGCGCCAGTGAGCACTCAACTGCGGACCGCCGGTGAGCAGAATGGTCGGCAAGTCGGCGCTCACGGCTCCCATCAGCAACCCAGGGGTCGTCTTATCACATCCGCCCAGCAACACCACGCCGTCCAGGGGGTTGGCTGTGATCGACTCTTCCACGTCCATGCTCAACAGGTTTCGGAAGAGCATCGAGGTAGGACGCATGTTGAACTCCCCCAGCGAAATCACAGGGAACTCCATAGGCACTCCGCCAGCCTGCCACACCCCCTTCTTGACCGCCTCGGCGAGCGTCCTCAGGTGGGCGTTGCAATGCGTCAATTCGCTCCAGGTGTTGCAGATCCCTATGATGGGCCTGCCTTGGTAGGCTTCAGGTGTGAGTCCAGACCCCTGCAATGCCGCTCGCCGGGTCCAACCATACAGTTCCGGCACCTCAAACCACTCGTCACTGCGCAGCTTCTTCTTGACAACCATAACAACCGAAGTCCAGAGAGCGGTCGGCTCACTCCACCGTCGATCACACAGGATATAACAGCACCGGCGAAGACGGAATCCTGGGACCGACTCTGGATTGCGACTGAGCCTCGAGCCAGGATCTCTTTACGCTTGGGAACCCATCGCTCCCTTGCATCGTCTTGTGCTACCCCGCTTTGACCTGATAGAGTCCGGCAGAGCCTGGAACATCCTCGAAAACTTTACACGAACTACTGGGTGTGTTGGGTATCCAGCTGTCCGGGAGTGGGTCCAAGCCGAAAAGGAGCCTGTCCATGCAATCGATACGAAGACTATTACCGCTAATCACCATTCTCCCGATCGCTTTTATCGGATGCGGTGGGGATGTGAATGAGGAACTCATCACGGCAGCCAAGAAGGGTGACGTCCTCGCGGTGCAGACGCTGCTCTCCGAGGGCGCGGATGCCAACGCCACCAGCAAAGAGGGTGATATCGCCGTGATCGCTGCCGCAACCAAGGGCCACACCGAGGTAGTCAAGGCCCTCCTCGAGGGAGCGGCCGAAGTGAATATCAAGGACGGCGAAGGCAGAACTCCCTTGATGCTCGCAGCGGATAGCGGCCATACCGAAACCGCAGAGGTCCTTCTAGGCCAGAAAGCGGACTTGAACGCCGAGGACAATCGAGGTCGAACAGCTTTCCTCTGGGCAGCGGCGAAGGGTCATACGGCGCTGGTCAAAGCCTTGCTGTCCAAAGGAGCAGAAGTGGATGCCGCTGATCGGAGCGGCGGCACTGCCCTCATCATGGCCATGAGTGCGGGGCACACCGAAACCGCAGCGGCTCTCCTGGAACTAGGTGCGGAAGCTAACTCGATGACTAGTGATGGTTCGCCAGCCCTGCTAGTGGCCGCCCGGCTGGGACAGACCGAGACAGCCAAGGCACTGCTGGCAAACTTTGCTGACCTGGAGGGGACAGACGGTGACGGGAAGACAGCCCTGGTGTGTGCCGCGGAGGAAGGACACTCAGAGACGCTCGAGGCTCTGGTGGGTGAGGGAGCCGAAGTCAACGTCCAGGACCAGCAAGGCTGGACCGCCCTGATGTACGCGACCGCCAGAGGCCACAAGGAAGCGGTACAGGCACTGCTGGCGACGGGCACCGACCTCAAGGTCAAGAACCGGGAGGGAGAGACCGCCCTCGATCTCGCTTCCAAACAAGGAAAGACCGAAATCGCCGAGCTGCTCAAGTAACCTGGCAGCTCTCCAGTAGGGAGAAGTGATCAGGTTTCTGAATTCATGAAGCGACTCGTTTACGTCGCCGGTCTGCTGGTCGTCCTCTGCGCGATTCTCATTTACGCACTGGCCAGGGCAAGCCTTCCCTGGCTCGAAGGAACCCATGTACTGAAGGGCCTGAGTGCCGAGATCAACGTTGATCGAGATGAGCTCGGTGTGCCGACGGTAACGGGAAGCAGCCGTGTGGATGTGGCACGCGCAACCGGCTTCGTACACGCCCAGGATCGATTCTTTCAGATGGACCTCATGCGCCGGAGGTCGGCTGCTGAGCTATCCGCCCTTTTTGGCGAGGCCACCTTGTCACTTGACCGCCGGAATCGGCTGCACCGACTTCGCACGATCGCGGTCAAGGTGGTCGAAGGCCTTACTGCGAAACACCGAGAATTGCTGGCCGCCTATACGGAAGGTATCAACGAAGGCCTGAAACAACTCCCTTCGCGGCCGCCCGAGTACTGGATCATCTCTGCTCCGCCTGAGCCCTGGAGGATGGAGGATAGTATTCTGGTCGTGCACTCGATGTACCTGGAACTCAACGACGAGGAGGCAACACTAGAATCGCGACAGTCCTTCTTGAGAGACTGCCTCCCCACCCAGATTGCCGACTTTCTCACCTCTGCCGATGCATCCTGGGCAGCCCCTTTGGACGGGGGGCCAGTAGCTTCGACGCCCCTACCAGGCCCCGCAACCTACGACCTCCGGGGTCTGACAGGCGTCCGTTTCAGCCCCACTCGCACGGCTCAAGAATCCCTTAGCGTAATTGGCGGCAACAGCAATGGCTGGGCAGTGTCTGGAAGGCATACCGAAAGTGGTTCCGCGATCGTCGCCAACGACATGCATCTCCCGCTGAGGCTGCCTAATACCTGGTATCGAATGCGCCTCAGAGTCCCCGGGGCCCGCCCTTCGATCGATGTCACCGGCGTAACACTTCCAGGGGTGCCGATAATCGTGGCAGGCAGTAACGGCAGGGTTGCGTGGGGTTTCACCAACAGCTACGGAGACTGGACAGACCGCGTACAGCTCGAACTCGACCCTAACGACGCGAATCGATACCTTACGAGTAACGGCTATCGGGCCTTTGCAACCTACGAGGAGCCGATCAAAGTCCAGGGCGCAGAGGATGTAGTTTATCCGGTGCGTTACAGCCTCTGGGGACCTGTGGTCAATGATCACCGAGGGGAACCCGTCTCCATAAAATGGCTGGCTCACGAGCCGACGGCAACCAACCTTCAACTGATCCAGCTGGAGCAGGCTGAAGATCTCACTGCTGCCCTGAGGATTGCCAGTGAGAGCGGCCTCCCGCCTCAGAACTTCGTTGCCGGCGACACCGACGGGCATATCGGATGGACCATCGCCGGACGAATTCCGAGGCGCCGCGGCGTGGACCCCGGGCACTCGGCAAGCTGGGCAAACGGTGAGGTAGGGTGGTTTGGCTGGGTCGAGGCAAGCGAATATCCAAAAATCGTAGACCCACCTTCTGGGTACATCTGGACGGCAAACCAACAGGTCGTCACCGGGAGGGCGCAGGAGACTCTCGGAGACGGTGGGTACCTGCACGCCGCCCGGGCTCGGCAGATACGCGATAGCCTGTTGGCGCTCCGGCGAGCTTCGATTGACGACATGCTGCGGATTCAACTCGACGATCGAGCGCATCTCCTGGAGCGCTGGCACGGACTGCTGTTGGATCTTCTGGAGCCTGACCAGGGTGGATCGATCCACCCGCGAGCCCAGGAGTTCCGTTCGGTGCTTCAAGACTGGAATGGGCGCGCCGCTGTCGACTCCGCTGCCTATAGGCTGGTTCGAGCGTTCAGAACGCGAGTTCGCGATGTTGTCTTCTCTGCCCTGACGGCACCCTGCAGACTAGTGGATCCGGACTTTGACCCGGCGGGTTTCCCTCAGGAAGAGGGCCCGCTCTGGCATTTGCTCCAGGTGCAGCCAATCCATCTCTTGAATCCAGGCTTCCAAAGCTGGACCGAACAGCTGCGGCAGGTGGCAGGGGAAACCATCACCTATTTCGACACCCACTTCGAAGGGCCGTTCCAGAAGCGCACCTGGGGCGAGCACAATACAGTCAGCATCCGGCACCCCCTCTCGCCTGCCCTACCTGCGCTTCTGGGCAGCTGGCTCGACCTCCCCGCGACGCCTCTTCCCGGGGACATCTATGTTCCCAGAAGACAGACTGTTCTCAGCGGACCATCTGAGCGATTCGCCGTTGCGCCTGGGAGAGAGGCCGAAGGCTATTTCCACATGCCAGGAGGCCAGAGCGGACATCCACTGGCTCCCTTCTATCGGAAGGGACACGAAGCCTGGGTCCGCGGCGATCCCCTCCCCTTCCTTCCGGGCACTACAGAGTACAGCCTCAAGCTGGTACCGCCGAAGGGGCCCAGTTGAGGATGACCACGACAATTCGCCTAGCAACCCTGGGACTCGCACTGGCGAGCCTCGCATCGGGTCACTCCGAGGTCTCATATCGGCTCCTCCACCGTTGGGGCGAACCGGGAACCGGGCCTGGTCAGATGATGCGGCCCCACGGGATCACAGTCGACAACCAGGGTAATCTGCTGGTGACGGACCGCATCAGTTCCCGGGTCCAGCGGTTCACTCCAGAAGGAGGATTTCTGGGAGAAATTGGAAGAGGACCGGGAAGCTCCCCGGGTCACTTCCGTGCTCCCTCTGATGTAAAGCTGGACGTAAAGGGGAATATTTTTGTGGCCGACAGCGGCAACCATCGGGTGCAAGTTTTCACCGCCGAGGGTGAATTCATCCGGACTTTCGGACGTAAGGGACCCCAGGCCGGAGAGCTACAAAGCCCTCATGCGCTGGTCATCGGCAAAGACCAGCGTATCTACCTAGCCGAGGACGACAATCACCGGGTGAGCGTCTTCGACTATGACGGCCAATTCCAGGTCTACTGGAATGATCATCATGACGCGATCCGCGCCTGGTACAAACCGCACGGAATGGGTCTGGATCCGAACGGAGATGTCTTCGTCTGTAACTTCTACTTGCCCTGTTACAAACTGACCGCCGAGGGAGAATTGTTGATGGTGTTTGCCCCTTCCAATCCGGATGCCGGATTCTTCATCGTCCATGGCCTGGCCACTGACCAATCGGGTAACGTCTATTTAACCACTCGAGACAGATCGCAAAGAGACCAGATTGTGAAGTTCAACAACAACGGAACACCTGTTACCAGCTGGTCTCCACCGCAGGGATCCCAAAGGCTGGAGTGCATCGCCGTAGACCGATCCGGCAGGCTCTACGTGACGGTAGGCAAGGGCAATCCCGGGGTCGAGGTGTACGGTCAGCAGAGGTAGCCTCCTTTCTTTCCCTTGCCTTTGCCCGTGCCCGTGCCCTTGCCCTTCCCTAAACAACCTAGACAATGAGACGGAACGGGCTAGGGCACGGGCACGGGCAAAGGCAAGGGGCTAAACACCACACGAAAAACTGGCGACGTAGTAGACTAATTGCAAAGGGGAGCCATACATAGGTCCGGAGTCATCAATGAATCACGGGTTCATGAAAAAGCATTCGCCCAGGTCCGCACCCCTGGCTATCCTCTTAACGATCGTCTGTACCGTTGGCTTCTCAGCTCTGGTCCAAGCCGAGGACGCTGGCATCCTTACCGCGCCTCGTACTCTGTACGCGGGAACTCAGGCATCCTTCACCCTGACGACGCTAGACTCGGCCTCGCGTGATCCGGTCGAGCGCGGAGTGATGGTGCGGCTGCTTGCAGCCGACGGGAGTCAATCTCTCGTCCTGTTCGAAGGGAACACGGATTCTAATGGCCGTCGTCATGTCCAATTCCAGGTCCCCGCGAACTGGACCGGCAGCCACCTACTCGAAGCCCAGGTTCAGGGTCTGGCTCAGAGCCTCGAGATTTCGACAACCATTGAGAAGACCCCGGCTATTCTGATCGAAACCGACAAACCGATCTACAAGCCTTCCCAGACGATCCTGGGTCGAATCGTGCTGTTGGACAGTGCGCTGCGGCCTAGCGAGGGAGAGGTTGAGGTTACCTTTCACGATGCCAAGGGGCTACGAATCGGAAGGCAGAACCTGATCGCCGATGAGTATGGTGTGGCGCCGTTCTCTCTGGTCTTGGCGAACGAGGTGAACTTCGGCACCTGGAAAATCCGCGCGCGAAGTGAAAGTGCCGAAAGCATTCGGGACATTCGGGTGGAGGAGTATACCCTCCCCCGGTTCGACCTCTTAGTCGACCTCCCCAAGGACTGGGCTCTGGTGGACGAAATCGTTCAGGGGACGGTCAAGGCAAAGTACTTCTTCGGCAGGGACGTCGACGGTGAGGTGTCTATCTCGGCCAAGCGCTGGGTCGGAGTGTGGCAGGAGTATGCCACCGCCCAGGGCAATCTTTCCCAGGGAGAGTTCGACTTCAATCTACCCGCAGTGGAGTTTGTGAGTGGAACGCCCGACGCGAGTGGTCAAGGGACAGTAACTCTCGATGTCACCGTGACCGACTCCACCGGCCACACCCAAACCAGCAATCAGGTACTGAGGATCGTTGAGGCCCCAGTCGTCTTGTCACTGGTCCCCGCTTCCGACGTCTTCAAACCTGGAATCCCTACGACAGTATCGGTGCAGTCCAAGGATCCTGAGGGGGTGCCGGTCGATGTGGCAGTACAACTGATCGCGAGATTCTACAGCATTGACCGTACCCAGCTGGGACAGCTGCAGGAGAATGTTGACACTTCAAACGGCATCGGGCAGGTGACCCTGTCAGCCCCGGAAGAGACGCGCTACGCCGAGCTCGAGGCCACGGCGGCGGTGGGGGGCCGTCAAACTACCGTTGAAATCTCGATGGGCGGCGCCTTTTCCCCTTCAAGTTCCTTCCTGGCGCTCTCGATGCTCAGCTCCAACCCGGCGAATGTGGGTGAGACGGCTCTGTTTTCGGTCGCTTCCACCAACGGTGGGACGGTGTTTTACGAGGTGTACGCAGGTGGACGAACCATCCTCTCCGACGCCACGGAAGGGAATTCCTTCAACTTCGCCATAACGCCGGAAATGCTCCCAAGCGCCAAGGTCGTCGCCTATCAGATCAGCGACAACAATGAGATCGTGGCGGATACGGCCCGCTTTTCGGTCAATCTTGCTCTTTCGCTTTCGGTCGACGCGGGGTTCAATCCCAACCTGGTAAAACCAGGCGATCCGGTCGAAGTCACACTCGATGCAGGGACCGGCAGCAAGACCTTGCTGGGAGTGTCCATCGTAGACCAGTCGGTCCTGGCGCTGGGAAGGAGCCGCCTGCATCTGGCCGAGGTCTTCTCCGAGCTGGAAAGGCGTTTTCTGGAGCCTCAAGTGGAAGTCCACGAGGGAGAAGACCCCATCGATCTGCTGCCATTCGGTCCCGTCGGCAGACCGATCTCCTCTCCGGGAGCCCTGGATCTGATCCGAGAAGCGGGTCTGGAGATCGCGACCAGTCCAGGCCTCCTGGTCCCAGAAGGTGGAGTGATCGATTTATTTCGAGACGTCGTCAACCTGAGTCCTTCACCCCTCGGAGGAGGTCTAGGTGGCTCTGCATCCGAAGCACCGCGCCTCAGGCAATTCTTCCCGGAGACCTGGACCTGGGAGCCGACCCTCCTGACCGACGATGAAGGCATAGCAAAGTTGACGCTGACTGCCCCTGACAACATCACGGGGTGGAAGCTTTCGGTGATGGGCACCTGGCCAGAGGCGCCAGCGGGAACGCCGGGCATCGTGTTCGGAGAAGCTGAGCTGACGGCATTCCAGGACTTCTTCGTCGAACCCGACCTCCCGGTCTCTGTGGTTCGGGGGGAGAACTTCACCGCCCGGGTCAGCGTTTTCAACTACCTGGACCAGGAACAATCGGTCAAACTGACCCTGGAAGATGCCGAAGGATTCGAGCTGCGCGGCGAGAGCGAACTGGAAGTTCGAGTCCCCGCCAACTCCGCGACTCCGGTCTCGTTCGAGATCGTCCCGACTGAAATCGGAACCTTTCCTCTCAAGCTCACAGCCATCGCCGATTCGGCAGCCGACGCGATCCTCAGGGAACTGAAAGTCATCCCTGAAGGAGTCACCAGCCAGCAGATCAGAAACGGGGTCATCGCAGCTGGTGAGACGGTGAATCTAGAAGCGATACCTCCCCCGGAGGCCGTGGCGGACTCACACACGGCCTTCCTTAATCTCAGTCCCAGCCCGGTGGCTCAGTCGATGAACGGCGTGGCTGACCTGCTCGAGATGCCTTATGGCTGTGGCGAGCAGAACATGATCTTCCTGGCCCCCGATATCGAGATCCTCAAGTACCTACGGGAAATTGGGGAGCTGGCTCCTGAAGTCCGCGCCGAAGCTGAGTTTTTTGTCAACGTAGGCTACCAGCGCCAACTAACCTTTCAGACCACGGATGGCGGCTTTGCAGCCTTCGGTGGCGAGAAAGGCGCCCTCTGGCTGACCGCCTTCGTCCTCTCCACCTTTTCTGGAGCCCGCGAGGTCCGCGACATCGATGAGTCGGTGTTGGACCGGGCAGCCGCTATGCTGGTGTCGCGCCAGCTCGAAGATGGGTCCTTTCAAACCGACGACTTCCTGATCCACCAGGAGATGGACGGAGGGCTCGAAAACCTGGTCGCGATGTCGGCATACGTCACCAACGCCTTGACCGACTATGGCGACAGCTCGGTAACGGATTCCCTCAACCTGGCGGCTGGTTATCTTCAGAACGCTGTCTCCCAGGTCTGGGACGATCCCTATTCCCTGTCGATCGCGGCGGTGGCCCTTTTCAAGATAGATGGGTTCGAAACGACGGCTGAGGGAGTCCTGGATCGACTCCTCGAGATGGCCATCGCGGAGGGAGTCGGCCTTCACTGGGAGCCCTATCCGGTCGAGACCACTGGATACGCAACCATGGCCCTGCTAATGGCCGCGAACGGTGCCGGCAGACCTGAAGCCCAGGCGACGGTAGAGTGGCTTTCCACGCAACGCAACGCGCTGGGAGGCTACGGCCAGTCAACTCAGGACACAGTCGTGGCCCTGCGGGCCCTTTTCCAGGCCGCCAGGAAGATTCACCGAGATCTGGACGTCGAACTTTCTCTCTTCCAGGGGGAAGAGGAACTTACCCGTTTCAACATCGACGAGACCAACTTCGACCTTCTGCAGCAATTCCAATTGCCTGCCGACGGAGCCCTGTTCGAGTTGCGTTCGTCGGGTACGGGAAGCGTCGGCTTCCAGCTCGCACAGCGATTCAACGTCCCCGGAGACCTGCTGCCTCCCTCCCGCGACATGACTCTGGAGGTGTCCTACCGTGCTGACCACATCGAGGTAGACGATATCGTCGATGTGGTCGTGGACCTTCAGTACAACGGAAAGAAGAAACGGACAGGAATGGTGATCGTTGACATCGGCATCCCGACCGGATTCGGCGCCGTTATGTCTTCACTGAAAGAGCTGACGGAGTCGGAGCTCATCCAGCGAGCCGAATTGGCAGGACGCAAGGTCATTTTCTACATCGATGGTCTGAACCCGGGAGAACTCCACTCCTTCACTTTTCAGATCATCGCCTTGTTTCCGGTCCGGGCCGAAGCCGCCATCTCGACTGCCTACGAGTATTACGATGCCTCGATTCAAGCCTTTGATCGACAGGAAGCCCTCGCCGTAGAGTCTCGCGGACCCAACATCGAGTCCGTTTCTTCCCAGACCCTGCCTCCGGGGGAACAGCTGATCATCAAGGGAAGCGGGTTCCTCGCCGGCGCTCCACTACTCAAGTTCGGGGAGTTCGAAGTAGAGAGCTTCGAGATCCTAGACGACAACACCCTGCTCGTGACCGTTCCCCGGCTGCAACCAGGTAGTTTCAGTATCTCGCTCACGACGGCGGAGGGAACCACCACTTGGACTGGAGAAGGCCGAGAGATCGTCATCTCGCCCCTCGTCTTCTACTTCCCCGTCTATCCCTCGGAAGAGAATCTTTTCATGGGATTCGGACTGGCTAACAGCTCAACCAGTCAGGCTGTAGTGAACTTCGAGCTCTTCGGCCAGCAAAACGCCGGCTTCTCCAGTTTGGAGAAACCCGCTCCGATTACCTTGGAACCCGGAGGTCAACTGGCAAAGCTAGGCCGAGAGATCTTCTCCGACCCGTCTCAACCCACTCGACTGGCTTGGGTCCGGGCTACCACCGATAATCCGGCTTTAGCCGCATGTTCACTGTTAGGGAATTCCGACTATCTGGACGGTTCCGGTGCAATGACCAAGACAGCGAGGAAACTCTACTTCACACGGATAAGAAGCAAGGCCGAGGGAGACCTGTCGGAACGGGCAGCCACCTTTCTCAGTATTGCCAACCCGAGTTTTGGTCCGGTCAAACTGAAGCTGACACTCTTCTCGACAGCCGACCAATCGAAGGCTACCGAGAGTGCTCACACCGAAAGGATCTTGCCGGCCAAGGGCCTCCTCTACGAGAGGGTCGCAGATCTCTTTCAGGATGCAGGAGTGATTCGAAGCGGCTATATTGAGGTTGAGGTCTTGGCCGGAGGAAGTGTGGTTGGCTTTCAACTGGTTGAGTTTTCGGGAGGCAGCTCGCTGATCGGATTGAGTCCCTGGGAGGGCAATAGCCTCGACAGCCTCTATTCGGCGCAGGTAGCAGAGACACCCGACCTCCACACCAGCCTCAAGCTGATCAATGTGGGGACTGCGTCTCGACGGGTTACGTTGACGGTCATGTCAGCGGAGGGTTCCGTCGTGGGTGATTCGGTCACGGTCGACCTGGGTCCCGGATCCCAGCTTGAGAAGGACCTCTTCGATCTAACTACCGAAGAAATTGTTACAGGATCGCTGACCGTTCAGACCGACGGGCCAGGGATCATTGGTGACGTCCTGATCCAGGAATCGGCAGTCTCCGAGTTCGCTACCGCGGCACCGCTGCAGACGCAGAAAGCGAGGAAGACGGTCTCCTGCCAGATTGCAAATGCGCTGGGCCTCTTCAGCGGGGTGGCTCTGTTCTATCCTGGCAAGGGTATTGCCCAGGTGACGCTAGAGGCCTTCACCGCCAGCGGCGAGTCGGCCGGCCAGCAGAATTTGACCTTGACGGCAGGAGGCAGCCTGGCCCGCACACTGACAGAGCTCATCCCCTCGACTGCGGCGCAGGTCGGCGGCTACCTGGTTGTCTCCTCCTCCGAGCCACTCGTAGTGAGGCAGATTTTTGGAGACAGCGAGCTAACCTATTTCTCAACGGTGCCACCCAGCGTGATCGAGTAGCTAAGTACGCCTGTTTGATGGCAGAATCCGACTCGGAAATCCAGGTAGGATCACGGGTTGCGACACCCCTGGGGGAGGTCAACAACACTTCCCTGGAGAAGCACCAAGCGCACACGATGCGGGTCCGTCACTCGACGCGTGCCTGCCCCTCGATTGCCGAGAGGAAGTGGGAGTCGAAATCGCCAAAGAGAGCGAAGACCACCACTGGCAGATCGCTGAGGATCTTCAGGTGGCCGCCGACCTGTTCGAAGCCGGGTCCGAAAAAACCGTCTCCGTCGAGGATATCCACCAACCGATGATCCGGTTCCAACAGCAGGGGCAGGAAACGCCGCTGAGTCGAGAGGTTAGCCCGCATTTCTCATCGCCTGTCGTAGCGAGGCGTCGCAAGGGCCGTCCTGGCAAGGCTTGCGACCGAGGCCTCCGCAGTCGTACTTGTACAGTACGTCGAGGAGGCCGACCGAGCGAAACATAGCCAGGGCGGATGATTGCGGCGACGTAGTAGACCGGCGATGAGAAATGCGGGTTAGGCTCGAGGAAGAGACGACGTGAATCGGACACGCCGACAAAAGCTTTTCTACGTCGCTGCTCTGCTTGTCCTTGGCTTGGCCGTAACAGGGGTCTGGGCGGCGTCCGGTTGGTCCCCTTGGGCACTCGGCTTCGCAGCCGCAGCGCTATTGGTTCCGGGCAGGGTTCAGGGTCACTATTGGCGAGAGTTCTTCCGGGGTCGCAGGCTGCAGGCGCAGGCCGAGTGGGACGGCGCTCTTCAAGAGTACTATCGGTTCTTGATGACGGTTCGACGAAAACCGTGGATCAAGAAGCTGATTTGGTTGGCCGGAAGTTTCTACATCCTCGATGTCGAGGCCATGACCCATAACAATATTGGTGGCTGCCAATTAGCGCGGGGTCGACTCGACGACGCTGAGCGAGAGTTTCGGCTTGCCCAGGAAATAGATCCCGACAGCCCATTACCGCACTACAATCTCGCGATTGCAAGCGAGTTGCGGGGTGATCGGGACGCCGCGGAGAGCCATCTGTCAACTGCGAAACACCTAGGATACGAGCGAACAACGATTGACCAATTGGCTCACAAGGCGGGAGAGTACCTTGCGAAGGTCGAGGGTAGTGTTCCAAGAACCCGGTAGACCGACGCCTAACAGCTCTTGGTGCCTGATTTCCCCTCAATCCACAGAGGGTGATGCCCTTCTAACTAAACTCGCTTCGGGAGGTCGGTTTTATGAAGGATTTCGTGATTGAGTACTCTCCGGTAATGATGGTTGTCGTGACATTGGTGCTTGCCTATTTGAACCACCGACTGATAAAGAATTCACGCGATCAAACCCAGGCCAATGTGGCGGTGCTTTTTCTCCAGCAGTATTTGAATATCATGGAAAAGAAATCCGAAGCGGAGAAGACTCGCTCAAAGAGACGAGCTCTGATCCATTATCGCGAGTTGTCAGACCTCATGTGGACCGAGTTCCAACTCTGGAAGGACGGCTACGTTCCTGAGAGAATGATGCGGGCCTGGCTCCAAACACGGTCATACCTGTTCCACGAAGATTCTGGAATCAGGGTCAAGAATGAGAACGAACAAGCCGAGGTTGTGACGTATCAGAAGTGGTGGCGCGAACTAAAATCGGATTTCTTCGCTGGACCCGCCAACAGGGAGTTCAAGGATCTTATGGATGCGGTTCACAGCTGCAAATTTGACGATATAGTCTGCTTCGAGCGGGCGATGAGAAAATTTCGAGGCAAGTAATCTCTCAGCGACCCGCAGCTTGGGCTAGCGTCGAAACCGACGCAGGGATGGTGTTCCATGGTAGGTGCGTACCAGGTGTACTTTGCAGGGCCTCTCTTCGACCACAAGGAAGTGATCGGAAACGCGCTTCTAGCGTCGTTCATAGAAAAAAAGTCAGAGCGTCGGTACGTCTGCGTCCTGCCTCAGAATCTTGAACAGTCCTCTGGCCGCGCAGTCAACATCAGAAATGAAGATTTGAAACAACTTATGTCCTGTGACCTGGCCCTATTCAATTTCGACGGCACGGAACTTGATTCGGGAACAGTTGTCGAGTTTATCTTCGCCAAAATGCTTGACATCCCAGCGGTTGTTGTAAGATCAGACTTCCGGTCGTCGGGAGACCAGGATAAAGATGGCGATGATTGGAATCTCATGTGCTCGTTCTATCCCAGAACCAAGGTGGTGAGGTGTAACGCAATGGCGTGCTACCATGCAGCCAGGAACACTTCGGAGTCCCTGGATCGGACAATAGAAGTCATGTATTCAAGGATTGCCGAAGAGCTAATCAAAGGATTGAACGAGGTCCGCAGTGAGTCACCCTTACTCGATGGCGACAGAGATAGGTCCGAATGGATCTACCAGTGGGCGCTAGCTTTCCCTGGTAGCGGGCTTGCTGAACATTGCTCAGACCCTCTCTTCGCTCAGAAGGTAGTGTCGAGAAAACTCAACAAGCGTCTTCTGTAGGGGGCTATAGGGGAGAGCAAGATCATGCCCTCCTCTAAAATGATCTTCTTGGAAAATCGAACGGTGTAGAACCGGTCCGAGCAGCCGGGTTGCTGAGGATGAGCAACAGGACGAGGGCATGCACGCCAGTGATAGAAGTCATGGACAGTCCTGTTCCACATCCAGGGTCGCCATCTGAGGGGGTCTCAAGAGGATCGCGATGGCGCCCAGGTCACCCTGGCCGCGGCCCTTGATCGAGCCCTGGAAAGAGCCAAGATCCACTCCCGGAAAGAGCTCCTCCAGGAGGCGCGCCAAATGCCCGAACGGCTCCAGGTCGATCCGTGCCTCCGCCATGGCCGCTCCTGCCGAGTCTCGAAGCTCCAGCTCCACCGAGTTGGGGAGCCCGGACGTATCGGCAATGGCAAGGCCCGAATCGATTCCGGCTTCGATATCCCTCTGGACGGCGACGAAAAAGCCATCGCACGGCGTCTGCCGTCCCACGCCGGCGAAGCCGGAAGGTCCGCTGAAAAGAATGTCCGCTGTCACCCGGCTGTCAGAGAAGATCAACGCCGACCCCGTTCGGGTCGCGCCATCAGCGCTCGTCTCGAAACGGCGAACCGAGTGAGGGTTGAGCTCCCGGGTGAACTGGGAGCCGGATCCTTCCAGATCGATCGCGGGGTCCCCACCGGTATCCCCGTGAAGCTCGACATGGACATGTGCCGTCTTCTCTCCTGGATTGCCCACCACAAGCTGGGATCTGACATCCGGACCGGCTGCGATCTGGGCCAGACTGGAGACCTGGGACAGGACGACGAACTCCGAGTTGCGGACGGTCGCTCTCAAGCCCGCCGCCGTGGCTCCGCCAGAGACCAGGATTCGGTTGTCCACGACCGCGGCGACGATACCGTGCCTGGGAACCGGCATGGGGTCCAGCGAGTACCAGCGGTCGGCCCTGGGATCGTAGGCTTCATTCTGGGCGAAGACTCCCGGAATTTCTCCCCCAAACACCATTAACACGCTACCCACGACCGCCGCCCCGAGGCCCGAACGAGGCGTCGGCATGGAAGCCCGCGTCTCCCAGGTTCCGGCCACCGGATCGAAGACCTCGAGCTGGCCCGTTCCGCTGACGTTGGCGTTGCGGCCACCCACAACGTAGATCTTGCCATCCAGGACACCCGAAGCCAGGTGATCACGCGGCGTGGGTATAGGCAGCAGGTCTGTCCATGTGTCCGTCGTCGGGTCGTAGACGGAGACATCTCCAATAGCGGGCCCGGCCAGGCGGCCCCCGATGGAGTAGATCTTCTCGTCTACGACCGCAATGGTCTGGGCACCCCGGGCCCGGGGAAGAGGCGTCTTCTCGATCCATGTCCCCTGGGCAGGATGCAGTTCGTAGACGTCTGGGAGTGGTCTGCCGAAAAAGCTTCCGCCCTCAGTTGCAAAACCGCCGATGGAGTAGATCTTCCCTCCCACCGCTGCAGCCCCTCCGTGGTGGTGTCCGACGGGCAGGCGAGGCCCCTCTTCCCAGCTATCCGTCGACACGTCGTAGACATCCACCCGGGTTCCGCCTCCGGGCCCCAGCCCTCCCAGGACATAGACATGGTTGTCCAGCCTGGCCACCGCCACCTCCTGCTTCGGCAGCGGCAGGGGGGCGAGGCTTCTCCAGAAGCCCCGAACTTCGCCCGCCAGGGACCAGTCGTGGGGAATCAGAAGGAGGAGAAGCAGCAGACTCTGTCGAGGTCTCATAGGCGAACGTCTTGGGCCATTGATTCTGTTCACTGTAGCGGCCGCTCTGTGAGCGGCTGGCCGACCGTAGTCTGGCCTCTGGAAGGTCCACTCCCGAACTACCTACCGAAACCGAAACGAATACAACTTGGCGTTCTTGATGAGGAAGCGCAGCCGCACCGGTTTGCCTCCCAGCGCTCCCAGGTCGCCCTTGCCGAGCCAGCGGACCTGGTGCTTCCCTGTGCTTCGCAATGGCTCGGACGCATCCAGCGTGAATCCTTCGATTGGCTCATGGGACTGGCGCAGAAGCTCGGCCAGGATCGTTGTCGGGTCTGCGGCTCTCCTCTCGCGTGACGACCTTCTTGTACCGCCTCTGGGGGTCGGGCTCGTCGGGATCGTAGAAGGAGGGGATGAACTCGTCGGCGGGCAGGAGGTTGTTGTCCCGGGATCCTTCGAACTCCACCAGGCCCAGGTTGGGCTTTGGTAAGGTCAACGACATGTTTCATGGGTCACCTTTCGTCATTGAGTTTCGTTGCGCCACAGTTGAAAACAGAATTCGCCGGAGCTGGAGGGACCGATAGGCGCGACGAAAAAGCCGACGAAGAGAGGCCTTATTGTTTCGCTCGTCGAAAAGGTAGTTGAAGCATTCACCCAGCGAGGTGATCGCAGCGCACTGCGGCAAATCGTCAGCCAGGAAGGATGCGGTTCGGAATGTTCCTTCTGGCACTTGCTTGCGCGCCATTGCCACCATGTCACGAGAGATGTCAATGCCAAGAACTGCGTATCCGGCATCCACAAGGTATCGCGTCCACAATCCGCTCCCACATCCCAGATCGATGACCAGCCCATCGGTGATCCCGCCGCGTTGGAGGATATCTAACAAAGCAGGCGCGGCGCCTTTTGCGAAGCTGCCGAAACCTACGTCATGAATGTAAGCAAGATCCTGCTTGTACGCTTTCATCTTTCCACTTCCCACGAGTCGACCCTCAGCGGCGTGGGCCAGACCAGGGCAGTCTGTGATTCGTTCCTTCGCAGATCATCCTGCTTGAACGTGATGGATTATGGATAGTCTCAATATAGCAGCGGCGAATTCGCTGGTCCACTGGCGAAAGAATCAAGGCTCCGTATGGTAGGGAGAATCGACCCCTCAATCGTTGCGGTTAACATATACGGCCAGAGCCCGGTGACCGGCTAGCCGAAGGCCTTTGCCAGTAAGGCTTCTGAGCGGCTCGACTCCGAGTTAACTTGACAGCACCCATCTAGAAGCTCTGGAGGGAAGGAAGGCCGGGTGATCGGCTACAGAGACAGACCCCGGACAGATTGGTCGTTCGCTACTGGGTTCTGTACCCACGCCCGACGCAACCTTGGTGGGGTACGGGGGAGATTGTGCTGTTGTCCAGTTCTCTTCTCGGAACTTGGCCCCATATTGGAGATGGGGACGATTCAAGCCGTGCGCGGCTCTGTTCGGTTGGCAATGCTTGGGCTAGGATGGTAGACCGTTTTGAGTTTGCTCCTTTGTGATTTGGAACTTGTTTGTGTCTTGTAAGAGAGAGGGAGAGCCACCATGAATCAATCCCACAATTCAACCCGGAGAAGCTTCCTGGGCCAGGTTGCTTTGGCTGCCACTCTGAGAGCCAGCTCACAGCATAGTATGGGAAGGGAAAGGGCAGCTCGGAACCAGCCCCGAATCCGCATCGGAACTCGTGTCAATGGCGACTGGATGAAGAGCGAGGACGACGTAGATCTTCAGTTCCTCAAACAGATCGGCGTTGACTACGTGGACATTGTCCTGAGCATGGTCGAGGGCTACAGCGAAACCGGGGGGTTTACCAAAGCTGCCTTCAGACGGCTCACCGATCGACTCCAACGCGTGGGTCTTCGCATTGAACGAGCCAATAGTCTGGGACCACACTATCTTGACGCCCACCTAGGGCGACCTGGTGGACAGAAGCAGATTGACAACCTCAAGCGGATCGGAGAGATCCTGGCTGAGGCCGAAATACCGGTGTACGGAATCCAGGCCTGCCAAGCGTCCCTTCATTTGGAAAACTCAAGGATCGCCTGGACGCGTCCGAAGGGCCGTGGAGGCTATGAATACTATTCCTTCGACCTGGAAAGATCCAAGGCTGCTCCCGATCCCAAGTACCGAGTGAGCTCGCAACAACTCTGGGACGGCCTTCTGAGCATCTATCGTCAGGTCATCCCTGTCGTCGACGGGAGCAACACCCGCGTCGCCATGCACGGAAACGATCCGCCCTTGTACGAATACCTGGGAAACCCCCAGATTCTGTGCAGGTATAAGGACTTCGACCGACTCTTTTCAGAAGTCCCCAGCCCCAACAACGGGATCACGTTCTGCGTCGGCACCCGATACGAATCAGGCGAGAATGTTTTCGAGGGTATCCGACATTTCGGACGCCAGGGCAAGCTGTCTCACGTCCACTTCCGGAACGTTCAAGGGACCCTCGCGGCAAACAGAGGATACTCCGAAGTAGCAGTGGACGAGGGCGACATGGAGATGGCCAACGTACTACGTACCCTGGTTGAGGTGGGTTACGATGGCGTCATCGACTACGACCATGCCATGGGACTCACGGGAGACGAGCCTCTGCCGAAGCAGTATGTCGCCTTCGCCGTAGGCTACATGAGGGGCCTGCTGCACAGCATTCCTGGATAGTGGCACGCCCGCATCCGAGACGAGCACGATTAACGTTGTGCGGCGATCCGGTTCCAGAAGCATCCATCACGGAGTGCTGAGCTCAGGCCCGCTACTAGGAGAACTAAACAGGATCAATGAGGAGAATTGGGACTGAATTGCGTTGGCTGGGCCTAGGTTTTGGCATCCCCTTTTTGGGGATTATTGTCTTTGATGTCTTTACAGTGCCGTCACCCTTCTCGTGGTGGCAAAAGTTGTTGAAGTGGGAAGATATTTGCGGCTACGGCTCGTGTCTCATATTTCCACTTTTTGTCTATGGAGCGGTGAGCGTGGGGAGAATGGGCTATGCAATGATCCGTGAGTTTAAGAGATGGCGCGGGCCAACAAGCGGATAAACCCGACCGGAAAAATTCCCGGCCTCGATCCTTCTCCCAGATCCGCCACAGTACGTAACGCCAAACTCGGCACGGGGAAAACACAGCTCCCTTATCCATTCAATCCCTTTCCCGATGCTCTAACATCCCCTCAGACTTTGCCTTCGCAATCCACATCTTGATCCAGGACACCAGCTCATCCGGAGGCCGCTTCAGATCCAAGACCCCTTCAGGCGGTGAGATGAGCCGGATGTTGTTCTCCATGAGAATCCGTTGGATCTTGCCGACTACTTCGGGGTTTTCAGAGCGGGTGATGCGATTGTGCTCCACAACCAGGATGGCCTCGAACTTGCCTTTGCCACAATCGACAAGAAGTTGCGTGAATACCGGCCTTCAATCGTCGATCCCGAGAATCCGTCGTCTTGGTAGACTTCATAAACCTCACAGCCATGGCGCTTAGCGTAAGCAGTCAACATGGAAACCTGGCTGTCGATTGTTCTCTTTTCTCGTTGATTGTCGCTTGAGACCCTTGTTGGAGGAGATCAGCCACGAGAAGGAATACAGTATACTTCTCGCAGGCTTTGGAGCCTTCTGAGAACAAGAAGCCGCTAATTCAACGATGTCCCGATGTTCTCGGTGGGACGCCCGTGTTCGGGGGTCCCCGAGGTTATCGGAAGCGACAGATTAACGGCCATCGCAGGTGAGCCACCAGCCGTTATCCGTCGATGGGATTCAATCGATGAACTCGGACGCGGCCCCATTCTTGACGGCCAAGTGGCGTCACTTGGCGATGCTAAACTACGAGATCGACCCCAAGGTCCTGCAGCCACTTGTACCAGCCGGTACGGAGTTAGATGACTGGCACGGGCGAACCTTTGTGAGTGTCGTTGGATTCCTATTCCTCGATACGCGTGTGTGGGGCACGACGATCCCTTATCACCGCAACTTCGAGGAGGTGAATCTGCGCTTCTATGTGCGACGAAAGGCCAGTGAGGGATGGCGGCGTGCTGTCGTCTTCGTCAAGGAGCTCGTGCCGCGCATGGCGATCGCTTGGGTGGCTAGGGTCCTCTATGGAGAAAACTACATCGCCCTGCCGATGCGGCACAGCATCGGCGGGAGCGACAGCTCTGGGGTGCGCACCGTATCCTACTCGTGGTGGTTTCGCGGCGCGGAGAACCGGATGGAAGTCACCGTTTGCGACAATGGCGAAGATGTCGCCGAGGGGAGTGCCGGGGAGTTCATTACCGAGCACTATTGGGGCTACGCGCGCCGGCGGGGCGGGCGCACCACCGAATACTGTGTGGAGCATCCGCGATGGCGGGTCTTCGAGGCGAGAGCGGCACGACTAGATTGTGACGTCGCCGGGCTCTACGGAGATCAGTTCGTTGAGTTCCTCCGAACACCGGCCTCTGCGTTTCTGGCGGACGGGTCAGAGGTAACCGTATTCAAGGGAGCACTGTTGACTTCCTGAGGGAAAAGATGAGCGAACCCATCGGCTTCGTTCTGTACGATGACTCTTGCGGGTTCTGTCGTCGGTGGATTCCGTTTTGGGAAACCACTCTTCGCAAGCGGCGGGTTGCGATTGCACCGCTTCAATCCGAATGGGTGGTCGAGCAACTGAACGCTTCCGAAGAGGATTTGGTTTTCGATCTGCGACTGTTGCTTGCCGATGGAAGTCAGGTCCGCGGTGCAGACGTGTACCGCTACCTGATGCGACGAATCTGGTGGGCGTATCCGCTTTACGTACTGTCGTCGGCGCCGCTGCTACGAAACGGCTTTAACTGGGGCTATCGAACCTTTGCAAACCACCGGTATTGGTTTTCGCGTGCGTGCCGACTGCCACCGGCTCCTAAAAGGCCAACTCGGTTCGACGGATAACAAAGCCATGCACTCGGATGCGGACCAGCGTGCTTCATTGTCGAAGAAGGGAGACCGGGACGCTGTGGCCCCCACCGGTGATGGCTCTCGTTCTCTGAAGAGAACTCACGTAAGTTACGAAATCATAGGAACACGTGATGGCCAAGGGTAAGACGCTATTCTTGTACGAAGAGATTATGCTTTTGGCGTTGCGCGACGAGGAAGGCACCATTGCAACCGGGTTCCCTGAACAGGTGGTTGCGGGAGCCATTTTGGCCGAGTTATTGCTCGACTGCCGCATTTCGGTCGAAGATACGCGGAAACAGTTGGTCGATCTCCGAAACAAGAAGCCGACCGGAGACCCGATAATCGACGAGTGCTTGGAAAGAATGGCGGCGGGCAAGCGGCGGGCATCTTTGCAAACCTGGGTATCTCGACTGGCCGGCACGAGAAACCTCAGGCATAAAGTCGCGCGGCAGCTCTGCGATCGAAGAATCCTCCGCGCTGACGAGGACAAGGTCCTGTTTCTCTTCAAGAGAAGGGTCTATCCAGAGATAGACCCTTTACCGGAGAAGAAGATTGTCGATCGACTGAGGGCGGCAATATTCACTGATCGCGACCAGCTTGATGCTCGCACAGTCGTGTTGATTTCGTTGGCCAATGGCTCGGACTTGTTACGCCAGACCTTCGGGCGTAAAGACGTAAGAACTCGCAAGAAACGGATTGAACAGATCGCAAATGGCGAGTTGACTGGTAAAGCGACCAAAGAGGTAATCGCAGCTTGTCAAACCGCCGTGATGGTCGCAGCCATAATGCCTGCGATAATATCGACGACCATTCACAATTGATCCATTGGTTCACCCGATGTGGGAGACGGAACAACATAACCAATCATTGGACCGGACGGCGAACAACCTCGCCAGATTTTGAGTCGGATGGGGGGAGTCACGAGGCTCCTCCCACAACCCCTTTAACGCATTGCATTTACGAAAGGTTAGCTGTGCTTCGTCTCAGGTCGTCGAGTCAGCCTGAGTCAGCTGAAATCAGGTCAAGTCGTGTCGAGACGGGCACAATTTTGGGCACAGTGTCACCCAGGGCATGCCCGGGGGTGGGGGCACGTCACGCTAAAGGGTCCCATCAGGAACGAATTCTTGGTCAGAAAACCGAAGCTAGATCCTACAGCAATCCGGATGTATTATCGCGAAACCCGATATCAATAGTCGACTTTTTACGAAGGGAATCTCAGCTATGAAAAGACTGCCCAGCGCCCAGATTGCCACGTTGCTCCTTGCGATAACGCCGATCGGCTGTTCATCCACGCCGGATACCGTTCCGTCTGCGTCGCCGAACGAACCTCTAGTGGTATTTCTCGTGCGCCACGGTGAGAAGGCTGAACGCACAAAGGATCCGGAGCTGTCCGCTACCGGACGCGAACGGGCTGTTGAACTTGCCAGAATCCTTCATAGCGCAGAGATTGAATACATACATAGCTCCGACTTTATCCGGACAAGGAGAACGGCGGCACCCACCGCAGCCGAATATGGCCTGAAAGTGCAGCTGTACGACCCTAAAGCCCTGTCTGCTCTGGCCGAGAAAATGCGTAGGGTAGGGGGGCGACATCTGGTGGTGGGGCACAGCACAACCACCCCGAAGATGGTCGAGTTGCTCGGCGGTAAACCCGGCTCGGCGATGAACGGAGAGGAGTTCGATCGCCTCTACATCGTCACGATGAGCAAGGACGGCGTAGCGACTAGCGTGATGATGCACTATGGAGAGCCATACGATTCGGGTCAAGACCAATGACCACCAGAAGGACCTCATAAACCAGCCAGCAATCGGCTGCAGCGGGCTGATGGGCTTCCTTGCCTTCTCCATCGCCTCGTCGTGCACTGGGGACCCACCACGAACAGATTTTTCTCGGCTTAACTCTCTTAACAGAGACGGCGAACGGTTTCCCAAATCGTTGGGTTATGAGCCCAATCGGATGTTTACTCGTCCTTGCTGCTCAAGCACTTACGTTTCTCCTGGTCTGTCTGGAAGGTCCGACCGGTGGAAATCAAAATTTCAAATATTTTTGGCTAGCCTCGATTTCCACGGTACTGGAAAGGACTAACATTTTTTAAGGGTAGCCGTTGAGTCGGTTAGTCAAATCGAAGGACCAGAGTTTTGCCGCCAAACCAAGGCATGGGCGTGGGATCATCACCCAGGCCCGAGGCGACCAAGTAGGGGTTATGGGCGCGCTTATCGAGGTGGACGGTGACTTGCTGCTCTTGGATCTGGACCCGGGCCGAGACGTCGAGGAGATTTCGGAAGATCTTTTTGGCTTGAGCCCGCTGATATTCGCGACCAATCTTCTCGGCCATGAGTCGATATAGGGAGCTGGCCATGAGGGTGATCTGGAGGTCAAAATCCACTTTGAGTCCCACCATCGAAGAGAGCGCGTCCAGGTGAAAGAACTGGATGGCTTCGGAGATGCCATTTTCGATGAGCATGCGTTGGGCATAGCGGGTGATCAGAGTCGAGGGGGCGCGGCGCAGATGGTTGGTCAGTAGGACGGTCGGTTCTTCGTGACCGAGTTCCATGAGGGTGAGCTGGCGCAGGGGACCTTCGTAATGTTTCAGGACGATCCGCTGGTCCAGGACTTTGGGGGTGCGAAAGATCCGAGTCAGGGCGGGTAAGGTGATGCGGTGCCAGGCGGAGGCGGGGCGGCTCCAGATCTGGCCCAGCATTTTTTGGGAGCGGCGGCGCAGGGTGATAAAGCCAATGCCCTGTTGGTTGAGGCGGTTCAGATGAGCATAGGTGGTCAACTGGGAATCGAAGACGAGTTCGGCCGGAGGCTGACCGCTGTGTTGGTGCCAGAACTGGACGAAGCGTTGCACCTCGTCGGCTCGATCGGCCCGGGGGACACCCGCATTGGCGTAGCATAAGACACGCTCGGTGGCGTCCCGAGCCAAAAAAACGAGGATGCCTTTTTGGCTGCGGCTGCGGGAAGAGACATAGTGTTTGTCCAAAGGTTCCTGCTGGCTATTGGCGGGGACGGTGTGAAAGTCCAGATCGAAGGAAGAGCCCCGGGGCAGGCCGGCGGCTTGGACCTGCTCAAACCAGGCTCCCATGAGGCGCAGGTTGGCGCGTCGGTCGACCCGGGAGCTGTAGGCGGCCAGGTAGGAGCGCTTGGGCACCACATTGAGACCGGCAAAAAGGGCGATGCCCTCGTCAAAGACCCGATCCATGACATGACTTTTTCTTTCGATGCCCAGCAGCTTCAGAGCCAGCAGGGTGCGCACGGCCTGCTCGGCGGGAATCATTTGGGAGCCGGGAAGGCGGGGGGGCTGCAGCACCGCCCCGAGATCGATCGATCGCATCAGCGGGACGAACAGAAACAGACCGCCGACCCGGGTGCGAAAGCTGCGCGGGGCCAGATTGATCTGCCGCACGTCGGCGATGGCTGCTGCTTCGGGCTTGAGGGTGGCGGGGCGTTGCTCATCCCGACGCCGGGGCAGTCGGGCGAAGCCCTCCTCTCGCAGCAGGATCGATAACGCATTGATGCTGATGGAATGGCCGGCGGCGGCCAACTCGCGTTGGATATCGTAGACCGAGAGGTTTCGCTTGCGCAGGGCGACGGCCCGTTCCCGCACCCGATCGCGGGCGGGCGCCGCTTGAGGCCCCCGGCGAATCGCCTGAAAGAAGCGGGCGCGCTTGCTGAGATCATGGCGAAACTGATGACAGAGGACGCGGAAGGCTCCTGGGGAATAGCCGAAGCGAGTGGCGACCTGCTGCGAGGGCAAGCCTTCGACGAAAAAGCAGCGCAAGGCCTCATACTGGCGCTGCAGAGGCGATTCGGGGGCCAGGAAGAATTGGGCCTCCGGAACGGTCGGTCGGGTGTCATTAGTTAGTCCATTCCGATTACTGTATTCCAAACTATAACTATACTAGATATGAATGACAGAAAATGCTCAGCCTTTGATAGGGTTCTATTCTGCCTCATATCCAGACTTTTCTAGCATTCGCGTGGGGATCGTCCCTTGATCAGGTTTTAGGTATAGGATTACCTCTCTATCCAAATAGGTACTTCTATTTACTAACGTAGGTGGAAACACAGCAGGCGCAAGTCGCGCCGATCAAGGATTCTGGCGGGGGGCTCGAAGCGGAAAGGCGTCATTTGTACTGCCGTGGAAATCGAGGCTAGTCTTAGTATCCTGTAACCAGGAGTTAGGGCTCGCACTCGAGCAAGGGCAGTCCGGCGCCGGCAGCCAATGCAGCGCCTAGAGAGATGAATCTCCCTTACTCCTCTAGAGCCCCTTGGTCGAGGAAAAGTTCACAACTAATCAAGTATGGGAAGGGCTCCCATGCCCTTGCCCTCGCCCTTCCACATGCCTTTGCCTTTGTCCTCACCTCTGCCCCTGCGTCACCCTGACCGCAAGACGGCAGATTAAGGGGGAGGCACAGGCAAAGGCAAGTTTGAAGGCAAGGGTAAGGGCTAAGGCAACAAGACGATGCGAATCTAGATGCCACAATGCTACTCGGCGGTATGAGGTTGCTCGCTAGCAACTAAGGTCGCCAGTTCCAGAGAGCGCCTGTGGAAGCCGGGTCTTACGCTTCCAGTAAAAGGAGCGGAGCCCCTCCCTGATGACATACGCCGTGTCTCCCTCAGTGCCTACTTGGGCAGTCTCCCCCCACCAACCGCCAGCGTGCTCCAGATGAGAGGGACTAGGGCCCTTCACCACCAGGTCTCTCCCTCGGCCAGGTGAGACTCCGCCACGTCCCGGTTCAGCTCGATGCCAAGCCCCGGTTTGTCATTTAGCCAGATGTATCCGTCCCGGATGGGAGGCATATCCCCCAAGACCACCTGATCCATCCAACCACCCTTGCCCGTCACGGTCTCGCAGGTCAAGAAGTCCCGAATCGAGCCAGCCCACTGGGCAGTGGCCATAGTACATACGAGGCTACCCGTGTTATGAGTCGCCATAGGAATCCCCCACACCTCGGCCATGTCGGCAATACGCTTGGTCTCCAGGAAACCCCCTGTGTTCCTAAGGTCCGGATGGAGGATGTCGCAGGCTGAATTAACGATAAAGTCCTTGAAACCCTGGCGTCGAGACAGATTCTCGCCGGTACAGATGGGAACGGAGACATTGTCCGTGAGCCGCTTCCAGCTCTCCGAGTAATCCACCAGAAGCGGGTCCTCGAGCCAGTAAGGCTTCATGGGCGCAATCGCTTGTGCAATCTGGATCGCCGTCCTGACATCGTACTCCCAGTGGCAATGGACCATGATGTCATGGTCCCATCCGATGGCTTCACGGCAGTTTTCAAATCCTTGTTGAATTTGTGCCAACTCACGGGTAGTCAGTACCCGGTTGGCCAGATCGCGTGCCTTGTCCCTGCCCGGGTCGGTATGGGGAAACCCGAACTTGTGGGCCGTAAATCCGCTGGGATTGGACCTGATCCGTTCCGCCCACTCCCGACAGGAGGCCTTGTCCAACATGTCACTGGGGGCGGCATGATCGTACATCCGCACTTTCTTGCGGAACTTTCCGCCCAGCAACGTCGTCGTGGGAACGTTGAGGGTCTTACCGGCCAGGTCCCACAGAGCCATCTCGATCCCGCTGACCGCCCGCAGCAGTGAGTGCGCTGACCCGTCGATTCGACGTCCCAGTGTCGTATAGAGCACATCTATTTCCAGCGGATCTTTTCCGATGAAGTCCTCTCGCAGTGCCAGCACCTGCTCCTTTACACCCACGCCTGGGCTCCCGTAGGCCTCACCGATGCCGAACAGACCGGCGTCGCTCTCTACCTTGACCAGCGTATACGTCCGCGGCCCCTGTAGCATCATGACTTTGATGTCGCGGATCTTGAGATGACCCTTCTCCGGAGCTGCCTTGGCTCGGTAGCGCGCCAGAAACAGAGCTCCTGCCAGGCCAGCGAACATCTTGAGTAAACTTCTGCGATCATCCAACCTGGTCATTCCATAGCCCCCTGTATGGTTCGTGGCGAGCTGACTTTGAGCAATGGTTGGATGGTAGTTTGACAACGCAACGGGGGTCAACCCGCTGGGGATCCGGGCTCACGGATCGACGTAGTGTTTAGCCGGTTCCAGACCTTCGATTTCAGAGGGTCTTTCTTCCAGTTCAGAGGATGCCACCAACCGTGGTGTGAGAGATCCCAATTTCACTGTGCCACCGCTGTGTAGAATGACCCCATAGTCCGCGAATACGGCCCCTTCAGAGAGCGATTCGAGGAATACATCCTGGAGCACACCCATGCGGATGGCCCCATAATGGACCAAAGTCGTGGGCTGAGAGCTTCGGCTCTCTAAGGCGGAAGAAGTCTGCCTTTCGACCTCATGTGCCCGGAAGTCGAAAAAGGCCCTCTACAATTCTGAGGAGCACCGAGTCACTGGAGCTCGATCAATCCGTGATAGGCCAGGCTGTTGTTTCCCGTTGCCAAGACCATGAGCTTGGTGAGGGCATCGAGGTTCTGCTTGGTGCTGGTCACGTTGTTCAAGGAGACACCCGGCACCTGGATGAGCGGTACGGGATCGCCTGAAAAGTCTGGATCGGCCATGGACGCGTGTTCATAGACAATGGCGTCACCACGCTTGTAGGCGACGTATACTCGGGCATTCGTCTCATCCAGGAGCACGATCGGACGAGTTTGCATCAGCTCACGGGAGACCTCCTGGATGTCGTACAGCCTCCACTCGCCGTGCGGCGATCGGACGTTCAGGGTTAAGCAACCGTTTTTCTGTAATTTTCTTTAGGGCCTGTAGGGAAGAATTGCTCCACTTGTGTTTTCCAGCCGGCCAGGTTCAGGTATTGCCGGCCGGTTAACCACTCCTCGTGTATCTCTGCAAGCACAGCCGAGATGAGCCGCAGCGCCGACGCTTCGTGGGGAAAGATTCCCACCACCCGGGTTCGTCTCCGGATCTCCCGGTGCAGTCTCTCCAGTCCGTTGATGGTTCGGATCCTTCGCCACCAGCTCCTCGGAAAATCAAACACTGTCAGCCCTTCATCCACGTTCTCTTCCAGCCAGCTCACGAACTCCGGTGCAATCTTTTCGAACTTCTTGACGACTTTACCCTTGAGCTCCTCGGCATCTTCTCGAGACGGGGCATCGAAAATGTCCCGCATGGCCTGGGCGATGCGGGGCTTGTCCTCTTTGCGGCGAGCATATTGTTGGGCGTTTTTACTCAGGTGAAACTGACAACGGTTCCAGGGCACCGACGGATAAACTGCCCGCCTGGCCGCCTTCAGTCCTTCGTGATCGTCACTGACAAACAGCTCGACCCCTCTCAGTCCACGCTTGTGCAGATCTCCCAGAAACCCTCGCCAATGCACCTCCGCTTCACTGATCCTGGTGCTCAGACCCAACACCTCCCGCGTTCCGAAACGATTGACTCCTATGGCTTTCAGGATGGCCACGTCCTGCACCCTGCCGCCTCTTCGAACCTTCTCGTAGTGGGCATCCAGATACACGATCGGATACTCTCCCAGCTCCCGGCTTCGAAACTCTTCCAGCTCTTCGTCCAGCATCCCGGCCACTCTCGAGACCTGGGTGGCCGAGATCTCCAACCCACACAGCTGCTCCGTGATCTCGGTGACTTTCCTCGTCGAGACTCCCATCACATACATCTCGGCAATGGCCAGCTTCAGGGCCTTCTCCGAACGGCAACCCCTCTCCAGCGACTTGGGATAAAACCTCAACCCACGCACCTGTGGAATCTCCAAGTGCAGCTCTCCCACTCGAGTCTGAATCCGCTTGCCTTTGAATCCGTTTCGATAGCCTCGCCGACTGGCTGTTCTCTCGTACGCTTCCGCTCCCAGAAACTCGCTTCTTTCCAACTGCATGGCCACGTTGAACAGCTTCTCCAGGATTCCTCGAAAGGCTTCTGTTCCTTCCTCGATCAACTCCGCCAGGATCTCCCGTGGTACTCTCTTTTCCAGGTCTGGGTTCATTTGATTCTCCTTGCCAGATAGACGTTTCTGTTTTTGGAGAATCCTGTCCCAGACCTCTGTCTTTCCGACCCAGGCCTGACCAGAATTTACAGAAAAGAAGTTACGCTACTACGTTCAGGATGAATTGAGCCTGCGTCGGACCGACAACTGGTCCCCGGACATCGTTTACACTGGTCTTGGTCACTGCGTACACGTATCCGCTCCCAGAATAGGCCAGATTGATGTGATCATCTGCGACGAGGCCGTCCTGGGCGACCAACTCGGTGGCCTCCCAAGTGTCCATGGGCGATCCATCCTGATGGACTCGAAAGTGAAGGGACTGGGTGTTCTGGTTGGACCAAAACACTCCGATCTGCTGGTCCAGGGATACGAGGGAGGCAATATCATCATCTTGCAGACCCTCTCCGATCTCCAAGCCGGCGGTGTCCCAGCGCCCTTGGTCTTGCGGATCCAACCAGCGGACCCACACTCTGCCATCCAGCTCAAAGGTCACCCAGAGAACCCCGGTACTGTCCTGGGTGAGGACAAGCGTCTCGTGCCCCGGAGGAAGAGCGAGAGGAACAGGAAAACCGTCCACCAAGTCGTAAAGGTGCTCGCCTGCCCCATAGACATATTTGTAGAGCTGGGGATGGGACTCATTCCACAACAAGACGAACAAGATCTTGTCCCTGGAGAGGACATCGGCCCGACTCGGCTTCTCGCCACGGGGGGATCCCTTCAGGAAGGTCTGCTTCTGCCAGCTGTTCTGGACGAACCGATAGAAGAAGCTGCCGCTGCTTCCATCGTCAAGAATGCACCACCACGAGCCATCGTGATACCACAACTTGGACTGGGGCTTGTCTGCCGTCGCGCCCTGCGCCACGGGGAAGCCGGCAGCCGCCCCAGTCTCATCCCCAAGGCCACACCTTGCCGATATCCCGAGCAGAACCATCGCCAGGAGAAGCGGGCGAAGAGCGGAAAGACAGCATCGGGCCGGGCATTTGGGTCTGATCAGTCCGCCTCTCCGGTTGGGGCAGCATCGCCAGGTTGGGCACATCCTCGAGGGTCCTCGGTTCTTCGCTTCTAAGCCAGACTGCTTCTTTCGCCGAGGCACTGTCAAGGTTCCTGTTTCTCCAGCATCTGGCGGGGACTGGTTGGATAGCGTAGAGCAGGCCGTGCTCATCGGCACCTACCAGCGGGTCTGAGGAAGGGATCGCTCTCAGGCCCAGCTGGGATCGCGACCACAGCCGAAGGGAACCAGACTCCCCTGTGTCCTATCCGCTCAGGGCCCTGACCCCATTTGATCCTTCCAGTCCACCGAGGTCGTCTTTCAGGGAAGCCGGTGCGCCTACGCTTCGTGATGAAGGATGCGGATCTGTACTCCCTGAGATTCAGGAAGGAGCAGAGTTCGCCAACTCGTCGGAGGGCTCTTGCTGCTCCCGTCGCAGTGCGGAGACTACCTTCTCATGGCCAGACAATATTCCCTACCGGAAACGAATGCGTCGTCAAACCTACGGGGTCAATACCGGCACAAACTGAGAAAATCAACCACCGAGAGGAGTAGAGGCGATAGGCGCAGGTGGGAAGCGGAAAACGGACGCAAGGGCATTGGAAGCCAACTGAAGAGCTCGACAACCTGAATGTCGGCTTTTAGGTGAAAGCCGCCGTTCAATTGCGATCAAATCGAACGGCGGTATGATAGCGCAGATCTGACCGTAGAAACAGTGTCAGAGTAGATCGCCCCTGAACGACCGCTTTCGCCTGAGGGTGTGTGAGAAGTCCAAAACCTCTTTGATTTAGGGGTCTCTTTACCCTTCCTACGACGGAGATCGTGGCTTACACGCGATCCTATGAAGTCAAAATTTCAAATCCGAAATCATGAATGACTTTTCACACAGTCTCGCCTAGAACCGGTCATTCAAGTTTCCCGCGGAAACGGCGAGCGAACGGCCGCTAGCGGTCGTTCGGCGAGCGCGCTCGGTGTGGGGACGGAGAGTCCACTGGCCTTCGTACCTGATCCCGATCCTCCCGGGCAGTGGCTTCTTCAAGCGGCGTGCTCCCACTGATCCCAGCTCTTTCTCCTTTCTTCTGAGCAGGCGTGGAGGAAAAGCTCGTAGATTCGAGGACGCCGTCGTTTCCGGTAGGGAATGTCTGCGACGGCAACCTACCGGCCCCGCTAGACCGCATTTCTCATGGCGGGTCGTAGGGAGAGGCCGAAAGCGCCGTCCTCGTAAGACTTGCGACCGAGGCCCCCGCGGCCTGCGGTAACCCGCTTGAGTGATTCGAAGGTCGGTTTGTCATGGAGAGCCTGTGCCCATCACGTAATCCCACTGCTGGGCAGCCCGCTCCACCACGCCTGCCATATCCTCCGTCAGAAGATATCCCTGGGCAATGAGCTTCAGGGTGGCCTGGGTGATGCGGCCCAGGTATTCGTCCCGGCTGCCATAGCGGCTCTCGATGGAGGGACGGGGATCCCCTTTTGCGGCCCGCTCAGCCTCGGTCCGGGGAAAGGGGATGTAGCATCCATCAAAGCTCGACAGCGCGTGGGTGGGGCCCCTTCGGGCATTGAATAGATTCCACCCGGTGTAGGTGGCCAGGGGAACGGACAGCTCGGGCAATCGGATTCCGGTCACCTCGTTTCCATCCTCATCCACCGCCGGGACCAGGATGGGAAACGCCTTGCCCAGCTTGGGCGGCACCTGAGTCACGATACCGTCGGTTTGGAAGAGGGGCCCGTAGTCCACCCGGAAGGCCTTGTGAATGCGTTGAGGCAGGCTGATTCCAGGGAGGGCGGGAAAGCCCAGCTTTTCGGGTAGCACCAGTGTTCCCTGGTCGATCCGGGGGTAGCGGCTGGGTGGTGGAGCTGCTCCGAGCGTGGCCCAGCGGTCAAGGGCCGGCAGCAGCGCCCTCAAGACCCACTTGTAGTCCATGGGATTGGTGGGTTCCTGGCCCCGATTGATGCGGGGCGGAAAGGGTCCTGGACCGTGCTGACTGCCGCCGATCAGGTACATGCGTACGTTGTCCATCAACTCCACGTCTCGTTTGCCGTCCACCGAAGTGTGGGTCAGGGAGGCCGCCCGACCCCAGTATTCGTAGGAGGAGTTGGTGTAGAAGATCTTGGGCAGGAACTCGCTTCTCGGTGCGTGGGTCAGGAGTCCGTCTGTGATCCCTGTCTCGGGATCGGTCTGCTCCACGCCGGTGAAGGGAAAGATGTCGGTGGGATAGAAGAAGCAGGCGAAGGGCTGGGCGTCCCGGGAGGGCTGGGCAAATCGGTGGTTGAAGCTTCCCCGTCCGGCACCCGCCACACTGGGAATCACACCGTCGAAGACCTTGCGATGTTCCTCGTCCTCGTTGAATCCGTGGTAGAGGAACGTCCGCAGGAAGCGCCCGCTCTGGGAGCTGCCGAAGGCAAAGGCCCGATTCAGAACGTCTGGCGGCAGGGAGATCTCCGGCGAGGAGTCGTACTTCAAGAAGGAGATCATGTCTCTTACAGAGGTGGGACCCAGACCCACCACGGGTGGATTCTGGGAGACATAGACGGCCTCGTAGATCAGCCCGGGTTGAAAGCCACCCTCCAGATGGACGTAGGTGGGATCAGGGATCGGCCGTCCCTGCTCCAATCGGGCAAACTTCCACTGGGAACGGGGAATGGTCCGCCTCGGACCTTCCACCGTCTCTCTGACCGTCAGCACATTCTCGGAAGCCTCGGGATCGGCTGCTGGATAGGGGATGTGGTTTCGATCCGAAAGGATGTGGTGAGGGACCTTCTCCCTCACTACGAAGTCGCAGCGGACCAGACCCTTGAGCG
This sequence comes from Acidobacteriota bacterium, assembly GCA_965218775.1. Taxonomy (GTDB): domain Bacteria; phylum Acidobacteriota; class UBA6911; order RPQK01; family JAJDTT01; genus CAUZIZ01. The sequence goes on along the minus strand of CBDCLS010000006.1, from coordinate 684,181 downwards.
GCTGGCCGTTTTCGGTGGCCGACGGCGCATAGAGGCGAATCCGGCCCGGACGCTTCGGCGTGTCGAACTGCCACCCCAGCCACAGGACTGTATAACCCTGGCGGAAGAGGAGCCCGTCTCCCAGCTCATCCCGGGTGCCCCGATCCAGGCTGCTCGGCGCCCGGTTGAAGAAGCGGAGTAGGGCCTTGCCGCCCCGGTTGGAGACCTCGAAGAAGACCGCTCCGTTCCCCCGCTCGATCTGCTTCGGCTGCAGGAGCGTGAAGTCGGAGGAGAACTCCACCTCCCCCTGCGGGTTCCGGGGTGCCTTCTCCACGTCGGTGATGATCTGATTGATGGGATCCTCGGGATCCACGGCAAAGTAGACCCGGCCCGAGAGCTTCTCATAGGGTCCCGCCAGTCCAAAGCGGTATCCGCCCAGGAGATCCCCCCGCTCCTGGACCTGGATGCGAACCACGCGGGCGTGGGCAGATCCGGCGAGGGCCAGGAAGAGAGCAAACAAGGCGAGAGCTTTTCCCAATCTCATGGCAAGTCAGTCCTCATTTCGGTGTCACACCGGGCACGGTTTGGGTACCTTCTTCAGTCGGAAGACCACCTTACCAAGAATATCGCGATCGCGCGACCAGGCTGAGAACAGGCGCCAAGGAGTGGACTTGTCTACTGTTCGGAGCCGGCATAGACACAAACCAGAGTTGTGTATAGTACCGGTAAGATCAACTCGAACGATGCATGTGATCCGTGCCGCTGGGAGCCGAGGAAGTCTAATCAATCTGAGTGCTCCCTTGGTGACGGGGAGGAGTTGTAACGATGCGAACTGACTTACAGACCCTTACCTCGGGAGTGGTGGCCCTATGCCTCGGCTCCGCGCTGGTTGGGGGCGTGAAGCCTGCTCCCGGAGTCTCTCAGAAGGCCGCGCGGTTGCACCGGGAGGCGATTGTCATCGACGCCTATTCGGCGACCCAGTTCTACTACCGTCCCGATTTCGGAACCGGCACTCCAGGAGGTAAGTACGACCTGCCCAAGGCCCTCCGGGGCGGCGTCACCGGGGCCAACTTTGGGGTTGGCGCGGAAGAGCTATTCGTCGGGAACCCCCGTCTGGGCGTGTTGGACCCGCCCCCTCCAGGCGTGAACGTCATCGACGCTTTCTTCAAAGGACCGGACATCGTCAAGAGAATCCTCTGGGAACTGGACGCCCTGTACGAGACCGTTCGGCAGCATTCTTCGCAGATGCTTGTGGCACGCAACGCCGCCGACATCCGCCGGGCCAAGGCGGAAGGTAAGTTCGCCGTCATCATTGGAACCAACCACGGCTGGTTCGACTCGGACCTGGCGGTTCTCAGGTCCTACCACCGCATGGGACTGAGAGTCCTGGCCCTCACCCATGCGGCCTGGCTGGGCTGGGCCAGCTCGGACCGGGAGCAGCCCGGCGCCGACGGTCTGACCGATTTTGGGCGAGCCGTCGTCGAGGAGTGCAACCGACTGGGGGTGGTCGTGGATCTCTCCCATGCCTCGCGGGAGACCTTTAGGGACACCCTTGCCGTCACCCGAGATCCTGTTCTGGCCAGCCATAATGGCTGCTACGCCCTGGGGCCGATCCAGCGCAACCTCACGGATGATCAGCTCCGGGCCCTCGCCCGCAACGGGGGGGTTGTGGGGATCATAGCTGTCGGAGACTTCCTGGAGGTGGAGCGTCTGAAAGCCCGGATCGAGGGTGACAGCTTTGATCAGACGCTCCAGAGCCACCTCTCCCGTGCCGCCGCCTACCAGGACCGTCCCTTCGACTGGGTCCGGCAAGCACGGGAAACAGCCCTCGAGCGGAGTCGGGCAAAGCGGAAGAGTCCACTGGACCGTTACGGAGACGTGATGGCGCCTCCGCCTCCGCCAGTCTCACTCGAGAGAATGCTGGACCACCTGGACCGCGCAGTGCGGGTGGCCGGGATAGATCACGTGGCGATCGGCACCGATTTCGATGGCGGAGGGGCGCTGCAAAGTTTCGAAGACGCTTCTCAATTCCCCCGGGTGACCGAAGCCCTGCTCCGGCGGGGCTACAGTGAGGAGGAGATCCGGAAACTGTTGGGCGAGAACTTCCTGCGTGTCTTTCGTGCCGTGACCGAGTGAGGCGTCATGCCGCTGGGACCGGCGGCGCAAGACGGGAGTCGGTTCCAGCTCGGACTCGTCTGACAGCATCAGGTGCTGCCGGACCCTCGCGAAGATCTGGCAATGGGCTAGGCAAGCATCAATTAGATCACGCACATCGCAGCAGTTTCCCCGTTTGTCCCGGTTCCCCATCGCCTTCGGGAGATGCTGAAAGCATAAGGCCCAGAGCTAAACCCCGCCGGCGGGCTTACCGGAACATACCGGGACAGGTTCGATGTTTCAGTTGACTTGACGCCCTCCGGTCCTCCCCGAAGTGGGGAGTGGTAGTGGAAAGAGGGTACCGGGGCTGGGTGCGCACACATAAGTGTGATGTCCGGACCCGATCTTACAGACAGCGTCCGATTCCATTGCGCAATCGTATGACCGGTTCCGCCTAAAAGCCGACAGTCAGACATTCCCGTGGAAACGTCGAATGAACGACCGCTAACGGCGCCAAGAGGAGTCATTCCGCGCAGCTCCCACCTCTCAAGTGTTGGGCCCCACCGTAGGAAACCCGCAGCCTCGCACATCCCGTCGCAAGGAATCTGGACTAGACCGGCGGCAGAGGGAGGTCGCAGGGGGCGGTCGGCCAGTACGTTACTCCGCTGCGACGGCGGTAGACCTCGGCCGTCGTGCCGACCGGCACGTTACCGGTTACGGCGACGTGGACCAGCCTCCGGTCCCAGGGCGGCAGGTCCGCGGCCGGGTCGAAGTCAGCGAACGCGCCCCCACCCGGCTGGACATCTATTTGCTCGCTCCCAACCGGCTTGCCCCCTGCATCGAGCACCTCGATACCAATGGGCTCGACGTTGGGACTGCTGTGGTTGAATACGCTGACTCGCAGCAATTGCCGCCGGACGATGCGAAGTCTTGTGTGCCGCTGGACTTGATGTCTCGGGCGTCGTCGGATTCGTCGACGGAGAAGTTCATTAGCTCCACGGGGAGGCCGTCAGCACCGCTGATCGTAAAGACCTTATTCCCCGCCCCACAACTACATGTGACCCATGCAACTGTGAGCTCCCGTCATCGTCGCCATGCCCATCGACGCAGTAAGCCAGATCTGGGCGAGAAATCCCCGGCAGGGACCCATTCCCATCGGACAGTTGAAATTGCCAGAAGCTGTTACGACCGTCTGGCATAGTATTCCATTCGCTGTCATTTGGGTTCCCATGGGAGTACATGTCGGCATGCTCATCCCGGTTTGGAACGTTACGCCTACGTTCTTGGTGAACATGGTGCCCACCATCTGGTAGCTGAAATCATAGGGAGGCCCAAAAACCATGCACTGGGCAAAGGTGCCCCCAGTGAAAAGAGAGAGAAAAACCAAACATAGGATCAGACCTCTGACCATGACGAGTAGCCCCCATTGCGAGAGAATAGCTTTCGGACACTTGTCGGACTTCCTGACTCTCTCGCACCTGACAAGAAGCAGGCGAATGCCTCTCTTTGCTGTTCTGCGAGAAGGAACTTATCGATCTTGCATCTCTCCCGACTCTCTTGCGCGTCGAACTTCCTCATGAACGTTCGCAGCAATCCGTCTCGGTCCCCACCCAACGATCTCAACCTTAGTTTCCCCCTCAGCCGTGAGCATTTTTCCACTGAACTCCCCGTGTTCCTATAGTGAGTCTCCAACTCCTCAACCAGTAAGAAGATCAGGTCTCTCAGTTTTGCTCTGCACACGTGCTTTCTGTCCGACAATGATACGAGCCGATCCTTGCGATGGTGCGACCGGCAAGGTAATATGACTGTCGCTTGAGTGACCTTGAAGCAAAAAGGTCCCTGGAACGGTTCCCGTTCCTTTCATTCGAAGTCATTGCTGATGTTCGGAGAATCCCAGTTGAAAACGAACAGGATCATTTGTTACACGGTAGTCGGCGTGACGAGCGGAGTTCTTTCCTTGGCCACAACTGGAAGCGCGGCGCAAAACGCAAGGGAAACTTCGGCCTACCAGCCTCCGCCCAAGATCAATCGAGTCGGCGGCAATCCCGCTCCGCTCAAAGCGCCTCCGCGACGTCCGTTCGCCGAATGGGCCGTCTCGCCACAAGAAGGCAAGCTTGCGCCCTTTCTCCAAAAGCGACCGCGAACGAAGACGCGACTCTTCGCTGGCGGCCGATTCCCGAATGTGATTGTGGCCGCTGACGGAACGGTCGTCGCCACGTGGGGAAGCAAGAGCTACCGCTCCCGACGCAGCCCCGATGGCGGGAAGACATGGGAAGCTGAAGTGATCGTGGACGCAGCCTGCGTTCATGCCGGTGGCGCGATGGTCGATGAAATCACGGGCGACCTGTTGGTATTCACGGAAGCCCACCATCCGCCGACCGATGATCGTCGGCTGTATCGCAGTCGCGATAGTGGAAAGGCATGGCAGCGCGAAAAAGGCTTCGTCATCCACCCGCTCCACGGGCGCAAGGGTGGCATGATTCCAAACCTGCACATGGATGAGAACGGGATCACCCTTCGTCATGGTCCTCGTCCCGGACGTCTCATTCGTACGACGGGCAACTTCATGGGCGCGAACGTTTCCGGCGGTCCGGCCGATGCGTTTGTGAATGCGATCTTCAGCGATGACGGCGGCAAGACCTGGGACACGAGCACGCCCTTTCCTGCCTTCGGGACCAACGAAGCCGCCGTCGAGGAACTGTCCGATGGTCGGATCCTCCTTATTGCGCGCCGCCATCTCGCCACGGACGGACTGAATCATCATTGGAAACACCTCGCGTGGAGTCACGATGGTGGACTGACCTGGCGCGATCTCCGCGTCAGCAAGATCCTGCCCGACGGCAACACGAACTCCCGCTACGGACTCATGCACGGCCTCGTTCGTCTGCCCGTTGCCGGTCGGGATATTCTCGTCTTCAGCAACGTCGAAAGCGACAAAGGCCGCGAACTCGGCACGCTTTGGACGAGCTTCGATGGTGGTGAAACCTGGCCCATCAAACGCCTCATCGAACCGGGAGCATTCGCCTATTCATCGCTCACCGTCGGACGTCCCGGCACTCCGTCTGAAGGCTGGATCTATCTCCACTACGAACACGACAAAGGCAGCGTCCTCGCCCGCTTCGATCTTCACTGGCTCCTCCAAGGACAGACCACCGGTGACGGTAAAGTGCCCGCCTGGGTCAAATGATCAACGATTTATCGTTACCGATCACGATCTGACCTAACCCGCATTTCTCATCGCCGGTCTACTACGTCTTCGCAATCATCCGCCCTGGCTGTGTTTCGCTCGGTCGGCCTCCTCGACGTACTGTACAAGTACGACTGCGGAGGCCTCGGTCGCAAGCCTTGCCAGGACGGCACTTGCGACGCCTCGCTACGACAGGCGATGAGAAATGCGGGCTAAGGCTTGGGTAGGTGCTCATCAAAATGTCGATAGGGTCCCCTTGGCCGCCTATTGCGAAAGCTGGGCAACGTTTGCGGCCTGTAACGAGGCGATTCGGTCCCGTGGGCTGACCTATCAGGTTAGGAACCGATCGGGGACTTTCTACAACGAGCGACCGGAGGTTAAGATCCGGGATCGAGCCCTTACACAAATCAGGCAATTCTCGGCCGAGTTTGGCTTTACCCCCTCCAGCCGAGGGAAGATTCAAATCCCCGAGGCTGAACCGAAAGATCTGCTCTGGGAGGCTTTGAATAAACCCCGGAAGATCAAGAAACGAAGCGAATGATCGGAGCGGCCAGTAGTAGCCCAGATCTGACCCCATAGAAACAGTGTCACAGTAGATCCCCTCCGACCGGCTCCTTTCGCCTACAAGGGGACGTTCGAACTCTCCCCTGAAATGTCCAAACGAACGACCGCTACCGGGGCCGAGGCTGTGTGATAACTCGATATTCAGCCTCAGCGGCCTGATCAGACCGCATCAGACGACTTGCCTTAGGATTTGATCGGGCTTTGGTTTGGGCAGGGACAGCCAGGGTTCGAGATTGTTCAGCCTTCAGATGAAGTTGAAGTCGTTCTGATTTGCTGGGTTTAAGGATTATAAGAGGGCTTATTAGGCTCGGATCGCCTCGATCAGCGGTTTCGTGCCTACCAAGTTCATCATTCGTCTCAGGTTGTAGGCCAGCACGTGCAAGCTCATCTCGGTATTCACCCGTTCCAGGGTTTTCGTCAGGAAGTGAGTCGATCCCATCCAGGCTTTCAGAGTCCCGAACGGATGTTCCACCGTCGCTCGACGGGCTCTCATCGCCTCGGGGTGAGCAGCCAATCGTACTTGCGCTCGGTCCAGCACCTCTTCATGCTCCCAACGACTCATCTTGCGGTAAACGCCTGAAGTGCACTGTGCCCTGATGGGGCAGGATCGGCACTTGTAGGTCCAGTAGACACGAAGGGTCCGCCCTTTATCCTGGGCGTTCATGTGCCACACCAGGCGCTCACCTGCCGGGCATTCATATTCGTCGTCTTCAGCGACATAGCGAAAGGCGTCTCGCCCGAACTGGCCTTTGGCCCGGTTGCCTGAGGTCTGTGGCTTGGGGACGTAGGCTGTGATTCCGGCTTGCTCGCAGGCCTGGATCTCCTCACTGCGGTAATAACCACGATCCGCCACCACGCGGAGTTCCTCCACCTCCAGGTCGGACTTGGCTTGTTTTGCCATCTTGGCCAGCTGGCGCCGGTCATTGCCTACATTGCTGACCTCATGCGCGACGATCAGGTGGTGATCGGTATCCACGGCCGCTTGCACGTTGTAGCCCACCAGGGCACTTCCCCGGTGATTCATCGACCGGGCGTCCGGATCCGTCAGGGAGATCTGCTTGCCCGGTGCCTTCAGCCTCCGGGCCTCGACTTCTTTGAGTCGCACCATCTCCTTCTTCAGAGCCGCGATCTTGTCCTCCAATCGCTGGGTCTTCTCCTCGGCCACTTCCTGGCGGTCGGCCTCGGCCAACTGCTGCAGGTAACGCTCGATCGTCGCATCCACTTGGGCGAGGCGCCGCTTCATCTTGGCCCGGGTGAAGTTCCGATAGGTGTTGTTGACCGCCTTGAACTTGCTGCCGTCGATGGCCACCCAAGCGTTGGCAAAGAGGTTGAGGTTGCGGCACACCAGGACGAACTGCCGGCACACCTGACGAATGGCTGTCCCATTGTCCTTGCGAAAGTCGGCGATGGTCTTGAAGTCCGGCGCCAGGCGCCCGGTCAGCCACATCAGTTCCACATTGCGCTGGGCTTCACGTTCCAGCCGGCGACTGGACTGCACGCGGTTCAGATAACCGTACACAAATAGCTTCAGCAGGGTGGCTGGATGGTAGGCCGGCCGACCGGTGTCCTGGGGCTGCGTCCGAAAACCGAGCCCAGAGAGGTCCAACTCGTCGATGAAGACATCGATCACGCGGACCGCGCTTTCCTCGGACACGTAATCGTCCAGGCGTTCGGGGAATAAGGTGGCTTGGGAGCGACTCTCACCCTGGATGAATTCCGTCATCGCTTGTCCTTCCGTGGGAAAGCCAGATTATATCTGGCCCATCCGACTCCGGTGCGACCGCTTTCCCGGTTACTTCCCCTATATCCGGGTAGTTGCTCTTTGGCGAGAGTCGCGGGTTTCAAACGCGATCGGTCGTAGTCGGGGGTGGGTGGCCACGAGTGCGGAGTTTTCACACAGTCTCGGGGCCCAAAGCAGTCATTCGACGCAGACCCAGCGGTCACGCGATCACGAAAAGCTTGTGGCTGAAAAAGTGCGGTGCCTTTTCTGGGAACAGGGACAGGCATGGCAGTTTGAAGCACACGACCAGCGTCGCTGCGATGACGTGGTGCGAACGAATCACCCCTCGTCAACCCGCTTGTTGAGCCTCTGGAAGACATCCGACATACGATCGCGGACGCTTCGCTTGAGGGGTTTCCAGCCTTGATCTCGCCTCACAAGCCCCATCTGGCCCTTTGGAGGACAATCTGCTTCATTGGAAGCACATGTCGGTTGCGGGGCTCACAGCGGGCGGGTACGATGTCGGAAACGTCCATAGGAGGCAGAGAATGACACATTTGAGTCTATATGCCCGTCACGCCCTGACTCTGTTCGTGCTGGTATCCCTGGTCCTCGCTCCGGCACTGGCGACCACTGCTTCGAGCACGCCGCCCGCACTTCTGGAGATCGGGACAACCAAGCAGCTCTTCGTCGACTCCTACATCATCGAGAAGCTGACGGACGCCCGTCAGGTCATGAACCAGCCCACCAAGCATCCCGACAATCCGGTCCTGAAACAGGACCGCCCCTGGGAACGCAACCTGATCCAGACCGGCACGGTGATCTGGGACCAGGACATCCAGCGCTACAGGATGTGGTACTACACCGCCCAATACGTGGTGGGAACTGACCGGCGCGGTCGGGTGGTGGACATCCCGCAGGAGGGAAAGCTGAGAGCTCTGAGAGCCTATGCGGTCTCGAAGGACGGTGTCGTCTGGGAGAAACCGGATCTGGGCTTCGCCGAGTTCCAGGGCTCTCGAAAGAACAATCTGCTGGCCGAAAAAAATCTGACTCCCGCCTTCCTGGATCCGAACGAGAAGATCCCGGACAAACGCTTCAAGACGTTTGTCAACACTTCGACCACGACTCCGGTCGGTATGAAGCTGGACCTCTACACCTCCGGTGACGGCTTCAATTGGACCGCCTATGAGAACAATCCGGTTATCGACACCACCCCCAGAACGGGACGCTGGGGTCCTACGGTCTGGATGGGATGGGACCCTATACGCAAGACGTACGGCGTTCACATGGAGAGCTGCATCCACAAGAACTGCCCAATGCGGAAGAGGGTCATCGGTCGGGCGGAGAGTCCGGACGGGATTCACTGGAGCGAGGCTCAAACCATGCTCATCCAGGATGAGAGGGACTATCCCGACACCGAGTTCTACGCCATGGCGGCCACCACCTACCAGGATCTCTATCTCGGGATCATCTCGGTTTTTCGGACCACCAACACTCGCCACTATCCAGAGTTCATCTCCAGCCGCAACGGCATCCACTACCAGCGAGAGCACCGACAGCCCTTCTTTCCCAACGGCAGCTACTGGGGGGATTTCGACGACACCAGCATCTACGTCTTTGCGGCTCCCATCATCCGCGAGGACGTGATGCGGATCTTCTACATCGGAGCCAATTGGAGAGGCCCCGACACCTTGAGAGAGAAGGGGGACCGGGCGCAGCGGGCCATAGGTCTGGCCACCATACCGGCCGACGGTATCGTATCGGTGGACGGCGGGAAGCTGAGACCCGGCATCCTGATCACCCGCCTCTTCGCCTTCGAAGGGAAGCAGCTCTACCTGAACCTCGAAGCCGCCAAGAACAACGCCGGTGCGGGCCCTCCGGAGGTGAGAGTCGAGGTCCTGGATGCGGATCACCAGCCGCTGGAGGGTTTGAAGCTGGAGCAGGCTGATCCGCTCAGCAAGAGCGGACGACACCGGGTGAGCTGGGGCGGACGGAGTGACCTGAGCCAGCTGGCGGGCCAACCGATTCAGCTGAAGATCTCCATCCACAACGCCAAGCTCTACTCTTTCCAGTTTGAGTGATCTGATCTGATCAGCCCGCTTGGGACAAGGAACTGCGAGCAAGATTGGTACCTGGCCATGAATCGATCCAACAACCCAACCCGAAGAGGTTTCCTGGGACAGGTGGGTCTGGCTGCCACGCTGGGAGCGACCTCCCAGCTCGTTCATGAAACGGAAGCTGCGGCTCGGAATCGGACAAAGGTCCGGATTGGAACCCGGGTCAACAGCAACTGGATGAAGAGCGAGGACGATGCCGATCTCCGGTTCCTGAAACAGATCGGCGTCGACTACGTGGACATCGTCTTGAGTATGGTCGAGGGCTACAGCGAGACCGGGGTCTTCACCAAAGCGGCTTTCACACGTCTCACGGATCGACTCCAACGGGTAGGTCTTCGCATCGAGAGGGCCAACTCGCTGGGACCCCATTATCTCGACGCTCACCTGGGACGACCCGGCGGACAGAAGCAGATCGACAACCTCAGGCGGATCGGAGAGATCCTGGCCGAGGCCGAAATGCCGGTGTATGGAATCCAGGCCTGCCAGGCGGCGCTCCACCTGGAGAACTCGAGAGTCGCCTGGACTCGCCCCAGAGGCCGCGGGGGCTATGAATACTACACATTCGACCTGGAGCGGTCGAAGACTGCCCCCGATCCGAACTACCGCGTGAGCTCGGAGCAGCTCTGGGACGGCCTCCTGAACATCTATCGTCAGGTGATCCCGGTCGTCGACGGGAGCAGGACCCGCGTGGCCATGCACGGCAACGATCCCCCCCTCTACGAATACCTCGGGAACCCCCAGATCCTCTGCAGGTACAGGGATTTCGACCGACTGTTCTCGGAGGTCCCCAGCCCCAACAACGGGATCACTTTCTGCGTCGGTACCCGCTACGAATCCGGCGAGAATGTCTTCGCGGGACTCCGACATTTCGGACGCCAGGGCAAGCTTTTCCACGTCCATTTCCGCAACGTTCAAGGGACCCTGCCCGCAAACAGGGGATACTCCGAGGTAGCCGTGGACGAGGGCGACCTGGAGATGGCGAAGGTCCTGCGCACGTTGGTTGAGGTGGGCTACGACGGCGTGATCGATTACGATCATGCCATGGGACTGACCGGAGACGAACCTCTGCCGAAGCAGTATATTGCCTTCGCCGTAGGCTACATGAGAGGCCTCCTCCACAGCCTACCTGGATAGGGAGCCCAAATGAATCAGCAACCCTATGATCTGATCCTCAAGGCGGGAAGAAGTGCGGTCCGTGTCGGTCCAACCCTTGCCCTCGACTCCCCAATCGCGGACGTCGTAGAAGTCCAGACCCTCCACCGACGTAGGACGCAACACGGAGAGGGTGGAGCTGGCTGCGGATGCCCCTGCCACAGATGCCGCACTCGCCGTCGCCAGGCCCAGGAAGCCTCTCCGATCCAAACTTTCAGTCCCCGTCTTCTTCTCCTGCTCGTTTGATCCCACCTGGGGGTGGCGGAGAGGCCCGTAGTACTGAGGAAGTCGGGTAATGCCGGTGGAGGGAAGGAGCCTTAGTTCAAGACGAATGCAGGACGTAGTGAGGGACCAGGAGATTGGGCAACCTATCCACTCCGAAAAGGTTCAGAAACTGCAGAGGGCATTGCACGCGAAAAGCGAAGGCTGAGCCCAGCTATCGCTTCAGCGGTGGCTGGGTGAACTGGCGTCAGACCACGGAGTTGGTGCAGCAGTTGAACCGCGCCTATCGGGCGCTGGACAACTACACCGCTCCGCGGTTTCGCCGGTGGCTGCGCCACAAGTACAAGGTCAGGCGACGCCGGGGCGGGATGTATCCACTCTCGCACCTCTACGGGCCCTTTGGGCTCGTGCGCCTGACCCAACTTGGGCGCGGCGAGCCGTGGGTGAAGGCGTGAGTCTTGTCCGAGAGCCGGATGCGGTAGTTCCGCCTGTCCGGTTCGATGAGGAGGATGTGGAAACGGAGTGATGGTCCGGCTATTGAGGCACCGCCAGACGAAAGGGGCGGCAACAGATAGGCCGAACCTTAGACCACCGCGCCACATCCTTACTCTACCGATTGCTGCCCGTCAGAAACTTGAACTACACACTGAAGCGACCGGCTGCTTGTAGGCGAAAGCCGCCCGTCGGATTTGATCGCCATCGAGAGACCGGAAACTAGAAGCGGTCAGTCAGGTCGTACCGGAGAACGTCGAATGAACCTTGCTACGACCACAGAAAAGGAGCTTCCTTCCGCTCTGAAGAGAGTTATCGTCAGAGTGCTGTGAACGGGACGCATTCACAGGGTTTTGAATCCCGTCTGGGGGCACCTGCCTCTGACGAGAACTGACGGCGACAGCCATGTACTTTCCACCAGAGCGTACTCCTCACCTCAGCCGCCCGGATGGAGGACCTCAGCATAGTCTTCGGCGCGCTAATCAGGACGGAGTCCACGTCGTTTCAGTTCAGAGGCACCTCGACGAAAGGCTCGGCGTCCACGCCGTAGTCGGCCGCCGGCCCCTTTCTTCACCCCCAGTCCAAGCGAAACTCACCACCCATACCCGACGCCCAGAAAAGTAAACTCCTATCCCCATGCCCAGGCGCTGGAGTTTGCCACGGCTGCTTCGTGTCTGAAGCACTCCGTGTCCGGCGACTACAATCGGATTACCGTGGCGCAGGTCGAGTCTCTGGCCGGGGGTCAGGCAAGTGGGAGGGTACAGCGATAGGAGCTTGGACCACCGCCCATCTCCCGCGTGGAGAGGTCCTGCCGTTTCTGTTAGCCTAATCTTCCACGATGGAAAGATATGGCTCTACTACGGGGCCTACAGCGGGGCCCCGCAGCTATCGTCCGAGCCGGTTGGGAGAGATAAACACCCTCTCGATCGCTCTTGCGACCTTGCCCGAGGATCGGTGGCTGGGGCTTCTGGCAGGGCCCTTTCAGGGCACGATCCTGACCCGGCCCTTCACCTTTGTCGGCTCCAAGCTCATGCTGGATATCGACGCCTCGTTACCCATGGAACTACCCAAGAGCTACCGCAACTTCGACGAGTGCGAAGTCCGAGCCGCCCTTCTGGATCAGTCGGGAGGAACCATCGAGGGATTCACCCTGGAGAAATCCAGGCCGCTGCTGGAGAGCGGCCGTCAGGAGGTGCGCTGGGAGGGCAGAGAAGTGTCGCAGCTGGAAGGCAAGCCGGTCCAGCTGCGGTTAGCGATCCGAGCGGCAGCGCTCTACTCCCTTCAGTTCGTCAGCTGAGGGAGGACTGGGCCGCAGCCGTGACCGAGGACCCGACGCTGTTCAGAAGCTGTGTGCTCTCGCCGTTCAAGTGTGCGCTGTTTGTCGCCTGGCTCTCGGTTATCCTCACCGCTGCATCGGCGTTTGTGGGGTCTGGTGAGCCGGTCCAGAAGCAGCGTCGGGAAGTGCTCCGTCCCCGAGTCGGGTACGTCGAAGAGGAGAAGGCCTCCATGGTGACGGTAGTGGTCCCCAATGCGCCGGGATTGGGTTGCGAGCTCTGGTGCTACGAAGACCAATTGGGCAAGGCCGAGGCGTTTCATCAAGAGGGCGACCGGTTGGTGCTCACTCATAGACTGAACCAGGCCGTCGTCGTCAGCCGGTTTGTCTCGCATGATGACGGCTTGGAGCTCATGGTCGAGGTCTCCGGCCCGACTGCGGAGGCGGTCCGGTCAGTCGGCTCGCTGAATCCGTGTTGCCAGTTTCGTCGCTCGGAAGCGTTCAAGAATCAAGGCGACTACGTGGACGACTTCGTCTCACGATGTTTTGTCTTCCTGGAAGGCGGCCTGACTCGGCTCAACGACACGCGCCGGGTTCCGGGAACACGAAGGAAGATCAGCAAAGCAAACCTACCCGAGCCATGGATTCAAGAGTACTTTCCCATCTGGCGCAAGCACCCGGGGCAGATCCCGGGAAGACGCGGCTACAGTCTCGACCGGCCGGTGGCTCCAATCATTGGCTGCGTGTCCAGGGATGGCAGGTATCTGGCGGCCATCGCCTGGCCGGAGGCTCGTTCGCTGGGGCAAGTGTGGCATGACTGCCTGCATCCGCGCCCCGCCATCGGCGAATCCTACGATGGGCGACGCAATAGGATCGTGTCGCGAGGTCGAATCTACTTCCTGCCAAACGACGAAGCCGCCCTGCGGTCTGCGTTCCGGCGGGACTTTCCGGATTGGAGACGACCCCATCCGGAGTAATCTGGAAAGGCCTGGGCCAACTACGAGCGCATCCAGGCCGACATTTTCGACCATGTCCTGGCCATCGCCTCAGAGTTCGACCTTCGGATCTTCCAGAATCCGACCGGCAGTGACTTCAGGGCCTTGTCCGATTGGCATAGACGGGGCGGAGCGTGAACGGGCGGGGCACAGAAGCCACTTTGGCGTAGATCTCTCTATCGCCCTAGCCAGAGAAGTGCCTGGGGATAGAAGGTATTTCCAGAGCGAAAAGAGCCTCTGGCTTTTTGCAATTTCAGCGTGGTTAATTCCGCGTTTTTGCGGACGACCTGAACGACGGCTTCTAGGCAGAAATTGAAGCCTTCGCGGGCGAATAGGAACACGATTCAGGTTCAATTCGATGTCCGCTTTGGCCCCGTTAGCGGTCGTTCATTCTAGGTTTCTGCAGAAGATCTGACTGACGGCTTGTAGGCGGAACCGGTCATAAGATTGCGCAATGGAATCGGCCCCAGCATCTCCAGCATGCTGGTCGCCACCGTGCGTACGGTCGGCTCATCGTCGATAACCAGAACCGTACCGCTTCCCTGCCAATCGGGAGCCGGGTTGACTGTCGGTTGGAGTGGTTCTTCCGCCCTGTCACTGCAGGGGAAGAGGACCTTGAAGGTGGACCCTCGACCCACTTCACTGTAAATCTTGATGGTTCCGCGGTGAGAGCGAACGATTCCCAGGACGGCTGCCAACAGATATTTATCTCGAAACATCCTGAAATACTGCTCAGCGGGACCATGGCCGACACGGCGATCCACGGGCGTCCTGATCAGTTGGCCACCGTCCTGGCGACTCTCGGGTAGACTCCTACAGAGAAACAGACAATAGTTCTTCTTCGGGGGTAGGAATGTGCAAGAATGGGAAAAGCGATCGCTCATGTGTCTCCTGGCATTCGTCCTGATTGGATTCGTCGTAGTCCTTCCGCCCCACCCGGTGATGGCGGAGACGATAGTGATCCGGCTGCAGGGATTCGAGGAGCTGCGGAAGGGTAGTGCGAGTGACTCCGGCGCGAATCTGTATGTTTCCCATCGCGGTCGAGTCCAGACGATCAACCGCTGGGACCTGAATCTGGACGGAGAGCTGGACCTGCTCTTCACGCAGGACCACGACAGCGTCTACAATCCCGATTCCTTGATCTACTGGGGAAGTCAGGCGGGATTTCGTTCTCTCTTTCCCGAGCAATGGCAGCTGAGAGCACCCTTCTCGCTTTTGCGCAGCCTGGACGCGGCTTCTTCGTCGGTCCAGCGTCTCCCCACCCAGGGGGGAGGCCGCGGCCTGGTCGAAGACCTCAACCGTGACGGCTTTCCCGACATCCTCTTCTGTAACTTCATGCATAACTACCGCCCCGATCAGAATGCCTACATCTATTGGGGGAGCGCCTCCGGCTTCGACCCGGTTCGGCGCACCGAACTTCCGGCCTACCTGGCCAGCGGTGTGGCAGTCGCCGATCTGAATGGCGATGGTCTGCTGGATGTGGTCTTGGCCAATCAGGGAGATGAGCTGGGAGAGTACCAGGGATATCGCTTTCACCTGGAATCCTACATCTATTGGGGGGATCTCAGAGGCTTTGACCCTTCTCTCCGAAGCATCGTACCGACCGTGAGCGCCCGCGATGTGGCGGTTGGAGACTTCAACGGGGATGGTGCTCCCGACCTGGCTTTCGCCAACTATAACAGCCAGGTGCGGAGCTGTTACATCTATTGGGGGGATGAAAGAGGCGGCTACGATCCCGCGAGTCGCCAGGAACTCGGCCCCAAGCAGCTGCGCCTGGATTCACCGGATGAGACTGATGGGAACGTATTCCCTGGGATGACCACGCTGCTGTCTACCGATCTAGATCAGGATGGGATCAGCGATCTGGTGGCGGCAGGAACCCACAACGGCGTCGTCTTCTTCGGGTCTTCGCAGGGACTGCACACCGAGGCAGCTTCGACGCTTCCTTGTTCGTCTTGTAAAGGCCTGGCGGCAGCCGACCTCAATGGCGATGGCAGAAGCGACCTGGTTTTCGCCAACGAAGGTCGCCGGGGTGGATCGCCAACACCGTCTACCATCTTCTGGTCCTCTCCCCACGGTTTCAGCTCTGACGACCGAACCGACCTCCCCACGCTGGGCGCTACTACGGTCCAGACAGCGGACCTGAACCAGGACGGCCAGCTGGACATTCTCTTCGGCAACAGCTTTGACTCCAGAGGAAGCGACGTTCCTTCGTATATCTACTGGGGGGACTCCGGGGGTTTTTCCCCCCACCACAGGAGCCAGCTTTCCGGTTTTGGAGTCGCCGGCTCCGCAGTGGCGGACCTGAATCGGGACGGAAACCCCGACATCCTGCTGGTGAGTCACTTCAGCGGCCGCGGCAGCACTCTTCCGTCGGCAGTCTACTGGGGCAACCGGGAGCACCGCTACTCCGACTCCTCGGTCAGCTTCCTGGAGCCTGGCGGAAACATGGAATACAGCATCGCGGACCTGGACGACGATGGATTTCCTGACATAGTGCTCAATCACAGGGATGGGCCAGCGGTCTGGTGGGGAGGCCCGGACGGCCACCAGCCCGAGCACCGTACCTCGCTCGGCATGAAGGCGGCCAATAGCAGCAGCGTGGCTGACCTGAACCGGGATGGCTATCTGGATCTCGTTCTGACCCTGCCCACCGGGCCCGGGAAGGGTTCGGCTCAAGGGGGTGTCATCTGGGGAAACGGGCGCCGATTCGATGAGGCCCGGGTCAGCCGCTGGGACCTGGGAGGCTGGTACGCGGAGTCCACGGCGGTGGCTGACCTGAATCGGGACGGCCATCTGGACCTGGTTTTCCCGATGGGCTATGCGGATGAGTCCGAGGTGTTCTGGGGAAGTGATGCCGGGTTCGGGTTGGAAAACCGGACGGTCCTGGAGGCTTACGGGGCTGCCCACGCGGTGGCCGCAGACCTGGATGGGGACGGCTGGTTGGACCTGATCCTGACAAACGGCTCCACGCCCAAGAGTCCTACCACCCACAACCCGATTCTCATCTACTGGGGCAGCCCGAAGGGATTCTCCAAGAACAGCCGCATCGAGCTGGAAGGGTACACCAGCATCGATGCCTCGGTGGCGGATCTGAACGGTGATGGCCATCTGGACATCGCTCTGACCAACTACAAGGCAGACAACACGAGGGCTCTGCCCGCCTTCGTCTACTGGGGAGACGGGGGACGAGATTACGGAAAACACCGTCGTCAGCTACTGAGAGCCGCGTCATCCTCGGCTGTGGATGCACTGGATCTGGACCGGGACGGCTCGGTCGATCTTGTGGTCTCCAATCACCAGGAGGATTTTGATCACGCCGCCGGCACCAACATCTTCTGGGGGTCCCCCGAAGGCTTGTCCTGGTCCAGGCGCAGCCATCTGCCCACGGTCGGCGTCCACCTCGACGCCATGGTGGACTCGGGAAATGTCTACGATCGTCGCTACCAGTGGGACTATGTATCTCCGCCTCTGGAGGCCCCATCCGCTGCGCGTTTCCGGCGCCTATCCTGGTCGGGCGAGACCCCTCACGGGACCGGTCTCCGCTTCCAGGTCCGGACGGCAGCCAGGCGCGAGGACCTGGACAAGGCCGACTGGTTGGGTCCCCGTGGCCGGGACTCCTTCTACCTGAAACCGGGAAGCAAGTTGGCCGAGACTCACGCGCAGTCCTGGCTCCAGTACCGTGTCGTCTTCACCTCCCCCGACGGTGGCAACTCCGCCATCCTGACCGAGGTCTCCCTCGAGTGTGAAAGTCGTTGAAGAACGGCATCTAGTTGAGCAAAGGCAGCTAGACACGGGCCGCAGTTCACAACGAAGTCCGGGTAGCAGAGGGGCGCAGCCAGTTGCTTTGTGCCGAAGAACCTGGTCCGGCGACTGGGTACTATGGCACCCAGACCTCTTGATTCAAAATCAAGGGACGGTCCGTGCCGGACAGCAGATTGGTGACGTGGATTGTCAGCTTGACCTTCTCGCCTTGTTGCTTTGCCGAGAACGGCAACATCACGGTGGCGTTGGGCGCTGAACGATACTCTCGGTTGGTGTGGGAGACTTCGGTCTCCCCCACCGCGAACTGAATCTGAAAAGGAAAAGAAGAGCGGTTGGTGAGGGAAAGGAAGTGGCGGACCCTATTGGCCTGCACCGATGGCGTCACCTTCAGCTCCAGGGAGCTCACCGCCAGGGCCCGCAGCCATCGCTCCTGACCCCACAGCATCTCCCCGAAATAGGCAAGAGTGCGGCGCTGCTTGATGGCCTGCTTCACTCCCCGAGGGCTGACCTCGCTCACCAGAACCAGTGTCATGTCACGTCGCTGCCCTCGCGTCTTGTCTACCATCTGATCGATGGGCCAGTGAGCATCCGAAACCGCGAAGACCGCCAAATCGTTCTCCAGACACCAACCCATGACCTCCTTGAAAAAGGAAACTCTCCGATAGTAATGAGTCCCTTTCCCCCCAATATCAATAGGACTTTGCTTTTGGATTGAGTTTTAGGAGAGAGGGTAGAAACATCCGAAAGGAGCCCAAAAGGGGCTGAAATGAGGTAGATGGGGAAATCGAAGGGGACCCGGCCCTTCACCTTTGTCGGCTCCAAGCTCATGCTGGATATCGACGCCTCGTTACCCATGGAACTACCCAAGAGCTACCGCAACTTCGACGAGTGCGAAGTCCGAGCCGCCCTTCTGGATCAGTCGGGAGGAACCATCGAGGGATTCACCCTGGAGAAATCCAGGCCGCTGCTGGAGAGCGGCCGTCAGGAAGTGCGCTGGGAGGGCAGAGAAGTGTCGCAGCTGGAAGGCAAGCCGGTCCAGCTGCGGTTAGCGATCCGAGCGGCAGCGCTCTACTCCCTTCAGTTCGTCAGCTGAGGGAGGACTGGGCCGCAGCCGTGACCGAGGACCCGACGCTGTTCAGAAGCTGTGTGCTCTCGCCGTTCAAGTGTGCGCTGTTTGTCGCCTGGCTCTCGGTTATCCTCACCGCTGCATCGGCGTTTGTGGGGTCTGGTGAGCCGGTCCAGAAGCAGCGTCGGGAAGTGCTCCGTCCCCGAGTCGGGTACGTCGAAGAGGAGAAGGCCTCCATGGTGACGGTAGTGGTCCCCAATGCGCCGGGATTGGGTTGCGAGCTCTGGTGCTACGAAGACCAATTGGGCAAGGCCGAGGCGTTTCATCAAGAGGGCGACCGGTTGGTGCTCACTCATAGACTGAACCAGGCCGTCGTCGTCAGCCGGTTTGTCCCGCATGATGACGGCTTGGAGCTCATGGTCGAGGTCTCCGGCCCGACTGCGGAGGCGGTCCGGTCAGTCGGCTCGCTGAATCCGTGTTGCCAGTTTCGTCGCTCGGAAGCGTTCAAGAATCAAGGCGACTACGTGGACGACTTCGTCTCACGATGTTTTGTCTTCCTGGAAGGCGGCCTGACTCGGCTCAACGACACGCGCCGGGTTCCGGGAACACGAAGGAAGATCAGCAAAGCAAACCTACCCGAGCCATGGATTCAAGAGTACTTTCCCATCTGGCGCAAGCACCCGGGGCAGATCCCGGGAAGACGCGGCTACAGTCTCGACCGGCCGGTGGCTCCAATCATTGGCTGCGTGTCCAGGGATGGCAGGTATCTGGCGGCCATCGCCTGGCCGGAGGCTCGTTCGCTGGGGCAAGTGTGGCATGACTGCCTGCATCCGCGCCCCGCCATCGGCGAATCCTACGATGGGCGACGCAATAGGATCGTGTCGCGAGGTCGAATCTACTTCCTGCCAAACGACGAAGCCGCCCTGCGGTCTGCGTTCCGGCGGGACTTTCCGGATTGGAGACGACCCCATCCGGAGTAATCTGGAAAGGCCTGGGCCAACTACGAGCGCATCCAGGCCGACATTTTCGACCATGTCCTGGCCATCGCCTCAGAGTTCGACCTTCGGATCTTCCAGAATCCGACCGGCAGTGACTTCAGGGCCTTGTCCGATTGGCATAGACGGGGCGGAGCGTGAACGGGCAGGGCACAGAAGCCACTTTGGCGTAGATCTCTCTATCGCCCTAGCCATGAACGGATAGTTATCTTCGATTCCACGCCACTCACCAGTTGAAGGACGGCTGTTCGGGGTCCACGAGAGGGCTTTGTCTGCTTCACCGCCTTCTATTTCCTGCCGATAAGCGCGTCGAGAAACTTGTAGAATTCCTGCGTCGCCGGATCGTCGGGTTTGCCAAGATCGTTGTTCAGGCGGCGGTGGTTGCTGTCGCGTTTTCCATACGCCGTGGCCGGGATATCAGCCTCCTTCAGGACCGCTTCGAGACGTCGCGCCTGAGCTCTGGTGTTGGGGTTGCCGGCAAAGAACAGGATGAGGAACGGCGGGATGCCTTTGTTCTTCGCGACGTGCGTCACTGCTGAGAAGTCAACGTGTTTTTCCGGGTCGTTCCCAAACTTCTGCCGATGACCAAACGTAAACATCTTGCCGCCATAGAGAGCCTGCCGGTGCTCTGCCGTCATGATAATTTTGGGAATGTCGTAAGTGTCGCCATCTACGGGCACGCACCCCCTGAGGACCTCGAAAGAAACGCCTTCTTCCTTCAGGTAGCGATCATCGATGCAGATCAACGCCGCGAGTTGGGCGCCGGCGGAATGTCCGCCGACAAAGATTCGCTTCGGATCGCCGCCATATTTGGCGATGTTCCGGTACACCCAACCAAGCGATTTGGCGACGTCACGAATCAGCACATCCATCTCCACGTCGGGCAAGAGACGGTAGTTTGTTGATACGAAGACGAATCCCCGCTCAGTCAACACTTTGGGCTTCAGGGCGACGTCGCCCTTGTCGCCGCGCTGCCATCCGCCGCCGTGGATCCAGAACATGACCGGGAGTCTCCCATCGGCGGCTCCTTCGGATGCGTAGATGTCGAGAACCTGACGTTCGTGACCGTTCTTGACGTAGGGAATGTCTGACGTTAGCTTCTGCGCACGGCCGATGCTGCAAAGGAAAAGAAGTGGAATCGCGAAAGCGGTGATGAGTTTACAGTTCATGGCGAGGACTTCCTGAGAGAATTGACCTAGGTGTTCCGGTTCGGCGCTGGCGACCCAATCTCGACATGATGGCTGTAGCTTGGAGCTGACCGATGACAACAATTATGGCATCGTCAGGCAAACTTCGCCAGAAACACGACAGTGAATCGCCCATTTTGGGACGGTTGGATGGAGTTTTTCGGGTGGACACCCCGATCGGCGGCTTCCGCCTAAACGCGGACATTCAAATTTTCCCCGGCAACGTTCCTTGGCTACGTGTCCGTGCTGGAACCCCTGATCACTCACCCCCGCGGCCATGGAGATCATGACGGGGGATATGAAGCCACTCTGGAAGAGCTAACGGACGGAAGAATCCTGATGCTTCTCAGAACCAATCTGGATGTTTTCTGGGAGGCCTACTCCAACGACCATGGCTACTACCGGAGGGAGTTGCGCCCCAGCCGAATCGACGCCAGCAGCTCTCCTCGATATCTGACCAGACTGGCTAGCGGGCGGCTGGTCCTGGCCTGGAATCGACTCTATCCGGAGGGAAAGACGGAATACCGAAGGGATGGACCACCTCGTACGGAAGTCCCAGCCAGTGCCCATCGGGAGGAGCTGTCGATTGCCTTCTCCAACGACGACGCTGCCAGCTGGAGTACCCCTGTCGTAATGGCCCGCCTCACCTACCCAGGTCAGATTGGGGCGGCTTGCTATCCCTACATCTTCGAGCCGCATCCAGGTCAGGTCTGGCTGATCGCTTCCCACAGCCGTCCTCAACCGCCGGTCTGGATCAGCTTCCAGGAAGTGGACTTCCTGGAACCGCACTGAGCTCGGACCCTGCATTCTTCGTCGGCTCGCCCAATCCATATCCCCACGACCATCGAGGTCTGCCACCCAGATTCCGAAATGGAGCACCTACGGATGGAGCACTCGGAGACTTCAAGGCAGATTTTCCAGGTGCCAGATCCTGCCTTTGAGAATCTTATCCCGTTTGTACCGGCACAGGGTCATGAAACGATTGTGTGACAACTCGGCGGTCGCCGGTACGGCGTTGCTATAGTGATCGGCTTTCCCGATGTCCCGATAACCGGGAACTAGCGAGAACTTCTTTGCTTTGCGCGGGGACCTGGTGCCCGCTGCCGTGCCGTCCGCCCAGCTGCGTCCACCATCCAGACTGATCCGGGCAACCTTGTCGTTGTCGAACCTGTCTTCTCCCGGCTCCTGACCGGAGGCGCTGATCAGGATTAGCCAGTTGTGCTTCGTCCAGACCGCGCTCCACCGGTAGCTGCCAAAGCCGAACAAACCATCCGGCACCTCCCGGAAGGATCGCCCCCCGTCCGTCGATTCCAGCAGCAGGCCGTTCTTGTAGACGGATCGCCCGGGGTCTGGAGGATAGGGGACCCCGGTCTTCCGGAGAATCCGCACTGGATCCTCACCCGGCAAGGTCCTCCGCTGAATCCTGGTCGGCGCCAGAATACGGTCGGGGTTCTGGGGATCAACCGCGTAGGCGGTCTCGGTGGCATGCTGGTGCACGATCGTGGGGTCTCCCCAGGTCTTGCCACCATCGGTCGTGCGGATCATCACGTCGCGAACGCCTGGGCGCGTCTGATCCGCTTGCTGGTAGTCCGAATGGTCCTCGTAGCGCATACTGGCTGAGAACATCACGGTTCCGTCGGGCCGTTCGACGAAATTCGGATGACACCAGGCCACCTGCATCATCGTGTACGGATCTTCCGGTGCGCCGGGCGCAAAGCTGCCAAAATCGAGCTTTGTCGTCTGCCATATCTTGCCCTGATCCTGTGACACCGAGACGAACGCATCCCTGGAGAAGATATGTCCTCCACCCGTCGGCGGCGCTTGATGGACGATCCACAGGCGCGCATCACGAGTGACGTAGAAGCCGCCCACATACTGCCCAGACGGCACATCGACCAGGTTGATCCGCTGCAAAGTCCAGGACCTGCCCTCGTCGATGCTCTTGAAGAGTCCCGGATTTGTGGTTCCGGTGTTGATCCAGAGGGTATGGTCGGAACCGACGATCATGTTGGCGGCCCCGACCTCGACCGCCGGAGGTGCGATGATGACTTCATCGTCGATGACGACGCTCAGGTTCTCGTATCGTAGCTCGGCCGCCGTGACCCAGGACAGGGACACCAGCATCCCGATGCCGACACACACATAAGACTGCAGGCAGTTCATCACTTTTCCTCTCCATTTGACCAAGGGTTGGGTCATCCCAGCGGCCAGCTCAGCAGGCGGGGCTCCTAACCCTCAGGATAGGTGGCAGCGACGGAGACCTGATGAACGATGAGCGGATGTGCCATCCAACCAGATTGGTGATGACCACAAGTTTGCGAAGAAGCTTCCCTTGCCTTTGCCCTCCCCCTTGCCCTTGCCCGTGGGTGTTCCCACAATCGTCGAGTCTGAGCGGGAGAAGAAAGATGAGGTCGGGCACGGGCAAAGGCACGGGCAAGGGTAAGAAGAGGAGTCAGCATGTAGAAACGTCCTCGGCGGTATGAGCTCGCTCGCTACTCTTAGACTAGCGTCCGGCTCTGCCTCATTGTCATACTCTATAATGCTCTGTACAAGAGTACCATGGCCCCCATAGAACCGGCTCAGAGCCGGGCCCGCCTCCCCAGTCGCTGGTGGAACCCGGCCGGGAAAAGAGGCCGCGTCGGCCTGATTGGCATGTATTCCCGGATAATCGGCCCGGGAGCAGTACGGACCAAAAAGCGGGGATCCGTTCGCGAGCCCGTAGAAGGAGCCTGTCCGAGATGAACCGTGTGCTCTACAGCTCTCTCGTCATCCTGTCGTGCGCGCTGCCTGTTTCGACCCTGTACGCAGATCAAGCCGACGTGGTCATCATCGGGGGGACACCTGGAGGCATCGCATCGGCAGTGGCGGCAGCACGCCCGGGACGGACTGTCATCGTTGTTGAATATCACGAGCATATCGGCGGCATGATGACAAGCGGGCTCGGCAAAAGTGATATTGAGAACCGGGCGATGATCGGTGGTCTATTCAAGGAATTCATCAACCGCGTTCTTACACACTACGTGAAGACCTACGGCAAAGACCACGAAAACGTGAAGCTGTGTCGCGACGGTTATTACTACGAGCCATCTGTGGCCGAATCGGTCCTGGAAGGCATGCTGCAAGAGCAGGATACGATCACCGTCCTGAAGGGATGGCGGCTGGTCTCGGCTCACGTCACGGACCATCGTCTCACGCCCGTGACAGTGGCAAATCGGCGGACCGGGGAGACGCGCAAGCTGCCGGGTCAGGTCTTCATCGATGCCACCTATGAAGGGGATCTCTACGCCGCTGCGGGGGCCGAATTCCGGTCAGGGCGTGAGTCTCGTGATGAATACGACGAGCCTCATGCGGGTGTTGTCTACTATGACTATCAGGCGAAGCGTTTTCTTTCCGGAACGACGGGAGAGGCGGACGACAGGCTTCCGGCGTATACATACCGGCTCTGTTTGACGAGAGACCCCAACAACGCCCATCGTCTGACCGAGCCGCCTCCTGAATACGATCGGCGGAATTATCTGGCTTACTTCGATGATCTGAAGGCCGGACGACTCGCCGGCCCGAAGCTGTTCAAGCCGGGGCGCGGCTATAACCCGGCTCACTTCGACACGCTGGTTCGAGCGCTGTCCGTCACCGAGATTCCCAACCGGAAAACCGAAGTGAACATCAATCCGCGCCCACTCGGATTCCCCTTTCCCCGCATCACACCGTAAAATGGCCAACGAGCTGCATCTGGCCAAAGACGAATTTCGCGACAACGACCATTTCCCCTTCCAACTCTACGTGCGTGAGGCTCGGCGCCTCGTTGGAGCGTACACACTGACGGAACACGACATCACCAGCGACGGTGGGGACATTGCACCGCGTCACCACGCCGACAGTATTGCCATCGGTGAGTTTCCGATCGACAGCTTCCCGTGCCGTAAGCGACAGCCGAGCGATTCGATCGTCCTCGAAGGCTATCTGGGAATGCTCGATCACATCACCAGGCCCTACGAGATTCCGTATCGCATTATGATTCCGAAGCGCCTTGACGGCCTAATCGTCCCCGTGGCCGCCTCAACCACACACGTGGCCTATTCGTCCATTCGAATGGAGCCCACCTGGATGGCTTTGGGCCAGGCGGCGGGCGTGGCGGCGGATCTTGCCGTTGAAGAGGACGTGCGTCCGCGAGATGTCCCGATAAGAACATTACAGCACCGGCTCGTCCAGCAGGGTCAGGTGCTTCGGCACAAGCAGATATCGGTGCCCGATCCTGAGAAAAACCCGCTGTCATCGCAGATGCTCAAAGGGACGTGGGTTCCCGACAATCCGCACGAAATCGATTTTGCCGGTCTGCCTCGCGTGGCTAGCCGACATTCAGTCGTCAGCGACGTCCGAGCGTCGAAAGGTGTGAACCAGCATAACTATCTGGTGCATCACAATGGGAAGTTCTGGGTCATGTGGAGCGACGGGCCGGGCATCGAGGACCGCGTCGGTCAGCGGGTGAAGTATGCGACAAGCCGCGACGGTCTGACCTGGAGCGATTCGATATACCTGACTCCTGTGCCGCCGAACTCCGGGCCGGATTCCGAATTCTACGCAGCGCGATCCGCCGAAGGGTTTCGCTGGATCTCCCGTGGTTTCTGGCAACGTGACGGGGAGTTACTCGCCCTGACGTCTTTGGATGAAGCGGCCGGTTTCTTCGGGCCCAGCCTGGAGTTGCACGCCTTTCGGCTGAACTTCAGCGACGGGACCTGGGACGATCTCGGAACGATCGCAAACAACGCCATCAACAATTTCCCGCCAAGAAGGATTCCTACCGGCCAATGGATGATGTCCCGCAGGACATTCGACTACAAAAAGAGAGGGGTTCATTTTCTCGTCGGCGGTCGGGACGGAATCGACCAGTGGAAATCGTTCCCCGTCCTCGGCTCCAGCAGCGAGCTCTCTGCGGAAGAGCCATTCTGGTGGACATTGCCGGGTGGCAACCTGATGGCTCTGTTTCGCGACAACCGCCGCAGCGGATATCTGTTCCGCTCATTCTCGACGGACAACGGCCGGACCTGGAGCAAACCGGTCAAGACCGACTTCCCCGATGCCAGTTCCAAGATCAACGGCTTGCGATTAAAGGATGGGCGTTACGTGCTGGTATCAAACCCCAATCCGCAGCAGCGCGATCCGCTCGTCATTTCGATCAGCGACCACGGGATGGTGTTCAACCGGATGGGCTATCTGGTCGGGGGCCGCCGCGTCGACTACCCACACGTGATCGAGCATAAAGGACACCTGTTCGTTGCGTTCTCCGGCGGGAAGCAATCCGTTGAAGTTCTCAAGATCCGCCTCGCTGAACTCGACAGCCTTTCGAAATCGTCTCGCGCGCAGGAATAGACACCTTACTCACACACGTGGGACTCAGTCCCGCTGAGTTCGTTGCGATCTTGACACAGCTAGAGACGATGATTGCTGACGTCGCAAACGAGAGGGAGATCTGGCAAGACATCGGCTCTTGGATCGATCGTCGTCAGCGTCTCGTCGACTCAGAGATCAAACACGCGATTCAGTCACAGACGATGGTCTCAGCTGAAGAGATTGCTGTGCCGACCGGCGGCATTTTGAGAGTGCTCAAAGACAACATCAAAGATCGCAAGACGCTCGAAGCGATCGGTACCGGTATCAGCCGACTGTTACCTGCAAGCGAGAACGGGAACGTGTTAGAAGCGCAGGTCGTCTAACCTGTAGCAGCCCAGATAGAGGAGCCGAAATCTCCTGATTCGGCACGGCCAGGGTCAAGTTGAAGGTACCCTGAAAAGGCTCTGAGAACCTAGGAGCCTGTCTGAGTAATGGTGTGGGTTGCGTTACGGGCGCCGTTGGTCCAGCTGCAAGGCTGGGCGACGCAGGCGATGTTTGGCCATCGTCGAGGAGCCCAAACACAGCAGATGGGCCGACGACGCCCGTAACCCATAGGGAAAATGGGGGTTGCGGACGATCTCTGCGTTGGTCGTCGTCGCAGATGGCAGAACATCGACTTCCTCCTCCCGCCTGGATCTCGCCTCGCAAGCCCCATTCTCGCAACCCACACCATTACTCGGGCAGGCTCCTAGCCCGGTGTCTTCTGAACAAGGGGCTGGAGAGCTGTCTCCGCTGATCAGATTCCGGCGAAGGCGCGTGGAGACCCCACGGACCAGAGGCCGCTTTCAGCGGAAGGATGACCAGGTATCCTTGATGCGAGGTTCGAGCACTGCTAGGTTTGGACCTATTAATCAGGCTGAGGCCAACGGAACTCGGATCCGACAGCTGCTATGGGGAATGTCGGGTTAGAATGGTCGCCATTGCGAGCCCGGATCGGCCCCAGGTTCAAACTAAATGGGAGATACCGGTTGAAAACTCGTGGCGCGACGGAGATTGATGTCCGCCTGACCAGGCTCTCCGTGAGTCGCACCAGGAGGTGATGATGCGCAGGACGCTTTCCCTCTGGGCTAGCATTGCCTACTCTCTCGTACTGCTTGGCGCTGGCTTCGAACCCAGTCCGCTCACAGCTCAGCCGAAGCAGGATAGCGGGACAGGAATCCAGTTCTCCGAGCACCTGATCATGGAGGGCTACACCTATCCCCATGGGATCGCGGCACAGGATCTGGACGGGGATGGAGATCTGGATCTGACCAGCGCAGACGCGGGCGGCCACGACAAGCTCTACTGGTTCGAAAACGATGGCAGGGGTAGCTTCAAACGCCACCTGATCCAGGAGAAGGACCCCGAGCGGCTGGAGCGTCATCGGATCGGGGACATCGACGGCGACGGCGTGTGGTCATGGCCCTGGGGGCATGGGGAGCCATGCATCTCGGGGACCAGGTCAAGTCCAGCCGTAAAGACAGACCCCAGTTCACCCACTCCTACAATCACCATGTCGTCTGGTACGAAAACGACGGGGTGCACCTCAACGGCTGGACCAGGCACGTGATCGCCGACGATCTGAACGAGGCCTACGAGGCGGTAGCCGGTGACCTGGATGGGGATGGAGACATGGATGTGGCTGCCACCGGATTCTCCAGGCCGGGCCAGGTCGTCTGGTACGAGAACGGCGGCGACCCGGCAGCCCACTGGACGGCGCATCAGGTGAAGAACAACTGGAAGAACGCCAATCAGCTTCTGCTGGCCGATCTGGACGGCGACGGCGATCTGGACATCGCAGCCAACGCCGAGAGAGGCTCCCTCGAATTCCGATGGTGGCAGAATCAGGGGAGGTCGAGCGCCGGGGGCAAAAGGGCTGAGGAGCCAACGAGAGGATCAGGTCCCATCAGGATCGTTCCTGAGATCGCTCCCACCCAGGAGGTGAGACGCTACTTTGCCGACACGGTTCAGATCCTCCCCTTGGGAAGGGCGGCGGGTATGATGAAGCTGCTCCGTCACCCGGACGGCACGCTTTACCTGCACACTCAGTCCGTTGATCTGGCGCGGGTGCTGGCGAAGAGTACCGACGGCGGTCGGAGCTGGCAGGCGGTCGCGGTGCGGCTCCAAGCCGACGTCGCGCGCGATCAGCATGCCACCGCGTTCAGCATCACCAGCGACGGCCGCCTCTGGCTGGTGCACCAGGCCCCTACGGGCAAATGGCGGGACTGGGGCCTGTCCGTCTCCGAGGACGGCGGGCAGAGCTGGGTCACCAGAACGGTCGACAACTGGCCCAACTTCGCTCCCACCGCCCCCGGAGATCCTTACGAGCGAGCCATGATCGCCGGCACCCACCCCTGCTTCCTGGTACGGCCCGATGACACCCTGATGTTGGTCCTCGGGCTGGGTCATGACGATTCCAGGGACTACGTAATGTACGAAAAGACCCGCAGTCACAACGTGATGGTCCGTTCCCGGGACGGAGGCAGGACCTGGGGAGAACCCTCGATCGTTCATCAGCACGGGGCGGAAGGAGACTACGCCCTGGACCCCAATGACCCCGATCACATTCCTGGGGGTCTTCCGCAAACAGCAGCCCCTACTGGTGGGCGAAGCCCGGGAAACGGTGGAGAAGGAGGTGGGTCTTTGGGGAACCCGCTACTCCGGAACGCCCTATCCCTGGAAGGGGAGCATCCTGCTGGAATCGACGGACGCGGGACGAAGCTTCCGGGAGGTGCCGGAGAGCTATCTAGGCTTCTATTCGCACCGGGTTCGATCCTCTGGACCCCGAGAAATGTGGTCATCGTGACCCACCAGATGGGCTACTACCACGACCGCATCCCCCGCCTGCATGAGATGTGCGCCAGGATCAGCCTGGACGGCGGCAAGACCTGGGTGGATGGTACCGACTCGGGCACCCCCTTCATGAATCGGTCCACCAAATTCAAGCAAATCATCGGGTCAGCGACGGTTGAACTAGAACCTGATAGATTCTTCACCGCCTACTCGGTGATGGCAGAACCGTCGGGAAACCGCAGCCTGGGCTCGGTGGAAGGTTTCTTCTGGAGCATGAAGAGAGGGAAGGACTGAGAATCCGGCCTTCTGACCTTTTGGCTTTGTAAGGTCCCTGTATAAAATCAACCGCTTTCTGTGCCTTCACGGGACGACCGGCAGCACGACGTGCGATGGAGTGTCTGCACCAAGGTGAACGGTGTTCGATGCGATCACCGTGTAGGTGTGCCTACCGACCGGCTCCCCGGTGTTGGGGTTCACCTCCAGTCGGGGGAAGTTGCTGCTCGCGATGTCGATCCGTATCCGATGCGCCTTCTGGAACAGGTTTGATGTTGCCGGCAGCGTGATCGTGATCGGGTAGACGCAGCCCGGCTCCATCAGCTCCGGGTCGGACCAGGAGTTCCTGTAGCGTAGACGCAGGACGGTATCGGCGACGTTCATCTCGAACGCGGACGGGTAGTCGTCGTTCGGCGGGTAGACGTCAACGAGCTTGGCGGTGAAATCGGTGTCTTTCGCCGAGGAGGAAACCCACACGTTGACCTCCACTTGACCGGTGACCTCGGTATCCTCGTCGAGCGGCTCCGAGCGGAATACGAGGACGTCCGGGCGCTCGGACAGCTTTCGCCCGGCACCGCTATCTCCGGAGAACCAGTCGTGCTCTCGCTGGTCGATCGGACCCCACGGGACGATAGGCGTCCCCTGGCCGCCGTAGGCGTCGGCTCGATCGCCAAAGGGAGGGACCGGGCCCCAGCCACCTTCCAGCTTGGCGATCGCGGCCAGGTGCGCCATGTTACCGCCGGCGGTGGGAACCGGGTCGTCCGGGTCGTGCTCGTAGGTCAGCGAGCCTGCGCCCCCGGGCCGGCGAGCGCTGAGACCGCCGGACTGGGTGAGAAACAGCGTTCGCCGTTCGGTTCGGGCGATCGGCCACTGGTTCTCCGACCGCCATCGACCACCGTGATGCATCAGCCCGTCCGGAGTCCTCCGACCGGTTCCGCCTCCCATGACGAAGATCTCCACTGGTGGGTCCAGGTCGGCTCCGTTCTCCTTGTCGAGGAGCCAGCGGTCGAACCAACGCCGGCGCAACTCGTGATGGGCCGGGTACCCCTGCATCGCGTCAGCTCCGAAGTCCACCTCGCCGAGCGACGTCTTCCGTGTTCGCATCGTGCCATGGCCCCACGGTCCGACGAGCAGTCTGACCGGCGAGCCGATACGAGTCGTCATGGCTTCGAGGTAGCCAATAGAGCCGTCGATGAACGAGTCGTACCAGCCCCCCGTGATCAAACAGGGTAGGTCTGCGTGACGGTCCCAATAGGGTGTCTGGTCGTTGCACTCTTGCGCCCACCACTCGTCGTACTCGCCCCGATAGTAGTAGCTGAAGAGGGTCTCTTGGAGGTGGGGCGCCACGGCAAGCGGTACCTCGCCGGGCTTGAACGGCATGCGCCGGAGCCACTGCCGTGCATCGGCCATCCCCTTTGCGACGGTCCTCACCGCATCGTCATCGTCTCTGATCTCCTGGGCGTCGAGGGCGTGGTTGTGGATCGCCGTGTACATGTGGAGCGCCATCGCGCCGCCCTCGCGTGCCTCCTGAAGGAAGATGTTTGTCGGACCCTGTTCCGGGCATATCGCGAAGAGATGAGGTGGCCTGTGGAGGGCGGCCTGGGTCTGGACGATCGCCCGGTGCGAGCTTCCCATCATCCCGACCCTGCCGTTGGACCACGCCTGACAGGCTATCCACTCGATGGTGTCGAAGCCGTCGTTACCCTCCCAGGGGTTGCACGTGTGGTAGTAGCGTCCGTCGCCCTCGGAAGCGTACCGGGAGCGGAGGTCCTGGATGATGAACACATACCCGCGGGCCGCGTACCACCCCGGCACTCCGTTCCACTCGGAGGCCGTCTTGTTGTACGAGGTTCGTACGAGGATGACCGGCCACTGCCCGTCGAGGCGCACTCCGGACTGGTCCCCAGGAGAGTAGACGTCCATCGCCAGGCGGACCCCGTCCCGCATGGGGACCATGACGTCTGATTCGAGGTGGACCGCATATGTCACCGGCGCCTCCTCACCGGGGACTCACTTGCCGGTGTCGCTTGTCGGCTAACTCGAGCATGTTACGTCCTAGTACAGCGTTCGGTAAATACCGATACGTTTGCAGATGGGGCTTGTGAGGCGAGATCAAGGCAGGAGGAGGAAGACGATGTTTGGCCATCTTCGACGACGACGAACGCAGAGATCGTCCACAACCCCCATCTGGCCTGCGGGTGGCGACGGGACGGGCCGATATCTTTGTCACTCCTCCTCCACTGTGCAAAGACATGGCGTTCGTCGTCGTTTCGCGATCTCGACCCGTCGCGTGAGATTGAATGCTCGGGCGGTGATCCCGGTTTAAGGGACCATGAGGCACTCCAGGCGGCTACCGATGCTCCTCGCGTTACCTATGGCGGCAAGTATCTGCTTGACGTTTTCAATATGGCTGCGGCATACGTTGTGGCGATCGCGGTTCGTCACCCGTTTCTCGATGGCAACAAAAGAGCTGCTGCGGCTTCAGCCCTCACGTTTCTGTATCTGAACGGATACATCGTTACCGAGACACATCCAGAGGAATTGGCGGATATGGTCCTAGACCTTCTCCGCAAGGACGTGGATGGAGAACGACTTGGCAACTGGTTCCGCGAGAGGGCGTCCGATCGAGAGGTATGACCCGCAGTCGGCCAGGGAGTCACCTTTAACGAGCTCCAGTATCAGGAACCGTCTGCCCTCATGCTCCTCCGGCCCGTAGATGGTGGCGACGTTGGGATGATTCAGCGAGGCCAGGATCTTCGCTTCACGTTCAAACCGTGCCAGGCGGTCTGTGTTCTGGGCGATTCCTCGGGCAGGGTCTTGATGGCGACTTCACGGCCTAGCTTCGTGTCCTTGGCCTTCCACACCTCGCCCATACCGCCCTTGCCGATGGCTGAGAGGATCTCGTAGGAGCCGAGTTGGGTGCCGGAGTTCATTCGTGCTCTATCAGGTTAGTCCAGTTAACGATCACCTTGACGGGCGGTGCAACCAACTCCTCGGAGCGGACATGGAGGAGAAACCGCTGACCGTCAGCAGACGGCTCGTAGGGAGCGCGCCGTGGGTCGAAGATCGCCCCATGAATCGTCAAATCCAAGATCTCTTCGCCCGGCTCCAGTTCCGGGTTCGGTTCGTGAGCGAGATCTCTCGGAGAATTCAGCCGCGGAAAGCACTGAAAATGGGGGTACTATTTCCGAGTCAAGAGAATCGAGGGTACAAAGTACAATCGGGCCCGTCCAGGAGGCAGCATGCGTGTCAAAGCGAGAGCAGTCGTTCTTCTGACTATCCTGACGGCCCCATCTCCCTTGGGTCAATAGGGAATCGCTTTTCGAGCTGGTGGGATCCTGGTAGGAGGACAGCCCCGAAGTGGGACCTTGCCGGGATCGTTCTGGGATCTCCGAGCCATTGATCCTCCCCGCCCACCGGGATAGCATGACTCCTGGAGGATGACCGATGAGCATGAGAGTTCTGGCCGTCTCGGTGGCTTGCCTGGTTTGCTCCCTGACGGTGGCTGCCCCTTCAGCAGCGAAGAAGCCCCAGAAACCCCTGGATATCGGCTCCCGACTGGCACTGTTCGTGGACGACTACCTGATCGAGTCCACGGAGGGGGTGCGTCTGAAGCTGCACGAGCCCGTCTCTGCCGGTGCAGTTCTCACCTTCGACAAGCCCTGGGAGGGGAACACAAGCTTCTACCACAGCGTGTTTCAGGACGGCGACATCTACCGCATGTACTATCGGGGCAGCAGTCACGCCAGCTATGCCTTCCCGCCATTTGTAGGTCCCGAGGAGACGGTGATCCCAGAGCACCCGCAGTTGACCTGCTACGCGGAGAGCAAGGATGGCATTCACTGGACTCGCCCTTCTCTGGGCCTCTTCGAATTCGACGGCTCACGAGATAACAACATCGTCTGGATGGGCGGTACCAGGAAAGGCAGCCACTGTTTCACGGTCTTCAAAGACGGAAATCCCCAGGCCCCGGACGAGGAGAGATACAAGGCGCTCACGGTGGTCCATCCGGCGCAGGGTCTGAAGCACATGATGGGCCTGGTTTCCGCCGATGGGATCCACTGGAAGCTGCTTGGAGAGCCGCTCATGGTCCAGGAGAAGATGGATTCAGGCCTGGACCTGGGTTTCTGGGACAGCGAGCGCAATCAGTATGTGGCCTTCATCCGGGACCGACCGGGTGTGCGTCCCGTGAAGGCACCCATCGTGAGACGGCTCCGGAGCATCTCGGTTGCCACCTCGGCGGACTTCCGCAACTGGTCAGACCTCCAGTTCATCGAAGCCGGTTCGGCTGCGCTTCGTCATGAAGGACGCGGATCTGTATTCCCTGAGGTTCCGGTAAAGGTAGGAATGCGGAACTGAAACGATGGCCGAGAACCGCCGCCCCAACATTCTCTGGTACTGCGCCGACGGCCAGCGTTACGACACGATTCACGCTTTGAATTGCCCCGCGGCTCGCACTCCCAACCTGGATCGATTGGTTGAGCGGGGCGTCAGCTTCACGCGTGCCTATTGCCAGAATCCCATCTGCACTCCCAGTCGTTCGAGTTTCCTCACCGGACGGTATCCCGCGACCACGCACGTTTACCGGAACGGACATGCCCGGTTTCCGTCCGGCGAAAAGCTGGTGACCAGGCTGCTGGCCGACGGTGGTTATGACTGCGGGCTGGCGGGCAAGCTCCATCTCTCCACAGCCAAGGCCGGCGAGCGGCGATACGACGACGGTTATCGGGTGTTTCATCACAGCAATCTCCAGGTCCCGGACGAGGCCGACGAGCAAAATGAGTATTTCGGTTGGCTTCGCGACGAAAAGGGCGTTGATCCGTACGAGTTGTACGAAGCTTCTCCAAGCTTTTGCGGCCCAGGAGTGCCGGCCGCGCTGACGCAAGTCACCTGGTGCAGTGAGATGGCGGTTCGTTTCATCACCGAGCCGCGCGAGGGGCCGTGGCTGATGAGCGTCAACCCATTTGCGCCGCATCCGCCGTTCACACCACCCCCGGAGTTCCTCACGCATTTCGACCCGGCCGACGTTCCGCCACCGTTGTTTCACGAGTCGGACCTCGAGCGGCAGAAACAGTTCCAAAAAATCCGTGCACAGAAACTCGAAGCAGTCGACCCATTCGGTCCCATGCCTGAAGTGTCGCAGCTCACAGCCGATTCGCAGTCGGCTCGCACCTACAAGGCCCCGGAACAATTCAACGGCCAGACGATCAAAGCCGCCTACTATGCCATGATCGAACACGTCGATCACGAGCTCGGCCGGATTATTGATGCCCTGCAATCATCGGGACAGCTCGACAACACGATCATTCTCTACCACAGCGACCACGGCGAACTATTGGGCGACCACGGGCTGATCTTCAAAGGCTGCCGGTTCTTCGAGGGGCTGGTCCATGTGCCGCTGATCATGGCGCTGCCGGATCGCTTTCAATCAAACTTGCGGAGCGAAGCGCTGGTGGAGTTAGTCGACCTTGCGCCGACGCTCTTGGACGCCGCTGGGCTCGATGTTCCCCGAAACATGCAGGGACGATCGTTGTTACCGCTGCTTACGGGCGCCGCGGACGCAAGCGGGCACAGGTCACATGTGGTTTGTGACTTTTACGATTCGTTGGGATACAGTCCTGTCGATACGCCCACTCAGGCGACCATGACATACGACGGTCGTTACAAGATGGTGCTGTATCACCGCGAAGACAACCTGACCGAGTTGTTCGATCTGGACGCAGACCCCGGCGAGTTCACCAATCTGTGGACTGATCCATCGATGGCGCAGTTGGGGCTAACCCGGATGCGCAGCCACATTGATGCGGTTATGGCAACGATCAGTCCGGGCGCGGAGCGCGTGGCAACGTACTGACCGCACGCCAGCTTGAAGCACCGCCTCCTTCACCCTCGGCTTGCTCTAGTCGGTGATAGGCATCGCTTCAAAGCGACGGAGCGCCATTTCATACTCTCGTATGGCTTCTGCGGATATGACTCCACGATTTCGCTGTAGCTCGTCGATGACTCGCTTGGCTAGATAATCGCGTTGTGCAGAAAACCAGAGGATTCTTCCGCTCTGGAAATGCTGATAGTCGTAGCAAGCGACCGATGTGAGTAGGGCTGAACGGCCACTGGGCGTGTCTGCGACAACAGGCCGCTTCAGCGGCCCAGCGCGAAGCGAATAGCCCCGGCGTTTACGCCGGGGTTGGTCGACAATCCATCCCTCTTGAGGCCCCTTCAGGGGCCTTCTCGAACAAAGGCTTTAGCCAGGTCACGATCTAGGGCCGACAGACCAGAGGCGTTCCAGCCGATCGATGGTTCGCCCCCGGCGATGGCGCTCCTTCTGGCGGCGGATGTAATCCACGACAAATGGCAGATCTCTTCGACTGAAGGATACAACGCCGAATCCCCCCTGCCAGGCGAACGGGATTCCCCGGCGCAGCTTCTGATTGAGGTCGTGGGTACTCGAACCCTTCAGCTTCCCAACCCACTCGCTGATCCCCAACGTCGGGGCAATCCTGACAGCCAGGTGGACGTGATCCTCGAGGCCTCCGATTTCGTGGAGGAAGGCTCCTCGTGTCGCAGCGATTCGACCCCGCAGAAATCCGTGAACCTGTCCTTCAACGGGTCCTCGCAGGATCGCGCAGTGGGACTTGGTGTGCCAGGTCAGGTGGAGATAGATTTCAGAGAGGACCTTCGACGCCATGAGAGTTGTCCCCGACGGGACTGGTACCGGTGTTTGCAGTCCCAAGTAACTAGAACGATCGGCGGAATGAATCTGCGGAATCCAGGCCAACGGAACCCAGGTTTTCGCGACGGAAAATAGGGACATCGGGCTAAACCGTTGTTCGAGAAGGCCCTTGAAAGGGCCTCTGGGAGTCCCATACAGGAACCAACCCCGGCGTAAACGCCGGGGCTATTCGCTTCGCGCCTGGCCGCTGAAGCGGCCTGTTGTCCAGACAGGCCCAAGGGCCTGCTGTGTCGTTCGTCTTGAGGGACTTAGTTAGTCCTGCTCGCGTTCGCGGAATTCTTCGTACCAGTTCTCGACGACCTGGATGGCGGGCGTCCTGCCCCCCTGCATCAGCTCTATAATCACAAACTTCTTCCCGTCAGGCGAGACGTCATAGGAGTGTCCTCGGTCAGCGAATGCCCCCTTGCCTTGAAAAAGTAGCGTCGGCATTCCTGCTGAAAAGGTCGGCGTCGTGCTGACCGGTACTGCCATCAGCGCATCCCCTTCTACATAGAAGATTTCTTTGCCGTCCCGACTCCACCTTGGCTGTCGACCACCCTTGGACGAAACCTGCGGACGCCCTGGGCCCTCGGGGAAGGGTTGAACATACACCTCATAGCTGCCGGATTCTTTCGACTCGTACGCCACGAACCGGCCATCCGGCGAGATCTTCGGCGACAGTTCATCGAACTCAGTTTCGCTGAAAACGATCGACTCGTAGCCCCTCCCGTCCTTATCACGCCGCAAGTAGTAGAGATCCCCCCACCTTCCCGCATGGAATTGAACGAAGATCATATAGTTCCCATCGGCGGTCCAGTCCAACGGGAACTCGTGGGCAGGCGTTGCCACGAGAACCTCCAGCTCCCCGCGCCCATCGGCTGATTTCATGAAGATGTCTGCCGTTCCGTTGCGGCCGGAGGCGAAGGAGATTTTATCTCCTGATGGCAGCCAATTGGGCCGTTCCTCCCGGGCAGGATCGGACGTAACTCTCGTTTTCAAGCCGCGGACAATGTCGTGTACCCAAACATCTATATTGCCGTTTTCCAGGCCCAGAACAGCAACGCGGCTGCCATCGGGTGAGAGCGCCGGGGCGCGAATGCGCTGCTGAGGTTGGCCGATCGCTTCCAGGTTGCTACCCGTTCGATCCCGCCAGACCAACTGCTGCACGTTGTCCCCACCTCCCAAATAAACGAGTGTGCCGTCGCGGGACACACTGTGATGGGAAGCGTTCTCTCGAACCGGAAAAGGTTCTCCCGTGGCCTGTAGTGTCTCGATCGAAAAGGGTACGGCCCAAACAACGGAGAGATCGACGCTTCGGTAGACGATGTGGCCCGGGTCGGCAAAGAATGGGTCGCGGCCGCTCGTCAGTAATTCCTTCTGCCCCGTTTCCAGGTCATGGGCTACGATCTGATGTCTCTGTACAGACGACCCGACAACATAGAGCAGCTTCCGGCCGCCACTTGGGGAAGGTAAGAAATGAGGATCCCGGTAGCGGTCTTCCCCTGGCTCGAATAACAGTTTCGGCTCTCCTCCCTGGGCCGGAACTTCATACAGCCCAGGAGTGGGTGAGAACGCCGCGAAAACAATCGAGGCGCTATCGGGGCTCCACGTCGCTCCGCGCATCGGGCCCGAGACTCGGCACAACGTAGCTGCGGGACCGCCCTGTAGAGAGACCTTCTTCAACCCTTCGTCCAATACGAATCCGATGAACCGGCTATCCGCGGACCAGAAGGGTCTGGACACCATTCCCTCCGGGACGATCTGTCGTGGTCCCTCTTGATCGAGGTCCCGGATCCAAAGTTCCGTCACTCCTATCGTTCCACGAAGATAGGCGACGTGGCGCCCGTTGGGTGAGACCACCGGCCTGTGAATATCCTCACCCCATTCGAGAGTCAGCTTTCGCAGCGGTGGCTCGGGAAGGGGCGTAGCCGGCTTCAGCAGCCAGGCGGCTGACAGGCCGATGACGAGCGCCAGCGTCACAGCTGTGATCGCCGTGGGCTGTCGCCACAGCGGGATCGGCGGCTGTTCAGCAACGACATCCGCCTCGTAAGCCGAGGGGTCGGCGACGTAGTCTTGGATGGCTACCCTTGCCTCACCAATGTCACGAAGGCGATGAATCTGATCTCTGTCCAGACACCGCTTGAGCAAGTTTTCGATCGGTGCAGGTGTCCTGGGGAGTACTTCCCAGTTTGGGTTCTCTTTCATCACCGCGGCCAGCGTCAGCGAGAGGTCCTCTCCTTGAAACGCCATCTTGCCCGTGAGCATTTCGTAGAGAACCACACCGAAGGCCCAGATATCGGTGCGCTTGTCGACGGGTTTTCCCCGAGCCTGCTCAGGGGACATATAGGCCGCCGTCCCCATCACTACCCCCATCTCTGTCGCTGCCGCATCGAGTGACCGTGTCGGCGACTTTGAAAGGTCCGGTTCGCCGGTGGGAGGCTCGATCGCCTTGGCCAACCCGAAGTCGAGCACCTTCACCGTGCCGTCCGGTGTGATCTTCACATTGGCGGGTTTGAGGTCCCGGTGAATGATGCCGTTTTCGTGAGCTGCTTCCAGTGCCCCGGCCATCTGAAGGGCGATCTTGAGGCTCTCCTCTAAAGGAATGGCCCCACGCTTGATGCGTTCAGACAGGTCTTCCCCTTCCACCAGCTCCAGCACCAGCGCCTGTTTGCCATCAGTCTCCTCCAGGCCATGAATCGTGGCGATGTTGGGGTGATTCAGCGACGCCAGCACCTGGGCTTCGCGGGAGAAACGTGCCATGCGTTCGCGGTCGGCGGCAAAGGCTTCGGGTAGGACTTTCAGAGCTACATCACGGTTGAGCTTGGTATCGATGGCGCGGTATACCTCGCCCATACCCCCTTCACCGAGCTTGGAGGTGATCTTGTAGTGGGAGATACTCTGGCCGATCAAAGGGACCTCCAAGGTACTGGGGAGCCTATCTGGGAAATAGTAGAGCCTTGGGCCTGGAAGGGCAATCGCAGAAGATGGTTTCTACACCGAACCACGTGTCTGCCCGAGACCCACAACGAGGTCCTCACTCCCAACAGAAGCAAACTGAAAGAAAATCATTTGTATTTCTTCCAGCCCTCCCCCAGGATTCAGATCAGTCCCACTCCCAGCCGTGCTGGCCTCATTCGAGGAAGAAACTTCCCGAATCATAAAAGCCTGAAGCGCGAGCGAGGGGTTGGGGATCTGCGAGATGCGTTGCCAAAAGGCATTCGACCACCCCCTCGCTCGCGCTGCAGGCTTCCATAGTTCTCTCATTCATCGGTAACCAGCACGTGCGAGGTTCCAATCGAAGTCTCAGCTCAGAACGACGAGAAATTGGTCGGTGGAAAAGGCTCGATCAGGTCTCCCTTGACAGGCTCAATGTGGTGGACCTGGAAGGCATAGAGGTCGCCTTGTCTTAGATAGAAGCGAAAGCGCACCGGGCGTCCGACCAAATCCGCCAGATCCTTCCGATCCCTCCAACGGACAAGCTGATGCGTGTCGTCGAAACGTCCGAGGAGACAATCGGCGCGGCTGTAGCCTTCCAGCGGCGAGCCACTGGCATCCAGTAGCTCTACTCCGAGTTCCCCTTCGGACACCTGGGCGTTTACACTCAGGTGCTTGCCCTGGAAGAGGAGTGGATGGGTGGTCAGGACACCCACATCTCGGTCGGCGCGGCGCGAGACAAAGCCGTTGGTGCGGAACTCCGCCAGTCCCGGGAAGATCTTGGAGTCAGTGCCCCTGGAGATGAAGGTCTCGGGTGTCTCACCCGTGTTGGCAGTAAGCTCCGCCCAGAATCGGGCTCTGGCCTCCTGGGCGGTGCCGTGGACTCCCTCCCGCCAGCTCCAGCCCGAAGGCATCAGCGACCAGGTGTGGCCGCCCGTCGAGGGGGGTGCCAGGTAGTCGCGTTCCATGAAGGACTCACCAGTCAGGAGTCCCTCCGCCTCTTTCCCGCTCATGCCGCCATAGAGTCCCGACAGCTTTTCCCGAATCCAGAAGTGGAAGTGGAGATAGTTGGTCCCATGATAGAAGATGCGGGTACGCTCCCCCTGCTGATGCCAACCGGTCGGCATGTAGACACCACCCCAGTCGAAGGACCCAGGAGGGCCGTTTCCCAGCCAAGCCCGCTCTCCTCCGGGTTGATCCCAGTGGATTCCGTTGCGGCTGACCCAAAGCTGGAGGTCCAGGTGTTGGGTCCTGACGTTGTAACGAGGGAAGAACCCCAGGTAGTGGCCGCCAAGCCTCCGAACCCGGAATCCGTAATTGTGGAGATTGGGATCCGAGACCTCCGGCACCCAGATGTAGCGAGCACTCCAGTTGACACCGTCCCGGGTGGCGTGCCGGGCCAGGGTTCGGGCCTTGGTCGAGTTGTCGTAGCGGAT
Source organism: Acidobacteriota bacterium (assembly GCA_965218775.1). GTDB lineage: Bacteria > Acidobacteriota > UBA6911 > RPQK01 > JAJDTT01 > CAUZIZ01. Next base: position 643,861 of record CBDCLS010000006.1, on the reverse strand, counting down.
CGACCCGCGCCCCCGGTTGGGAGGGCCAGGAGAGGTGTAGACCACGAACTCACCGGTGCGTTCATCGTAGCCAAGGGCCGCCGAGGTGTCGCCCGAGACCGTCATGGTCTCAGTGCCTCCCTGACCCAACCCGACCACCGGCGTGGGAGTGGTCGCGTAGCTCTTGCCATCCTGGTCCCACACGATCAGGTAGTAGCCACGGCGCAAGGCCCAGCGGTCGCTGGTCTGTTGGCCCGTAAAGAGCCACCAGCGGGCCCGTCGCAGATCGGGGTTTCCTCGCCGACTGTAATCCCAGATTCCGGCGAAGACCGGAAAGAGGTCACCCGGTGTGGTCACGTCCGCCCGGGAAAGGATGTTGTTGGATCGGGAACCGTCGAATTCCACCCTCCCCAGATCCGGCTTCTCCCAGCTGAGCAGGTCCTCGGAAACAGCCAGCAAGCGATAGCGGGTCTTGTCGTAGTTGACATGCCGGTAGGCCAGCTCGTAGCGCTTCTTCTCCTGGTTGTAGCGAGCGGAGTTATTCAGCAGGAGGGCGTGGCCCTCGTAGGGTCGGTCGGGGGAGAGAATCGGCTCGGAGCTTGGCTTCCGAGCCGGATGGAAGACCTGGCGAAGACCGCGGGACTCGGCTATCAGGTAGTCGTCTACCATCAGCTGAGGCCCCTTTCCGATCCGGGCCGGACCCTCTACCTGCGGTGGGGGCCCGTTGCGAAAGAGCTGGAGTGTCCTCACGAGCGCGTCAGGGGAGAGCTTCCCCGAGAGGCGAAAGCGAACCCGGGCCTGGTACAGGCCCGGCAGTAAATCTTCCAGCGAAAAGACGACCTGGGTATTCTGGCGGGTCAGCGTGATCTGCTGGGGATCCGCAACGTTCTGTCCGGTGGTGGGTTCCACAAGATCCACGACAGCTGGTATCTCGTCCACCAGCGCTCCAGGTAGGAGTCTCAAGTCCAGGCCGGCCCGGGCATCGTCAATGTACAGGAGACGGTCCAGGTCGGCCCAGATCCATTCCTGGGGCGGCAGACGAAAAAGTGTCTTGAAGAGGGCCTTGTGGGTCTTGGGATCCCGGCCTACGACCCTCAATGTGTATTCCCCGGGATAGAACTGGCGAGGGCGGTGAAGGTAAGGCCCGTGTCCCAGCAGGGGACCGAGGCTGAAAGCTACCTGCCGTGATCCATCCGACGTCTCGAGGAAACGCTCCTGGTGGGCGGATTCCCCATTCGGAAAGGTGAGGTCACATTGAACGAGAAGTGCAGGTGACCCTACCAACCGGAATTCCACGGCGTGGTCGAGTTTTCCCTCGAACACCAGGCGGAAGTCCGAGACCAGCTCCGGCGGAGCCGCCTTGCCCTCGCGGTACGCGTCCAGCGGGACGCCCGATGCCGACGCACTCTGGAGGGCGAGTGCGGGACTCGAGAGCAGAGAGATCCAGAAAGCCACGCCACCCGAAAGAAAAAAGAGCCTGGATGGTCTCACGCCGCACCTCCTTCCTCGCCCTTTCGAAAGGCGAAAGAAAACAGCCGGGCGTCCTCCAGGTGGAATCTCAGACTGATCGGCTCGCCCTGAAGCTTCGCCAGTTGAGTGTCGCCGCCCCAGGCGATCTCCTCGCGTAGACCATCTCCTCGCCATGACTGGGAGGGTTCCCATGCGGAGAGGCGCTTGCCGGCGGGGTCCAGGATCTCGACCACAATCTTCCCGGCTCGGGCGGTACGGGCGTTGATCTCCAAGCGATCGCCGGAAAAGATGATCGGGATCGTGGTCAGCGACCCCCCTTCTGCGGGAGCGTCCACGGAGACGAATCGGTCCTTCTTCCAGCGGGCCAGGCCGATGCTGCCCGTATGGCGGGTGCCACGCCCCGTCCCCTCTGCCCGATAGAGGCACGGGGCACCGTGGGTGTAGGTTGAACCGCAGTAGTAGAGCCAGACCTCATCTCCGACCTCGAGAGCTCGGGACTGAGTCACGAAGAACCCGCGATCCCAGTCGTCGAGTTCTCCCGGCACTACGCAAGGTTCGCGGAAGGGCCGCTCCCAGTGGAGCAAGTCTCTGGAGACAGCCAGCTGCAGTTCGCCCGGTCCCTCATGATTTCCGTAGCGAGCATTGTTGTTGATGGTGAAGAGCCAGGGGAAGGCCAATGTGCAGCTCTCGGTCAAGTGGAAGCCCATGCCGTAGAACTCGGTGCGCATCAGGTTCGGATCGTCGGGCACGTCCAGCTGAGAGCGCAGCTTTTCGATCCGACCCAAGGAGCCTGCGTCGTCCTCCAGATCGGGCCAGAGAGCCAGCTCGGGACGAGTCCAATGGACGAAGTCCTCGCTGGTGGTGACATAGAACACCCGGCGTCGATGGCCCCGGATCCGGGTGCCTATCTTGGGGAAGGCCAGGTACAAACGTCGCCGCTCGTCATAGTAGCCGGTGATGACGTCCGACCCTGGGGCGATGGGCTCACGGCTGAAATGGCTCCAGTTGAGTCCGTCGGGTGAGACCATGGTGTGATAGCCCCGCTTCTGGCGCGGTCGATCGACGAAGCAGATCATCTTGTAGCGGCGTGCAGGGTGGGTCTCGTTCCGATCCTTCATGACGCTGGCGAGGTGGACGCCAGAGACGCCGTTGTGCTTGAAGGGTTCTCCCCTTACGGCCCGGAGGGTCCCCACCTCGGGCTTCTCCCAGGCGATGCCGTCGGAGCTGACAGCGTAAAGAGAGGGGTACTCGAAACGGAAGTGGCCGCCCCCTTCGGCCAGGTACCACATCTTGAACATCTTCTCATCCGGGTCGTAGAGGGCATTGCCGTAGATCTCCAGTCGCCAGCCCTCCCAGGGTCGATCGGCGCGCACCAGGGGATTGGCAGGGTGCTTCTCCCCGGGATGGAGGGTGAAAGCCACTCCCCGGGTCTGTCTCACCAGAACCCGGTCCACGAACAGCTGTGCACTCCCTCCGACGTTGAAGGGACTCAGAGGCCGGGGCTCCAAGCTCCTGAGTCTCGATACTGTGTCCTCTCCCTGGTGGGTCGCAGCGGCTGCGTGAGACACTGCACCGAGAGCGGCTGCGGAGCCGGCAGTCTTGATGAAGTCTCGCCTTCTCATTGTTGATTCTCCCTAACCGTCTGGCTTCTTGGATGATTGCGCCGAGAGTACGACGCTCAGGTCCGAGTGGCAAGTCCATATATCTCCAGCGTCACTATACCTTTCCCAGTGTCCATGTCGAGCGCATGCCCTTGCGGACCGACGGGTTCGTCTCGGTCCACGCCGGTTATGAGGGGGGAGAGCTGCTCACCAGGCCTCTCATCTTCGAAGGAAACAATATCGCCTATCGCTCCAACTCTCATCTGGATCAGCGCCAGATCGGCCTCCAGGCGGCGGAGCCTGCAAAATTCGCTCAGGCTGGCTCCCGTTCCGGCGTTGTGATAAATCTCAACGAAAGCGAGGCTGGTTGCGTCGACTTTCGGACGCGATGAGGAGGTGTGTGTCATGAGGAAGGTTGTCGGCATGGGGATGCGGGGCGCGGGCCTGGGCACGATGCTCATCGCTCTGTGGGTGTGTCAGGGCTGCGGGGTTGACAGGGACACGGAGCGGGAGGCGAGACCGCCCGCGGGCAGGAAACACCGGGTGATCTTCAATGGTGATTCGGGCGCCTTGTTGTACCCGCACGCAAACACGGTAGAGGGCTTCCTGACGCCGCGGTTCCGGCCGCTCCTGGGGACGCCCGTTACCACCATCAGCTGGTGCATCTACGCAGGGGCACCTCTCTACGACAGCAGGATCCAACCCAGGTTCATCGATGTCCACCAGGAGCCTCCCCGAGACCATGAGCGGTACCTTCCTAATCTGAAAGCCTTGATTGAATCCGGTAACTGCCCCTTGAAAATCCTGACGGAATTCGCTCACGACAACGGGATGGAAGCCTTCGCCTCGATCCGCATGAACGACGTGCACGACAACTTCTGGCCTGGTCTCATGGACCCCTGGAAGAGGAAGCACCCCGAGCTGAGGGTCAGCAGCCGCCGAGGTCTCCAGTTTTCGGACATCGATGAACCTGCCTTTCCCGGCTCCAGAATCGCCGCTCTCTATTCCTCGGCCCTGGATTTCTCTCACCAGGAAGTCCGGGACCGGAGGTTCGAGATCATCGAGGAGGCGTGCCAGCGCTATGACATCGATGGGGTGGAGCTGGACTTCATCCGCCACCCGGTCCTGTTCAAGAGCACCTTCGAGGGCCGGCCCATCTCGGCTGACGAGACTACCCTCATGACCAGTTTCATCCGTCGAATCCGCGATCGCATGGACGAAATCGGCGATGACCGCGGCCGACCGCTGGTGCTGGCGGCCCGTGTGCCGGACGATTTCGAGCTTTCGCTGGGCGTTGGACTGGACCTGAAAACCTGGATGCAGGAAGGACTCCTGGACCTTCTGATCGCCGGCGGCGGGTACGCGCCTTTCACCCTGCCGGTAGAGGAGCTGACGAGGGTTGCACATTCCTATGAGGTGCCGGTCTATCCCTGTATCAACAACCCGGGAAGTGATGTGATGGGAAGTCGGGGTCTGGAGAAGACACGGGCGCTGGCGACGAACTGGTATGCCGCCGGCGCCGACGGCATCTATTTCTGGAACCTGGCCTCGCCCTGGGACGACATGTATGGGGACGACGCGGCCTGGCGCAAGCTGCTCCAGCAGGTGTACGAGGTTCTGGACGGTATCGGCGATCCCGAGGCCTTGAAGGGCAAGGAAAAGCTCTACTCGGCGGGCGCACCGGTCTGGTTCCCCTATGCCTTCATCTCCAGCAAGTCCGACCTACCCGTGACGCTGGAGCAAGGCGTGTCCCGTCAAGTTCGCCTGACGGTCGGCGACAATCCTGAGCACCTGCCCAGAGCCAGTGCCCCCGGGTCCGCCGAGCTGATCCTGGAGCTGGAAGGGCCGGTGCGCAAGGATGGACTCGAAATCCGGCTCAATGGGACCACCCTGAAAATCACAAAGCCGCTGATCCTCGACACCGGCGAGGCGACATCCCAGGTCGAGGTCTCCGTCGGCGCCCCCGAGCTTCAACAGGGTGAGAACCTCCTCGAAGCTTCGCTCCGGGCCGGTCCCGCCCCCTCCTCACCGGTGGTATTCTCCCGTTTGCTGCTACGGGTCAACCCAGGGAATTCAAGATGAAGGAAGCCTCTGATTCGGGGCCGTACCTTGAATTTTGAAATTCGCCAGCAGAAAAGAGGTACATTCCCGCCTTTTCAATTCTCAGAATACGGCCTGTTTAACTTATCCGAATTTCAAATTTCAAGATACGGCCCCATGTCCCGAACGTTTTACAATCGCCTTGTCGCCTCCGGCAAAGAGCCTAAAGTGGCCCTGACAGCTAGTACCGGAAAGCGGACCGCCACAAGACGGATTGACAGGGAATCCTGAGGATTCTGCAAGACCTTAAGGTACGAAGCACCTGGGTTCGATTCGTGTAGAATAGGTATATGGGCATCGAAGAAATAGAGGCTGAAGCCCTCAGATTGAATCCAAAGGCGAGGGCCCGCCTTGCGGGAAAGCTTCTCGAGAGTTTGGATGAACTCTCGGCCAGCGAGAACGATGACGTATGGGCGGCCGAGGCCGCACGGCGGGACGCTGACATGGATGCTAGGCCGGAGACGGCTCGACCCTCCTCTCAAGTTCTGAGAGACGCCCACGCGCGCCTGAAGTGAATGGACCGAGTCTCGTTCAATCCGCTTGCCGAGCGTGAACTGAACGACGCAGCCCGATACTACGAGATCAAATGTCCCGGTCTGGGATCGAGGTTTCTCGAAGAAGCTAGATCTCCGAATGCGCCCTCCGAATCGTCAGAGGTAATCTCAGAGGATGGCGTATCTATGATAGATGGGGACATTCTCCCCACCGTACGGAGGTCTGGTCACTCCGTTGGGACCAGGCGCTTGAGTTCTTCGAACCAGTTGAGGACGACAGTGATGTCGTTTGCGACCTCGGAGGATTCGAGGACGAGAAAACGTTGTCCATCCCCGCTGACGCAGTACTGATCCAACATAGGATGCACATCGACTTTCGTAGGGAACAGAGGCCGTGGGGTGCCAATCTCCAACGGGGAACCGAGCTCTATCTCCGTGGCCATCAGCTGTCCGTCCAGACTCAAGTAGAAGAGTTCTTGCCCGTCCTCCCTCCACAGCGCTTGAACGCCGCCGGAAACCGAAACGAGTTGTTTGTCGCCAAACTCCGGAAAAGAGGCGACGTAGACGTCCCACCTGCCCGACTCGGCGGAGTTGGCGGCCGTCCGGAGACCAAAGTGGATCCGTTTCCACGGCTGGATCAAGGGTTACTCGGGAGAAGGCATCGCGGGCGAGCTCGACCATCCAGATATCGCCTCCGAGCTGCATTGCCAGACGGGTTTCATCAGGTGACAGCACTATCTGGACGTAATCGTCGACTTTGCCAATGGTGCCGAGCCGTTTTCCTGTACGGCTAAACCAAACCAGGCCGCTTTGGCTGCTAGTGCTCCGGCGGTAAACCAAGCTCCCATTCTCTGAAACTGAGAAATCGCTCTGCCACCAAGTGGTCATGAGTTGCTGGACCACCCCAACGGCCTGACCTTGAAGCTGGTAGGCTGACACATCGAATGGCTGAACCATCAAATTCTGCTGCTGCGCGAACAGGAGGTACCCAGGTTCCGCGTAGAGCAGTGTACTGGAGGTAAGCGGGGACCCGGAACGTTGGCACCTAATTCGCGCCGCGACGCTCCAGGTGCCAGAACACCCCCACGATCTCCCCCTGGTTACCAACATAGCGCCATACCGTCGACATGAAGTGATCCTTGGACAGCTCCACTGTGGGGGCGGAAAAGGAGGTTTTCGGATCCAGAACGAACTTGGTCGATTTGGACATCAACAGGGTACCTGATTTGGTGCCATCCACCCAGTGCTTGCCACCGTCGAGACTTATCCGGGCTACCTTCCTGGTATCACCCCTGCCGCCCCATTGGTGGGTCGCCACCACCACGTTGCTCTGGAACCAGTTGATCGTGCCCCGATGGCCGTACCAGTCGCCGAAACCGCCGTCCGGCATGTGGAAGGTTCGCCCCCCATCGTTCGATTCGAACAAGGCCGCCTGCTTGTAGTGGGGCTGCGGGTTGCCGGTTTTCCTCATCAACTCCTCCTGCTCCTCCTTGGTATGCCACCCGGGAGCCGACTGAATCCGAGACATCAGCAGGAGGTGGTTGCCGTCAAGCGGATCGATAGCCAGAGCGGATTCGTGAGGATTGAGTTGGGGGTAGACGCGCGAGGGATCGCCCCAGGTTTCGCCTCCGTCATAACTGCGAATGAGCACGTCGCTGAAAAAGTCCAGGGGCGTCCCTTTATACGAGTAATTCGGACGGCGGTAGGGTCCTTTGAAGGCGCCATACTTCTTCGCATAAGCAGGCGAAGGAACGATCGTAGTGGTAAACATCAGCGTCGCGTCAGGCTGCTCGATAAACGTGCGAACCCCATCTTCGTGGAACTGCATGTTGGGGATAGCAGGAGGGATTCTCCCAAAGTCGGTTGAGGACGTCTTCCAGGTCTGACCGCTGTCGTCCGAGTAGGAGAGGAACAGGTCCTGACCGTAGAGTTTCTTGGCTACGTTGGGTGGGTGATCGCCCGCCGTCTGGTGGACCAGAAACAGCCGACCCTTCCGGTTCACTCCCAAACCCTGGACCACCTGATGGGGGGAGGTGAGCTTCACCGGAATGGCGCTCCACGCCTCCCCCTTGTCGCTGCTCTTGTAGAGCTTCGGCGATCTGGCCTGGGCGTTGAGGAAGATGGTGCCGTCGAGATGCCGTACCATGCTCATCATGCCCCGTGTGACGCTGCCGGCGGGGGCAACAATCGACTTGTTGTCGATCTTCAACTCGACCCGATGATCGTCGACGCCTGGTCCAGAGCTGGTTGTCCAGCTCAGGCACGAGGTCGCCACACACAGGATCGGTAAGAACCTATGATTCGAAATCATGCGATCTCCTTTGCATTCGAGATTCCTCGAATTATGGCCGCAGGAACAGTACCCCTTACTCTGGGTGGTGATTGCTCATACTCCATCACACCCTCCAGCTTTACGTCAACGATTCCCACGTTCATCTTTCCTCGAATGAGGGTGCGGGACCCTGGGATTCATTTCTGCCCGCCGATGCTCAGGCCAATCCTGGTGGCGGATGAAGTCCAGCTCCACCCCATCGATGTCATAGCGCTGGCACACCTCCGGTTCCAGAAAAGTACAGCGCCGACGTGCCGTCTTGATACAATCTCTCGACACTACAATGAGTGCTCGCACTAAAATAAATGCTCGAAGCCGATCAGTCAGCCGAGACGGCGGCGGGAGAAACAGAAAATGCAGATGAAACCCATTTCCAGACGCGGCTTCATCGTTGCAGGGACAGGTGGACTGACCCATACGATGTCTGCCACGCTGGGCCGAAAATCAGGGACGCCCCCAGGCAAAAAGCGCCGGCTCCTGTTCAACTGGGACGGTTCCATGATCCACTGCTGGGGTCGCGCGGCTTTGCCTCATTCGTACGGTCCCCTTACTCGCGAGCAATTCACTTCACTCGTCTTCACTCCCATCGAGAAGACAGCCGTCGACACGGTCCTGTTCAGTTTCGGAAGCGGCAACGTGGCCGAGTATCAGAGCCGAGTCCTGGAATGGCCGGGCCAGGCCGATCGCTTTGAGTTTCCCGAAAGCAAAACCTGGCACGGGGGCATCGAGGTCGATCCTAGAGATCAGTACCTCAATCCCAAGAGCCTGGCGGATGCCGGACACAATCCCCCCGCGGTCATTGTGGAGGAGTGCCATAGGCGAGGCCTCGGTGCCTTCGTGTCCCTCAGGATGAACGATATCCACGATGGACAGCACCCGAAGGGAGCCCTCCCCAATCCGGAGTTACCCAGCTTTAAGAGGATCAACCCGGATTGGCTGGTGGACGATCTGGACTGGTGGACCGCGCTGAACTTCGAGCACCCACGGGTTCGGGCCTTGAAACTTGAAGTGGTGGAGGAATTTTTCGATCGTTGGGATTTTGACGGCATCGAGCTCGACTGGCTGCGGCACACACTCTATTTCCGCCGCGGTACCGAGCGTGAGAACGGAAAGTACCTGACCCAGTTCATGCGGGCCGTGCGCAAGAGCCTCAATCAGAAAGCGGCCAGACGCGGCCGGCCGATCGAGGTTGCCGTCCGCATTCCAGAACGCGTGACGTGGTGCAAAGAGGGGGGCTTTGAGGTCGACAAGTGGATCTCTGAAGACCTGGTCGACATGCTCATTCTGGGCCAAGGACTGACAGAATTGCCTTCCCTGAGCGAGTTTCGAGAGCTCATGACGTCTCGGCGAGTGCCGATCTATCCCAGCCTCTACTGTTATGGGAATGGCTACCAGGTCAGCCCGGATGAAGTGGTACGCGGCAGCGCGGCCAACTTGTGGAGGGACGGCGCGGACGGTCTCTATACCTTCAACTGGTATCTGTGTGGACCCTGGCGCAAGCACCTGCTGAACGAAATTGCCGACCCCAGGGTTCTCGGCGAAAAGGACAAGCAGTACACCCTGGTCCAGCGGTTCGAAGCGACTCCCCGCTTGCCGGGGGCGGATTATGTCCGCTACAACACGGTCTACAATGATGCACCGGTTCCCTTTGACCTGGGTGTGGCCGAAAGAGCCAGAATCCTCCGTGTTCCGGTGGCCGACGACTTCAAGACGAGCTGGCCGAAGAGGGCCGAGTTGTGGATTGCCCTGGACTATTCTCGGCCGGGGGATCGGCTGACCGTCTCCATTGGAGATACAGTCTTGGAGCCGGCCGAACTGGATGTGGCCTCCAGTTGGCAAACCGCCGGCTATCAGATCAACCCTCTCCCCGGCAACGGAATGATTGGTTCTCCGCCGGACAGACCGTTTGATATGCGATTTCAAGCAATACGCTACCAGGTTTCGATCGAGGACCTTCGGCCCGGTCACAACGAGCTATCCATTCAGTTGAAAAAGCGGGGGCAAGGCTCGAAAAACCTTCTGAGGGTTCGGAGAATCGAATTGCTGACGTTTGCCTGATGCTGGCCCTGGCTAAGCTGAAACTTCATTTGAACCTCGCACGTCCCGGTCACGGATTGCTGCGAGAACTATGAAAGCCTGAAGCGCGAGCGAGGGGGTGGTCGAATGCCTTTTGGCAACGCATCTCGCAGATTCCCAACCCCTCGCTCGCGCTTCAGGCTTCTATGGCTCAGTCAGTTTCTTTCTCGAATGGGGCAGCCCGGCTGGGGGGAGACTGATCTGAAACTTCGAAAATCCCAAGGTACAAGATACAAACAAGCTCCAAATCACAAGCACCAAATTCCAAACGATCGTCCACCATCAACCCTCGGCGATCCGACAGAGCCGCGAACGACTTGACGTCTCAGCGATGTGAGCCCAAGTTCCGGCCGTCGAGGACGACGAAGACGGGAGAGAGTCGGACAACTCTTCCCCACGGAGTGACGCAAGATCTCTGTTAACCCAGAAAAGTTTCTTTCTCGAATGATCCGGCTCGCAGCCGGGGGCGGGACCAACCTGAAATTGACATCGGCGACCGGTTGGCATAGGGTCGGAGCCTATTCGATTCTCTTCCTCGGGCAACTTCCTCATGAAGAGCCAAGTCTTTAGAACTTTTCTCGGCTTCATGATCCTCGCGGTAGGGCCGGGGGCCCTGGAGGCGTCTGGGCGAAATGCCCCAGTCGAGTTCGAAAGAAACATCAAACCGCTATTCGAACTCAACTGCTCCAGCTGCCACAACTCTCAAGCCCACCAGAGTGGACTGGTCCTCGAAACCGTGGTCTCGATCCTCCGAGGGGGCTCTCTGGATGGTCCTGCCATCATACCCGGCAACAGTGGCGAAAGCCCTTTGATACAGCGCTTGCGGGGAACCAGAGAGCCCAGGATGCCCATCAATGGGCAGCCGTTGTCCGAGGAGCAGATCGATCGAATAGCGGGGTGGATTGATGAAATGGAGACCGCGACGGTTGCTGAGGCCGAACCGGAGTCCAAGAAGCTGGGTTGGCCCTGGACCCCGGCGGTGGAACCGGAGATTCCTCAGGTCAAGCGCAGGGAATGGGTCAACAACCCCATCGATGCCTTTGTTCTGGCCAGGCTTGACGAGAAGGGACTGGAGCCGGCGCCGCCGGTGTCCAAGCACGGTTTGCTGCGACGTCTCTACTTTGGCCTGATCGGCCTACCTCCCACAGCGGAAGCAATGGAACGGTTTCTCAAGGAGCCCTCGGCGGAGGCCTACGCACAGGAGATGGAAGGGCTTCTGGCTGACTTGCGGTATGGCGAGCGGTGGGGCCGCCATTGGCTGGATCTGGTCCGGTATTCCGACACCCGCGGCGGAGCCATCGACTACCCCCGGCCCCATATGTGGCGTTACCGGGATTACGTCATCCGTGCCTTCAATCAAGATCGTCCGTACGACCGCTTCGTCAAAGAGCAGATCGCCGGCGACGCCTTTCGTATCTACGGCGATGAGGGAAAGCTCGGCCTGGGATTCCTGGGCCAATGGGTCCAGGTGGAAGCCGAGCGCGAACAGGTGCGGCGAGACTTCAGCGTCGACGTGGTCGATACCACGGCCTCGGTCTTCCTGGGATTGACGTTGGGCTGTGCCCGCTGCCACGACCACGCCCATCCCCACCGAAGATTACTACCGCCTCGAAGCCTTCTTTTCTCCAACCAGCGTCGCCCTGAAGGAGTTGCCTTTCCACCAGTATGAGTTGCCGCGCCTGCAGCCTGAGCTGTGGAAAAAGAAGGCTCAAGAATGGGAAGAGCGACTCTCTCGACGGAAGGAGCTGGGAAACAAGTTCAAGGAGGAGCTGAAGCAACGCGAATCGGCACACCAGGTAATGCGGACCTCACAGGATCTGAAAGACTGGGCTTGGGAAGACCTCAGGAAGATACCCTTTCCCAAAGATACCCTCTACAGCCAGGAGGAGAAGGACCGGCTCAAACTGATCCAAAGACAGCGAGCGGGGTTCGCCAACCCCAACAGTCCCGACTACTACCAACCCAAGGCCCACCTGGTGTCCGACTCCCCCCTTCACCACACCATTGCCACATATGTCCTGAAGGGCGGCAATTACAAGCTGAGAGGGAAAGAGGTGAGGCCTGGCTTCCTCAGCGCCAGTACGGGACACTCCGACCCTGTGGATCTGCAAGGGCTGGCCGGTAGCCGCCGGCAGTTGCTGGCCAAGTGGATCGCCAGCCGGGAAAACCCACTGACAGCCAGGGTGATGGTCAATCGCATCTGGCAATACCATTTTGGCGAGGGTCTGGTCCCGACACCCAGCGATTTCGGCAACAATGGCGGCGGCACCGCCCATCGAGACCTGATCGACTGGCTGGCCTGGCAATTCATGGAAAGTGGATGGAGCATCAAGCAGATTCAGCGTCTGATCCTCACCTCGAACGTCTATCGGCAGTCACAGCAGCATCCGCGCTACGAGGAACAGGAGAAGGTTGACCCGGGCAATCGATACCTGTGGGTCAGGAAACCCATCCGGCTCGAGTCGGAAGCCATCCGCGACAGCGTCCTGGCCGTCAGTGGTGAATTGAATCCGACCATGGGAGGGCCTCCCTTCTTCCCGGAATCGAACGATGAACAGATGGCCCGAGGCGGAACCTGGTGGGAGCCCTCTTCCCAGGAGGAGAGAAATCGACGGACCATCTACCTGCTGCAGATCCGGTCCTTTCAATTGCCCATGATCAAGGTGTTCGACGGGCCCAATATGGATGAGAGTTGTGTGGTCCGAGGGGTCACCACGGTCACTCCCCAGGTCTTTGCGCTGTTCAACAGCAGGTTTTCCCATGAACAGAGCCAGAAGATGGCGAACCGAATCGTGGCCGAGGTGGGAGCGGATCCTGGAAGGCAGATCGAAAAAGCGTTCCGGCTGGCCTTTCAGCGTTCTCCATCCCCGTCAGAGAAAGAAAAGAGCCTCGCCTTTCTGCGTGAGTCTGTCCCAGGGCAGGGCCCGCGCCTACGAGAGGTGAGCTTTGCCACAGCTGCGGAGAAAAGGGTAGCGGATGAGCCGCAGGGTGAGCCGAAACCGCTCGGGGATCTCTGCCTCATTTTGCTCAACATGAACGAGTTTATTTTCTTGGATTGAAGTCCTTCGGCGGTCGGTTGATCACGGAGGCTAGTACCTTGTCAACTTAGAGATTGTGGGTTATGGACGAGCAATGGTGGTCGAGGTCAAGGCGCGCGGCCACAGGCATAGCTGGGCTATGTCGCGGACGCGCACAGAGATCCGCAGCTAGGGACGTCCAGAACCTACAATTTCTAGGTTGACAGGGTACTAGGGCGAAGGGGGAATCGTAAGTGCCCAAGGGAGAATTTGAATTCTGTAGCAACGTACAGCCCCTGGATCCGCGTCTGGGCGGGTTGGGAAGGCGCGACTTTCTCTACCGATTCGGCACAGGAGTCGGGAGCCTGGCACTCTCCTCACTGCTTTACCAGGACGCTTGCCTGGCTGCGGCTGCCAGCACTGAGGATCGGTTGACCCCGAAACCTCCCCATCTTCCCCCCAAAGCCAAGTCCTGCATCTTTCTCTTCATGGAGGGTGCCCCCGGGCAGATGGACACCTTCGACCCCAAGCCGAAGTTAGCCGAGTTGCATGGACGCCCGATCACCCGAATCTACGGTAGCTTCGAAAAGCGCATCTACGTCGGAAGTCCTTTCGAGTTCGGCAGGCATGGACACTCTGGCATGGAGATTTCCGAGATCTTCCCCCAGCTGGCGGCTCACTGTGCCGATGACATCGCCGTCGTCAGGTCGATGCACACCAGCTCGGAAGCCCATACCACGGCCACCTTCTTCATGAACACCGGAGCTCCGATTCCCGGCAGCCCTTCCATGGGTGCCTGGACGGTTTATGGTCTGGGGACGGAGAACCAGAATCTTCCTGCCTTCGTGGTGTTGCCCGATACCAGGAAGAGTATCTTTGGGGGAGCCATCAACTGGGCGAGCGGGTACCTGCCGGCCACCTACCAGGGGACGCTGCTGAACTCGTCAGGGCCCCCTATTGTTGATCTCCAGCCACCTCCGGGCGTCACTCGCAAACGGCAGAGAAAGGCGCTGACGCTCCTCAACCAACTCAACGACTCCCATCGGGAGGCTCACCCCACCAATCCCGACCTGTTGGCTCGGATCAAGAACTACGAGCTCGCCTTCCGGATGCAAGTCGCGGTCCCCGAAACCCTGGACCTCAATTCGGAGCCGGAAAAGATCCGGGAAATGTACGGGCTGAACGACAGCATCACCCAACCAATGGGCCAAAAGTGCCTGATGGCCCGACGCCTGGTGGAACGCGGCGTGCGGTTCGTCCAGATCTACTGCACCGGATGGGACTCCCACGAGAACATTGCCGGCGAGCACAAGAGGCGGGGCCTGGAGACCGACCAACCCATCGCCGCTCTTCTGAGGGATCTGAAGCAGCGGGGGCTGCTGGACCAGACCCTGGTCATCTGGGGGGGTGAGTTCGGGCGCACCGCCGACAACACCATGGACTTCTTCAGAACCGGACCGGGACGTGACCACAACAAGGAGGCCATGGTGATGTGGTTCGCGGGGGCGGGTATCAAGGGGGGCACGGTGGTGGGTAACACGGATGAACTAGGCATCAAGGCGGTTGAAGACGTCTATCACACGCACGATATGCATGCCACGATGCTCCGACTGATGGGCCTGGACGACATGCGCCTCACGTACTACCACGCCGGCCGCTTCAAGCGTCTCACCGACCTGGGAGGTCGCCTGATCGAGCAGATCATGGCCTAGCGACCGCAACTACCTTGTGGTACTAAAGATCCCGTGGTCGAGAGAAGGTTCACAGTGGTCAAGTTTCCTGCCAGGAGACCGCTTCAGCGGTCTCCTGGCGCGAAGCGTAATAGCCCGGTCCTTCAGGGCCGGGTGGGCAAGCAAGCAGATTCCGGAGCCTGCTTTAGCGGGCTTCTCGAACGCAGGCTTTAGCCAGGCTCCGGGTCGACCATGGCTAAAGCCGCCGTTCGAGAAGGACCGTGAACGGCCCTCAGGAAAGGTAGCAGACCGGCCTACCCCGGCGTAAACACCGGGTCTATTGCGCTTCGCGCGAGGCCGCTGAAGCGGCCTACTGGAAAGGGTACACTCCAGCAGACGTCGGTGTTTCTCGGCGGTATGAGGTCGCTCGTGTAGGTACGATAGGTATAGTATGTTTACATTGATGTTCTAACTATACCCGGCCTGAGTGTAACGGAGAGTCCCATGCGCTCGTCAGTCGGACTCAACATCTGGCTCATCATGCTGGGGCTCGCCGCTGCGGGTCTCGCCCCGGCTTCGGCTAGCTTTCCCCTGGACATCGGACATGACAGACAGCTCTTCGTCGATGACTACATCGTCGAATCGCTCGACGGCATCTCTCGGAAATTGAATCAGCCGGCCAAATACAAGGCCAACCCCGTGCTCCCCATGGTGCCGAAGGGCGATCCATCCTGGGAAGCAGGAATGCTCTTCTGCTTCACCACCATCCTCTTCGACGACAAGGACGGTCTGTACAAAATGTGGTACAGCCTTTGGGGGGCGAAAGAGCAATCGCAGCTCCTCGCCTATGCTACCAGCAGCGACGGCATCAAGTGGGTGAAGCCGTCCCTGGGGATCGTCGAGTACAAGGGAACCAGAGACAATAACATCATTCTGCATGGGGACGCGCTCGAGACGGGCGTATTCATCGACCCCCATGAGACCGATCCCGCCAGACGATTCAAGATGCTCTACCAAGGTGTTCGGGCCGCCTACTCAGCCGACGGTTTGCACTGGACGGACCACAACGAGGGGAAGAAGGTCATCTTCCATCCCCCGGGACACGACAGCCAGCCGGTTCCCTATTGGGATGATCGACTCGGCAAGTACGTGGCCATCGTCCGGGACCGAACCGGCATGATCAAGGACGTGCGCAAAGGGATGGTCACGGACCCCTGGGCGCGGGAGGTCTACCGCAAGCTCTGGGGTGGACCCAAGAAGGATCGGGTTCCCGAGAATCACAGCCTGAGGCGGGTCGGTCAGGCCGAGAGCGAGGATTTCGTCCACTGGACGCCGATGCGGACGGTGGTGGCAGCCGATACCCAGGATCCGATGCACCGGGACCAGTTCTACAACATGCAGGTGATGCTCCATGACGTGCTGCGCATCGGGCTGATGACCGTGTTCAGCTATGATTATGAGCGTCCGCTCGGTTCCGTCCA
This sequence comes from Acidobacteriota bacterium, assembly GCA_965218775.1. GTDB lineage: Bacteria > Acidobacteriota > UBA6911 > RPQK01 > JAJDTT01 > CAUZIZ01. The sequence goes on along the minus strand of CBDCLS010000006.1, from coordinate 627,641 downwards.
GTTGACCTTCAGCCGGGACGGCATGAACTGGCATCGAGGGGGGAATCGTGAAGTGTTTCTGCCCACCTCGAAGCGGCCGGGCGACTTCGACTGGGGGTTCATCTGGCCGGTTCAAGGACCGCTGGTCAGGGGCGATGAAATCTGGATTTACTACGCGGGATGGGGAGCCGATCACAATTCGGAGTTGCCGGAGGGAGTTACGGAGATCAGCAGCGGAATCGGGCTGGCAAAGCTGCGTCTGGACGGGTTCGTCTCCGTCGATGCCGGAGGGCGGGAGGGAACGCTGACCACCCGGGCGTTCACTTTCCGGGGAGGGAAGCTGGTCATCAATGCCGATGCGGCATCGGGCCGGGTCTTGGCTGAGATTCTCGATGAGGACGGCAACCCCTTTGCAGGTTTCGACAAAGGGGACTGCGATCCCCTCCAATCCGACGCTATTCACCACGCGGTCAGCTGGAAAGGGAAGGGCGACGTGAAGGCTCTCGAGGGGCGGGCGGTGAGGCTGAAGTTCTATCTGGAGAACGCCAGGATCTTCTCGTTCGGATTTCCAGGTGACTGACACCGGGAGGTGCTGGGGACCCCCTGGCTACGGCTATGTGACGGCCGCCCGGCCGCGGGCTTTCGTAAGGATGGAGGGTGCCATGAGATCTCGTATAATCAGTGGAATACTGCCACTTCTTGCCTTGATAGGCTGCGCCCCGACACCGTCTCAGGAGGGGCTCGACCCAGAACGGGTCACGGTCAAGATCGACAAGCAGGTGAGCGTGGTCGATCCGAGCCCGGAAACCGGTCTGACCCACGAGATGCTGGGCATGGTGCGCCATCCCGAGGGCAAGATTTTCCTGAGGACTCAGACCCAGGGCTTTCTCACCAGCCTCGACCGGGGTGAGACCTGGGCGAGACTGCCGGTGGATTTTACTCAAGCACCAGACAAACAGACCCTGCACGGCCTGGGCGTGAGCCGCGACGGGCGTCTGTGGTTGATGCACCAATCCCCCGGCGGCAAAGACCTGTTCGTGTCGGTTTCGGAGGACACTGCGCGCGCCTGGAGCACCAGCTCGATCGACTATGCCAATCTGGCTCCGGGCGCTCCCGAGCAGCCGTATACCTTCTGCTACAACGACTACAACACCTTTTTCCAGCGCCCCGACGCCGCCATGGTGCTGGGTGTCGGCCTACGCTACGAGGATCATGCGGACTACCAGCAGGAAGACCAGTCCCGGCCAGGCTTCCACGAGACGCTCATTCGCTCCCGCGATGGAGGCATCACCTGGGGAGATCCCACCGAAGTGCACCAGCATGTTGCCGAGACCGGCTATGCGGTGGATCCCAACGACCCCGACCACATCCTGGCGGTGACGCGAAAGCAGCGCCCACCCCTGAGGGGCCAGGACGCGGCGGAGGAGGAGAAGGCGGCTGGAGTGCCGCGGGGAACCGCCTGGCCCTGGAAAGGTGCTCTACTGCTGGAGTCGACCGACGGTGGCCGCTCCTTTCGCGAAGTGCCCAGCAGCTATCTGGGTTACTACAGCCACCGGGCCACGATCCTGTGGACCCAGGACGATACCGTCGTCGTGGCCTCCGGCGTGGGCCAGAAGGATGGGCGCCGGGTCGTTCGCATCAGCCTGGATGGCGGCCGGAGCTGGGTGGACGGAACCCCAAGCGGAACCCGGCTGCTGAATCAGTCGAAAATGTTTGTGCTCCTCAGTCCCCCTCCTACCGTTTCCTTCACCGCTCCCATGCTTGAGCTGTCTCCCAACCATTTCCTGACGGTCTATGCCTACTGGGAGGAGGAGTCGCTGAAGCGATACTACGAGGATCCCAAGAGTCCTTGTGTCCAGGGGAATCAACCGGGGGATTGCCCCTGGCTGGGGATACGGGCGCTGTTCTGGCATCTGGAGAACGCGCCTGAATCGGAGCCAGGAGCCTGACAATGAAGAAGCAGAAGCAGCTGGGTACTGGCAGGCAATCATTGGGGCAGAGAGGGGCAAAGGCACCGAGTCGTCGCACCTTCGTGACTTCATCCCTGGGACTTGCTGCAGGAGCGGCCTTGAGTCCCACCGTCGGCTCCGCAGGGTCATCCGCACCCCTAGCCGAGCCCACGAAGACTTCCGCGCCTCCTCTGAGGGTCATCGATATTGAAGTCCATGAGGTGATGCTAGAGTACCGGGATTGGATCGCGTATCAACTCAATCACTACTACGGCCCCACCAAACGGACCGTGTATGTGGCCCATACCAACACGGGACTACAGGGTCTGGGTGAAGGCCGCCGGGAGTCAAAGGAGGTCCTGGACAAATATATAGATACCAACCCCTTTGATTGGGTTGGAGACGAGACCTCTCTGCCTCTGGCCATGGCCATGTACGATCTGATGGGCAAAGCAGCGGGTGTGCCTGTCTACAAGCTCTTTGGCCAGAAACGTCGCTCCTGGGTCCCGGTGGGAAGCTGGACCGTCTCCACACATCCCTCCAGGATGGCGGAGGCCGTTCAGAGGTACTCCACCCAGGGCTACACCTGGATGAAGTTTCATCCTTCTCCCTTTGAGAACCTGTTCGACCAGATCGAGGCGATGGAAGGCGTGGCACCCGACGGCTTCAAGCTCCATCTCGATTTCACTCAAGGAGGGACCGACGACCATATGGTCGATCTTCTGGAAAGACTCTCAGCCTCCCGGATTGTCGGTTGCTTCGAGGACCCGATCGACGTTCGAAACATCAGTGCCTATGTCAGTTTGCGGAAACGATCACGCCTTCCCATCGTTCAACATGCCAGCCCCATGGCAAAAACCCACGAAGTTTTGATGGGCGTCGCTGACATCTACATGATGGGTCATTACAAGATCGGACAGGTGATGCGTCGTGCCGGCTTGTTTGAAGCGGCCAATGCCTCCTTCATGATCCAAAACGTCGGGGGGCACATCACCCGGGCCATGACGACCCACATGCAGGCAGCCTTTCCTACTGCGGACTTCCACTTTTTCTGCGATGCGGAGACTTGGAAATCGGATGTAGCGAAGGAAAGGCTGGAGCCTATCAATGGTTTCCTTCGTGTGCCTGAGGCCCCCGGACTGGGGGTGACGCTTGATCGTCAGGCACTAGACCGACAGAAGAACCTCAAGCTTCCGGAGCAGCCGCGCTGGATCATCAAGTCTCGGTTCAAGAACGGAACCAAGATGTACAACATCGCGGATCCCAAGCGCTCTCTGTTCATGGTGAGGCCGGATCGCATTTCCCGCCGACTGAGTCCCATGAGCTACAGCTGGCCCATCTCAACGGAATACTGGGACAATGACGGCTCGTTGGCCTACAAGACGATGTTCGAACGGATCGAGCGGGAAGGCATGGTACTGGAGAGATAGATCGAACAACGTGGCGCAGGCTCTTGATGGAGGAATGCTCTTCTCCCAGGCGCCTTCCATCGGAGGGTTGGAGCCCGTCCATGGTTCAGACAAGGCCTCGGCCAAGCTCGGGTGCGATACAAGACCCTGGGTTGACATGGGTGGTGATCCTAGCTTGGGAGTGGGTCGACCGCTCCACGCAGCGCCCTCACCTGTTCCTTCGGAATCTCATAGACGAGGGACCAGAAGTGAGCCGATCTCGGCGACAGTCGCCGCTCGTTGCGGATCACCTCAGCAATTTCGCCGCCCGAAAAGGTTTCACGGAGCCAGTCGACGGCCTCTCTGTCTCCGTACTCAAGGATCCGCAGGATAGTGTATTCGGGTGCAAAAGCTGCAATTGGCGGGCGGGATTCAACGGTTGGTGATCTTTGCGAACACGCCCGTGGCGAGCAGCCCAAAGAGCGAAAAGCCGGAAACCGCCCAGAAAAAATGGAAATGGCCCGGTGCACCGGGCGCGGAATCGAGCAGGTAGCCCATCAGCGGCCCCATGAAAATGTCCGGCGTGTAACCTATCGTGGACACGATACCCACCGCGGCGCCGGTGTAGGCCAGCGGTATCCTGGCGCGGCCCATGATGGCGAAGTACAGGCCACGCAGGGCGTAAATTCCCACCGCTGCGCTGGACAGTGACACAAGGAAAAACACGGCCGGCGCCAGCTGCACCAGGCCAGAAGCCAACGCCGCGCTGCCTGCCATAACCAGGAGAAAACACAACAGGGTCATGCTGATGGTGCTGGTTCGGTCAGCGAGCAACCCTGCTACGATGCAGGCCACCGGTCTCAGCCACATCACCCCCGACATCACGCCCGCCGACCGTACTTCGTCAAAGCCCATGACCTGATGGGCATAAAGGGCAAAGTTGTCGAGGGACTTGTAACTCACGTAGGCGCAGAGAATGATCAATGCCTGCAGCCACACGGCGGGCATACGCAACACGCGGGTAATGCCGCCCAGCGAAATGCTGCGCGAGTCACCGCCGTTACTGGCAATTCCGGACGGCAACGAGAACCAGACCAGCAGCGAAACCGCGAAAGTGGCGCTGGTCAACAGCAATATCACCTGGCGAACCGCCTGTGTGCGATGCTCGAATGTCGCAGTGGACAAGTCTTCCGGCAACAGGGAAGAAAACAGGGCATAGCCAAACACGCCCATCAGTGCCGCAAACAGCCCACGGCCGCCGTCCAGGAGGCCGAAGGCGCCTCCAAGGTTTGCTTCACCTCCCCATTCGCGAGTGGCGCGCAGCAGGGCTGCCCAGAATAACAGGATGGATGTCAGGCCCCAAAAGCCGTACAGCAGGGTCAGCATCTGCAGTGACGGGATGGTTGCCATGTACAGCCCGCCCAGTGCGGTGACCGCCAGGGCAACACTCATCAGCGTGCGGGCCGCGTAACGGTCGGCCAGGGGGCCACCCAGCGCATAGGAAACCATGGCCACGGCGCCGTAGAGCGAAAAGGCGATCCCCAGTTCCAGGTTGGTGATTTCGAAAACCAGCAGGACTGTCGGCCGGAACAGCCGGACCGTGAGGTAAGGCAGGAAGAACACCGCTTCCCCTGCCATGATCAACGCCACGATGGTGAGGTAGTGGCGGAACCGCGTGGTCCCGCCTGCAGCGGAATCGGTCATGCTTCAAGCAAACACGAATTCAGCCGGGATTGCCAGCCTTGTCCAGCACGAGTACTTCATCTTTTCGAATGACACGTCCATCGGGCTGCCAGCCCTGGCTTCGATAAAAGCCGTGCGCGCGAACGCCGGGGTCGGGGTTGGATGTCAGCCAGATTTGCTCATGACCCTCGTCGAACACCCATTGGCCGGTGGCCTCCAGCAGCCTGGCGCCGATTCCGTGCCCTTCGGCTTCGGGCCGCACCGCTAGTCGCTAATTTGACAACGCCCACGCGTGTTCTTGTCCGCGAACGTCTTGATCACACATCATCCTTTATGTGGAGCTCCACATAAGACTTGACATGTAAAGCGTTGCGTTATGTGAAGTAGGTCCTCCCTGAGATCGCTACGATGCCCATCAGTCAACCTTTGACGGTAGCCGAGGTCGGTGCAGTACTGCACATAATACTGGCCTCCTTTGAGAGTTCATCGAGCCATTGGAGGATGCCCGGCTGGAGCCATTTGGAACGGCGGCTGGCCGGCGTTTTGACGTGAGGGGCTTCGGCGGCCTGCAGCGCTTTGCGTTTCATCTTCATGTCGATCTCCACATAGCCGTGAGTGGTGTTCAGATCCGCATGACCCATCCAGTCCTTGACGACACTGAGATCGTTGCCCGACTGTAGAAGGTGCATCGCCGTCGAGTGTCTCAGCAGGTGAGGACTGAGGCGCTTGGCTTGGATCGAAGGACAGCTCTGTGCCGCTTGGGCTCCGTGTCGACGCACAATATAGCGAATCCCAAAACGGGTAATCGGCCGGCCCTGGGCATTGACAAAAACAGAGGGCACGTCCGCGGGATCGGGATCTCGGCCCCCCAGATAGGTTTGCAAGGCGGCCACCGTCTCGGGCCAGAGCGGGCAGACGCGCTCTTTGTTGCCTTTGCCGGTGAGGCGGACCTGGAACGGGGCCTCCAGACGTAAGTCGGTCCGCTCGAGGTCGACCGCTTCTTGAACCCGGGCACCGGTGTTGTACAGAAACAGGAGCAGGGCATAATCTCGCCGGCCGTTTCGCGAGCTCTGATCGACGCTCTCGAGCAGAGCCCGCAGCTCCTGATCCTCGAGATAGTCGATAGTTCGGTGCTCGGTCCGCTTCAGGGGAATGGCGCAGATGCGCTGAGAGCGGCCCAAGAGCAACGGCTCTTGTTCGCCCACATAGCGGAAGAAACTATGCAGGGCAGCCAGCCGGTTGTTGCGCGTTCGAGGGCTATTGCCTCGGGAGACTTCGAGGTGCTCCAGAAAGGCGGTGACCACTTGGTGGTCGACGTCCTCGACGGTGAGCTTATCGACGGGTTTGCCCAGACGCTCACGGGCAAAGCGGAGAAAGAGCTTCAGAGCGTCCCGGTAACTAACAATGGTATTGCGACTCAGCCCCCTTTGTCCGGCGAGGTAGTCGTGGAAAAATCCCTCGACGAAACGGGCGATCAGGTGGGTGGCGTTCATGGTGCTTCTCCCTTCGGCAAGATGTTTTGGCGAAAGTTCGCCCGGAAACGCTCTTGGGCCTGCTCGAGTAACTCCGCCGTAGCTCGGAGGTAGACTTGAGTCGAGGTGACGCTAACATGGCCCAGATAAGTGGCCAGAAGCGGCAACAGCGCCTGCGGGTCTTTGCCCTCCCGATACCAACTGAGCAGGCGCGTCGAGGCATAGCTGTGACGCAGGTCATGGAGGCGGGGCCCGGGACACCCCTTTCCCCCGCGCAAACCGCAGCGGCTGAGACATTGCCGGAGGGCAAAATCAGCGTTGGTATGATACAGACGGTGTCCGGTGAGGGTGACGAACAGGGGACGGTCTGATCCCCGCGGATAGGCTCGGCAACGCTGCTTGCGGTAGCGCCCCAGCACCCGCGAGGTGGAAGCCGAGAGGGGAACCAGACGCGACTTGCCGAACTTGCCCCGGTGGATGTAAAGCAACTGCTGCGGCAGATCAAGATCGCCTAGATTCAGGGCAAAGGCCTCGCCGCAACGCAGCCCGGTGGTGTACAGCAGTCCGAAGAAAGTCCAGTAAGTCTGGGGTCGCAACGAGCCCGAAGACCCCAAACGGCGCGCCGCCTGTAGCAGCGCTTGGATCTCGCTTTGGGTATAGATATGGGGAACCCGTAGGGGCCGGCGCTCCAGGGAGCGGATGCGTGGCGGGAGGTAAGCTTCGGGTTCAAACTGACGCAGGTAGCGACAGAACTGGCGCACGACGGCCAGGCGGTTTCCGCGCGAGCCTGGGTGCAGGGGCTCGAGCGTGCTGAGATAGCGCTGCAGGAGATCGCGCGTGGGCCACGGCCCTTGAAACCCTTCCTGCTGAAGGAAGCGGTCGAAAGGTCGCAGCAGTTGGATCTGAGCGCGGGCGTCGACGCCGCCCAGAGTTCGAAACTCGACGTAGGCACCAAGGCGCTCGGCCAGCGTGCTGAGAAAGTTTGACTGGGGCATGATTACACCTCCTCCGGCCAGGGCAGGGGCAAGTCTCGGAGCCGGCTCAGGTCGACTTTGGTGTAGAGGAAGCTGCTGTTGATGTGACGGTGCCCCAGCAGATCGGCGATCGTCTTGAGGGATTGCCCCTGAGCGAGCATCCGGGTGGCGAAGCCATAACGGAAGGCATGAGAGCCTTTGGCAGATCCGTCGATCCCGGCTTGGCGCAGGCGAGAGGCCACCATCACCGAAACCGTAGACGGCTCGGTCAGCGGGTGAATCGGGGCCTTGGCGGTCAAGAAGACTTCCGGGTAGGGAGCGGGCGGACGTCCCTGACGAAGGTACTCCAGGACGGCTTCGCCGGCTGCCTCGGTCAGCGGCACCCGCACCGGCTTGCCTCCCTTGTGGGCGGGAAAGTGGATCTGCTGCTCTCTCCAGCGGAGGTCTTGAAGTCGGAGGGCGCGAATCTGGCCTCCTCGGACTCCGTAGGTGTCCAGCAGTTGGAGGATGGCAAAATCGCGCCGGCCCAGGGCCGTCGTCCGATCGATGCCCTCGAGCAGCTTCCGGGCTTGCTGCTCGGACAGACCCTGGGGAACGTGCGACAGCCGGTAGCTGCGGATCGGGGGCACGGCCTGTGCCAGATCGCGCTGGAGGGACCCGTGCTGATGAGCGAAGCGGAAGAAGTTGCGTAAGATGCCTTGCAGGCGTCGAGGGAGGCTTTTGCCCCGGCCTTCGGTGACGTGGGCGAAGCCGGCTTGAACCTGCTCCGGTCTCAGTTGAGCCAAAGCTTGCCGATCGGAAGCGACACCCACCTCCTCCAGGAAAGCCAGCAGATAACGGCGGTGCAGATCGATCGTCCTCTGAGCCCGGCCGCCTTCGCCCTTCAAGTACTCTAGAAACTCCTCCAGAACGCCGGGTAGCTCCAATGCCGGCTGGGGGCAAGGCGCGAGCAGATCTCGCTCGCACAGATACGTCAAGAAGCAGCGAACCGACCTCGGGACCTCCCCGTGTTGGCGCCGCCGCCCACCGCCACATCGGCAGCGTGGCAGATGCTGGCCGATAAACTGTTGCGCGAGCTCTTCGTCCACCTCGCGAGCCGCTTGGAGGCCCCCGTCTCGAAGGTATTGATTGAAGTGCGACACTTGCCAGACTCGGCGGCGCACCACGTCACGACAGAATCCTTGCTCGCGAAGCCACTCACCGAAGCGGTCCATCTCCGCACCCAGTGGCGCCATTCGAAAACGCTTCAGGGCCTCCCGACTACGAAATAGATCTTCCAAGGGCATGACAACCTCCTTTTCTGTCCCAGAGGCGGGACTCCAAAGGGCTGTCATGCACCAGAATTATGTGGAGTACAAGCGCGGACCGGTGGCACGAAGCCGCGATATCGAAAGGATTCTGGCGTGAAGCAGATCGATCACTTCACATAACACAACGCTTCACATGTCAACTGCACTCTGTCACGTGACGCATGTCAGCACTGCCTGTGTGGGGTATGACGCCTTGCCGCTCGGCGGCCGGCCCCAGGCCGCTCCGTCTGAATCGGCGTGTTAGTCCGGGTCCTGCTCAAGATGATTGTCGGGTCGTCGATCCCATGGCGAACCCTCCCAGCCACGGATGTAGCCGTTGTCCTGACACAACAGGCACTCCCAGATTATTGCACCCGAGTCAAAACGGGCGTAGATCTCCCCCCGGCAACGTTGTCGCCCTGGGCTTCTGCGACAGGGTACGTTCGTCCACTCGATTCGCTTGACGTCTCGACTGGTCATCCACGCGACGATTGATCCTAGGAACAGCGCGAGGTTCAAAGCAGGTGTCGGCACATCTGCAACACGGCCCGACTCGTCGAGATAGTGCTGCATGTCTGTGATCCACGTCTCCGGCATGCCTTGCTCCGAGTCTGTCTCTACTTCGGTCTAACGTTTTGCCGATCAGCGGCCGGCCGAAGTCTGGTCCGCTGCATCGGCCTGTTGGGCAGCACGCTCTCGAAGGCGCTTCAAGAATGGATCCTTCAGATCCTGCGAAGCGAGCCACCTCAGCTCTTCTTCCACCGTCATACCTTCGATCTCTTCCGAGATCATGTCTCGCGCCGATCGCATCAACGCGACCGCATCAAACCTCTTCTCGGTCTTACTCATCTGACATCACCTCTCGTGGCGTTCGGATCTCGATCATTGAATAGCCCTGGCGCAGGTTCACGGAGTTGTAACCGTGGATCCGTGATAGGTTGACGATGTGCTTGAAGTTCCAGCTCACAAGCACGTCAACCCGGGCTACGGTTGCAATGGCGATGTGCTGGGCGTCGGCCCGCGTGCGTTTCTGGCACAGAGGCAAGTCGCCTGCGGACGCCGGCCGGCGCCGCAGCCAACTCTTGAATCGTGAGGCTGGACAGAACGAGAACACATTCGCCTCGGACGAAGCTCTCCATGAGCCGGAGGGAATGCTCCGCGAACTCCTCGTCTTCGCAGCCGCCCAGAGCCGAGGTGTCCGCGTAGATCCTGAACTTCATGACCGTATCTTATCCCAGGTCATCGTTTCTCGCGAGTAGCGTAACTTCTTTTCTGTAAATTCTGGTCAGGCCTGGGTCGGAAAGACAGAGGTCTGGGACAGGATTCTCCAAAAACAGAAACGTCTATCTGGCAAGGAGAATCAAATGAACCCAGACCTGGAAAAGAGAGTACCACGGGAGATCCTGGCGGAGTTGATCGAGGAAGGAACAGAAGCCTTTCGAGGAATCCTGGAGAAGCTGTTCAACGTGGCCATGCAGTTGGAAAGAAGCGAGTTTCTGGGAGCGGAAGCGTACGAGAGAACAGCCAGTCGGCGAGGCTATCGAAACGGATTCAAAGGCAAGCGGATTCAGACTCGAGTGGGAGAGCTGCACTTGGAGATTCCACAGGTGCGTGGGTTGAGGTTTTATCCCAAGTCGCTGGAGAGGGGTTGCCGTTCGGAGAAGGCCCTGAAGCTGGCCATTGCCGAGATGTATGTGATGGGAGTCTCGACGAGGAAAGTCACCGAGATCACGGAGCAGCTGTGTGGGTTGGAGATCTCGGCCACCCAGGTCTCGAGAGTGGCCGGGATGCTGGACGAAGAGCTGGAAGAGTTTTGAAGCCGGGAGCTGGGAGAGTATCCGATCGTGTATCTGGATGCCCACTACGAGAAGGTTCGAAGAGGCGGCAGGGTGCAGGACGTGGCCATCCTGAAAGCCATAGGAGTCAATCGTTTCGGAACGCGGGAGGTGTTGGGTCTGAGCACCAGGATCAGTGAAGCGGAGGTGCATTGGCGAGGGTTTCTGGGAGATCTGCACAAGCGTGGACTGAGAGGGGTCGAGCTGTTTGTCAGTGACGATCACGAAGGACTGAAGGCGGCCAGGCGGGCAGTTTATCCGTCGGTGCCCTGGAACCGTTGTCAGTTTCACCTGAGTAAAAACGCCCAACAATATGCTCGCCGCAAAGAGGACAAGCCCCGCATCGCCCAGGCCATGCGGGACATTTTCGATGCCCCGTCTCGAGAAGATGCCGAGGAGCTCAAGGGTAAAGTCGTCAAGAAGTTCGAAAAGATTGCACCGGAGTTCGTGAGCTGGCTGGAAGAGAACGTGGATGAAGGGCTGACAGTGTTTGATTTTCCGAGGAGCTGGTGGCGAAGGATCCGAACCATCAACGGACTGGAGAGACTGCACCGGGAGATCCGGAGACGAACCCGGGTGGTGGGAATCTTTCCCCACGAAGCGTCGGCGCTGCGGCTCATCTCGGCTGTGCTTGCAGAGATACACGAGGAGTGGTTAACCGGCCGGCAATACCTGAACCTGGCCGGCTGGAAAACACAAGTGGAGCAATTCTTCCCTACAGGCCCTAAAGAAAATTACAGAAAAACGGTTGCTTAACCTTGTCGCGTCGTGTACTCCTTGCTGCCCAACGCTAAGGTTGTATCCGCTGTGCTCACAACTCATCTGCTGACTTCGCCAACAGATGCGTCAAGGACAGCGGATACAATCCTCAACGTTAGACGCCCCTCGGTTCGGACTGCATCGCTCTCGGCTGTTTGTCCGGCGGGCAGCCATATTTGAGGTAGATACGTATGGTCAGGCCTGGAAAGGTCGACGGTCATCGCAATAGAACTGAGTCGAGACGTGCCTTCCTTCTTTCCCAGTCCGGCATGCATCGACTGAGTAGTCGATAGAAAGCGGGACTGTGGTCGTGGACGCGCAGGTGACAGAGTTCATGCATGATGACGTACTCGATACAGTGCAAGGGTGTCCTAGTGAGTTCGGTGCTCAGAGTGATGGTGCCTGCCCTCGAACAGCTTCCCCACCGTCGCTTCATCTCTCGTATCCTGAGCGTCGGACTGAGACATCGCAGGCTCGGCGCATCCTCTAGGCAGCGTGCCAGCCGATCAAGATAAATCGGCTCGGCGTGTGTCCGGTACTAGCTCTCAAGAGCCGCACGAACGCTGGAGGGGTTCTCCGGAGTCGGGACAGACAAGTTCAGATAGCGGCCGATAAGTTTTACATCGGTATGGGACGAACGCCGCACTCTCAGCCGGTAGTGCCGACCCAGGTACAGGTGCGTCTCCCCCGGGACCAAGCGCTTCTCCTCCGGCAGCGGCTGGTATGCCTCAAAGTGACGGCGCTGTTTGGCAATCCACGACCGCCTTTTTCCCAGGCGCGACAGTACTTGAGCGAGCGGACGGCCGACGGGCGCCAGTGCCGTCACCGAACCGTCGGGGTGCACAGAGATCGACAGTCGCTTACGCTCCTCGAACTTCAACAAGACGGCAAACTGCTGGCTGCCAAACTCGACGAAGACTGTCTGTGCCGCCGCCTCAAGCATAGCGAACTCTGGCAATGTCGATCACCGTTTCGAGCACGCGGTCAATCTCTTCAAAAGTCAGCGCGAGGCCGTGCTGCTCCAGCAGCTCAAACAGGTAGTCCTCGATTGCGCCCTTCATGCGGTTCTGGACGTCCGCGCTTCGCGTCCATTGACGATGCGGTGCTGCTGCACGATGCCGTCGATCGCGAGACTCGCCGTGATGCTGATCTCTCGCGTGTCGCTCCCTTCACCACCACCCTGCGCGATCACCTCCTGCAGTACGCCGAAGAACGCCTTGGCCACGTCTCGCTGAGCCAACGCGGGCGGAACATCGTCCCCAACACCAGAACTATGTTGTCAAGTCTTCAGTAGCCGCTCTACTGAAATCTATTTTCTGCCCAAGCCGGCGGGATTCCCAGTAATGCAAGAATGGCAACCCATAGCCTGGATCAAGGAGCATGAGCCGGACAGCTATGGAAGGATCCACTTCCTACTACTACCTCATGACTATCTCAACTTCTATTTGACTGGCGAGATGACGGCCGAGGCAGGAGACGCTTCGGGAACCGGATACTTTCGGGTCGGGAGCGAGAGTGGTCGACCCAGGCATTATCCTGGATCGATCTCGATACGGACCTCGAGTCTTGTCTGCCTCGTCTGGTGCAGTCCGACGAGGCTGCTGGCGCTCTACCGAGCATCTCTCGCTCAGATCATCAGTCACTTGGAATCGCTCCACCGTAACGCCTCAGCCGCGTCCTGTGGCTCGTAGCCGAGGACTGCACGCGGGTGCTCGATGTCCCGATAGCCCCATCTGTTGTTTGAAATCGCGAAGAAGACGCCGTATTTGAGGTCGTCCGGCGCGTCGATACACCTCTGGAGCATCTGCGCTATGTCTCGATGGCTGAGGTAGCGGGAGAACTCAGCGGGATTCGTCGGGCGGTTCTCCTCGTTCACCCGGCCGATGCGGACGCAGAGGACAGATAGACCGTGGGCGTCGGAGAAGTGCCTGCCTATGGCCTCCCCCCAGACCTTGCAGGCGCCGTATATACCGGCTGGCCAGGTTGTCTCAGTCCTGATCCGCTCGAAGCGCTCAGGTACGTCGTCGTACCTGCCTGCGACGATTGCGTCGTATGGAGGCGTTTGCTCGACGCCCGTCGCGGCCGCTCCGCTGCTGCCGAAGACGACCCGTTTCACTCCAGCCCTGCGTGCTGCCTCGTATACGTTGTATGCGCCGATGATGTTGCCCGAGAGATGACCTTCCCAGACCTCGCCGCCCAGGAAGGCAGCCAAGTGTACGACCACGTCGATACCTTCGAAGGCGGGCTGGATCGCCTCCAGGTCCGAGATGTCCGCCTGGACGCATTCCACGCCCTCCACCCGACGCCGGTTCAGCGCTCTTAGCTGATAGCCGCCTAGAGCTTCCAAGTGTCTTCGGAGGATACCGCCTATCAAGCCGCTCATACCGGTTATGAGTACATTCGTCATTTGAGTGTGCTCCACACGATTCGTTGACAGGTTAAGCAACCGTTTTTCTGTAATTTTCTTTAGGGCCTGTAGGGAAGAATTGCTCCACTTGTGTTTTCCAGCCGGCCAGGTTCAGGTATTGCCGGCCGGTTAACCACTCCTCGTGTATCTCTGCAAGCACAGCCGAGATGAGCCGCAGCGCCGACGCTTCGTGGGGAAAGATTCCCACCACCCGGGTTCGTCTCCGGATCTCCCGGTGCAGTCTCTCCAGTCCGTTGATGGTTCGGATCCTTCGCCACCAGCTCCTCGGAAAATCAAACACTGTCAGCCCTTCATCCACGTTCTCTTCCAGCCAGCTCACGAACTCCGGTGCAATCTTTTCGAACTTCTTGACGACTTTACCCTTGAGCTCCTCGGCATCTTCTCGAGACGGGGCATCGAAAATGTCCCGCATGGCCTGGGCGATGCGGGGCTTGTCCTCTTTGCGGCGAGCATATTGTTGGGCGTTTTTACTCAGGTGAAACTGACAACGGTTCCAGGGCACCGACGGATAAACTGCCCGCCTGGCCGCCTTCAGTCCTTCGTGATCGTCACTGACAAACAGCTCGACCCCTCTCAGTCCACGCTTGTGCAGATCTCCCAGAAACCCTCGCCAATGCACCTCCGCTTCACTGATCCTGGTGCTCAGACCCAACACCTCCCGCGTTCCGAAACGATTGACTCCTATGGCTTTCAGGATGGCCACGTCCTGCACCCTGCCGCCTCTTCGAACCTTCTCGTAGTGGGCATCCAGATACACGATCGGATACTCTCCCAGCTCCCGGCTTCGAAACTCTTCCAGCTCTTCGTCCAGCATCCCGGCCACTCTCGAGACCTGGGTGGCCGAGATCTCCAACCCACACAGCTGCTCCGTGATCTCGGTGACTTTCCTCGTCGAGACTCCCATCACATACATCTCGGCAATGGCCAGCTTCAGGGCCTTCTCCGAACGGCAACCCCTCTCCAGCGACTTGGGATAAAACCTCAACCCACGCACCTGTGGAATCTCCAAGTGCAGCTCTCCCACTCGAGTCTGAATCCGCTTGCCTTTGAATCCGTTTCGATAGCCTCGCCGACTGGCTGTTCTCTCGTACGCTTCCGCTCCCAGAAACTCGCTTCTTTCCAACTGCATGGCCACGTTGAACAGCTTCTCCAGGATTCCTCGAAAGGCTTCTGTTCCTTCCTCGATCAACTCCGCCAGGATCTCCCGTGGTACTCTCTTTTCCAGGTCTGGGTTCATTTGATTCTCCTTGCCAGATAGACGTTTCTGTTTTTGGAGAATCCTGTCCCAGACCTCTGTCTTTCCGACCCAGGCCTGACCAGAATTTACAGAAAAGAAGTTACGCTACTCGTTGACACCCCTCCGGCCTTTGGATAACCTCTGAGAGTGCCCCTTCCTGATCCGGGGACCTATTACTCAGTAAACAGGTTCGGTATGGGTTTGAAAATCGCAGCCCGCCACCATCCTTTGCCCAAGCGTTCTGGCCATGGCATGTCCTGAACCTCAATTGGAGGTCGAGCGAAGGGTTGTCGTGTGCCCGAAGGGGCATGCACCCAAAGTCGCTCGAGTCGGGCCCAAGCATCTGCTGGTTGGAGCCAGAACGGGTTTCGCCCGGACCAACAGTGTATCGCTGGTCGAGTCACGAGACAACGGATTGACCTGGGATAAGCCCCGCGAAGTGTATGATTCCCCCGAGAATGACCGGATCCAGATGCTCGGGACGTTACCCGGAGGTGATGTTATCCTGGGCTTCGTCCGGAAAGACCTGAAGGATGAACGTGCGCGAGCCTACCTGATGTGGTCCAAGGACAAAGGCCAGAGTTGGACCCCTCCGAAACTCCTTGATCCGAAACCCTATGAGTGGCTCTTTCCCTACGGAAGGCTCTTCGAAACTTCGTCTGAAAGGTTGATGATGAACGCCTACGGCGGATACCTCCCGATCTACGACGATCAGGCGATGCCGGAGGAGAAGCGTGGCTCTTTTAGCTGGCTGCTGGAATCCTCCGATGAAGGCAGGACTTGGTCGCACGCCTCAACTGTCGGCCGCGGCACCCAGACTATTGTGGTACGCCTGACTTCCGGAAAGCTGCTTGCCGTCATGCGAAGCGCGGAGTTGGAGACCCGTGCTCAGGGCCGGAAGCTGCTCAAAGATCCCAATGCTTACGTCCGATTGCCCGATCACACCCTGCTCACCGAATCGATAGATGAAGGGGAGACCTGGTCCACACCCAGGAGCATTACGGCTGCTGCAGAACTACAGGGATATCCCGTAGAGTCCTCCAGCGGAACCGTCATCATGACGTACACCATGCGTCACCCACCCTATGGTGTCGCGGTGAAGCTCAGCAAGGATGAGGGAAGGACCTGGAGTGAGCCAGTGACGTTGGTTTCAGATGCACCCACCCCAGACGTCGGCCTGAGCCAGACCCTGGAACTGGAACCGAATCGTTTTCTCACGCTTTATTACCAGGATGACCAGGCTCCGGAGAATCGCAAGGCTGAGATTGTCGGAGTCTTCTGGAAGCTTCAATAGAAGGATTTCGACCGAGCCCATCAGAAGGCGCTGGGCAGGACCCACATCCACGAGATAGCCTTGACTTTGATCAGAATCCGGTGGGCTCCAATGCCGATCACGTCGTCAGGACTCACCGGACTTCGAGTCACCCTTTGGTCATTCAGGCGTGTCTCGGCCGCGCCCTCACTCTCCAGCTGCCACCCGCTATCGGTCATCCGGATCACGGCGTGGCGGGCGGCCACGCCATCGCCGGACAGGGCGAAGCGATTGGTCTGGGAGTCGGATCCGATGGTGTTGTTCTCCTCCCGGGACGGTTCCCAACGCAGCGTCTGGCACACACCCAGCTTCGCAGCGAACAACATTCCGAGTGTCAGCAGAAAAGGCGGATTGAATTCCGCCTATCCTTACGATTTCTATATATGCCGCCTCCTGAGATTGCCCTTCCAAAGTCAAAGATCTAGTATTGGCACATAGACTCCCCAGCAGTCTGGAGGCTCGTTGATAGGCCAGACCATCTCCCACTATAAGATCACGTCGAAGTTGGGCGAAGGTGGTATGGGAGAGGTGTACCGGGCCGAGGACACCAATCTGAAACGCGAAGTCGCCATCGAGGTCCTGCCTGAGCAGTTCACCCAGGACGCCGAGAGGCTGGCCAGGTTCCAGCGCGAGGCTCAGGTCCTGGCCTCGCTGAATCATCCGAACATTGCCGCCATCCACAGCTTTGAGCACGTGGAGGGTGAAACCCTGGCCGAGCGTGTCGCCAAGGGACCCTTGCCTGTGGAGGAGGCCCTGGAAGTCTCCCACCAGATCGCCGAGGGTCTGGAAGCTGCGCATCCACCGGGATCTGAAGCCAGCCAATGTGAAGATCACGCCCGAAGGGTCGCTGCTCTCGCTGCCCAGGCCGTAGGTCAACCAGGATCCCATGCTGGGACGCCCGATGAGTTGATGCCCCGTGTTCATGAACAGCTGAGCCGGAGCATGATTGAACTGTTCGGCAGGCATCGACTTGACGATCGCGATATCGTCCACCACCTCCGGAAGGTGAGGCAGCAGCTCGGAGATGGCGGCCCCCGCGTTGCCGCAACGCCTGTAGGCATTAAGGAGGTTCCCTTATGACCGTTTACTCCAGACCTTCCAACCGAGCGTTCTCTGGCGATCGCAGAACTTTTCTCAAGACCCTGGGGTTGGGCACCGGAACGGCTCTCCTGGGAAACCTTGTAGGTTGCGAGCGAGCAACGACGCCACCGGAAACTGCCAAGCCCCTGTCAGATCTCGTAGAGTTCGGGAACACCGATCTTCTCGTCTCCAGGATGTGCCAGGGCACTGCCTTTCGGCACCATCTCTCCCGCAAGCCCAACGACGACGATGCAGTCAAGCTGTTGCGGCACTGCATGGACATCGGGGTCAACTTCTTCAACTCTGCCGAGGCCTACGGATCCGGTGGCGCAGAGATCACCCTGGGTAAGGCCATCTCGAGTCGCCGCGATCAAGTGATCGTGTCAACCAAGGCCGCTCAGACTCTCGAAGGCGAGAGGATAGTCTTCAACCAGCAGAATCTGATGGCAAAGGTCGAGGGGAGCCTGAAGAGGCTGGCCACCGATTATATCGATCTCTACCTTCTGCACGGTGCCGACGAAAAGACTCCTTCCCCTTGGCAGGAGACGCCCCCTCGGGATACGCCGACCCTGGAGCACATGGAAGAGATCGCCGACGCCATGGATGCTGTGGTCAGATCCGGCAAAGTCCGCTACTGGGGCGTTTCCAACCATCTGCCCAGACAGGTCTCCGAGCTGGTGGGGCTCGGAAAGCGGGCCGACAAGGCTCCGATGGTAGCCCTTGAGGATTACTTCACGATCATGGCAGGGGACCGTCGTGATCTTGCGATCAAGGAGATGTTTCCCATCATCCGCCGGGAGAATCTGGGATTGATGGCGTTCAGTCCGCTGGGTGGAGGAAATCTGGTGCCGGGACGCGAACCCGAGGAGGGATCTCCGCTTCTCGACCTGATCGCGGTGCTCGATGAAGTTGCTCAGGAGCTGGGGGTGACCCGTCCCCAGATCTGCGTCGCCTGGGTGGCAGCCCATCCGGAAGTGACCAGCGTCCTGGCCGGCGGAGAGAAGCCGGAGCATGTCGAAGAGAACCTGAAGGGCACGACGCTGGTGCTTCCAGCCGAAGCGATGCAGAAGCTCAATTCTGCAGCGGATGCCTACACCGCCAGGTTAGCGGCTCAGGTGTAGATGGCCATCCCCCCGAGACTCACCCGCACGTAGGGATCGAAGGCGAAGAAGGGTTGTGGCTCCCTTTCGGCCTGCATCAGGTCGTGGAACCAGGTGACGGGACCAGTCCCGGTTTCGGCGAAGACGAAGCCGATGGTGAACAGGAGACCGGCGAGGAGGATAAAAAACTGGGCCACATCGGTCCAGATGACTGCCCGCATCCCCCCCATGGTGGTGTAGACGATGGCGATGGCGCCGATGCCCAGAACGATCCAGACGAAGGACTGTCCCGTCATCCGGGCCATAGCAAACGAGGCCGTATACACGATCGTACCCATCCAGAACAGACGCCTGAGGATGAACAGTATCGACGCGAAGAGGCGTGTCTTGAGCCCGTACTGCTCCTCCAGGTACTCGTAGGCGCTGGTGAAGCGCTTACCCATGAAGAAGGGGATCAAGAGCAGGATGACCAGGGCGATGGTGAAGGGAAGGTGCATGTAGGCGCCCCAGATCCCTAGGCCGTTCTTGATGACTTCGCCCGGCTTGGACAGGTAGCTGACCGAGGACAGGAGCGTGGCGAACAGGCTCAGGCCCACCAGGAACCAGGGCATGCGGCGCCCGGCCATGAAGTACTCCTCCGTCGATTTCTGCTGCTTGCTGAAGCGGTACCCCAGCACCAGAACGGCGACGAAGTAGAAGAATACTGCCCAGTAGTCTATCGCCTCCAGGCCTTCGAATTTGTCCAGACGCTCTGCAGCGGTGGCAACGAACATGATGAGTACAGGAACCCGCCAGGCTTGGAGCCGAGGTTCAACGCTCGGCTCAACTAGCGGGAAGGCCATCGAGGGTCGCCAGACCGGGCGCAGCCAGGAGGGCCCTAATCTCGCCCTATCTTCAACTGTCCAGCTTTGGCTCGAATAAGATCGAGCCTGTTCTCCACCGGGACGAGCTTGGAGCCATCCGGCGTTGCCCGCACCACGTGGGCGAACTCATAGACGTCAAAGCCGGCGAAGCGATCGTCGTCGGGCAGGGGGACCCAGCCCACCGGTTGGCCAGGGAGATGAAGAAGCGGATGGAGTTGAAACCCATGACCTTGACAAAGAGCAACGTTTTTCGAGCGATGTCCGGGTCATGCGGCATCTGCAGGCCGATGGGGCTGTCTCCGCCGATGTGAGAGCTGCGCAGATAGACCCGCTTGCCGTTCAGCTTGAAGTAGCCGTCCTCGAAGCGAAACTCACGGAAACCACATCACTGTATTGAAAACGACCGCCGCCGACCACATGATTGTCGCAAACCGTGGACAGAAGAAGGAGACGCGCGAACTGACTGAAGAAAAAAACTCAGTCAACAGGAAATCGGTTTTCTCGCACAGGGAGGGGGTAGCGCCTCTGTTGTGGATGAGACTACAACGGCAGCTTGCCGACCTCCACTACAAGGCGGGGCGGGAAGAGGAGGCCCGGGAAGTCGAAGCTGAGCTCTCGAAGCTGCTGTCCCATGCGGACGCGGACTACCCTTTCCGGACCGCTCTTGCCGAGAGGTAGAAGAAGCATGGTGCCACCGGGCCTTGCGTTCCCCTGGAAGACCCCATGGATTGCCCCAGGAGTGCCCAGGATCGGCGACGCCTCTACCTCCTGGCCGTCGTTGTCCGCAATCTCAGCGCAGTTCAATCGACGCCTCCGTGGAGAGTTCGAACGTCCGCTTCTAGGTGCGAAAGCGGCCGTTCGATTTCAATCAAATCGGGCGCTGTCTGTAAGATCGGGTGCCGACTATTACACCCCCCTTTCAAGTGAGCCGGAAACTCCCGGTGTTCGTCCCAGAAGGTCTGCCCTTCCTATCTGACCTTTCGAATTGCGCCCTACTATCCAGCACCATCCTGAACCCGTTCTCAAACTCCACCAGCGCCCATGGCCCCGCGCTGATGGGTCCAGCCTTAGTTGCTGCGTCAGCCAGAAGGTTCTCACTTCTCGTGACTACACAGTCCCTTTCACGCCGGGAGCAAGCAGGATCACCCCTCCTTGATCCGCATGCCCTCGCCTCGCAATGATCGTGTCGGCGATTTCCAGGTCCAGGGGTTCCTTCCGGTGGTCCATGGCAGTTGCTACGAATAGCGATGGAGATTAAGAATCTACGAGGTTTGATTTGCGAACGACTCTACGAAGACAGGGAAACTATCATTCTCCGGCACGACGCACGCACAGTGCTCGCCTGACGTCTGGATGATGTTCTGCGTCAAGTTGCGCGGCCACTATGCTTACGACGGTGTCCCCGACAACAGCCCGGGGCTGGCCCGTTTTCTGTACACGGCGAGGCGGCTGCTCAAGAAGTGGCCCAATCGTCGCGGAGGTAAACGGCGGCTGACCTGGGAAAAGTTCCTTCTGATGGAGCGGCGATTCCCGCTGCCCACACCCCGGATTCCTCCTGTCCCCGGTGAGGGAGGGGCACCCGCAATGAGGACAGTCCCTATACCTCTTACCTGACTCCTGTATTTGTTACAGCCTCGATTGGGGTGTCCTACCCGATGGGCCTGTCCAATAAATAGTGTAAGCCCTTCCAGAAGAATCACCTGGAGCCCTTGGCAGAACATCGAGACGCGTTGGCACGGCTATTGCCACGCCAACGATGGAGGGGGCAGGTACTCCCATGATTCTGTGTTGGCAGCCATGAGGATCCCGGTGCGAAGAGCATTGATTGCTCTAGTCGAAATGGGATTGTTCTGACCGCGATTCTTTGGCTGGGATCGCACTGGACTAAGGCCACTATCTTAGCCTTCGTCTTCGAGTCCTGACCCCCTCCGGTCAAACAACAAAAGAGGAGGAGGTTTTTCGTGTTCAAAGAATTCAAGGAACTTGTGATGCAGGGAATGGTAGATTTCGAAAGAAGATCAGCTTTTAGGAAGCAGATCGACCTTGAGACCAGAGTTACGCCGGTCTCCAAAAAGGCAGTCTGGTCGATTGCGGCACGAGTTATAAACCTCTGTCAAGATGGTGCCTATCTGCTTACGGAAAGGGCCCCGCCAGAGGATAGCGTGGTAAGAATCAGTTCGGGCGGCGCTTTGCAGTTGACTGGAAGAGTGATTCGTGTGGACGATCTGGCTGGAAGAGAGCAGAGCTTTGCTGTCAAGTTCGATAAGTTTGATGTCGAGATAGCGGTTCCGGAGGACGTTCGGCTGGAGACCCAAGCCAATTGGCACCTTCAAACACCCTGGGTACTTGAGCTGAGGCAAATCAATGAGCAAGCTTTTGTCTATTACCCAGCCTTGCGAAAGGT
The DNA here is from genome assembly GCA_965218775.1 of Acidobacteriota bacterium. Taxonomy (GTDB): domain Bacteria; phylum Acidobacteriota; class UBA6911; order RPQK01; family JAJDTT01; genus CAUZIZ01. Next base: position 605,889 of record CBDCLS010000006.1, on the reverse strand, counting down.
TCACAAGTTCGTGTCCGAAAACTATTCCGATTTCATCCCCTTGGAGAAAGCGGCAGCCGTTGCCCTAATGGAAAAGACTTACTTTTCGTCGTTCTTTCATGCCAAGGTGGGAATCACGTTTTCGCATTGGCTTCAGTATCTAAGAGTGGCACAAGCGGTCAAGCTGCTTGAGGCAGGAGATTATTCAATCACGGAGGTCGCTTTTTCTGTCGGATTCAACGACCTGCGGACGTTTGAGCGAACCTTTAGAAAGTGGTCCAATCTGGCACCCAGGCAATTCAAAAGCCTAGCCAGCCCTTGTTAATGATCTCGGAGATTTCACGGGACCCCAGGGCCGATTTAAGGGAACTAGCAAAGCTCCCTCTTGACCGCCAAAGAGGTGTCTTTCCTAGATCAATATTCCATCCCCACTAGGATGGCAGTGTGCGAGGGAGTGCGGAATTCATTTCCCTTTTTGGATTATCCGCTTGATCCTTTTCTGCTCTTCCAAGGAGAGGCCACAATCGTCGATCAAACAAGCTACCAGGGCTTCTGGAGAGCCGTTAAAGACTCGGCCCACAAACTCCCGGAGCATCTCCTTGATGACACGCTCTTGCGTGTGCGTGGCTTTGTAGGCGAACGCGCGCCCCTTTGGTTGTGCCCTCCGGACCATCCCTTTCCGCTCCATTATCTTCAGCATGGTCATCGTGGTCGGGCTATCCGAGCCGATGTGGGTCAATTGAAGGGCAAAAAATGAGCCCGCCGAATTGACGGACTCAGTAAGGAAAAAAGAAGAGCGTGGAAATACCCTCTTCATAGGATTAGATGGCAAACCTCCCCAGTTGGTTCGGACTGGCATGAAAAAGGGAGAAGTAGGCTCCCTGCCCTTGGATCAGCACTACTGCCCCTCTCTATCACTGCCTGCCATTGCCTTTCGCCAGTGACGGGATTAGCAAATGGGGGGAAGGAGTCCTCAGGGAACTCGCGATGATCGGACAGACCATCTCCCACTTACCAACAAGGGAGAAGAGTCGCTGAACCCTGCGGCTCTCAGTGTTGCAATCGCTTACCCGGTTCTTCCAATCTCTGAGGGTGGAGTCCTAGCACGTAGATGACGCGCATATCACTCCGAAACTCGAGGAGGAGGCAGGAGAATGAGGATTGAAGAAACAACTTCCACAACGGTGGGTAATTTTGGGGCCAGATCGAGTCCCGAGTCGAGCAGGCCCGTTACCTGCAGGACGCGGCTCAGGAGTTGGCTAGTGCCCTCAGTAGTAAATTGGAGGAGTCAGTGGTCATCGCTCGGGTCTTCGTTACGGCGCCATTTTGGCGAGTTGTCATCAGCAAATCGGGAATTTGTCCAGAACCTGGCGGAGTCAGCTGGTGCCGGATCGGAACTGGAGGCGGACACACCGGTGTTGTCTCTGATTGGAACCCACGGTCAGGAAGAGGACTGGAGGGATTGCCGCAAATCCAAGGGTCACGTGGATGGACGCTCTTTTTCGACCTCAGGTAGAGTTGAAGTGATTGACAGACAGGGAGCAGCCGATATGGGACAGCTAGGAAGGGTTCTCGGAGCCAGCAAATACAGGCCTTTCAGCTACCGGATTCTCAAAGATTTCTTGGGACAGTGCTGTTGCAGCCTCGGAACTCTTCATTCATGGGAGTGGGATAAGTCACTCAGGCCAATCCCAGCCCCGCAGCTGGTAATACTTCCGTCGCGGCGTCGCGTGGATTGGATGGATGCCGTGTTTGCGACACCACCAGAAGTGGACCGTTGTCCCAATAGCAGCAAGCCCGAGAGGTAGAGCCAGCGCGAAGTGGCCTACCACATAGTAAAGACCTACAGTCCCGACACTGACAATGAGCCACTTGAGGACTTTACGCCAGCGAGGGGTCTCGACCTCAAATACGGCGAAGATTGAGCTTCCCAGGATCAGGATTGCGATCAGAACGTACAGTTCAAGCTCGACACCCATAGAGTTGTCCGATTAGGCAGGCTCACCGCAAGACAATCCAGGTATGATAGTCGGCACCCGATCTTAAGACCAGCGTCCGATTTGATCGCAATCGAACGGCGGCTTCGCCTAGAAGCGGACGTTCAAATTTCCCCTTGAAATGTCGAATGAACTACCGCAAACGGCCCAAGAGCAGTCATTCCGCGCAAGCCAAACGGTCATGCGACCACGAAAAGCTTGTGGCTGAAAAAGAATGGCTCGCCTTTTCGGAAAACAAGGACAAGAATGGCAGTTTCAACACGAGCAGGTTCGCAGCGAACGAGATTTCCGAGTGTCAGCGGAAAAAAAGGACAAGCTCTACGTCCTGGATGGGCCGGTTTTCAACCACTACGCCTTCATATCCAGCCCCACGCCTCTACCGAGCCTGCTGGGGGAAGGCGGGACCCAAAGCTTCTCGCTTGCCATCAGCGATGACCTGGAGGCGGCTGCCGGTGGCAGTCTGACAACCGAATCCCGGTTGGAGCTGAAGCTGCAGGAACCGGTCCAGACAGAAAGGCTCCGACTGCGGCTCAACGGGGAGCTCCCTCACCGGAGGGACACCGCGGAGTCCCCAGGACGGCGACTGCAGATACCCGGTGACCTATCCGCTGAGCTCTCCGCCGTTGAGGATGGGAGAGAACAAGATCGAAATCTCCCTCAGTGGCAAGACCGAAACCGCTCTCGATCCGCTAAACCTCTGCGCAATGCGTCTTCGGATCAAGCAGCGGCAAGCCTCTCCTTGACATTGTTGAGAGAAACTCCTTCAGGGAAGCGCGAAGGTTTCTCTTGAGGTCAGAACCACCCCCTCCTGGATGAGGGGAGTCACGACTATGGGTGCGTCTGAACGCACTTCGACTCGCCCCGCGAAGTCGGGCAAATCGCTGATCAGTTCGTCCAGAAACACAGCCCTCTTGGCTCCGGGTGCGAGGGCAATCTCGATGGAATCGCCGAGGGGCTCTCCCTCAGCGTCGACCGCCTGTATCATGATCAGGACATCGGCTGCCGCTTGTTGGGGCACGACCAGGGCGATGCCCGTTCGAATCGTCTCTTCTCCCTCGCCGACCTCCCGAAGACTTTCACCAAAAAATGCCGAGGAAGGCTCCGGCATCCTACCCGAGATGCCTGCCCGCGTCTCCAAGCCGTCGGGACCGACGATTCGAAACACCGCCTGGACATCAATGTCCGCAGCTGCCGACTCACAGGTAATCCGAACCCACCCTACCGCCAGATCACTGGCAGTGCCGTTGACGCTGAAGATGGTTCGTAGGGCATTCCGTTCAACGCGCTTGCTCAAGGTGTCCTTGGGACCGTCAGGACCATCGGACAAGAGTGGGATCGGGGCTCCGTTGTCGTCCAGGCTCTCGATTGTCAGATCGACAACATCCGTGGTGGAGTTGTTGTCGATGCTGATCTCGGTCGAGAAAGTTCTCTCGTCAAATACGCCATGGCCGAACTGGGCAATGTAGATCCTTTTGACCGGAGCTGTGCCCTCCAACGGATGGGTGGCGAAGATGAAGCTGAGAATCACCCACATCACCAGACCGGATCGCGACGGCCAACCGAAAGGTCTGTAAACCAAACTCTCAGGATTGCTTTTCATTTTCCGGAAACCTTCTGGGTCGTCAGGACCGACCCTTCCTGTAGTAACGGCAGAACCACCACCGGAACGTCGCTAGTGAGGATGACCTCGCCCCAAAAATCTCGAATTCCCGGGGCTAGCTCATCCAGGAACTTTGCGATCCTCTCCCCAGGTTTAAGAACGATCTCGATGGGTTCTCCAATGAACAATCCCGTGAAGTTGAGGGGATGGATTTGGATCTTGGCCTCCTGATTTCCCTTCAATGGGTTGAGAATGGCCATACCCGTTCTGACCGTTTCCTCACCCGAGGCTGGATTGAGTACATTATGTGCTGGGAAGTTCCAGCCTTTCTTGGGCGTCTGGCCAGGTACAGATGCGCGGGTCTTGAGCTTGCCCGATACCTTATCCCGGATCGAAAAAGTCGCCTCTACATGGAGATCCGCTTCGCTTCGGATTCGAACCCATCCCACGTTAACTACGGGTTCAGGTTCATCCGGGGAAACTTCATGCGGACCCGTCGTCGCCAGCCTGGTTGCGCGACCAATGAGCGACACACTCTGGAGAGACACGAGACCATCACCTGAGGCGAGTGCCAGCAGCTCGCTAGGCTGGCCCATGGCATCGAAGCTTTCGACGGTGGCTGAGGCTCTGGTCGCATCTGGATCCGATGCATTCTTACCAGAACCGGCTGCGTTGGTGATGGCAATGGTGGTGCCGAGCGTCTCAGTCTCCGTGATACCACCGACGAAATGAGCGATGTAAATAGTCTCCTCCTCCGTTATTATTACGATGTTGTCCAAGGCCCACCACCAGTCGTTTCCGGCATCGAACACACCGAACGTGAGGACCATTTCATTTGCACCAGCGGGGTTGTTCAACCCCAAGGTGACGTGCTCGTTCGGTGCGTCGGAATGGAAGAACGGGCTGCCACCGTCCGACTCCCAACGGAGTACTTCGATCGGAACTCCACCGTCGTAGGAAACGACTATGTTTGCAGCCTGCTGGTAGTTGAAGTCGAACTCGGGTCTCCAACTCGAATCGAAATCGAGCACCACGGAGTTGGGCTGGACTCCAGCCAGCGAAATCGGAGGGGTACTGATGAACGTGTCATACCATGGGCCGTTGGGAGGGCCACCGGGATGAGGGGCGTCGTTCCACTCGTCGGGATCTGCGACCATGATGGTGCCACTCGCGTTGACGAACTGCGACCGATTCTGGTCATTTGCTGTCACCACCCACCAGTCCCGGTCCGCGAAATTCCACCCAGCCCAATCAAAGACCCCGTTGTTGTCTGCAGGATTCCCAATGCCCGGGACCCCTGAGTCGTCGTCCATCCAGCCTGCGGGCGGTATATTCGTCCACACGGAAGCTCCCGGTATTCCAAAGGGATCCCCGAACGGTACGGCAACGCCTTCCTCGACACTGTCGAGCAACGTGAGCCCTTCGAAGTTCTCCGAAAACAGCACCCCTTGTGCGTGGGACGGGCTCCATGACGCAGCCACCACAGCGAACGCCACTACGCGAATGCGGCTCATCGGCTTCCTCTCAGGTCGGCGTCCGTGGAAAAAGGATAGGAATTTCAACGGCTGTGCGAGGGTGCGCCAACCACGACCATCTCTTCGGTCGCCTTGAGCAACATTTTTCCTTTTCATGACTTCGTCCTTGAAGCTCGGAGCGTGTGATGCTTACTGTTTCAGCACCAGCATGCCGCCCTTGACATAGGCCATTAGGCGGCAAACCGATTGTTTTTTTGCTCGGCAAACATTGTCCTCCGATCTGGCTTCACGCACAAGGAGTACCCGACCAAACACTCGAATTCAGGCTGTTCAGACCGATGCGCCGCTCGCTAGACCCAGCCAAATTACGAATATCGAAACCGACGTCATGCAAGGCAATAGTTTTGGTCCAGTTGTGAAAGCACTCAAGGTGTTCTCACTTTGGTTCACCTTCCTAACCCACAGAATCAACCCGAGCAGCCCGCTTATGTCCCCAGTGTTAGGCGACCTATCGAACCTGCCACCGAGTTTGCTGCAAGCTTCGGAAGCGGAGATGTTTTTGGATGACGCTGTTCGATACACCAATAAAGCCACCGCACACGGCTCGCACACCGTCCTTCAAACTTGGCCGTTCGTTCTGCACGTATGGCATGCGTTTCAAGTACCGGAAGCAGACGAAGCGTTCGTGGAAATCGAGAGATTTCTCGCGAAACATGCTCCAGTGTCCCAGTAGTCAAACTGTCATAAACGACGGTTTCTGGCCGTTTTTGGTAGTTCATCCGACGTTTCCGGGGAAAATTTGAATGTCCGCTTCTAGGCCGAGGGTGTGTGAAAAGTCCAAAACCTCTTTGATTTAGGGGTCTCTTTACCCTTCCTACGACGGAGATCGTGGCTTACACGCGATCCTATGAAGTCAAAATTTCAAATCCGAAATCATGAATGACTTTTCACACAGCCTCAGGCCGAAAGCGGCCGTTCGATTTCGATCAAATCGGACGCTGTCTGTATGATCGGGCGCCGACTATCACACATATGGTGCCGAACGATTAACAGATCACTTGATCATTGTTCACTGCTCGGCGTCGAGCTCGACCTCAGTTCCAAGCCGGGGGGTTGAAGGATGTCGAATCCAATTCGACTCGTTGTTGGCCGTGGCCGAGGTCACCCCATCGGGATAGACTTCGACCGTGAACCGAAGGCGATTCCTCCAGCAGGCTACAAGCATGGGCGCCTCGACCGTGGCAGCCGTCGTGGCCGGCACCGGGGTGGCTCCCGCCTCGGCTTCCGGAGAAGGCCCGGCAGCCCAGATGTCCCGCGCCAGATATGGGGAGTCCCTGCCGATCCGGGACATCACCGTTCAACTGGTCCAGTCTGACTGTGGCCGCAAGTGGACCCACGTGCGGGTCCACAGCAGGGAAGGCCTCAGCGGCATCGGCGAGGCTACCTACAGCCGCAAGGAGACGGTGGTGGCCAGAATGGTGGAGGCCCTGAAGCCCCATATCCTGGGCCGGGATGCCTTCGACATCGAGGGCATCTATCGAGACCTCTACTCCGGCGGTGGAACCGCCTATCGAACCGGCGGAATCATATTCACCAGTGCCATCAGTGGCATCGACCAGGCCCTCTGGGACCTCAAGGGGAAGGCTCTGGGCGCTCCGGTCTGCACCCTCCTGGGCGGTCCTCGCTCCTCTCGGGTACCCGTCTACTCCCACTTTGGGGGGCCGGACACGGACACCCTCGTGGCCAACGCTCAAAGGGTCCTGAACGAAGGTTTCAAAGCCCTGAAGTCGAGCATCAGCATCTCGGAGGCAAAGGGCCCCAGAATCAGCCGGGAGGAGCTGAGAAATATCGACAGCCGCTATGCGGCGCTTCGTCAATCGCTGGGGGAGGAGATTCTGCTCATGGACGATCCCCATGCCGCCTTCGTCCCCTCTTCCGCACTGGAAGTCGCCCGAATGCTGGAACCCTATCGACTGCTGTTTTTCGAGGAGCCGACCATTCCAGAAGATCCCGAGGGTTACGCCCGGGTCCGGCAAGGGACCACCACTCCCATTGCGGGTTCGGAGCGTCTGACCAACAAGCACCGCTTCAACGATTACTTCCGGGCTGGCGCCATCGACGTGGCCCAACCGGATCCTGTCTACATCGGTGGCATAACTGAAATGAGGAAGGTCTGTTCCCTGGCCGAGACCCATCAGGTCTCTATCGCCCCTCACAACACGAAGGGACCGGTCGGGACCATGGCAGCCGCTCACGTCATGGCCGCGATTCCCAACCCGCTGATTCTGGAGTGGATCGCTCCCAGCCGCATCCCATGGAGAAATGAGGTCCTCAAGGAACCCCTGGTTCTACAAGATGGATCCCTGCTCGTGCCAGACCGGCCGGGCCTGGGTGTGGAGTTCGATGAAGACGCCCTCCAACCCCATCTGGTGTCCTACTGACGCGATAGAGATTGATCACAACAGTAGATCAGAACCCCGATCCCCACCGACTCGGCCACCTCACGGAGATAGTTGTAGGCTCCCTGGGCCTCGTTACAGGCGAATGGATAGGCAAAGACCAGGACCGCCTCGGCTCCTGCCAGCTCGGCGTTTCGAGCCATCTGTAGAGCGTTACGGTAGCCGCCACCCACACCAGCCACCACGGGAAGGACTCCGGCGGCTGCAAAAACCGCCTCCTCCACCATGTCCCTGTGCTCTTCGACGTCCAGCGCTTCACTCAACGTCGTTCCGTGGAATTCCTTACCGAATTTCTCCGCATCGCCGAACTCATCGGCGAGTGGCCCACGTTATTTGAAACGGTCCACGTCGACGTTCGTCGTGCTCTCCTCCGTCGGTTTCCCTTAGATGATTGGAACAACTCAAACCAGTATGGTTTCGAGCTGTCGGAGCAGCTCTTCCGGCGAGCGCGGACGCTTCCTTAGCTCACCGGCAAAGCCTCGGGCAAAGAAGGCCTGCAATCCGGTCGAGGGGGCAGTCAAGTGTTCCTTCAGAGGCGTGAAACTGCCGTCAATTATTGCCCGGCGCCAGCCCTCGATACCTGTGAAGGGAAAGGGCAGCGCACCGGTTAGGGCCTCGTAGACAACAACTGAGAGTGCCCACAAATCCCAGCTCACATCAGGGCTCTCACCCAGCAACTGCTCGGGCGACATATAGGCCGGAGTTCCAACCAGAACCCCGGGCTGAGTTCCGGCGTTGACTTGCGTCGTTGCCGTATGGTTACGAGGAGAAAGTGACTTGGCGATACCGAAGTCCAGTACCTTGACAAGCTCCCCGGTCCCATCGCCGCTTCGAGCAAGGAAAATGTTCTCTGGCTTCAGGTCGCGATGGATCAATTCGCGCCGGTGTGCAGCATTCACAGCCGCACACACGCCCCGAAGGATTTCGATGGTGCGGCTAGGATTGAGTTGCTTGCGGAGGTTCAATTCCTCCCGCAAAGTGGCACCTTCAAGCAGCTCCATCACCAGAAAAGCGTGAGCACCCCCCCCAACTCCGTAGTCGTGGACGGTGACGACATTGGGGTGTGCAAAGCTGGCTGCCGCGCGCGCCTCACGACGGAAACGCTCAGCACTGTCTGGCTTGTCGACCAGGTCGTCGCGAATCAGCTTCACGGCAACCAGACGTTCGAGCGCCCGGTCCATCGCCTCGTATACCGTGCCCATGCCCCCACGCCCGCGGCGACGTGCCAATTCATAGCGGCCCACCAGGATGCGCGGAACCCGCGTGGATACTAAATCGGCGCCCTCGACCGTACAGCTTACCGAGCCGGGGTCGTAACACGCTCCGCACTCGGGACACTCCCCCATCGTCCCTGCCGAAGGCTCCTCCACCACGGGTGAAGGCTGTTCGAGCAACAGAGCGAGGCTGGCGGCGATGGCCTCCAGTAGTTCCTGGTCGTCAGTGTGTAGGGTTCTTCGGATCGTTTGATCCCCAGCGCCAGAAGCGCCTCCGCATTGCCTACCGCGGTTGCGATTGGAACCAGCAGGTCGAGGCGGGTTCGGCGTATCATTGTGATTTCCCGCGTCGGGAGGCGCTGCTCGAGCCAACCAGAGTCCGAAGGCATGACTTCCAACGGCTTCTCCAGCACTCGCAGGAGCGCGACGAGCTTGCTATCTGCGGGGATCGGAGGGATTTCTTGACCCGAAGGAACCGAAGCCAGCGCGCGATACTTCAGCTCGCCCCGGTAGCGCACCATCACAGAAACGAATTCCGGGTGTAGAGCGGCCTCGATTCGCGCGACGACCCGAGGCGACACGCGCTCGAGGTTTCGCGCGGTCCGGATCTCTTCGACAACTTCTCGAAGGAGCTGGTGCGCGTTGTACCGCTCTCTGAAAAAGCGCCGGTCGAGTGCCTCTAGCCAGTCTTTCCGTTGCCAGTAAGTTACAAGGGACAGAGTGGATAGGCCGGCGTAAATCCAGCCGCGGCTGCGCAAGATCTCCACCAACGGTTCCTGGCTGCTCGCCGCAAGGTCCAGGACGAGTATAGCGCCAAGGGTCGGCACCAGCGCGAGTACGGCCCCGCGCGCGAGCGCGTATTGCAGGCCCAGACGGATGATTACCTGGATGTCGAAGGTGCGGTGGCGCAGGATCGCATAGGCGAAAGCCAGCGGGCAGGCAAGGATGAACGGAGAAAATAACACAGATCCCATCCCGTACCCAACAAAGTTGTGCATCCAGACGCCAATGATTGCGGCTGCCAGGCTGATAGCCGTTCCCACCATCAGAACGCGAACCCGGCGTCTTGCGTTCTGGTCCGAAAGACGGCGATAGCTGATGACCAGGACCACAACGCCTGCGGCCAGGTACAGCATCGTGCGCAAGAATGTCGCTTCATTGAGCCATCCAGGTACTCCTGTAGGCTCTTCCGGGCGATAGATCACCGAAGCGAACCCCGAGACCCGCCACGGAAGCGTGATGAGCACAGGAGCCCAAATCAGAATCCAGGGCCAGCGGGAGCGAAACAGCCGCCGTGGAAAGACCGCGAAGAAAGATAGAAAGATACCTTCCATGACGAAGCGGCTAATCTCTGGAATCCACAAGAACGCCTGAACTACTACGGGAACCTGACGCCACGCCACGGCCCAGCCGTTGGGCAATCCAAAAGCTATCGAACTCGTGATGATGAACCAGGCGCCTAGTTTGGCAACGGGGTCAGCTGGGCGTCGGAAGGCGATGAAGAATCCGAGGGCAAAACCGATCAGTTTCAGGGTCGAATAGCCCAGATATTCGTGCGCCAGGCGATTTGCCCAAGTAGCCTCACCCGGTGTGATCTGAACAAGAAGCCGCTTCTCACCGCGTTGAACCTGCCAGTCGAGCGGCCGTCCGACCTCGAGATTGGCATTAACTGCCGACCAGTCTTGTGCCTTGAGGACGGGTCGGCCACTCACGGACAAAACGCGATCGCCGGCCTCCAACCCCGCCCGCCCCAACGACGAGTCCGCTTCTACGGATACCACTCGCATTCCTTCACCCTCGAAGACGGCGTCCAATCCCTCCACGTCGGACGGCCCCCAAATCACCAAATAGGGGATGAAAGCGAAGAAGGCGAGGTACGACGCCGCTACAACGCACATCCACCATGGCGCCCGCTGGGAATTCATAGAGTGGGAAGACTGTGAACGGGAGTGGAGCGATTCGGCGACCGTCGAGCTGCCCTCGTCGTAACCCAACGCTCCGACGGAATCTTCTCCAAATATGTCCTTCGTCTCCTCGGTCGGGAACTTTAGCGCGACTTTGCGATCTAGCCTCGTATCTTGTGCCAGATAGACCTCTCCCGTAGCTCCGGTGCCAAGCAACGAAAGAATCTTGTAGGAGCCTATCTCGCAAATACTAGATCGTTGGGCCTGGAAGGGCAATCTCAGACGGAAGGATTGAGCTTCAGCGACGGCTACGATACCCGCAGGCGCCAAGCGCCTGGACGACGGCTCCTTTCGCAACGCCCGAAATAGAACGTCGACTCCTGGCCCTTTTTCGGTCGTTCACTCGACGTTTCCGTGGAGAATCTGAATGTCCGCTTTTAGGTGCGGCTGTTCGATTGCGATCAGATCGGACGCTGTCTGTCAGTCAAGCAGGCAATAGCGAAAAGAGAAGGTTGGTTATGGGTGTCGTGTCACCTTCTTACTTGAATGATTCCATTCGAGTGACATAGGCGGTATAAGTTCACCAAATATTCACCTTCCGCCAGAGCCGGGCCAGGCGCCTTCTTAGCGCTGAGTAGGCACACCGCCGGGGGGGAGGGCAAATCTCTCTGAAAACGGCACTGGAGACCACACGGTGGCTTCGCAGCCGCGACCGCGAAATTCGGGATGGGGGTCACATGAGAGGCAGAAAACCGAAGCCAACGAGTCTGAAACTGCTCGCGGGTAATCCAGGGAAGAGACCTCTGAACGTCAACGAGCCACAGCCAGACCATTCCGAGCCCGAGTGCCCAAAAGAACTCAACGGCATCGCACGGGCGGAATGGAAAAGAGTTGCACCGGAACGTGGATCGCCTCAGCGGATCGATAAAATTGGGTACTTCTTCTGACGATCTTGAGGCTCTGAATCAGCTCGGGAGGTCGGCTTGATTAGCCTGCAAATCCGCAAACAATCCGCAAACACCCACAATCGGAGCATATTCAAGGATTGGCCTACCAAGCCTAATTTAGTTCTCATCCGGGAACCCCCGTTTTCTGAGGTTCCATCGGTGGTTTCTTCGACAATACCAGGGTTTCGGGCAGTGACTTCCCTCCGTTTCAGAGGAGGGTTTGCAAGCTAGTCCTCGAAAGTCGTTTTTAAGAGACACCAATCCTTGAACTCCCGCACCCTAATAGTGGACTCTGAGCTTTCTACAACAGCAAACGAGCCAGGACGAGCAAGTTGTAACTGAGCACCGAAAGCTGCACATACTGCTGGAAGTGATCCCAGCCCTTCCAGGTGCAGCGGTCGACTCCAAAGACCCGCTTGAGCATCGAGATGCAGCCTTCGATCCCGGCCCGAAAGCGTCTCAGTTGTCGATAGACCCAGCTGGAACGGACCATATCGGGGACCTTCAAGTTCCTCTTTTTGGCAAACGCGACATCTTCGATGCCCTGCTTCTTGCCCCACTGGAGATTGTCCTGGGTAGCGAATCCCCCGTCAAAACTGGCCTGCCGAGGATAGAAGCCGTAGTGCTCGAAATGGCGTCGGAGCATGGGTTTCAGCTGAGTCTGATCGGCCGGATTCCCGGCCACAACTCGACAGTCCAAGATCAGCGAACTCTTGCCACAGGTCAAAAACACCTTGTGGCCAAAGACGGTCTCTCTGCCTCCCGTCTGAAGGATGTCGCTATGCTCCTCAAAGATGGAAACGACCTTTTCCTCCGCCGCCACCGTCTCTCCCCGCAGGATCCGGCGCTCGGTTTGATCGATGACCTGCTGCAGCAACTCCAAATAATGACGCAACTTTCCAGCGATTATCAAACTGTGGCAGTCCTCCCACTGGGAGGCATTCTCAAGCGCCAACTTGCCATAGTGTCGGGTCTTTTTTGCCACCTTCAGCAGATCGAGGTAAACGACCTTCTTGCGGGCTTTACCCCGGACGTTGCGGAGATTGATCACACGACGTTTGGCCCGCCGACAGTGGTCCCGGTAGCTCACTCGATGGGATTGGCCTAAATCTCGTAACAACGCCGTGACCGTGCGGATCGAATCGTACAACAGCCGGGAATCAAAAGGATGGCGGATGGGGCTGGGGACGTTTGTCGCATCCACCCGGATCTTGTGTCCCTGCTCCAGTCCTTGGGCCTTCGCCCATTGGACCAGGATCTGCCCGATCCCCTCCCAGGTCGCGGCCTGGATTCGACTGAGGTTCTCCTGCAGACAACTCTTGCCCGGAGCCCACCCTAAGGGTAAGCGGCAAAACGCCCGAAAGCTCTCGGAGTCGGCTAAGTGAAAGGCCAGCTTCTCGTAGGACAGCTGATGCCAGTTCTTGAGCACCGCACAACGCAGGAGCTGCTCGGCACTCAGGCCCGGCGAACCGTTTTGGGGATCCACTTTGTCAGACAGATCTTGTAAAACCAGATCCAGGATCTCGGGATTCTTATCGAGAATCTTCGAGATCGTGCGGAGCTCGTCACTCAAGCGGTGATTGGGCCACACAGGGGCGAGCGGCCTCTGTGGTTCGCTGTTCTTTCTCATCGTTGGAGCTCCATTTTTGTCGTAAATCCTTTTCTTTGAGTTAGTTGGCAAACTTATTCTACCAAGAGGACCTGACAAAAACGGAGCTCCTAAATCTCTTCTTTCCCTTTTATTTCCAGTCACTTACAATCGAACGGACGAGAACTAATTTATTGAAAATAAATGGCGCGCCCGGAGAGATTCGAACTCCCGACCTACGGATTCGAAGTCCGTTCGGGGAAAGTGCCGAATCGTTAGGAAACGTTAGGAAAAACAAACAGTTAATCGGGTTTTCCGCCATTCAGAAAACCGAAAGATTAGGAAAGATTAAGAATCGTAGTGGGAGACATTTGGGAGACAGTGGAGTCCGGGCGATTGTCGAACCCCCCGGGCTCTCACCCACCAGATCCTAAATCTGTTGGACAGCAACGTGAAATCTAACGAAATCTAACGAAAACTTAATTGGTTCCTGGGTTTTCGCCGCATCGATCGAGTGATATCTGACGATATCCCATAGCTTTCTGACTGGACGATAACTGGACGACACTTCTTAAGGGCGCTCCGCTGGGGTGCTCCGCCGGTACTCTAATCTGATACTTTGTCAACGGCAGCCGGTCCGCAGAGTTGTGCTGACTGCGATCTGATCGGACAGTGATCCATTCTGGATCGAGTTCTCCGACTACATAGCGACTGCCAGGCGGTGTGATAGTCGGCACCCGATACCACAGAGAGCGGGCCGATTTCGACGACATCGAACGACCGGTTCCGCCTTAAAAGCCGTCATTCAAATTTTCCCCGGAAACGCCGAAGGGCCTACGCTGATATAGCAGAAAAGCAGAGGCTCCTTCCTCTCTGGAGATTCCTTCTAGCCCCAGGCACTTCTTCAGCAAGGCCGATATTCGTCCAAGTATTCCGGTGCTTCTCCAGGCAACTGTTGTTGAGCCCTGGCAACCATTCCACGGGGACCGCGAATTGAATCGTGATCAGAACAAGAGCGCTGCTCGACTTGTGAAGACATCCCTGAAGGAAAGTCTCTTTTTTCGCCAACCCGGTGGATCCCTCCGATACTGGCAGGTCAATCTGCTTGCCGATCGCTGGACTTTGGTCATCGTTTCGAGCATCGTCGTGAAAACCCACCAGCGGCCCGCTGTCAATTCGGCTCTGAAAGGAGCGTACCTTGAGAGCCGCGCGGATGGATTCTACGTAAGCAAGTACTAATTTTACTTCGAGGAGTTCGTCTTTTTGTGAATGGTCTGCATCGTGTGGGCCAATAGCGGAAACCATTCCAGGGAGGCCAAAGTGACTGAGAGCATTTGTCGACCAACAATGCTTTTTTTTGTTCTTAGCGTGGCAACCTCAACCTGTGCCTGGGCGCAGGTAACAAAGTTGACGAGCCCAGAACAGTTCTCCGAGGACGCCTTCTTACTAACGTTCGAGGAAGTGGCTGGAAATCAAGATCCGAGCGAGCTCTACGCATCCCTTGGTGTTTTCTTCCGGGGCGAGGGTTCATCTCGGCCCACAACTGGGAGTGCCGTGATTCAGCCCATCGTCCCTCCGCAGATCGATTTGGTCATACGGAACAAGTCAGCTAGCGGGGCAACCACAGCAGACGGTGCACCCCACGAGGCTCTTATCATCACCTTCCAAAATCCCTTACGACGATTTGGTGTCACGCTAGGGAATGGTTCGCAGGACACAGTGGCTGCTCTTTCAGTGCTCAAAGCCGGGGGGAAACTCCTAGGAAGTATTGAACAAGACGACATTGATGAGGTACGAGGGCCCTTCGTAGGAGTTGAGACGTCTGATCCTGAGGGCATTTCGACAATTGTCCTGGACTACGGGGATGGCGAGAATGCAGAACAGCTAAACGAAATACTCCTGGAATCGCTTTCGGCCTCAACCTTTGGAGTTTACCTGCCGCAAATTGGAGATGGTGAAGCCAATGGATTAACCCTCCAGACCCTGATTCAGATCTCTAGCGTGCTCCAGCAGCCAACGAGCGTGCGGCTTCTCCTATTCGACAGTGACGGGGAAGCCCTACGACTCGTAATCGACACTATCTTCGAGTTTCAGCTGAACGGCTCAGGATCCAAACAGTTTCTTAGCAGGGGGGATAGCACTCCCGTGAAGTTTGGCTACGCTCATATCGAGTCGGACCTACCGGTTACCGCTCACTCGATTTACCGGACATCGATCTCCGACACTGACTCTGTCTCGAAAGCAGGGATCCTGGGGAGTGAAGGAAGGATCGTTCAGGTGGTACCTGCAGAGCGAGTGCCAGAACAAGACAGCAACACAGGCATAGCCGTTGTAAACGTGAGTGACAAAGAGACCGATGTACTTTTACGGCTGGCGGAGGAATCAGGATTGCCGCCAACAGATCCCCGTTTCGGGCGAGCCAGAAACCGATTCATTCTCTTGAAGCCAGGAGCTCACAGAGCTGTGTTCTTATCAGAAGTGTTCGATCTGCTCGAGACGAAGCGGTTCAAGGGTATCTTGAGAATCCTAAGCAGCCAGCCTGTCGCCGTTACTGCTCTCCGAACATTACGCGGTGTAGCGGTCTCGAGTCTCTCCTCAGGGGGCACCCAGCGCTGAAAACACCAGGGGCTAGATCATGAAGAAAAGGGGAGCAGCAAGGTGTGTCCAGCCGCTTCGACCGAGGAAACCCCGTCTGGCTCCAACTTCATTGGGAGCTCTGCAATGAGACCAATCGCGACCGCCTTGATCTTCTGTTGCCTCCATCTGTCGGGTTCTGCAAAGGACGGTGACCTCAGCGAGCTCGGACTTCCGAGCCCGGTCAAAGTCGAGATTGTCTTTCCTCAAATCGTCCTGGGCGAGGTAGACGTAGAGTTTGAGACCGATATCCTGGCCCTGAACTCCACTCCCAATGAGGCCTATGTTGAGTTCAACTTGTATACTCACACTGGATTTCCTGCCAAAAAGAGGGTAGTCGGCTCTCGTTCCCCTCGGTCCTTTGATGTGCGGACCACAGTTGAACCAGGCAGGGTCCGATCCTTTGACCTACCACCCAGGCGTTTGACCGGCTCCGCCTTCGTAGGATGGGGTGTGCTGCGCTCAAATGAAAACGTAGAAGCAATCCAAACGATCAGAATTCTCGAGTTGGGGAGCAGACGTCTGCTGTGGGAAGCCGACATCCAGGGGAACTCGAAACGGGTAGAAAATGCACGCTTCCCCTTGCAAGCCAACAGTGGCCTTTCCGTCGTGAATCCAGACTTCTCGGAGAGCGTGACCCTGGCGGTTCCGAGCTGGCGGGAAACCAGTCGCTCTGACCCGGACGCGGATCCCGAGCTGCTGGAGGAAAGGCAGATCTTCCTGAAACCGAGAAACCAGCGAACCATCATGCTCCACGAACTCTTCGATTCCGTAAATGCAGCAAGCTTTGTGAAGATCGTTCCGGTGTCGGGAGCGAAGTCATTTGCTTTTGCGAGTCTGTTCTTTCGCTTTGAGGGGTCCTCGGGATACCGGGTGTACCTTCCTGGAGCGAGTTCCTCCAGACGCTGGCTCCGCACAGTCGTAACGGCGGAAGAGCCTTGGGAGTTTCCTGTTAAGGTCGTAGATTCGGTTCGAATCCGAGGCCAGAGAATCCTCCTCTCAGCTTTTGCTCTCTATGTCCTTGACGCGGACGGGAATCCTTGGGGGCCCTTCAATGTCAACGGTGCCCCTCGCCTCGTAGTCAATAGGAAGGCCGGCATCGTAGTCGCACAGGGAGTCAAGAATCGGCTAGCGATCCTGTTTGCCGACTCAAAGAAAGTGATCTATGAACATCTCCCAGGAGAACTAGGGAGCATTACGCAGCTACCCGACCTGAACACAGTTGAGATCTTCACTTCGGGGATCGTGAGCGTCGGCTGCTGTGTTGCCAGCGCCGGGACGTACATACTGATTGACAAGGCGACAGAAGAAGTTATCGAGAGGTTCTACTGGTTTCAGTCCGGCACTCCCCCATGGAGAGAGTAGGACTCACCGGACCTGCAAACTTTGGAAAGCGGATCCCGCCGCAACCCTGAGACAGGAGTGAGGCTTCCTAGAGACTGCGGGGACTGCTTTCGGGGTACCGCAGCGAAACCCGTCAATACGATCGCCTGAGCACATCCACCCCATACCGAGCGACTACTGGGTCTTTGGGTCTGGAAGGGCAATTTCGGGGGACGGCATATATAGAAATCGGCAGGCGGAAGCTGCCGTCGGCTTGCGACCACACCGCCGTTCGACTTCATCGAAATCGAATGACCGGTTCCGCCTATATAAGCGGCCACTCAGATTCTCCGCAGACATGTTCAAACGAACGACCCCAAACACCTATAAGCGGACATTCAGGTAGTGGAGCGCACTTCAGTTGCCTTCCGATCCCTTGCGTCCGTTTTTCCCCTGCTTCTTCGATGGGTGGTGGAATCATCTCCACGGCGGAACAATCGAAGGGTCGCCGGGGACGGGGCTGACGAACCTGTCGATCACTTTCTCCTGGCCTTTGTCAATCAAGACAAACCTATCAAGAAAAAGGTCAAAGTCTCTACGAAAAGCGCTCTTGACTTCGATCCCGTCCTGCTCCTGAAGGTCCAATATGAATTGTATGGTTCCGGGAAGCACCTCCTGGATAATCTTCTTGGAGTCACCGAAGACTATGGATTTTTCTCTGCGGCCTACAACAGCGATTCCTGCTTCCTCACTTGCAACAACCTGAGACCGACCGCACAAATGAAAGGGTCCTGGAAACTTGTTCCCGAAAAACGACCCTGTCACGTCACCTCCCAAGCTGAGACCCGCTTTGTCTATGACAAAGAAGCCGAAATCGGTCAGAACAATTTCTAGATCTCTTAGCGGTGTGGTTTCGACAATTGGGACATCGAAATTCCACGATCCACGGCTCGTGATATGTATCTGACCATCACCCGCCGAATCATAGGTCCCTGGAAGGGACACGGACATCCCAAACTGGTCATGGAGCGAGAGGTTGAGCGCTGTGAAGGCAAAGGACTGGCCTGGGGCCGCTATCAACCGGACGAAACCTGTTCGCGCATTGTTCCTAGAATAGTTCGGTACCAGGAGCACATGCTGCGATCGAGCGGAAAACCGAAACTTGAGCGTACTGATTAGTTCCGGTGGGTCGACCAGAGGATTGCTCCTCCCCACCCAATATTGCACCTCGAGGCTCAAGTTCCTTGAGTCGCTCGTATTCACGATTGCAATTCCAGTGCTCGAGGTAGCGAATTGTGTTGGCAAGCGCACCGGAATCTCGGCTCGCTGAATTGGATTTGCGACTCCCCGGAACTGCGCCGCGCGAGGGACTCCATCCAGGACAGGATCGCGAACCACAATCCGTTGAAATACGGTCACGTTTTCGTTAGAGCGCAAAATTCCCCAGCCGACAAACATTGGCCCGACCAACTCTCCGGATCTCGTAGGTCCTGGGGGAAAATCAAGTGGGATAATTTCACCAGGAGCCACGCACCTTGCGTAACGACCGTCCCAATCTGAATCGATTCTGGTTAGATCAAGCGACGGGACTTCGCCCTGTTGGTCAAAAAGAGCGAACTCGACGTAGGCATCACGCTCTGTTGTATTCACGATCTCGATCTCCGTCTTGAAGTTGATGTCACCCGCCACGTCACCGAACGTGATGAAAGGAAACACGATTTCTACGATCGCGGGATTGGGCAACCCTGCCTCTTGCACGGTTCCTGCTGAGGCGGAGTTGTGGGAGAGCAAAGCGACCAATAGAAGCGAGAGAGTGTGCCAACACATGGTAGACCTCCTCAGCCTGGGCGATGATGGTTTCGAGGCTATAGGATGCAGACTCAATCCGACTGGTCGACTCTGGTAGGAATAGGCTCTCAACTAGCAATCGACCTCATTAGCCGTCAGCATCGGGCAGACATTCAGACATAGATGCGTAGACGCGACTTCCTGACCATCCCTGCATCACTGTTAGCATGGTCAGACCTTCGGTCTTGAAGGGCTTTCGCAATTCTCTCAAGGTGCAAGTCGCAAGCTTCCATGTCTGGGGCCCACTCTTCTTCGCGGGTTGCTCTCTCTTGGCTCAGACACCTGGGTCGGCCGACGATCACACGTCGCCTGTAGTCAGGGGGCGTCCCTCTAGTAACTTGATCTCAGAAACGCAATCTACCATTAGGGGCCCAGATGTGGGGGAGGCGACGGTCGATTACTTCGCGGTTCAAGTCGTCGATGGCAGAAACCCTGGCAATACCGACCAAACTTTCCGCACCTTCTTTCACATCGCCAACGTTTCCCAGAATACGGCGGAAGTCTCCGTAGAGCTGACCCGAGATGATGGCCAGGCGATGAACGTAGTGCGGCCTGGTGGCCTACCCCCAGGTGGCGGAGGTATTGCAAATCGAGAGTCTTTCTCCATTCCACCCAACGGGAGTAACGGATTCGTAACAATACACGGTCCCTTCCTTCAGATCGGTTGGGGTGTGATCCGCTCATCCCAACCTGTTGGGGTCACCGTGACGACGGAGTTCATCGTTAGTCGCACGAGCGAGGTACTGAGTGCCGTAGTTCACGAGGCCAAGACACTCCTCCGGGAACGAGCCTTTCATTCAACATCAGCAGTAGGCCGACCCGCTCTCGGGCTCTTGAATTCTTCCGAAGAGCTTGCAGCTGTCACGATCAGCCTCTACAAGCTCGGGGGAGAACTGGTCGACGAACGATTACTGACCCTCGCACCTAAGCAGAAAGTGGCAAAGTTCGTGACGGAGAGTCCCTATTTTCCTGACCTTGATTTTCCTGGAGCGCTTGTTGTTAGAGTCACCAGCAATGTAGCGATCGCGTCGTTGCCAATCAGAGTCAACGGAATCCACTGGGACACGTTGCCAGAGTTTCCTCGTCCTTAGCCAAATCAATGGTCGGCACACGGCTCTCCCTTCATCCAGTCGCGCTTCCCGCAAAAGAATGGAGTAAGTGACCTTAATCGTTTCGCATTCGTTCCCCGTTCGTAGGCCAGGATTCGGGATTCGTTGTCCCTCTACAGCGATTCGTCTGAGTGGCACCTTCTCTGGCTCGGTCCGGACTCCTTGTCGGATGAGCGCTCCCAGCCGATTGTTACCCGGAAGAAATGGGCTACGAACGATCCCGCAAAACTTTAGATTCCGCGCGGACGACCTGAATGTCCGCTTTTAGGCGAGACTGTGTGAAAAGTCCAAAACCTCTTTGATCTAGGGGTCTCTTTACCCTTCTTACGACGGAGATCGTGGCTTACACGCGATCCTATGAAGTCGAAATTTCAAATCCGAAATCATGAATGACTTTTCACACACCCTCAGGCGGAACCGGTCATTCAGGGGCGAGCTACTCTGACACTGTTTCTACGGTCAGATCTGTGCCATCACACCTTGAGGCACCGCGAAAGACGGAGACAATCTAAAGACGGATAAGGAAGGAACTCAGACCTCCTGGAGCCTCACTTCCCCATCCCGTAGAATCACCCCATGGCCCGCGAATACGGCCCCTTCAGAGAGCGGTTCGAGGAGTACATCCTCCAGCGCACTGCCAACCATCCTGCCCTGGTGCCCATGATCATGCCTGGTCAGGGTAAGGCCCGCTTTCGCCTGGCTTGTAAGGAGACGCTAGACGGCACGGACTGGTCCTCGTGGCTCGACCAGGCAGCCTTGGATGGGCCTGATAGGGTGCTGATCGACGAGGAGATCTCTGCCCTTCTAAAAGAGCTAGGATACCCAGGGGAACTCTCTTACAAGACGGTTCCAAGTCAAGCCGATTCAACTCTTCCAGACGATGAAGCCACACCACCTGGCTTCGAGGCGCTGCTTCAGCTTGTCAGAGCCCCAGCGACTGCTACGCCCTTAGAGTTCATGCGGCTGGTACTGGCTTCCTCGGATGACGTGCGATTCGTCGAGGTGACCGAGGGACCTGAATTCCGAAGGGAACTCGAAACGGCTTTTCGCGAGGATTTCCAGGCTCTAGGAATGCTGGGTTGGGAGGTTACCCAGGAGACGGTGCAGGCGAAGAACCTGCTGTTCCCCTGGCACAGGGGCAACGAGACCCTCCGCGAGTTGTTCGATCGGCTCTGTGATGAGGGTGCCGAGAGCGTGGAGCGGGAATTAGACCGGCGGCGTGTAGACTAGCCAGAAGGGAGGTCCCATGATGGCACTGAGGCCAACCAGTGGCAATGGCGATTCCCTTGGAAGAGGAGGATGGAGAATGAGGACAGGACTGATCTCCGCCTGCCTGATTTCCGTGGCCCTACCCGTGGCAGCGGAGAATGCCTCGGCAGAGCAGCCCAGCTCCCAGGGGTCCTTGGACATCGGCTCGCGGCTGGAGTTGTTCGTGGACGAGTACCTGATCGAGTCGATGGATGGGGTGAGGCTGAAGCTGCACCGGCCTCGTTCTGCTGGGAAGGTTCTCACCTTCGACAAACCCTGGGAGGGAAGGTACGCCTTTTATATGACGCTCATTCACGCCAACGACAAGTACCAGCTCTTCTACCGAGGCAAGACCGCCATGACGAATGCGGGAAATCCAGATGAGGTTACCTGCTATGCCGAATCGGTCGATGGCGTTCATTGGACCAAGCCGAATCTGGGCCTATTCAAAGTTCACGGAACTTACGAGAACAACGTCATCCTCGATAGCAGTTTTGCTCCAGTGTGCCATGATTTCAGTCCCTTTCTCGATACGCGACCGGGCGTGCCAGCCCACGAGCGTTACAAGGCCCTAGGCGGGACGTTCCCCTTCTGGGCGCGCAAAGAACCCGATAGCGGCGGACTGCTCGCCTTGGTTTCCCCAGACGGCATCCACTGGAGGCATTTCGCGGAGAAGGCCGTAATTGGCGTTTCCTTGCATCCGGCCGAGGCCACGGATACCTGCATGCCGTCCACCTTCTGGTCGCAAACCGAGCAGCAGTACGTCTCTTATGTGCGCGTCTGGAAGAACTTCGGTAAGGAAAAACTTCGCAAGAAGTTTACCGGGGACACCCGGTGGATCGGCCGCACTACTTCGACCGATTTTGCCAACTGGACTCCCATTCAGATGATGGAATACAGGGAGGACGGTTTCCCACACCAGCTGTATCTCGCCTCGCCAACACGTTCCCCTATTTCCGAGCTCCCCATCTCTATCTGGCCATCACCGCTCGTCTCAGTGACAAGAGACAGGTCATCACTCCCGAGCAGGGTCGAGCGATGGGCGTGCCCGAGAGTAGCTGGAGCGATGTCTCGGACGCAGTACTCATGACGAGCCGAGGAGGATTGACCTACAATCGCACCTTCATGTCCAGCTTCATCCGTCCGGGACCCGGATCCCAGAACTGGCTGACGCGGAGCAACTACCCCGCACTGGGCCTCGTCCAGACAGGCCCGAGGGAGTTGTCACTCTACGTGGTTAAAGAATACACCTTGCCCACGGCCCATCTGCGTCGCTGCAGCGTGCGGACAGATGGCTTCGTGTCGGTCCATGCCCCCTACGAGGGGGGAGAGATGATCACGCGCCCGCTGCGCTTCGCCAAGAATCGGATGCGGGTCAACTTTGCCACCTCGGCAGCGGGTGGTATCCGGGTAGAGATCCAGGGCCGGAATGGGGAGCCCCTACCAGGTTTCAGGCTCGACGAATCTCGGGAGCTCATCGGGGACGAGATCGACAGGGTCGTGGCGTGGCTAGGAGGCGAAAACGTCTCCTCCTTGGCAGGCAAGCCGGTCCGCCTGCGCTTCGTGATGAGGGATGCGGATCTGTACTCCCTCAGGTTCAGGTAGCCGAGATTCAGGTAGCTGAGCTTTCAGGTAGCGAATACGGCAGCCGCCGGGCTATTCCTTATTGGTCCGATTCCGGGAAGAGAGAAAGCCAGATTTGCTCCCCCAGTTGGCCCCAGCATACGGAGCGAGATCCCACCCTGGAAGGCCCATAATTTGCCTGAGAAGCCCTAGGATCGACGATCCCGTTACAGGCGACGCCAACAAGGATGCCAATCAAGGATCTTGTTGCGGCGATTCTCGCCTGACCAAGCGAAACCCCCAGACAGACAAGCATGCCGGAATCACGGTGCCAGTCCATGAAACCCACCTGGGAATGGACCAGGGACCGAGCACGAAATCCCAATCATTGATCAGGCGAAGGAAGTGGAGGATTGCTACCGCTGCGAAGATCAGGCCGGAGATGACGAGGTAGCTACGATGCATCTCAGTTCTCGGTCGGCACCAGGCGTTTAAGTTCCTCGAACCAGTTGAGGACGACATGAATAGGTTCAGCCTTCCCTTTCACCGGTTCAACGAGCAGAAATCTCTGGCCGTCGCTTGTGACGCAGTATTGATCGATAACGGGAATCACATTAACACCTGTCTGAAAGAGAACCTTGGGAATGCCAGTCGCTAGAGTGGAACCCGCCTTTACGTCCACGGACAAGAGCTTTCCGTCAGGTTGAAGAAAGAATAGCTCCTTGCCGTCTCCTCTCCACAGTGCCTGAAAGCCACCGGCCTTGGACACCTGCCGTTTGCTTGAAAAGTCCGGAAAGGTGGCGATGTACACCTCATGCCTTCCCGACTCGTCGGAGTTGTATGCGATCCATTTCCCGTCGGGAGAAAGATGAAGCTCATCTTTGTAAAAAGGGTCCTCAATTAGGAGCCTCGGTTTCTCATCTTCGCCCGGGCTGAAAGCATATACCGAATTCCCCAACTTAGGATTCCGGGAGTGAAGGACGAGGTGTCCGTCCTCGGACCAGGCATCGAGCCAGTAGGGGTTCTCGGATTTAAACTTAAACAGTGATTCCACCTCGCTGCCACCCACACTCTTCTGGAACAGGCCTGATTTTCGAACGGAAACGAACGCTACTCGGTGTCCGTCCGGGGACCAGGTGGGATCACCTCCCCAATGAAACGTGAAGCGAGAGAAGACACCACTCGACAATTCGAGTAACCAAATGCCCGAACGCCCAGTTTCACTTCTTGCTACGGCTACTCGCTTTTGATCCGGCGAGAGAACAACCTGTACATAGCCTCCGGGTTCACCTAACGACTCTAGAGCCTTGCCCGATCGATCACGCCAAGCAAGACTGCTGGTGCCTAGATCATCACCCATATATGTCAAGATGCCGTTCTCTGAGAAGGAGAAGGAACTGATCTGTTGGAGGAAGGGAACGGGTTCGCCCGAAGTCTCTAACTTACTGGTGTCAAAGGGTTGGGCCATCAGCGTCCCTTCGCGCAGGAACAGCAGATAGCCAGGTGGGGCATACACCGCCCTGCTAGAGTTGACCAAGAACTTGCGTTCCTCGGAGTGCAGAGATCCCAGGTAGATCGCCTCCGTTTCTTCCGTCTCGGCGCTATACAGAAAGTGGCGACCATCTGGTAAGAAGTAAGGCCGTTGATGAGACGTTTCCTGACGTGACTCGTCGAGTGTGGTAATGGGTGTTGCCTCACCTCCTGACGCAGAAACACGGTAGAGCGATCCCCTACGAGACGGTGCGAAGACAATCGTCCCCTCACGGTTCCACGTCCCCCCGCCCCCACTACGGGCATCAGCGAGGGAGACGGCAGGGCCGCCTGACAGATCGATCTTCTTTAGTTCGCCGTTTGCAAAGAATCCAATGAAGCGGGAGTCCGGAGACCAGAATTTCCTGCCAGGTGACTGTTGATCCGTGCCGTTTAGACTCTGGGCGATTGGGGAATTCATCTTATGTACCCAGAGGGACAACCTGCCAGTGTCGTCCAGACCGTTAAAGACGATCTGCTTTCCATTGGGCGAAATAGAAGCGCCACCTTTACGGGATACCGTGTCCGGAGGGAAGATGGGGAAACGCACGGTGCCCATTCCCTCAGGTGCCTCGTCAGAATCAATCAGCGCCCAGACCAATGCGACGATTGCCATGCTGGCCAAGGCCCATGGCAAGAGTCGCTGCCAACCGGCATGAGGAGCCACGCTGGGTGCGCTCTGGCTCCCCAGCTCGGGTCGTTCGAGGGCCTGCTTGATCTCGATGCGGGCATCACCAATATCGCGGAGCCGCTCGTGTGGGTCCTTGTCAAGACACCTCCGGAGCAACCTCTGGATGCTCCCGGGAGTGCCCTCAGGCAGAGCCGCCCAATCTGGATCCTTATCAACGATCGCCGCCAGGATGTCCGTGACAGTCTCACCACCAAACACCTGCTTGCCGGTCAGCATCTCATACGCGACGCACCCGAAAGCCCAGATGTCGGTCCGTTTATCTACCGTCTGCCCCCTCGCCTGCTCAGGACTCATGTAACCTGCGGTTCCCATGATCACCCCGACAGCAGTGCCGGTTCGTGTCGGCGAATGGGTCAGATCAGCATCGGGGACCTCCTTCTCAAGCGCCTTAGCCAAACCAAAGTCCAGGACCTTGACCTTCCCCTCGGGCGTGATCTTCACATTGGCCGGTTTCAGGTCACGATGAATGATGCCCTTCTCGTGAGCTGCTTCCAGTGCCTCGGCCATCTGAAGGGCAATCTTCAGGCTCTCCTCCAGGGGAACTTCTTCTCCCTTGATACGCTCTGCCAGTGTCTCCCCTTCCACCAACTCCAACACCAATGCCTGCTTGTCGTCGGAGTCTTCCAGGCCGTAGATGGAGCCGATATTGGGATGATTCAGCGACGCCAGTACCTGGGCTTCACGGGAAAACCTGGCCATCCGTTCCCGATCTGCGGCAAAGGCATCGGGTAAGACCTTCAGGGCCACATCACGGTTAAGCTTGGTATCGGTGGCGCGGTACACCTCTCCCATGCCGCCTTCGCCCAGCTTGGAGGTGATCCTGTAGTGGGAGATGTTCTGGCCGATCACATCTGTACCTTAGTCCTACCATTTCATAATTACAGTGACGTATTATTTCTAGAATTCCGTTGTCAGTCTTCCCAGGTACGCTTACCATCGAAAGGTGGTAAGATGCCGCAAGTGAGCCCCTATCTGATCTCCCTATCCAAGGAAGAACAGCGAGAGCTGCAACACCGATCGCGAAAATATACGTCATCGTATTGTGATGTCATCCGGGCCAAGATTGTGCTGCTCGCAGCTCAGGGACTGAGAAACGATGAAATTGCCGTCCGTCTGGATACCCCCAGGCAGGTCGTCAGTAAGTGGCGAAAACGCTTCTTTGAACAGGGAGTGCTGGGATTGGACGATCGATCCCGAGGCGGGCGCACGTCCCGCTTTTCCCCCCAGCGTCGTCGTCGCGGTTAAGGCGCTCGCCTGCGAGTTGCCCGCCGAACACGGTATTCCACTGTCCCGCTTCAGCATTCCCGACATCCATCGGGAAGTGCTCCGACGCGGCCTCGTCGCCTCCCTCGGCGAGAGCACCTTGTGGCGCTGGCTCAGCCAAGACGCCATTCGCCCTTGGCGTTTCCGTACCTGGATTTTCCCCCGTGACCCGGCCTTTGAGGAAAAAGCCGGTCGAGTCCTGGATCTGTACCAGCGGATCTGGCAAGGAGAGCCGCTGGGAGACCACGATTTCGTCATCTCTACCGATGAGAAAACCAGCATTCAGGCGCGCTTCCGAAAGCATCCGACGCGTCCTCCCTCACCCGGGCGGGAGATGCGCGTGGAAGCCGAATACCATCGCAAAGGAGCTCTCATCTACTTAGCGGCCTGGGACATTCAACGAGCTCGGCTCTTTGGTCGCTGCGAACCGAAGATGAGCATTACCGCTTTCGATCAGCTCGTCCATCAGGTGATGTCCCAGCAACCCTACTGCTCTGCCTCGCGAGTCTTTTGGATCATGGACAACGTCTCTTCCCATCGCGGGCAGGCTTGTGCTGATCGACTGCGACGTCAATGGCCCAATCTTCATGCGGTTCATACGCCGGTCCATGCCAGTTGGCTCAACCAAATCGAGATCTACTTCTCCGTCGTCCAGCGAAAAGTGCTCTCACCCAACGACTTCCAAGACTTGCAGCAACTGGAGACTCGTCTTCTCGACTTTCAGGACCATTACCAGGAGATCGCCCGCCCCTTCGCCTGGAAGTTCACCCGTGGCGATTTGAAAACACTGCTCACCAAATTGCGGCAGCCCCGGTCCGTCTTCGCCCCCGCGGCTTAGGCGCCCTTGACACCGTAGCAAAAAATACGTCACCGTAATTCCGGTCTAGAGCACTTAGTTATCCGTTGGTACCAGCCGCTTGAGTTCTTCAGACCAGTTGAGGACCACGTGGATCTGGCTGGGGAGTGACACCTCTCCTCTTTTCACCATTAGGAATCGCCGTCCGTCCGGGGTGAGGTCGTATTCAATCCGCATCCTGCCCGATTTCCCTTGAAAACCTGGAGACAACAACGGGAGGATACCTCGGGCTTTGCCTGCTTTGAGACTCGGTTGCCTTTGCACAGAAACCGCCATCATCTTTGCACCGTCGTTGTAGAAGATCTCCTTCCCGTCTGGTGACCAAAGCGGGCGAGTGCCACCCTCCGTTGTGATGGGAATGAGACCTCCCTTGCTCGGATATCGTTTCACATAGATCTCGTCTCTTCCGGAACGATTTGAGTTGAAGGCGATCCAGTTTCCATCCGGTGAGAAGACCGGGTGATTCTCGTAGAACTGCGTGACATGGAATGGCTCGACCTTTGCTTCGCCATCCAACCGCATTGTGAAAATGCCGGCATCGTCCTCCTTGGACTCCACAAATGCGAGCACCGTCCCGTCGGGAGCGCAGGACCGGGGATGCTGGTCATACTCTTTTTCGAGGACCCGCTCATGCCCACCACTGCCGTCGGCAGGAATCCGCCACATGTTGCCCATACCCGCAAAAAAGACCTCCGCGCCACCCCGACTCCAAACGGGTGCAAATGCACCTTCATAGGGCAATGGCGACA
This sequence comes from Acidobacteriota bacterium, assembly GCA_965218775.1. GTDB lineage: Bacteria > Acidobacteriota > UBA6911 > RPQK01 > JAJDTT01 > CAUZIZ01. The sequence continues at coordinate 577,912 of CBDCLS010000006.1, read as the reverse complement.
GGGCACAGCGCTCGATCTCGCAGCCCCAGATGTGGTGGGATGCACCTTTTCTTGCCACAACCACCAGACGCTTGCCATCCGGGGACAGCCGCGGCGCATATAGCTCCATCTGGGTTTCGAGAAACGGCTCCTCAACTCCGTCGTGGTCAACCCAAACCGGCGTGTCCTCCCGGCCTACATCCAACCCGGGTACATACGCTAAGGATCCACTCCGAGAGACCTCGAATCTTGGCAACCCTGATACCAGCCACAAACCATCCACCGCCGGTATCCCTGGCCCCCGAAGTTCCAGGGAGTCCAGATCGAAAGGTGCCGCCAGCACGGAGCCGCCTTGGGCATAGATCAGGTGCCCTGTGGGCAGGTAGTGGCCTTGGCTACCCCCATCCACAAGAATACTTTGCTGACCAGTGTCTAAAGAGACCACCCCAAGGCTCGGCGTCCGTCCGAAGGGAGTTAACGAGAAGAGCACAGCCCTGCCGCCCGGGAGAATCTGAGGAGAGTAGAATTTTCCATCAGGAATCAGCAACTCCGGAGTGCCCCCGGTTGATGAAACTCGCCAGAGGCCCTCTCGACTTCCGAAAATGATGCGGCCATCCTTTCCCCAACTCCCTTGCCGGCCTGCCGCCTGGCAAACAGTTAAGGGCTCTCCACCCAGCAGAGACCATTTTTTCAACTCGTTTTTGCCCTGCGGAGCAGTGAAGAAGCCCACCCACTTTCCGTCGGGAGAGAAAAACGGAGACCAGCCACCCTCCGTGCCAGGAATCGGCTTGGCCTCCAGTTGATCCGTGGCACGCAAGTACAGCCGCCGGGTACTGTCTCGGACCGTAGCGTAGACCAACTGGCTCCCATCGGGGAATAGCGCCAAGGACGCCTGCGGAGGAACCGTTTCATCGTCAGGAAGTGAAATAGAGAACCGTGTGACCTTGGATTGTGGGGGCTGGCTGTAGTGCCCCAGACCCCATAGGAGCAGACCCGCTACGCCCAGCACCAGACCAATGGCACCTCCCAGAATCGCCCATCGCCAAACCGAAGGGGCTCCAGACTCTTGCACGGTTGCTGGAACCGAAGCGGTTTCAACCTGAGTCTCGCCTGAGTCTGCGATGTCGCTAATGATCAGGTCTCCCAGATCTGTTCTCACATCATGGGCGAGTTGGTAGCGCCGGTCCGGCTCTTTGGCCAACATCTTCCTCACGGTGTGCTGAAGGAGGAGCGGAGTGTTGTCCAGATGTCTGGTGACAGCGGCAGGGACTTCCTTGAGGATGGCATTGGCCGTCTCCACAGGAGTGTCTTTCTTGAACGGATGAACCCCCGTGAGCATCTCGTAGAGCGCCACCCCGAAGGAGAAGATGTCCGAGCGGGTGTCCACCGCCTGCCCACGTACCTGCTCTGGAGACATGTAGGGCAGAGTGCCCAGCGTCGACCCTGTTCGCGTAAGGGTCGTCTCCTGCCCTCCCTTCTCGTCGTCGGTCAGCCGCTTGGCCAGGCCAAAGTCCATCACCTTCACATGGCCTTCCGGCGTGAGCATGATGTTGGCGGGCTTCAGATCCCTGTGTACGATGTTTTGCTTGTGGGCAGCCTCCAGGGCCTCGGCGATCTCCGTTGCCTTCTGGAGGGCATCCTTCATTTCCAGTGGACCGTTGGCCAGCCGTTCCTTCAACGACTGCCCTGCGACGTATTCCATCGAGATGAAGGACCGATCGCCGTCTTCGCCGACTTCGTGGATGTGGCAAACGTAGGGGTGATCTAGAGCCGCTGCCGACTTGGCTTCTCGCAGGAAGCGCTGCCGCGCAACCGGGTCCTGCTGCATTTCATGGGAGGGGAACTTGAGAGCAACCTTGCGGTCGAGGGGGCCGGTGTCCTGGGCCAGATAGACCTCGCCCATACCGCCCTCACCGAGTTTCTCCAGGATGCGATAGTGGGAGATGGTTTGGCCAATCAACGGAGTCTCCAGACTAAAGGGAGTCTATCTACCGAATACTAGAGCCTTGGGTCAGGAAGGGCAATCTCAGAGGATGGCGTATATGGAGATGTCCGGGAAAAGACTGCAATTAGGCTCGTAGATTCTCAGTCTCCAACGTTATCAGCAGCATGGACCACTGGAAGGAACCCCTGGACCTGGAAGTCGGCGACACGATCATCTGGCGAGGCGAAGGGATGTGATGCGCAACAAAGAGGGCATGATCCTGATCTTCCCTGGGATGAGGGGGAAGGTGATCACGCGAAGCGAGAATCTTCTGGGTCATGCAGCGAGGAAGGCTTGGTTGCCCGTCACCGCGGGACCATGGGCGCTGGTGGAGTTCGAGAACGGGTTCAGGATGGTGGTGGACAGCAGGGCGAGGTTTGAGAGGGTCAAGGAGCGATAGCGCTGTACTGAAATAGCCCAGATCTGACCGTACAAACAGCGTCAGAGTAGATCGCCGTTGAACGACCGCTTTCGCCTTGGATTCCAACAGTACCGAACCCTTGTAGGGGTAGGTCCCACCCGGTTCCTCGGGGCCGGGGGCTCCAGTGATCCGCGCCACCTCGTGTGGATCTTCTCCCGGCAGAACCCGACGCTGCTTCCGCGAGAGAGCGAGGATGCGCTTGGGATTCCTGGGATCGACGGCGTAGTCGGTGGCATGCTGGTGTACCACGGTGGGATCGGTCCAGGTCCGGCCACCGTCCTGGGTGCGGACCATCACGTCGCGAACGCCCGGTCTTGACTGATCCTTCTGCATCCAATCATCCCAGTCGGAGTAGCGCATGCTCATCGAAAACGCCATGCCACCGTGATCTGAACGACCTTGCCGGTCTGGATCTGGATTCGGTATCATCCACTCTGGCAAAGAGGGGTGTCAATGCTATCTGTAGGGTCAGAGCTCGGGCCAGTGATCTCATCATAGGAGGCTCCTGCATCGATCAATCGGGCGAGTATACAGGCTCCTAGCCCTAGCCCATCCATCGCGGCACCCAGGGTCCTTTACCCGACTGCTCCATGCGACGAGAAGTGCGAACGAGCCGGGTAGGCTGAATCGGACGACCAATGAGCGATACCAGGCACTTCACGAAGCCCTGCAATCCGATGTTGCTGCTGAGTGCGGTGCTGTGGGGAACCCTGACCGAGGCCCGGGGCAGCGAGCAGATGCTCGATGCCGGACAGGGTTCCCTGGCGAGCAGCGGCCTTCACTGGATCGACGGGGTCATCATCGCACTCTACGCCTTCGGCATGATCGCCCTGGGCTTCTACTACAGGAAGCGACAGACGAGTACCGACGAATACTTCGTGGGTAACCGCACGATGAACCCGCAGCTGATCGGTGTCTCGATGTTCGTCACCCTGTTCAGCACCATCTCCTTTCTCTCGGTGCCAGGGGAAATCTACGGTAAGGGGCCGGTTCTTCTGTCCCAGACCCTCGCCATACCCCTCTATTACCTCATTGTCGGCTACCTTGTGGTCCCTGCCTACATGCGCTTTCGGGTGATCAGTGCCTACGAATTGCTGGAGCAGGCGCGAGGCCTGAGCGTGCGAATGACCGGTGCGCTGATGTTCATCATGCTCAGGTTGACCTGGATGTCCCTGCTCATCTATCTGAGCTCTCAGGCCATGCTGCAGATGCTGAGCCTGGGGCAGGAAAAGCTTTCCTACGTCTCACTCGTGATCGGGGTCGTGGCGATCACCTATGCTTCCTTCGGCGGCCTGCGGGCCGTGGTCATCACGGATCTGCTGCAGTTCTGTCTGCTATTCGGCGGAGCGTTGCTGGTGGTTGTTACGGTCACGGTCCGACTGGGCGGATTCGGCTGGTTTCCTACCGAGTGGAATCCCGACTGGGACACCCAGCCGCTCTTCAGCCTGGATCCGAATGTACGCGTGACGGTTTTCGGCACCGTCCTGAGTGCGACCCTCTGGTGGCTTTGCACCGCGGGTGGCGATCAAACCGCCGTGCAGCGTTTCATGTCAACGGTCGATGTGAAGGCTGCCCGGCAGTCGTTCTTGATGAACTCGGTGGCCGGTGCCATGGTGAGCGTCATTCTTGCGCTGGTGGCGTTCTCACTGCTGGGCTATTTTCAGGCTCGCCCGGATCTTCTACCTGCGGGTCTGGGGGCGGATCGGTTGTTCCCACACTACATCGTGCACCATCTGCCGATCGGGATCTCAGGGTTGGTGGTCTCGGGCCTGTTTGCCGCGGCGATGTCGAGCGTCGACTCGGGAGTCAACTCGCTCACAGCCGTGGTCATGACTGATTTCTTCGATCGCTTTCGCCATCAGCCCCTCGGTGAATCGGCCCGCGTCCGCCTTTCGCAGTCACTGGCGCTTCTGATCGGCCTGATCGTGGTCTTCGCCTGCTCCTTCTTGATCGGGGAGGTGCCCGGTAACTTCCTGGAGATGACTCAGCGAACCTTGCAGCTGTATGTCGGGCCGATTTTCCTGCTGTTCTTCCTGTCGCTGTTCGTTCCCTTCAGCACCGCTTGGGGAGTGGTAGCCGGAGCCGTGTCGGCACTGCTGGCCGGGGCCTCGGTGTCCTCCTGGAGCTCGCTCAACCAGACAATCCAGTCCCTCGGGTGGACCCCGCCCTCGGAGTGGACCGGGATCGTCTATTTCAGCTTCCAGTGGATCCTCCCGGTTTCACTGATCGTCGGCATCACGGTGGGATGCCTGGTGAGCCTCCTTACCCCCAAACACAAGACGAATTTCCAGGGTTAAGCCGGAGCTGGGGGCTTGGCTGGGACTACGTTCAATCGACATATGTCGGAGTGGTTTTCGCCCACCAGCCTCGGCTGCGAGCCGGATCATCATGAATGAAACTTCGAGGTCTGGCCGGTCCTGAAGGCCGCTTCAGCGGCCTGTCGCGAAGCGTAATGGACCGGTCCAGTCAGGGCCGATTCAATGGCAGATCTAATGCCCAGAACCTGCTTCAGCGGGCTTCTCGGACAGAGGCTTCAGCCTGGCTCCGGGTCCACGATGGCCGAAGCCGGGCAGGATTGTGCTGCTGTCCGCGTACTCCTCGGAAGCTGGCGACATGTTGCTGACACGCCCAGCCGTGTACGGCTCTGTTGATTGCCGCTGCACTGTTCACTGCTCACTGATGACTGATGACTGCTGTCCGGTTCACTTTGGATGGTTTTCCTATAACATTCATAACATTCGATTAACGAGTAACTTGGACAGAAAGCACAATTACACCAATATAAATCTCTGGCGGTTCAGGACAGGAAATGGGACCAGTTATCTTTCAAGCACCAGAAAGGTCAATCCCAAGGGGATTGCGTCTTCCCCACAGGCCGAGCGAAGCCGATCAGAGCAGAATACGAAGCCAACCCTTCCTATCCTCGTTTGGAACAAATTCCTATTATTCAACCACTTCGGCACTAGAACTCCAAGAGGCGCTAACAGGCGATGATTCGCCTACCGTATGGTAGGGAATAATGGCCCCAACTATTCTCTCTACTCTAGAATACTCTTACCTATTGAATCTAAAAGAGTTGTGAAGAAGTATGTGGCAAAGGCAAATGAGGGTCTCCTTCTACTAACGGTCGAGCCTGGGTAGCTAGTTCCCATCCCAGAATTGACTTTTAAGCTTTGTTAATTAGCTGATTCTAAGATACTTAATATACCATAGGCAGCGGGCAAAGACCACTTTGTGCTCGGTGGACCCTTTTTCGCCAGCAGGAGGATGACGGAGCTGGATTTTGCAGACACTGCGGCCGCAGCTCCGAGCGTTTTGGGTTCCAAGAGGCTGCAACGGTCTCAGGGAAGCAAACGGGCCAGAACGAGCAGGTTGTAGCTGACCACGGAAGCCTGCACGTACTGCTGGAAGTGCTCCCAGCCTTTCCAGGTGCAGCGGTCCAGCCCGAAGACGCGCTTGAGCCACGAGATACAACCCTCAATGCCGGCGCGAAAACGTCTCAACTGTTTGTAAAGCCAGCTGGAGCGCACCATCTCGCTGATCGGCAGACTTCCCTTGCGATCAAAGGCGGCATCCTGGATGCCCTCCCCTTTGGCCCAGGTCAAATTGGCTTGGCTGTAAAAGCCCCGGTCCGCCGCCATCTGACGCGGATAGCGACCGTAGACCTCTCGATGGGCTCCGAGCAAGGGTTGGAGCTGACCCACATCGGCCGGGTTTCCAGCCAGGACTTCACAGTTCAAGATCAGCGACGAGCGACCGCCGGTCAGAAAGATCTTGTGCCCATAGGTCGGTTCGCGCTGGCCTTTTTTGATGATGTCCGTATGCTCTTCAAAAATCGAAAAGACCTTCTCGGCGGCGGGCACGGTCTCGCCGCGCAGGACGCGTCGCTCCGTTTGATCGATGACCCGGGCCATCAGCTTCAGGTAATGCTCCAAGGAGACCAGCAGCGCCACGGTCAGCAGGTCGGCGGCCGGCAAATCGGCTTGCAAGGCCGTGAGGCCGTAGCCGTAGGTTTTGCGGGCGACCTTCAACAGATCGCGATAGGCGCGCTGGCGTTTGGCTCCTCGGCCGTTGGCGATCTGAAAAGCCCGCCGCTTGGCTCGTCGGCTGTGGTTGGTAAAGACCACCGCCGTCGACGCCTGGCCTTCGGCTTCGAGCGCGCCTTGTCGCTCCTTGAGCTGTCCCAGAAGCCGGCTCACCGTGCGCACCGCATCGTCGAGCAGGGCACTGTCGGTCGGATGATGAATGTCGCTCTCGACGGCGGTCGAATCGAGGCGGATGCGCTGGCCCTTTTCCAGTCCCTTCTGAGCGGCCCAGCCCACCAAGACGGTATTGATCTCTTTCCAGCTGGCTTCAGAGATCTTCGAGATATTGCGCTGCAGGGTGGACCTATTCGGCATCCAGCCCAGGGGGTGACGCACAAAACTGCGGAAGCTCTGGGAGTCGAGTAGGTGAAAGGCCAGCTGCTCGTAGCTGAAGCCGTGCAGCTGTTTGACGAGGGTCGCTCGTAGGACAAACTCGGCACTGAGTCCGCTGGCGCCTTTCTGCGGATTGGAAGTGTCACATAGATCCTGTAAAACTAAGGCCGAGATCCGGGGATTGTGGTCCAGGATCTCGGAGATCTTTTCCAGTTCCCGGGCCATTTGGTGGTCGGGGAAAATGTGGCAAAGGGGGAGTCGTTCTTCCGTTTTCTGGCGCAACGTTGGGCCTCCTTTTTCGAGTTAACTTCTTTGTTTTCAATTTGTTCGCACCAAAAGATTAACAAAGAGGTCTGACAAAAAAGGGAGGCCACATCCCCACCTTACTCCTTCATTTTCAGCTATTTAAAGTCCTTGGGATGGGAACTAGCTAGTCTGTCTGAAACGGAGATTCAGGGCTCACACAACAGTTGTTGCCCGGAATCCTATTTTTTGGCTGCCGGGAAGTGTCGTCTACTTCGTCCTCCAGTCCAGCTTTAGGATATCGTCAGGAATCACTCGATCAATGCGAATCTGAATGTCCGCTTTTAGGCGAGGCTGTGTGAAAATTCATTCATGATTTCGGATTTGAAATTTTGACTTCATAGGATCGCGTGCAAGCCACGATCTCCGTCGTAGGAAGGGTAAAGAGACCCCTAAATCAAAGAGGTTTTGGACTTTCACACACCCTCGCCTGCGGATTCAATCGGTCGACACAACACCTCTAACCTCTAGCGATAGGGAGGAGGATGTTGCAGATGAAGTATCGAACGAGGATCTATTACACGGAAGAACAGAAGAGCTTGATGTGGGACCGCTGGCAAAAAGGCGAGTCCCTGCGCTCGATCGCGCAGCTCTTTGACCGCGGCCATTCCTCCATTGGGGGTATTCTGAAAGAAACCGGTGGCATCCGGCCGCAGCCGCGCCGACGATCGCGACGAGCGTTGACGTTATCGGAACGCGAGGAGATCTCCCGCGGTGTGGTCGCCGGGGGCTCGATCCGCTTCGATTGCCAGAGGGCTGGGTCGCGCCCCCTCCACGGTCAGTCGCGAGGTCCGGCGCAACGGCGGCCGGCTCCGATACCGGGCTAACCGGGCCGATTTAGCGGCTTGGGAGCGGGTGCACGACAAAAAAGTTGCACTCTGACTATGCTGCAACCCTGAGATCGGCTCTCCATTCCCAAAAATCCTCAAAGCGCCCACTGAGCCTGGTGCAGCGGAGAGCCGTGATGGCGTTGGCACCCCGGACCGTCCAGTGCATCCCGGACCGTTTGAGGCGGGCGCCCAGAACGTTCTTGCAGCCCGCTTCCAGGACACCGGAGGAAGTACACAGGCCTTGCCGTCGGAATTGGGCGTAGTTCATGCGATGGCGATTGTCTCGAAAGTAGCCGGAGGCCTGTTTGATCTCGTCCTGGCGCTCGGTATGGGGAGCCAGCGCAGTGAGGAGGGCGTCGATCTGCCCGGCCTCCAGCTCCTGGCGTCGTCGTTGCACCCAGGCTTGGCGAGCGTCCTCGTCCAGGGACAGATGCTTGGACACTTGGTGTAGCCGCTCCAGCGCATGGTAGCGATCGACGATCTGGATGGCCTTGGGGAACAGTTCCTCGGTGAGGTTCCAGATCCACTTGGCTCCATCGCCCAGGACCACTTGGCGTGGTGCTTGTCCGAAACGGCGCCGCTGGCCCTCGCGCTCCACCCGCTGGGCGAAGTCTGAAAGTTGCTCATCCGTGTCCTTGGTGGCTGCACTTTCAATCGCAGCCGTGTAGGTGACCGAGCCCGGATCGCGGACCGGTCGACCCTCAGGGTCTTGCTTTTCCGCACTCCAGACGGCGCACAGTTTGCTCTCGCGAGTGCGGGCCGAGCCATCGGGCTGTTTGCCCGCTCGCCCTTGCACTTCGGTGGGGCGCATCGGCAAACCGGTGCCGTCCATTCCGAGGTACAGCGTCTGGGGGAGGGGAGTCTCCGCCTCCGGCTCCACGACCTCCTGCTCATAGCGAATGATCTCCTCGCCGAGGCCCTCCCCCCAGCGCTCCACCTCTTTGGCACTGACCGAGACCCCGGCCAACTCGCTCAGTAGATCACTGCCTTCTTGAAAGCTGACACTGGAAGCCGTGATCGCGACCATTCGGGCCAAGGCCGCAGAGTAGGATTGTCCCTCCAGGCCCAGCTCCTGGTCCCTGGGGCAGAAACCGTGGCCGCAGTTCCGACAGCAATAGTAGGCTCGCTGCAAGCGCATCTCCCCCAGCACCGTCTGAAACCGCTTCGTGCGTCGACCCGCATAGCGTGCTTGCTCGCCGCAAGGGCAGTTCTGGGCCGGGGCCGTGTCCGAACGGTCCTGGTTCAGATGGTGCTCGACGGCCCGCGCCGCCAGCTCTAAGACCTGCTGGCGAACCGCCCTCTCCAGCGCTTCCAAGTCCAGACTGGCGGCCGCCTCCGAGCCGATTAGGGTTTGGACTTCTTGGCGGACCTCTTGCTGGAGCGTTTTTTGGAGCCCTTTTTTTCGAGGGCCTCGGCCCTCGGCTCGGCCTCCAACTCTCGGTCCGCCCAACGTTCGCAGGCTTGCCAATAGGCCTCCAGCCGTTGGCGGAACTTGTGAGCTGCCTGCACCTGTTGGCCTGCCTTCTCCGCTTGACTGGGACTCAGATAGCGAGAGCCTGTCTTGCCTGCCACCGCCCGCGTCAGACTGGTGTAGGGGCCGTGGCGGGCCTGGGGATCCTCCCCGCAAGGGCATCCCGGTTTGCCACACTTGATGTAGCGCTCGGAGACCGAGCCCCGGCGCATGGGTCGAGGGTCGAGTAGCTGCTGGGCCGTCTCCAGCACGTCCTGGGGCACCGAATCGGGGGGCGGTTGTGTCATGGGTTTTCCTCCTTACGGCTATACTAGCCGTAAGATATGACACCCTAGGCCTTCCAGTGTCCCGATGACAACTGCCTGGAAATCCTCAGCCAGACTGGAGTTTAATGGTTCGTCAGCTCAGGAGGAACTCCCAAGTACCCAACTTGTCACTTTCCTGTCGTGCACCCCTTGGGAGCGGGCGCGTCGCCCGAAGATCTGTAAACTGGTAGAGAAGCGGGAACTCGCCCACATTGTGGCCTTGAACCTGAAGAAGCTCTGGTCGCCCGAGCAGATTGCCGGGTGGCTCAAGCGCACGTATCCCGATCACAAGGACTTTCAGGTGTCAGACGAGACCATCTATAGAAGCCTCTTCATCCAAGCCCCGGGGCGCCTTAAAGAAAGAGCTGTTGCAGCATCTTAGGCGGACCCGTGGGATGCGTCGCTCGCGCCACCATACGCAGAAGACGGAGGATCACGGACGGATCAAGGACACGGTCTCGATCCGGGAGCGACCCGCCTCGGTGGAAGATCGCGCCGTGCCCGGTCATTGGGAAGGGGACCTGCTGATCGGAGCCAAGAAAAGTCAAATCGCCAGCCTGGTCGAACGCCAGACGCGCTACGTGATGTTGGTCAAAGTCAACAGCCAAGATACCGAAACGGTGATCAAGGCCTTGAGCCAACAAGCTCTCCAGTTACCCCGGGAACTGTACCAGTCTCTGACCTGGGACCGCGGAAAGGAAATGGCCGATCACAAACGCTTCAGTCTCGATACCAACATCAAGGTTTACTTCTGCGATCCACGAAGCCCCTGGCAGCGCGGCTCAAACGAAAACACCAACGGACTGCTCCGACAATACTTCCCGAAAGGGATGGATCTCTCAAACGTCGACCAAAACAGACTGGATGCTGTGGCCAGACAGTTGAACGAACGACCGAGAAAAACGTTAGACTACGAAACACCAGCCGAACGATTTAACCAATGTGTTGCGTCGATCGGTTGAATCCGCACCTAAAAGCGGACATTCAGATTCTCCACGGCGACGTCGAAAGAACTCCGCTGAGATTGCAGAAAACAAGAGGTTCCTTCCGCTCTGGAAATACCTTATAGCCCCCAGGCACTTCTCCGGAAAAAGGCCTGCTGCATTCCGAAAGGCCGTGAGCGCAAAGGGTGAAACCGACCACTACAATCCGGAGGAGTCCACGATATGGGGCCCTCTCCTTTGAAGGTCTCCTCCAGTCCCCGATGTATGGCGCTCTTTTCGCCTGAAACCCTACCAGCGTACTGGGAGCTGGTTTGATCCTCATCGCATCCAGGACTGGCCTTCAACGACGACAGGCTCTACGACCAGTTCACCGCAAGGCTGCTGCTCTATCGAGATCCGGACCCGGAGATACAAAAAGGTCTCACAACTCTTGCGACTAGCAACGGATCTAAATCCTGTGTTGCGACGGGTTTGGTTTGAAGAGACTGGGACTGATGGGGTATCCAGCTCAGCTGGACCACGAGGCTGTTCTAGACGGCTTCATTGACTATCTCCACGAGAGACGACCTCGTCGAGTTTCCCCTGTTGTGGTTCTCGACGGAGCCGACGCACTAACTGGCAAGAGACTTCGGCACCCGGTTCATAAGAAAGGTCATGCGCCGCTACAGCGACACAGCGGGCGAGTTACTTTCCGAAGCAGTAGAGCGCTTGGTTCGTACGGACGAAGATCCTACCCTCTGACAGCGCCGGGGTGGCGTAGATCTCTTCACCCAGATCGTTGAGGGCAATCACCTCCCAGTCAGCACCGGGTTTTAGAACGGAGATTTTGCCGGTTTCACTCGCGAGGTAGATTTTGCCGTCCGCTGCAATGGGAGAAGCGGAATGGTTAAGCAACCGTTTTTCTGTAATTTTCTTTAGGGCCTGTAGGGAAGAATTGCTCCACTTGTGTTTTCCAGCCGGCCAGGTTCAGGTATTGCCGGCCGGTTAACCACTCCTCGTGTATCTCTGCAAGCACAGCCGAGATGAGCCGCAGCGCCGACGCTTCGTGGGGAAAGATTCCCACCACCCGGGTTCGTCTCCGGATCTCCCGGTGCAGTCTCTCCAGTCCGTTGATGGTTCGGATCCTTCGCCACCAGCTCCTCGGAAAATCAAACACTGTCAGCCCTTCATCCACGTTCTCTTCCAGCCAGCTCACGAACTCCGGTGCAATCTTTTCGAACTTCTTGACGACTTTACCCTTGAGCTCCTCGGCATCTTCTCGAGACGGGGCATCGAAAATGTCCCGCATGGCCTGGGCGATGCGGGGCTTGTCCTCTTTGCGGCGAGCATATTGTTGGGCGTTTTTACTCAGGTGAAACTGACAACGGTTCCAGGGCACCGACGGATAAACTGCCCGCCTGGCCGCCTTCAGTCCTTCGTGATCGTCACTGACAAACAGCTCGACCCCTCTCAGTCCACGCTTGTGCAGATCTCCCAGAAACCCTCGCCAATGCACCTCCGCTTCACTGATCCTGGTGCTCAGACCCAACACCTCCCGCGTTCCGAAACGATTGACTCCTATGGCTTTCAGGATGGCCACGTCCTGCACCCTGCCGCCTCTTCGAACCTTCTCGTAGTGGGCATCCAGATACACGATCGGATACTCTCCCAGCTCCCGGCTTCGAAACTCTTCCAGCTCTTCGTCCAGCATCCCGGCCACTCTCGAGACCTGGGTGGCCGAGATCTCCAACCCACACAGCTGCTCCGTGATCTCGGTGACTTTCCTCGTCGAGACTCCCATCACATACATCTCGGCAATGGCCAGCTTCAGGGCCTTCTCCGAACGGCAACCCCTCTCCAGCGACTTGGGATAAAACCTCAACCCACGCACCTGTGGAATCTCCAAGTGCAGCTCTCCCACTCGAGTCTGAATCCGCTTGCCTTTGAATCCGTTTCGATAGCCTCGCCGACTGGCTGTTCTCTCGTACGCTTCCGCTCCCAGAAACTCGCTTCTTTCCAACTGCATGGCCACGTTGAACAGCTTCTCCAGGATTCCTCGAAAGGCTTCTGTTCCTTCCTCGATCAACTCCGCCAGGATCTCCCGTGGTACTCTCTTTTCCAGGTCTGGGTTCATTTGATTCTCCTTGCCAGATAGACGTTTCTGTTTTTGGAGAATCCTGTCCCAGGCCTCTGTCTTTCCGACCCAGGCCTGACCAGAATTTACAGAAAAGAAGTTACGCTACTAGCGGAATAGGGATCGACCGCATCCCTCAGACGACCCCGCTTGAGCATCTTTCCGGTCTTCGCGTCGATGGCCGAGAGAATGCCGCCGTTCTTCACGTAGTACAGGACGTTGTCGTAAATGAGCGGTGAAGGGATAACGAACTTAAAGCCTTTCTCGTGGCGCCAGAGTTCACGCGTGCGGAGGGTCTCGCCCTCGGCTCCCGGCTCCAGACGCATTGCCACCAAAGGAGAAGGCCCGATATACCTGGCTTGGACGGCATCCCACTCCTCGCGTTCGAGAACTCCATCCCGGTTGCCACGGAACTTCGCCATTCCGGTTAGCCAGACGCTGCCTTCGTACTCTTTGGGACCGAGACGGCCGTCACTGTCCTTGTCCTGCTTTGCGAGTTGATCGTCAAACGGAAGTGCATTCTCGAAGTTGTAGCCGAAAGCGTAGAGTGTGTCGCCCTCCAAAATCGGACTCGCCACCATGGCGCCGGCCATGCTGGATTCGGTGAAGGTTCGCTGGCCGGTTTTTAGCTGGTGGGCGCCGAACATGCGGTCGCCGACCGTGAGGACTTGAGGGGCGCCCTTCGTCGGTCGGTACAGCACGGGTGTCGACCAGCTCTCGGATTCCATGCGGTTCGTTCTCCACACCGTTTCACCGTTCTCAAGATCGAACGCAGCGATGAAGGAGTCAACCATCTGATCCACCTGGATAACGAGCAGGCCGTCCGCAACGATAGGAGAGATGCCGAGCCCGTGGGAGTTGGCGAACGGGCCGAGCGGGGTCTTCCAGCGAAGGTTGCCGGAGGAATCGTAGGAGAGCAAACCCCAGTCCTGGAAAAACACATATATGTTGTCGCCGTCGGTCACGGGAGTAATGGCTGCGGGATCGTTCAGTTGGTTGACAAGAGGCTTCCGCTCCCGTTGAACCCACTTCTCCCAGAGCAACCTGCCGGTCTTGCGATCGAAGCACTGCGTATAAAGCTTCTCGTCGGCAAAGCCGGTCAGGAACACATGCCGGGCGGTGAGAACCGGAGAGGACTTGGCAGGCCGAACCGCGGCTTTCCAGACCACATTCTTGTCCGGCCCAAACTCGGTGGGAAACCCAGTGTCCTCAGAAACGCCGGATCCGTTGGGACCCCGGAAGCGAGACCAGTGCTCGGCGTGCACGGCGGATGCTGTCAGAAAAAAAATTAGTAGAAAGGTGGCTGCGTGTTTGGATAAGAGAAGCATCGTTTTACTCCCGGTCGTTCGCGGCTCGATGTGGCGACCGTTAGCGTCCATGTGCAGATCGGTCGTATGTTTCTTTATCACCGCCAGGGTGCACTGATCAAGCTGAGGCAACAGGGCTTAGGCAGAATCGGCTTCGCTGAGTTGTCAAGACTACTGCTTCACGACGACGTGAAGTAGCCATCGCACTAAACAAGCCGAGCCAGAGCATCGTAGTAGGATTTTGTTAGGATACTGCTGCCACGTCACTCCGAGTCTTTGAAGTTGTTGGCAAGCAGGAAGAGGTCGGCGACCATTTCGCGGCATCGTTCGATTCAGTGGGCAAGAAAACCTTGGTTGCAGTTTCTCCTTGAGAATCGGACAATTCCGGTAAGTATTCGACGAACACTCAAAGTGAAGTTAGTGGCTACGCGAGACGAGTCCATTGGTTCCTTTGGTGGCGGATGATGATGATGCGAACATTTATGCGAACGCCTATCCCGCTTCTGGGCCTGGAAGATGAACTTGTCCTTGCCGGGGTGGGCAGCCCGTCAAGTGTAATAGCCCAGATCTGAGCGTACAAACAGTGTCAGAGTAGATCGCGCTGACCGGCCGCTTTCGCCAGGGTCAAGTCCGATTTGTGCTGTAGATTCGACTGCGGCAAACAGTCAACTTGATTTCCGAGAGTCGAATAGGGAATCATTTACGGCTTCAGCTGCTCCACGAAGTAGCGCCTTGCTGCGTCCAATCCGTATCCGTCGAAGATGTTCAGGGTCATATGGGTCTCTTCCGGCATGATCAGCATGTCGAAGTGCTTATTCGCCCGAATCAGCGCATCCGCCATTCTTATCATGTGTGAGATGGGTACAGCTTTATCGCCTGTACCATGGATCAGCAACAGTTTTCCGTCGAGCTTGTCGGCCAGGTGAAAGACAGACGACCGTTTGAAAGCCTCGGAGTCAGGAGGTCCCAAGTAAGGAAGGTTGCCCATGTGAGCCGCTAGGTCCGTGACTCCAGCGACAGAGACTGCCACGTCATAGATCTCGGGAGCCTCAAGGATCGCCCGTATCGAATAGAACCCTCCTTTGGAACTTCCATAGATGCCGACTCGGTCCAGGTCAATGAAGCTGTTTTGCGCTGCCAACTGCCGGATCACAGCCACTGAATCAGCGGTGGCCGATCTCGGAAAGAAACGATCCCAAAGTTCACGAGGCGACGCGTGATCGTATGACTTCCTGATGACGAAGGTTACAAAGCCCAGCTGGGCAAAAGCCTGGGCTTTGAGACTTCCATGCCAGCTAGGAACGAAAGTCCTCTGAAACAAAATGCGCCTGGTTCCCGGGTAGGTCCACTGAATCAAGGGATATTTGCGAGCAGGGTCGAAGTCGGCCGGTTTGTACAGCACGCCACGGATTTCGTTTTCCCCCTTGCTATCCTTAACGACAAACTCCTCTCCAGGGGTCCAATCCAGCTCACTCAGTGCGCTAACGTCTACTTCACAGAGAGTTCGAATCCTCTTCCCATCCGCTTTTCGAAGTTCGACACGAGGTGGTCTCTCAATCGAAGAATGAGTAGCCAAGAAGAACTGCTTTGACGGTGAAAACTGGATGCTGTGAACACCTGTTGCCTGCGTCAATTGCTCAGGCTCTCCGCCTTCGATTTTGACTCGATATAAGTGCTCATCAAATGGGCGCTCTTTATCACCTCGGGCGAGGTAGTACACCCACTCCGACACCTCATCGACCAACACCAGCCTTTCGACGGGTACATCGCTTGTGCTCACCCGCCCTAGAAGCCGGCCATCAAGGGCACACAGGAAAAGCCGATTCAAATCAGTACCTGGAAGGTCGTGTGTAGACATCCACAAGAATCGATCCGAGTCGGCAAGGAGGGTGAAGTCGCCCCATTCCTTTGAACGGAGAATGACCCTCGCAGCTCCATTCCTTGGATTGACCCCAAGGATCTGAAAATCCGTATTCGGCGGGCTCCCTGCACTGAGATAAAGTTCGCTGGAATCCCTTTTCCAGGCGAGCACATCAAGAGAACCGATCTCGTGGTCAACATTCACTTTGGTCTTCTCAAGCGAGGAGCTATCAAAAACATAGAGTTCCGATCTGGGCCAGTCTTGACCGGACTTGGAGTAGTTGACCCACTCGACCCTTTCAATATCTTCCAAGTAATGAACGATCGGTATGGCAGGCGCATTCCGATAATCCATCTTCCCGCATGGCAGATAGCGGCCGTCTGGCGACCATAGCCCGGAGTCACCCAACCAAGCGTCGCGAAGTTGCCACTCATGGTCAGGCTCCCCGTCATTGGTAACCGCGACCTTCCGACCGTCAGAAGTCGAACGAAAGTAGAGGTTGCGGTTCTCAATTCCCGCGAACCACCTCCCGTCCGGAGAGAGGGTCTCCGACGGGTTCAGCCAACCATAACGCCCATGCCAAGTCCTGGGAGTCTTGAGCTCGAGTTCTTCGGCGGAGGGAGGTTCAACTTCTCGAAGTTCGTAATCCTCAAGTCGAAGGACAAAATGCCTGTCCTCGACTTCGAACCGTACTGTCTCTCCCCGTTCCAGGTATTCGAACGAATCGAAGGGAACTCCGCTGCAAGCAGGCTCGTGCCCAAGCACTTTTGCCATGGATTGCCTCAACCTGTCGGTATCAAACATCGGCTTCCTCGTGTTCGTCACCGGATCGACTTTCCAGATGACTGTGTTCTCCGGAGCACCTTCTGCATACCAGAAACTGTTCCCATCCGACATCCAGTTAGGTTCGATCGCGCCGCCTTTGACGTACTTGGGGAAGTCCAAATACCGGCGGTACATCTCTTCACGTTCTGACTGGTCTTTCGGCTGAGCATTGACTGCCAGAGTGATCAGGACTAGACCGATCGCCGCACACATGATTGCTCGTCTTTTTCCCGTCATCTCTACCTCGGAATCAGATTCTCGGGGAATCCTCGCTGCATTCTTCTTAGCCGAGTTCCCCGACATACCGGACAGACCCTGCACCAACCGAATGGTGCTCAGATCGACTCCATCTGTGCAGTGTCAAGTTGTCCTGCCCTGAACGAGTATTCTTGGTCCCGTTCTTCGGTAAGCTGCTCTTGAAGTTTCTTGAGCTGAGCGGATTCGAACTCGGTGACCTTGAGATCGCGCCAGGAGTCCGAGGCTCGAATCACCGCTGAGTACATCAACTTTAGTACGGGACGCTCGCCAAACATAGTCCCCGCCGCTCTCATCCGGCGTCTCTCCTCATCGAAGATGCACTCCAGCAGATTCGTGGTCCGGATCTGTCTGCTAGTCTATCTGAAAGGGGGGTTCAGGGCTCACACGGCAGTTGTTGCCCGAAATCCTGATTCTTAGCTGGTTGGAAGTGTCGTCCAGTGATCGTCCAGTCCAGCTCTGGGATGTCGTCAGAAATCACTCCATCAATGCCGATTTGAATGACCGCTTCTAGGCGAGGCTGTGTGAAAAGTCACGATCGTCCGAACACCATAGATAGCCTCCAAGTCTCGTGCGTTGGGCGATTAATTGCCGTTGAAGCAGATATCTCTCCGTTGTTAGACCTCTAGCCTTACTTGAAATCTTGCCGGGCTTAGGGACGATTTGAGAAAGCTATTTTTGACTTTTCACACGGCCTCGCCTAAAAGCGGACATTCAAGTTTCCATTGATCGAGTGATTTCTGACAAGCCTACCCAAGGAAGTCCGACACCGCTTCATTGAACTTCGCCGAGCCCTCAATGAACATGAAGTGCTGCCCGCCTTCCTCTTCCTCGAACAAGACGATTTTGGAATCAGGAATCTGCTCATGAATCCAGACCTGCGACTTCCATGGAACTAGGCTCACTTTGCCGCCAATCACTAGAGTCGGAATGTTGATACGAGGAATCACGTCACGCCAGTCCTGTGCACAGTGGTTGTACAGAAGGGTTGCAGCGTGCTGCCGGGGAAGTCTCAAGTTGCGTTGAATGATCCATGCCTTCTCCTCGTCAGATATCGAACGTGTAACCATATTGCCGACGAAGTCGATTGTCGTCGCTTCGCCGTCGGAACCGGCAAGAGCGTTGCGAGTGTTCACAACCGTCTCAGCGTCAAACATCGCGCCTGACGCATGGAGTTCCTTCTCGTCCCACACAGGGTTTGAAGTAATGAAGGGTGGCTGGTCAACCAGAATCAATTTACTGACACGGTCCGAGCCAAATAGGTCCCAGTAGCACCAGATCACGGAGCAACCCATAGAGTGGCCCAGCAAAGCAACATCGCTTAGCCCAAGTTCCGTTAGGATTTCGTGCAGATCCTTCGCCAATCTCTGAATCTTGTAGCCAAAGTCTACTTTCTCAGACTCACCGTGTCCCCGCATATCGACCGCTATGCAATGGTAACGGCCGTTCAACCCTTCGAGCTGATACTTGAATTGCTCTGCCGACTGAGACCAACCGGGAATCAGGACAAGTGTCGACCCCGACCCGGCCTCAAGGTAGTGAAGTTTCACGCCGTCGCTGGTCTTGAAATGCCTGGACTCGCCTGCTGCGTTTGCCATAACTCCTCCTTGTTGTTGCCGTAGGGCTCTGTCGCCTGCAGTGGGGACAACAGATGGCCCCTCATGACAGCTTGGTTACCACTGGGACCTAGAATCTTGGCTCGATGAAGTAACGGGTCGAGTGGGAGTTGATACCGATAAAGTCGAGGCGTCTCCCCTTGTAGTCAACTACCCTATAGCTGAGTACACCGTGCACCAGTTGTCCACTCAGAGGCAGGTCTTCGACCACCCTTGACGGGATGGTCATCTGGCCAGATTGAGGGCCAATACAGTAGTAGACCGGTCCGATGAAGTCCGAAAATGTGACAAACGCGTAATCAGAGCCCTTCCTATCCGAGGGTCCCGACCAGATGAACGGGAAATCGCCCTTCTTTGGAATGGATACGATGTCGGTCATATCGGGGAAGCTGATTTTGTAGCTACCGGGCAAGCGAAGCGCGCTCGTGAACGTTTTTTGGGGCATACCTGGCCCCCCGGAGACGGTGAAGTCAAAGTCGCCAGGAATCACGTCGGTGGCGTCGATGTCCGCTAGGTAGACAATATCGTGGAACTCCTCGGTCGCAAAATCTTGCACGTCGGCCTGGCGTGAGAGTTGAAGCTCGTCGCTGGTGCCGGTGAAGTGCACGGTCGCTCCAGCATCGACATAGGTGCGACTCGAGACCTTACTCATTGGGCGTAGGTTCCTGCAGAGGTCTGGGCCATCCTGAGTGTTCCAATTCTCTGGAGGCCGAGCCAAGGGTCGGGCTCCCGGCTCCTGGGCCGACGCAAACCAGGCATGGGTGCGAACCTCGACGGGTCCGTCGTCGATGGATACCAACTGAAGACGAATCTCGCCTCCCTCTTCCAAGTCCATTCGCGAGTCTGAACCCCCATCAAGTGCCGGAACCTCAGGGATCTGTACTCCCTTGGCCTCAGCAACGTACTGGTCACGGTCTTCCTTGAGGATGTAGCCCTCAGCCAAGAGCTCATCAGCTGCGGCTGTCACGAGACGGACGTAGTCGGTGCGTGTCGGATACCGCGCGGCGAGTTCTGATTCGGTGAATGGGTCAAAGGTGCCGCTTAGAATTATGAGGGTTTCAGTGCTGGAGAGGTCCCTGGCGCCATATACCCCAAGAGGCGCACCAGCTGGGCTCCCATCGGCGAGGGTCCTAGGCATGTGAGGTAAGCGGACGCCGCCCTTAGCATTCCCGTCTGCGTCTACATCCGTGGTCCAGACATTTTCAGCGCCAACCGACCCATCGATGTGCGCAGAAGGGGCGGGGTCCACGTCCGCCTCTATCCACTCCTTCAAGCTGTTCAATGCCGCCTTGAATACCGGCCGATAACTGATCGGATTCTGATTGGTGACACCGATATACGTCAGGGCGAAGATGGGAGTTGGGAGGTGACACACCCCGGCCAGTTCCCATTTTCTGTAGTTCGGCTGGCTCCCGTCGTCTCGTGATAGAAAGCCTGCAAGCCTCTCCGGCTCCGATTGTGTGTCGAGTGCGAGGACCTTGGAGTCACCGGTCACGATACTGGGACAGGGCCCCGGCCTCAGAACATCCAGCGCAAGACACAGCCCCCCAGCGCCGGTGATCAGGTGCCCGTCGTAGATAAGAGAACCGTCAGCCTCTTCATTGTGACCTTTGCGCAAGAACTCCCGCTGGAGGAATCCCGGCGACGAGAAGGCAAAAGTCACAGCAGCATCAACACCAGCAAACGAGGTCGCGTTGCCAGTAATCTTTCCTGGGTTTTTCACAAACCGGCCGGCATCACGAAGAATCTCATATCCGTCGGCATTCTCGGCGATCGTGCCGTACGCGAGACGACGGCGACGGCTGCCGTCAGGGGGCTCGGGACCCATGTAGTCGGTAACCATTTTAGCCCATTGGACCTGAAAAACGGTCCAGCCGGAACGATACAGGTAGTCGCCCATAATGTGGGTACTGTCCCTTCCAATCCCGCGCCAGAACCGGTGGCCTTCGTTTTCACCGGACTCACAGACCACACGGCCTTTATGCTGAGTGTCGAAATCACCGCGATCGCAGACGACCGGTTTATTCTGTGCATCCCTCCAAGAGTGGAATCTAGACCCTGGGTTGACGAAGTCTACGAGAGCGAAACCGTTGCTACCGGTGCTCGGGTAGATCAAAATCACTGGCACCGAGTAGCGGCCTCCTGGAGCTCTGCCGGATAACAACCCTTCGGCATAGACATAGCCTTTTCCATTAAATGTGCCCATGTCAGCCGCGTACTCCACGATCAAGGAGGGAGAGCTTGCCTGCGTGTAAGCGGTCAACGTCAGGATGACTGAGAGTGCGACAAGCAGTCTCAGCCACGGAACCTTTCTGCATCTGACGCGACGGTGCGTCTGATCGCTCATGATTTCGCTAGTCCAAGTAGCCCCGGACCGGCAACGTTTCAGGCAGGACCTTCAGAGCTACATCGCGGTTGAGCTTGGTATCGGCGGTGCGAAACACCTCTCCCATGCTACCTTCGCTGATCTTCGAGATGATCTTGTAGTGGGAGATGTTCTGGCCGATCACAATGGGACTCTCAGTTATCTGTGGGCACCAGTCGCTTGAGTTCCTCGAACCAGTTCAAGACGACGTTAATCTGAGTAGGAGCCTCCTCTTTGTCCGCCTGGACCAAGACGAAACGTTGGCCATCGGCTGTGATGTCATAGCTTGGCCAGGTAGTTCCTCTTCCCTGGTAGAAGTCGCCTTCGAACAGGACTTTCGGGGTTCCTGCTTTGAACGTGGGATCAGTCTGGATGGAGACGGCCATCATCTTCTCACCGTTTCGAAAGAAAAGCTCTTTCCCTGTCCGTTCCCATACGGGGTTATGCCCTCCCTCCCTGGATATCTGCTCCTTCCGGCCCCCGCCGGGATAGCGTGTTACATAGATCTCCCGCCTCCCTGAGCGATTGGAAGTGAAGGCAATCCAGTGGCCGTTCGGTGAGAACATGGGCTGGACTTCTCGAAACTCAGTGGCAAGGAAGGGTTTGGGCTCGCCTCCAACGGGGAGCACCCAAAGGTCATAGTCCCTTTGCGCATGAGACTCCTGATACGCCAATGCTTGTCTGTCGGGGGACCAGGAGGTGGGAAACCTGAGGTTTTGACTCAAATCTGTCGTAAGCGGCTCGACTTCTCCGGTGCCGTCTGCCGCCGTCCAGAAGAGATTAAATTCCCCCCGTCTAACGAAGGTGATCCGGCTGCCGTCTGGCGTCCAGATGGGGCAATAACTATCGCCACCAACGGTCAAGGGTGTCCAGATGTCTCGGTCGATTTCATAAATCCAAATATTCTGGTCCGCTGTAGCGGCTAGACGCTTTCCATCGGGCGAAAGACGCGGGGTCTCGAATCGTCGTCGGACCTCCGACACCGGAGACTTTGTGCCTTGGCGATCTACCCAGACAAGTGTCTTATTCGGCTCCCCGCTCTCCCCGGGGACATAGGCCAGGGTCCCGTTCGCCGAGATGTCGAAGTTCCACCGCTTCCCCACCTCCTCCAACACGGGCGTTGCAGGTCCGCTGACACGGAGCTCTTCCAGGTCAAAGGGTACTGCCAGTAGATCCCCGTTCCAGTAATAGATCAGGTGGCCGGTGGGCACGTAAAGGGGTTGAACGCCAGGACTGATGACAATCTCCTGCTCACGCGTTTCGAAAGAGAGCACGTCGATCCTGTCCACGTCGAGGAGAAAGAAGAGCACTGCACGGCCGTCAGGAAGAATGCGGGGAGAAAAAACCAAATTATCTTCCGTCAGTTGCCCGGGTGTTCCTCCGGTCTCAGAGACCCTCCAGAGCCCGGGCCGTTTCCCAAAAATAATCGTGCCATCCTGGCCCCAACTAGCGCCACGGGCACTCTCACCCACTTCGCAGATGTGCTGGGGTTCTCCACCCAGTAGAGACACTTTCTTCAACTCTCCTGGACTGTCCGCGATATCGCCGAAAAAGCCCACCCACTTCCCGTCGGGGGAAAAAAACGGAACCCAGCCACCCTCCGTGCCGGGGATGGGTCTGACCTCCAGTTCACCCAAATCGCGCAAGTAGAGCTGCCGGGTCTTGCCTCGGATGGCAGTGTAGACGAGCTTCGTTCCGTCGGGTGATAGCGCCAATCGTGAGTTTGGATGAATCCTATCCCCTTCAGGCAGGATGACAGGAAACTGGATGGAACGGGCCTGGGTAGACTGAGGATCATACTCGGGATCCCAGAGAAGAAGCCCAAGGAGCCATCCCGCTCCGACAGTCACAAGTCCGATCACAGCCCACAGGAATAGTCGTCGCCACCAGACTGGGGCTGCGATCTCTGGCCTGGTCGCCTCCGAATCCACAGCAGCTTGGGCTTCGGACGGGTTATTAACGGCATCGATGAGGTCCCCAAGATCCGTCCGCACATCGTGGACGAGCTGATAGCGACGATCCGGCTCCTTCACCAGCATTTTCCTCACGGTGTGCTGAAGGAGGACAGGTGCGTTCGCGACATGCTCGCCAACCAGAGGGGATGCCTCATTAAGAATGGCGTTTGCCGTCTCCACAGGGGTGTCTTTCTTGAAGGGATGGACGCCCGTGAGCATCTCGTAGAGCACCACGCCGAAGGAGAAGATGTCGGACCGGGAATCAACCTCCTGGCCTCGGACCTGCTCCGGAGACATATAGGGCAGCGTGCCCAGCGTGGCACCTGTTGCGGTCAGGCCGCTGCTCAGGGTGTTTTCCCGACTTTCCGGTCCCTCTGCCGGAGTCAGCCGCTTGGCTAAGCCGAAGTCCATGACCTTCACATGCCCTTCCGGTGTGAGCATGATGTTGGCGGGCTTCAGATCCCTGTGGACGATGTTCTGTTTGTGGGCTGCCTCCAGCGCCTCGGCTATTTCGGTGGCCTTCTGGAGGGCATCCTTCAACTCTAGCGGTCCCTTCGCCAGCCGGTCCTTCAAAGACTGGCCTGCTATGTACTCCATCGAGATGAAGGACTGCTCCCCGTCTTCGCCGACCTCATGGATGTGGCAAACGTAGGGGTGATCCAGAGCCGCCGCTGATCTTGCCTCCCGCAGAAAGCGTTGCCTGGCAACCGGGTCCTGCTGCATTTCCTGGGACGGGAATTTGAGAGCGACCTTGCGATCGAGGGGGCCGGTGTCCTGGGCCAGATAGACTTCACCCATACCGCCCTCACCGAGTTTCTCCAGGATGCGATAGTGCGAGATGGTTTGGCCGATCACCGCGGGCCTCCGAGCTGCAAGGGAGCCTATCTGCCGAATACTAGAGCCTTGGGTCAGGAAGGGCAATCTCAGAGGATGCCGTATATGGAGATCTTCGAGATAAAAGTGCAATCAACCTCGCAGATTCTTAGTCTCGATCGTTATCAGTAGGATGGCCCTTTGGAAGGAACCCCTCGACCTGGAAATCGGCGACACGATCATCTCGCGAGGCGAAGGGATGCAGAATGAGGAGGGCATGATCCTGATCTTCCTAGGGATGCGAGGGAAGGTGGTCAGGAAAAGTGAGAACCTTCTAGCCGATGCAGCAAGGAGGAGGGCCTGCTTATAGGTGCGGGGCCAGTTGCTGTATCAACCCAGATCTGACTGCAAGAACGGCGTCAGAGTAAATCGCCCCTGACCGACCGGTTCCGCCTAGAACCGGACACTCAGATCTTGCCTGGAAACGTCTGAACGAAGGACTGGTAACACCTAGAACCGGTCATCCAGATTTCCCCCGGCGGCTGGAGAGGCACTACGCAGACAGATACCTTATGCGATCAGCCACCAATATCGCCATCGACTATCTGAGGCGGCAACGACGGACATACGAGTTTTCGGAGTGGTGGTCAGATCGGCGGACGCCCTATCATGTCTACGAGGAAGAGGAACGCCAGGAGTTCTATGTTTCCGAGGTCGTTCCGGCGATCGAGTCTCTCAGCTTTGAGGAGCGCCAGGCCATTGGATTGTATTTGACTGACAAGAAACGTGCACATGCAGCTCGTGAATTGGGAATTCCGGTGCCAACCTTGTACAGCAGGGAAAAGACGGCGATCAAGAAGTTGAGGCGGAAGTTGGGCCTTGGGAGAGAGCGGTGAATGTCCCCCGTTGGACCGCGAACACCCTAATGTACTTGAGACGGTATCTTCTGAAGCCTTTCAGATTCAAGCAGAAAGAGTTCCCAACACTCGCGGTAACCCAGGGGCGAACCCAACTACTAAGCGATTCCCTCGTTTCAGCCAACCAGACTATAGTCCTACACCTGGACCCAATTCCTTGTTTCTGACAACCGAAGGCGGCTGACCATCTCATTACTTTTCAACGATATGGAGTGTGGCATCTACAAAGCCGGGAAGCTCGAACCAGCGATAGCGGTCACCTACCTCGCCTCGAATGAGCTGCCTATATTTTCCCACGACGTAAAGTGTTGAGATTTGGACCAGCTTGGCTCAGCGTTCCGGACCCAACGTCTTCGCCTAAGACGAGGCGTTCACCCATCCCCGAGTGGGATCCTAAGTATCACTGATTATCTATCGTAGCCCGGAAATCGGCCCAAACCAAGGGCATGCACGATCGCGACCCGAGATGGACGCACGTCATGTCGGGCCGGGTCGGACGCTTTCACCAGCGCGCAGATCTCGACGTCTTCCTCAAACGGCAGGGCTACGACTGGCAATCCTGACCGCCCTTAACGGTAAGGGGCCCAACGCCCGTCAGTCCTTGCCACCGCCAGATACCCCAATCACTTCAACAGATCGACGATCTTCGTGTTCCCGTCGTAGCCTGCCCACGTAACCGCCGTCCCCCCGGCGTTGTCTCTGGCCGATTTATCGGCTCCCGCCTTCACCAGGGCCTGAATGATAGCTCGCTGACTATTGTCCGTAGGTGCTGACCGCCCGTGAGCCGCCCACATCAGGGCCGTTCGACCCCTGTGGTCACGCGCATTCACCTTCGCGCCAGCCTTCAGCACCTGGCCCACCACCTCGGGCGATCCACCATCAGCCGCACACATCAGTACCGTCCGCCCCTCGTGGTTCGCTGCGTTGACGTCGGCACCCGCCGCGATCAAAACCTTTACCGCCTCCTCTACCTCAGCCTTGTAGGCGGCCAGCATCAGCGCTGAATTACCTTCCAGGTCAGCTGCGTTGACGTTTGACTTGCCTGCCAGGGCGATCAGATCCGGTCGGTTCCCTTCGGCAGCCGCAGCCAGCAGGGGCGTTCGACCTGTTGCATCACGCAGGCTCGTGTCGGCACCCAAGCCCAGCAGGATCTTGATCGTCTCAGACGGATGTTCCTCAGTGGCGGCGATCATCAACGCCGACCGACCATCATTCCGGCGGGCGTTCACATCCACACCTCCTCGGACTAGTTCTCGAATCAGATCGGGCCAGCGGTTCACCCACATCGAGTCGACACCATCCCCGCCGGTGGCCGCGTGTGTCAGGACCGTTCCGCCGCTGTTGTCGACGGCAGTGACCGACGCCCCTGCATCCAGCAACAATCGCGCGGTCTCGACTTTGCCGCCTCTCAGGGCCTCCATCAGACCCGTGCGGCCGGATCCGTTCCTGCTGTCGACGGACACGCCACTGGCCAGCAATCTCTTCAACTCGTCGTCCTCCCCTGCGCCGGCCGCTGCAACGAAGGCCTCACGCTCGTTACGCACGTGACTGACCACTGTGAACCGGTCGACCACTCTACCATCGATGTCCTTAAAGTAGAATTCCGCAACATTCGGCTTGCCACCAGCTCCGAATGTCCCGAATAGAGCGCCGAAGTTCGCCCCGTTGTCCGTCGTGTAGTACTTCGCCCACCAGTCACCGATCGGCAGACGGCGAGCCCGTCGCATGCTCTTCCCCGCCATCCCGTTCACGAACGCGAACGTCTTGCCTCGTGCGATGTGCAGCGTGTCGGATCGGCTGGCGACGGTGTGTCGGGCCATATCGCTCAGCAGATGTGTTCGGCTGTAGGAATGCTCGTGGCCTGTTGCCACGATCGCCCCACCCAACCGGCACTCTTCGTAGAGGTCCCATCCCGTCTCGCTCGATTTCCCGCCCACCTGCATGGGTCGCTGATTCTTGTGCCAGCTCGCAATCCGCCAGATCGAGTTGTCATCCGCCAGCTGTTCGCGAACGTAGTCCGCGTGTCCCGTATCGAATACATCAGGCGCCAGCAGAAGGATGAATACACCCCTGTATCTCAACGACGACTTCACCCCCATCTGTCCATCCCAGGGCAGGGCGATCCGATGCGCCCGATCTTCGAGCACTTTCTGGTACCCCTCCCAGATATGCTCGTCGTGGTTACCGGCCGATCCGAAGTAGGGGAAGTCCTTCCCAAGTACCTTGCTGATCAGACCATCCCACTCTTCAGGGTCATGATCGTAGTCGAAGTCTCCCTGATGCACGACCACATCGGCGCCCTCGTCCTTGATCAACTGAAGCACTTCGGGTGCTTTATCCCCGCCCTCTTCCTCACTCGAGGTTCCCTGGTCGCCGATAAAGGCGATCTTCAGTCCGTTGGGCTGGTCCTGCCGCCAGAGTATTTTCTCCTCTTCTGCCCGTGATCCTCCGCAGGCCAGGACTCCAACAATCATCGCGAGCGTCACGCGTCTGAGAAATCGTGAACCTCGTTCTGTTTTCATCTTTCCCCTTTCATCGATTGGATCATGTCTTCAACATAAAGTCGCCGGTTTGCATCAAGCATAGGCACCGCCCGTTCCAGCTGGGCGATCGCCTCGTTTATCTTACCTAAAGCGGACAGCGACCTGGCAAGCAACATCACCGGCTCCGGCCGATCCCATCTTTCGTTCGACAACAGGTCAACCACATCGACGTAACGCTTCTGCCGTTCGGCAACCACCGCCCTGTTGTAAATGATCCTTCTCGCCTTCGTCCCGGTCACGCCCTCCCGAATCTTGACGAGCAGGCGATCCGCTTCATCGTACCGTTCCTGTTGGAGTCGTATCCCGGCCAGACTCGTAGCCGCCGAGGCCCAGTCGACGTAGGCGATCGTGTCATCTCGAAACTTCAGAGCCGCCTCAAAGTGCTCGCTCGCACGGGCCAGATCACCTCGACGGGCCGCTGCTTCACCCAGATAGTGGTGCCCCTCAAGAAACCGTGGATCCGCCTCGACGGCCACCCCGAAAAGGGCCTCATCGTCTTTGAAACGGAACCCGCCACGGCAGGTCGACACGCTCGCCAATAGCGTCCAGAGCGCCAAGCCGCCGAATCCCAATCGACGCGCGAAAACGGAGCGGCCCCGCATCCATCCGACCGCCAGGGCGATGGACATTCCCATCCCGAAACTCAACAGATAACCATAGTGGGGCGACGTGAACCGGGGCAAGGGCACCAGGTTGAGGCTCGGGGCCAGAGCGACAAGACAGAATCCCAACACCCATCCGACCTGGGTTCCACGCCATCGCAGAGAAGCTGCGACCATGGATGCCAGAGCGACAGCACCTATCCCTGCCTCCCACCCGAGGCCCACAATCGGCACGGCGTCGCTCAACTCGGGCAAACGAGGATCAAAAACGTACTGAAGCTGACGCGCCACCGCCGCAAGCCGCGTCCCGACCTCCTCGGCAGAATGAAGAGGCACCGAGGTTCGCGACCACCCTTCAGGCACCGCCACCAACCGAAGAGCCACGTAAGCGGCAGCGACGACCAGGACTGTACCCCAGACCAGCGCTACATCACGCGAAGACCTCGTTCCCTTTCGGGTCGAGTATTCCCAAACCAGAAAAAGCGCGGGCACCCAGAATAGCGCAGTCTCTTTCGATAGAAGCGACAGCGCAGCAAACGCCGCAACTCCGAAGAGCTTCGCCGAGGCCCCGCTGGACAGGCGATATTCCGCGTAGCAACCGAGTGCCAGGAGGGAACAGAGAACCGCCAGCAGATCCGGCCGATAAGAAATGGCGCCCACAGACAGCCATGAAAGCGGATGGACCCCTGCTACAACCATACCACACAGAATCGCCCAGGTTGGCAGAACGACCACCCTCTGCATCGCCCATATGAATGACGCACAGACCCCAACATGCAACAGGACGTTCGTGAGGTGGAACCCCCACGAACGCTCGCCGTAGACCACTGAATCCAGCCAAAGGGTCAGCGTCACAACGGGCCGATAGAAAGAGGTCTCGCCGTATCGAGCGACCATCGCTTCCAACAGATGCCCCGGCATGGGCAGCGCTCTACCTGTCAGGATATCACCGTGGTCCAACCAGGTGAAGCCGTTGAAGATATAGGTCGCGTGAGTCAGGAAAACGATCAGAAGGGCAACCCCCTTCGCCCCGCGCGACTGACCGATGCGATCGAGCCGCATCATTTTGCCAACCGCCTTGCCTCGACTATATTGACCCCGTTGCCAAGGGCGCGTGGACTGCGCTCTACGGCTTTTATGACCCTTTCGCTCGACAAGAACTCTCCTTAGGTTGGGCCGCAGGAGGAAGACCATGTCAATCACACTCGAACAACTGCTGTCCGATTACCGCGACCAGAACGGCGGTTCTTACCAGCTCTGGCGGCGCGCCCACGAATCCCTCCCCGGCGGCAACACGCGCACGGGCGTTCACGTCGATCCATTCCCCATTTACACCGAGCAGGGAGCTGGCGTTCACGTCACCGATGTGGACGGCAACAAACGACTCGACTTGGTCTGCAACGCCACCGCTCTCATCCTCGGCCACGCCCACCCCGACGTCGTCAGCGCACTCCAGAGCAGGGCGGCTGTGGGCACCGCATTCTTCGGCCCGACTCCCATCGAAATCGAGCTCGCCGAACTGGTGCGAGAGCGGCTCCCTTCGCTCGAGAAGGTCCGGTATTGCAGCTCCGGCACGGAGGCCGTACTCAACGCACTTCGCGTCGCCCGGGCCTACACAGGAAGACCCCTGATTGCAAAGTTCGAGGGCGCTTACCACGGCATTGAAGATCCGGCGCTCGTAAGCTATATGCCACCCGTCACCGACGAGCTGGGGCCTGCCGACCAGCCCAACCCCGTACTTTCGTCCAGGGGACTCGCACCCGGAACGGCGGAGAGTGTTCTCGTTCTCCCGTTCAACGATGCGGAGGCGGCAGAGGCGCTGATCCGGGCCAATGGCGATCAGATTGCGGCCATCATCGTCGACCCGCTCTCCACTGCGGCTGGCCTGGCCCTGCCCGACCAGACCTTCCTCGACGCGCTGCGCCGCATCGCATCCGAACTGGACATCGTTCTCGTTTTCGACGAGATCGTCAGCTTCCGCGCCGGTTCCTCCGGCACCCAGGGCGTCTACGGCATCGCACCTGACCTGACCTGTCTCGCCAAAGTGGTCGCGGGGGGCACTCCGGGCGGTCTGTTCGGTGGCAGGTCCGACATCATGTCTCTCTACGACCCGACGACCGGAACCCCGGCAATCCCCCAGTCGGGAACCTACAACGGAAACCCGCTCGTCGCGGCCGCCGGCCTGGCGACGCTACAGGGTATGACACCCGAGGCCTACAACCACATCGAAAACCTGACCGGCCGGATTGCTGACGGTCTGAGGCAGGCCTTTGCAGAATCGGACGTGGAAGGCTGCGTCGTCAATGTCGGGTCATTATTCCGCACCTACTTTTTGGGAAATCCGCCCACCAACTATCGCGAAGCAGCCGGTGATAGTAAAGCCCGCCACCGCTGGCTCTATTTCTATCTCCTCAATAATGGCATCGTCAGCCGTCAGGGCGGATGCGTGCCCGTGCCCTTGACCGAGGCACAAGCCGACCAATTTGTCCAAACCGTCACCGCGGGCCTGAAGGAAATGCCATCGGACCTGTAGTACGACCTGCTTTCAATGTCCTATGCTCAATTTTCTATCTTAAATGTCCTTCCCCGACGGAACCGTCATCCTCACTTTTGACGATGGCGTCAAATCCCAGTTCACCTTCGCCGCGCCACTCCTGAAGGACCTGGGATTCGGAGCGACGTTCTACATCACCGAAGGCTTGAATTTTCTGACGGACAAGTCACGTTACATGTCCTGGGACGAAGTCGTCGAACTCGATGCGATGGGCTTCGAAATCGGAAACCATACACGCGCCCACACGAGTGTAGCCAAACAGTCGGGAGAAGAACTGCGGGCTGACGTCGACCACATCGATGCGAGGTGCGAGGAGCACGGAATCACCCACCCAGACACCTTCTGTTATCCAGGTTACACGAACACTCCCGAAGCGGTCGAGACCCTTCGCGATCGAGGCTTCACGTTCGCACGCAGGGGTACGTCCCCCGAATTCGACTACGACAATGAAGGAGGCCGAGGGCCTTCCTACGATCCGGTATACCACGATCCTCTTCTTGTACCCACTACCGGAGCCTCGGCTCCCCACTGGAGCGAAGCCGATTTCAAGTGGTCACTCGACCAGGCGCGTGATGGTCGGGCGACCGTCCTGACGTTTCACGGCGTCCCCGACCTGGACCATCCCTGGGTTCACACCGAGCCTGAACGGTTCGAATCGTACGTGCGCTACCTGAGCGACAACGATTTCGCAGTCGTGTCCCTTCGCAGTTGCGCGACCCACATCGAGAGGACTGACCGTGGCGGATGAAACCGGTCAACAGGTGCGTACCGAGCCCAAGTCGAATAATGGGCGAAACAACCTCTCTCCACTCTAGAACTGAAGTGATTGAAAAAATAAGGGCTTTAGAGCTAGCAAACGGAGGTCTAAATAGCCGCCGAATAGGGGGCAGAAAGAGTGTACTCCGATCAGTCTATCCCTGGGGTATTGCGGCGAAAGAGGCTGGTTTAAGGTTAAGCCAGAACTGAAGTGATTACACCCAATAGGGTACGAAAAGAGCGTTCTTTGACTCGTTTATCCAGGGTATGGCGGCGAGATAGCCTCGTCTAAGGTCAAACCCCTTTTGAGTGACGTCACAGAGCCCTGTTTCCTCTTCGTGGCTCAGGATTCTACGAGAAGCCGAAGCGGGATGTATCTGACCTGGAAAAGAAAACAGGCTGGCGCAGTAAGGATACTATCGACCCTCCACCGAGTGGGCCGACGATCTCATCAACGTGGCTGTTGGAGCCATCATTCTGGCTTCTCGGTGTCGCACTGACAGGGGAGCGGTTTCGTGACGATTTTCCCGCTCATACCCCGATCCCGCGGGGAAGCTTGAACGTCCGCTTCTCGGGGCGAAAGCGGTCGTTCGTTCGACGTTTTCAGGGAAGATCTGACCGGCAGCTTGTAGGCGAAAGCAGCCGGTCAGCGGTGATCTATTCTGACACCGATTTGGCGGTCAGATCTGAGCTATTACACCTCGGTGTTCCTGACTGAAGCGCGATGCAATCTCGGAATCTGGGCTTGCAGCGTGACTACCTTGGCATCGAGACTGAAACGGTTTGTAAAACGTCAAGATTGGGGAGCCAAACTCGTCGCGCAGGAAACGTGACTGGCCGCTTCTAGGCGAAAGCACGCATTCCGGCCGCATCGCTCATGAGTGGCGCGAAACGCCTAGAAGCAGATGTTCAGTACAACAACGCCTGCATTTATCCACGACGGAGATGGGTGGTGCTAATCCCCCTCGTGGCCACGTTGGCCACATTTCGGGGACGGGATGTGGTTGGAGGCTGTCCCAGATGGCAGGCGGGGACCGTGCGTCCCGATTCCAATCCCTGGCGGTGCTCCCGCTCGAGAAGCTCCCGGGTGACCTCGAGTGGGAACACCTGGCCCCGAGGAGGTACGAAACGCTAATCATCGACCTGGGGAAGAACGGGTGCTCCAGAATGAAGACGACGGACTAGACGCCGACGAGTCGACAGGGTAGGTTCGACTCATGTTCAAAGGCCTCATTCACCAATCCAACAGAAAGGAATCCTGGCTGGATCTATCCTGGCTCATTTTGATTCTTTGGGCCGGTTCTGCCGTAGGCGAGAGTCTAGGAGGTGATGTCATACCGATCGGTTCGCGGCGGGAACTGTTTGTAGATAGATTTCTCATCGATCGGATCGATGGGGGACAACTCCGCTTGCATCCACCCGTTTCCGCGGGAATAGCCTTTCGATTCGATCAGCCCTGGGAAGGGGCGGAGAACGCGTACTTTTCTGTGTTCAAGGATCGTGAAACCTACCGGATGTACTATCGCGGCTACAGTCCTAGCGCAGAGCGCAATTATGTCTGCTACGCGGAAAGCAGGGATGGGAAACGCTGGGTCCGGCCGTCTCTGGGATTGCTGGAGATTAACGGATCCACAGCTAACAACGCGCTATTCACACCTGATTCCTCGGAGACCATGGGTGGCAATGCAGCCGTCTTCCTTGACAGACGTCCTGGTATCCCCGCCCATGAACGGATCAAGTTGGTGGTTTCAACTCAGTTGGGGCGGGCATTGGTTTGCTACGTTTCTCAAGATGGCAAACGCTTTCGCAGATTGAAGCAGGAGCCACTCTATACCAGCGATCTTAAGAATGCTCACGATTCGATGACCTGCGTGTTTTGGTCAGTTTCGGAGAATTGCTATGTGTCTTACTTTCGGCATTCTCACGGCGGTCGTCGGGCGGTAGCTCGGACGACTTCTTCTGATTTCGTGGAGTGGACGCCGGCGGTTCTCATGAGGTATTCCGATACAGGGACCCCGACTCCCTCACAGCATTTGTACACGAACCAGACGCAGCCCTACTTCCGGGCGCCCCATATCTATATCGCCCTTCCCGCGCGTTACTTTCCGGGGAAAAGGGTACTCACCGATAAACAGGTAGCCCAGATTGGATTGGAGAAGGTCAGCTGGAGAGACGGTGTCAACACCTGGAGCAAGAACGATGTTTCTGATGTTGGATTCATGACCACACGGGGAGGCAACCAATATGACCGCGTGTTCATGGAGGCCTTCATTCGTCCCGGCCAAGGTCTTCGTCATTGGACTTCCCGATCCAACTATGCGGCGTTGGGAGTCGTACCGGCCAGTGACGACCAGATGTCAATCTATGTGAATCGCCACTATGCTCAAGAGACAGCCTATCTGGAACAGCTCACGCTGAGGTTGGACGGTTTTGCTTCTTTGCATGCCCCATATTCCGGTGGAGAATTGATTACTAAACCGTTGACCTATGAAGGCGACCGACTTGTGCTCAACCTATCAACTTCTGCTGCGGGCAGCCTGCGGGTTGAGCTACAAACCCCTGACGGCGAGCCGATTCCCGGTTTTGCCTTGAGCGAGTGCATGGAGATCATCGGAGACGAAATCGACAGGACCGTTTCGTGGAGGCAGGGGCCCGACGTTAGTGGTTGGGCCGGAAAGCCACTACGAATTCGATTTCAACTCAAGGACGCGGACCTCTACTCTTTCCAATTTCGAAAACAGTAGGATTCGAGGGTGCCTTCCCGCGACAATCAAGGCTTAATGGTTCTCGTTTCCCTGAATGACAGCCTGGAGCCGTTCGCGGTCGTTCATTCTGCGTTTCCGCAGGGAAATCTGGATGGCGGCTTCTAGGCGAAAGCCGCCGTTCGATTTCGATCAAATCGGACGCTGTCTGTAAGATCAGGTGCCGACTATCCCAGGAGAAAGAGAACTTGAAAAGAGGTTGACCGGATGGTTGGATGCGGTTGGGAGCGTGTCGGGCTTGGGAAAGGTTCCTGTCACGATTGAGGACACGGCCTTGGCTGTCTCCAGGCTCACCGTCGTTGCGTTTCGAAACCAGTGCGACCCGGCGGCGAGCCGCGCAAAGTTCGGATAAAGACGTTCATCGATCTGAAGGTCCCGCTTGAGAAGGGAGACCGTCGAGAACTCGTCAAAGACGATGACAAACACCGGGGCCCTCGACCTGGCAATCTCGACGCCCGGAATCTCTTCTTCGCCGCTGAAGACCAACTGGCTCACAGGGGAAAAGAAGAGAAAGAAAAAGGGAAACACCACGATTCCTGGTGAAAGACAGGTCAAAAACATCCTGAAGATCCGACTTCGTGAGTAGGCCAAACCAACGATCATGCCAAAGAGGACACCGGCGGCGATGAAGAGGGCTATTGACAGGTCCGCACTCCGATTCACGACAGGGAGGATGAACAGGGCACTGAGTAGAACTACGAGAGCGAAGCGTGAACTTTTCTCCAGTTTGGGGCTAAAGAGCCCGAACAAGGGGGGAACCAGGGAGAGGAGGCCCGGGAGGCAAATCGACAACAACAGAGCTCCAAGCACCAGCCAGGCCGGCGGCGTTTCGTGGGCAACGTAGAACTCGGCCTGTCTTGAGGTCAAATCGTAGAGAGGTTGAGCCAACGCCAGGTTGAACAAGATCATCAAATGAAGGCTCTGACCGAGGGTCTCGGCTCGGAGGAGGGGCTGGAGCTTCTGACTTGAGTGCATAGGAGCCTCTGCGATTATATACGGTCCCGGCCTGAGCCAGCATCTGGGTGTATTTCCGAGGTAGCCTGCAATTCTGCGACTGGTTCTTGGTATTGCCAATCCTGATGGCTATGCTGTTGGTGAGCATAGACCAAGCTTCGAAACCGGGATGGAGGAGCCATGACGAGACAGCTGACGAGGCTCAGAAACTGATGCTGCGAATCCTGGTCGCTACCTGGGTCCTGCTGACACTGCCTATCGGCCAGTTGGGTTGTACCAGCGGCGATACCCAGAAGGGAGGGACTCCTGAAGTTCCTTCGAGAGCATCGGGTCCGGTCCGCTTCTCGGAACAGCTCATCATGGACAACTATGCCTACCCCTACGGCATCTGGGCTGCCGACCTGGACGGGGACGGCGACCTCGACCTGACCAGCGCTGACTATCGGCCTCACAACAAGCTCTACTGGTTTGAGAACGACGGCTCGGGAAACTTCGAGCGCCACTTCATCCAGAAGGACGACCCCGAGCGACTTGAAAGGCATATGGTGGGTGACGTCAACAACGATACTCGCCCGGATGTTGTCATCGTGAAGAACCTCTACGGCCATCTCCTCTGGTTCCAGAATCCTGGGTCCGAGGGCATCAGAGACCTGTGGAAGCGACATGTGGTCACGACCCGTCTGGCCGGCGCCTACAACGTGGACCTTTCAGATCTCGATGCGGACGGGGACCTGGACGTGGCCGCCTCTTCCTGGAGAATGGGGAACCAGTTTGCCTGGTTCGAGAATCCGGGGATTCTAGACCTGGGGCCTCCCACGCAACTCCGCTATGAGGAAGGCCGGGAATGGGCCAAGCACGTGATAGACGACGGCGTCGCCGAGACCCGATGCATTCGAGTTGCCGATGTAGACGGAGATGGGGACGCAGATCTAATGGGAACCGGAGCTAGCGCCGGACTCGTGCTCTGGTATGAAAACAGCGGCGACCCCAAAGCAAGAGGCTGGATACGCCACGTCATCGACACGGCTTTCCGTCCCATGCACGGGAATCCGGTAGACATGGACCGGGACGGCGATCCAGATCTGGTCCTGGCCCTGGGCAGCGAAAGAAATACGGATTCCGCCGAGGGCCATCAGGTAGTCTGGTACGAGAACGATGGGACGCCGGCCGACGGACCCTGGTCCCGGCACCTGATCTTTGGACCACTCCCCAATGCCTTCGAGGCGGTAGCCGGGGACCTGGACGGGGACGGAGATGTGGATGTAGCAGCCACCGGCGCCGGAGATCCAGGGCAGGTGGTCTGGTTGGAAAACTCAGGCGATCCCAGAACGGTCTGGGCTCAACATGTTCTGAAGACCTCCTGGCCGGACGCCATCATGTGCATCCTGGCCGATCTGGACGGCAACGGCCTATTGGACATAGCTGCTGTGTCCCTGGGAGCGAACGAGTTCCGTTGGTGGCGCAACGAGGGAGCCCCTTAATTCCGTCCCTAGCGCTGTTGGCCGCATTCGAGGACGAAACTAGAGTTTGTCTCAAGCCACGCACGTCAGTAGCAGACAGTCCGTTGTAGGATGGGCACTACTCGATGGAGTTTCAGCTTGGCCCTGGCCCCATTCGGAAAGCGAACCATAGAAGCCTAGAGAGCTGGATTAAGGCTTTGACCTATGAGCACGAAGCCACTGTGTGTAGGCGCGACCACCAGTTTAGGAACTTGCCGCCGATCGACGTTAGCTTCCTAAGAGTCTGAATGGGGATTGTGTAATGAACCGCCTTCAGGACAAGGTTGCCATAGTCACAGGTGCGGGCACACGGGAGGTTGAGGAAAGCGATCTTTACGGAACCGGCAGCGCGACGGCGATGCTCTTTGCCCGAGAGGGAGCGAAAGTGGTGTTGGCCGACATTGATCGTGAAAATGCAGAAAGAACCCGTATCAAGATTGTAGACGAAGGAGGCGAGGCAGAAGTTGTGGAGACCGACGTTTCTCGGCCCTCCCAATGCAGCGCTGCGGTGGAGGCGGCGATGGGACGTTTCGGCGTATTGGACATCTTGTTCAACAACGTGGGAACCTTTGGGTCGGGCAAAGTCACTGAGATTGAGGAGGAAATCTGGGACCGTCAGATGGCGACCGGTTTGAAGGGCATGGCTTTTATGTGCAAGTACGCGATCCCCCGAATGGCCGAATCCGGGGGCGGGTCGATCATTAACGTTTCGTCCATCGACGGCATGCGGGCCGGATTCCGTCCTAACGTACCCTACGGAGCCGCTAAGGGTGGTATTATCGCGCTCACGCGTCACACCGCCGTTCACCACGGCCGTGAGAACGTTAGGGTTAACTGCATCGCGCCCGGTCATATCCATACGACCTTCGTCAACAGTCTCTCTGAAGAGGAGAGAGAGCACCGTCGACTGATTGCGCCTCTGGGCACCGAAGGAACCGCCTGGGATGTCGCCTGGGCGGCTGTCTATCTGGCCAGCGACGAGGCGCGATGGGTTTCCGGGGTTGTTCTCCCGGTTGACGCGGGCGTGTTAGCAGGCAGTCCTTTATCGATGGTTGAGAATCTGAGGGACGGTTAACTGGAGGATTTTCATGGCCTATTCCTTCGTCGCCGGAAAGATGTATCGAATGCCGACCCATTTCGGGCCGATCATGGGACCACGTCAACATCCGGAAGGTCGCAAGTTTGAATGCATCGACAATCCCAAAACTCTCTCCCTTTCCGTCTCTTTTCTGAGCAATCCGGAGCAACTCGAGCGATTGTTACCGGACTGCTTTGAACTCGGTGAACAACCGATCGTCACTGTCTCGGCCAGCTATATGAAGGAGATCGAATGGCTCGCGGGACGGGGCTACAATGTTCTCGGAGTCGACTTTCCCGCGACTTTTAGAGGCAGCCAAGACAATGTCCGCGGTCCCTTTCTCAGCGTGCTTTGGGAAAATCTGACGGATCCCATCATTACCGGGAGGGAGGAATTGGGATTCTCAAAAATATACTGTGAAATACCCGAACCAAGGATCACAGGAAATGAAGCGCAGTGCACGGCCGGATGGTTGGGATTTAACTTCCTCGATGCTATCGTGTTGTTTTTCCTAACGATTCCTAACGATTCGGCTTCTGCCACTGCCAGATTTAGGATCTGGTGCATCGGAACCAGCCAAACCAAGGGTAAACGGGCCAGTGAATTTGGTCCGTTATGGGTCCAATAAGAATTCCCCTGGCTTCCCAACCGCTACTTAGGGTTCCCCAATGTGACCGTGCGTGCCGCTAAGTTGCTGGCCTTTCGGGTGGGGCCTTGAGCTCAGGACCCAAAGGTCGCAGGTTCCGAATCGTTGACCCCGCTACCAAATTTTGATGGCTAGAAAACAGAACTCCAGACCATTGGGACCTCCGGTCTTTCGTGAGAGGTACCTATCAACTTGCTTCCGTAGATTCCGAGGCCGAATCTTCTCGGTACACGGCCAAGACGTGCTCTGCTTTCCTGGGTAGTAAACGTGTGAGCCCCGAAACGCTTATAAAGCAACCCGATCGTCTCACGCTCGACTTGGCACATAGAGAATAACCTGACCAATCACATTCTCCGTAGCCCCTGAAAACATTGATGCTCGGCATGCTCGCTGGTAACCTCCGAGACGATGCGCAATGTGATTGATTCGCTGCTCTCTTTACTGTGCTCCAGAACAACCGAGGCGTGCCGGCCGATAGTCCCGCAGCACGCTGCCAGGCCGGAGCCTCGAGTTCCCCGAGGACGTGCCTGATGGCTGAGGCTGCATCGGGCGCTGGACCGCACGTGTGTACGCTGCTCGCTTGGGCGTCCAATCCCGGGCTGCTCGCGCGGCCGCTCGAGTTCCGAGGCACGCCGGCCTGTTTTGCCAGGAACAGGCGCCTGTGGAACATTGCTGAAGCGGGCGGGACGATCTGGGTAGTGATCTCAGAACCGAGGAGCAAAGGTCAGCCTCGGCTGTACCGACTGGCATACAAGATGGTGGGGTGCCACGCCGTCGAGCGCGACACGCGTTGGGGACAGTTTGGAGTGGCGGGCGACCCAGACGCATCGATCAGCTACGGCTCCAACGACGTCGAGACCGTGTTGATGGCACTTCGGTTCCGCAACGCCGTGCCGATCCAGTCTCGACGGAAGATCGGTTATCGGCTTGCCATGAAGCAGGAGCTCGGCGCCGAGGGCATCGAGAGGATCAGCGCGTTTGCCGACGCCCTACCTCGGAAGTGGAGTATCTTCCTCAGCTACAGCCACGAGGCAGACGCAGGGGAGGCGATCTGGCTGGAGCAGGAGCTGCAGCGCAACGGCAAGAGCGTGTTCCGCGATGGTGGCGCGCTCCGCGCCGGCCAGGTGTGGGACGAGAAGATCTTCGAGGCGATCGACGGTGCCCGCTACTTCGTCGTGCTGTGCAGCGATGCCTCGGCCGAGTCGGGCTTTGTACAAGACGAGGTGCAGCGGGCAGTGAAGCGTTCCCAACATGAACTGAGTGTCATACCGGTGGCGATGCCGGGGGCAGCTCTGGAAAAGTGGGGCCAGCTGGGTCAGTACCAGCGGGTAGAGTGGGATCCGGAAGACCGAGACGCTAACCTGCAGGCATTGCTGAGAGGGATGAGCGAGCCGTGAAAACACCAGGTAGAACCACGCCGGTTCGAGTCTTTGCAGACCACGAATCGGACACCTCTTTCTCGCGGCTTCTCTAGAGGCGTCTGCGTGGCGCAAAGGTGACACATCCTAGGCTGGTTTTCTACCACAGAATCGCCCGAACAACAGGTAACACCAGGTAACAAGAAGGACGTAAGTCGTTGAGCAGAAAAGACGAGCCACTATCCGGTTGGGCTCATAACCCAAAGGTCGACTGATGTGATGTGACGTATCTTGGCCCGGAGGAAATTTTCTCGTAACATGCCAACGTCTTAGCCCTCCAGCTGACGCTCCAGGAACCCCGTGAGAGGGCGCAGTCCGACGCAAATAGTGTATTTCTCATCCTGGGTTTGAAGCACCATCCCTAGCAACGCGCCGGCCTCGTTGATCACCGGTCCGCCACTCATTCCCGGCGGAGCCGCGAACCTAAACGCAAAGCCTGAGATCAAGGCCACAGTGTTGCCTACCGTGATGAAGGGTCGCTCTTCGCCCACACAGGCAACCGCCGAGACGATCGCTTTGTATTCTGAAGCCCGACGAATGTCCACGGCGTTCCCAGTGTCGCTCAACAACTGGCCGTGTGGGAATCCAACAACCATTGCCGGAGAGCCGATCTCGGGCTCTGAGTCCGCCAGCGGTATCGGATCGGATCGACCGAAGCCGCGGACTCGTCCGCACAAAAGGTCTCGTTCCTTGTCAACTCCCTTGACGATTAGAGATTTTGAAAGGCCGTCCCTAGCGAGCTTGGACTTCGGCACTCTCAATCGCGGTGCCGGTAGGTAGAAGGGCGTGACCTCAGGGTGATCGATGAGTGTATGCGCCGCAGTTAGGAAGTCGCCGTGTTCCGACACAAAAAACCCGGCTCCGCTGACGGAGAGAACAGTCTTCCGCCTGCCTACCTTTTCGCCAAAGATTGGGAAGAACGCTTCGACTTTCTCCAGTCTTTCCGCCAGGTCACCCCACGCGAAACTCTCCACTCCGCTGGTTTCGGCGCTCTCGTCTTCCAGTCCGCAATTCATAGTCGAGCTGCACATCTACAGCGTTAGGCGAAACCGCCCGGCACTGCTGCCTCAGAATCTCCTCTTTGATCATGACCTCTCTTATCAGCTTCAGGTAAGGCAAACATAGCACCATCATAGCACTACCAATACTATCGCTAAGTATTCCTAACCGTAAGTTACCGTAAGTCATTGAAAAAAATGGCGCGCCCGAAGAGATTCGAACTCCCGACCTACGGATTCGAAGTCCGTTCTGGAAAAGCGCCGAATCGTTAGGAAACGTTAGGAAAAACAACCAGTTAATCGGGTTTTTCGCCAATCGAAAAGCCGAATCATTAGGAAAGATTAGGAAACGCAGTGGGAGACATTTGGGAGACAGTATTCCGATGAGGAATCTGGTCCTCCACTTCAACTTAAACTCTAATCGAGGGTGTAAGAACTCCGCTCTCGCCCAGAAATTGGTTCTAAGCCTGCGACCCCTTCTATAATCCCGGAGTGCAGATCTTCACCATCGGTCACTCCTCCCGCAGCTCCGGGGACTTCGCTCAACTGCTCCAGAAGCATGGCATTGAGCGGCTGGTAGATGTTCGATCCTTCCCCACCTCCCGGAAATTCCCGCACTTCAGCCGGGACAAACTCACCAGTGCCCTGCTGGAGATAGACATTTCTTACTACCACCTCAGGGCCTTGGGAGGCTATCGCAAGTCAGATCTGAAGGACTCACCGAATCAGGCATGGAAGAGCCCTGGTTTTCGGGCCTATGCCGACCACATGCTGACGGAAGAGTTCCACAAGGGGCTCAATGCCCTCATAGAGATCGCCTCTGAAGCGAGGACGACAATCATGTGTGCGGAGGCCATACCTCAGAAATGCCATCGTCAATTAATCGCGGATTCGCTCGTGGTTTTGAGGAAGATCCCCGTCCGGCACATCGTGCCAGAGGGCCTGAAAGAGCACCACCTAAACCAGTTTGTAAGGATGGAGGATGGAAGGCTTGTCTATCCCAAGCAGCAGGGCTCACTGTTTGGCTGAATCGTACCTTCTGCAAGAGAGCTGTGGTCAGCAACTCGGGGCTTTCCTGTCGATGGTCAGGTCGTCAACACTGGCATTCTTCTGCAGCACTTTACTCATCGAATCGAGACTGATGGTTTCACAACCTCCTCATTTTCAGTAAGTTGTGGAAAGAGAGTCGGTTAGCTTTATCAGATTTTAGCCAATTTCCGATATTTTGGCAGATTTTACACAGGTTTTCTCACACGGATTCTCGCACAGAAGTGCTCAATTTGGCTTGCCCTCGCCTTTGAAATTCTTGAGTCTCTCAGCACTCTTCTTCCTAATCTCCCGGTCGATCATACTGGTGGGTGCATCCATGGCTCTCTTTATGTCTTGGCCCAGCTGAGTCTGTGGCTGTTCGACCCTTCTAGGCTTCACCCTTTCTTGCTCCTTCTTGACGGCATCCCTGATCCTTTGCTCCTGCTCCGGTGTGCTGCTACCGTGCAGCTCAAAGCTGGGATCATCCTTAAGAATCTGATTCACCGTCTGATCCAGCACGGGGTAGGCTTGCCACAGAGCTTCCTCGGTTGCCTCTCCAAAGCCCTCAAACTCAAACGTCCCATCTTCAGCCAGCCGAAAGTGCGCCATGAAATCTCTAACGACGGAGAGAGGACAGCCTTCTGCGTTGTCTACCTCATCCAGAGCTTCGACAGCTACTTCTCTATCAGCCGCCGAGACAAAGGAGAAATCTCCGTTTGGCCACCGACACCGATAAATAGGCATGATGAGGCCTCCATTCTTGGCTCATTCCCCAAAGGCTCACTTGAATCTGCACGTTCCAGTTCAGTGTAACACCTGCCGTCCCTCCCACAACTTGGCTCACGATGGGGCCTGGACACTGTCCAGCAGAAGGAACTGCTGAGCGACATCCTGGACCCTATTTCTGCCCATGCTGAGATCCATCATTCGGGACCAAGGTCAGACGGATCAAAGAAGCTCTGGAAGGGGGAGAAGGAGTAGACGATCAGAACGAATGCCTGTCTACAGCCTAGAGTAGGTTCACCCCAGGGTCCGCGAATTCGGCCGAGAGCGCTTCGAGGAGTACATCCTGGAGCGCACAGCCAACCACCTCTCCTTGGTTCCCCTGGTCATGCTCCAGTTGGAGAAGGTCTGCTTCCGCCTGGCCTGCAAGGACACACTCAACAGAACCCCTTGATCCTGCCTGTCCACCAAGATAGCCTGGGTTCCGATAGGTTTCCCCTGCAAGGAGGATGGATGATGAGGACGGCACTGCTTGTTTTCAGTCTGTTGCTCTCCCTGGCGGCTCTAAGAGCGAAGCCAGCCGAGACCACAGAGCCCCTGGACATCGGCTCCCGCCTGGAGCTCTTCGTGGATGACTACCTGATCGAGTCTCTCGAGGGAGCGACCTTGAAGCTTCATTCTCCTCGGCTGGCGGAGAGGGTGCTCGACTTCGATCAGCCCTGGGAGGGCAACATCAGCGCCTACGTCACCGTTTTCAAGGACGATGATCGCTACCGCATGTATTACCGGGGCAGCACCGGTGCCGAATACGTCAACAGTGAGTCGTTGGACCCAGGTGAGGAGGTGGTTCCGGACCACCCAGAGGTCAGCTGCTACGCCGAGAGTCGGGACGGAATCACCTGGTCGAAGCCTCGACTGGGTCTGTTCGAGTTCGGCGGCTCCACGAACAACAATATCGTCTGGACTGGAAAGGGCAGTCACAACTTCGCGCCCTTCAAGGATTTGCGTCCTGGAGTTCCACCTCAGGATCGCTATAAGGCATTGGCAGGAGGTCCACTGATCGCTCTCAAATCGGCAGATGGGATCCGGTGGCAGAAGATGCGGGAGGAGCCGGTGATTAGCGACGGCGCCTTCGACTCGCAGAACCTAGCCTTCTGGGACGCTTATCAGCGGCGCTACCTAGCCGTCTATCGCGACTTTCACCATGGAGTTCGGAGCATAAAGACCGCCACCTCCTCTGATTTCCTCAAGTGGACTGCCGGTCGCTGGGCAGACTTTGGCGAGGCTCCTGCTGAGCACCTCTACACTAATGCAACCACCCCTTATTTCCGGGCTCCCCAGAT
The DNA here is from genome assembly GCA_965218775.1 of Acidobacteriota bacterium. Classification (GTDB taxonomy): domain Bacteria; phylum Acidobacteriota; class UBA6911; order RPQK01; family JAJDTT01; genus CAUZIZ01. The sequence continues at coordinate 534,325 of CBDCLS010000006.1, read as the reverse complement.
CCTGTTGGCGTTCCCGAAACGCTTCCTACCCTGGCGTCAGTTGGAGTCCCACTACCCCCATCCAGGGGTCTCGGACGCCGTGTTCATGAGCAGCAGGGACGGAGTGCACTGGGATCGGAGATTCCTGGAGGCCTTCGTCCGGCCCGGCAGGGATCGGCGCGACTGGATGCATCGGAACAACATGATGGCAGCCGGTCTGGTACCCACCGGCAAGGGGGAGATGTCTCTCTATATCAGCCGGCACTACAACTATCCCAGCGCCCACGTCCAGCGGCTGGTACTTCGCACAGACGGCTTGGTATCGGTTCGAGCCGGTTACGCCGGAGGCGAACTCATAGCCAGGCCAATAACCTTTCAGGGGGAAGATCTTCTCCTCAACTACGCGACCTCTGCGGCTGGGAGCATTCGAGTCGAGATCCAGGACATCCAGGGCAACCCTCTGCCCGGTTTTGCCTTAGAGGAATCCCCGCTGATCTGGGGAGACGAGATCGAGCACACAGTGCGGTGGGAACGGACTCATGCCAAGGCGACTTCAGATAAGCCTCTCGCCAGGATAGTCGGCAAGCCGGTCCGGCTGCGCTTCGTGATGAAGGACGCGGATCTGTACTCGCTGAGGTTCAGGTAGGCGCAGAGTGGATCCGGCTGATGATGCCCTCGACCTGGAAATCGGTGACACCATCATCTGGCGGGGCGAAGAGATGCAGAACGAGGAGGGCATGATCCTGATCTCCCTGGGATGACGGGGAAGGTGATCACGAGAAGTGAGAATCTTCTCGCTCATGCAGCAAGGAAGGCGGGGTTGCCCATCACTGCGGCGCCGTGGGCGGTACAACCCAGATCTGACCGTACAAACAGTGTCAGAGCGGACTCTCCTGACCGGCAGCTTCCGCCTAAGAGCCGACATTCAGGTTCTGCCGCTGAAAACGTCGAGTGAACGACCGCTTTCGCCCCGAGAAGCGGACGTTCACATCCACCAGTGAATCTACGAAGTCCAGCCGCTGATCTGTCCTCGATGCGCTCATCCAATGAGGACTCTGGCCTTCATCGAGGACCCTCGCGTGATTCGAAAGATCCTCCAACACCTCGATCGTTGGGAGCAGCCCCAACGTGCTCCCCCGCCCCGGCTCTTCCCCCAGAAACTCGAAAGCTTCCTGGCTTCGCTTTCGCCCCAGCAGGCTCAAGCCGTTCGAGCCTCCAGCGACGCGATCTTCTGGGACGAGGTCCCGACCTGGGAAGACTGAGCCGCTCACCCCCCGAGCGGATTGAAGATCCCTCTATCCTTTTCCGCCTCGATTCTCGCCCTTTTCTCGATCTCGACGTCTTCATCGGGGGTATTTCATCCTCTGTCCTCCTTCAGCCCCGACCAAGCTCTTCCTCCTCCTCCCTCGACCCCATTTTTCACTCCCCGCCAAACCCGAAATGCTGACCAATACCCGTTGTCAAAAAAACCAAACTCCTATCCTCGTGCCATTGCGCTGGATCGGATCTCTGGCCAACCAAGGCCGTCATGCTGCTCGATCTGACCCACTCGCAGAAGTTCGCCAGGACAGGAAACGCAGCGTTCGAGACCGCCCAGTGTGGCCTCTTATGCGCGTTCACCCCCATCTTGTCTCCGTCTGGACAAAAAAGGATCTTCCGCTTCCGCATCTCCTGGGACTGAAGTACGTCTGCGGCGAGCCGAACCAGCTCTTTGACTAGCCGTCCCAGGTCGTGACCCTTTGGAACGCAGGCGACATCGTGTGAGAGCGCGCCTTTCTTTTTACGGCGTGGCTCCATGTGCCACCAAAGCCTAACATCGAGAGGCGGGAGACACGCTGCCTTGAGTGCGTCTCCAATTGAGGAGATATGAAAAGGAAGCCGCCTAGAAAAAGGCTAATGAAGGAACTCTGTTATTGATAGTCGGTTAAGGAGGTCTTGGCCTTGTTAGAGTTTGAAGTTTGTTCTGATTGGTACGACGATAACTCGGTGCGCCTACTGGGCAATAAAGCTCGTTTTTCGGGATGGGTATCGTCGAGCAGTTTAATGGGGACGCAGAAGAATAAGCTGTATTACTGCGTAATCTCGAATAGAGGATTGAACCAATCAAACGGATTTTAAGCTTGACCGACCTGGCTTCATAGAGGAGGCACAGGGTAGGACCTTCACCTGCTGGAACAACGCACCTTTACACGGCACACCTGAACCACCACACCTCCTCCCTTTCTCAGTCAGCCCCCGGTTGCATCTCGACGCCAGCAAACCCCATGATCTCGCAGGCCTCCCGCACTTTCTGATGCGCCGTTCCTGAATGACGGGTTCCACCGGACGAATTGCCCGGCGCCTTCGAGATACTGTCCTATTCATCTTTCTGCAGAAAATCGGCCTCAATTCGAATGCTGGAGATCATCCCCGATGGATACGGGTGCATTTCCTTCCAGTCTCCCGCATTCATGCGCAGGCGCACATAGAACTCCTTTACCGCTGTAAACTCGGCTTTGCCCGAAAGGTCGACGGTCAACGGAGGGTCGTAGTGCATGGACCATCCGCTCGCGTTGTGCTTGAAGCTGCTCGCGCTCACTCCATGCGACCACTTCTTCCCGTCGGTGGACACGTCAAGGTGGTGGTCCGTGACCAGGTTCACGGTATTCGCCTGACCCTTCACCTGCACGAGGATGTTCCGGACAGGCCGGTCGCCTTCAACCCGCCAGATAAACACAGGACTCGCCCCGCCCGGCCGCATGCGCACCCATACAGAGCCGGGCACCAACTCCAGATGGTGCGCATTGGTGTGCCGGGTGGTGAAACGGTACCGCTGCGTAGTGAAGTCCTCCTCGTAAAAAAGTCTCCCCGGTCGCTCTGCCAGGGGCTTCAGCGCCACCGTAGGCACCCTCGACGGCTTTGCCTGCCCGTCAACAAAGAAGCGCACGTCATTGGGCTGTCCCGCAAAGAGCATGTTCGAGGCCGTGACGGCCAAAATCCTGAACCCCGGCGAGTCGCTATCCCCGCCGAGTATGTATCTCCCCCTCCGACTGAACAGGCACGCATCCTTCCCCGCGTCCAGGACGAACGTCTCTGCCAGATTCTGTAGAAGCACGTTGCTCAATCCCCTGGCGGGCTTCAATACCGCCAATACCGTCATGCCGGGGTCGCACAGGTGCGCCAGAGTCACGCCGCCGCCATTGGTCGCAACCAGCTCCATGAACGTGCCGTCCTGAGGAACCTTCGCACCAAACCTCCTCCCCCGCACAACCGGCAGGCTGTCTATGACGTTCGCATGATACTTCAACCGGCGCTCCGGGCTCGTCTGCTCGGCCTTCGCCATTGCCTTCCCTGCAGCGCTGTTCGGCCACTCCCGCACGGCTCCCCCGTCTTTCATTCCCTCGATCGCGTCGGCCTTCAACCATATTTCCAATCCCGACCGGGGCGGCTCCGCCGCGGGACCGGCCGGGTTGTACGCCGTGTCCAGGCCGTACTTCGTCTCCAGATAGGAACCTGCCTCGTTCACCTGCTCAGGCGGGAGCACCCTGTCGTACACGAGGATCTCCGCTATGTCGCCATCGTAAAAGAGCTCCCCGACCGGTGAGCGCTTCGTCGGCACGGAGGCTCCCAACCTGAGACTGAGCGAGGGATCGTTATTGAGCCCGAACCGGATTGAGTACAAGTCTGCGTCTTTCATCACAAACCGTAGCCGAATCGGTTTGCCGGCCAGGCTGCCGACGTCAGAGCCGCCCTTCCAGCTTACGACACGCTCGATCTGATCGCCGACAATCTCCAATGCATCGCCAAGAGCGTAGCCCGCGATAGCCGAACCGGCGGCATCCTGGATTTCAACTTGCACACTGCCGACCGCGGACGTCGAGTAGTTGATCAGCAAGACCGTTTCGTGCTTGTCCGTACCCGAAAAGACCAATGGTTTCGTGACGAACTCCCCACCATTATAGTCAGCCTTGACCGAGACAAAACCGTCCAGCCTCAATGTCCCACGCCGCAAATGGTTATCGTCGTGCCCGTAGTGGCTTGTATAATAGACGGACATCTCGGCCGGGCCCGTCTGTATTACGCCGGGTGCGGTTATCAGGTTTCGATCCGTCCAGTTTCCCTGGTCCGGACCGGGACGAATGAAGGCCTCCATAAAGCGTCGATCCCAGTGCAGGCCGTCCCGGCTGCTCATGAATATGGCATCCGAGCAGCCTTTTTTGGGCCAACCGGGTATGACCTTACGACTAGGGACAAAACGCATCGGGAAGGCCGTATAGATATGCGGAGCCCGGAAATACGCTGCCACTGCATTGGTGTACAAATTGTCTATCGGGGTGCTCTTACCGTCGATCGCCCACTGCTGCCTCGACCAGCTCAAGAAATCTTTCGACGTGGCCACGGTGATGGTGCGGATGAAGTCCGGCTTCACCCACCAGCCATGGTATTGGCTTGGCGGGGAATCCAGATCGGGAGGCACGCCGAATCCCTTTGATTTGGTCACCCAGTTCCGTAAGAACGCCAGATACAACTTGCGCCGGGGATCCCACAGGGCCGTGTTGATCGTGTCCAACGGCCCACCGATGATGACCGGCTCCTTAACGGCGTCGCGCCACCACTTCCAGTTGAGCCCATCGGGCGAAACCATGACCCCAAGCCCCACGGCCTCGGACGAGTCTTTGCCGTATCGCAGGCCCTTGTAACGCCGCTCCGCCGGCTCGTTGGGATTCTCGTCCTTGAAACAATGGAAAGTGTCCCCCAGGTATGTGATGTTATTCTTCTTGCTCCCGTCGAACTCGTAGATACCCAGGTCCGGTTTGGTCCAGTGGATGCCGTCTTTGCTCTCGGCGTAGCAAAGGGCGAAGGGCTTACCTCCCCCGTAGGTGCCGGCCCGGTAATACATCCGGTACTTCCCGCCATCCTTCAAAAGGGACAGGACGATACTGTGGCGTCCTTCCCATGGCTGGTTCAATTCCACCGCCTTGCCGGCGTCAACAGGCCTTTGAAGCTCTAGCTCTACGCCGTCCATCTTGTCGATTAGCCAGTCGTCGACGAACAGCTCCAGCCGCGAACCGATCTGGCGCGGTCCAACATCTTCGGGCGCCTTACCCGCTGCTGGCTGAGAATACATAAGAAAACACACAGCCGCCAGGCAAATACACATAAACAAACTTCTAGGATTCAACATTTTTTTGCTCCCGGGTCCTCCGTCCGGGTCAGGAAACTAGCAGATGGGTAGAGCGAGAGTCGAGACCGCTGAGATCACCACCACGGATGAGGGTTCGATTTTGCCTCATCCCAGCATACCCAGGTCGCGTAGCACGCCCGCGCACGAGTGGGTAGGCGATAGTGCTGCATCAAGAACAGCCAAGCCGGTAGATCCGCATTCGGAGGACATTGTGCCGCATCTCGCTGCCCTTTCTCTTCCTTCTCCTTCCATGGCTATCCCGGGACACTCGAATCTTGACCCTGGGTTGCAGCCTCATCGGGGGGTAGCGACAGAAGCCGCCATCGACCGACACCTTGCAGCGCTTGAGCACTACATGTCGATCGCGGACGGGTACGTGGAACTGTACCGGATGAATCAGTTCATTGCCGAGAAACCCTGAATGCAAAGTCGAAGATGACCTTGAAAAGGCCCTCGAGTCGGCGAGGTCCTTCAATTCTGCGTGTGCCAGCTTCAGACCCAGTTGATGTCCCAAGCGCGCTAGCCGGCACTCGAGTATAGTCAGATCGTCTCTTGCCGCTGGCTCTTCGCTGCTGAAGAACCCATCGCAGCGCTGGGCCAAGGCCTCCTGAGAGCAACTGCAACCGTGAGCGTGAAGAGTGGAGTGAAGGACCTCGAGCCAATTCCTCCAGGCCGCCTTCATGTCGTCGTAGATTAACAGCGTTCCATAGGTCTGGGATCAGCTAGTCTCCTCGGTAGAAGCCGAGCTCAGCTCTGCATCTGAAGACGAGAGCCTTGGTACGAGTTCCTCGAAGCCTGTCGGGCCACCCAGAACCTGATCGGGGCAGCGCCCACATGTGGGATCGGCGCACCTTGTAATCTCCGGATTCTCGCGGACGGTTCGACTGGCAAGGTTCAATGTCTCGCTGGCCGGGAATACGTGCCACAGACTCTGACCAACGCGTCTTGACACTCCTAGCCTGGATTCCCACGGCGAGATAGGTTTCGAGTAGAGCTAACATTACAGGGCTTCCCCGAGGAGGATGCGGAGGCGTTTGCCGCCTAGCCAGGGGATGACCGAGTTCATGCTGGCAAATCCGGCGGCCCGAAGCAAGGGGTTGTGGGCGCGCTTCTGGAAGCGGACTTGAATTTCCTCTGGGGTCACGCTGACCCGAGCGACCGCGTCAATGAAGTCCCGGAACAGGTGGCGGGACTTGGCCTGTTCGTAGCCATTGCCAATGCGCTGGGCGAAGAGCCGATAGAGGCTGCTGGCCATCAAGGTCAGCAGCAGATCGCAGCTGACATTCAGGGGCACGGCCGAAGAGAGTGCGTCCATGTGGAAAAAGTCGATCCCATCGGCGATCTGATTTTCGATGAGCATGCGCTGGGCGTAGCGCTCAATCAAGGTGGCCGGGGAGCGGCGCAGCTGATTGGTCAGCAGAAAGGTGGGGTCTTCATGGCCCAGACCGGCGACGATCAGCTGGCGCAGCGGTCCCTCATAGGCACGCAGAGCGATCGTCTGGTCCAGGACTCGAGGCGTTCGAAACGCCCGCGTCACCCGCTTGAGCTGCAGCTGCCGCCAAGCGGAAAGGGGGCACTGGCGGGCGGCCTCGAGCATGGAGCGGGAGCGGCGCCTCAAGGTGATGAAGTCAATCTCTCGGCGGTTGAGTTCGTGGAGCTGGGCGTAGACGGTCAGCTTGGAGTCGAAGAGCAACTCGCCCGGATAGCGCCCCGTGTGCTCCTTCCAGTAGTCCACGAAGCGCAAGATCTCCTGGGCTTGATCCTCTCGGCGAACCTGGGCGTTGGCATAGCAGAAGACGCGGGTGTGGGCATCGGCGGCCAGGAAGGCCAGCACGCCCTTCTGGCGTCGGCTGCGTTTGGACACGTAGTGAGTTTGCAGCAAGGCGTCCTCGCCGTGAAAGGGGATGGTATGAAAGTCCAGGTGCAAGGACTCGCCCCAGCCCAGCCCCTGGGTGGTGACGGCGTCAAACCAGGTGCTCATGAGTCGGGGGTAGGCGGGCGGATCAACGCGGCAACTGTACTCGGTCAGAAAAGAACGCTTGGGCAGGCAATTGAGACCGGCAAACAGAGGCGGGCCCGGATCGAAGACGTGGCTCATGAAATGGCTGTGGCGGGTGTTGTCGAAGAGCTTCAGCGCCAGCAGGGCCCGTAGGGCCGCCCCGGCGGGAATCATCTCCGAGCCCGGAAACCCAGCCCCCTGCAGCAGCTGATCCAGCGACATGGGGATCAACCAAGGCAGAAACAGAAACAGACCGCCGAACTTGGTGTGGAAGTCTCGGGGGCTCAGCTCCAGGTGGCGCACGTCAGCCACCTCGGCCGCCGTGGGGCGCAGCCGATCCGGGCGCTCCTCGTCCCGGCGCCGGGGCAGCGCGGCAAAGCCCTCCTCGGTCAGAATCACGGAGATGGCCGAAGGACTCAAGGGGGCTCCGCTCTCTCGTAAGGCGTCGGCGATGTCGTAGATCGAGAGGTTTTGCTTGCGCAGGGCGACGATCTTCTGGCGGCGAGTGTCCTTCTCCGGCGAGGCCCCCGGTCCCTTCGGGGGCGGCACAAAGAAGCTCCGCTGAGGGTTCTGGCGGAACTGATGGCACAGCACCCGGAAGCTGCCCGCAGTGTAGCCGAAGCGCCGAGCCGCCTCCGGAGAGGGGAGCCCTTCGACGAAATAGGCCCGCAAAGCCTCGTATTGCCGCTGGGTGGAGTTGGCGGGCTGCAGGAAGTAGCGAGCCCACTGTGTTAAGTCTTTATCTGGACTCTTTATCACAGACCCACTATGTCAAATAGATCTGACATTTTCAAGAGTGGGAATCCAAGGATCTAACTCCAGGACTTATACCGGGAAAATCCACGGAAAAGCGTTTTCTATAACTATGTGGATCGTTCACTAAAGATCCTCCATAGAGCTAACTTTTGACTTCAAACTACAAGGGTGTGCCTGTCCCCGGATAGATCCCTCAGGCCCTTCGTGGAGCGACCGGGCCACCCACAACCCCCCGGATCTGGCCGTGGACAGCGCTTTATGGTTCGTTAGTTCTGAGGTACGCTATGGGAATCCAGGCTAGTGGAGCCAGGATTGATTCGAGTTGTTCAAATCCATCACTACATCCTCCCATTGTCACAGCCATCGCCTTTCCATTGGCTCCGTTGGCCCAACGGATGAATGGTCGTCGGCCAGCCAGTTCCTCAGCCGCATGCAGCAGGGTCATCCTGCCAAGACCCAAACCCATGAGGACAACACGTCCGCAAGCCCTGGCAAGGGCACGCAGCGGTGCGAAAACATCGACTCCAGTCTGGGTCATTGTTAGGGCTTCTGCCATGGGCCCGATAGCAGCGAAAGAACATAGGGGATGGTTTCCACGAACGCGGCCTGGCCGGCTCAGAACCGCTGTCGGGATCGTTCCCATGGCGTCTTGGCTGATCTCATTGGAGTCCGTCGAAAATACATGTCGTATTCTCCTGTCCGACGCGGGATGGGTCTGTTGGTAGTCCCACCCGTTACGCTTGGGTCGCATATCGATCGGTGGCGGGATGCTGAAGTCGAAGGAAAAGGTTGGAACGAGAATCGTACATCCAGCCTCCAGGAACGCATCGATTGCGGTTGCTGGTCCTCCTTGGACTGGGCCAAATGAGCTGAACGATGCATGCAAACAAACCGGGATTGAATCGCAAAGCTGTGTCACGAACAAAGACGCCGCAACGAATTGCGGAACCGAAGTAGAGCGCCAAATGAGGCGCTGTAGTACTAAGTGCCCGTAGCGTATCCCATGCCAGTCTGGCCAAAGCCGTTGGCCGTGTACCAACAGCGGTACTCGGATGCATGCTTCACCACACAAGCATAACACCTCTGGTGGTCATCGAACGCTCGTAGCTTGCCGATGCCGAGGTCGCCGTCCTCACCGCTTTCGACCCAGCTCCACTCGATCCCGTCCCGTGACACGAGGCTCCTGACCCTGTAGGCATGACCGAACGTGCTGACCCACATCCGCCACAGATTGCCATCGCGGATCACGCAGGGCTTGCTGGCGATGTAGTTGTAGGGACGCGTCTCTGCGAGCCTGGGCTTGACGAGGAAATCATCGAGCGGCTTCTTCCACGTCAGTCCGTCGGTGCTGACCATGTAGCCAATGCCGATACGAGGAATCACATTGCCGTGACCGGTCCTGACACCGTCGGGCTTCTGGAAGTACTCGGCGATGGCCGTGTAGTACATCCGGAACTCGTTTTCCGTCTTCACAACCCAGCAACTGCCTGCACCGTCGCGGTCGTAGGGCTTGTCGTTCGGGATGATCGGCTCGTTGCCGTGATATTTCCATGTGATACCGCCATCGGAACTCTCGGCCAGGCAAGTCGTGTTGGGGAGTTTTCCGTCGTCCCGTTTTCTGCCCCACGCGCAGAAGAACATGAGCCAGTGGCTTTTGTCCAGCGGGACGACGTGCGGAAATGATGGACCGCCGGAATTGTGCTGTGTCTCAGGCTGGGGGGCCAGAACGTGTCCGAGCCCCCGCCAGTTGTTCGGCTTCGCCACGGATGTCTCGGCCATACAGATCACGTTGCCTTTGTTTCCCGATCCCCAATAGTACATGCGATATGTGTCGCCCAACTGAATGACATGGGCAGCCCCGGCCCGTCGGTCGTCCAGCCCTGGGTTGATCTGGCCCGGACGTATGACAGGATTGTTTGTATGGATTGTCCATTTGATGGGCCTGGCGCTCACGTCCTCAGCAACTCCAATTCTCGAAATAAGCCCGGCCACTGCCGTACCTTTGAGAAAATCCCGTCGATTCATTTTGACCTCTGCTGCTTGTACATTTGACGCTCAACGACCCCCAAATCGCCAGTAAACATATCTTAAGTCTCAGGGAAGACTCTCACCCTGGATGAATCCCGTCATCGTTAGCCCTTCCTGGGAAAAACCAGATGATATCTAGCCCGGATTTCTCAAGGACGAGAAAAAACAGTCAGCTCAATGTGGTATAAAGTCTTTGTTATCAGATACTTAATAATCACAAGGAGCTGACTACTATGACCCCAGAGTGTATCGCTGCCAAGCTAGAGTTTCAAGGGCTGGATGGGCGCCGAGTCGAGGCAGAATTCAACGGGGGACAGATCACCTCAGACGCCGGAGGGCTGGTGTTACGGGAGGTGGAGAGCCGCTATGGGTTCATTAGCGGCTTGGCCGCCTGCTTCGGGGACCGGCGGGATCCTCGCTTCACCGAGTTCAGTGTGGAGGAACTGGTGGGACAGCGGATTTATGGACTGGCCCTGGGCTATGAGGATGTCAACGATCATGAGGAGCTCCGGGCGGATCCGCTGATGGCGGTGCTGGTAGGCAAGGAAGATCCCTTGGGGAGGGATCGGCGAGCGGAAGCGGATCGGGGCAAGGCGTGTGCCGGCAAGAGCACACTCAATCGTTTGGAGTTGTCCTCGGTGACGCAGGATAAATATCGCAAGACGCCGGTGGATGAAGCGGCGGTGGAAGCGTTTTTGGTGGAGCAGTTCATTCGGGTGCGAGGCGGTAAACCCAAGGAGCTGGTGTTGGATCTGGATGCGACGGATGATCCGCTGCACGGAGAGCAGGAGGGTCGTTTCTACCATGGCTACTACCGGTGTTACTGCTACCTGCCCCTGTATGTGTTTTGCGAGGGGTATGTGCTGGGGGCCAAGCTACGGGTGTCGAATCTGGATGGCTCCGAAGGAGCGGTCCAGGAGATGGAGCGGATCGTGGGACAACTGCGGGCGAAGTGGCCGAAGGTCCGCATTACGCTGCGGGCGGACAGCAGCTTTGCGCGCGAGGCGTTGATGAAATGGTGTGAGGAGCATCGAGTGGATTACGTCTTCGGTCTGGCCCGCAATCAGCGCTTAGAGGGGGCCCTGGAGTCGGAGCTGGAACAGGCCCAGGTGCTTCAACAAGCGAGCGGCAGCAGCGCCCGAGTCTATAAGGACTTTCGTTACCAGACGCGCAAAAGCTGGAGTCAAGAGCGGCGAGTGGTGGGCAAGGCCGAGTCCACGGCTAAGGGATCCAATCCCCGCTTTGTCGTCACCTCGCTGGGAGCGAAGCGGTGGCCCGCCCAAAAGCTGTACGAGCAGCTGTACTGCGCGCGAGGGGAAGCGGAGAATCGGATCAAGGAGCAGCAACTAGAGCTGTTTGCCGATCGGACCTCGACGCACCGCATGAAGAGCAATCAGCTGCGCTTGTGGTTCTCTTCGGTGGCCTATAATCTGCTGCACACGCTGAGGAGTGTCGCTTTGAAAGGGACCCAGTGGGCCAAGGCGCAATGCCAGACGATCCGCCTCAAACTGTTGAAGATTGGGGGCCAGATTCGGGTCAGTGTCCGACGGGTGAGCCTGTCGCTGAGCGAGGGTTATCCTTACCAAACACTCTACGCCCAAGCCTTGGCCCAGCTTCAACAGCTGGGTTGAGCCCAGGAACATCGGAAATCCCAATCGCCTGCGACTGAGGCGCCTGAGGTGTGTCTGAAAAACCGGTTCTGGGCACCGGACATGGCCCTCCCGACGTCTGTCGCACTCGGCACCGCTCTTAGCTACCACCTCAATCGAGAGCGGCGCCGAAAAATCGACTAAAATCGCCCTTTCGGCTTTCGCTTTGAGAAATCCGGGCTAGCCCCTCCGACTCCAGTGCGACCGTTTTCCCGGTTACTTCCCCTCTATCCGGGTAGTTGATCTTGGCGAAAGTCGCGACTTTGAAACGCGATCGGTCGTAGTCGGAGTGGCATCACGCTGGTGGCCACCGATGCCGAGTTTTCACACAGCCTCGCCTAGAAGTGGACGTTCAAATTTTCCCTGGAAACGTCAAATGAACGACCCCTAACAGCCCAAAAGCAGTCATTCCGCGCGGCGGTCATGCGACCACGAAAAGCTTGTGGCTGATTGCGGAGCAAGTCAACCGGGGACCTGCACTCTCCCGAATGAAAGCAACTAGTTCGCCCCGTCTGCGCGACCTGGAATCACTGGGAAAGCCACCAGGGTTGGGACCTCGTCGGGAAAGTCGACTTGCCCGTCATCGTTCTGCCTCAAGGTGACGGCGGTTCCCGGTCGATCCATGCCGACGGTGACAACGCCCTCCGTTTCCTGGAGTTGATCCAGCACCTCATTGGTCACCTGACCGAAATCCCTGAACAGCTCCCAAATGAACATACCGATGGCCTCTCCCTCGTTCAATTGGAACTGGGTGGTAGCGATCTGGTTCTCGAAGGCCCGGTCCCAGACGGTGACGGTGACGTTAGCAGGACCAGTTTCGGTATCGATTGCGTTCGGAGGCGGGATTGCCAACGCCAGACCCGTATCCCTGGCTCCGATCGAGTCCAGGGCAATCGTGAAATCGGTGAGAGTGCGGGAAGCCGGAACCGCGGCTTCGGTCATGAGAATTCCATTGTCGGTGCGGGTGAAGACGGCTGTCCCCCCTACACCCGCATCCTGGGCGTTGCCTGCCTGTGTCTGGACATTGACGATCGACTGCTCATCGGAGACCGGACGCTTGACGCTCACGATGCCGTAGCCCACCTGCAAATCGCCTGTTCCCAGGGACTGGCCCGCAAACGACTGTCCCTTGTCCAGAGGAATCTCAAAGGTGGAGGCAGCTTCCGCATCTGTCAGGGCCAACTCCAAGGGACTGCCCGATCGATCCCGCCACTCGACTCCCACCGTGACATCGGCTTCGGTGGACATGAGGAAGAGGCTGGTCTGGAGTTGTGTCGCTCCGGCAGCGCCATCCCCAATCAGGGGGAAGTAGAAGACGTCCACCACCTCCAGGGTCGGCTCCTGGAGGAAGGTGACACTGAGGTCGTCCACTACCACCCACGGAATGGAGCCGATGTCGAAACAGTCGGGGCTGCCCACACCCTGGAAGCGGAAACCTTCGTTTTCTACGTGTACCCTAGCTAGTTCCCATCCCAAGGACTTTAAATAGCTGAAAATGAAGGAGTAAGGTGGGGATGTGGCCTCCCTTTTTTGTCAGACCTCTTTGTTAATCTTTTGGTGCGAACAAATTGAAAACAAAGAAGTTAACTCGAAAAAGGAGGCCCAACGTTGCGCCAGAAAACGGAAGAACGACTCCCCCTTTGCCACATTTTCCCCGACCACCAAATGGCCCGGGAACTGGAAAAGATCTCCGAGATCCTGGACCACAATCCCCGGATCTCGGCCTTAGTTTTACAGGATCTATGTGACACTTCCAATCCGCAGAAAGGCGCCAGCGGACTCAGTGCCGAGTTTGTCCTACGAGCGACCCTCGTCAAACAGCTGCACGGCTTCAGCTACGAGCAGCTGGCCTTTCACCTACTCGACTCCCAGAGCTTCCGCAGTTTTGTGCGTCACCCCCTGGGCTGGATGCCGAATAGGTCCACCCTGCAGCGCAATATCTCGAAGATCTCTGAAGCCAGCTGGAAAGAGATCAATACCGTCTTGGTGGGCTGGGCCGCTCAGAAGGGACTGGAAAAGGGCCAGCGCATCCGCCTCGATTCGACCGCCGTCGAGAGCGACATTCATCATCCGACCGACAGTGCCCTGCTCGACGATGCGGTGCGCACGGTGAGCCGGCTTCTGGGACAGCTCAAGGAGCGACAAGGCGCGCTCGAAGCCGAAGGCCAGGCGTCGACGGCGGTGGTCTTTACCAACCACAGCCGACGAGCCAAGCGGCGGGCTTTTCAGATCGCCAACGGCCGAGGAGCCAAACGCCAGCGCGCCTATCGCGATCTGTTGAAGGTCGCCCGCAAAACCTACGGCTACGGCCTCACGGCCTTGCAAGCCGATTTGCCGGCCGCCGACCTGCTGACCGTGGCGCTGCTGGTCTCCTTGGAGCATTACCTGAAGCTGATGGCCCGGGTCATCGATCAAACGGAGCGACGCGTCCTGCGCGGCGAGACCGTGCCCGCCGCCGAGAAGGTCTTTTCGATTTTTGAAGAGCATACGGACATCATCAAAAAAGGCCAGCGCGAACCGACCTATGGGCACAAGATCTTTCTGACCGGCGGTCGCTCGTCGCTGATCTTGAACTGTGAAGTCCTGGCTGGAAACCCGGCCGATGTGGGTCAGCTCCAACCCTTGCTCGGAGCCCATCGAGAGGTCTACGGTCGCTATCCGCGTCAGATGGCGGCGGACCGGGGCTTTTACAGCCAAGCCAATTTGACCTGGGCCAAAGGGGAGGGCATCCAGGATGCCGCCTTTGATCGCAAGGGAAGTCTGCCGATCAGCGAGATGGTGCGCTCCAGCTGGCTTTACAAACAGTTGAGACGTTTTCGCGCCGGCATTGAGGGTTGTATCTCGTGGCTCAAGCGCGTCTTCGGGCTGGACCGCTGCACCTGGAAAGGCTGGGAGCACTTCCAGCAGTACGTGCAGGCTTCCGTGGTCAGCTACAACCTGCTCGTTCTGGCCCGTTTGCTTCCCTGAGACCGTTGCAGCCTCTTGGAACCCAAAACGCTCGGAGCTGCGGCCGCAGTGTCTGCAAAATCCAGCTCCGTCATCCTCCTGCTGGCGAAAAAGGGTCCACCGGGCACAAAGTGGTCTTTGCCCGCTGCCTATGGTATATTAAGTATCTTAGAATCAGCTAATTAACAAAGCTTAAAAGTCAATTCTGGGATGGGAACTAGCTAGCGACGGGAGGGCCATCATAGTCGACGTGGACCCATGTTAGCGGCTTCCCTTTGTATTCCTGGAGGGCCAGAAAGTTCTCGGTCAACATCGTCACTTTGGATACTGGCGTCTCGGATATATTCCCAGACCGAGCTTCCCGGAGGTAGAAGGAGATACCTGTGGCCGGGGTTTCGAAGACTATGACTCCTATTCTCTGACATCCGACAATCCAGGCACCCTCACCCTTTCGGGGCAAGTCTTCCAGCAAAAAGTGCTGGCCCTTCTTGGCTACTCGAGCATTGCTGAAGGTCACGCTCTTGGGTGAATCTCCCAACGTGAACACTTCTTTAATATCAAGGGCGCCAAAGCCCAAGGGCCCCGGGCGGTCCAACTCGAAGCCGGTGGAGAAGTCCTGGGACCGGACATCGGTGGCAACGCCGAGAGCAACTACAGTGCCGACCCAGAACAGGTTTCGGGCCAAGCAAATTGATCTCTTCCTGGACCTGGTCATCATTCTTTCCTCCAAAGATTCTGCGGTCGTTTGAGGCTGGCCTCCTGGACTTAAGTCACCTCCGTAGAGGAAGGCGACGTCATTGCCGCCTTACTTCCACAACCCGGACCCGGTAGCGCAGAAGGTCTGACTTTGGCTCCACCCTCGGCTTGCCGCTGATGATCACGCGGGCGAAGCCCTGCTGGTAGTAGTTCTCCCCGAGCCTGATGTTGACCTCGCGGATTCGAATCCAGTCCAGTGCGATGATGGGGACCTGGACTCCCTCCCGGCGTAGGGTTCGGCACACCTCAAGTCCATGCTTCCGAGGGAGCATCACATCGAGATCGACCAACCCTTCCGAACACGTCTGACGGCGGACTCTCCGTCTCATACAACCTCGACTTGATATCCCTCTATCCTCAGGCCCTCTTCGAGTCTCATCGCAACGCCAGGATCGTCTTGAACCACAAGGGCTCTCGTCATGTCAGTGTCCGGGTCGGGCGAGGGATACCATTTGCGCCCTCGTCTGGTGCGGAGGCGGCTAGAGGGCCACGCCGAGACCTGACTTCGGTCACAACTCCACACCCCCGTTAGTTCCGACCGCGACGGTGATCATAAGCAGAAAGAGCAGAAGAAGCAACAGAAACCACACAATCCTGGTAGCTGACAAACGCCGGTACTCTAATCTGATACTTTGTCAACGGCAGCCGGTCCACAGAGTTGTGCTGACTGCGATCTGATCGGACAGTGATCCATTCTGGATCGAGTTCTCCGACTACATAGCGACTGCCAGGCGGTGTGATAGTCGGCACCCGATACCACAGAGAGCGGGCCGATTTCGACGACATCGAATGACCGGTTCCGCCTGCGGATTCAATCGGTCGATGCAACACCTCTAATCTCTAGCGATAGAGAGAAGGATGTTGCAAATGGAGTATCGGACAAGGATGTATTACACGGAAGCACAGAAGGCCTTGATGTGGGACCGCTGGCAAAAAGGCGAGTCCCTGAGTTCGATCGCGCGGCTCTTTGACCGCGGCCATTCCTCCATTGAGGGTATTCTGAAACAGACCGGTGGCATCCGGCCGCAGCCGCGCCGACGATCGCGACTCGCGTTGACGTCATCGGAACGCGAGGAGATCTCCCGCAGTGTGGTCGCCGGCTGCTCGATCCGTTCGATTGCCAGAGGGCTAGGTCGCGCCCCCTCGACGGTCAGTCGCGAGCTCCAGCGTAACGGCGGCCGGCTCCGGTACCGGGCCAACCGGGCCGATGAAGCCGCCTGGGAGCGAGCGCGCCGCCCCAAGATCTGTAAACTGGTAGAGCATCGGGAACTCGCGCACAGCGTGGCCTTGAACCTGAAGAAGCTCTGGTCGCCCGAGCAGATTGACGGGTGGCTCAAGCGCACGTATCCCGATGAGGAGCACTTTCAGGTGTCAGACGAGACCATCTATAAAAGCCTCTTCATCCAGGCCCGCGGCGCCTTGAAGAAGGAGCTGTTGCAACATCTTAGGCGGAGACGTGGGATGCGCCGCTCGCGCCACCATACGCAGAAGACGGAGGATCACGGACGGATCAAGGACACGGTATCGATCCGTGAGCGACCCGCCTCGGTGGAGGAGCGCGCTGTGCCCGGTCACTGGGAAGGGGACCTCCTGATCGGAGCAAAGCACAGCCAAATTGCCACCCTGGTCGAACGTCAGACGCGCTACGTGATGTTGGTCAAAGTCAACAGCCAAGACACCGAAACGGTGATCCAGGCCTTGACCCAACAAGCTCGCAAGTTACCGCGAGAACTGTACCAGTCCCTGACCTGGGACCGCGGAAAGGAAATGGCTGATCACAAACGCTTCAGTCTCGATACCCACATAAAGGTTTATTTCTGCGATCCCCGAAGCCCCTGGCAGCGCGGCTCCAACGAAAACACCAACGGACTGCTTAGACAATACTTCCCGAAAGGAATGGATCTCTCAAACGTCGACCAAAACAAACTGGATGCCGTGGCAAGACAGCTAAACGAACGACCGAGAAAAACGTTAGACTTCGAAACGCCAGCCGAACGATTTAACCAATGTGTTGCATCGATCGGTTGAATCCACAGGCGAAAGCCGCCCGTCGGATTTGATCGCCATCGAGAGACCGGAAACTAGAAGCGGTCAGTCAGGTCGTACCGGAGAACGTCGAATGAACCTTGCTACGACCACAGAAAAGGAGCTTCCTTCCGCTCTGAAGAGAGTTATCGTCAGAGTGCTGTGAACGGGACGCATTCACAGGGTTTTGAATCCCGTCTGGGGGCACCTGCCTCTGACGAGAACTGACGGCGACAGCCATGTACTTTCCACCAGAGCGTACTCCTCACCTCAGCCGCCCGGATGGAGGACCTCAGCATAGTCTTCGGCGCGCTAATCAGGACGGAGTCCACGTCGTTTCAGTTCAGAGGCACCTCGACGAAAGGCTCGGCGTCCACGCCGTAGTCGGCCGCCGGCCCCTTTCTTCACCCCCAGTCCAAGCGAAACTCACCACCCATACCCGACGCCCAGAAAAGTAAACTCCTATCCCCATGCCCAGGCGCTGGAGTTTGCCACGGCTGCTTCGTGTCTGAAGCACTCCGTGTCCGGCGACTACAATCGGATTACCGTGGCGCAGGTCGAGTCTCTGGCCGGGGGTCAGGCAAGTGGGAGGGTACAGCGATAGGAGCTTTCGAACAGATGAAGCTGATTACGAGGGTTGTGCTGCTCGGCGTCGAAGAGATGGACTTCCTCAATCTTCACTTGTTTGGGGTCGAGCCGGTAGACGAAGTTCTCCACCGTCTCCCCCTTGAGTGCACAGTAGATAGAGTGGAGCAACGTCGACTTACCCGAACCGTTCTCCCCTCCCAGCATGATCAGAGGATGCTGTAGGTCGACGATCATGGGCATGTGAAAATTGAGGTTTACGAATACGGGATGCGAGAGGATTTTAAGAAACATGTGGTTTTCGGCTTTCTTGGCTCACTGGTTGGTTCAAGGGCAAAAGCGTTAGGGTATCATGCGTTTGTCGTGCATCCCGCCTTGCCTGGCAAGTTGGCATTTCCTCGCCCATGCTTTTCCCGCTTGACCTCCTCCTTTTTTGCCATAGTGCTGCGAAACTTCCCGCGCGCTCGCTGACGCTATTCTAGAGCCTGACTGCGACTTTTCTATCGCGCGTCGAAGTCAACGATTAATGCGAAGATTCGGGAAACCTGAAGCGCGAGCGAGGGATTGGGGATCTGCGTGATCTTTACTGTCGTTCACTCTCTGCCGGGACCTGGCTCCCCCTTTGCAAACAATCCAGGTTGTCCGTAGCTCCTTTCTGGTCTCCGGTCAAATGCTCTTCTTGCGACGCACCTCGCAGAAAAGCCAACCCCTCGCTTGCGCTTCAGGCTTCCCATGATCCACGAACGCTCGCCCGGACAGAGAGTCTCGTTCTTGAATGGGACCAGCTCCCTGAGGGGGTATCTGTTTAGCGTTTATCTCTTCACCCTTGCCTTTGCCCTCGCCCTTGTCCTCAAACTTGCCTGTGCCTGTGCCTCTGACCCTTCCTCCTTGCCCTCCCACGTTCCGTTCTGCCTATCACAAGAACGATCTTCATCCGCGTCTTCCCGACCGAGAGCGTTAGTAATAGACAATGGCAAAGTCAATCAGCCCGGCGGTACGTCCCCTGCAATTCGAGCATCGTCGATTCCAGGTCTACGAATCAGCAGGAGTCTTCGTCAAGCTGGCCCACGAATTGGCCAGCGTCCTACCCCCGGGCAATGCGACGCTCTCAGACCAACTGCGTCGTGCTTCCATTTCAGTCTGTTTGAATATCGCCGAAGGTGCCGGCGAATTCCGACCCGGGGAGAAGGCCCGCTTCTACAGAATCGCCAGGCGTTCTGCGACCGAGTGTGCAGCCCTACTCGACCTTCTGCAGTGTTTGAATGTCGTCGCGGATCGGGATCTGGGTCCAGGCGAACAGATCCTGCTTGAAATCGTTTCCATGCTGACCGGGTTGATCAAGAGCCTGGAGGTCGGGAAGAGATAGGGCTGGGTCAAGGTCTGAAGTCAAAGGCACAGGCAAAGGCAAGTTTGAAGGCAAGGGCAAGGGCGAAGGCAAGTAGGGCGCTAAACACGAACCTGAGGGGGGAACTGGCCAACAGGGTAGCCTGCCCCCATCGCAAGCGGTACACTTTCAATTGACGAGAAAAGAACACACCGAAAGAGTGCGAGCCGTGAGTGATCAAAGTCGGAAAAGAAGGTTTTCCTTGACCCTCTTGTTGGGCTTCCTGTTTCTGGCCACCGGGTCGGTGACCGGCGAGAAGCTCTACAATGGCATAGTGCTGCCCGAGATCTGGCCTCCTCGGGCCCAACACTTCAGCCTGGAGCCGATGCCGGTTCCCTATCTCAAGAATCCCCCTGATGTGATTCCTATCGACCTGGGACGTCAGCTGCTGGTGGACGACTTTCTCATCGAGCACACCACACTAGCGCGGACCTTTCACCAGGCGGAATATCACCCGGCCAGCCCGGTTCTGCGACCGGACCAGAAGTGGGAGACGGGTGCCATGCCTTTCAGCGGCGGCATCTGGCACGACCCCAGCGATGGGCTGTTCAAGGTCTGGTATCAGAGCGTCCGCAAGAAGGCTATCGCCTATGCGACTTCCCGGGATGGGCTCCACTGGGAGAAGCCCGACCTCGGAGTCGAGCCGGGCACCAATATTGTCCTTGTCCACCGGTTCGATCACGATACCGCCACTGTCTGGCTGGACCTGGAGGAGCAAAATCCCAAGAAGCGCTTCAAGATGACGTTGACGCCCTACCTTCGGGACGTCCACCGGACCATATCCGGGATGCGGCTGTTCTTCTCACCCGACGGCATCCATTGGAGTGAATCTGATGCCGGAGTCGGCTGGTGCCTGGATCGCTCAACGTTCTTCTTCAATCCCTTCCGAAAGGTCTGGGTCTACAGCATCAAATGGAATCTCTACGGTATCGACATCACCCAATCGGATGGAGTCCTGCGTCCCTTGGAAGGGGTCGCCGGAAACCCCGCCGGTCGCTTTCGCGGCTACCGTGAGCACCCTGACCTGGAGCAGGGGCTGGATTGGAAGTTGGCGCGCGATCCCAAGACCGACTCCGATCACGAGTTCCTCAACAACTTCCTTTCTGGTCCCGTGGTTCCCTGGACAGGCGCCGACTTCCTGGATCCCTTACGCAACACTGGAGCCTCCACCGGCAGTATCTCCAATCTCAACAAGCAGCCTGAGCTCTACAATCTGGACGCGGTAGCCTACGAGAGTCTGATGCTGGGTCTCTTCAACATCTTTCACGGAAATGACGATGGCACACCGGGCTCTCACGAGCACATGAATGACGTCACACTGGGCTTCAGCCGTGACGGCTTTCATTGGCACCGGCCGGATCGGCGCGCCTTCCTACCCGTTTCCCAACGACGGGGCGACTGGAACTGGACCAACGTCCAGTCGGTGGGTGGAGGCTGTCTGGTTGTGGGCGATAAGCTGTACTTCTACGCCACCGGCTGGAGTCCGGATGAGCGCACCACGGGTTTGGCCACGCTCCGCCGAGACGGATTCGCGTCGCTGGATGCGGGAACGCAGCCGGGAACCCTGGTGACGCGTCCCGTGGTGTTCCAGGGACGCCATCTCTTCGTCAACCTCGACACCGACGCTGGGGAGATGCGCGTCGAGATCCTCAGCCGCGGCGGACAGCCGATTCGACCCTTCACCCGGGAAAATTGTCTGCCACTACGGGTGGACTCCACGCTGCAGGCCGTCCGCTGGCAGGGGGCAGAAGACCTCTCTCAGCTAGCGGGAAAACCGGTTCGATTCCGCTTTCATGTCCGGGAGGGCAGCCTCTACTCGTTCTGGGTCAGCCCTGATTCTTCCGGTGCCAGCCACGGCTATGTGGGGGCAGGCGGCCCCGGCTTCACGGGATCTACCGATACAGTAGGCCAAAAGAAGTCCCGCTGAGGGGACCCTCTATTTGCCACCTGGATGTGGGTTCGGTCTCCAGGCCCTGCCTTTTCCGCTGACACTCCCAATGTCGTTTGCTGCGGAGCTGGTCGCTTGCTTGAAACTGCCAGCCTTATCCTTGTTTCTCGAAAGGCCGACCCATTCTTTTCAGCCACAAGCTTTGTGGTCGCATGACCGCTTGGAATGACTGCTCTGACCCCGTTAGCGGTCGTTCATTCGACGTTTCCAGAGAGAATCTGACTGGCTGCTTCTAGGCGTTTCCGGTCCCTCGATGGCGATCAAATCTGACGGCAGCTTCCGCACCTAAAAGCCGACGTTCAGCGTTACGAGATCCTCGGCAGGCAGACGCGGTCAGCAACACTGGCCAAGTGGGAAAGATCGTACCTCCTCCCAGTACCCGTCCCGACTACTACCGACACGACCAACCAGGCTAACTGAGTTCAAAGCCAAAGCGCGTATCTTTCGCAACGCCGGAATGACTTCCAGGGCCTGCATGCGATCTTCCGGCGTTAAATCATAGAAGACCGTCATGTGCGGATGGTACCCGGCACCAGGCTTGTCTCCGTAGACGTCTCGGACAACATCGGCCAAGACAGCATAGAGACGGTCATGCACGGCAGTCAATGCCTGGGTCGGCACTAACCTGAGTTCGACATGCGTGGCCTGAACAGACACCTCACTAACTGGAACCTGCAATGGACCAGAGCATCGCACCTCGCGTGCGATACGCTGCTCAATAGTCCGTAAACAGGCGGGCTCAACGAAGGATCCTCTCACGGTTACATGGGCAGACATCACCGCAATTCGGGGCGGAATCAGGCGTCGTAGCTCTTGGATGACACCGGATGTGGCCTCGTCTACGAAGCAGACGACGGCGAAGCGCGCGTACTGCACCTCCTGTCGCTCAGTCATGTCGTTCCTCTGGCAGCACGGACGGTCATACGCTCCGCCTAGCTTCTGTTTGCGTGGCCTCGCCTCCTTCAGGCCCGAAAAAGAAAACCCAAACGGCAAAGTGTTTTGAAAAATCCTCGAACCGGTGCTGTTGTCCTGCCGGCACAAAGATGAAGTGAACCCACGCCAACAGAGTGACGCAGCTCGCCATCGAAGAAGTACCCGTCACCTCGCGCAACAATGTACACCTCGTCACGAGTCTGGGGCTTCTGAGGATCAACGCCCTCTGGTTCGTATAGCTCCAGCAACAGCGCATCCGAGGAGAAAACTGGAACCGCGAGATTTCCCGATGGCGGGGGCCCATCTTCGAGGCATCACTCAGACTAATATGTTGCACTTTTCTAGATTCGCTCATGTCTCGCGCTCCTCTTTTGGGCCACCTAGCGGATCTGCGGCGAAGCTGCTCCTAACATGAGGACCACCGACATCGGGTCAAATGACCGCTTCGGGTCGGTCCCAACATTTCGCTCGAAGAATGCTCCACTGACAGTTCCCGACCTCGTACAGCCACAGAGGATGCATGATCTGCCGTCTATTCAACAGAAAGGAGTCAAGCATGTATTCTTTATTTCAACACAAACCGAAGAAAGCACCCTGGAACAAAGGCAAACTGGTGGGTCAGAAGCCTCCGCTGAAGCTCAAGGAGATCTGGGCGATACGAATTCACCTACAGATCGGTAAGAAGCATCGGGACTTGGCGCTGTTCAATCTAGCCATAGACAGTAAGCTCCGGGCCTGCGATCTGCTCAGATTGAGAGTATCTGATATCTCTCAAGGCGACCAGGTGGCATCCCGCGCAACGGTGATGCAACAGAAGACGGGGCGGCCTGTTCAGTTTGAAATCACTGAACAAACTCGGCAAGCGGTCTCGGACTGGATTCGGCGCGCAAATCTCGGTTCATCAGATCATCTGTTCCCGAGTCGGTTACATCAGTCGCCCCACATTTCAGCACGGCAGTACGCTCGCATCGTCGAATCCTGGGTAGCCACGATCGGACTCGATCCAGCAGCCTATGGAACCCATTCACTGCGCAGAACCAAAGCATCCCTGGTCTACCGACGAACCAAAAACCTCAGGGCTGTGCAGCTTTTACTCGGGCACAAGAAGCTCAAAAGCACCGTTCGTTATTTGGGCATTGAGGTGGATGATGCGCTGGAAATAGCCGAACAAACCGAAGCATAGGGGGCTAATGCCGACCGTCTCATGACGCCTACAAGCCGACATGCAGATTTTCCCCGGAAACGTCGAATGAACGACCGCTACCAGGCTGAGGCTGTGTGAAAAGTCATTCATGATTTCGGATTTGAAATTTTGACTTCATAGGATCGCGTGTAAGCCACGATCTCCGTCGTAGGAAGGGTAAAGAGACCCCTAAATCAAAGAGGTTTTGGACTTTTCACACAGCCTCAGGCCAAAAGCGGACATCGAGTTGAACCTGAAGGGTGTTCCTATACGCCCGCGAGGGCTTCAATTTCTACCAATAGGTCCGGAAGTACCAGTCGATTCACACCAAGCAACCCTACAATACGGAGGTCCAGTTACTCCCCTGTCGGCACCAACGGCTTCAGCTCTTCGAACCAGTTGAGGACCACATGGATAGGTTCAACCTTCTCGTCCACCGGTTCAATGAACAGGAATCTCTGACCGTCGCTGGCAGCGCAGTATTGATGATTGGGGAACAAACTGGCACGTGCCTCGAAGAGGACCTTGGGAATGCCCGTCTCTAGAATAGCCTCCTCCTTTACTTCAACTGACATCAGTTTTCTGTCGAGTTGAAGGAAGAATAGCTCCTTGCCATCTCCTCTCCACCGGGCCTGGACACCACCATCTCTGGATACCTGCCGTTCGTTAGAGAAGCCCGGGAAGGCGGCTATGTACACTTCGCGTCTCCCGGACTCTTGGGAGTGGTACGAGATCCATTTTTCATCCGGAGAGATTCGGAAACCGTTCTTCCCACGCGAATCCTCAAGCAGGACCCTCGGTTCTCCTTTCCCTTCTTCGCCCAGGCTTAAAGCATAAAGCGAAGAACCCTTGGCCTCGTAGGAGAGAAAAAGGATGTCGTCGTCCTGGGACCAGGCCTTGGGGGCGAGACGGAACGCATCCATCCTCAGGGCAAACTCGGATTCCAACAGAAGTTCCGGCTCACTAGCCCCTACGTTTTTCTGGAAGAGGTTTGAGGGGCCATTGCGGCTGGATCGAAAGGCTAGACGGCGTCCGTCCGGAGACCAGCTGGGGTTAGAATCGTCAGCTGGATCGAACGTGAATCGAGAGAAGATACCTGTCGACAGTTCAAGCAACCAAACGTCTGATCCCGAGGCGGCACCCTCCCTTCTGGCGACGGCTACCCGCTTTTCATCCCTCGAGAGGTCAACGTGTCTGTAGATTCCGGGTTCAACCACGGTCCCGAGCAGCTTCCCCGATCGATCCCGCCACACGAGCTGACCATTTTGGCTAGCAGCCTGATACGCCAACACACCGTTCTCTGAAACGGAGAAGGAAGATTCGCGTCCCATTTGTTCGGCGAGGGGGAAGGGTTCGCCTGACACTTCCAACTGAATGACATCAAAGCGCTGGGCCAGCAGTGTCTCGGCACGCACAAAGAGCAGATAGCCAGGTGGGGAGTACGCCACCCTTGACCAAGGTGAAGTCTTGACCAGAAACCTGCGTTCCTTGGAGTCTAAAGATCCGACGTAGATGCGGGTATCCTCTCTCCCGGCGGTCGGGGCCACATACAGAAAATGGCGACCATCGGGTAAGAAGTAAGGGTGTCGATGGGACACTTCCTGACGCGACTGATCGAGTCGGGTGATGGCTGTCGCCTCACCTCCTGCCGCAGAAACACCTTGGATCGGCCCTCCTTGCATCGTCGGCCCTCCAAGCTCCGAGAAGAGGATTGTCCCTTGCCGGTTCCAGGTCCCTGTCCCGAACCCAACATCAGGAACATCAGCGAGGGAGACAGCAGGTCCGCCTGAGGGATCGATTTTCTTTAACTTGCCCTCGGCAAGGACTCCAATGAAGCGGGAGTCGGGAGACCAAAAAGCGAAGCCACCTAGATCCGTACCGTCCAGCCTCTGGGCGATTGGGGAACCCAGTGAATCCAGCTTTTGGACCCAGAGGGACCCTGACCTGGCAGTTTCGTCGTGGCCATCAAAAACGATCTGTCTCCCATCAGGCGAAATGCGAAGATAATGCATACGCGATACTGTCTCTGGCGGCGAGATGAGAAAATGCATTGTCTGTGATTGCGCGGGTTCCTCACCAGAATCGATCAGCGCCACTGCCAACGCGACAATTGTCATGATGCCGAACAAGAACCAGGGAATGCCTTGTCGCCAGGATGAGCTGGGCAGGGGTGCTGCAACTGGAACAGGGGTGAGACCAAAAGGTTCACGGAGAGTTTCTCGAACTTCGATCCCGGCATCACCAATGTGACGTAGACGGTCATGGGGATCTTTTTGGAGGCATCGCCGGAGGAGTCTTTGGATGGCCCAGGGTGTCTCCTCTGGCAATGCTTTCCAATCGGGTTCCTTGTGGACAATCGCTCCCAGGATGTCGGTGACGGTCTCACCGCCGAATGCCTGCCTCCCTGTCAGCACCTCATACAGGACACACCCGTAAGCCCAGATGTCGGTCCGTTTATCGACAGCCTGCCCCCTGGCCTGCTCTGGGCTCATGTAACCTGCTGTCCCCATGATCACGCCGACAGCGGTGCCTGTTCGTGTAGGTGAACTGGTGAGATCAGTAGCGGGGCTCTCGTCTTCTAGAGCCTTGGCGAGGCCAAAATCCAAGACCTTCACCTGTTCTTCTGGTGTGATCTTCACGTTGGCCGGTTTCAGATCCCGGTGAATGATGCCTTTCTCGTGCGCCGCTTCCAGCGCCTCAGCGATCTGGAGAGCAATCTTCAGGCTCTCCTCCAGTGGAAGAGCACCTCTGCCGATGCGGTCGGCCAGGGTCTCCCCTTCAACCAGCTCCAACACCAGGGCGTGCTTGGCGGCGGAATCTTCCAGGCCGTAGATGGAGGCGATGTTGGGATGATTCAGCGACGCCAGTACCTGGGCTTCGCGGGAGAAGCGGGCCATGCGCTCCTGGTCGGCAGCAAAGGCTTCAGGCAGGACCTTCAGCGCCACGTCACGGTTGAGCTTGGTGTCGGTGGCGCGGTACACCTCTCCCATGCCGCCTTCGCCGAGTTTGGAGGTGATCTTGTAGTGGGAAAGGGTCTGACCGATCATGGCTGATCAGCTCCCGAAAACGGTCATTCGCATGAGCCTCAGTTGATCCAGGGATCGCCCTGGAGTCGGACCACCTTCACCTCCTGGATGGCACTGGTGATGACCTGATTGCCGAACTCCAGGTGCAGGCCGCAGGCGGCTACCAGATCGGGCTGGATGGCACGGCCTCCCCAGGTACATCCCGCGATGCTGGTTTCGAAGGGGGACAGGCCCTGCTGGCCGAACCAGCCACCGGAGATGGAATAGAGATTCCCGCCGAGAACGCGGATGCTGTAGGTCGAGTTGCGGGTTCTCACCGACAGAGAATCTCCCGGTTCCAGGTCCAGCTTGCGCACCGTCTGGAGCCGAGGCAGATGTTCAACGATGGCTCCCAGGGTACGAGTCAAACCGGGGTTGGTCTGCTCAATCATCTCAATTCCCAGCGGGCACCAGCCGCTTGAGTTCCTCGAACCAGTTGAGGACGATGTTGATGTGGGTCGGCCTCCCCTGCTGGATGAACACGAACCGCTGGTCGTCCGGTGCGATGTCGTAAGACACATACCAGGCCGAAGAACCTTCCGGATAGGTAAACAGCAGTCTCGGGGCTTCCGCTTTAAGCGTGGGCCCGGTTTGGATGGAGACCACCATCACCTTGTCCCCGTTCCGATAGAAAAGCTCCCTGCCACTGTTCGCCCATAGGGGCGCCCTCCCGCCGTCTGTGGATATTTGCACAAGCCCTCCCCCTTCCGGGTAGGCTTTAACGTACACCTCCATTCGGCCCGAGCGGTTGGAGGAAAAGGCAATCCAGCGACCGTCCGGCGAGAACATCGGCACAACTTCCGTAAACTCGGTGGCAACAAAGGGCTGGGGCTCACCTCCGAGGGGAAGCAGCCAAGTGTCCATGTGTGTTGAGGGGCTGAACTGTCCAAACGCCAATATATTACCCTCGGGAGACCAGGAGAAGGGTGAGTGCCAACTCCCCTTCGTGAGTTTCGTGAGTTGCTCGGCCTTACCACTGCCATCCGCTGCTATCCAAAAGAGACCGGGCTGACTGCCCCACCGAGCGAATGCGACTCGAGTGCCGTCAGGATTCCAAATAGGAGTCGATCCCGTCGTCAACGGACTCAAGATCCCTCGGGCTATTTCATAGATCCAGACCTCAGGGTCTTGCAAGAAGGATCCCAATGTCACGGCCAGATGCTTCCCATTGGGCGAAAAGCGAACGGAGGAGAAGTCTCGCCTCATTTCCGTGACTGGCTGTTGCTCGCCCTGGCGATCTACCCAGACCAGTGTGTTCCCACTGCTTGCCGGATTGGGAACATAGGCCAGCGTTCCGCTCTCCGATAGGGTGTACTGCTCCAGACCGGCGGGCGTCCAGAGCCCCTCCAACACCGGTGTAGAGGCTCCCGTCACCTTGAGGGTTTCCAGATCGAAGGGGGCCGCCAGCAGCTCTCCGTCCAAGGCGTAGATCAGGTGGCCAGTGGGCACATAACGCGGGTACAAGCCACGCTGGATGAGGATCTTCTCCTCGCCCGTTTCCAGAGACAGCACCCCGATACTCCATGCTCCTTCCCGAAAGGGGCTGAATACCACTGCCTTACCCCCGGGTAGAATCTGGGGCTGATAATCCTCGAGTCCGGTCAGTTCCTCAGCGGTGCCCCCTGCCGCTGAGACCCTCCAGAGTCCGGGCCTTTGTCCGAAAACGATCGTGCCATCCTGACCCCAACTGCCGCCTCGGGGGATCGTCACTTCACAGAGGGTCTGGGGCGTTCCACCCATCAAGGACACTTTCTTCAATGTGTGCTCATCACGGTTAAAGAAGCCCACCCACTTTCCGTCGGGAGAAATGAAAGGATCCTCGGAACCTTCGGTATGGGGGATCGGCCTGGACTCCAGTTGATCCAGCGTGCGCAAGTACAACTGCCTGGTGCCCCCTCGACTGGCACCGAAAACCAACTCGCTGCCATCGAGTGATAGCGCTAAGGAACGAATGCCAAGCCTCGCACCCTCAGGAAGGACAATAGATGACCGAGTAACCGTGGGCTGTGTCGGTTGGCTGTCGTCCGCTAAGTTCCAGAGAACAAAGCCGAGGAGGAGACCGGTCGCTAGAGCCAGTAGAGCAATTACGACTACTAGCATTGCCTGTCGCCACCTTGATTGGACCTTCCCTTTTTGGGCCGCTGCTGAACCCGGACCGGTTTCAACCTGAGTCTCGCCTGAGTCTGCGATCTCGCTACTGATCAGGTCTCCCAAATCAGTCCGCACCTCGTGGACAGACTGGTAGCGCCGATCCAGCTCCTTGACCAGCATCTTCCTCACCGTGTGCTGAAGGAGCACCGGAGTGTTGTCCAGATGTCTGGTGACAGCGGTGGGGACTTCCTTGAGGATGGCATTCGCCGTCTCCACAGGGGTGTCTTTCTTGAACGGATGAACCCCTGTAAGCATTTCGTAGAACACCACTCCAAAAGAGAAGATATCCGACCGGGAATCCACCTCCTGCCCTCGTACCTGCTCTGGGGACATGTAGGGCAGCGTGCCCAGCGTGGCACCTGTTGCGGTCAGGCTGCTGCTCAGGGTGTTTTCCTGACTCTCCGGTCCCTCTGCCGGAGTCAGCCGCTTGGCCAAACCAAAGTCCATCACCTTCACGTGCCCTTCCGGCGTGAGCATGATGTTGGCGGGCTTCAGATCTCTGTGGACGATGTTCTGCTTGTGGGCAGCCTCCAGGGCCTCGGCAATCTCGGTGGCCTTCTGGAGGGCATCTCTCAGTTCCAGTGGACCCTTGGCCAGCCGGTCCTTCAGGGTCTGCCCTGCTATGTACTCCATCGAGATGAAGGACTGATCTCCACCTTCCCCAACCTCATGGATGTGGCAAACGTAGGGGTGATCCAGAGCTGCTGCGGATCTTGCCTCCCGCAGAAAGCGTTTCTGGGCCGCTTCGTCCTGCTGCATTTCCTGGGAGGGGAATTTGAGGGCGACCTTGCGATCGAGGGGTCCGGTGTCCTGGGCCAGATACACCTCACCCATACCACCTTCACCGAGTTTCTCCAGGATGCGATAGTGCGAGATGCTTTGGCCGATCAACACGGGTCTCCAGGATACAGGGGAGCCTATCTACCGAATACTAGATCTTTGAATCTGGAAGGGCAATTTCAGCGAAGGGTTTCTTCCCGACTGGAAGAAAATCATACCCTCTAGTGTCGTTTCTGGGGCTGTATTAGGACACCGGAGAGGGCCTTGAATCCTAGCAATAGAGGCCTGGCCCCCACCTTGAGGACTTACCTCCCGTGTAGAAGCCATGGGGCACCGGACAAACCATAGGAAGGTCTCACGATTCTCAATGTTCCAGCAGATCAGATCAGAGGACCCCAGGGCTTTCGGTCCAGAACCTGGCGGGCGAAGCTCAGGAAGTTCTTTCCCAGGATCTTCCGGATCTCGTCGTCGCTGAATCCCCGACAGACCAGGCCAACCGTGAAGTAGGGCCAATTGGTCCAGTCCATGGCGTGGGGTTTGTGGATTCCCGAGGCGGTGGGGTTAGGCAGAAAGGTCAAGTCTGTCCCGATGGCCACATGATCGATACCCGCCACCTGGACGGCGTGCTCCAGATGCCGGGCAAAATCGTCAAAGGTGGGAGATTCCCTCTCGGACAACTGCCTTGGCCAGGCATAGACCGCGGCCAGACCTCCTTTCCTGGCCAGGCTTCTCAGGTAGTGGTCGTCCTGGTTGGCGATTCGTCTGGGACTATCGTAGATAGCCTTGCAGGCCACGTGGGCGTTGTAGACCGGAGCTTCGGAGACCTCGATCACTTCCAGCGCCGTGCGTTCCCCCGCGTGGGCCAGATGGATCATTACTCCCAGTTCATTCAACCGCCGAACCACCCGTCGCCCCAGAGGAGTGAGGCCCGTATCGTTCCTTTGCTGATCCGAGTTGCAGAGAAGATTCTTCTGCCGATAGGTGAGCTGGGTTGCTCGTACGCCGAGGGCGTAGAGTAGATCCAGATTTTCCAGGGGTGTGTCGGCCTCTGCAAAGGAGCCCACTCCCGCCAGGTGGTAGATGAGGGCAGGTTTGCCCTCATCCCGCGCTCTCTTGATGTCCTCCAAGCGGGTGACCTTCACCACGTCCTGCCCGCTTTCGTACACGTACTGGCAACGGGCAAGATGCTTCAAGGCCCTTCGAAAGGTATTCTCCGGGGGGTGGGCCACATCCTCGATGGCCAGGTCTACACCGGTGAGCCGGTACAGTCCCAGGTAGTCCTGGCGCCACTGGGGATCGAAGGCCGACTCGAACGCCTTCATCCTCCTCCACCTCTCCTGGACACGCTGTTCCCGCTCCTCCTCATCGATGCCTTTCGCTTCCAGACTCTGGCGGAACTGAGCCAGGTCCTCCCGGAGCCGGTCACCGATCATGGTGATGACGGGATCGGCCACGTAGAGGCTCCCCATCACTTCAGCCACATAGCTGTTGAAATGCAGATCCAGTCCCCTCTGGAGTTGGGCCTGGGTCGGCTTCAACTCTGCCAGGATGATCTGGCGGCCTGCCTCCACCCTCTCGACCGTCTCTTTCCGAAGCTGGAACTGGCGGAAGTCCGCCGGGGTAAGAGATTTCCTCTGGGCGTAGAGGGCTTGGGACAGACTCAGAGTGGCGGCTGACTGTTGAAGGAAACCTCGCCTGGAAAGGGGATCCTGGTTCATCGTTGGCCTGCCTTCACCGAGCCTTTACACGATCTTGTAAGGGGAAGCGGTCTGGCCGACCACGATGTTCCCCCAAGCGATCTAGTGAAGAGTTCCCTTGATCCTAGAACTTTCGGCGGTTCAAGGCAATGTCATCTGACATCTGAAGTTCTGAAGTGTTGTATATAAGGAATCGGAAGAATCGACGTACCTACCCTGAAGGACGACTGGCCCCATCAGTTTTCTTAGAAGGGATTGCAATCCGCCTCGTAGATTCTCAATTTCCATCGTTATTGGTAAACCATGGATCACTGGAAGGAACCCCTGAACCTGGAAATCGGCGACACGATCATCTGGCGAGGCGATGAGATGCGAATCCGCAATGACACGGAGGGCATGATGCTGATCTCCCCTGGGATGAGGGGCGAGGTGATCACGAGAAGTGAGGATCCCAGTTGTCTCCGGGACAGCGAGGGCAGTCACCACCCCGGAGTTTCTAAGATGATTCAGTAAAAGGTAAGGTGAATCGATTGTACCAGCGACGCGAAGAGCTGTCTGTGATCCTGATCACCCGGTCCAGGATTGGTCAGGAGCGCTAGCCCAGACGAGGGGTTCTACCGTCCCTGCCGGAACGAATCGAATAGCTCTCGCCTTCCGACTGCCTGGCTGTAGTCAGGATTCTTGATCTTGATCCAGCTCGTCTTCTTGTCTGCTAAGTAGGGTCCTTCTTTCCACTTGGCCACGATACCTTCCAGATCCATCTCGCAGGCCGACTGGAACAGCTCGACACCCTTCTCTTCCAGATGATCAAGGTAGAGCAAGTAAGAGGGATCTTCTGGAACAAGGCCCCTCAACAATTCCTTGCGCTCAACTAAGGGGTGCTGTCTGAGGTCCTCTCCACCGAGCCAGATCAGATCGAAAGCGTAGAAGTAGGTGGGCTCGCCATAGCGGTGGAGCAGATGCTTGAAGACCGGCCTTCCCTGATCATCCAGGCAGACGATCTCCCCGTCGAGGATAGCGTTCTTGATCGGTAGGTTCTGACCGATCCATTCACACAATTCGGAAAAGCTCTTGTAGATATTTCCTTTGCGACTAACGAGCTGGCACATACTATCGTCAATGTAGGCCAAGGCTCGGAAGCCGTCGTACTTGATCTCGTAGATCCAGTCGGGGTGGTTGAACGGCTCTGATCGTTCGACCAGGGGCATGGGCTTTACCTTCGGGAGTTGGTTGATCACGGGGAGAGTATAGATCTGCGGACCGAGTCCCCGGAACCTCATAGTCGAACTGATTCATCCTCGTCACCTGGGCTCCACTCACCTACCCCCTAGAATCAACTCGTGGTGCGCGAACTGGGCCACACCGCCGCCAGGGATCACAGATACCCTCCAGCCAAGGTGGGAGTGGCAACACTTTCTCCATTGTCGAAGGAGTGATAGATTCCGATCCACTCGATCACGAAGAGATCAGGTGGACCCACATCCGAAGTCCACGGGAGTCATTTCGGTTCGAAGGAGGCAACGCCAATGTACATTCTTGACCAGGGTTTTAAGAAGTGGGCAAAGATTGCGTGCCGAGCTGGACAGGTTCTAGCAATTGTTCTGATCTGGCAGACGACTTATTCTCCCGTCATGGGCCAGTTTGGGAGTACTGTCCAGCAGTTTCCACAGGTGGTCCTCAACGGTGGTTCCACCACCTCGTTTACCATCCACAATCCGAACGCCGACAAGACGATTGACGTCGATGTACAGTTGTATTCCCCAGCCGGTGGAGAGTTGACGGACGGACAGGTGGAACTCGGTCCAGGGGAGACCAAAACCGTCTCTTTCGGAGACGCGGATGCGCCCTTGACCAGAGGATGGGCCGAACTGAAGTCCGAGGATGAGTTCATCGCCACCGAGTTCTTCCAGCTCTTTCTGAGCGGATTGAAGCCTCGGGTGGGGGTCCTACCGAGCCCTCCCGCCGAAGAGATCAAATTCCTGGGATTTGTCAATGAGCAATTCAAGTCGGGTCTGGCCGTCCACAACCCAAGTCCGACGGAAGCGACGGAAATCACCCTGCGTCTCAAGGACAATGCAGGTCAAGAACCCATCGCTGAAAAGACGCTGACTTTGGAGCCGCTTCAGTCCGAAGCTGCCTTCTTGAACGAAGCCGTACTTTTCGGACCGTCGCTGAGCAGCTTCGAGGGAGTGGTGGAAATCAGTGTCAACTCGCCTCCCGTGGCGGCGCTCTCTTTGATACAGGAAGCCAGCGGGGACGTGGCGACCGTGGGCGTGGAGACTGCGAGCCACATCATCACCGCCTCCAGCAACACGGCCATTGGGCGAAGGGCTCTCACCTCCAACACCACCGGCAGCAGCAACACGGCGAGCGGGGCCTCTGCGCTCACTTCCAACACCGAAGGCGATCGAAACACGGCCACCGGATTCCAATCGCTCTTCCGCAACACGACCGGTCGCCACAACACGGCGAATGGGCACGATGCGCTCTTCTCCAATTCCGAAGGCAGCTTCAATGCGGCGAATGGAACCGGGGCGCTCACCTCCAACACCCTAGCCTCGATTTCCACGGTACTGGAAAGGACTAACATTTTTTAAGGGTAGCCGTTGAGTCGGTTAGTCAAATCGAAGGACCAGAGTTTTGCCGCCAAACCAAGGCATGGGCGTGGGATCATCACCCAGGCCCGAGGCGACCAAGTAGGGGTTATGGGCGCGCTTATCGAGGTGGACGGTGACTTGCTGCTCTTGGATCTGGACCCGGGCCGAGACGTCGAGGAGATTTCGGAAGATCTTTTTGGCTTGAGCCCGCTGATATTCGCGACCAATCTTCTCGGCCATGAGTCGATATAGGGAGCTGGCCATGAGGGTGATCTGGAGGTCAAAATCCACTTTGAGTCCCACCATCGAAGAGAGCGCGTCCAGGTGAAAGAACTGGATGGCTTCGGAGATGCCATTTTCGATGAGCATGCGTTGGGCATAGCGGGTGATCAGAGTCGAGGGGGCGCGGCGCAGATGGTTGGTCAGTAGGACGGTCGGTTCTTCGTGACCGAGTTCCATGAGGGTGAGCTGGCGCAGGGGACCTTCGTAATGTTTCAGGACGATCCGCTGGTCCAGGACTTTGGGGGTGCGAAAGATCCGAGTCAGGGCGGGTAAGGTGATGCGGTGCCAGGCGGAGGCGGGGCGGCTCCAGATCTGGCCCAGCATTTTTTGGGAGCGGCGGCGCAGGGTGATAAAGCCAATGCCCTGTTGGTTGAGGCGGTTCAGATGAGCATAGGTGGTCAACTGGGAATCGAAGACGAGTTCGGCCGGAGGCTGACCGCTGTGTTGGTGCCAGAACTGGACGAAGCGTTGCACCTCGTCGGCTCGATCGGCCCGGGGGACACCCGCATTGGCGTAGCATAAGACACGCTCGGTGGCGTCCCGAGCCAAAAAAACGAGGATGCCTTTTTGGCTGCGGCTGCGGGAAGAGACATAGTGTTTGTCCAAAGGTTCCTGCTGGCTATTGGCGGGGACGGTGTGAAAGTCCAGATCGAAGGAAGAGCCCCGGGGCAGGCCGGCGGCTTGGACCTGCTCAAACCAGGCTCCCATGAGGCGCAGGTTGGCGCGTCGGTCGACCCGGGAGCTGTAGGCGGCCAGGTAGGAGCGCTTGGGCACCACATTGAGACCGGCAAAAAGGGCGATGCCCTCGTCAAAGACCCGATCCATGACATGACTTTTTCTTTCGATGCCCAGCAGCTTCAGAGCCAGCAGGGTGCGCACGGCCTGCTCGGCGGGAATCATTTGGGAGCCGGGAAGGCGGGGGGGCTGCAGCACCGCCCCGAGATCGATCGATCGCATCAGCGGGACGAACAGAAACAGACCGCCGACCCGGGTGCGAAAGCTGCGCGGGGCCAGATTGATCTGCCGCACGTCGGCGATGGCTGCTGCTTCGGGCTTGAGGGTGGCGGGGCGTTGCTCATCCCGACGCCGGGGCAGTCGGGCGAAGCCCTCCTCTCGCAGCAGGATCGATAACGCATTGATGCTGATGGAATGGCCGGCGGCGGCCAACTCGCGTTGGATATCGTAGACCGAGAGGTTTCGCTTGCGCAGGGCGACGGCCCGTTCCCGCACCCGATCGCGGGCGGGCGCCGCTTGAGGCCCCCGGCGAATCGCCTGAAAGAAGCGGGCGCGCTTGCTGAGATCATGGCGAAACTGATGACAGAGGACGCGGAAGGCTCCTGGGGAATAGCCGAAGCGAGTGGCGACCTGCTGCGAGGGCAAGCCTTCGACGAAAAAGCAGCGCAAGGCCTCATACTGGCGCTGCAGAGGCGATTCGGGGGCCAGGAAGAATTGGGCCTCCGGAACGGTCGGTCGGGTGTCATTAGTTAGTCCATTCCGATTACTGTATTCCAAACTATAACTATACTAGATATGAATGACAGAAAATGCTCAGCCTTTGATAGGGTTCTATTCTGCCTCATATTCAGACTTTTCTAGCATTCGCGTGGGGATCGTCCCTTGATCAGGTTTTAGGTATAGGATTACCTCTCTATCCAAATAGGTACTTCTATTTACTAACGTAGGTGGAAACACAGCAGGCGCAAGTCGCGCCGATCAAGGATTCTGGCGGGGGGCTCGAAGCGGAAAGGCGTCATTTGTACTGCCGTGGAAATCGAGGCTAGGCAACCGAAACACGGCGAGCGGGGCCTTTGCTCTCAGAGCCAACTCCACCGGAAACTTCAATTCGGCGAGTGGGGCCAGTGCGTTGCTGTTGAACACCGAAGGCAGCGACAACACGGCGAGTGGGGCCTCGGCATTGAGAGAGAACACCACCGGCAACAACAACACAGCGAGTGGGCGCAGTGCACTCTTCTCCAACACCAAAGGGAACGACAACACGGCGAGCGGGGCCTTTGCGCTCTCCTCCAACAGCGAAGGCATCGGGAACACGGCGAGTGGGAACGCTGCGCTCGTATCCAACACCACCGGTTCCTACAATACGGCGAGCGGGGCCGCTGCGCTCTTCTCCAACACCACCGGCATCAACAACACGGCGAGTGGGGTCAATGCGCTTTTCTTAAGCACCGGCAAGGACAACACTGCCATCGGGCATAATGCGGGTTCTACTCTCATCACCGGTGACAACAACATCTACGTTGGAAACTCCGGTAAATCCGAAGAATCCGACACGATCCGTATTGGCAACTCAGACCATACGATTGCCTTCATCGCCGGTGTACAAGTCGTTCCTCCCTCCGCGAAACGCTTCAAGGAAGACATCCATGATATGGACGATGCGAGCGGCGATCTGATGAGTCTGCGACCGGTCACCTTTCGCTACAAGAAAGACTACGCCTCGGGTGACACTCGGCTCCATTACGGGCTGATTGCTGAGGAAGTAGCCGAGGTCTACCCGGAGTTGGTAGTCAATGACGGTACGGGCAGAGCGAAGACCGTCGAGTATCAGAAGCTGACCACGATGCTGCTGAATGAACTTCAGAAGCAGCACCGCAAGATTGAGGCGCAGGAGCGGCGGAATGCGGATCTCATGGCGCGGCTGGCTCGCTTGGAACAAGAGCAATCAGCCGAAGTGTCAGAAGTCCTGCACTAGCCGCCAGGTTTGAAAAGGACCCGAGACTACCCCTCGGCCGTGCCCTTCTTCATCCACCGGAACTCACAGATCCGGTTTGACCTAGCGGACAAAGAGACTCTGATGCGCAGCGGTTGCTCTTCCAGTCTGACGAAGGAGCCTTGGATAGGCCAGGGATGCTCCTGCTCGATCATGAGATCGTGGTGTGTCTGAAGGAGTTGGGGTATCTGAAGTAGGAAGAGGGACCCTGGGGCAACCGGACTGGCGCGGTATTTCAATCTTTGACTTGACCCTCAAATCTGAGCAGCTCTGACACCGGCATGTCGAAAGCCCTAGAAAGCCGGTTCAGCGTCTTGAGCGACAAGTTCTTCTGGCCGTATTCGATCCGCTGGTAGTACTTATACTCAAAGCCGAACTGGCACATGTCTTCCTGACGGAGCCCTCTATCCTTTCGCAGCTGACGCACACGTTCGCCGACTAGGCGTAGCAGCTGCTCGTCCGTCATGGCGAGTACAGCCTAGACGGGGTCCTTCAGGACCACCACGGTCTTATCAGGCCGCACCGGGTCTAATGCTAAGAAGTCCTTCGCTAAGAGGGTAGTAAGCACTTGTCAAGGAAGTTATCCTATGTCCAGAACCGAGTCGCAAGGCTCCTGCCGACCAACTCATTTCTGGAGCATGCGATCTAATGTCGCGTGGGGTCCCTAGAACCATGATGCGCACGTTTCGTGTGTACATCCCCAGACTCTGCCGTGGGGTCATCCTTTTCGTCTTGTGTTCGGTCCTATCGGTACTGTCAAGTTAAGTAGAAATCTCGGGTTTTGGAGGCGAAATCGGTCGGCGCTCGAACGTAGAATCAACAACTTAGAGAGTGGCCAGGTCGCTGAGTTGGCACTCAAATCGGTTAACTTGACAGTACCCACCTAAGACACAAAGTCTTGGTCCGTCCAGTTTTCGTCCACCTATTAGGAGAATGGCGGGACGATTGAAAACGTCCAGGCTGATGCTGGAGATTTGTGCTGGCGGGAGGCGGGAAATTTGAATGTCCGCTAAGCGGTCGTTCGATTGCGACCTACTCTGACACTGTTTGTACGGTCAGATCTGGGCTATTTGAGATCAGCCTGTTGCGCCGCGGAAATTTTTCAAAAAAATCTGTGGGAGTGAGAACAGCACCTTCCCAAACTCGCACCCCCCACCCCTTCGACAATATATTCGCAAGGGCGAACGTTTGAGCAGCGCAACCACCCCACCGGCTGCGCGCAACTCGCCCCCCAGGGTGTCGCAATAGCGCGATTTCGCGCCATTATTTGCGACCCAGCGAAAAGGGTCTAAATAGTTGAATCAACTAGGATTGCGAGGTAGAAAAACGCGGTCCAATGGGGTAAAATAGTAGACCCTAACGGGGCGCGCCAATCGCGGAGATCCCCGCCGGACAAGGCTTTCAGCTCGATCCAAGCTCGCGAGTCGTGCGTTTTGAGGTTGCGGTGAGTGGGTGGTGCCTGCGCCTTCCTCTAGAATCACCGGCCTCACCAGACTATGACCAGCCACTCACGATTTCGATATCTGCGAGCTAAAAAGAGCTGGTGTTTCGAAGCCGGTTCTGATCAGATACGAAAGGGTCAATCATCAAAAACCAGGTTTCGAGGTGGACTCTCCGGTGGACTCCTCAGAGGTAAGACAGTTCATAGAGCAACTTAGGGGAGTACCGACCCTCCCTGCAATAGCGATCAAACTGATCGACCTCACCGGCCGTGATGATGTACGTCTTTCTGACATAGCGGAGCTGATCAAATCGGATCAGTCCCTTTCAGCCAAGGTTCTAAGGATTGCTAATTCGGCTTATTTCGGGGCGCCCCGTTCCGTCAATACGGTCGACGGGGCCACCAGTTGGCTAGGTTTAGATTTGGTTCGTAGTCTAGCCCTGGGTTTATTGGTCTTCGAGCGATTCGAATCCCAGCCGAGTAATGGCTTTAGCCTCGTTGAATATTGGCGTCACAGCTTGGCCTGTGGCATTACCAGCGAACTTCTGGCTCGTCGACTGGGCTATCCCACACCCCAGGAGGCATTCATCGCTGGCCTGATGCATGACTTGGGAAAGTTGGTCTTCTTTCACTGGGACCAGAAGCGATACGAGTCGGTGATAGCCCACGCTCAGGCAGATCGGAGCCTGCTGCTTTCAGTCGAAGAGGAACTCCTAGGCATCGGCCACACTCAAGTATCTAAGCTGCTGATGGAATCCTGGAACTTTCCACCCTCTTTGGTCATGCCGAGCTGGCTTCATCACCAGCCCTTGTCCGCATTCGGATCGTCTCGGCTAGAACGCCTGTGCTTCATCGTGAAGTGCGCCAACCTGGTGTGCCACATTCAGCGTTTTGGCGATAGCGGGAACCCCATCGTAGACCCGGATTTCGGCGAGCTGGAGCGGTCGGTCGGCCTTTCCAAGGACGAGTTTACCAGGGTGCCGGCCGAGGTGATGGACCGCTTTGAGGAGGTTTCGGGCTATTTCGATTGGGAAGGTTGTACTCGTGATCTCTACTTGTCAGCCGTGGCGCGAGCCAACGGAGAACTGGCTCAGTTGAATCTGAAACTGACGATAAAGGATCGTCAGCTCACCCTTCGACAGCAAACTATGGAGTCGATTTGCCGATTGAAGGAGGACCTAGCAGGTAAGGTGACCTCCGTGAGGGCCTTTGAGAACGTGGTTGAAGTGATGAGTTCTACCTTGCCTTGTCAGCGGCTCATGGGTTTTATGCTCCGCGAACGAGAGGGCCTCATCGAAGGGCACATAAGAGCGAAAAGCGAAGGTTCTCTAAGGCGAGTGAGGTTGCCACTCAGCGGTCATATAGCTAACGACGAAGGGGGATTGAAGGCTCGCAAGCAGATTCAGTTGATCAAACAGGCTGCGCTGCACCTCGGGGAACAACACCCAGAAGGGGTAGAGATCCTTGCCCTCTTGAGCAGTGCCAACCTCACCGTGCTGCCGCTCGACACGGGCAATCGGGAAACCCTCGGCGTGATCTTGGTGGAGGTTTCTACGTTAGAGGAGCCGGGTTCACGTGAGAAATTGAATCTGCTTCGCCAATATGTGCGGCTGGCGACCCTGGTCCTAGAACAAATTCTTCTGCAGGAGACCCTGGAAGAACAGGCTGAAAAGCTGGTACAGATGGCGCGCAAGACACAAGAAGCCCAGCAACAGGTCCACAGCTCGGAACGGTTAGCTTCAGTGGGGCGGCTGGCGGCTGGTGCAGCGCATGAAATCAACAACCCGCTCTCTGCCGTCATTGGAACTGCTGAATTGCTTTTGCGCAAAGCGGCGGCGGAAAAGGAGCGACGAGCCCTCGAAGTGATTCTCCAACAGTCGGATCGAATTGCCAAGATCGTCGACGATCTGATGGGGCTGGCTCGGCCTGCTCCACCGCAGTGCGAGATCACTGATATTGCTCCGCTGATTACCCAGACCTTGGAATTGCTGCGGACGCGAATTCAGGCGTCGGGCGTAAAGACTAGGGAGGAGTTTCAACCCACCCTGCCCAGAGTTTACGCCGACCCGAAGCAGCTCGAACAGGTTTTCCTAAACCTTGTCGTCAATGCGCTTGATTCCATGGGTAAAGGTGGAGTTCTGAGCATCAGAGTCGGACCGGCGGTAGATCAGAAGCGGCTCCGAATCGAATTCAGCGACACCGGGAAAGGAATATCCCCGAAACAGCTCTCGTCGATTTTTGACCCTTTCTTCACCGGCAAACCCGAAGGGGAGGGGACTGGATTAGGGCTGTCTATCTGCAGATCGATCATTGAAAGTCATCAGGGAGAGATCACAGTTTCGAGCACACCCGGTGAGGGGACTACATTTTCGGTTCTTCTTCCACTCGCCGACGCGAAGGCGAGGTCAATTCTCATTGTGGACGATGACGAGGCTGTGCGCACAGTACTGGCGGAGGCCCTAGAATTGGAAGGCTATAAGGTCGACCTTGCTCGGGATGGCGCGGAAGGATTGACAAAACTGTCCAAGCAACCCTACGGTGTAACGCTTTTGGATCTGCGAATGCCCGGCGAATCCGGTATGGATATTCTGAAGACCATCAAAACGACGTCACCCGAAATGCCAGTTATCGTGGTGAGTGGGTTGGCTCACGGGCATGAGCTTGAAACGGCTCATAGGCAGGGCGCCTTTGCCTGTGTCAAGAAACCATGGAATATGGCCGAGCTGCTTCGGCTGATTAGGAATGCGATTTCGAGCTCAGAGCAGAAGATCGCAGAAGCCTAACCTGAATTTCTCAGTGCGCCACGATGGCGCAAGTAACTAGGGGGTGCAAGTCCTACCTGGAATCTAGCGGACATCAAGTTGCTTCCTCTCGGAGGTGAGCCACAGTCCTTTCTTGCCACCGAGTTTAGAGAAAGTCAGCCGATGTTCTCGCGGGACGGTCGGTGGATTGCCTTTTCCTCCAACCGCTCGGGCCGAAACGAGGTATACATCAAACGCTACCCTGAAGGGGGCGCGATTGTACCCATATCCAGAGACGGAGGGGTTCAACCCCTATGGGCCCACAGTAGAGTCACCGAACGAGCTAGCGACACTGCTCCTACCTGAACCTCAGCGAGTACAGATCCGCATCCTTGATCACGAAGCGCAGCCGGACCGGCTTGCCTGCAATCCGGGCCAGGGGCTTATCTGAAGTCGCCTTGGTATGGCTCCGTTGCCACCGCACCGTATGCTCGATCTCGTCTCCCCAGATCAGCGGCGATTCCTCCAGCGCAAATCCGGGTAGTGGGTTCCCTTGGGCATCCTGGATCTCTAGGCGGATGCCGCCAGCAGCCGAGGTGGCGAAGTTCAGGACCAGGTTGTCTCCCTGGAAGGCCAGAGGTTTAGTAATCAGCTCTCCTCCGGAATAGCCTGCATGCACTGACATGAAGCCATCGGTGCGGAGTACCATTCTCTCCAGATGGGCGCTGGGAAAGGTGTAGTGGCGAGCCACGTAGATGGACATCTCATCCTTGGCCGTGGCCATCACCCCTACGGTGACCATGTTCGAACGGTGGATCCAGTTGCGCCGATCCCGACCCGGGCGGATGAACGCTTCCAGGAAGCGCCGGTCCCAGTGGATTCCGTCCCGGCTGGTCATGAATACGCCGTCCGAAAGCCCCTCGTCCCCCTCGGGGACCGGAAGCAGATGGCGCCAGGGCAGGAAGCGCTTGGGGAAGGCCACATAGATGTGGGGAGCGCGGAAGTAGGGAGTGGTGGCGTTGGTGTACAGGTGTTCGTGGGGCGCGTCCCCGTAGTCGGCCCACTCGCCGGAGGTCCAGTGGATGAAGTCCTTGGAAGTGGCACACTTGATGGTCCGGACTCCGTTGGCGAAGTCCCGGTAGATGGCTACGTACAGCTGCCGCACCGAATCCCAGAAGGGCACATTCAAGGAGTCGAAGGCCCCGTCTGTGATGACGGGCTCCTCCCGGATCTTCTCCCAGCGGATCCCGTCGGCGGATTTGAAGGCGACCAGGGGACCGCCGCCCAGGGCCTTGTAGCGCTCCGAGTCTGGAGTGGCGGGGTTCCCGTCCTTGAAGGGAGCGAAGTTGTGCCCACCGTCGCCGATCCAGACGATGCTGTTGTCCCGGGAGCCGTCAAACTCGTAGAGGCCAAGAGAGGGCCTCTCCCAGTGGATCCCGTCGCGACTCTCGGCGTAACAGGTGACCTGCGGGTGGAAAGGCACCACCCCTTCATCCGTCTCCAGGAGAGGGCGCACCACGTAGTCGGGATGGCTGCTGCCGCGATAATACAGTCGATAGACGTCCCCGTCGCGGAAGATCGTGCAATACAGGCTCGTGTTGCCCTCCCA
Source organism: Acidobacteriota bacterium (assembly GCA_965218775.1). Classification (GTDB taxonomy): domain Bacteria; phylum Acidobacteriota; class UBA6911; order RPQK01; family JAJDTT01; genus CAUZIZ01. The sequence goes on along the minus strand of CBDCLS010000006.1, from coordinate 491,899 downwards.
GGGCCGGTCAAAAGTCAGGACCTTGCCAGCAGAGTGCGGCTCATGCAGCTTCAGCCTCACCCCCTTCATGTTCTCGATCAGGTAATCGTCCACGAACAACTCCAGCCGGGAGCCGATATCCAGGGGTTCCTGAGTCCCCTCCTGCTCCGCCAAGGCACTTTCCACCGTCAGGGAAATCGCAAGAGAAACCACCCACAGAGTCGCCAGTCTAATCCTCATTGTCCATCCTCCTCAGCGAAAGGGAATTCCGGTTCTCAGCCGAACCCAGGCTAGCAAGGAGGAGGGGAAGGATCAACAGGAGTTAACACGGGACGGGAACCAGGAGAGACCCCTTCGGCAGAGTGCCATCAGGGCCTCCTTTCTGGCTTCTGTACGGCTAGCCCGCATTTCTCATCGCCGGTCTACTACGTCGCCGCAATCATCCGCCCTGGCTGTGTTTCGCTCGGTCGGCCTCCTCGACGTACTGTACAAGTACGACTCCGGAGGCCTCGGTCGCAAGCCTTGCCAGGACGGCCCTTGCGACGCCTCGCTACGACAGGCGATGAGAAATGCGGGCTAGGTCTTGGTCCGCCGGTCTAATTCCTGCTCCACGCTCTCCACTCCTTCGTCACAGAGCCGATCAAATAGCTGGCAGAGCGTCTCGTCGTTGTGCCAGGGGAACAGCAGGTTCTTGCCCTGCACCGTCTCCTTGCTGACCTCCAGGATCTCATGGTCCGGCCTCAATATCTGCTCTCCGCCCTTGAGGCAATCCTCGTCGAATAACGAAGACTAACCGCTGAATCTGCGAGTCTCTTTGTCGACCAGCTCGAATCGGATTTGTGCATCCTCGCGGATGACAAAGACGAGCACGGAAGGATATTCCTGATGGATCTGTGAGAGTGTTGGCTTCTGGGTAGGTAGGGCGCACTAGGGAAACCACGTACGCGTTTGATGGTCGTGTAGCTGCTAGCTCGCGTATTCTGAGAATTCTGCTCTCACATGTGTCTGGAAGCGTCGGTTGGATGGGGATCACAATTCCGAAAGTTCACGAACTGGTCCAGTTGACCAAAGGACAGTTCCCGCTTTCGGCTAGGGCGGCGGGGCCCCCTGGGGTAGGTTGAGGGGTCGCCTTTAAGGAGGCCGCTGAAGCGGCCTCCTAGAAAAGGCTACAATTCAACGATCGTTTGCGTGCAATCGGGGTGGCAACCAGAATTTCAAATACGTTTGGCTAGTCTTAGTGCCGTCGTAAGCGCGCTAATCTTGCTCTCAGCGAGAGAACAGCGACGGGCGGGTAGATTGGGTCAGCCGAGAGGGATGTTTTGTGTTGCAATCGAGTTTAACTCAATTTATTCCAGTTAGTTGAAGCCGCTTTCACCGGAAGTAATCTTCGGCCTAGGCAGCTCTCTGGCGCGGAAAATGATCCCAGGTTCAGGGGCATTTCAGCCCCTTTTCGGTCATTTCATCCCTTTTCCTAGGACTCCATCTAAAAGGAAACTCCTATCTTCTATATCTTCCCCATCCTGGACAGCTCATCGTCTGGTGTTTAGCGTCCCCCCGAAGTGGCAATGCGCCCCCGTCGTGGACTCCTCTCTCACAAAGTCTCACTTGCCCACGCACCCGAGTCAACTCAAGAGAGCTTTCGACAAGAATGGTAGAATGAAACTCTTTGCGGGGGCGATCGCTTTCCATGCGGAATAGTCAGTCATATCGTGTGGGTCGACAACTGCCCCACTTTCACCATAACTCGAGAGACAGGTGAAGCATGATGTCAAATCCCGCAGGACTCATCGTGGTATTGATGATCGTCGGTACTCCGGCGTTCTCGGAAGCATCCGCAGCCGGGACGATCGACATGGACTCTCGGCGAGAGTTGATGGTGGATGATCACCTGATCGACTCGCTGTCCGGTGCTGCAACGCAGCGCCTTCATCATCCTGTCCGCCGGGGGCTGGCTCTTGTGCATGATGAGCCCTGGGAAGGGAATATGGGCAACTACCATACCGTGTTCCACGATCCGGATTACAAAGACGGCGGACGGTATCGCATGTATTACCATGGCTGGCAAACCGCCATTGGTGACAACAAGGGCCATCCGCTCGTCATCTGCTATGCCGAAAGCAAGGACGGTATCAGCTGGGAGAAACCGGAGTTGGGACTCGTGGAGTACGAAGGGTCGAAGGCCAACAACATCGTGCTCGGGGAGATGAACGGCAGCGAATGTCATGAATTTTCGGTCTTCAAGGACACGAATCCCGAGGCTCGGGACGGCGAGAAATACAAAGGCCTGGGGTTTGGTCGCAATCCACCTGGCCTCTACGTGCTCAAGTCGCCCGACGGGATTCACTGGTCCTTCTACAACGACCAGAAACCCGTCATGACGGGTCATCCATTCGATACCCAGAACACAGCATTCTGGGATCCGAACATCGGCAAGTACCGTGCCTACATCCGTGATTTCGATGAAGGCCGCCGCGACATAATGCTGTCCACGTCAGATGACTACATCCATTGGAGCGAGCGCGAGTGGCTCCAGTATCCGGGGTCACCCGAGGAGGCGCTCTACACGAATCAGATCAAACCGTACTACCGCGCCCAGCACATTCTCATCGGTTTCCCGTCTCGCTACGTCGATCGCGGTTGGATAGATGCGACAAATCTTCTGCCGTCTCGCCGTCTTCGCGAGGAACGTGCCAAGATGGTCCCTCGTTACGGCAGTGTCGTCACCGACGCGTTGTTCATGACGAGTCGAGACGGATTGAGTTTCAAACGTTGGAACGAGGCCTTCATTCGCCCCGGGCTGCGAACCCGACACAACTGGGCATACGGAGACAACTACATCGCCTGGCAGGTAGTGGAGACGGACTCGACCTACGACGATTCGCCACGGGAACTCTCTTTGTATGCGACAGAAAGCTACTTTACCGGCGTCACATCGCGGCTGCGGCGATACACTCTGCGCATTGATGGCTTCGCCTCCGTATTCGCTCCGCTGGAGGGAGGCGAGCTTGTCACCAAGCCTCTCACTTTCAGTGGGGATACACTCAGCCTCAACCTCGCGACATCCGCTGGGGGATCCGTCCGCGTCGAGATTCAAGACGCCGAGCGCAAACCCATCGAAGGTTACTCATTGGCTGACTGCACGGAGATATTTGGGGACTCACTCGAGTACGCGGTGCGGTGGCAGGAGAAGGGCACGGACGTCGGGAAACTTGCAGGGAGGCCGGTTCGATTGCGATTCGTGATCCGGGACGCAGACATCTATTCCCTGCGTTTCATATCAAAGGCGGTCGGCGACCCGTAGGCAGTAGGATCCTTTGGTGCCGCTACTCTAGCCCGCATTTCTCATCGCCGGTCTACTACGTCGCCGCAATCATCCGCCCTGGCTGTGTTTCGCTCGGTCGGCCTCCTCGACGTACTGTACAAGTACGACTGCGGAGGCCTCGGTCGCAAGCCTTGCCAGGACGGCACTTGCGACGCCTCGCTACGACAGGCGATGAGAAATGCGGGCTAGACCCACAGTCCGAACGAGCGCCCTCGCTACACAACCGCCATCGCCTCGATTTCAAGCAGGAGGTCTGGATGGGTCATGCGGGCGACCTGGACTCCTAACGTTATGCACGTCACTCCCGGCATCGCCTCTCGTCGCGCCTGCCGGTAGGTGTGGATGTCACTCATGTCCATGAAGTACTGTGTCAACCGCACGATGTCGTTGAGGGAAGCTCCGGCCAGCTCTAGGATCTCCGCGATGTTCTTGAACACCTGTCTGGACTGCGCCAGCAGGTCCCCCTTGCCAACGATGTCGCCGTTCTTATCCCACGCGACCTGCCCGGCTACGAAGATCACATCGTCGATGCGCACCGCCTGGGCGAATCGGATTTCGCCAGCGGCGTCGGCGGCACTCCAACCCCCTGCGCCCTCGGGATTGCTTTGTCCCCAGGCGCGGTCGGTGAAAAAGAACTGCTTGTCGGCCATCGCGTCCTCCTTGGTACTGCTCAAACGGCTAGAATACCGTAACTCAAATGGCTTCCATGGTTCAGGATCTCGACAGCGACACACCTCTGGAGCTGATTTGATCCAAGAGCGAGATCCGGGTCGGCCCCGAACTGGTCTCGGCCGAGTTTTCGGATAGGAAGCCGATAGGGTCGTCCATCCCCAGTATTGGATTCCCAAGGGAACTGCCAGACCCTCCTCGCCCAGGTGCCGACCCTCAGAGCAGAATCACAAGGTATCCGGCCCGAAGCTTACGCTGTCGCTGCTCTACGGCTAACGGGCGGCTAGCTTCGCAATCGGGATTCGCAGGAAGAACAAACCCGGTCCTCCCTCCTGATCTTTGTCAATGTCGTAAAAGACCACGCCGATTGTTTTATCGTCGAGTTGCACTGTTCGGGGACAGGCCCGGCCGTTGATCGCCCGGCCAGGGTTGTAGTACTCAAACACGCCATCCCATGTCTGACCGTCGTCGTATGAGAGGCGATAGCGGATGCGCTCCCCGCCAAAGCCTGGTCCGAGGATCTCCGAGGCCAGCAGCCAGCCGTTTTTCAGACAGACCATTTCGTGTCGCCAGCCCTGCGATCTGATGTCCGGAAAGCCTTTGATGGTCTTCCACGTCTTGCCGTTGTCCGTTGATCGGATGCCGGCACCGCTGACGAACGTGCCTCGCGGAGTCTGCACAATCGGGATCAACCCATGCACACGGCCATCGCCGAACGGTGTTGCTTTGGAAGTGGCCGGATCAAACACAAACGTCCGGTCCCACAATGACACGAGCCATTGCTTTGACTTCAGCTCGGTAATGGGGTGTCTGATGACGGTTTTGACTTTGGGATCATGCGGGAATGGCTGCGGGTCACTCCACGATACTCCGTCGTCATTCGACAGTGAGTACAAAACAGACCGTGGTTCTTTCTGAGTGACCGGCGTATCCCAGCGGTTCCAGCCATGCAACAGGCGGCCGTCGCTCAGTGTCGTCAGCGAGCCCGGATAGTACGTCTTCTTGACAGTATGGACAAACGGAACAGGTTTGGACCATGTAATTCCTCCGTCCGACGATCGAGTGATGCGGAGGTCCACGTGATTCACTCGCCCGTACGTCACAACGATCGTCCCCGAGCGGCTGACACAGACCGCCGGGTGAATGTGCCCGTTGACCGGGACAGCAACCCGGACCGGTTTCAGTTGGTTGTCGCTCGCGACGACCGTTGACGCAGCGAATAGCGAGAGCACGGCGAGTCGGCTCATCAGAAGTCTCCAGATGTTGAACGAGGGATCCTGTGCCAAAAGATTAACTCGGGCGCTATGGAATAAGGAGGTCGACGCCGACAGATTGCATGGCATTCTCATCCACCTTCTTGATCATCTTTCACCATCGAATTCTGCTGATCCAGGCGCCATGAGTGATCCAGCGATCCGGGGTCCTCGCTCCGGTCTTTGTGACCTGTCTAATGAGGTCCTTTCCGCTTCTGGTCATGGCCATATTTCCTGGGTTCCTGTACGGTGATCTGGTTAAGTTTCGTTAAATCCATATCTGTAATCTATTGATCTAAAGCATTATACCAGTTCGACTTTGGTTCATTAACCCTACTATCACTATCTTTGGAAGAACCAGATAGGCGAAGCGCCGCACCGCCTCTGTGGGTTGCCGGCAGCGGACGGCTTGCGCTAGCTTCACCACTGTCTCTTCCTATCTTTTGAGCAGCCGCGAACGAAGCTGCTTCATCCAGCGAGGTAGATCTGATCGCTTTCTCATGAAGGTTCTCCTGAGTTCCCTGTTTTCGGGGGGACCAGCTCACGCCTCGACGAACACCCCACAACGCGTCAGGCCAGGATTTCAGAAACCACCCGCGCCGGGAATTGGTCGGTCAGCCGTTCCTTCAGCCCGTGGCGCTCGAAGACGAGCTCGCGGAAGTCCATCCCCAGCAAGTGCAGAATCGTGGCGTGGAAGTCGTGAACGCTAGTGCGATTCTCTTGCGCATTGTGGCCGAACTCGTCAGTCGCGCCGTAGATGGTGCCACCTTTGACGCCACCGCCGGCCAGCCACACGCTGAACCCAGGGGGCCCGTGGTCGCGGCCGGAAGCCGCGGCGTTCACGTTGTTCTGCGACAGCGGCAAGCGCCCAAACTCCCCGCCCCAAATCACGAGCGTTGAATCGAGAAGGCCGCGTTGCTTGAGGTCGGCAAGGAGAGCGGCGACGGGCTTGTCGGTCTTGCCGCAAGCGTACTGCAGGCCCTTCTCAAGATCCGAGTGCGAGTCCCAGATCTGGGATTCGATGTAAAGCTGGACGAAGCGCACGCCGCGCTCGACCAGACGACGAGCCATCAGGCAGCGCTTGCCGTAGGATGCCGTCAGCGTGTCGTTGAGACCGTACGCCTCTCGCGTCTTCTCATGCTCTTTCGAGACATCGAGCGCGTCATCCGCTTCCAACTGCATCCGCGCGGCCAGCTCATAACTCGAGATCCGTCCATCGAGGCTGGGCTGGAAGGGACGCTTCTCGCGATGAGCCGAGTCGAGCCGGCGAAGCAACCGCCGCTCGGCATCGGCGAGGCCCTCTGGCCAGTCGGGTCGCGGATCGAGATTCAACACCGGCGGACCCTCCGAGCGGAAGCGGGTGCCCTGGTAGATCGGCGGCAACCAGGCTGACTGCCAGTTCGAGATACCGTTGATCGGCAGGCCCTTGGGGTCGTCGAGCACCACGTAAGCCGGCAGGTTCCGGTTCTCGGTTCCGAGTCCGTAGGCCACCCAGGCACCGATCGACGGGCGGGTGGCTACGGTCCGGCCGGTGTGCATAAAGAACAGGGCAGGTTCGTGGTTGAAATGCCCACCGTACATTGACCGGATCAGCGCGACGTCATCGACGTGCTCGATGAAATGCGGCATCAGCTCCGAGACGTCCATTCCGCATTGGCCGTACTTCTGAAACTTGAATGGCGAGGGAAGCAGGCCGCCCGACTCGTGCGGCGAAGTAACGTCGGCCGCCATGTCGCGCAGCGGGATGTCGCCGGCGTACTTCTCGAGGGCAGGTTTGGGGTCGAATAGATCGACCTGGCTTGGCCCGCCGTTCATGAAAAGGTGAATGACCGCCTTGGCCTTGGGATCGAAATGCGGCTGACGCGGCTCCAGGTCGAACACGTCACGTGCTTTGGCAGCCATCACCGGGTTTGTCCCAAACAGGTCCGCGCCGAGGATTGAAGCCAGCGCAGCACCGTGAATGCCGTCTCCGATGCGGGAAAAGAAGTCACGGCGAGTCAACCGCCGCCTGGTCATAGAGATCAGGTTGTCGTAAGTCGCTTGGGTCATAGGTCCCTGTAGCTCCATGCTATTTGGGAATCGAAGCACTAGTCAACAAAGCTGAACTCCGCGGAGTTAAGCACGCTATGACAGAAGCTGGCCAGCGCCAGCCAGCGGGATTTCCATTGCACTGGCGCCGGATCACGATCCTTGTTGAGCCTCTTCGGCCAGATCTCAGTGAACTCTTCCAGCGCGGCCAAGCTAACTTTCATCTCGCTGTCGGAGGGCCGCCGCGAAAGCGCTCTCAGAAACACCTCCTCGACCTGGTGCCGGGGATCGGGGCCGATCTCATCGATGAGACGACCCGCCATGTAGCGCGAGTGGTCCCAGACATCCGAGCCATTCATCATCTGCAGAGCCTGGGTAGCGACCTGCGATTGCCGCCTCTCGATGCAGTTGGGTGTCATCCGCGGCAGATCAAAAGCGTCAAGCAAGGTGAGTGGCTTCTGCATGTGCTGCGCGACATAGAGGCTCCGGCGATAGCCCTCGTCGGTAGGCTTGGCGACGACTTCCTTGTTGTCCTTGACCTCGACGTCCGACGGTGGGCCGAACATTTTCGGATCCAGGCGGCCGGTCACTTTCAGCACCGAGTCGTAAAGAACCTCCGCATCCATGCGGCGCAGCGGCATGCGGCTGAGCAGTACGTTCTCCGGATCCGCAGCCAGTAGTGCTTCGTTGACCTGGGAGGTCTGACGATACGCAATCGAGGTCGTCATCAGCCTCTGCAAGTGCTTGATACGCCAGCCGCTGCGCACAAACTCCGTTGCCAGCCAATCGAGGAGCTCCGGGTGCGAGGGGGCCGTGCCCGACCGGCCGAAGTTCGATGGGCTGGGCACGATGCCGCGGCCGAAATGCCGCAGCCAGATGTGGTTTACCATCACTCGTGCCGTCAGCGGATGATTCGGTTGGGTCAGCCACCGCGCTAGGGCCAGGCGCCGCCCGCTGGAGTCCGCGCCTGGGTAAGGCGGCTTGACCTCATAGGGCTTGAGCCCGGCCTTGAAGACGGACGGAACACCTGGCTCGACCATCTGCACTGGCACGATGGGATCGCCGCGTTGCAGCAGGTAGGAACCGGAAGCCACGCCTCCGGTATCCACCAAGACACGAATGTGCGGCTCCGGACGAAGCTTGCGTTGGGTTACCTGTAGATCCTCCTGTATCGGGTCGACGCGCCCCGCCAACTCGGGAAACTTCTTCTTCAGTTGCGGGCTCGTGATCTCTAACGTTTTGGCGAATTTCCTGGCGAGGTAGGCCTGGACCTCAGTTCGATCCTCCTCGGGGACGTCGGCCACCGCCCCCAGGTCGTCTCGCACGGTTTCGGGCAGCTCCTGCAAACGCTCTTCCAGTAACCGGTCCCGGTAGGGCTTTTCCTCACGCGCGAGGGCTGCCTTGAGTTGCTCGATCTTCTTCTCGAGCGGTGCGTTATGTTCAGCGACTTCGCGCTTCTCGCCTTCGGGCGCGATGTTAAGTTGCCGCTTCCTGGGGGGCAGCCAGTCGTAGGGGTCGTAGGAGGTCTGGAGAATGGCGCTAAAGCGGTAGTAATCGCGCTGTGGAATCGGGTCGTACTTATGGTTGTGGCAGCGAGCGCAGCCGATAGTGAGGCCCATCACCGAGGAGGTCAGCACCTGGATCTCGTCGGCGATGATGTTCATGCGCTCGGCGATGAAGCCGCGCTCGGGTGCATCGGTCGGGTCGGCCGCGGTACGTAGGAAGCCGGTAGCAGCGAGCCGGTCGACCAACTCCTGGGTGACTTCTCGATTACGGTAGTCGTCCAACTCATCGCCGGCGATTTGCTCCGTCAGGAACTGCGAGTAGGGCTTGTCGCTGTTGAGCGACCGGATCACGTAGTCGCGATAACGCCAGGCGAACTCGCGCGGGTTGTCGTGGTTGCCGAAGCCTTCCGAGTCGGTATGGCCGGCCAGGTCGAGCCAGTGGCGGGACCAGCGCTCCCCGTAGGCCGGTGACTTGAGCAAGCGATCGATCATTTTCTCGTAGGCGTCGGGGCGTGGGTCGCTGAGGTAGCTCGCCACCTCGTCCGGCGTGGGCGGCATGCCGGTTAGATCCAAGTAGGCGCGGCGGAGCAGCCTGATGCGCTGCGCTTCGGGAGAGTACCTGAGCCCCTGGGCCTCGAGCTTCCGCAGCAGGAAGGCGTCGATGGGATTCCGCACCTGCTCCGCGACCCTCGGCTTGGGGACCGCCGGACGTTCCGGCGGCTGGAACGACCAGAACCGGCGATCTTCGTCTGAAACCAGAGGGTCTCTATCGAGATCGACCACGAGCTTTTCGCGGGGCGGGCCTTGGGGCGCGCCGTCTGCGACCCAGCGACGCACCTTGGCCAGTTCGCCGTCGGTCATCGAACGCACCGAGAACTTGAGCTGCAGCTCGACCGGCGGCATGTCGCCCGACTCGATCCGCTGAATCAGCAGGCTGCCCTCCGCGTCCCCGGGCACGAGCGCCGGGCCGGAGTTGCCGCCTTTGATGCGGCTCGCGACCGTTCGCAGATCAAGACCCGCCTCTTGCTTTCGCTTGCCGTGACAAGCGATGCAACGGAGTTGGAAGATCGGCAGAATGTCGTGCTCGGTAAGAGGTCCGCTGACCGCACTGCCGGCCGTGGCCAGCTCAGCGGCATTTGCGGGTGCCCCCTTATCGATCCACAGACGGAGGGTGTCGATCTCCTCCCCGGTGAGCTTCGCGTCGCCGGGCGGCATGATTTTCGAGACGACCTTGTCCAGCAGCAGACTCCCCGCAGATGCTCCCACGACCAACGCGGGTCCGGATTTGCCTCCGTGGAGGATAGACGCCTTGGTCCGAAGGTCAAGCCCGGCCTGCGGGCTGTCGCTCCCGTGACAGGCCAGACACTTAGTCTCGAGAAGAGGCCGAATGTCGGAGTCGAAGGTGGGGGTCGTGACCGGAGGCGCGGCGGTCGACGGCAGGGACAATGTGGCCCAAAGAACCGTGAAACAAAGCGGGCTCGCTCGACGAGGACCTCTCATCACCTAGTCACACCTATCGTAACAGGTTTCTACGCGCCCAGCGGAAGCGGGAATGTCTAGAGTCCGTCAAAATCCCGCAGGTTTGATGCCTACGACCTTGGCGCAGTCCACACGTCAGGCTGACTCTGGCTGTCGAGGACTTATTCATCCTACATTCCTCATAGCAGCCTCGGATGGACGTTCCTCGGGTCTCCCTTGATGAATTGGTCAAAACCTATCAGCACTCCTACCAAGGAACAAGTATTTTTCCCCATATTTCGGCTGAAAAGGACAATCATTCCTCTCCGGGAACAGGATCGCGGCGTCCGTCTCGGACAAGGCCGTGGCTTGGAAGCAAGGGGTACTCGCACGTGGGGGCGGTTGTTGTCACCTCGCTCCCGAATCAAGCAACCGGATGACAGCTGGATCCCCAGCGTCTGCAGCGATTTCACGAGTCGTTTTGCCGTTGAATCGAGCGTTCACGTCCGCCCCAGCCTCAACCAAGATCCGCGTCATATCGAGATCCGTCGATAACACCGCGCACACAAGCGGAGTCCGCCCATCGTCCAGCGCTCCGGTGAAGCCACCCGCGTTGCGAGTGTTGACGTCCGCACCACGCGAGATCAATAAGCGCATGACATCGAGCGCCTGATTCTCTGAACCGAATCGATCAGGTGAACAGGCGGCACGCCACAGAAGTGTTTCTCTGTGATACCAATCTGGCAAATTGACGTCTGCGCCGGCGTCCAACAACATTTCAATTACCGGGAGTGTGCGGGCCTGAACGAGTGGAGGTCCGCCGCTGAACTCGCCTTGGGGATTCAAGTGCACGTCGGCACCGTGATCCAAGAACAATCGAACCAATGTTGTGTCACCACTCGCGGTTGCGAAAGAGAAAATGGGTCCCTCATCATAATTATCTGCGTTTGGATCGGCGCCAAATTCAAGGAGCACGCTCGACATCGCCGTATCCTTGCACAGCACCGCCATGGCAAGAGGCGGTGCACCGTTCACGACCGTGGGAATGGGGACGCCGCGCGCCGCGAGTTCTTGCAAGACTACGACATCTCCGGCGCGGACAGAGAAACTCATTGCGGTTTCGCCGTTGCGGGTTGTGTAAGAAAGATCCGCATCGGACTCGATCAATTCCATCGCGCGCCACGTATGGCCATTGCCAATGCACTGCATTAGTTCCGATTCATCGGCGCGGAGGAAATCGCCGTGGATTCGGATCTCACCCTGGGAGCAATCCGACGGTTCTTGTGGTGTGGCGGCGATAACTGCGGGGGGTTGGCCGGAGTCAACAGCAGTCTTTGGGGATCTTGGCGGGTTAGGTTGTCGAGCAGCAGGATCCGAGCACACCGCCAGAAAGAGAATGGGTAGCAGGCTCGTCATGGAGCAGCGGTGCAATTGCTTCATCGACGTGGTCAATAGTATCGGTTTCCTGACTTCAAAGCAGGACTGAACGCAAACACGCAGCTTGGCCGAGCGAATTGCCGTGTGGGTTGCCCACGCCTCCTCGTGGACGCCCCGATGTCCAAATCCTCGAGGATTCTACACGATACCCTTTAACGGGCCATAAGAGCTTGTCCACCTCGTGATCGCGGAAACGGTAACCGTAGGTCGCTGACAACCGGAGGCGTAAAGTGAAAAAACAGACGCTGCAGCAATGACTACATCGCCATTTCGGGGCCCAGACGTAGTCTAAAAGTAAGTGGGTCACGACGCAGCTTGGATTGCGAGTGGCGATCGATGTTCGACTTCAACTTGGTGAAGATCGCATCTGAAAAGATCAAGTCTGGGAGTACATTGAGTGAAGCGCTCGATGTGGCCGAGGCGCGCCGTATATATTTATCCGAAGAATGGATCCAAGTGCGGCTTCGATCATCTAAGCCACTTGGACGTATCGCCCTTGCCAGAGAAGTGCCGGGGCTAGAAGGCATTTCCAGAGCGGAAGGAGCCTCTGGTTTTCTCGAATCTCATCGTAGTTCATTCGACCTTTCCGAGGAAAATCTGAATGTCCGCTTCTGGGCCGTCTGCGGCAGTTCGTTCGACGTTTCCGCAGGAGACCTGAACGTCCGCTTCTAGGCGAGGCCGTGTGAAAAGTCAAAAATGGCTTTCTCAAATCGTCCCTAAGCCCGGCAAGATTTCAAGTAAGGCTAGAGGTCTAACAACGGAGAGATATCTGCTTCAACGGCAATTAATCGCGCAACGCGCGAGACTTGGAGACTACCTATGGTGTTCGGACGATCGTGACTTTTCACACAGGCTCAGGCGAAAGCCGCCGTTCGATTTCGATCAAATCAGGCGCTTTCTTTAAGATCGGGTGCCGACTATCACAACTCAACGCTATTCGTCTCTCACTCTTTCCAACCTGGCCCGACTGTCCAGCACCAGCCTGAACCCGTTCTCAAACTCCACCAGAGCCCATGGCCCCGCCGTAACGGGCAAGCCCTCCATCCTTGCGCTAGGAGCTAGAAGGTTCTCGCTCCTCGGCATACGTTCCTGCGACTACGACTCCGGCAGCGCCGAGGGAAGGTATCGCTGTGAGTCACTCCCATCGCTGAGCTTTGACGACAAGCAGTTCGACCTGGCACTCTGCTCGCATTTCCTGTTTCCCTACAGCGCCAGCCTTGACCTGCAATTCCACGTCGTTGCAATCCAGGAGATGTGTCGGGTGGCCAGAGAGGCCAGAGTCTTCCCGCTGCTTCAGCTGGGTGCCACTCCTTCCCCTCATGTGCCAGAAGTCGTTGAACACTTCAGGGACACAGGGCTTCGAGTAGGTCTGGTCGAAGTGCCCTATGAGTTCCAGCGGGGTGGGAATCGCATGCTTCCCATCTCCGACCTCGGGATTGTGCTGGATGTACGACATCTCATGAATAATCCGGGCAGGCGATCTGGGGGACGTCAGCCGGTACACACCATGGCGCTTCGGGGTCGGATAGGGGCTGGCTCACCTGGCGTCCGTTTGCTTGAGACTGTCGAGCAATTGCTGCAGACCCGCAGCGACCTCGCGGCGGGCCTTTCCGCGGTCCTCGTCCGAAGCGATCATCAGAGCTCCCTCGCTGATCGCGCCGAGAAGCAGGTGAGCCATCGCTCGTACCGGTAGAGGCTTCATCCTTCCCGCTTTCATGATCGCCTCGAGGCCCCGACTCAGTAATCCCAGTCCGTAATCGGCTTCGACCGTCCGCCAGCGCTCCACACCCAGGACGGCGGGCGCATCCAGGAGCAGAATCTGCCGGATGTCGTGCTCGGTGCAGGCATCGAGAACGGCCAGATACCCAGCCTGGAGACGGGCCCAGGGCTCGGTTTCGGCGTCCACCGCCAGCTGGATGCGCTCGGTCATCTCGCGCTCCAACTCCTCCACGACGGCGACGAAGAGCGCTTTCTTGTCCCGAAACTGATGATAGAGGGCGCCGCGGGTGACGCCGGCTCGACGGACGACGTCCTCCGTACCCGTCCCGGCAAAGCCCCTCGCTTCAAAAAGTTTGCGGGCAACGCGGACCAGCTCTCCGCGCGTCTTCTCGGACTGGAGGGCTTTTTTTGTCTTTACATTCATACAGTCTGTATGTATTATACGTACAGGCTGTATGTTATCCGAAGCGAAGACAGGAATCAAGGGAGAGATCGATGATGAATGAAACTGCGTCTGGCGTAGTCATTGCTGCCATCAGCGAGGTCGTGCCCGATCTCGAGGTTAGCAATGAGTTCTTGCTTCAAGAGGGGCGGCTGGCTCGCCCGCGCGCCCAGCGCGCCCTGGAGAAAACGGGTGTGGAACGGAGAAGACGATTCTCGGCCGAGCACTCGGATCCGATGGAGCTGCTCGAGGTCTGCGCCCGGCGATGTCTCGAGTCTTCCGGGCCAGGCGACATCGGTCTGATCGCCACCTCTACCTGTAGCATCAAACGGCCCTCGGCCCGTCTCGTTCCCAACCCAGCATCCGATCTTCGCGTACGCCTGGGGTTGCCCAACGCGGGCACACTGAGCTCCTATGGCGGCTGTACCTCTTTTCTCGGTCTCCTCGGCGCGGCTGCGGACTATGTTCGGCTGAATCAGCTCGCTGCGTTCGTCGCCGTCGTGGAGTTGGACAACCGGAATGTTCCCACTGGGGTCCCCCGCTATCTTTTTGGCGATGGATGCGTAGGAGTGCTTCTGAGACCATCCGAGGAGTCGGACCTAGGATTCGTCGCTTATGACCGGCGCTCGGGGACCGATGGCAGCACGGAGTCCAATCGCATTGAGCGCGATATGAATGAGGGGCTCGTTTTCCAAAGCTGGGGGCCCTATGCCAACGCGTTATACATGAGTGGAGCGGCGGTAAACAGGTTTATCCAGAAAAAGGTCGCCCCGGCGCTGGTTGGTTTTCTCGAGCAGTGCAACGCTTCTCCGGACAGCGTCGACGTTTTCGTCCCGCATCAGGCCAACCTTAGGGCCATTCAGTTTCTGCATCGTCGGTGCCTTCCCAAATCTCTGCTGGTGGAAACGGTCCGGTGCCGAGGAAACAACGCGGGAGCCAGCCTCGGCATTGCGATGGCCAAGGCCTTCACCGATCTGAGCCAGCGGGGCCAGCGGATTCTTCTGAGTGCCTTTGGATCCGGACCCAACATCGTCAATATGCTGTACCACGCAACCGGGCAGGAGGTTGTCGTCCGAGAGACGCTTTCCCCAGGCGACGCCGACGCCGATAACCAGCCGACCGAATGGCTAGTATCCCCAGGGGATGCGGCTCCCCGGTATGCGCTGCTCACCCCGTCAGTTTTCGACCGCTACGAGGGAACCAAGATCCGAGTCCTGGTGACCGATCCATGGGAGATCGACTTTTTCACCCGCGTCCTGCCCGGCCCCTGTTCGCTCATCGGCGCCCGCGCGCCCGCATCCGAGACCGAGTTCCAGATGCAGCAGTGGGCAAAGCGTTGCAAGCGAGAGCGGACAACCCCAGCAGAGCCCAACCCAACAGAGCCCGACCCAACAGAGCCCGAGGTTCCGGGCGACTACGACGACAAGATTCAGGGTCTGCTCCTTCGGGTTTCCCCATTCGACATGCCCTCTCTTCTGGACGATCTGCGCCAGCAAGGACGGATCGATCGTTGGATGGTCCACAAGCGCCACGAGGCCAACGTCATGCTGTCCGCTGCGGTGCAGGTCGGAGGGCTCATTCATTTCTTGGCCTCGCCCCTGACCGAGGAGTTCCAGTTTGATCACACTTCGGGGCATCTACAGGGAATGGCCCTGATGGAGATTATTCGTCAGGCGATGATCGCTTCCTCGCATGTCATCGGAGTGCCCCAGGGATGGGGGATGGTGCTGACGAGTTTCCACACGGATTACCACAAATATGTCGACGTCGCAGCGCCCATCGTTGTGAGGACGCTTCCCGGGTTCGGGAAGAGCTGCGCGCGACGTTTAGAGGACTGGCAAAACAACCGTCCACATCGCGCCTGGGGAGTTGCCCAGGTCTTCCAGAACGGCCAATGTTGCGTTGGCGCCCACTTGACTGGAATGTTGCGGCCGTCACCTGCCACATGAGCAGCATCAAGCAACAGGCACCGGTGCTCTTCCTGATCGTGGGTATTCCCTGCCTGGTGTGCATCACGGTCCACCGCCTACTCACACATCCCTGGCCGCCCCACTGGGTGACGCTAGGTCTGGTGGGGTTTTACTTGGGTTGGCTGCTTGCTGAAGCGAGCATCACGTTGCGGGAGCCGAAGAAGGAGGAGGCGACCGACGATCGGAGCAGTCTCGAGCTATACGCAGCAGCTCGATGTGTGACCGTTCTCGGGACCGTTCTTTCGCCGCCTATGGAGGGGACGGTATCGGTGCGGTGGGCCCTGCTGGCGGCCGGAGTCACGATCATGATCCTGGGCGTGGGCTTACGTCTGGCCGCAATCCGGAAACTGGCCGCCAGCTACAGTCACAGCGTCCGGATCCCCTCTGACGGCATCATCCGAGGCGGGGTGTATCGCTACCTTCGGCATCCTGCCTATGCGGGAATGGTACTGGGTAATCTCGGATTCGTCGTTGCACTGGCCAGCCCAATTGGAATGGCTGCGTTGCTCGGGTTGCTCTTACCCGCCGTGACTTATCGGATCCTGGTCGAAGAGTCGCTACTGCTTTCGACTCTGCCAGAGTATCGGGAGTTCGCGAAGGCGAGAAAGCGCCTCATCCCATTCCTATGGTAATGAGCGGTTACGACCTGGTCCTGATCGGTGCAACGGGGTACGTAGGCAGCACCGTCCTGCGCAATCTGATCGAGGCCTGTCCCGAGAGCAGGGTGTGCGTCCTGGCCCGAAAGCTTCCCCATCAGGGGGCGCCGGCTATCCGGTGGGTCCAATGCTCCCTCCCCGAAGTGCCGGATGGCGCGTTTCCGCCCCGGCCCTATTTCCTCGTTCATCTCGCCACCAGGCAGATCGATCGAGATGGCACAGGGTTTGTGGCCACGAACGTCACCGGTACGCTAAACCTGCTCCGTAAGTCTGACGCCAACCTTCGCGGCGTCGTGTACGGCAGTTCGGCGTCTGTGTACGGACAGGGTCCCCTGCAGCGGGCGTTGGAGGTGGATCGTCCGAATCCGATTACACCGCTGGCCAGCAGTCGAAGAGCGGCCGAGAAGGTGATTCTCCAAATGGCGACAGAACGAGACTTCGGTGCATACCTCTGTCGGCCTCGCTTCATTGTTGGCGGTGGTGATCGTTTCCTGGTTCCGATACTGGTTCGCCTCGCCAGGATGCGACTGGCTGGTAGCCAAGAGGTGTCCTACTCGTTCATTCACGTTGACGACTACGCCGAAGTCATTCTCTTCCTGCTGCAGAGGCTGGCGACCCAAGACGGGAAGGCAGCCGAGCCGGAACGGCTAGCCGTCAACGTCGCCTACAGCGCCGCACTCCCGCAGGAACAGATCCTGTCCACGGTGCGGGGTATGGCGGGACTGCCGCGCCCCCTGGTGCAATTGCGCTGCCCCCGTTCCCTTCTTATCGGTCTCAAAGCGCTGCCGGGTCGCCGGCCAGACCGGCTGGCTACTCGCCTCGAGTTGCTTACGCAAGATCAGATTCTTTCCTGCGGCCGTCTCTCCGAAATGGGCTGCGGCATTCCATCGCGTTCGCCCCAAGGGCGACTCGAGGTAGCTATTCGCCAGTATCAAGAGGTCCCAAAATGACCAGCACCGGCACTCCCTTGTTTGTTGTCGACTATCGGTCGAAGTTGCTGCAGGCGACGGTGGGGCCAAAACTTGCTAATCTTGCTGCATTGCACGCCGCCGGGTTTGCGGTCCCCCCCTACTTCTGCCTGACGAGGCACGCCTATGAAGCGGTGCTGTCTGCCCTCCGGCCCCAGGTACAGACCCTGTTCGAGAGGTGCGACTCCTTTGACGCCGTGGCGGTGCGGTCCGTGTCACGGCGAATCCAGCGGATATTTCTCGACGTTCGCCTGCCCGACGGGTTGGAAGAAGCGATCAAGGCTTCGTTTGCGGGCCTCTTCGAGTACGGGGAGTACGTGGCAGTTCGCGCGTCCATGGTAGGGCACAGCGCAGAGGAGAGCGAAGACAGCGCGCACAATCCCATGGCCGGCATGAGTGATTCATTCCTGTTTGTGGGTGCCAGGCAACTGGTTGGCAAAATCCGTCGCTGTTGGGCCTCCGGGTACAGCCCCCGAAGCGATTACCTATAGGCAGCGGCTCGGGTTCGCCCCTCACGGGTTCTCCGTCGCAGTGGGGGTACAGCGCATGATCGCGTCGGCGCGATCGGTTGTGGTCTTCTCCTGCGACCCTCGGACAACTCAGAGGCAGACCGTCATCGCAGCGGGCTACGGAGTGGGAGAAGGCGTTGTCCAGGAGAGGGTGGGGTGTGGATCACTTTTTCGTCAATCAGAAGTCCAAGGTCATCACAACTGAGATTGGCTCCAAGACGACAAAGCTGGTACGGAACCCGGACGGAGATGGGTCCTCGCTCGTTGGCGAACCCGTCGCAGTCGAGGCGGTGCAAAAACCCTGTTTGACCACGCGCGAGATCCTGGAACTCGACGCACTCGCACAAGAGGTGGAAGGCCTGTTTGGATCGCCCCAGGACATCGAAGGCGCTTACGATTCGAAAGGCCGCCTTTATTTGCTGCAGAGCCGCCCAGTGCACTTGGACCATCGCACCATCCGGGTGTGGAGCAGCGCCAACGTTTCGGAGAGCTTTCCAAACGTGACGACCCCCCTGACGTACAGTATGGCGCGGCTTTTTTTACCGCACCGTGTTCTACGACTTCATCCGACGCAGCGGCTGCCCGCCCGACCTCCTTTACGAACAGCTCCCCGACTTCGAACGCATGCTCGGCTTCATCAAGGGTCGTGTCTACCATTCCTTGACCTACCTGCTCAGAGTGAACGGCATGGTGCCCATCGCCAAATGGTTCATGAGCGACCTGGAAGATGTGCTGGAGATGCCGGCTTCGATCGCTCGAGAGGACAGCGGTGGTGGAGGATGGTGGGCGATGTGCCGCGCGTCAATGATTGCCGGACGCTGCGCCCTACGCCTGGGAAGAGAGTTTCGCGAGTTTGAGATGTGGTGGCGGGACTACCTCGGAGACCTCCGACGGATCGACCTCGACGGCGCCGATCCGATGGTGGCGGTGGCCACGTTTCGTGAGGTCTGGAAGCAAGCCGGCCGCTGGTGGGGCCTGACGCTGATCAACCACTGGTTGATCAACACCTACTTCGCTGCCACCCAGAAACTGATCAAGAAATGGAATCTCGAGATCAGCCTGAGCGATCTACTCTGCGGGGAGGAAAACGCCGGCACGCGGGCGATCACTTCCGCCATACGGATTGCGGAGCTCATTCGGGCCGATTCCCGTTCGGTGGGACTGTTCGAGGCAACGGACAATCAGGCGGTGTGGTCGGCCATCTTGACCGAGCCCGATTTTCGAGAGTTTCGCGGGTTCGTCCAGCGTCATCTCCAGAGGTACGGTGATCGTGGGGTAGCGGAGCTCAATATGGAGGCGCCCAGCTTTCGACGCGAGCCCAAGCTGTTTGTCCGGACTTTGCGATCCTACGTCTCCAAGGGGCTGGTTGCGGATGAGCTGGCGCACTCGGAAAAACAGATACGCCACCGAGCCGAAGAGCAGGTCTGCGCCGCATTGGGCCGCCACTCGATCCGCAGCTACCTGTTTTTGGGGCTGATACGCAGGCTCCGGATCACCATCAATCAGCGGGAGGATAGCCGTTTCTGGCGCGGTGAGCTCTTTGGGTACTGCAAAGACATTTTTGACGTTCTTGCTCGCTCGTTGGTGAAGCAAGGTGCTCTGGACCGTAGCGCCGATGCCGTGTTTCTGACGCATGAGGAGATCCTCGGGTTCTTCGAGGGCACGGGGATTACCGGCGATTTGCAAGCTTTGGTGGGAATTCGCCGCAGGGAGAAAGAGCGCCGTCGGCTCGGTGCCGGCCCCCCTCGGGACTTTACCACGCGTGGACCCGTGCAACCGGCAATCCCGCACGACCGATCCGCGCTTGGGACCGATCGGATCCTGCGCGGCATCGGATCGAGCGCCGGCGTCGTGGAGGGGCGTGCCAGGATCGTCCTCGACCCCGCCAATGTCTCCATCGAGGCTAACGATATACTGGTGGCACGCGAAACGGATCCCGGTTGGCTATTCCTCATGCTGGCTGGTCGGGGGATCGTCGTTGAACGTGGCAGTATGTTGTCGCACACGGCGATCAGTGGACGGAAATTTGGCATTCCGACCGTGGTCGGGGTCCCGGACGCGACGCGTGTCATTCCCGAAGGGGCACGCATCAAGCTGGATGGTGCGGGCGGTACGGTCACGATCGTGGAGCGCTGATGCCGGCGGCACCTAGTCTGATACGCTTCGTGTGGCATCGGTATCCCCCCCTTCTGTATGTGGTCTGGGTATCCCTTTGGACATGTGCGCTCGACGGTCTGCTTGGACGACTCGAGAGTACACGCCTGGTCGACAGGCTGGATGTTTCCATTGTTTTGACTGGGCTCAGCCTTTTCCTCGTCTCCTTCTTCATGCGGGTCGTCGATGAGATCCGCGACTACGAATACGATCGGGTGCACAATCCTGAGCGGGAGTTGGCCGCCGGCGTCGTGTCGTTCAGCGATTTGTACCGGCTGCTAGTGATCACCGCCGTGATCATTCTGGCTCTAAACGCGGCGAGGCCCATCGGAGCGGGATTGCTAGGCGCGATCATGGCTTATTCTCTTTTCTTGTGGTGGTTGGAAGTGCGTTGGCATTTCTATCGCGAACGGATGTTCTTCGCCATCGGCGTGGCGATTCAGCTGCACGTGATGCAAGCGATCTACGTTTGGTTTGTTCGTCCAGGCTCAACGGCAACCGCGCCCGCCATGAGCGTGGTCGCCGCGATCGCCTCTTTCGTTCTCGCCTACCTGCACTGGGAGGTGGCCCGGAAGACCCGGTGGCCCACAGTGGGCGCTCCAGGGGCAAAGCTCTATTCAACGGAAGTGGGCGCCGTGGCCAGCAGTACGATCTCCTTGGGGCTGATGACCGCTGCCGTAACGTTGCTTTTGTTCCTGCTACGGCCGTGGCAGCCGTGCGGCGCCAGCGTCGATTGGCTCGTTCTGGCTCCTTGGGCTTGTTCGCTGCTCAATACGCTTGGGTTCCTGCTGAGAACTCCCGGCGAGCATCGGCTGGGACCGGGCGCGGCGATCGCCTATTTTTCGTTCCTGGGACTTGTTGTCTTGGGTGCTCTTTAGATTCTCCCCCGATGACGCGTATGGTGGATGGAAAACCTGGGCCGGCCGGCAGGCAGTTTCAGATCACCCGAGGATCCATGCTAGCCCCACCAGTTCAACTCCCGAAATAGAGCGTCGGCTCTTGGCCGTTTGCGGTTTGGACTCGACGTTTCGCGGAAGACCTGAATGTCCGCTTTTAGGCGGAACCGGTCTTTCAGGGGCGAGCTACTCTGAGACCGTTTTTGCGGTCAGATCTGCGCTATCACACCGCCGCTCGATTTGATCGCAAGCCGAGGGCTGCTTTCGCCTAAATGCGGACGTTCAAGTTTTCCCCAGAAACGTTCGAACGAACTACCGCAAACGACCGAGGCTGTGTGATAACTCGATATTCAGCCTCAGCGGCCTGATCAGACCGCATCAGACGACTTGCCTTAGGATTTGATCGGGCTTTGGTTTGGGCAGGGACAGCCAGGGTTCGAGATTGTTCAGCCT
Organism: Acidobacteriota bacterium; assembly: GCA_965218775.1. Classification (GTDB taxonomy): domain Bacteria; phylum Acidobacteriota; class UBA6911; order RPQK01; family JAJDTT01; genus CAUZIZ01. Next base: position 470,481 of record CBDCLS010000006.1, on the reverse strand, counting down.
TCAGATGAAGTTGAAGTCGTTCTGATTTGCTGGGTTTAAGGATTATAAGAGGGCTTATTAGGCTCGGATCGCCTCGATCAGCGGTTTCGTGCCTACCAAGTTCATCATTCGTCTCAGGTTGTAGGCCAGCACGTGCAAGCTCATCTCGGTATTCACCCGTTCCAGGGTTTTCGTCAGGAAGTGAGTCGATCCCATCCAGGCTTTCAGAGTCCCGAACGGATGTTCCACCGTCGCTCGACGGGCTCTCATCGCCTCGGGGTGAGCAGCCAATCGTACTTGCGCTCGGTCCAGCACCTCTTCATGCTCCCAACGACTCATCTTGCGGTAAACGCCTGAAGTGCACTGCGCCCTGATGGGGCAGGATCGGCACTTGTAGGTCCAGTAGACACGAAGGGTCCGCCCTTTATCCTGGGCGTTCATGTGCCACACCAGGCGCTCACCTGCCGGGCATTCATATTCGTCGTCTTCAGCGACATAGCGAAAGGCGTCTCGCCCGAACTGGCCTTTGGCCCGGTTGCCTGAGGTCTGTGGCTTGGGGACGTAGGCTGTGATTCCGGCTTGCTCGCAGGCCTGGATCTCCTCACTGCGGTAATAACCACGATCCGCCACCACGCGGAGTTCCTCCACCTCCAGGTCGGACTTGGCTTGTTTTGCCATCTTGGCCAGCTGGCGCCGGTCATTGCCTACATTGCTGACCTCATGCGCGACGATCAGGTGGTGATCGGTATCCACGGCCGCTTGCACGTTGTAGCCCACCAGGGCACTTCCCCGGTGATTCATCGACCGGGCGTCCGGATCCGTCAGGGAGATCTGCTTGCCCGGTGCCTTCAGCCTCCGGGCCTCGACTTCTTTGAGCCGCACCATCTCCTTCTTCAGAGCCGCGATCTTGTCCTCCAATCGCTGGGTCTTCTCCTCGGCCACTTCCTGGCGGTCGGCCTCGGCCAACTGCTGCAGGTAACGCTCGATCGTCGCATCCACTTGGGCGAGGCGCCGCTTCATCTTGGCCCGGGTGAAGTTCCGATAGGTGTTGTTGACCGCCTTGAACTTGCTGCCGTCGATGGCCACCCAAGCGTTGGCAAAGAGGTTGAGGTTGCGGCACACCAGGACGAACTGCCGGCACACCTGACGAATGGCTGTCCCATTGTCCTTGCGAAAGTCGGCGATGGTCTTGAAGTCCGGCGCCAGGCGCCCGGTCAGCCACATCAGTTCCACATTGCGCTGGGCTTCACGTTCCAGCCGGCGACTGGACTGCACGCGGTTCAGATAACCGTACACAAATAGCTTCAGCAGGGTGGCTGGATGGTAGGCCGGCCGACCGGTGTCCTGGGGCTGCGTCCGAAAACCGAGCCCAGAGAGGTCCAACTCGTCGATGAAGACATCGATCACGCGGACCGCGCTTTCCTCGGACACGTAATCGTCCAGGCGTTCGGGGAATAAGGTGGCTTGGGAGCGACTCTCACCCTGGATGAATTCCGTCATCGCTTGTCCTTCCGTGGGAAAGCCAGATTATATCTGGCCCATCCGACTCCGGTGCGACCGCTTTCCCGGTTACTTCCCCTATATCCGGGTAGTTGCTCTTTGGCGAGAGTCGCGGGTTTCAAACGCGATCGGTCGTAGTCGGGGGTGGGTGGCCACGAGTGCGGAGTTTTCACACAGTCTCGACCAAAGGCAGTCATCCCGCGCAGACCAAGCGGTCATGCGACCACGAACAGCTTGTGGCTCCCGCCGGTGAATTCCTGATGGGCTCCGGACCGGCCGAACAGGACGAAGTCAAACGTCGCTGGCTTAAATTTTCTAGGTCGGGTTGGCTTGTGACCGAGCAGCCACAGCACCGAGTACGCATTACAACCGACTTTTATTTGGGTGCCCATGAAGTGACAGTTGGCCAGTTTCGCCGATTCGTGTCCGCAACGCTTAGGGCTCGCGCAGAAATAACTTGGCATTTTGGCATCTCAGATTCACACCATCTTCGGCCGCTCCTCAATCGCGAAATCCTCAACGTAGGCCTGGCTACGCCTGCGGTTTCGCTCAATCGTTCGCGGCCAAATCTGGCCCAAATCTGTGCGCCAATTCTACCAAGTTATTTCTGCGCGAGCCCTTAGAGGATCCCACCGGACCCGCAACGGGCTCGCACCGAGTGATTCGAGGCGGCAGTTCGGGCTACAACCTCGCACACGGCCGTTCTGCGGCTCACCACAGGCGTACGCCGTCGCAACGGATCTTCAACCTGGGCTTCCGTGTGGCCCGACTTGTATCCAGCGAGTAAATGGAGGAAGGAACTACCTAGGGGTCCGAGTAGCAATGATGTATGTGTGCAGAAAGCCGACCCCTAACCCTTGATCAGAAATTCAGCGAGGTTTCTCTGCTACGAGGCGGACAAGTCTGGCCTCTTTGAGTGGGTTCCAATCGTTAGGGGCCTGAACGTCCTCGTATCTGAAGATTCGGAACCCACGGAAAATCTCAAGCAACTCGTTTGAGTCGTAGTGGTACGGACGAGAAGCGGTTTCTTGGTGCGGCGCTTCGATAACAACCAGTCCCCCAGGCTTGAGGGAATCGCGGACCCGGTACACACTCACTTTCTCAATCGGATATATGATTGCGATGAGATCCCAGCGATCCCGGCCGAAATCGAAATACTCCGCTCCCACCCGAGCGGTCTTAATCGTCACACCGGCCTCGGCGGCCTTCTGGTGCGCTTTTTCGAGACCGACAGCGGAAGGGTCGAACCCCGTCACATTCCATCCCTGCTGAGCCAGGAACACGGTGTTGCGGCCTTGGCCCATGCCCACGTCAAGCGCGTGGCCGGAAACTCTGCCCCTGATCGCTTCTACGAGCAGATTGTTTGCGTTGGTGTTGAACTTCGGAGCTTTCGAGTAGATGGTGTCGTAGAATTGTCCCTCTTCTTCGATGAGTCCCCGTCGGAGTTCCTCGATCTTCCCTGCTGCAGCACCTGCGGACAGGCCATCTGCACGAAGCTTTGCCTCGAACCAGGCAATGGGGTCTCCATCTGATGGGAGCGGCTTCGCACGCTCTTGCCATTCCCAGTATTCGCCTACGACCTTTGGCAGATCGACCTGTGCTCGCCCGACAAGAGACAGTGCCAGAGTGGCGATTACAATTGTTGCTGACTGCCGCCTTCGGGACTCCATAGCTCTCCTCCGCAACCGGGAATTCTCTCATCAAGCCAACCGTTCCATACCGAGTGAAGGATCAAGGGAGAAACGGGCCTCTATTCTGCTCCTATTCGAACCCAGTCCCTACGGCTGGCTGCACTCAATCTAGCCCAAGCGGGTGCGACAGTCCAACCAGGCGGTCCGCTCAAATGGCTTTCTAGCTTCTTGAAAGAATTCACAGGCAAGAGCCGACTTCCCGCAACCACTTGGCCCTTGTACGACTCGCAACCTTGGGAAATGCGCACCACCTTCGGACATATCGAGGGCACTGGCTATGACCGCTTTTGGCCGTTCATTCGACGTTTCCGGGGGAAACGTGAACGTCCGCTTCTAGGCGGAACCGGTCTTTCAGGGGCGATCTACTCTGAGACCATTTTTGCGATCAGATCTGCGCTATCACACCGCCGCTCGATTTGATCGCAAGCCGAGGGCTGCTTTCGCCTGAGACTGTGTGAAAACTCCGCACTCGTGGCCACCCACCCCCGACTACGACCGATCGCGTTTGAAACCCGCGACTCTCGCCAAAGAGCAACTACCCGGATATAGGGGAAGTAACCGGGAAAGCGGTCGCACCGGAGTCGGATGGGCCAGATATAATCTGGCTTTCCCACGGAAGGACAAGCGATGACGGAATTCATCCAGGGTGAGAGTCGCTCCCAAGCCACCTTATTCCCCGAACGCCTGGACGATTACGTGTCCGAGGAAAGCGCGGTCCGCGTGATCGATGTCTTCATCGACGAGTTGGACCTCTCTGGGCTCGGTTTTCGGACGCAGCCCCAGGACACCGGTCGGCCGGCCTACCATCCAGCCACCCTGCTGAAGCTATTTGTGTACGGTTATCTGAACCGCGTGCAGTCCAGTCGCCGGCTGGAACGTGAAGCCCAGCGCAATGTGGAACTGATGTGGCTGACCGGGCGCCTGGCGCCGGACTTCAAGACCATCGCCGACTTTCGCAAGGACAATGGGACAGCCATTCGTCAGGTGTGCCGGCAGTTCGTCCTGGTGTGCCGCAACCTCAACCTCTTTGCCAACGCTTGGGTGGCCATCGACGGCAGCAAGTTCAAGGCGGTCAACAACACCTATCGGAACTTCACCCGGGCCAAGATGAAGCGGCGCCTCGCCCAAGTGGATGCGACGATCGAGCGTTACCTGCAGCAGTTGGCCGAGGCCGACCGCCAGGAAGTGGCCGAGGAGAAGACCCAGCGATTGGAGGACAAGATCGCGGCTCTGAAGAAGGAGATGGTGCGGCTCAAAGAAGTCGAGGCCCGGAGGCTGAAGGCACCGGGCAAGCAGATCTCCCTGACGGATCCGGACGCCCGGTCGATGAATCACCGGGGAAGTGCCCTGGTGGGCTACAACGTGCAAGCGGCCGTGGATACCGATCACCACCTGATCGTCGCGCATGAGGTCAGCAATGTAGGCAATGACCGGCGCCAGCTGGCCAAGATGGCAAAACAAGCCAAGTCCGACCTGGAGGTGGAGGAACTCCGCGTGGTGGCGGATCGTGGTTATTACCGCAGTGAGGAGATCCAGGCCTGCGAGCAAGCCGGAATCACAGCCTACGTCCCCAAGCCACAGACCTCAGGCAACCGGGCCAAAGGCCAGTTCGGGCGAGACGCCTTTCGCTATGTCGCTGAAGACGACGAATATGAATGCCCGGCAGGTGAGCGCCTGGTGTGGCACATGAACGCCCAGGATAAAGGGCGGACCCTTCGTGTCTACTGGACCTACAAGTGCCGATCCTGCCCCATCAGGGCGCAGTGCACTTCAGGCGTTTACCGCAAGATGAGTCGTTGGGAGCATGAAGAGGTGCTGGACCGAGCGCAAGTACGATTGGCTGCTCACCCCGAGGCGATGAGAGCCCGTCGAGCGACGGTGGAACATCCGTTCGGGACTCTGAAAGCCTGGATGGGATCGACTCACTTCCTGACGAAAACCCTGGAACGGGTGAATACCGAGATGAGCTTGCACGTGCTGGCCTACAACCTGAGACGAATGATGAACTTGGTAGGCACGAAACCGCTGATCGAGGCGATCCGAGCCTAATAAGCCCTCTTATAATCCTTAAACCCAGCAAATCAGAACGACTTCAACTTCATCTGAAGGCTGAACAATCTCGAACCCTGGCTGTCCCTGCCCAAACCAAAGCCCGATCAAATCCTAAGGCAAGTCGTCTGATGCGGTCTGATCAGGCCGCTGAGGCTGAATATCGAGTTATCACACAGCCTCAGGCGAAAGCGGTCGCTCAGAGGCGCTCTACTCTGACACTGTTTGTGCGGTCAGATCTGGGCTATTGCAGATGTGTGTGCGCACCTAACCCGCATTTCTCATCGCCTGTCGTAGCGAGGCGTCGCAAGGGCCGTCCTGGCAAGGCTTGCGACCGAGGCCTCCGCAGTCGTACTTGTACAGTACGTCGAGGAGGCCGACCGAGCGAAACACAGCCAGGGCGGATGATTGCGGCGACGTAGTAGACCGGCGATGAGAAATGCGGGCTAACCCCGCTATCTTCCTCCACTGGCACTCCCGCTTCCGAGGGGGGTACGGGGGGTGTTAGAACAACCGCCAATATCACCGAAGTTGTCCCGCCTGGCTCACCCGGCGAAGTTCGGCTTCGGGAATGCAGACTAGGCATCAACCGATGGCTGCGGGGAAGCGGGACAGCCAAGGAAGCACCTGAGATGTGTGTGATCTAATAGACACCGCCATTGCCTTGCTTCTGAGCGGCAGTCTGGGCCCGAGCTCCACTCACGAGGGAGAGGGCCAGGATGGTGCCCAGCAAGAGGAGGGACTCTCTGCCGTGGACGCTCACTTGAACTGAAAGGAATTGAGCTTGGTGTTACGAATCCGGAAGCGGAGCTGCACCGGCTTTCCGGTCAGAATTCCCACGTCGCCCTGCCCCTTCCAGGTCACCCTGTGCTTCCCTGAAGTCGTGAGATTGTCCGCCTCGGCCAGGGTGAATCCGGGAATGGGGTCGTGGGCCGAATCCACGATTTCCACCTTGACCTCCGTAGGTCCCGAGCCCCAGTTGTGCTTGGCACCTTCCATGCTGACGAAGAGCTCGTCGCCCTCGAAGGTGAACACCTTGGTCAGCACCTTGCCAGGACGGAGCTTGCCCGCCAGGATCGATACGAAGCCGTCTTCCGGCAGGGTCGCCAGGCCGATGGAGAAATTGGCCTTCTCCCCGATATCGTACAGGGGTTCGGGACCTCGCCAGTTGCCCCCCGAGTAGTAGAACAGGATCGTGCCCTCGTGAAAGAACGGATTCTTCATGTACAGCGTGGTTTCATCGAAATCGCCGGCATCTCCCAGCTTCACGATGGGCTCCCGAAAGGGTCGACGGTAGTGGATTCCATCTCGGCTGAAGGCCAGCTGGGGATAGTGCAGACTCTCGGTGGTCCTGAAGATCCAGGGGACACCGATATAGATTCCCTCGTAGGCGAACACCGGAAAGGCGTAGAACTCCAGATCGGGAGGATCCCGATCGTCGGGGATCATGATGGTCTGGACCTCGCTCCAGGTCACCATGTCGGGACCCTCGGCCCGGCCCACGATCCGCTTACCCAGGGGACAGCGACGGTGGAGGCAGCTTTCGATGTGAGCCGCGTAGACCCCTCGGATGGGATCCCACCCCATGAGCGTGGTAGGTCCCCAGCGCCCCTTTCTGGAGGAAGGCCCCTCGGTGTTGGTGGGCGCTGGACTCCACTCGATCCCGTCGGACGAGTAGTGGAGGTTGATGCGCCGGTCATGGTAGGCCATGTACTTGAAGTCTGCGCCGGCTGCCTTGTAGCGCCTGGACGGATCGATCTCGTGGAGGTCCAGCATGTGCGGAAAGCGGGAGCCCTCGGGAAGGATGTTGTTGGCCCGGGATCCCCGGAACTCCGTCTTGCCCAGATTCGGTTTCTCCCAGCGAATGCCGTCCCGGGACGTGGCGTAGCAGAGCACGTGCAGGTCCCCGTTGGGATCGCCATAGTAGTCGTAGGGATCTGGCACCCGATGACGGGCAAAACCGTCTCCCTTCGCTTCCCACTGGGTCCGGTAACCGTCGCCGTCTCCGCCCTTCTTGGCCTTGAACTCGTTGTAAGACGTGTACCACATCTTGAACAGGTCATCCTTCGGGTCGAAGGTCACGTAGTTGCAGCGCAGATAGTTGCTTTCCCAGGGCCGATCAGCCCGGAGAACCGGATTCCCCGGCGCCTTGACGGCCGTGTTCAGCACTCGCTTCACGTCCGACGTCCGTTCGATGATCTGGTCGTCCAGGAGGAGCTGCTTGCGGCTCCCGATGTGGATCAGTCCCTGGCCGTCCAGAGAGCCGCCCGAAATGGGTCCCATAGCCAGAAGAACCGTCGTAACAACAAGGGGAAAGCTCTTGCTTGGCATGTTCATCTCCTGGAGATGGAGGCTATCCCACGGGTCCGGAGTTGTCAATTTCTGGGGACCCGATGCAGCGAGCCAAAGAAAGCGGCGATAACGATCACCAGGGCCAGCGTTCTAAGCTACTTTCGCATATCCGCGCTCATCTTTGCTTCCCGTCAGGGTCAGAAGGGGTCAGATGTCTCGAGCACGGCTCCGATAGCGCATCGACTTACCGCCCCGTTTCACGAACATGACGGTCCGATGATAACCGCGCGACCCCTTCCGCCGGCCCAGGGCTGTGAGAGAAAGGGCTATCGCAGGAAGGGTTCAAAGAACTCGTTTCATCTGCGATCACCTCGAAGAAGCTGCTGTGGATATCGATCGCTCAGTGGCCAACCTGGGGAGATTGGAGATCGTGAAGCCATCACCGCGGCGGTAGGTTTCCCTGGGGGCCTTTGATTGGATGCTACTCCTGGTGCCGGGAAAAGGCAACGGCGGGGATCAGTACGAGAGATTGAGGAAAAAGTCCCTATCCGGTGGTTTAGCCCTCTCAGGACCGACTGTGTAGTCGGAAATGGCCGCAGAGTAGGAACGACGAAATGAGCCTCTGACGCAGGATCTACCCAAGCGGAAGCATCACAGACGTGTGCTAGTATCTTCACCAAATGTTCACCTCAGAGGGGGGGAGGTGGAATTTCTAGAAGATAAGCGGTGTAGACCACACGGTGGCATCACAAACACGACCGACTTTTTGTGAAAAAAGTCACAGGCGGTGATGGAGGGGAAAGAACATGAGAGGGCGCAAACCCAAGCCGAGTTGCCTCAAGGTTGTAGAAGGCAACCGGGGGAAGAAGAGGCTGCGGCAATACGAGCGGCCGACGAAAGGATCTGACGAGGCCTTGCCGGGTTGGCTGGAATTTCCTGACTGGATGTCCGAGGAGGGACGGCGATTCGGGGAAGAAACGGCCCGGCACCTTTTGCCTGACGGCCTATCTAAGTTATTGATGGGATGAAAGATAGACTGGTCGGGACGGGGAGATTCGAACTCCCGACCCCCTGAACCCCATTCAAGACCCTTGAGTTTCACAACCTCCTCATTTTCAGTAAGTTGTGGAAAGAGAGTCAGTTAGCTTTTTCAGATCTTAGTCGATTTCCCACGCTTTGGCAGATTTTGGAGAGATTTTCTCACACGGATTCTCACACAGAATCGAAGTCCTGGTTCTCTTTTGCAGAAGGCTCCCTGTAAACAAAACAAGAGTTTAATTTACAGTGGCGAGCCGAAAAAAGGCCCAGTGGTTACGGGCCTTTCAGGCTCCCGAATCCGAGGGGTTTTATTTACAGCAGCTGCGCCACCTTGGTATGGGAGATCCCGAGCCCCGTGGCGATGGCCCGCAGGCTGAGGCCCTCTGAGCGCATCTTACGGGCCTTGTCGGCGTCTGGCTGGAGCTGGGGCCTGCCTAGCTTCGTTCCGTTGCTCTTGGCCCTTCTCAGGCCCCCTTTGACCCGCTCTGCGATGATATCCCGCTCCAACTGAGCCACAGCCCCAATGATGGTAAAGATGGCGGCACCCAAGGGACTAGAGGTATCGATGTTCTCCTGGTAGCTCACGAAATCGATGCCAAGGTTCTTGAATTCCTCCAAGGCCAGGACCAGGTGCTTGGTCGACCTGGCGAACCGATCAAAGCGCCAGACCAGAACCACATCAAAGCGTCTTTTTCGGGCATCGTTCATCAGGTCATCCAGGGCAGGCCTGCTGTTCCGGGTTCCGCTTATCCCCTTATCATCATAGACCTGGTAGACATCCCAGCCTCTCTGATCTGCATATCTTCTTAGGTCCAGCAGCTGAGGCTCTGTGCTCTGCTCATTCGTCGAGACGCGGGCATAGATGGCGCAGTCTTCGCGGACAAATCCGCTGGTGCCCACGTCTGTGATGCAGCTTAGCCGGTAGACTTCTGTCCAGGAAGTCTCACAGTCCAGGCAAGAGACCTCTTGATAGATTTCGCCAAACTGGACCTGATCAAAAGAGTCAAGGTCGAGATTGTTTCCGCCACATTCTGGGTATCCATTTTGTGATGATTCCCACTTTCTTGAATTCATGCTTCACCTCCATTTTCACTTGCACGTAGCACTCTATCCAACAGGTTCAATTGGTTGTTGGAGAGAAGGCCTGTCTTGCGAAACTGCTCTTCAAGGACGAGAAGTTGGTCTCCGATATTTTGGAGAGCATACTCGACCCACGCTGTTTCATTTGGAGTGAGTGTCCTAGGTCCTGAGTCTGCACCTTGTGATTGGTTACTCATGAGATAACCCCTTCGTCCGCAAAGCTGAAGTAGCGGCCCTGGCCACCGATCACCACGTGATCCAGGCACCGGATACCGATCAGCTTTCCTGCCTCACAGAGCCCCTGTGTTATCTGGATATCTTCCTGACTGGGAGAAGGATCCCCGGATGGGTGATTGTGAACTAGGATCAGCCCAGCTGTGAGGTTGGCAATGGCAGGCCGGAAAACGTCCCGAGGGTGTACCAGGCTGGCGGTCATCGAGCCGATGCTGCACGTGGTCATGCCGACCATGCGGTTCTTGTTGTCCAGGTGCAGTACCAGGAACGTCTCCACCGGCATCGATGCCAGATGCTGGAATGCCCGATAGACTTGGCTTGAGGAACAGTACTGGATGCCCACGAAGGGCTGAATCTCAGCCGGAATGACTGGCGAATCCTTCACCAGCAACTGAAATTCTTTGATCGTGTAGGTTTGGGTTAAACTTGGAGTAGTCATGACAACCTCCGACTTAGGTTGTGGTGGTCAGGGTCTGTCGGGTGTTAGCGCACCCTTCAGACCCGCTTCACCGGGTTAGTGTTTGCCCTTTTGCTTGCGGGGCCTGCCTCCCTTTTTCCCATTCTCCCGACTGGATAGCTTCTTAGCGGCACTGGTCTTGCTGCCTCCCAGCTTTCCGATGTAGCGGGTGAACAGGGCCATGGGAATGTCCCCTTGGCAATGTGGGCACTTCATCATGTTTAGAGTATACCAAAGCCGCTTAGCTATGCCAAGGAAAAAGTGAAGAAAAAGTGGTGTTAACCTAACTTTTTTCAACAGCTTACGAGAGGGGTGGTGTCTCAGGAACCAGGGCATGCCCACCCCCTGGGGGCTGGCGCCTATAGAGGGGACCCATCAGGCAGAAATTTTTCTGAGGAAATCGAACCTAGTCGCCTCTGTATAGCGGGCGTATTATCTGGAAAGAATCACAGGTATCGGACTTCTCTGGAAACCGGATAATCAATAATTCGGTAGCAATATGGTAACGCTGTTGATAATCCTCGCCGTGGGTGCAGCAGTGATCTCGGCACTGACCTACCCTGTTCGCCCGAAGTGCACGGTCGTAGTATCGGTTGTCACGGCAATTATCGGTGCCACCGCGTACACGCTGCTCCTGTTCGGGCCGAAGGATTACATGCTTCGGATTCCGAGCAGTATGACTACCCTCTTGCACCCGTGGGTTATGGGTGGCGTTGGGGGTCTCTTGCTTATTCTTGGTGTCGGCGGGATTATTGGATTCTCGGCACGATTGCTAATCAGCAGAAACCCTTTCAAATGAACAAAAGGCCGAACAAGGAGCTGCACCGCACGGCGATCGCACCGCGCTCCATGAGGGGGACCCATCAGGCAGAAATTCTTGTCGGAAATCAGCCTCGACTCGTCCCGTAGCACTACCCCATCGGATCCAACAGCGCCTCGTCTCTGTTCTAGTACGCTGTAACACAGATTATTACGGATTCGTGGCGAGCGCGACGGGTCGAGATCGCGAAGCGACGACGAACGCCATGCTTGGCCATAGTGGAGGAGGAGCGACAAAGATATCGGCCCGTCCCGTCGCCACCCGAAGGGCAGATGGGGGTTGTGGACGATCTCTGCGTTCGTCGTCGTCGAAGATGACCCAGCATCGTCTTCCTCCTTCTGCCTTGATCTCGCCTCACAAGCCCCATCTGCGAATCCGTAATAATCTGTGTTACCGCGTACGTAGGGTAATATCGTAATACGTCGTCCCTTGGCGCTGGTACATAGTTGCCGTTAGCTGGTCTTGCCTCGTATTCAGGCGTCACTAGCCCATACTTCCCTTTGATTTCAGGTCTATTTTCGTAGCTAGGTGCTTGATACGCAAGAGGTTAACGGTGGTTTTTTATTTGTATAATAGTAGCCACTAATATGTCAATTTATACTTGACATAGAGACTTGTGTCCACTTATGATACTTGCATGTCAAGCAGACAGGGTCCGGTCCATGTAGCCACGACTAGGAGAAAGTACAAGGGAAAGGTCTATGAGACGCACCTGCTGCGACGCACCTACCGGGACGACGGCAAAGTCAAGCACCAGACCCTGGGCAATCTCTCCCACTTGCCTTACGATTTGATCCAGACCATTCGCCGCCGTCTGCGCGGGGAGGCACCGCCCGAAGGCGGTCCTTGGGAGATCGTTCGCACTTTCCCCCATGGCCATGTCCTGGCCGTCCTGGGCACCTTGCAGCAGCTGGGCCTGCCGAAGTTGTTGGCCTCGCGGCCCTCTCGGCAACGCTCCTTGGTCGTGGCCCTGATCGTGGCCCGTCTGCTGCATCCGGCCTCCAAACTGGCGACGGCCCGGGCGTTGAAGGCGGAGACGGCCACCACCAGCTTGTCCACGGAGCTGGGGCTGCAGGACGTGGACGAAGACGAACTGTATGAGGCCTTGGATTGGCTCGAGCGACGCCAGAGGCGGATTGAAAACAAGCTGGCCAAACGACACCTCCAGGACGGCACCTTGGTGCTGTACGACGTCAGCAGCAGCTACTACACGGGCCACCGCCCCCGCTTGGTGCAGTTCGGCTACAGCCGGGACGGCAAAAAGGGATTCCCGCAGATTGTCTACGGTTTGTTGTGCGACGGCCAAGGACGTCCGATCGCGGTGGAAGTCTTTGCCGGGAACCAGGCGGATCCGAACACGCTGTCCTCGCAGCTCCAGAAGATCGTCGGGCGCTTTGGCGTGCAGCGGGTGGTGCTGGTCGGCGATCGCGGGATGATCACCTCGCGGCGGATCGACGAGCAGTTGCGAGAGATCGAGGGCTTGGACTGGATCACGGCCTTGCGGGCGGACAGTATTCGCAAGCTCGCGGATCAGGGCGTGATTCAAGCCTCGCTCTTCGACCAGCGAGAGCTGGCCGAAGTCAGCTCGCCGGAGTATCCCGGCGAGCGGCTGATCGTCTGCCACAATCCACTTCTGGCCGAGGAGCGGGCCCGCAAGCGGGAGGCCCTGCTGCAGGCTACCGAGAAGAAACTCGAGGAGATCGTGGCGGCGACCCAGCGCCCCAAGCGGGCGTTGCGGGGTCAAGAGAAGATTGCCCTTCGCGTCGGCAAGCTGATCAACCGCTACAAAGTGGGCAAACACTTTCTCCTGGAGATCACCTCCGATCGGTTCCACTACCAGCGGGACCCGGAGAAGATCGTCGCCGAAGCGGCCTTAGACGGACTGTACGTGATTCGCACCTCGGTGCAGCGCCCCGCTCTGTCCTCCGAGGGGGTGGTGCGGGCCTACAAGGACCTCGCCAAGGTGGAGCGAGCGTTTCGCTGCTTCAAGGGCGTCGACCTGAGGGTGCGGCCCATCTATCACTGGTTAGACGAGCGCATTCGCGCCCACGTGTTTTTGTGTCTGCTCGCCTACTACGTGGAATGGCACATGCGTCGGCGTTTGGCCCCGGTTCTCTTTGACGATCACCGCCGGGAAGAAGCCGAGCAGACGCGTCGATCGATTGTGGCCCCGGCGCCACGCAGTGAGGCTGCCCAGCGTAAAGATCAAACCAAGCGCACCGAGGGGGATCAACCCGTACATAGCTTCCGCACTTTGTTGGAAGATCTAGGGACCTTAGCCAAGAACCGCGTGCGCATGCCCGGTGATTCCTCCCCGGGATTCGATGTCCTCACCCAACCAACACCCCTGCAGCAACAGGTTCTGGACTTGCTCGACGTTCCCCTCACTTTATAGACAAAACCGACCTTGTAGCCAGAACCGATGCATTTCATTCAGGGTTTAAGTACCCTCTCTTCAGCAGCTTAGATCGGTTTCGCAAGAAAAAGTATGGACTAGCCACTTGCTTCCCCCTGTAAGGCATTGATTTCATGATTCTCAACAAAAATGTCGGTGGGTCAGGAATTGGGGAATCCCCTCTTTGGTCTGGCTGGTGAGCCGAAAGTCGGGACTCATCTATGGTGTGGAAGAGGATGCGGCGTTCATCGCAGAGCAGATATTCCAGACGGTTGGATTAGTCCCTGTCGGCCCGAGAACCCTGCGCCGTCGTGTTGAGGGTGCCCCACGATCGGTACCTATGGCGTCAGAATGATGTGTTGCACGGTGCTGAATTGGAACTGGGTTCCTGAACCCACCACGCTTATGAACTGTACATCCAACGTTACAGGGGCGACACTCTGTTGATCGGGAACGTCCAACGTCAGGTCGGCCCTACCCTGAAAAGGTTCCGAGAAACTGTTCTCAGGCCATCCCGGAATCTCGCTTATGAATTGACTTTGAAAGCTTCCATCAATCGGAATGGATATGGGGCCGACAACCCTACCCTGATTCTGGTTGTTGATCCGTACGTACAGCCTGGTTCCCTCAGGGACTGGTCCCCTTGAGGCCCAGGCGATGCCCAGATTCCGTGGCGGACCTTGTCCTGCTTCAGAATCATCATCCCCTTTGAAATCGATCCACGCCGACACGTAGGGATTGGGCGGGTTTTCGGGTATTACCAAGGGTGGACCAGGGGTGGGCGGGAAGACTTCTCTCGGGGTCGGATCACCCGTTTCAGGGTCCAGGCGAAAAACCTCGTAGCGGCCGAATACGTTCACATCACCTGCGGCTGCAGGAGGGCAAGAAGTGTTCACCGTCAGGGCTCCCGAGGAGAAACCTTCAGGGTTTGTAATCGCCAATTCTCTTATTTCGAAACTCGGTATGTTCACGGGAAATGGATTCGTCGTCGTCGCTCCTTCGATGCGAAAACCGTCTGGATCCGAAAGGTTCCCCCCACCATCGTGCAATAAGACTTCGATCTCGCAAGCTTCGAAAGACTCGTTGTGAGCAACGACATAGGTCGTAAATACCTCTCCGCTGGGGAGTGCTCCCCGTGGGGCAGGAATGACCGACCAGGTAGTCTGGCCCTGTGCAGGCTGAACCAGCCCAATCAGGAGCAGACAACCTGTGGAGAACTCTAAAAGGGTACTTGTCTTCATTGGGTGATCTCCTCTGGGGCCACTCGTACCTCACCTTCCATTTGCTTCTTCAAGGTCTATTGGCCCGAGACTATGTGGGGTGCCGGGCTGAATTGAAACTGGCCTTGCGATCCCACTACGCCAATGAAAAGAAGATCTAGCGCTGCAGGAGCGTTACTCTGCTGATTCGGTATGCTCAGCGTCAAGTTCACCGACCCTTGAAAAGGATTTGAGAAGGTGCCCTGAGGCCATCCCGGCAACTCCTCTACGAACAGACTCTGATAGCTCCCATCAAACGGAATAAATATGGGGCCGACAACGCTGCCCTTGTTCTGGTTGTTCATCCACACCATCAGCCTAGTGCCCCCAACGAGTGCAACCTTCGATGAGAAGGCCAGGGCCAGGTTCCGCGGTGTCTCGCCTCCACCAGGTGGAACGAAGTTAATGGGCACCGAGACGTAGGGATTGGGTGCACTACGAGGTATCTCCAAGGCCCCACCGGGAAGAGTAGAGAAGACTTCCGTCGGGCGTGCAGTGTCTGTGTTCAGGTCCACAACCGTCACTTCATAACGGGCGAATACATTGAGGTTTTGGGCAGAAGGGCAAGTGGCGTGTAGTGCAAGAGCTCCCGAAGAGAAGCCCTGGGGGTTTGTGATCGCAAATTCCCTAGCTCGGAAGGGCAGTATTTGCACGGCGACTTGGCTTGTTGTTGTCTGAAATCCGTTGAACAATAAGGTATCTGAATCTGAGGAGGGGATTCCCCCACCATCGTGAAAATCAAACTGTAGTTCGCAGTCGTCTGAAGACTCGTTTTGAACAACAATGAAGCTCGTGAACGTATCTCCGCTGGGGAGTGTTCCCCTTGGCATGTGAGTGAAACACCATCTAGCTGCTGGTTGGCCTTGGACACTTTGAACGAGTCCAGCCACGAGCACACAGCACACAGCGAGCGCTAAAAAGGGATTCGTTTTCATCAGAAGATCTCCCTTGGACCGAGAATCGTTTCGGATCCAGTGTTTCCTCTTCTTATAGCAAATAAGCCCGAATACTTTCTCATCAACGATCTTTGGGGGGTACTCCAGTGGCGGGCTCTGTGGCTTGTCGACCCCATTGATCGGAGCGGTGCGTGATCACATCCAGCCAACGTTGTTTTCCTTGCTTTGCCGTAGTGTAAGATCGGGTGCTGACAATCACAAGTAGAGAGACCCGCGATCGAAAGGGGATACAACGGAGATGCTTCTTCGAGGCGATAGGGGCCGTCGTTGCCACCAGGCCCCGACCTCCGTACTGGCGCAGCCGCTTCTGTCCAGCGCGTCATCGCTCACTACGTGCACACCATGGGTCCAACCAACTCTCTCCCCACCCCGCCCTTCCCCTTCACTCCACCGGCTTTGTCAACTTAACCGGCGATCAGCAAGAATTGGGAATGGGATCACGATATCGCCGTCACCGCTTTCCACCTCAGATTATCAGCTACGCCATCTGGGTCTATCACCGATTCACGCAGAGTTTTCGAGACGTCGAAGACCTGTCAAAGAGCAGCAACAACCCGATCAACAAAGCGAACCTTCGCCGGTGATCGTGTTCGAAAGCGCTGTGGAGAACAACAGAACAACCCCTTCTTTTTTCCTGATTCACCCTTTATCTTAGTCCTACCATTTCATAATTACAGTGACGTATTATTTCTAGAATTCCGTTGTCAGTCTTCCCAGGTACGCTTACCATCGAAAGGTGGTAAGATGCCGCAAGTGAGCCCCTATCTGATCTCCCTATCCAAGGAAGAACAGCGAGAGCTGCAACACCGATCGCGAAAATATACGTCATCGTATTGTGATGTCATCCGGGCCAAGATTGTGCTGCTCGCAGCTCAGGGACTGAGAAACGATGAAATTGCCGTCCGTCTGGATACCCCCAGGCAGGTCGTCAGTAAGTGGCGAAAACGCTTCTTTGAACAGGGAGTGCTGGGATTGGACGATCGATCCCGAGGCGGGCGCACGTCCCGCTTTTCCCCCCAGCGTCGTCGTCGCGGTTAAGGCGCTCGCCTGCGAGTTGCCCGCCGAACACGGTATTCCACTGTCCCGCTTCAGCATTCCCGACATCCATCGGGAAGTGCTCCGACGCGGCCTCGTCGCCTCCCTCGGCGAGAGCACCTTGTGGCGCTGGCTCAGCCAAGACGCCATTCGCCCTTGGCGTTTCCGTACCTGGATTTTCCCCCGTGACCCGGCCTTTGAGGAAAAAGCCGGTCGAGTCCTGGATCTGTACCAGCGGATCTGGCAAGGAGAGCCGCTGGGAGACCACGATTTCGTCATCTCTACCGATGAGAAAACCAGCATTCAGGCGCGCTTCCGAAAGCATCCGACGCGTCCTCCCTCACCCGGGCGGGAGATGCGCGTGGAAGCCGAATACCATCGCAAAGGAGCTCTCATCTACTTAGCGGCCTGGGACATTCAACGAGCTCGGCTCTTTGGTCGCTGCGAACCGAAGATGAGCATTACCGCTTTCGATCAGCTCGTCCATCAGGTGATGTCCCAGCAACCCTACTGCTCTGCCTCGCGAGTCTTTTGGATCATGGACAACGTCTCTTCCCATCGCGGGCAGGCTTGTGCTGATCGACTGCGACGTCAATGGCCCAATCTTCATGCGGTTCATACGCCGGTCCATGCCAGTTGGCTCAACCAAATCGAGATCTACTTCTCCGTCGTCCAGCGAAAAGTGCTCTCACCCAACGACTTCCAAGACTTGCAGCAACTGGAGACTCGTCTTCTCGACTTTCAGGACCATTACCAGGAGATCGCCCGCCCCTTCGCCTGGAAGTTCACCCGTGGCGATTTGAAAACACTGCTCACCAAATTGCGGCAGCCCCGGTCCGTCTTCGCCCCCGCGGCTTAGGCGCCCTTGACACCGTAGCAAAAAATACGTCACCGTAATTCCGGTCTAGAGCACTTAGGTAGTACCTACCATCATCAGCCAGTCTCGGGAAAAGACCATGAAAAGGAGCGAGAAGCATAAAGGAAGAGAGGAAGACCTTCTGCGATCCATTGTTAAAGCAACAGCCCCGGTCACAGGTGCTGATTTCTTTCGGTCCCTCGTTCGCCAGCTAGCCTCTACATTAGAGGTTCGCTATGCCTTTGTGGCTGAGCGTAAGAATCACGGCAAAACCCGTGTCCAAACACTCGAGTTCTGGGAAGGAGAGGGCTTTGCTGAGAATTTCGAATACGAGGTGCGCGGTACACCCTGCGAAAAGGTCCTCGAGGGAACAGTCTGCTACCACAAAGAGAACGTCCAAGCCCTTTTTCCCGAAGACAAAGATTTGGCTAGGTTGAAGATAGAGAGTTACCTGGGGATCCCTCTTGTTGGCGGTTCAGGTGAAGTAATGGGGCACCTAGCCGTCTTGGACGACGAACCGATGGATCAGGAACTCGAAGCGATGGCGATACTCCTGAAGATTTTCGCCGACCGGGCTGCAGCTGAACTGGAGCGTAAACGGACGGAGGAAAACCTGATCGATTCTCAGGCCCAGCTCAGTGCGGTGCTGGATACGGTCGGCGAAGGGATCATCACCATCGATATCACCAGCACTATCGTCATGGTCAATCAGGAAGTGGAGGCCATCTGGGGCTACCCACAGGGTGAACTCATAGGGAAACAGCTCCAAGTCCTCATGCCCGAGAAGTATCGAAGACGTCACGCCGCCGGTCTGAAGCGATACTTAAAGACGGGGGTGGAGCGCGTTCTGGGAAGGCAGTTGGAGCTGGAAGGCATTAGAAAGGATGGGACCAGTTTTCCGTTAGAACTCAGGATCGCCGAAACGAGGATGGATGATCGGCTTTTGTTCACAGCAGCTGTTCGTGACATCACCGCACGAAAGCGAGCCGAGGGACAGATCCTCACGAACCAGCAGATGCTTACGGAAGCAGAACAAATCGCTCACATGGGCAGTTTTGAGTGGAACATCCCCGCGAACACCCTAAGCTGGTCGGATGGGCTCTATCGAATCTACGGACTGCAAGCTCAGGAGTTTGAAGCCACGTTTGAAGCCTTCCTGAAGCGGGTTCATCCCGACGACAGGGAGAGGGTAAAGCGAACCATCGAAGAAGCCTATAGTGACGCCAAGCCTTTCAGCATGGAAGAGCGAATCGTTCGTCCCGACGGTGCGGTTCGGGTCCTTCTCAGTAAAGCGGAGGTGATCAAGGACAAGGCTGGCGGACCCACCCGCATCATAGGGATCTGCCAAGACATTACCGATCAGAAACGGGCCGAGGCTGCTCTCAAATATCGCTCGGATTTCGAAAATCTGATCACCGAGATCTCCACCAATTTCATCAACCTTACTCCGGAGGCCATCGACGGCGGCATTAATGATGCCCTGGAAAGGATAGGAGAGTTTGTGGGGGCAGATCGCAGCTACGTCTTTCTGCTTCACGATGAGGGCACCAAGGGAAGTAGCACTCACGAGTGGTGTGCAGAAGGCATATCGTCTGGCAAGGAAGAACTCCAAGAGCTTCCAGCGGAAATGTTTCCGTGGTTCATGGGCTTCTTATACCGCGGCGAGGCCGTACAGGTCCCTTCTACTGCTGACCTTCCACCGGAAGCACAGGCTGAAAGAGACATTCTAGAGAGCCAGCAAACTCAATCCCTCATCTGCCTGCCCATGGTCTCCAGAGGTTCTCTGATCGGATTCTTGGGGGTCGATTCTGTCCGCAAGGCCCGGTCTTGGTCCGAGGACGTCATAAGGCTCCTGAAAATCGCCGGTGAAATTTTTGCCAACGCTCTGCAGCACAAGTGGGACCGGGAGGCGCTGCAACAAGCCAATGAAGAATTGGAAAAGAAGGTTGAAGAACGTACCCGAGAGCTGAGGCAAAAACAGGCTCAACTGGTGCAGTCAGGGAAGATGGCCTCACTAGGTCAATTGGTTGCGGGAGTGGCTCATGAAATCAACACACCTCTGGGGGCACTAAGAAGTAACGTCGACATTTCTAGACGCCTTGCTGAGAGGATGCAGAATCTCCTGTCCGGTAGCGATTCGGAATCACGGGAGCGTGAAGAGCTTACTGACCTTTTCCAGCCCATCATGCAGCTGAATACGATCAATGAAACGGCCACCAAGCGTATTCTCACAATCGTCGACAGCCTGCGCCGGTTTGCCCGTCTGGACGAGGCCGAACTGGACGAAGTTGATATTCACGAAGGGAGTGAAAACACTCTGACTCTCCTCCAACACGAGCTCAAGACTCGGATCGAAGTTCAAAGGGATTATGGCGATATTCCCCGAATCAACTGCTTTCCAAACCGGCTTAACCAGGCGTTTATGAACCTGCTGGTCAACGCCGTTCATGCCATCCAAGGCCAGGGTCAGATCCTGGTCAAGACTCGGTTCCAGAATGAGTTCGCCACTATAGAGATTCGCGATACTGGAATAGGCATCCCCAAGGAGAATCTCGAACGAATTTTCGATCCCGGATTCACAACCAAACGGTTGGGCATAGGGACTGGTTTGGGTCTATCGATCGTGTATCAAATCATCCAAGATCATCGGGGGAAGATCGAAGTGGAAAGCAAGGTCGGTCAAGGCAGCACGTTTCGGCTTACCTTGCCGGTTGCCTGAAGGGAGAGTCCTCCCGTCCCGGGAACTGAAAAGGCACTCTGAAGTTTCTGGTGTAAAACCGTCGATATTAGTGCACCCCTCCTTTTCGAGAGTGCTTAGGGTTTGCGCAGAAATAACTTGGTAGAATTGGCGCTCAGATTTGCACTAGATTTGGCAGCGAACGATTGAGCGAAACCGCAGGCGTAGCAGGGTCTACGTTGAGGATTTCGCGACCGAGGAGCGGCCGAAGATGGTGTGAAGATGAGATGCCAAAATGCCAAGTTATTTCTGCGCGAGCCCTTAGTGAACAGTCCGAGTTCAATGCATGTGAGGAGCCTGTGCGAGTTGCGATACAAAAGTTGCGAGTAGCCCTGGAGAAGAACTACTTCTACATTACTGCATGCGTGGTGGGTGTGCTTTTCGGTCTTGGCGGATTGGTGCACGTCGGCAACATCCTCGGCTTCGGTGGTGCGAAGTGGTCCGCGATGGCCATTCAATTCAAGATCGGCGATATCGTCTGGGGTGCTCTTGACTTCCTCGATGTTGTTGGTGTTGTCTTGAGATCGCCGTTGGGTGTCCTCGCCATCCTGGTGGCGGCGCTGAGCCAGATCGTGATGTACGGGTTCTTCCCCGACCTGTTCGTGCTAAGGGTCTGCGCAAGAATAACTTGGTAGAATTGGCGCTCAGATTTGCACCAGATTTGGCCGCGAACGATTGAGCGAAACCGCAGGCGTAGCCGGGTCTACGTTGAGGATTTCGCGATTGAGGAGCGGCCGAAGATGGTGTGAAAATGAGATGCCAAAATGCCAAGTTATTTTTGCGCAGACCCTAAAGGAAGAGCATCGCACAACCCTGCGCGGCATGGTCTGGTTCCATGTCGCCGTGATCGTGCTGTTGGGCGGGCTGGCGTACATCGCTGGCGCGAAGAAAGGCTCCTAAGTTGCCACTACGGGCTGCCGCTCGCTGCGCTCGCGCAGAATGATGAGCGGTGAGCTGGCGACGGAGGGGGTCCTTGAACGCCCGCTGCAGCCGACGGCGTTCGTGTCAGGTTGACAAGCGCCCGGGCAACCCTGATTCGCAGTGCTAAAACTGTCGAGAGCACGGCAGCTATGTTGGTTGGACCGTCGCGAGGGAGATCATGTTTGTTGGGCATTTAGCTGTGTCATTGGGGGCAAAGGCGGTCGAGCCAAAGGTGCCTTTGTCTGCCCTTGTGGCTGCATCCTTTGGGTTGGATCTGCTGTGGCCACTGCTCGTTCTTGGGGGCATCGAAAGGGTGTCCGTGGCTCCCGGTAATACAGCATTCACACCTCTGGCGTTCGAATCGTACCCATGGAGCCACAGCCTGCTCCTGGCCGCAGTTTGGGGAATGATTGCCTGGGTCTTTGCATACCTGACCACCAAGAGCCAGCGGCTCTCGCTACTCGTCGGAGCCGTGGTGGTCAGTCACTGGGTACTCGATTTCGTGACCCATCACCCTGACCTTCCGCTATGGCCTGGGGGTCCAAAGCTTGGGCTTGGACTCTGGTACTCCGTTCCAGCAACGATTCTTGTAGCGGACTGTTCCTGGTAGCGATCATTATCTACAGGCGCAAGCTGCGGCCTCGAGACACGGTGGGCAGATGGGCATTTTGGGCACTGGTGGCCCTCACGAGCGTCATCTGGATCACTCAACCGTGGTCGCCACCACCGCCAAGTTCGAACGCCGTGGCGGCCGTGGCCTTAGCTATGTGGATTTTCCCGTTGTGGGCGTCGTGGATTGACCGGCACCGATACGTCGTTGGTGCGGTCTGACGTTAGTCAGGATTTCTGCGACCCTTTGGTGCCCGCCATCTGCCTCTTGGCGAGAAAGCTGCCCTGAAGACTAATTGGGCCCCTCAAAACACTCAATAAATGGAGCAGAAAAACCCGAATCGAAGCGGGGCTCGAGTTAATGGACCAGTGCTTCCTAAGGGGCAGCCCGTCCAGGAAACTCATACCACCAGGTGCTGCATCGTGGGCGGAGGGCCGGGCGGTGTTCTCCTCTCCCTCTTCCTCGCCCGAAAAGGGGTGTCGGTGACTCTGCTGGAGGCACACGCCGACTTCGAGAGGGACTTCCGGGGCGACACAGTCCATCCCTCGACGCTTGAGGTCCTGGATCAGATTGGGCTGGCCGAGCCTCTCCACCAGTTGCCCCATGCCAAGATGCGGACCATGCGACTCATCTCCTCCTCGGGTATCTATACGATCGCTGACTTTTCCCTACTTCGCTGCCCGTTTCCCTACATCTTGATCATGCCCCAGTCCCGCTTCTTGGAGTTTCTGGCAGCCGAAGCTGCTCGCTACCCCCACTTCAAACTGATCATGGGCGCAAATGTGAGAGAGCTGGTGAGGGAAGGAGGGGAAGTCCGTGGGGTTCGCTACCGAAGAGGTGCGAGCCTGGGCGAGGTGCGGGCGACCTTGGTGGTGGGCGCCGATGGCCGCTTTTCCCTTCTGCGGAAGCTGGCAGGCTTCGAGGGGACTCGCCGGTCTCCGCCCCTGGACGTGCTCTGGTTTCGACTGCCGCGCCGGGCAGAAGATGGACACGACGAGGGGGCCTTTCACGTAGGTCGAGGACGCCTTCTGGTAATGCTGAGTCGGCCCCGGGAGTGGCAGATCGGATACGTCTTCCCCAAGGGTGGCTACCATCGGCTTAAGGCCCAGGGCCTTAAGGTGATGCAGGACTCCATCGCCACCCTGGTACCCGCGCTCGCGGACAGGATTGCCCTGCTGAGGGATTGGGGTGATTTCACCTTTCTGCCGGTGGAATCCAGCTGCCTGCCCCGCTGGCACCAGCCAGGCCTCTTGCTGATCGGAGACGCCGCCCACGTGATGTCGCCAGTGGGGGGCGTGGGGATCAACTACGCCATCGGCGATGCTGTCGAAGCAGCCAACGTCCTGTCTGGACCTCTCCGCTCGGGCGGGGTTACCGAGGAGAACCTAGCCGAAGTGCAGCGACGGAGGGTGAGACCGACGCGGTTCATCCAGAGGTTTCAGGCCCGAATACAGCGACAGGTGGTGGATGAGGCTCTTGACTCCGGCCGTCCCTTTCGCCTGCCCCTGTCCCTGCGAGTGCTGCTCCGGGTACCACTCCTGCGAGCCCTGCCAGCCCGGCTCATCGCCTTCGGCATGCACAAGGTTCGACTGGAACATCCTGGGGAAGAAGCGCCAGTCTGAACGGTTCCATGCGTTGCTGTAGGCACCCGAGATCAAAGACAAGGTGGGATCACTTCAAGAATGTGCATGGGGATTGTGGCCCAATTTCAGACGGTATAGGAGTGGTCTTCCCGCCGACAGGGAGAGTGTAAAGAAGAGGTTCAGGAAAAAAACCGGTGAAAAGAGAATGGAGGGACGGAATTCTGTGCCATCACACCTTAAAGCACCGCGAAAGACGGAGACAATCTAAAGACGGATAAGGAAGGAACTCAGACCTCGTGGATCCTCACTTCCCTATCCCTTAGAATCACCCCATGGTCCGCGAATACGGCCCCTTCAGAGAACGATTCGAAGAGTACATCCTTGAGCGCACCGCCAACCATCCCTCCTTGGTTCCCATGATCATGGATGGTCAGGGTAAGGCCCGCTTCCGCCTCGCTTGCAAGGAGACGCTAGACGGCACGGACTGGTCGTCCTGGCTAGACCAGGCAGCTCTGGACGGGTCTGATAGGGTGCTGATCGACAAGGAAATCTCTGCCTGTCTGAAGGACCCAGGTTATTCAGGGGAACTCTCCTACAAGACAGTTTCAAATCAAGCCGATTCAACTCTTCCAGGAGATGAAGCCCTGCCACCTGGCTTCGAGGAGCTGCTTCAGCTTGTCAGAGCCGCAGCGGCTGCTACGCCCTTGGAGTTCATGCGGCTGGTACTGGCTTCCTCCCAGGGTGAGGTTCGTTTCGTCGAGGTGATGGAGGAACCTGAATTCAGGAAGGAACTCGAAACGGCCTTCCGCGAGGACTTCCAGGCTCTGGGGATGCTGGGGTGGGAGCTTGGTGAGGGGACGGTGCAGGCGAAGAACCGGCTGTTCCCCTGGCACAAGGACAACGAGACGCTCAGCGAGCTGTTCGATCGACTCTGTGACGAAGGGGCCGAGAGCGTGGAGCAGGAACTCGAAGAGCGACGGAGTGTAGACTAGCCAGAAGAGAGATCCCATGATAGCAGTGAGCCCAACCTGCGGTAATGGTGATTCCCCTCGAAAAAGAGGATGAAGAATGAGAATAAGACTGGTCTCGGTCTGCCTTGTTTCCCTGGCCCTACCCTTGGCGGTGGAGAATGCTTTTGCACAGCAACCCAGCTCCCAGGAACCGCTGGACATTGGCTCCCGGCTGGAGCTATTCGTGGACGATTATCTCATCGAGTCAATGTAGGGCGTGAGACTCGTCCTTCATTCGCCCCAGCCAGCGGGCAGGGCGCTTACTTTTGACAGACCCTGGGAAGGCAATCTCAGTCTCGCCGTGGCACTGCTCAAGCACGAAGGTCGCTATCGACTCTACTATCGGGGTGTCAGCAGAGCAGAGTACCTCCGCCCCTCGGCGTTGAGACCGGGGGAGGCACTCGTACCTGATCACCCTACAGTCTTTTGCGTTGCCGAGAGCCCAGATGGAATTCATTGGAGCCGTCTCTCTCTGGGCATGTACGAGTTCGGCGGTTCGAGAGACAACAACATCATCCAGGAAGGCGTGCTGGGCAGACCGCTGCTGGACCCAAACCCCGCAGTGGATCCTTCCGAACGCTACAAAGCAACTACCTATAAACGGCTTTCAGCAAGTAGCCATGGGATCTTCCTGTGGATCTCACGAGATGGTATCAACTGGAGGAAATGGCAACAGGAGCCTCTTTTCACCAGCTTCCTTCCCAACGCCTTCGATGGGAATCAGAACCCGGTCTTCTGGTGGGAGCCGGAGGGACAGTACGTCTGCTTCTTCCGCTATATGCTGGGTGGAGTCCGCTCCATCATTAAGACCACCTCACAGGACCTGCGAAACTGGTCGGAGCAGATCCCGACAAGCTTCGGCGACACTCCCCTGGAGAACTTCTACGTCAGCGCTGCCCACCCCTATTTCCGGGCTCCCCACATTCTGCTGGGTTTTCCCAAGCGCCTGGTACCGAGACGGAAGTATCACCCGGATACCCCCGGAGCGGGCATCTCCGACGGGATCTTCATGAGCAGCCGAGATGGGGTCCACTGGCACCGCTTCATGGAGGCTTTCATCCGCCCGGGACGTGACGAAAGGAACTGGATTCATCGAACCACATTCACCGTTCCGGGAGTGATCCAGACCGCCCCCGACGAGATCTCCCTCTTCGTCTCTCGCAACTACACCTACCCCAGCGCCCACCTGGAGCGCATGACCCTGAGGATCGATGGCTATGTCTCCATCAATGCTGACTACGCAGGAGGCGAGATGATCACCAAACCCCTCCTATTTCAGGGGGAGAATCTACACCTTAACTTCGCCACCTCCGCAGCCGGGAGCATCCGTCTGGAGATCCAGGATGCCCAGGGCAACCCTCTGCCCGGATTCGCCCTGGAGGAATCACCCCTGATCTGGGGAGACGAGATCGAGCACACGGTGCGGTGGGAGCGGAGTCATGCCAAGGCGACTTCTGATAAGCCCCTGGCCAGGATTGCAGGCAAGCCGATCCGCCTTCGCTTTGTCATGAAGGATGCCGATTTGTACTCCCTGAGGTTCCGGTAGGATCAGAGCCGCCAACTCGTCCGGGGGCTCATGCTCCTGTCGCAGTGCGGAACCTACCTTGTCATTGCCAGGCGAAGTCCCCAGGCAGGCAAGCATGCCGGAAATACCGTCCCCGCCCATGAGACCCACCTGGGAATAGACCAACGCCCCAGCATAAAGTCCCAGTCGTTGATCAGGCGCAGGAGGTGGAGGATCGTCACTGCCGCGAAGATCAGACCGGAAGTGATGAGATAGGCGAGATGTATCTCAATTCTCGGTCGGCACCAGCCGCTTGAGTTCCTCGAACCAGTTCAGCACGACGTTGATTTGGGTCGGCCACCCCTGCTGGATGAACACGAACCGCTGGTCGTCCGGTGCGATGTCGTAAGTCAGAGGCATAAAACCCTGAAAAGTATTGGGCAAGAGACCCTCTGGATAGATAAACAGCAGTTTGGGGGCTTCCACTTTGAGTGTTGGCTTCGTTTGGATGGAAACCACCATGACCTTGTCTCCGTTCCGGTAGAAAAGCTCCCTGCCACTGTGCGCCCATAGGGGCTGAACCCCTCCGTCTGTGGAGATGGGCTCAATCCCGCCGCCTTCGGGGTAGCGTTTAAGGTACACCTCGTCTCGACCTGAGCGGTTGGAGGTAAAGGCAATCCACTCACCCTTCGGCGAGAACATGGGCTGACTCTCGATAAACTCGGTTGCCAGAAAGGGCCGCGCCTCACCTCCTAGGTGAAGCAACATAATGTCCCGGTTTCGCTCCGACACATGGACGTCGGCTCCTGAGGAAGTTGCTTTTCGATCCGGTGTGGTCTGGCCGTGACGAAGTCTCAGATTGGAGGGAGGAACTGGGGTCTCTGGAGGGGGTCGCGGAGGTGCAGGGGTCGGCAAGCGTGTGAGATAGGGCGAGGGGAGTGTGTCTGGGAGGATTGTCCTGCGAAGAGGACAGAAACCAGGCGCACGAGTCTTGGGGAGGACAGCCAGAGGCTCTGCGGCTCAGTCCTCGAAGACGGGAACATCGTCCCAGAAGATGGAGTCCGTGGAGGTCTGAAGCTGTTGTGCCTGGGTGGGAGAGAGCGCGGCCAGGAAGGTCTCCAGCTTGCGGGCAAAGAGGCGGGGAGGAGGAGAACGCTCGACCTGTTGCCAGGAGCCCAGGTGCTGGAGGATGCGGCCGATGACGCCAGGGTCCTCGATGAAGGCGATGATGCACATGCGATATGCCCAGCCTAGAGATAACAGTCATAGCCATTACGATCATCTGGGGTACCCTCGCCATCAACGACGCCGTTCGTTGACAGCCGCAGAGGAAGTCGGTAGCCTACGGTCCGCCGCGTCAAACCAACCTTCAGGAGGCCTTGTCATGATCATCGACGCCTATGCTTTGGTCGGCGCGATCCCAATGCGCAGAGCGCCGGTGGACTTCCCTCAGCTACGGGAAGAGATGGACCACGTCGGCGTCTCTCGTGCTGTCGTGGTGGGCCTGCGAGGCATGCACGCCGACGCCCGCAAGGGCAACGACTACGTCTTCGACATGACGGCGGACGACCCACGCCTCGTGCCGACGGCAGTCATAGGCCCGCGCGCGCCCATGCTCGACATACCGGAGCTGATTGAGGACGCCGTACGGCGAGGTGCCGCAGGCCTCGTCTTTCCGGTGGTGTCTGAGATGCTGAGTGGGTCGCTGCCCGTCCGTCGCGCAACAGATCAAGCGGCGGCGACGGGACTGCCTCTCATAGCCTGCGGAGCGATCCAGCACGGAGCGTCGACCCAGCTTGCCGAGATAACGGCCGGCCTGGGGTGTAAGCTGCTCATCGCCGGCGCCAACTACTACCTGATCGACGAGCTCATCGCAGTTTTGGAAGAGCACCCTCACGTCTACGTCGAGACTAGCTGGCAGGTCTTGCCCGGTTGCATAGAGCTGCTGGTCGAGGCTGGAGGCGCGGACCGCGTCCTGTTCGGGTCGGGCGCCCCTGTCCGTCCGGTGCGGCCTGCCCTCAACATGGTGCTGGACGCCGACGTTGACGACGCCGTGAAGCGCAGGATACTGGCTGGAAACGCGATGGCATTGTTCGGGCTCGACGGCGAGGTATCGGAAGACGAGCCTCTTCCCTCCGTCGAGGTCCCGGGCACCGCGGCCATCGACGTCCATAACCACCTGGGCACGATGCCGAGCATGTCGGCGACTGTGCGCGACGCAGACGGGATCGAGCAGCTCGCCTCCGAGTACGGCATGGAGTATTCGGTCTGCTCGTCATATGTCGGCTACTACGACGACCTCGACGCCGGCAACCGCGAGATGCTCGACGTCGTCACCTCGAGGCCGAGGCTCCTGGGCAGCCCGGTCATCAGTCCTACCCATCTCGAGGACTCCGTCCGGTGGCTGGACATGTTCGACAAGACGGACCGGCTAGCCCACGCTACGCTGATGATCGATACGGTCCGCGAGCTGCCCGGCTCGGAAGGCTACATGGCCCTGTTTGCCGAGACAGCCAAGCGCGGCATCGCCATTTTCCTGAACGGACCGAACTGGGACAACGTTCGCCTTTTGGGATGGCCGAGCGGCCCTGCTCGCGCTCCCTTCGAGAGCCGAAGCGCTGCCCGCGATCTGCGTGACATGCTCATCGAGGTCGATCGCCGCCATCCCGAGCTTGCGATCATCGCGGGTCACGGCATGGGCGACGACGGCATATGGCTGGCCCAGCGGACCCGGAGCTTCTACTTGGAGTACTCCGGGACGTACCCCGAACGCGGCTTCCTCCGACAGGCCATCGACAAGGTGGGCGCGGACCGGATCGTCTTCGGCTCGGACCTGGACTTCATCAAGCCGGCCTACGCGCTGGGCGTCTACCAGGCAGCCCAGATGACCCCCGAAGAGGAGCAGCTCATCATGGCCGAGAACGCCCGCGGCATCCTCCGCCTGCCCAAAGACTGACCGGGCCGTCCACAGGACTCCTTGCCGGAGAAGCTCGCGCAACAGCAGCGCGGCGACGCCCTTATCCAACGGCTCGTTGTTGTTGCCGCACTTCGGCGATTGGACGCAGCTAGGACATCCGGTCTGGCATGGGCAGAGGGACACGACGTCCAGGGTCGCCTCCCACAGCTCCTCGATCCGCTCGTAGCCGGTCTCGGAGATGCCGCCGCCGCCGGGGCGGCCGTCGTGGATGAATATCTGAGGCTTCCCGGTGTCGGGATGCAACGGCGTGGAGAGGCCGCCGATATCGTTGCGGTCGCATATCGCGAACAACGGCAGCACTCCGATGG
The DNA here is from genome assembly GCA_965218775.1 of Acidobacteriota bacterium. Classification (GTDB taxonomy): domain Bacteria; phylum Acidobacteriota; class UBA6911; order RPQK01; family JAJDTT01; genus CAUZIZ01. The sequence goes on along the minus strand of CBDCLS010000006.1, from coordinate 441,190 downwards.
CCGCGTGCTCGCACGCCGAATCCAGTTCGAGACTGCCTGGCGGGTTTGCTCAGTGATCTCGAACTGAACAGGCCGCCCCGTCTTCTGTTGCATTACCGTTGCGCGGGATGCCACCTGGTTTCCCTGAGTGATATCAGATACTCTCAATCTGAGAAGATCGCGGGCTCGGAGCTTGCTGTCCATGGCGAGATTGAACAGCGCCAAGTCGCGATGCTACTTGCCGATCTGTAGGTGAATCCGTATCGCCCAAATCTCCTTGAGCTTCAGTGGAGGCTTTTTGCCCACCAGTTTGCCTTTATTCCAGGGCGTTTTCTTCGGTTCGCGCCGAAATAGCGAATACATGCTTGACTCCTTTCTTCTGAATGGACGTCGCATCACGCATCCTCTGTGGCTGAACCAGGTTGGAGGTTTTGTCATCTTGAGCCGGGTTCGGCAGCAATGCGCGGATGCCAGCCTGAGTTGACAGAAGCTGGAAGGGACACAAAAGATATCGAAGTTGTTGATGTATCGATTTGCACCGGCCATTTTCGCGATCGGCTCTGTCTCTCTTGTGGCTCTCGCTGCCGAGCTTGTGGATATCGGCTCGCACCGCCAGCTGTTCGTCGACAATCACGTCATCGACACGATCGAAGGCGACGCCCGGCTCGAGCTGCTGCAGCCGGAGCCGCAGGACGTGGCCCTGGTTACCGACAAGCCGTGGGAGGGGAACACCTGCGCCTACTACACGGTATTTCGTGACAAAGATTCTTCCGGCAACGAAGTCTTCCGCATGTACTACCGCGGCTCAAACTACGACCGTGCGATCCGCGATCAGACGCACCGCCAAGTGACCTGTTACGCCGAAAGCAAGGACGGTATCCGCTGGACCAAGCCGAACCTGGGGCTGTTCGAGTACGAGGGCTCCAAGGAGAACAACATCGTGTGGGACGGCGCCGGCACCGGCAGCTTCACCCCCTTCAAGGACACTAACCCCGACTGCCCGCCCGAGGCCCGCTACAAGGCACTGGCACAGGTCCACAGGACCGGCACACCCTACCTTGCTGTACAAGAGGAAATGACCGTCTTCGCCTACAAGTCACCCGACGGCCTCCGGTGGACGATCAGCGACGGCCCGCTGATCACCAAGGGGGACTTCGATTCGCAGAACCTGGCCTTCTGGGACCCGCACGCCGGACTGTACCGGGAATACCACCGCGTCCGCTTTTTTCGAGATCCAAGCGGAGAACTTGTCTTGGGTGGCATACGCGCTCGTCCAGGATTCCGGTCCATCATGACCGGCACGTCGACTGACTTCTTGAATCGGACGAGTTGGACCGAGCCGGAGCTGCTCGAATTCGACGACGACATCGGCCCGCAGCAACTGTACACCAACGCGGTGATGTCGTACCCTCGTGCGCCGCAGATCCTGATCGGCTTCCCCACCCGCCTGCTTCCAGAACAGGGAGACCGCGTTGAGCCGATCCTCATGTCCAGCCGCGACGGCCGCACTTTCCGGCGGTGGGCCGAGCCAGTGATTCCGGAGGACGCGCCGGAGGACCGGGCCGGCAACCGCAGCAACTACATGGCCTGGGGTCTGCTGCCCACCCCGGACAACGAGCGCGAGTACTCGGTTTACGCCTCCGAAAACTACCTCTCTAGCACCCCCACCCGGCTGCGGCGTTTCACGTACCGCGTCGATGGCTTCGTAGCGCTGCGCGCCGGCGAGCAGGGGGGCCGGCTGACGACGAAACTATTGACCGTGGCTGGCGGGCAGCTGGAGATCAACTACCTGGCTCGCCCGGGTGGCCACGTGCGCGTGGAGATCCAGGAGGCCGACGGCCGGTCGCTGGCCAATTTTTCGGCCGCGGACTGCGACCCGCTGGAGGGTGACGAGATCGCGCAACTGGTCTCCTGGTAGGGAAAGACGCACGGTCCTTTCACCGAAAGGCCTGTTCGGGTCCGGTTCGAGGTCAAAGACGCCGTCGTCTATTCGTTCCGGTTCAAGTGACGGTGCGCAACGTGGAGCTCGAAAAGGGACCGTGGGTCTTAGTGGAGTTGAGTGGGTTCAGGATAGTGCTGGACTGTCGGGCGAGGTTGGAAAGAGGGAGAGACGAATAACGTTGAGTGTCGTGATTCGTCGGCACCCGATCCTACGGCCAGCCTCCTATTTGAACGAAAGCGAACGAGCGCTCCCGTGTGTAACAGGGTACCAGTTCCAATTGAAAGATTTCAGTGCTATGGAGCTGCAATCAGTTGACAGACTCAGCATAGGAACAAGAGTCTACTGAAAGGATAGAGAATGACAATGAAACGATGGGGTGTGATGGCTGTTTTCACGGTCTTGATTGGCTGTGCCTTCCACGCTTGCTCGCAGGATCAGAAACCAGATCCGGTTGCCAAAGAGACCATCCAGTATGAACAGATCGATGGCGCGTTGATCTATGACCATGACCCTGCGACAAAACTGGGTGATGATATTTTCGGGACGATCATATCCGATCTGGAGCATGATTTTCCCGGCAGAAACTCCCATGGTGGACCCGTCTGCATGGAGTATCCCAACGGTCAGATCGTGGCATTCAATACCAATACGAGTGACCACAATACGGATGGTTGGAGTGAGTATGCGGTGAGTCGAGATGGCGGAAAGACTTGGGAGAAGTACAACAAGTTCCCCTATTCCTATGAGGCATACACGAAGGTACTGTCAAGTTAACCGATTTGAGTGCCAACTCAGCGACCTGGCCACTCTCTAAGTTGTTGTTCTACGTTCGAGCGCCGACCGATTTCGCCTCCAAAACCCGAGAATTCTACTTAACTTGACAGTACCCCTGAAGGTCCTCCGTTTTGACACGTTTCTCCCCGAGACCACTCTCCTGAAAGAAACCATCGAAAAGCGGGAAACCATATGGTCGGAAATCCTATGTCATTTGCAGGAGGTCACGGCAGCTCTGAAGGCCGAGCAAGGCAGGGACTATGCGGGCGTGTTTCGAATGGGTGACTTCTCCGACTTCGCGATGAAGGTCGCTCGATTTGCAGGTATCGAGAAGGAGCTGGAAGAGATCTTCTCCAAGCTAACGCAGGAACAATCCATGTTTACATTGGAAGGAGATCCGATTTACGAGCTGTTGTGCATTTGGGCAAAAGAAAGCAACGGGTCGGAGATTGAGAATAAGCAGCTCTGCCGAGAGCTTTCTGAGCTGGCCCTGAGAGAGAGCATCTCGTTTCCCTACAAGGATAACGCACGCGGATTCGCCCAGAAGATGTATCACCTGCGATCCAATCTAGCCGAGTTCTTTGAAATCAGTGAAAGATCTATAGGGAGCAACCGCAGGGTTTACAGCTACAACTTGAAGGAGCAATGAGGGACGACGTAACCGATTTCACCCCATTTAACCCTCGATCTAACCCCCTTAAGTAGCATCTAATCAGTTACTTGAAGCAAAAGGTTAGATGGGTTAGATCGATTTCCTTTTTCTAAGAGGGAAATAGAAGAAAGGTCTTTGGGGTTTGTTTTGTTCATTCTATAGAAGAATGGCCAAATCGAATTAACCCTTCTAACCCAGTCGAGTTAAATAGCTGAAGACACTATGTTTAGTCGAGGTTAAATCCGGGTTAGAAGTGGTTAGATCTGTTAAATCCTCCTCGCTTGGCCAGTAACGGCTAACAAGAAGGGATCGGATGGTCAGTCTCCGCCAGTTGCTCCGACATTACGCTGGAAAAGAGCCACTAGGTATCACGCAAGAGGACCTCTCACCGGAGTTTGCGGAAGCTAAAACTCCGAATCAGGGAGTGGCCTCAACGGATGTCTCAAGCTGGTCCGATGAATGGCAGTTCCGTTTCGAAGAACGAGCAGCCTTCATGGAGGTTGACGGTGGTCTGAGCCGGGAGGAAGCAGAGCGCCGTGCCCAACTGGCACTGCGAGAATCCTTTAAGACTCAACCACTACACGGCGAAAGAGAGTGAAGGGTTTTCTGAGCTGTGAAGGTGATTGACATGGGTCCTCTGTCAGACATAATGACTCCCGAGGAGGTTGCCCGGTTTCTCCGGAAAAGCCCTAGCTGGGTTTACAAGAACTGGAAGGAATTGGGCGCTGTGAAGCTCGGGGGTTCTCTAATTTTTCCTCGAAAGGAGGACCTCTATGAGCGTTTATTTCATCAAGAGCAAGGGCTGGAGGTACGACTTCGTCCTAGCCTCGATTTCCACGGCAGTACAAATGACGCCTTTCCGCTTCGAGCCCCCCTCCAGAATCCTTGATCGGCGCGACTTGCGCCTGCTGTGTTTCCACCTACGTTAGTAAATAGAAGTACCTATTTGGATAGAGAGGTAATCCTATACCTAAAACCTGATCAAGGGACGATCCCCACGCGAATGCTAGAAAAGTCTGGATATGAGGCAGAATAGAACCCTATCAAAGGCTGAGCATTTTCTGTCATTCATATCTAGTATAGTTATAGTTTGGAATACAGTAATCGGAATGGACTAACTAATGACACCCGACCGACCGCTCCGGAGGCCCAATTCTTCCTGGCCCCCGAATCGCCTCTGCAGCGCCAGTATGAGGCCTTGCGCTGCTTTTTCGTCGAAGGCTTGCCCTCGCAGCAGGTCGCCACTCGCTTCGGCTATTCCCCAGGAGCCTTCCGCGTCCTCTGTCATCAGTTTCGCCATGATCTCAGCAAGCGCGCCCGCTTCTTTCAGGCGATTCGCCGGGGGCCTCAAGCGGCGCCCGCCCGCGATCGGGTGCGGGAACGGGCCGTCGCCCTGCGCAAGCGAAACCTCTCGGTCTACGATATCCAACGCGAGTTGGCCGCCGCCGGCCATTCCATCAGCATCAATGCGTTATCGATCCTGCTGCGAGAGGAGGGCTTCGCCCGACTGCCCCGGCGTCGGGATGAGCAACGCCCCGCCACCCTCAAGCCCGAAGCAGCAGCCATCGCCGACGTGCGGCAGATCAATCTGGCCCCGCGCAGCTTTCGCACCCGGGTCGGCGGTCTGTTTCTGTTCGTCCCGCTGATGCGATCGATCGATCTCGGGGCGGTGCTGCAGCCCCCCCGCCTTCCCGGCTCCCAAATGATTCCCGCCGAGCAGGCCGTGCGCACCCTGCTGGCTCTGAAGCTGCTGGGCATCGAAAGAAAAAGTCATGTCATGGATCGGGTCTTTGACGAGGGCATCGCCCTTTTTGCCGGTCTCAATGTGGTGCCCAAGCGCTCCTACCTGGCCGCCTACAGCTCCCGGGTCGACCGACGCGCCAACCTGCGCCTCATGGGAGCCTGGTTTGAGCAGGTCCAAGCCGCCGGCCTGCCCCGGGGCTCTTCCTTCGATCTGGACTTTCACACCGTCCCCGCCAATAGCCAGCAGGAACCTTTGGACAAACACTATGTCTCTTCCCGCAGCCGCAGCCAAAAAGGCATCCTCGTTTTTTTGGCTCGGGACGCCACCGAGCGTGTCTTATGCTACGCCAATGCGGGTGTCCCCCGGGCCGATCGAGCCGACGAGGTGCAACGCTTCGTCCAGTTCTGGCACCAACACAGCGGTCAGCCTCCGGCCGAACTCGTCTTCGATTCCCAGTTGACCACCTATGCTCATCTGAACCGCCTCAACCAACAGGGCATTGGCTTTATCACCCTGCGCCGCCGCTCCCAAAAAATGCTGGGCCAGATCTGGAGCCGCCCCGCCTCCGCCTGGCACCGCATCACCTTACCCGCCCTGACTCGGATCTTTCGCACCCCCAAAGTCCTGGACCAGCGGATCGTCCTGAAACATTACGAAGGTCCCCTGCGCCAGCTCACCCTCATGGAACTCGGTCACGAAGAACCGACCGTCCTACTGACCAACCATCTGCGCCGCGCCCCCTCGACTCTGATCACCCGCTATGCCCAACGCATGCTCATCGAAAATGGCATCTCCGAAGCCATCCAGTTCTTTCACCTGGACGCGCTCTCTTCGATGGTGGGACTCAAAGTGGATTTTGACCTCCAGATCACCCTCATGGCCAGCTCCCTATATCGACTCATGGCCGAGAAGATTGGTCGCGAATATCAGCGGGCTCAAGCCAAAAAGATCTTCCGAAATCTCCTCGACGTCTCGGCCCGGGTCCAGATCCAAGAGCAGCAAGTCACCGTCCACCTCGATAAGCGCGCCCATAACCCCTACTTGGTCGCCTCGGGCCTGGGTGATGATCCCACGCCCATGCCTTGGTTTGGCGGCAAAACTCTGGTCCTTCGATTTGACTAACCGACTCAACGGCTACCCTTAAAAAATGTTAGTCCTTTCCAGTACCGTGGAAATCGAGGCTAGCCGGGCAGCGGTACACGGAAGCCTGGTTCACAACCAAACGCAAGGCACAATCAGCCGAAGCCGACAAAAGAAAGGAGATAAACGAACCACCACCGGGGGAGAACAAGCCCCCAACCGACATGGGCTTCTTGGAGCTAGTCAACAAGAGACTTGATCACCTGAGAGCTTACAATTCTATGGCGTACTATGACGACTGCCGCTACCGATGCAAGCCTTAGGTCGAACTATGGGGTGATCTTGAGTGTCGTGAAATCACCCAGGACATGATTTGGTCGTCCATTCTCAAAAGAAGTCGAGTCTCAGCCTTCACCGCCAACAGGGACTTGGTCAGTCTCCGCTCCATGTTCAACTTCGGCAAGAAAAAGGGGTGGATCAAGGTAGATCCCACCGAGGGGATTGAACGCCTCCCAGTTGTGAAAAAGCTCAAGTATCTTCCTCCGCTAGAGGATATCTTCAAGGTTATTGCTGCTGCTGATGCTCACACTCAAGACTATCTCTGGGCTATCCGGGAGACCATAGAACGGGTAAGTGAAGTCAACCGAATCACCTGGGATGATGTGGACCTAGAAGGGCGATGCGTCACGTTGTCCACCCGGAAGAAAAAAGGTGGTGACTTGACCCCAAGAAGAGTACCCATGACGGACCACCTCTTCAAGATCCTCTCCAGAAGGTACGCGCAAAGGAATAGGCAGCTGCCTTGGGTGTTTTGGCATACGTACCGAAGCACCAAAACCGCCGAGACCTGTCGAGGGCCGTATGGGAGACGGAAGAGGCTAATGGAGGGACTGTGTAGGAAGGCGGGCGTCAGACACTTCAGTTTTCACGCACTGCGACACTCCGGTGCATCGCTAATGGAAAATGCCAACGTGCCCATTGGAGCTATCCAACGCATCCTGGGTCACGAACGGAGGAGCACCACGGAAATCTATCTGCAAAGCATTGGGGATTCCGAACGCCAGGCGATGGCTACTTTCGAGGAAGCCAGTAGAAAGTCTCACACAGACTCTCACACGGAAGTGCCTAGCAGAGTGAGGCAATCTAGCTAACTCATTGAAAAGATTGGTCGGGACGGGGAGATTCGAACTCCCGACCCCCTGAACCCCATTCAGTTATATCCTTATTCCGCCTTGTTTCATTCCATTCCGAATTCAGCCTATAACCCAGTATTTACGGGTATTTCTTGCTTCACGTCGTGCCAACGTGTTTCACTATATCGCAGGTATTTGTGTTAGCCAGTTAGCCAGATGAAGCTTTCTATCTGCTGATCAGCAAGTGTTGTCCCTGGGCTCACCGGCTATTAGGAGTGGAGCAGAATAGGCCATGGCCAGGGTAAAGCTTTCAGACCGACTCGTCAGGAATTTGAAGGCAGGTCCGAAGAGGACAGAATACTGGGATGAGACCTTTCCAGGGGGGGGGTCCTTTGGGATCAGGGTCAGCACAAAAGGCAAGAAGTCCTGGGTCCTGGTTTACCGAGAAGCAGGCAGGCTAAAGTGGAAGACCCTGGGGGTCTACCCCGTACTGGGGCTGGCAGCCGCTCGTAACATGGCTAAGCAGGACCTGGCCAGACTGAGGCTGGATGGGAAACTTCCCAGGAAGTCAGACACGAAGACCTTCCAGGACCTGGCTGATAAGTTCCTCCGGAAGCATCCCAAGCAAAAGGGCTTGAAGCAAAAGACAGTGGATGAATACCAACGCATCCTGGATGCTGACCTGCTGCCCAGCTGGAATACGAGGGAGCTGGATAGCATCACCAGAAGTGATGTGAATGGGCTTCTAGATGAAATAGCCTTTGACAGGGACTCCCCTGTGATGGCCAATCGGACCCTGGCCCTGGTGTCAGTGATGTTCAACTTTGCAGTGGATGAAGAGTGGGTGGACGTAAATCCCTGCTACAGAATCAAGAAGAGAATCACTGAAACTTCACGGGATAGGGTCCTGAGTGACGAAGAAATCAGGAGGTTGTGGAGGGAACTGGAAAACCACCAGGAATCCACAGCTGCCATCTACCGATTGATTCTACTGACCGGCCAGAGGGGCGGCGAAATCAAGGCGATGAAGTGGGATCAGATCCTGGAAGATCTGTGGGTCATTCCCCCGGAGTTGACCAAGAACAAAAGAGAACACAGGGTGCCCCTGTCCCAGCCTGTCCTGGATATCCTGGAATGTCTAAAAGCCATTTCAGGGGCTTCAGAATATGTTTTTCCTTCCAGAGCTGGCGGTCATACTAGCTGGATGGGCAAGAACAATGTCCGGATCCAGGAAGCGGTGAACTTCCATTTCACTCCCCACGACCTACGAAGAACCTGTGCCACGAACCTAAGCAAAATGGGCGCAGAGGACACACTTATAGCCAAGATTCTGAACCATTCCTGGGTGGACCGAAACATCACCTCTGTCTACAACAGGTGGCAAAAGTTGCCCGAGATGCGGCAGTCTCTAGAACTCTGGGCGCACAAACTGAATTTCATCTTGGAAGAAGGATCCGATGAAAAAACGTGAAGAACATCGGCCTGGTGACAAAGATTTTCCGGGCAACATCTTGCGACAGCTTTATCAATACTCTCGAGACATCCGGAAGGACATAAAGCCTTGGGGTACCGCCTTGGATGAACTGAGGCCAATTCTCTGGCCAGCAGCCGTCCTTCAGAGCATCGGACCAAGTAGCCAACTGGAGAAGCAGTTCACTACAGTTCGAGAGGTCTGGAAGATAGCCAGAGAGACACCAGATCTTCCAAGCCGGGACCGAGACCAGATTGAAGTTAGCCTACAAAAGCTGGGGACCTGGCTGGCCGATCTGTGCGAAGATGCGCAGAAAGCTGAAAGTGAATTAAGAGAACAGGGCTACCAATTCGATGAACGGACCAGCCGTGTGAAGACAATTGCCGACCCCCAGGCGCCCTGTCGTCCCACTGAGCTTCTCAATCGTGCTATCCAACTAGCCTATGACGAGGTCTGCGAGAGAGAAGGCGTCAATGGCAATACCCAAAAGATTCGGGAGCAGGTCAGGGACCGCCTGGGCCTGTATTTCGCTCTTGAACTTCTTGAGGCCGGATCCCGCCGCCAAATCTGGCAAGTCATCGACCATTGGATTCGGTGACAGCAAAAGCCCCCCCTGATCGTAAAAGCCATATACGACTGTACCGCAAAAGGTATAACAGGCTTTTTTACAACAATTTAACGCTTGTTCCCTCCTCAGAAAACATCCTAAGATCGCCTGGAACTCGAGGGAGGAGGGTGAAATAGATGCGTTTTCTGAGGGAAGCCGAAGTTGTGCAGAAGGTCGGACTGAGTAGGGTGACAATTTGGCGTCTTGAAAAGGCGGGGACTTTCCCCAACCGACGGCAGATCAGTGCCGGCCGCGTCGCTTGGCCTTCCGATGAAGTAGACACTTGGATGCAGGAAAGACCCACTGCAAAAGGGGCCCACCGACAAATTTGTAGTAGCCAAAATGACAGATGAACAGGCGCACTCAAGAACAGGTAATCCAAGGACTGCAAAGCACTAGATCAATGGGGAGGAATGGCCTCGGCTGGAGGAAATCCAGTCATCAAATATTTGAAATCGTTCCTAAGAAAGGAGAGCAAGAATGACGGAAGAAAAGAAAGAAACCCTCATAGAGGAAACTCAGTTCGAGCTGAAAAATATCGAACTGCCCCAGGACTACAAAGAACAGATCTCAAAAGTAGTGACCACCCGGATTCCGATACGAAAACCGAACAAACAGTGGTATTTCAGAGCTCATCGGGACAACTACGTCGAATGCATGATTCTGGAGGTAGACGACAGAAATGAGACCTACTTCGTAGTCGGACATCTGATCCCACAGCTGCAGGACGAGTGCAAGCATGTCAAGTTGCATCAATGTATCACCAAGAACGGGACCCTATTCTTTTGGCCGGTGCCGATACAGGACCCAAATGGGCGCATCAACAGTTGGAATCAGTCCGCCCGTGATGCGGTCGAGGTGAGTATGGAGACCTGGATCCGAATGGTATCCAACCAGGAGTCCCAATCCTATCTCAGGCATGAGGCACTTGCCGCCTGGGACGAACCGGATTGGCCGGAGATGGATCTTGAGCAGATCATGGAAAAAGTTACCCACGACCGACTGATCAAAAGTTTAGACCACCCAATTCTGAAGGAACTGCGAGGTGAGGATTAGAGAGCTTAAAGCACTGAACGTAGTTATAGCCGACTTCGAGTACTACCAGCCTGATGATGCGACTTTACCTGTTGTTCATTGTCTCTGCTGGAAGGATCTACACACAGGCAAGGAAGGGCGAATCTGGTTGAATGGAGGCTTTCAAGAACCTCCTTTCCCAACACAAGGAACCATTCTTGTAGCATACCAGGCATTAGCTGAGCTGAACTGCTTTCTGTCTTTAGGCTGGGATTTTCCAGAGTACGTGATCGACATTTATGTCGAATATCGTAACCAGAAGAATGGATTGATCGGTGAGCATGCCAAGGAGTGGTCTCTTTTAGATGCAGCCCGTTCCTATGGCGTCAAAACTATGGGAGGTGACGAAAAGAGCTACTGGCGTAATCTTGCTCAACAGGACGGTCCGTACACAAATGATCAAAAGAAGGGATTGATGGACTACTGTATGGAGGACGTCTTATTGACTGAAAAAGTCATCCGGCACATGGCCCCCCCCCTCCACTTGGGACAATCACTTCACAGAGGTCGCTACCAGAAGGCAGTGGCACGCATCTGGCAACAAGGCATCCCCATCAACTTCGACTTGTATAGCCTTATCCTGAGTCATAGGCAAGAAATCAGAAGTACCCTGATCAAAGAGCATGATGAGTTTCAGCTCTACGACCAAAAGGGGCGTTTTGTAACGAAACAGTTTATCAAAATGCTCCTGAAAACTGGCCGCCGATGGCCTTTGTCGTCAAACGAGCAACCAAAGCTGGATGATTCGACCTTCAAGGATATAGGCCGACGTGACCCTGCAATCAAAAGACTTCGAGAACTACGCCGAACCCTCTCACAACTTCAGTCGAGGAAGCTTGAGATCGGGCCTGACAATCGTAATCGGACGCATCCCTGGCCATTCGCCACTAAGACCGGGCGCAATGCCCCAAGTAACTCGAAATTCATCTACGGAGCACCAAAGTGGTTCCGAAATCTGATTAATCCAGACCCCGGCGCCGCCATCATTACTGCCGACTGGTCGGGGCAGGAGTTCGCCATTCAGGCGGCAATGTCCAATGATAAGAATATGCAAAACGCCTATCGGAGCGGCGACCCCTACATGTGGTGGGCAAGGGAAGCGGGGGCTGCTCCATCCCACGCTACTAGGATCAGCCACCCCGAGGTCCGAGAAATGTTCAAAGTGGCTGCCCTTGCGATTAGCTATGGGCAGGGTCCATTCGGACTTTCAGTACAGATAGATGTATCGCCTGCGCATGCTCGAGCGATTCGTGAGGCCCATCATGCTCGATTTAGAAGGTACTGGGAATGGGTCGACCGGTTTATAAACCACTTTCTCTTAGCTGGGAGTTTATACACACGGTATGGATGGCAGATTCAAAATAACGGAACCATGAGTCTTCCCGCTATCCAGAATTGGCCTCTTCAGAGCAACGGCGCTGAAATGATGCGGTTAGCCGCAATCATGTTGACCGAAGCCGGTATTAAGGTTTGTGCAAGTATCCATGACGCGTTCGTAGTGGAATGCGCCCTGGAAGAAGTCAGTCAGGTCAGAGCTCAGGTGAAGGAAATCATGGAGGAGAGTTCGCAGATTCTGCTACACGGCTTTCGCGTCAGGGTAGACACCACGGTGACTCGACCCCAAAAAGTATTTGATGAAAAGAGTGATGAAGGGATGTTCGCCACAGTGGTTCGCCTGCTGGGGATATAGAGAGATGAGTGATGAAGCACCTGAAGAAATACTTCGACAAATCCGCATTCCAGACAAATTCCAGTCTCGAAAGAACGACTTCGGTCACTTTGCTCTTTTGCCATTAGAGTGGGTCACAAAAATGACCACCACCAAGACTCGCGCTTGGATCACCGCCTGGTATCTCTGGCATTGGGCCTTGAGGCTGAAGAAGCCTGGAGTCAAGTTGTTAAGAAAGCATCATCCCTTAATCAGTCGCCAAACCTTCCGGCGAGGTCTGGAGGATCTGGGGGCAATCGGCTTGATCTCCTATACTCCCCAAAAAGGTATTGCAGCCTACATTGAGGTCTCGTCGGTAAAAACCGCTCCACTCTCATAGATTAAGAGTATAGAAGTATTAAGATTACGGTTGGCCAATATGCTGGTCAGGCAGTTGACCAGCATATTGAGTACCTAACGGGTAGCCAAAAAAACACTGGACAAGCTTTTTTGTCAAGGGCTTATCTGGCTCGTCGTTGAGGACCACCAGAGCCACTTTAGACTAGGAGATTCTTTGTTGATTCGGATCAAGTTCTGCACGTATCAGACTCGATGTCATAATGGACTGAGACTACTTCCGGACAAGTTGCAGTATTCCCTACTTCGAACGGTTGGTCCAGATTTGCTGTTCGATCCCTCTAGTCAAGCGGTCTGTCAGTTCCCAAGTCCCAGTTCGGGCTCCGCCATCTCACCAAGCCCATTCCCAGATTTCACTGATTCCTCTGACTACCCGATTACTTCATCGATGACAGCCGGTCCACAGAATCGTTGGGTTATGAGTTCAAGCCCCACCCGGAAAACCAGTAACCTGGCGGCACGTACGGTTACATTGGGGAACGCTAGGTAGTGGTTGGGAAGCCTTGGGAATTCTTATTGGACCCATTACGGACCAAATTCGCTGGCCCGTCTGCGGTTGATCAGGAAATGTGGAATCACGACCTGGGGTGGCTGGCGACTTGGGGTCCGATGCACCAGATCCTAAATCTGTTGGGCGGGTGATCCGAATCTGTCCAAACCTAGGTAAAACATAAATATGACACGGATTGTTGCCACCTCAATTGATCCGTTTCTGCCCGTTTCCATCCGTTTGTAGGTGGATACAAAGTGGATACACTCGATTCGAGAATCGCGTAGAAAGGGATACCCAGAGAACCGTCGATACGGTGTCAATAAGCGTCCGATTTGATCAAAATCGACCGGCGGCTTTCGCCTACAACCGGTCATTCAAGTTTCCCGCGGAAACGGCGAGCGAACGGCCGCAAACGGGCCGCTAGCGGTCGTTCGGCGAGCGCGCTCGGTGTGGGGACGGAGAGTCCACTGGCCTTCGTACCTGATCCCGATCCTCCCGGGCAGTGGCTTCTTCAAGCGGCGTGCTCCCACTGATCCCAGCTCTTTCTCCTTTCTTCTGAGCAGGCGTGGAGGAAAAGCTCGTAGATTCGAGGACGCCGTCGTTTCCGGTAGGGAATGTCTGCGACGGCAACCTACCGGCCCCGCCATCCCGAGAGGACCCCCTTCGACCAGTGTCTGGAGGACTACTGGGAGGAGTTCAAGCAGAGCTACCCCTATTTCTATGAAGCGAAGTATGGACCCTGGCGTCCGGTGGTGGAGAAGACCGTCGACCGCTTCTTGGAGTGTGGGATCTTCCGTCATGGTTTTGCCCGTCTGAAATGCGGCCGCTGCTCCCACCAGGCGCTCCTGGCGTTCTCATGCAAAACCAGGTATTTGTGCCCTTCCTGCCAAGCGAAGCGGGTGGCCGCCTTTGTCGAATGGGTCACCGAGGAAGTCCTGGAAGCGGTCAATCATCGCCAGTATGTCTGGACCATCCCCCGGGTCTTGCGCCCAGCCTTTCGCAAAGATCGCCAGCTCCTGGGTCGCCTCAGCCGCTGTGCCTGGAGCAGCCTGCGCCAATACGCCGAGGCGACGCTCGGGGAAGGGTTCGTCCCGGGGGCGGTGGTCGCCATTCAGACCTACGGGGATACCCTCGACCCTCACGAACACCTCCACATGCTCGCCAGCGATACGGCTTGGAGAGCCGACGGGGATTCGGACTCGATGGGCGAGGGGGATTCCGAGGTCCTCACGCGTCTGTTTCAGCATCAGGTCCTGGAGATGATGGTGAGCCAGCGCCGCCTCAGCCGCGACTTTGCGGATAAGCTACGCGCCTGGCACCCGAGCGGCTTCAGTGTCTATCGCGGCCGGCCCATCGACGGCGAGGACCGTCCGGCTCTAGAGCGTCTGGCCGCCTACATCCTCCGTCCCAGTTTCGCCGCCAGCCGACTCGCATACGATCCCGAGCAGGGTCAGATCGACTACCGCACCCCCAAAGGCGTCCGCCGCACCCTGGATGCCCTGGACTGGATTGCCTTGGTGACCTCCCATATCCCTGGGCCACGAGAACAGACGACCCGTTATTATGGCCGTTACTCCAACGCCGCGCGCGGAAAGCGGCGCCTGGCCGCCAGCCTGCAGACCACCCACGGCCTCCCCACGGCGGAAGACTCCGAGGAGAACTCTGCCACCGAGGAGTTTTCCCGGCAACGCCGGCGCAACTGGGCCCGCTTGCTCCAGAAGGTGTATGAGGTGGATGCTTTGAGGTGCCCCAAATGCGGTCACGCTCTTGAGATCATCGCGCTGATCGAGAAACCGAATGTCATCGAAGACATCCTCAAACACCTGGATCTCTGGCAGCTCCCCCAACGCGCTCCCCCACCCCGACTCTTCCCCCACAAACTCGAAAGCTTCCTGGCTTCGCTCTCGCCCCAGCAGGCTCAAGCCGCCCGAACCTGCAACGACGCGCTCTTCTGGGACGAGGTCCCGACCTGGGAAGACTGAGCCGCTCACCCCCCGAGCGGATTGAAGATCCCTCTATCCTTTTCCGCCTCGATTCTCGCCCTTTTCTCGATCTCGACGTCTTCATCGGGGGTATTTCATCCTCTGTCCTCCTTCAGCCCCGACCAAGCTCTTCCTCCTCCTCCCTCGACCCCATTTTTCACTCCCCGCCAAACCCGAAATGCTGACCAATACCCATTGTCAAAAAAACCAAACTCCTATCCTCTTCAAGCGCTGGAATGAAGCGTTTATTCGACCTGGCATTCAACGTGATGATTCGTGGTATTACGGTCACCAGAAAGTGGCCTGGAACATGCTGGAAACGAAAGCGGCCCGAGCAGGAGCCCCCCCTGAACTGTCTTTCTATGCGTCGTCGGGTTATTGGCACGGCAAAGGTGTCAAGATAAGCCGCTACACACTGCGCCTGGATGGATTTGTCTCGGCCTCGGCACCGATGCAGGGTGGCGAGTTGCTGACCCGAATTTTGAGGTTTGAAGGAAGCAAGTTAAAGCTGAATTTTGCCACCTCGGCGGCGGGCACACTCAAGCTTGAAATACAGGACGCCAAGGGCCATCCAATCCCCGGCTACTCGCTGCAAGAAGGGGATGAGACCTTTGGGGATGAAATCGATCGAACGGTTTCCTGGAACGGTTCCACGGATGTCAGCAGGCTTGCGGGTAAGCCTGTGCGTCTACGCTTTACCTTACAGGATGCGGATCTGTATGCGTTTCAGTTTACGGATTGACGAGCCCCATACCCCAAGACGGTGAACTCCTCCGTGGATCAGGGGTGCTCCTTCAGGCAACTGTTGTTGAGGGCGGAGTACTCCTGAGCAAGACTGCTTGAGATCCGGTGCACAGTTACTTCGGATAGCCTCCGTCAGGCATGTTCCGTGCTTCGCACATGTTTGACGACTCAGCAAAGTCCAGGAATCCAGGTGAGATCGTGCTTTCCGAGGTTGCTGAAGACAATTAACAACACTTACCTGAAGAAGCACCCACTTTCGAGTTTGGCCGCTGGCAAGGTATCATATCGCCGCTGCTGTTGAAACCAGCGCTGAGGCTCACAATGACAACGCGCGACATGCAAGCCATTGATGTTCACGGCCATTATGGCGTGTACTTCCGTCGCGAATTCCCCGAACTAACGAATCAGTTCGCCACAGGCGACGCGCAGACCGTTGCGCAGCGAGCGAAGAACAACAACATTCAATGGACCGTCGTTTCACCGCTGCTGGGGCTGCTACCGCGAGGTGAAGCCGATGCAGCGGTGGGCAACGCCGAGGCGGCGCGCATGGTGCCGCAAACCGAGGGGCGGCTGCAGTGGGTGATCGTCGACCCGACGCACCCGACGACGTTTCAGCAGGCTGAGCAAATGCTGGCCCAGCCGCGCTGCGTCGGCATCAAGATCCATCCTGAAGAGCACCTCTACCCAATCGGAGAACATGGCCGTGTGATCTTCGAGTTTGCAGCCAGGCATGACGCGGTCGTCCTCACGCACAGCGGTCATGAGAACAGCCGGCCGGCCGACATTGTCCCCTTTGCCAACGATTATCCGAACGTGAAAGTGATCCTCGCTCACATTGGTTGCAGTTCGGGATCGGACCGAACGCTGCAAGTGCGCGGAATCCAACAGTCACGGCACGGAAACGTATACGCCGATACGTCGAGTGCGATGAGCATGACGCCAGGCCTGATCGAGTGGGCCGTGAGCGAAGTCGGAGCCGACCGTGTGCTGTTTGGCACCGACACCCCGCTCTACTCGACTGCCATGCAGCGTGCTCGCATCGACCAGGCGGATATCGGCGATGACGAGAAACGAAAGATGCTTCGAGAGAACGCTGTCGCCTTGTTAGGAAACAAATTCGAAATTCGAAAATCAAAACCCAAAGATCCACAAAGTTTCGAAGAAATCGTCAACTCACACAATCACTGATGCAGGACTTTCGACATGGCACCGACCAAGACCCGCTACCCACAAAGCAACCTTGCCGCGTGCATGCTGCCGTGGACCGAGGACTTTCAACTCGACGTCGCGAAGTTTGAGCAGCATATCCAGGCGACGTTAGACGATGGCTACACGTGCCTGTATCTGATGGGGACCGCCGGCGAGGGCTACGCCGTCAGCGAGGATCGGTTCAAGCAGGTTGTCGAGGTGTTCGCCGCAAAAACAGTGCGCGACGGGATCGATCCGCAAATCGGCGTCATCGGGCTATCGATGGAACAAATTCTGAAACGGCTGGCCGTGGCCCATGCTCTGGCCATCCGCATGTTTCAGATCTCGCTGCCCAGTTGGGGAGCGCTCGACGAAACCGAAACGATGCTGTTCTTCAAGACCGTCTGTGGCGAGTTCCCTGACAGCCGATTTCTGCACTACAACCTGCCGCGCGCGAAGCGCATCGTCCGCGGCGCGGAATACCATCGCATCGCGGAAGAAGTGCCCAACCTTGTCGCCACAAAGAACAGCTCGACCGACTACGCCCGAACGGCTGATCTGCTGTTGAATGCGCCGGAACTGCAACACTTCCTGCTCGAAGGCAACTTCGCCATGGGCTGCACGCTTGGTGAGTGTTCGCTGCTGTGTAGTTACGATGTCTTGTTTCCCAAGACAACCTGGAAGTTCTTCGAAGCCGGACAGAATAAGGATCTGGCCGAGTTGTTCCGCATCACGCAGTTCTTCCACGAAGTCGACGCCAAATTATTTGCCCATTGCACGCGCGAGATGATCGACAGCAGCTACGACAAGACCTTCATTTGGCTGCGCGATCCGCGTTTTTCAAATCGCCTGTTGCCGCCGTATCTCGGACTGAGCGAAGCGGAGTCGCTGGAGTGCCGTAAGGTCTTCGACGAGCATTATCGCGAAATCCGTTGAGCGAAGACCTGCTGTTGAGCTCGCTGTTGGTCATGGCGCGCGAAACTTGAACTCATGACCGAAGATTCTCATCATCGCAAAGGAGATGGAAAGTGAACGGGACAACCAATCGTCGCACCTTTTTGAATCATATTCTCTTGATAACAGCAGCAGCAGCCATGCTACCGGTGGTACCAGCTTTGGCGGGTCAGAAGAGCACCGATGAGGTGGTTCCTATCGGGTCGCGTCGCGAGTTGTTCCTGGACGACTTCATGATCGAGCAGCTCTCAGGCAAAACCCATCTTCGACTACATCATCCGGTCTTTCGCGAGGTCGTGATCGAATATGACGCACCCTGGGAAGGAAACGCCAGCGGATCCCGCACCGTACTCCAGGATGGCGACACCTACCGCATGTACTATCGCGGGTGGAACTTCAAAACCCTCCCGGGCAAAGTCGAAGAGAGCAACCCGGTCGCCTGTTATGCCGAAAGCCAGGATGGAATTCACTGGGTCAAGCCGGACCTCGGCATCGTCGAATACGAGGGATCGAAACAAAACAACATCATTGTGGATGGAATCGGCGCTGGAAATATCATGCCTGTGATCGACCAGAACCCCGCCTGCCCGAGGGAGGAACGCTACAAGGCATTGGCCGGCATCAAAGAGGAGGGCGGACTGTTTGCCTATCAGTCCCCGGATGGCATCCACTGGTCCTTGATGCAAGAAAAACCCGTGATCACCAACGGTGCCTTTGATTCTGCCAACCTTGCCTTCTGGGATCCCAGCCTCGGCAAGTACCGTGCCTACTGGCGAATCTTCACTGCCGGCGTCACCGAAAAGGACAATTGGAAACCGGCTGGATACCGAGCCATTCGAACCGCCACTTCTGCAGATTTCCTTCACTGGGACAACGAAGCTGATTTGACCTATGTCGATTCACCGGAGGAGCATCTGTATACAAACAACGTGGCACCCTACTACCGAGCGCCCCACATCCTGGTGGGAACACCGGAACGCTATATCGATCGAGGTCCGTCGGTGAGGACGAAGTGGTGGGGAGTTTGGTCACCTTCGATGAAAGCTCTTCCGGACCTCGAGAAACGAGAATTAAGAGCCAGCTCGGATCAACGCTATGGGACTGCTTTGAGCGAAACCCTGATCATGGCAAGTCGTGATGGTGTGAAGTTCAAGCGCTGGAATGAAGCCTTTATTCGACCTGGCATTCAACGTGATGATTCGTGGTATTACGCTCACCAGAAAGTGGCCTGGAACATGCTGGAAACGAAAGCGGCCCGAGCAGGAGCCCCCCCTGAACTGTCTTTCTATGCGTCGTCGGGTTATTGGCACGGCAAAGGTGTCAAGATAAGCCGCTACACACTGCGCCTGGATGGATTTGTCTCGGCCTCGGCACCGATGCAGGGTGGCGAGTTGCTGACCCGAGTTTTGAGGTTTGAAGGAAGCAAGTTAAAGCTGAATTTTGCCACCTCGGCGGCGGGCACACTCAAGCTTGAAATACAGGACGCGAAGAGCCATCCAATCCCCGGCTACTCGCTGCAAGAAGCGGATGAGACCTTCGGGGATGAAATCGATCGAACGGTTTCCTGGAACGGTTCCACGGATGTCAGCAGGCTTGCGGGTAAGCCTGTGCGTCTGCGCTTTACCTTACAGGATGCGGATCTGTATGCGTTTCAGTTTACAGATTGACGAGCCCCATACCCCAAAACGGTGAACTCCTCCGTGGATCAGGGCATTTATTTTTCCAGGCGCCATCCCTATCCGTCAGCGCCTCCAAAATCCTCAGTTTCTTGTCGCTTTTGTCTTCTATCATCCTGTGATCCAGCTTCTCAGCCTCTACTCTAATTTAGTGGGAAAGAAGTGTCTCACCGATGTTGGCACGGAGGGGAATGGGCGAAGCTCCTCTCCTTCCAATTCCCTATAAAGCGAGGAGTAAGGCCGCAGTAACCCCCGCTGCTTTATTGTTTATTGCAAATGTATTCACAATGATCTAATTATTCACTGGAGCCGTTTGGCATGTCGTCGAAACGAAGTCGGCACTCAAAGGAGCGCCGATACCGGGATTCTCAATAGCGGACTGCCATGAAGTTTTCGGCGACACGGGACCGTGCTGTCACGTGGAAAACCGGCAGCGATGTCGGCAGGCTGGCCGGAAAGCCGGTCCGGCTGCACTTCCAACTGAAAGATGCCGATCTGTATGCGTTTTGGTTCGACGAATAACTCGGATCTACAGTCAGAAAGAGGATCTCATGACCGAAGATTCTCATCATCGCAAAGGAGATGGAAAGTGAACGGGACAACCAATCGTCGCACCTTTTTGAATCATATTCTCTTGATAACAGCAGCAGCAGCCATGCTACCGGTGGTACCAGCTTTGGCGGGTCAGAAGAGCACCGATGAGGTGGTTCCTATGGGGTCGCGTCGCGAGTTGTTCGTGGACGACTTCATGATCGAGCAGCTCTCAGGCAAAACCCATCTTCGACTACATCATCCGGTCTTTCGCGAGGTCGTGGTCCAACATGACGCACCCTGGGAAGGAAACGCCTGCGGAGAACACACCGTACTCCAGGATGGCGACACCTACCGCATGTACTATCGCGGGTGGAACTTCAACACCCTCCCGGGCAAAGTCGAATCCTCCGCCAAAGGGGTCGTCTGTTATGCCGAAAGCCAGGATGGAATTCACTGGGTTAAGCCGGACCTCGGCATCGTCGAATACGAGGGATCGAAACAAAACAATATCATTGTGGATGGAATCGGCACTCAAAATTTCATGCCTGTGATCGACCAGAACCCCGCCTGCCCGAGGGAGGAACGCTACAAGGCATTGGCCGGCATCAAAGAGGAGGGCGGACTGTTTGCCTATAAATCCCCGGATGGCATCCACTGGTCCTTGATGCAGGAAAAACCCGTTATCACCAACGGTGCCTTTGATTCTGCCAACCTTGCCTTCTGGGATCCCAGCCTCGGCAAGTACCGTGCCTATTGGCGAATCTTCACCGCCGGCGTCACCGAAAAGGACAATTGGAAACCGGCTGGATACCGAGCCATTCGAACCGCCACTTCTGCAGACTTCCTTCACTGGGACAACGAAGCTGATTTGACCTATGTCGATTCACCGGAGGAGCATCTGTATAAAAACAACGTGGCCCCCTACTACCGAGCGCCCCACATCCTGGTGGGAACACCGGAACGCTATATCGATCGAGGTCCGTCGGTGAGGACGAAGTGGTGGGGAGTTTGGTCACCTTCGATGAAAGCTCTTCCGGACCTCGAGAAACGAGAATTAAGAGCCAGCTCGGATCAACGCTATGGGACTGCTTTGAGCGAAACCCTGATCATGGCAAGTCGTGATGGTGTGAAGTTCAAGCGCTGGAATGAAGCGTTTATTCGACCTGGCATTCAACGTGATGATTCGTGGTATTACGCTCACCAGAAAGTGGCCTGGAACATGCTGGAAACGAAAGCGGCCCGAGCAGGAGCCCCCAATGAACTGTCTTTCTATGCGGCGTCGGGTTATTGGCACGGCAAAGGTGTCAAGATGAGCCGCTACACACTGCGCCTGGATGGATTTGTCTCGGCCTCGGCACCGATGCAGGGTGGCGAGTTGCTGACCCGAGTTTTGAGGTTTGAAGGAAGCAAGTTAAAGCTGAATTTTGCCACCTCGGCGGCGGGCACACTCAAGCTTGAAATACAGGACGCCAAGGGCCATCCAATCCCCGGCTACTCGCTGCAAGAAGGGGATGAGACCTTCGGGGATGAAATCGATCGAACGGTTTCCTGGAACGGTTCCACGGATGTCAGCAGGCTTGCGGGTAAGCCTGTGCGTCTACGCTTTACCTTACAGGATGCGGATCTGTATGCGTTTCAGTTTGTGGATTGAGTTCCAGATCCAACACTGATACCGTCCTTCCTACCGAAGCGGGGAGTAGCAAAAGCTGATCTCACCCATTGAGTCTTTTAGGCCAGAAGAACTCGAAAAGGGGCAAAACATTGAAAAAGTTTGAGAGCATCGTGCGGTCGCATTTCGCGACACTTCTGGTTCTGGCCGGCCTGGGGATGGTCACTGTGAAGAGTACCGAAGGCAGGTCCGTCGGCCAGGAGGCCAGGGTTGCCCGTTTCACAGAGCACCTGATCTGGAGCGGCTACACCTATAACTGGGGCATTGGCGGTGTGATAGAGCAGATCTGACCGCAAGAACGGTCTCAGAGTAGATCGCCCCTGAAAGACCGGTTCCGCCTAAAAGCGGTCATTCAGATTCACATTGATCGAGTGATTTCTGACCATATCCTAAAGCTGGACAGGCCGAGTTGCTGCCGGACAGTACGGTAGTTCATTCGACCTTTCCGCGGGAAACTTGAATGTCCGCACCTAGAAGCGGACGTTCAAATTCGCGTTGATCGCGTGATTTCTGACGATATCCGATAGGTTTCAACTGGACGATATCTGAACGACATGCAGGCTGGCTCGTCTCAGTTATCGGTGGGCACTTTCTGTTTGAGTTCCTCAGCCCAGTTGAGGACGACGTTGATTTGGGTTGGAACCACTTCTTCTCTCTTCACCATCACAAACCGCCGTCCGTCAGGCGTGAGGTCGTAGTCGCGCCTACGCAGTGCAAAGTTCACTGGAGGAAGCCAGGGCATTCCCTCGAAAAGAGGTTGCGGTCTTCCTGCTCGGAGCTTCGGTTCTGTCTCGACCGAAACCGTCATCATCTGGTCCCCCTTGCGATAGAAGATCTCTTCACTCTGGGGTGCCCAGAACGGACGGTGGCCACCATCCGTTGAGATCAGAAGCAGGCCGCCTTCTGCCGGGTAGCGTTTCACATAGATCTCATCTCTTCCAGAACGGTGGGAGGTGAAGACAATCCAGTCCCCATCTGGTGAAAAGACCGGGTGGCGTTCGTCGAACTCGGTGACATGGAAGGGTTCGGGCTTCGCGTTGCCATCCAACCGAAGTGTGAAGATGTCCCTGTCACCCCGCTTCCCCCAATCCTCAAACGCCAGCACCTGCCCGTTGGGAGAAAAAGAAGTGGGGAGCTGAAAATACTCTCCTTCGAGGACCCTCTCAGGTTCACCACTGCCGTCGGCAGAGATCCACGATAGGTTTCCATCCTTCTCAAGCGGCAGAAAAAAGAGCCTCCTACTATTCGGGCTCCAGACGGGCGCAAGTGCACCTACAAAGGTCAATGGGGACAGCGCACATCGCTCGATCTCACAAGTCCATATACTCAGGTATTGCTCTTCGCCCTTTTTGGCCAGGACCGCCAGACGCTTACCATCCGGGGACACCCGCGGATTAAACAGCTGCATCGGGGTTTCGAGGAACGGCTCCTCCCGTCCCTGGCGATCCACCCAGACCAGCGCGTCGTCACGGTCCACGTCCGGTCCGGCCACATACACGAGTGATCCGCTCGGAGAGACTTCGAACCTTGGCAGCCCGCCTTCTGTAAGCCACATACCATCCACCACTGGCACCCCAGGTCCCCGAACCTCCAGGGAGTCCAGATCGAAAGGTGTCGCCAATAGGGCGCCGCCCTGGCTGTAGATCAAGTGCCCTGTGGGCAAGTAGCGGCCGGAAAAGCTGTCATCCACGACAACGCTTGGTTGGCCAGTGTCGAAAGAGAGTACGTCAACGCTCCTAACAGGTTCTGCGCCAGGGAGCTTGAGCTCCGAGAAGAGCACTTCCCGGCCTCCAGGAAGAATCTGAGGGAGGAAGAACCATCCTTCTGGGATCACTGGCTCCGGAATGCTCCCAGTTGACGAAACTCGCCAGAGGCCGTCTCGCCTTCCAAAAATGATGGTGCCATCCTCTCCCCAGCTTCCGCCCCGGCCGTTCCCCACCTCGCAAATCGTCACCGGCTCTCCACCGAGCAGGGACCATTTCTTCAAGTCGCCCTTACCCGGCAGACCGGTGAAAAAGCCCACCCACTTCCCGTCGGGAGAAAAAAACGGACTCCAGCCACCTTCAGTGCCGGGAATCGTCCTGGCCTCCAGTTGATCTAGGGCTCGCAAATACAGCCGCAGGGTATTGTCTCGGACGGCAGCGTAGACCAGCTGGGTTCCATCGGGGGATAGCGCCAACGAGGGTCGACTAGGAATTGCTTCACCGTCAGGGAGGGTGATCGAGAACCGGGTGACCTTAGATTGTGAGGGCTGGCTGTCGTCGTGGCGATTCCAGAGGACAAAGCCCAGGAGCACACCCATCAGGAGAATCAGCAGAGCAATGGCAGCTGACGGGATTGCCCGTCGCCACCAGACTGGGGTCGCTCTTGCCGCTCCCACAGGGGGATGATCTGAAGGCTCGCTCGAAGCGTGCCTGATCTCGATTCTGGCGTCGGCTATGTGGTGGAGGCGATCATGCGGGTTCTTCTCAAGACACCTCCGGAGCAGTCTGAGAATGCCCCTGGGAGTGCCCTCAGGTAGAGCCTCCCAATCTGGTTCCTTATGAACGATCGCTCCCAGGATGTCCGTGACGGTCTCACCACCAAACACCTGCTTGCGGGTCAGCATCTCAAACAGGACACACCCGAAAGCCCAGATATCCGTTCTCTTATCTACCTCCTGGCCCCGCGCCTGCTCCGGGCTCATGTAGCCTGCCGTTCCCAGGATCATGCCGACATTGGTCATCTGGTCCGTTCGTGTCGGCGAATGAGTCAGATCAGCAGCAGGGATCTCTTCTTCCAGTGCCTTGGCCAGCCCGAAGTCCAGGACTTTCACTTTGCCTTCCGGTGTGATCTTCACATTTGCCGGTTTGAGGTCTCGGTGAATGATGCCCTTCTCATGGGCCGCTTCCAGTGCTTCAGCCATCTGGAGAGCGATCTTCAGGCTGTCTTCTATTGGAATGGCTCCCTTCTGGATAAGCTCTGCCAGGGTTTCCCCTTCAACCAGCTCCAACACCAGGGCGTGCTTGTCGTCGGAATCTTCGAGACCGTAGATGGAGGCGATGTTGGGGTGATTCAAAGACGCCAGCACCTGGGCTTCTCGGGAGAAGCGGGCCATGCGCTCTCGATCTGCTGCAAAAGCATCAGGCAGGACCTTCAACGCCACATCTCGGTTGAGCTTGGTATCGGTGGCGCGATACACCTCACCCATCCCGCCTTCACCGAGCTTGGAGGTAATTTTGTAATGGGAGATGGTTTGGCCTATCAACAGGGGCCTCCAGACTGCTGGGGAGTCTATGTGGCAATACTAGATCTTTGGATCTGGAAGGGCAATGTCAGGGGACGGCATATACAGAAATCGGAGGAATAGGCGGAATCCAATCCGCCTTTTCCGCTGACACTCGGAATGTCGTTCGCTGCGAAGCTGCTCGTGTGCTTGAAACTGCCATCCTTGTCCTTGTTTCTCGAAAAGGCGACCCATTCTTTTCAGCCACAAGCTTTTCGTGATCGCCTGACCGCTTGCTCTGCGCGGAATGACTGCTCTTGGCCTGAGGCTGTGTGAAAAGTCCAAAACCTCTTTGATTTAGGGGTCTCTTTACCCTTCCTACGACGGAGATCGTGGCTTACACGCGATCCTATGAAGTCAAAATTTCAAATCCGAAATCATGAATGACTTTTCACACAGCCTCGGCCCGTTTGCGGTAGTTCGTTCGACGTTTCTGGGGAAAACTTGAATGACCGCTTTTAGGCGAGGCTGTGTGAAAAGTCCAAAACCTCTTTGATTTAGGGGTCTCTTTACCCTTCCTACGACGGAGATCGTGGCTTACACGCGATCCTATGAAGTCAAAATTTCAAATCCGAAATCATGAATGACTTTTCACACAGCCTCAGGCGGAACCGGTCATTCAGGGGCGAGCTACTCTGAGACCGTTTGTACGGTCAGATCTGTGCCATGACACCTTAAGGCACCGCGAAAGACGGAGACAATCTAAAGACGGATAAGGAAGGAACTCAGACCTCCTGGAGCCTCACTTCCCCATCCCTTAGAATCACCTCATGGTCCGCGAACACGGCCCCTTCCGTGAGCGATTCGAGGAGTACATCCTCCAGCGCACGGCCAACCATCCCTGCCTCTTAGGTTCCCAGCCCTGTACAATCCCCTTATGGTCCGCCCATTCGGCCTCATCCACGAGCGATTCGAGGAATACATCCTGGAGCGCACCAAGGACCACCCGTCCGTGATTCCCATGATTATGGGGAATCAGGGCAAGGCGTGCTTTCGTCTCGCTTGCAAGGAGACCCTCAATCACAGCAACTTCTCGCCCTGGTTTGACGAGGCAAGCCTCTATGGTGGGCCAGGGATGATGCGGGTTGGACCACGCGATCGTGGCGTGTCTTGGCGAGCTGGAAGAAGACCGACGTAACGGGGTCTCCGTTCGGGAGTTGCTGCGACGCGAGGAGGAGGATAGCGATCAGCAGCCCTAGCCAATGCTCAAGGTCGATTCCTGGGGGCGCGATACCCGAAGAGATCACGACTTCCTTTGCCCTGTCCTTTTCGAGACTCTGACCCCATTGATCCTTCCAGTCCACCGAGATAACCTGGCTCTCAGCAAGACCCAGCAAGGAGGATGGATGATGAGGCAGGTATTGGGCGTTTTCTGTTGTCTACTGCTCTCTGTGGCGGCTCTGCCAGCGAAGCCAGCCGAGACCACAGAGGCCTTGGACATCGGCTCCCGTCTGGAGCTGTTCGTGGACAATACCCTCATCGAGAGCCTGGATGGGACTCGACTCATCCTTCACCACCCTCGTCCGACAGAAGTAGCCCTGAAATTCGACCGTCCCTGGGAAGGTGCCTTCTGTGCCTACGTGACTGTGCTTCACGACGGGGACACCTACCGGATGTACTACCGGGGTAAGCCCAGCGCCAGGCCGGACGGAAGCCTCGACGAGGTCACCTGTTACGCGGAGAGCCGTGACGGCATCCACTGGGAGAAACCTGATCTGGGTCTAGTCGAGGTGGCAGGCAGCCGCAAGAACAACGTTGTTCTGGGCCCCGAGTATGCGCCCGTCCCCCACAACTTCATCGCCTTCGTGGACACCCGGCCCGGAATTCCTGCCTCGGAGAGATACAAGGGTCTGGGGGGCCTCTTTCCCATCTCCGAGGAGCAGCGATTCAGCAACGGCCTCATGGGCTTCACCTCCGCGGATGGCATCCGGTGGAGGCAGATAAAGAAGGAGCCCCTCATCGACGCTTCACTTCAGACCTTTACGGACACCACCCCCAGCCCGACCTTCTGGTCCGCCCACGAAGGCCAGTACGTCTGCTACGTCCGGACCTGGAAGAGGGATCCCAGCAGACCCATCCCCCGCAAGGGTTGGATCGGCAATGTTCGCTGGATAGGCCGCACCACCTCCAAGGACTTCCTGACCTGGACTCCAGTCCAGATGATGGACCCCGGCGACGATCCCATGGAGCACATCTACACCAATCAGACCAGCCCCTACTTCAGGGCACCCCACATCTACCTCGCCGTGGCCGCTCGTTTAATGAGAGGCCGACAGGTGGTCACCGAGAAACAGGCCAAGGAACTTCGGGTGAACCCTTCCTACTTCGAAGACTGCGCGGACGCGGTTCTGATGAGTAGCCGGGGTGGAAAGCGCTACCAGCGGACTTTTCTGGAAGCCTTCATTCGTCCCGGTATCGGTCTGCAGAACTGGACGTCGCGCACCAACTACCCCTCACTCAACCTGGTCCCGACGGGAGACCACGAGATCTCGCTCTATGTCCAGCACGAGTACGGTCAACCCGGTCACAGCCTCTGGCGGTACACGCTGAGAACCGATGGGTTCGTGTCGGTGCGGGCGCCCTACCTTGGTGGAGAGTTCCTGACCCGGCTCTTGAGGTTCAGCGGGCGAAACCTGGTTCTCAACTTCGCCACCTCCGCTCCTGGAGGCATACGTGTAGAGATCCAGGATCCCGATGGCCGGCCGATTGATGGCTATACCCTGGCCGACTGCGACGAGGTCATTGGAAACGAGATCGAACGTGCCGTCACCTGGAAGGGAAAGCGGGACGTGGGCAGCCTGGCAGGCAAGCCGGTGAGGCTGCGCTTCGTCATGAAGGATGCTGATCTCTACTCCCTGAGGTTCAGGTAGTGAACACGGGCGGCTGCGGGCTATTCCCCATTGGTCCGATTCCGGGAGGAGAGAAAGCCTGATTTACTCCCCCAGGGTGTCCCCTGCTCACGGGAGCGAAACGCCACCTGGAAGGCCCCATAATTCCCCTGAGAAGCCCCAAGATCGACGATCTCCAGGATGCCAGGGCAGCGCGCGCGCGCGACCCCCAGACAGACAAGCATGCCGGAATCGCCGTGCCTGCCCATGAGGCCCACTTGGGAACGGACCAGGGTCCCAGCGCAAAGTCCCAACCGCTGATCAGGCGTAGGAAGTGGAGGATCGCCGCCGCCGCGAAGATCAGACTGGAAGTGACGAGATAGCTGCGATGCATCTCACTCCCCGGTCGGCACCAGCCGCTTGAGTTCCTCGAACCAGTTGAGGACGACGTTGATTTGGGTCGGCTTTCCCTGCTGGATGAACACGAACCGCTGGTCGTCCGGTGCGATGTCGTAGGACAAAGCCGAACTCACCGCAGCGAACGGCCCCGTCACTACGAATATCCGTCTTTCGCTGCACCGTGTAGTCGATGTAGTGGACGTCCCGGCCTCGTCGATCATTGCGTTTGTAAATCCTTGCCATGATGGCTCCGTTATTGCTGTCCCATCTTACGCCGCAACTCGTCCCGTAGCTTCTTCAACCGTCGGCGTTCAGACCTTGCTTCCCGAAAAGCTTTTCTGATCCAGGGGTATTTTCTGAGCAACTCAGCGCCTGAATCCGCAAAGCCGTACCAGTAAACCACATGTTGGGCTATAGCCTGGACAGTTACGTCGTCGCTGCCTTCTAAGACCAAATCTTCTATCAGGGACTTTGTCAGATGGTTTTGTTGCCTGTCTAGGTCTCTAAGGTCGATCGGCGCCCCAACCGTGTGAAGCCTGTTCATTTCCTCCTTCCAGATCGGCCCATGGTTATCGTTTGTGGCCGCGTGCGCCATTTCATGGATCAAGGTTTCAATCATCGAGCCTTCTTCTGCCTCTCGAATCCGAATGAGGCGGCGACGCCTGTTACAGTGCCCCAATGGGTGTAATTTGCTTGAGATCGAGTTGACGACCTGAATCCGGTAGCGGGGCAACTTCCCGTCGAAGTATTCCTCGTTGAACCGCTTGAACAAAGCCCGGTACTTCTTGTTGATGGCTTTCATGATGTGTTCAAAGGGCAAGAGCGGACCCGAAGGGCTGAGGCATTTGTTCCACCAGCGCCTTTAAAGCCACGATCTCATTTAGGGACTCTAAAAGGGATCTCAGTTACAAGGCTAGCCTCGATTTCCACGGCAGTACAAATGACGCCTTTCCGCTTCGAGCCCCCCGCCAGAATCCTTGATCGGCGCGACTTGCGCCTGCTGTGTTTCCACCTACGTTAGTAAATAGAAGTACCTATTTGGATAGAGAGGTAATCCTATACCTAAAACCTGATCAAGGGACGATCCCCACGCGAATGCTAGAAAAGTCTGGATATGAGGCAGAATAGAACCCTATCAAAGGCTGAGCATTTTCTGTCATTCATATCTAGTATAGTTATAGTTTGGAATACAGTAATCGGAATGGACTAACTAATGACACCCGACCGACCGCTCCGGAGGCCCAATTCTTCCTGGCCCCCGAATCGCCTCTGCAGCGCCAGTATGAGGCCTTGCGCTGCTTTTTCGTCGAAGGCTTGCCCTCGCAGCAGGTCGCCACTCGCTTCGGCTATTCCCCAGGAGCCTTCCGCGTCCTCTGTCATCAGTTTCGCCATGATCTCAGCAAGCGCGCCCGCTTCTTTCAGGCGATTCGCCGGGGGCCTCAAGCGGCGCCCGCCCGCGATCGGGTGCGGGAACGGGCCGTCGCCCTGCGCAAGCGAAACCTCTCGGTCTACGATATCCAACGCGAGTTGGCCGCCGCCGGCCATTCCATCAGCATCAATGCGTTATCGATCCTGCTGCGAGAGGAGGGCTTCGCCCGACTGCCCCGGCGTCGGGATGAGCAACGCCCCGCCACCCTCAAGCCCGAAGCAGCAGCCATCGCCGACGTGCGGCAGATCAATCTGGCCCCGCGCAGCTTTCGCACCCGGGTCGGCGGTCTGTTTCTGTTCGTCCCGCTGATGCGATCGATCGATCTCGGGGCGGTGCTGCAGCCCCCCCGCCTTCCCGGCTCCCAAATGATTCCCGCCGAGCAGGCCGTGCGCACCCTGCTGGCTCTGAAGCTGCTGGGCATCGAAAGAAAAAGTCATGTCATGGATCGGGTCTTTGACGAGGGCATCGCCCTTTTTGCCGGTCTCAATGTGGTGCCCAAGCGCTCCTACCTGGCCGCCTACAGCTCCCGGGTCGACCGACGCGCCAACCTGCGCCTCATGGGAGCCTGGTTTGAGCAGGTCCAAGCCGCCGGCCTGCCCCGGGGCTCTTCCTTCGATCTGGACTTTCACACCGTCCCCGCCAATAGCCAGCAGGAACCTTTGGACAAACACTATGTCTCTTCCCGCAGCCGCAGCCAAAAAGGCATCCTCGTTTTTTTGGCTCGGGACGCCACCGAGCGTGTCTTATGCTACGCCAATGCGGGTGTCCCCCGGGCCGATCGAGCCGACGAGGTGCAACGCTTCGTCCAGTTCTGGCACCAACACAGCGGTCAGCCTCCGGCCGAACTCGTCTTCGATTCCCAGTTGACCACCTATGCTCATCTGAACCGCCTCAACCAACAGGGCATTGGCTTTATCACCCTGCGCCGCCGCTCCCAAAAAATGCTGGGCCAGATCTGGAGCCGCCCCGCCTCCGCCTGGCACCGCATCACCTTACCCGCCCTGACTCGGATCTTTCGCACCCCCAAAGTCCTGGACCAGCGGATCGTCCTGAAACATTACGAAGGTCCCCTGCGCCAGCTCACCCTCATGGAACTCGGTCACGAAGAACCGACCGTCCTACTGACCAACCATCTGCGCCGCGCCCCCTCGACTCTGATCACCCGCTATGCCCAACGCATGCTCATCGAAAATGGCATCTCCGAAGCCATCCAGTTCTTTCACCTGGACGCGCTCTCTTCGATGGTGGGACTCAAAGTGGATTTTGACCTCCAGATCACCCTCATGGCCAGCTCCCTATATCGACTCATGGCCGAGAAGATTGGTCGCGAATATCAGCGGGCTCAAGCCAAAAAGATCTTCCGAAATCTCCTCGACGTCTCGGCCCGGGTCCAGATCCAAGAGCAGCAAGTCACCGTCCACCTCGATAAGCGCGCCCATAACCCCTACTTGGTCGCCTCGGGCCTGGGTGATGATCCCACGCCCATGCCTTGGTTTGGCGGCAAAACTCTGGTCCTTCGATTTGACTAACCGACTCAACGGCTACCCTTAAAAAATGTTAGTCCTTTCCAGTACCGTGGAAATCGAGGCTAGCAGAGAAGGGGAAAGAAGAAAATAAGCCTCCCGAGCATTCAATCTCGCAGACTCTCAGTCTCCATCGTTATCAGTAGCACGGACCACTGGAAGGAACCCCTAGACCTTAGAATCGGCGACACGATCATCTGGCAAGGCGAAGGCATGCGGAACGAGGAGGGCATGATCCTGATCTCCTCTGGGATGACGGGGAAGGTGATCATGAGAAGTGAGAATCCCAGTTGTCTCCGGGGCAGCGAGGGCAGTCACCACCCCGGAGTTTCTAAGATCATTCAGTAAAAGGTAAGGTAAATCGATTGTAGCGGCGGAGTGAAGATCTGTATGTGATCCTGATCACCCGATCTGATCGAAATAGAACGGCCGCTTCCGCACCTAAAAAGCGGACATTCAGGTTTTCCGTGGAAACGTCGAATGAACGGCCAAAGGTCAAGTCCGATCTGCTGTAGATTCGATGAAGCGACAAAGCCATTGATTGAGTCCAGTGGTCTCATGCCTTACGGCTTCAGGTGCTCGATGAAGTAGCGGCGATAAGTCTCAAGCCTGTGGTCTTCCCATTCGTAGCCCTCCCAGTGACCCCAGTCAGGCACAATCATTAGATCATACGGCCTGTTCGCCCGCGTGAGCGCGTCAACTATCCTCATCGTGTGTGAAACCGGCACAAGACGATCGTGGGTCCCATGGATAAGGAGTAGCTTGCCCTTCAGATTGGGGACAAGGCGAAAGAGCGAAGCCAGTTCAAAAGCGTCTTTGTTGTCTGCGGGTGGCCCGAGCCATATATGGCTGATGTGCGCACCCCGGTCGACAACCGGAGCTACGGCGATGCCTACGTGGTACGTCTCTGGAGCCTCCAGCAGAGCCCGGATTGCATAGTAACCGCCGTTTGAGTAGCCGATCACACCGACCCGGCTGAGATCGAAGTACGGATACTTTTCCGCCAACTGCTTCAAGGCCGTTACACGGTCCCGGATCTCGTAGCGGCCGGTGTTGCGATACAACATGTCGCTAAAATTCGTTGCCCGCCCAGTTGATCCCCTCGTGTCGATAACCATGGCCAGGAAACCCAGTTGGGCCATAGCTTGACACCAGACATGGGGGTGTTCCTTTTCGCTCCCGGGAAGAAAACTGCGGGGCACCCTTGTCACGACGGGGTAGAGATGTTCGATCACCGGGTACTTCTTCTGGACGTCGAAATCGTGGGGTTTGTACAGAATACCGTGAATGTCGGTCTTGCCATCGGCGGCCTTCACTACGAACTCCTCCGGTGGTTTCCACCCAAGCTTCTTCAAGCCGTCGATGTCCGCCTCCGTCAGTGTCCGAAGCAAGGGACCGTTTGCTCGGCGCAACTCCACTCGTGGGGGACGGTCAACGGTCGAGTGCATGTCGAGGAAAAACTGCTTTGAGGGTGCAAACCGGACTTCATGCTGGCCGGTGGCTTCAGTTAGCTGAGTCAGATTCTGGCCGTCCAGGCTGACTCGATACAGGTGAGTGTCGTAGATCCGATGAGGGTCGCCACGCGCCAGGAAATAGACCCAGCCGCGCTTTTCGTCAACTTCGACCGCTCGTTCCACAACAAAACGGCCTTTCGTTAAACGTTGGACCAAGGTTCCTTCAAGATCGTAAAGATACGCGTGTCTCCAGCCGTCTTTCTCCGATAGCCAGATGAAGCCTTTTCCACTCGGCAGCACGGTGAACCGATTGAATGAATATCGGGGTGCACCGTGAACCTCGTGAAGCAAACGCCTCGTTGATCCTGTCTTTGCATCAGCGGCAAAGATGTCCAGCTCAAGTCGGTATCGGTCCGAAATCAGGAGGAGAAGTTCCGAGCTGTCGTTCGTCCATGTCAGGATCTCGATCCTTCGATCTTGTTTCTTCCGAAGGTCGATACTGACACGGCGCTTCGAGGCAATATCGAAGATGTAGACCGCCTGCTGAGGCATAGGCTCGCCTGCCAGCTCGGAGTCGAGCCATCGTGGGCTCCATTGCACCTCTTCTATTGGCTTAAGGAAATCCACCAAAGGAAGTTTCGGAACCCTCCGAAGATCCATTCTGCCAGAGGCGAGTTTCCTATTATCCGGCGACCAAGCGAGCTGCTTCTTCCAGGGCCAATCCCACCAGTCGTGCTCCGGTGAGCCGTCCTCTGTTAGTTGAATTATTCGGCCGTCGGACGCCGATCTCAACCAGATGTTGTGTTTCCTGAGACCGGCGAACCAGCGGCCGTCTGGTGAAGGTATTTCCTTGACTTGCGCCCAACTGAATCTGCGGTAGGCAGGTTGAGGAATAGTCTGCGGCACCAGGCCGCGACGTGCGACCCCGGTAGCTTCTGCCTGTGCGATCTCGTAACCCCTGAGCTTGAGGACAAACTCCTTCTCCCCAACACTGAATCTGATAGCGCTCTCGGTATCGTCCGTGAAGGCGAATTCGTCGAAGGGGATGCCCTTGTGGGGCAGTTCCTTCCCAATGGCGTCACCGAGGAGTTTGAGAATCCGAGGGGTGTCGAGAAAGGGCGTCTTCGTGTTCGCTTCGGGATCAACCTTCCAAATGACCGTGTTCTCAGAGGCACCCTCGGCATACCAAAAGCTGTTTCCATCGGCCATCCAGTGGGGTTCAACTGTGCCACCCTTCACGTACTTGGAAAAGTCTAGGTAACGACGGTACATCTCCTCCCGTTCGGACTCGTCTTTCGGCCGAGCATTGACGCCCAGTGCCATCAGGATCCACGCGACTACGATGGGTACTATTGTGCCCCGTTTGCTTGTCATCCCTCCCTCTCGATCAGAATCGTGTCAATCCCGATTTGATCAACGGTGGAAGCGAAGAATAAACAACTGCTCCTCGCTTGCTGCAGGCTCCGGCAGGATCTCCGATAGACCAACTCGGAGAGCCCCACTGTGATATCCGGCGGCAAGTATTCCACCGTCTTTCTCAACAGCAATGCACCGAATGCTGCCTTCGCGTGCGGTGCCGACCAACGAGGACCACTGAGGGCGTCCTGACATGTCAACCACAGCAACGACGAGAGAAGAGCCCGTGGCAGGCGACACTCTGTCTGACTCCCATGAAAATCCCGTGCTGACCGCACCCCCGACGAGCACCCCCCGCGGCGACACAACTACTTGACGGAAATGGTCGGCATCCGTACCGGCCGCCAGATGCACCCACTGTTGCCTGCCGCTCCGATCGAATTTTCCGAGCAGTGCGTCCCCGTCACCGCCTGCACCGGGGCTTGAATCCAGTGAGAGGGTTCGCGCCCAACGCAACTCACCACGCGTACCATAAGCGGCGAGAAACATGCCGTAGTCCGGGGAGGCTTTGCCCCGCGCCATTCCGACAACGTAGACGTTTCCGTCAGCATCGACGGAGGCATCAACGCCACTGTCAAATCCATGGGTTTCTGCCTCGAGCGTGGCGTTTTGCCCGAAGTCCGCCTTGCCCTGAATCCATCCTGTTAGGTACGCACTCCCTTTGCCGTCTACCGCGACACCGACACCTCGATCATTTCCGGGGCCAACGCCTGCGGCCGCCCAGGCCCATTCCCCGTCAGCAGTCCATTTTGCGATGAAAGCCTCGCGCCCCTCGATGCCGGTTACATCCGCCACACCGTCGTCGTTGAAATCCGCATGATCGCTGAAGTCACCTGCGATATAGGCAGAGCCGTCTGCGTCGAGTTCAATATCCTGAGAGTAATCCACTCTGGGACCGCCAGCCGAGCGAGCCCACATCAGATTTCCGTCTCGGTCATGCTTCGCGACGAATACGTCTGACTTGCCTTGGTTGCGGAGATCAATAGTACCGTCTCCATCGATGTCCACATCGTGCTCATAGGAGCCGGTCCAGTAAATGGAGTCATCGGCTCGCAGCGCAACCCTGTAACCTCGCTCCTCCCCTGGACCGCCAGCAGTTTTGACCCACAATAGGTGTCCCGCACGATCGTACTTTGCCAGCAGCAGATCGCTGCCACCACGGGAAGAAACATCCGGCTGACCGTCCCCAGAAAGGTCAAGGTCACCACTAAAGTCACCGGACACGATGACGTTGCCGTCTGCATCCACAGCGATGCCCGATGCTGTTGCTGAGCCTTCACCGTTGGTCGAGGCGAAGACCTGAACCGTCGTCTCACCATTGCCTTGGCCGAGCAGGACACCAGCCAAGGCGCATGGGAAGATCAAGACGACACCACATCGGCGAAATTTCTTAGTCAAACATCATCTCGATCTCCCTGAGTCGAGCCGCCCCTCGTTCAAACCGAACTGGAATCAAACCGGCTTCGTCTCTACGGTTTGACTCTGCTGTGCCTTGGATGAGTATTCCTGGTCGTGCTCTTCGGCAAGTTGCTGCTGGGGCTTTCTGAGCTGAGCGGATTCGAACTCAGTGACCCTGATACCCCGCCAAGCGCCCCAGGCTCGAATCACCGCCGAGTACATCAACTTTAGCACAGGGCTCTCGCCAAACAAGCTGCCCGCAGCTCTCATCCGTCGTCTCTCTGCCGCCTCGACTCTCCATCAATCTTCCTCAGGGACCATCCGTTTTCCGAAGGATCTTGCTAACAGCTCCGACCAAGAACCCGAAGCTGTGTTTTGGAGTGGCATAAGCGCGCAAAAGGGCGCATGAGCGCTTATGCCTATTGCCAGGGTTGCTGGGCGGCAGTAGCCTGAGGGTATCAAGCCCGCAGGAGGTTCGCAATGAGCCCGAAAGACCCCGAATCGAGTCAAGAGAACAATCCGGTGTCGGAGAAACCGCTGCAGTCCTGGAAAGAGATAGCGGCCTATCTGGATCGCGACGTCAGCACGGCACGCCGCTGGGAAGCGCTGGAAGGTCTACCGGTGCGCCGTCATCGTAGCGACGCCCGGGGTTCGGTCTACGCCTATCGCGGCGAGTTGGACGCTTGGCGAGCGGCGCGCGAGCCCAAAAGCAGAGCGGCTGTGCGGCTTGAGGAGCGAGAAGTCCTGCCACCCCGAAAGTGGCGGCGGTGGGTTCCGGCGCTGGCCTTCTCCTTGGCTTTGCTGGCGGTTGCCGCCATGGTCCTGCACGGACCCATCCTCAACCCCCGCGACCCGCTGACCGAGGCCGCCGAGAGTTCGGGCATCCTCGTGCGCCAGATCAGTCAACGCGACGTCTCAGGCGCCCCTACACCCGATGGCGCCTATCTCAGTCACGTTGCCTGGGGCACCGGCAATATGGCCGTACTTGATGTGAAAACCGGCGAAAGCCGTCACCTGACCGACACCAGTTGGAACAAGACCCCGAACGAGTACGGGGGCACCTCCGTCATCTCGCCTGACGGCAAGCAGGTCGCCTATCAGTGGGAGAACTACGACGCGGACGACGGTCTCTGCTGCTCCGATCTGCGTATCAAATCGCTTGATGCTGAGCCGGGAGGGGAACCGCGTATTCTTTACCGCCACGCCGACGCCCGCTACGTCGTCCCCCAGGATTGGTCAGCTGACGGCAAGTACCTCCTTCTGGATATCACCAGGCAAGACTGGCATCGCCAAATCGCGATCATTTCCGTTGCCGACGGTTCGATTCGGGTCGTCAAGTCTTTCGACTGGCGTTCGTCGAGCGCGATGCGTTTTTCACCGGACGGAAAGCAGATTCTCTATGACTTTCCGCCCGACGGAGAAGCGAGGGAACGCGACGTCTTCCTGCTGGCGTCCGACGGCAGTCGGGAAATTCACATTGTCGAGCACCCCGCCGACGACTGGGTGCTCGGCTGGTCACCGGACGGCAAAAGGATTGTCTTCCTCAGCAATCGCACGGGTACGTGGGATGTCTGGGTCACCCCCGTTGCGGATGGAAAGCCCTCGGGGCCGCCGGTCGCTGTCCGCCGGAACGTGGGCCCGATTCGGCCGTTGGGGCTGACGCCCTCCGGGTCGTTGTTCTATGGTCTCGTAACGGGCGCCAGTGACATCTATACGGCCGCTCTAGAGCCAAAGACCGCCACAGTCACCGGCAGGCCCGAAAAGATCAACTTGCGCGACGAGGGCCGCGCCTCGGGTCCAGACTGGTCTCCCGATGGGCAATACCTCTCCTACGTCACGATCGAAGAGCCGCTGGCGGCTACCACTCCTTCTTGGAGTCTTGTGATCCGTCTGGTCGAAACCGGAAAGGAGCACCGGTTTCGGCTTGACCTCGCCAATCAGCAGAAACTCACGCCTCGTTGGTCCCCCGACGGGCGTTCTCTGCTGGCGGCGGGCGTGGACCGTAAGCGGCGGCGCGGGGTCTTTCGAATCGATCCTCAAAGCGGACAGGTTGACGCGATTGTTTTGAACCAGGGCATCTCCAGAAGCGCTGTGTGGTCGGCCGACGGGCAGGGGATCTTCTATATTGTTTCGGATGAGGATCGGAACACCCGTCGCTATGTCTTCCGCGACCTCGAGACCGGCAAAGAGAAGGAGGTCCACCGGGAACCCGACGCCAAAGGTGCCTTGCGATACATCGCTCTTTCATCCGACGGCACCATGCTGGCCCTGTGCCGCAGCCACAAGTTGAGCGTCATTCCCGCCGTCGGCGGTGAACCGCGCGACCTTGTGACGGTACCGCTCGTGCAAGATCAGAAGGAAGGGGAGCTCATTCAGATCATAAACGTGGCCTGGATGCCGAGAGATCGATTCCTGATGTTCGCAATGGGCTCCATCGTCCATGAGCCTGAACTTTGGCGCGTTGGAGTGAAGGGTGGGGAACCGGAAAAACTCGGACTTGCCCAAGAATCTCTCGGATTCCTCGGCCTCAGCCTGCACCCTGACGGCAACCGAATCGCCTACCACGCGACCACGGGTGGCAAATACTTGTCGGAACTCTGGGTGATGGAGAACTTCTTACCCGAGTTGAGGACGGCGAAATGAGGGAGGAGTCGATGATGAAGCAAGTGTTGAGTGAAGTCCTCATCATTGCAACAGCGACGTTGTTCTTCTTCGCTCTTGCGGCCAGCGTCGGCATCCCGGGCGATGAGGAGCGCGCGTCCACAGCCGTGGCCGCCGAAGACGTCCTACCCAGCCTGGGTGAGCCATTTCCTCCCGAACTTCGTGGGCCGCTCGGCGGTGGTCGGCAGCGATGAGGCCGACTCGTTGGGGGCCGTGGCGTTACAACGTCGGTCGGGGCGCCGTGATGCTGTGGATCGCAGGATGTCTCGCCGGGTGCGGAACCTCCGGTCAGGCACCGGTCGCCATCCGTCTCATCGACCATTTCGGCTCGGCCATCGTGGAGGGCGCCGAGCCGATTGATGCGCCCGAGCCGATCCAGTGGCGGTTCGATGGACAGGGGACACTTCCGATCCCAGAAGAGTTTGGCGAAACATACGGATGGCGGGTCGAGAATAGCATCGAGGAACTCGCCGTGCGCGATGGCCTGCTGGTCGGACGGACGGTCCCGGGCGAGCAACCGACCCTTTCCCTTACGCGCCCCGGTGATCTGGACCGGTTCAAGCGCAACCAATTGCGGAAGCCCCAGTTCCTCCACGCGGTCGAAGTTCGGATGCGGGTCTCCGCAGGCACGGAGCTCGCTGTGTGGGTTTTCGGGCCGCGCCCAAGTTACCTTAGACGGCTGAGCGTGCTGTTAGAGCCTGGCAACGAGTTCCAGACCTACAGACTGACCTACGAAGGGCGGGACTTACCCTTGGGGATGCCACAGATTCGGCTGGAGCCGACGGACTCCCCCGGCGCCACGTTCGCGATCGAGTCGATTCGTCTGATCAGTTGGCGGGAACATCTAGGGACGCTCCCGACCGGAGCAGGCTGGCATGGGCTGTGTGAGCCGGTGGGGTTGGATTATTATAGTTGTATCCAGCGCGAGGCCCTCGTCAGCCGCTCTCCTCAGCAGGTCCGATTCGAGGTCGACCTGGGCTCGCAGCCGTGGTTGGATCTGGCTGTTGGCACCCTCGAGGAGGGGCCGGTGACCTTCACGGTGGGGATCGGCCCGAGGACGTTGTTGCGGCGCACGGTTACGCTGCCGCAGCAGTGGGAAGAGGTACGGCTCGATCTGAGCGAGTTTGCTGGAGAGCAGGTCACGTTATCGCTTGGCCTGGAGGCGGAGCAGCCAGGCCGATTAGGGTTCTGGGGGGCACCCGTCCTGCGTCACAGCGGCGTCCTGCCGGAGCGATCCGAGACGTCATCCGCGCGGGCGGCCCTCCCGGACGCGGGCACCGCGGTACCTCAGGGCGTAATTCTCATCCTCGCGGATACGTTGCGCCGCGACCACCTCGACGCCTACGGCTATGAACGTCCCACGGCGCCGGTCCTGGCCCAACTGGCGTCGGAGGGCGCACTGTTTTCAGACACTATCTCCCAGGCCCCCTGGACCAAGCCCTCGGTCCCGTCGATTCTCAGCTCTCTGTATGCGAGTACGCATGGGGTCGTGGATTATACAGATCGGTTGCCATCGTCCGTGGTAACGCTGACCGAGGCCTATCGCGAGGCGGGCTACGCGACCTTCCATACCTCGTCGAATGCCTGGACAGGGCCAAGGAGCGGGCTCCAACAGGGGGTGGAAGTCCTGGACAACTGCAGTTACCTCAGCGCCTTTCCGAGCAAGACGGCGAGGGGGATCGTCACCCGCTTGCTCGACTGGCTCGACAGTCATGACGATGTACCCTTTTTTGCCTTCCTCCATTTTTTCGATCCTCACACCCCCTACGAGCCGTACTCGCCTTACGATACGATGTGGGCCCGGCCCGTCTCGAGGGCCAAACACGAAGCGCGGCTGAAGAGGCTGGAGGAAGCCGGTGTAGGGGCAACCTACGTATCGGATGACAACAAAACTCCCGCAATTGCCCTACTGAAGAAGGCGGGGATCGATCCGCAGGCATTCCTTGCGCACCAGCTCGCCTGGTATGACGGCTCGATCCGGGCCATGGATGTGGAGATCGGAAGGCTTCTGGAGGGCCTCGAAGCACATGGGCTCGGTGACAAGACCCTACTGGCTTTCATCAGTGACCACGGGGAAGAGATTCTCGATCATGGGTACATCGGTCATGGTGACACCACCTATGGCGAGGTCTTGAATGTGCCGTTGCTGCTCTGGTGGCCGGGCATTGTGCCCGCAGGAGCCGTGATCGAGGAAACCGTCGAATCGATCGATTTGATGCCGACACTCCTGGACCTGAGCGGCCTCGTCACTGTGAAGGGCATGCAGGGTCAGAGCCTGCTGCCACTTCTGGCCCGTCCCGACGCACCGTCTAGACTCGGCTGGGAGAGCCGAGGGGCGTTCGGCGAAAAACACCCCGGCGGGCCGTCAGTAGTTTACTTCTCGACGCTCGTTCGAGACGGCTGGAAGCTGATCCAGAACCCCAGGCCGTTGAGCCCAGTCGCGCATCCCCGCCATCAGGGAAGGCCCGATTACGAGTTGTACGCCCACGACACGGCCCCACTGGATCGACATGACGTCGCCAGGGATCACCCGGAGGTCGTCGAGAGACTCGCCGAGGAGCTGAACCGTCGACGTCAGCTGGCGACGACGTCAAGGATCCCACACGACGAAGTCCAGAGGGAGAGCCTCAGCTCGGAAGCGCTCCAGCGCCTGCGTGCTCTCGGGTACCTCCGATAGGGCGTCCTACCGTCTGGAAGCGCCAGGCCACCCGTTGCTTTGGGATGTACGAACACGTCGACCGCCCCCCCGCTACGACTGCCTGTGAGAAATCTGGGCTGAGGTTGGGGATGCGGACTCAGTACCTTGGCGGACTCCTAATTCTTGCCCTCCTGATGTCTGCCTGCATTCCCTTGGAGAGAAGCCCCCGACCACAAGGTTCTTATCCTGGGGATCGATGGACTCGACCCTGAGCTGCTGCAGCGCTTCATCGACCAGGGACGTCTTCCAAACTTTCAATCCCTGGTTCGCGAAGGTCACTTCAAGCCTCTCGAGACCGTCATGCCGCCGCTCAGCCCGGTGGCGTGGTCGGCGTTCATCACCGGCATGGACGCCGGTGGTCATGCCATCTTCGATTTCTTACACCGCGATCCGAAGACGCTCCTTCCTGAGTACTCAATGTCCAAGGCAAAGCGCTCGAGCTGGAACCTTGCCATCGGCTCCTGGGTCATTCCTCTCTCGGCGGGAGGCATGGAGCAGCTCCGGAAAGGGAAACCCTTCTGGCAGCTACTCGAGGAGAAGGGGATCTCAACGACTGTATTTCGCATGCCCGTTAATTTCCCACCTCAGGGCCAGGGACGGGCCCTGTCTGGGATGGGGACCCCTGACCTTCTGGGAACGCGTGGTACCTTCTCTTTCTACACCAGCAGTCCTGCCGATCGGACCAGAGATGTTGGTGGTGGAAGCATCTCCACCGTCCAGGTGCGCGACAACCGGGTCGAAGCAAGGCTTCGGGGTCCTGCCAATCCCTATCGGAGGGTCGCCAAGGCGAACGGCGGCTATCAGCATCCTGAGCTCGATCTGAGCTTCCAAGTGTTCCTGGATCCGCAGGAACCGGTCTGCAAGTTTGTGGTCCAGGACCGGGAATTCATTCTGATGGAGGGCGAGTGGAGTGAGTGGATCCGTCTGGAATTCGAGGCCGTCCCCTACCTCGTCAGTATCAGCGCGACGTCACGCTTCTATCTGCAGCAGGTACGTCCGGAGTTCCGGCTCTACGTGACGCCGCTGCAGATCAATCCGAAGGAGTCTGCCATGCCGATATCTCAGCCGGAGGAATGGTCTGTCGAGCTGGCAGGTGAGTTGGGCTATTTCTACACTCAGGAGCTGGCTGAGGACACCAAGGCACTCTCCTTAGGTGTCTTCGACGGCAAGGAGTTCTGGATTCAAGCCCAGTCGGTCTTCTTGGAGCAGAAGCAGGCGCTGGAGCACTTGCTCGAAGATTTCGACGAAGGTCTTCTCTTCTACTATTTCTCTGGAGTGGATCAGATTCCCCACATGCTTTGGCGGTATATGGACCCCCAGCATCCGGGCTTTGAGGCCGATGAGGATCTGAGAGATGGAATCCGCACCATCTACCAACAGATGGATCAGGTGGTGGCGCAGGTTCTGGAGAAACTCGATCAGGATACAACCCTGATCATTCTGTCCGATCATGGATTCGCACCCTTTTACCGTCAAGTCAATCTCAACTCCTGGCTACACGAACGCGGGTATGTGAAGTTCATCAGGCCCAACCCGCAGGGCTCTGCACCATTCTTCCAGAATGTGGACTGGACCAGGACCACCGCTTATGCCCTGGGCATCAATGGACTGTACGTTAATCTGCAGGGACGAGAAAGGGAGGGAGTGGTGGCTGAGGGAAAGGATTATGCCGACCTCCTGGAACGACTGGAAGACGATCTTCTGGGCATGATAGACCCTGCCAATGGACTCCATCCGATCAGTCGCGTAGTTCGCAGCCGTCGCGATTTCAAGGGTCCGTTCGTGGACCAGGGCCCGGACTTGATCATCGGCTACAGCCGCGGCTATCGGACCTCCTGGGACAGCCCCCTGGGTGATTTCCCCGCCGACCTATTCCTCGACAACACCGATCCCTGGAGTGGCGATCACAGTATCAATTCGCACCTGGTCCCTGGCGTCTTGATCAGCAATCGAGAGATCACTCTGGAGGAACCGTCTCTGGTCGACTTGACGGTGGCAGTCCTGGATGAATACGGGGTTGGAAAACTGCCTGGAATGG
The DNA here is from genome assembly GCA_965218775.1 of Acidobacteriota bacterium. GTDB lineage: Bacteria > Acidobacteriota > UBA6911 > RPQK01 > JAJDTT01 > CAUZIZ01. Next base: position 398,320 of record CBDCLS010000006.1, on the reverse strand, counting down.
TGGGACAAGATTGCCTCGGGCCCGGGGAGTAGGAGGGAGCTATTCGAGGGCCATACCATTAGTAGTCAAAGTCAACGATAGTCACCGAGGGATGCGTGCTTGCGACAGTTGGGAAGGAGTGGTCTACGAATAGCAGATCCTCGACTCCCTGATTTTGCGTCGACAATCTGCTGCTAGCTTTCGCCGCCGACCGGCTGTTCAAGAAGAATGCCAGCCGCCAACAGCTGGAAATCAGAATCCAGCACCCCCCAACTAACTCTGGAGGCGGCCAAATTATATATGTTGATCCTCTTTACATCCTCCGTCCCGCTGAGAACCTGGCGGTGCTGACTACGGTTAACCCCGACGATCCCGGAAACGATGCCGATCGGGCCGAGTTGTGGGCCGATGGTCAGCTGCAAGGAGTCGCAAGAATTCCGATGACAGTTCTGTTCGAGCGCATCCCAATTGGTGGCGTTGAACCGTAGTTCTAGTGGCTCCACTCTTCTGTTCGCCAACCGAGAGCAACGGCTCGGAGGGCAGGAAGCAAAGGAAGATACCCTTCGCCCCGGCTACTGAGGCCGGGCGAGGGCATATCTACCGCACAGTTTACCGATGGGGCTCCGGACTAGTTCATGGAGACGTAACAGCGTTTGTCTCCGGTTCCAATCAAACCACCGGCGACGTTGACGTTGCCCCATCTACTCAGTGGACACCCGCGGCTCTGATGACCGCGCACAATGCCGTTCTCTGTCTGATGACCGATTTAAACGAGGAAGGTGAACTTGGATTCGACGCCGACATTGTGGCGGCCGTTGAATCGTTCAAGCAGGCATGGGAGCCACAACTGGAGAACCGGTAGCTACTTTCACTACTCCACCTGCTTTTCACCTGGCACCTCAAAAAGCGGCAGCAGCCGGTCTGAATAGTGCTTCATGGGTTCGTTCTTCTTCCGTGGAACATCGATGAGCTTGCCAATCTGCTCAAGGTTGCCATTGGCCCGTTCGATTCTCTGTTGACTAATCGCCGGCTCAATAGTAGTCCCCTTTTCAACCTCGTTCCTGTAACGTCCTCCATTGGCGAGTACAAAGATACTTTGCTGCCACAAGTCCCTTTGCTGGTCGACCATAACTGGTACGTATTCGTGCGCGCTGAGCCAGTTTGTGATTCCCACTGTACCGCGCCAAAGAACGAGTCCGACAGCGATAAGCACGATTATTTCCATCGTTATAGGGAACCGTCTCGTTTCCCAAGCATAACGACTCGGGCCTACCAGGTACCCCTCATGACCGAGGCTCGCTGCTCGGAGAGTCCCGAGGATGCCGACCAGCCCTCCAACGATTAACAAGAGCACGGCGGTTCTATTTTCCCAACGGCTGATGATCGAATCCCGAAGTTGAAAGGGATTCGTACCCATGAACATCTGTGCGGCCTCGTTGGTATATAAGTGGCCTACGTGAGCGAACAGAACAGTGCTGACCCCCAATAGGACTACCCCTACGACAGCAAGATCGTAACCATCAACTCTCATCGGACGTGACCTCCATATATAGGCTGAATAGTACCATTGCCTTTCCCACACGGGCACTGGTTCCCCCGCGCACTCTCTGGTGGGCTACTCCCGGTATGGGGTCACTGGCCAGTCGGGAATGGGTGGTGAAACTCGGGTCCTAGGGGTGACAGAATTCGGGCCTGGGGACTTGATTGTGCGTGAGGTGTCGGTCCCGGATTTTGGCGGGTTTGGTGAATGGTGTGGCTTTGTTGTAATAGCCCAGACCTGACCGTACAAACAGTGTCAGAGAAGATCGCCCCCCGAACGACCGCTTTCGGGCGCTTCGAAAGGAGCTGTCAGTTTCCAGGTAGGGCGTCATACGTCCAAGTGCTTGGAGCCTTCTCCTTACCCTCCTAGAACTCAAGCTGCGGGGAATTTGTTTGGCGAGCGCCCAGTGCTAAAGTTGTCGTACTCGGCGGTGATTCGAGCCTCGGATTCTTGGCGGGGTGTCAAGATCACTGAGTTCGAATCCGCTCAACTCAGTAAGCTCCAAGGATAGCTTACCAAAGAGCAAGGGAAAGAATACTCATTCAGGGCAGAGCAGATCGACACTGTGCAAACGAAGTCGATCTGAATGCTTGGTTGAAGTAATGTTCTAGGATAGCGGAGCAACTCGGCTAACAAAGCTGAGAGAATGCTTGACCAGGAATCGGATCTGGAGGTGGAGATGAGGGGCAGAAGAGGAGCCATTGCGTGTACTGTAATCGGTCTGAGCCTGATCACAGTTGGCGTCAATGCCCAGCCCAATGGCCAGGTCGAGCGTGAGGAGATGTACCGGCGGTACCTGGAGTTCCCGAAGTACGTCAAAGGGGGCAAGGTCGATCCGCACTGGATGGCGGACGGGAACAGCTTCTGGTACGCCGAAGGGGCGCCGGAGAATACGGTGATCTGGAAGGTCGATCCGATTGCGAATATCAAGGAGCCAATGTTCGACTCGGCACGGCTTCAAAAAGTTCTGGCCACAATTCACGATCCAGCCCATCAAAGCATGCCCTTTGACACGTTCAGCTTTGTTGACGAGGAAGAGACGACGGTTCGCTTCACAGTAGAAGAGCAGGAATTCGACCTTCGGCTGGATACCTACGAGATGAGGCGAGTGCCTCCGGAATCGGAGGCAGACAGAAGGAGAAGAACACCCCAACTCATCCGAAAAGCCTACTACTACTATCCGGAGATCTACGAACTTCCCTCACCAGATCGGAGATGGTTCGTGGGTGTCAAGGATCACAATCTATACTTGCGATCCCCACTCGACGACGGGATCACCTGGCTCACGACGGATGGCGTCGAAGACTTCGACTGGGGAGCTTGGGCGAGGTTCCCACCAATGTGGTCGCCAGACAGCCGGAAACTGGCGATCAGGAAAACGGATTGGCGGAATGTCCCGAAGACGCCCATCATTCAATGGCTGACGCCAACAGAGGAAGTCGAGTGGGTACGCGGCAACCCCAGGGCGCGAGGGCCCCTTTATCAGACTGAGCTTTTCATAATCGATATTCTTTCCGGGAAGAAGATCCGGATCGACACCGGGCCCGAGCCGGACCAGCACCTTCATATCAGTGGGTGGTTGCCTGACAGCTCGGCGTTACTTCTCTTAAAGGCCAACAGCAACGTCACGGTCTTACAACTCATGGTTGCCGACGCTGCTAAGGGCAAGTCAAGAGTCATTCTGACTGAGACCGGAGAGACCGCTGTTCGGTACCTGTACTTTCCCTGGTGGGACAGACTGGTAACGTTTCTGGAAAAAGGCAAGCGGCTTATTTGGATGTCCGAGCGGGATGGCTGGGATCACCCTTACCTGTATGAACTCGACGGGGCCCTGATTCGACAATTAACGAAGGGGTCTTTCCCCGTGGAGCAGGTTGTCTCTGTGGATGAGTCGAACGGTTGGGTGTATCTGATGGCCTCTGACGACCGAGCGCGACCTTTCGATACCCACCTGTACCGGGTGGATTTGGACAGTGGCCAGTTCATTCGTCTGACCCAGACTACGGGTCGGCATCAGGTTGAGTTGTCCCCATCGAAAGAGTTTTTCCTCGACACTCATTCGACTTCCAATCGTTCCCAGTCCGTCGACTTGCGTAGGGCGGATGGCACCCTGCTTCGGACGCTCTCGAAAGCGAATACCCAAGCACTAAAAGGAATCCGTTGGAGAGCACCTGAGGAATTCAGTGTCAAAGCTGCGGATGGCAAGACCGACATCTATGGGGTGATCTACAAGCCATATGACTTTGATGGTCGGCAAAGGTACCCGGTGATAGAAATCATCCATGGCGGAAGAGTAGTCTCGCGAAACTTTGTTCCCAATCAGTTCGGAACGATCGCCCAGGCCCTGGCTCAGCTCGGGTTCATTACCTTTATGATCGAGGCAAGCGGTTCCCACAATCACGTGGCGGCGCTCAAACAGTTAACCAATTCTCGAACCTTCATGGATCGGAACCATGTGGGTATTTTTGGCCACTCCAACGGCGGGAGATTGGCGATACGTGCGATGCTGGTTGAGCCTGATGTTTATCGTGTCGGAGTGGCAACCGCTCCAGTGGGCGAGCTCATTGACCATCATTACCAAATTGTGGCCTCTATGGACCTTCCCGAAAACAACCCGGAGGGATATGAAAGGTCTTCAACTCTCCGGCTTGCTGAAAATCTCAAGGGTGAGCTACTGATCATCCACGGCACCAGCGATCTGGGCTCCCCTTTTTCTCACACGATGAAGCTCGCCGATGCCTTCATTAAAGCTGGAAAGAAGTTCGATCTAGTTGTCATACCAGGGGGAGATCACGGCCCGACAGTAGCAAGAGCATACTGGTTTGGGGCTGTCGCACGACATTTCCAAGAACACCTGAAGCCGTAGCTGTCACCTCGCACCCTTGGCCACGATATGGCTTTGTCCCGCAGTCGAAGTTACGGCAGAAATCGGACTTGACCCAAAAAGATGAGATTCGCGGCTCCGACGCGGAAGCCAGGCAGCAAAATGGTGCTCTGTTAAGCGTCAACTCTCTCCTATTTCAACTGAGAACAGAATCCCTCTTGCTCCGCAGAGAAATGAGTGTTCGCCTAGCCAGTGGAGTAGTGGTGCTACGGTCGGTGGAGTTATGAATCTTATTGGGCGGAACCTGAGGAGCCTCCAAGAAGTGTCGTCCAGTTATCGTCCAGTCAGAAACCTATAGGATATCGTCAGACATCACTCGATCAATGCGAATTTGAATGTCCGCTTTTAGGTGCGGACATTCAGATTTTCGACGAAAAGGATCCCACCGCAAACGCTCAAGAGTCGCCGTTCATGCCTCTCAGTTCCAATGTCTGCTCGGTGCGGCGGCACCTACCGGTACTGAAACTCCCCGGGCTAGAGCACTACTCCTTGCTCACGGACACGTCTGCAGCTGGACCATCATCTGAAAGGGAACATGAAAACGGCCGAGCTCACACGTCCCACCCTTGTCAGACTGGAGCAGGACCGCCACCGGACCTCCACCGTCAACCCCAACCGAAGTCACATTCCACTCGCAGTCATCAATTCGCTCTATCCTGACGAGCCCGGTCCCCGGATATTGGGAGGGATCGAAACGAAGAATTCCGAGCGAGGTGTTGAACTGCGCCTCTTCAAAAACCGCCGGTTCTCCCGGTCCCACAGCTCCCAGTTTATCGACGTTTAGAAAAGCGCCTTCCAACAACGTTGCACTCGTCAGCTGGGTGTTACAGTCGGGGTCGGCCCCCAGATTTTCCTCCAGAACGAAAAGTAAGGAGCGCCCCAGCCCCTGTTTCATATCGTTCCGGCTGAGATCTCGGTCGGGATCAAAGAGAAGGTCGTCGGTGCCTGTGATTTGTCCGGATGGGTTTGAGCGGGTCACATTGATTTTGGCCATGACGCCTTCCTCACCGTGAAAATAGGCTCCCATTCCGTCACTACGTACTTTGTCGTCGAACCGGTCGAGAAAGGTAATGTCGACCTTTGGAAGGTCGTCGTCTGGTTTTCCCTTACCCATAGCGAGCAAGAAAGCCGCAAGAACCACGAGCAGTTTCGGAATTAGTTTGGATGACATTTCTGACCCTCCTTTGGTTAAGCCGTTTTGATTTAGAGTTCAGCCCCCCGGCCCAGCTGAGGAGGTTCCCAGTCCTATCCTTCTTCCTCGGGCGCGACAGATAGCGGGACGCCCAGGACGTCGCCAACCATGAGAACTGAACGGGATATGGGCCAAGCTCTACGATCGCACCTGGGGTCTAACACCCGTGACCTGGGTCTCAAACCATTTCTGGTGTCAACTCTTGAACCTCAAGAATCTTCGCGAACGGAATCTGGGCCCGTTCGTTCGCCTCTCTTACAAGCTCGCTATTCTCCGCTTGGAAGTAACAGTGCGTCTGCTGGCTCTCGGGTAGGAAGTAGCTCCGGATCCAGTCAACCGGCTGCCCTTCTTCTGTCATCTCAGCACAGCATGCTTTGGCCCGCAGACCCGCTGCAGTTAGCTGATCTGGTGTTATTCCGGGAAGATCACGTTGGACAACGTACATTGGCATTGTTCTTCTCCTTTTCTTGTCTTGTGACCGTCACTCTGGACTGAACGGCTCCAAGAGACGAAACAGGTCTTCTCTCTTGATACGCAGGGCCCTCTCACCGGCCAGTCGATAGGCCGGTAGTCGACCCGAACGAATGTACCCACGAATCGTCTGGGTGTGGACGCCGAGCAACTGCGCAGCTTCATCGGGACTCAGCAAGGACTTTTCCTCAGGGTCCTCAGCTCTCGCTTCACGGGAAGGCTTCGCTCGAGTGCGATGTCCACCAGAGTCTTGCCACTGGGCCAGTGCTGCTCGCCAATGCGCTGCACTGAACCCTAGAGTCTCCCGCAATGTTTCCATCAAACCGCCTGGTTCATAGCCGAAGGCAGCCAGCAGATGAACCACGCCCACCTTCGAGTTGCCATCTCTCCTGGCGATAGCTGCCGCTCGGTCGAAGATTCCAACCGCGGCCACGCTGTATTTCACCTTCGGCCCCCCTGAAACTCCTTCTTCCCACGTCGCATCGAGCTCTTCGAGGTCGATGATCCACGGACCGATTTCGGCAACATTGAATCGAGCCACGGTTTGCAAGAGACCAACCAGGAGGTCGTCCGGAGTGATCTCTCTGCGGTTGTGCCTCTTGGCCCGAGCTATGGCTCGTTGCATAGCCGTTGCAACAGAGCTATCTTCGCTGTGCTGATCAACTCGTGTCATCTAATTACTTTAAATATCAGTTAACATATACTGTCGTCAATATAAATGGTCGCATTTCTCCTATTTGACGAGTACCAGAACTAGTGGTCCCGAAACTCTGAATGGAATCGAGAGCTGTTTCGCTTTCTTGACAGATTTGACTCGACAGCCTGCATTGCCAGGCAACATGACGGGTCAGGATGTGATAGTTGGCACCCGATCTTACAGACAGCGTCCGATTTGATCGAAATCGAACGACCGCTTTCAAATTCGCATTGATCGAGTCGAGTAACGTCGGTTGTTCCTGTCAGTTATCCTCTGGCTCCGCGTCGTCACGTCGCTTTAGACTCAGTTCGGGCTCTCTTATTGGCAAAAAGTGACATTGCTTCTGTGACGCTTTTTGCCGATTGCCAAATCGCGGGGGAGGGGCCTATTCTTCCCGAGAGGAGGTTAGACCGGAAGATGAACCCCAAGCAGCCTGACGAAAAGCCGTTACAGTCATGGAAGGAAATCGCCGGCTACCTCGAACGAGACATCCGGACGGCGATCCGTTGGGAGAAGCGAGAAGGTCTTCCGGTCCGGCGGCACACGGCCGGCAAGCGCTCTAGCGTCTTTGCCTACCGTAGCGAGTTAGACGCTTGGCGTGATGTGCGTCAGCCGAGGGCGAAGGCAGGGCAGCAGGGACGTCCTCTCTGGACCACACTGGTCTACTCTATGATGGGAGCGGCCGCCCTGGCGATGCTGGCCATACTCTTGTTTCACCGCTTCATACTCAACCCTCCCACCCCGTTGTCGGAAGCAGCACAGGATCTGGTTACGGCCCGCCAGATTTGGGCTGGACCCGATACGGAGCTCTCAGGGGTGTCACTAGACGGTCGCTTTCTGACATTTAATGATCAGGACGGGAACTTAGCGATTCGTGATTTGAAAACCGGACAGCATCGGGCGTTAACCGATACAAATTGGCAGGATGAGCCTCACGAGTATGCGGCCCGAGGGTCTGCAATCTCGCCGGATGGGTCGCAGGTCGCCTTTGCATGGATCAACCAACGGAGAGAGCCTCGAGTCCAGATCCGCGTCGGGCCGCTGACGGAATCGTCCGTTACTTTCAGCTCACGCACAATCTACGAAGCCCAAGGGATCGTGTATGCGATTCCAACGGCTTGGTTCCCCAGTGGACGTGATCTTTTCGCCCTGCTGATTGGCCGTGACCGCTCCGTGACCCATGCATCTCTCTCGATTGAGACAGGTGCTCTTCATGTTCTTACGTCTTTCCCAAAAGGAGGGGGGGATCCCCGACGCGCCCACCTATCGCCCAAGGGAGACTACATCCTTTACGACCGTTTCCCTGACCAAGACGCTAGGACGCGAGATTTGTACCTTGTCTCGACAGAAGGAAGAACAGAAAAGACCTTAGTCGAACATCTCGCTGACGATCGTGCCTTTGGCTGGACCCCGGACGGGCGAGGAGTGCTGTTCGCAAGTGATAGAAGCGGCAATCTAGATCTCTACACACTGTCCGTTGAGGGGGGCATGGCCGACGGGCCCCCGGTAATGCTCAAGCGGAATCTTGGACGCGCCCAGCCCCTTGGTGTCGCCCGTGACGGCTCCGTCTACTACGCTCTATCGTCTGGGTCGAATCACCTCTACTCTTTGACTCTCGATGCCACGGACGAGCGACCCGCGAGCGATCCGGTGAGACTCAGCACTGCCGGCGAAGGTTTCACCACAGGACCCGCGTGGTCTCCTAACGGTCAAGTCCTTGCCTATACCGTTCAGACGGGCCGTGGTTACAACTCGTCGTGGACGTTGGTGCTTGATTCTTTTGAGAGTGGTCAGGAGCGCAAGCTACCGCTCTCGGTGACTCACGATCGCAGCTTGGAACCAGTCTGGGCTCTGGACGGCAAATCCCTGTTGGTAGCGGCCCGCGCCCGGGGGAAGGGAGACGGCCTATTTCGGATTGACCCACAAACAGGGCTTGCGACGACCCTGGCCCTTACGGGGACTCCTGTACACAGCCTGGCATGGAGTCCCGAGGGCGATACGGTTTTCTACGTAGTGGGCAAACACGACGACCGTCGGCTTCGGAAGCGAGACCTCGAGACAGGGGAGGAGGAAGAGCTTCTCTCGGGAACGTATTTCCAACGTTTGGTGCTCTCACCCGATGGCGATTGCCTCGCTATAGCCTTCGAGCATGCCATTCGCCTTCTCTCCATGGAAGACAACAGCTTTCGAGAAGTGCTCCACATCCCTGAAAAGATTGGCAACATCGCTTGGTCGAACCGAGGTTCCCATCTCTTCTTCGTACGGGTCGGCGACGCGAGTCAATCACTCTGGAGTGTGGATATCAGCGGCGGCCAGGCGACGGACGTCGGCTTGACAATGGACGGTCTGGGTCTGGTGGGTCAATGGGGCCTCAGCCCTCATCCCGACGGGCGCTCCTTGGTGTTCCATGCAAGCGGTGCAACCGTCAATGAAGTGTGGCGGCTCGACAACCTCCCCTGGGCTTCACGAAGGCCTTCATCGGGGAGCGACCAATGAAGCGGTTGCTACTAAGAACTGCACGAATATCACTCGGAGCGCTCGCGTTTTTCCTCATCGCAGCCACGGTAGGAATTGACCGCGCGGACCAAGGGAAGGGGGATCTCAGACCTTTGCCTGGAAATCGACGGAACGACTCCGCTTTAGACCCGCCGGACCTTCTCTCCTATGAAAAGCCGGTCAAAGCCGCTAGATCACTGACTCTTGGCCCCTTCTCGGACCCCCAATTAGGGACGGATCTCAGATCTGGAGCCACGCCAGTTTTCCCAAATTACGACATTGCACTCGATGGGCGACGTTGGGTTCTGGTCGAGAATACGAAGGAGCCTGCTACCCAAATCAACGTCGTCCTCAACTGGTTCGAAGAACTCAGGCGACTGGTGCCGACGGGGGAGTAACTGGACCTCGGTATCGTAGGGTTGCTTGGTGTGAATCGACTGCTACTTCCGGACCTATTGGTAAAAATTGAAGCCCTCGCGGGCGAATAGGTTCAACTCGATGTCCCGCTTTTGGGTGTTTGCGGTAGTTCATTCGACGCTTCCGGGGAAAATCTGAATGTCCGCTAGGCGAAAGCGGTCGTTCGGGGTAATCTATTCTGACACTTTTTGTACGGCCAGATCTGGGCTGATACAACTCAACACAAAGCAGCTGTCGTTCACTGATAGCTCCCACCGAGGCTGACGCCGGTTGCGGTATCCGCAATTGCCTGTTGGTCGCCCTCGGTCAGTCCAACTATCTCTGTGTTCTCAGCGTGCCGGGCGGAGCAGGCGATGGACAACCCAAGGAATAACAGTGCCCAGATGTCTCGAGCACGGCTCCGAAGCGGAAGCATCACAGACGTGTGCTACTATCTTCACCAAATGTTCACCTTAGTGCAAGGAGGGGGCGGGGGGAGGTGGAATTGCTAGGAGATAAGCGGTGTAGACCACCCGGTGGCATCACAAACACGACCGACTTTTTGTGAAAAAAGTCACACGGGCGGTGACGAGGGAGAAGGAAAATGAGAGGTCGAAAACCCAAGCCGAGTCGCCTCAAGATTGTCGAGGGCAACCGGGGGAAGAAAGGGCGGCGACAATACGAGCGGCCTGCCGAAAGATCTGACGAGGCTTTGCCGGATTGGCTGGAATTTCCTGACTGGATGTCCGAGGAGGGACGGCGATTCGGCGAAGAGACGGCCCGGCACCTTTTGCCTGACGGTCTCCTAGAACCGCTTTATTTGGGGCCCTTCCTCGGTATGTGCTCCTGCTATGGTCTCTGGCGCGAGGCACAAGAAGAACTCGCCGGGCAGGGCTTCACCATTACCGACAACCGTGGCGTCGTCCGGAAGAGCCCCTATGCGACCATCGAGAAGAACTTCGGGACCTTGTTCTTGAAGTTCGCCGAGGATTTCGGTCTCACGCCAGCAAGCCGACAGCGCCTCAACATTCCTGGCCCGACTGTCCCAGACCTTGAAGACTTTCTGAGGTGAGCCGCGAGTAAAGCCTAAAAATCGTGATTGGTTCAATGGACGGGGTCTTGAAATTGAGACCATACCGCACTCCGACCGTCGCGAAAGAACGCCTGAGCAGACTCGCATTTCTGCTGAAAGGAGCACCGTGGCGAAGGAAGGCAGACCAGACGCCGGGTTGTGGCCCATGGCCGACCTCGTGACGCCGATGGCGCTGCGGGTCGCGGCAACCCTTCGCGTGGCCGACCACATCACCCGTGGGCCGTGTACGGCGCCGGAGCTGGCCCGGGCGGCCCGCGCAAACACCGACGCTCTCGATCGCTTGCTGCGGCATCTTGTTTCGCTAGATGTGCTCAGATGCAACGACGTGGGCCAATACTCTCTGACCTCTCTAGGCGAATCGCTGCGCGACGACCACCCTTCTGGGACCCGAGCTCGACTGGACATCGAGAACGCAGTGGGCCGGGCTGATCTGTCCCTGGTAGATCTGCTGCACTCCATACGCACCGGTCGGGCGAGCTTCCCCTTGCACTTTGGCCGAGGGTTCTGGGACGACCTGGCATCGGACCCTGCGCTGAGGGAGTCGTTCGATGGGCAGATGGGCGCTGACGTTGCAGCCTGGGCTCCCCAGGTCGTCGCGTCCTATGACTGGGGTTCACTCGGCCACCTGATCGATGTCGGAGGGGGCAACGGAACTCTGATCGCTGCCGTTCTGAGCGTGCACCCGACATTGCGGGGCACGGTATTTGAACGACCCGGCACGGCGGAGGCTGCGCGGCAGACGCTGAAGTCGGCAGGATTCGATGACCGGAGCGATGTCGTGTCCGGGAGCTTTTTCGATCCGCTGCCTTCGGGTGTGGGAGGCTATCTACTCTGCGCCGTCCTCCACGACTGGGATGACGAAGCGGCGTGTACGATCCTGCGGCGGTGCGCGGAGGCAGCGGGCCCAGCCGGAAAGGTCTTTATCGTGGAAAAGACGGGAGGCGACGGTAAATCACCGCGCACCGACATGGACCTGAGGTTGCTCGCCTACTTCGGCGGGCGCGAACGCGGCGTGGCCGAGCTCACTTCGCTGGGGCTGGAAGCCGGTCTCAGAGTCGGCGCCGAGTATCCCGCAGGCGACCTATCCGTCATCGAATTCACCGCCTAGAACGGTCGGGCCAAAAGCCCGCGACGCCTGCTCGGCGGTGACGCTCGCGGGCTTTCGTCTACCCTGGCCCGCTGGCTGGCCTGAAGACCACAGATGAGAATGATCCCGGAAGGGGCTATCTACCCCGGGTAGACGACCAAATGTTTGAATGTTTGCCATGTGTTAGCCTGATTCTGGATCAGGCTACAGCGAGGTCAGCTCTAACTATCTAAGTTATTGATGGGATGAAAGATAGATTGGTCGGGACGGGGAGATTCGAACTCCCGACCCCCTGAACCCCATTCAGGTGCGCTACCAGGCTGCGCTACGTCCCGACCGGGAAGGAGAGGGCATCATATATCAAACACGAGACGCGGAGCAACGGAGGCTGAGCTTGGTTCGAGGGTCAGTCAGGCTACTGTCAGGAGGCCGGTTGCGTACATGATTAGCAGGCCCAGGACGAAACCAGAGAAGCTGTAGCCGCTTAGCCAGGCTGCATCCTTGTTCCCGATCAGGATCCGGCCGATTTCGTAGATGACCTGGAGAATGGCGCCGGTGCCGATTGCCAGAAAGACGGTGGCCAGGACCGGGGAGTAGCTGAAGCCCCCGATCCAGGTACCGATGATGGTAGGCCCTCCGGCCAGGGTGCCCAGCAGGCAAAGCCGGCCCAGGCTGGCGCGATCCCTGGCAATCGGGGCTACGATCCCCAGGCCTTCCGTCAGGTTGTGGAGCGTGAAGCCCACCACCAGGAACGTTCCCAGGGCGATTTCACCGATAGCGTAGGCGGAACCTATGGCGAGGCCCTCTCCCAGGTTGTGGAGTCCGATTCCCACGGCGACCATCAGCGAAGTCCAGAGCCGTCCCTCTGCCGTCGTCTTGTCGGAGCGCTCAGGCTTGCTCCGGGCCAGATAGAAGAGCAGCGAGATGGTGCCGAAGATACCCATCGCTACCAGGGCGACACCCTGAAAGGCTCCTGCAACGCGATCCGCTGTCTCCAGCGACTCGGTCAGCGTGTCTACCGCCAGGAAGAAGAGCAAACCCACCGTCAGGCTCAGAAAAAAGTCCAGCCAACGTGAGGACATGTCGCGTAGAAACGGGTACCAGAGCAGACCCAGAAAGACCGGAATCACTCCGGCGTACAGTCCGAGCAGGGAGAAGGTCCAGAAGTAGGTTGAGTTCACCACCGGCGAACGGGTCGCCACCGGTATCTCGCGGCTGAAGGTCAGGCCGGTCGAGGTCAGAAGGGAAACCTCATGGGTCTCCCCCTCCACCCAGGGATAGGGAAGGGTGATCTTCATTCGACCCAGGCGGGGAATCGTCTTTTCGGAAGGCTCGGTTGTGAACTGCCAGAGGGCGTCGTCGACCGTTACCTGGGCAACCGTGACCGGTTCCGGTCCCCCGTTCACGACGTGGACAATCATCTTGTGGGGTCCCGGAAGATCGATCCGATCGATGGTCAGCTCTTCCATTGGAGGGAACGCGGCCTGGAAGATTCCCAGGGGCCCAAAGCTGAAGAAGACGAGAAGCAGCGCCCCCAGAAGCAGTAACGGAAAGAGTCCTTGCAGCCAGCGTTTCACGAATCAGGCCTTGACGTCGAAGAAACCCATCCAGCCCAGCTCGGCAAATTCACTCTGGTGGGCGTGAAACATGAACTTGCCGGGATGACGAAAATCGAGCTCGAGGACGTGGCGCTCTCCCTGGCACAACATGATGGTATCGGTGAACTCGTCTGCGGTCGTCCTGGTCCCGGTGCGATAGACGTCGAAGAAGTGACCGTGAACGTGGAACGAATTGATCAGATCAAACTCCAGCAGATTCACCAGATAGATGCGCACCGGCTCTCCTAGTCGAACCTCGATCGGATGCCGATGGTAGTGAAAGGCGACGGTGTTGACGGCGTAGATCTCGTTCTCCGAGTCGAAATTGGTGTCGAAGCCGTTCATGACCATGACCAGTTCTTTCGCCGGCGAACGTCCTTCCTTCGGATCCACGATGAAGGCTCCATAGAGCCCTTTGTGGATGTGACGTTTCAGCGGGATTGCATGGCAGTGGTAGAGGTGGAGTCCGCGAGGCTCGGCTTCGAATTCGTAAATGTATTCCTTTCCCGGTGGTATGATTTCGAAGACCCCATCCATGTTGGACGGATGAAAACCGTGAAAGTGGATGGTATGCGGATGGGTGCCCCCGTTCTTGAAGTTGATCCGGAGCTGATCTCCCTCGGTGCAACGCATCGTGGGGCCCGGAACGTGGCCGTTGTAGGTCCAGGCGGGGAAGTAGACTCCTGGAGCCACCTCGATTTCCTTGTCGAGCGCAAGAATGTCCCATTCTCGTAGGACCCTGCCATCCGGTAGTTGGCTAACCTTGCCGTAATCAAAGTTGTAGAGGAACTTGGAGGGATCGAACTCACTCAGATCGACCTCTCCCACAGTGGACAGCAGCCCGGCATGATGCGCGTGGGTTGTTTCGGAATCGGAATCGGGCTCGGGCGCCGAGCCGACCAGGGAGCTACCCCCCACCAGGCCAGCGACACCCAGCGTGCCGCCCAACAGCGAGCGTCTGCTCACTTTTCCTTCTTTACTTGCTCCCTTGGGTGCCATGGAGTAGGTCCTCGTTTCAAAATTTAGCCGTGGCTAAAAGCTTGGACTGGTACGGGTTTCAATGTCAAGGATGACGGGAGGGTAGCGGTTCTGTTCGAGGGCAGTCAGGTCTAGAACTGCTCACTGGGTCAGGGCTGAGGATCACTATCCAGGTCCCTGAGCAGGTCTTGAAGATCCTTCTTGATTTCGTCTACCTGCTCCTGATCCTTTCTCTGGGCGGCCTTGAGGAACAGGGGGAGGTCCTCAGAGCGGTGGCCGTTGCTCCTCAACCTCTTGCTGGCACCCGCTATGGTGTAGCCTTCCTCATAGAGGAGGTGCTTGATTGCCTGTATGATCTGAACGTCTTTTTCACGGTACAGACGCTGCCCTGATCTGTTTTTGGTGGGCGATAGATCTGGGAACTCAGATTCCCAGTATCGGAGGACATGTGCGGGGATCCCACAGGTTTTGCATACTTCCCCGATTTTGTAGAACAGTTTTCCGTGTCTAGGCATAGTCCTCGATCAAAAGTCCAACAACCGGGAGAGACGAAAGGTTACCTGTTTTCGCGGACCCAGTTGAATTGGGGCTTTCGTCTGGGGATTATGTCCCAGACGGGGCTTACGCGTCACGACACGAAACGATCCGAAGCCGGCGAGTTTGACGCTCTCGCCCCGGATCAAGGTCGACTTGATTTTGTCGAGGAGAAGATCCACTAGCTGCGTTGCCTCTTCGTGAGAAAAGCCGCCGTGGGTGTCGTGGACAATACGAGCTAGATCCGCCTTCACCATGGAAATTAACCAGTCTGCCGGGGGCGGGGGCTCGCTGGACCTTCTCCATCATAAACAGGGGTCTTTTCGACTGTCAAGAAAACTACATGGATCGCGTCCGAAGATCTGTGGGACTGATCCGGAGTAAGGATGGTCAGCGTCGTTATCCCCGTCTACAAGCGGAAGGAACTGCTCTTGAGAGCGGTGGGTTCGGTGTTCGAACAGACCTTCCGAGAATGGGAGCTGATCGTGGTCGACGATGGGTCGACCGACGGCACTCGTCAGCTGATGCGGAGCCTTGAAGGAGGGCGCGTCCGATGTCTTTTTCAGCCACATTCAGGAGTCAGTCGCGCTCGGAACCTGGGTGTAGAGGCTGCTCGATATCCCTGGATCGCGTTCCTCGACAGTGATGACTACTGGCTACCAGGCAAGCTACAGGCGCAGCTGCAGGCGCTGCAGGAAAATCTTCAGTATGAGATTGTGCACACCGATGAAATCTGGATTCGAAGAGGACGTCGGGTCAATCCCAAGAAGATTCACCGTAAGTACGGGGGGTGGATCTATCAACACTGTCTTCCCCGCTGCATCGTCAGCCCCAGCTCGGTGCTTCTGCACCGCCGTGTCCTGGAAGATGGTGGAGGCTTCGACGAGTCCTTGCCGGTCTGTGAAGACTACGAGCTGTGGCTGCGTCTCTTCAGCCGGCGGCCCATCTGTCTGGTTCCGGAGGCTCTCACGGTAAAGACCGGAGGCCACTCCGATCAACTCTCGCGCAGCAGGTGGGGGATGGACCGTTACCGTGTCAAGGCCCTGCTCAAGACCTTTGAAGGTGAGCTGCTGACGCCGATTCAGAAGCTGTGGACCGCCGGGGAGATTGTTGCCAAGGCTGCCGTCCTGGCTCAGGGTGCGACCAAGCGTCGGAACGTGAAACGGGCGCACGGCTACCACGACTTGGTCCGCCGTTGGTCTCGGGTGGCCCAACAGCTCCGGGAGGAACTCCTTCGAGGCCAGTGGGGAGTACGTGTTTAGCCTCCTCCCGTGCCTTTGCCCGTGCCCGACTTCATCTCTTGGTGGCATCCAGGCCAGAGAAAGACGGGAAGATCGTGCGAGCACTCGCGGGCACGGGCAAGGGCAAAGGCAAGGGAGAAAAGGTTCAGCAGGGAAGGAATCAGTCCACAGGCGCGAAGTAGCCCTTGCGGTGACGGACCCGAATGTCATCCCGCCGGACCTTCACCTCTAGCTTCCTGAACTTGCCATCTTTCTTCTTGTTCTTCGGGATGTAGGCGACGTTGTACTGGCTTCTCAGCTCTTTGTTGATGGTGTCGAAGGCAGGGCCGAGCCGGTTCGAGGAGTGAGGAAAGAAGACGGTGCCACCGGTACTCTCCGTTAGCCTCTTCAGTAACTTGTCCCCTTCATGGTCGATCTCGGCTCCGAACCGGGAGGTGCTGATGGCATAGACGGCCGCCTCCGACTTGTAGGCCATCTGCAGGGCTTCCTCAAAGCTGCGCTTGCTGGTCAGATCGGATCCGTCAGACAGAATGACGAGCGTCTTCCGGCCTTCCTCCTCGAGCATCTTCTGCTCGGTCACCAGGTAGACCGCGTCATAGAGGGAGGTGCCCCCTCCCGCCCGCAGCGAATCGATCTCCTGCAGCAGGTCGTTGGGATTGGAGGTGAAGTCGTGAAGCAGTGTGACCCCAGTGTCGAACTCAACCAGAAGGGCTCTGTCGGTCGGCCGCAGTACGGCGAAGAGAAAGTCGGTGGCGGCCTCCTTTTCGAACTCCAGCTTGAGTTTGACGCTGGAACTGGAGTCGATGCACAGGGCGATGGTTAGGGGAAGGTTGGTTTGCTGGCTGAAGTTCGAGATTTGTTGCCGCACTCCATTCTCGTAGATGCTGAAGTCGCGGGGTTGCAGATTCGTCACGAAGGTGCCCGTGTCCTTGTCGTTAACGGTGACCAGAATGTTGACGGCATCCACCTCAACTCGGATCGGTTCCTGTCCCTGGCCATCCTGGCTCTCAACCGATTGGCCCCTCAGGCCCGGCAGGATGGATAGAAGACCGAAAAAAAAGATGAAAAAGGGTTTTCGCACCCACGTGTTCGATTTCATAGACTCTGATTATTATTCCAAAGTGGCGAGAAGCTCCGCAAGCTGAGACGGCAATGGAGACTCAAAGCTGACTCGTTGCTTGCTTTCAGGATGGGTGAAGGCGAGGAAGCTGGCATGGAGAAAGTGCCGTCCAAGACTCTTGATTGCGGCAGCTACGACCGGGTCTTTCAGATGCTGACGCTGTCTGGAACCGTAGGTTTCGTCGCCGACCACCGGGTGACCCAGATGATCCAGGTGGACTCGGATCTGGTGGGTCCGTCCCGTGTGTGGTGTCACCTGGAGGTAGGAAAAATGATCGTATGCGCGTAGGACCCGGTACTTGGTGAGGGCTTCCTTTGGCTTTTGACTCTGGGTGGAAATCCTGGTGCGGGCGGTTGGGTGTCGTCCCAGCGGGACCCTTATTTCACCCTTTTTGCGGTCCAGGTGATTGTACACGAGGGCCAGATACTGTTTCTCGACTTTCCTGGAGGAGAACTGCCGCGATAGAAAGTCGTGAACCCATTCCTGCTTGGCTACGATCAATAGACCCGAGGTCTGCTTGTCGAGCCTGTGAACGATGCCAGGCCGCATCGTCTCCCGCCTGCTAATCTGTTGAAGGTAATGAACCAGGGCGTTGGCCAGGGTGCCCGTAGGGTTTCCGGCCCCCGGATGGACGACCATGCCGGAGGGTTTGTCGATCACTAGCAGCAGGGAGTCCTGATAGAGAATCTGCAGCGGGATCGCTTCCGGAACCAGTGCCGAGGGTTCGGCCGGCAGTGGGTCTACCGAGACCTCTTCGCCCTGCTGAACCAGGTACTTGGCCTTTCGAAGTTCTCCCGTGACCAGGACCCGATCGCGCGCGATCCAACGCTGAACCGCACTCCTGGTGACGTTTTCAAGCTTGCCTGCCAGGAATACATCAAGGCGCTGGCCGGATTCGTCAGGATGTACTGTGAATCGCATAACCTGAAAAACAAATCCCAAGATACAAGGTACAAACAAATTCCAAATCACAAGCACCAAATCCCGAAATGGGCTCCGTCCGGTGAGAGTTGATCGGGTTGGCCGGTGGCCGTTGCTGCAGCGCAGTCAAGGATCGCTCCAGACCGTTTGGAATTTATTGCTTGGGATTTGTTTGTATCTTGTATCTTGTGTCTTGGGATTTTCTTCTATCTTGGGATTTTCTTCCAAGGTAGAAATAAAGTAGGACACCGGTCGGGAAAAGGAGCAACCCAATGAATTGCGAGGTGGACAGCAGTCCATCCAGGACGAACCCGCGATCGGCGTCGCCGCGAAAGAACTCCAGGCCGAAGCGCAGGATCGGGTAGATCATCAGGTAGAGGCAAAAAATCTGGCCAGCAAATCTTTTTCGGCCGTATCGCCAAAGTAGCAGGCCGCAAAGGAGCAGTGTGGCCGTTGATTCATAGAGCTGGACCGGATGCAGAGCGACGTTGATCGGCACGCCTACGTAACGGTTGGCATACTCGCTGGTAAAGGTCACAGCCCACGGGAGATTTACCGGCGTGCCATAGTCGCATCCGGCGGCGAAACATCCGAAGCGACCGATCGATTGTCCCAGGGCTATGGCGGGAGCGGCCCCGTCTGCGGCGGTCCAGAACGGGAGCTGGCGGTGTTTCAGCAGGTAGAGATAGCTGCCCAGGACGGCTCCCATCAGTCCTCCGTAGAAAACTCCACCAGCCTGCCAGAATCCCCAGCTCAGAAAGCGCGATGGTTGTGAGAAGTAATAATTCAGGTCGGCTATCACCATCAAGAGCTTGGCCCCGATAATGGCCGACAGGATGATGATAAATCCGAGATCCCAGGCCCGTTCTCTTGGAATCTCATCCCGTTCGAGCAGCCGAGCTGCCAAGGCGATCGACAGCAGACAGGCCGTCGCCAGTAGCAGACCGTAGGAGTGGAGGGTGAAGGAGCCCAGTTCGATTAGTTTCGGAAACATCAGCCAGATGCCTGCAAGAAGATTACGGAGCAGAGGGTAGATGCCACGGGGTAGGAGAGGATCCCGCGAGCGGGTCGACCTTTGCGCTGAGAGGAGGACGTCTCACGACCGGTCAGGCGCTCTTCTCCTCCTTTTCCCGGCGGGCCTCAGCGATGATTTTCTCGCTGAAGTTGCCAGGTACGATCTCGTAATGGGAGTTCTCCATGTGATAGCTGCCCCGGCCCCCGGTCATGGACGTGAGGGTCGGAGCGTAGTTCAACATTTCCGCCAACGGGACCTGCGCTCGAATGACCTGACTGCTCCCTTTTACGTCCATTCCCTGAATGCGCCCTCTGCGACCGTTCAGATCACCCATGATGTCGCCTGAGTTCTCCTCAGGGGCGTAGACCTCAACCAGCATGATCGGTTCCAGCAGAACCGGCCTTGCTTTCTCCATTGCATTGCGGAAGGCCAGGGAACCGGCGAGCTTGAAGGCCATTTCCGATGAATCCACGTCGTGGTAGCTGCCGTCGTAGAGGGTCGCCTTGAAATCCACCACCGGATAGCCAGCCAGATAGCCCCGTTCCGCTGATTCCTGGATCCCTTTTTCAACTGCCGGAATGAACTGGCGGGGAATGGAGCCTCCGAAGATCTCATTCGCAAACTCAAATCCAGCGCCTCGCTCGAGTGCCTCGACGCGGATCTTGCAGTCGCCAAACTGGCCGTGTCCCCCGGTTTGCTTTTTATGTCTGCCCTGAACCTCTGCGCTTCCGGTGATGGTCTCTCGGTAAGGGACTTTGGGCGGCTTCAAGAGGACCTCTACCCCGTACTTTCTCCGCAGTTTGTCCACGGTGACTTCGACGTGGAGCTGACCCGAGCCTGCCAGGAGCATCTCTTTTGTCTGGGGATCGCGGCGGAAGTTGATGGAAGGATCTTCTTCGATGATCCGATTGACCGCACTACCGATCTTGTCTTCGTCCCCCCGAGACTTGGGCTCGATTGCAAAGCTGATCGACGGCTCGGGGAAGTCGACTTTCTGAAACATCGCCCTGAAGGAAGAATCGCCCAAGGTATCCCCTGTCATGGTTTCCTTGAGCTTCAGAACGGCGCAGATATCTCCCATTTGAGCTTCGGTTATCGGCTCGTGAGATTTTCCTTGTAGAACCTGAAGAGTACCCAGGCGCTCCTCGTTGTCCCGGCTGAAGTTGTGCAGTCCCGAATCCGACTTGAACTTGCCGGAAAAGACTCTCACCAGGCTGATCCGTCCCGCAAAGGGGTCGGCCAGGGTCTTGAACACGTAGCCTGCCGCGGGCCCACCTGCCGACGCGTCGATTTCAGTCTCCTCTCTACTCACAGCGTTGAGCGTGTTCGGGGGGACTCGTTTCAGGGGGTCGGGAAACAGGTCAACTACCGCATCCAAGAGCTGTACGGTACCCATATTGTGTGTCGCCGAGGTGCAGTACACGGGAAAGATTTCCTTGGAGACCAGACAGCCGCGCAGGCCTCCTCGCAGCTCCTCCTCGCTCAGGGAGCCCTCCTCGAAAAATTTTTCCATGAGCGAGTCGTCACTCTCGGCAACCATCTCGACCAGTTCGTCCCTCCGGCTCGACACCGACGCCTGGAGCTCGTCAGGGATGGCAGACTCCTCGAACTCTCCGCTGCCATCGGTCTTGTAGAGGTAGGCCTTCTGCTCGATCAGGTCGATGACCCCTTTGAAATCCTTCTCTTCGCCGATTGGCATCTGAACGGGGACGACCTTCCTGCCAAAGGCATCTTGAGTCGAGGTCAGGGCTCGCTCAAAGCTGGAACGGTCTCGATCCAGCTTGTTGATCACGAGGGCTCGAGGCAGGGCGTGATCTTCAGCAAAGGACCACACCTTCTCGGTCTGGACCTCCACCCCTGACACGGCATCGATCACAACTAGAGCCGTGTCGGCCGCTACTAGCGAGGACTTGGCGTCCAAAATGAAAGCAGGGTATCCGGGAGTGTCCACCAGGTTGATCTTGTGCTGCTTCCACTCGCAGTGGGCCACGCCGGTATTGATGGTGATCTTCCGGGAGATCTCATCATCGTCGTAGTCGGTCACGCTGTTTCCGTCGTCGACCTGGCCCAATCTATTGGTGGCACCCGTCAAGAACAGAAATGCGCTTGCCAGGGAGGTCTTACCCGAGTCTCCGTGACCTGCGAGCGCCACATTTCGAACGTTCTCGCTATCAAACACCTTCATGAAAGGCTCCTTTCCAAGGTATAGTTGAGGTTCAGGAATTTAGCATAGGGCCATCTGCTTTTCAAATTGGGAGGGGTGGCTCAGGTCGTGCACGAGCCCTGAGGTCGAAAGCCGGCATTGCGCTTTCGCTGGCTCCTGCCAGTACGGGTTCAATTGAAATTCAATTTCGTGCTGATCTTTGCCCTCTGTTTCGCCTGCTCCAGCGGGGCCGCCGAGGTCGATCAAGTTGACGGAGCTAGAGCGCTACGCCACGTGGAGGAAATTGTGCGCCACGGGCCTCATCCCCCCGGAAGCGAGGCCCAGAAAAAGGTCGGCTCCTACATCGAGGGAGTACTCGATTCCTTTGGCCTGGAGGTTCGCAGCCATGCGTTCAAGCCAATGACCCCCAAAGGTCGGCTAGAAATGAGGAACATCTGGGCCGTGCTGCCGGGAAGGCGGGCCAATGTGATTCTCCTGGCCAGCCACTACGACAGCAAGCTCTATGAGGGATTTCGCTTTGTGGGCGCGAACGACGGCGGCGCCAGCAGTGGACTCCTCTTGGAACTGGCTCGGGTCCTGGCCCTGCGCAATCCCACCGACTACAGCATTTGGTTCGCTTTCTTCGACGGAGAAGAGGCGATCCAGCGTTGGACCCCTGTTGACGGCCTCTACGGTAGTAGAGAGTTTGTGAAGTTGCTCAAACGCAACGGCCAGTTGAAGACCCTCTCGGCGATGATCCTGCTGGACCTCGTGGGAGGGTCCGATCTCAGCCTTCGACAGGAAGGTAAGTCCACCGATTGGTTGAATGATCTCATCTGGAGCGAGGCCGCCGAAATGGGTCACGGTAACATTTTCAAGAACGCCGGCCGGTTAGGCATCGACGATGACCATATTCCCTTCATCCAGGAGGGGATTCCGGCAGTGGATCTGATCGATCTGGACTATCGTCACTGGCACAAGCCTGGAGACACCTTGGACAAACTCTCCGCGCGGAACCTGGAAATCGTGGGCAGTGTGGTTCTCTCCAGTCTTCCCGAGATCGCCAGGTCCTTGTCCCGGCGCTAGGCCCCCCGGAGAGACCCGGCCGACAAGCTTACAGGTGCATCCATGACGAAAGCTCGATGGGCGATGGTCGCGGCCGCTCTGGTCCATCTGCTTGCGTTCCTGGCGATGCTGGGTCGGATCGAGCCAATCTACACCCACTTCTACAGCATCGCCTGGTGGACCTGTATTGTCTTCATCGCAGGTATCAACCACCAGCGAGGAAACTCGTACCTGATGGGGCAACCTCGCGAGTTCGCTTGGCTCTTTTGTTTCTCGGTTCCTACCTGGCTCCTCTTCGAAATCTACAATTTTCGTCTCGAGAATTGGCAGTACCTGGGAGTGCCTGAGGCGATCTATATCCGCTGGCCGGGCTATGTGGTTGCGTACGGAACCGTGTTGCCGGCACTGTTCGAAATCGAACGCCTTTTGCGCAATCTGGGGCTTGCTCAGGAGTCCCCAAAACGGCCGGTTCGGGTGAGTCGAGCTCTCCTGAATCGTCTCTTGCTGCTCGGTTGCCTCATGATGCTATCGGTTCTGGTGCGACCCGAATTCCTGTTTCCACTGGTGTGGATTGGACTGATCTTCCTGTTGGATCCAGTTCTTTATCGACTCGACCCTGAAGTCTCGCTGCTTGGGAGGGCCGAAAAGGGTCGCTATGGTCTCGTGCTGCGTCTGCTGCTGGCCGGGCTCGTCTGCGGCTTCCTGTGGGAATTCTGGAACTATTGGTCCGGTGCCAAGTGGGTGTACACCGTTCCCCACTTCAACTTCTGGAAGGTGTTCGAGATGCCTGCTCTGGGATATCTTGGATTCCCACCGTTTGCTCTGGAATGTTACCTCTTGTGGCAGGCTTTCCGGCTGTTCCGGTCGCGTGTCCTCTTCACCGGACGCTTGGTTCCGGCCCTCACCCTGGTGGTGGCGGTGGTGTTTTGCCTCGTCGCTTTCTGGGGGATCGATCGCTTCACGCTTTCCTAGCCGTAGCGAGCGACCTCATACCGCCGAGGACACTTGTAGAGTCCTCGTCCTACCCTTGCCCGCGCCCGTGCCCTTGTCCGTGCCCGACTTCTTCTTCCTCACCCAGGCTCGACGATTGTGGGAACATGACGGGCAAGGGCAAGGGCGAAGGCAGAGGCAGAGGCAGAGGGAACTCAGCCGGTGGGAACGGCTTCTGCTGATTTCCGGTAGGAGCATCCCTCTTGCTGGCAGAGCCGGACCAGGCCTTCTTTCTTGGTGGACCGCTCTACCAGGAAGGCGGCCCCACAAGAGGGGCATTTCTCGGAGATCGGTTTGTTCCAGAGAACGAACTTGCACTCCGGATAGCCATTGCAGCCATAGAAGGTTCTGCCGCGGCGAGACTTGCGCCGAACGATCTGGCCCTTTTCGCACTGAGGGCAGGTGACCCCCGTGGTTTCCTGCTTGATGTAGCGGCAGTCGGGATAGTTGCTGCAGGCAGCGAACTCGCCGTTCTTCCCATGTTTGAGGACCAGGTTGGAGCCGCACTTGGGGCATTCTTCATCCAGTGGAGTGTCTTCTCGGACCTTGGTCTCACCATCCACCTGGATCGTCTTCTTGGTGTTCTTGCAGTCGGGATAGCCAGAGCAGGCGAGAAAGGTGCCGTAGGGCCCCTTGCGATGGATCATCGGGCTGCCACATTTGTTACAGGTCTCAGCCGGCTTTTTCCCCTCCTCATCGTCGCCTTCGGCGCTGTCCATCTCGCGGGTGTTTTTGCACTCCGGATAGCCACTGCAGGCAATGAACTTGCCGAAGCGTCCCCATCGGACCACCATTTCCGCTCCGCACTTTTCGCATTGGACACCCGCCAGGGTCTCCTGCTTCTTGAGGTTCTTCATCCCCTTGCGGGCGAGCTCCAACTCCCGGGAAAACTCCAGGTAGAAACCCTTCAGGGTGTGCAGCCAGTCCTCTTTACCCACCTCGATCTCGTCAAGGTTCTGTTCCAGCTTGGCGGTGTAGTCGTAATCGAAAAGCTCCTTGAAGTACTCGACCAGTAACTGCAGAACGGTCTCGCCCAGCTCGGTGGGAACGAAGCGACCTTCATCTTTCTTGACGTAATCCCGGCTCTGGATGACTGAGAGGATTGAAGCATAGGTTGACGGCCGCCCTATTACCTTGTCTTCCAGTGCCTTGACCAGGGTTGCTTCACTGTAGCGCGGCGGGGGCTGGGTGAACTTCTGCTCGGGGACGACCTTCTCGACCTGTAGCGTCTCACCCACCTCTACCAGGGGCAAGAGCTTGTCCTTGTCCTCCACTGCCTGATCGTAGAGCTTCAGGAAGCCGTCGAATTTCATGACGGTTCCCACGGCTTTGAACTGCGTGGTCCCGGCCTGGATGTCGATGTCGGTCTGATCGAATACGGCGGGTTTCATCTGGGAGGCCACGAAGCGTTTCCAGATCAAGTTGTAGAGCCGAAACTCATCCTGACTCAGGAACGACTGGACCTTGCTGGGTTCTCGGAGCGCCGACGTGGGACGGACGGCTTCGTGTGCATCCTGCGCTTTCTTCTTGCCTCGATAGGTCAGTGCACGAGGCGGCAGGTAGGGTTTGCCGTAGCTTTTTTCGATAAATTCACGCACCTCGCTCAGCGCTGAAGCGGCAACGCGAGTCGAATCGGTACGCATATAGGTGATCAGACCCACACTTTCCCCGTCACCGAGTTCGACGCCCTCATAGAGCCTCTGGGCGACCATCATTGTCTTGCGAACCGTGAACTTCAGGGCGCGCGCAGCCTCCTGCTGCAACTTACTGGTAATGAAGGGGGGAACCGGGTTCCTTTTTCTCGCCTTCTTGGTAAGGTTGCTCACCTTGAACTCGGAGGATCCGAGCTCTTCCATCAACTGGTCGGCTTCCTCCTGGTTCGATACCTTGAACTTCTTGCCGTTCCGCTTGACTGCTTTGGCTTCAAATGAGGGAGGATTCTTGGCTTGCACAAAGGCCGTGAAATTCCAGTACTCCTCCGAGACGAAGGCCCGGATTTCCATCTCACGGTCGACGATCATCCGTAGAGCGACCGACTGGACGCGTCCGGCCGACAGGCCTTTTCTGACGTTGGTCCAGAGCAGGGGACTGATCTTGTAGCCTACCAGGCGATCCAGGATTCGCCGTGCCTGTTGAGCTTCAACTTTGTGTTTGTCGATCGCCGTGGGGTGCTCGAAAGCCTCCAGAATGGCTGGCTTGGTGATCTCGTAGAGCAGCACCCGGTGGACTTCTCGACCGGAGGAACCGTTGAGCTCTTCGGCCAGGTGCTGGCAAATCGCCTCTCCCTCGCGGTCGGGATCAGCGGCTAGATAGATGGCCTTGGACTTCTCTGCCGCCTTTTTCAGGTCTGTGACGATCTTTTCTTTACCCGGTAGGACGCGGTAGCTGGCCTCAAAATCACGCTTGATATTCACACCCAGCGCCCTTTGGGGCAGGTCCTTGATGTGGCCGGCGCAAGCGCGCACAATGAAGTCTTTGCCGAGGTATTTCTCTATGGTTCGAGCTTTCGCTGGCGATTCAACAATCACCATTGACCTGGCCATGAGCATGTCTCCTTAGAGCCTTTTCGTCCCGACGCCCTTTCCTCTATAGCACAATTTGGTGACGGTGTTGTAGAGGAGCTCCCAGCTTCTCTTCAGGTCCGGCTCAGTTCAGCCTGCGACTGAAACGACGTCCGGGCCACTGCCGGATCAGGCCCATCATCTCTAGATGCAGCAGAGCTTCATTTAGTTTCGCTTGCTGCAAAGGGCACGATCCCAGGAGCTGATCGATGTGAAGCTCGCTGTCGCGGGGCAGCAGCTTCAAAACCAGATCCTGCTCCGGGGACAAGTCCACTGCAGGCTTGTCCGGCTCTCGATCCTCTCGGTTTCGCAGCCGCTCCAGAACCTGAACCGGCAGTTCCTCCAGGACATCCTGGGTATCCAGAACTACCTTGGCCCCCTGCTTGATCAAATAGTTGGGTCCGTAGCTTCCAGGGCTCGTGATGTTGCCGGGAACCGCCCAGATTTCACGATTCTGTTCCAGTGTCAGTCGCGCGGTGATGAGGGATCCCGAGAACTCAGAAGCTTCGGTGATAAGAGTGCCAAGGGCGAGGCCACAGATGACGCGGTTGCGGATGGGGAAGTTCTGGGGAGCCGGAAAGCTGCCACAGGGAAACTCGCTGACTACGCACCCCTTCTCTCGTATTCGCGCATAGAGTTTTCGGTTTTCTCTGGGGTAGATGACGTCGACTCCACTTCCCAGAATGGCGATCGTTGGGCCGCCTGCCTCTAGAGCTCCCAGATGGGCCTGAGAATCGATACCACGAGCCATTCCGCTGGCGATGGTCAGACCCAGTGAGGCAAGCTCCCTAGCCAGTTTTCTAGTGATCTCCCGACCGTATACGGAGCATCGGCGGGAGCCGACCACGGCCACAGTTGAGTCCTTCAGGTGTTCTGGTGTTCCCAGGCAATAGAGGACCAAGGGAGGATCGAAGATCTGCTTGAGTAGATCGGGATAGGCTCGGTCAAAGACCGACAGTACTTGGATCTTCTTTGACCGGGCCGAGCGGAGCGCCTGCTCGGCGGTTTTCTGGGCGAAGCCGCCGGCAATGGTGTGGGACACCTCCGAGGAAAGCCGCAGTCGCTTCAGCTCAGACCTGGAAAGGTCAAAAACGCCGGAAGCCGAGCCACAGTGCTCGAGGAGGGGATGGATGTGTCCGGTGCCCAGTCCAGGTACCAAAGACAAGGCCAAGCAGAAGAAGGTCTCGTCATTCACTTCGCCTTCTCTAACGTCGACGGTGGCAAACATGTGAGATTTTCCTTACCATGGCAGTGTCTCCAGACTGCGTAAACGAGCGGGTTCGTGCTGGGGCGGGATGGGCGGACAGAAGCGCCCGAAGGCTTTCGCTGGCGGATCACCTATGAAGCTGAAGGTTTCGTTTATCGAGTTCTTGAATGCCGTTCCACTGGGGTGGGGCCTTACCGAGGGTACCCTTCAGGATACTCTCGAATTGGTTTTCGACGTCCCTTCCGGATGCGCCCAGCACCTGGCGGAAGGCGAAGTGGATGTCGGACTGATTCCCGTCATCGAGTATCAGAAGATCCAGGGACTCAAGGTTTTGCCCGGTATTTCGATTGGAGCCAGGCGCGAAGTCAAGAGCGTGCTTTTCATCAGCAAGGTTCCACTCGAGGAAGTATCGAGGGTGGCCGTTGATCGTTCCAGCCGAACCTCTGTGGCCCTGCTCAAGATCATTCTGCAGGAGTTCTACCGAAAGGATTCGGTTCAGTACACGGCGGAGCCTCCGAATCCGGAGAGAATGCTCGAGCTTTACGATGCGGCGCTCCTGATCGGTAATCCTGCGCTCCATATTCCCAGCTCGCTGCTGGTGTACGACCTGGCTCACGAGTGGACTTGCTTCACCGGTCTTCCCTTCGTGTTCGCCTTCTGGGCAGTGAGATCCGGTGTAGATCTAAAAGAGCAGGCAGAGCTTTTTTACCGCTCACGGGAGGAAGGGTTGGAGGCGATTGACACCGTCGCCCAGCGTTACTCCAAGAGACTGGGCCTTCCCCCTTCCGAAATCCGTGACTACCTGAACAATCTCGATTATTTCCTGGATGAAGCCAGTCAGAGAGGCCTCGAGACCTTTTTTCAGCTGGCAGCCCAGACCCACCTGATCCCGCCTCCCAAGCCTCTCTGCCTCTATGATGTCGAGCAGCCTGCGACGTCGCCCAGGCTAGCCCGAAGTTCCCGATAGCATGACGGTCAAGAGCGGTCTGGAAGTCTTCCTTGAAGACCGTCTCGATCTGGTCCGGGGCGAGCGGGTCGGAGTCGTTGCCCACCCGGCATCGGTCACTTCCAGGTTCGAGCACATCGTGGACCTGTTCTTCCGGCACTCCAGCATTCAACTGACTACCCTCATGGGACCCCAGCACGGAGCTCGCGGGGAAACTCAGGACAACATGGTGGAGTGGCAGGACTATCGGGATCCGCTTACCCGTCTGCCGGTGTACAGTCTCTACAGCCGGACCCGCCGGCCCACTGAGGAGATGCTGGCCGATGTGGATGTGTTGGTGATCGATCTGCAGGACGTGGGCGCTCGCTACTATACCTTCATACACACCATGGCACTGGTGATGGAGGCTGCGGCTCAGATGGGTAAGCGAGTCATCGTGCTAGACCGTCCTAACCCGATCAACGGGATCGATGTCGAGGGCAACCTTCTCGACTCCCACTTTCGTTCTTTCGTGGGGTGGCATCCCCTGGTGGTTCGGCACGCGATGACGGTGGCTGAGCTAGCCCTTTACTTCAATTCGGAACTCCCCGGTAAATGTGTCCTGGAAGTGGTCGAGATGGAGGGGTGGAAACGGGGGATGTTCTTCCGGGACACGGGTCTCCCCTGGATTTTGCCCTCGCCCAACATGCCTACCGAGGAGACGGCTCTGGTCTACCCCGGAATGTGCCTGTTGGAGGGCACCAACGTCTCCGAAGGCCGGGGAACTACGCGCCCCTTCGAATTGTCGGGTGCGCCTTGGGTCGATCCCCATGAGCTGGTTGAAAGGCTCCAAACCGAGGACCTTCCGGGGGCGGTGTTTCGTCCCGTCCATTTTATTCCCACCTTCCACAAGTGGAGTGACCAAATGGTGGCAGGAGTCCAGATCCATGTCGAGGACAGATCCGCCTATCGACCCTTTCGGACCGGTCTAGCCGCGCTCAAGGCCTACCGGGAGTCCGGCGGCTCGAAATTCAAATGGAAAGACCCGCCCTACGAGTATGTGACCGACAGGCTTCCAATCGACATCATCTGTGGCACGGATCGGATTCGACTACAGCTTGAACAGCAGGTGCCTCTGCAGGAGATCGAAAGTGGATGGGAGAAGGGTAGGCAGCTCTTTGAGACGCGGCGGAAGGAATTCCTGCTTTACTAACGCATCTGCAACCATCATCGTATTTCTGAAATGGGACGTTTGGAAACCGAGGTCAAGATCAGCGTAGATGCGGCCAGTCTCGTCGAGATCCGTACCCGTCTTTCGGAGCTGGGTGCCCAGCCGCTTGCGAAGCGAGCCAAGGAGGAAAACCTTCTTTTCGATTTCCCAGACCATCACCTGGAACGGGAAGGCTATGCTCTTCGGCTTCGAGCCTATGGCGAGGAGAGCCTGCTCACCTTCAAGGGTAAGGCTCGCTCAGATTCCCGCGTAAAGGAGCGGGAAGAGATCGAGACTCTGGTTTCGGATGGAAGCGCCACCCGGGAATTGCTTCTCGCCCTCGGTCTCGGCGTCTCTTTTCGCTACGCCAAGTACCGCGAGATCCATGAGCTTGCCCTGTCGGGAGAGAAGGTCGTTTTCTGCCTCGACGAGACTCCTGTCGGCACTTTTGTCGAAATCGAGGGTCCGGAAGAGGCGATCGATGAGGCGGCCGCGCTCTTTGGTTGGGGCTCCGACTCCTTCGTTCGAACCAACTATGTGGAGCTCTACCGAAAAGGAGCCGAGGAAGGCGGCGAGCAATCGGGATCGTCACTGCCATGCAGGGGATGATCCTGGCGGCCGGCCTGGGCAGTCGGCTCCACCCCTTGACGCTATTTCGAGCCAAGCCGGCGATTCCATTTCTCAACCGCCCCCTGATCTGTCACGCCATGGACCTGCTGCGTCGTCTACCCCTATCCGAGCTGATCGTGAACCTGCACCATCTGCCCGATTCGGTGATCGCTGCACTGGGAGAGACTACTCCTCGGGTACACTACTCCCCCGAAGACTCGCTTCTTGGAACAGCGGGAGCAGTGGGTCGGGTCCGAGCCCGGCTGAACGATGATCCCTTCGTCGTGTGCAATGGAAAGATCTATTTCGAGGAGGATCTTCACAACGTCGTAAGCTTCCATCGGGATCGAGGAGCGATTGCCACGCTCGTCCTGGTGCCCTATTCAGGGGAACAGGGATTTCGTCCGGTCAGGGTCAATCGAAATGGTTGGGTTGTCGGGTTTGGACAGGTCAGCGACCCTGAGGATGACCTCGGGTCCTACACCTTCACCGGCGTCCAGGTGTTGTCCCAAGGAGCACTTGATTTCATCCCGGAAGGGCGATCAGACTTGGTAGACGACCTGTATCTGGGACTGATTCGGGAAGGTTATCCAGTCCTGGGTTTTGTCAGCAAGGCACGCTGGTGCGAATGCAGTACGCCTGAACGTTACTTGAGAAAATCTCTGGAAGTACTCGGCAGCCGAGGATTGGACTACATGACGGGCTCCGTTCTGAGCGAGGATGCCTACCATCAGTCCGTCATAGGTCAGAGGGTCGAAGTGTCGCCCGGCTCGCGTCTGGAGGAGTGTGTCGTCTGGGACGACGTGCGTATCGGTCCTGATTGTTCCTTGAGCAACACGATCGTCGTCTCCGACGTGCAACTGCCGCCGCAGACGAATCTTTCGGATGTCATCATCACGCCGGCGAAACAGCCTGAAGCAAGCCAAGCGGACTACCGGATATGGCCGTTGACCTGAAACCACACCATTTCCCGCATTTCTCATCGCCTGTCGTAGCGAGGCGTCGCAAGGGCCGTCCTGGCAAGGCTTGCGACCGAGGCCTCCGCAGTCGTACTTGTACAGTACGTCGAGGAGGCCGACCGAGCGAAACACAGCCAGGGCGGATGATTGCGGCGACGTAGTAGACCGGCGATGAGAAATGCGGGTTAGGGAATTCAATTCGGTGTTCGCTTGTTCGGTGTTCTGCGGTTTGTGATTTAGCCTTTTTCCGTGTTTTGGACAAGGCAACCGGTGGAAATGCCGAACCGCAAAATATCGAACAAGCGAACTTCGAAGGCTAGGAAGACAGTTCGGCGTTCGCCCGTTCGGTGTTCGGCGGCTCGAGATTCAGCCTTTTTCCTTACTCTGGAGAAGGCAACCGGTGGAAATGCTGAACCGCAGAATATCGAACAAGCGAATTTCGAAGGAGAGACCACCTAGCCCGCATTTCTCATCGCCTGTCGTAGCGAGGCGTCGCAAGGGCCGTCCTGGCAAGGCTTGCGACCGAGGCCTCCGCAGTCGTACTTGTACAGTACGTCGAGGAGGCCGACCGAGCGAAACACAGCCAGGGCGGATGATTGCGGCGACGTAGTAGACCGGCGATGAGAAATGCGGGCTAACCCATGAGTGAAGAGATCCTTCCCCCGCTGCCGCAGAGACTCCGGGAGTTCATCCGACAAGAACTAGGCGCCAATCCCAGCCAGGGTAGCATCACCCCCCTGCTAGGCGATGCCTCCACCCGGCGATACTTTCGTTACGTTTCCGACAAAAAGGAATCGTATATTCTTACCGCCTATCCCGAACCCTTCGAACCCGAGACGTTCACCTATCTTCAGATGTACACCCTCTTCTCGGAGCTGGGACTGCCGGTTCCAGAACTGATTGCCCTGGACGGGATTCTGGGAATCGTGCTCCAGGAGGATCTCGGGGACGAAACCCTGTTCAATCGTCTGGAGACGGCGAGCGCGGCGCAACGCGCGCAACTCATTCGCTGCGCTATCGATTATCTGGTCAGGCTACAGCAGCACGGTGCGGTTGCCCTGAAACCTGATCATGAGGCCTCTCGTCTGGCCCTGGACGAAGCGAAGCTGGGCCAGGAGCTCGGTTTCTTCCGGGAGCACTACCTGGGGGGCTATCGGGGACGGAGAAACCCTGGAGAACCATCCTTGACCCGCGAGTGCTGCACACTGGTGACAGAGCTTGCTCAGTCTCCTCGGGTACTGTGCCATCGGGACTACCAGGTTCGAAATCTGATGCTCAAGCAAGACCGGCTCTACGTCATCGACTTCCAGGATGCCAGGATGGGACCTTCCTCGTATGACCTCGTATCCCTCTTGAAAGACTCGATTCAGCTGAAACCGGAGGAGGTGGGGGCACAGGTGGACTATTATCTTGCCGCAGTAGGACAGGACGGGGATCTCGAGTGGTTCTTTAGGGAGTTCGAACTGATGTCCATTCAGCGGCTGCTGAAAGCACTTGGCACCTATGGCTACCAGATCACGGTCAGAGGAAAAAAGGATGCCTACCTGCCTTATATAGCAGGTTCTCTACAGAGGGTGTCCCTGTCCTTGCAGGCCGTCTCCGGATTCCCGTATATTCGATCTGTGGTGGAAAGGGAATTGGGTGCCCTATGAGTGACGTCTACATCGAAGAGATCGCGGCTCATGTTGGTGAAGAAGTCACCATCCGTGGCTGGGTCTACAACAAGACAGACAAGGGTAAGCTGCGCTTTCTGCTGGTTCGCGACGGGACCGGAACCATGCAGGGCATTGTGTTCCAGAAGAACGTTTCCGCCGAAGTTTTCGAAGCGGCCGACCGTCTGACCCAGGAGTCCTCCGTACTGCTAACTGGTAGCGTGAGAGCCGACGATCGAGCGCCGGGTGGATTCGAGATGGACGTGACGCATCTGGGCGTGGTTCAGTTCGCCGCGGAGTACCCCATCACTCCCAAAGACCATGGCACCTCCTTCTTGATGGATCATCGTCATCTGTGGCTCCGCTCCTCGCGCCAGCACGCCATTTTGCGGGTGCGCCACGAAATCATCCGGGCCTCTCGGGATTTCTTGGATGAGCGCGGATTCATCCTGGTGGACACGCCCTTGCTGACACCCCTTGCCTGCGAAGGGACGACCAACCTATTCAAGGTGGACTACTTCGATGAAGAGGCCTTCTTGAGCCAGAGCGGTCAGCTCTACAGTGAGGCATCCTGCATGGCCTTCGGCAAGGTCTACTGCTTTGGTCCAACCTTTCGCGCCGAGAAGTCCAAGACTCGCCGCCATCTGACCGAATTCTGGATGGTGGAGCCCGAGGTAGCCTTCGCCGAACTGGACGATGCCATGGTGCTGGCCGAGGAATTCGTTTCCTATATCGTGGCCCGGGTGCTGGAAAAGCGTCGTGAGGAGCTGGAACGGCTGGAGCGCGACGTCTCACTGCTGGAGAAGATTGCGCCGCCTTTCCCCAGGATCAGCTATCAGGATGCCTTTACGAAGTTGGAGGAGAAAGGTACCGAGACGCCGCGGGGGGCTGATTTCGGAGGAACCGACGAGACGCTCATCTCTGCAGATTTCGAGCTGCCGGTCATCGTGCATCGGTATCCCATGGCTATCAAGCCCTTCTACATGCAGCCTGATCCCCAGGATCCAGACCTGGCCCTGTGTATGGACATCCTTGCCCCGGAGGGCTATGGGGAGATCATTGGGGGTAGCCAGCGAGTCCATGAACCGGATCTTCTGGCACAAAGAATCCAGGAGCATGGGCTCCCAGAGGAAGCTTTTCGCTGGTACTTCGATCTACGGCACTATGGATCCGTGCCCCATTCCGGATTCGGCATGGGCATCGAGCGTACTCTCTCCTGGATATGTGGTCTGAGTCACGTCCGAGAAACGATCCCGTTTCCCCGAATGTTGAATCGTCTTTATCCATAACCTGCTAACCTGCAACCTGTAGCCTCTTGACCTGCCGCTTAGCGCTGCCTGCTTTCTGATATCATCTCTCAAAGACGCCAATGGAAACTCGCCTCCTCGACGGTAAGAAAACAGCCAACGAAATCAAGGCAGAAGTGTTGCAGGAGATTGAAGAGGTGCGCGCTCAAGGCCTGGTGCCAGGACTTGCTGTGGTGCTAGTAGGGGATGATGCAGCGTCCCGGATCTATGTTCGAAGCAAGGCTCGAACTTGTGCCGAGCTGGGAATGCGCTCGGAGCAGCTCGATCTGCCCTCGGAAACGACCACCGAGCATTTGTTGGAGGTCATCCGAGGGCTGAACTCCCGGGAGGAAATCGATGCCATCCTGGTCCAGCTACCACTACCCGACCAGATCGACACTGAACGGGTTCTCTCGGCAGTGGATCCCGCCAAGGATGTAGACGGTTTCCACCCGGTCAATGTAGGTCGGCTGCTTGCCGGAAACCCCGGACTTGCCCCCTGCACCCCCTTGGGGATTCTGGAGTTGCTACAACGCGAGGGGGTTGCCATAAAGGGCGCAGAGGCGGTTGTAGTAGGCCGTAGCAACATCGTCGGAAAGCCGGTTGCCGTGCTCCTGCTCCATCAGCACGCGACTGTGACGCTCTGTCACTCTCGAACCCGTGATCTCCCCGAAGTGTGCCGACGAGCGGACATCCTGATTGCCGCCATCGGCCGACCGGCCATGCTGACCCGAGACTACATCAAAGAGGGAGCGGTTGTCGTGGATGTGGGAATCAACCGCGTCAAGGGTCGCGAACAGGTCGCGAATCTGTACGGGGTGGGTTCAGCCCGACTGGATCAGTTCGACAAAAAGGGTTACACCCTGGTGGGGGATGTCCATCCTCGAGATCCGCTGGGTATCGCTGCCGCGCTAACGCCTGTCCCGGGAGGGGTGGGTCCACTCACGATCGCGCTACTGATGAAGAACACGCTCCGTGCCTGTCTCCTGCGACGCGACCCCGCTGTCCAGGCAATGGTCAGCTCCTAATGAGCGTGAATCGTTAGCAATGTCTATCTATGATGGGGATACACTGAGATGAGAAAAGTAATTCTTTTCGGCCTATTGGCGTTGGTTACATCGGCCGCCGTTCAGGTGACCCCTGTCAAGAAGTTGAAGGTGGGGAAGTCTCCTACCTTCTCCTCCATGAGTCCAGATGGTCGCTTTTTGTTCGTCACCAATTTCGCATCGAACGAGGTCTCCGTTGTCGACTGTTTGTCGAACAAGAGCGAGAAGAAGTTCTATGCTGGCTACGAGCCTTTAGGAATTGTGGTTTCTCCGCTGGGAGACAAGATCTTTGTCACCAACCTGCGCTCCGGTCTGGTCAAGGTTATCGACACCAAGAGCTACGACATTCTCGACGACATCAAAGTCGGAGGAAGGCCAAGCAATATTGCCATTTCACCCAAGGGCCAATCTGTTTTTGTGACCAACTACGGGCGAGGAAAGATAGGCCGTGTGGATGTGATCGATACCTCGTCACATCGGATTACCAGGACCATCGAGATGGGCGTCCGTCCCATAGCGGCAGTCGTATCACCCCTCGGAGATCTGCTCTTTGTGGTCTGCGGAGGGTCGAACGAGCTCTACGTGATCGACGTCAATACGCTCACGATCAGGAAGCAGATTCCGGTTGGGCTTAGCCCCGATGGTATCGCCATTACTTCGGACGGGGATACCCTCTACGTTTCCAACAGTGGATCTCACGACCTCTCAGTGGTCGATGTGATCGATCTGCAGGAGATACGCAGGGTTCGGGTCGGCCAAAAGCCTTTTTCGATCAGCGTCAACCAGCAGGGCCATATCTTCGTGGTCGAGACGGGGAGCCGAACCTTGAGCATACTGAGTCCCGAGTTCGAAAAGATCCAGAGCATCAAGTTGGGAAAGAAGCCGATCGATATCCAGCTCTCCCCCGACGGTCGACATGCCTACGTGACGGACGAAAAGGACAACCGTGTCCTGGTTTTCGAGATAACCGGCCTGAGCTGAACCTCATCCATCAAGACTGCTCCGCCAGGAACCAATCCACGAAGCGCGAAATACCTTCCTCGATCGGTGTGGCAGGCGAGTATCCCAGTCGTTCTTTGGCCCGCGATATGTCGGCATGGGTCAAGGGGACGTCCCCGGGCTGAGCCGGCATCAGACGAATTCGGGCTTTCCTGCCGAGGTTCTGCTCAATTAGATGGATCAGATCGAGCAGGCGAATCGTTCGGGAGTTACCCAGATTGAAGATTTCAAATCCTGAAGGATGGTCCAGGGCCGCCAGGATGCCCTGAACAATGTCGTCGACGTAGGTGTAGTCGCGTTCTGATTCGCCCCGGTGATAGACCTCTATCTCCTCTCCACTCCACACTTTGCGCGTGAAGCTGTGAATGGCCATCTCGGGCCGCTGTCGAGGTCCGTAGACGGTGAAGAAGCGCAGGCAAGTGACGGGTAGAGCGTGGTTGTGAGAGTAGACAAAGGCGAGAAGTTCTCCTGCCCGCTTGGTGGCAGCATATGGGGAGATGGGATGGGGCACAGGGTCGTCCTCTTGGAAAGGGGATCTGCTCTGGGCCCCGTAGACTGATGAGGAACTGCCGAATATGAAATGCTCGACTTTGAATTTCTGGGCCAGGTCCAACAAGCGAACCGTCCCGGTGATATTAACCTCGCAATAGAGTTCCGGCTCAATCAGGGAGGGGCGCACTCCGGCACGAGCGGCCAGATGTACCACGACCTGAGGTCGGTGCTGCTCAAACACCCTCAGAAGAACCTCCTGGTCGAGCAGGTTTTCCCGGTAGAGGATGAACTCGCCCTGGGCGCGTACCTTCTTCAGATTGCACTCTTTGATTGAAGGATCGTAGAAAGCGTCAAGGTTGTCCAAGATGACAAGGTCTTCACGCCGATCGAGAAATCGTTCGGCCAGGTGGGAGCCAATGAATCCAGCTCCTCCTGTCAACAGGATTCTCACGGTACCTCCGCCCGGGTTGCGAATTTCGTGAAGTCCTCTTCCTTCTTGTGAAGCGTATAGAAGAGGGCTCCGGGTAAGCCTGCTAGAAGGAGCACCAGGTAGGTCATCAGGGAGAGGGTGACCGACATCTCAGCGGGTAGACCCACCTGGGCGAAAAGCAGATAGTAGGCTCCCTCGCGCAGACCGATACCGCCTATCGTCAGCGGGATCATGAGGGTCAGGTTGATGAGTGGGATGAAAATCAAGAAGGTTGAGAAGGAAGCGGTTGCCCCGATTGCCTGGGCCAGGATCCATACGATGAGGATGGAGTTGAACTGCACAATAAGGGAGAGTACGAGACTTCCCCCCAGTGTCTTCCCGTCTCTTCGCAGGGCCTGAAGTCCTTGGTAGATCAACTCCATCCTGGCGGCGAGCGAGTCGAACCCCCACCTTTTCAACAGGAAATCTATTTGTGTGTGGATCCAGGGCAAGAATAACAACAGATTGATCAAGGTGTAGCCGGTCAGAAGTATCAGAAAGAGGTAGACGGCCGGGAAACCAGAG
Organism: Acidobacteriota bacterium; assembly: GCA_965218775.1. GTDB lineage: Bacteria > Acidobacteriota > UBA6911 > RPQK01 > JAJDTT01 > CAUZIZ01. The sequence continues at coordinate 360,940 of CBDCLS010000006.1, read as the reverse complement.
ATTTCAAGGCCGGACAGGGCTGAGGAAATCGTTCCGATCAACAGCAGAGCGCAGAGACCGCTGCTGCGCTCCAAGAGAATCGTGGTGAGGATACTGGAGACTCCCCGCCCGACGTTTCTTGCAAGGTAGAAGCCGCGGATGAAGTCACCCCCGATGCCGGTGGGGAGAAACAGGTTGAAGAAGCTTCCGATCAGGGCTAGCTTCAGCAGCGGTAGGAAACCCATCCGAACCTCGAAACTCCGCAGAATCAGGCGCCATCTCTGGACCGCTGGAAAAGCGGCCAGGAGCTGCAGAGAGAGGGCAAGAAGCACCCAGCTCGGGTCCATCGAGGAAAGGGTCTCGGAGAACTTCTCCAGCTCCATCCGGGATATGACTATGACGAGAAGCGCGAAGGTAAGAAGTAGTTTGAGCGCGGTCCTTAGTCGCTGCGACATTGGGGTCGAGGGATTGTGACAGAATCGCCGAAGGGTGGTCAAATTGGTCCTCCGGCTCAGGCATCGACTATAATGCGAGAATGCCCGTCTACGAGTACCTCTGCCACGGCTGCGGAAGGCGGTTTTCGCGATTTTTCTGGAGAATGGCTGATGCCGAGGGGACTCGTTGTCGCTGTGGAAGCGATGTTTTGGAGCAGCTCGTTTCCCGGGTCTCAATGCAGCGTTCCGAGGAGAGCCGGATCGAGGGTCTAGCTGACCCTGAAAAATGGGGTGATCTCGATGAGAATGATCCGGTCGCGATGGCAAGAATGATGAAGCGACTCGGGGGGGAACTAGGCGAGGATATGGGCCCCGAATTCAACGAAGTAGTCGACCGACTTGAATCGGGCGAGGACCCTGATTCTATCGAGAATTCCCTCGGCGAAGAGGGCGGTGCTGGGCCAGGATCAGCTGCCGATACCGACAACCTGTTCTGACTGGGCACCCGGATCTTTGATTGTTTTCCTATTGAATATCTGGTTCCTTTGTGGTCCTGGAGGCGGTCAAGAGAAAGCGCGCCGAAGCCGCGATACACAAGACCGCAAGGACTATCTCTAAGATGAGACTTGCCAGCGCTGCCCCGTAACTCTCCATTTCGGAAATCAACAGCAGACTGGCTACCACTGCCACCAACGCCGCGACACCCCTGACCAGCGGAAAGAACCGGATCAGTTCTCGCTGGCTCAGGATGACATTGCTGAAGGCCATCCCCACAAAGATTGGAGGGAGGCTCCAAGCCAGGATCGCCAGAATCTCGCCGGATGAGGAGTAATCCTGTCCAAAAAGGAATACGACCAGTTCGGTTGAAAAGCGGAGCAACAACAGCGTCAGGATCAGAGATGAGGCAGCCATCCACAGAGACGACTTCGCCAGCAGCGAACGCACCCGCCTTCGATCTCCTTGACGTGAAGCCATCACGGGTAGAACCGCACTGAGTATCGCTACTGGGATGTTGGCCAGGACCGAGGTCACTCGAAAGGCTGCGGAGAAGAGCCCGGTTTGGAAATTGTTGGCAAGAATCGGAAGCAGTGTGATTGGGACTTTGGACGAAGTCGCATAGAAGAGGCTACCCAGGCCAACCGGAAGGGATTCCCGGATCATTTCCCTCCAATAGGAGGTACCGCCCAGTTTTGCCTTGTGCACTCTTCGCTCAAAGGTCCGGTAATTGATGGTCAGGGCCAACGAGGTTGCCAGCGCATAGGCCAATCCCAGGGAAATCAGCTTCCCGCCTGACAGAAGCAGGCCGATGCCAAAGACAAACTGAAAGGCCGATATTAGAACACCGTTGAGACTGGCCAGGTAAAGTTTGCCGTGAGCCTGAAAGGCGATGTTCAGGGACAGGTTGGTCGAGTGCGCAACCGTTCCCAAGCCAAACAGCAGCAAGGCCAAACGCATCTCCTCGGAATCACCGATCAAGAAGGCAAGAAGTAGCATCAAGGCCAGCAGGCCGGCAGACAAAAGCAGTTTGAGGGAATAGAATCCGGAGAAGAGGTCGAGAGACTGATCGGGATCTGACGAGATTCTCCGAATGGCGGTATTGTGCAGCCCCAAGTCCCCACTGGCCACCAGAATCTGGGTAATTGCCCAGGCAAACGCGAATTTCCCGAAGTCCTCGACTCCCAGGAACCGTGCGGCGATGATTCCAAGGAAGGCCTGAAGCAAGGCCGTGCTGAAGAGCCCCGCCAGTTGAGCAGCCGCATTGTATGCAATCACGTCAATAGAATAAGGTTCTAAGTCCCAAGGTCCCAAGAACCAAGCAAAATCCCAGGATCCAGGTCCCAAGGGAAGGGTGAGCTCCGGTTTACCAAAGCAAACTGTACTGGTTTGGGAATTGGTGCTTGGGGTTTAATTGGAACTTGGTCCCCTGGGACTTGGAACTTACTCAAAATGGGTCGATCTTTGTCTCGCACTGAAATAGCCGTCATCCTCTTATACCTTTTCTCCGGGTTGGTGCATACGACCATCGACCCGGGAGTCCTGGAGGGATTGGCACACCTGCGAATTGGACCGGTGGTGCTGGCTCCTCCCCTGGTGCTTTCCGGGGACTCACCCCACTATCTAATCTAGTGTCTGTCAACAGCTTGATTGAGGACGGAGACTTCGATCTTGCCAACAACTATCAGCAGGCGGAGCGGGGGGATTGGGATCTGGGGGCTCGTTTCCGGGGAGTCCAGATCGACCACCACGCAGATCGAGATCGGCTGGGCAGAGAGAGGGGGACGCATTCCCCGTTCTTCGCCCTGCTGCTGGCGGCCGTGACTTGGCCCTTTCGAGGAACGTCCTGGGTCGAGCCAGTCTGTATTTGGATGACCCAGATCGTGACTCTGACTGCGCTGTTGTGGTTCGGCCGCCGATTCTCTCTGGGTAGCCTTTGGTTACTGGCTCTGGCTCTAGCGACGCCGCTGTGGTGTTACTCTCGGGATCTGTGGACCGAGCCTTGGGTGACGTCCATCTGGATAGCAATGCTCCAATTCCGGGGCTCGGCGGCGGTCAGCGTTCTAGGCTTCTCGGGAGCTCTCCTCAAGTATCCTTTCGCCGTGGTGCCGATTGCCATGGGGTGTGTAGCGATCTGGGAAAAGAGGCTCAAGGACGGCTGTTCTCTGGTTGCTGCTGGTGCACTGGGGCTGATCGTCACGGTCTTGAGCGTCCAGTACCTGTTCCGGGAAGTCGGGCACTTCAGCTTCTTCCACTCCGGCAGCCACCTTGGCTTCGACTGGCCCTTCGATGGAATGCTGGGTCTGCTGCTTTCACCGAGCAAAGGGATCCTCTTGTTCTTTCCTTTTCTAGCCTGGGGTCTCTGGGAACTCAGGCACCGCAAGTCCCTCTCCGTCTACATTCCACTGATGGCTTTTTTCCTGCTACACGCCTTCTATGAAGAGTGGCAGGCGGGCACCGGCCTGGCTGGGCGCTACCTGGTTCCGATCTTGCCGTTCCTGGTGGTGGCGGTGGCCAGGAGCTCGCCAGGGGGAGTGCTCTTTCGAGTCAGCGTTGTCTGGAGCTTCCTCTGGGGCCTACTCGCCGGAATGTTCCCGGCCCTGGTCCAGGATCGAAACCCATGGGAAGTAGTGACGCATGTTGTGGATAAGCTGTTTCCCTGAGAAATGGGGACGAACGTCCCTAGAAAATCCCATCGGTGGCCAGTCTTCGGGTGTCATCCTTGTGCTGCGCGTCCTCGGTGGCCTTCTCGGGGTAGAGGACGCCGATAACGTAGCGATCGGTCTGAAGATATCGCTTGGCGGTCTCCTGAATCCGAGGTGAACTCACGCTCGTGACCAGCGTCTCGTAGTCCAGAATCAGCCGAGGGTCCATGTCGTAGCGCGAGTAGGCGGCCAACTGTCCGCTCCAGAAACGGTTACTCTTGAGGTCGACTTCGCGCTTACGAGTTTGGCTTTCCCTGACTTTTACCAGGTAGTCCTCCCCGATACCTTCCTTCTTGATGGTTTCAATTTCTGAAAGCAGGGCGCTGGTCAGGGTGTCGACGTTCTCGGGGCCACAGCCAAAGGAAATGGTAAATGAATACGTCTCTCGAGGCCTCCGGCTAAGCGCTCCGCCCACCCGCACGCCATAGGTTCCCCCCATGTCTTCCCGCAGCACTTCGCGCAGCCGGATGCCCAGTACCTGGGACAGGGAGGCCAGATCGTGCTGATTCTGACGGGTCCATTCTCCCTCACCCATGAAACGAATATAGACCTGGCTCTTGGGCTCGAGTCCTTTTTTTACCTCGAACTTGGTGACGCCAGTGGGTCTCTCAACTCGAACGTCACGCCAGCTTTCCTGGCGGTCACTTCCGGGAAGTCCTCCCAGGTACTTGAGGATGAGTGGCTTGAGATGCTGTAGATCCAGATTTCCAACCAGCACGAAAGTGAAATCACCGGCGTCACGAAAGCGATCGCGATAGATCTCCATGGCCTTATCCAGGTCTACCTGGTCCAGGTTCTCCTTGGTGGGCGGAAGGCGGCGCGGATGTTTCTGGGTGAGGACCTTTTGTAGCTTGTCTCTGAAGACTGCTTCGGGGGTCTTGAGTCGGTTCAGGATCCACTCCTGGGTATTGGCTTTCCACGAGGCAAAGGCCTCGGAGTCCTTGCGTGGCGAGGTGAACCGGAGATAGAGCAGTTGAAACATCGCCTCGACGTCTTCGGGAGAAGCACTTCCTCGCACAGATTCCTCCAGTTCGGAGATGGAAACTGAGGCGCGGGCGAGTTTCCCAGCGAGTGCCTTTCTCAGCTCGACGGCGTTGAACTGCCCGACGCCGCCGGCCCCGACCACCGCATCAGCAAACTGGGCCGACCATAGGTCCTCATCCGAGACGAGCGAGTGACCGCCGGGGCTGAAGCCCGACAGGAGGATCTCGTCGTTCTTGAAATCGGTGGGCTTGAGCAGGACTCTGGCTCCGTTGGATAGCTTCCACTGCGTGACGCCGATCTCGGGAATCGTGGATTCCTCCACGATCTTGCCAGAAGTCGGGGCCGTGGGGACGAGAGGCTCGGCCCTGGTGCTATCGACGTAGGCTGCGACCTCCTGACTCTGGCTCTGGTCCAACAGCGCCAGGAGGTCTTCCTTGCTGGGGACCTTGCCACCCTCGGGAGCCGAGACCGTGATGACTCGGCTGCCCTTCTGATTCCATTGCCGGGCCAGCGTATTCAGATCGTTGGTCGAGATGGTCGGCAGGAAGCGCTCCAACAACTGAAGCTCGTACTCGATGCCTGGCACGCTTTCACCCTGCAAGAAGTGGCGCAGCATTTCGGAGGCATAGACCCTGGAAGGTTTCTTGTCCTTTTCCGCGGCGCTACTTTGATAAGACCGAAGCAATTCCTTCTTGACGCGCTCCAACTCCGAGTCCAGAAACCCGCTTCGTGCCACCCGCTCGATCTCTGTGAGCAAGGCCTTGACGCCACGATCGACCTGGTTCTGCTTGACCATCACGACTCGGGTCAGGAGATGGGCCGTCCGTACGCTCGAATAGTCAGACTGGGATGCCGCGAATCTGAAGGGGGCATCTGCTTTTTGTCGTAGTTCATCCAGGCGCGCATTGAGCATGGAGTGATACAGCTGATGCAGCAGGTACTCGCGGTAGTCAGCCGCGCTGCCCTGCGATAGCTTGGGGAGCTTCTTGAGGATTGAAACGGCGGTCACCGGAAGTTCGGGATCGGTTGCGATCGCCACCAGGGTTTCCTCATGTCCTGGAACCGGATACAGAATCCGCTCCGGCGGGGCGGCCGGCCCCTTCAAATCTGAAAAGCGTTCTTTGATCTGAGCTTCAATTTTGGCTTTGTCGAAGTCTCCCACCGCGATGATGGCCATCAGATCGGGACGATACCAATTCCTGTAGAATCGACGCATCGTCTCTGGGGGAGCGCTCTTGAGGATCTCCTCGGTTCCGATTGGGAGACGGTCCGCATAGTGGGACCCGTGTAGAATCACCGGCAGTTGTTTGTCTCGAATCCGAGCCCGCGCACCCAGACCCTGTCGCCTTTCCTCGAGAACCACGCCCCGCTCCTTCTCGACTTCTTCCTTGTCCATGGATACCCCCTGGGCCCACTCGTGGAGAATCAGGAACGCCTTCTCTAGAATCTGCGGATCGTCCGAAGGAACTTCCAGCATGTAGACGGTTTCATCAAAGGAAGTGTAGGCGTTCAGATCAGGTCCGAAACGCATGCCAATACCTTCCAGATAGTCGACAATCTCCTGTTTCTTGAAGCGCTCGGTTCCGTTGAAGGCCATGTGCTCCAGGAAGTGCGCGAGGCCCAGCTGGTCATCGTCCTCCTGCAACGAACCAGCATTGACAGCCAGCCACAGTTTGGCTCGATTCTCAGGCTTGCGATGGGTGCGGATGAGATAGGTCAGACCGTTGTCGAGCTGGCCCTTGGTTAGTCCCGGATCCAGTGGGAGGGAGTCCGTGGAGACAGCGGGCTGGGCCAGGATCGATGAACTGGCGCAGAGACCAACCGTCAGCCACAGAAGCACGATTATTGAGGTGATGCGAGAGGGCTTGGGCAACATAGAAGTTTCTCCTATTCGTGGGATGGGGCTGGATTCCGGCCAACTTGTTTCGAATCCAGAGGCCGCGGCGCGAGCCTTATCATCATATATTCCTTAAACGCTTTCCAGGCTCAACTGTTTCGCTTTTCCTAAGGGAGCAGTAGGGAGCACTTGGTGAAAAGACCGTGCCTTTCGAAAAAGGGTTCAAAGCGTACTAGTCGCGTATTCTGCTTTCGGTTAGAATCGAGGCGATCGTTTCTCCCGATGCATAGGAGGTCCCGAATGGCGAACGTAGCCCGCTTTCGAGTTGTTGCATTGGTGTGTTGTGGCCTGCTGCTAACGGCGGCCCATCACACGTCCAAGACCGAAACCCTGATGTTCGAGGCCGCTGAGGTGTTCATGACCTCGCTCAACCGGGTCCAGAGGTCGTATACGCTCTTTGATTTTGATGCCAAGCATCGTATGGATTGGCACTATTTTCCAGAAGGAGGCTTCACTCGTACCTATGGCTACGTTCGCAATGGGGTCACCTTCAAAGACATGGATCCACGACAGAAGCATCTGGCCAATGCTCTTCTAGCTTCTGGTTTGAGTGGTAGAGGCTTCAACAAGGCGGCTCAGGTGATGAGCCTGGAGGAGATCATACGGATCATCGAGGACGACCACACCGGCCACCGCGACCCCGAGGGGTTCCACTTTTCAATCTTCGGAAAGCCCTCACTCGAAGGGTCCTGGGGCTGGAGGGTCGAAGGCCATCATCTCTCTCTCCACTACACGATCAAGGACGGAAAGCTGGTGTCTTCCAGCCCAACCTTCTTCGGAGCGAATCCCCACGAGGTGGCTCAGGGTCCACACAAGGGACTTCGGGTTCTGGCCAAAGAGGAGGACATGGCCCTTGCACTGCTCAAGGGGCTCGACTCAGAGCAGCTCAAGCAGGCGATCTTCCAGGAGGTAGCGCCAGAAGACATCGTCACCATGGCTGACACCAGGGCCAGGATGGATGGAGATCCACAGGGCCTGGCCGCTTCCAAGATGAACGACCGGCAATACGCGATGCTGCTCGGCCTGATCGCCGAGTATGCCAACAACACCCCCGCTCCGGTCGCTGCAGCGCGAATGAAGTCGGCACGGGAAACCTCCCGGGACCGACTCTTTTTCGCCTGGGCAGGCAAGTTGAATCGTCCCAGGCCCAAGGCGGTCCCGATCGGTTCGCGTACGACCGGCAACCGCGAAGAAAAGGGAAACTACTATCGGATCCAGGCGCCATCCTTCCTCATTGAGTACGACAATACCCAGAACCAGAGCAACCACAGCCATTCCGTGTGGCGCGACTTCGAGAACGATTTCGGTAGGGACGTGCTGGCCCTTCATTATCAGAGATACGATCACCGAATGCCCGAAGGGCCTACCTATTCGGCTGATTTGAAGCCGGCTTCGAGAACAGGGAATTTCTAGCCCGGTAGGATAGTTTGTAGAGGCTGCAAGATGAATCCGCAGGAGCAAATCGAATCACACGTCAGGGAAGCCTTACGAAGTGGCGAAAAGGAGAAGCTCTCCACCCTTCGTCTGCTTCTGAGCGAGATCAAGAACGAGCGTATTCGGAGTGGAGAGGAAGTTGACGAGGAGACTTTCTTCCGGCTGGTGCGCAAAGGGGTCAAGCAGCGCAAGGATTCCGCCGAACAGTATCGAGAGGGATCCCGAGCTGAATTGGCTGAAGCGGAGGAGCGGGAAGCGGAGTACCTGCTTGCCTATTTGCCTGCCCAGGCCGGCGAAGCCGAGCTCAGGGTTGCTATTCAGGGGTTCGTTGAGGCTGAAGGATTATCGGGTCCGGGTGCGATAGGGCCGGTGATGAAGGCCATGGTGGCTCGTTTTTCAGGGCGCGCGGACGGCGGAACCATCAGCCGGATCGCGAAGGAGGTCCTCTCCTAGCCGAGTCTCCTTTTTTTCGCGTCAGTGCGGTCCCCGGCTGGGGGAATTCCTTGCCCTTCTCCAGAGCAAAGAAGAGGCTGAATCACAAACCGCCGAACACCGAACAGGCGAATGTTGGCAGTTTCTCAAGGCTGACGGCACTGTCCGGCAAAGAGAGACGCGCGACGTGTGGAATCACCAGGAGTAGCGCACGGTGTAGGTCACGGTCTGGCTACCCGAGGCGGGCACGATAAGCTCGAAGTGGATCGTCCTCGCATCGATCTTTTCGAAATCCTGACTCTTGTTGATGATCTCCCAGCTGGTCCAACGGAAGAGATTCTCTTTGACGATAACCTTTTGCTCGATCTCCTTGTGATTGCGGATCTCGATCTTGAAGCTCTCCGTTAGCGTCTTGCCGGCTGAGTTCATGGAATAGTTCGTCTGGGTTCTTTCACCTACCACGTCAAAGGCCTGTCCCAGCTTGATGAGGACCTTCTCGTTCTTTGGTGTGTGGTCGATGACGTCCTCTCCGACGAACTCCAGCGTTCCATCGGCGTCGTCTTGCTTGTAGGCCCGCACCTTGCCGGCTGGCAATGGAACCCCGAGTCCGTTCGCTTCGTTGTTTTGAAAGCGCAGGTAGACGTCGATCTTCTTGTTGGAGGTGGCACCGAGACCCCGATCGGTTCGCGGGTTGGGCGTAAAGCCCCAGTTTGCGGACTGGGGAAGGCCGTAGTAGAGGAGGACCTTTTCGATACCGATACTGCGCGCCGTGGGGAACAGCACGAGTTGCTGCGTGCTGTTGTTCAGGATATCGGTGCGGCGCGGGAGCGTGTAGAGGTGGTACTCGAAGAAAGACTTCTCCTCGAATCCGGCGTCCTCTGAAACGGCCATGCCAACAACCTGTCGCCGGTATTGCATCTGGCGTCCCTGAGGGACGATACGCTGTACGTCTCCCGCTATGAGTTTCAGTCTTGCATTCCGAAAACTTGCCCCGGAGAGGTTCATCAAGGACACCCAGGCGCCTAGATCAGCCGCCGTATCCTCTTGGTTTACAACCAGATTATAGTCTGCGCGCCAGGTCATCCCACCGGTCTGATAGGTGGTCCGAACCTCGTGTGTCCCTGCTTTTCCTGCTTTCACGAGCCAACGCAGGGTCGGCTTCGTGATAAGCCCTTCCGGGAGGTCGCCAAGCTCAAGCTCATTTGAGGCACGTGCGATCCTGACGCCCCCAGGAGTATCCAATACGAGCTGCCCTTCCTTGAAGGAAAGGAGCTTTCCGGAAATACGCTCAGAATCTTGACCCCGAGATACGATCACAGCGATGCTCTGACCCACGTATTTCTCGAGCAGCTTGGTGGGGCTTACCAGATCGAACTCGAAGCTCTGTTCCAGCACCGAGGTTCCGTCCCGATCGGTCAGATCGGTGAAGCTCACCGTGGTCGGATCAATGAACTGGGCGACATCGGTGAAGCGGAGCGCGTTGCTGCCCTTTTCCAGCACCATCTCACGAATCTCCTTGACCACCCCGAATCCTGGAACCTGCCAGGCGAAGTTGGGGTTGCGCCCCGCTCGTTGTTGAGAAACGAACTGTTGTGGGTTGAAGCCCGCTGGATCTGCAGAAGAATACACGGTAAGCGCTGGACCCTCTGCGGCAAACGTGCCAAAGGGTGGCATTGCTGCCAGCACAACTAGTAGAGCGAAGGGCCAAAAACGTCTTTGGGATGCCATAGCCGGATTCCTTTCTGCTTCTCCTGACCGCCTCACCAATCTTGCCTTGGTCCGGGTTCTGCCAGGCAAGCCTTGCTTTCTGACTTGGGAACTCGTCGCTCCCTCTCTAACGGGCGAGGATGAACTTTATTAGAACAAATGAAGCAGGTACCCAACAAATCGAGGTGGCACTCCAGGGTTTCTAGAACTGGAACTCCACCCATGAGCTCCAACATGGCTCTGCAGTCTTACCTGCGACACGGAAGCGAAAGGGATTCCAGGCCTTCAGACTGTTCCAGAGTTCCCTGCTGAATGGACCCAACAGTTGGTGGTTGCCTCGGATCTCGTAGATTCCTGCGATGGCGTGATCTCCGGTGCCAATGTCGTACTCGATCAGATAGGTCGTTTCCATGTCTCCGCGCCAGTCAAAGAGTATCGCTCCGGTGTGAATGTCGTAGTCCTGGGTTTGTTTGTGCTGCGGAGACCACACTTGGACGCACTCAGTGGGAGGAGCGGCCGAAAAGACCTGGGCCTCGCCTTTGAAGATCTGGCTTCGCACCGCCGTCATATCACTCAACCATTGCTTCAGCTCGGAGCCAAGCTTCTTTGCCCTCTCAGGCTCCTTCTCAGCAAGGTTCTGCTGCTCCTGGGGATCCTGACTCAAATCGAGGAGCTGGCCGTCCGAGATGTACTTGTAACGCCCCTTCCGAATCGCCCTGACCCACAGATGTTCCCGTTCCCTGGTGGTCTGATTTCCTGCGATTACGGACTCGAAGAACAGGGCGCGATCTTGATCGATCTGCATCAGGTCCCGGCCCTGGATATGACTGGGGATCTCGATCTCCTGTAATTTGAGGATCGTGGGCAAGATATCGATCTGGCTGGCGAGGTGGGAAACCACTTTCCCGCTTGGAACCTTTCCCGGCCAGCTCATGATCAGAGGAATACGAATGAACTCCTCATACAGCTTGGCTTGAAGGGAAGTCGAGGCGTGACCAATGAAGCCGTGGTCCAGGATCTCCTCCCCGTGATCTGCCGTGAGCACGATCAATGTCTTGTCCAAGAGATTTCTGCGCTTGAGGATCTCAAGTGCTTGGGCGAAGAGTCGGTCGACCCGGCGAATTTCGGCATCGTACAACGCGTCCAGGATAGGACGGTCCGATTCGGTGAAGTGGGTCGATCCCAGAGGTACGATGGCCCCGGTCATTGCCGCCTTGATTCCAGGACTCTGGTAGAGCTCGGCTCTGGGCGCGGGCAGATCTCCGTCGGCTGGATTGTAGGGCTGATGGATCATCACGTTGTGATACCAGAGAAAGAAGGGCTCGGAATGCGATTCTCCGGTGTTTTTTTCCAACCAATTGATCAGCTCCTCCCCATCGCTGGCGCCGAAGTACTGACGTTCGATCTTTCCCAGGCCGAAATTCTGATAGTAGGGGGCAAACGTAAAGAAGTTCAGATTCGGAATCCGATGGCCCCTCTTCTTGAAGATCTTGATCAGGGTGGGCAGATCCTTGGAACCCATGTGGTCGCGATTGTTGATCCCATGGGTTGGCGGATAGAGACCGGTCAGGACGGAAGCCAGTCCCGGTGCGGTCCAGGAGGCGGTGCTGTAGGCGTTCTTGAATACCGTGCCCGTCTGGGCCCAGGCATCGATGTTGGGAGTGGTCTTCTCGGTATGGCCATAGCAACCAAAACGATCGGCTCGACAAGAGTCAATGGTAAAAAGGAGGACATTCTGTGCGATTCCGGGGGTGGTAACGGGGGTGGTAAGCCAAAGCAGCAGCAACGGCGAAATCAGATGCTTCATTTCTGATGATAGTCCCGAAATGCGAAATTCAAGCTAGATGATAACATGTAGCCCTTGGCGGAAAGGGTTGGTTTCTACTTCACAGTCTACGAGCGACTTCCGGAGTTCCTGAAGCGAAGAATCAATCCTCTTGAGTACTCGATTCGCAGCTTCGTCGAGTCGGCCTCCAAAGGGCGGGCGTGTTCGGTGGTCCTGGATGCGGGTTCGGGAGAGAGTCGCTTTGCAGCGAGCTTTCGGAGTCACTTTTACGTCGCGCTGGATTTGGGTGTGGGAGATCCTAGCTGGGACTATTCGAAAGTGGGCTTGCTGGGCGATCTTTCGGCCATCCCCCTGGCTTCAGAAACCGTAGACATCGTGTTGAACATCCAAGTGCTCGAGCACGTCGTGTCTCCTTCCAGGGTTCTTGGCGAGATCCACCGCGTTATGAAACCCGGAGGAACCCTGTATCTGACCGCCCCTCAGGGCTGGCATGAGCACCAATCCCCTCATGACTATTTCCGCTTTACTCGGGATGCCCTTCGACTCCTCTTCGTGGAAGCCGGTTTCCGAGATCCAACAATTGAGCCCCAGGGTGGGTATTTCCATTATCTGGGGCATCGGCTGACGTACATCCCGAAGGTGCTCTTCGCCGGTCGGTCGGGGTTGCTTCGGGTGCTGCTCTTTCCCTTTGAAGTTTTGAGTCTGGGGATGTTTTGTTTTTGCCTACCCGTGGTCTGCTACTACCTCGATCGGCTGGATGCGAAGCAGGAGTTTACACTGGGCTATCAGTGCATGGCCGTGAAGGGCGCAACGCCTGCTTCCGATTCTTTGCAACCAGGGTGAGGTTTCGGTATTCTTAATGAGTATACGAAAGGGGGGCGACTGGCTTCGACGGAAGTAGTTGATACGGTAGATGCATGTCGAGGTGCCACCACCTCGTAAAAAAGTGGCAAAAAAACAATAAGTGCCAACGAACCGTTAGCGCTAGCTGCGTAAAAGCGTAGCCGCCCAAGCTGTCCAGCCCGCGGGGTAGTCGAGGCGTCACTTTAGCGGGCTTTTCAGTTCTTTTCCCTTCCCTCGGAGAAGCATTGAGAACTTGATGAAGGACGTTCGGTAGTTTCGTTTGCCAGTTCCAGTCTTCTACCGGACAGATTTTTGAAACTGGACAAGCATGTAGATTCTGCTGTTGAAGGCTTTCGGACGTGGGTTCGATTCCCACCGCCTCCACCACCCTCCCCCAAAAGGTCAAAAGGTAGATTTCCTTGACACCCCAAATTCGACTTTCTATACTGAACCGCTTCAGGGTTTTGGCAAGCTAGTTGGCACCCAGAGACGTTGGCTATATGACTCGAACAGACCTTACGATAATTCTATCGCGGTCGGCCTTAGCAGGAGCTCGCAAGTACGTAGTTTCCTCAAGACTACTTGTCGCTTCAGGCCTGCTTGTGCTGATCATGTTGACCTCATTCAGTCTCTCCGGACTTCACTACTATCACATGTGGAAGAAGACCGGAGATTTCAGCGACCTCAAGAGTGAGGTAGACCGTGTACGCTGGGAGAACGCAAGCCTTCGCGTGGCCTCAGAGCGTTTGAGTGAGAAGATCTCCCTACTGGAGGTGACGGCGACGAAGGTGAAGTTCCTGACCGGGGCGGATGAAGACGCTTTGGCGGGAGTTGGTGGGCCCTCCAAGTCCTCGAATCCCCTCTACAGCTTGAGCCATCGAGAGCTTCTGAAGCGTTTCAAGTCCCTCGATCGTAGACGGTTTACGCTGGCTACCGAGCTGAGGAGACTTCACGAGATCTACACCACCCGTAGCCTCCTTCTGGCAGCCATTCCAACGATCATGCCGGTTCGCGGCTATCCTTCAGACCGGTTTGGCTATCGCTCGGATCCGTTCAATGGGAAGAGAGATCTGCATCCCGGCGTCGACATCGCCGCCCCCTACGGCAACAAGGTGGTGGCAACTGCAGGTGGACGAGTGACCTTTGCGGGTCGAAAACTCGGCTATGGCAGGCTGGTGACGCTGAGGCACCCTTTCGGCATCGCTACCCGTTATGGACACCTGGCAACGGTAAAGGTGAAGGTGGGGCAGCATGTGAAGAAGGGGGACATCATTGGATATGTGGGTTCCTCGGGACGCGCCACGGGACCCCACTTGCACTATGAAGTGCGCTTGAACAACCAGCCCCTGGATCCACTGCGCTTCTTCCGGGACGCCTCTGAGGGAAGCAGTTAACCCGCATTTTTCTCGCACTTGTCCCTACTATCATTAGAGCCGAGGCTTGTGATCTCATTCAAGCGGCGGTGCCGAACGTCCAACTGACCCCGGTTCTGTCGGCTCGGAGGGCCAACGCTCTTTAAAGGTTCTTGCACGGTAGTTCGACTTTTCGGAAGGTTGTTGCATCCTCATAAGGCAGCGGGCGGTATGGAACACAGCGACGAGTACCTGTTGCGTCTTGCCCTGAATGGAGATGGCAGCTGTTTTGGGCAGTTGGTGGCGCGATGGGAGTTGAAGATCTATGGGTTCATCTGCCGCTACGTCGGAAACCGGGAGGAAGCCAAGGATCTGACCCAGGAGACCTTCGCCAAGGCATATCAGAACCTGGGCCGCTTGTCGGATCCAGAGCGTTTCAAGCCCTGGCTGTACAAGATCGCACTCAACGAGTGCCGTATGCGTTTCCGGCGCCAGCGTGGCTTCACCCCTACCCCTTTGGAGACGTATTTGGAGTCTCCTGGAGCAGACCTGGACACGGTCACTCCAGAAGAGGTCTTATCGCAGAAAGAGGCGGTTGAGATCTTGAAGGAAGCGTTTGCGAGGTTGCCCGAGGATCAGAAGACGGTGATCCTGATGAAGGAGTATCAGGGATTGAAGTTCCACGAGATCGCCGACACTCTGGACGTCCCCCTATCAACCGTGAAGTCACGTATGTATCTGGGATTGAAGACGCTCCGGAAGCTAATGGAGAAGGACCTATGAACTGTGAATCCAGTCGAGAGAGAATGATTGATTTTCTCTATGGTGAAGAATTGGGCCCGGATCAGTCCTTTGCCTTTTTTCAGCATCTTCAGGAATGTGCTGAGTGCAAGCAGGAATATAGGGAGTTGGTTGAAACACGTGAAGTGTTGGCTCAATGGAGTGGGAACGATGAAGTTCCGGCAGAGGGGACGCGGATTGTTCCAGCTGCCTTTTCGACCCGGTCCGGGCCTAGGTGGTGGTGGACGATGCTGCCGAAGGTTGCGGCCGGGTTTCTGATTGCCCTGGGAGTCCTGTCCATTGCTCAGAATCTGGGCTGGTGGGAGCGCGCCCAGCTGGGGGTGACGGAACAGGAGCTGGGGGTGATGCTTCACGATCTGGCCGTGGTGCGCCACACCGAGGATCAAACAATGATTGGAGCCATGCTGCTTCAGATGCAAGATGATCTGGAGCAGGCAAGAAGGCAAGACCTCGCACTGGTGTCCGATTTTTTTCTCCAGGAGCTTGAGCGGCAAAGTGTCGTGAATCAGGAGGAGAATCGATACCTGAGGTCCCTGGTGCTCCGTTGAGGAGGAAAGCTATGTGGTATATTGGCTGGGTTGTCCTGGTGTGTCTCCTGTCCGCAGGGACGGGACTGGCTCAGCAGAATCTGAGACTGGACCTACTCAAGAGAGATACTCAGATTTTCGAGAGCATCGTTCGTGGGGTGCTCAAGCAAGGCTTTACCGATCCGTTTGCAATTACCGCTGAACCCAGGGGAGCTTACCATCAGGGTTACGGGGTAATCTTCACCTTTCAGATCACCCTGGGCCGGACGAAGATAAGGACTCCCTTTGGAGACATCGACCCGCGCCGACTGCGAGGGGCGACGGGCAATACGAGTGCAGCGGACAAGTCCGGAAGAGCTTCCTCCCGGGTAGGGGAGCAGCTGGGTGTCGTGAAGGAATCCATGATCCAGACTCTGCAGGACTATGGCAGCACGATCAAGCAATTGGGAGGACACGATCACATCTCCATTACTGCTTACATAAAGGATCGCAGCGTGCTGGATGAAATGAAGAGCAGCAAGGTTCTGGTCCTAACGGCTACCAAAGATGATGTCGATCTGGTGGCCATGAAGAAGATTTCACCCGAAAGCTTCAAGGGACGCGTGCATATCGCGGAGTACTAGTACCCTGTGTCACAGGGTACTAGGAGGCCAAGTTTGGCGGTTGCGCAGTGTGAGCTGCCCGCGCGGTCGCGAGCTGAAGGGGCGCCATGATCAAAGCGGCGGATCTGAAGGTCAAGAGACTGTTAGGTGAGGAGTTGATGGAGAACGGTGTCATCTCCCAGGAGGAGTTGACGACTGCATTGGGTCTGCAGAAACAGTCTCGCGAGAGGTTGGGAAAGCTCCTGATCGATCTCGGGGCCATCTCGGAAACGGATCTGGTCAAACAACTGAGCAACCACCTGGACATGCCCTACGTTACCGCCGAAGATTTTTCCACCGTTCCGATCGTGGAGAATGCGTTCTCCGTAAAATTCATGCGGGAATGGAAATTTGCGCCGATTGGGGTTGAAAACGGCGACCTGCGAATTGCGATGGCGGATCCACTCGACCAGGGGACGATGGACGCGATTCGTCTCTACACGCAGTACCAAAAGGTGGATGTCGTGTTGGCCCCGGAGAGTGAGATTCTGGACCTCATCGAGAAATTCTACGGAAACCAGGCATCCACTTTGGGCCGGATCGTTGAGGGTTATGATGACGGTGAACTGGACGGGTCAGGTGAAGAAAGTGACGATGTTGAGCACCTGAAGGATCTGGCCTCGGAAGCGCCCGTGATTCGGCTGGTCAACCTGATCATCTCGCGTGCCATAGAATCGCGTGCCTCCGATATTCATATCGAGCCCTTCGAACGAGAGCTGAAGGTGCGTTACCGTATCGATGGCGTTCTTTACGATGTCGAATCGCCGCCCAAGCGACTGAAGGCCGCTACCATCTCCCGGATCAAGATCATGGCCAAGCTGAACATCGCCGAGCGGCGGATTCCGCAGGACGGGCGCATCAAGATGCGGGTCTTGGGCAAGGATATCGACCTGCGTGTTTCCACGTTGCCGACAATGTATGGCGAGAGCGTGGTCATGCGTATTCTGGACAAGAGCAACACCCAGATCTACGACTTGGAGAAGCTTGGTTTCGCTGAGACCATGTTCAACCAGTTCGAAGATCTCATCAAGCGTCCCTACGGGATCATCCTGGTTACCGGGCCTACCGGCAGCGGAAAGACGACGACGCTTTATGGGGCGCTGAACAAGATCAATCTTCCCGATAAGAAGATCATCACGATCGAGGATCCGGTCGAGTACCAGATTACGGGAATCAACCAGATCCACGTCAATCCGCAGATAGGTTTGACGTTCGCCGCCGGTTTGCGGTCGATCGTCCGCCAGGATCCAGATGTGATCATGGTGGGTGAGATTCGCGATCTCGAGACGGCGGAAATTGCCATCCGAGCAGCCTTGACGGGACACCTCGTGTTCAGCACGCTGCATACGAACGATGCTCCCAGCGCTATTGCTCGATTGGTAGACATGGGCGCAGAAGACTATCTGCTGGCATCTTCCATCCTGGGGATTTTGGCGCAGCGCCTGATAAGGGTCATCTGCCCGGAGTGTAAGGAATCGCAGCCGTTCGAGCCTGGTTCATTGGGGCATCTCGGAGCAGAGTTGGGCGAACCGGATCAGGTCTTTCGAGGCAGAGGATGCAAGGAGTGTGACAATACCGGCTACCGAGGTCGGCTCGGTATTTTTGAATTCATGTCGATGGATGAGTCGATTCGTCGCCTGACCATCACCAATGCTGATGCGACCCAGGTTCGGAGGGCCGCTGTCGAAAATGGTATGATCACCCTACGCCAGGATGGTTTTCAGAAGATCCAGCAGGGGGTCACTACCGTCTCAGAGGTCTTGCGCGTGACGCAGGACTTGTAGGGTATTCTGAGAGAACCGACTCGGCCACTTGTCTGGCCTCAATCTTAGCGCACTCGTCGCCATGGCCTTCTTCGAATACAAAGCAGTCACCGCCGACGGAAAGATTATAGAGGGAACTCTGGAGGCGGCCGATGAGCGGACCGCAGCTGCCCGTCTGGGGGAGCAAGGCCAGTTTCCGATCAAGCTGGTCTCGCCGGACTCGTCCGCATTGCTGGGCCGAGAGATCACGCTTCCTTGGCAGCGCAAGAAGGTCTCCCAGAAAGATCTCCTGGTTTTTACGCAAGAGTTGTCCACCCTGACAAAGGCAGGCCTGCCCCTGGACCGAAGCCTGGCTATCCTGTCCGACTTGACGGAGAACGCCTACCTGAGAGAGATCGTTCAGGACCTCTTGAAGGAGATCAAAGGGGGTAAATCTCTCTCCGAGGCCATGAGCGTCTATCCGCACGTTTTCCCGAAGATCTTTGTCAACATGATCAAGGCGGGCGAAGCGGGAGGTGCTCTGGATGAAATCCTGGAACGCCTGCTTGAGTATCTGGAGAACTCGGAGGAGCTGAGAGACTATATCGTTTCCTCGCTCATCTATCCTTGCATTCTGGGCCTGGTCGGAGCCGCTTCGATCATCGTAATGATTACCTTCGTGATCCCCAAGTTCGCCGTTATCTTCGAGAATGCGGGGGCTCCGATTCCGCTTCCGATGAAGGTGATGTTGGCAGCCAGCGGGATCTTTGCGGGCTATTGGTGGTTGATCCTCCTGAGTGGTATCGCTGGATGGTTCGGTTGGCGCCGTTATCTAACCACTGACGCCGGAAGGTTACGTTTTGACCGGACTCTTCTGAAGTTACCGATTCTGGGCAGTGTGGTGCAGAGGATGGAAGTGAGCCGATTCAGCCGCACGCTGGGAACATTGCTCAAGAGCGCGGTCCCATTGATACAGTCCATCAATATTGTGAAGGAAGTCGTGGGGAATCAGGCTATCGCCTCGGCCATGGAACCCATCAAGTCGGGAGTCAAGAAGGGCGATGGGCTAACCCGGCCTATTCGTGAGGCCGAAATCTTCCCCGATTTTGCTCTACACCTTTTAGCGGTAGGTGAAGAGACGGGGCGCTTGGATGTGATGCTGCTTCAGGTTGCAGATACGTACGATCGGGAACTCCGCACGGCCGTGAAGCGACTGGTTGCTATGTTCGAACCGCTCATCATTCTGGCCATGGGGCTGGTGATCGGGACCATGGTGGTTTCGATGCTTTACTCAATCTTTAGCATCAATGATGTGCCGTTGTAGCGTTGTCGTTTTTGAGTCCGGGCTAGCCCGGACTGTCGACATGGAATAGAGGATTAGGGGAGAGTCATGAAAGTAGAAGAGAGGAAAAGACGCGCTGAGGTCGAAAGAGGGTTTTCTCTAATCGAGCTCATTGTGGTCCTGGTCATACTGGGACTCCTGGCCACCGTAGTCGGGCCAAGAGTCATGGATCGATTGGGGAAGGGAAAAAGCGAGATCGCAAAACTCCAGATTGACCAGTTGGAAGGAGCTCTTGGGCTTTTTCGATTCGACGTAGGTCGGTATCCGACCACTAACGAGGGCTTGCAGGGGCTTATTGAGACTGCCGGAGTACAGAACTGGAGTGGTCCCTATCTGGACAAGAGGACCCTTCCCAAGGATCCATGGGGACGTGAATACCAATACCGGGCTCCGGGTCAGTATGGCGATTTCGACCTTTGGAGTTGGGGGGCCGACGGAACCCAAGGTGGCGAAGACGATAATGCCGACGTCTCTTCCTGGTGATTCCCGCCTAAGTACCCTGGAGCGTAAATACGCATACGTTTGTGGCGAGCGCGACGGGTCGAGTTCGCGAAGCGACGACGAACGCCATGTCTTTCCATAGTGCAGGAGGAGCGACAAAGAAATCGGCCTGTCCCGTCGCCACCCGTAGGGCAGTTGGGGGTCGCGGACGATCTCTGCGTTGGTCGTCGTCGAAGATGGTCAAGCATCGTCTTCCTCCTCCTGCCTTGATCTCGCCTCGCAAGCCCCATCTGCAAACGTATGCGTATTTACGTTCCAGGGTACTAAGTTCGGGTTTTACTCTCCTCGAACTGATTGTCGTCTTGATTCTGGTAGCGGCGTCCGCAGCCGTGATTCTTCCTTCCTTTACGAGCGGCTTGCAAGGGTTGGAGCTGGAAACCTCAAGCCGGGATCTGGTGACTCGGATGAAGCGGGCACGATCTGATGCCATCGGCACCCAGAGGGTCTTCCGTATCATTCTCCATCAACCTTCTCAAGCTCCGCCCTACTATGTCTTCACCAACGACTACGAGGAGGAGATTGGGCGCTATCCCTTCGCAAAAGGGACCTTGGTCGAGATTCCGCCCAGCCAGTCCTTTCCGTTAAAGGTCAGCTTCTATCCGAACGGTAGGAGTTCGGGAGGAAATTTCCTCATCGCTAACAAGCAGGGCAAGAAGTTGTACGTGATGGTCAATCCGATTACCGGGCTTGGCCGGGTCGCCCGCGAACTGGATGAAGGGATGGAGTGGCGTTGAAGGCTCGGGGGTTCACTCTTCTGGAAATCATCGTCGCGGTTTCGGTCCTGGGAGTCGCAGTGGCGGTGGCCATGCAGATCTTCTCGGGCGGGCTGAAGAATATTCGGCGTATCGATCTGGCGCATCAAGCCATGGAGCACGCCGAAAACGTGATGAGCGAGATCCTGAGTGATGAAGAACTCCGAGAGCCGGTCGAACTCGGAGGAGACCTGGATGAGGAGTTTAGTTATAGCGCGGTTGTCGACTACTGGGGGCCGGCAGTAGAGGACGACCTGCTGCTGGAAGTAGCGAAACCGAAAGTGACTTTGATGAAGGTCCACGTCGAGATTCACTTCAAGAATGATCGGCATGGGAAGCGCTATCTGACGAATTGTCTAAAACTGGTGCCGGATGAGTTGGCCGAGGGCGTCGCCGGTGACCCACTTCAGCAGCTTCTAGGGAGATAACCGTGAAGATTCTCGGGGCAGCCTACAGATCGGCAGCATCAGAGAGTCCTGGTGGAACCAAGCCGCCAGCGTTCTCGATCCCAGTCGGGGCTGCCAGTCCGATGCGAAGCGGCCGGCGATACCCGGCGACTGGGAAAAATGGATTCACGCTGCTGGAATTGGTGATCGCGCTCACAATTATGGGACTCATGGCAGGAATAGTCTTCTCATCGTTCCGACTTGCAATGAATAGCTATCTGAAGAGTCAGGTCGAGATGGAGCGTGAAGCGTCCCGGAGGATCTTGAAAGGGCAGATCAGGCGCCAGGTTGGCTCCTTGTTTCCCTTGCGGCCGGTGGCTTCCTTCAATAAGGCAGGACCAGAGTCTGAGTTGCTAGAAGGGGCGGATCCTACTCGAGCCTTCGCTCCCTTGTTCTATGGATCGCCCGATTCCGTCACCTTCATCACGGTGACGCCTCTGATCGATTTCGACAAACCCGGGCTTACCGTAGTTCGGTATGGACCCTCTCAAGACGAGTATGGTGATTACTATCTGGGTTCAATGGAGGCTTCATTTGTCGGTCTCGACAGCTTCGTCCAGATGGTGCAGATTCCCAGGGGCAAGCCCCTTCCCTTGATCGAAGGCATCTCACAGATCGAGTTCGAATACTACGGCTATGACCCGGAGACACAGACCTTTGATTGGTACAGTGAATGGTTCGGAGATGAGCGCAGAGCCGTTCCCACGGCGATTCGAATCCTCTACGACAAGGGTGAGGTCTTGGCTATCGTAAACGCAAGCTTCTTTGGAGGCCGGATTCAGTCCGGTGTCAGGAATCTACTTGGACGAACCAACTAGAAGCCCGTTCCGGGCAAGCAAGGCCATGTCAGGACCTACCACGGAGCCCAGTGACGAATTAGCTCTGATGGAGGCTGAGGTTTGCCTTGGTTGGGGGCAAAAAGCTGGCACCAACCATCGGGGGGCCGTCCTCCTTGTGGTTTTATGGGTGATGCTGGCGATGAGCTTGCTTGCTCTCAGCTTCTCGGCTTCCATTCGGACTGAGGTTGAGGCCGCCAGGAATGTCGTGACCCAGAAGCAATGCTTCTATCTGGCCCGTGCCGGAATCGAGTACGCCGTTTACAAGATCCTGGAATCCCAGCTGGCCTTCGCCCAGACTCAGCAGCTCATCGAAGGAGGACTCGAGTCGATTCCTCAGGTACTGACCGGGACGGTCAATCTGGAACTGGAGGGACACAACGCCGAAGTGGAGGTCATCGACGAGACGGGAAAGATCAGTCTGAACGGTGCGCCCTCCCATTTGATCTATAACCTCCTGATTACCGTGGGCGTGGAAGGGCCAGAGGCTGACATCATCACAGATTCGATCGAAGACTGGCGCGATCCAGATGAGTTCTACCATGACAACGGAGCGGAGAGCGACTGGTACCAATCTCTACCTGAGCCTTACTGGGCCAAGAACGGACCCTTCGACGTGCCCGAGGAACTGATGCTCGTCCGCGGGATTACACCGGAGATCTATTACGGACGCAAAGGCCTGACCTCGAGTGGGGAGAGGGTCGAGTTTTACGGATTGCAGAATTACTTCACAGTTTTCACGAAGGTGAATCGGATCAACGTAAACTCGGCTCCGCTGCCGGTGCTGGCAGCGATACCAGGACTGGAGTACGAGGATGCCTTGCAACTCGCCGCCTTGCGTGAACAGATGCCCATTGGAGACGTCACTCAAATCATGGAAATACTCCCGGGCCTCCCTACGGACGCCACCAGCTATCTCTCTACGCTGCGATCAAGCGTGTATACTTTGATTAGTACCGGACGTATCCGGGACTCCGAAATCGTGAGCCGGATCCGGGCGGTGGTGCGGGTGGGTACGGGGTATAAAGGTTACGGAGTACTCTACTGGAACGAAATGAACTTCGAACTATGAGGTTGTTACGACTCTCTGGCTGGAAGTTGGCTGTGGGTCCCAAGCCCACGGCGGATAGAGTCGCCAGATACGGCCCCCTCAGCAGGAGGCAGTCGTGATGTTGAAAACTGGAATGGACGCTCAATTGCTTAAAAGAAGATGTTTGCACTAGGTTCAGCCCTCGGGGTCGAGTTCCGCGATAGCAACCTGATTCTACTCAACGTGAAGAAGGGGATCAGGGAGTTTTCCTTGCTGGAGCACGGCGTGATCGAGAATTTCCGAGATCTTTCACCCGCAGAGCTTCAGAGCGCTGTCCGTGGCTTTCTGAAGAGCAATGGATCTGTCAGAGAACGCGTCATTCTGGGTATTCCGCGCGAGCAGGCAGTGGTGCGCTGGATTGAATTGCCCCTGGATGTCGAAGAGAACCTGGAGCAGGTGGTTCGGTTTCAGGTAGAGCGCTTCGAACCGACGGAAGAGGAACAGTCGTACGTTGACCATGTGGTTCTAGACCGTGACGAGGAGAAAAAGAAACTTCTTCTCCAGGTCACTCTGGTGCCTCGCATCATCCTCGATGACTATTTGCATGTGCTTCGTCAGGCCGACCTCTACCCCGCGGCAGTGCGACTCGCAAGCCTTGCCTATCATCAGGTCTTTCTGGCCCACGCAGACGGGTTTCCCAAGAAAGTACCCTGTCTCGTCCTGGCCTTGAACCCGGGATCTCTGGAGATGCTGTTCATCAGCAGCTCCAGCAAGTTCCTTTCTCATAAGATCTTGTCGGAGGAGGTTGAGGAACTGGGGATTCTGAGGATTCGCCAACACCTCGATGCCTTTCTTTCCCATGTGGACCCCATGGGCCAGGACCTGTCGAAGTTATACCTCACGGGCCGGCTGGCTCAAGGGTATCTCAAGGAGTTTCAGTCTCTCTCTGGGGACTGCGAGCTCTTGCGTCGAAAATTACAATTGACCGGAAAGGATCTTGCCGGAGAGGCCCTGGAAGACTGGATTCCAGTGGCTGGTCTGGCTATCTCGGGGGTCAGCAACAAGTCCATTGCTCGATCCAATCTGATCCCTCCGGACAAGCGAATCGTCAGAGACCGACCCAATCTGGTCCCGACATTCGTAATGGTGGGCCTTCTCTTCGTGATCACCGTGGCAATGGTTGCTCGAGGCTACATACAACAGAGCCGGCTCCTTGGCCAGATCGAGACACAGATCGCATCGCTGCAGCCTCGGGTCGACGGCGTCATGAAGCTTCGCGAACAGGTCCAGCAGCAGGAAAAAGACTTGGAAGAGATACGGGGTCTGATGATGGGTCGGCAAAAGGTCCTATCGGTGTTGAAGGAATTGACCGAGAAGATCCCTGATAACACTTTTCTGCAGAATCTGAATCTGCAGGGGGAAAGGGTGAATATGATGGGATATTCATCGTCCGCATCAGCACTGCTTCCGATACTCTTGGATTCGGAATATCTGGAGGGCGTGGAATCTCGTTACATTACCCCGGATCGCAGTATGGGCGATCGAGAGAAGTTCAACTTTGAGGCCACTGTCAAACAGAGGGGCGAATGAGGAAACTTTCATTCCGGGAAAAGCGAGTTTTGTCAGTAGGTGGTCCTATCGTAATACTGGTCTTGGTGTTCTTTTACCTGGTTCAGCCTTTTACTGATGCACAGGCGGACGTCGAGACCCAGCTGGATGTGAAGGCAGATCTCCTGCAGCGTTCGATTCAGCTGATCCAGCAAAGGGGCCTCTACCTTGAGCGTCTTGATACATTGGACCGTGCTCTGGAAGATCACAGCGGCATGCTTTTGGATTCACCCAATTCGAGCAAGGCCACCAGTGAGTTGGAGCTGACTATTCGGAATCTCGCGTCCGAGCAAGGGGTTACCATTGCGCGGAGCAATCCTTTGCAGGAGCGTAAGCTCGGAGAACGCTATTCCAAGATTACGCTGCAGCTCAATCTGCAGGCCTCCATGGACCAACTCGTCAGTTTCGTCCACGCCCTTTCCAGCTATCCCAAGTTCCTGCTGGTGGAGGATTTCTATTTGGCCGGCTTGAGGGTGAAGAAGGAAATCCGTCTTCAACCTCGAATGAATGTGTCAGGCCTGATTCGACTTTATTCGAAGTAGGGCATCAGTACAGGAAGAGTCAAGAATGAAACAGGGAATTCTGGTACTGAATCTGTTGATGGTGGTTGGGACTGCGGTTCTCGCAGAGCGACTGATCTCAGGCTGGGAGGCGTTCGAAGAAACGAATAGCGTCGAGCGGCTTGTCAGTCAGCTCGAGCCCAGTCAAGAGGGGCCGGCCAATGTTGGGGTCGCCCTGGAGGAGGGTCCCAGGCCCTTTCCAGAATTTCTGATCATTGCCGAGAAGAATCTTTTCACGCCCCAGCGAGGTCCCGAGGCGGCGGCGGAGGTCGAGCCGGAGGAGGAGAAGGCCCCCGCTCTTCCGATGAAGCCCGCCCTGACCGGGATATCGATGATGAAAGGGGAAAGACGCGCTTTTCTTACGGTCTACGAGGGAAAAAAGAGCCAGGGGAAAAGCCGGTCTGTCGCAGTTGGAGATGAGGTTCAAGGTTACAAGGTCAGCGAAATCACCGACACGACGGTCCTATTGACCTGGCGTGACGAGGAAGTGCTTATCGATATCTTCGATAGCAAGGGAGCGCCTCAGCAGGCAGCCACGGCGTATAAAGGGGCTGCGGTTACCGTCATCACGGTCGGCGCCGCGCCTGCTGCGGTGGAGACGACCAGCGCCTCGGCTGCGAAGGAAAAGGAGCGGGGGCTTGAAGTTGGCTCGGCAGGTTCTTCCGGGACCCAGGCCAGTTCAGCTGGCCGAGCCGGCGCAGGGCGCCAGGCAGGCGTCGGCCAGGGCGGCCGAGGTGGACTCGGCGGCCGAGGTGGCCGAGGTGGACTCGGCCAGGGTGGACGAGGTGGGCTCGGTGGTCGGGGTGGACTCGGCGCGGGAAGAGGACGATCCGGATTCGGAGGGCAGGGAAGAGGTTTGCCGGGCAACCTTGGCGTTCCTGGAGGCCGGGGCCAATCGTCGCAGGGACGCCGCTAGTAGTCCGGAAGTGCCTTTTCGCGTCTGTGACGGAGGGCAGTGCTGCTGAGGAAAACGAAATGCGAATCTGGACAATCTCCAAACCTTTCAACTCGATAGTGACTGAATCAAAATGATGTGGTTCTCAACGTTCATAATTCTAGCGATACTGACGCAAACCGGGATGGCCTCTCCTGCGCTTGCCCTTTTCCAACGGGCGACGACTACGAAACAGCAAGGCTCGGGCGTAGCTGATCCCGATCAACTTCCCGGTAATGTCGGGGTTCCCAATCCTCCGAGTGTGAATCACGAAGCGGAAATGATGGAGCAGCGGCGAGTTCAGCTGGAGGAGCTCTATAAGGAGAGAGTAAAGAAGGCCTCCAGCGGAGAGAATGGTGCCCCCACGGTTCACACCAGTGCTCCGGCCACTCCGGCCGCCACGCCTCCAGCCGCGAGCCCCGTCGTCGGCAGGGCTCCAAAAGCCCAGCAGGCAGCGCCAAGACCAGGCGCAGATAAGGCTAAAGCGGCCGGCGGTACCGGAGTAAGTCTTTCCTTTACAGAAGCGCCGATCGATCGGGTGGTCAACGCCATCATGACCGAACTTGGCCACTCCTATGTCATCGATCCTCAGGTCTCTGGGTCGGTCAATCTCTTTACCGTGGGTGAGATTCCGAGAGATAAGCTGTTTGGCGTCATGGAGCAGGTTCTCAAGATGAACGGACACGCGGTCGTCCGACAAGAGGGCCTGTACGTGGTTCTTCCCATTCCGAAGAGTCCGAAGATTCCCCATCGGATTCTGGTGCCGCCAACCCAGCGTGGCAAGCAGAGCAGGGAACCTGCGGCATCCCAGGAAAACAAGCCGGCAGGCAAAGAGTCTCAGCAAGAGGAAACCGAAGAAGCAAGCCCGCAGCAGAAGACTGGCCAGGAGGCTGAGACCTCCGAGAGCTCAGAACTGGGACCCCAAGGGGCAGCTCTGAAGCCAGCCATCACCGAACCGTCCTTGACCCCTCAAAATCCCCAGGAAGAGAGTAAGCAGGAGCCCGACAGTCCGGGGCCCACTGTGCTTACCGTGGGCCAGTCCGAGGCCGCAGCCCAGATCGAGCAGGAAGAAGGAGTCTTCACCTATATCATTCCCCTTCACTACCTGCCGTCCTCGGACGTGCTGACCATGGTTCAGCCGTTTATCACCGAGGGTGCCACGGTCATCGACTTCGTCTCCGCCAATATCCTGATCATTACGGATTATCGCAGGAATATTCAGCAGATTCTCAACCTGGTCAGGATCCTGGACACCGACTACTTTGCTCTGAACACGGTGGAGCTCATCGAGATCCAAAACAATTCGGTGTCGGACGTCGCCGAGGACCTGGGCAAGATCTTCGCTCCCGGCGACAAGGCGGGCGGAGTTCGCATGGTGGCTATTGAACGCTTAAACAGCTTGCTTGTGGTCACTCACGCGCCGGCGGTGTTGGACGAGGTGAAGAAATGGCTCGAGCGGCTGGATGCTCCCTCCACCAACATGAATATGAAGACCTACGTCTATGAGGTCGAGAACAACACGGCGGCGAATATTGCCGAGGTCCTGGCGCAACTGTACGAAGGGGGCGAGGGGCTGCCCACATCGGCAACTGACGCAGAGGAAAAAGAAAAGGCGCCAAGGAGGCCGACTCAGGAGGCTGGCTTTGTAGACGAAAGACAGCGCCGGCGGGGAGGTATGGGGAGAGGGGGCATGGGGCCGTCGTTGGAGGGGCGTCCCATGAGTACGCAGTCCGATATTCGAGCCGTCGATGCCGGCAATGTGCGTATTATCGTCAATGAGTTCAACAACTCGCTCATCATCCAGTCTACAGAGGCAGACTATCGGTTTCTTCTACAGACCATCAGGCAATTGGATGTTCTGCCCCGACAGGTTTTAATCGAAGGCAGAATCTATTCGGTAGATCTCACCGATAATCTGAGCTTCGGTGTTGTCGCCTTTCTCCGTGCGAAACAATCGGAAGGGCCGGCTACGACGGGTGGTATTTCGGGGCCGGGCGACGGAGGCTCCGGTGGCACGTTTTCTGCTGTAACACGAGCCATCGTCGGAGAAGCGCGAGAGCTGGAGGCGACCATCAACGCCTTACGCTCGCAGACCAATGTCGAGCTGGTTGAAGCCCCGCGGTTGATGGCCGTCGATGGGATGCAAGCCTCTATCAACGTCGGGGCTGAGGTCCCGGTTACCACTTCATCCTATGGGAATCCTCTGGGTGGACTGGGTGGAGCCCAGAATTTTGTCAGTTCGATCCAGTTTCGCCCAACTGGAACCACTCTTCTGATCATGCCCCGGATCAGCGCCGGTGGCATCGTGACCATGGATCTAGCGATCGAAGTCAGCTCTGCTTCCGGTGCCGCGCTGACGCCGACCATCAATCGCAGCTATGTGGAAACGTCCCTGATCGTCAGAGATGGACAGACGGTCGCTATCGCAGGAGTTATAAGCGAATCCTTGAATAGGGCGAAGAGTCGGGTTCCCCTGCTGGGGGACATCCCCATCGTAGGTGCCCTCTTTGGTCATACGACCAAGGATCGACGCCGGGCCGAACTTGTCGTTTTCATCACGCCCCACGTCATTCGGAATCTTCCCACGGCAGTGGAGCTCACGCTCGATTTTCAGCGCTCTCTCAAGAACGCTTACGGTTTCATCGAAAGAAAGCGCATTGAGGAGATGGAACTGAAGCAGATGCGTCGCGATGAAGAGTTGCGGAGAGAGGCCGAGGGCCGATAGAGAGGGAGAATCAGTCCGGTAGCTGTTGAGCCTTGCGGTAGATCTCGATTGCTTCTTGCGTCCTACCTTGATCCTTTAGGTACTTTGCCTTATACATCAAAAGCGTGTACTTGCTGGCCCGCTCTCGAAGCTGAGAAATGGAGCTGTCGAGAATTTGGTGAGCGGTTCCATGCTGACCCGCTTCAGTCAGCGACTCGGCGAATGTGAGTGCTGAGTGAACTACCAAAGTCTCGTCGTCTCCTGTCAGGTCAAGCTCCAGAATATTGCGAAATTCAGGAAGGGCAGCCGCGTACTTGCCCTTTTCGATCAAGATAGAAATGATTTCATGCGCAGCGCCAGCATACTCCAGCTTCGCCTGTATTTCGGCGTCTGCCTGCACTTCGGCTTGACCGACCTGTCCCGAGACAACCGGATTCAAAGCCCCCAGACATAGGAGAAGCAAGACAATCCTTTTCATTCGTGGCTCCTGGACTGTCTAAAAGGATTGTCTCTCAGTTCCCTCGCGTCCTCGATTCCCGCCCAGAAGGGGTTACCCTCCTTTACCTCGACGGTATATGAGTCGAGATGGGCCAGAATCTGTGGGTCCGGTCCCAACCTGGATCCAGAGTCAACGAACACAGCTGAAATTATCAAGAGCAAGACCAGACTAGCGAAGGCATAACGCAGTTCGTTAAGTTGGAACGCGTCCTGGATCTGCCCCAGTATCCATCGCCAGCGAGGAGGCTCTGAACTCTGGAGCTGCTCTTGGATTCGATTCCAGATCAGGGGAGAAGGTTCCAGCTGGAAGCGCTCATCTCCCAACAACTGCACTAGCTCCAGCTCCTGCTTCATAAACCCCGTGCAGTCCAGGCAGGAAGCCAGATGCTCCTCTACCTGTGTCCGGTGTTCCGGCTCGAGGCTTTGATCGGCCAGAGCCGAAAGCTGCGGTCGAAAATGCTGGCAGTTGGACTTCATGTCTTTTGTCGCTTCAAGTAAGTCTTGACGTAATCCTTGACGATAAGCCGAGCCCGGTAAATATCTGTTTTGACCGACAACAGGGAACGTCCAACGATCTCGGCGATATCGTCATACTTCATCTTCTGAAAAACCGCGAGGACGAATACATCCCGGTATTTGGGCGACATCGACTCCAGAGCCCTCTGAACGATCCCGTTGAGCTCGTGAGCCAGAAACCTTCTCTCAGGATCGAGATCGAGGGTGTCCTCTGCCACCAACCTGGGCAAGAAGAAATCATCCTCATCGATTGATACCTCTGTCGTCCGCTGCGCCCTTCGCAGCTTCTGATAAACTTCATTTCGAGCGATCCGATAAAGCCAGAACTTGAATTGGTCTGGATCTCTAAGGCTTCTGAGCTCACTATGAACCTTCAGGAACGTATCCTGAGTGAGATCCTCCGCATCCTCTGTCGAGCCAATCAGCCGCCAGATGAAGTTATAAATCCGCTTCGAAAAGAGAGCGTAAAGCCTCTGAAACGCTTCAGGGGAGCCTGCTTGGACGCCCCTTATCACCTCTCTCAGCTCTTCTTGGCTGACTTCCTCAGGCATCGTTAGGCGAATAAGCGGTGAAGGCGTGGCTTCCCGCTTCTCCTACGAAGCCCTCGAACCTATCAGCCTCTCTCTCCTGAAAGCAATGATAGAAGATGATTGGCGGAAGCGAAAGTTGCAAAGGTTGTAGGCTGTGCAATCGGCATCTCGAGTCAGAGGTTTCAGGCACCCTATCCCGGTTTCGCCCTGGCGGTTCATTCGGGCTAGAACAGATCCAGACTGTGAGGAAGTGGGCGCCTTGAGGCAGACGATCAGCTAGAACACGAAGAGGCCTCAAGCTCCCTCCAACGGGCCACGGCGCCGCTTTGAGGGCTTGAGTGGAAAGGGTCTAACGATCAGAGTCGGTCCGCCGATAAGACTATAGTGCTGTGATTGCCTGTTGAGCCGGTTTTTTCTTCGTTGGGTCGACTCTTACCTTCCTCTCGAGTTCTGAGGATCTGGGTCGTAGCCGGACGGTGTGGCCCCGGCAGTAGGCGCGAAGAATCCGAAACAGATAGCCGCGGAGCCCGTTTTTACGCTTTACTTGAACTCGAACCATCCTGTATAAAGTAGTTTAGAGAAGTAAGTCATAACGTCCCCGCAGAGCGGGGAGCTTGGCGGTTGTGAGCCGCCCCAAGGGCGGCCAATCTTTACTCGTTAGAACAAGCCGTCGTCCTTACCGTCGAGGTGATCTTGATGTCGGATGTATTTGCGAATCTGCTTCTCTTCGAATCCAACCGTCGAGACCGCATAGCCGCGCGCCCACAACTTTTCGCCGTTGAAGTTGCGCTTCCTGCCCCCAAATTGGCGTGCCACCGCAATCGCGCTTTTCCCCTTGAGGTAGCCGATCACCTGAGCCACCGAATACTTCGGCGGGACCTGGATCAACATATGCACATGGTCTACTACCATGTGTCCTTCCAGGATGGTGCTCTCCCTTTGCCTCGCCAATTCTCGCAAGACCGGGCCCAGAAACTCTCGAATCTTTCCGTACAGCACTTTCCTTCTCCCTTTGGGGACAAACACGATATGGTATTTGCAGTCCCATCGGGTATGGCTTAAGCTCTCATATGACATGCTTTATGCCTCCTTTGTGGGTACCGCCAAGCCCCAAAGGAGGCATCCTATTACTGAATCTAAATGTCAAACCTGGAAAGTCTCACTGGTCAAACCAGTGGCTTACCTGTCTTCGAGTTAGGGAAACGTGTATCTAAAAGAGAGAAGCAACGTTACTAAGGGATCTCCCGTTCGATGGAGCGCTGGTGTTTGCGCTTTTGCGTTGTTGCTCTCGATACCGAGACCACCTCAAGTAACCGAATCCCAGCCCCCAGCCCCACCGTCTACCGCTTCTTTCGTCGCGGCTCTACCCAGTGATGGGACCTCACCCCCGTTGAGTTTCAGGAGAAGGCTCGATCTAGGGACCAGGAAGCAGGGAGTGCCGTCTCAAGCTGCACCGGCTTTTGGGGTGGATGGTGCTGAGATCGGCGCCCTAGCAGCACTTGCCGATGTTGCCGAGAGCAAGGCGGGAGTTGATGAAGGTTGGTTCGGCCGTTCGCCGGATGTTGACAGTGCCAAGGGTGTTTCGACCTCCGGAAAAGCTCGACTCGGAGCGTCTGTTGGCAATCGAAGCCGGTACGGGAACTCGGCGGATCTGGCGACCGCGGATCTCGATTTCGAACGGATCGATCGGGAGCTCTGGGAGTTGGAGCGAGATTACGAAAACGCGGCCCAGAACTTGTTTACCGACCTCTCTTTCAGGCTGATTCAGCCTGCCGGCAATCCCTTCGACCAAGCCTTGGGACGAGAACTTTCCCCTCTGCCAGATGATCTGTCTCCAGATCCAGACCCCGTGGATGAGTCATCCAACGAGCCTGCCGATGAGGCGTCCAACGGCCCGCCCACTGGCCTCGATCCGGACGGACCTGATGGGGTGTCGTCTGACTCTCCGCCCGTAATGGACATCACGGATACGGAACCCGAGGATCCTGAATTCGGCTTTCTTGTGATTGGCAATTTTGGCGAGGATCGGTCCGATGCTGGGGTCTTTCGAGCGTTTCGCGACGAGGTAGGAGGATTCGTCCTGGAGAACGAGTTCAACTTCAATTTACCCCCGATAATTACGGACAACAATCTGATCTTTGAAGAGACTGACAGGATCGTCACCGCCGATCTGAATCAGGATGGAGTGCTCGACGTTGTCCGAGCTCGCACCGGTGAATTGGGGACCAAGCTTGATTCCTATCTGGGACGGTCAGCTGGTGGATTTGAGCAGCAAGCTCAAGGGTTCGCCTTTCACCAGACTGTACTCAGCATGGCGGTCTTTGATATGGATGGCGCCGGAGATCCGGAGTTGGTACTGGTGACCGACCGAGGGTCGAGGTTGATCGTCTATGAGCGCTCCGCCGACATCCTTCAGTATCGGAAAGAATTGTTGCTGCCGTTCACTCCGGGACTGGTGGTCGTGTCGGAGGCAGCCTTCCGTGGCCAACAGCTTCTCGTGATGGATCGGGAACTGGACCGTGTGGCCACTCTCTCTCCGGGATTCGGAAGCGAGTTCATCAGCCAACGATTCCTGAAGCCTTCCATCCAATCCTTGACCTTGGATCGCTTGGGATCCGGAGGTCCGGCCGAGGTTCTCGTCTTCGAGGACCGGAAGCGCCTTTCGCTGATTGTCGCGGGCGACGATGGTCTCGTCTTGCTTGCGAGTCTCGTCCGACAGCCCAAGATGCCCCTGCTTATCGTCGGGGATTATCAGGGGTTCGAGTCGCGGCAGCTGGCTTTCTGGTTTTGATTGCCCTCACGGAAAGTGCAACTTTTTTTTCGAATGAGCATCTTTGAATCTCGATTCGCTAGCAGCAGGGACGATTTGTGTATTATAGTTCCACCAGTAGTGTCCCAACGTTTGGGACTCTAATCTCTGTAAAGTATTAATGAGCAATATGTTAGAGAAGATAATAGGTGTTTCCGACTTGAAAGTGAGTGTATGCTCACGCCCTTCAGTTCATAAGGAGGGCGGGCATGTACACGGGCACGACGATCTTTTCTCAGGTGATGCGGCATCTTCCCTGGCATCGTTTTCATCGCATTGTTCAGCACTACCGAGGCGACTACAAGGTCAAGTCATTCCGTTGTGCCGACCATTACCGGGTCATGGCATTTGCGCAGTTGACCTATCGCGAGAGCTTGCGCGATATCGAAGCCTGCCTACGGGCCATGAGATCCAAGCTCTTCCACATGGGCATTCGCTCCACGGTCTCCCGCAACAATCTGTCCAATGCCAACGAGAGGCGAGACTGGCGCATCTATGCCGAGTTTGCCGAAGTGCTCATCGCCGAAGCGCGCAGCCTTTACACCGACGAGGACCTGGGAGTCGACCTGGACGCGACCGTCTATGCCTTGGATTCCACGACCATCGACCTGTGCCTCTCGGTCTTCCAGTAAGGAGAAAAAGGGCATGACAAAGATGAGATCAATCCTATGTTTCTCGACTCTGGCGATTCTCGCATTCGGTGTCAATGTACAGGCTGGGGGCGACTCGGTGGCATTTGGAAACACCGAGGGAACAACCTCCCAGGCCGCAGTCTTTGCAGCTTTTTTGGCCCTGGCTTCCCAATGAGGAGCAGCCTAACTTCAGTGCGATACAGCCATATCTGTAAGCAATATCCTGGGAGCCCCTCCGGGCGATCTAGGTGATGTCTATGATGCCTATGGAGACAGGCACGGCACCATCGAGTTTTTTCTTTGGAACCGAGATGGGACCCCGATGGGGTACGAAACGGCCGCGGATTCGCCGGGGGCTGGTTTGGACGAGGCGGGAGAGCTCTGGCCCTGCCGAACCTACACGGTCCGTCTGGCTGAGATTCTGGCCCAGATCACAGGGTTGCCCGAGGACGATAACGAGTTTACGGGTTACGGTTGGGTCATCGGTAACTTTGACGCCATCGCCGGGACCTACAACGTGACCATTTTCGGCCTCGGTTTCACTCAGAATTTCGAGCTAACGCCGGTTGTGGGAGCCGCTGGAGGTTCTGGCGGTGTGAAGCTCAGAGCCCCGGCTTCCACTACTCCGTAAGCGACTGAGGCAGCGGCAAGGTGCTCTTTTCGGAGCACTCTGGCCTGGTGTGCCACTGATAAGAGAGATGCGAAAGGGCTATTCAAATCTGAATAGCCCTTTCGAGCTTTCTGCTGCTTCTCATGGTGCTTTCGTAGGCGGGGGACTGCTACCCATGTCCCACTTCGGCCAACCTCGATTCTGACTCATGAGTTTCCCTCTCCTTCTTTTCCTTCTCCTTGGAGCCTCTCTTCCTCAACAGGCAGAACCCGGAACCCCTCTTCGTCAACAGGCAGAATTGGAGAAGCGAATCTACTCTTACTGGGATTTCCTGTTGGCTCTGGACAAGCATGCAACACTCCAGTATGTGGAGTCTGAGTCACGCAACCGCTTTATCCAGCGCCGCGAACCCTACTTTCGATCCTGGGAACCCATCGCGATCGAGAAGCGATCGGAAACCGAGGTCTTGGTCACGGTCCGGATCGATCGGCTGATGGAAGCTGCGAGGACCTATTACAAGACCCCAGTGAAGGAGGTCTGGGTGCTGGGTGAGGAGGGCTGGCAGGTTCGGGTGCCAGAAGTGTCATCGAAAGATCTTGCGAAGCTCTACTCGAGCAAGAAAGAGGAGAAACCGGCGAAGAAACTCACGGGGGAACTTAAAGTTCTTCCCAAGCCGCTCAAGATTAACTTTTTCAATCGGGCCAACCTTGGCTCGATCTTCGTCTTCAACGGACTGAGTGCTCCGGTTCGCGTCACTCGTATCGAATTCGATGAAGGGAAGTTCAAGCTTGAGGAGAAGGTGGACGAGGTGGCTTCAGGTGAACGAGGTAAGATCACCATTCGTTACCTCGGAGACGAGGAAGACAAAGATCTCAGGAGTGAAATCCGGGTGTTTGTGGAAAGGACCTCCGGGGAAGCTGGGGAAGAGCTGTTTGCCGTCCCGGTGCTCTACAATTATCTAAGCCCCGCAGCCCGAGCTCTGTTCGGGTTGACCGCGGCCAAGGCGAAGAAGTTGAAGCGTGGAGATATCCTCCGTCCTGCGGTCCAGGCGCCTGAGCTACCGAAGGATCCCTCGCAGACACTGCCGATACCACCGCCACCACCCGAGAAGTCCGTAACGCCCCCCGAGACCCAGGCGGAGTAGGTTAGGTCGGCAGTCCTCGAACCGTCACCTGATCCTGGACCGCCAGGCTGCCCCTATTTCCAGCGACCTGGCTCATTTCTCGTGACCTCAGCGGGCCTTGATCCCCCTGTAGAATCCGCGAGTCCAGCTGAAAAGACCCGCCAGAATAAGCGGCAGATGTGCGAGTGCACTCAGTCCCTGCAGAGGGCTGCTGTAGAACACTCTCCCTACAATCCTAGGAAGCCGAAAGCACGGCAGCACAAAGCTCAGAAGGGGAAGGTGGCGGAGCCAGGAGCCACTGCCACCATACTTCAGCCGATAGAGGCCGCTCCAATATCCCAGAGAAGCCAGATGGGTGCGCACCTCCACCCAGTCCAGGCGGAAATAGTGCCTCAGCGTGGTAGATCCATCAAAATAGAGGCAGTCTGAGAGCCGTTCCGAGAGGGCGAGGTCCTCGGCCATGGCCAGGTTTTCGTCGAATCCTTGGGTCGATCGGAAATCTCGCCGATGAATGAGGAGATTCGAGCTCGACAGTGCAGCGCGAAAGCCGGAGGGGAGACCGGGCAGGTAATGGGAGAATTCGATCCAATGCAGAATTCGACTGACGGCCGTTGGGTTGCCGTTGGCGATCGCTGCCGAGACCATCCTGATCTTCGATGAACTGGCCAGCCTGGAGTGAAGTCGTTCCAGCCACTCTGGAGCGACCACGACATCCGCGTCGAGGAAGGCGAAGTAGCGACCCCGCGCTTGGGCTGAACCGAGATTCCGAGCGGTCCCCGCATAGGTGCGGGAAGAGAGGGCATGAACGGTGACTCGGGGAAACCGCTTCTGGATCGATTGAGCCGTGCCGTCGCCCGACGACTCGACCACCAGGATCTCAAAGCCCAGGGAGGTGACCTGCGCGAGGATTGAGTTCAGGGTTCTCCCAATGGTCCCGCCGGAGCGATAGCAAGGGATGATGAAGCTGACCTCGGGGCCCTCCGTCGCTGAATTTGAATAAGCCGACTCCGGGGCAGGTACGTGCTCTGCTGTCTCGAACGTGGTTGGTGAGAGGTTTACGACCCCCTCATGACGATCCTCTATGGCTTCCTCCTTGGAGATAGTCCCTTGCGTACCCCCTCGACAATGGTGCGGGTACGAAGCCACCGGAAAAGGAGAATGTTGTAAATGAGGCTGGCCGTGAGCGTGGACCAGAAGAAGGCCCACCTCCAGATCCCAACCTCATGTTTCTTGAAGAAGAGGACGGTGTTGCGGCGGATCCAGAACGTTTTCCGTAGGGGGCTTTGCCGTGTCGAGTGAGCTCCGCGGTGGAGGGCTTGAGCGAAAGGACAGTAGTAGATCGGATAACCCATTCGGGCCGCCCGGTGGAGGAAATCCACCTCTTCGTGGTACATGAAGAAGGACTCGTCGAATAAGCCGACCTTTTCAAAGACCTGTCGATGGATCAGCAGGGCACAACCCAGCAGCAGGGCGACCGGCTTGACCTGGTTCCAGCGGGGTCCGTCCGCTGCTCCCCTTCCCTTGTAGGTGCAGAGAACATGACTCCAATTCAAACGGCCCCAGGCGGCGTCCAGACGCGAGGGATCCTCATGGCGCAGGATTTTGGGTCCGTAGATCCCGGCGCCCTTCTCTTCTGCGAACTGGACCAATCGGCAGAGCCCGTCAGGCTCAACGACGATGTCATTGTTCAATAGATAGAAGTAGTCCGGAGCCTCGTTTCTCCCGCCACCCGCCTCGACAGATTCCTGGCTTTCACGGATCGCGGCGTTGAGGGCCGCGGCGTAGCCCCGATTCTCATCGAGAGCCAGGGCCCGGATCGAAGGGGGGACGAGAGCCAGCGATTCGTCGGTCGAGGCGTTGTCCACCACCACGATCTCTAGCGATCCGTGCTGGCTCTGTCTAAGCGCACTCAAGGTTTCAGCGAGCACCTTTTGGCCGTTCCAGTTAACACAGACGGCTAGCACTTTGCGATGAGTTGACATACCTGGGAAGTCGCCAAAGTTCGTTTAGCCCATACTTTCCTGCGTTTCCCAAGTGCTCGCGGGGTTAGCAGTATTCCAGCCACGAGTCCCTTCAGGAAGGCCCCGAAGAAACCGGCCTTGAGCAGGTGAAAAAGGGCGCTGCGTGTCCATCCCAGTGCGAGCCAGGGCGTGTTTCGAAAGAGCTGATAGGTGATCATGAGCTGCCAGCGATTGCGGGTGATCCAGAAGACGCGACTCCGAGAGTAGTAGGTCCGGACTCGCCGCGTCGATTTGATTTTCTCCTCCGTTGAGGTGCCGGTCGCTGTCCTGATTCCGGCACCCTTGGCCGGAGAACCGATCGGGTCACGTCTGGAGCGCTCCGGATCGGATGCCGCTTCCACATGGTAGACGATGGCCTCCGCGAGGTATAGGCACCGTAGACCCGCAAACTGGGCGCGTAGGCTGAGGTCCACATCCTCAAGGTAGAGATAGAATCCCTCGTCGAAAAGACCGATCCGGTCAAACAGGTTTCTACGGTAGAATGCTGCGCCGCCGCTGGCTCCAAGGACCGGACCGGTCTGGGTGTAATGGCTCGCCTGTTCTCCCAGGCCTCGTTTGTAGGGTAGGCCAGTGCGACTGTAACAATCCCCAGCGCTGTCGACTCTTTCCCGGCACCGAAAATTAAGCATTTTCGAGGCGAAGAACCAGTAGTCTGGGTAGCGCTCGAAAGCCTTCAACCCGGTCTCTGCCCAGTGGGGATCCACCTCGGTGTCGTTGTTCAACAGGGCGACAAACTCGGTCTTGGCCCTCTGGATGCCGAGATTGACGGCTTTGGCGAAACCGAAGTTCTGCTCCAGGGGGAGGTAGTCTACCTCCGGAAACTCGCTGCGTAGCAACTCAGGGGTTGGATCGGTGGAGCCGTTGTCTACTACCAGGACAGCGCAGCGCACCGTCTGCAGCTGCAGGGACTGCAGACAGGTGCGGAGAAGTCGCTCCCCGTTCCAGGTGGGCACGATGACGGTCAGCTGATCAGCGCTGTTTTCACTCATTTCGCGCCTGCAGAATGCCCAGGTTGTAGTGGTAGCTCATCAGGTCAGGGTAGTAGCGACTTAGATCCGGCCAGCTCCACGCTTCGGTGAGTCGGCATAACCAACTCAGGGTACCCAGCTTCAGCCGTGTGAATCCGGAATAGCGAGGGACGCTCTGGACATTCAGAAAGGAGTCCAGCTCGGGGTGCATCTGATAGAACCTCCAGGCCGAGGAACCCACCTTCCTTTGCCTCTTCACGAACGACCCCAACGAGGTGGGATGATGGTGATAGGCAATTGCCTCACGCTGAAAGACCAGGTGCATGCCCAGCTGCTGGAGCCGGTGGCCCAGCTCGATATCCTCCCACCCGTATTCCTGAAAACCCTCATCGAACCCCCCTGCTTCCCAGAAGAAGGAGCGATCAATGGAAAGATTGCTGGTGTAGAAAAAGTTGAACGGAATGTTCTCGGGATCCTGGATCAGCGAAAAACCGAACTGCCAACCCTCCTCAACGATATAGCGCATGAAACGAGTTTGCCGGTATTCCTTCGGCCACGGCGTGTAGCCGATGACGACCAGCCGCGAGGAACTCGGATCGATTCGAGGCTTGGTTCGAGCCTTTGCATGTTCTTCCAGAAAGTTGGGTGCCGGAACGGTGTCGTCCCCGAGAAAAACCAGAAAGTCGCCACCCGCTTTGCGGGATCCCAGATTACGCGCAGACCCCTGCTTTCGGTTGGCCTGCTGGAAGTAGTGTAGAGGGACTGGATAGTCCCGTCTCAATCTCTTGACTAGATCTCCCGTGTCATCAGTGGAACCATCATCCACCACGAGAATCTCGAAAGGAGACTCTTCATCCTCCACCGGGACGTCAGCCGGCTTTCTTTCTGGACACGCTCGAAATTCGGTCTGCCCGGGTGGACCAGCTTGGCACAGAGTCTGGCAGCCCAAGGCGGCGAGAGTCTTCCCCAGAGCCTGGACTCGATTGTAGGTAGGGATCACGACGCTAAACAGCACGGCTGACGTATTCTACCAACCGTCGGCAGGCGACTTGAAAGCCCTGCGTTCTCCAGGAGCTGAAAAAGCGTCGGATCTTGCTCTCGGGAGCGGGGGGATGAAGCAGCGCCTGCACTCCCAGCCACTGCAGGGCCTTGAGCTCTGACTCCTGGGTATGCACCTTCTCTCGCAGCTTGGCGGGCAGGGTCTCGAGCGTGGCCGCGGAATCGGATAGATCGAAGAGTGCGCCTAGATCGACCATCTCGAGGTACTCCAATTCTTCCTTTATAGTGTAATATCGATGCTAGCGGCGTGACTTTCCGCGCCGACGCGGATGGTATTCATGATCCGGATGACGACGATGATCATCCCTGGCGTAATGTGGGTTCCATAGGGGGGTTAAGCAGAGACAACCTGCACGTCTTCAACTCTTCGGGAGCCAGCTTCAACTACTTGATCGGGCACAAGGCGATGGCTGTCCCGAAAGGCTTTATCCAGGGTGTACAGTCGGATCAGGATCGGTTCCTGGCCATGGGAGTCAACGCCTGGACCCGCCCGGCCGTTCATGGTCTCACGGGTTCCTTCAGTCAGCTGACGGGCTTTCGCAACGGCGACGGCGCCCCGCTGGATTCGTTGAATATTCCGGATTACGTCCTGCTGATGGGGACGGAAATCCTGATGAGAGGATCCGATACCACTAGCTTCCTGACGGGCTCCTCGAGCTCGCCGAACCCGTATTACCTGCGCCAGGAGGCGCACGGGGGCGATACGGTGAGAGCCGTCACGGAAGAAGGTGGGGCGAACGTCGATGGTCCCAGAGTCTCCTCCTCCGGGACGACTCTAGACATCGGCGGACCAGACCAGGCCACCTGGGGTCCTGAAGGGACGGGCGCCGCAAGTGATTTCGATACCGACGATGTCGGCCACAACGGCCCCGGCCAGGCCCCCCCGGGCGGTCCTTTTCCTACCGGGATTGCCGACAATGGTGTGGGTGTTGGCGGGTCCTCCTATTATGGGGCCCTGGCGTGGATTTCACTTCACACCACGGATCCAGACAACCAGATAATGCACCTGTTGTCGTTCGTGGATGACTACGACGGGAGCAAGAACACGGCGGTCGCGGCTACGGTATCGGGTGGGAGCATCTTTGATCGCTCCTACAACCTGACGGGCGCGCAGACGCGCTATATCGTGCAGATCTATGACAACATGGAGAACAAGCTGGATATCACGACGACGACGCCGATCAACATCTCGCCGCCGCCGACGGTGGCGCCGACGGCCAATCTGCGGATCATCGTAGATTGCCTGAAGGTGTGGATCAATGGAGTCATCGATCCGTTGACGAAGCGCTATGGATTGAGAATCCAGGACCTGTACGACATCACGGACGTGGTGCGAACGGGAAGCGGCGACTTCAAGGGTCTGGAGTATCCTGTGGATCCGTTGACGGATGCCTCGCAAGGGTGGATCCGTCTGGTGCGGGATAACAACCACACCCGGTCTCGGACCTTCGCGTTCACGGCGGCGGGTACTGGATTGACGGTCACGCGTACGGTCACGGTCGCGGCTGGAACGATTGCTCCGATCGATCACGTGATCATGGACAATCTGCGGCATCCGACGTTCGTGACGATTGGCGAGATCAACACCCGGTTCGAGGGCTTCGGTGCGGCCTGGTGGGCTGCTGCCTCCGCTCAGGATCCAGATACTTCAGATGCTGACGTAATCAATCCGAGTCCTTAGTGTCTCGGTTGTGCCAACAAGAAAGGGGAGGCCATGGCGGCCTCCCCTTTTTTTTGAGGGTAAGGTTTTGCCGGAGAGAAGATTCCAAATTCCAAGACAACAGGTTAGAAGGAATCGCAAGCGACAAATGAGAAGAAAGAGAATCCTGAAGTCATCCCATTGCGCTTTCTGGGGTCTGACTCTAATGCTGGTGTCTGGGCAGCTGCCCGCCAAAGGCTTTGAAGTCGTCTCCCATTTCCGGCTCAATTCTTCCGAACTGAGAGCCTTCGAGGAAGGTGGAGCCAACCATAATCGGATTGAGGTGGGTCCCTCGGGAGAGGTCTATGTCGGCTTCTCGGGGGTGCTTAGAGGAAAGAGGGTGACGGACGTTTTCTTTCGCAGATTCCTCCCAGACGAAGACCGGTGGGACGAATTGGTACGGCTCAGCGAGGAGGACCTTCTGAACCGCGCTCCAGCTATCTGGGTGGGACGAGAGGGCAAGATCCACTATGCCTGGTTGGCTCATGAAAGAAGCGGGGAGTCGGAGCGGGTGGGACTCAGGTATCGAGGGTCTGAGGATGGGGGCGGTAGCTGGTCCGATGTCCACAAACTTGATGCAGGGATTGTCGTGAGCAGAGTGCCCGTCCTACAAGGCGATGAGCAGGGAAACTTATACCTCTGTATTTCCAACCAGCGGAACAGGGAGGACCAGGAGCGGATCATCTTGTTTCGCAGTGGAGATCGGGGCGAGAGCTGGGAGCAGGTCGACGTTCACAACGGAGAGGAGAGAGTGGCCTCGGTGAACCGGCCGAGGCTAGTCGCGGGGGAGGAGGGAAAGGCGTACCTCACCTGGCTGGATCCCACGCCTGGGGGCAGGGCAGTGGTCTTTTCCCAGACTGAAGACGGAGGAAAGTCGTGGAGTGAGGCAATCGCTCTGAACGACGACCTGACCCGCATCTTATCCGATCCCGTTGTCCAGCTCGACCACGACAGGATTCAGGTCTCATGGCTAGAGACTGGTGGCCGAAAGAGCTCGATTTATGTGGATTCTTCTGACGATGGAGGTAAATCCTGGCAAGCAGATCGGTTGCTCTACCAGGAGCCCGTGAGCCGGGTTACTCTAAAGAGCGCACAGGTCCGTGATACACTGCTGGTGTCGTGGAGCGATTATCGGGAGCTGTTGTGGCAGCGGGGGGAGCGGTTGTTGTATCGACTTCATCCCCAGGATAGGTCAGGAGGGGACGCGGATTCGTCCATGAAGCAATCGTTGACAGGAAGTCTGGATAACTTGCTCAGCTTCCGTGGTTTCGAGGTGGTGCCCTTCGGCAGCGACGGTTGTGTTGCCGTCTACTCTAAGAAGACTCTGGAGGGAAAGCCAAAGATC
This sequence comes from Acidobacteriota bacterium, assembly GCA_965218775.1. GTDB lineage: Bacteria > Acidobacteriota > UBA6911 > RPQK01 > JAJDTT01 > CAUZIZ01. Next base: position 318,658 of record CBDCLS010000006.1, on the reverse strand, counting down.
TACGTATCCTGGAGCCAGAAGCTGATTGAAGGTTTCGAGGAAGTGCTGGCAGTGAGCCAAGACGACGGGACCAAGGAGAGTCTGTGGCCCCGAGTTCGCCAAGTAAGTGACAACGAACTCTTTATCCTGTACAATCAGTTCGAGGCCATTGCCATTCCGGGTCAGAATCGGCGCAAGTCGCTGGGGAATCTGATCCTGACACGGGTGCGACTTCGAGAGAGTGCCTCTCGTTCAGGGTCGAAGCAGCCGGAGTGAGGTGGAGGTGAAAGGAGCTTCCTTGTGGTTCCCCGTTAATCGAAACTTGGTGGCCTTTCTGCTACTCGCAGTTTCGGTCTCTGTCTCCGCTTTTTCCCGTCCTATTGTCCAGGTTGTAACCCCAAGTGGTAGCGCCAACACTATCGATCTGGGAAATGGCAGATGGGGTTTGCCTGCTGGCTTTGTGGGTACCCAGAGCAATCCGATCCCGGTCCAGGATGCGAACGCAGTTCTCCTGAAGATTGGCGACACGATCAATCCGAGGTTTGCTCCGGGATCCTCAGAGGTCAACGGGCTGAATCCACAGACAACCTTTCACGCCAACCAGTCCCTCATTGGGCAATTGGACGTACTCTGTTTCGGTTGCAACGGGCCCAGGCCTTCGGTCACCATTCTGAATTGGCAAGGTTTGCCCCTCAATGTGGCCAGGTCAATGGTTGCCCGGGTGAGCCTGGGGTCGACGCATCCGCTCCCAACCCGCCTTACGACGCCAATAATTCGGTGCTCGTAGAGGTCTGGTTTGCCCGGACTGGTTCAGTTGTCAACCGACCTCCGACTGTGAGCGCCGGGTCGAATCAGTCGGTTCAGTTCAACCAGACGGTAACGCTCCGAGGCACCGTTTTTGATCCAGATGGAGATTCCACCACCGTCTCGTGGACGCTTGTAGGAGGCACCGGGGGAAGTGGTGGCATTCAGCTCAACGGAGCCACTTCACTCACGGCAACCTTTGTCGCCCCCAGTGATCCAAAAATCCTGACTTTTCAGTTCTGTGCCGACGACGGCCAGAATGGGCCAGTTTGTTCCAACACCACTGTAACCGTGGTCGCCCCAGGGGGCGGAGGCCCTGGCCCCGACCCTGATGATCCTGGGCCGGATCCAGATCCGGTGGTTCTCCCTTGCAATATATCTGGGAACGCGCCGGCAACGGCCAACGCCGGGCCGAGTCGTACCGTCGGGTCGGGCCAGTTCATCCAGATTATCGGAGCGGGCTCTGATCCTGACAACTCGGTCGCTGAAGTGGGTGGTATCGTCGTAGACAAACCTTTTTTCCAGTGGGAGGTTCAAGACAGTAAAGGCCTCACCATTAACCTGCAACAGAACATACAGACGGTGAGTTTCACGGCGCCGGTGGTGAGCGAGACCACCACCATTGTCCTGCTTCTAAGGGTTACTGATCCATTGGGCTGTGGAAGCGAAGACCCGCTATTTGTCACCATTCAGGCAGACAACGGTCCTCCCACCGCGGACGCGGGCCCGGATCAGACGGTGGGTGAGGGATCGACGGTTGACTTGACGGGACAGGCCAGTGATCCGGACCAGGACCCCCTGACCTATGGGTGGGCGCAGTTATCCGGTACCGGTGTCGCCCTTTCCTCCTCGAATACGCCAGCTACGTCCTTTGTGGCGCCCGATCTTCCTCAAGGTGGTGACGATGTAGTTCTGGTCTTCGAGCTCACCGTGAGTGATGGGTCGGAAGTGGCCAAGGACCAGGTCGCGATTACCGTCACCAACAACACTGCGCCCTCTATCGATCCCATTTCGGATCAGAACGGGGTCTCGGGCGGGACCCTGACCCTAAGCGGCTCCGCCGTTGATTTTGACGGTGATTCTCCCCTCTACTATCGCTGGACACAATTGGCGGGGCCGGCGGTGGTGTTCAGTACGACCAATGAGATCACCACCACCATAACGCTGCCCACGGTCGAAGAGAATGCGGAAGTCTTTATCAAGTTTGAGGTACACGACGGGCTCTCAGGCTCTGAAGTCACCTTCAAGATATCTGTGGAAACCGTGGTACTCAATTCCGTGATCCTCCCTGCCGCGTTGGGGACGCAGCATCCTAGCTTCCAGGGGAGTTACGTCAGTGCGGCACTGGTGAGTCTCGGCCCGAGCTCAAACCAGATCACTCTTTCTGGTCGGGACTCGGATGGAAACGAAACGGCCAATGTGCCGTTGGTACCTCCCTTGGAGTCCCAGGGACAGGATGCCTTCTTGACTCAGGAGATCCTGGGCCCGGGGGCTGATGCCGTCTCTATTGTCGCTCAGGGGCAGCATGGTCCCATCCAGGGTTTCTTCATGGTTGGAACCTACGACTCGAGGAACCTGGACGGCATCGGCGGGACTCTCCATGAGTCCAAGCTACTCTTCTTCCCTCTCGCCCGGCAAAATGGGACGAGTGAGGCGACTCTGCTCTTTATCCTGAACACGAAGGACGAAGCAGACCCGGCCGTCCGGATTCGGCTCTACGACCAATCGGGTGCCCTTCTCCGCGAGACCACACTTCCGATTGCCGCGTTTGGGTCTATTGTGGGAACTCTGGATGAGATCTATGACGATCCTGGGCTCGAGTGCGGAGAGTGTTTCGTGGAGGTCTCGACCGATGTAGTGCCGGTGAGTGGCTTCTTATTCTATGCTCGAGAGCAGAACTTCTCCTCCATGACTGCTCAGCTGGGGATCAATACCCGACTGTTGGTGGTTCCTCACCTGTTCGCCGATGCAGGTGATGGAGACACCGAAATCCGGATACTCAACACAGGCTTCAACAAGGCGACTATCCAAATCATGGCCTATGACGACCTCTCCAACGAGCTGGGATCTGCCTCGGTCGAGGTCCTGCCCATGGAGTTGTTCGTGGCGAGCGCCAAACAGCTGCTCGATCTGCAGCCCACAGGGCTCATGAGCGGCCATCTGAAGTTGCAAGCAAGTGGCGGCACCGTGGGAATCGTCGAGCAGGCTGCGACCCTGGTGGGTGTGGTCAGCTTTACCGGGAACGATGGAAAGTTCCGCTCCACCCTTCCCATGATCAAAGATGGTCATAAGGAGACTTTGCTGCTTCAAGTGGCCCAGTCGGTCGCACTGCAGATGTTCACCGGATTGTCAATTCTAGTGCCGGGAATCAACCCCGCCGAGGTCACTATTCAGGCCTACTCCGAAGACGGTGAGCTCACCGCGCAGCGGACGGTAACGATCGCTGCTGGGAATCGTTTGGTCCGACTCCTCAATGACGCCGATTTGTTCGGTTTCGGTTTTGAGCAGGTCAAGGGCCATCTGAAGATCATCAGCGATGAGCTTGTTCTGGTTTTTGCGCTCTTCGGGGACTATCTCTCAGAGTTTCTGGCCGCAATTGAGGGCCAGGTCCCGTTCGTCAACCCAGAGACTGAATAGAGAAGTTCGGCTTGGAGACCGAGGCTGCTCAGGTTTCGCGTCAATTAAGCTGAAACTTCATTTGCAGAAGTAGCTTTGGCCTCCAGGCCGAAGTCTTATTGTTCTGAGCCTTTGGCTCGGACGGCGGCCTGGAGGCCACCGCTACGCCGGACCCAGAATGGGGCAGCACCGCTGGGGGACTACTAACCTGATGAAACTTCATCGGCAAGAAGAACGTGCAAGCACAATCTTTCTTGAAAACCATCTACCAATCATTCATCGGCATTATCCCTTCGAAACGAAGCTCAATTTTCTTTTAGACCGATCTTAACTCCTACAATCCCCCCGGGCCTGGTTTGAATCCGAGCTGACCGGAGCCTGTCTCCGGTGATCGCCTGCTGCTATGCCAGTGAAGTACAACTAACATCCTCTATTTAAACAGGTTCTTTGATCTCGGCAGGAGAACTTCGGTAAGCTAGATCCTGACAAAGGAGATGAAGAGTATGATCCTCAGGACAATCACTTTTGCGTCCTTCATGTGGCTATTCACTACTGCGTGGCTTTGGTCAGGGGATACGTCCTCGAGTTGGGTGGGGCTTTGGCGGTTGGAGCAGCGATCCACTCTGGTGGGCCCGATCGTTTTTCACGTGTTCGTTCCAGATGGTGGTAAGGAAGCAAAGACGATCCTCTACCGCGCTGGATGGGCAACACAGCCCACTGAGAAGCTGGAAATACGTGGGAATCAGCTCAAGATTCGGCTGGATCTCAGTGGGAAGCCCGTCAAGTTGGATGCGGAACGGAACGGGAATCAGCTGACGGGTGACTGGCTGCTCTTTCACCCTCAGTACCCGCAGGATGGTGATCTGAAGGGATTTCGGATACACGGATCTGGCGATTGGGAGCTTTTCAAGGGGCTGAAGAAGCTGCGCACCGAGCAAGGACTGATCGATTTCGCAGGGTTCCTGGCGCGAGAGTCTCCCCCTGGAGAGGAGGCCTTCGTTAAGTTCTGGGAAGAGACGGTAGTGCCCGGGTTTTATACGGTCATTCATGATTTCCTATACGGTGAGAAGGTATTCAACCGGGAACTGCCCAGGGATCAACTTGGAAGCATTCAACGGATCGTGCAGCGGCCAGAGTTCAGGGCTGCAGCCGCCAATTTCGCGGAAGTCTACGAGAAGGTTCGAAAGGACCTGACGAAAGAGTACAAGGAGGTGGGTCTTCTGAACTCCCTGATTACAATGCCTCCTATCAAGGGCTTCAAGAGTCAGACCAGAGAGATTGCAGGGGGTCTTATCACACTCGTAGACGTTCAAGAAGAGGCGAAGCGATGGTCCTCCGAGCAGCTCCCCTATTTCATTGCTCAACAGGTGTTCATGACCGCGATTCTTTTGAACTACCCCAATATGGGAGCGGTCGCCCTGGAGCTCTACAAGGATGGCATTCGCTCTTATCTGGCCGGCAGGTTGAAGTATTCGTCGGATCCGTCGTCCCGCCTGCTGCTATCTGAAGGTGCGATTGAGAAGGTAGAGAACGAACGTTCAAAATATTCTCGGGAGATCCAGGAGAATTTGATGAAGGCTGCTCCAGTCTTCATGGCGGGTCTTTTCGACAAGGCGCCGCACCCGGGTCGGGTACTTGGCCATTCCTTCGCGGAAAGCTTGGCCCAGAAGCTTAGTCCGAAGGAGCTTCTGGAAATGCAGGTCTCGGATGTTTACCGAGAGGCTGCGGACTACTTCGGATCGATCCAGTAGTGCTGAAGCTTGACCAGACCGACACCACGGTCCGTTGAGGAAATGGTGAAGGTTTGGGCGCGCTCGACGATGTCGTAGGCCTGGAGCTTCTCCTGGTCGCTCGCAACCACATTGAGATAGTATCGGCCTGATAGCAGCGGAGTTTCGGGGAACACGACTCGGGCATGGTAGTGGTCGGGACTCTCCTGGCGCAGGGAATCTCCGGAGGTATCGCTGCTGGCGGTGTAGACACAGACGCCGTCGTTTCGGACAAGAGCGACCGCCACCGCCGGAATCCCCTCAAAACCTGGTCCAAAGTAGCACCAAATATCCAGCTGAAGCGTATCACCGCTCTGGAATTCAGTGCTGGGGCGTTGCTCAGTGCCACTTAACACCGTCTTTTCGATCCAACAGACCTGCTTTTTGGAATCGCGGTCTGGTTCTACCGCTGGCGAAGATAGAGAGTTCGGCTCATCCTCTCGTACATAGTCTGTATAGCGATCCACTACCTCCTGTGCTCCGCCCTGGGCTGCAATACGGCCTCTTTTCAACCAGATAGCCCGTTCACAGAGGGTTTTGACCTGGTACAGATTGTGAGAGCAAAAGAGGATGGTACATCCCTTCCGCTTGAAGCTCAAAATCCGATCCGTGCACTTTTTCTGAAAACGCTGATCTCCCACCGCGAGGGCTTCATCGATGACCAGGATCGTGGGGTCGAAGCCGGTGGCGAGGGCAAAACCCAGGCGGACGTACATTCCGGATGAATAAGTCTTTACCGGCTTGTCGATGAACTCCTTCAATTCACTGAAGTCGATGATTTCCGACTCGCTCTGCTGAATCTGGTCACGGCTGAGACCGGCCAGTGCACCGTTGAAATAGATGTTCTCCCGACCCGTAAAATCGGGGTGAAATCCCGCCGTCAGCTCTAACAGGGCGCTGGCTTTGCCCTCGAGGTCCACCGATCCCGAGGTAGGGGAGGTCGCGCCCGCAAGAATCTGGAGAAGGGTAGTCTTGCCGGCTCCATTTTCTCCGATGATCCCAAAGGCTTCTCCCTCGCCGACCTCAAAGCTGATTTCCTTGAGGGCCCAGAATTGCTGGTGAGAGGGAACTCGAAGTACCATCTCTTTGAAGAGACTTCGGGGGCCCCAATAGTGTTTGTAGACCTTGGACAGCTGTGAGACCCGAACGGCTGGGTTCATAGCAGGTCAACCAGTTCGTGGCGAGATCGACTCAGGACGAATTGTCCGACGAGGTAGGCTCCAAAGGAGAACAGTATCCAGTAAAGGACACCCCAGGTTGAAGGTGCCGGGTTTCCGAGAAATACGAATCGATAGGCTTCCACCATATGAGTCAGGGGGTTGCAGTTCAGGAGCGTCTGGAACAGGTCGGGCGCTTTGCTCTTCGGATACACGATTGGAGTTACCCAGAACATCAGCATGAAGAGAACTCCAAGAATCTGAGCGATATCCCGGAAGAAGACGTTCAAACACGCCACCGTGACGGCAAGGCCGTAAGTCATGATGACTTGAAAAACGAACAAAAGGAAAACCAGCGCGAAAAACCTGGCGTCGAAGGCTTGTATAGCAATCAACACAAGCACGAAGACGACTGTGCCAAGGAGTTGGTGGATAAAGGAGGAAAGCACGACGCTAAAGGGCAGCGTCTCGAGCGGAAAGCGCAGTTTCTTGATGAGGTGGGCATTCTCGATGAAACTGCGGGACGATCGTATGATCCCTTCCTGGAGAGCCATCCAGGGGAGCAGAGCAGCAAAGAGATAGAGTGCAAATGGTCCCCAGGAAGGATCGTCTTCAAAGCGGATGTTCAAGACCGTGGAGAACACCACGGTGTAGAGTGCAAGCTGAAGAAGCGGGTTGAGGACAGACCAGAAGACACCGATGATCGAGCCCACGTAACGACCTCTCACGTCACGGCTTACCAACTCCCGGACCAGGTACTTGTTGTACAAGAGCGTCGCAAACATCTATTCTAGGTGCTCCACCGCAGCAAGAGGGAAGGCGCTACAGATGAGGCTCGAAAGTGGGATATGAAGGCGATGCAGGAGCCTCGGCCGGAAGCATTTTCTGGTACGCTCGCCGCTTCACCGGGGCCGCAACACATCGTCCACGGAGTATATCACCGGTTTCTTGAAATATAAGACTGCAAAGAAGAAGCAAACATCGAATGGGCTCGAACCGCTGCTGTTTTGGATAGCCGTGGTTTTCTTCGTTCTCTTGCCTTTCGTTGTTAGTTTGGATGGCTTGGAGCAGTTTCGTACTCCCAAGGACATCTTCTCCCTCGCTTCGATCCCGATTCTAGCGGCCATCTTCCTCCTGACCCGGCGTTTCCGTGTCCGCTTCTTCTCCAAAAGCTGGGAAGCTCTGGTGGGTTTGTCGGTCGCCTACGTCGGTGTTCACAGCCTTTTGGGGGAGCGCCCTGAGGTGGGGCTGGCGGGCTTCGTTCAGATCGTTTATTTCGTGGCCCTGCTGTACATTCTGATTGAGTTTCTTTCTCCCAACCTGCAGCAGAGACTGTGGCTCTGGATCGGAGCCGCCATGGCTCTGAATGCAGTCGTGAGCATCTTCCAATACTATGGCCTGTTCCCGCTGATGGCGCGTCCGACCGGCGAGCTGGTGGAAGGCCGCTTGAACCCAGCCGGATTCATTGGCGATGTGAACAGCGGTGGCTTTCTCTTTGGCCTCAGCGCTCTGATCCTACTTCATGGAGTCGTGGGTCGGGAGGAGACCAAGATCCGGGTCCTGTCCGGCTTGCTGCTGACGATCAATCTCGCCGGCCTGATCTACACACGTACTCTCACGGCTCTCCTGGCACTGGGGTTCGCTCTCCTGCTCTGGGCGGTGCTTCACTGCTGGTGGGTATTGAAGACACAAGAAAGCCGTAAGCGGGTTTGGGTGTTTCTTGGGTCTGTCGCCATCATCGCCATCGTCTTTCTGGGACTGGTGCTTTCCGGGCCCGGCCTTCGTTACCGTATCCAACTGGTCTGGAACCAGGTAAAGAGCGGTCAACTGGAGGTGGCAACGGCGGGCCGTTATCCTATCTACCTCCTCACCTGGCACATGATCAAGGAACGTCCCTGGCTGGGGTATGGCCTGAACACGTTCAAGGAGGACTTTTTCCATCACCGGGCAGGAACCGAGTTCGGACGGGGCCTCAAGCTTCTACCCGAACCCGGCAGCTACCGTGAGACCCATAACGAGTATCTGCAGATCTGGGAGGAATTGGGTTGGTGGGGTTACTCTTGTTTCTTTTGATTTTTCTGATCCCGTTGGCAAAAGGGCTTCGGCTGTTCTTCCGGACGCGCGATTACTGGGTAGGGGTGCTTTGCGTGGGGATCGTCTATGTAGCCTTCGGTTGCCTGGGATTTTTTCCTCTTCATCTTTCCGTGACTGCGTCCTTCGCCGTTCTTTTGTTCGCCAACCTACGCCACCTTCAGAGTCAGGAACGCCTCAGCCTCGAGACGCTGGATCCCAGTCGATGGTTGCACTGGAGGCAAGGCTTGAAACCAGTTCTGCTGCTGGCGGCGACAGCTCTGCTGCTGTATTTCCAGGTGGGAAAGTGGCAAGCGAACCGGGAGGCGGGATTGGCGGCTGCCCTCCTGAACCGGGCCGTCGGCACCCACTCCAATAACTTGCGTCTGAAGCGGGCAATAGCCGAAACTGCGAATCAGAAGCTCGCCCTAGCGGAGGAACGATTTCCCGATTTGTACGAGGTCTACAACTTACGGGGGTCTGCGGCGATGCTGCTGGGAAGATACCAGGCGGCGATTGGCTACTACGGACGAGCCGCATTGTATTTGCCGAGCCCCGAAACCCTCACCAATCTAGGTGCGGCTTATCTAGCTGAAGGTCAGCCCGGTCTAGCCCGGGCAAACGTGGAGCTGGCCTTGCATTACAATCCTTCCTACCCTCGTGCCCAGGAAGCGCTCGACTTCATCAAGAAGGGACTCCGTTAGTCGGATGGAACACTGACCCACTAACCCACTGCTCACTCTCCCTAAATCAGCTCCCGATAGACTCGAACGGTTGCGTCCGCCGTTTCCTTCCAACTGAAGAGTCGAGCTCGTGAGAGACCTCTGCTGATGTAGGGATCTGGGTCCGTGCGCACCTTTTGGATAGCCGTGGCAAACGACTCCGCATCTGGGTCAACTAGAGCTGCTGCGTCCCCACAAACCTCGGGCAGACACGATCGATTGGATGCTACAACTGGAACTCCGCAGGCCATCGCCTCCAGCACGGGGAGCCCAAAGCCCTCGTAGACGGAGGGATACGCGAACAGGCTAGCCGCCGAGTACACGCCCCTGAGCTGGGGTTCGGACAAGCCCGAATAGAGCAGGGGCCAATTCGCAAAGCCCTCCCCTCCCCGCAGGACTCGGCCAACCAGGACCAAGGGCAATCCGAGCCGCTCAGCTGCCCCAGCGAGAGCCTCGAGATTGCGTCTTGGGTGTATGTCTCCGACATGCAGGATGTATTCGGAAGGAAGATTCAGTTCCGCGCGAACCTGGTCTGCCAGAGAGTCATCTCTGGAAAAAGACTCAGAAACACCGAGATAGACACGCCTCAGCCGCGGTTGCAGCTCGGGGAAGCGGCGCAGAATCTCGTTCCGTGAAAAATCCGTGGGAACCAGGATGCGATCGGCTCGCCTGAGCGATTCCAGGTAGTACCGCCTTCGAACCCGATCGAGGTGATACGGATACCACTCTTCGCGAACGAAATAGGAGATATCTGCCACCGACAGGACCAGGGGGCAGAAGTTGAAGAGCGGACAGGTGTAGGAGGGCGCATGGTAGAGGGACCAACGGCGGCGAAGTTGAGCCAGTAGAACTTGGGAATGGTTCCAAAGGAAGTTGTTGCTCGGAAAGTGGGGATCGAAACAGTCCAGAAGAGGGAGGTGCCGGAGTAGGTTACCTACATAGGTCGCCATTCCGGCAGGGCCTGATCGGAGGGATCTGCCATCGATTCCTACACGAATCTCGTCCTCCTTACTCATTGCCAGATGTCCTCTCAGGAGTCTTTGTGTCCACTTCTAATCCAAATCTCGGGATCTCTAATCATTTCATTGAAAATCGCTAGAACTGCTCACTGATTACTGCTCACTGCTCACTACTCCCTAGTAAGGCGACCCTACATCCTTCCTGCCGGTGATCGCCGTCCGCAGCAGAACCGACCAATATAGGAGGCGGATCCCTGCCAGCACCAAGACGTTTTTCAAGGGATTGGACTGAGCGCCGTAGTGTTTGCGATAGAAGATAGCCATGGCTTCATAGTAGTGATAAGTACTCTTTCGAGTGCGGCTGTGTGAGCTTCGCCTCTTGAAATGGGTGATTTTTGCCCCCGGGTAGTAGAGCACCTTCCAGCCCTTCTGAAGAGCTCGGTAACAGAAGTCCAGGTCTTCCCCGTAGAGAAAGAATCGCTCGTCAAGAAAGCCGTCTCCCTCCAGCAAAGCTGCTCGGAACATGAGAAATGAACCCGAGACCGCCTCTACCTCATGCACCGAATCTTCATCCAGAAAAGTGAGGTTGTAGCGTGCCAGAACCTTGCTGCGTGGAAACACGAGGCTCAGCCTGAAGAATCGGTAGAGCGCAGTGGAAAGACGGGGGATACTGCGGCGCGAAGCCAGCTGCAGGGTTCCGTCTGGGTTCAGGACGCGGCATCCCACGATGGCGGCATCGGGCCGCGAGCCAAGGAATTCCAGGCTCCGGTCAATGGCTCCATCCAGGATCAGCGAATCCGGATTCAGAAGCAGGTAGTAGCTGGAAGGGCGCAAGCGAATCCCCTGATTGCAGGCGGTTGCGAATCCCAGATTTGTCTGGTTGCTGAGCAGATCAATAGTAGGGTGATTCTTCTTCAGAATCGCGGGGTCTTGATCAGTCGACGCATTGTCGACGACCACGACCCGAAAACGGCAGCGTTGAGTTTCTCGCGCAATGCTCTCGAGGCATTGGTCCAGGTAGTCGGTGGCGTTGTAGTTGACGATCACGATCGTCAGTTCGGTCACAACTTCACCCTTCGTCGATACTTCAGCCAGTTCCGATCCAGGTGAGCCCGAAACTCGGTGGCGCTCAGCTTGCGACTGGCCTGAATCCGCTGGCGCTTCTGCATGATGTCAGGGAACCTCCTGATAAAATCGATCTTTCCCTTCAGGAAGGCTCCTCCTCTACCCTTTGAAAGAAAGAAGAGCAGGCTCAACAGATTGAAGAGTAGCCGCTCGGGCAGAAAGCTCCAGAGGAGTCTGGTGGGCATGTTCTTCCAGAAAACGTATTCTGAGTTACGGTGGCCGAAGAAAACATAGGTTCTGCTCAGGCTTCCTATGCTTGCGTTTACACGGTGCAGAACCATGGCGCCAGGAACGTACCGGCAGCGAAAACCCAGGAGCCGCGCCCTGACGTTGAGATCGGCGTCCTCGTAGATGAGAAAAAAGTCGGGGTCGAATCCACCGACTGCCTCAAGAAGAGAGCGTCGATAGAGGGCAGCGGCTCCACAGGCACCAAAAACCTCGCAAGCTGTTTCGTGACGGCTGGCCAAGTCACCGTGACCAATCTTGAACCCACTGCCCACTACGGCCATCCCGTCCCCGGCACTGTCGACGCGGCTGGGATCGGAAGCGAAAAGGATGCGGCATGCCCAGAAATCCCAAGCGGGAGAGTTTTCCTTCAGCAGGGACTCGAGCCATCTGGAATCGAGAACCAAGTCGTTATTCAAGATGGCGATCAGCTCGCCTGTGCTCTCCTCAATTCCACGGTTGCAGGCCCCTGCGTAACCCAGATTCTCTTGAAGCGTGAGCAGCTGGATGTCGGGGAACGAAGTCTGGAGCAGGGAGAGGCTCCCGTCGGTCGAGGCATTGTCCACAACGAGGATCTCGTCTGGGGATCGCGACTGATCCAGGATCGACCGGAGGCACTCTTCCAAAAAAGTCTCCCCATTGTAGTTCACCACGACCACGCTGACCGTTTCGCTCACGGGTTCCATTATAGACTTCGACCCATGCCTGGTCAGGGAGCCTGAATGGGGTGCCAGGCGAGGTGCGGGGAAAAGTCGCCCACGAGGTGTACTATAATGCCTGGTAATTCCCGATCGGCTTGGGGCCTGGGAAGGTGGTCATGAAGACTGAAGAGGCTCGTCTGAGCGTGTTTGAGGAGTCCGTCTCGAAGCCCCAGGTCACCGCTCCAACGCAGTCCATCCTTCGCAATCCGGTATTTTTGGCCGTAGTCGATCTGGCGATCGCCGTGATCACCTATTTGGGCGCTTGGCTTCTCCGAATGACCGTGCCCTTTCCCTACACGCAGGAACTGCTGCCACAGGAACGGTGGGGGATGGTGGCCCATCCTTGGATGCTTCTGGTATTGAGCCAAGTCTTCTACCTGTACATTTTCGCGCTTTACGATGACCTCAGAGAGAAGCGCCCTCGCGAGATCGTCGGATTCGTCTTCGCCGGCTGCACCATGCAGACCCTGACGATCACCTCAATGTTCTTTTTTACCGACGCGAATTTCCCCCGGACAGTGATCCTGATATTCGGCGTGGCTGATTTTCTTCTGGTCTCTGGTTGGCGTCTCTACGTGAGGGCTCTGGCGGAACGCCGGATTTTTCGTGTCCTGGTCGTGGGTGAAGACGTCGAGCCGGCACAGGAGATCGTCGGGCACATTGACAAGAGTCCCTGGATGGGTCTTCGGATCGTGGGTCTGGTTGGTCGCGACAAGACGACATTGGACGGGAACGATTTTAGTTATCCGGTCCTTGGATCTGTAGAGGAGATTGGTGACATCATTGCTCGCTACGATATTGAGCAAGTAATCTTCGCTTCCAAGGAGTCCTGGAAGAACAAGGTTCTGGGCTCCTTGAACCAGATTCAGGAGAGGCGTCCTCTCCGAATAGCGATACTGCCTTCGATCTATGAAATCGTCATTGGCAAGCTCGACCACGTCAATGTCTACGATGCGCCTCTGATCGAGGTGACTCGCAACCCAAACGAGCCATTGGAACGGTTTCTAAAGAGGACCGTAGATGTTTTCCTCTCCTCGCTCTGTCTCATCTTGATGCTTCCCCTTCTCCCGATCATCGCCCTCGCCATCAAGCTGTCTTCTTCAGGATCGGTTCTATACCTGCAGGAGCGGGTGGGCTTCGGTGGTAAGCGATTCCGGCTGATCAAATTCAGGAGCATGATCGCGGACGCGGAGAAGTCCTCGGGCGAGACCTACTCCACGGTCGAGGATCCCAGGGTGACTCCGGTGGGAAGGATTCTTCGGCGCTTCCGCATCGACGAGCTGCCGCAGTTGGTCAATGTGGTCAAAGGCGATATGAGTTTTGTGGGTCCCCGGCCCGAAAGGCCGAAATTCGTAGAAGACTTCGAGGCCGTACTGCCGGGGTACAACGAGCGGCACAAGGTGAAACCCGGGATTACGGGCCTGGCTCAGGTCCGGAGTTACTATGACACCGCCGTCGAGAACAAGTTAAAGTACGATCTAGCCTATATTTATAACCATAGCTTTAGCCTAGACCTGCTGATCATGCTGGAGACGATCAAGGTTGTTCTTGTGCGTCGAGGGAGTTAACCCGGATTTCTCTCGGCCTGTCTACTGGGTTTGGACCCTGCGGAATTTGGGTTAAAGGAAGTTGGGGCTTGGGTCCCAGTGGATACTACCTGACGACACTTCGAGGCAGCCGATGAGCTCTCGGCGGGGGCTCAGGGTGGGAAATGCAGCTCGGTCGGGTCGGTCGATTTCGCGTTCTGGGGCGTGACATAATACGCCCCTCGCAGCGGAAACAAGATCGGACGGACAGGTACTCTAGCCCTCAGAGGTTGCATTCTCGTTTCAATTGGGGAATCCGGACCTTCCCGAGATAGCGCGAAGTCGTGATGATTCTGGCTACTGGCGCAGGTGGAATGGTTGGGAACTACCTTCCGGAAGTGTACAGCGACAATCAGATCCACTGCATGGATTCTCGGGCGCTCGACGTGCGGGACGCCCGTCTGGTCATGGACGCGGTGGGAAAGATCAAGCCCAAGCTAGTGATCCACCTCGCCGCAGAGACGGATCTAGACCGATGTGAAGAGGAGGTCGACCACGCCTATCGAACCAACGTCATTGGTACGATGAACGTCGCCCTTGCCTGCCAGCGCTACGGTGCAGATCTGGCCTATGTCAGCTCTGCGGGGATTTTCGACGGGCTCAAGCCGGAACCCTATACCGAATTTGATGAGCCGTCACCGCTGAACGTCTACGCTAAGACAAAGCTGGAGGGCGAGAAGATTCTCCAGAGCCTGCTTCAGAGATTCTATATTTTTCGGACGTGCTGGCTGTTTGGTGGGGAGAAGAAAGACAAGAAGTTCGTGGGAAAAATCGTGTCTCTCTGTAGGGACAAAGACGAGATCCGGATCGTGGACGACAAGATCGGTAATCCCACATACGCACGCGAGTTTTTGCAGTTCGTCAAGTCGATCACTGAGACCGGTCACTACGGGTTGTATCATCTCGGCAACACCGGCTCTTGCAGCCGCTACGACGTCGCTCGAGAAATTGCCCGGTGGCTGAACCAAGAGGTGAGGATTCTTCCGGTGACTTCGACGGTTTTTCCTTTGCCTGCTCCCCGTCCGCGTTCGGAGGCGATCCGCAATTACAAGCTTGAGTTGTTGGGTTTGGAGCAAATGAGGCCTTGGCAGGAAGCCTTGGAAGAGTATCTTGGGAGCTGGACCAGCCGTCCTTAGGGTCTGCGCAAAAATAACTTGGCATTTTGGCATCTCATTTTCACACCATCTTCGGCCGCTCCTCAATCGCGAAATCCTCAACGTAGACCCGGCTACGCCTGCGGTTTCGCTCAATCGTTCGCGGCCAAATCTGGTGCAAATCTGAGCGCCAATTCTACCAAGTTATTCTTGCGCAGACCCTTAGTACACGGGAACGTAAATACGGCAAACCGAAATTGGAGTGCTCAAGGCAAGAACCGACGCCTTTCGGGTTGGAGCACTCCTCTTTGCAGGTTGAAGGTTACAGGTTTCGCGGTGGCCACGAACGTTCCGAACTGTCGGCAACACGAATCGTCAGCAATCGCGAGGCCAGGTCCCACAGAGCCGCGAACGCCCTGACTTGTCAGCAATATGAGGCCAGGTTCCGAGGAGAGAGCTGGACAGCAGCAACAATCTCCCCGATCCCCGACCTGGACCTCTGAATGATCCAGTCCAGCGTGGGCTTCTGGGACGAAATCGAGATGTGACAACAAGCGCTCTCGATGGCAAGTTCTGCAAGAACGCACTTGGCAACGCCACGACGCCCATGACGCCCCCCGCCAATGGGAGATCCACGCCGGCCTATGGTATAATCCGGGCAACGGTTCCTTCATGAAGCCGCTATCTTTGGTTATCCCCCTCTACAATGAAAAGGGCTCTCTCGCAAGAACTCTATCGAGAGATCGTGCGCGAGCTGGAATATCCATGGGATCCGATCTCGAGATTGTTTTCGTGGATGATGGGAGTACCGACGGCTCGTTGGAGACGCTGAAAGCGATCCAGGCCTCTGACAGCCGGGTGAAGATTATTCGCCTTCGCAGGAATTTCGGCAAATCAGCGGCCTTGTCGGCCGGGTTTCGACTGGCGAAAGGCGAGGTCATCGTGACCATGGATGCTGACCTCCAAGACCTTCCCGGAGAGGTCCACAAGCTGCTGAGTCGTTTGGAAGAAGGCTGCGATCTGGTGTCCGGTTGGAAGCGCGATCGCCAGGACTCCTGGAGGAAGCTTCTGGCGTCGAAGGTCTTCAACCTGATGACCTCGTTCCTGACGGGAGTTCCGCTCCATGACATCAACTGCGGGTTGAAGGCGTACCGTCGAAGCGTCATTGAGGAGATCAAGGTTTACGGCGAGATGCACCGGTACATTCCAGTGCTGGCGAGCTATCGAGGTTTTCGGGTCGACGAGGTTCCAGTCGCCCACGCTCCGCGAAGGTTTGGGAAGAGTAAGTACGGCGCAGGAAGGATGCTAGGCGGTTTTTTTGATCTGCTGACGGTCATCATGCTCACGCGCTACAATAGTAAGCCCCTACACATCTTTGGCATTCTCGGAATGACCTTGCTGCTGGCTGGTATGGTTGTCGAGGGATACCTCACCGTGGGTTGGTTTTTCGGGCGATGGATCGAGGATCGGCCCGCGTTCATGTTGGGAATCCTCCTTGTGATTATCGGGGTGCAGTTCATCTTCTTCGGCCTGCTCGCGGAGATGATCGCGTACTCCACTCGGCGTGAAGACCATTTTTCCGTCGAAGATGTGCAGGTGCTGGAGTCGGAAACGGAGAGAGCGAAGACGATGGCATCGCTGCGCTCATGAGACTAGTCCTGGTCGGGCCCACGTATCCTCTGCGTGGGGGAATCGCTCAATACACGACCTCCCTTTTCGAGTCTTTCAGTCGACAACATTCGGTTCTACTGCTTTCGTTTTCGAAGCAGTACCCTACGCTTCTGTTTCCGGGAAAGACGCAGGAAGATCAGAGCGAAAAGCCCTTCGGTGTCTCCCACGAAGCTCCCCTGAATTCCCTGCTTCCGTGGACTTGGAAGAGGACCGCCCAGCGAGTCAACAGCCATGACCCCGAATTGATACTCTTTCAGTGGTGGCATCCGGTTTTCGCCTATGCCTTCGCTGACATCATTCGGCGCGTCAAGCTCCGGTCCTCAGCCGTAGCGCTTTTTCTCTGCCACAATGTCTATGCGCACGAAGGATTCCCTCTGCCATGGGGACGCACCGTAGAGCGTAGGTTGATCCACAGAGCCTTTCGTCAGGTAGATGGCTTTCTAGTCCACTCCCTGTCGCTTGCCGAGCAAGTACGAGGCTTCAAGCCAAAGACCCTGGTGCGGCGAATCTATCATCCCTCCTATAGCTTCTACAGCCGCTGGGATACCGAGTCGGAAAGGGAAAAGGAAAGGGAAAGGCCCAGCCTGCTTTTCTTTGGGAACATTCGAAGATACAAGGGGGTGGATGTCCTGGTGCGGGCGCTGGCAGTTGTCCAGGAGGTCTTAGACGTCGAGGCTGTGATTGCGGGGGAGTTTTACATCGATCCTGGACCACTACGCAGACTGGCCGACGAGATGGGTGTTGCCCATAGGATCTGTTGGCATGATCGGTACGTGTCCAACGAGCATGTCCCCGCTCTCTTTCGGAATTCGGATGTGGTTGTCTTGCCCTACCGCGATGCCAGTCAGAGCGGGGTTGTTCCCCTTGCCTATGAATTCGATGTTCCCGTGATTGCGACCGATGTGGGAGGTCTTTCAGAGGTTGTCTTGGAGAGCCGAACTGGCTTCCTGGTCCCCACAGACGATCCCCGAGCCCTGGCAGAGGCTATAATTCGTTACTTTCAGGAGGGTCGTAAGTCGGAGTTTAAGCAGAATATCCGGGGCTTCAAGAAGGTTCTCAATTGGGATCAAGTTGTTGAGGCAACGCTGCAGCTGGTAGAGGAGTTGCAGCTCAAGAAGGCCCCTTCCTGATGGGCTCGTCCCAGGCTCGCAAGAAGCTATGAGCAAACGCAGGGTCACGAAACCAAGAAGGAAACCTGCCTCCGGCCCCAAAGGAGCGAATCTTTGGGTCGCATTTCTTGTCTTCGCGCTGGCCCTTGGACTCTACGTGAGCACGATCAACCATGAGTTTCTCTTCGACGATATCACCCTCATCATCCAGCATCCAAGGGTCGCAGAGCTGCAATGGATGGAGATCCTCAGTTTCCATGAGTATCGACCCATCCGCACGCTGACCTATGCGGTCAACTATTGGCTGGGTGGCGAAGATCCGTTCGGCTATCACCTGTTTAATGTGGTCCTCCACGGGCTCAACGCGGTCCTGGTCTTTCTCCTCCTCCACAAGATTACCAGTTGGCCTGTGCTCGCGGGTGCCGGAGCCGTTATCTTTGCTTCCCATCCGGTTCAGTCGGCGGCGGTCGCCTACGTCTCTGGGCGGAAGGATTTGCTTGCTACCTTTTTCATACTGTTGGGTTGTTACTGGTACGCGTCCTTCAGGTCCACCCGGAGGAGGTCGTTCCTGTTGCTCTGCCTGTTTGGTTTTCTTCTCGGGGTGCTTTCCAAAGAGGTCGCCATCGTCTTGCCAGCTCTCCTTCTGCTGTTGGACTTCTGCCTGCCCAAGGAAGTCGGCAGTCCGGGTCAGAAGCCCCTGACGGAGCCCAGGGCCACCTTCTTTTCGCAGCTTGGGAGGGCTATCAAGCAATCCTGGCCGTTTTATGCGGCGGGTCTGGCTTTGGCCGCGGTCGGACTTTACTACGCCCTCTATTTGCTCCCAGCCAGCCGGAAGATTGGCCTGTGGGGAGGGAGTGTGGAGACCAATTTGGGGACATCCTTCAAGCTCTTTTTCCATTACCTCAAACTGATTTTGTTCCCCTACCCACTAATTGCGGACTATACCGGCGACGTTTTCCCGATCTCGGAAGGGCTATTCGAACCCGCCACTGTGCTCTCGATCCTGATTTTTGTCGGCTTCGTCGCTTTGGCGATCTGGACCTATCCCAAGAACGCAGTGCTTTCGTTGGGAATGTTCTGGTTCCTGATCACCCTGCTGCCGGTCCTGCACATCTTCCCGTTTCACGAGATCGCTGCAGATCATTTTCTGTATCTACCTGTGGTAGGTCTTGCCCTGGTGGGCGGAAGCACGGTCGACTATCTGGTGAGGGTGAAAGACAAGACGCTTCCCAGTTGGGCGCTCCTTGGACTGCTGACTTGTGTTTGGGGAGCTCTCACGCTAGACCGAAATCAAGACTGGAAGAACGCAGAGACTCTTTGGGAGGCGACGATCAAGCATGCTCCCGGCTCCTCACGTGCAAACAGCAATCTCGGGAACATTTATGCTAACCAGGGCAAATCGGATTTGGGAATCTACTACACCAAGCGGAGCATTGAGCTGGATCCATCCCAGTCGATAGCCTGGAGCAATCTGGGGACGATCTACTTCATGGCGGGGGAGAAGGCTCAGCAGAAAGGAGATCTGAAGGAGGCGCTGAGATTGCAGAAAGAAGCCAAGCCGCTCCTGGAGAAGGCAATCGAGTTGGATCCCTCCAGCCCCTCCCCAGTATTGATGTTGGCCCAGTGCTACAAGGAACTGGCCCTACTCGCAGACGCCCGAGGGAGGCCGGATGAGGCCTTTTCCCTTCGCAGCCGAGCGATACAGGACTTTCTGCGAGTGCTGAAAAAGGAGAAAAGGAACAAGCTGTTCCAGGCCGCCTGGCTACCCCTGGGTGGAGTTTTTATCGATGCCGGCTACTATGACCATGCTATCGTCCACTTGGGGCAGTTTCTCAAGTTCTACCCCACCCATCCTCGGGGCCAATACCTGAAGGGTCTTTGTCATTTCAAGCTGGGTCAGTTTCGAAAAGCCATCCCCCACCTGGAGCAGGTGTGTCGCCTCAGGCCAAAGGCAGAGTACTGGAGTCTGCTCGCCAGGAGCTATGAAGAGTTGAACGAAAACCGAAAAGCGATTGGAATCTACCTCCGCGCAGCGCAACAGATGCCGACGTCGGCGGAGGTCCATCACAATCTTGGAGTACTCTATTACCGGGTTGGAGAACGAGAGTCGGCGCTGCGCCACCTCAAACAGGCCCTCCGTCTCTCCCAAAATGGGGTGCTTGCGCCGGGAATCCGGAGCATGCTCGAGTTGATTCAAAGCAATGTATCAGGATCGTCAAGTCACGGTAGTGATACCCTGTCTCAATGAGGAGGAGGGCATCCAGAAGGTGCTGTCCCAGATACCGGAGTTCGTGGACGAGGTGATCGTTGTCGACAACGACTCCACCGATGGAACGGCTCGGATTGCTCGGGACTTGGGGGCTCGGGTGATTCATGAAAACGTGAGAGGTTATGGCAGAGCCTACAAGACCGGTCTGCTGCACGCCCGCGGCGACATCATCGTCACCCTCGACGGAGACCATTCCTATCCCGTCGACTCTCTGTCCTACCTTATCGAATCCCTGCTCAGGTCTAAGGTTGGCTTCGTCTCGGCCTCCCGCTTTCCCATTCAGAATCCTGATGCGATGGCCTTGAAGAACCTGTTGGGGAACAAATGCCTCAGTCTGATGTTGTCTTTGCTCTACTTCCGACGGGTTCGAGATTCACAGTCCGGCATGTGGATTTTCTACAAGGACGCGTTGACCCGAATGAACCTCGAGAGTGATGGCATGGCGTTTTCTGAGGAGATCAAGATTGAGGCGTTACGCAACCGGGATATCGGCTTCAAGGAAATCCCAATCAACTTCTCCAACCGGGCCGGAGAGATCAAGCTCAGGCCTTGGCGGGATGGTTGGAACAACCTTCTGTTTCTTTTCAAGAAGCGCTTGAAAAGAAGTCCGAAGTAGTAGAGCCCGCTCTGGTGATCATGCTGTCACCAGGAATCCGGCTGGAGCCCCTCATGAAGTGCCCAATTTGTGAGTATCCTCGCTGTACTCGACGCTACCAAATGGTGGACCGCTTCTTTCGTGCCTCGGCCGACCGCTTCTCACTATATCGGTGCCCGAGTTGTGGTCTCATGTTTCTCGACGAAGAGACGGTTGTGGAGCGAATTCCGGAGTTCTATCCGCCGGGCTACTGGTGGGAAGAAGAAGGTGATGCATGGGGTCTGGAAGGGCGGTACCGGGAGTGGATGGTTCGGAATGACCAACTCAGGTTTCTTCTCTCTGTGGTTCCCGAACCCCGTAGCTGCCGTCTTCTCGACGTGGGGTGCGGCGGTGGAACCTTCTTGAAGCTGGCCAGCCAGGTTGGCTTCGAGGCGTTCGGACTTGAGCAGTCCCCAGAGGCGGTACGTATCTCTCAGAAGCATCTGCCCGATAGGGTGCTTCAAGGTTCGGAAGAAGAACTCATCAGTAGGGGAGAAAAGTTCGACCTGATTACCCTTTTTCACGTTCTGGAGCACCTACCCAGCCCTTTTGCCTACCTCAAGAACCTGCACAAGCTTCTGAAGAGGCCAGCAGGACTTGTCATTCAAGCACCGAATGCCAGGAGTCTGCAAGCCAAGATCTTCGGCCCCAGGTGGTACGGATTGGACTGTCCCCGTCATCTCTACAACTACACCAATTTTTCGCTTTTGCATTTGCTCGGCAGGGCCGGTTTCCGAATTCATCGAGTCCGTCATTTCTCGCTTCGGGACAATGCTGCAGCTTGTGTGTCGAGTTTGTTTCCGGGCCTCGATCCCATGTCCCAAAAGGTGAAAAGAAGAAACAGAGGGGGCAAGGGGTTGGCGTCTGGTCTTGTGAAGGAGGCCATGTACTTGGCTCTTTTGGTCTTGACCCAGCCCTTCGCTCTGATGGAGGCAGGCTTGGGGCGGGGCGGCACTATCACCGTATACGCGACCCTCGATTAGCGCAGCACACCGGGAGGCAGATTCCGTGAAAATTTCCGTCGTTGGCACGGGGTACGTTGGATTGGTGGTCGGTACCTGCCTGGCCGAAACCGGTAACGAGGTCGATTGTGTCGATGTGGATCAAGAGAAGGTCGCCATGCTCAATGAGGGCAGGGCTCCGCTTTACGAACCCGGCCTGTCTGAGATGATTCAGCGAAATTTGAGGGAGGACCGGCTCCGGTTTACGGCCGCTCTGGCTGGGGCCGTCCAGGATTCGCGCGTTGTCTTCATCGCGGTGGGAACTCCTACTCGAGAGGATGGAGAAACGGATTTGAGCGCGGTTCTGGGTGTCGCTGATGAGATTGCGCGAGTCCTCGATGGGTACAAGATCATCGTCAACAAAAGCACCGTACCGGTGGGTACTGGGGACCGCATCTTCCAGGAAATGAAGAAGACGGCCCGCTCTCCATTCGATGTGGCGTCCAACCCGGAGTTTTTGAAGGAAGGCGCTGCAGTCGATGATTTCATGAAGCCGGATCGTGTGATTATCGGCACCGATGACGAAGGCGTCGCCAGGACTCTCAAGGAGCTGTATTCCCCTTTCACGCGCACTGGGGCTCCAATCCTGGTCATGAGTCGGCGTAGTGCGGAGATGACCAAGTACGCAGCCAATACGATGCTGGCCAGCCGGATCTCCCTCATGAATGAAATCGCCAATCTCTGTGAGCTTACCGGTGCCGACGTGAATTGGGTGAGACAGGGTGTGGGGCTGGACCGACGAATCGGTACCTCTTTCCTCTTTCCGGGTCTGGGGTACGGTGGTTCCTGCTTTCCCAAAGACCTCAGATCGCTGATTCAGACCGGACAGTCACACGGCTATGATCCGGAGTTGATCAAGGCGGTCGATCAGGTTAACGAACGGCAAAAGCGTGTTATAGCCCGTCGGGTGCTGGAGTTCTATTCCGAACGCTCCCCGACCAAGTCTCCGGCCGAAGAGGGAGACGAGCTGGCAGCTGGTTCCCTGGAGGGCAGGACATTTGCTGTCTGGGGCCTGGCCTTCAAGCCCCGTACCGATGACCTACGCGAGTCGCCTGCTCTGGTGACTATCGAGGAACTGCTTCGCTTGGGGGCCCAGATTCAAGCTTTTGACCCGGAGGCACTGCACCAGGCACGACTTCACTTCGGCAACCGAATTCAATATGCTGACAATAGCTACGAAGCTCTGCGAGGTGCTGATGCCCTGATTCTGGCGACTGAGTGGAGTGTCTTCCGCAATCCCGATTTCGAGAAAATGAAGCATCTCCTGAAGCAGGCGGTCATCTTCGATGGCCGCAACCAGTATGATCCCAAGGAGATGACGGAGAGGGGTTTCGTGTATTTCGCGATTGGAAGGGGTTAGGGTTTGTGTTTTGCGCAGACCCTTAGGATCCGCGCAAGGATTGATTCGCTGTGCGCTCAACGGGGCTCTCAGAACGTAACAGACCTGCTCTCAATGGCTCTGAGGAAGGTCCAGTCTCAAGATGATTTCGCACGAATCCCCAAGAGAACACCCGCTGGTTTCAGTTGTGGTCGTCAACCACAATCGTGCGGAACTGCTCCGCGAGTGTCTGGCTTCTCTACTGCGACAGTCCTATTGCCCTGTCGAAATTCTAGTAGTGGACAACGGTTCGGAGGATCACAGCGACGCTGTGGTGGCATCGTTTCCCAAAGGACTCGTACGGCTGAAGAGACTGGATCGTAACCTCGGCTTTGCCGCCGGCAGCAATATCGGGATCCGTGAGTCCAAGGGCGAGATGGTCGCACTCTTGAACAATGATGCTGTCGCTGGCTCCTGCTGGATCGAAAAGCTGGTGGAAGCGATGCAGTCCTCTGTTCAGATAGGGATGTGCGCTTCTAAAGTGCTCTTTTCTGAAACCAACGTGATCGACAAGGTCGGTCACCTGATGTATCCCGACGGGCAGAATCGGGGTCGGGGCACCGGGGAAGAAGATCGGGGGCAATACGATCGCCAGGTGGAGGTCTTTTTTCCCGACGGATGTGCTGCGCTGTATCGACGTCAGCTGCTGAATGACGTGGAAGGATTCGACGACAGCTTTTTCGCTTACGGCGATGATGCAGATCTTGGGATTCGGGCCCGCTGGATGGGTTGGGAGTGCCTCTACGTACCCGAGGCGGTTGTTCATCATCACCACTCGGCCACCAGCGGCCCCTACTCTCGTGAGAAGGCGTACTGGGTAGAACGGAACCGGTTCTGGCTTGCCGTCAAGAACTTCCCGCTTCCCCTGTTACTCTTGAGCCCTATTCTGACGATGAATCGATGGGCCTGGAATCTGCTGGCCGCTGCCGTTGGTCGGGGCCCCGCCGGTAACTTTCGAAGAGAAACCTCCCTGGCCGCACTTCTGGTTGAGGTCCTTCGATCGCAACGAGACGGTTTCAGGTCGCTGGGGCGGATGTTCAGGAAGCGGCGCAACATAATGGCCAGCCGCAGGATCAGTAGCTTGGAATTCTATCGCCTTCTGCTGCGTTTTCGGATTTCTGCCCGGAAGATGTCCTTTCAGGACTTGGATTACGCATTTCGAAAGCGCCACGATTCTTCCGATCAGGAGGCTTCTTCGGGAAATATCGGACGTGCACCCTGTCGCTAGTGCAGCTCGCCATAAGTTCTGAACCCTGGTTCAAAACTTGTGGCGCGCTGCACTAGCGTCTCTAACTATGATCGCAGACCCACGGAAGAAGCGGGGCTGGGCTGCGGCCGACCCCTGCGATGAGAGCTCCGAAAGGCTTTACAAGCGCCTATTCAGCGTGCTAAATTACTAGATTCTGTGCAGCCCGTTTTTGGTGGTGGTAATTCACCCGACCATGCTGGGTTTGGCATCACCTCCGGTTGGGAGTTGAGGCGTGTGTCGAACGAGCCGGGCAAGAACTTTTGGGATCGCTGGCGTAGCTCAACGGTAGAGCGGCTGATTTGTAATCAGCAGGTTGGGGGTTCGATTCCCTTCGCCAGCTAAGCGTGTCGGCGGAGGGGTGGTCGAGTGGACAAAGGCAACGGGCTGTAAACCCGTCGCCCTTCGGGGCTACGCAGGTTCGAATCCTGCCCCCTCCAGATCTGATTAACTATTGGGAAGTTGCGACGGCAGCCGGGTTTTTCGGAGAATAGGCTCTGGTGGTTCCAAGCGGGAGTAACTCAGTGGTAGAGTAATAGCCTTCCAAGCTATCGGTCGCGGGTTCGAGTCCCGTCTCCCGCTCCAACTCTCTAGCAGGTCTGAGGATCTTGTCGAAATCCCCAGCGCGGTAGCATGAGAAGGAAGGATGTGCCCACGTAGCTCAGTGGTAGAGCACTTCCTTGGTAAGGAGGGGGTCACCAGTTCAATCCTGGTCGTGGGCTTTCCGCTTCGGTAGATATCGGTAGATAGAAGAAGGACGAGACGAGGAGAATCGTATGGCGAAGGCGAAATTCGAACGAACGAAACCGCACATAAATATCGGAACGATCGGGCACGTGGATCACGGCAAGACGACGTTGACGGCGGCGATCACGCAGATTCTGGCGAACCAGAATGAGGCGGTGGAGGTGCGGTCGTTTGATTCGATCGACAATGCGCCGGAAGAACGGGAGCGGGGCATCACGATCGCGGTGGCGCACGTGGAGTATGAGACCGAGGCGCGTCATTACGCACACGTGGACTGTCCGGGTCACGCGGACTACATCAAGAACATGATCACGGGAGCGGCGCAGATGGACGGAGCGGTGCTGGTGGTCTCGGCCGCCGATGGGCCGATGCCGCAGACGCGCGAGCATATTCTGTTGGCCCGTCAGGTGGGAGTGCCGTCGATCGTGGTGTTCTTGAACAAGGCCGACCTGTTGGACGATGAGGAGCTGCTGGAGCTGGTGGAGCTGGAAGTAAGGGAGCTGCTGTCGTCGTACGATTTTCCGGGGGACGACATCCCGGTGGTGGCGGGCAGCGCGCTCAAGGCGATGGAAGGCGACGAAGCCGCGGCCAAACAGGTCTTGGAGCTGATGGCCCAGGTAGATTCGTATATACCGTTACCGGAGCGGGAGGTGGATAAGCCGTTTCTGATGCCGATCGAGGATATTTTCTCGATCAGTGGACGGGGGACGGTAGTGACGGGCCGAGTGGAGCGCGGGAAGATCCTGGTGGGGACGGAGATGGAGATAGTGGGGATCCGGCCGACGGTCAAGCGGGTGGTGACGGGGGTGGAGATGTTCCGAAAGTTGTTGGACGAAGGTCAGGCAGGAGACAACGTGGGTTTGCTGCTGCGGGGAACGGACAAGGACGAAGTGGAACGCGGGCAGGTGGTCGCGGCGACGGGAACGATCACGCCGCACACGAAGTGCAAGGCGGAGACGTACATACTGAAGAAGGAAGAGGGGGGCCGACATACGCCGTTTTTCAATGGGTATCGGCCGCAGTTTTATTTTCGGACGACGGATGTGACCGGGAATGTGGATCTACCGGAAGGGACGGAGATGGTGATGCCGGGAGACAACGTCTCGATGCAGATCAATCTGATCACGCCGATCGCAATGGAGAAGGGACTCCGCTTCGCCATCCGAGAAGGCGGCAGCACCGTCGGTGCCGGCACCATTACCGAGATCATCGAGTAGGCGGCAACTCCGGGCCGGGAACGGTTTGAAGGGTTGGAGATCCGATGCGGGAAATTATCACCTTACAGTGTACCGACTGCAAACGGCGGAACTATACAACTACCAAGAACAAGGCGAATGTCACCGAGCGGCTTGAGCTGAAGAAATACTGCAGGTGGTGTCGCCACCATACAGTCCATAAGGAGACTCGGTAGGGCGACTCTTAGCAGGCCAGTAGCTCCAATTGGTAGAGCGCCGGTCTCCAAAACCGGATGTTGGGGGTTCGAATCCCTCCTGGCCTGCCAGTGACTCGTCCATTGTTTGATTGTTCCGCCCAGGTGGCAGAGGAGGTTTACGTTGGTTGCTATGTTAGAAAAGCTGAAAGTGGCACCGGGCAATCTGGTCCGGTTTTACGGCGACGTCAAGATGGAGTTGAGGAAGGTCACCTGGCCCAGCCGGAAAGAGGTCTATGGGACTACGACGGTTGTCATTGCCAGTGTTTTCTTCTTTGGCTTTTATCTCTTCCTTGTGGACTTCGTCTTGAGAAAAGGGGTGGAGCGGGTCTTTCAGATGTTCCGCTAGGCGGGGCAAGGTACTTAAGGCGCGAATCGCGTTCATCATCATAAGAAGGAGAGACGTTATCGATACCGCACCCAAGGACACGACAACTAAGACTCCTGGACTGGGCAAGAAGTGGTACATTATCCACACCTACTCAGGCTTTGAGCGCAAGGTGGCCGAGGGCCTCATGAACCGGGTCCAGGCTTATGGGCTTCAGGACATGATCGGCCAGATTCTCATTCCCACAGAGGATGTAGTGGAAATGCGGGGAGGGAAGAAGGTTGTCACCTCCAAGCTATTCTTCCCGGGCTATATCCTGGTTGAGATGGATCTGACAGATGAAACCTGGCATCTCGTTCGCAATACGCCCAAGGTCAGCGGGTTTGTCAGCCAGGGGAATAAGCCAACTCCGCTAACCGAAGCCGAAGTTGACCAGGTGGTTCACAGGGTTTCGACCGCGGCCGAAAAGCCGAAACCGAAGTTCATATTCGAGAAGGGTGAGACGGTCAAGATCATCGACGGGCCCTTTTCCAACTTCACCGGAGAGGTGGAGGACGTCAATCTGGACCGCAGCACCTTGAAGGTTATGGTGACCATTTTTGGTCGTGCCACGCCCGTCGAGCTGGAGTTCATTCAGGTGGAGAAGGGCTAAGTGCTCCCTTCCATAAATACGATGATTTAAGGAGCACTAAGTACACCAGTGTACCAAGTGCCCTCGTTAGGACTGTATCGGAGGTCTGATGGCCAAGAAGATAACGGGAATGATCAAGCTGCAGATTCCTGCCGGAAAGGCGACCCCTGCCCCTCCGGTTGGGCCTGCTCTGGGTCAACACGGTGTCAACATCATGGATTTCTGCAAGGCTTTCAACGCCAAGACTCAGGGTGAAGAAGGCTTGATTATTCCTGTCGTGATCACGGTCTACCAGGACCGAAGTTATAGTTTCATCACCAAGACGCCGCCGGCGGCCGTTCTGCTCAAGAGGGCAGCGGGAATCGCGAAGGGTTCAGCGGAGCCCAACAAGGACAAGGTCGCGCAGGTGACGGAGAAACAGGTAGAGGAGATCGCAAAGACCAAGCTTCCGGATCTGAATGCCGGAGACTTGGAGGCGGCCAAACGGATCATCATGGGAACCGCCAGGAGTATGGGGGTCGAGGTAACCGACTAGCCTAAGTACACCAGTGTACGAAGTACCGTATTGATGGAATGTGGTGCTCTGAGGATGGACATACCGAGGTGGGTTTGCTCAGAAGGAACTTGGGCCGATTGGCATAGGGTTCCTGTGCATTGCAGGTTTTTTTGGGAGGTTTGACAAGATGTCAGGAAAGGGCTTTCTAGCAGCCAAGTCCAAGGTAGAGGCCAGGGATTACAGCCTGGAAGATGCGATCACGCTGCTTCGCGAGATCAAGTTTGCTAAGTTCGACGAAACGCTGGAGATTGCCTTGCGCCTGGGTGTCGATCCGAAGCATGCCGATCAGATGGTTCGCGGAACCGTTGTGCTGCCGTATGGACTTGGAAAGTCGCTTCGAGTCTGTGTTGTCGCCTCAGGCGAGAAGGTGAAGGAAGCAGAGGAGGCCGGTGCGGACGAAGTGGGCGGTGAGGACGTCGTCGAGAAGATCCAGAAGGGCTGGATGGATTTTGACGCCTTAGTTTCCACGCCCGATATGATGAAGTCGGTGGGCAAGCTAGGTCGGGTCCTGGGTCCCCGCGGCCTGATGCCCAACCCCAAGGCGGGAACGGTGACGTTCGACGTGTCCAAGGCGGTGAAAGAGATCAAGGCCGGCAAGGTGGAATTCCGGGTGGACAAGAACGGAGTGATACACGCCCCACTGGGACGCCTGTCCTTCGAGGCAGAGCATCTGGTCGAGAACGCTCGAAGCTTGGTGGGAGCTATAGTTCGGGCCAAACCCGCCGCGGCCAAAGGGCGTTACCTCAAGGGGATCTCGATGTCTTCGACCATGAGCCCCGGCATCAAGATTGATGTGGTCCAGGTGGAAAGAACGTAGCCGTCTTGAGAAATCCGGGGTAAGAAACCAGAGGATGGTTTGGTGAACAAGGAAGAAAAACGACAGGTAGTTGAGGCTCTAAGGCAGACGTTTCAGGGAAATGCCAGCGTTCTTCTGTTGGCTTTCCGGGAGATCAACGTCTCCGATCTGACGGAACTGCGACGGAAGGTCTCCGAGAACGGTAGCGGCTATCGGGTGGTGAAGAACACGCTGGCTCTAAGAGCGGCAGAAGATACTCCGGTGCATGAGCTGAATTCCCACTTCGAAGGCCCCACCGCCATTGCGTACACGGATCAGGATCCGGTGGCTCTGGCGAAGCTCTTGAAGGGCTATGTCAAGGATCATCCGGGTTTGGCCTTCAAGGCCGGGGTTCTGGACGGCTCAACGCTTTCTCCCGATGAGATCGAGGGTCTTGCGGAAATACCGTCTCGCCCCGAGTTGCTTTCAAAGCTTGTGTACCTGCTGAACGCTCCCTTGAGTGCGTTCGCCTCAACGCTGCAAGCTCCCTTGAGGAATCTGGGAGCCGGCTTGAAGGCCCTTGAGGAACAAAAAAACGAAAACTAATCGATAGACTGGAGGTAAAAAGGAATGGCAACTACGAAGGATGATGTACTGGAATGGATTGGACAGGCGTCCATTGTTGAGGTCAACCAGCTGGTGAAGGATCTGGAAGAAAAATTCGAGATCACAGCAGCAGCAGCACCGGTGGTCGTCGCCGGCGCACCGGCTGGAGGGGGCGCCGCAGCCGCAGAGGAAGAGAAGACCGAGTTTGATATTGTCCTCACCGCGATCGGTGACAAGAAAATCAACGTCATCAAAGTCGTCCGTGAGATAACGAGCCTGGGTCTAAAGGAAGCAAAGGATTTGGTAGAGAGTGCGCCTAAGCCCGTCAAGGAGGCCGTCACCAAGGAAGAGGCCGAGGAGGCCAAGAAGAAGTTCGAAGAGGCGGGTGCCTCGGCAGAAGTTCGCTAGTCGAAAAGTCCTGTCGTAATTGAGAGATCGGCCAGATCCTGATAAGGATACTTGCATTAAGAACTCAGTTTGTGCTAAGTTCCTAATTACGTGTTGGGTTTGATTGAGTTTCACTAGATAGTGGGGAAGGGGGGAGTGTGCCCTCCTTTCCTTTTTTTCTGCGCGTCAACGAACCGCGCAGGCACGAGCTGGCGGTCTAGTCAATTCATGGTCACGGATCGGAATCCTCGGCTCGTGGATCCCTATATCCCCTTGTATGCTCCGGCGCAAGTTATCGGAGCCGTGTTCTCATTTCGCCGGGAGCCAAGAGTTTTTTGAAGTTTCCCCCCCAGTCCATTTGGAAACCAGAGGGAGTTGTTTAAGTATGTCCGACTTCGTCAAGAACGTGTATCGAGAGAGGGTTGACTTCGCCAAGATCAAAACCGTTTTTCCCATACCCAATCTCCTAGACGTACAGAAGCAGTCGTACCGAAGATTCTTGCAGATGGACCTGCTTCCTTCAGAGCGTGAAGATGTGGGTTTGCAGGCCGTCTTCAATTCGGTTTTTCCGATTACCGATTTTCGTGGGACCTCGTCACTGGAATTCGTCGAGTACTCGATCGGTAACTGGGAGTGTAAATGCAGCAAGTTGAATGGCTTGGAGCATCTGAGGACAGAATGTCAGAAGTGTGGGGAGACTTTGGTCCTGAACCCCTACACCATCGACCCCATTACTTGTCAAAGCTGTGGTGTCCACAATCCCAACGAAGTCGAACGTTGTGAGGATTGTGGGGATCCGGTCCAGCTGAACCTCAAGTACAACCTGGACGAGTGTAAGGAGCGGGGGATGACCTTCTCTGTTCCTCTCAAGGTCACTATCCGGCTGGTCGTGTGGGACAAGGACCCCAACACCGAGGTAACCTCCATCCGAGATGTCAAGGAGCAGGAAGTCTACTTCGGCGACATCCCGCTGATGACCGAAAACGGCCTGTTCATCATCAATGGGACCGAGCGCGTTATCGTGAGCCAGCTTCACCGTTCCCCGGGCGTGTTCCTGGAGGCCAACGCTGCCCGGACCGAGTTTCTGGCCAAGATCATCCCCTATCGAGGTTCTTGGGTTGAATTCGAATATGATGCCAAGAACATTCTCCATGTTCGCATCGATCGCAAGCGGAAATTCCCGGCTACCACTTTTCTTCGCGCGCTCGGCCTGAGTTCGGACGAAGATATTCTGACGACCTTCTACAAGACCTCGACCGTTACTGTCGACAAGAAGAAGAACCTGCACTGGAACCTGGACGAGACCCTGGTGGGGAGTCGCTTCGCCAAAGGAATTGCGGATCCGGCCAACAAGAAGTCGACTCTGGTCATTGCGGGGCGGAAGTTCTCGCACAGTGCGTTTGCGCAGCTGAAGAAGGCGGCTGTCAAGCGGGTCGATGCAGGGATCGAGGATCTGAAGGGAGCCTTCTTCGTCTCCGAGATCGTAAACCAGGAGACCGGAGAGATTCTGGTAGAAGCGAACACCGAGATCACTGAGGCTGCGGTCAACGAGCTCATCGAGGGTGGAGTTGGTGAGTTTTCGGTTTTCTTCCCAGAGCGCGACGACATCGGCGTGGTTCTGTCGGAAACCTTCAAGAAAGACACTCTCAAGACCACCGAAGAAGCGCTCATCGAGATCTACCGCAAGCAGCGTCCGGGAGACCCTCCGACCCTGGAAACGGCGACGGCCCTTTTTCAGGGCATGTTTTTCGACTCGCGCAAGTATGATTTTTCACGGGTCGGACGTTTGAAGTTCAACATTAAACTGGGTTTGGACTCGTCTCTCGATGACCGAACCCTGTCAGACAGAGATTTTTGCGAGGTGATTTCCTATCTGCTCAAGCTGAGGAAGAACATCGGATCGGTTGATGACATCGATCACCTCGGGAATCGGCGGGTCCGCGCGGTTGGAGAACTTCTGGAGAATCAATTCCGCATCGGCGTGGTTCGAATGGAACGGGCGATCAAGGAGAAGATGTCGGTTCACCAGGAAATGACCACGGCAATGCCGCATGACTTGATCAATTCCAAACCTGTGATGGCCTCGATCCGGGAGTTTTTCGGCAGCAGCCAGCTGTCTCAGTTCATGGACCAGACCAACCCACTGTCGGAGATTACGCACAAGCGTCGTCTCTCGGCCTTAGGCCCGGGAGGACTGAGCCGCGAGCGAGCAGGCTTTGAAGTCAGGGACGTGCACCCCTCTCACTATGGTCGCATCTGCCCCATTGAGACGCCGGAGGGACCCAACATCGGGTTGATCTCCTCCCTGAGCTGCTATGCACGAATCGACGAGTTCGGCTTCATCGAGTCACCCTATCGGAAGGTCATCGACGGAAGGATGGTTGACTACGTTCATATCACCGATGCCGGAACCACGGAGTTCAAGGTGGGAGGAGTCTACCTCCGGGAGGAGGTTGATGAAGTCAACGGCAAGATCAAGCGCAAGAAAGCGGCGCCTGCCCAGTATGAGCCTCATGCCTTCTATCTAACTGCCTGGGAGGGAGACAAGTATGTGACCGCCCAGGCCAATGTAGAAGTGGACGAGCA
Source organism: Acidobacteriota bacterium (assembly GCA_965218775.1). GTDB lineage: Bacteria > Acidobacteriota > UBA6911 > RPQK01 > JAJDTT01 > CAUZIZ01. The sequence goes on along the minus strand of CBDCLS010000006.1, from coordinate 286,498 downwards.
GGGCCGGATCGTCAGAGATCGGACGAGTGCCCGCCACCAGGGCAACTTTGTGTTCGTGCCGAGAGAGGAAGTCGAGTATGTCGACGTGAGTCCCAAGCAGCTGGTCAGTGTGGCTGCCAGCCTGATTCCCTTTCTGGAACACGATGACGCCAACCGAGCTCTGATGGGCTCGAACATGCAGCGCCAGGCAGTCCCTCTGATTCGGACTGAGGCCCCTCTGGTGGGGACCGGGATGGAGTACATCGCGGCCAGGGACTCCGGTGCGGTGGAACTATGCCGCCGAACTGGAATCGTCGATAGCGTGGATTCCGATCGGATCATCGTCCGGGTGGGCGGTGAAAATGGCCAAGAAGTTCAGGGCGCCAGCGCCGACATCTACAAGTTGACGAAGTTTGCGCGTTCGAACCAGAACACCTGCATCAACCAGAAGCCTCTGGTCAGTGCAGGAAGCAAGGTTTTGAAGGGACAGGTCCTGGCGGATGGGCCCTGTACGGAGAAGGGCGAGTTGGCGCTGGGACGGAATGTCCTGGTCGGTTTCATGCCCTGGCGTGGATACAACTTCGAAGACGCAATCCTGGTCAGCGAGCGCCTGGTGAAAGAGGATGTCTACACCTCTATTCATATCGAGGAGCTGGAGATAGAGGCGCGCGATACTAAACTGGGACCAGAAGACATTACTCGTGATATCCCTAACGTCAGCGAGTCCATTCTGGCGGATCTGGATGACAGCGGAATCGTTCGAATCGGGGCCAAGGTCAGGCCTAGCGATATCCTCGTAGGCAAAGTCACTCCCAAGGGGGAGACTCAGTTGACGCCCGAGGAGAAGCTACTCCGAGCCATCTTTGGCGAGAAGGCAGGAGAAGTCAAAGATGCATCGATGTACGCCCCTCCCGGAATCGAAGGAACCGTTGTCGATGTGAAGATCTTTTCGCGCAAAGGCGTTGAAAAAGACTCGCGCACGCTGGAGATCGAAGAGGAGGAAATCGGCCGTCTCAACGAGGATCAGGAAGACGAGATTCGAATTCTGCGTGAAGAGAGTAGTAAGCGCTTTTGGGAGTTTCTCAAAGGACAAAAGGCCGAGCGGCGAGTGACCGATGCTGATGGGAAGGTGATGGCCAAAAAGGGAGCGGTTCTAGAGGTGGGCCAACTGAAAAAACTGGACTACCAGGGGCTGAAGGCGATTCAGGTTGAATCGCGGGAGGCCATGGATGGAGTGGCCGAAGTCTCGGACAAGACCGAGCGGCAGATCAAGATCCTCAGATCCCTGCACCAAGAACGGCTGGGTCGCATCGAAAAAGGTGACGAGCTCCCTCCAGGTGTCATCAAGATGGTCAAAGTCTATGTGGCGATGAAGCGGAAGCTCTCGGTCGGAGACAAAATGGCCGGACGTCACGGCAACAAGGGAGTGATCGCCCGGATTCTTCCAGAAGAAGATATGCCCTTCCTACCCGATGGGACTCCGGCAGAGATTCTGCTCAATCCACTGGGGGTTCCCTCTCGAATGAACGTGGGGCAGATCCTGGAAAGTCACCTGGGATGGGCCGCCAAGGCTCTCGGTCTTTTCTGCTCCACACCGGTATTCGATGGAGCCACAGAGGTGGAGATCAAGGCAAAGCTGGCTGAGGCCAATCTGTCGGCGGACGGAAAGAGCGTTCTTTATGATGGAATGACCGGAAAGGCGTTCGATCAAAGAGTCACTGTGGGTTACGTCTACATGAACAAGCTGAGCCATCTGGTGGATGACAAGATCCACGCTCGCTCCATCGGACCCTACAGCCTCATCACGCAGCAGCCTCTGGGCGGCAAGGCTCAATTTGGAGGCCAGCGCTTTGGCGAGATGGAGGTATGGGCCTTGGAAGCCTATGGTGCCGCCCATATCTTGCAAGAGCTGCTCACGGCCAAATCCGATGATGTCCAGGGCCGGGCCAAGATTTACGAGGCGATCGTCAAGGGCGAATCCACCTATAGCCCGGGTATTCCCGAGTCATTCAACGTACTAATTCGGGAACTCCAGTCGCTGGCACTGGATGTGGAATTGATCGAAAAGCCGCGTAAGAAGCTGCGTCGTCGTTCGGAACTCCAGGAGCAATCGGAAGCTGGCCTTGATGTGGCCGTGACCGAGGCAGAAGTAGTTGCTAAGCCGGAGAAGGTCGAGACCGAGGCAGCGGAGTTGGTGGCAGAGCCCGTAGAGGCTGCCGCTGAGCCTGCAGCCGAAGCGGAGGAAGTAGCGGCCGAGACCAAAGACGCGTGACTCGAATTCAATAAGTTGTCCTAGTAGCCTTTAGGGTTCGTGGCAGACCCCAACTGCCGTTGTGGGAGGAAAGCCTTGAGAATATTTCGTGACCCGATCGACAAGAGTGACCTGCTAAAGACTTTTGAAGCCATCCGAATCGGTCTTTCCTCGCCGGAGAAGATCCGCTCTTGGTCAAGTGGGGAAGTCACCAAACCCGAGACGATCAATTACCGGACCTTCAAGCCGGAGAGGGATGGATTGTTTTGCGCCCGCATTTTTGGTCCGGTAACGGATTGGGAGTGTCTGTGCGGCAAATACAAGCGGATGAAGCACCGCGGGGTGATCTGCGATAAGTGCGGTGTCGAAGTTACTCTCTCTAAGGTACGCCGTGAACGCTTGGGCCACATCGAATTGGCGAGCCCCTGTTCCCACGTCTGGTTCTTCAAAGGGCTGCCCAGTCGAATCGGCCACCTGCTGGATCTATCCCTCCGAGATCTGGAGCGAGTACTCTACTTTGAGGCCTATATCATCGTGGATCCGGGGGATGTTCCGGTCAAGGAAAAAGAACTCCTGACCGAGGAGCGCTACCGGGCTCTGCAGGCTGAGTATCCAGGCCAGTTCGAGGCAGGAATGGGCGCGGAAGCGATCAAGGAGATTCTGCGCCGCGTCGATGTTGAGGCCTTGGGTGTCGATCTGCGTTTCCGCATGAAGAATGAGACTTCCCAGCTCAAGCGTTTGAAGTATTCCAAGCGGTTGAAAGTAGTTGACGCGCTACGAAAGAGCGGGAATCGGCCCGAATGGATGATCCTGGACGTCATTCCCGTGCTGCCCCCTGAGCTTAGGCCTCTGGTTCCTCTCGACGGTGGACGCTTTGCGACGTCAGATCTCAATGACCTCTACCGGCGTGTCATCAACCGAAATAATCGACTCAAGAAGCTGATTGAGCTGCGTGCACCCGAAGTGATCATCCGCAATGAAAAGAGGATGCTGCAGGAGGCAGTGGACGCGCTCTTTGACAATGGGCGACGGGGCAGGGTCCTTCGTGGGGTGAAGAACCGACCGTTGAAGTCCCTATCCGATGCACTCAAGGGCAAGCAGGGCCGTTTTCGCCAGAACCTGCTCGGAAAGCGAGTTGATTACTCAGGACGTTCCGTGATCGTAGTCGGCCCAGAGCTGAAACTTCACCAGTGCGGACTCCCCAAGATCATGGCCTTGGAGTTGTTCAAACCCTTTATCTACAGCCGATTGGAGAGAGAGGGGCACGCCACCACGATCAAGGGTGCCAAGGAAATGGTTGAGGGTCAGCATCCGGTGGTTTGGGACATCCTCGAAGATGTGATCAAGCAACACCCGGTGCTTCTCAATCGAGCGCCTACGCTGCACCGCCTAGGCATCCAGGCCTTCGAGCCGGTTCTGGTGGAAGGAAAGGCCATTCGAATTCATCCCCTTGTCTGTACGGCCTTCAATGCCGATTTTGATGGCGACCAGATGGCGGTTCATATTCCGCTCTCACAGGAGTCCCAGATTGAAGCCTCAGTTTTGATGGTTGCGAGCCATAACGTGCTCTCTCCCGCCAGCGGGCAGCCTGTTGCCGTCCCCTCTCAGGATATCGTTCTGGGTTGCTACTATCTGACTCGGGCCGGCGTCGGAGCCAAGGGTGAGGGACGGGTTTTCGCCAGCTCCGAAGAGATACACCACGCTTTGGAGAGGGAAGAGGTTAAGCTGTCAACTCCGGTCTTCATGCGCTACTCAGGAAGATTGATCGATCTAACAACTCAGTACGACCAGCAGGCGGTGCTCCACGCTGACCTTCAGGAGGTTCGGAATCAGATTATCTCCACAACCGTCGGCAGGGCTGTTTTAAACGAACATCTGCCCGAGGAAATGCCTTACGTCAACGGCATCTTGAAAAAGAAGGGTCTACAACAACTGGTCAATTACTGCTACCTGCGACATGGTTTCGAAACCACGGTCAAGATGCTCGATGACCTCAAGGAACTCGGCTTCTACTATGCCACGCAGGCTGGATTCACTATCGGAATCGACGATTTGGTAGTACCTGAGAGCAAGGGAGATCTGGTCGAGAAGGCTCGTCAGGAAGTCGTTGAAGTGGAGCAGCAGTACCTGGATGGCGCGATCACCAACGGTGAGCGCTACAACAAGGTGGTGGCTATCTGGTCGGATGTCACGGAGCGGGTAGCCGACGAAATGTTTGAGTCGATGTCTACCTTCGAAGAAGCTGACGGAGAGTTCAACTCGATCTACGTCATGGCGGACTCGGGTGCTCGGGGCAGCAAGCAGCAGATTCGCCAGCTGGCCGGCATGAGAGGACTGATGGCGAAGCCATCTGGAGAGATTATCGAGACTCCCATCACCGCGAACTTTCGCGAAGGACTGACCGTTCTCCAGTACTTCATCTCGACCCATGGAGCGCGCAAGGGTCTGGCGGATACCGCTCTCAAGACGGCTGACTCTGGCTATCTCACACGCCGCCTGGTGGATGTGGCCCAGGACGTCATCATCACTTCCGAGGACTGCCGGACTCTCGATGGAATCGACGTCACCGCTCTTGTGGAGGGTGGAGAGATCATCGAACCGTTGAGGGACCGCATCGTTGGCCGAGTGTCTCTTGAACGAGTCGTGGATCCCTTTACCGGAGAAAGCCTGGTAGAGCTCAATCAGGAAATCGATGAGGATATGGCCGCCAGAATCCAGGCGGCAGGCATCGAGAAGATCCTGATTCGCTCCGTTCTCACCTGCAAGTCGGAACGTGGGCTTTGCAAAATGTGCTACGGGCGAAATCTAGCCAGCGGCAAAATCGTCGAACTGGGGGAAGCTGTGGGAGTTACTGCGGCCCAGTCGATTGGAGAACCTGGGACGCAGTTGACCATGAGGACCTTCCATATTGGAGGGACAGCGACTCGAATCGAGGAGCAGTCGAGCCTGGAAGCGAAGAACGCCGGAACGGTCCAATTTTCCAACCTGCAGACAGTCACCGACAAGGAAAACCTCCTAGTGGTCATGAATCGCAGCGGCAGCCTGATCGTTCAAGACGACAAGGGACGCGAAAGGGAGCGCTATTCAGTTGTTTATGGGGCTCGACTGATGGTCAGAGATGGCCAGAAAGTCAGCGAAGGGGCAAAACTGGGAGAATGGGATCCCTTCACTTTCTCAATCCTTTCCGAGTTCGGCGGCCTCATAAATTTTAAGGACATCGTCGAAGGCATCACGATGAAGGAAGAACTGGACGAGGTGACCGGACTCGCTCGCAAGGTCATCGTTGACTCCCCGGATGAAAAGCGCCAGCCGACGATTCAGATCAAGGATGAAGGCGGCAAGGTACTCAAGTCCTATATGATTCCCTCCAAGGCGCACCTGATGGTGGATCAGGGTGAGCAGGTCCTTCCCGGCGACACCCTGTCAAAGATCCCAAGGGAGACAACAAAGACCAAGGACATCACTGGTGGTCTGCCCCGGGTTGTCGAGCTTTTCGAGGCCAGAAAACCGAAAGAGACAGCCGTGATCACTGAGATCGACGGCGTCGTCCACTACGAGGGCTTCACTCGCGGGCAAAGGAAGATCACAGTCGAGAACGAGTCGGCCAAAACCAAGGCCGAATACCTCCTGCCCCGAGGCGTTCATGTGAACGTTCAAGAGGGTGAGTCCGTGAAGGCGGGTGAAGCTTTGATGGATGGGCCTCGTAACTCGCACGATATTCTCCGCGTCTTGGGTGAGAAAGAACTCCAGAGTTACCTTGTCAACGAGATCCAGGAGGTCTATCGACTGCAGGGAGTGAATATCAGCGATAAACACATTGAGGTCATCGTTCGTCAAATGATGCGGTGGATCAAGGTTGAAGAGGTGGGAGACACCGAGTTCCTTTTGGAGGAGCAGGTCGACAAGTTCCGTTTCCAGGAGGAGAACGATCGGGTGACGGCCGGAGGCGGAAAGCCTGCGACGGGGCGTCCCTTGCTCCTGGGGATCACGAAGGCATCCCTGAGCACCGACTCGTTCATTTCGGCAGCCTCTTTCCAGGAGACGACTCGAGTTCTCACCGAGGCGGCAATCAGAGGCAAGATCGACTATCTGAGGGGCCTGAAAGAAAATGTCATCATGGGGCGTTTGATTCCGGCCGGAACCGGCATGGAATACTATCGCAGAATCGACGTGGAGAACCCCTTCGAGGACATGGAACAAGAGCAAGCTGATCCCTTGGAGCTTGTCGAGGTTGCTCCCTCCATTGTCGTTGAACGGCCGGTCAAGACAACATAGGCCCTTTAGTCCCGAGAGCCCTTCGCAGCGCCAGCGAACACGATTCGACAGCAGCAAGCTGGCGTTGCGAAGACGCTTTTTACCCTCCGCTCCTACCCCCGCCCAGCACAGGACTTCCCTCGCTAGGTGGGGAGCCATCCTCACTGACACGGATGACGCCGGTGTGGTCGCTGTAGAAACCGCGCTCCCCGGTCGTTCCGACCGCCATGGGAACGGCGATCACGGTAAAACCCACGCGATCCTTGGGAGCAACGGTGAAACTATATCCATCCTTGCTTCCCGAACCCAATGAAGAATCGATGATTCCCGTCTCAACGAGTTCTCCCATCTCAGCGAAGTCGCCGTTTCCAACCGTCGATGCGTAGGTGATTTGCCCTGTCACCAGAGCCCGAACGGAAGCAATCGCTGAAGCCTCGTTGGCAGCGCTCTTCGTACGAACTAGATTGGGCACGGCGAGAGCCGCAATGATGCCGATGACGGCAACGACAATCAACAGTTCGATTAGCGAAAACCCTACCTGCTTACGCATGAGTGACCTCCTCCTAGTCCGGATCTGTCCCCGCCCGTCTACAACGGCGTCGCCGCGCTACGACTGGGGATGAAGAATCCGGGCTAGATTCAACATTGTGCTCCGCAAGTTTTCGTTTCTGCTGATCGCGCGCAAGAGAGATACCAGACCAGAGAACGCTGACGAAACCGAAAGCGGCGGCTAGCCCGTGAGATCCACTAAGCCGGACTGCGAAGACGCATCCAGCTACCTGCTGGGACCGCCTGGCTCTTGCCGAATCTCGTCTGTCGAGCTTCCTCCTGGGTGGCAACCGCGACGACTCTGCAACTCGGACCCTGAACGCTGCCAGGAAACCCCGGTAGCAACTCTCGGATACCGAACGAATCTTTTATGTCACCCTGAATGTCATTCTTGGTGACATACAGGGTTAAATCTTCATTATAATTGTGCGCACCGTTTGGTGTAAGGAAACGCGGTTTCTGCGGTCCACGTTGCGGATTGCGATTGGATATTTGCAATGGAACATCACTAGTGTCCGGTTATAAGTCCCATAGAGTCAACTGGTTAGAGCTAGGACTGTGGGCTTCCTGCAAGCTAGGTCTCATAAGTAGTTGATAAATGGGAACTTTCTCGAATGCGGTCACGCTCAAAACCTGCAGAATACTGTGTAGACTTTGGGGAAGCTTGAGTTCCTTTTTCAGGATTGCGATGAGGAGGTAAACGCAGACAGCAATCCAGATCTGGGTGCGAACGGCATTGTCGGAGGTGCCGTAGAAGGTCTTGATTCGCAGGTGCTGCTTGATCCACTTGAAGAACAGCTCCACCTGCCAGCGGAGTTTGTAGAGGGAGGCGACGCTGAGGGCCGGAAGGGTGAAATTGTTCGTCAGGAAGACGAGAGATTTGTTGGTGGGAGCGTCGAAGAAGCGAACTCTTCGCAAGTGCTCTGGATAGTCTTGCCGAGATTTTGGCAAGGCCAAGCGCCCGGTGTGATCGCTGCGAACTCCGGGCTGATCGGACCGGGGTCGAGAGGTGTAGCGAGTAAAGCGGAGATTCTTCTTGGCCCGAATCACAAAGTAGGCGCAAGCTTGATGAACGACATGCAGACGAGCAAAGTCGAGATAACCCCGGTCCATGACGTAAAAGGCACCGGGCTCGATGACGAGGGAATCCAACAGGTTGACGTCGTGGCACTTTCCCTGGGTGATCTCGATGACGGTGGGGATCGGACCCCGCAAGTCCAGCAGGGTGTGCAGTTTGATGGCGCCCTTGCGCTTGCGAAAGTGGGCCCAGGGAAACAAGCTCAAGCACAGGTCGATGGTGGTCGAGTCGAAGGCATAGACTGTCTCCCCCAGCTCCAGACCGAGTTGCTCGTTGGCATACAGGCGTCTGGCTTTGACAATGAGCTTCTGCGCCAAGTCGGCGTAGATACGCCAGTCCCGTGTTTCGTTGGCTTCGGCCAGGGTGCTGCGGGCCACCTCCCCGCGAAATCCCAGCGAATAGAGCAGCTCGCTTCGGGAGCGCAGGCAGGCCTCGATGTCCCGCAAGCTCTCCCGGTACGTCAACTGCGCGAAGGCCATGGCCAGAAACTGGTTCCGGCACGAGAAGCGGCGCACCCGGCGGTCTCCTCCGTAACGCTCGACACAGCGCTGGAACTGTTCCCGGTGAATCCCCTCCATCAGCTGGGCAAAAATCGTTCGTCTTGGGTTCATGGCCAGAGACTGGACTACGCCTCTGACCGTCTGGGTACGGGGCCAAGGAGAAGCCACGAAAATTCAAATGCGTCACACCCCTTCCTCGTCGCAACCTACTATACCCATGTAACTTATAGACGATCTCTACAATCTAAACCGGACAGCAGTGATGGAACATATTCTCGTCATCGACGACGAGCGAAGCATGCTGGAGTTCTTGGAACTGCTTCTGAGGAAGGAGGGCTACGAGGTTACGCTTCTTGAAGATGGACGGAAGGTCCATAATTGGGGTGACTACGACCTGGTCATTTCGGACCTCCGAATGCCTGACGTAGATGGATTGGATCTGCTCAAGGCGCTCCGAGACGTGGATCCTGACGTGCCATTCATATTCATCACTGCCTTTGCCTCGGCCCCAACGGCTATTGAGGCCTTGAAACTGGGTGCCTTCGACTACATCACCAAACCGTTTCAGGTTAATGACTTCAAGAATCTCGTCAGGGAGGCGCTGCAGGCACGGCGCTGGAAGAAGAGAGTCGGCCCACCCCAGCGAGAGGATCAACAGGCGTTCCAGTTGGTTGGAATCTCTCCTCCTATGCTCGAGATCTATAAACTGGTGGGAACGGTTTCAACGACCGACAGTACCGTCTTGATCTCGGGGGAAAGTGGCACCGGTAAAGAACTGGTGGCCATGGCGATTCATAGCGCAAGCCCCCGAGCCAATACCCCGTTCGTATCGGTCAACTGTGGGGCTCTTCCCGAGACCCTGCTGGAAAGCGAACTCTTCGGATACACCCGAGGAGCCTTCACCGGTGCCCTGAAAGACAAAAAGGGTTTGTTCGAGGAGGCCCACGGAGGGACGCTCTTTCTAGATGAGATTGCGGATATGTCACCTCCAATGCAGGTCAAGCTCCTTCGGGCTCTTCAGAACAAGCGAATTCGACGCGTCGGCGGCACTGACGAGATTCTGATCGATACCCGGGTCATAGCGGCCACCAACCGGGACGTGGAGAAGGAAGTCGAGACAGGAGGCTTTCGAGAGGATCTTTACTATCGACTGGCAGTGATTCCTATTCGAATTCCCCCGCTGAGAGAGAGAAAGGCCGATATCATTCCGCTGGTGCGACACTTTATTCAGAAGCACAATCGCCAACTGGGTCGTGAAATCCAAGGCATCTCGAATGAAGCGCTGGAGCACCTGGAAGCCTATGATTGGCCCGGCAACGTGAGGGAGCTGGAAAACACAGTCGAGCGAGCGATGACGCTGGAGATGAGCGACCTCATCAGGCAAGAGCGCCTTCCCGAGAAACTAAGGGGAGCGACGCCCGACAATAACACGCCGGTCCCTTCTTTCAACATTAGCGAGGGGCTTGACCTGGAAGCCTATCTGAAGAAGGTGGAACGACAGATAGTCCAGCACGCCCTGACCTTGGTAGGTGGAAATCAGACCCGAGCGGCGGGGGTTCTGGGACTCTCCTACCGTTCCCTACGCCATCGTATGGAGACCCTGGGGATTCGGAAGAAAGTGAGCAGTGAGCAGTTTACAGTTTGTAGTAGTTTGTAGTGTAGTGAAAAGTCCTACCTCCTGATGTGTAATAGTCTAGATCTGACCGTACAAACAGCGTCAGTGTAGATCGCCCCTGATCGGCCGCTTTCGCCTGAGACTGTGTGAAAACTCCGCACTCGTGGCCACCCACCCCCGACTACGACCGATCGCGTTTGAAACCCGCGACTCTCGCCAAAGAGCAACTACCCGGATATAGGGGAAGTAACCGGGAAAGCGGTCGCACCGGAGTCGGATGGGCCAGATATAATCTGGCTTTCCCACGGAAGGACAAGCGATGACGGAATTCATCCAGGGTGAGAGTCGCTCCCAAGCCACCTTATTCCCCGAACGCCTGGACGATTACGTGTCCGAGGAAAGCGCGGTCCGCGTGATCGATGTCTTCATCGACGAGTTGGACCTCTCTGGGCTCGGTTTTCGGACGCAGCCCCAGGACACCGGTCGGCCGGCCTACCATCCAGCCACCCTGCTGAAGCTATTTGTGTACGGTTATCTGAACCGCGTGCAGTCCAGTCGCCGGCTGGAACGTGAAGCCCAGCGCAATGTGGAACTGATGTGGCTGACCGGGCGCCTGGCGCCGGACTTCAAGACCATCGCCGACTTTCGCAAGGACAATGGGACAGCCATTCGTCAGGTGTGCCGGCAGTTCGTCCTGGTGTGCCGCAACCTCAACCTCTTTGCCAACGCTTGGGTGGCCATCGACGGCAGCAAGTTCAAGGCGGTCAACAACACCTATCGGAACTTCACCCGGGCCAAGATGAAGCGGCGCCTCGCCCAAGTGGATGCGACGATCGAGCGTTACCTGCAGCAGTTGGCCGAGGCCGACCGCCAGGAAGTGGCCGAGGAGAAGACCCAGCGATTGGAGGACAAGATCGCGGCTCTGAAGAAGGAGATGGTGCGGCTCAAAGAAGTCGAGGCCCGGAGGCTGAAGGCACCGGGCAAGCAGATCTCCCTGACGGATCCGGACGCCCGGTCGATGAATCACCGGGGAAGTGCCCTGGTGGGCTACAACGTGCAAGCGGCCGTGGATACCGATCACCACCTGATCGTCGCGCATGAGGTCAGCAATGTAGGCAATGACCGGCGCCAGCTGGCCAAGATGGCAAAACAAGCCAAGTCCGACCTGGAGGTGGAGGAACTCCGCGTGGTGGCGGATCGTGGTTATTACCGCAGTGAGGAGATCCAGGCCTGCGAGCAAGCCGGAATCACAGCCTACGTCCCCAAGCCACAGACCTCAGGCAACCGGGCCAAAGGCCAGTTCGGGCGAGACGCCTTTCGCTATGTCGCTGAAGACGACGAATATGAATGCCCGGCAGGTGAGCGCCTGGTGTGGCACATGAACGCCCAGGATAAAGGGCGGACCCTTCGTGTCTACTGGACCTACAAGTGCCGATCCTGCCCCATCAGGGCGCAGTGCACTTCAGGCGTTTACCGCAAGATGAGTCGTTGGGAGCATGAAGAGGTGCTGGACCGAGCGCAAGTACGATTGGCTGCTCACCCCGAGGCGATGAGAGCCCGTCGAGCGACGGTGGAACATCCGTTCGGGACTCTGAAAGCCTGGATGGGATCGACTCACTTCCTGACGAAAACCCTGGAACGGGTGAATACCGAGATGAGCTTGCACGTGCTGGCCTACAACCTGAGACGAATGATGAACTTGGTAGGCACGAAACCGCTGATCGAGGCGATCCGAGCCTAATAAGCCCTCTTATAATCCTTAAACCCAGCAAATCAGAACGACTTCAACTTCATCTGAAGGCTGAACAATCTCGAACCCTGGCTGTCCCTGCCCAAACCAAAGCCCGATCAAATCCTAAGGCAAGTCGTCTGATGCGGTCTGATCAGGCCGCTGAGGCTGAATATCGAGTTATCACACAGCCTCGCCTAAAAGCGGACATTCAAATTTTCCCCTGGAAACGTCGAATGAACCAACGCGAGGAGCCGCCGTTCATGCCTTTCAGTTAATACCTGCTCTGTGCGGCAACTTGCAAGCTCGACGTGCGTAGTGGCGCTCATGACGCTCGGCAGACATCTGACAGTGTCGGGCTATTTAACCCACTCATTTTTTAGGTAAAAAATCCCTCTTCCCAGAGGAAACTTGTCAGGGCAGGAACCTTCAAGTATAAGTTTGGCTCCTGTATGGAACTTTCAATCTTCTTGGCGGTTAAGCAACCGTTTTTCTGTAATTTTCTTTAGGGCCTGTAGGGAAGAATTGCTCCACTTGTGTTTTCCAGCCGGCCAGGTTCAGGTATTGCCGGCCGGTTAACCACTCCTCGTGTATCTCTGCAAGCACAGCCGAGATGAGCCGCAGCGCCGACGCTTCGTGGGGAAAGATTCCCACCACCCGGGTTCGTCTCCGGATCTCCCGGTGCAGTCTCTCCAGTCCGTTGATGGTTCGGATCCTTCGCCACCAGCTCCTCGGAAAATCAAACACTGTCAGCCCTTCATCCACGTTCTCTTCCAGCCAGCTCACGAACTCCGGTGCAATCTTTTCGAACTTCTTGACGACTTTACCCTTGAGCTCCTCGGCATCTTCTCGAGACGGGGCATCGAAAATGTCCCGCATGGCCTGGGCGATGCGGGGCTTGTCCTCTTTGCGGCGAGCATATTGTTGGGCGTTTTTACTCAGGTGAAACTGACAACGGTTCCAGGGCACCGACGGATAAACTGCCCGCCTGGCCGCCTTCAGTCCTTCGTGATCGTCACTGACAAACAGCTCGACCCCTCTCAGTCCACGCTTGTGCAGATCTCCCAGAAACCCTCGCCAATGCACCTCCGCTTCACTGATCCTGGTGCTCAGACCCAACACCTCCCGCGTTCCGAAACGATTGACTCCTATGGCTTTCAGGATGGCCACGTCCTGCACCCTGCCGCCTCTTCGAACCTTCTCGTAGTGGGCATCCAGATACACGATCGGATACTCTCCCAGCTCCCGGCTTCGAAACTCTTCCAGCTCTTCGTCCAGCATCCCGGCCACTCTCGAGACCTGGGTGGCCGAGATCTCCAACCCACACAGCTGCTCCGTGATCTCGGTGACTTTCCTCGTCGAGACTCCCATCACATACATCTCGGCAATGGCCAGCTTCAGGGCCTTCTCCGAACGGCAACCCCTCTCCAGCGACTTGGGATAAAACCTCAACCCACGCACCTGTGGAATCTCCAAGTGCAGCTCTCCCACTCGAGTCTGAATCCGCTTGCCTTTGAATCCGTTTCGATAGCCTCGCCGACTGGCTGTTCTCTCGTACGCTTCCGCTCCCAGAAACTCGCTTCTTTCCAACTGCATGGCCACGTTGAACAGCTTCTCCAGGATTCCTCGAAAGGCTTCTGTTCCTTCCTCGATCAACTCCGCCAGGATCTCCCGTGGTACTCTCTTTTCCAGGTCTGGGTTCATTTGATTCTCCTTGCCAGATAGACGTTTCTGTTTTTGGAGAATCCTGTCCCAGACCTCTGTCTTTCCGACCCAGGCCTGACCAGAATTTACAGAAAAGAAGTTACGCTACTTTCTTGGCGAAGGTTTTGGGGCTTTACTTGATCATCGTACCTGCGGCGGTCCTGCTTAACAGAAGGCATCTCCCCAGAATCATAGAGGAATTTTGCCAAAGTTTGGCGCTGATAGTTCTCTCGGGTTTCATGGCGCTTGTCCTAGGACTTCTTGTGGTCGTGAGCCACAACATTTGGAGCCCCGATTGGAGAGTGATTATTACTATCTTGGGGTGGCTGACTTTGGCCAAGGGAGTATTTCGTGTTCTTCTTCCACATAAGATGTCTCGAGCGGCAAGCATGTCGGCTAGGCCTTGGTGGGTTGTTGTGCTTGTCATCTTCATCGCGCTCGGAGCCTACCTGACGTATGTGGGTTTCTCAGCACAAGTTGGGTGAAAGTACAGACCCATTAGGAAGCGCGTTGGAATGATATCTGGACTTGTGCAATGGGATTCCACCCGCCCAACGCCCCCATCCGCGGCGTCGGTGTCCCCCTGGTGGACATCTCGCTGCACAAGCAGTTCGCCCTGGGTGAGGAGAAGACCCTCGATTCCCGGGTGGACTTTCTAGATCTTTGGATCTGGAAGGGCAATCTCAGGGGGATGGTTTATATATTAATCTGCGATAGCCGGCACCCGATCTTACAGACACTGTCCGGAGCATCCTGCTGAGGATACGGGTTCGTCCGGTGATCGTAGAGAGTCCCCGGAAAGAGGTCTGGATGATTGACGACCCGTGCAGAAGAAGGCGGTGAGAATCGGTATGGAAACCCAAGAAAGAAAGACCCAGACAATCCGCATCGGACCTCCATGGATTGCCCGGGTCGCCTTCAGTTACCTGTAACATCGTTTCGACGAATCAACTCTCCTTCACCGGATTCTCCACAACCAGGTTGTTGGTCACCGAGAAGGCCCCGGAGACACCGTGCGCCAGCAGCTCGGCGATGCCCTTATGCGCCTTCCGCGCAACCACGCCCTCAAGGGTGACATCCCCGTTCTTCACGATGATGTGGATATCGGATCGCTCAGGGATGTGGCCGTATCCGCCATACCCGTGTCTGCCATAGCCGTAGCGGCCATAGCCGTATGGGCCACGGGACCCGAACCAGGCGTACCGACTCAAAGCCCCATTGGAAAACAGGGCGCGCATCGTATCCAGGCGAAGATCATCGTCGTGGAAAGAAGCCGGTAGGATCTCGATCTGGTTATCCACGCCGGTGACGCCCTCAATCCTCGCCACGATCCGCTCGGCGGTCGGCCTCAGAGCCGGCCACCAGACCTGCCCTGATAGGGTGATCTTAGATCCTTCGACACGATAAGAAATCAGGTCGAACAGGCTGTAGTAATTCAGGTTCCTCCTTAATTCGCGGTTGACTCTTTGCTCTAGGGAAGGCTCGACGAAGACAGCCGCCGGCGGGGCCGGACTGGACGTCATCGCCGCTGTGACGCCGGATAATGCGACCCAACCCACGATGAAACTTAGCACCAATTGCCGAATGTAGCCTTTCATTGTTCTTTCCTCTCTTTGGTCAGTTTTCCGGGACCCCATGTCCCGGTTTCGTTGAGTGAGTGCTCCAGGGAGACGACTTCTTACACCTTTCGTGACTCGGACACGCCAATCCACGCAAACACCACCATCTAAATGTGAGGCCGACTTGTGCACGAGGGCTTGGATTGATATGAAGAGCAAAGTCTTGTAGGAGCGTCCCGATCCTGTCCGTCCAGCTGGCATCATCCAGTTCCTTGACTGGTAACGGACGTGCGTTAGAGCGCTCCGAGAACAGGTTGGTGGCGCTTTGTTCAGTTTGGATTCCGAATAGCTAGGCGAAGAGCTTTAGATGGAGTGATGTCCCAGAGGAGGCTGTTATGGTTCTGGACAACCAAGAGGAATCAGTGCGCCAAGGGGAGCAGTGGTTCCGGAAGATCTTTGATCACTCGCATGATGCGATCGTCATCATTGATCTGGCTTCGGATTCGATCCTCGAGGCTAACCCTCGGGCCTGTAGTATGCTTCAATACTCCTACCGCGAGCTACTCTCCACGCCGGTCAGCGCCATCCATCCCCAAGAAATGGCCAAGCTTCAGGTCTTTTCGGAATCAGTCCTACGAGAGGGGCACGGGTGGACCAATGAACTCACATGCTTGACCAAGAGCGGAACGACTCTCCCCGCAGAAATATCCGCCTCTGTCCTTGAGATAGGGGGGAGGCCGTGCATGATCTCAATGGTGCGAGACGTCGCCGACCGGAAGCGAGCCGAGGAGGCGCTTCAAAGAGCTTACGACGAATTGCGAGAGAAGCAAGTTCAGCTGGTCCAGTCTGAAAAGATGGCTTCGCTCGGCCACCTGGTTGCAGGGCTTGCTCATGAAATCAACACGCCCTTGGGAACCCTTAAAGCCAGCCTCGATCTGTTCCTGGGTTCTGTCGAGAAGTTGAAAGCAGTTTCTCCCGATCCTGAGGTTCCCTCGAAAACCCACGAACGCCAGGAACTTGACCAATTCCTCAAGCGATCCGAGAAGCTGATATCGGCAAGTCGAACGGCCGTTGAGCGCATGGTGAAGATCATTGAGAGCCTGCGGAAGTTTGCTCGTCTTGACCGGGCAGAGTTGGCAGAAGTGGATCTCCACGAGGGAATCGAGAACACGCTGACCCTCCTGGAGCAGGAGTTCCGAGGTCGCATCGAGGTGGTAAGGGACTTTGGAGATCTTTCACCCATCAGATGCTATCCAAGTCGGCTCAACCAAGTCTTCATGAACATTCTGCTCAACGCCAGTCACGCCATCGAGGAGCAAGGGCAGATTTTCATTACCACCCGTGCAGGTAATGGGACCGTCCTGATCGAGATTCGAGACACGGGCAGGGGTATCTCGAGCGAGAATCTGAAACGAATCTTTGATCCCGGGTTCACCACGAAGGGATTTGGAGTGGGAACGGGATTGGGTCTTTCAATCGCCTACGAGGTCATTACTCGAGACCATACGGGGAGTATCGAGGTGGAAAGTGAGCTCGGTAAGGGCACGACACTTCGGATCACGTTGTCGGTTGGATGACGCGAAACAACCTCTGGGCGTGAACTTGGGCGTAGAACGCCCAAGCTGTCAGATTAGATAACCCCTGATCGGCCGCTTACGCCTAGAAGCAGCCGCTCAATTCAGAGTGAATTCAAATTTCTGACCGGCAGAAATCGACCCTAAGGGCTCGCGCAGAAATAACTTGGTAGAATTGGCGCTCAGATTTGGGCCAGATTTGGCCGCGAACGATTGAGCGAAACCGCAGGCGTAGCCAGGCCTACGTTGAGGATTTCGCGATTGAGGAGCGGCCGAAGATGGTGTGAATCTGAGCTGCCAAAATGCCAAGTTATTTCTGCGCGAGCCCTAAGCTGCCGTTCTCACTTGATTCTTCAACAGGCAGTTAGACAGTGCTTTCGGACCGCCCCAAGAACTTTCCCATCAATGGAAAGGAGAGGTGCCAAGAATGAAGGCTACTTCTTGGGATAAAGGATCCAAGCGCTACGATGACGACGTCAAGAAACATGATTCCTTTTTATGAAAAAACGAGATGTCAAATTTTGTCTACGGGCAATCGCATCCACAGGATTCTAGGTAGCTACGTTCGATTGGGTAGCTCGATCCCACTCAGAATCCTCAGTGTGCCGGTGAATCCAGATAGGTAATCCAGGTCTGTACGGTAGGCAGAATGGACACATCCAAACCTATCTGCGACTCAACCACCGACCCCCTGCTTGCAAAGCAGAAGCCGGGGGTCAGGCTAAATCGAAACAGCCTGTCCCTCTTTGGCGAGCAACGGTCCCTTCTCACGCACGACTTGAGCGCCGCTTGAAGAACCTGATTCCAACAGCCACTACAAAGAGCACAACCACCACTGATGCGACTCGAATATGGCGCGTTCGCTCAATGCCGAGCGGATCGAGCAGCGGATCGTGGAAGAACCCGCTGACCAGGAGGAGAAGGATTACTACGGCGGTAATCCCGAGCATCAAGGAATCAATCGACGGTGCCAGAAATCTTGAAACTGCTTTCGCCCCGGGGAAGAATTCTCCCAGAAAGGCTGTGAAATCGGCAATGAGCGCCAACCCCATCGAGACTACCAGAATGATTCCGAAGCCGAGCAGTGCGTAGAGACCCCGATTGACTGCTTTCGCCAATCGCGAATCGCCCGGCTTGTCCGGGTCATAGTAGACCACGATTTCTGAACCCACGGGAAATTCCCTGCTGAGAAGGGTTTTCGCGTTGGCTTCAGTCGACGAAGCATCTCCGGCCTGGACTTCGACGATGTGCGCTGGATGGATATAGGGCCGCTGGGCCACCATGAACTTGTAGACGATGCCGGCTCTGGCACTTCGCCCGCCCACATGTGACTGCGCGTTCATGGGGAGCAGAAGAACGTGGTGATCGAGGACTGTAGCTCTTGTCGCTCGAAAGTCCTCGACTGCAGTGCTCAGTCTACCGAGCGAGACGAGGATGAGGACCAGGCCTAGACCGATCACCCCCAAGCCGACTATCGCTTTGCCGATTCCTTTAAGGATTGTGAAGAGCATCGATTGAGAAGGCTATCAATCCAGGTGACCTGCTTCAACACCGGCTCGAATAACATCGGGGTCAGGTCCCGGAAAGGTACTGCTTTCCAATCTTGGCGGCGACGGTGCCGATCGCGTATGGTGCCAAAACTCAACTGACTGGCTTACGCCGCCTCCCGATGATAATAGCTGAGCATTCCACCGAGGCGCTCTCGGCGTTGGACCGGGCCTTGAGTCAGCGGGTCCTTCGGCAGCGATTCGATTAACTGGTTGTCCAGTCCTTGGTCCGAAGGGCAGTTCGTGAGTACGTCAGCCACTATCACGGCGAGAGGAACCCCTGAGGGTTATGCTAGTATCGCTCTAAGACTCTCAGGGCGGCGAACATCACGATCATGGAGGGACAGATTTCAAGCTCCGCCCTGCTGGGTCTTGGGATCGTCTAACTGGTCATTTGTGATAGTCGGCACCCGATCTTACAGACAGTGTCCCATCTCATCGAAATCGAACGGCCGCTTTCGCCTGAGGGTGTGTGAAAAGTCCAAAACCTCTTTGATTTAGGGGTCTCTTTACCCTTCCTACGACGGAGATCGTGGCTTACACGCGATCCTATGAAGTCGAAATTTCAAATCCGAAATCATGAATGACTTTTCACACACCCTCGCCTAGAAGCCGACATTCAAATTCTCAACGGAAGCGTCGAATGAACTGCCGCGAACGGCCAGGATAGTTCGGTCGCACTTCCGCTGAAAGTCTTAGATTGGTGCAGGCCGGACGGAAATGTGTTAGTTTCTAGCCAATCGGCTTCCAAAGAACTTAGGCGCAATTAGCTGCGGCGTTTTATCTGGAAAATGAAACCAGGACACGGGTTTATCTGGAAACCATATAAACAGAAGTTAGGCGCGCAGCGGGAGAACTCACATGAAGCCTGCAACAATCATTTCTATAATGAGCATGGGCTGACAAACTAACGGAATTTCGAACGGCAAAGCAAGACTCAAATATAGGTATAACCTTAGACAAGCAGATGGATCGTAATAAGCTGATGACTGAGCATGAGTTTAAAGCGCTTCTCGGGCGCTAGAGCAGGCAGAACCTTCTGCCTAACAACGCAATCAAGACCGACGCTCGTACCTTGCGCGGCTTATCGCGAACGTCAAGCAGCCGAGATGTAACTCGATCTTGGTGAAGCCCCTGGTCACTTGGCCGTACAACGCCCTACCCGGAAACTGACAGCTCCCTTCGATGCGCCCGAAATCGAAAGGCGACTCCTGCCGTTTGCGGTAGTTCATTCAATGTTTCCCCGGACAATTTGAACGTCCGCTTCTAGGCGAGGCTGTGTGAAAAGTCCAAAACCTCTTTGATTTAGGGGTCTCTTTACCCTTCCTACGACGGAGATCGTGGCTTGTACGCGATCCTATGAAGTCAAAATTTCAAATCCGAAATCATGAATGACTTTTCACACAGCCTCAGGCGAAAGCCGCCATTCGATTGCGATCAAATCGGATGCTGGCTGTCAGATCAGATACCGCCTATCACTCCTGATGCGGCTCACGTAGCACAGCGGGACGCTTGGGTGTACTGTCCATTTTCCTCGAGCCCCGGCGTTGTGTCGAAAAGCCCAGCTGTCCGGCTGTAGTCGACACCTAGCACGGATGAATACTCACCGTTCACTGCTCACTATTCACTGCTCACTGCTCACTCGATCCCACTACTCTCACCGTCACGCCAGGTGTCCCATCAAGCTGAAGATCGGCAGGTAAAGGGAGATCACGATTCCCCCTATTACGATCCCAAGGACAATGATCAGAAGTGGCTCCAGCAGCGTCAGTAGGTACTGGACCGAATAATCGGCTTCCGCTTCATAGTATTCGGCTAGCTGCAGAAGCATTGAGTCAAGTTGCCCGGTCTCCTCTCCCACACTGATGACCTGAGCTGCCATTAGAGGCAGGAATCCTGTCTGCTGAAGGGGAGCCGCCAGTGTCTTCCCTTTTTCCACCTGCTCTCGACCTCCCTGAATCATTGCTTCAACGGAGCGATTGCCCACGGTTCGGGCCGTGATTTCAAGAGCCTCTAGGATGGGGATTCCACTGCTCAGAAGCGTTGACAGCGTGCGTGAGAAGCGAGCCAGGACCAATCTCCTCATCACCGGGCCCAGCAGTGGTATTCTCAGCAGGGCCCGATCCATCAGGGTCCTCCCGGATTTTGTGCGATAGGCAAGGCCGGCTCCGGCAGCTACTAGGAAGGCACCGAGGATGGCAACACCCCCCAACCTGCTGCTGAGGTCGCTCAGCCTGATTAGAATCAGGGTTGGTAGTGGAAGGGGTGCGTTTAGACCTTGGAAGAGAGTGGAAAAGACAGGAATCACCCAGGTCATGATGACAACCACAATGACCACGGCAGTCAGCGTGACGACCGCGGGATAGATTGAAGCCGAGAACACCGCCTTCTGCATCTTGTCTCGCTTTTCCAGGTAGATCGATAGACGGTCCAGGATCGCGTCCAGCGCGCCGCTGACCTCTCCAGCAGCAATCATATTGACGAAGAGGGAATCGAAGACTACCGAATGCCGGCCCATGGCGTCCGCTAGCGTTGACCCGGACTCGACGTCATCGCGAACCTGTCCCAGGCGAGTTCGGAAGGGGCCGGCCTGCTGTTGGTCGGTCAAGATGCTCAGGCACTGCAACAGGGGTAGGCCGGCGCCCAGCATCACGGCGAACTGGCGTGTAAACAGGGCCAGAGACTTGGCTCCGATCCTGCCCCGGAGCCGGGTCCGGCTCAAGGGCCGCTCTTCCACGATCTGGAGTGGCATGATTTGATCTCGGCGCAGAGAGTCGGCAACGGCAGCCACGGAGTGGGCCTGACGCCGCCCCGAAATCAGTACTGCAGTCTGGTGTCGTCGACCCTTGAACTCATAGGTGGGCACAGGTTCTCATCCTCTCTCCCTTGAATTTCTCCGTTCTCGAAACCTGGTTTCATTTGGCTAGCTCTTGGCCCAGTGCTCGGCTGTGATGTTTTCCTCAGCGATGTGCGACGTCTCGCCTGCGACCAATTGTCGAAGCTCTGGCTATCGGGCGAACGATCCCAGGTCTGGAGCACGCGGGACGAGGTCTCTCAGCTCGGTAGGGTTGGGAGACCTCGAAAGACAATCGCTGGGGTATAGCGCCCCCTCGAGAAGGAGTCTGCGAAGACTCTGATTCATCGTAAGCATGCCGGTTTCTTCTTGTCCTGTCTGCATGACGGAATAAATCTGGTGAATCTTGTTTTCACGGATCAGGTTTCGGATTGCCGAGTTCGGGATCAAGATCTCGGTCGCAACCGCCAGTCCTGACCGGTCCCGTCGACGGATAAGAAGCTGGCAGATAACCCCTTCCAGGACCATGGCAAGCACGGCACGAGCCTCTGCCTGCTGCTGCGGTGGAAACATGTCGATCAGGCGGTGGATAGTTGCAGGAGCGGAGCTGGTGTGAAGAGTCGCGAAGGTCAGATGTCCTGTCTCTGCGGTTCGAAGGGTTGCCTCGGCGGTTTCCGGATCTCTCATCTCCCCCACCAGCACAACATCGGGGTCCTCCCTCAGAGCCATTCGCATCGCCGAGGCAAAGGACGGGGTGTCGGACGAAATCTCGCGTTGGTTGATCATGCTCGTCCCGTGTCGATGTAGAAACTCGATGGGATCCTCGATTGTGATGACGTGTTTCGCCTGCTCGCGATTGATCTGGTCGATCAGTGCTGCCAGGGTGGTCGACTTGCCACAACCGGTCGGGCCCGCTGCCAGGATCAAACCATGTGGCTTTCGACTGAGCTGCTCCAGAACGGGGGGAAGACTCAGCTCCTGCAGCCGCTTTATCTTGAGCGGAATCAACCGAAAGACGGCCGCCGTCGACCCCCGTTGAGTAAAGACGTTGGCTCGAAATCGAGCCAAACTGTGGATCTCAAAACTGAAGTCGATTTCGCCCAGCTCGGAGTAGCTCAGACGCTGCGCCTCCGTCATGATACTGAGCGCGAGCCTTTCGGTATCGTTGGCGTGAAGAGGGGGAAGCTCCAGCGGCAGCAGCTTGCCGTGCACGCGGACACGAGGGGCAGATCCGGCGCTGAGGTGCAGATCACTGCCCTCGAGATGATGTAGTCTGTCCAGAAGATCTCGAAGGCTCACCGACTCTCCGTTTCCCTCAGCACTTCTTCTATTGTGGTGATACCCGAACGGATCTTGGCCAGACCGCTCTGGCGAAGTGTGGACATTCCTTCCCTTGTTGCCTGTTCACGGATCCTGATTGTGGAGGCGCCAGACAAAATCAATTTCTGAATGGACGTGGTAACTTCCATCACCTCGAATAGACCTGTTCGCCCTTTGTAGCCACTGCCGTGGCAGTTCTTGCATCCAGCGCCGCGATAACAGACCAGTTCAGGCGCGATTGATGCTGGGAAGCCGATCTCCGTCAAGCTGTTTGGATCTGTCTCGATCGGATCCTTGCAGCGAGTACAGATCCTTCTTACCAGGCGTTGGGCACAAATCAGGTGTACCGAATTCGCGATCAAGTAGGGCTCGATCGCCATGTCGAGAAGGCGATTGACTGCGGACGAAGCATCGTTGGTGTGCAGGGTACTGAGCACGAGGTGCCCGGTGAGAGCAGCCTTGATGGCAATCTTGGCCGTATCCAGGTCTCGGACTTCACCGACCATGATGATGTCCGGGTCCTGGCGTAGAAACGCCCGCAGTGCAGTCGCGAAAGTCAGCCCGACCTGCTCTTTCGTCTGCAACTGATTGATTCCAGGGAAGTGAAACTCGATGGGATCTTCGACTGTCATGAGATTAGTAGTCGAAGTATTGAGTTGATTCAGGCAGGTATACAGTGTACTGGTCTTGCCACTCCCGGTTGGTCCCGTGACCAGGACCATGCCGTGGGGCCGGCGTATCGCTTCAAGCACCCGTTTGAGAGAATCGGCCTCCAGCCCCAGCTGTCCAAAGTCGAGGGGCAGATTCTCGCGATCCAGGATTCTCAGGACGATCTTCTCGCCAAAGAGCGTGGGCACGGAAGAGACGCGTAGGTCAATCTGTTTCCTGAGTCCATTTTCTTTGGCACAGATCCTGATCCGCCCATCTTGGGGTAGACGCCGCTCACTGATGTCCAGATCGCCCATGACTTTGATTCGCGAGACGATCGCGTCGCGCGAGGGGTAGGGTGGAGTCATGACTCTGTAAAGCACGCCGTCGATCCGATAGCGGACTCTGAACTCGCCTTCGTAGGTCTCTAAATGGATGTCACTTGCTCCTTTGCGAACCGCGTCAGCCAGGATCAGGTTGACCAGCTTTACGATTGGGGCCTCGCCTGGGGCCTCGCCGCCGGCATTCTGAAACTCAGGAAGGTCGATTTCCGGTTCCTCCGAAGTGAGTTCCAACTCATACTCGCCGGTAGAGGCTAGCTCCTCATATACCTTCTTGATCTCGATAGTCTCTTCGGTCCCGTAGTATTCCTCTATCGCGCCCTGGACGGAGCGTTCAGTTGCAACGACCGCCTCGACCCGGAGTCCGGTGATGAATTGCACCTCGTCCAGGGCGACGACATTCCTGGGATCCGTGATGACTACGACGAGGGTCATCCCTACCTTGAGCAGGGGAAGCACTTGGTGTCGCATCGCAGTCCGCCTGGGGATTAGCCGGACGGTATCCTCATCGATCCTCAAGTATTCGAGATTGACCCATGGGACAGCGTGCTGGTGGCTGAGAATCCGGGCACTGTCTTCATCGGAGACGTATCCAAGCTGCGACAGGATCGACCCCAGACGGCCACCCTGGCTAACCTGTTGCTGCAGGGCCGAGCGCAGCTGTACCTCCGTCAAGAGGCTTCTGCGGATCAGCATTTCACCTATTGGAAGAGCCATAGATCCAGACCGACGAAAACAAAGAGTACGACACTAATAACGCCGTTCAGGGTGAAAAACGCGAGATTAACGCGGCTCAGGTCCTGAGGGCTTATCAGCCGATGTTCGTACACCAATGTTCCCGCCACCAGGATCAGTCCGATCCAGCTGACCCAGGTCAGCTCGAAGAGCAGAAGGCAGTAGGAGAGGAGCGCGACCATAACGATGTGAAAAAAAATGGAGAGCTGCAGGGATTTCTCGACTCCCAGCTTCCTTGGAATCGAATGCAAGCCCAATCGACGATCCGCCGCAACATCCTGGCAAGCATAGATGATGTCGAATCCTGCCACCCAGAAAAGGACAGCGGCGGCGATGATGAGAGGTTCCAGGTCCAGTCGTCCGCCGACGGCGATCCAGCCTCCCATGGGAGAGACTGCGAGGCACAAGCCCAGGGCCAGGTGCGAAAGGGAGGTAAAGCGTTTGGTGTAGCTGTAGAAGAGCACTGTCCCCAAGGCCAGCGGGGAAAGGATGAATGCCAGGGGGTTGAGCATCCAGGACGCAAGCAGAAAGAGAGCCGCAGATACGAGCACGAAGAGGACCACGGCCCGCTTACTTACCAGTCCCAGCGGAAGCGCCCGGCTGGCTGTGCGTGGGTTGAGGGAATCGTGAGTCCTATCCACCAGACGGTTGAATGCCATGGCTGCACTGCGGGCTCCGACCATTGCCAGAATGATCCAGAAACTCGTCTCCCATCCAGGAAATCCACGAGCCGCCAGAAAGGCACCCAGAAAGGCGAAGGGAAGGGCGAAAACGGTGTGCTCGAACTTGATCATCTCCAGGAGGAGCAGGAGCGTCTTCATAAGGGGGAGGTTACAGGTCGCTGGTCGCAAGTCGCAAGTCGCACGTCTCTCAGCCCACAAGTCCCAGCCGACGTCTGACTGCTCGGTTGTCTTGAGTGACCAGTTTGAACGATGCCTAAGTACACTGGAACGTAAATACGGCAACGTTTGTGGCGAGCGCGACGGGTCGAGTTCGCGAAGCGACGCCGAACTCGATGCTTTGTATCTTGGAGGAGGAGCGACAAAGAAATCGGCGCGTCGCGCTCGCCACAAACGTTGCCGTATTTACGTTCCAGTGTACTAAGTGCGACCTGCGACTTCCGACCTGTAACCTGCTGTCGAGCATTTCTGCTATCCTGAGCAGCGATGGCTAAACTAATTGATCCTGTTCAGCTGGAAATCTATCGACATCTCTTTACCTCAATTCCTGAAGAGATGGGTACTGCCCTGAAGCGAACTGCATATTCCCCCAACATCAAGGAAAGGCGCGACTACTCTTGCGCCATTTTCGATGCGGACGGTGCGTTGGCCGCGATGGGGGACCACATGCCGGTCCACCTTGGGTCGATGCCCCTGTCCGTCCAGGCCGCCATCTCGGCTCACACCCTGGGTCCAGGTGACATCGTCGTTCTCAACGATCCCTTCTGCGGGGGGACACACCTGCCTGATATCACGATGATTGCGCCGGTCTACGAACCTTCCGATGGTTTCTCCAAGCCCGTCTTCTATACTGCAACCCGGGCCCACCATTCGGACATCGGAGGGATGTCGCCTGGGTCCATGCCCCTGAGCCAGGAAATCTTTCAGGAAGGCCTCCGAATCCCTCCCCTCAAACTCTACCGAGCCGGTCAGCTCAATCG
Source organism: Acidobacteriota bacterium (assembly GCA_965218775.1). Taxonomy (GTDB): domain Bacteria; phylum Acidobacteriota; class UBA6911; order RPQK01; family JAJDTT01; genus CAUZIZ01. The sequence goes on along the minus strand of CBDCLS010000006.1, from coordinate 260,661 downwards.
AGATCTGTTGAGCCTCTTGCTCTGGAACGTGAGGACGCCGAAAGAGAGGGAGGGCGATCTGGCAGCCCAGGTGGGTGCAATCCGAGTCGGAGAAAAGCGCCTTCGAGAGTTGCTGGAGTCCAACGGGCGGCAGAAGGTCGAGCAACATTGTGCTGCACTCCAGAGTTACTCAGAGAAGGTGATGAAGGATGTCATCTCCCGTATTCCCAATGGAAGATACAAGGGGGAAGACCTGATCGATGATGAAGGGGGGAACAGACCCGGCTCAGAGCGGTCCATACGAATCAGGGTGTCCGTCGCCGTTTCCGGGGCACGCATGAAGATCGACTTCCGGGGTTCCGATGCCCAAGTAAAAGGGTGCATGAACGCGGTTTACCCTGTCACTCTATCTGCGGTTTACTATGTTTTGCGCTGTCTGGCCCCCGACGATGCTCCCGCCAGTGCCGGGTTGATGCGCCCTGTCAGCGTTACCGCTGAGCCTGGCACAATAGTCAATGCCCAGTATCCGGCCGCCACCGCGGGAGGAAACGTAGAGACCTCACAGCGGATCGTGGATACCCTGCTGAAGGCACTGTCGTCGGCTCTACCGGAGCTGGTCCCAGCCGCCAGCAGTGGGACCATGAACAATCTGGCCCTGGGAGGAATCGATCCGCTCAGCGGACAGAGCTTTTCCTACTACGAGACCATTGGAGGAGGGATGGGAGCCAGTCCTGAGAAGGATGGCGATAGTGGGGTTCACACCCATATGACCAACTCTCTCAATACCCCCATCGAAGCGCTGGAGTACGACTTTCCTTTTCGGGTGCGAGAGTATCGTCTTCGAAATGGTTCCGGAGCCAAGGGAAAGTTCCGGGGTGGTGACGGCATCATCCGAAGTCTCGAGGTCCTCACCGACTGTCAAGTCACGATTCTTTCCGATCGACGAAAACATCCTCCCTATGGGCTCCAAGGAGGAGGTACTGGTAAGAAGGGTGCCAATTTTCTGATTAGTAAGGGCCGACGTAAACCGTTGCCCGGTAAGGTCTCAATCAATCTTTCTAAGGGCGAGGTGATCCAGATCGAGAGCCCCGGCGGCGGTGGTTGGGGATCAGCTCGTTAGAACCTCTTCTTGAGCCGATGGAATGCTCCACTCGCTGACATGATGGGGCTGAAGATTGAAGAAGTAACGCTGAGGGAGATTCGGCTTCCCTTGGTGCACTTCTGGGAAACCAGTTTCGGACGCGTCTACGACCGCCGTGTTCTGCTCCTAGAGCTTCGCACCGACGCCTCAAACGGTTGGGGCGAATGCGTCGCAGCCGACGCGCCCCGCTACAGCTACGAAACCGTCGACACCGCCTGGGTCATCCTGTGCCGGTTCGTAGTGCCCACCATTCTTGGCCGCACTTTCAAGGATCCGGATCAGCTGTCCCAGATGCTCAAGCCGGTTCGCGGTCACCCCATGGCAAAGGCCTGCGTCGAGGCCGCCTTCTGGGACGCACAGGCCAAGAGTCTGGGAGTCCCTTTATGGAAACTCTTGGGAGGAACGCGAACCAAAATCGCCTGCGGCGTTTCCATCGGCATACAGGACAGCCCCGAAGATCTATTGCGAAAGATCGAAGAAGAATTGCGATCGGGATACCAGAGGATAAAGATCAAGATCAAACCCGGTTGGGATATCGAAATAGTGCAGGAGGTGCGTCGTCGATTTCCAGAGATCCCGCTCATGGTCGATGCCAATTCGGCCTACACCCCTGCCGATTCTGATCGCTTGGGACAGCTGGATCAATTCGATTTGATGATGATCGAGCAGCCGTTGGCCCACGATGACGTTTTCCAACATGGAAAGCTGCAGCGTCAGCTTCAGACTCCGATCTGTTTGGATGAGTCCATTCACCATAGTGCCGATGCCCTACACGCAATCGAACTCGGGGCTTGTAGGATCATCAATATCAAGATGGGACGTCTGGGCGGCCACGCGGAGGCAAAGCGCACCCACGATCTATGCCAGTCTCACCAGATACCGGTCTGGTGTGGAGGAATGGTGGAGACCGGCATTGGTCGAGCCCACAACGTCGCGCTCTCCACACTCGAGAACTTCACGCTTCCAGGTGATGTGACGGCGAGCCAGCGCTACTTCCGTCGTGACACGATTCGCCCTGCAGTCGAAGTGACGACGGACGGTCATATCATCCCTTCGGACGAACCTGGAATTGGCTACGAGCCGGATATCGACTGGATCAGAGAGAACATGGAGAAGTGCGAAGTTTTCACCTCGGACTGAGCTGCCGACTGGGTTCCTGTTTGCAGTGCCATACGGGTGCGGCTGCCTCTAGAATCAATGACCGCTCATTGATCATTGCTAATCACTGCCCACTGATCACTGACGACTCCCCAGCACCTCATCGATCGATTCGGTCATGATCTCTACGATTCGATCCAACTGTTCTCTGCTGGTGACAATTGGCGGGGCGAGACAGAAAACGTCACCGCGCAGGCGGCTGAAGAGTCCGCGTTTCTGGGTGGCGGTGTGGACTTTGGCACCGATCTGGTCCTGGGCCGGGAACTCGGCCTTGGTTTCCTTGTTCTCAACCAGCTCAATGGCGAGCATCAGGCCAAGCCCTCTCACCTCTCCGACGTGGGGGTGGTTGCCCAGAGCCGACTGCAGGCCCTCCAGGAGATAGGTCCCCTTGTCCGCTGCCTGAGCCGGAAAATTCTCCTGCTCGACGATATCCAGGTTGCGTAGCGCCACAGCACAGCCGACCGGATGGGCGCTGTAGGTGAAGGCATGCATCCAGACCATCTCCCCGGTGTCGAGGACCTGGGCAATTTCTTCGTTGACACCGGTCCCACCCAACGGGAAGTAGCCGGATGTAATCGCCTTGGCAAACTGGATCATGTCGGGCTCTACGCCCCAGTGATCCAGTCCGAACATCTTACCTGTACGTCCAAACCCCGTAATCACCTCGTCCGAGACGAAAAGCACGTCGTATTTATCGCAGATCTCCCGGATGCGAGGGAAGTAGTCCGGTTGGGGGACGATCACGCCACCGGCTCCTTGAACCGGCTCTGCCAGGAACATCGCCACCGTATCCGGCCCCTCACGCAGAATCGCCTGTTCCAGCTCGTTGGCAGCCGCCATCCCCTGAGTCTGCTCCCCGCTAGATTCATAGCGGTAAGGATAGGGGGAAGGGATATGTAAGAATCCGGGAACGCGAGGTTCGAACATGGGCCAATATGCCGTGATTCCGGTAGCACTCATGGCTGCAAGCGTGACTCCGTGGTACCCCCACTGCCGTGAGATCACTTTCGTCTTCTCCGGTTTGCCTTTGAGCTTCCAGTAGTAGCGTGCCGTCTTGATGTTGCTTTCCGTCGACTCTCCGCCCCCGGAGGTAAAGAAGAAGCGGTTGATGGAAGGGTAGGTCAAGCCCGCCAACCTCTCCGCTAATTCGATCGCGGCAGGATTCGAGCTGCCGGAGTATCCAGAGCAGTAGCCCAGGGTTTCCATCTGGCGTGCGGCTGCTGTGGCCAGTTCGCTGCGGCCATGACCGGCAACCACATTCCAGAGGCCGGAGAGGCCATCGATGTACTGATTCCCCTCGGTGTCAGTTAGAACTGCTCCCTCTCCGCGGATCCAGATGTGTGCCTGCTGGTGAAGGCCGGGATTGTGGAGGGGATGGATCAGGTGGGCCTGATCTCGTGACAGGAGTCCTTCCTTGCTGGTTGTCATGATCTAGCAATCCTCAGAGTTAAGGTTTGGACTGGAAAGAGGACACATCAAGAGGCGCTCACGTGCACCAGTGACGAATCAGCTTGGCGTAGAGCTGGGTCCCCTTCTCGAGTTGATCCAGGAGGATCCATTCATCTTGAGTATGTGCCTGGGCGATGTCCCCGGGTCCTATTACCACCAACTTCTTCATATCAGTCAGCATGGCGGCGTCGGTTCCGTAGGAGACGGTTTTGGCCGTTTCGTTTCCGGACAGTGCCAGGACCTCACGGACGAACTCGGATTCGGGATCCACGTACATGGGGCTTCCCGCCCAGAGGGCTTCGAAATCGATGCCACACTGTTCTGCCATCTTCCGGGACCGTTCGATCAAGATTTCCGCATCCTGACCAGGAGTCGGACGGAAGTATACCGTGCAGATGCTCTGGGCTGCCGTCATGTTCAAGACCTTCGTGTGATCGTTGATCCCAATGTTCCAGCTGATCCCCGGCGGATCGAAGGCCGGGTTCTGCCAGGCAGGATCCTCCAGGGTCTCGTCGTGAATCCTTTTCATCTCTGCAAGAAAAGGGATCATGGCGAGGTTGGCGTTGATTCCCTTGTTGCTGCTGGAATGCGCCGCCTTACCGCGTGAGGTTGCCTTGAACCCGTAGGTGCCCTTGTGAGCATGAACTACGTCGAGCATCGTCGGTTCTCCCACGATTCCGTTCGACTCCCCCTGGACCATTTCCTGGAAAAACTTGGATCGACGAGCCACCTGTTCCGCGCCGCCGTAGCCGATCTCCTCGTCGGCAGTAAGCACTATGTAAAGCGGTTTACCCAGGCCGGCCGAGCCGGCTAGCTCCGTGGCCGCCAACATGGAGGCTATCGAACCCCTCATGTCGCAGCTCCCACGGCCGTAGAGTTTGTCCCCCCTGACCGTGGGCTCGAAGGGACCATGGTCGCTGCTGAACCAGGGATCGGCAGGAACGACGTCGGTGTGGGCGAAATACGCCATTCCCCCGGGTCCGCTCCCCTTCTTAGCGATGATGTTGACCTTGCCGACGCCGGCGGAGTCGGGATATTCGATACGTTCGGTGTTAAAGCCGAGCCTTTTCAGGACCTCTTCCAGGTACCCGCAAATCGAAGCATTGGATACGTTGCTGACCGTGGGGAATTTCACCAGCTCTTGGGCGTATTCAAGCGCATTCATATTCTCGAGCTTTCCATTCATTCAGGGGACTGGGATGGCTCAGGGGCCGGAAAGGATTCCCTGAGTATCTCCTCATCGATCACACTCCAGAGATAATGGTTGGCCCGATCAGCCCCGTCGCGCATTTCCGGGCTCTGGACAATCTTGCCGAAGTCCAGAGGTGTGAAGTAGTCGTCCGGCCTTCCATCAGCCACGCGAAAGATATTGTAGTCCTTCGCCGCCTCGACTTCGGCTAACGCTATCAGGTCGCGGATTGCGAAGCGGCGAACTACCGCATTGCCAATCGCCGTGATTCCCACTAGACCCTGGTCCTCCAGCATCTTGCCCAGGCGATTAAAATCCGTGTGCCGCTGATAATAGGCACCCCCTTTCCCGGGTTTTGGCTGATAGTCGGTCATTCGCTGCCGCTGGACGGACCCATCCGGGCGCCGCACCCGTACCTCGAGCGGAAGGACGTGGCGATAGGGCACCTCACAGATCCACTCCGCGAAATGGTGACTGGTCGAAGTCGAATAGGGCATCCCCAGCAGGACGATCTGGGTGTCCAAGGCGAGCATCACACCGAAGGCAGAACGGAGATCGAACGACGAGAGCGAGGGCTCGACCTGGGTGATAGGCTCACTACGCCGTCCCACGGCCGCGAAGCTGTGGCGATAAGCGGTGCTTCTTTTGGCCTCCGGGTGCAGCCGAACTGTCTCCGTGATAATTCCCATTTCAGAGGGATCCTGGAGTGGATCGATGATGGGATCGTCCTCGGCTTCGTGACAAAAGGTGAAGGTAGGGGTAACCAGGGTTCCTCGCAAGCCCAGGACCTCTAGGAATGCCGCCACTACGCTTTCAGCACCGCCTTCAATGTAGCCGAAGGTCCGCATCGCCGAGTGCACCAGTACAACCTGGCCCGACTCGAGACCTATCCTTCGAAATTCCTGCTCGATCTCAGCCTGGGAAAGACCCCTCTCGCTCGAATCAGATCCAGAGTTCATTCTTCAACTCCTGCAAGGGAAACGCGAAGCACTAGTACGCTGTAACACAGATTATTTCGTGTTTGTGGCGAGCGCGACGGGTCGAGATCGCGAAACGACGACGAACGCCATGTTTGGCCATAGTGGAGGAGGAGTGACAAAGATATCGGCCCGTCCCGTCGCCACCCGCAGGGCAGACGGGGGTTGCGGACGATCTCTGCGTGGGTCGTCGTCGAAGATGACCAAGCATCGTCTTCCTCCTCCCGCCTTGATCTCGCCTCGCAAGCCCCATCTGCAAACCCGACACTACATGTGCGACATGGTACTAGTCGATGATCGTACCCACCACGACCTCGTCCGTTACGTTGTGGGGGCTGATCACCTCGCCGCCACAAAGAAAAAGCTTGTTGTCGACTCGGCTCAGTTCGGCCGCCAGACGATAAACTCCCTTGGACAGATCGAAGCCCTTCGAGTTCAGGACCTGTTCGCGTCGCTCAGGATGAATCGGGTAAGGAGGAATCTGGGTGGGCAGGATTCGATAGCTCTCTTCTTGGGTGTCGAACACCACGACGTCGAAATTAGGCGAGGGCATCTTGGGAATTCTGCTTGCGTGCTCGTAGGGGTGGTCCACCCGGTAGTTCTTGATCCCGCCGGCCATGATGATGTAGCGGTCCTTATAGGGGACAGCCTCCATGCCGTGCACCGGGAAGGGAAGGTCCGGAAGTCTCTTCCATCTCAGCGTCTCCAGATTGAGAACGTAGCCATCGGCACAATGTCGAATGAGTCCATTCAGTTTGCCATCGCGCGACTCGGCGTAGTTGACGTGGTCCCCCCCGAAAATGTAGACGTTCTTCCCGATGGAAGTGGTAGTGGGTGACTCTCGGGCCAAGCCTGGAATCGGGGGTAGATCTTTCCAGCCCTTCCCCGGAGCAGCGGTGTCGAATGCTTCCACCGAATTGACGTAAGCACCTGGGTGGTCACCTGAAAATGTCTTTGCCCCAAAGGTCGCTTGCCCCCCCAGAACCACGATCATCGTTCCCGAAGCGGCCCCTCCGGGCAGGAAGCGCCCGATCCGAAGAGGCGGCATCTCTTCCCATTTCCAATCGCCACTCCGCTTGGAGAGACGGAACATCCGATTGCTGGTGTTGACTCTCTGGTCTTCAGGCCAGACGATCCATCCGGTGAAGAGGTAAAGATCCTGGCCTATCGCCACGCCCTGAGGCCACTTGATCCCTACCGGCATGTCCGGCAGAAGACTGTACTTCATGCTGCGGGTATCGAGCTCCCATCCATGCTTGTGCTGCCCTCTCTCGCGAATCTGCCAGCCCTTGCCGGTAGGATACTTCGAGCTCGGAACCCAGCCTGGATAGCCCGGGGATCCAGCCGCCACAATTGTTTCCCTGATTACAACCTGAGCCTGCCCCTTCGTAGGCCAGGGCATGGGCGGACCCATTTCCCAATGGATGTCTTTGATCTCAACGTCGGCAACGCTGCTCTCAGCGAAGCCTCCGACTGGATGGATCAATACAAGGCCCAGGAGCAGCGCTTGAAATACCAGGTTGGATCTCATGTTCCACCTCTTAAGTACACTGGAACGTAAATACTGCAACGTTTGTGGCGAGCGCGACGGGTCGAGTTTGCGAAGCGTCGACGAACGCCATGCTTTGCCATAGTGGAGGAGGCGCGACAAAGAAATCGGCCTGTCCCGTCGCCATCCGGAGGGCAGATGGGGGTTGCGGACGACCTCTGCGTTCGTCGTCGTCGAAGATGGCCAAGCATCGTCTTCCTCCTCCTGCCTTGATCTCGCCTCGCAAGCCCCATCTGCAGACGTTGCAGTATTTACGTTCCAGTGTACTCAGTGTCTGTCCTTCGAGCCCAGATAGTAGCACCCAGGGATAGTCGGCGCCAGCCGGATCGAGTGGCCAGGGCGGTCCTGCGCGAGGCGCCTTGGCCGGGTGCTCACACGATCAGAATAGAGGGGAGAGGTTCGGAAATCGGAACCCCGATCCCTCTCCAGGGCAAGGTCTCCCTATGCTATACTCGAGGGTAGCTTTCGCATCAAATGGAAGAGGTAAGGGTCGTGATGAGGCGATTCAATCCGAGTTTCTTTCAGTCATCGCTTCTGATGTGGTTGTGCCTTCTTTCGCTGGGACTGGCCGCGGGGTCCCCCTTGGTCGCTGAGGACAAGGAAGCGAGGAAAAAAGAAGATAAGGAGCGTCGGGAGCGGCAGCTCAAAGAGGAGCAAGAGGATTATTACAAGAAGTGGCAGAAGGAGGATGTCGTCTACATCCTTACCGATGAAGAGAAGGCCGTTTTCAACAAACTCTCGAACGACGATGAGAGGGATGCGTTTATCGAGCAGTTCTGGCGTCGGAGGGATACGGATCTCAGCACCTCGATAAATGAATTCAAAGAAGAGCACTATCGAAGGATTGCCTACGCCAACGAGCATTTCACTTCCGGCGTAGAAGGCTGGGTGACGGATCGAGGCCGCATCTACATCATGTTTGGGGAGCCCAACCCTTCGACAAGCAACGCGATTACTTCCTGCTTCCCAAGCCTCCTGAGGTTATGTTCTCTCACTTACGGGGGGATGTGGATATGAACCTGAAGGGTTTCGACGCCGGCAGATATCAGGTCCTGTTGGAATTGCACGATCGGATCTCGGGACAGCGCCTCGTCAAGCGTGCTCCCTTCAAGATTTCGTAGGTGTTTGGTCATAGCGAAGCTTGCCTGCGAAAACCACGAAATGCTGCTGGGGCCTTCCCTAGCAAGCAAGACGTTCCTCCCTCATGGTTTCAGATTGAGCCCACCGGTCCCTCCGAGGTCGCTGGAGAGGATTCGGTGAAGAGTCCGAATCAAAACAGAAGTCGTTTGTGGCAGGCCTGCTGCTCTCGGTTACTTCTGTGGCTGCTCTTGCCCCTCCCCATCGGTTCCCCAGCCGCGTTATTGGCGTCTGAAGATGCCGCTGGTCCGATTTTCGCAGATGTCAGCCAGAAGTCTGGGCTTTCATTCCGGCACGTCAATGGCACTTCGGCGGAGAAGTATCTGGTCGAGACCATGGGATCGGGCGGGGGGTTCCTGGATTTCGACAACGATGGTTGGCTGGATGTCTATCTCGTCAACAGCGGTCCAACACCGACCAGCAAATCGACCGCTGCTGCCGTCAATCGGCTTTTTCGTAACAACCGCGACGGCACCTTCAGTGATGTCACCGAAAAGGCTGGTGTGGGAGATAGTTTCTACGGGATGGGTAGCGCCTTCGCCGACTACAACAACGATGGATTCGTGGACATCTATGTCACCAACCTGGGTCCCAATATCCTCTATCGAAACAATGGCGACGGGACCTTCTCGGATGTAACCAAAAAGGCCGGAGTGGGGGATCCTCTCTGGAGCACAAGCGCAGCCTTTGGGGACTATGACGGGGACGGGAATCTGGATTTGTACGTTGCCAACTATCTCAGATTCACTTTCGCCAGCCACCGCGCCTGTTACGCGAGCGATCTGCTGATCTACTGCTATCCTCACAGCTACGACGGGGCTCCGAACACGCTTTACCGGAATCTTGGAAACGGATCCTTCGAGACGGTCACCGGACGGGCGGGGGCGAAGGAAGATCCTCAATACAGCAAGACACTCGGGGTCCTCTGGTTCGATATGGACAAGGATCGGGATCTGGACCTCTACGTTGTCAATGACACCACCGCCAACTATCTCTTTGAGAACAAGGGTAAAGGAAAGTTTGAGGACGTGGCTCTCTTGTCGGGAGCGGCCTTCAACGGGATGGGGATGGCCCAATCCGGAATGGGAGTGGATGCCGCCGATCTCACCGGCAATGGGCGCTTCGCCATGTTCGTCACCAACTTTTCCATGCAGACCAACGATCTCTACTGGAACCAGGGTGATGGCACATTCTCAGATCATACGCTCCAAGCCGAGTTGGCGACTCCCAGCTTCATGCCGCTCGGATTCGGAGCCAATTTTTTCGACTACGACAACGATGGAGAAGTCGACCTCTTTGTGGCTAATGGGCATGTTTTTGACAATATAGCCATCATCAATCCCAGCCTCGAACACGCGCAGCCGAATCAGCTCTTTCACAACGACGGCAAGGGAAAGTTCTCGTCATCCTCATCCCAGGGCGGACCCTACTTTTCGATCAAGAACGTGTCTCGCGGCTCCGCTGTGGGTGACTTCAACAACGATGGTAGGATCGATCTGATGGTGATGAACAACAACGATAAGGTGGATCTGCTCCAGAATCGGAGCAAGACCCCGAATCACTGGCTCAAACTCAAGTTGAAGGGGACTCACTGCAATCGGGATGCGGTGGGGACCAAGGTTGTCCTGACCGCTGGTGGATATTCCCTGACCCAGGAAGTTCGAGCGGGCAGCAGCTACCTGAGCCAAAGCGACCTGAGGCTGCACTTCGGCCTGGGTAGCCGGGATCGGGTCGACTCGATTCGTGTCTCCTGGCCTTGCGGCAAGGATCAGTCGCTGGAGCCGCCCTCGCAGCTCAACCAGATCGTTCAGGTCGAAGAGAAATAAGCGGCCCCCGGCGGATTCAATCTGGGACCTGGCGCTTGGGATTGGTCTGCGATTTGGCACCCTGGAACCTGGGACTTACCCGGGTAGCGTTCGTCATTACCCAATCCCCGTTCAGACGGGTCTCAGGCGAAAGGACCAATGCCAAACAGCGTTCGAAAACCGTCGACAGATCGGTCTCCAGACGGCTCAGATATCTGGAAGTGGCGCCCTTGGAAAGGGTGCCTCGAAACCACACCCAAGCTGCTCTTTTCCGGCTGAGTGTGCTCCAATCGGCTACCGGCAGCCCCACTCGCCGAGCCGCCTGCTGGTAGAAAGCGACGGTAAACAAGATCATCAACAAAGCTGATCCGCGTGCCAGTGACCGATTGCGGGATGGGATCCCTTCCACGAATGGCGCGAAGATTCTTCCCATCCCAAAGGCACGTGTGATCAGCTCCCTGCGAACCGGCCCGATGATCTCCACAAGCTCCTCCTCAGAGGAGCAGTTGGCCAGGGCGGAGTGGTAGTACACGCCCCGACGACAGTCTTTTTCGAGGTCTCGCGTGATATTGGCGAGTTGTATCGCCTCCCCAACAAAGGCGCACATCTCCTTCCGGTCCTGGGCAACCTGTGGAGTCAGGCCCATGTCCAGCCGCTGCATCTCTTCGGCAAAGAGTACCGGGTTTCCCAGGACGCTGGAACAATAGCGAGATAGCTGTTCCGACGAGCGTAGGCTTCCTCCTTGGCGGACAAAGGTCTCTGTTGCCCAGATCATTCCTCGACCCATGCGACGAACCAGCCGCCTTATCGCAGCGCGATGATCTGAGGGAAGTTCACAGTAGACGGAGTCGACCAAGGCTGATCGGCCTACCAGCAGGATATGACTGTCCTCACTCGGATCCCCGCCGAGATCGGTTTCCAGGGAGGGAGCGGGCTCCGGCATCTGATCCGAGTCTGGGAATCGATCAAGGAACGCCCTCAGTAGCCGCATCCGCTCCGAGGGCTGTGCTACCACGTCCTCATAGGTGTCGAGCATTCTGCAGTAGGCGTAGGCGACCGCCAGGGTTGGAGCCAGCCGATTGGGGAGAAAGGCGATGCAGAAAGAAAACGAACGGGCGACGGATGGAAGGATACTCCACAAGAATCTGCGGGGGTTTTCGATCTTGGCTAGTTTCGCAAGGGGTGGATGGCGACGGTCGGCTAGAAGGTTTAGGGTGATCCGGAGGAGCATTCAGAGTTCCGACACCTGCGAACAGCGATAGACGGCTTCGGTTCCTAGAGCTGGGATCATTGTAGCCGGAAAGGGACAGGTTGAGAAATTGGGGCCCACCTGATGAAGTTTCAGCCTAGTCCCGTCCCAAGGCGGTGTTGCCCCATTCGAAAACGAAACTCGGGGAGTGTCGGGTCTACGAAGCCAGGTTTCGCCCCAAGCGCCCGAACAACGCCCGATCCAGGGACAGATCATGCCCGAGCTTTCCGAGTGGCGCAGGTCTCATGTTGTCGGTCGCACTGGATCCTGGGCGAGGAGATTTCCGGGTCGTAGCAGCAGTTGACATGGTCTTCGAATGGGCGCACCCTTTAAGCGGTCTGAAAAACTAAAGAGGCTGCAGCCGCGTCGACCCGATCGGCAGTTCTATGGCAGGTCCCTGGAAAACTTGGGTCTTGGACCAAGGCCCAAAGTCCGTTGAGATCCGTTGCGCTCGCGAGCCTATTTTCATAGGACTTCCCCGATGAGATTCTCAGCACTCTGGGTGCTGGCGATCGGCTTGGGTTCCGCAGGCCTCCGCGGTGAAGAGGTTCGAAAGGTTTCCTCTAGCGACACTATCCCTCCGGGAGCGCCCTTCCAAGCCAAGATCGAAAAATCAGCGCTTTCCCCGAGACCAATTTGTCCCGGCAGCTCCATCTTGTACCAGATAACATTCACTAATCAATCGGGTCAGGGTACGCCTACGTTAGCCGCTGCCATCAGCGACCCCATCCCTCCGGGGACAACCTATGTTGCGGGAAGCGCCAGCAACGGCTCCGTCTTCATGGCCGAGCAGAACAGGGTCGTTTGGACGGGATTCCTTGGAGGCCCAGCGTTCCCGCCGAGCCGCACGATTGTTTTCTCGGTGACGGTCAACGAGAGGGTTCCTGATGGGACAGGGATCACCAACAGGACCACCGGAACGCTGATCTTGCCCAACCAAAGCCTCCTCCAGCGGCAGACGGAGCTGCCTCTGAGCGTCAACTGTCCTACGCCGCCGATCACCTTTACGCTCAGCAAGGATCGCGATTTCGCTCCACCACTGTGTCCCGGCAGCAACATCGCTTACACCATTCGTCTCACCAACACCTCGAAGCGTGTCCGCCTCCTCAACTACACCATAGAAGATGCGATCCCACCCAACACCACCTTCGCCGGGGGTATCAGCGAGGGCGGGGTCTTCGATTCAGCTACGAATAAGGTCACCTGGACGGGAAGCCTGGGACCAGGCCGAACACGCTTCGTCGGCTTTTCGGTTGTAGTCGACGAGGTTCCTGATCAGACACTAATCCTCAATCAGGCCTCGGCCTTGCTGTCCGATCCTCAGATCGAGGATTCGAAGACGGGCCAGGCGGAAGCGCAAGTTCAAGTGAACTGCGCTGGCCCGACGGGGCGAAAAAGGTGGATGGGGGGAAGTAACGACAACGACTTTTCGGATCCCAGCAACTGGGATCCACCCTTGGTGCCTGGTTCTGACGATGATGCCGAGATACCCGCGAATAGCGGAACCGTTAGGCTTCCCAGACGACATGAGGTCCGAAGCCTGAACTTGGGTGAAAACACAATCTTGAGGATTCCGGGTGGCAGGTTGATCTTAAAAAGGGCCAGCACGGTGAATGGATTGTTGGTCAATGACTCTGGAGATCCCTCTTCCGGACCATCGTTGACCATTCAAGGCGACCTCTCCGGAAGCGGGTTAGTCAGGAATCTCGGCCAGATGAGCATTTCTTCGGCCAGTCTTGATGTGGAACTAGAGACGGAGGGCGATGTCGAGATCAATGGGCTAGTCAATCTCACCAAGCCGTCCGAGAACCGGGGAAGCTACTCGCTAGACGAGGGAGCCAGCCTCCACTATCAGGGGAGTGGCCACAATCTGGCAATGAGGCTAAGCGGGCCTTCCAGCGGCGACTCCGAGGCGGCCGTCTTCCCTCAACAGGCCGCGACGGCCACGGTTCAGATTGACGCGGCAGCCTCTGCGGACATAACCGGCACAGTGGACGTTCAGGGCGACCTCGCCGTCACTATCTCGGCGGCTCCGTCGCTCCGTAGCGCGTCGAGTCCGCAAACAAGCTCCGCAGACGGCACCGTGACCTGGAGTGGTGGAACCATCAATCTGGGCAACACTTCCAGCCTCAGGAACGAAGGGTCGATGACACTCAATGAGCCCGGGGATGGCTCGCCGGCCCTGACCGTGGAGGACGGAGCCGAATTTACCAATGCAGGCACGGTCACCTGGAATGGGGGTACGATCCAATTGGAGGGCACCGCTGAACTGGTCAACGAGGCATCAGGGGAGTTTTCGGGATCCGGAACCATCGAGGGCAATGTCCAAAATGCCGGACTGTTCCAGGTGGGAAGCCCCATTGGCGATATCACAGTCACCGGTAAATACACCCAACTCGCGACCGGGGAGCTGGAAATGCAACTGTCCTCCTTGAGCAGCTTCGACACCTTGCAGGTGGGAACGGCCACCATGGAGAGCGCGAGTCTGGATGGCACCCTGTCGGTTTCCCTGATCGATGATTTCATTCCCGCTGAAGGCAATAGTTTTCTGATCGTGGAGGGGACGACCGAGGGCAGTTTTTCCAACTGCATCACTTCGGAGAAGACCTGTATCGGGTTGCCAGCGCTGGCCTCGGGACTGATATGGGAAGTCACTCTTGGCTCAGTGAGGTTGAGCGTCGGTGCTGTCTCACCGTTGTACTTTTCGCAGTTCGGAGACGGAGAGATGGCTTCTGCTGGCGGCACTCAGACTCTGGGAACGAGCACGGTCCAGCTCTCCAGTGAGTTCTTCCTACTGAACCCCGACAAGATATTGGCGGCCGCGGCGACAATCTTGCTCAAAGACGACGCCGGTGAGCCCCTGAGCAACGTCGACCTGAACGGATTTGCCTTGCTCGAGGGAGAAGTGGATGTGACGATTCCTGCCTCTGGCATGCGCATCCTGAGCACTGATGGCCTGGGACCCCTGCAGGCAGGATCTGCAACAGTGAATTCGGACAGACAGCTGTCAGGTGTCGTGGTTTTTGACAGCGGTATCGGAGCGGCCGGAGTGGCCGCCAGCGCGGCGCTACCAGCGTTTATGGCTCCAATGCTGAGGAACTCTGAGATCAATACCGGCATCGCCTTGCAGAATCCGGGAATCGATCCGGTGATGGTGGATCTCGAACTGCGAAACTCGGATGGAGATTTGTTGGCCACAGCCACCATTACCTTAGCAGGCCTGGGCCATCTGGCTCTTTTCGTGGACGAGATTGCCTGGACTCCAGAACCAGACGTCAGCTTGAACTTTACGGATTTCGAGGGACTTGTGAAGGCTAGCACCTCCGCGGAAGGCGTGGCGGCCACCGTGATTCAGACCCGCCCTCAGGAATTCGTGACGATGCCAGTGTCGGCTCCCACAGAGACCGGCGATCTTGAACTTCTCTTTGCTCAGTTTGGAGACGGTGAGCAGGACGGAGTCCGCGTTTCCAGCGAGGTCATCCTGCTCAACCTGAGCGAAACGATGACCGCCCAAGCCACGATTGTGCTCAAGGGCGATGACGGCGTCCCTCTGAGTGGCGTCGATCTCGACGGCCAAGTACTTGCCAATGGAGTGCTTGACGTCACGATAGCCGCTTGCGGTATGCGAGTCTTAAGCACAGACGGTGAGGGCCCTCTACAGGTAGGGTCGGCGACGGTGACCTCCGACAAGCCGCTGGCCGGCGTGATCGTTTTCAACAGCAGCGCCGGTGCCGCGGGGGTAGGTAGTAGCAAGAAGCTTCCCGCCTTCGCGGCTCCAATGCTCAAGAACGCTACGACCAACACAGGTATCGCCGTTCAGAACCCGGGAAACGATCAGGTGATGATTGACCTCGAATTGCGGAGCCCAGATGGGAATCTGCTGGCCACGACCTCCGTCAGCCTTGTAGGAATGGGTCATCGGGCTCTTTTCGTGGACGAGATTGCCTGGACGGCAGAGCCCGATGTGACACTGGATTTCACCAATTTCGAGGGACTCATGAAAGCATCCACGTCCCAGGGAGAGATCGCCGCCACCGTGATTCAAACCCGAGGCGAAATCCTGTTTGTGACCATGCCGGTCACTCTGTCAAACTAACCTGAAACTTCATTGGCGAACGTAGCTTTGGCCTCCAGGCCGAAGTCTTATTCTCCCGAGCCTTTGGCTCG
This sequence comes from Acidobacteriota bacterium, assembly GCA_965218775.1. Classification (GTDB taxonomy): domain Bacteria; phylum Acidobacteriota; class UBA6911; order RPQK01; family JAJDTT01; genus CAUZIZ01. The sequence goes on along the minus strand of CBDCLS010000006.1, from coordinate 244,861 downwards.
GACGGCGGCCTGGAGCCCACCGCTACGCCGGACCCAAAATTTCCTTCTGAATGATGCGGCTCGCAGCGGTGTTTGTGAAGATCCCGGAGGCAATCTGCGCTAGCTTTGCTTCTTGGAATCGCTTGATTTTGCTTAAGCGCTTTCGAGGAGTTTTGAAGAAGCTGTGGGGTGATTGCAGTCACCTAATACGTTAATAGTCAACATCAAGAGAGACAGGTGCGAGAAGCCCGGACCCTGGGCACGGATCCCGTGGACATGAGCAACGTGCGAGGTTCAGACGAACTGTTGAAGTTTCAGGTCAGTGTCCCCCCAGCGGTGCTGCCCCATTGGAGAACGAAACTTTGGCACCAACAGACGGCAGTGATTGCCCGAATCCTTCGAAATTCGCTTGTTCGATATTCTGCGGTTTAGCGTTTATCGGTTGCCTTCTCCAGAGCAAGGAAAAAGGCGAAATCACAAACCGTAGAACACCGAACCTGCGAACGCCGAACCGTCTTCCTTAGCCTTCGAAATTCGCTTGTTCGATATTCTGCGGTTCAGCATTCATCGGTTGCCTCCTCCAGAACCAAGGGAAAAGGCGAAATCACAAACCGCAGAACACCGAACATGCGAACTCCGAAGTCGGGCGCAGCGGTGAAGTTTCAGGTCAGATTGCCTGGGGGCTTGAACTCAGAGGCGTTTTTTACCATCCTAACCTGAAGATAGCCGGTTACCAGTTACATCGCCAAGGAGGTCAAAACAACTTGAAGTTCTCACCATCAGTCTCTCATCAGAAGAATAGAGCAAGTAGGCGTTCTCCTCATCGATTGGATCGCTTGAAGAGGCGGCCGACGGGCGGAGCGGGCGGAAGGGCCCTGACTGCTGTTGTATTGATGTCGCTCTTCGGGATGCTTGCCGTGGGCAAGGCTGCTTCTGAGTGGAGCATTCCCGAAGACTGCGAGACAAAGAAGAACCCTGAGGCTACGACTGAGGAGTCTCTCCAAGAGGGAAAGAAGGTCTATGACGAGAATTGCCTCTTTTGCCACGGCGAGGGGGGTGCTGGGGATGGTCAGGTCGCGGCTATGCTGAGTACCAAGCCCTCCCGCTTCGATGACGCCGAGCACATGGACAAGGAAACCGACGGTGAGTTCTTCTGTAAGATCTCGACCGGAAAAGATCCCATGCCCTCCTTCGCCAAGAAGCTAACGGCCGACCAGATTTGGCATACCATTAACTACCTTCGGGGTTTTTCCAAGAAGAAGGAGAAGTGAGTCTGCTCCCAGCCGCACCAGTCGTCAGAGGGAAGGTGGAAGCTGTCAGTTGCCGGCAAGTCGTGATCGGCGTTCCGTAGTCTGAAGCTGACCATCAGCGATCGGCTCGAAGGTTCATAGCTTTGCGGCCTTGAGAATGCGTCCGTTCTTTCATGGCAGTTTCTTCCTGCTCCTGGTTTTTCTCCTTGTCTCGGAGAGCTTCGCCCAGTCCGATTCCAATCTGGACCGTATCCTGGGGAAGATCCGAACTCAGGAGGACTATCTGGGAGCCCTGGCGGACCTGGAAAGACTCCTGGAAAAGCCCGACCCCGATCCCAGGGTCCACTTTCAGATCGGTATCTGCCACAATCTTCTTCGCAACTACTCGAAGGCCGTCGAGCATCTCCAAAAAGCCCGGGAGAAGGGAATTTCGGGATGGGAGTTGTCGCTGGGATTCGGCATAGCCCACTTCCACCTGGATCACGCCACCCAGGCCCGCCAAGAGTTTGAACGAGTCATAGCGAGCCAACCCTCAGAAACCACCGCTCTGTTCCACCTGGGTCGTCTGGACCTCCGGGCAGAACGCCACGCCCAGGCCGAGAAGAGGTTCCGGTCGGTTCTCAGCCTGGAGCCAGATCATCAGGGCGCGATTTTCAGCCTGGGTAAGGCTTTGATGAATCAGGGTAAGGAAAAAGAGGGTCGCGAGGTCCTGGAGTATCACCGCAAGACGGGACATCTCCGCAGCCGTCTGCGAACCCTGAATCGGATGGCCTCTTCGCCCCAGAGACCGAGAAGGCCAAGTTCCACGAGGCAAGGGTAAAGGCCCTTCAGAGCCCAAAAATGTCTGTTCCCTGAATTGCATCTTCGAGGAGCCCCTGATGTCGCTACGCAATTTTCTTAGAAATCTCAGTCCAGGAACGATCGACACGATAGCCGGTGTGGGCTGGCGCCATGGAAGCGCGGCTGCGAGCACCGACGCGGGTTGGCTCATGGGGGTGGTTCGCGACAATGCCGGAGATCTCCTGGTGGCCGACTACCATGGCCAGCGGATCTGGAGGATCGACCGAGAGGGCATTCTGCATCTCTTTGCCGGCGATGGGGTTCCAGGATTCGGTGGAGACGGAGGACCAGCCAGCGAGGCGCGCTTCCACAGCCCCCACGACTTATGGCGAGACCCCGAAGGAAACCTCTATCTGAGTGACCTCGGCAACTTCAGAATCCGCCGGATCGATGCGACTACTGGGGTTGTCATCACCGTTGCAGGATGTGGCGTCAAGGGAAGGGAGGGGGACGGTCGACCAGCCACCGAAGCTCAGCTGGACGTTTCCAGCGGCGTGGCCAAGGACTCCGCTGGGAATCTCTACATCGCAGACGAGATGTCCTGTACCGTGCGAGTGGTGGACCAGCAGGGAATCATCCGGCGCTATGCCGGTATTGGGGTAGGGGGTTACAACGGCGATGGGATTCCCGCCCTGGAGGCCGCGCTCTACCATCCCGAGCATCTTTTCTTCGACTCCCAGGACAACCTCTATATCTGTGACAACAGCAACGATCGGATTCGGAAGATCGACCGGCAGGGAATCATCACCACCGTCTTGGGCAATCCCTTCTCCGTCGGTGTGGATGGGAGGCACTCCCGGTCTTCCACTGGGGATGGCGGGCCTGCTACCGAAGCCACCATATTGATGCCTGACTCCATCTTCATCGACCAGCACGACAACCTCTACACCGGCGAGAAGTACGGTTTCCGGGTGCGAAGGGTAGAGGCGCGTACTGGCATCGTACAGACTGTTGTGGGTACCGGAATCCCCGGTTTTGGAGAGGACGGGGACGTCGGCGAGCAAACCCAGATCAACTCCTGCGAGTGTGGCTTGTGGGTAGATCCGGATGGTTCGGTTCTCTGGACCGACTGCAGCGGTCGGCTGCGGCGGGTAGATGCCGGGACCAGGATCGTCTCCACCTTGTTGGGTGGAACCTCTGTAGGAGACGGAGGAAAGGCCACCTCAGCCTTCATGACGGGTCCCGCCGGCCTGAGTGTCGCCTCCGATGGCACCCTCTACTTTGCGGATCTCTGGAACCAGCGAATCCGTGCCATTGACCCCGACACCTGGGAGATTCGCACGGTGGCTGGCAATGGAGGCCGGGCCTACGGCGGCGACGGTGGTGCCGCAACAGGGGCGTATCTGGGTAATCCTCACGATGTCGCAGTGGACCGGGAAGGGAACTTCTACGTCGCCGATACGCGCTATAGTCATGTGCGTCGGATCGACAAATCTGGTGTCATCGAGGCCTATGTCGGCAACGGCTTCCCCGGGGATCAGGGCGACGGCGGCCCTTCCATCTCAGCCTGTGTTACCAGTCCTTTCTCAGTGGCGGTCGGACCCGACGGAGATTTGTATCTGGGCGACTCCGTAGGGAGAATCCGGAAAGTGGAACGCTCTACTGGCATTATCAGAACGGTAGTGGGGACGGGGGTGCCAGGCTATGCTGGAGACGGCGGCTCCGCCGACCAGGCCAGTATTTCCGGCCCCTTCGACATGGACTTCGATGGGGACGGCAATCTCTATTTCGCCGACACCGGCAACCACTGCGTTCGCAGGGTCACGTCATCCGGGCAGATCCAAACGGTAGTCGGAACCGGCATCCCCGGCCGGGCCGAGGAAGGCTTGCGACCCGACGAATCCCAGCTGAATAGTCCTCGAGGTGTCGCCCTCGACAGTGACGGTACCCTCTTCGTAGCGGACACAGGTAACGACCGGGTTCTGGCACTTGACCCTCAGGGCCGGCTCAGGGTCGCCGCTGGAACCGGCGAGGGGGGCGACGGTGGAGACGGAGGGCCCGCTAACGCCTGTCGTTTCAACCAGCCCTGCAATCTCGCCGTCATGGAGGGCTGTCTGTTGATCAGTGACCATTTCAACAACAGGATCCGCGCCCTCAAGCTCTCCCGTCAGGTGTAGCGACAGCACATCCCTCGGTTAGGTCTCTTCCCCGCACGTTCGGGCCGTGTAGAGGGTATCGGTGCGCCAATCGAGCTGCTATTGTCGGGGGAACAATTTCGTAGGAGTAATGATCAAAAGTACAGAACTGTCCCGGCTGAAGCCAACTCGTGGTCCACTCTTCAATCGGATGAGATCTCATCTCGTGCTGGGCTGCTTTACGATCCTGATCTCGGCCTGCGGATCCGAGGCCCCAGAACCCGAGAACTTCTCCTTGGCGCCGACAGTGGCCACTCGCTCTGCCAGTGCACTGGGGACGTCGGCTATAACGGTCAATGGGAGCGTCCACCCACACGGAAAGCACACTACCTACTACTTCGAATATGGAAGTTCCACCGAATATGGATCCAAGACGGACGCAAGGCCGCTACCGCCTCGATTGGGTGCCTACTACCACGAGACCTGGGATGAAGGCATGGGTGGCTGGTACAGTTGGCTGAAAGACGAGCACTTCGCAACTGGGGGTGTTTCCAAGGGCTACATCAGGTTCCATGAGCCCAGCAAGCACGATCACAATCACGATGACGGTATTGGAACTCTTCACCTGACCAAGTATCTGATGAGCGGCGAAGTCGGCGCCGGAGATCTCGTAAGGGCTCATTTGGGCGGAGGAGACCCGGACCTCCGGGGGGCCAAGGTGTCCATTGGGGTGCGGGGTAACGATTTTGAGCCCAATGGCTCCGAGCTGCTGTGGTGGACACAGAGTCAGAGCAATGTTGAGATCGGCAACGCGAAGGGCTGGAAGCGCGCCAACTGGGCCTATACCGGTTTTACGCTCACCGACTATCTCAGTGACGGCGAGTGGCACGAGGTGGAGTACCGACTTCTCAACGATGCCGATCAGTGGACCTACGGTGGGAACAACCCCACGCTCCAGGGAGAAGAGGCCGCCAAACGCTACGCCTATTGGTCCATCAACGATGCTCAGGCCCACGTCAACTGCGACTTCTTCCACCTCGAGGCGACCGTGGACCCGGACAATCCCCCCACCGGCTCGCTGGACTTCGATGAGCTGCAGATAGCGTATCGGAATCACTCACTGATCCGTCCCAGTAACGGCGGCACCCTGGTCGAATGGCCCCAGACAGGAGGCGATCCCGCTACGCTGACCGACGGCTGGCGGCACGGCCAAGGCCGCACCTGGCACAGTGCGCAGAATCCTACTTCGCCTCAGGAATTCGTCTACTCCTTCGACAATCCAGTTACGATCAAGAGGGTACAACTCCACCAGAACCCCGAGTGGCCTGCCAAGGAAGTCGAGTTACTCGTCTCGGCGGACGGCAAGGAGTTCTCACCCGCATTAAAGAAGCTGCTTCCGCAGCAAGGGGAACCCAACGCCAACTTCGCATTCACTCTGGACATGGGCCTCTCCCTGAAATGCAAGTCCCTGAAGGTAAAGGTGAATTCGGGTTACCAGACCGAGCATTGGGGGCTGGGGGAAATAGAGGTTTTCGGCAGCGGAGCCGAGATGCTTCCTGACGACGATCTCTATTATGTCAACCTGGATGTCCAGGATCTGTCACCCGGAGCCGCTTACCACTATCGTCTGGTGGCTAGCAGCAGTGAAGGAACGGTCTACGGCGAAGATCGCACCTACCGTCTCCCAGCCACCAATCAGCCGACCGTAGTCACCGGGAAGGCAAGCCAGATCACCGCGTCTAGTGCCAGACTCGAGGGAAGAGTGAACCCATTGGGATTTCGAGCGGAGTTCCACTTCGAATACGGAACTACCTCCAGTTACGGCTCGAAATCCCCCAAGCGCGATGGAGGATTGCAGATCACTCCTCGCACCACCTTTGAGCGTTTAGCCGACCTGGAGCCGGAGACGACCTATCACTTCCGCCTGGTAGGCAGCAACCAGGAAGGGACCACCCAGGGAGAAGACGCCACCTTCACAACCGGGTCGAAGACTCCTTGATATGGAGAAGGCAACCGATGAATGATGAACCGCAGAATATCGGACAGGCGAATTTCGAAGGTTAAGAAAGACGGTTCGGCGTTCGCATGTTCGGCGTTCTGCGGTTTGTGATTCAGCCTTTCTTCCTTGTTCCGTCGAAGGCAACCGACAAATGATGAACCGCAGAATATCGAACAAGCGAATTTCGAAGGCCGGAACTAACAGTTTAGCCTTCGTATGTCTGGTGTTCTAAGGCTAAGCCTCCAGGCGGATGGATTTTCCCTCCAGTTGGGTCTCAAGGACCACCGAACTGGACCAGAGCCGGCGTACGTGTGACAGCGTCTTCTCCGCCGATCCCAGCTCCAGATCCCGACCATCGTGGCAGTGCCTCAGCAGAAGCGTAGAGTTGCCGCCGTGATTTGAATCTTCGACTTTGATCACGGGTAGCGAGCCCACTCCCACACTTCTGACCAGGGTTTCCTTGACATCCCTCCAATGCTCCGGGCTGGAGGTCTTGGTTACCACTCTCACCTGCTCATTGTTCGCGCTCCTCTGACTCTCATGCTGGAAGAGGTCCAACTCCTGCATCACGGCAGGTGTCAGGAAGCGTCTCAGGAAGGAGGCGTCCCGATCCGTTTCCCGAACCTGGAAGAGGACTTCGCGACCCGTCTTCTTTCCACTCTCGGGGGGGACCGCGTCCCGCTCCTCAAAATCGATTCGCATCTTATCGAACCAGGCAAACTCGTCCCGTCTCAACAGTCCCTTGTCGACGCATCCGTCATGCCAGATTCTGAGCGCATTCCACACGAAGAACCCCAGATGATAAGGGTTGATTCCGTTGGGATTGGGAGCCAGCACCTGGGCATGCTTCACCATGAACTCCATCCGCTGGTCAGGGGAGAGGCCTAGCGAGTCGAGGATCTGCTTGTGCCAGTAGCTGGCCCATCCCTCATTCATGATCTTGGTTTCCATCTGGGGAATGAAGTATCGAGTCTCCTCATCCACGATGGTCAGCAGGTCCTGCTCCCATTCCGACAGTCGTCCGTTGTTGTCTCGGAGAAACAGCAAGAGATCTTCGTCGGCTTTCGGCGGCTGCCCTCCGAGCTCATTCTTGAGATCCTGCGACTCTTCCTGCGGCGCACTGTTCGGCTTCACGACGGATTGGTTGCGGCGGCACTGAAGCGAGATCGCATGTGCTGAGTCGAGAACTCCTTCCACTCGATCGATTCCAATGGTCGGGTCTTCGATGTAGCTGCGGATCCGGTTGGCATGGACCTTGAAGAGGTCAACCGCCAGCTCCGCCCGGGTGTGGCGAAAGGTGAAATTGTTCTTGAAGAAGTCGTTGTGTCCGTACACGTGAGCGATCGTCAGGACCTGCATGAGTAATGAGTTGTTCCGCATCAGGTAGGCCAGACAGGGATTGGAGTTGATGACCATTTCGTAGGGGAGGCCACTGACGCCATAGTCGTACAGGGTCTTCAAGCGCTCGTAAGCCTTTCCGTAGGACCAGTGTGGATAGTGTGCGGGAAGCCCAGAATAGGCCATGTAGCCCAGCATCTGAGTCTGGTCACTGATCTCGAACTCCTGTGGGTAACAGGAAAGGCCAAGATCTAGAGCCAACTCTTCTACGTACTCCGCCCAACGCTCGAGATCGGGTATTTCGTAGTTGCTCATGGCTGCTTTTCCAGACGAAGAAACTCTTCGAAAGCGGGCCAGATATCTTGTTTCTGACGGATCGGAACCGACTTGTAGTTGTCGGCTGTGACCGAGGAAGAGAAGAAGTCCAGAAGACTACTGCTTCCCGAATAGGATCCCGGGGGCTTGATCTCACCGTAGCCGAACAGATTGCAGGCCTGGCAGAGTTCGTGTGCCGCCTCCAAGGCCTTCGCATTGTCTGAGCCAAAGTTGTCCCCATCGGAACAGTGGAATGCGTAGATGTTCCAGAGGCTGGGGTGGTAGCGTTCTTGAATGATCTGAAGGGCCTTGTTGTAGCCTGAGGAGATGAAGGTCCCGCCTGATTCACCCTTGCGAAAGAACTCCTCTTCGGTGGCTTCCCGAGCCTCGGTGTCGTGAGAGATGAACACCACCTCGGTGCTGGCATACTTCGTCGAGACGAAGCGGTGGAGCAGAAAAAAGAAGCTCCGAGCCAGGTATTTCTTCGACACGTCCATTGATCCAGACGTATCCATGATGCAGATGACAACGGCGTTGGACTCACGCTTGAGCTTTGGGTTTCGATGACGGAAGCGGAGATCACGCTCCCAGAATGGTGACCGAAGCGACAGGGAGGACGCTGCCCGCCGAGCAGACTTCGTTGCCACTTCCACCGCCACGCCGAGGTCGGGATCCGGAGCCGCGTTTTCTTCTAACACAGAAGAGCGTCGAGCGATCTGGAGTCGGCGTACGCGTTCGATGGCGCTGCGGTGAAGCGAGAGGCGTGCTCTGACGCCCTTCCGGCGATAGCCTAGAGACTTCTGCTTGTGTTCCAACTCTATGGTTTTCAGTTGCTTGCGCTCCTGATTCGGCAGCTCCAGGTCCTCAAACATGATCTCAATCAGTTCATCCAGGGTGATCTCCGTCTCGTAGTAGTCGGGGCCGGTTGTGTCCCCTGCCTGCTCTGAACCCGGTTGGGGAGATGAGTCGCGTCCGATCACCTGTCCAGGCTGGGTTTGACCTTCTCCTTGGCCTACTTGGGGATGATTTGCCCCGAAGCTGAAGCGGTACTCTTTGATCCCACGAATCGGTACCTTGACGATTCGATCTCGACTCTTGCCGATGATCGCCTCCTCGGCAATGATGTCGGCGATGTTCTCGCGGATCGCTTGTCGAACCTTGAGACGGTGGCGGGAGCGATCTCCGGCGCTGCGATCGCTCCGCTGAGCGTCCGACGGTTGCCATTTCCGGATCACGATATGAGACATAGTCCTCTCTCGAGAGATGAAGCGGCCCTGCTTCAGTGCTTGGGAAAGCTCCTGGATCAAGTGATCTTCGGAGCCCTCCCCGCGAAGCTGGCGGCTGGCGCCTTTCTCCTCAATCCTTCCAGAGGTTGTTGGCAGCGTAGTTCAGAACCAGGTCCACGCAGTGGGAACAGTAGCCGTTCTCCAGCAGACTCTGGACCATCAAGTCGTACTTCTGGCTCTGTTCCTCGTCCCGAGATCGACTCTTGGTCACGATTCGGCTCATTTCCCGCACCGAAGTCATCAGCCGCTTCTCGACAGCTTCCTTGAGGGGCTCATAGCTGCGATAGGAAAGGTTTTCTCCCCGCCGGTTGGAGGACCAGAGATAGGCAATCACCTCTTGTCGGAAGCCCTCTGCTGCAGTGCCCAAGACAGCAATTTGCTCCTCGATGGACTTGAGGAAACCCTCATCGGGTTCCAGCTCCTCATGAGTCCTTGAATCGAGGACCTTGGTCTTGTTCACGGACGCTTCGACATGGTCCAGGTAGTTCTGGAAGAGCTGTTCCGCTTGTTCCTGGTAGGAATAGACGAAGGCCTTGGTGATTTCCTTCTCGATCACTAGCAGATATTCCTTGTGCAGCGTGTCCTGGAGCAGTTCCAGGTAAATCTTGCGGTTGTCGTCGGGGACGTCGGCCTCCTTGACCATCTTGATCAAGGCCTCCCTCACATTGATGGGGTTGATGCAGGGACCACCGAGGCCGTCGGAGAGCGCGTTATCCAGTGCCTTCATGATGAATCGGGTGGAAATGCCCTCCATCCCTTCGTCCCGAGCGTTATCGCGCAGTTCGCGCACGTCGACTTTTCTGAGCTTTCCCTGCTCCACGACTTTCTCACCGTTGTAGAGCCTGAGCTTCGTCATAGGGTCGCACTTTGGGTTGGGGTGGAGTCGCGTGAGTATGGCAAACATCGACGCCATCTCCAGCGCGTGCGGAGCTACATGAACCCGGAAATCTGATTGCCGGATCATCTTCTCGTAGATCCGGATTTCCTCTGACAGGCGGAGATTGTAAGGCACTTTCACCACCACGATTCGGTCCAGGATGGCTTCGTTGGTGTGGTCTGACTTGAATCTCTGCCACTCGGCTTCGTTGGAGTGGGCAACGATGGCGGTATCGACGTAGATCATGCCGTGGCGCCCGGGAGCGGGTATGACCTTTTCCTGAGTGGCCGTGATCATGGCGTGCAGATACTCGATTTCGTTCTTGAAGACCTCGATGAACTCGACCAGGCCGCGGTTACCAACGTTGAGAGCCCCGTCGAGGTCCAGCACCCGGGGATCGCCCTCAGAGTAGAGATCCAGCTTGGAGATGTCCTCCGACCCGATCAGCACGGATGTGTCCTGATTGTTTGGGTCAACCGGTGGAACAGCCGCGATGCCGACGCGACTGCGGGAAGAGAACTCGCGGGTAACGATCGGCATTTCTTCATATCGGGTCTCGAACTCCTGCTTGAGCCGCGTTCGGCAGATGGGGCACAAATCCCCTTCGATTCGAACACCCAACATCTCCTCGAAGGCGGGCCTGAGGTGGCGGGGGAGGAGGTGGAGCGGCTCCTCGTGCATGGGACAGTTTTCTATGGCGTAGAAGGGACCCATGTCCTCGAGTCCCGATTTGAGCTTCTGGATGAGGGAGCTCTTACCCGAACCCACTGGGCCCATGAGGTAGAGCACCTGGCGGCTTTCTTCCCCTTTCAGGGCGGCGGAGCGAAAGTAGCGAACGATCTGGGCGACGGTCTTTTCTACACCGAAGAACTCTTTCTGGAAGAAGTCGTAAACCGGCACCGGCTCGTCCTGGTAGAGTCGCTTTGCTCGCAGATCATCGGTCTCGAGAAGCTGCCGAGATCCCGCTTTCATGATGACCTCGTAGATACGGGCATGTGCTAATTCGGCAGCGGACGGGTCCTTCCGGATCAGTTCCAGATAGTCGAGAAAACTGCCCCTCCAGGTCTTTTTCGAGTTGGTTTCGCGATCTCGAAGGATCAGATTCTTCAGGTCTTGCTTTCCTAATGCGCCTTGTTGTGAGCTCATCATGTACCCCCTTAGTTCGACGAGCGGCAGCCGTATTTCGTTCACCTCCCGTGCCCTTGCCTTTGCCCGTGCCCTTGCCCTGAGTTTCTCCAATGATGCGTCTCAAGGCTCTAGAGAAACCCAGCACTAGAGGCCCAGATCCTCGGCAGTTTAGGGGCAAAGGCACGGGCAAGGGGGAAAAGGAAGGCACCGCTAAGAACCTAATCTTCTTGACACCGTCCAATGGGTAAAGTATACGAAGAGTACCCCATTACAACGTGTGTTGGAAAACCACGCTTCTAAGGAGGAAACGATTATGGGTTTCTATATGAGAATTCTGGCTGTGCTAGGCGTGGCCGTGATCCTGGTGGGTTGTGGCGGCGCTCCTGCCCCCGAGACTGCCGAGCAGCCTCCGGCAGCAGAGCCTCCGGCTGAGAAGCCGGCAGAGACCGCAGCCATGACGTGGACTGGCTGGCTGGCCGACGAGAAGTGTGCCCGCGCGGGAAAAGCCGCCACCGACGATCATGCCGGATGCGCCGCGAACTGTGTCAAGGGTGGCCAACCGATTGTTTTCGTCAGCGAGTCGGACAAAGCAGTCTACACACTGGACTCCCCGGATAAGGTCAAGGAGCACGTGGGCCACAAGGTGACGCTGGAAGGTACCATGGATGGCACGACCATCGCGGTGGCTTCAGTCACGATGTGATGAGAGACGGCTGGGATTAGCAAACCGCTCTACCCCATCCCAAGTGGGTGGGGTAGGGCTCTAATTCCGCAGAAGAGGATTGGTTAAGCAATTCCCTTGCTCGGGGTCTTTATCCCTCGCAGGACTGGGTTTTCGAGTCCGTGCCTGCCGGCTAGGCCCAGGCTTCTCTGATCAATCTTGACCAATTGGCGTGCATGATGTTCTCGATATCCTGGGAACTGTAGCCACGCTGCTCCAGAATCGCCGGGATCCCCTGTAAATCGGCAATCGTGTCCATATCAGTGGGGCACTGTTCCTTGCCGTAGCCTCCATCGAGATCTGACCCTATGGCGACGTGTCGTGCGTTGCCTGCCAGCTGGCACACATGATCCATGTGGTCGACTACGGTTTCGAAGGTAATGCCACTATTGTCGATGGCCTCTTTGTCCCATGAGGGAGAGAGCATCCAGGCATCGAAAGCCGTACCTATAACAGCGCCTCGCTCTACCAGCGCCTTGATCTGTTGATCGTCGATTTGCCGATCATTGTCGCAGAAGCTGCGACAGCAGTTATGACTTGCCAGGACCTGTCCCTGGAACAGATCCAAGGCCTCCCAGAAAGCCCTTTCTGCCAGGTGGCTGGTGTCCAGAAGCATCCCTGCCTCTTCCAGGGCTTTCAGGAACTCTCTTCCCCGGGGTGTCAGCCCGCCCGGAGCCCCGGTTCCGTGGGAATAGGGGCTGATGCCGTAGTGGCAGAGGCTGACCACGCGCAGACCTTGATCCCACCACTCCGGTACCTGATCTGGGGAAACAATGGGATCGGCGCCTTCCATGGCGAGCACGTAGCCTTGCGGGGACTGCGGGTCGGATTCCCACTGTCGCAGATGGGCGTCTAGGCCCTCTCTGTCCCGGACCTGCCGCATCACGCCTCTGGCTTCCATCTGGCGATAGTAGGCCAGGTGTCCCTGGCATCGGGCATAGGCGATGTCTTGATTTCGCACACCTGGGAATCGCTTCCCCTGTGAGCCGACCCGGCACTGAATCACGGCAAAGACCAGCCCAATGTTTCCTCGCCGCAGCTCCTCGAAGTTCAGAACGTTCAGGCCGCGGCCCTTCTGCGGCATGCCGGCTTCGGACTCGCGAATCTGCGGGATGCTCTGGCGCAGATCACGGTTCCACTCCAGGGCGTTGTAAGCGATGTCGAGATGGGCATCGATAATGAGCATGCTGGGTTCCTCGTGGGCTTGGGTGGATTTGCCTCCGACTCCCCTTTTCAGGCTAGTCCCACGCCTGCCTGCGAGCCGTATCATTCAAATTCAAGGGGAGAATTGGGTTGGGGTCGGCAGAGATTTTGCTGTTGTCCGGCTCTCTCCTCGGACCTTGGGTTCACAGTGCTGACAAGTCAAGTCGTTCGCGGCTCTGCCGGACTTGGCTCCGTAATACTGCGAGTCCATGGGGTGCGCGACACGTTTGGCGGCTCCTTCCGGGACTGCTCACTGATCACTGCTAATCACTGCTCACTACTCCATTCGCCGGGGTTTCGCGAAACTCGAAGTCGTCCTGACAGCACCAACAGGGACCCGGGTCGAAAGCCGTGATGTGGCAGACCTCGCAGCGATAGTAGAGATCGTGCAAGCGGCCCTCCCGTATGGATTGAATCTTGATGATTTCGAGAGCGTTGGTCGAGGTCAAGCGCCCCCTGATCTGGAGCAGCCGCTGGCGGACTCGGGGATCCAGGAACATAGCCGTCTTGGCATCCTCAGTCAGGAATCGGTAGACCTTGCCCTCTGGAGTGCTCAGGGCAAAGAGGCCTTCGCTCCCGCACTCGACTTCTTGGCTGCCGGATGGGTCTGAGGAAGACAGGCATACGATGCGCCCCTTGAGTGTCACTCCCCGCTCGATCGACGAGGCGCCATCCTCAGAGGAGAGTGCCATTCCTGGTGTCATCAGTGTGAAAATGGCGAACGCCGAGACAAGTCTACTCATTGTCTTTGGGGGTTTCCTCGAGGCCTAGTGTACCACCCCCGATCAGCCCCCGGTGAGGACCGAACGAAGCGGCAGCTGAGATTGACCTTTGCCAGCTCGCGATTTAACCTTGCCTCTGAGCTCGGGGTCAGGGGTAACCACGGCTCCTGGTTGGGATCGTACCAACCCAGGTTCCCTCAGTGCTATCGAAGGGAGATCAGATGGCTATCGGCAAGCGAAGGGTCTCCTCGACTAGCGAGCCTCTCTCCATCGTTGCCACCGGACCACTCCCCGATTGGGTGGCGGGGCAGTTCAGTCCCCATCCCTTGGTCTTTTGCGAAGCCTTCACCCATGAGGCCGTCTCCTCTAAGGTGGGCCCGGGCGTGGTGGGTCTCGTCGCACGCGGACCAGTTGTAATCGATGCCGAAATGATCTCCGCCGCAACAGAGCTGTGTGTCATCGGGCGCTCTGGAGTTGGGTACGATACCGTCGACATTGCCGCTGCTACTGAGCGCAGGATCCCCGTTGTCTTTACTCCCGGTGCCATGTCTCGGGTTGTCGCAGAGCACACACTCGCGCTCATACTGGGGGCGGCAAAAAATCTGATGGGTTGGCACCGGGTGGTGCTCGAGGGGGAGTGGGAGGAGCGCTATCAGAACCCCAATCTGGACCTGGAAGGATCCGTCGTCGGAATTGTTGGGTTTGGAAGGATCGGAAGAGAAGTTTGGGACCTACTGAAGCCATTCGGGGTGCAAGCCCTGGTGCATGATCCTTACGTATCAGCTGCTGACTACTCCGAAAGTGGAGTCCGCTTTGTTTCCCTTGAGGAGCTTCTGAACAGCGCCGACCTAGTGACGCTCCACGCTCCCTCCAACGAGGAGACTCAGAACCTGATTCATCGCGGCAATATCGACCAGTTCAAGCAGGGAGCCATTCTGGTAAATGCAGCCCGAGGCGCCCTGATCGAAAGCCACGATCTTCTTTACCAGGCTCTGGAAAGCGGTAGGCTGCGCTGCGTTGCACTCGACGTGTTCGATTCAGAACCTCCGGACCGCAGCCATCCGCTGTTTGGACATCCGGGGACCGTCCTGACCGCTCATGTTGGGAGCTCGACACCCGGTGCCCAGAACCGTATTGTCGAGACCGTTGTCGCCGACATGAAGGCGGTGCTTGCCGGCCACCGGCCACGGCCCGAAAACCTGGTGAATCCTGAGGTCTACTAGTCCAGGATCACACCTGGCAGGTCGCAGGTCACGGATCGCTGCGACCAGGCTTTTTCATCTCGCTCAGACCACCTGGACCTCGATGCTATAATCCCCCGATGCGGCTGATCCTTTTCGATATCGACGGAACACTTCTCCTCTCCGGTGGTGCCGGGACCCGTGCTTTGAACCGCTCGTTCCAAACGCTTTATGACCTCGACGACAGCATGGAAGAGATCCAGGTCGGGGGGAGAACCGACCCGGACATTGTCCGTGAGGTACTGGATCGGAAGGGACTCCAACTGGACTCAGCTGCGGACCTCCTGTCCACCTATCTGGGATTCCTTGAGGAGGAGATCCAGACTAGCGAGGGATTTCGCGTGCTTCCGGGAGCGCGTGAGCTGGTTCAAGACCTGGCTCAGGATCCTCGATTCTTGGTCGGTGTAGCGACCGGAAACGTCCAGGAAGGCGCGCGAATGAAGTTGGACCGTGCCGGTCTGAGCACCTATTTTGCGTTCGGCGGCTATGGCTCCGATGCGGAAGACCGGACGGAACTGATCCAAATTGCGGCACGCAGGGGAGCCAAGCTGATCGCTCCCCTTACTCCCGAGGAGGTCTTTGTCATAGGGGACACTCCCAGAGATATTTCCCATGGGGGAAGGGCAGGAGCGAAGACGGTCGCGGTAGCTACAGGGTTCTATTCGTACGACACCCTCAGTTCGCACAATCCAGACCTGGTCGTACCGGGATTGACGCCCGCAGCGCCGATCCTCGATTTTCTCACTTCGTAGACGAAGTCCGTGACCGTGTCCCCTTCTTAGCGTCCCCCCCGTGCCTTTGCCTTCGCCCGTGCCTTTGCCCTTACTCTTACCGTCAATAATCTCGCGTTCTTCAGGCTGGGAATTAATAGATGAGGTCAGGGCAAAGGCAAGGGCAAGGGAGGAGAGAAATTCGCCAATGCCTAGATAAACAGCGGACCCCACCAGCCTTCCTCATCCTCCACGGCTGGAGCCCCCAATTCCTTCAGGACCAATTGCCGGATCTGCCGGAGCTCATCCTTCCCCTGCGGCGCCAGGGTGCCCAGCTGTAGGCGAGCCATATGATTTCGCAGCCACTGGACCACGAAGTGCGAGGGGACTTCGAGCCTCCGGCAAGGCCAGAGGATCTTGTCCGCAGTCACCCGGATTCGATTCAGCAACCCGAAGACTGAGAGCGGCTGTTCATTCAGAGTGCTGCGGTTGACCCCTACCAGATAGGCACCGCTCTTGATTGCTTCTACCGTCATCACCGCCTCGACGCCATGTTTGTAGTAGGCATTCTGGGACACTCCGCAGAGAATTGGCTCTTCCAGGAAGACATCCCTCACGACGCTTCTGCTGAAGACCTTGTAGCCGGAGTGGAAATCCGGAAACTCCTCCAGGCTGGTGGCGTATTCGAAGCGGAGCGGGTGCCCTCGAAGGGAGGCGTCGTATGCAAGCGCATCCAGAAGTACACGGTCGGCGAGCTCCTCCAGCTCTCCTCGCAGATACCCCATGGGATGGTGTCGCGAGATGCGGCGGCCCAGGACTAACAGCTTCTCGATCCCTCGCGATCGCTGGATATGGTTTGCAGCCCGCAGCAGGTTAACGAGCTCGTTGGGAAAGTGATCTCCGTCGGCATCTAGCGTGGCCAGATAGCGATGCTTGGATTCGGCAAAGATTCGATCCACCCCGTTTCGCAGTGCGTGAAGCTTGCCTTTGTTTTCGGGCGTAGAGCAGACCATGACGCCGAAGTGACTGGCGAGCTCCTCGGCCATGTCTTTCCCGCAGTTCTCACCGTCTACACTGAGACAGATGGACATGGGGTCGTCAACCTGCTGGACACAGGCATGGACCGTGTCCTCCAGAAGTTGACGGCTGAGCGACGCGTCCACATTGGGAGGTGCAAAGGTAGGAATCACAATACCCGTGTGCTGGCGAAGCGTTCGTAAAGACTCTTCCAGGGACCATCCTTTCTGCATCTATTCGAACTTAGTACAGATCGAGCTTCTATAGCAACGGTGGTAGTGGTCGAGCTCGGACACCAGAGGGAACCCAGAGGTTCTGGGGCTCGTTGACGGAGTTCTGATGGACTGGCTATACTTTGAGCCACCGCCGAGCTTGCTTTGATCGGGATTCCAAAGGATAAGGAGGAAGTGAGTGGACCGGTACTCACGTTTGTGCTTCGGTGCCGCAGCAGGGGCGCTCCTCTCCTTGTTCCTGTGTGCCTCAATGGAAGCTCAGCCCGGGGATGCGGCTGAGTTCTTTGAGATGAGAGTGCGACCTCTGCTGGCGGAGCAATGCTTTGCCTGTCACGCCGCCACCGCTATGGGAGGGCTGGCGATGAAGTCCCGTGAGGCGCTCCTGAAGGGGGGAAACTCCGGGCCGGCCATTGTGCCAGGGCATCCTGAGCAGAGCCTCTTGATCCAGGCAGTGCGGCAGACTCATGACCGTCTGAAGATGCCCCCGCAGAGTAAGCTCCGGGGCGACCAGATCGAGAATCTGGTGACCTGGATCAGAGCCGGCGCTGTCTGGCCAGACGAAAGCTCTTCTCCTCCAGTCGCAAGGAAGGAAGGTCGGTATGTGATCCGTCCGGAGCAACGTAGTTTCTGGTCGTTTCAACCCCCTGGTCCGGTCGACATGCCTCCGGTGAAAAATCAGGGTTGGGTTCGATCTCCTCTCGACCATTTCGTGCTCTCACGACTAGAGGACCAAGGCCTCGATCCGGTAGAGCCAGCGGACCGTCGGACGCTGCTGCGCCGGGCCCACTTCGATCTGATCGGATTGCCCCCGACTCCCGGCGAGGTCAGCGCCTTTCTCCAGGACAAGTCTCCCGAGGCCTTCGATCGGGTTGTGGATCGTCTCCTTGCCTCCTCCCGATATGGAGAGCGTTGGGGGCGTTTCTGGTTGGACCTGGCCCGCTATTCCGACGACAAGTTGAACTCCACAAAGGATGAACCGTATCTGAATGCCTTTCGCTACCGGAACTGGGTCATCGACGCCTTCAACCAGGACCTTGCCTACGACCAGTTCGTCAAAGCACAGTTGGCCGGAGATCTCTTGCAGGGGCGGGGCGAGAACTACGTGGGAGGTCTTGGCTTCTACGCCCTCAGTCCGCAGTTTCAGGATGATCGAGTAGATGCGACTACCAAGACCTTTCTGGGGCTCACCGGGGGTTGCGCCCAGTGTCACGATCACAAGTTCGACCCGATTCCAACCGAGGACTACTACGCCCTCCTGGGTGTCTTCAATAGTGCCAAGATCGACGAGCACCCTCTGTCCAGGCAAGAGGTCGTCAGGCAGTACCGTGAGAAGGAGGAGAGACTCAAGACTGAGAAGGATGCCCTCGCTGAATTTCGAGAGAACCAACGCAATCAGCTGATCGAGGCCCTCGCACACCAGACCTCGCGCTATATCCAGGCGTCGTGGAGAGTCCTGACTTCCAAACAGAGTCAGGGGCTCGACCGCGTTGCCGAGCAGCAGAAGCTCGACCTTGAGACTCTGGAGGGATGGGTGGAATACCTGTCGAAATCTCCCAGGGATCACCCTTTTCTTGATCAGTGGGATCAGGCGCGCGCCTCGGGTGCGACCTCGGATCAGATTGAGGAGATAGCCCTCTCGGTCGAAACCCTAATTATCTCTGTAATCCGCGAGAAGAGAGAAGTCGACGAGGAGAACGAGCGGCGGACGCATGGAAAGAACCGGGTGGAAATCGGAAAGACCGAGCTGCTCTCCCTGGAAAGAGACAGGTACTTCTTATGGCGTGATCTGGCTTCGGAGAAGGAGTTCAGCGCTCCAACCAAGTTTGAGAGTGGGATTCTCTACTACGGCGAAGACCAGCTCGATCGGTTCCTCGACGGTGTCTGGAAGACTCATCTGGAGACCTTGCGTCACCGGGTTGAGAAGCTCGAGGCCGCGATGCCGGAAAAGTATCCCTTCTACCACGTGATTTCGGACAAGGAGAAGCCCACAAACGAGAGGGTTCGCATCCGCGGCAATCCGAACAATCTGGGCGAAGAGGTACCCCGGAGGTTCCTTACCATCCTGAGCCAGTCCGAGCCTCAGCCCTTTACCGAGGGTAGCGGTCGTCTGGAACTGGCCGAGGCTATTGCCAGCCCCCACAATCCCCTGACTGCCAGGGTCATGGTGAACCGGATCTGGCTGCATCACTTCGGGCAGGGAATTGTTCGGACGCCCAGCAACCTGGGTCAGACGGGCGATCGTCCCAGTCATCCCCAGCTACTCGATTACCTGGCACTGCGTTTCGTCGAGAAGGGTTGGTCGATCAAGGCGATGCACCGCGAAATCATGCTTTCCTCCACCTATGCCTTGAGCAGCCGATTCTCGGAGGCCAACTACAAGGTCGATCCAGAGAGTCGGTTGTTGTGGCGGTATCGTCCTCGGCGTCTGGACGCCGAAGCACTGCGCGACTCCATTCTGCAGGTCGCTGGAAAACTCGATCTCGAGGCCGGGGAAGCCGCCTTCAGACTGGACGACGAGTCAAATCTGAGGCGCACCGTCTACGGCTTTATCAGCCGCAGACACCTGGATACGATGCTCGCCCTGTTCGACTTTCCCAATCCCAACAGCAGCAGTCCCAAGAGGATCTTGACCAACACCCCCCTGCAAGGACTCTTCTTCCTGAACAGCGAGCTGGTCGTGAGGATGGCGAGGGCCCTGTCGCAGCGCCTCCAGGAGGAAGCCGGTGGGAAAAGCCAGGCCAGGATTTCCCGCGCCTATCACCTCCTCTTCGGGCGACCGCCGACTTCAAAGGAAATGCAGATTGGATTGGGTTTCGTGGAGCACGAGGGCGATGCCTGGCCGCGCTATACCCAGACTCTTCTCAGCTCGAATGAGTTTCTGTATATAAACTAGTACGCTGTAACACAAGTTTATGAGATCTCCCGGGGCCTTGATAGATCGGCGACAGTTGCTCCGAAGCGTGGGCACTGGATTCGGCATGGTAGCCGCCTCCAACCTTCTGGCCCAGCCCCAGAGTCCCCTGTCCGTGCTGGCTCCCAGGCCGGCGCATTTCCCGGGCAAGGCCAAGCAGGTCATCTTCCTGTTCCTGAATGGCGGACCCTCTCATGTCGATTCGTTCGACTATAAGCCGATGCTGGAGAAGTATGACGGTCAGCCCTACCCTGCCGGCAATCTGGAAACCGAGCGCAGAACCGGGCATTTGATGCGCTCACCCTTCGAGTTCGAACGGAGAGGGGAGAGTGGGATCCCGGTCAGTGAGATTTTTACGCATCTGGGAGGCTGCATCGACGACATCTGCGTGATCAAGTCCATGTACACGGACATGCCCTTTCACGAGCCCTCGCTGTTCATGTTTAATTGTGGCCAACGGATTCCCGGGCATCCCTCGCTGGGCTCCTGGCTGACCTATGGATTGGGCACCGAAAACCAGAACCTGCCCGGCTATGTGGTCCTTTGTCCGGGCTTACCCGTGGTAGGACCCCAGTTATGGTCTTCCGCCTTCCTTCCAGGAGCCTTTCAGGGGACCTACATCAGGAACAACGATTCCGATCCCGAGAAGCTGGTTCCCAATCTGCGCAACGCAACAACCGGGTCCTCTCAGCAGCGGAGCCAGCTGGATCTACTCGGTCAGCTCAACCAGCTTCACATCGAGCGTCACGGGTCCGCCCCTGAATTCGAGGCGACCATCCACTCGATGGAGGTCGCCTATCGGATGCAGGCCGAGGCCATGGACGCCTTCGATGTCAGACAGGAAAGCGAGGCCACCCGCTCCCTGTACGGGGAAGGAGATTTCGCACGGGGCTGCCTTATCGCGCGGAGACTGATCGAACGGGGAGTCCGCATGGTGCAGGTCTATTACGGAAGCAGCCAGCCCTGGGACACCCACGACGACATCCTTCGCATGCGTTCGCTGACGGCACAATCGGATAAGCCAATGGCCGCCCTGATCCACGATCTGCGGTCGACGGGACTCCTCGACGAAACTCTGGTTGTGATCGGAGGTGAGTTCGGGAGAACTCCGACGGTCGAAGTAGGAGGGCTGGTGGCCGTTCAGAACGGGCGGGATCATAACAACCACGGCTTCTCGGTGCTGCTGGCTGGCGGTGGCGTCAGGGGCGGGATGACCCACGGAAACACCGATGAGTTTGGCTTCAAGGCGGAGGAGGATCCGGTCCACGTCCACGATCTACAGGCGACCATGCTCCACCTCTTGGGCCTGGATCACACCAAGCTTACCTACCGATACAGCGGTCGTGATTTTAGACTGACCGATGTTAACGGCCGAGTGGTCGAAGAAATCATTGCCTCGTGAGAAAGGGCTGTAGAGCCGGTTTCCAGAATGACTCTACTGAAACAGCTTCTGGAAAGAGCCCGATTGAGGTCCGTCAGATTAGATGATACAGTTACCCATATGAAGACAACCATAGATATTGCTGACTCTCTCCTAGAGGAGGCAAAGACGGTAGCGGCGCTGGAAAAGACAACCGTAAAGTCACTGGTTGAATCGGGTTTGCGAAAGGTATTGAGTGGAAGGAGATCCGCTGGGAGTTTTCACCTGCGACAGGCAAGTTTCAAGGGGCAAGGAGTTCAGCCCGGTCTAACGGAGGGCGACTGGAGCCGTATACGCGAGATCGCCTATGAAGGACGCGGTGGATGATAGCCCTGGACACCAACATCCTGGTCTATGCTCATCGCGAGGATTCCCAGTGGCATGGACCCGCTAGTCTCAGCGTCTCTGAACTGGCTGAAGGAAGAGCGTCCTGGGCCATCCCCTGGCCTTGCCTCCATGAGTTCCTGGCCATCGTCACCCACCCGCGGATCTATGCCCCACCGACCCCGGTTGAGGTGGCTTTGTCACAAGTGCAGGCCTGGTTGGAGTCTCCCAGTCTGGTCTTGCTAGCCGAAGGGCCCGGCTACTGGATCGAACTTCAGCGGCTGATCGGACGGGGTTTGATTTCAGGGCCCCAGGTCCATGATGCTCGGGTAGCTGCCCTTTGTATCCATAATGGGGTTCGCGAGCTGTGGACTGCCGACCGCGACTTCAGCCGCTACTCTGGCCTCCGTGTCCGAAACCCGACTCTGAATGACGTTTCCCAGTGATAACCTGGCTGCCGACGGGAGGTTGCGTGCGCTGGATTGTTGGAGACATTCAGGGCTGCTTTGGCGAGTTTGGAGAACTACTTGAGCGGATCAACTTCGATCCCGCTCGAGACGAGTTATGGTGCCTCGGTGACCTGATCAATCGCGGACCTGATTCGCTGGCGGTCCTGCGTCTGTGGCGCAGTGTCGGGGGCCGAGGGATCCTCGGCAACCACGAAGTCAGCGCTCTCCTCTCATTCTCAGGAACCCGACCAAAGCGGCTAGCATCGCTCCAGCGACTGTTCGGAGCCGGGGATGCCGCAGAGCTGCTAGAAGAGCTGAGGACCCTGCCGATTCTGGTCTATTTGCCCTCAGCCGGAGACGGTCCGGACTGCTGGATTGTCCACGCCGGACTGAGCCCTGTCTGGAGCCTCCCCGCTATCTCGAGTGTCATCAACGAGCCACCGCACACCGACGCCTGGCTGCAGAGTAAAGACGTCTCTTTTGCGACCTCGGTTCGCTGCTGCAGGAAGGACGGTAGGAGGTGCTCTCACAAAGGTGTGCCGGAAGTCTGTCCGCCTCCCTGTCGTTCCTGGGATTCCTTTTATCAGGGAGAGACGCTCGTGGTTCATGGCCATTGGGCGGCCCGAGGATACTACCGCGACACTCGAAGCATGGGATTGGATTCGGGGTGTGTTTATGGAGGCTGGCTGACGGCCTGGTGCCAGGAGGAAGACAGAATCGTTCAGGTGAAGTCTCGCCAGCCAAGCTAGCAGTTCGGTCTTGAGTCTTGTCGCCCCTTGTCAGAGGACAGGAGCCGATCGTCACGGCGAGATTGATTCACCTTCAAGAGAAAGGTACCCTGTTGATCGACCTCGGCGAGTGAAAGTGGGTCTGGGATGTTGCTTCTCGAGGCTGCTTCATCGATGTTTCAAAGACCTGACTCGATCGCGGTACGATCCGCGTTTCGTGGGCAGATCTGGCTTGCCTTTTTCTTCTCGGTTACCCATGCAGTAGCAGAGAGTCCCCTCGAGCAGCGTTTCCAGTCCTCGGTCCTTCCGATTCTCCAGGCCAACTGCCTAACCTGCCATGGGGATTCTGCCCCCCAGGCTGATCTAGATCTGAGGACCGTGGACTCGATCCTCTCTGGGGGCAAGTCTGGGCCGGCCGGCCTTCCCGCTTCATCGGAAAGAAGCCTTCTAATCGAAAAGGTGGTCTCGGGAGCCATGCCCCCTGGGGATCAGCGCTTGAGCCCGCCTGAGATCGCGCTCCTACGGGAGTGGATCGACAGTGCGACCCCGGCAGCTGGGGAGGTGGCTTCCGTCGACATCACCGAAAAGGACGTTCTTCCCATCTTCCTCATGAGGTGCGCCGTCTGTCACGGAAAGCGCAAGCAGGAGGGCGGCCTGGACCTGAGGACCATCGCCGGGCGGCTCAAGGGAGGCAAGTCAGGTCCCGCCCTGGTGCCTGGCGACCCCAAAAACAGCCTCCTGTTCCGACGCATCCTCGACGAGGAGATGCCGCCTTCCGAGCTCCTCTACGAATATCGAGTACGTCCTCCGACCATGGCCGAAGTAGAAACGCTGCGGCGCTGGATTGCCGCCGGTGCTGCGTCCGATCCGCCCCGGGATGCCGCAGACGATCAGGACCCAGCGGTTGCCGAAAGTGATCGACAATTCTGGTCGTTTCAGCCCCGAAAGCGGCCTGCAGTTCCGGAGGTACAGGACAAACAGCGGGTCCGAAACCCTGTCGACTCCTTCCTATTGGCCAGACTTGAGGCGGAGAAACTCGGCTTTTCTACTGAAGCCGATCGCCACATCCTGCTGCGCAGAGCCTACCTGGATCTGATAGGAATGCCGCCGACGGCCGACCAGGCGAGGGCCTATCTGGACGACAAGGAGCCCGACGCCTACGAGCGCATGATCGAAGGGCTGCTTGCCTCTGCCCACTACGGCGAACGATGGGCTCAGCACTGGTTGGATCTGGCGGGTTATGCGGACACCGAAGGCATCAAGCACGCCGACCGCTTCCGTCCTCATGCCTGGCGCTACCGCGACTACGTCATCCGTTCGCTCAATCAGGACAAGCCCTATGACCGATTCTTGACCGAGCAGCTGGCAGGGGACGAGTTGGCGGACTATGAAAACGAGGTTACCCCGTCCGTGATGAACCTGCTGGCGGCTACTGGATTCTTGAGACAGGCGTCAGACCCGACCGACTCGCCTTCGAACGCATCGCTGGCTGAAAAGATGGATGTGGTGCACGATGAGATCAAGGTGTTGAGCTCTTCTGTCATGGGGCTGACCCTGGGCTGTGCTCGCTGCCACGATCACAAGTACGATCCCCTGACTCAGCGTGACTATTATAGGCTGAGTGCCATTCTGCAGAGTTCCTACGATCCCTACGACTGGTTGGACCCGACGCAGCGCTACCTGAAGGTTGCGCCGGAGAAAGACAAGCAGGAGGTGAGTCGGTTCAATGCCCCTATCCAGGCCGAGATCGACCGGCTGGAGAAGTCGTTCGAAGTCAAGGCAGCGCCGCTGCGCCAGAAACTGCAGGAGGAGCACCTGGCGGCACTGCCCAAGACGATTCAAAAGGATCTACAGCTGCTGTTGGCCGTTCCGGAGCAGGAACGGAGTCCGACCCAGAAGTATTTGTCGCACCGCTTCAAAGACACGCTCGAGATTACGAACCAGCAGGTAGGCGTTGAGGATCCCGAGTTCAAGGCCCAGCTGGAGAAACACACGACGGCACTGGCAGAACTCAAGGAGAAGCTGCGAGAGGAGCCTGCCGTACGGGCACTGTTCGAGATGGGCGGGGAACCTTCTCCAGTCTACCTGCTTCAGCGCGGTGAAGCAGGTTCCATCGTCGATCGGGTCTATCCTGGTGTGCCGGCAGTGCTGCGCCAGGGATTGCCGCCCTTCCGGCCGGCTTCTACCCGAGAAGGAGGTGAAACCAGCGGGAATCGTCTCGCCCTGGCGCGCTGGTTGACCCACGCGGACCACCCGCTGACCGCCAGGGTCATGGTCAACCGCATCTGGATGCACCACTTCGGTCGGGGAATCGTGGCTACTCCTGCCGACTTTGGGCGCTCCGGTTCGCCACCCTCACATCCTGAACTGCTGGATTGGTTGGCAAACGAGTTCGTCCGAAGTGGTTGGAGCATCAAGACCATGCACCGGCTGATGATGACTTCCTCGGCCTATCGTCAAAGCTCTCACCTCAGCGAGGAGACAGAGGCCGATCCCTACAACCTGCTCCTCTCCCACATGCCCATGAAGCGGATGGAGGCCGAGGTCCTCTACGACTCCATCCTGAGGGTCACGGGCCGTCTGGATCCTCTGAGGTTTGGACCCGCAGACGAGGTCGAGAAGAAGCCGGATGGTGAGGTTATTGCCAAGGGATCCAAAAAGGGTCGGCGGCGAGCTATCTATATCCAGAGACGCCGCTTTCTACCGATGACCTTTCTGGACCTTTTCGATTCACCGCAGATGGCGCCCAACTGTACCGAGCGCAGGTACTCCACCGTCGCGCCCCAGGCGCTTCAGCTCATGCATGGGTACATGGCCCGCGAATTGTCCCGTCACCTGGCTGGCCGCTTGATCGATGCCTTTCCCGAGCAGCCCGAGAAGCAGGTTGAGGAACTCTATATTAAGGCACTCTCACGTCTCCCCACTTTGGCAGAGGAGCAGATGGCCCTGGATTCACTGGACGATCTAGCTGGAAAATGGGTGGGACACCTGGAAAGTCAAAGAGACGAAGCCCCAAGACGGTCCACCGCGGAGTGGTCTGCGCTGAGTTCCTTTAGCCACGCCATTCTCAGCTCGGCAGAGTTTTCCTATATCGACTAGAGAGCGGGGAGATTGACCATGCAGCGACCTACCGACAGCGATGGCTTGAGCCGGCGGGAGTTTTTTTCGCGATTGGGCGATGGCCTGCATGGCGCGGCGCTGGCTACCCTGTTGTCCAGTGACCTGGCGGCCAGCGGTGTCCGGACCTACGACCTCAAGGCCCGTCCGTCCCACTTTCAACCGCGGGCCACGTCGGTCATTCATCTGTTCATGAATGGCGGGCCCAGCCAGGTCGATCTATTCGACCCCAAACCCGCGCTCAAGAGGCTTGAGGGATCTGCTGCTCCCCGGGACATCGTTAACCAGATCGAGTTTGCCAACGAGGTGGGGGGGCTTCTCCCCTCGCCGTACCAGTTCGAAAGGCATGGCGAATCCGGGATAGAGCTCTCCACGCTCCTTCCCCATCTTGGGGAGGTTGTCGACGACATCACCCTGGTCCGCTCCATGTACGGCGAGCACTCCAATCACGAGACGGCACTCTACTTGATGCACTCGGGGCGAGTTCTGCCCAATCGTCCTTCTCTGGGTTCCTGGGTGGTCTATGGCCTGGGCAGCGAGAATCAGAATCTCCCCGGCTACGTGGTACTGGACGACCCCAAGGGGTTGCCCATCAACCGAGGCCAGAATTGGCAGTCGGCTTGGCTTCCTCCGGTATATCAGGGGACTCGCTTCCGATCTGAGGGTCCCCCGGTCTTGAATCTGAAGCCCCGGCGGGACTTGCCCAGCGATCTGGTGGCAGCGGAACGAGCCCTGCTTCGGCGTCTCGATCAAGCTCACCTCGAGTCACGGCCGAGAAGGCCAGAGTTGGACGCCCGTATTGCCAGCTTCGAATTGGCAGCCCGGATGCAGCTGGCCACCTCCGATGCGCTGGATCTTTCGAAGGAAGATGAGTCGACTCGGGAGATGTACGGCCTCAACAACGAGGCTACGGCATCCTATGGGAAGCGCTGCCTGATGGCTCGACGCCTGGTGGAGCGTGGAGTGCGCTTCGTGCAGGTCTTCATCGAGGGGCAGATCTGGGATGCCCACCACAACCTGGAGAAGAGCCTGGTCTATAGCTGCGGCAAGACCGACCAGCCGAGCGCGGCCCTGATCAAAGATCTGAAGCGGCGCGGACTACTCGAGAACACCCTCGTCATCTGGGGCGGAGAATTCGGACGGATGCCCCTGTCGCAGGTAAATCGCGACCGAGGAGCCGCCGGCCGCGACCATGGTCCCGACGGCTTCAGCCTCTGGATGGCAGGCGGCGGGGTCAAAGCCGGCCACGTCCACGGATCCACCGACGGGATCGGCCACAAGGCCGCGGATCAGCGAGTCAGCGTACACGACTTCCACGCCACCCTGCTGCATCTACTCGGGATGAACTTCCGCGAGCTGGTCTACAATCGCCACGGCCTCGACGAACGCCTCACCGATCAATACCCGGCGAGGATTGTGGAGGAGATCCTGGCTTGAAGAGCGTCTGAACGTCTGAACGTCTGAACGTCTCAAGTCGCTATGCCGGCTGCAGACAGCTCTGGGACTGACGGCGCTGGAAACCTGAAGGTTCGAAAACCATCGCGATGAGCCACTACCTGGGACGTGCGACGTTCAGACGTTCAGACGTGCGACCTCTCATCAAACTTGAAGATGGAAATGACCATTCCCAGCAAGAGCAGACCCGTCATCGTCAAATAGCTATTCTGTATCCCCAGGATGAAGGCTTGGCTGACTCCGACAGCACCCTTCCCTGGCACCACCTCAAAACTGGGCTCGAATCCCAGGCCTCCCATGGTAGCTGTAACGATAGCCGTTGCCACGGCGACACTGGTTACGTTACCGGCGTTTCGCACCAGATTGAGAAAGGAAGACACGACCCCGTATCTGTCCCGCTCCACAACGCTCAAGATGGAACTGCTGTTGGGGGTGTAGAAGATGCCCATTCCCGAGCCCTGGAGCATCATCGCAAGCACGACCGAAGGAAGTGACGATCCCTCGTCGAGCCGTGACAAGAGGAACAACCCTGTGGCAGCCAGCGCAAGCCCTCCCACGGTGAAGGGTCGCCAGCCGTAGCGATCCGAGAGGCGTCCGGCCAGAGGGGACAGGACCGCCAGACAGACGGCGCTGGGGACCACGACCAGCCCCGACTCGCCGGCGCTATATCCAAGCACCCTCTGCAGATAAAAGGGCGCCAGAAACAGGAGGGCGGAGCTGCCGAAGAAGTTGAGGAAGTTGGCGGATACTCCAAACGAAAAAGTTCGACTTGCGAAGAGTTTCAGGTCCAGCATCGGACTGGGGCAGCGAAGCTCCCACCAGATAAAGGTGGTCAGGAGGGCGGCGAGGCCGAATATGGCGAGCAGCATGGGCGGCGAGGTCCATCCGGAGACCCGGCCGCTGTTCACGGCTAGCAGAAAGACCAGTAGTATGCCGGTAGATAGGGTTGCCCCCAACCAGTCGAAACCCGATCGATGGCTGTCGGGGTCCTTTGGTATCAGGGGCTGGTTGTCCAGGATCGCCAGGACCGCTACCACTCCGACGACAACCAGGGGAATCGGTGCGAAAAAGACCCAGCGCCAGCCTATTGCACCCACCAGGAAGCCTCCCAGTGCCGGGCCGGCGATCCCACCGGTTCCAACGATCGTCATGATGGATCCAATAGCCTTACCGCGTTCACTTTCCGGAAAAACGCCGGTAACGATCGCCAGACCGGTCCCCTGAGTCATCGCCGCGCCGCTGCCTTGAAGAATCCGGGAGAGGATCAGTACCCACAGTTGGGATGAGGAACCGGCCACCAGCGCACCCAGGAGAAACACCATAGAACCCAACAGGTACATCTTTCTGAGGCCGATCAAGTCCGCTAAGCGGCCCATCGGCAAGAGCAGTGAGCTGATGGTCAACGCATAGCCAATCACAACCCACTGCACGCTGGGAATATCGGTGCCAAAATGCCGGGCGATGGAGGGCAGCGCAATGTTGACGCTGCCGTGGTCGATTACCGAGGCGAGGGTCCCGGTTGCGATAGCAGAGAAGGCCCACCATTTGTAGTTGGAGCGTCGGGCGATAGGCAATTGGTTCTTCCTGATCCTACGAGCGGCGAGAGTATCATCGAGAACTGACCGCCAGTGGCGAGGTGCTCAGAATCTCAGCGACATCAAACCCAGTCGAAAAAACCAGGTCCAACAGAGCCGCGCACGACTTGAGCCGCTAGCAACATGAGTCCAAGTGCCGAGGAGAGAGCGGACAGCAGCAAGATCTCCCCATCCTCGACCAAGCTTTCCATCAGAATGATCCAGTGCAGGCAGGGGGACGAATTCACCCCGGTTCACCTGGGTGATAGAGGGACCCGGCTGTCCCCAAGTGCCTGCATAAACCCACCGACGTCCGCGAAATCGGTGATGACTGTCTGGGCCCCCGCTTGGCGTAGTTGTTCTGCCTGAGGCCCGGAGTTGATCCCGACAAAACGAAATCCAAGCTCGGCAGCAACCTGAACATCCCAGAGACCGTCACCCACCAGGACGATGGACTGTGCTTCCCCATCCGGCAGACTTGCCCGGGAGGCTGCAACAACGGTGATCGCCGTAGAAGTTGAGAGACTCCCGATCAGGGCCTTCGAAGGTTACCTTGATCTTAAAACTTTTGTCGAGGCCTTCGATTCGTTCCAATTCGTTGCGGCTCGCTGATCCGTAATACAGCACTGACCAGGGACGGACTCACCGCTAACAGTAATCCCGATCACGCCGAGGACTTGAACGGGCGGATTATCCGGCGCATGATAATCCCCATGATGTTAATCCTGGTTTCCCACACTCAACCTACTGGGGCGACGCAATCATCCGTCCTGGCTGCGTTAAGCTCTCTCAGCGTCCTCAACGGACTGCACCGAATACGCCTCCGGGTGCTTCGGTCGCAAGCCTTGCCAGGCCGGCGCTTGCGACACCTCGCTACGATTCAGCGTGAGAAATCCGGACCGGTGAACCGGAGCAGAATCCGCCAGATTCTGATGCTCGCAAGCCTGTCGATTTCTCCCTCCTGTATGGACGGTCCTGCCGAGGACACCAGGGACCAATACAGGGAGATCGTCGATATCTCGAGAGATCCGGACGCCCTTCGAGAGTACCTGAAACCGATTCCGCCGACCGAGCCTGCCGAGGCTTTGAAGACCTTCGAGACGACCGGGGGCTTTCGGATGGAGCTGGTAGCCCACGAGCCCCAGGTGGTCGAACCCCTGTCCGCTACCTTCGACGAGAACGGCCGCATGTACGTGGCAGAGTTCTATGGCTACCCTCGCCAGCCTCCGCCGGGTGAAGAGGGCACGGGAAGGATTCGGCTGCTGGAGGATCGGGATGGAGACGGCCACTATGAGGCGGCGAGCGTCTTCGCCGACAAGCTGGTCTGGCCCACCGGCGTGGCGGTCTGGAAGCAGGGACTCTTTGTCTCGGCGCCGCCGGATATCCTCTACTTCAAGGACACGGACGGCGACGGTCAAGCCGACATTCGAGAGAAGATCTATACCGGATTCGGTGTCACCAACGAACAGCAGATGCTCAACAACATCATCTGGGGGGTAGACCACAAGATCTACGCTTCCACCGGTGGCAACGGCGGCTACATCCGTCCCGGAGACCAGCCCGATGCCAAGCCCATCTCCGTCTACAACCGTGACTTCAGCTTCGATCCGGTGACCAGGCAACTAGAGCTCACCACCCAGACTTTCCAGTTTGGGCACACTTTCGACGCCTGGTACAACCGCTTCGTCTGCCGAGCCGGCTCCTTCGGACGGCACGTCGTCATGCCACCCGGATACCTGGAGCGGAATCCCTACCTCTTCTTCGACCTTCACGGCTACCTGACGATGGGCAACATGGAGGTCAACGCGCTGACCGAGGGGCGGCTGGCCATCTACCGGACCAGCCCCATCGAACGATGGCGAAAGATCCGGCAGGCCCGACGGATCTTCGCGGGAAGGATCGCTCGGGTCGAGGAGGGCGGTCGGGAGGACTATCAGGCCTACGCTGCCGCCTGGGCAGGTGTGAAGGTCTATACGGGACACGCCTACCCCGAGAAGTACCGGGGCAACATCTTCACCGGTGCCGCCACTGCCAATCTGCTTCACCGGCGTGTGCTCGAACCCGATGGGGCCACCTTCAGAGCAGTCCGCGACGATGCCGAGAATACCGAGTTTGTCCGCTCCAGCGATAACTGGTTCCGCCCTGTAAACTCGGTCAACGCACCCGATGGCACCCTCTACGTGCTGGACATGTGTAGGGAATTGATCGAGCACGGCCATGTGCCGGAGAGGGTCCTCGAGCACCTGGACTTCTCCCGAGGCTCGGAGCATGGTCGGATCTACCGGGTGGCACCACCCGGTTTCAAGGTACCGCCTGCCCCCCGCCTGGGTGAGGCCAGCATCCAGGAGCTGGTGGGGCACCTAGAGCACCCCGGCGGCTGGTGGCGGGAGACTGCCCATCGGCTCATCTACGAGCGTCAGGACCCTTCGGCAGTCTCTGGACTGCGGCGGCTCCTGAAGGAGAGCAAGCATCCCCTGGCCCGGATGCACGCCCTCTGGTCGCTGAAGGGGCTGGGAGCCTTGAGAGACGCGGACGTGGCCAGGGCACTGTCCGATTCCTCTCCGGGGGTTCGGATGCACGCCGTCGAGCATTCAGAGAGCCGGATGAATCGCTCCAGAGGCCTCTCCCAGAGGATCCTGGAGATGGCCGGGGACGAGAACCCTCGAGTGCGTCTGCGAGTCGCTCTTGCTCTGGGTGAGATCGGGAACAGTCGAATCCTGCCGGCTCTGGTGAAGATCGCCAGAAGCGACTCTACAGACCGCTGGATTCGAAATTCAGTCCTGAGCTCCAGCACCGATCTGGCCGACCGTCTCTTTACCGAGCTGGCGAAGCTGGACGGATTCGACCAGGAGCCATTAGCCCAGCAGTGGCTGGCTCCGTTGGCCCGAGTGGTGGGAGGCCGGGGCATTGCCTCTGAGCTCAACCGGCTGACCGGAGCCGTCTCTACCTACCCGACCCTGGCGTCCCAACCCCAGGTGCAGCTGGCCATCGTGACCAGTCTGGCTGAGGGGCTGGCCATCAACGGCAGGACCTTCACCGGCCTCGAGAACATCCCTGCCTCGGCAACCCGCATGATCCAGAGTCTCCTGGATGGGTCCCGTTCGGCAGCCACCGATGCCGAGCTCGCGGAGGAGGAGCGCCTGCCGGCGATCCGCCTTCTCCGTCACGCTGCTTTCGAAGAGGTCAGGGAAGCGCTGACGGCGCTCGTCGATGCAAAGCAGCCTCAGGCACTTCAGCTGGCAGCCATCGAGGCCCTGGCCGGCTACAACGAACCCGCGATTGCCCCACTCCTGTTGGAGTCCTGGGCCACTTACACCCCCAAGGTCCGGGGCGGGGTCCTGTCGGGAATCCTGTCGCGTCTGGACTGGACCCGTGCCCTGCTGGGGGCCATCGAATCCGAGGAAATACCCGCACGCCAGATCGACGCGAAACGCCGCGAGCTCCTGATGAACCACGACGACGAGGGGATCCAAGAGCGGGCCGTGAGCCTTTTCGAGTCTGTGACTCCCGGTGAGAGACAGGACGTCCTGGCCGACTACCGGGCCGCCTTGACGCTGGCGGGGGACAGGGGACGCGGCGAGGAGGTCTACCGGCGCGAGTGCATCAAGTGCCATCGGTTGGGAACTACCCAGCATCCGGTTGGCCCGAATCTGATCGTGGCAGGCTATGAAGACCCGGAGCCGCTCCTGGCCAGCATCCTGGATCCGAACCGGCTGGTGGAGTCCCAATACACCCAGTATGTGGTGACAGACCAGAAGGGGCGCCTCTACACGGGCCTTATGGCCCAGGAGACGGCGGCCAGCATCACCCTGGCGGAGAGTGAGGACCTACAGAACACCCTTCTGAGGAGAGACATCCGGGAGATTCGAGCCACGGGTCAATCCCTGATGCCGGAGGGGCTGGAAGAGACCATCTCCCACCAGGAGATGGCCGACCTGATGACCTTCATCCTTGACTACCAGTACGTTGTCGGAGCCGAAGGCGGGGGGTACGGCCCGGGACAGGAGGTCTTCGGGGAACCCCTGGAGACGCGCCGCTACACGGATGGCCCCTGAACCTTGGAAGACCTGAATATGCCCGCGTCCCGGAGTCTGGGGCCTCAGGGGAGCCAGTTTCACGTCGTGATGGTGCAGCTTCCGGGCGCCTGGAGGGCCCGGCTTGCTCCGACGGCGTCACCGTCAGGGTGGTGAATTGGCCAGGCTGGGTGCCGAGTTCAATGGCCGTGGCAGCGATCCGCCCTCCCTGCGCCGTCATGGTCAAGGTGCCTTCAAAGTCGGTCGTGTCAGCCATTCGGGAAGAACTCATCGATAAAGCTCGCGGCGCATATTGTGTGTCTACGTAAAACGCTTGTAGTCGATACGAAGTCGCTTTGGCTGCTGGGGGGTGATCGTCTGTTGTCGGGGCGGACAGGAGTGTCCGCCGGATTTGGGGTTTTTGCAATCTGTCGGTGGAACCAACCGAGAAAGGAACGGTCGTGTGGGGTGCGGAAACGGGTTTCCTTCACCGTCGCTGTGGCCCAGTTACGTTCCACCAGCGCCCGCCGTTCGTGGTCTTGAGCACGCCTCCCTCGCCCCCGTAGTACAAGGTCGGCGGAGAGGTCCGCTCATCGAAGACGAGCGCCCAGGTCCGGTTGGACCAAGACAGTCCGGCCCGTTCGAAGCTTTCGCCTCGATCCTCGCTGCGGAACACGCCGGCGCGCGTTCCCGCGAAAACTCGGGAGGGGTTGGAAGGGTCTACGACGACGGCCAGGATCTCCTCGGTCAGCGGCTGCGACGCATTCTTCCAGGTCCAGCCGCCATCCTCGCTGCGGAAGATTCCTCGGGGATGCGTGCCGGCGTAGATAATTCTCGAGTCGGTAGGGTCGAGCGCCAGCGCGCGCACGTCCACGTCGTAAAGTCCGTCAGGATTAGCCCGCCAGGAATCGCCCCCGTCCTCTGATCTGTAGACTCCATGCCACGTGCCCACCCACAGCGTCGCCGGGTTATTCGGGTCGACGATCATGGAACGTACAACCCCGTCAATGAGCCCGTGATTCTTCTCGACCCATTTGGCCGCCCCGTCATCGCTGCGAAAAACCCCGCCGCCGTCGGTCCCAGTCCAGAGTCTTCCGGAGTTTCTCGGATCGATGACAACGGCGCGCACTCGAGGATCGCTTAGTTCCTCGTTGGCCGCGTGCCAGGAGCCGCCGCCGTTTGTCGTCTTGTAGACGCCAGAGCGGAAGGTTCCGGCGTAGACCGTGTCGGGATTCTGCGGATCAATGGCAATCGTGCGTGGCGAGAGGCTGGCCAGTCCTGTCGATGGCCAGTCGTCCTTGCCACCGCTCGTCGTCTTGCACAGCCCTTTCGCCGCGCCGACGTAAATGATCTGAGGGTTCGTCGGGTGCAAAGCGATCGCCTGAGTCTCGCCGCCGCCGGGCGATCCCATCTGCGCCTGAGCCGTGACGAGAGTCGCCAGTAGTAGAGGTACTGTCGGGACGGGTCCCTGCGCTTTCATTCTTGTGTCCACGGGAATCGATACGACCCCGGATTCACCCACAACTCTTGCGTGGCTTCAATTCGAATGCCGGCCCCCGGCGCCAGTTCAAGCAGGAAGGTCGGAGCATCGATCTCCTCCGAGCGCATCTCGGAAGCCGACCTCTTCGCATCTCGAACGCCAGGGTCTTTCTCGTCCTTAGACGTCGAGTAGCGCAGGCCGACGAACTGGTGCTCCCCGTACGCCCCCGCCTGAACGACCATCCGGCGCGGCTGGCCCAGGTTCGTATTGACGATCTCCAACTCGATCTGCTCGCCGTCGATTCGCCGGACCAGGGCTGCGACGTCCGCCGGCAGGCCTGGCTGCTTGCGGTTGGCGTCAAAGTAGCGCACGCGTGCGTGGAGCATCTCGCCCCGCTTTTGCACCGGCGGACCGCCTAACGTCAGCCGTACCAGGTTGTCCGTCGGCATCGGCTCCAGTGATAGCCACTTCGCGTCGTACCACGTCTCCGGATCGCCACGCTCGTTCCGGATGGAGTGCATCTTGGAGTCAACGAACCGCAGGTCGCCTCGAAAAGCCCGCTCGGGCAGGTCCTGGTTCCGCCCGCGAAGGAAAAATGCCCATTCCAGGTCCGGGTCGCCTTCAAATCCGCCGCGCGCGTCGGCGATCTGCTTCACCTGCGTCCAGTCCTGAGCCTCCTGCGTGACCGCCCAGAGATTGACGGCGGAGTAGGGGGGCTCCGGTAGGTAATGGTGCCAGCCGCGCGTCTCGTCGTAACGCAAGGGAATCTCACGGCCCATCCTGCCGGACCGGGCCTTGCTCTGCATCACACGCAGTTGGCTACGCGGCAACTCGAACCAGTCTCGGTCGCCGGTGAGCAGCACTGCCACCTTCGACGCTGTATACGCGGCGAGCACGACGTCCATGCCGCCTCGCGGCCAACGCCAGCCGTAGTAGCCGCCCCACCAGTTACCGTTGGTGTATTCACCCACCCTGCCAGATAGCCCGACGTTGTTTGGAGTTATGCCGCCGTTTGCCTTCGTCCGCTCGACCCAACCACCGACGTAGTCCTTCACCCAGCGAACGTACTTCTCGTCACCGGTGTAGAGAAAAGCGTTCGCAATCAACGGCGTCGCTGTCATATTGATTGCAGTGTCGCCCTTCGCTATGCGGTCGCTCATCGTCTTGATGATGCGGCCGAACTGATCGTCTTGTGGGCTGTCGTTGATCCAACCCGTCGAGGACTCGACGCCGGGGATGTCGTCGTAGGGAAGATGGTAGTAAACGAGGTTCGCGTTGGTTGGGATCCAATCGCGCTTGGTCCATTCCATCTTGGGCCCGCGGCTGCCGTTCATCGAAGCCCGCATGATCTTCTTTTCCGGGTCGTAGTTGGGTGCCTCCGGGTCTTCGCCGATGTACATCGCCGCGAATCGGATCGAGCGCTCCCGGAATCTTTCGTCATCGGGATCCGCAAGCCCGAGGGGATAGAAAGAGACGTATCCCTCACCGTGGTGCATCCAGTCCCAGTTGGAATCGAACTCGCGTTAGATTTGGCCGTATCGCGTGAACTGGCGGGTGATGCCTTCCCAAACGTGGCGGTGCAGCTCGTCCAGCTTTCTCGAACCGCCCAGGGCGTGGTGCAGGGAGAACCCGCGAAATCCCTCGTAGGCGTCGTCGGAGGAGTTCATGCCGCCCTCATAGCGCTCCTTCCAGTAGAGCGTCCCGTCAGGCCGGGCGTACACGCGCACGAACTCCTCACCGGCACGGTTCATGGTCTCGATCAGCTTGCGCTCGAGCCGTGCCCAGTCCGGCGGAGTCTGCCCGACGTCAGCTCGAATGAGGACCTGATTCTCTGCCGCAGCCAGGTAAGATGATTGCGGGGCCGCAGTAGGTTGAGCGTGAGAAGTCCAGGCAAGTAACGCGAAGAGTAGAAACAAGCCGCCGTGCCTGGCGTGCGGACTCACCGTTAATTGTCGTATCGCCATGGGCTCAAAGTGTACAGCAGTAACATGCCGTCCGTTTCGTCGCGCTTCCACTGTAGCGAGAGCTGGCCGATGATGGTGTGCAATTGGCCCGACGACTGAACGTCCCGCATTGATCGCCCGTTTCTTCACGAGGGTCTTCACAATGTTCCGTTTATGCACTACGACGCCAAATCGAAGCTCTTCAAGATGTGGTATCAAGGTTGGAAAAAGACGGACGGCACGTCTCCCAAGACCCTCTCGTGGCCCCCGAAATGCCGTACTTCGACAGCTGAGTGACGTGGAATCGAAGATAACTGAAGGTTCATGAGGTACTTGCAACTATCATCGAGGCGAGAATAGAAGGGCCTTACAAGATTCTATTTATATACTAATCCGATGAATAGATGGGCTATTCCCCGCCTCGATTCGCTCGCTAATGAACACCTGGCGTGACTCTCACAAACGAGAGAAGTCCGGCTGCAGCTCATTCGGCGCAGCAGTGGACCGGCCCTTTTTTCGCCGCTATATTGAGGTTCTCCATAATCCACAACGTTTGAGCGAGAGATTCTAAGAAGAGGCAGACAACACATCCGAAAAGAGTGTTATCAGCAAGGGGCCCTAACAAGCCTGCGCTGACAGCCTCTAGACAGGGCGGAACTTCCAATGCACTCGCTGTCACTTCTCAGCACGATTCCCGGCGACCACTCCGGTATTCGCATTCTGGACGCCCTCGATTCGAGTGCAAGAAGCGCGACGAGTGAAAGTTGATTGCCACCTCCGTGGGGAAGTGCAAGCGATGGACATCTACCCAACCTACACAGTCGGCGCCATCTTCGTGGTCGGTGTCGTGCAGTCAATCCTTGTCTGGGTAGCGATCTCAGCTGCCATCCTCAAGTTGGACTCGACAAGCGCGTTCAAGGCTCTGGCACGCGTCGGGCTCGCCGTGTTGCTTGCTGCGTGGTTCGGCTTCATCTTCACGCTCAGCCGGAGCGACACACACCTGGTGTTGACAGCGGCGGGCGGCCATGTTCGGGTGTTGTTAGCACTGTTTGTTCCTGCCGTCGCTAGCTTGCTACTGCTTCGCTCGCAGACCGTACGCGCCATCTTGGACGAAATTCTACAGCACCAGCTCGAAGGCATGCGCCATCTGACAGGCTGCGGCGTCTTGCATGGCCCCGGCGACGAAAGTCAGGCTCACGGGTAGGCCTCCGGTCGTGAAGCCGCAGGGAGCCGTAATCGCCGGAATGCCCGACAGCCCTCTCTGATATTGGAGCCTCGGTTCCAAACTGGGTCGTGCCTCGCCGCCATCTGCTGGCGGCTCGATAGGCCTGGCTCCGAGGGGATTCATCGGTGCGATCAGGGCGTCGAACCTGCGGGTGACCTCGCCGACAGCGCGGACGATGGCATGGCGGATGCCAAGCATCTTCTGATCCAATCGAACGGCGGCTTTCGCCTAACCCGGATTTCTCAAGGATAAGAAAAAGCAGTCAGCTCAATGTGGTATAAAGTCTGTGTTAACAAAGACTTAACAAACACAAGGAGCTGACTACTATGACGACAGAGTGTATCGCTTCTAAGCTGGAGTTTCAAGGGCTGGAGGGTCGCCGAGTCGAGGCAGAATTCAACGGGGGACAGATCACCTCAGACGCCGGAGGGTTGCTGTTACGGGAGGTGGAGAGCCGCTATGGGTTCATTCGCGGCTTGGCCGCCTGCTTTGGGGACCGGCGCGATCCTCGCTTCACCGAGTTCAGTGTGGAGGATCTGGTGGGGCAGCGGATTTATGGACTGGCCTTGGGCTATGAGGATCTCAACGATCATGAGGAGCTACGGACGGATCCGCTGATGGCGGTGTTGGTCGGCAAGGAAGATCCCTTGGGGAGGGATCGGCGAGCGGAAGCGGATCGGGGCAAGGCGTGTGCCGGCAAGAGCACACTCAATCGTTTGGAGTTGTCCTCGGTGACGCAGG
This sequence comes from Acidobacteriota bacterium, assembly GCA_965218775.1. Lineage (GTDB taxonomy): Bacteria > Acidobacteriota > UBA6911 > RPQK01 > JAJDTT01 > CAUZIZ01. The sequence goes on along the minus strand of CBDCLS010000006.1, from coordinate 206,547 downwards.
ATAAATATCGCAAGACGCCGGTGGATGAAGCGGCGGTGGAAGCATTTTTGGTGGAGCAGTTCATTCGGGTGCGAGGCGGTAAACCCAAGGAGCTGGTGTTGGACCTGGATGCGACGGATGATCCGCTGCACGGAGAGCAGGAGGGTCGTTTCTACCATGGCTACTACCGGTGTTACTGCTACCTGCCCCTGTATGTGTTTTGCGAGGGGTATGTGCTGGGGGCGAAGCTGCGGGTGTCGAATCTGGATGGCTCCGAAGGAGCGGTCCAGGAGATGGAGCGGATCGTGGGACAACTGCGGGCGAAGTGGCCGAAGGTCCGCATTACGCTGCGGGCGGACAGCAGCTTTGCGCGCGAGGCGTTGATGAAATGGTGTGAGGAGCATCGAGTGGATTACGTCTTCGGTCTGGCCCGCAATCAGCGCTTAGAGGGGACCCTGGAGTCGGAGCTGGAACAGGCCCAGGCGCTTCAACAAGCGAGCGGCAGCAGCGCCCGAGTCTATAAGGACTTTCGTTACCAGACGCACAAGAGCTGGAGTCAAGAGCGGCGAGTGGTGGGCAAGGCCGAGTACACGGGTAAGGGATCCAATCCCCGCTTTGTCGTCACCTCGCTGGGAGCGAAGCGGTGGCCCGCCCAAAAGCTGTACGAGCAGCTGTACTGCGCGCGAGGGGAGGCGGAGAATCGGATCAAGGAACAGCAGCTGGAGCTGTTTGCCGATCGGACCTCGACGCACCTCATCAAGAGCAATCAGCTGCGGTTGTGGTTCTCCTCGGTGGCCTATAATCTGCTGCACACGTTGAGGCGTGTCGCTTTGAAGGGGACCCAGTGGGCGAAGGCGCAATGCCAGACAATTCGCCTCAAACTGTTGAAGATAGGAGGCCAGATTCGGGTCAGTGTCCGGCGGGTGAGTCTGTCCTTGAGCGAGGGTTATCCTTACCAAGCACTCTATGCCCAAGCCTTGGCCCAGCTTCAACAGCTCGGTTGAGCCAAGGAAAGTCGGAAATCCCAGCCGTCTGCAACTGAGGCGCCTGAGGTGTGTCTGAAAAACCGGTTTTCCGCGCTCGACACAGGCCTCACGACGCCTGTCGTACTCTGCACCGCCCTCAGCGGCGCCTTTGACCCAGACCGGCGTCGAGAAATCGACTAAAATCGCCCTTTCGGCTTTCTCCTTGAGAAATCCGGGCTAAAAGCGGACATTCAAATTTTCCTTCAAATGTCGAATGAACTACGCTGAGATTGCAGAAAGCCAGAGGCTCCTTCCGCTCTGGAAATGCCTTCTAGCCCCGGCACTGCTCCGGCAAGGGCGATACGTCCAAGACGTCTCGCAGAGGCTGCGCCTCGCCTTAGAGTTTCTCGACACCCACGTCAGAGCCTATTGGCTATCCACGGGTCCTAAGTAGCGATCCAGCCAAGCCAGAGTTTCCTTGATGACCTCATTCATCGGGGCAATATGGTCTGTGTCGTACAGCTTCAGTTTCTTGTGCTCGGCCGGAGTTCCCAAGAGGTCATAGAAAGGCTTGATGGATCTCTCGTAACCGAGTAGCGTGTCGTATCTGCCGTTCAACATCAGGGTCGGAGTTTTCACTCGGGTCACGAAATTGATTTGATCGACTCCAGGAAGAGACCTTTTGACGAACCCTCCTGCAAGTAAAATGCTGGCCGAGAGCCGTTCCTCCACGGCGGGGATAAATGTTCCGAGCAACCCTCCCCAACTCATCCCATAATAGGCTAGCTTGCTGCTGTCGATATCCTCACGCGTTTCCAGGTAATCGATGGATCTTCTGAAGTCCTTGACCACTTGAATTAGGAATTCGGTAAACAGGTGGGATTCATCTCCGCCATGGATCGGGATCAATGCCTCATCTCTGCGTTCGAAGGTACCCTTATAGACAGGATAGAGGGCGGCCCGGCCATTCTTCATGATGAACGAAAGAAAGAACGGTACCTCGTAATAGCTCTCTATATCCTTGCTGGACCCTTTCATCAGAGAGCCACTACCAGGAACATACACGACTGCCTGATAGGGAGGGGCTGTATTCCTGGGAAGAAACAGATACGCGATGATCCGCTCCTTGCCATAGGCCGCATCGAACGTTACCTTCTCTCGAATCCAATCCTCGGGGCTTTCATCCCTCCCTTCCACGCGTGCGTTCAGATCGGTCGGATCGTAAGAGAATTGCTCTTTGTAGATCTGATAGATGGAGTCTTCTACGGGCTCCTCCTTGTAGTAGTCTCGACTCTCACCCAAGGTGAACGCCTGAAATGTGGAGTCGGGAAGATCCTCAGGGTTAGGGTAGAGAGCGCATCGGAACCCGTTCTGGGGAGAACGATCGAACTCAGGAGCCTGGCTCCTGTTCCCAAACATGTAGGGGTTGTCGCCCCAGGCGCCGCCCCGGATCAATCTTCCTTTCGGAGTCTGATTCCAGCACCACTCTCTGACATTTCCGGCCATGTCATATGTTCCGTAGCAAGTCAATCCCGGGAGGCTCCCGACGGGTACGGGTCCCGTGCCCTGGAAGTTGCTGAAGGGTGCAAATACGGCGAATCCCCCGAGTTGGGGCGAATCGATCAAGGGAGTGTACTCACCCCTGGCGACACCCCAGTGCGCTCCCGTAGGCAGACTCTTGCCCGCAAACTCTGCGTACGCTGAGGCCTCGTACCAGCTGATTCCTGAAACCGGATAGTCCTCCTGTCCCTCGGGATAATCTCCAGCACGCCACGTGGCAGGACCTGGCCTACCTGTAAGATCGACGAACGCCGCTTTTGCCTCTTCCCATGTCAGGACCTGTCCGTCCTTGATGAACTCATGCTTCCAGTAGTTCTGATCTCGGTAGCCCCCACGTTGAATGAATTCCTTGTATTGTTTGTTCGTGACTTCGTATCGATCGATATAGAAATCGGGTAATTCCCCGAGACGGGTCTTTGTGCCTGGCACTCGGACTGTCCCAGGAGGAGTGCTTCCTTCCGGGGTCAATACTCTCACGAGATCACGCGGAATGAGGATGTTCTGCTTGCTGAGGTCAAGATCAAAGGTGGTCGCCGCAGCCAGCACTGTTTCGTAGCCCTGCTTCTCCATCTTCCATCTGAGGACCCCAATCGGAAGCCTCACGTCCTCGATTGGGGACATGCCAAGGTGTTCCCATTCTCTCTCCGGAGCCGAATATTTCTTGACATAAATGCTTGCGCCGGGAGGCTCCGTCTGGACAGCTAGTTCTACGGAGCATCGTGAGAAGAGCTGCGAAAGTTCAGGATCATTCGGAATGCGCGCCTCTGCCTCTTCCGCCAGCTCGTAGGCATCAGTGAAGTCTCCCAAGCTCGTCTCGATGAGCCGCTCGATCTCAGGAAGAGCCTCCTCTCTGGCCCGGCGGATTCCCGCCTCCCGCTTGAGCAACCAAACGGCGACAATCGCGAGCAGGATCAGGGTCAGTGCGGTTGGCACTAAGATGCGAGGTCTCTCGACTAGGTGTAGGATAGTCCTAAGTCCAGCTTTTCCTACTCCCGCCTTCTCGAGATAGTGCACTCCCAGGAGATCTTGTAGAAATGCCTGCAGATCGTTCCTCACATCCTGAACCTTTTGATAGCGCTGGTCCGCCTGCTTGGCCAGCATCTTGGACAGGATAGCCTCGAGTGGAGCAACGACTTCATTCCCGAAGTCAGTCAGAGAAGGAGGATTCTCGCTGAGGATACTGCTGGCCGTATCGATGGGGCGAGATTTCTTGAAGGGATGGACCCGTGTGATCATCTCGTAGAGCACAACTCCGAAGGAGAACACGTCGGATCGAGTATCGATTTCCTCCCCGCGCAGTTGCTCCGGCGACATGTAGGCCAACGTGCCCACGGTGGTTCCGGTCTTGGTCACACTGACAGTGAGTGTCTTCTCTTGGCCCCGCATTTCGTGGAGGGGAGTCAACCGCTTGGCCAGGCCAAAGTCCGTCACTTTTGCATGGCCATCAGGCATGATCATGATGTTAGAGGGCTTCAAATCCCGGTGGACGATCTCCTGACCGTGAGCCGTTTCCAAGGCCTCCGCAATTTCCACGGCTTGCCGCAAAGCCTCTTTGAGAGCAAGCGGACCCTCTGACAGCTCGTCTCTCAGGGTGTTGCCCTGCACATACTCCATGGAGATGAAATCTTTGCCTTGGGCTTGACCAGTCTCGTAGATCTTGCAGATAAAAGGATGATCCAATGCGGCCGCCGACTTGGCTTCCCGCAGGAAGCGCTTCCTGGCGCTTTCGTCTCGCTGCATCTCCTGGGGCAGGAACTTCAAGGCGACTTTGCGATCCAGCTTCGTGTCTTCCGCCAGATACACCTCGCCCATTCCGCCTTCACCGAGCTTCGAGGTGATTTTGTAGTGGGAGATGGTTTGCCCTATCAACGGAGCTCCAGGATAGAGGGAAGTCTGTCTTCGAGAATACTAGAGCCTTGGGTCTGGAAGGGCAATGCCAGGGGGGAAGGATAGGCGGAATTCAATCCGCCTTTTCCGCTGACGCTCGGAATCTCGTTCGCTGCGAAGCTGGTCATGTGCTTGAAATTGCCATCCTTGTCCTTGTTTCTCGAAAAGGCGACCCATTCTTTTCAGCCACAAGCTTTTCGTGTTCGCATGACCGCTTGGTCTGGGCGGGATGACTGCTCCTGGCCGTTTGGGGTAGTTCCTTCGACGTTTCTGGGGAAAATTTGAATGACCGCTTTTAGGCGAGACTGTGTGAAAACTCCGCACTCGTGGCCACCCACCCCCGACTACGACCGATCGCGTTTGAAACCCGCGACTCTCGCCAAAGAGCAACTACCCGGATATAGGGGAAGTAACCGGGAAAGCGGTCGCACCGGAGTCGGATGGGCCAGATATAATCTGGCTTTCCCACGGAAGGACAAGCGATGACGGAATTCATCCAGGGTGAGAGTCGCTCCCAAGCCACCTTATTCCCCGAACGCCTGGACGATTACGTGTCCGAGGAAAGCGCGGTCCGCGTGATCGATGTCTTCATCGACGAGTTGGACCTCTCTGGGCTCGGTTTTCGGACGCAGCCCCAGGACACCGGTCGGCCGGCCTACCACATTCGTGAGGTGTGCCGGCAGTTCGTCCTGGTGTGCCGCAACCTCAACCTCTTTGCCAACGCTTGGGTGGCCATCGACGGCAGCAAGTTCAAGGCGGTCAACAACACCTATCGGAACTTCACCCGGGCCAAGATGAAGCGGCGCCTCGCCCAAGTGGATGCGACGATCGAGCGTTACCTGCAGCAGTTGGCCGAGGCCGACCGCCAGGAAGTGGCCGAGGAGAAGACCCAGCGATTGGAGGACAAGATCGCGGCTCTGAAGAAGGAGATGGTGCGGCTCAAAGAAGTCGAGGCCCGGAGGCTGAAGGCACCGGGCAAGCAGATCTCCCTGACGGATCCGGACGCCCGGTCGATGAATCACCGGGGAAGTGCCCTGGTGGGCTACAACGTGCAAGCGGCCGTGGATACCGATCACCACCTGATCGTCGCGCATGAGGTCAGCAATGTAGGCAATGACCGGCGCCAGCTGGCCAAGATGGCAAAACAAGCCAAGTCCGACCTGGAGGTGGAGGAACTCCGCGTGGTGGCGGATCGTGGTTATTACCGCAGTGAGGAGATCCAGGCCTGCGAGCAAGCCGGAATCACAGCCTACGTCCCCAAGCCACAGACCTCAGGCAACCGGGCCAAAGGCCAGTTCGGGCGAGACGCCTTTCGCTATGTCGCTGAAGACGACGAATATGAATGCCCGGCAGGTGAGCGCCTGGTGTGGCACATGAACGCCCAGGATAAAGGGCGGACCCTTCGTGTCTACTGGACCTACAAGTGCCGATCCTGCCCCATCAGGGCGCAGTGCACTTCAGGCGTTTACCGCAAGATGAGTCGTTGGGAGCATGAAGAGGTGCTGGACCGAGCGCAAGTACGATTGGCTGCTCACCCCGAGGCGATGAGAGCCCGTCGAGCGACGGTGGAACATCCGTTCGGGACTCTGAAAGCCTGGATGGGATCGACTCACTTCCTGACGAAAACCCTGGAACGGGTGAATACCGAGATGAGCTTGCACGTGCTGGCCTACAACCTGAGACGAATGATGAACTTGGTAGGCACGAAACCGCTGATCGAGGCGATCCGAGCCTAATAAGCCCTCTTATAATCCTTAAACCCAGCAAATCAGAACGACTTCAACTTCATCTGAAGGCTGAACAATCTCGAACCCTGGCTGTCCCTGCCCAAACCAAAGCCCGATCAAATCCTAAGGCAAGTCGTCTGATGCGGTCTGATCAGGCCGCTGAGGCTGAATATCGAGTTATCACACAGCCTCAGGCGAAAGCGGTCGTTCGATTGCGATCAAATCGGACGCTGTCTGTAAGATCGGGTGCTAGTTATTACGGTTTTCAAGACGCCGGAACTCTGGATTGTTCTTGCACTTGTAGCAACCGTGGAATAACCGAAGAGGCTGACTCCAGGGGTGAGGGTCGCGGAACTCGGACTTGAAATCGGTCGAAGAAGATGCTCCTGGTCGGAGACTGAAAAGAGTTGTTCGCTAGGAAGGTCTCAACACTTCCCAACCCTTCTTATATGAAAGGCGAAGATGACGACGCGACGGTCTTTCACCACCTTGAGTCCATCAACCACCACGAAGGTTCCCCTTCTCAGATCTGGCAAGGTAGACCAGTCAGTATAAGAGCCAAGTTGGACTATCACTGTCTCTCGTCCAAGCCGTTCAGATGGTTGACGATTTCCCAGACGAACCCTAAGCCTGAGTTGAGGCGTCGAGCCCATTTTGCCCAACCTCTGCACCGACTCAATCGTTCCATGCCAAACTCGATCCCGTGGTAGCAGAGAAGAGTGCATTTGCAGCGCGAATACCTTTTTCTGGTCGTGATGAAAACCACCCGCAGAATTGCCGAACACAGTCAACACGGCCAAAACCAAGGCCGCTGTGGATGGGGAGATTAGGAGCATTGTTCCCCCTTTCCTCTCTGGTTGGATTCTACTAATACGGATGTTGAAGTAACTGTGTTGGTTCAAATCAGACTCTCCCAATCTACCCCCTTCGTCGATGAAGTCCAGCAGATCAGTAATCGCGTAGTAGTGCTGGCTCTGTCCCCTGGCTCCTCCTCTCGACCCTCATTCCGCATGCTTAGACCAGCAGAGAATCTAAGAGGTTTCGCGTAATTCCCTCGGATCGCTTTGTGGCCCGTCTATCTTTCCGATTAGTACATAAGCCATCCTTCGAGATTGCCCTTCCAGACCCAAGGCTCTAGTATTCGGTAGATAGACTCCTCTGTATCCTGGAGACGCCTTTGATCGGCCAAACCATCTCCCACTATCGCATCCTGGAGAAACTCGGCGAAGGCGGTATGGGTGAGGTCTATCTGGCCCAGGACACCGGCCCCCTCGATCGCAAGGTCGCCCTCAAATTCCCCTCCCAGGAAATGCAGCAGGACGAAGCGGCCCAGAAACGCTTTCTGCGGGAGGCAAGATCGGCGGCTGCTCTGGATCACCCCTACGTCTGCCACATCCATGAGGTGGGGGAAGACGGGGATCAGTCCTTTATCTCGATGGAGTACATAGCAGGCCAGTCCCTGAAGGATCGGCTGGCCAACGGTCCGCTGGAGTTGAAGGATGCCCTCCAGAAGGCCACAGAGATCGCCGAGGCCCTGGAGGCAGCCCACAAGCAGAACATCGTCCACAGGGATCTGAAGCCCGCCAACATCATGCTCACGCCGGAAGGGCACGTGAAGGTGATGGATTTCGGCTTGGCCAAACGGCTGACTCCAGCAGGGGGACCGGACAATCAGGAAAACACCCTGAGCAGCAGCCTGACAGCAGCAGGGGCCACGATGGGCACACTGCCCTATATGTCACCGGAACAGGTACAAGGCCAGAAGGTAGATCCCCGTTCCGACATCTTCTCTTTTGGAGTGGTGTTCTACGAAATGCTTACAGGGGTTCATCCGTTCAAGAAAGACACCCCTGTGGAGACGGCGAATGCCATCCTCAAGGAAGTCCCCGCCGCTGTCACCAGACATCTGGACAACACTCCGGTGCTCCTTCAGCACACGGTGAGGAAGATGCTGGCCAAGGAGCCGGACCGGCGCTACCAACTCGCCCATGATGTGAGAACAGATCTGGGAGACCTGATCATTAGCGACATCGCAGACTCAGGCGAGACTCAGGTTGAAACCGCTTCGTTTCCAGCGACAGTGCAAGAGTCGGCAGACCCTTCAGGTTTGCGATGGGCGATTCTGGGGTGCATCATTGGTGTCGTAGGTAGCGCCGCTGCTTTTTTCCTTTGGAATCTAGCCTACGACAGCCAACCCACACAGCCCGCCGTCGCCCGGCTATCTGTTGTCCGTCCTGAGGGTGCCGGCCTTCTTGATTATCTCTTGGCACTTTCACCCGATGGGACCCAGCTGGTTTACCCGGTCAACCGAGGGGGCACCAGGCAGTTGTACGTGCGTCCCCTGGATCAACTGGAGCCCAAACCGATCCCTCACACCGAAGGTGCCTGCTGTCCATTCTTTTCCCCCGACGGAAAGTGGGTGGGCTTCTTTAACTGGGATGAGCAAACATTGAAGAAAGTGTCCTTGCTGGGTGGACCCGCCCAGACGCTCTGCGAAGTGGAGATCCCTCGGGGCGGCAGTTGGGGTCAGGATGGCACGATCGTTTTCGGGAAAAGGCCCGGACTCTGGAGGGTCTCAGACGCAGGGGGCACCCCCGAGAAACTGACCGGAGTCGCCGGTTTTGATCCCCAGATTCTACCTGGGGGTCAGGCAGTGGTATTCAGTGGGGAAGAGGGCGTACATGTGCTGTCTCTGGAAACGGGGGAGGAGAAGGTGCTCATCCCGGGTGGCCGGTACCCGAACTATGCACTTACCGGTCACCTGATCTACGCCTTGGACGGAAAGCTGCTGGTAGCCCCCTTCGATCTGGAAGCCCTCAAGGTGATGGGAGACTCCACACCGGTGCTGGAGGGGTTGTGGGGTGGCCTTAGCCCGGATTTCTCATAGTGAAAGCAGAAAGGCTGATTTTAGTCGATTTTTCGACTCTGGTTTGAGCCGAAGTCTCAGTTGAGGGCACTGTAGAGTGCGAGAGCTTGGTGACACCTATGTTGAAGGCGGAAAACCGGTTTTTCAGACACACCTCAGCCGCCTCAGTTGCAGATGGTTGGGATTTCCGGTTTGCCTCCGCTCAGCCGAGCTGTTGAAGCTGGGCCAAGGTTTGGGCGTAGAGTGTTTGGTAAGGATAACCCTCGCTCAGCGACAAGCTCACCCCTCGGACACTGACCCGAATCTGGCCTCCTATCTTCAACAGTTTGAGGCGAATCGTCTGGCATTGCGCCTTCGCCCACTGGGTCCCCTTCAAAGCGACACACCTGAGCGTGTGCAGCAGATTGTAAGCCACCGAGGAAAACCACAGGCGCAGCTGATTGCTCTTCATGCGGTGCGTCGAGGTCCGATCGGCAAACAGCTCTAGCTGCTGCTCCTTAATCCGATTCTCCGCTTCCCCTCGCGCGCAGTACAGCTCCTCGTACAGCTTTTGGGCGGGCCACCGCTTCGCTCCCAGCGAGGTGACGACAAAGCGGGGATTGGATCCCTTACCCGTGTACTCGGCCTTGCCCACCACTCGCCGCTCTTGACTCCAGCTTTTGCGCGTCTGGTAACGAAAGTCCTTGTAGACTCGGGCGCTGCTGCCGTTGGCTTGTTGCAGTGCCTGGGCCTGTTCCAACTCGGACTCCAGGGCCCCCTCTAAGCGCTGATTGCGGGCCAGACCGAAGACGTAATCCACTCGATGCTCCTCACACCATTTCATCAACGCCTCGCGGGCAAAGCTGCTGTCCGCCCGCAGAGTAATGCGGACCTTCGGCCACTTCGCCCGCAGTTGTCCCACCATCCGCTCCATCTCCTGGACCGCTCCTTCGGAGCCATCCAGGTTCGACACCCGCAGCTTGGCCCCCAGCACATACCCCTCGCAAAACACATACAGCGGCAGGTAGCAGTAACACCGGTAGTAGCCATGGTAGAAACGACCCTCCTGTTCTCCGTGCAGCGGATCATCCGTCGCATCCAGGTCCAAGACCAACTCCTTCGGTTTCCCGCCTCGCACCCGAATGAACTGCTCCACCAAAAACGCTTCGACCGCGGCTTCATCCACCGGCGTCTTGCGATATTTATCCTGCGTCACCGAGGACAACTCCAAACGATTGAGGGTGCTCTTGCCCGCACACGCCTTGCCTCGATCCGCTTCCGCTCGCCGATCCCTCCCCAAGGGATCTTCCTTGCCGACCAACACCGCCATCAGCGGATCTGCCCGGAGCTCCTCATGATCGTTGACATCCTCATAGCCTAGGGCCAGTCCGTAAATCCGCTGCCCCACCAGTTCCTCCACACTGAACTCGGTGAAGCGAGGATCGCGCCGGTCCCCAAAGCAGGCGGCCAAGCCGCTAATGAACCCATAGCGGCTCTCCACCTCCCGTAACAGCAACCCCCCGGAGTCTGAGGTGATCTGCCCCCCATTGAATTCTGCCTCGACTCGGCGCCCTTCTAGCTCTTGAAACTCCAGCTTGGAAGCGATACACTCTGTGGTCATAGTAGTCAGCTCCTTGTGATTATTAAGTATCTGATAACAAAGATTTTATATCACATAGAGCTGACTGCTTTTTCTTGTCTTTGAGAAATCCGGGTTAGGGTGGCGTACAGCATATCGGAGAACGGAACGCTGGCCTATGCTCCGAATCCGGCAAGCAGTGGGAACACACTGGTCTGGGTAGATCGCCAGGGCGAGCAACAGCTAGTGACGGACATGCGGCGGGACTTCTTGTCCGTTCGCTTTTCGCCCGATGGGCAACGTTTGGCTGTGACACTGGGAGGATTATTCGCAGACACTGAGGTCTGGATCTATGAAATAGCCCGCGGGATCTTGACTCCGTTGACGACTGGTAGCGCTCCCATTTGGACTCCAGATGGCACTCGAGTCGCATTCGCTAGGAGGGGCAGTCAGCCCGGTCTCTTTTGGATGGCAGCGGACGGCAGTGGTAAGGCCGAGCGACTCACGAAGGAGATGGGACGAGACTCGATCTTGGATATGCAGAGACCCTTCTCCTGGTCCCCCGACGGTAGTGTATTGGTGTTTGCCGCCGTGGTTGGGTCATCAACCCGGGACATCTTCACGCTTCCCTTCGGAGGTGAGCGGACGCCCTTTCTTGCCACCGAGTTTGAGGAAAGTCAGCCTAGCTTCTCGCCGGACGGCCGCTGGATTGCCTTTACCTCCATCCGCTCGGGCCGAGGGGAGGTGTACGTTAAACCCTACCCCGAAGGAGGGGGGATTGAGCCCATATCGACAGCCGGAGGGATGCAGCCCCTATGGGCGCACAGTGGCAGGGAGCTTTTCTATCGGAACGGGGAAAAGGTGATGGCGGTCTCCATCCAGACGCAGCCAACACTTAAAGCGGAGGCTCCGAGACTGCTCTTTAATTACCGGAAGGGTTCTCTTTTTGATTTTACGCCTTTGAGCTACGACATCGCACAGGACGACCAGCGCTTCGTGTTCATCCAGCATGCGTGCCCGACCGAGTACCACGTCGTCCTCAACTGGTTTGAGGAACTCAAACAACTCATGCCCACGGATTGAATACGATGATCGGCCAGACGATCTCCCATTACAAGATCACCACCAAGATCGGTGAAGGCGGCATGGGTGAGGTCTACCGTGCCACCGATACCAAGCTCAACCGTGATGTCGCCCTGAAGGTCTTACCCGATGCCTTTGCCGCAGATCGGAAGCGCATGGCCCGTTTCTCCCGCGAAGCCCAGGTACTGGCGTCGCTCAATCATCCCAATATTGCGTCCATCTACGGCCTGGAAGACTCCGAAGACAAGCAGGCATTGGTGTTGGAGTTGGTGGAAGGGGAGACACTGGCGGAGCGTATCAAGGGCGGCGCCATACCTCTGGAGGAGAGCCTGAAGATCGCCCTCCAGATAGCTGAGGCTCTGGAGGCCGCCCACAAACAAAACATCGTCCACAGGGATCTGAAGCCAGCTAACATCATGCTGACGCTGGAAGGGCATGTGAAGGTGATGGACTTTGGGTTGGCCAAGCGGCTGGTTCCGACTGAAGGTGTGGCCAATCACGACGAAACGGTCAGCTCCACCCTGACCGCAACAGGTGCCACACTCGGCACACTCCCCTATATGTCCCCAGAGCAGGTCCGAGCCCAGGAGGTGGATTCCAGGTCAGACATCTTCTCCTTCGGAGTGCTGCTCTACGAGATGCTCACCGGCATAGACCCTTTTAAGAAAGCGCAGTCAGAGGATACCTCCAGCAGCATCGTCACAGAAGATCCACCCCCGTTATCTCGGTACATGAATGAGGTTCCTCCTGTACTTCAGCATACGGTGAGGAAGATGCTGGCCAAAGACCCGGATCGCCGCTACCAGCTCCTCCATGAGGTGCGGACGGATTTGGGAGAGCTGATGGATGAGATCGGAGACTCGCGGCTACCCACCGAGGAGGCTGTAACTGGGCCGTCTCAGGTGCGCGCAGAGGTGGCCGAGAGATCGTGGCGGCAACTGGCTCCTTGGGGTGTAGCTAGCCTGATGACGGTGGCTCTTCTGATTTCACCAGTCGTGCCGCGGCATGCAGTCCGTTCGGTGGAACCAACAACCCCCTTGCGCCTATATGTTCAGCTGCCTCGTGACCAATCACTCAATACAACGAACGGTGGCGCAGCGATTCTTTCGCCCGACGGCAAGCGGATCGCTGTGGAGGACGGGAAATTTAGGATTTCAAGGGATGGTGGACAAGAGCCTTCGTGGGGACCCCAGGGGCGAGAGCTAGTTTACCTGGAAAACGATGACCAGACGATGATGGTCGTCCCCATCCAAACCGAGCCCACTTTCAGGGCAGGGACTCCAGAAGCGCTGTTCAAAGGGCCGCAGGGGCCGCAGGATAACATTGGTGGAGGTCGACGATACGATATCTCTCCGGACGGGCAGCGGTTCTTGATGATCAAGGATGCCGAACAGAGAGCAGAGACGGGGACAGAACTGATCATCGTCCTGAACTGGTTCGAAGAGCTCAAGCGGCTGGTGCCGACCGAGAAATGAGATGCATCGCAGCTATCTCATCACTTCCGCTCTGATCTTCGCAACGGGCAATCCTCAACCTCCTGCACCTGATCAACGACTGGCCTTTTGTGCTCGGGTCCTGGGTCCATATCCCAGGTGGGTCTCATGGGCTGGGACGGTGTTTCCGGCAGGCTTGTCTGCCTGGGCACTTTCTCTGGCATTGGGGAGGTAGTTTCCGCAGTTCGACAGGAGGAGGAGCCCCGGACGAGTTGGCGACTCTACTCCTACCGGAACCTCAATGAGTATAAGTCCGCATCTTTCATCACGAAGCGCAGCCGAACCAGCTGTCCTACCAGGCTGGAAAGATCGGAACCGTTTCGCCACTGGAAAACATGCTCGATCTGGTCTCCGTAAAGTTCTGGGCTCTGCCCTAGAGCATAGCCGGAAATAGCTTGGCCATTCGCGTCTTGGATTTCGACGCGGATGCTGCCCGCTGCCGACGTAGCATAGTTCAGCACCAGGTTACCTCCCTTGAACCGGAGGGGATGAGTCAGCAGTTCCCCACCGTTGTAACCGGCGTGGGCGGAAACGAAACCGTCCAACCGGAGTGTACCCCGGCGAAGCCGACAGGTAGGATGACGGTAGTTTTCGATCCAGTAGAGGGAAAGTTCGTCGGCAGCCGTGGGTACGATGCCAACCGCAACGGCGTTGTTGCGCTCGGTCCAGTTTTTCTGGTCGCGACCTGGTCGCAGGAAGGCTTCAAGGTGACGGTGGAAATGGACGCCGTCCCGGCTGGTCATGAACACGCCATCGCTAACACCCGGGAGAGGATGCTTGGCCACAGCTTTCCGCTCCGGTACGATCCGCTTGGAAAACCCCAGATAGATGTGGGGAGTGCGAAAGTAGGGGACGATGGCGTTGGTATACAGCTCTTCATCCGGCGCGTCACCGAAATCCAGAGGTTCGATCTGGGACCAGCTGAGGAAATCTGTAGACGTGGTGCGGCCAATCCAGCGGATGGTATCTCGTCCCTTCCCGGTCCTCCGCTTTTCTGACGCCTCACTCTTACGATGAACGCGCAAGTAGCACACGTAGCGCCCCTCTGCCTCGGACCAGAAGGCATGGTTTCCGCCGCTGTCCCAGACCAAGGGGTAATGGCTGGGAGTGATCAGGGCTTGTTGGGCGATCGCCTCCCAATGAATGCCGTCCCCTGACTTGAATCCAAACAAGCCGCCCAATCTATAGCCGGAAAGGATCGACTCCGGGACCCGCCCTTTCAGGTGATCCGCATCGTAGAAATGGCCTCCGATTGCCTTGTACCGCTCTTGGGGAGGTACTCCCGGGCGGGTGTCGATGAAGGGACTCCAGTCCAGGGGCATGGGAGCATAGCTGTTGTCTAGAACGACGTTGTTCTCCCTCGTTCCCATGACCTCGAACAGGCCCAGTCGGGGCCGCGTCCAGTGAATCCCGTCGAGGCTCTCGGCGTAACAGGTGACTTCATCCTGACTGCTGTCGGGCGTGCTGGCCGGTTTACCCCTATAGTAGGCCCTGTAGAGGTAGCCATCCTTCATCACCGTGGGATAGAAGGATACCGTACCCTCCCAGGGCACCTCGGCAAAGGAGAGAGCTACTTCCCTGGGTAGGGGCGAGTGAAGCTTCAGCTCCACATCCTTCAGAGAATCGATCAGGTAGTCATCCACGAAGAGCTCCAGCCGGGAGCCGATGTCCAGGAAGCTGGGCTGCTCTCCCGCTGCGAGGGGTAGGGCCATGGAAACCAGACAGACCAAGAACAGTCCTCCCCTCATTCTCCATACTCCTTTTCGGGACTTTGCCACTCGGTTAAGCTGAGTGTCAGTGCCATCATGGGACCTCCCTTCTGGCTAGTCTACACTCCGTCGCTCTTCGAGTTCCTCCTTCATGCTCTCGGCCCCTTCATCACAGAGCCGATCGCATCTCGCCCGACTATCCACCACTTCCTGAATCCACTCTCAGACTCCACCAGCAAGAACAGGGAAAAAATCCCCAACCGGGGACAATCTCCCTGGTTCCTTTCCTCGTCCAGGCAGCCGCAGGCTAGTCCGAAGGCCTATGGATGCTGTGGATTGTCGGGTATGGGTCTTCTGGTACGGATCTTGCGACGGAGTTCGGGCAAACGCATAGGCCGATTTAGGGTAAAGGAGAACGGAGACTAGGCTATGTCTTGGTGGATATCAATTCTCTGGTCTGACTGAGAGAGTAGCTGGGGCAGCGGGCAAATCCCGAGCTGCCGTTTCCAGTTCCCGCCGGAATTCAGGTCCCTCCGTTACCTCGACGAACCGTACCTCACCCTGGGAGGAAGCCAGTACCAGTCGCATGAACTCCAAGAGCGTGGCAGCCGCTGCCGCTCTGACAAGCTGAATCAGCTCCTCGAAACCAGGCGGCAGGGCTTCATCCTCTGGAAGAGTTGAATCAGCTTCACCTGGAACCGTCTTGTAAGCGGTTGCGATTTGGGACCGGGCTAAGCCAAAAGCGGCCGGAGGAATTCCATCGCCGTGCGCGCCGACTCGTCCCATGTCGTCTTGCGGTAGATTTTTACCGAGACATAGTGCTCGTAGGCGATCTCGTCGAGCACCGCCAACACCGCCTTGAAGTCCAGTCCCGCACTGCTGAAGGGCCCACCGTTCGTCTCACAGAGATGGAAGTGGCGGGCGTTGGGTCCATGCGTCCGAATGCACTCCAGGACGTCACGTTCCTCGATGTTGAGGTGGATCGTATCCAGCATGTAGGTGAGAGCAGGCGAGCCGACCCGTTTGATGATCTGGACGACCTCGTCGGCGCTGTGGTTGAAACCCACCTGCAGGTGGTTTACCGGCTCGATCACGATCGGCGTACCTAGATTAGCGGTGGCATCGCAGACGCGCCGGAAGCAGTCGACGATGCGGTCGTTCGCCTTCTCTTCATCCGGCTCGTCGCTACGCAGGCCCTGCATCAGACCGACGACGAGGACAGCGCCCAGCTGGGCGGCCTGTCCGGCGTAGCCAATGAGCCGCTCCACCGCCTGATCACGAACCTTCGCATCGGGACTGGAGAGGCAGAGCCCCTCGGCGCCGTAGGACCAGCCAGAGAGCAGCGACACGACGGGCAACTCGTGTCGTTCGCTCAGGGAGATGACGTCGTCGATAGAAAAACCGAGCGGATGGGTCACCGTCAGCTCGATAGCGTCGTAGCCGAGTCCTGCCACCAGCTCCATTCGTCGGGCAAGCTCGGCGAGGTCCGGCAGCGGTTCGTACACCAAGTTGCTGATCTTTAATTTGGCCATGTTGCTCTCCGAATTCTGGACTCATGCACCTCGCACGTGGTGCCGGCGAGGAACGCCGCTCTCGAACGGCTTGAAAGTCTACCGCTAGGTCGCAATACTAGAAAGGCATCTTAGCAAGGTTGAGATCCTTAGAGGACCAGGAGGTCCCGTGCCGACTCAATTTTCTCGTCGACGATGCCTAGTGCCCTGACACATAAATACTGCTATGTTTGCAGATGGGTCTTGTGAGGCGAGATCAAGGCGGGAGGAGGAAGACGATGCTTGGCCATCTTCGACGACGACCAACGCAGAGATCGGCCACAACCCCCATCTGCCCTACGGGTGGCGACGGGACGGGCCGATTTCTTTGTCACTCCTCCTCCACTATGGCCAAGCATGGTGTTCGTCGTCGTTTCGCGAACTCGACCCGTCGCGCTCGCCACAAACATAGCAGTATTTATGTGTCAGGGCACTAGGGCTGGCCCTCGGTAGCATGGCAGCGGTCGCCTTGTTCGCGGCTCTCCAAGAGGTGGGGTACGGGGGGTACGTGACCATCCACCAAGCGTTCGCGGGGTTCATGTCTCCCGCGGACGCCGCTCGACGATCTTACGACTATTTGAAACCGCTCACCGGGTAAGAAAGGACTTCCGCATGTCGAAAGCTATCGTGTTCGCCTCGCTCGCCTCTCTCGTCGGTCTCCTCGCCTCCAAGCCTGACCCCATGACTCCGGATCCGAACGGCGTGCGGCCGATTGGCGCCGCGGACACCGTGTTCATCGAGGAGATGATCTGGATGGAGATTCGCGACGCGATGCGGGCTGGCAAAGATACCGTGATCATCGCCACCGGCGGGGTCGAGCAGAACGGCCCCTACACCGCCACCGGCAAGCACCAATATGTGCTACGGGCAACGACGGAGGCCATCGCTCGTAAACTCGGCGACGCTCTCGTGGCGCCGATCGTGCCGTTCGTGCCGGAGGGCGACATCGATCCCCCCACCGATCACATGAAGTATCCGGGGACTGTCAGCGTGACCACGGAGACTTACGAGCGGCTGGTCAGCGAGATCTGCGCGTCGTTCCGCACGCATGGCTTCGCGCACATCGTGCTGATCGGCGACAGCGGCGGCAATCAGGCTGGTCTCAAGGCGGTCGCCAAGCGCCTCAACCAGAAGTGGGCCGGCGGCAAGAGTCGGGTTCACTACGTCGCGGAATACTACAATTACCCGGACGTGGCCAAGTGGCTGGAGGACCAGGGCATCCAGCAGGATCCGGAGGGCTACCACGACGATTTCGGGATGACAGCGGTCCTCATGAGTGTCGATCCGAACGCCGTGCGCATGCGTGAGCGCATCGCGGCCGGGAAATTTCGCATCAACGGTATCGAGCTGGCGCCGGCGGCCCAAACGATCGCCATCGGCAAGCAGATCGTCGACTTCCGAGCCGACGCTGCAGTCGCGGACATTCGCAATGCACGGACTTCTGAGCCTTGACCGGGGCCACCCCGACATCAACCGAACCTGGCGTACCGGAGCACTACGACTCGAAGGCCCGAAGGCGAAGACGCTCGCCTTTGGCCCCTGCATACCAGACATCGTGGCAGGCTCGTGCCATTTCCTCCAGGCCCTCCGTAATAGTGGCATAGACATTTCCCGGAGTGGGACCCAGGTAGCTGAAGAGGAAGTTATCGCGCCCATAGAAGAGGGCCAGATCGATCAACCCGCGCCTCACCGCTGAGTTGCAAACCTCCTCTGTCAGGATTCCCTCGAAGCCGGCCGCAAAGGTCGCCACCCGCTCAGGGGGAAAGTAGAAGTAGACCAGGTCTCCAGGAATAGGAAAGATGGTGGCATTCTCCAGACCAGGCTCCTTGGCAGCAAAGGACTCCACCAAGGTGTACACCTCATTGTTGGCATGCTTGGCATGGAAGATGGGTCCTTCGAGGGGCAGAGCCGTCCACACGGCCTCGCATGTCCTGGGAGCAGACTCATCCTGCAGTTTGGCAAAAGCTCGCACTTTGCGCTGAAGCAGGGAGATCTCTATGTATCGGGACATTCGCTACCTCCTGGGACATTCCCGTCCGACCGCCTTTGGGTCAGGGTGTTCCTCGGCGTTTTTCGGCCTCATCATAGGCCATGAGCCGGCCGAAAGCAGGGGCGTTCGAGCCCAACCCGGCCAACCGCAGCACATGCCACATAGTGCATTGGTTGGCCGTCAGCACGAACTTGCCCAAGGTATCCTCCAAACGGCTGATGTGTTCCAGAGTGAACAGGGCCGTATCGGGAACCAGGACCGCCTGGGCAGTAGGAAGGTCACTTCCCAGGATGAAATCGTAGACGTCCCCTTCCGGAAGCTGAGAGACCTGTTCTCCGGAAGGGATTCCCAGAGTCCGATGGCCCAGAACCTGGATACCATCTTCCTCCAAGAAGTCCACCAGCAGGCCGGTGATCTCTTCGGGGTAGGGAGCCGCCAAAGCGACACGACTGGCGCCGACGGCTTTGCACCCGGCGGCCAGTGCCACCGTGGCGGAGGTGACGGGTACCCCTGCCCGCCGCCGCATCTCGGTGACCTGGGTCCAGGCGCCGGAAGGGTACCCGAAGCTGGCACAAGTGCAGGCGATGGCGATGGCATGGGGCCGGTACGGCCGAAGCAACTCAATACCCCTTTGCAGGCGCTGGATTCGTCCAGTTTCTATAACGGCATCCAGATCATGCTGGTCAACTCCGCCGGTGCGCGAGAAGTGGAGCTCGACTCGATCAGCAAGCCCCGTTGCGAAGGCCCGGAACTCCTGAGCCGTGGGACCCTGCATGGGAAAGAGAAGCCCTATTCGAGTGATTGAAGCTCCGCCTACAGAGGCGTGTTGCCGAAGTTTGTGATCCGACCTCATTTGGGCCCCTGTCTGGGAGGTCACGAGTCCCCGATTCTGAAGGAATACAAACTGGCATTGCTCAGCACGAACTTGAACCGAACTACGCGACCCCGGAGCTTGGCAAGATCACCATCCCGCCCCCACCGGACCTGGAGCCTCACCTGATCCCCGCGCAGGGGCTCACAATTGGAGGCTTCGTAGCCCGGGATGGGCTGGCCTCCTTCGTCCTGTACTTCCACAGTAACGGATCCCTGGCCTTCAGGGACATTTGTCAACAGGTCATTCCAGGTGGGCTTGGTTGAGCTACCCTCCGGATGAACCGAGCGGGTGAGGGCATTGACGAACATGGAAGAACCCTGAAAGGTCAGGGGCCGGGTGAGGACCTGACCTTGACTCGTTGCATCCAAGGAGCAAAACCCATCGACTCGGAGTCTGGCCAGACCAATCCTGCCCCTGTGCTCAGAAGCGGGAGCATTGTGCCGATTGTCGAACCCGGGATAGTAGATCCAGAGCTGATCGTCTTTCTCCACAGGTGCGATTGCCCCTACCATCCCACTATCAAAACTTCGTCCACCATACTCGTTCTTCATGAAACCCAGGGACAGGAAGATACTACGGCGCGCACTCCTGCTCCAGTCGAGGCCATTGCGGCTGGAGACGAGTTGAACGTCCATGAGCTGTGAGTAGGTGTGAAAGATGCGGAGAAAGCCAAGGTATTGTCCTGCATAGGGAAAAGCGGCCAGACTGTACAACTCGGTGTCAGGCCCATCGCGCTCGTCCGGTTCGAGGACTAGCCGGTCGCCCCGCCAGTGGATGAAGTCGTCACTGACCAGTCGGGAGACCTTCCGGAGGGGACGGATCGTGGACTTGTGGTACAGGAAGAAGCGTCGGGAACCGGGATCCTGCATCACGGTGAACGTGTCTCCCGTCGCCGAACACGGAACCACAGGGTTTTCCGGATGTCTGGTCCAGCGGATCCCATCGGAGGAAAATGCAACCCAGAGGCCGCACTTGCTCTTGTCCTTGATCTGCCAGTAGGCAAGCTTGTAGCGCCGACCGGGGTCTGGGTCAGCATCGTCCTTAAGGACACAGTGATACCAATTCGACCCCTTCAGGAGAATGTTGTTGGCTCGGGAACCCCTGAATTCCACCAGGCCCAGGTTGGGCCTCTCCCAGGACACCCCATCCTGCGAAATCGCGTAACACAGAGATTCGTCTACCCGGGGACGGTCCTGATTAGGCAAAGCGTTGTACCACATCTTGAAAAGCTGTTGTTCTTCATCGAAGAGAACAGTGCCCCCTCCCAGAGCCAGACCACCTTCCCAGGGCCGCTCTGCCTCGAGAACAGGATTCCCCCGCGCCTTGATAGGTGCCTGCAGGGTACGCGTGACTCCTTCCATGCTCTCGATCAGGAAGTCGTCGACGAATACCTGGGTATCGGAGGTCAGCTCGATTCGGAACGGATGAGTGATCCCAGAAGGACTCGAGTAAGAGAGCAACAGACTGGTCAGTGCCAGCAGAGGCAGTGCTCCTCGTTTCATTCTTTATGGCTCATGGCAATCCTCGCGATGCGATACGTCCACTATGTCCAGACTCACCTCACCCGATCCGTGTTCCGAGCCCAAGAGAGGGAGCTGGCGGACCGGCGGACTATGGAGGCCCGGTGAGTACTTTATCTCATTGGTGCGAAAGGGGACTCGAACTCCCACAGGTTGATTATCGAGGCTTTCTCGTCGAGAGCCATGGATCGGGAAACTAGCATCGTCGAGAGGACTGAGGCTGATCCCGACTGACCGTCACTGCACAATAGAATACGAATCCAGGACTGAAGCGGCAAATAAACTTCTCAAACGGCCAGCCTTGTCCTGTGAAGCAGGCGGCTTATCGCCTCTGGCCGTTATTTGTCTATAACCCTTTTAGATTCTGCGTATCCTCACAGAACGCGTTGGAAGAATAAAGGAACACATGCATCGGATCCGGCATGTCGCCGTCACCATGGCGCGGCGGACTCGAAAAGGGGGACGCTGGTTCGTAAAAAGCCTCGAGCACCCTGGGCTTGCCAGCGAATTGAGCGGCGTGGCGTCGGGGCCCAGGATCGTGACCCGGGGTGACTGGGAAGCGACAAGAGAACAGAACGTTCTGCTCGTAAACGCTATTTCGCCTGCCTATCGTGAGGAGATCGAGCTTACAATGGAAAAACAGTTGGAGGGTGCTTATGTCGTAGCGATTGATCCGAGTTCGCTCGACGGAGTCCTGCCACCGGGGCGTCTTATCGATGTGGCGGATGCGGGATTCGACAATTTTTCACCCGAGTCAGGGGGAGTGATTGCAGTCCTCGGACATACCGGAGGGATATGTCCCACCTCCGGTATCGTGAACAACGTCATACAACAAATGATCTGTGCGCAGTGGACCGACGAGATGGTGTGCCGGGGATCCGTCCCTTTCTATTACATGGGCTTTTTTCAGAAAGGTGGCCGGGAATACAATGACGCCCTACGTCCGTTTTTCCAGCGGCAGGGGTTCTAGCCCGCATTTCTCATCGCCTGTCGTAGCGAGGCGTCGCAAGGGCCGTCGTGGCAAGGCTTGCGACCAAGGACTCTGCAGTCGTACTTGTACAGTACGTAGAGGAGGCCGACCGAGCGAAACACAGCCAGGGCGGATGATTGCGGCGACGTAGTAGACCGGCGATGAGAAATGCGGGTTAAGAACTGCCTGGGTCCTGTCTGCGTCTGACAATACGCAGCGTTTCGCACAACAACCGCAAGAAGGTGTTCGAGATCAAGCCAGCGAGCAAGACGCCTGGCCAGTCCCGGCGCTGAGCAACCTGATCTGACTGGAAAGCGGGAGATTACCTTTCCTCTAGGGTCCAGCAATACTTTCCAAACTGCGGGGTCACCTAGTGGTAGATAACCCTTTCTAGAAAACGACCTACCTTCGGCTCGATCGATTGAAATAGGTCTGTGAAACAAAGCCGATAGGGGAAGAGAGGCCCCCCATGCTTCGCTACCTGAGGTCTTTCCTCGTGTATCGGCCTTGGAGTTGTTGCTTTTCGGTCCACCAATGAAGCTCCAACTCCCTCTCTTGAAAGAAGTTCAATATTGCTGAGCGTACGAGTTGTTTGGAAAGCATTCACAGGAGACGACCACAGGGCAGCCTTAATAAGAACCTCGAACTTCCTCAAACCAAACAAGAGCCCAGTCTTCGCACTGGGCTTCTTTTCCTATTCGGCTGGATAGGGCGGTTCTTTACATCGGAATCAGGGCCCCGTCTTCAGGAGAATCCGTCCCTTCAGGAAGTGGTTGAAGTGGGAGCCTCGCGGACCCTCGGCACCCACGACATAGATCATATCTCCCAGGATGCAAACGCCGGGATCGTTGAACACACCCCCACCAGGCATTGGGCCCCCGAGCCGGTACCAACGGTCTTCCCGGGTATCGTAGCCGAAGGACAGGTCATTCCAGTAGGTGTGCTCCACCAGCTCGGGGGTGGCGTCCTGGATGGGTCGGTCCTCTCCCAGGAGGACGCCGCCGACCGTGATGATGAACCTCTCGTTGAGGGTCGCTGCCTCCCAGCCTGAGATGGGAAGAGGAAAGGCGGCTCGGGATTCCCACCTATCCTGTTCTGCATCGTATCGGAATCCGTCCCTGAAGCGGATCTGCGAGTTGCTGGCCAGGAAGGAAAGCCCCCCGAACACGTAGAGCCGCCCCCCACTGACGCTGGAGGCCACCCAACCTCGCGCGCCGGGCAGTCCAGCGCGCTTTTGCCATCCCCTACCGGGTTGGGATAGATCGAAGACGTCAACCGTGTCCCGGATGGTCGATTTGTGGTAGCCCTTCACGTCTCGACTGTATTCGTTGCCACCGGCCACCACCAGAAGATTGGTCCCGATCAGACCTGCCCCCATGTGGGTCCGGGCCACGGTGAGCTGGCTGTGCTCTGTCCATACGGGTGGATCCAGGGAGAGATCCAACCGGAAGCAATCCGCAAAAGGAGCATATTGCCTAGCGGCGCCCACTCCTTGGCAGCCGCCGCCCATGACGTAGATGGCGTCCCCGGCCGCAATGGCCCGAGTGTACTCACGACGGCCCGGCATATCGGCAAGGCGCTCCCACTTCCCGGTAGGGAGGTCATATCGGTGAGTCCAGTGAGATGTCCTGCGGCTGGTGGATTCTGTTTCGTCGCCGGCAGGAATGAAACCACCCATCAAGTAGATCCTGCCGCCGTGAACGACCATGCCCGAACCGCTGATGCCCGCGCGGGGGCCGGCAGACACAAAGGGCAAAGGCTGGTTCTGCCATTGGATCGAGCCCAGGACCGGAAGCTTCTGGATCGGTTCCGGCATCGATTCGCTGGTGGTTTTGGCCGGGACCGCACCGCCCATTAGGGAGACTCCCAACATGACGGCCATCGCAGTAGCTCCTGTGGGCTTTCTCATGCCTTGTCTTCTCACTGTTCTCCCTGCCCCCACCCCACCGAGCCGATCTTCAAGCTTAATAGCAACCGGCCCGTGCCGGGTGTCGGTCCGTGAGTGTCTCTCAGGCGCCAGGAATTGGCGTCTGAGGGACGAGAAGCCCCGGGAGCGATCATTCCTCTACCGTACCCTAGAAAACCTCCCTCGTGCGTGTTTCTCCGGATCTTTTCCCTAGTGCCAGCGGCGATCAGACGCTCAAGCGCCTGATCGCCCCGCGTCGTCTTCCTTCCTGCCCACAAGGAGCTACCAGACCCTCAGGAACGCTACACCAATGTAGTTGTGGATGCCGGGCAGAAGGGATAGTGAGGAAATCCGATCGGCGCTCCTGGTGACGGCCCAGCACCAGTGGAGAAACACAAGCACGAGCGAGTGCACATGCGATTCGTACTTTACTACGGGCAACCCGGCCCCGTGCTGGTGTGGCAGGCAGGCGACACGGCAGTGGCCGGTCCCGCTCTTGGCTGCGCACTGTTGGTGCGCTGTGACGCACTATTTTCGGTAGAACCAGCTGATGGGGACGATCTTGAGCTTCACTGAATACCAACCCGAGTTGTCCGCGCGGTTGCCGTAGTAGTAGGTGATCAGGGCCTCGTCCTCCAGGAAGGTGACGGCGGGGTAGGCGCAGTCGTATCCCACGTGGGTTTCGATGTCCCTGAGGTGGGTCCAGGTCTTTCCCTCATCTCTGGATATTGCGGACGTCAGGGGTGTTCTGGGAAGAGAATTGCTGATGGTTGGCTTGGTGTGGTTCCAGACCAGGAGGAGGTCTCCTGTCTTCGGTATCCGCATCAAGAGATGCTCGGCGGCAGGGGCGTCGAGCCGGGTGGGCTCGGCCTCGCTCCAAGAGTCTCCCTGGTCCTGGGAGTAGGCCTGGTAGACCTTCCCCAGATTGGTCCTGAGAACCATCAGGAGGGAACCGTCCTTCAGCTCCACGATGGAGGGCTCCATCGCTCCATTCGCGCTTCTGGTAAGTTCTATTTCTCGGGGCTCCTCCACATCCACTCTTTGCCCCTCCTTCCAGGTCTTGCCTTCGTCATCCGAGTGGTAGCAAAAGCTCTCATAGTGATCTCCAAGACCCTTGAAGGGGCTCCACCAGGTGGGTACGAGGATTCTGCCCGAGCTCAACCGAAGCACTCGGTCGTGGCCGATCCAGTTGATTCCGGGCCGGGTGGAGATCTGCA
Source organism: Acidobacteriota bacterium (assembly GCA_965218775.1). Lineage (GTDB taxonomy): Bacteria > Acidobacteriota > UBA6911 > RPQK01 > JAJDTT01 > CAUZIZ01. Next base: position 181,693 of record CBDCLS010000006.1, on the reverse strand, counting down.
CCGGTTCGCTCCAGGTCTCGCACTCATCCGAAGAGCGCTTCATGTAGATCCTCATGTCCTTCGTGGAGTACATGATGCCGTAGAAAAAGAGGATCTCATCTAAGGGTAGACGCAGAAGACCCCCTCCCCCTCTCACGTTGGTGGGGTATCGATCGACCTGGAGGACGAATCTGTTGCTCCAGGTCCTGCCCTTATCCTCCGATATCCGGGCCGAGATTCGGCGCGAATCCAGGACGGGGTTTCCCCCCTTCCCGGAGTAGGCGGTGCGGGCGATACGTGAAGGCCTATTCACGTAATACTCGGACCACGCCAAGAGAAGCCGCCCATCCTTCATCTTGAATATGAGTTGGTGGTCGTTGCGGGGGTTTTCCAGGGTTGCCGGAGCGACGATAAGCTCAAAAGGCCGCTTGTCTTCGCCCCTCACCGAGAGGTGTCCAGCTAGCATGAGCAGGACGGTCGTGAAGGCCATTTGGGTTTTCCCATTCATCGCGTTTTCCTCGTACGGATGGCTGAGTGGTCGTCATCCATGGAGAGCGGGACGACACCAATCAGGAGGTCGATCAAGAATAGAACCAGTTCACATGGAGGATTTTCAGCCTCAGCTCGGTGTCGCGCGACATGGAGCGCGAGGCGTGGTAGTAGGTCACCAGCGCTTCGTTGCCCACGAACGTCAGCGACGGGTATCCACTCGTGTACCCCTGTCGGCGCTCGATGTCCTTGAAGTGGGTCCAGGTCCGGCCTTCGTCCTTGGAGATCGCCGCTGTGAGCGGATCGCGAGGATGGTGGTAGCTGGTCGAACCGGATTGGGAAAGCGCGAAGGGTGTCGAGTTGTTCCAGATGAATACTAGATCGCCTGTCTTGGGAATGCGCTTGATGCAGTTGGCCGACGAGGGCGAGGGCAGCTCGGTCGGCTCGGCATCGGACCAGGTCTCACCGCGATCGCTCGAAACCGAGCGGTAGACCTTCCCCAGAGTGGTTCGCATCATCGCTAGCAGTGAGCCATCCTGCAGCTCGACCACGGCGGGTTCCTCCGCACCACGCCTGGGGAGATCGATTTTCTTGCGGCTGATCTGCCAGGTCTCGCCCTCGTCATCCGAGTAGAGACAGAAGGCTTTGTAGTGGTCTCCTGGGCCGTAGAACTCTCCCCAGTGGCAGGGCAGGATGAGACGTCCTGAACTGTGCCGCAAACTGTGGTCGGCGTTGGTGAAGTAAACTCCTCCGGGCGGGGAGATTTGTACCGGTCTGCTCCAGGTTTCGCAGTCGTCTTTGGAACGCTTCATAAAGATCCTCAAGTCGCGCCTTGCCATATCGCGCACCGTGAAGGTGAAGAGGATCTCTCCCGAGGGCAGACGCAACAGGTTCGGGTGCTTGACATTGTCCGCCCCGAAGTTCTCTTGAATCGTGATCTTGCCGCTCCAGGACCGTCCGCGGTCTCTCGAGACTCGAGCCGAAATGCGGCAGGGCTCCGCGTCACCGGTGCGGGATGTGGCGTAGGCCGTGCGGTAGATTCGGGACGGCTTTGCCACGTAGTACTCGGACCACACTAACAGCAGTCGATCCTCACTCAAGGGTAGGATCTGCTGATGGTCGTGGCGGGGGTTCTCGGCTGTCCAGGGGCACACAGTATCCAGGTGAAGCTCCCCTGCATCATGATCCTGGGTCTGATATACAACCCCAGTTTTCTGGGCCGCAGCCTGCACAGGAAAGCGAACCGAGGCCGCAGCCGCTCCTGAAGCGGACAGAAAGGCTCGCCGATTCACACCTCCTTTTTCAGGACTCATACACTCCCCCTTCGGAACGCCCAGCACTTCACCTCTATCCGCTGTAGAACCAATCCGTCTTGAAGATCTTCAATACCACGTCGGTACCTGGAGTCGGGTTTTCCGGGCGTTTGTAGTAGGCCACCAGGGCTTCGTCACCCACGAACGCGAGGGAAGGGCAGGACAGGTCGTGACCCGTGTGATGTTCAATGTTCTTGATGTCTTGCCAGGTCTGGCCTTCGTCGCGGGAAATCGCAGCGCTCAAGGGGTGGCGGGGACGGTTGGTTTGCTTCGATCCTGGTCGGGTCAGGTAGTAAGGCTCGGAATTGTTCCAGATAAACAGCAAGTCGCCGGTCTTCGGGATGCGCTTGATGCAGTTCGCCGATGCCGGCGCAGGCAGTTCGGTTGGTTCGGCGTCGGACCACGTCTCTCCGCGATCGGTCGAGATCGAGCGGTAGACCCGACCCAGCCTGTTCCTCAACATTGCCAACAGGGAGCCATTCTCTAGCTCAACCACGCCTGGTTCTTCCGCACCACGGTCGGTGAGATCGATTTTCTTTCTGCTGGAATGCCAGGCGTGTCCCTCATCGTCGGAGTAGAGACAAAAGGCCAGATAGTGCGCCTTCTCGTATTGGACCGGATCCCAATGGTGCAACGGCTGAATGATGCGGCCCGAACTGTGTCTGAGGATGTGGTCCGCGTTCGTGAAAAAGATACCTCCCGGGGGCGAAATCTGCACCGGTTCCGTCCAGGTCTCGCACTCGTCGCTGGATCTCTTCAGGTAGATCCGTAGATCGCGCTTCGTCATATCACGGACCGTAAAGGTGAAAAGGATCTCACCGGAAGACAGCCTCAGCAGATTGGGATGCTTAACATTGTGCCGGCCGAAGTTCTCCTGGAGCGTGATCTTGCCACTCCAGCTTCTGCCCCCGCCCCTGGAAAGCTTCCCTGAGATTCGACAGGGCGAGTTGTCCCGAAGGAAGTAGGATTGGGGTGAGACCGGCGCAATTCGTGACGGTTTGCGAACGTAGTATTCACACCAGACCAGCAGGAGGCTCCCGTCGCTCATGGGGAAGATAAGCTGATGGTCGTGGCGTGGGTTTTCGATCGTCCAGGGACAGAGAGTCAGTGAGTATTCCTCCCCGATTCCGTCCTCCGATTCAGCAGCCACACCCGGGCGCTGAAGCGCTGTTGCAAGTCCAGTGAGGGAGAGAAAACCTCTACGATTCAACTCCGTCATGCCGTTGGACCCATATGCTGCAAGTGACCATCGTTCTGGGAGGAGCGATCCAGAGCTTCCGCACCAACATGGTACAGCATGAGTACCCCAGCTCTTTCCAGGCTCAATCCTCCAAGAGATCCCACTCTCTGCCCCAGAGATTCCCCTTCCCCTTCCTCCGCCACAATCCTCCCCCCCAATCCTCCTCTCCAGTTCCCATTTGGAGCTGTCTTCCAACCCGGATCCCACCAGCTGGCCCTTCTTGGAGGTTTGTTACCCAAGAAACTGTGGCAGTACGAGGCTTGACGCTCAAGAATGATTTCCTTTGTGAAGTTTATAGCATAACTTAACAGCGTATTGGATCGATTCTACCCACCATACGGAGCCTGGTTTCACTCCCCCGTCGACGCCAGGCGCTTGAGTTCCTCGAACCAGTTGAGGACGACGTGGATGGGCTCGGCATCCCCTTCCACCGGTTCAATAAGCAGAAATCTCTGGCCGTCGCCGGTGACGCAGTATTGATCGAACCCGAAGTGCACGTTGACACCTGTCTGAAACAGGACCTTTGAGATGCCAGTCTCCAGTGTGGAACCGACCTTTACTTCTACCGACATCATTTTGCCGTCGAGCTGAAGGTAGAAGAGCTCTTTACCGTCTCCTCTCCAAAGGGCCTGACAGCCACCGTCCCTGGATACCTGCTGGGTCTCGGAAAAGTCTGGGAAGGAAGCGACGTAGACTTCCGATCTCCCGGTTTGGTCGGAATTGTATGAAATCCATCTCTGGTCTGGAGAGACATGAAACTCGTCTTTGTGAAAACGGTCCTCAAGTAGGAGCCTCGGTTCTTCATCTTCGCCCAGGCGCAAGGCATACACCGAATTCCCCGACTCAGGGTTCCAGGAGAAGAGGATGATGTCTCCGTCCTTGGACCAGGCCTCGGGGAAGTAGGCCTCCTCCGATCTGAACAGTTCTTCCACTTCACTGCCACCGAAGCTCTTCTGGAAAAGGCCTGCCAGGCCATTCCGATAGGAAGCGAACGCTACTCGTTTTCCATCCGGGGACCAGATGGGATCAGCCTCTCGGTCCGGATGAAACGTGAAACGAGAAAAAATGCCACTCGAAAGCTCGAGTAGCCAGATGTCTGCGAAAAAAAGGGGTCCTTCAGCCAGCCCTGTCGACCTTCTTTCTACGGCTACCCGCTCTTGATCCGGGGAGAGAACGATTTGGCTGTAGCCTCCGGCTTCGTTTACGCTCCCGAGTAGCTTTCCCGATCGATCATGCCAGGCAAGGCTGGTGGTGGTTGGATCACCTGCCGTAAATACCAAGATGCCGTTGTCTGAAACGGAAAAGGAAGGCACTTCGGCGATGGGAAAAGGTTCGCCTGACACTTCCAACTGAATGACGTCAAAGCGTTGGGCCATGAGTGTCTCGTCGCGCATGAAGATCAAATAACCAGGTGGCGCAAAGGCCAGCTTAGAAAAAGAGGCGTTGACCAGGAACTTGCGTTCCTTAGAGTCAACAGATCCCAGGTAGATTGCTGCCGTTTCTTCCATGCCGGCCGCATAAAGAAAGTGGCGACCATCTGGTAGGAAGTAGGGGGATCCGTGACGAACTTCCTGACGTGATTGGTCGAGTGTGGTGATGGGTGTCGCCTCACCTCCGGCCGCAGAAACACGGTAGAGTGGCCTCGCAGCCGGGGGGAAGGAGTCAAAGATAATCGTCCCCTCGCGGTTCCAGGTCCCTGACCAGCCAAAAGGAGCATCAGCAAGGGACACAGAAGGTCCGCCTGACACCTCGATCCTCTTTAGGCTGCCACCCGCGAAAAATCCGACGAAGCGGGAGTCTGGAGACCAGAAATATCCGCCACGTACATGAACTCCACGCGTGCCTTGTAGCCTCTCGGCGATTGGGGAATCCATCCTGCGTACCCAAAGGGACCACTCGCGATTGTCGTCGAGGCCGCCAAAGACAATCTGCTTTCCATCGGGCGAAATAGAAGGATGCCTAACTTGGGATAGCGTCTCCGGTGGAGAGATAAGAAGGTGGGACCTCTGTGACTGTTCAGGTACCTCATCAGAATCAATCAGTGCCCAGGCCAAGATGACCATTGCCATGCCGCCAACCAAGACCCATGGAAGGACTCGCTGCCAAGACGACCAGGGAGGGGGTGCTGCAACCCTCAGAGGGGTGCCACCAACAGGCTCACCTAGTGCTTCTCTAACTTCGATTCCAGCATCGCCGATGTCGCGAAGACGGTCCCGAAGATTTTTCTGAAGGCATCGCCTCAAGAGATCCCGCATTCTCCAAGACGTCTGTTCGGGCAGTGCGTCCCAGTCTGGCTCACCTTTGAGAATGGCCGCAATGATATCGGTGACTGTGTCCCCCCCAAAGACCTGCCTCCCCGCCAAGCACTCGTAGAGGACGCAACCGAAGGCCCAGATGTCTGCCCTCTTGTCTACGGGCTTACCCCGGGCCTGCTCCGGACTCATGTAGGCGGCGGTTCCCATGATCACGCCAACGTTGGTCATCTGGTCCGTTCGTGTCGGCGAATGCGTCAGATCAGCATCAGGGATCTGGTCTTCCAGAGCCTTGGCCAGTCCGAAGTCCAGCACCTTCACGACGCCTTCAGGTGTGATCTTCACATTAGCCGGTTTGAGATCGCGGTGGATGATGCCTTTCTCGTGGGCAGCCTCCAGGGCTTCTGCCATCTGAAGGGCGATCTTCAGGCTCTCCTCCAGGGGAATAGCACCTCTGCCGACACGCTCAGCCAGTGTTTCCCCTTCCACCAATTCGAGAACTAAGGCGTGCTTGTCGTCGGAATCCTCCAGACCGTAGATGGAGGCGATGTTGGGGTGATTCAACGACGCCAGTACCTGGGCCTCACGAGAGAAACGGACCATGCGTTCACGATCTGTGGCAAAGGCTTCAGGCAGGACTTTCAGGGCTACATCGCGGTTGAGCTTCGTGTCGGTGGCGCGATAGACCTCACCCATACCGCCTTCGCCCAACTTCGACGTGATCTTGTAGTGGGAGATGGTCTGGCCTATCAACACGGTCTCCAGACTGCAGGGAGCCTATCTAGCGAATACTAGATCTTTGGATTTGGAAGGGCAATCTCAGGGGGATGGTTTATATATTAATCCGAAAGATAGATGCGACCATTCTCAGCTACCATACGGAGCCGTGATGCGGCGTCACTCTCTCAAACGAAGGCAGGGTCCACCGCAGCTCATGCGGCGTAGAAGTGGACTGGTCTTTTTCCGGGTGCTACATTTCAGGCCATCCATAATCCGTAACATTCGAGCTGGATAACGTAGGAAGAATCCGTAGTAGGCGCGGGAAGAGTAGAATCCGACAAGGGCACTGTCACGGCTCAGTGGACAACGCTCTAGACAGGGCCTGGATTCAATGGATGCTATGCCTCGAAAGACTCACGTGCCGTGGAAAGACGTGCAGCTGATCAGGCTTGATCCGGCGATTGAGGAATCGCTCGAAAATGAACCAGCTTACATGGAGGCACTCGTCGAGGAGAACTGGGTGCGGGTCGCCGACCTCGTACACCGGTTGGTCGGACGAACGCTGTCAGCCATTCCTGTCAGCGTTGACGAGCTAAGATGGGATGGATACCTGGTCGTAGACACTCACACGCGGGAGGTCGTCGGCTCCTGTGCATTCAAGGGTCCACCGACCGAAGACGGAACGGTCGAGATCGCCTATTTCACCTACCCCGACTTCGAGGGGAAGGGATATGCGACCTCGATGGCGCGTAAACTCATAGAGCTGGCAACCGGCTACACCGCGATCAAACGGGTAATAGCCCATACGCTGCCAGAGACAAACGCCTCGACGCGAGTGCTGGAGAAAGTCGCGATGAGCTTTGTCGGCGAGGTCATTGATCCTGACGACGGGCGAGTGTGGCAGTGGGAAACACACGTCAGGCCATAATCAAGCGTTCGACCCAGCAGGTCGGCATCGTATATGTTAATTCGATGAACAGATGGATCCATTCTTAGCTTCCATACGGTGGGTGAAACTCCCCTGTCGGTGACCGTTGGAGTGCGATCCCGAACAAGGTGTCGAAAGAGTATTGTTCGACCCACTTCAGTCACTCGTTCTTAGAGCTTTTCTTATCACATCTATCACATCTCTAGATTGTCTCCCACCGAACTTCTCACCCAATTCGATGTTGACTGGGGCTAAGCCTTACCCTAGGTTGAAGCTGAACTCTAGTCGACCGAGGGTAAGGACTCATCCAGTAAGCAGCCTGTTAAACGTAGCAGCCATGATAGTCAGGATATGGAACGTGAAAAGGTCTCCCGTAGGTCCTGGCAGTGTTGTCTCCCACTGCTAAAGAGTCTCCTGCATCCCGAGTTTTTGGCAAGCCTGATGCTCCGACCTCGGCCCTTCCTGAAAAGGCACACATTGGCGCTCCTGCTCCTGCTGCAGGCGTTAGTCACTTCTGTGACAGCACTTCCTGAGCAGGGGATTGGCCTGATTGAGAGGCACATCCGGGAGGAGATGGAACTCAATCAGATCCCAGGACTGGCATTGTCGATCGTGCATTCGGGTCAGGTCTTCTATTCTCAGGGATTTGGTGTCCGGGACCTCTCCACTGCAAAGACCATGACCGTTGACACTCCTGTGGAGCTTGCTTCGCTAAGCAAGTCCCTGACGGCCTTGGCCATTCTCCTGCTTCAGGCAGAGGGACAGATCGAGCTGGCATCACCGGTGAGGCGCTACCTCCCCGAGCTGGAGGCGGCGAGCCCCCTTCTTGCAACCACCACGATTGGGAATCTCCTCGCCCACCGCAGCGGTCTCACCCGTCAGGCCGACCGGCTCCTGCCTTGCTGCGGCATGCCCGGTGACCTGGACCTGAGAGGAGCCGTCCTGAGACTTCAAGGAGCCCGGCTCGATCAGAGGCCAGGTGGTTACTTCGTGTATGCCAACAGCAACTACGTTCTGCTGGCGGCAGTCGTCGAATCGGTTAGCGGAACACCTTTTCCTGTGTTCATGCGGGAGCGGATCTTCCTGCCCCTGGGGATGCAGGGAGCCACGCTGGATCTGGAGAAAGCGCGTAGCCACGGCCTGGCCCCCCTACATGAGCTGCGCTGGGGTAAGGTCCGCGTGAGTCCTTCACGCTACCGGGGTTGGCTCGGCTCCTCGGCCGTGAAGGCCAGCGCTTCGGATCTGTCCCAATACATGATCGCCCTGCTCGACGACGACCACCCGTTTGCGCAGCTCATCGCGTCGGCCAAGCTCTCCCAAGAAACGACTGGTTACAACATGGGATGGGAGATCGGGCCCGAGGACACATCTGTGCTTCGCCACGGGGGCAACATCTGGGGTGCCAACAGCGCCATCATCCTGGCTCCTAACCTCCAACTCGGAGCGGTAGTGCTGATCAACGCCGGTTTGCACCGGGCCGAGGAAATTGTCGAGGCGGTGTTTGCCTATCTGTGTGGAAAGGAGGCTCCACCGCCAGCGGTCCAGTCCTGGACCCTGATTCCCGACAATTGGGCCATCCTCTTAACGACGCTGGGAGCGGTTGTCTTCGTAAGCACACTCGGCTACTGCCGGCGCGCCTGGACGCAGTTGCGTCGAGGTGAGCGTAAGTTCGGTGGCAGACTGGGATTCCTGAAGGTGGCCAGAACCGTTCTCTTTGCCTTCATGACCGCAGCCCTTATCCATCTCGCGCTGGGAGGCAGTGGCCCGCCCCGAGCAAGTCTTCCCACCACCATCCAGGTGGCTTTTCCCTTCTTTGCATCGAGTATGGCGGGCTTGTTCGTGGCGCTGGCGGTGTTCAATCTGGCCCCGGTAGGAGATCTCCCTGCTTCCCCCGGTGGGCATTGTCGAGTGAATGTGGGCCAGGGGATTCCGAGACGTAATACGCCCTCCGACAGATCCGCTTGACGTTGCTTAACGGCCACTCGGTAACCTCATTGCAAGACACTCTGTAGGTTCGCGTCAGCAATCCAGCCGGGCACAACGTGTCTTGAAGCTACCAGGGCTAATCTTGAAGAAGCGTTCTCGATTGATGTTAATCTGGTCTGACTGCTAGTCTTGACTACGATGTCCCACTGTACTCCCAGGCTCGATTCCGAGGATCGACTCGACGAATACGAGCCCTGTTACATCGAGCTGTATCGGCGTGGCCGACTGGAATCGCGGGTCCAGGAAGCTCTCGCCGAGCTTGAGGACTGTTGCGCCTGTCCGCGCAATTGCCACGTGAATCGGCTCGAGAACAAGGCACGGGTTTGTCACACTGGCCGTTACGCCGTTGTCTCGAGTGCGTTTCCACACTTCGGTGAAGAGGATTGCCTCCGCGGTTGGAACGGCTCCGGAACGATCTTCTTCGGTCTTTGCAATCTGCGATGCGTGTTCTGTCAAAACTGGGACATTTCACAGCAGAAGGCTGGCCGCGAATGCAGCGCCGATGAGATCGCCGATTTCATGCTCGAACTGCAGGGACGGGGGTGCCACAACATCAACCTAGTCACACCCGAGCACGTGGTGCCTCAGATCATCGAGGCCATCGCTGCTGCCGTGTCCCGCGGCCTGCGGCTGCCGATCGTCTACAACACGAGCGCCTATGATGCTCTTGCGTCGTTAAGGCTCATGGAAGGCTTGGTGGACATTTACATGCCAGACTTTAAGTTTTGGACTCGGGAGAATGCCCGCCGTCTCCTCAAAGCCAAGGATTATCCCGAGCGGGCGCGGGAAGCGATTCGAGAGATGCAACGCCAGGTGGGTCCCCTTCGGTTTGGTCCTGACGGGCTGGCGCGCCGCGGTCTACTTGTGCGACACCTGGTCATGCCCGGTGGGGAAGAGGAGGCGAAGGCAATCTTCGAATGGTTGGGCCGTGAAATCTCTGCTGATACTTACGTCAACATAATGGATCAGTATCGCCCCCTCTATCAGGTGGGTGCTCCCCCGTCGAAAGACAGGTACAGCGAGATCGACCGCCGGCCACGCCAGCGGGAACTCATCGGGGCCTTTCACGCGGCGCGCGAAGCGGGTCTCTCCAGGTTCGACGAGCGACGCTGAGCCGCAAGGAACATTCGCTTAACAGTCCTGGAATCTCAATAAAGTAAGCTTTTCTCTAGACCGCCCTTTTCCCTCTCAGCGGGGAGTCCCGAAACAGCCTTTTACGCCCTTGGCCGTCGGCACCAGCTGCTTGAGTTCTTGGTGCCGAGGACGACGATTGATTTCCCCTCTGCGGAAGGAAACGTGCAAACGAGGATTGGGAACAGTAGCAGCCCTTTCCTCAACACCCTAACGGCCCAGTCCATCCCTCCAAACGTTCTTCCACGCTGAAACTGTAATACGTCAAAGGAAGAGGCCCTCTTGTAACGCTGCCGGCACAGAGTCCGAAAGGGAGTTCTCAAGATTGAGTATACTCAGGGAAAATGAAGCACCGATTGATGGTCCATGTCCTACTTATCATTCTTTTTCTCGCATCCTGCACCCGCCTGGGCGCCCAGGTCGATTTCGCCACGGCTTACAAGGACAAGAAAATCACAGCGGCCTACATCGAAGAGAAATCGATCGTCATCGATGGTGCGCTGGATGAGCCCCAGTGGAATCGAGCCGGGCTCGCCAAGGATTTTACTCAGAGCGAACCCTATTCCGGGAAACCGGCGAGTGAACCGACGGAGGTGCGGCTTCTCTTTGATCGTCAGAACCTGTACGTCGGTGTCTACTGTTTTGACTCAGAAGGTAAGAAGGGAGTCATCGTCCAGGACATGGCCCGTGATTTTTCCGGCTCGAGCGGCGACTACTTTCAGGTCGTCCTCGATACTTTCAATGACGATCGGAACGGTTTTGCCTTCGGGACCAATCCCAAAGGAGCCAAGCGTGACATACAAGTAGGGGGAGATGGTCTCAGCTTCAATCGGGATTGGGACGCCGTTTTTTACGTCAAGGCCAAGGTTACCGACCGAGGCTGGCAAGCGGAATTTGCCATACCCTTCAAGACGCTGCGCTTCCGCCGTGGGGAAAGCCAAGTGTGGGGCGTCAATTTTTACCGCAGCATCCGGCGCAAAAACGAGCGCACGTATTGGGCACCCATCCCGCGTCCTCACTTTCTATACCGCGTCTCCATGGCAGGAACGCTGGAGGGGATCGACGGCATCCAGCAGGGCCGCAACCTCTATATCAAACCGTATGTGTCCGCTCCCGTCCTGCGCCGGGAAGAGGACGATGTGGACTTCATGCCCGATGCAGGATTCGACATTAAATATGGAGTGACGTCGGGTCTGACACTGGATTTGACCGCTAACACGGAGTTTTCCCAGGTTGAAGCCGACGACGCTCAGATCAACTTCACCCGCTTTAGTCTCTTCTTTCCGGAAAAACGTGAATTCTTTCTGGAGAACCGGGAGATCTTTGAGTTTGGCAACCCTGGATTTCGAGGATTTTCAGGAAGGCGTCGGACCGGCCGTTCCAGCCTTTTTCGGCCCCGCAATGACCTGATTCCCTTCTTCAGCAGGCGCATCGGAGTTTCCGAGGATGGTGATCTGATTCCGATCCTGGGCGGCGCCCGCCTGACCGGTCGGGCGGGCCGGTATCGTGTGGGCATCATTTCCATGCAAACGGACGATTTTCAGGAGACGCCATCAACGAACTTCACCGTGACCCGCCTGCGCCGTGATGTTTTTCGAGGCTCTGATATCGGTGTGCTGCTTGTCAACAAGCACCAGGGTAGCGGCCAGTTCAACCGCACTTACGGTGCGGACGCGAATTTCAGATTCTTTAACAACCTGGATCTCTCCTCCTACGTTCTCAACACGGATACGCCGGGAATCGTGGACAAAGATATGGCTGGATTTTTCCGGGTCGCCTGGAGAGATCGTTTATTTGATGTGGAGGCCTCGCACATTTCTGTTGAGGAAAACTTCAATGCCGAAGTGGGTTTCGTGCAGCGCGGCGGTTTTGATCGGGAGAAGGGTGTCGGCGAAGCCATGCGGAAAAACAGCGGGCAGTTCAGCTTGACACCCCGGCCCGAGGGTCGCATTCCCTGGGTGCGAGAGTTCCGGCCAAGTGTTGACGTGAACTACATCACGGACGATCACAATACGCTTGAGACCCGAGAGGTGAACGGTCGCTTCTCAATCCAGTTCAACGACACCAGTTTTTTCTCTGTGGGCCGCCGGTCCACCTTCGAGCGCCTGGGCGAAGAGGATGAAATCCTCGACGAGATTCTCGATCCGGGTGATTATCAGTTCGAGGAGACCACCGCATCCTTCGCCAGTGATCGCAGACGGATGATCAGTGCGTCAATCAATTGGAGCGACGGAGAGTTTTACAATGGTGAAAAAACCTCTTACGGTGTGGGTCTGGGAATTTCACCCAGCCCTCAATTTGGACTAGATATCTTCTGGGATCACGCCGATTTGAGTTTCCCCAGCCGCGACTTCAGCACCGAACTGGTGAGCACGCGTGTGGCTTACTCCTTTACCACGAATATGTTCCTTAATGCGTTGGTTCAGTACAGTAGCCGCGAAGGTCTAGTTGCCAGCAACATCCGTTTTAACTTGATCCACAGGCCGATGAGTGATTTGTTCCTGGTTTACAACGAGCAGCGGTCTCCTGAAGGAGACGTCCTCGATCGGGCCCTAATCACCAAGCTGACCTATCTCTTCAGCTTCTAACCGGAATGCCGCCGGCCGCTGAAGTGGAGGATCAGGTTCTCCCCTGCGAAAAGCAGCGGCCTGGTCACCAGCTCGCTCCCGTGAGACCCAGCCTGAACCGAGACAAACCCGTCGGTCCTGACCCTCTACGATCAGCTCCGCCAGCGTCGCACTCTCTCAAACGAAAGAAGGCCGCTCCTCTACCCAGAAATGTTGTTGGGCTCAGAGGGGGTTGTCAATTACCAGGAATATGCCCCACCCCGTCACCAGGGTTCCCTCGCTGTCGGGAGCCACTGTGTAGATCAACGCTGTATGGGGTATCGTGTCATGCTTGCCTGTTCGCCTGGCTGCAGCTCATACGACACACCACACTGACTATTTTCTCGCAGTTACGGAGCTTCCTCTGGGTCATCGGTACCTTTCCTCAGCTCCGTCTCGCTCCAGCAGGGCACCACTTGATCTACTTCAATCGCACTGTCCTTAGCCCTGCTCACGAGGTCAGCCGGAATGCATAGAGGCGAGCACTACGTAGGTGAAATCTGAGCCGAATCGTCTGTCCCCGGATGGATGCAAGGTCGTGCTGCTTCCAGCTGATTCGCAGATCGGTGTCGTCCAGGTTGCGATTCACCACGGCATCGCTCAGACCGAAACCGGAGATCGTCTTCCCGTCCTGGTCCAGACCCTCAACTCGGCACTCGCCTGATCTGGCATCCAAGTTGACACGCAGACCGGTGCCCTCCAAACGGAAGGGCTTGGTGGTCAAGACACCGGTCTTCTCTCCTGCCTCCAGAGCAACGAACCCATCCAGTCGCAGATGAGCCAGGCCGATTGCCGCCTGACGGCCCCGAATCCAGTGGCGCTCATTGATCCCCGTGTAGTAAATCCAGTGGCGACCCTCGTGGGTAAGAAACTGAGACATGGTGAAGATCAGATCTTTGTCGAAGGCTCCGGCGGGTCCGCGGGGAACAATCGGATCCCCAGCGTAGATCCAACCGAGATCCCAGCTCTCACCGTCTCGACTGGTAGCCAGGTAGGAATTGATGACATCCCGCTCGTGCCTTCTGTGAAGGTCGATGGGTCCCTCGCTCATGTCTTCAGGCCATTCGTACACTTGCATGAAGGCAAAGTGGACGCCCTCGTAGATGGTACTGGTCAGGCTGTAGACCTGCCTGCGCCTGCATTCCTGATCACCCTCGCGATCGAACTTCCAGCTGCGGCCACGGGTCCACCCGGTCGGATTCGCCTTCAGATCGGGATTGGTCTCGCTCCGATTGCCCCGTACCTCCCAGTTCTCTCCGTAGTCGGTTCGGGTATACAGGCGATACAGCCCCGCTGCCTCATCCCAGAGAACCTGGTTATAGGTGTCCGCCGCTCGGGCGACCACCGGCTCGCCCGAGTTGTAGGGAATCCAGTGAATCCCGTCACGGGAGTGAGCCAGAGCAGCGCGGGCCTTCCGATCATGGCCATAGCAGGCCTTGTACCGGTGAGCTGGATCGGTTTCACGGGCGTCTCGAAAACAAGTGAAGCTGTAGCCCAGATAGCGTGCCAGGAGGTTGTTATCCTTGCTCCCCTCGAACTCGACGATTCCCAGCTTCGGCTTGATCCAGTCGAGGCCGTCAACTGATTCGGCATAGGCCAGCATGCGGGATCCTTCACGGATATCTGCCCGGTACCACATGCGGAACCTTCCCTGATCGTGGAGAACCGAACCGTAGTAGCCGAAGGCTTCTGGTTCCTCCCATGGCCGGTCTGGGATCAGGAGGGGGCTGCCATCCCTGGCCTTTACTACCCGCCCCAGCGTGCGTCGCAGATTGGTGTGGCTATCGATCACATGATCGTCCACGAGAAGCTGTTTCTGGAGTCCGATTCTCAACCCGTCTTCAAGCTGTCCCAGAAGTGGTGAGATTGAGGCCAGACTCCAGGCTCCGGAAAAAAGAGACAACCATCGCAGTAGTCTTTCCGGATGCGTGGGAGTAGTCTTGGACGCGAGACCAACGAGTTCATCCATGGTTCGAGTATCCTGACCCGATTCGTTCGACCATAATGGTCAGCGAAGCGTTGTTGCACAAATCGATTCGGCCGTCCGCATAGAAACCGACCCACTGCCGATCGGGGGAGAAGAAGAGGTCCTGGCGCCCTCGGTGCCAGGAAGAGGCAGGACACCCGATCTCCCTTCCTACCAGAGTGTCGACCCGATGCTGGGCCATCGCTTTCGCCTCTAGTTCGAGTGCTGGTGATTCTAGGAACTTCTCTGCTTTTGTCTTCTGTGCTTGAAGGTGTTCGACTTCCCGGTGCAGATCTCCATCCCCACCACAGGCTTCTTGGAGGAATGGCACCCGCTGGCTCTCCTCGCGCTCGAGAGCGGCGTGACACAGTTTCTCGATCTGCTGCCAATGCTCAGGCTTCATCAGGTGTTTCCTGAAAATGGGAGATGGCTTGGCCTTCCAAGGCGAATCCCCAGCCCGCATTTCTCATCGCCTGTCGTAGCGAGGCGTCGCAAGGGCCGTCCTGGCAAGGCTTGCGACCGAGGCCTCCGCAGTCGTACTTGTACAGTACGTCGAGGAGGCCGACCGAGCGAAACACAGCCAGGGCGGATGATTGCGGCGACGTAGTAGACCGGCGATGAGAAATGCGGGCTAGACTAGAGGGGAACCGATCTAACCCTCGACAACCCGCGAGACCCCCGGCGAAATGATTGGTTCCCTACCCTGCGGGCAGATAGTTTGGCTCAGTCCAAGGACGCCCAATCGAATCCCGTGATGGTCGGAACATGACTGAACCCTGCGGCAAGAGAGCAATACAAACGATGGGCCTGAGCGCCAGGGCCTTGGTAGGCTACGTCTCCGGCTCCAATGCGCTCCTCGGAACTACGAGGAATCCAACACCTCCGCCTCCGCCGGAAGGAGGTTGATTCGCTCGGGTTCATTCTCACATTCGGCTTCAAGAATCTCGTACTCCCACCTCCCGGCGGTCTTCTTGGCAACCGCGTAGATACTGCAGCTACCCATCGGCCCGGAAACCGGAATGGCCAAATCGGCCTCGCCGGAAGCCCCAGTCACACTGATACTGCCCCTAACGAACCAGCCCATTTCGATCGGTTCACCAATCACCGACAAGAGTTCGGCGCTGTTCTTTGCTCGCTCCGCTGCGGTGCGGTAGACATCGTTCGAACGCATTGCTGCGAAAACAAACACAAGAATCACAGCAACAAATGCTGCGAAAATGGCAAAAAGGGTAACGCACCCTGTGGGCACAGCCCATTTCCAGTTCCGGTTCCACCAGGAGGATAGTCTCTGCTCGGCACTCATGTTCACTGGGCTAACGCTGAAGATCAGGCGCCCAACAACCTTTGGGAAACGCACTCAACGGCAGATTGATCATAACCAAAGGAGACGACGCCGGAAAGCGGAGGAGGGCAAAGGCAATTCAACAGAATAGCTGGCGTAGAAAAGTATCCCTGAAAAATCAAGGGTGTCGAGGGACGGTTTAAAAAGGGTGTTTTAGCCATCCTATTTCTTGGGTGGTTGGGCGGCGGGTTGAACCTCGGGCTGGCTGTAGTAGCCCAGATCTGACCGCGAACAATGTCTGAGTAGATCGCCCCTGACCGGCCGCTTTCGCCTGAGACTGTGTGAAAACTCCGCACTCGTGGCCACCCACCCCCGACTACGACCGATCGCGTTTGAAACCCGCGACTCTCGCCAAAGAGCAACTACCCGGATATAGGGGAAGTAACCGGGAAAGCGGTCGCACCGGAGTCGGATGGGCCAGATATAATCTGGCTTTCCCACGGAAGGACAAGCGATGACGGAATTCATCCAGGGTGAGAGTCGCTCCCAAGCCACCTTATTCCCCGAACGCCTGGACGATTACGTGTCCGAGGAAAGCGCGGTCCGCGTGATCGATGTCTTCATCGACGAGTTGGACCTCTCTGGGCTCGGTTTTCGGACGCAGCCCCAGGACACCGGTCGGCCGGCCTACCATCCAGCCACCCTGCTGAAGCTATTTGTGTACGGTTATCTGAACCGCGTGCAGTCCAGTCGCCGGCTGGAACGTGAAGCCCAGCGCAATGTGGAACTGATGTGGCTGACCGGGCGCCTGGCGCCGGACTTCAAGACCATCGCCGACTTTCGCAAGGACAATGGGACAGCCATTCGTCAGGTGTGCCGGCAGTTCGTCCTGGTGTGCCGCAACCTCAACCTCTTTGCCAACGCTTGGGTGGCCATCGACGGCAGCAAGTTCAAGGCGGTCAACAACACCTATCGGAACTTCACCCGGGCCAAGATGAAGCGGCGCCTCGCCCAAGTGGATGCGACGATCGAGCGTTACCTGCAGCAGTTGGCCGAGGCCGACCGCCAGGAAGTGGCCGAGGAGAAGACCCAGCGATTGGAGGACAAGATCGCGGCTCTGAAGAAGGAGATGGTGCGGCTCAAAGAAGTCGAGGCCCGGAGGCTGAAGGCACCGGGCAAGCAGATCTCCCTGACGGATCCGGACGCCCGGTCGATGAATCACCGGGGAAGTGCCCTGGTGGGCTACAACGTGCAAGCGGCCGTGGATACCGATCACCACCTGATCGTCGCGCATGAGGTCAGCAATGTAGGCAATGACCGGCGCCAGCTGGCCAAGATGGCAAAACAAGCCAAGTCCGACCTGGAGGTGGAGGAACTCCGCGTGGTGGCGGATCGTGGTTATTACCGCAGTGAGGAGATCCAGGCCTGCGAGCAAGCCGGAATCACAGCCTACGTCCCCAAGCCACAGACCTCAGGCAACCGGGCCAAAGGCCAGTTCGGGCGAGACGCCTTTCGCTATGTCGCTGAAGACGACGAATATGAATGCCCGGCAGGTGAGCGCCTGGTGTGGCACATGAACGCCCAGGATAAAGGGCGGACCCTTCGTGTCTACTGGACCTACAAGTGCCGATCCTGCCCCATCAGGGCGCAGTGCACTTCAGGCGTTTACCGCAAGATGAGTCGTTGGGAGCATGAAGAGGTGCTGGACCGAGCGCAAGTACGATTGGCTGCTCACCCCGAGGCGATGAGAGCCCGTCGAGCGACGGTGGAACATCCGTTCGGGACTCTGAAAGCCTGGATGGGATCGACTCACTTCCTGACGAAAACCCTGGAACGGGTGAATACCGAGATGAGCTTGCACGTGCTGGCCTACAACCTGAGACGAATGATGAACTTGGTAGGCACGAAACCGCTGATCGAGGCGATCCGAGCCTAATAAGCCCTCTTATAATCCTTAAACCCAGCAAATCAGAACGACTTCAACTTCATCTGAAGGCTGAACAATCTCGAACCCTGGCTGTCCCTGCCCAAACCAAAGCCCGATCAAATCCTAAGGCAAGTCGTCTGATGCGGTCTGATCAGGCCGCTGAGGCTGAATATCGAGTTATCACACAGCCTCGCCTAAAAGCGGACGTTCAGGTCGTACGGGGAACGTCGAGTGATACGTCCAAGTGACCTGCCACACCCGGCCAGGATAGTTCGGTCGCACTTCCGCTGAAAGTCTTAGTAGATGGTTGATACAGGCCGCACGGAAGTATGTTAGGTTCTGGTTACGGATTCTTCAAAATCTCAGAGGAAGGCAGACTATGCACAGAAGACAGTTCCTTTCGAGCGTCGGTGGCGCGATGGTTGCGGGTGCCGCGTCGCTTGATGGGAGAGCCCTGGCAGCGAGCTCAACCGAACTCGCGATGCCTAGCTAGTTCCCATCCCAGAATTGACTTTTAAGCTTTGTTAATTAGCTGATTCTAAGATACTTAATATACCATAGGCAGCGGGCAAAGACCACTTTGTGCCCGGTGGACCCTTTTTCGCCAGCAGGAGGATGACGGAGCTGGATTTTGCAGACACTGCGGCCGCAGCTCCGAGCGTTTTGGGTTCCAAGAGGCTGCAACGGTCTCAGGGAAGCAAACGGGCCAGAACGAGCAGGTTGTAGCTGACCACGGAAGCCTGCACGTACTGCTGGAAGTGCTCCCAGCCTTTCCAGGTGCAGCGGTCCAGCCCGAAGACGCGCTTGAGCCACGAGATACAACCCTCAATGCCGGCGCGAAAACGTCTCAACTGTTTGTAAAGCCAGCTGGAGCGCACCATCTCGCTGATCGGCAGACTTCCCTTGCGATCAAAGGCGGCATCCTGGATGCCCTCCCCTTTGGCCCAGGTCAAATTGGCTTGGCTGTAAAAGCCCCGGTCCGCCGCCATCTGACGCGGATAGCGACCGTAGACCTCTCGATGGGCTCCGAGCAAGGGTTGGAGCTGACCCACATCGGCCGGGTTTCCAGCCAGGACTTCACAGTTCAAGATCAGCGACGAGCGACCGCCGGTCAGAAAGATCTTGTGCCCATAGGTCGGTTCGCGCTGGCCTTTTTTGATGATGTCCGTATGCTCTTCAAAAATCGAAAAGACCTTCTCGGCGGCGGGCACGGTCTCGCCGCGCAGGACGCGTCGCTCCGTTTGATCGATGACCCGGGCCATCAGCTTCAGGTAATGCTCCAAGGAGACCAGCAGCGCCACGGTCAGCAGGTCGGCGGCCGGCAAATCGGCTTGCAAGGCCGTGAGGCCGTAGCCGTAGGTTTTGCGGGCGACCTTCAACAGATCGCGATAGGCGCGCTGGCGTTTGGCTCCTCGGCCGTTGGCGATCTGAAAAGCCCGCCGCTTGGCTCGTCGGCTGTGGTTGGTAAAGACCACCGCCGTCGACGCCTGGCCTTCGGCTTCGAGCGCGCCTTGTCGCTCCTTGAGCTGTCCCAGAAGCCGGCTCACCGTGCGCACCGCATCGTCGAGCAGGGCACTGTCGGTCGGATGATGAATGTCGCTCTCGACGGCGGTCGAATCGAGGCGGATGCGCTGGCCCTTTTCCAGTCCCTTCTGAGCGGCCCAGCCCACCAAGACGGTATTGATCTCTTTCCAGCTGGCTTCAGAGATCTTCGAGATATTGCGCTGCAGGGTGGACCTATTCGGCATCCAGCCCAGGGGGTGACGCACAAAACTGCGGAAGCTCTGGGAGTCGAGTAGGTGAAAGGCCAGCTGCTCGTAGCTGAAGCCGTGCAGCTGTTTGACGAGGGTCGCTCGTAGGACAAACTCGGCACTGAGTCCGCTGGCGCCTTTCTGCGGATTGGAAGTGTCACATAGATCCTGTAAAACTAAGGCCGAGATCCGGGGATTGTGGTCCAGGATCTCGGAGATCTTTTCCAGTTCCCGGGCCATTTGGTGGTCGGGGAAAATGTGGCAAAGGGGGAGTCGTTCTTCCGTTTTCTGGCGCAACGTTGGGCCTCCTTTTTCGAGTTAACTTCTTTGTTTTCAATTTGTTCGCACCAAAAGATTAACAAAGAGGTCTGACAAAAAAGGGAGGCCACATCCCCACCTTACTCCTTCATTTTCAGCTATTTAAAGTCCTTGGGATGGGAACTAGCTAGTAACAAGTGTCGGCCGACACTTCGGCAGACTGAGGGGCCATACCTGGCGCCTAGTAGCCAGCTCAGATCGGATGTTCGCGAAGACCGGCCGGGAGTCCCGGTGCGCCTTATCTTGAATATTATGGACGATTATTGGTGTAAGCCCCTCAACGGTGCAGCTGTCGACTTCTGGCACTCGGATGCGTCGGGTCTCTATTCCGGCGTCAAGAACGAATTCTTCGATATAGAATCGCTGCAACTAACAGGCGAGCCCCTTGATATGCGTGGGACATCGTTCCTGCGGGGACATCAGGTTTCCAGCGACGACGGAAAAGTCGAGTTCACGACAATCTTCCCGGGTTGGTATCCGGGGCGTCTTGCACACATTCACTTGAGAACCATAATCGAAGAATTGGCCTGGACCAGTCATGTCACGCAGCTTTACTTGCCTAAGGAAATAGAGCGCGCCGTGTACGAGACACCTCCCTACAAGAAACGTGGGCAGAACCCTATAGGGATCGACCGCGATCTTGTTGTGCGTGGCGACGAAGCGGCGGTTAAGCAATTGACGGTGGCGTTGGTTAAGGACGGCGAAGGCTTCTGAGGAGAATTCGATTTGGCGGTAACGGTCTAGGTGGGCAGGAACTATTCCAGAGTTTGCAAGCCTTGGATCTCCTTGTCATGCAGCGCTGCCATGATATTCTGCACCCCGTCAAGAAGACGTTGCGCGCCTTGACGGTACAATCATCTCGCGCCCGTAGGTACTGCCTGATCGATGGACGAGATTCTCTGTATTTGCGGCAGGCGTACGATCTTCACGAAAAGGCGTTGAAGCTTTCGAACGAGGACGCCTAACAAGCCGTTCTGCGACTCGAGCTTCGATTGGTATACTCTTGGTATGAGTACCACTGCTGAAAAAGTGCTGGAGCAGGCTCTCAATCTTGATGAGAAGGATCGTGCCAGGATAGCGGGTGCCTTGATCGAGAGCCTCGAAACCCGCGTCGACCCCGACGCGGAGGAAGCCTGGGAGGCTGAGATCAATCGTCGGGCCGAAGAGATCGAGGCCGGCACAGTCGAACTCGTCCCTTGGTCTGAGGTTCGGAAGCAGCTTTTCAGTGGATTCGAATGAGCCCCTGTGGCACCCTCTCGCTTTGGCGGAGGCGAAGGGCGCGCGGGTGTGGTATGCAGAACGCAGTCCCCAGGCTGCTCGCGGCTTCCTACTCGTCCTCGAGGAGGCCGTTCAAGCTGTAATGGAGGCACCCGAAAGATGGCCAGAAGGTCCGTTCGGGCCGTCGCCTCTATGTCTTCCCCAATCAGTATCCGTTCAATCTGGTTTACCGCTTCGATGGTCGCATCAAGATCCTTGCCGTCGCGCATCAGAGTCGACGGAGGTGGCCAAGATTCAGCTACAAGCTTTTTCTGGAAGTGGTCTTCTGACAGGGGATGTCGAGGTGGTCCTCCCGGCGGGAGGCCGAGTCTCCCAGACGTTATCATCGCTCATTCCTGCGACCCGGAATCAAACTGGTGGTTATCTCCGACTGGAATCTACTTCGCCTATTGCTGTGCAGCAACTTTTCGGGACGGTTGATCTGAGATGGCTCTCCGCCACCTATCCCAGTCAAATCGAGGGAGCCGAAGTTCAGCTGAGATGAGTCGAGGAGATTCGAATGGTCAAGTTAGATCCTTCTCGATTCGTGGAGCCGACGAAACTGCCCACGGAGCTACCTGGATCTTGCCGATTGACTTCTAGATTCGCGGCGGCCAGCGGTGAATCACGACATTGAGCAAGACCCTGAACCGAGTACGGGAACTCGTGGAGCACTGCGAGGTCCGTGTCCCGCTCCCTCGCTCATCCCAGAGGGTCGGCCAAGCAGCTCCGAGAAGGTTGTCCAGTAGGTTACAAATCACTTGGACGTATAACGCCAGGACTCTATCGGAGGTGCGGACAAGGATCGAGTGCGATGGAGGTTTGGTTGTCAGCACTTTCGATGTGGCGCGATTCGGACATAATCGCGGGCACCGGCCAATGACCGCTTTTGGCAGTTCATTCGACGTTTCCGCGGGAAACTTGAATGTCCGCTTCTAGGCGAGGGTGTGTGAAAAGTCCAAAACCTCTTTGATTTAGGGGTCTCTTTACCCTTCCTACGACGGAGATCGTGGCTTACACGCGATCCTATGAAGTCAAAATTTCAAATCCGAAATCATGAATGACTTTTCACACAGCCTCAGGCGGGAGCGGTCGTTCGGGGCAATCTATTCTGACACTTTTTGTACGGCCAGATCTGGGCTGATACAACTCAACACAAAGCAGCTGTCGTTCACTGATAGCTCCCACCCAGGCGGACGCCGGTTGCGGTATCCGCAATTGCCTGTTGGCCGCCCTCGGTCGGTCCAACTATCTCTGTGTTCTCAGGCCAGGCGCCTTCTTAGCGCCGAGTAGGCAACACCGCCGGGGGGGGAGGGCAAATCTCTCTGAAAACGGAACTGGAGACCACACGGTGGCCTTGCAAAGCTTCCAGCAGAGTGGGGGAGATCGGAACATAGCGATCTTTCCTGCCTTTTCCCTGTTGGACCCGCAAGACCATTCGGCACGAGTCCACATCCTCTAGTGCCAGATGAAGCGTCTCGGAGACACGCAGGCCCGTGGCGTACATGATCATGACAATGGTTCGGTGTTTGAGGTTGGCAATCGCCTCAAAGAAGGTGGCAATCTCTCTTTTCGCCCCACCCTGCGTATTTTCGCACCCACTGAAGAGCCCACAAGCGTTTCAACACGGTCCGGTCCGCTCGTTGCTCGCTTCCCATCCCACAACCATGCTCTCTTGACTCTCTTTTCGCTCCCCAATAGACTGCCCCCCAGAAAGCAACTATTCCTATCAATTGGGCGGGGCGGAATGCCCGTCTCCGTCGAGTTGGGGATGTCCGTCCACCGAGGAGTCGACAGGTCAATAGTGTCGGGATCGCCGTGCTGCCTTCGCATTCCATTCGTGAGGAGACTTTGTAGAACACGTTCGGGCTCGATAGCTTTGGACTTGGTCCAAGCCGGGTGGAGGCAATGCAGATGAAGGCCCGTCGACGACTGTTGCTCGTCTTGGGCTCCATCATCTTCGCGTTTCTGGTCTCCGAAATCGGCCTTCGCGTCGCGGCCATGCTCAGTCGATCCGTTCGCGCACTTTTGACCGTGAGCAGCCTGGAGTCAACCTATGAGGACGTTGAGACGGTGGAGGCGCTGTTCGAGCGCACTATGCTGGGGTTCCGCCCCAACTGGAAATACGCGGGTTTCGTCTCCAACTCCAAGGGGTTTCGGACCAGAGAGTACTCGCCGCAACGAGAGCCGGAGACGCTTCGGATCGTTGTCCTGGGAGATTCCTTCGCCTTCGATTCCGGAGGGGTTTCCTATCGAAGCCTCTGGCCGGCACACCTGGAAGAGTTGCTCTCCGCGAGGTCGCTCGTTGACGTCGAGGTGCTGAACCTGGGCATTGCGGCCGCCAGCCTCAAGGTGGAAGAGCGCCTGTGGCTGATCGAAGGTGCCCACTTGGGGGCACAGTTCGTGGTGCTGGCCCTGTTCGTGGAAAACGACTTCTACGAGGACTATCCTCTAACTCTCGGCCACAGTACGATCCTCCAGTACTCCTTTGCGGCTCGCCTGGCGCGCAACGTGGCCCGTTACCTCTCGACACGAGCCGAGGCCGCACCAGGCAACCAAACCGAGATGCTCCGAGAATCGAAGGGTGGGTTTGCGCTTGATGATCATTACCAGACCCCAGAGAAGGGGTGGCTCGGCCATGATCAGTTCATGCGCGTCGAGACGGAGCGTATCCAGGTCTGTCTTCGCGACTGCGCCCTGTTTGAAGGGCAATTCGCCTGGGTGACGGGAATCCTGGGGGAGCTCAATCGACAGGTAGAAGAGACGGGCGCGAAGCTGGTGGTGATGCTGATCCCGGACGAGTTTCAGGTGAACCCGCAGCTGCGGGCTGAGATACTGGCCTCACTGAACCAGAGCGACGCAGATTACGACCTCGGTCGGCCGCAGCGGCGCCTGCGTGAGTTCCTGGACGCGGCCGGGATTCTCCACCTCGACCTTCTGCCTGACTTTCGGGACATCAGCAGACACGAGGTCCTCTACATTCCGGAGGACACCCACTGGAACGATCGCGGCAATGAGCTCGCCGCCCAGCTCCTCGCTGAGCATCTGGTTGCCGTCCAGCAGCGAGTTCCAGTGGCGCCCCTGGGTGAACAGAAAGTCCGGTAGGCGGTGGCTACAGCGCCGTGGCGTGCCAGTTTGCGTGGTCTTCTTCTGCTGGTGCCCGCCTACAACGGTCGGGAGACCATCACGCAAGAAGGATTGCACTAGAGCGACAGAGGAAGAACGTATAATTTCACCAAATACTCACCCTCCGGCAGAGCCGGGTCGGGCGCCTCCTGCGAGTAGGCCACCACCGAGGGGGGGAGGCGAAATCTCTAGGAATAAAGACTTGTAGACCACCCGGTGGCTTCACAGCCGCGACCGACTTTTTGTGAAAAAAATCACAGGCGGTAACAAGGGAGATGGAAAATGAGAGGTCGAAAACCCAAGCCGAGTTGCCTCAAGATTGTAGAGGGCAACCGGGGGAAGAAAGGGCGGCGGCAATACGAGCGGCCTGCCGCAAGATCTGAAAAGGCCTTGCCGGATTGGCTCGAGTTTCCTGACTGGATGTCAGAGGAGGGAAGACGATTCGGCGAACAAACGGCTCGGCACCTGCTTCCTGACGGCCTACTAGAACCGCTGTACTTGGGGCCATTCCTTGGGATGTGCTCTTGCTATGGACTCTGGAGCGAGGCACAAGAAGAACTCGCCGGGCAGGGCTTCACCATTACCGATAACCGTGGCGTCGTTCGGAAGAACCCTTACGTGACCATCGAGAAGAACTTTGGGACCCTGTTCTTGAAGTTCGCGGAGGATTTTGGTCTGACGCCGATGAGTCGGCAGCGACTGAATATCCCCGGGCCAAGAGGCCCTGACCTGCAAGACCTTCCGAGATGAACTGGGAACGATCCTGACAAATCGCACGTGGCAATGCCACGGGGTCTTGAAGGGATCTGTCCCTGTCTGGCCTGGACACTACAGATGAGGAAGAATCCCCGAGTGTAGTTGCCCCCAGGGGGTAAGCAGACACACTAGATTGTTTGCCATTTGTTAGCCTTGTCCTGGACTAGGAAGCAAAGAAATTAATCTTGACCTTCTAAACCATTGATAGAATAGGAGATAGATTGGTGGAGACGAAGGGGCTCGAACCCTTGACCTCCTGAGTGCGATTCAGGTGCTCTTCCAGACTGAGCTACGTCCCCACCGAGGGGTTTATTCTACCAGAAATCCTGGAGCGCTTTTATGAGGATGCTTCTTCGGGCGCGCTGGAGTGGGAGGGATACCCGGGAATGCCTGTTGCCTGCAAGACGGCTCGGACGATGGCTCGGGCAGTGACTTCCGCTGCCAGGGCTCCGACCTGTCCCAGGTCGGCACCGGTCAGGGCTTCGGTGGAGAGGGCGAAGACCGTGTCTCCGTCGAAGGGCATGTGCACGGGGTTGATGCAACGCGCAAGGCCGTCATGTGCCATCTGCGCAATCTTGGTCATGCCGGACTTGTCGAAGGCGGCGTTGGTTGCCACCACCACCAAGGTCGTGTTTTCGCCAAAGCCTCCCCGCCTCAGCGTCGGTGGACCACTTCGCAGCAAGCTTGCTGTGTCGGCGAAGCCCTGTCCGTCTTTGGCACGGGCTCCGGCGAGGATGGATCCGGTTCTTGGGTCTACCACGTCACCTACAGCATTCACCGCCGCCAGAGCGGCTACTGTGAGGTCGCCGGCCTGGATGGATGCGGTGCCCAGGCCGCCTTTCATGGCGTACTCATGCCCCAGCAGCTTGCCGACCGTGGCTCCGGCTCCGGCTCCTACGTTGCCCTCTGGGGTCGGTCCCGAGTCGGCAGCGGAACAGGCGTCGTACCCGGTCTGGGGTCCGGGACGAACCGCAGGATCGCCCACGGCCAGATCGAAGAGAATGGCGGCAGGGACGATCGGGACCAGCGCCACTGAAGTTTGGTAGCCGATGCCTTTCTCTTCGAGGTAGCGCACCACGCCAGAGGCGGTGTCCAGGCCGAAGGCACTGCCGCCCGAAAGCACCACGGCGTGGACCTTGTGAATCGAACGGACGGGGTCCAATAGGTCGGTCTCTCGGGTTCCTGGTGCGGAGCCCCGAACATCGACGCCCGCAACCGCACCTTCTTCGACCACGACCACGGTACAGCCAGTGGGCCGCCGGAGATCGATGGCGTGTCCCACCCGAATCCCGGCGATGTCGGTCAGTCCGCCCTCGTACTCGAGTTCAGGAGATGCAGCGGGGGTCGGCATGGATTGGCTCTTTCGGTGGCCCAATGAGGATTATCCCGAGTGGCAGCATCGAGGGAGGCTGCCGACCAGAAGCGGTGCCGGCAAGTCGGGATGTAAGCCGAATCTTGTACCTTTGCAGGTGGTGATCATTCCTCTAGGGATTGAGTCGCCTCAATCCTCTGGCGGCCTACCCGCTCCGCCTGTCGTCGCCCGAAAACGACGAGCATGGGCCGGGCCAGCCCTCGGGGAGCCTATTTGGCCTTGCACCGCGTGGGGTTTACCATGCCTCCGATGTCACCATCGAAGCGGTGGGCTCTTACCCCACCTTTTCACCCTTACCCGAGAAGTTGCCCTCTCCGGCGGTATGTTTTCTGTGGCACTTTCCGTAGGGTCACCCCTCCTTCCCGTTAGGAAGCACGCCGCCCTTCGGTGTTCGGACTTTCCTCCCCCCGAGCATTACACTCGGGCGGCGATCACCCTCCCGACTTGCTAGCGGTGCCATTCTATCATCCAGCTATCTCGTGTTGCCGCTCTTCCCCTTGCCTTTGCCCGTGCCCGTGCCCTTGCCCGTCAATCATCTGCCGGTTTTCTGGGCGGGAGTGATGGTTGAGGTCAGTCTCACCTCCTGCAACCTGCGACCGATTGTTCAAGTTTCAAGGGCAAGGGCAAAGGCAAGGGGAAGACGCAGCTATTTGACCCGGATCAGACCCCTTCCCAACGATCCGGCCTCGAGCTGGATCAATTCGCCGAAAACGGTCCCGAACTTGACGTCGGCCTCGAACTTGACGGGTACCCGGAGTCGGTCTCTCGAGTACCAGATGCGCAGGCTGCGACCTTCGGAGAAGATCCCCCCCTGCGCCAGGAGTTTGACCGAATCGAAGTCGCCAATTCGTGTTTCTACCTCCTCCTCCTTCTCCACCAGCACCCTCATCTCTCTTACCCTCCCGTTGTCGCTGAGGTTGAGCGTGTATTCACGGCCTGGTTCCAAGCCGCGCAGCCGGACGGCGTAGAAGGCGGAGATCACGTCGTTCAAGGGGCCTGGGATCCCAGGCCTTCTCTGGTTGCGGAGTTCCTTCGGAGGATCTACGGAGACATCCAGCTCTCGCAGCCAGGTAGAGTTCTTTCGATAGTCAAAGACGGTGAGCATGTCTCGCTTGCGCTTGCTTTGCCTCGTCTTCTTCAGGATCCGGTAGGACTGGAAGCTCTTGCCGTCGATGATGGACTCGAAACGGTTTCTTACCTCCAGCTTCGCGACTTCAATCAGACGCCCAGCCGAGACCGCATCCATGCTGATGTTATAGGCAGGTCTGCCCTCGTATTGTGATTCTCCAATCTCGAAGCTGATCTCTCCCGCCTTGAAAGCCGGGAGCATGAAAAGAGGCTTCCAGTTGACTTCGTAGCGCAGCCTTTCCCCCGATTGGAAGGGTGCGGTGTAGGCCTGGCCCTTGACCAACAGTGGCGTGACCACTCCCTTGTCTCGGGCAATTATCAGCCCCCAGAGGAGGAGACCAGAGAGCAGCAGGAAGACGGTGTTCCTCGAACCTTGCATCATCCTCTGAATAGACGCGCACAGGAGGCGGAAAAGGTCAGAACTATTCCTCGATCCAGGCTGCACTTTCATGACCCTGAAGGAGCTTGGGCTAAGGAAAGTCGGCGCTTGACCGACTCGAAAACCTCCGAGACGGGGATGTTCATGCAGATGAACTCCTCGCATTTTCTCTTGTTGCAATCGGAACAGAACAAATAGCGCTTCACCGTGTTGTCTTCTGGATTGAAGGAGGCATTTCGCCATACTGGCGAAGGTCCCAGGATGGATACCGTAGGCGTTCCAAGGGCCACCGCCAGATGCAGCGGCCCGGTGTCCCCAGAGATCATCAGCCGGGCCCGTTGGCAGAGGGCCGCGAATTGGAGCAGATCGGTGGGAAAACTGATCACAGCTTCTGGTGCCGATGCCTTCCGGATCTCTTCGATCAGGCCTTCTTCTCCGGGTCCGTAGGTGAACACGACCGGAAGATCCAGCTGGCGGCGCAGCTGGAGCGCCAGTTGAGCGAAGTTGGAAACGCCCCAGAGCTTGGTCTCCCAGCCGGCTCCTGGGTTGACCAGCACCGGCTGTTCGGCACTGTTCTGGCTCAGCTGGGTGTCGATGTAGAGTCCGGCCTCCGTGGGCACCTCAATCGGCACTCGTCCGTCTGTCTTCTCATCGCAGCCGAGGAACCGGACCAGGTCGAGATTGTTCTCGATGGCGTGGCAGTGGGGATTGCCCTGGCGTCGGATGGTCTCGGTGTAGAAGCGGGCGGCGTCTGGTTCCCGGCACTGCTCCCTCGCGAATCCCACTACTTTCCTGGAACCCGATAGTCTGGACAAGAACGCCGATTTGATGAGACGTTGGAAATCCAGGACGAGATCGAACTCCTCGCCGCGCAAGGACAGGATCAATGGGACGATCTTACGGCTGCTGGACGGTCGCTGGCGCCACCCCTTGGTGTCTGCGGCCCAGAGCCGGGTGATCCCCGGAACCGTCCGGAGCAGGGGTAGGTAGTGCGGCTCCGTCAACCAGTGGATCTCCGTCTTTGGGAATCGACGGTGGATCTGTTGTTGGGCGGGGAGGCTGTGGACGATGTCCCCTAGCGAACCCAGGCGCACGATCAGGATCTTGCCGAGCTCGTCAGCGGATGCGGGGTCAGGTCTTGTCTTCAACTGGGTGCGGCTTGTCACTCCGTTCATTATGAACTGACTGAGGGTTCAAGTCAGGCCGCTTCCGGCCGTGCTTGGATCATTCGGGGTCAGGTGGGGGATTGGAGAGATTGTGCGAGCGCGGGAAGCGCCGGACGAGTTGTCCGCTCTCTCCTCGGAACTTGGTCTCATATTGCTTGCAGCTCAAGTCGTTCGCGGCTCTGAAGGACTTGCTTTTATACAGTTTCGGACCTGCGCGGCCTTTTGAACCAAGTTTGGAGCTAGACTGTCTGATTCAACAGACCCACCGAGGCTTCCATGACTTCATCCACCTGAATCCGATCGAAGCAGCGTAGATCGATGGGGCACTCTCGCAGTAGACAGGGGCTGCACTCGACGTGTTTGTGCAGGACCATCGCCCTGGGGTTGAAGGGGCCAGTCGCTTTGTCATCGGTGGATCCGAAAATTGCGACTTGAGGAATGCCCAGGGCCGCGGCCAGGTGCATGGGACCGGAGTCGTTGCCGACCATGAGCCGGCAGCGCGAAATGATGCCGATCAGGGTGGGCAGGTCGGTCTGCCCCACCAGATTGGTGGTTTTCTGGCTCATCTGGTCGGCTATCTGGTGTGCGATTGACGCCTCTGAAGCGGAGCCTAGCAAGAGGATCTCGGCGTCCACCTCCTGAACCAGCCGATCGGCCAGAACCACGTATCGCTCTGGAAACCAACGCTTGGCCGGACCAAAGCTGGCACCGGGATTGAGAGCGATGAGGGGGCGTCTGGTGTCAACGTCGCTGTCTTTCATCAGGGTATCGGCACACTCCAGGATGCGGGGAGTGGCCCGCAGCCGAATGTCGGGTTGGATGGAACTCTGGTTGAGATAGTCGATGGGGGACAACCCGGTCTGGTACAGGAGGTCCAGGTAATAGAAGATCTGATGGCGTTCCAGCTGGCGGATGCGTGGTTTGGCTCTTCGAGAAAGAAGAAGACTCCGGCGATCGGTAGCGTACCCAATCCTCTCTGGAATCCGGGCCAGGAGGGAGAGTAGCGCCGCCCCAAGGGAGTTCGGAAAGAGAATAGAGGTATCGAAGTCACGTAAGCCGCGAGCAGTCTTGAGAAGATTGAGCGGGTTTGACGAGGACCCCTCCAACGTCCTGATCTCATCGACCAGGCCCTGATCCTGGTAGATCGCCGCCACCCAGGGCCGTGCCAGCATCGCCAGATGGGCGCTCGGGTACAGACGCCTTAGCTCTCGAAGAGCCGCCAGCGACATAACGACGTCGCCAATCCAATTGGTGGAGCGCACCAGAATACGTCTCATTGGAAAGGTTCCAAATCGCAGGGCCTCATGGCCCAAGGTTCCCTTGTTACACTAGTGCGGCTCAAGGAGGTTGTCCATTTCTGAAAGAAACGACTTCCGATGCTCGGCCGCATCCTCGGGGCGGAAATCGATCTGAAAGACGAAAATCTGCTCTTCCGGGAAATCAAGTGTCTTCAGACGAACCGCGTCCTTCTCCGTAGTCATCAGGCCGTCGGCGTTCAGTTCCGACAGGCGCTTGAGCACCTTATCCAGCTCCTCCTGGCTAAAATTGTGATGATCGCGAAAGAGAGCCCGATCGACGACCTCGATCTGATAGTGTGCCAGGTCTTCGATGAAGACCTCCGGATTCCCAATGGCGGCCAGGGCGATCACGGGTTTGCCGGAAAAGTCCCGCACCCGATAGGTCTTTTCGTTCTTGAGGTCGTAGATTCCGGTGGCATCGTGGTAAAAGTAGGAGATCGAGGCGATCTTGTTATGTTGGCGGATCCGACGCTCCAATTCCTCGTAATCGAAGGTTAGATGGGCGTGCGTCACCACCACCAGATCGGCGCGCTCAATTGCCTTGAAAGGTTCGCGCAGTCGACCCGCCGGGAGTAGCTGGAGCCGGCTCAGGGGTTCCGCCGCATCCCAAAGCAGAATGTCCAGATTGCGTTTGAGCTTGACGTGCTGAAACCCGTCATCGAGCAGATAGACATCCACTTCACGAGTCTCTGGCCTGTCCAGAGCCACCCGGTGACGGTTCTTGCCAACCGCAACGGCAACCCCTGGAAGCTTGCTTGCCAGCAGGTAGGGCTCGTCTCCACAGTCCGCCGGCTGGCAGAGAATCTTGCTGCCGTCGCTCACCAGAAGACTGGAGTTTTCGGCCCGGCCCCGGTAGCCGCGGCTCAGGACCACTGTCTTGTAGCTCGCTTCTTGCAGGAGCCTAGCGAGGTAGAGGACAAAGGGAGTCTTTCCGGTGCCGCCGACGGTCAGGTTTCCGACGCTGATCACGGGGCGTGGCAGTGTCTGCCGCTTCAGGATCCCACTGCGATAAAGGCGCACCCTGAGGAAGAGGACGACGGCATAGAGCTTGGAGAGTATCCACCTCATGGGGAGGGGGCCCTACCAGACCGATCCAGATATTGGTCGACGATTTCCAGGGTCCGCTGCACCGCACCCTGGTTGTCGCGGACGACTTTCCGGGCGTTCCGTCCCAGCCAGTCTCGCGCCTTGGCGTCGCGCAGCAGGTCTCGGATCTTCTCTGTGAGCTGCTCTGGGTCCTGGACCTGAAGGGCACCATAGGCTCCGAGGAAGGT
The DNA here is from genome assembly GCA_965218775.1 of Acidobacteriota bacterium. Taxonomy (GTDB): domain Bacteria; phylum Acidobacteriota; class UBA6911; order RPQK01; family JAJDTT01; genus CAUZIZ01. The sequence goes on along the minus strand of CBDCLS010000006.1, from coordinate 150,049 downwards.
GTCTGCGATCTCCCGAAAGTTCTCCATGTGCGGCCCCACCAGAACAGGTCTGCCAAAGTAGGCCGCTTCGATGATGTTGTGCCCCCCGGTGGCTACCAGGCTTCCTCCCACGAAGATGACGTCACCCAGCTCATAAAAGAATGGAAGCTCACCGATGCTGTCAAGTATGAGCACATCACACTTCTGCTCGAGCAGCTCCTCCTGGCGCCGTCGATCGAAGTCGCTGCGCTTGACGTAGGGTAGTGCATGCTCCTGGAGCAGGCGCTCGATGACTTCGGATCTGCGCAGGTGGCGCGGTGCCATGAGCAACCTCAACTGAGGGAAATCCTGGCGCAGCCGAACATAAGCCCCCAATAACAGCTCTTCCTCCCCCTCGCGAGTGCTGCCGCAGACCCAGATCAGGTTCTCGGGGCTGCGCTGCAGGAGGCGACGAGCCAGGCTGACGGCTGCCAACTTCTCCTCGGCGGAGGGGAGGTCATAGTCATACTTCAGGTTGCCGATCCAATGGACGCGTCCTTTCTGAGCTCCCAGCTCCAGCATTCGCTTCTTGTCCTGGTTGGACTGCATGCAGAAGCGCTCTACCCGATCCAGGATCGGTTGCATTGCAACCCGGACGCGTCGGTAGCCGCGAAAGGAGCGGTCCGAAATCCTGCCGTTGACGATCACGATCGGAATCCCGAGGGCATCGGCGCTGGTTATGAAGCCAGGCCAGAGCTCAGTCTCCGCAATCAGGACCAAGGAGGGCCGGATGGCACGCAGATAGCGGCGGCAGAGCCATTCCCAGTCCAGGGGGAAGAAGAAGACGCGAGCGCGGTCCTGGAAAAGCTGCCGAGCGAGGGCCTGCCCCGTGTCCGTGGTAGTGGAGATGAATAGTTGGGAGGAGGGCAGGTCGAGAGTCTCCACCAGGGGACGAACCGAATTGACCTCTCCAACCGAGACGGCGTGAATCCAGATGCGGGACTCCTGGGGGGCACTTGGCAGCCTTTGGATGGTTTGCGGCAGTGTCATTCGCTGCTTCAGATGAACCCGCTTTCCCTCGGCAAAGTAGCGATAGAGGGAGCTCAAAATCCAGGGGATCAAGAGGAAGGTGTAGATGAGAGAGTACAGGGTCATCCAGATACGCATTTTCTACCAAACACCAATTGCCAAGGCCCAAATCCCAAGGTCCAAATCCCAAGATACAAGATACAAACAAATCTCAAATTCCAAGTGCAAAGTTTCCAAACCTTCGAGCGTTTCATCGACCCCACGCCGCCCGGATGACTGGTGAGTTTTCCTTCTTGATTTGGTGCTTGGAACTTGGAATTTGTTTGTATCTTGTATCTTGTTTCTTGGGTTTTTTCTTTTTCCTTCCCGGAGGCTATCATTTTCGCTGAAATGGTGTTTTATAATAGTAGTTTCGGCCGCTTGACAAGGCAGCGGAGATCAGGCTAAGATCTTCAGGCTCTTTGATTAGGCGGAGTGGATCTAAATGATGCCTCTGTTGGCATCATTTTTTTGTTTCTGAGGAATTAAGGGCCCATCACACTATGCCAACATTCAACCAGCTGGTGCGTAAAGGTAGAAGCAAGGCCAGAGCCAAAACGAAGAGTCCGGCTCTTCAGTCCTGTCCCCAGCGACGGGGCGTTTGCGTGCGGGTTTACACCCAGACGCCGAAGAAACCGAATTCGGCCCTTCGAAAGGTCACTCGCGTGCGTTTGACCAACGGGATTGAGGTGACTACCTATATCCCGGGTGTCGGTCACAACCTTCAGGAGCACTCTATTGTGTTGATTCGAGGTGGGCGTGTTAAAGATTTGCCCGGTGTGCGATATCACGTAATTCGGGGAACCTTGGATACGGCGGGGGTGGAGGACCGCCAGAAAAGCCGATCCAAGTACGGGGCCAAGAGGCCGAAAGGTTAACCAACTAGGACGATCCCTTCACAAGCTGCAACTGGAGATCACCTTTTGCAGCTTGATTTGTATTGGGAGCACGGTGAATGCCACGAAGACGAGAAGTCCCGAAGAGACCTGTTCTGGCCGACTCGGTGTACAACAGTAAGCTGGTCACCAGGTTCATCAACAAGATTACTCAGAAGGGCAAGAAGAGTTCTGCTGAGCGGATCTTCTATGAGGCCATGACCCTGATCCAGGAGCGGACGGGCGAAGATCCGATGAAGATCTTCAAGCGGGCAGTGGATAAGGTTCGACCCATGGTGGAGACCAAATCTCGTCGGGTGGGTGGTTCTACCTATCAGGTTCCGATAGAGGTGAGTGCCCGACGTCAGACATCGCTTGCGATCCGATGGTTGGTAACCTACACCCGGAGCCGGCATGAAAGGACCATGACGGAAAGATTGGCGGGCGAGCTGATAGAGGCCGCCAGTGATCGCGGTGGGGCCCTGCGCAAGCGGCAGGACGTCCATCGTATGGCCGAAGCCAACCGTGCGTTTGCTCACTACCGCTGGTAGACGATGGGCCGGAGTTCGTTTCCGGCCGTAGCCTAGGCATGAGCCTAACTGAGAAGAAAAAGTGCCCAGAGAAGTCGCGCTCGAAAACATTCGGAATATCGGGATCATGGCCCACATCGATGCGGGCAAGACCACGACTACCGAGCGGATTCTTTATTACACCGGCAAAAGCTACAAGCTGGGAGAGGTCCATCACGGCACCGCTACCATGGACTGGATGGCTCAAGAGCAGGAGCGGGGAATCACGATTACGTCGGCCGCTACGACCTGCGAATGGAACCAGGCTCGTATCAACATCATCGATACGCCCGGACACGTGGATTTCACAGCCGAGGTGGAGCGATCGCTTCGAGTGCTGGATGGGGCCGTGGCCGTCTTCGATGCGGTAGCGGGAGTCGAACCCCAGTCGGAAACCGTCTGGCGCCAAGCCGATAAGTACCAAGTTCCGCGAATCGCCCTTATGAACAAGATGGACAGGGCGGGAGCGGATTTCTTTGCCTCTGTAGCCTCGATTGCCGAGAAGCTGGGCGCGACTCCGATCCCGATACAGATCCCGCTGGGGCAGGAAGATGAATTCGCAGGAGTCATCGATCTGATCACGATGAAGGCGCGGGTCTACAAGGTCGAGACCCTCGGAGCCGAGTTTGTCGAGATGGACATTCCTCCGGAGTATCTGGAGCAGGCTCAGCAGTGGCGAGAGAAGATGGTTGAGCTGGCAGTCGAGGGCGACGACCAGGTTCTCGAGAAATACGTCGGGGGAGAGGAGATCACTGTCGCGGACCTGCAACTGGCTCTCCGAAAGGGCACTTGTGGCCTTCGCTTTACCCCTTGCCTCTGTGGGTCTGCCTTCAAGAACAAGGGAGTGCAGCCGCTGTTGGATGCCATTGTCGATTATCTGCCATCGCCACTGGACATTCCTCCAGTCCAAGGCATCGACGTGGGAGCTGGAAAACCGGCGGTCCGAGGGGCCTCCGACGATGAGCCGTTTTCGGCCCTTGTTTTCAAGATTATGACCGATCCTTTCGTCGGGCAGCTGGCCTTCCTGAGGGTCTATTCCGGGCAGCTCAAATCGGGTTCCACCGTCTACAACTCGTCTTCAGGGGGCAAGGAGCGAATCGGTCGGCTACTCAAGATGCATGCCAACAAGCGGGAGGACATTACGGAGGTCTGTGCTGGTGACATCGCAGCCGCCGTGGGTTTGCGCGAAGTGGTCACCGGCGAGACCATCTGTGACAGAAACAATCCCATCGTGCTGGAGTCGATGGAGTTTCCCTCTCCGGTCATCTCAGTTGCGATTGAGCCCAAGACGCGAGCGGATCAGGAAAAGCTCGGCTTTGCCCTGGGAAAGGTGATGCAGGAGGATCCTACCTTCAAGACGCACACCGACGAGGAGACGGGGCAGACGCTGATTTCCGGAATGGGGGAGTTGCACCTGGAAATCATCGTGGATCGGCTGCTGCGCGACTTTGGCGTCGGAGCCAATGTCGGAAAGCCTCAGGTCTCTTACAGGGAGACGATCACGAAGTCAGCCGAGGGACGGGGGCGCTACGTCCGCCAAACCGGGGGACGTGGGCAGTACGGCGACGTGAAAATTCACGTCGAACCCAACCAAGGGGAAGGGTTCGTATTTGAGACTCGTATCGTCGGTGGCTCCATTCCACGCGAGTTCATCGGACCCGTGGAGACGGGAGTTCGAGAGGCCATGGAAAGCGGCGCTCTGGCGGGCTACGAGATGCAAAACATCACGGTGACCTTGCTAGACGGGTCGTATCACGATGTGGACTCTTCGGAGCTGGCCTTCAAGATTGCGGGGTCGATGGCGTTCAAGGACGCGGTCAGCATAGCCGAACCGGTGTTGCTGGAGCCGGTGATGAAGATCGAGGTCGTGGTTCCGCAAGAGTACCTGGGGGAAGTTATCGGTGATCTGAACAGTCGCAGAGGGAATGTAGGAAATCTGGAGCCGCGAGGTAGCAGTCAGGTGATTACGGCCACTGTTGCCTTGGAGGAAATGTTCGGTTACGCGACCGTGCTGCGCTCACTTACCCAAGGACGTGCGACCTACAGCATGCACTTCGGACGGTACGAAGTGCTGGCGCCGCAGGTTGCTGAGGAAGTCATCTCGAGGACACAGGGTAGGCTTGTTGGCAGAGCCTGAGAGCTCAGATTCGAGCCTCTTCCGAGGGATACGCTGATCTAGAGAGGATTGTGATGGCGAAGGCGAAATTCGAACGAACGAAACCGCACATAAATATCGGAACGATCGGGCACGTGGATCACGGCAAGACGACGTTGACGGCGGCGATCACGCAGATTCTGGCGAACCAGAATGAGGCGGTGGAGGTGCGGTCGTTTGATTCGATCGACAATGCGCCGGAAGAACGGGAGCGGGGCATCACGATCGCGGTGGCGCACGTGGAGTATGAGACCGAGGCGCGTCATTACGCACACGTGGACTGTCCGGGTCACGCGGACTACATCAAGAACATGATCACGGGAGCGGCGCAGATGGACGGAGCGGTGCTGGTGGTCTCGGCCGCCGATGGGCCGATGCCGCAGACGCGCGAGCATATTCTGTTGGCCCGTCAGGTGGGAGTGCCGTCGATCGTGGTGTTCTTGAACAAGGCCGACCTGTTGGACGATGAGGAGCTGCTGGAGCTGGTGGAGCTGGAAGTAAGGGAGCTGCTGTCGTCGTACGATTTTCCGGGGGACGACATCCCGGTGGTGGCGGGCAGCGCGCTCAAGGCGATGGAAGGCGACGAAGCCGCGGCCAAACAGGTCTTGGAGCTGATGGCCCAGGTAGATTCGTATATACCGTTACCGGAGCGGGAGGTGGATAAGCCGTTTCTGATGCCGATCGAGGATATTTTCTCGATCAGTGGACGGGGGACGGTAGTGACGGGCCGAGTGGAGCGCGGGAAGATCCTGGTGGGGACGGAGATGGAGATAGTGGGGATCCGGCCGACGGTCAAGCGGGTGGTGACGGGGGTGGAGATGTTCCGAAAGTTGTTGGACGAAGGTCAGGCAGGAGACAACGTGGGTTTGCTGCTGCGGGGAACGGACAAGGACGAAGTGGAACGCGGGCAGGTGGTCGCGGCGACGGGAACGATCACGCCGCACACGAAGTGCAAGGCGGAGACGTACATACTGAAGAAGGAAGAGGGGGGCCGACATACGCCGTTTTTCAATGGGTATCGGCCGCAGTTTTATTTTCGGACGACGGATGTGACCGGGAATGTGGATCTACCGGAAGGGACGGAGATGGTGATGCCGGGAGACAACGTCTCGATGCAGATCAATCTGATCACGCCGATCGCAATGGAGAAGGGACTCCGCTTCGCCATCCGAGAAGGCGGCAGCACCGTCGGTGCCGGCACCATTACCGAGATCATCGAGTAGGCGGCAAGCAAGAATGACTAACGAAAAGATTCGAATCAGGCTCAAAGCCTACGATCACCGGGCCTTGGATAAGTCCACCACTGAGATCGTGGAAATCGCCAGACGCACCGGCGCGGTTGTCTCCGGTCCGATCCCGCTTCCCACCCGCATCGGACGCTATACCGTGCTGCGTTCACCGCATGTGGACAAGAAGTCTCGCGAACAGTTTGAAATCCGTACCCACAAGCGGTTGGTGGATATTCTGGAGCCTACTCCCCAGACCGTAGATGCGTTAATGAAGCTCGATCTGCCGGCTGCCATCGATGTCGAGATCAAAGCGTTCGGGAGCGAGAAGGAATAACGATGATCGGCGGCTTGATCGGTAAAAAGATAGGGATGACCCAGGTCTTCGATGAGAACGGTAAGGTCATTCCGGTGACCGTACTAGAGGCTGGTCCCTGTGTGGTCGTGCAGAAAAAGACCTCTGAGAAGGAGGGGTACGAGGCCGTTCAGTTGGGCCTGGTAGAGCAGAAGCGCCTGCGGGCGAACTCACCCATGACGGGTCACTTCAAGAAGGCAGAGGTTCCGCCTACTCGGGTCCTGAGGGAGTTTTCCTATCAGGAGAGCGAGGAGGCTTCGCTCGAAGTTGGAGCCCAGGTGCTGGTCAACGACGTCTTCGAGCTGACTGACCGAGTCGATGTAGTTGGCTCGGGGAAGGGACGAGGGTTCCAGGGGGTCATCAAGCGTCATGGCTTCAGTGGGGGCAAAGCGACTCACGGTTCGATGTTTCACCGGGCTCCCGGTTCCATCGGCCAGAGTGCCTACCCCGGCCGCGTTTTCAAAGGGATGAAGGGTCCCGGAAGAATGGGGAACAAGAGAGTGAAGGTGCGTAACCTGGAAGTGGTCCAGATCGACCAGGAGAGGAACCTGATGCTGGTCAGAGGGGCCGTTCCCGGGAGTCGAGGTAACTACGTCTTGATCCTGCAAGCGCAGGCTAAGTACCGCATTTCATAAATACGGTCACGTTTGCAGATGGGGCTTGTGAGGCGAGATCAAGGCAGGAGGAGAAAGACGATGCTTGGTCATCTTCGACGACGACGAACGCAGAGATCGTCCACAACCCCCATCTGCCCTGCGGGTGGCGACGGGACGGGCCGATGGCTTTGTCGCTCCTCCTCTACGATACCAGGCATCGCCTCGGCGTCGCTTCGCGCCCTCGACACCGTCGCGCTCGCCACAAACGTGAGCTTATTTATGAAACGCGGTACTAAGGCGTGAAGCCAGTTCATGGCAGTAGTTGAAGTCAAGAATTTAAAGAACAAGGTCGTTGAGAAGCTCGACCTTTCGGATCAAGTGTTCGCCTATGCGGCTTCTGAATCGCTGGTCTGGGAGGCAGTAAATGCCTATCTGGCCGGTCAACGGAAGGGGACCCATTCGACCAAGGTTCGCGGTGAGGTCCGGGGCGGAGGACGGAAGCCCTGGAGGCAGAAGGGAACTGGGCGAGCCCGGGTGGGTAGCAGCCGGAGTCCCCTGTGGCGCGGTGGTGGTGTTACCTTCGGGCCGCAGCCTCGGGATTACAGCCAGCCCTTTCCCAAGAAGAAACGGCGTGGGGCTATCAAGATGGCACTGTCCGATAAGCTCAAAGACGAGAGGCTCCTCGTCATCGAGGACTTCGAGTTGCCCAGCCACCGCACCCAGGAGTTTGTGGGCTTGATGAAGACTTTCGGGCTGGAGAAAAAGGTTTTGGTGGTCGACGCCCGGGAGAATCGTAATTTGTTTCTCAGTACCCGCAATCTTCGCGGGATCAAGATGGTGCAGCCCATCGGGTTGAACATCTATGACTTGCTCAACTGCGGCCATTTGATGATTAGCAAAGGCTCGCTGCTGGAATTGCAGGAGGTGTTACTGCGATGACCGAATCCTTTGATATTCTGAGATACCCGCATATCACCGAGAAGGCAGCGCTGCAGAAGGAGCAGAGTGAGGGCCGCGTGGTGGTCTTCAAGGTCGACAAGAGCGTGAGCAAGCATCAGGTGAAGGAAGCTGTAAAGAGGATTTTCAGTGTAGAGGTCGAGCAGGTGCGGACTGCGAACTTTGAGGGCAAGGTCAAACGGCAGGGCCGATATAGTGGACGGCGCGCCAGGTGGAAAAAGGCCATTGTCACCCTTAAGCCGGATCAGAAGATGCCGGAATTCTTAGAGACTGCGTAGGACATCATGGCATTGAGAAGCTACAAACCAACTTCTCCCGGGACGCGTTTCCGAACCGTGCAGACCCGGGATGAGCTGACCGACATCAAACCGCTGAAGCGGCTGACCAAAGGCAAGAAAAGGATCAGCGGCCGCAATAACTCGGGGAAGATCTGCGTGCGCCGACGGGGCGGTGGCCACAAGCGGCGCTACCGGATCGTTGATTTCAAGCGCAACAAGGATGGGATCCCGGCAAAGGTAGCCGCGATCGAATACGATCCCAATCGAAGCGCAAATCTCGCCCGTCTCCATTACAAAGACGGAGAGAAGCGCTATATTCTTGCTCCCGCTGGAGTGAAGGTGGGAGACGAGATCGCCTCTGGCCCCGATGTGGATATCCTCCCGGGTAACTGTCTTCCGATCGTCAATATTCCCCTCGGGACGTTGCTCCACAACATCGAGCTGACTCGGGGTCGAGGAGGACAGATGGTGCGCTCAGCAGGGGGCTCGGCCCAGCTGTTGGCGAAGGAGGGGACTTACGCTCAGCTCAAGCTTCCCTCAGGCGAAGTAAGAAGAGTGCACATTCTTTGCCGGGCGACGGTGGGACAGGTGGGTAACCTGGACCACGAGAACGTCTCCCTGGGCAAAGCGGGCGCGATGCGTTGGCGTGGCCGTCGTCCCAAAGTCCGAGGTGTGGCCATGAACCCGGTGGACCATCCGATGGGTGGTGGTGAAGGAAGGACCTCCGGTGGACGCCATCCGACCTCTCCCTGGGGATGGAAGACCAAGGGTTACCGGACTCGGAGAAACAAGCGAACCGCCAAGTTCATCGTTCGCAGGAGAAAGCAGTAATGCCGAGGTCGGTTAAAAAAGGGCCATTTGTGGATGATCATCTGCGGAAGAAGCTGCATCATCTGAACGAGACAAACGAGAGAGCTGTGATCAGGACCTGGTCCCGGAGGTCTACCATCACCCCTGACATGGTGGGGCATACCATCGCAGTTCATAACGGTAAGAAGTTTATCCCCATCTACATTACGGAGAACATGGTCGGACATAAGCTGGGAGAGTTTGCTCCGACCCGGACATTTAGAGGGCACACTGGCAGAGGCGATCGAGCTGCCAGAATTCGGTAGTTTTGTAGGCCCGGACAGAAGGAGTTGTGGAGACGCCCGTGGAAGCATTTGCGATTGCCAAATACGTCAAGGGTTCGCCTCAGAAGGCGCGCCTCGTCATCGACCTGATTCGGGGCAAAAAGGTCGAAGAAGCGCTGGGTCTGCTTCATTTTTCGCGTAAGCGGGCGGCGGTGCCGATCGAAAAGACCCTGCGTTCGGCGATTGCCAATGCCGAGCAAAAGGAGCCTACGGTCGATCTGGAAGAACTGGTTGTGAAGGAAGCCTATGTGGATCTGGGGCCGACGAAGTTCCGATGGAGGATGAGACCTGCCCCCATGGGTCGCGCCTTCCGTGAGCGTAGACGCCAAACCCACATCACGGTGCGCGTCTCGGACGGTAAGGAATAGGAGGAAGTTTTGGGTCAAAAGGTACATCCGTACGGTTTTCGTCTGGGATACGTGAATACCTGGAAGTCCCGCTGGTTCGCCACCAAGGACTACGGGGACCTTCTGCACGAAGACTTGAAGATCAAGAAGAATCTCAAGGAACGCTTCTACCACGCCGGTATCTCGAGAATCGAGATCGAGCGGGCTGCCAACAAGCTGACCGTAATCATCCGTTCCTCAAGGCCGGGGATCATCATCGGGCGTAAGGGCAGCGAAATTGACAAGCTCAGGAATGATCTTCAGGCGGCGACCGGTCGGGAGGTCTACATCAATATCCAGGAAGAGCAGAAGCCCGAGCTGGATGCCCAACTGGTTGCAGAGTCGATCGCTCAGCAGCTGGTGAAGCGGGTGGCCTTTCGCCGCGCCATGAGGAGAACGGTCGATACGGCGCTGCGGTTTGGCGGCCAGGGGATCAAGGTTCGCTGTGGAGGTCGACTCAACGGGACCGAAATCGCGCGGGCCGAATGGTATTTGCACGGACGTCTTCCACTGCATACGCTTCGAGCCCAGATTGATCACGGCTTCGCTCAGGCATTCACCACCTATGGAGTGATCGGCGTCAAGGTCTGGGTGTACAAAGGTGAGATCTTCGACGCCAAGGAAGCTGAAGCCTAGCTATAGAGCAAACCGAAGAGATCCGATCGAGGAGCAGCTGAACCATGTTGATGCCCAAGAAAGTCCGCTATCGAAAGCAGCAAAAGGGTCGTATGGCGGGAAAGGCGTTGCGTGGCAGCAGCATGGCATTCGGGGATTATGGTTTGAAGGCGGTACAGCCCGGTTGGATTACTGACCGTCAGATCGAAGCGGCTCGGATTGCCATGACCCGTTATGTCAAAAGGGGAGGTAAGATCTGGATCCGAGTTTTCCCCGACAAGCCGGTCACCAAGAAGCCCGCCGAAACCCGCATGGGAAAGGGCAAAGGCGCCCCCACCGGTTGGGTTGCGGTGGTGAAGCCAGGTTGCATCCTTTACGAGATGGAAGGAATGCCGGTGGAACTGGCTCGTGAGGCCATGAGACGGGCAGCGATGAAGCTTCCGATCCGCACACGGTTCGTGACGCGTCCCGGAGAGTAATGAAAGCAGAGAAGTTGAGAGAGATGTCGGTTGAGGAGCTGGTCGATGAGGGCAAGGAGCTCTCGGAGCAGCTTTTCCGTCTGAGGTTTCAGAAGGCGACAGGACAGCTGGAAGACATGATGAAGATTCGTCAGATCCGACGTGATCTGGCTCGCCTGAAGACGATCCTGACCGAGAAGCAGCAGGCGTCAGAAGCTCCTGCCAATTAAGGAACAGACACCGGTAATGAATGCAACCGAGCAGCAGGCACCCCCGAAGAAAAGGGCAACGAAATCAGGTCGAGTCATCTCTGCCTCGATGGTCAATAGTGTGGTAGTGGCGGTGGATCGCCTGGTGACCCACCCTCTCTACAAGAAGACGATTCGTCGGACGAGCCGCTTCATGGCGCACGACGAAAAGAACGACTGTCGTGTGGGCGACAGGGTCCTGATTGGGGAGACGCGTCCACTGAGTAAACGCAAGCGCTGGACTGTGCTGGAAGTTCTCGACAGGGCCAAGGGTTAGGCGGGACCAACATGGCTGGCTGCGGCCTGTCGTAAGAGGTGGACTCATGATTCAAATGCAGACGATCCTCCGGGTGGCAGACAACTCGGGGGCCCGTAAGCTTGCATGTATCTCGACGATCGGGGGAGACGTAGGCAGAGGCGCCGGTTTGGGCGACATCATCACGGCTTCGGTCAAGGAGGCCAGCCCCGACGGTGGAGTGAAGAAAGGCGAGGTCGTTCGGGCAGTTGTGGTTCGAATGCGCAAGGAAAGTCGCCGGGCCGACGGGTCGTACATTCGTTTTGACGAGAACGCGGCAGTCCTGATCAACAATGCAAGAGAGCCGATCGGTACCCGCGTCTTCGGCCCAGTGGCGCGAGAGCTGAGAGACAAACAGTTCACCAGAATCGTGTCGCTGGCACCTGAGGTGCTTTAGGGGCACCAGAGAGACAGAAGGATTGATTCGGCGATGCTGCACGTAAAGAAGGAAGATCAGGTGCTGGTGCTTGGGGGCAAGGACCGTGGCAAGCGGGGACGCGTCTTGCGGATCTTGCCGGACAGGAGCCGGGCCATAGTCGAAGGTATCAACATGATTCGGAGGCATACGCGACAGAATCCTCAGCAGAATATCCAGGGCGGAATCCTGGAGCGGGAGGGTTCCATTCACCTTTCCAACCTGAAGGTCGTGTGCCGCGAGTGTAGCGAGCCCAGTCGGGTTGGCTTTAGTTTGCTCTCCGATGGCAAGAAGGTCCGGATCTGCAAGAAGTGCGGGGGGACCATGGACAAGTAATCGGCCGCTGGCCAAGCCCGGATTTCGCGATCCGCGCTAAGCCGAAGCCGGTTACTAAGTACACTGGAACGTAAATACTGCAACGTTTGCAGATGGAGCTTGCGAGGCGAGATCAAGGCAGGAGGAGGAAGACGATGCTGGGCCATCTTCGACGACGACCAACGCAGAGATCGTCCGCAACCCCCATCTGCCCTGCGGGTGGCGACGGGACGCGCCGATTTCTTTGTCGCGCCTTCTCCACTATGGCAAGGCATGGGGTTCGGCGGGCTTCGCGAACTCGACCCGTCGCGCTCGCCACAAACGTTGCAGTATCTACGTTCCAGTGTACTAAGGTTTGAGGGAGATGACGAGACTCAGAGACAAGTACACCAACGAATTGATGCCTGCCATGATCGAGCGTTTCGAGGACCGAAACGTCATGGCGCTGCCGAAAGTCGAGAAGGTGGTGGTGAACGTGGGCCTTGGTATGGCCATCCAGAATGCCAAGCTGCTGGACATCGCCGCTGAAGAGCTGTCAGCCATAACCGGCCAGAAGCCCATCATCACCAGAGCAAGACGGGCGATCGCCGGTTTCAAGCTTCGTGCCGGTATGCCCATCGGGCTGATGGTTACCCTGCGGGGAGATCGGATGTATGAGTTCCTGGACCGGTTCATCAACATCTGTCTGCCTCGAGTCAGGGATTTTCGTGGGGTTTCTCCCAATTCCTTCGACGGCAGGGGCAACTATACGATCGGGATCAAGGACCAGTTGATCTTTCCAGAGATCGATCTGGGGAAGACCGAGCACATCCACGGCATGAACATTACGGTCGTGGTGAAGGCTCAATCAGACGAAGAGGCGCGTTTTCTCTTGGCTGGGATGGGGATGCCTTTCGCAGGACAAGAGGAAAGGCGGATGGCCATTTTATAGTGAAAGGTCCGGGCAAGAATAGCGAGTCCCGGGCCGCGATGGTCTCGGCAGGAGGAAGGACAAGCAGATGGCGCGACAAGGGCTGATAGCGAAACAGCAGAGGACCCCCAAGTTCGCGGTGCGGCGCTACACGCGCTGTCGGCGCTGTGGCCGGTCCCGAGGCTACCTGAGAAAGTTCCAGCTGTGCCGGATCTGTTTTCGACAGCTGGCACTGCAGGGCGAGATTCCTGGAGTGACCAAGGCAAGTTGGTAGTGACCCAAGGAAAGGTATAGGCACGGGGGTTCCCCGAGCAGAGTCGAGAGTAACGAAGATGCCAGTCCCAAACCCAGTCGCAGACCTCCTGACCCGGATTCGCAACGCGCAGAGTGCGCGGCACGATTCGGTGGAGGTTCCTTTTTCGAAACTGAGGGCCGAAGTGCTCAGAATCCTCAAGGAAGAGGGTTACATCAGCGGGTACAAGGTCAATGAACAGACGCCTTTTTCAACACTGTCGATCGTGCTGAAGTACACCGCCGATCAGACGCCCGTGATCCGGGTTCTACAGTGTGTCAGCAAGCCGGGTCGCCGTCGCTACGTGGGCAAGGACGAGATCCCGCAGGTGCTCGGCGGTCTAGGTATCAGCATTCTCTCGACTTCCAAGGGCCTCCTGACGGGTAAGAAGGCGTCGGAGATCGGTGTGGGCGGCGAGTTGCTTTGTGAGGTTTACTGATTCACGGTCAATCAAATTGTGAGTGATTCACTATGTCACGCCTAGGTGGAAAGCCCATTTCGGTTCCGGGGACGGTAAAGGTTTCCGTGGAAGCCCGCCAGGTTGTGGTCAAAGGGCCCCTGGGGGAGTTGACGACGCCGGTGCCGGAGGGCATCACAGCGAGTCTTGAGGCCGAGGGTCTGACGGCTCAGAGGCGGAATGATAGCAAGACGCAGAAGTCACTCCACGGTTTGACTCGCTCCCTGCTAGCCAATGCGGTCAGGGGAGTGATCGAGGGCTTCAAGAAGGAGCTCGACGTTGTTGGAATCGGCTTTCGGGCGGAGTCAGCTTCGGGCAGTCTCACGCTGTCGTTGGGATTCTCGCATTCGATCGAGTTTCCTCTTCCCGAAGGCATCAAAGTCAACGTGGAACGTGGCAACAAGCCTATTCAGAACTACGTGACCTCACTGGTAGTCGAAGGAATCGACAAGTGTCAGGTGGGCCAGGTGGCGGCTAACATCCGGGCGCTGAGACCCCCCGATCCCTATAAGGGAAAAGGGATTCGCTACAGTGATGAAAGAATACGCACGAAGGTGGGTAAGAAGGGCGCCTGATTCCTTTTGTAGAAGGTTACGGGTTGCAAGTTTCAGGTTGCGGTGTGAGCGGGAGTGACACTGCAGTCGGCATTTCGCCCCGTAGGGCAAGTCCAATGGGTTGAATTTTCAAGTAGTAGGCTAATGGGCAGCAACATCAGCAGAACACATCGCAGGAGAAGGATTCACAGGAGAATCCGCAAGAAGATCACTGGAACTTCGGAAAGGCCGAGACTTTGTGTCTTTCGAAGTCTCAAGCACATCTACGCTCAGATTACCGATGATCTTTCCGGGAAGAATCTTGTAAGTGTGTCGACTTTGAAGCTCGACGGCAAGAAGCTGGACAATGGCGGCAGCGTGGAGGCGGCTCGCAGCGTGGGGAAAGCAGTGGCAGAGAAGGCCGCTGATGCGGGGATCAAGACCGTCGTTTTTGATCGTAATGGCTTCCTTTATTTCGGACGGATAGAGGCGCTGGCCAAGGCAGCTCGGGAAGGCGGGCTGAAGTTCTAGCGCTGCCTTAAGAGGGCTTGCTCCACGGTGTAGCGAGTCCAGGGTAGACGATTGTGGCTCCGTAGCGGATGAGAGAGACGATCGATGGGGAATCAAGCAAGTATTGAAATCGAACTGAAAGATCAGGTCATCTCGATCAACCGGGTGACCAAAGTAGTGAAGGGCGGAAAGAACCTCAGTTTCAGCGCTCTGGTGGTGGTTGGGGACCAGAATGGTCGCGTCGGATACGGAATGGGCAAAGCTCGTGAGGTGCCCTCGGCCATCCGCAAGGGTGTCGAGAAGGCGAGAGGGACCTTGCTGGACGTTCCGCTCAAGGGATCGACTATCCCTCATGCCGTCAGGGGCAGGTTCGGTGCGGGCAAGGTGATCCTGAAGCCGGCTCCCGAAGGAACCGGCATCATTGCGGGTGGACCGGTCAGGGCCGTCATGGAATCGGTGGGTATCAGGGACGTGGTGACCAAGTCGGTGGGGACGACCAATCCTCACAACGTGGTCAAGGCGACCTTCGAGGGCCTGTCGCAGCTCCGAGATGCTGAGCAGGTGGCGAAGCTTCGGGGCATCCCGGTGGAGGATCTGTAGTGGCGGAGAAGACCGAGAAGCCTCAATCCGAGACCGCGGCGAAGAAGGCCGGCGCCCCGGCAGCCAAGACCGCGTCGGCTGGTCCCAAATCGAAGGCCGCGGCTCCCAAGCCCAAGACCTCAACGTCGAAGTCCACCGCGGGAGCAAAACCCAAGAAGGCAGTGGCCAAGGCTCCAGCCAAGGAGGCGAAGCCGAAGAAGACTAGTGAGAAGCCCAAAGCGGCTGCTCAGGAGGCCAAACCGACTGCAAAGACGACGGCGGCGGCGAAGGCCGAGGCGGCGGCTCCCTCGACGAAGGCAGAGCCCAAGAAGGCCAAGGTGGCCAGTGCGAAGGCTCCGGCCAAGGATACCCGCAAGGATGTAGCCCGAATCAAGATCCGATACTTCCGCAGTGCGATCGGACGATCTTTTCGCCAGAAGCGAATTGTCCAAGGTCTGGGACTCCGCAAGCTGAACCAGGTAGTGGAGCGGCCGGATACCTCTGCGATCCGAGGGATGGTTGCCAAGATACCCCACCTGCTCCAAATCGTTCAGGGAGATGAGTCGTGACCCATCAGCTGCATGCGCTGAAGCCAGCCAAAGGAGCAAACCGGAAGCGAAGACGTGTGGGCAGAGGTCCAGGCTCGGGCCATGGCAAGACCTCCGGGCGCGGATCCAAGGGGCAGAAGTCTCGTTCCGGATACTCTTCCAGAGCCGGCTTCGAGGGCGGCCAGATGCCGCTCCATCGCCGTCTTCCCAAGAGAGGATTCAAGAACCCTTTCAAGAAGGTGTTCGTGGTTCTGAACGTCCGCGATCTGAATCGCTTCAAGAGTGGCAGCAAGGTGTCTCCCGAGTTCCTCATCGAGCAGGGAGTGGCCAAGAAGATGAAGGATGGACTGCGCATCCTGGGCTCTGGGGAACTGACGCGGAAGCTTACCGTGAAAGCCCACCATTTCAGCGAGTCAGCCAAGAAAAAGATTGAGGAAGCGGGCGGCCAGATCGAGGTGTTGACCTGATGGCGGACTTCAACCCGGTTCTCGGTAGTTTTCTGAACATCTACCGGATCCCGGACCTACGCAAGCGCGTGCTGTTCATGTTGGGCCTGTTGGCCGTCTACCGGGTCGGGAGCTTTATTCCCACGCCAGGGGTGGATAGCTCCGCCATGCAGGAGTTCTTCAGTCAACAGCCGGGCACGATCTTCGGGTTCCTGGATATGTTCTCGGGAGGGAACCTGAGTCGGCTCTCGATTTTCGCTCTAGGCATCACTCCCTATATCACTGCTTCTATCATCCTGCAGCTCCTCACAGTAGTCTGGCCTTTCCTGGAGCGTCTTTCCAAAGAGGGCGAGCTGGGCAGAAAGAAGATCAACCAGTACACGCGCTACCTCACGGTCGGGTTGTGCCTGTTCCAGAGCATGGCGACCTCGATCGCATTGGAGAGAACCGAAGCCGTTCCCCCGATCGTACCCGAGCCGGGGTGGGGTTTTCGGCTCATGACCATGCTGACGCTCACAACCGGGACGACCTTCGTCATGTGGCTCGGAGAACAGATCTCCGAACGCGGGATCGGGAATGGTATCTCATTGATCATCTTTGCGGGCATCGTGGTGGGGCTGCCCAGCGCCGCTTACTCTCTCTGGCAGGATTGGGTGGCAGGTGAGCTGCACATCCTTGCCATCCTCGCCCTGCTGATCATGATGGTACTGGTGATCGCTGCCATCGTCTATGTGGAACGGGGTCAACGGCGCATTCCGATCCAATACGCCAAGCGTGTGGTGGGCAGAAAAATGTACGGGGGACAAGCGACCCATCTACCCCTGCGCGTGAACTCGGGAGGCGTCATTCCGGTCATCTTTGCAGCTTCGATCGTCGCCTTTCCCTCCACCCTGGGACTGGTTTTCCCCAACGTATCCTGGATGCAGGCGATGTCGGAACAGTTGGCGCAGGGATTTCCGCTGTACAACCTGATGTACATCAGCGGCATCATGTTCTTCTGCTTCTTCTACGTCAGCATCATCTTCAACCCGGACGAAGTTGCCGACAACATTCGTAAGTATGGTGGCTACATCCCCGGGATTCGTCCCGGCAGGCGGACCGCCGAGTATATCGATCGTACCCTCAGTCGCTTGACTGCGGCGGGAGCGGTTTATCTGGTTCTGGTGTGCCTACTTCCAGAGTTTCTGATCACTGGATTCAAGGTGCAGCCCATTCCCTGGATAGGACCCGGGATCGACAATTTTCTGGTCAACTACGACCTGGACTTCATCACCACCGGACTCGGGGTGAACTTCTATTTCGGAGGGACCTCACTGCTGATCGTGGTCGGAGTCGGTATGGATACGGTGAAGCAGATCGAGTCACAGCTGATCATGCGTCACTACGAGGGCTTTCTGAAGAAGGGAAGAATCCGAGGTAGGAGGGGTTAGACGGTACCAAGCTGAAACTTGAGCGATCCGTTGCACGTCTGAACGTCGCACCTTGCTGAGGAAGGCCTCCAAGGCATCCATAGAGGTAAGAGCGAAACACAGCCGCGCACGACTTTGACTTGTCAGCAACATGTATCCAAGTTGTGAGGTATAAGCAGGACTGACATTTTCAGCTGGATCATCCAGCGTGGCCGGTGGAGAAAGGCTGAGACTGGAAGGAGCCTCTTCCTCGAATGGGGCCGACGGTAGAAAGACATTTCGGAAGGACGAATGGCAGCCGAGAACGTCGTTATCCTGATGGGGCCTCCAGGTGCCGGAAAAGGCACGCAGGCCAAGATGTTGGCCCAGAAGTTTGGCTTTGCACATATTTCGACCGGTGACATCCTGCGGCAGGAAGTTCGGTCGGGTACGCCTCTGGGAGCGAAGGTCGAAAAGATTATGAATTCCGGTGCGCTGGTTCCGGATCAGTTGGTGGCAGAGATCGTCGGCGAACGGCTCGGCAGCCAGGATGCTCCCAGGGATATCTTGTTGGACGGCTTCCCAAGGACGGTGCCGCAAGCTGAGTATCTGGAGTCGCTGCCTGGAGATTTCGAACAGATCGCCGTGAACCTCCACTTGAGCGAAGAAGAGGTCGTCAGGCGGCTGGCGGGGCGTCGGCACTGTGCTGGCTGTGGTAGAATCTACAATGTCTACTACTCTGCTCCCACGAAGGAAGATGTCTGTGATGCTTGTGGGGGAGGGTTGCTCCAGCGTCCCGACGATGCCGAAACAGTGGTTCGGGAGCGTCTCAGAGTCTATCAGGAGCAGACCAGGCCTCTCATTGAGTTCTATAAGAGCCGAGAGGGTTACTTCGAGGTAGACGGCAGCCTGAATATGGATTCGGTCTTCGAGGAGCTCTCGTCCCTCGTTGCGGGACACCAGAGCAGGGCTTGAAGTGCCGGCGTAGACTGGAATAAGAGTGATCGTCTGCAAGGGAAAAGCTGAACTGGACAAGATGAGAGAGGCCAACTTGATCGTGGCTCAGGTTCTCGATCATCTGGGCAGCCTTATCGAGCCAGGGATCACGACCCATGAACTTGATGCGGTAGCTGAGGATATGATTCTGAAGGCAGGTGCCAAGCCGGCTTTCAAGGGTTATCGAGGCTACCCAGCGACAGTATGTGCCTCTGTCAACGATCGGATCGTTCACGGGATTCCCAACGACGATCCCTTGAAGCAGGGTGACATTATCGGCTTGGACGTTGGGGTTTGTTATAAGGGCTTCTACGGAGACTCGGCCTGGAGCTTCTCGGTTGGAGCCATTTCCAGGGAATTGAAGAGTTTGTTGGATGTCACCCGGGAGTCGCTCTACAGGGGAATAGAAAAAGTGGTGGTGGGGAACCGAATCTCGGATATTTCTCACAGCATTCAGCAGCACGTCGAGAGCCATGGTTTTACAGTGGTCCGCGAATTTGTGGGGCACGGGATCGGGAAAGCCCTGCACGAGGAACCACAGGTTCCCAATTTCGGTCAGCCGGGACGAGGTCCCAAGTTGCAGGCGGGCATGGTGCTGGCGATTGAGCCGATGGTCAACAGCAAGGGACCCGAGGTGAAGGTGTTGGACGACCGCTGGACCGCCGTCACGGCAGACGGGGGCTACAGTGCACACTTCGAACATTCCGTAGCTGTGACCGAGGATGGTCCCTGGATCTTGAGTCTAACCAATGGCAACCAGAGGGGCCGAGCAGGAAAGGATGATTGAAAGATGAAGGTTCGTGCATCGGTCAAACGCATCTGTCGCCAGTGCAAGATCGTCCGTCGAAAAGGGGTGGTCCGAGTGATTTGCCCGAACCCGAAGCATAAGCAGCGGCAAGGCTAGCAGGGAGTGTTATGCGAATCATAGGAGTGAACATCCCGGACAACAAGCGGATCGAAATCGCACTCACCTATATCTACGGGATCGGGAGAATGCGTTCCGAGCAGATCTTGACCGAGGCAGGAATCGATTGGGACAAGAAAGCCCAGGATATTACCGAAGACGAAGCCACGCAGATTCGGCGGATTATCGAAGAGCAGGGCAGGATCGAGGGCGATCTGCGCAAGGAGCTTCAGCTGAACATCAAGCGTCTGATGGATATTGGCTGCTATCGCGGTCTACGTCACCGGCGCGGCCTGCCCGCTCGAGGACAGCGCACTCACACCAACTCACGAACCCGAAAGGGTCCACGAAAGGGCAGGATCCTACGTCGTAAGAAACGCCAGTAGGCTGCGAGGAAGACCATGGCAAAAGCCGCCAACACAGGAAAGAAGAAGTCGAGCAAGAAAAAGGAAAAGAGGACGATTATTCATGGGATCGTCCACATCAAGTCGACTTTCAACAACACCATGATCAGCATTACAGATCAGGATGGCAATGTCCTGGCCGCGGCCAGCTCGGGGATGCAGGGCTTCAGGGGAAGCCGCAAGAGTACTCCTTTCGCGTCATCTCAGGCAGGCCACACGGCTGCCAACAAGGCGCGGGACCAATTTGGGATGCGAAGCTGTGAGGTGTGGGTCAAAGGACCTGGTGCCGGCCGGGAATCGGCGGTGCGATCCATCCAGGCTTCGGGCATCGAAATCAGGTCCATCAGGGATGTGACTCCGATCCCCCACAACGGTTGTCGCCCTCCCAAACGGAGACGAGTGTAAGGGTTTTGCCACCGTGGGCAGAGAGGGACTGAGGTAGAGAGGAGAATCGGTTTTGGCACGAAATGTAGGTCCTGTTTGTCGCCTCTGTAGGCGAGAGGGCATGAAGCTATTCTTGAAGGGGCAGCGGTGTTTCTCGGAAAGATGCGCGGTTGATAAGCGTAATTTCGTTCCGGGTGAGCACGGCCGCGATATGCGAACCCGGGCCAAGGTAATCGGATACGGTTTGCAGCTGCGAGAGAAGCAGAAGGTCAAGCGCATTTATGGTGTTCTCGAACGCCAGTTCCGCCGCTATTTCCAAAAGGCAGCCAGGCGCAAGGGAATTACTGGCGAACTGCTACTCCAATTTCTGGAGCTGCGACTGGACAATGTGGCCTACCGCCTCGGTTTTGCGACCTCGCGCAGCCAGGCCCGGCAATTCGTTCGTCACGGACATCTGACCGTCAACGGCCGTAAGGTGAACATTCCTTCCTACCTCGTGAAGAAGGGTGATGAGGTTGCCGTCCGCCAGAAGAGCGCCAAGAATCCCTTTATCCTGAGCTCCCTTGAGGAGGTTGCGGGGCGAGGCGTTCCCAGCTGGCTCAGCCTGGAAAAGGAGAGTCTCAAGGGCCAGATTGTCGAATTGCCTCGACGGGACGACATTGCGATCCCGATCGAAGAGTCATTGGTGGTCGAGCTCTATTCGAAGTAAGACCTCCGCAGCCGCAGCCTAACCCAGAACACCAGAGTGGAGATAGAATCGATGAAAGGGTTTCAAAGACCAAAGCGACTATTTTACGATAGCCAGACACTGACCCCGACTTTCGGGCATTTTTACGCGCAGCCTTTCGAGCGGGGTTACGCCACCACGATCGGGAACGCACTTCGCCGTATCTTGCTTTCCTCTACTGAGGGAGCTGCCATCACGGCAGTCAAGATTGAAGATGTGCTGCACGAGTTTTCTTCGATCCCCGGTGTGCGTGAGGACGTGACCGATATCCTGATGAACCTGAAGCAGATCCCACTGATGCTCCACGTGGATCACCCCAAGATCCTTCATCTGGAGGCCAGTGGTGAGGGCGAGGTGAAATCGGCAGACCTCAAGCCTGACCCGGATGTCGAGATCCTGGACAAGGACATCTACATAGCGACCAAGAACAAAGCGTCCAAGCTGGTCATGGAAATCCAGGTCAAGAGTGGAAGAGGCTACGTCCCGGCCAGCGAGAACTACGACGAAGAGTTGGATATAGGATACATTCCGGTGGACTCGGTTCACACGCCGGTAAGAAAGGCCAACTTTGCGGTCGAGGCAGCACGTCTCGGCCAGTCGACCGAGTACGAGCGTTTGAACCTGGATGTGTGGACCAATGGCAGTCTGAGTCCCCAGGACGCAGTCGGTCAGGCCGCCAAGATCCTCAAGGACCATCTTTACTTGTTCATCAACTTCGAAGAGGAGCCGGAAGAGTCGGCTCGGGAAGAGGATGACGAGGCGCATGTCGTCAATGAGAACCTGAACAAGTCCGTGGAAGAGCTGGAGCTCTCGGTCAGGGCCTACAACTGTCTCAAGAACGCCAACGTCCAGACGATCGGCGAGCTGGTCGTCCGCACCGAAGCGGAGATGCTGAAAACCAAGAATTTCGGGCGTAAGTCGTTGAACGAAATCAAGGAACTCCTGGCGGACATGGGACTCTCCTTCGGCATGAAGATTGACGCTAAAGGCAGGCTGATTCAGGAGACCGTGGAGGCATAACCGGGCGGAGAGTGGGAAAGAGCCATGCGACACCGTAGGGAAGGCCGAAAGCTAGGGCGAAACGCGAGCCACAGGAAGGCCCTGTTTCGCAACATGGTCACCGATTTCTTGGATAAAGAGCATCTGGTCACGACGGTTCCCAAGGCGAAGGAACTTCGCCCCGTCGCCGAAAAGATGATCACCTTGGGCAAGCAGGAAACGCTCCATGCTCGCCGCCGTGCCCTCTCCTTCATCCGAAGAAGGGCCGTGGTACGGAAGCTGTTTGACGATCTAGCCCCTCGATTTGCCGACCGCAACGGCGGCTACACCCGGATCGTTCGGCTCGGATTTCGGCGTGGCGACAGCGCCGAGCTAGCCCTGTTAGAGTTGGTGGGCAGCGAGTTCCAGGCTTCTGCGGACACTTCCAAGAAGGACAAAAAGGAAGCGAAGGAAGCGAAGGAAAGCGAAGAAGAAAAGGAATAGTTGGAGTCCTATCCCTTACCAAGCACCAAGTTACAAGCTACAAGATACAAACAAATTTCGAATTCCAATCACCAAATTCCAAACAGCCTGCGCGCACCGCGACGAGTCCGGGGTAGTGTAGGTTTTCTTTCCTGTTTCATTCTATTCTCCCTGTCTACCTTCGCCCAGCTCCGGCAGCTGACGCTGGACGACCTCTTTGATCCCAAACAGAAGATCAACTTCAGCGGATCCCCTCTTCGTGGGCTGAAATGGCTCGAAGACGGTGAGCACTACCTGAAGGGCCGCGGCCGCGAATCCGGCAGCTTGGTTCGAGTGAACGCTACTTCAGGTCAGGAGGAGACCCTCTTTGATGGGGACGAACTGAGAGCTTCGCTGGCGGCCCTGCCAGGATTCACAGAGTCCTCGCTTGAGAAGACAGCAAAAGATAGCCGATTTGAGCTGAGCCCGGATGAAAAGGGCGTCCTGATCCGTCACGCTGGGGATCTCTTCTACCACCGCTTCGGCAGTGATGGGGCTTTCCGTCTCACCCGTACTCCCCAGGAGGAGGAGCTTGCCGCCTTCAGCCCCGACAGCAGCATGGTGAGCTTCATACGCGACAGCGATCTCTACGTCGTCGATGTCGAGGGAGGAAAAGAGCGCCGGCTCACGACCGACGGCAGCAGCGAGCTTCTCAACGCCAAACTGGATTGGGTCTACCAGGAAGAAATCTACGGCCGGGGTAACTTCAAGGGATACTGGTGGAGTCCAGATTCGTCGCGGATTGCCTACCTTCAACTGGACGAGTCCCAGGTGCCGGAGTTTACCGTGGTGGATCATCTGCCGCTTCACCAGGGCCGCGAAGTGATGCGCTATCCCAAGGCTGGCGATCCAAATCCCGGGGTCCGAGTCGGGCTGATCTCCGCCGCCGCGGGCAAGACCGAGTGGGTGGAGACGTTCAAGTACGAGGGTTCCGAGTTCCTGATCACTCGCGTGGGATGGGCGCCTGATAGCCAGGCTGTGTTGTTTCAGGTACAGAATCGACAGCAGACCTGGTTGGACCTGAACCGCTTCGATCTGGCTGAGGGCAAGATGGAAACGCTGTTGCGGGAGAAGACACCGGCGTGGACCAGCGTCCTGGGGGAGCCCAAGTGGCTTAAAGACGGATCCTTTCTCTGGCTGAGTGAGCGCGACGGCTGGAAGCACATCTATCACTACACGGCGGAGGGAAAGCTCATCCGGCCCGTCACCGAGGGCGAGTGGGAGGTCGCGAGTCTCTTCGGAGCTGACCATGACGCCAAGTGGGTCTATTTTTCGGCGAACCGTGACAAGCCAACCGAGCAGCATGTGTACCGTGTCCGTTTGGATGGGGGACAGCTGAAGCGCCTCTCTCGCGGCTCCGGTACTCATCGCGCGAACTTCAATTCGCAGTTTAGTCGCTTCATGGACTCCTGGAGCAACATCAGGACCCCGGTAAAGGTGGCGCTGCACGACTCTGAGGGAGCCTGGGTACGGATGATCGACGAGAACCGGGTCGAGACCTTGGAGGAACTGGAGCTCTCTACTCCTGAGTTTCTTCGGGTTAAGGCCAGCGATGGTTTTTCGATGGAAGCGATGATGATCCGGCCGGCCGACTTTGATTCCAAGAAAAAGTATCCGGTGCTGTGCTACGTCTATGGGGGGCCACAGATACCGAGCGTAAAGAACCGATGGGGTGGAAGCCGATACCTATGGCACCAGTTCCTGGCTCAGAAGGGTTACATCATCTGGATGTGTGACAACCGCAGCGCCAGTGGAAAAGGGGCGGGGTCGGCCTGGCCTGTCTTCCGCAACCTGGGAGAACTGGAACTACGCGACGTGGAGGAGGGGCTCCAGTGGCTGCGATCGAAGTCCTACGTCGATTCAGAGCGGATAGGCATCTGGGGCTGGAGCTACGGTGGCTACCTGACCTCCTACGCTCTGACGCACAGCTCCAGCTTCAAGATAGGGATCGCAGGGGCTCCCGTCACCGACTGGAAGCTCTACGACACCATCTACACCGAGCGCTACATGGGCCTACCCCAGGAAAATCCCGAGGGCTACAAGAAGAGCTCCGTGCTCGAGTCGGCGGACAACTTGAGCGGCAAGCTACTACTGATCCACGGGACGATAGACGACAACGTCCACTTGCAGAACACGATCCAGCTAATCGAGCGACTCCAGAAGAAGGGAAAGAGCTTCGAAATGATGCTCTATCCCAAATCCCGCCACGGAGTCAGGAATGCCAGCCAGCAAAACCACCTCTATCGATTAATGACAGAGTTCATTTTAGAGAACCTGTAGCCCACTTCAGCCACAGTCAGGGTCGAACCCTCAGCAACACGAAGCCGAGTCCAACAGAGCCGCGAACGACTTGAGCCGCTAGCAAAACGAGGCCAAGTTCCGAGGAGAGAGCCGGACAACAGCAAGGTCTCTGCTAACCCCGACGAAGGTTTCTTTCTCGAATGATCCGGCTCGCAACCGGGGGCAGACTGACCTGAATCTTGACGCGATTGCCCCTTTTCGATATATTGCAGCGCATCCAGTGCTCCTCAGTAGCTCAACTGGCAGAGCATCCGGCTGTTAACCGGAGGGTTGTAGGTTCGAGTCCTACCTGAGGAGCCAATATCCTTTCTATTTCCAATAAGTTATAGCGGAAAGAATTCTTGGGATCTTAAGCTGTAGCGGACTTTTCCTATTTCTTTCCCATTTGAAGACACCGGAGAGCAGGAAAGCCCAATTTCGCCGAACAACATTCTGCGACGGACCGTTGAAAGCATGGGAATCCAGTCAGCCCAGAACTCAAAGTTTCTGCAGGACCTTGTCAATTCCCGCATCTGTGGAGGAGAAAAGCACACGATTATCCTGGGTCAGCCGCCGCGTTGTAATCCCTGTTGCTGCACTCGTCATCAGGACAAGGTCCAATCTGTCGCTGACTGTTGTTGAGTTTTCGAAAATACCGTGAAACATTTCGGCCAAGCACCAGACCACATGCCTGCCTTTCTGGAGCTTGGTCTCAAACTCCCACCTGAGCTTCTCAGTGGATCCAGTGAAATCGGGTGGCGTCGACAAATAGTAGTTCCCCGCCGGGAAGCCTTTTCCCGGGTTAAAGCTAAAGACCTCGATGGCAAAGGTGCCTGTATCACGGTAGACAAACATGAATGTCGTGTTTACGTGGCCGATCATTACAAGGAATACGTGGAGCCAATGGGCTACAAGGCTTTTCTTGTTGGAGTGGACAGAGAAGCCTGCGCACTCTACAAGGCAGAGCTCGACAAGCACATGCCACCGGAATACTCAGAAGTAGTCTACAGCGCGGGCTTCAACGACAGCGAGGAGATGGCCAAGCATCACTTGTCAGAGGAAGAGGAAAAGCGAATCAGGAAAGCCTTCAGAAAACCCGGAGAGCTTCCCAAGATCCTCATTATCACGGAAAAGCTGCTCACCGGTTTTGATGCCCCAATTCTCTACTGCATGTACCTCGACAAACCGATGCGCGACCACGTCCTGCTGCAGGCGATCGCGAGAGTCAACAGGCCCTACGAGGATGACGAGGGAAGAAACAAGCCTTCGGGTTTTGTCCTGGACTTCGTGGGAATCTTCGACAACCTTGAGAAAGCCTTGGCTTTCGACTCTGACGATGTGGAAGGCATCGTGCACGATGTTAAGGTTCTAAAGGATCGCTTTTCAGAGCTCTTCGAGATAGCACGTAAGTCCCACCTCGCATTGATCGCCGGCAAAACTCAGGACAAGGCTGTAGAAGCTGTCCTCGAGCATTTCAAGGAGGAGGAGAAGCGACACGACTATTATGCCTTCTTCAGGCAACTCGCTGACATCTACGAGATTCTGTCGCCGGATGCATTTCTCAGGCCCTTTCTTGACGATTATGAAACCTTGACCAGGATGTACCGAATTCTGCGAGAAGCCTATGAGCCCGGCATAGGAGTCGACAAGGACTTCACGAGAAAGACGGCGAAGCTTGTTCAGGAACAAACACAGAGCGGAGCCATAAAGCCAGCCCTCGACATTTATGAGATCAATGAGGACACGATCAGAAAACTTGAGGAGACGCAGGCATCAGACACGGAGAAGGTCTTCAACCTCATCAAGAGCCTCGAAAAGACCTCAACTGAGGAGAAGAATCCCTATCTCATTTCCATTGGCGAAAAGGCTGAGCGGGTCTTGCTCCTCTACAGGGATCGCCAGAAAACCACGCAGGAAGCACTCGACGAGCTCAGGTCATTAGTCAAGGAAGTCAATGCTGCGAAGCAGGAACAGGCAAAGCGGAAAATGCCCTCCTGTAACGCGTCACAATTTTCCCTCCCATAGGACGGCTTTTCTCTCAGATTCAATCCGGGCCGACAAGAAGGCATTGTGAGGAATCCGAAGAAGGGACCTTGACAGAGGTCCTTCTGTGTTGGACGGATCCAAGGGGGGAGGAGTGCGTTTAGAGTATCCTACCGCTGAGAGGGAAAGGGGCAAGGGAGCAGAGAGCTCCCGGCGTTGAAGTTAAGCACCGCCGGGAAGCTCTCGGCAAGACCCTCTAGATGTCTGTCTGTACAACCGAGGAGGTCTCGATGCAAATCCTACACCCGTTTGCGGGTTCGGTCCAAGCGTACGCACAAGAACTGGCGGAGCCGGATCGCTATCGCCCGGGTGGCTGTCCCCTGTGCGGGGCGAAAGAAGCGCTGATCGGGCACGGATTTTACGGCCGCACCCTGGTGGCGGAGGACTTCGACGGCTGGATTCGGGTGCGCCGTTACCTGTGCCGGCTCTGTCGGCGAACCGTCTCGCTACTGCCGGAGTTTGTCTTACCCTATGTGCGTTTTGCGATCAGCGTCATCGGCCGGTATCTGGAGGCGCGGTTGCTGGAGTCTCGGACCCTAGGGCAAGCGGCTCAGCAAGCGGGCCAGGAGCAGATGCCCTACCAGCGAGGCCAGGGCTGGGTGACGCGCTTTCGCCGTCAAGCCCGATGGCTCTCGGCCAGCCTGGTGGCCCTGACGCGAGCCGTCGCCGCGCCGGGGGTCGTTTCCCGGGCACTGCGGATGCTCCAGATCGCGGGCTGGATCCGCTCCCACCGCTTTCTGTTTTCTCAGCTGCGGGTGCACCTGCTGGGCTGGCCTCGTTCTCTGGCTCCGGACGGGCGATCTCGCCGACTGGCTTCGGGCAACTCGCTGGCGGGGACCCACCCACACAACACTTGCGTGGAGGGATAGGGCCGGGCCGGCGTAGCCTTCTTCCCCAGGAGGAAAAAAGGCTATGGATCCCAAAAGCGAAAAGATTGCTCTGTTTCGATACGCTCTGATTGCCCCCCTGGTGCTGGAGGTGCTGCCCCACGGCGAGTTGACACGACGGGCCCGGGAGATCGCCGCCCGCTCCTACGAGATCCCCTTCTCCCCTCGCACCCAGGTCTCGGTCGACACGCTGCTGGATTGGGCCCAGCGCTATCGCTTGGAAGGGGTGACGGGCCTGGCCCCCAAACCCCGCTCCGATCGCGGCACCTCACGGGTCCTGACACCGGAACTAGCGGGGATGATCGAGCGCCTCAAACGTGAGAATCCCTACCGGACCGGAGCCACCCTACTGCGGGAGCTGGCTCTGTGCTCCAACGAGAGAAAACCGCCCCTTTCCGCTTCCACCCTCTATCGGTTCCTCAAAGCGCGCGGTTTGACGGCCCGCGAGCTGCTCAAGCCCGCGCCCGGGCGCAAGAAGTTCGAGGCCGCCTCGGCCAATGAGATCTGGCAATCCGACCTGCTCCATGGGCCCTACGTCCTGCGAGCAGGAGGGGGCAAGCGCCAGGCCTTTCTCTACGCCGTTCTGGATGATGCCAGCCGCCTCATCCCCCACGCTCAGTTCTACTTCACGGAGGGCCTGGACGCGCTCCTGGACTGTCTGCGTCAAGCCGTGAGCGCTCGGGGCCTGCCCTTGCGTCTGTATGTGGACAACGCCAAGGTCTACCGCTCCGGACAACTGACCTCGATTGCCGCCTCCTTGGGGATCCTCGTCGTTCATACCCCACCCTATCAGCCCCAAGGACGAGGCAAGATCGAGCGTTGGTTCAAGACCGTGCGCACTCAGTTTCTGGCCAATCTCGATCGCCAGCGCCCCCTCACTCTGGAGCAACTCAACGCCCGCCTCTGGCGCTGGGTCGATCGGCACTACCACCGCTGCCAGCATAGTGCGCTGGGCAGGACACCGCTACTGCGCTGGCAGCGCGATATCGAGAAGATCCGACAGATCCCGCCCGCCACCGATGTCCGCCGCCTGTTTTTCCATCGGCTCCAGCGGGTGGTGCGCCGCGATTCGACCTTTCGCTTGCAGAGCCAGTTCTACGAGGCGCCGGCCCAGCTGGCCGGCCAACGTCTGGAGATCCGCTTCGATCCGCTCGATCTCTCCCAGGTCGAGCTGTATCGGGACGGGAAACTCCAGGGGCAGGCCCGTCCCGTCGATCCCGTCGTCAATGCCTCCCTCCCCCGCGCCCAAGCCGAGGCGTCGGAGCCCTCCGATCCGACCGGGATCAACTACCTCGAGTTGCTTCAAGACGACTCGAAGCCCGAGGAGGACTAAGCCATGTTCGAGACTTTCTTTGGATTCAAGACGACTCCCTTCAGCGCCGATGCCGATCCCCGGCAGCTGTTTGAATCGGCCGCCTGGACTCAGATGTCCGCCCGCTTACAGTTTCTCGTCGATTACCGCGGCGTGGGTTTGTTTACCGGCGAGGTCGGGGCCGGCAAATCCACCGCCACCCGTACCCTGCTGGGCAACCTCAACCCCAATCGGTACAAGATCCTTTATCTGCACTGGTCTTCCGGCTCCCTCCTGGACCTGTTGACCCTGCTCGCTCGCCAACTGGATTTGCAGCCGGCTCACCGCCGCGCCGACCTGGTGCATCAGATCTCCGAGGCCATCGTTCGCCTCAACCAGGCCAAAAAACAACATCCCTTCCTGGTCCTGGACGAGGCCCACCTCTTAAACCACCAGACCCTGGAGCAACTCCCCTTGTTACTGAACTTCGAGATGGATTCCTGCCCCTATCTTTCCCTGGCCCTGGTGGGACAGGCGCTCCTGCGGCGGACCCTCTCCTTGCAAGTCCACGAACCCCTACGCCAGCGCATTGCCGTGCACTACCATCTGGAGGGCTTCTCCCGCTCGGAACTGGAGGCTTACCTGGCTCAGCAGCTTCAGCTCGCGGGGGTCCCCGAACCGCTCTTTGACGACAGCGCCCGCCAGGCCCTGTATCAAGCCACCAAGGGCTTACCCCGAAAGGTCAACAAACTTTGCCTGGCGGTCTTACGCCTGGCCGCTTCACGTAAAAGCAATCAAGTCGGTGAAGCCCTGGTTCTGGAGGCCGCCCCGGAGGTCTTACTGTGAGCGCCCCGTCCCAAACGGTCCTGTCCCTCTCCCAGCTGATGCGCTGGAATCCCACCCCCGATCCGGCCCTGATCGGGCCCTCCCTGCTGCCGGCTCAGGGGATTCTCTTCGTGGGCGGTGAGCCCAAGGTGGGCAAGTCCCTGCTGGTCGCCAACTTGGCCTTGGCCCTGGCGGCCGGCTCTTCCCGAACCGGCTTTGACATTCCCGCTCCTGCTCGGGTCCTGCTCTGTCAGTTCGAGCTTCCCCTGGAGGCCTTTGCGGCTCGATTGGCTCAGATGCGCCAGACGCTCGGCTCGGCCGCCGATGACAATCTCTGGGTGGATACCTGCGCCACCGGGCATCTCCTGAGCACTCACGACGGTCTGAATCATTTTCTGGCCGCCGCCCGCACGGCACAGGCCCAAGTCCTCGTGCTCGATCCTCTCTACTCCGCTCATGATCAGGACGAAAACGACACCCGCGCCATGGCCGCTTTGTGCCAGAGTTTGCTGCGCTTGCGCCAGGCCTCCCAAGCCGCCCTGATCGTCGTCCATCACGTGCGCAAATCCGTCGCTCGGCACGAGGTCGGAAGCGCCCTTCGCGGCTCCAGTGCCCTGCACGCCGTCGGCGACAGCTATCTGTTACTGCGGCGCCCTTCGGCCCTGCCCAACTCCCTGGAACTGTGCTTTCAGTTCCGATACGCCCCCGCCCTCTCTCCCCGTCGGCTCCGTCTCGATCCCGCCACCTTATGGTTTCACCCCAGCGGCCAAGCCCCCACCCCGGCTCCTTCCCGCCGGAAGGTCCAAAGCACCGATGTCCAGGACGCGCTTCATCACCTGGGGGCTAGCGCCGGCTACAATCAGCTCCGGGATCAGATCATGCGCACCTGTGATTGCTCCAAGCGCACCGCTCAGCTCGCCATGACCCAGGCCTCCGAGCAGGGACGCATCCTTCGGGACCAGGGCCGCTACCGTCTTCCCCCCGACTTTGCCGCCGGGTCGCGCCGCCGGCAAACCCCGCCTGCGGGTTGAAGCAGGCCCGAGGGCTGACGCGACGGAAGCTGAATCTCAGCCTTCATCGTTCGGCCTCGCCCCGCCAGAGCGGACTCTTTGGCGGGGCCTTTTTCTTGCTCCCCCCAATCCCCCTCAGCTTTCGGAGCCGAAGCCCTCGGCCTATCTATGCGACGTGGCCC
Source organism: Acidobacteriota bacterium (assembly GCA_965218775.1). Taxonomy (GTDB): domain Bacteria; phylum Acidobacteriota; class UBA6911; order RPQK01; family JAJDTT01; genus CAUZIZ01. Next base: position 119,051 of record CBDCLS010000006.1, on the reverse strand, counting down.
CGACGACGCCGTCGGGGCGTTCCGCTCTTTCCTCAGCCTTCGCTCAAGCCTCCCCACAGCGGGATAGGATACCCTTCGCCCCTACCCACGGAAGTATCCTATCCTGGCTTTCCCACACTTCTTCCAGACCCCTTCGGAAGGCAGGCTCTAAATCGAAAAACTTGGCGGAATTTATCCTGCGAACTCAAAGGGCACGAACGTGACGCGTTACAGCTGGGACAACATGTCGAACAACATGGAAGCCGATAGTTGTGGAGCCACGAACCCGTTGAATCCAGAGCTGGACACCGATCCCGGAACGGGATCAAAGTGCAGCTGCGGCTTCATTGATGTCGGCTGCATTGTCATCGATGATAACGACCCCTGTACCCTCGATATCTGCGATCCAATTACCGGGGAAACGAGTCATCCCCCCGCGCCGGCAGGAACTGCGTGCGGCGATCCAGCGGACACGGACTGCGATAATCCCGACACCTGCGACGGATCGGGCGTCTGTCAGGACAACTTCGAGTCCTCGACGACGGAGTGTCGAGCGTCGGGCGGGGTCTGCGACGTGGCGGAGAGCTGCGACGGCCAGACCAACGCCTGTCCAGATGACGCCAAGGCATCGGCGACGACCGAGTGTCGAGCCTCGGGCGGGGTCTGCGACGTGGCGGAGAGCTGCGACGGCCAGACCAACGCCTGTCCAGATGACGCCAAGGCATCGGCGACGACGGAGTGTCGAGCCTCGGGCGGGGTCTGCGACGTGGCGGAGAGCTGCGACGGCCAGACCAACGCCTGTCCAGATGACGCCAAGGCATCGGCGACGACCGAGTGTCGAGCCTCGGGCGGGGTCTGCGACGTGGCGGAGAGCTGCGACGGCCAGACCAACGCCTGTCCAGATGACGCCAAGGCATCGGCGACGACCGAGTGTCGAGCGTCGGGCGGGATCTGCGACGTGGCGGAGAGCTGCGACGGCCAGACCAACGCCTGTCCAGATGACGCCAAGGCATCGGCGACGACCGAGTGTCGAGCGTCGGGCGGGATCTGCGACGTGGCGGAGAGCTGCGACGGCCAGACCAACGCCTGTCCAGATGACGCCAAGGTATCGGCGACGACCGAGTGTCGTGCCGATGGCGGCGTTTGTGACGTGGCGGAGAGTTGCGACGGCCAGACCAACGACTGTCCGGCGGATGCCAAGGTATCGGCGACGACCGAGTGTCGTGCCGATGGCGGCGTTTGTGACGTGGCGGAGAGTTGCGACGGCCAGACCAACGACTGTCCGGCGGATGCCAAGGTATCGGCGACGACCGAGTGTCGTGCCGATGGCGGCGAATGTGACGTAATGGAGAGTTGCGACGGTATCAGCAACGACTGTCCTCCCGACGGCTTCGAGCCCCCGGGCACCGAGTGCGGCGACGACACCGACAACACCTGCACCGATCCAGACACCTGCGACGGCGACGGAGCCTGCCTGCCCAACAACGAGCCCTGTTCGTCGGTCACCGACTCCGCACTGTGCGTTTTCGACGTCAGCACCAAGGGGGTCTGTGTCGACGGCACTGGGGACCCGGTCGTGCCCGCGGAGGCCTGCGATTCGGCAGACACCTGCGACGGATCGACCTGTGCCATCACGGGTGCCGACTGCAGTGGGGATCCGAGTGCTTGCCAAGACAGTTGCCTTGTCGGTACCTGCCTGCCGGAGAACCAGTTCAAACTGATCTACACTCCGGACGGCAAGAACTGGCCAGCCTACAAGCTGAACGCCAGCAACCCGGGACAGACTTTCTACAACCTGTTCTACAACGGAGACCCAACTGTACTCACGATCAGTATCCCGTATCCCTACGTGACCGTAGGGGGAACGCCGGTCCACGTGTACGATGGGGCCGACGTCGGGAACATCCTGGGTGACGACTGCTTCGAGCCGCCGGTGGACACGCTTGAAGGGGGTGACGTCGGGACGCAGTTAACGATCGACGACTGGATCGCAGGGGGTACAAACCCCAGCAACGTGACCTGTGACCCGGTGTGCGGTCCGGACGGCGTGGGTTTCTGCACCTTCACGGTCGATCTGACCACCATGGAGGACCCCGACAGCAACCAGTACTACGTCAACGTACACCTGGACTACGGTCTCAAGGGCGTGCACCTCGACGCCAACCCTTGCGACGACCTGGCAGATGCCGACCGCTACGACGTGGACACGTTGTCGATGTGGGGTCAGGCGGATGCGAACGGGTGGACTGGACAAGTGCTCTTGAGCGGCGACGCGTACGTGGATGACACCGCGGGGGACTACACCGCACTGGACGTGGTGGGACTGTCGGACTGCCGTGATCATGTCTTCTCACACGACGAGAGCGGAGATCTCATGGCGGACTTCTCGGACAACGTTCAGAACTTGAACGTGTTCAAGGGAATCGCGGGGGCGTTTGGTGCACTGCGTAGTTCACTTACTGGCGATAGTTACGAAGGTCATATCCTGACACTGGCCAAGGCAAGTAATCCAACAGCGATACTGAAAACGACGGCTAGCGACGAGGATGGTGCTTACCTACTGTTCTACAAGCACAAAGGGAAGCCGGCGATGTATATCATTGATCTGTATGACCCATCTGGGAGTGAACTAATTGGTACTATAGACTTCGAGCTGCAGGGTAACGGGTGGACGCAGATCGACTTCGATCCGGACGGTGATCCCTGCAATATCGATTCAGCGTTCTGCGCATGTAACGGCTGGTGTGCTTCTGCCGAGTACGGCTCGGGTAGACGGAGCGGTGGGGGTGGAAAGAAGAGCAAAAGGTAGTACGGTGGAGACGAGTTCCTCGAGGTGACCGGCTCGATCGGGCCCAGCTTCGATCAGTCTGGATTGTTGCTCGATTAGTTCCTGGTCGGCGGTCTCACGTAGGCTGATTGCAGCAGCAACTGCGCTGATGGCGAGTTCGCCGACACGGTGGTCCTCAACGAGTGCCAGGAGCAGATCGAGTGCTGGAACAACGGCTTACAGCTCGTCAAGGCCGGAGGAGTCTACCTCGGCTCTGCGGTCGAAACCTGCTCGATCAGCGGAGTGAGGTGCGTCGATGACGGCGACCGCTCCGTGAATGCCACGATGTTGGTCTCTACGAAGATCAGTTCGTGGAGTTCCTACAGCAAGAAACCCAGCTAACCTGTGATCCGGAAGAGTTGGGTAAGGCGACCCGTAATCGGCGTTGCGAAGTGGCGCTGCGGAACGACTGCCTAGCTGTCGTCACCTGACCTGTGCAAGCACAACCCGTGCGAAGGGATTTGCAATCCCTAGCCTGTCGCTATAAGGAGGTGTGGTCTCGGGACGCCTTCGGGCGCCCGTTTTTTACTTCATCGACTAAGCTGATCCCAGATGATTCGCAGATCTTGTCTCTGACTCACCGTTCCCGGCCTGTTGTCACCGGAGCCGGGCCACCACGAGGCGGTCACCGCGAGCTCCGGCGCCAACCCAGCGCCGAGATCCTCGCCAACCCGTGTCTGTAGAATTGCGTGTGTTCGATGCCACGTGGCGTACCAGGAATGATGTCGGACCTCAAGATCGCGCTTCTGGGATTCTTGCTGGCAGCCTCGGTGGCTCCAGCGGGGTGCGCAGCACCTGGTGGGCCGCTGGTGGCGGTCGAGCTTGAAACCTACGAGAACACCTTCGACAGCTGTATGGACTGTGGCTGCCGCGCCAAGGGTGAGCTCGAGCTTCGCAAGGGGGGTAGGTGGTGGGTCGCCTTCGGCCTCGTCCAATCGGATGACGAGCATGGCTGGACGGCATTCGACTCCTCGAGTCGCTGCGGTGGCGGCTCGTTCGAAAAGGTCGCCGGGGATGTTCGACAGACGGTCGGGACCCCTTACCTCATCCTCGATCTCTCCATGACCGCAGCGGTCCCCCGGGACGGGGATGTTGATCTCGAGACGACGGTGAGCACCCAGAAACTTTCCGGCTACGACAAGAAGGGCCGGCCCGTCTACGAGGCGAGCGAGCAGAAAAGAACGCTCAGCTTCGCCGACGCTGGCAGCATCACGCTTCCCATTCTGATTCCCGATGAGTTGGAGCGGGAATCCTTCGGGGTACACGAAGTACTCCTTCGATTGCGGGCGACCGTTCTCGGCCGAGAAGCCAGGGCCTCGTACGGGGCGATCGTGGTCTCAGGGGACGTGCCGGGAGCGGAGGTTCTTCTCGACGGCGGATTCGTGGGCCGGATCGCGGAGGGAAAACCGATGCTCGTGAAGAACGTTCGAGCCGGGAAGCGGCAGGTCCGCGTGCGGGACTTTTCGGGCCGCGAGGCGAAGCGTCAAGTAGTGGTGAAGAAAGCCAAGACTACAGAGGTCGCGCTCCAGTTCCTGGATCTCTCCGGCGGGAAAGGCAACGATCTCGTCCCCCTCCGCCGGAACCCCCAGGGACATGACGAGTACTGGCGAGTCCAGGACAGCGCCATGGTGGTGAGGATCCCCGCGGGTGAGTTCCTGAGGGGGAGCCCCGAGGACGATGGCGAGCCCCACGCGCGGCCTCAGCGCCGGGTGTACATTTCGGAGTTTCTGATCGACAAGACCGAGGTCACCTGGAGACAATTCCGGAAATACGCCGAAGCTAAGGGGGCTTCGCTTCCTTCCCCGCCGCTCTGGGGGACTCCGGACGACTACCCAGCGTCATCCATCGTCTGGGAGGAAGCGAAGGGATACTGCGAATGGGTCGGCGGGCGGCTGCCCACCGAGGCCGAGTGGGAGAAGGCGGCAAGAGGGACGGATGGGAGGAAGTATCTCTGGGGGGAAAAATGGGATCACGACCGCTGCAACTCGAGGGACGGGGGGCCCCACCGGCCTTTGAGCGTGGGGAGCTACGCGGACTGTCTGAGCCCCTACGGCGTGCTGGACATGGCGGGGAGCGTCTGGGAGTGGTGTGCCGATTGGTACGGAGAGAGCTACTACGCCGAAAGCCCGGCAGAAGATCCGAAAGGGCCGACGCAGGGGCGCACGCGAGTGCTGCGTGGCGGTGCCTGGGTCAGCCCGGACCTGTGGTTGCGCCCCGCCTTCCGCTACAAGGTCTCTCCCACTTACCGTAACGTCAACTACGGATTTCGTTGCGTACAGGAACCACTGGATTCGTGATCCCTGTACACTACCGTCTTCTCGTGTTTGGAGCGCTGCTCGTCCTCGCCGCGAGTCACGCGATCGGGATCGCCAACCTCGCCGATCCACTCGAGGTGTCGATCGAGGTCACGGTGAATCCCAGCGAAAAATCCCAAGGCACGAGGTGTGAGGCCTCGGCGCAGGTGGAAGGGCCGAGACAACGCTGGTGGGTGATGTTCGGGAGGGCGGAGCTCCATCCCGAGGAAGGTTGGCAGGCAGTTGACGGCGACATGGTCTGCGGCGCTGGTTCCTTCGAGAACGGGTCTTCCGATGCCGGGCCTGCGGCCGCGGCTCCTTACCTGATCGCCACGGTCTCGACCTCCGCGGGGCTGCTTCCGGCAATGCTCACGCCCGAGAGAGTCCTTGTCCTCCACATCTCTCTCTCACTTCAGAAGCTCTCTGGTCTGGGAACGCAAGGGGAACCCGTCTACCAGGAGGCCGAAGAGAGAAGGGAATTCTACTTCCTGGAGGGGGGTGAAGCCTTCCTGCCTCTCCTCGTTGCCGACGAGGCCGAAGAGAAGGCCTTCAGGACTCGTGAGGTGTTCCTGAGAGTGGCGGCTGGAAAGATCAGGGCCGGGACGCCAGCGACCTATGGTGTCGTTCAGGTGACCTCCGGAACGGAGGGAGGAGAGCTCTTTCTGGACGGCGGCGTTGTAGGAGAAGTCGCCGCGGGGACGGAGACCGACTTGCCGAACGTACCGGCGGGCCTGCGGCTCGTGGGAATGCGCTATGCGTCGGGTCGGGAGATCAGGAAGTGGGTGCGGGTAGAGGCAGCCCAAACCTCGCTTGTCGACCTCTCCGAGCCAAACCGGACGGGGGAAGCGGTCGCCTACAGCCTGGAAGCCCAGGACGCAAACGAGCAGGGATACGACGAGTACCGCCGCGGAAGCGACAACGCCGTGGTCGTGAAGATCCCGGGCGGGGAGTTTTTGATGGGAAACAAGGACACAGAGGGGACTCCGCTGGAGCACAAGGTCTACGTTTCCGACTTTCTGATCGACAAGAAGGGAGTGACCTGGGGGCAGTACAAGAAGTACGCCGAGGCGACCGGGATCTCCCTGCCGCCGCGCGATCCCTACTGGGGGATCCACTATGACCACCCGATGGTCTTTGTGACCTGGGAGGAGGCGAAGGCTTATTGCGAGTGGGCCGGAGGACGCCTGCCGACCGAGGCCGAGCGGGAAAAGGCGTCTCGGGGAACCGACCGCCGGAAGTACCCCTGGGGAAACGAGGAACCCGCCCCTCACCTGGGAGTGTTCCGCAGCTCATGGGGCTTTGAGGCCACGGCCCCGGTGGGAACCCACCCGGCGGGCGTGAGCCCCTACGGTGTGCTCGATATGGGAGGGAACGTCTGGGAATGGTGCTCTGACTGGTGGGACCGCGACTACTTCGAAGTGAGCCCCTACAGAGACCCCGAGGGTCCTGCCTCGGGAATCGCTCATCTGCTCAAAGGAGGCTCCTGGGACAGCCGTCCCTCGGTCCTGAGCAGCTCCAGCCGCAACTTCGGCCGCCGGGGATACCGCGAGTTCGACTTCGGCTTCCGCTGTGCCATGAACGTACCCAGATGACGTGTCGTGAAGGCCACGCAGATGAAGTGCTGACTTCAGCTGACGACCCGCTACGTAGTGAAACTGCGGAGGAGCCCATCGCGCTGCAGACAGCTGGGTTTTCTCTGTCCAGGATCACTGCTCTGCACATCATGACGCTGTTCACCCTTGCAGTGGCGCATCCGCTCTACGCGGTGCTGGGTCACGCAGACCATTTGCCATTCTTCATCGCACGCCAATCGAGAGCCATCGATCTCTGGCTATTCGTTCTCTTCTTGTCCTTCCTGCTGCCCTCAGCGCTCTGCCTGGTGCTCTGGCTCGTTAAGCTGCTCTCACCGAAACTGGCTCGCGGGTTCTACGCGCTGCTCGTCGCCCTCCTACTTTTCGCTACCTTCCTGCCTATTCCCGAGAGGTTGGGGACTGAAACGGGGAGCCTGACCGTCGCTCTTGCGCTTGTCGCCGCTGCAATCGGCACGGTGGTTTACGTGTTCTCTGATTGGGCACGCACTTTCGTTAGTTTCATGTCCGTAGCCATCGTCTTGTCGCCGCTGGTCTTTTTCTCCAGCGCGTCAGCGAAGTCCTTTCTGTCGACACCGCAAGCTAGAGACTACAAGCTCATCCCAGGTGCCACCCGGCTGCCCAATGTGGTGATGATCATATTCGATGAGCTTCCCCTCACCTCGTTGCTCGATGAAAAGCAGCAGATCGACGCGGTGAGATATCCAAACTTCCATCGGCTAGCGGAGACCGCCACATGGTACAGAAACACGACGAGCATTCATTTTTCCACCACACACGCCGTAACGAGCCTGCTTGTTGGTGGTGAGTACCAAACATATCTCAAGAACGTGCATCGCAGCGGCGCTCCCTCAAGCGGGTCGATAGACAGAGAAAGGGTCCCGAGCAGTCTCTTTTCCCTGCTCGAGAGTAATTACCGTGTTTTTGCGATCGAATTGATGACCAAGCTCGCTCCAGAATCCGAGGAAGCGAGCGAGTATGTGCCGCCGCTGCCGGAGAGAATGCGCGAGCTAGCCGTAGATTCTTCGATTGTCTACGGGCACATCGTGACTCCAATGCCATTCCGGCGAATCCTCCCCACTATGGAAGGGCAATGGCGCGCTTTTCTGGGGGGAGGCAGTGATCCATCGAGCGAGTCCAGTTGGCCGTACGTGGACTCCTACAAGAGGCTATCGAGTGTAAAACAGTTCATCGATCTACTGCAGAAGAGAAACGAACCATCGTTCTACTTTCTTCATTCGCTGCTACCTCACTTTCCCTTTGCGTACAATGAGCGCGGGCAGCTACACGTCAGCAAATTCAGTTTCATGACAATGCACTTCAGAGAAGCCACGGGATTCAACGACTGGCCCGACGAAACGACTGCCAACCTCGCCTATCAGGCGCATCTCCTACAGCTGAGCTTTACCGATCTGCTTCTCGGTATCATCTTGGACAGGCTTCTTGAGCTGGAACTTTTCGAGGATTCTCTGCTTATCGTAACCTCAGATCACGGGACCAGTTTCTACTGGGACTCTGCTGGCTTGCCTCCAAACAGGCTCGCCCAAGTTCAGGCGAGCGGTACGATGAACGTCCCTTTGATGATCAAGCTGCCCGGCCAAAGGAAGGGAAGGATCTCCGATAGACTTGTGCAAACAATCGACATCGTTCCCACCATTGCAGATGTCCTACAGATGAAGATTCCATGGGAGATAGGCGGAGTGTCGGCTCTGGAGAGTACCCGACCAAAGCCAGAAAAATTCGCCTATCTGCCTGGGTATATGAGCTTTGGGAGCGTCGTAGACCCGGACAACCTCTCCTTGAAACGCAAGATCGAGCTATTTGGAACTCACAGCCTCGACGGGATCTATCGTTCGGGACCGCACAAAGAAATGCTCGGCAGATCCGTGACGTCGTTTCCATCGAGCAACTCGACTGCGACGATCAAGTTGCACGATCCAGAAAGGTATCGAGCTGTTGACCCTACGGGCCCTCGAGTACCGGCATACGTGGAAGGCCAGATCGAGAACCTTCCTGAAGACTTGGAGAAGTCCCAATTGACGATTGCCGTGGCCGTCAACGGGGTGATCAAGGGTACTACCAAGACCACAAGAGTAGCCATAAGCAGCCTCAGGCCCCAAAATCGAGGGCAGCCCCAGAAGGAGAGTGCAACCATCACTCCCGATGACGGCAAGGTTCACTTCCTGGTTCGCGTGCCGCCAGAAAGCTTTGTGAAAGGAAAGAACGAAATAACCGTCCACGCCGTTTTCCAAACCACACAGGGCGAGCCCCCATCACTCATGGATTTTTCCCAAGAATGAGAGGGCTAATGACCAGAGGAACTAGAAATAATGTGGTTCGGTGCGATTACATCCCCCGGCCTCCTCCCTCTCTGACCAGATGAGGATCCTCGACCTCACGCATCAGCCGGATTTCCCTCTGGATCTGCTCCTGGCCCTGTTTGAGGGTTTCAATCTCATCGCGCAGGCTGGGGTCCTCCTGTTGAGCCCGCAGGATGTGTCTCAAAGAATTTGTAATTACATTGCCATTTCAGCCTGCAGGTTAGACCCAACTCCGGGGTGCACCACAAAAGAGTGACAATGGATTCTGGGAGTTATTATAACTATCAGACAGTCTCGCCCCAATTTCTGACGTTCTCTGGTCTTCCCAACAACATCAGTTTCGTGTCGTGAACTCTTTCTCGCTGAATCTCCCCCGAGACCTTCAAAACTTTGATACAATGCGCCATTCTGGATTGAAGGTGGATAATGGCGAAACGTCAACAACAAGGTGAGCCGCAGCAGAACTATCGACCCAGTCCTCTGCCCAGGCAGGACAGCCAGACGCTGCGCCTGGCTACTCTCGGCGGAGTGGTCGCTTTGCTCATGATCTCGTTCTCCAACTGGCGCGAGATCGACCAGATTCAGACGAGTCTGGACAGCAAGCTGGTGCAGCTGCAGACCCAGCTTGCCCAGGTCTCAACCAAGGTCGACAACGTTTCAACCAGGGCTGCCGCAGCCCCAGCCCCAGCTCGGCGGGGCCCCGATCCCAACCGTGTCTATCAGATCAAGACCGCGGGGGCGCCATTCAAGGGACCGGTCAGTGCCCCGATCACCCGTCGAGTTCTCGGACTTCCAATGACCGTTCTGTTCCAGGGTCGGTCCGGCCCTGAAGAAGATCCGGGAAGTCTACCAGGATGAGGTGCGGATCGTCTGGAAGCACCACCCCCTTCCCATGCACAAGGATGCGCCGGGAGCCCACATGGCCTCGGCGGCGGCCCATAAGCAGGGTCGATTCTGGCAATATCACGACAAGCTGTTTGACAACCAGAAGGCCCTGAAGTTGCCCGATCTGCTTAAGTATGCCAAGGAACTGGGCCTGGATTTGAAGCAGTTCGAGAAGGATCTGACCGACCAGAACCTCAAGAAGGCGATGGATGCGGATACGGCGGAGGCTCGATCCCTGAAGGCCACTGGAACACCCGCCTTCTTCGTCAACGGCCGCTACCTTTCGGGAGCCAAGCCCTTCGGGGAGTTCGCCAAAGTGATCAATGCCGAACTGGCCCGGCTCGATCTGCCGGTGCCTCCCGGGGCTCAAGTCCAGTAGAGACCCGTCTCACTGTGGCGCCTGGCCTTTGACTCCGGCCGCCGTCAGGCCCGGTACCACCCCGCTCATGATTCCCTTGCTGTAATTGCTTCCCTCTACTTTGTCAGGACGGTCTCCGGATCCATTCGTGTTGCCGTTCTTCGACCGGCTTGCCAATAGTGTCCGCAACGCCCTTCAGTCCCAGTGTCTTTGACCCTGAGGAGCATCATGACGTGCCCCTTTTCTCAGTATGATTAAGTATTATAGAGCAAGTAGAATAATGCTTGCAATGGAAATGCTGCTGTCTAGGAGGGTGAAAGTCTCTCTGCCAACCTGATGGAGGTGGAGGCCCGTGAGGGCCTCCACTATCCCGAGGCGTGCCCAGCTCGACGGACGGCGGCCTGGAGCCCACCGCCGACCGGGCTCCGGTGACCTTTGTGATCCGGATGAGTCGTGTACGGGTGAAGCGGATGCAGCCTGTCCCGCGGATATAGTGTCGCCGCTGACGACGATCTGTAACCCGGGCTCGGGTGACATCTGCGATCCGGATGAATCGTGTACGGGAAATCCATGGGATGCCTGTCCTAATGACACCATTGCCTCACCGACGACGATCTGCCGCCCGGCACAAACGCCGGATCCTGCCTGTGACCTGGACGAGTCCTGCACCGGCGTAGCGGATGCAGAATGCCCGGCAGACCGCCTAGCCCCACCATTTACACCCTGTGGCGATCCCTCTGACACGGAATGCACCGAGCCTGACGAATGCGACGGAAACGGCGTCTGTCTGCCCAACAACGAGGCATGCGCCTTCGTCACCAGCTCCGCTCTGTGCGCGTTCGACATCCAGCCGGACAAGGGCATGTGTACTTTGAGCCCCGAGGCCTGCCTGTTCGATTTCGAAGCCTGCGAAGCGGCCGGTGGCACCATCTGCGCGGATGGCATTTGCCAGAACGCGGACGGGGAAGATCTCGACCCGATCATCGAGTGCTCTGACGGTTGCGCTGCTGACGACGACTACTGCGAACAGAGCGGTCAGTTCCGGCTGTTGTTCACGCCAGATGTAAAGAACTGGGTTGGCTACAAATTGAATGCCAGCAACCCGGGTCAAACCTTCTACAATCTCTTCTATGAAGGAGACCCAGGCGACAACGTCACGCTGCAAATCACTGTGCCCTACCCATACGTTACTGTAGGTGGCACTCCTATCCACGTCTACGATGGGGATCTAGGGGTAACCGGCGAGGAGGAAACCTGCGAGGGACAACAGTTCCTGCCGCCTGAGGAGACACTGGCAGAGAGCCAGGTCCAGATTTCTCTCCAGGACTGGATCGACGGAGGCACGAACAACCTCGATTTGACTTGCACCGCGCCGGTCTGCGAACCGCTGGGTGCTCTCGCTACTCCGGCTCCTCCGGACGAATCCTGTAGCTTCGATGTGCAGGTGACTATCCCGGACAGCGGCATTGTCTATGTGAACGCTCATCTGGACTATGGCCTCAAGGGTCCCCAGAAGGACGCTTTACCCTTGCGATGACCTGGCAGTCGACCGCTACGACCGCGGCGGTGGCGCATCCCAGTGGGCCAGCTACGATGCCTACGTGAATACCTCCGACGATGCCCTCGACGATCTTGCGATCGCAGACTGTCAGGACTATTTGTTCTCCCATACCGATAACGATCAGGTCAGCGATGACGATTCGGTCCAGAATCTGAACATCTTCAAGCGAATTTCCGGAGCCTTCGGCCAGGTGCTGGCCTCCGCTAGCGGTTCTGCGATCGCAGGTGGTTCGCTGCTGCTGGTCCGAGACGACTCGGGGGAGGTGGTCCAGACGTCCGAGACGGACCAAGATGGCAGTTATCTCCTCCTCTACAAGCACAAGGGGAAGCCCGCCCTCTACAACGTTTTCTTGTTGGGCGAGACCGAGGACCTCGTACACCAGATCGAGCTCCAAGGAAACGGCTGGGTAGAGGTGATGTTCGACGTGGACACCTGGACCACCACTGCTGAATACGGCAGTGGGCGAAACAAGTCCAAGAGGTAGAAGTGATTCCACTGGCCGTCGGGGCGAGACCGAGCAGGTCGGTCTCGCCCTGGGGGCCTGTTTCTTTTCCATCCTTAGACGTCACCGTTCGGGGACCCAGAACCTGAACTCACCTTGTCCCGCCAATATTCGGGCTATTCAGCTACTACCGGCTCCGCGTTATTGTCCTTCCTGTGGGACTCTGGATGCATTCGCTTCGTTTGAGGGCGAGGACTGTCTGGCGTCTTCGGGTGCAGACGCTCTGATGTCTCACCGATGCTCAAGGCAGCTGGGCTCATGACCGTGATGGTCTCGCTTCTGTGTCAGGGCACTGCGCTTGGCTAGCCTGAGGAATCCAACAACCGCGAATTCATTTTTCCTATCATCGTTTCCGGACGCTTTAGCGAAACTGGTCCACTGCACCCCCGGCTTCGAGGTAGACCTATCGATCTTGAACCTGTTTTCAAGCACATTGCAGGCGAATGGTTTCCAGATATTCACTGACGCAGGGCCCTAAAAGATGGTTCAACTCAGCAGACACACGTCGCCTCGCGCCAATCCGCGAATGCCCGGTCACGAAGCAGCCGATGGTGAAGTGCCTTGAGATGGTGTCGGCCAATCCGGAATAGATTCTGGATCGGACCATGGACAGCAAGAAACCGCTGAGCCTGTGACATGGACTTGAAGCGCCGCATCTGGTGCTCCTGCTCCCGGGTGCGTTGATGCGAGACTCGGCCCGATTGTTCTCGTATCGACCTGTCCGAGCTTGGCCGAGGGGAAGACTTCACGATGGGCAGCAGGATAGCTTCGGAGCTTGTCCGTGATTAGCTGCCAAGGAACTTGACCTTGGCCCTTCCCGCGAACTCCTGCCCATCCACGCCCGGCGCGCCCCGATCGGAGCGGCACTGGGCAGAGGCAGCGTGAAGAATATCCTCGCGGTACAGCTTGTCGTACAGCGCATAGAGGCGATAGCTGGGCTCAGCCTTCGCTTTCGCGTGTAATGCCCTCTGCAGTTTCTGAGCCCTTTTCGGAGTGGATAGGTTGCCCCATCTCCCACTACAAGATCACGTCGAAGCTCGGCGAAGGCGGTGGCGGCGCGCAACCACCCGAACGTCGTCACCATTTACGCTCGGAGGAGTCGGACGGCGTCCACTCGGCGAGCTGATCGCGAAGAGACGCCTACCCCTCGAACGCTTCGCACTGCAAAGTTCTCGACAAGCTCGGCCAGGGCGGCAAGTTGCTGATTCTTGGCTACCAGTTGATTATCAAACACACCCAGTGCCTCTGCCAATCATTAGGAATTGATAGCGTCAATAATTTCACTAACGGCAGCAACACACTCATCGGCAGTTGCACCATCAAGCCTCCCACGTTGCTCCAGAGAAAAAATATCATCGATTAACGCTTCAAGTTGTCTCGTGGCTGTGCCGAGTCTGCCACTGTGCAAAGATTTCTGCGTCTTAGCCAATGCCCTGATCAGGGTGTTTGTGGTTCCGTTGGGAAGCCCCATCGCTTCGATGTTGAGGATGAGATTCTCAATCAGTTGTTCAGGCGGAATCTGGCATGGGCCAGCATCGAGAACATCCTGAATGGTGGTTGGGTCCGGAAGGTCCGGATGATTCGCACTGATGTTTAAGGACCCACCCCCAGCGTAAGGATTGTTGACAGAAAAGTAGTTGAAAAAACCACACAGATTGTTGAGCGAGGAGTTTCCAATGATGTCAAAAGACCAATCAACATCCTGCAAGGAATTGAAACCCGTGATACTGGTCAATGAAACGTTGTCCAAAATGAACAGGCTACTCGTCATTATCTCCAATGATTCAAATTCAGGGATACTCTCCAGGAGCGGATTTCCACCGAACTCAGGGGACCAGCCAGCGGTATGGAGTGAGCCGAATCCAGAAACGGCAGTCAAGGAATCGTTATACCAAAAATCAATATTATCGCCGGTTTGCACCAGCCTATCAAAGCCAGAGAAACTTACTAGGTCCGTGTTGTTATAGACGTAGATTGCCAATCCCACGTTGGTAAGATTTTCGAACCCATCGACGACAACAACGAGTGTCGTGTTATCACTTATGGATAAATAGGTCCCAACCGAAGTCAGAACAGATAAAGGGCTAAGATCAACAATATCAACACCGCTGATTGTCAAGGAACCGGTGACTTCAGAGTAGTTGAACGCGTTCACCTCGGCCTGAGACGAGAGAGATAAATTCCCTGTGTGGGTCTGCGCAATGGCCGGAGAAACACTTAGGGTACTGATTAATGCCATGAGCACTACTGCCACTTTATTCATTGTCTGACCTCCTTGAGTTGACTTCATGAGGGAGTGGGTTGTCCTGGCACGGATTCCAACTGGAAACGGCCGCAGGATTCTGTGCGTTGCCTCTTCCCCCATCTTGTCGAGTTGCTACTTTGAGCGACCGGCCTAACCCTTCATCTTCTGTTGGGCCGAGTCGCTGGCGCGATACGTGATGATGGGAGGCGCTAATCTGAATCGGTCTCAGTTTCTTGCTCACCTTGAACACAATAGAAATTTGCTCCTCCCTCCCGTGGTCACTATTTTGCCCGTTGGCCCCCCCCAGGAGGTGACCTGACTCACATATCCAGAGAAAACCCCAACCGCGCCGTGCCACTTGGGGCTTTGCGTATCTCGGTTTATTGGCGGACACACCGAAGCGGTGGCAGCGGAGGACGGCAATACGACCTCCACCCCGACTGACAATAGTTCTTTATGTTTAGGCAAATTGGGGATGAGTTAATGAGCTTTCTGAACTGGTTTGAGGAGCTCAAGCGTCTCGTACCGACGGATTGATTTTCACTGGCGTGTGCTTTGATCCGATCAGTAGGTCCCCTTCCCAATGACCGGGCACAGCGCGCTCTTCGACCGAGGAGGGTCGCTCACGGATCGAGACCGTGTCCCTGATCCGTCCATGATCCTCCGTCTTCTGCGTATGGTGGCGCGAGCGGCGCATCTCACGTCTCCGCCGCAGATGCTGTAACAGCTCTTTCTTCAAGACCCCGCGGGCCTGGGAGGCTTCTATGGACAGTCTCGTGTGACACCTGTCGGGACAGCCCTTGGAGCGATTGGATCCAAACGCGTCAGCCCCTCCTTATTTGATTGCCGAAGTTGATCTGGTGGCGAGAGTCATTCTCCAGATGGAGGACGAGAGAGTTCTTTCTGTGGAAGCGACATCGACCCTCCAAAGATCGACTGAAAACGGGGCTCCCCCAGTAGGTGAGCCCCAAGTGAAGAGGAAGTTCTTCTTCGCAGAAAACGGGCAGGCCCTCGTTCCCTTGCTCGTGTCCAGTGACTTTGAGCAAGAGAAGCTTGGTCTTAACGAGGTGTTCCTGAAGATTACGGCCGGGGTTTTTCTGCAGATTCATACCTGCAGATCCTTCTTGAGATTTTTCTTGACAGGGCGATTTTGGGTCCGGCGACATCTGCGACCCGGACGAGTCCTGTACCGGAAATCCCGATGAGGCGTGTCCTGCGGATACGGTAGCGTCGGCAACGACCATCTGTAACCCAGGCTCGGGGGACATCTGTGATCCGGACGAGTCTTGTACGGGTAATCCGGATGAGGATTGTCCCGCGGACACGTTAGCTTCGGCAACGACGCTCTGCCGTCCTGGCTCGGGGGATCTCTGTGATCCTGATGAGTCGTGCACGGGTGACGCCGATGTAGCTTGTCCTGACGATGTCATTGCGTCGGTGACGACGATCTGTCGCGAAAGCGGGACGGGTGATCCGATTTGCGATCCGCCCAAGTCTTGTACGGGTGTGCCTGGTGAGGACTGCCCAGACCCGATCGTAGCACCACCGTTTACACCGTGTGGTGATGACTCCGACACCGACTGTACCGACCCGGACACCTGCGACGGTGAAGCTATGTGTGGGCCCAACAATGAACCGTGCAGCTCCGTGACGAGTTCTTCGCTGTGTGAATTTGACATGCAGCTAGACAAGGGAACGTGTACCGAGAGCAACGCGGCCTGTCTATTCGATTTCGCAGCCTGCGAAGCGGCCGGTGGCACTACCTGTGCTGACGGTATCTGCTTGGACGCGGACGGCCAGGACCTATTCGTTGCCTGCACCGACGGCTGCGCAGATGCCAATGACTTCTGCGAGCAGACTCGCCAGTTCAGGCTGGTCTTTACGCCGGATGTAAAGAACTGGGTTGGCTACAAATTGAATGCCAGCAACCCGGGTCAAACCTTCTACAATCTCTTCTATGAAGGAGACCCAGGCGACAACGTCACTCTGCAAATCACTGTGCCCTACCCATACGTTACTGTAGGGGCGACTCCAGTTCACGTCTACGATGGGGATCTAGTAGAGGTCACTGACGCTGATCCGTCCTGTGACGGACAGCAGTTCGTCCCGCCGGAGGAAGCGCTCGCGGAGAGCCATGTCCAGCTCTCTATCGAAGACTGGATAGACGGCGGAGTGAACAACGTCGAGGTGACTTGCGAGGAGGTCTGTGTCCCGGACGGTACCTCGACGGCTCCTCCGAAGGTATTCTGTACCTTCAGTGTGGAGGTGACCATCCCGGACAGCGGCATCGTCTATGTGAATGCTCATTTGGACTACGGCCTCAAGGGGCCCAGGTTGGACGCCTACCCCTGCGGCGACGCATCGTACGACCGGGGCGCTAGCGCATCCGTGTGGAGCAGCTACGATGCCCTTGTGAATACCAGCCCCGATGGCAGCGGCGATCTCGCAATCGCGGACTGTCAGGATTATTCCTTCTCTCACACCGACGACGTTCCCGGTGGCCTCCCCATCGATGGTGATTCGGTCCAGAATCTGAACAAATTCAAGCGGATTTCCGGGGCCTTCGGTCTGGTGCAGGCCTCCGCCACCAGTTCGGCAATCGATGGTGCTCAGCTGCTGCTGGTCCGGCAGGACTCGGGAGAGGTGGTCCAGACGGCCGAGACGGACGAAGATGGTGCATATCTCCTTCTCTACAAGCACAAGGGGAAGCCAGCCCTCTACAATGTTTTCTTATTGGGTGAGACTGAGGACCTGGTCCAAGAGATCGAGCTTCAAGGAAACGGCTGGGTCGAGGTGATGTTCGACGTGGACACCTGGACCACCACTGTCGAGTACGGCAGTGGGCGAAACAAGAACAAGTCCAAGAGGTAGAAGTGATTACACTGGCCGTCGAGGCGAGACCGACCCACGCGGTCTCGCCGGACGGCCGGTTCGCTTTTCCATTGTTCCGCTGCGATCGCTCGCGGCTCCCGCCGGTCTATCTTTTGCCTAGTCGCGCTTCGAAAAGTCGGTATGAGTAGTGCGTGCCCGTGAGTCTAAACTAAAGCGGCCTCCTGCCTCGGGCCGGATCAAGGAAATATTTCCCTACGATTCCCGGGAGCCAGCTCGGGCAACGCCTACTTCAACTGCCAGGCGTCGTTGGTCTGGTCGGACCTGTGGGGAAGCGTCTTGAGACATGGAGACCCAAGCGTATGCCCAATCCCGGACGTTCTCCCGTTTTCGCCAGCAGAATCACTTTGGTGTCGCGCATCCCAACCCACCGAATCGATTTCAAGGCATTCAGGAATTTGATACAATGCGTCATTCTGGACTGAGGTCGAAAAATGGCGAAGCATCAACAACAAGGTGAGCCGCAGCAGAACTACCGACCCGGTCCGCTGCCCAGGCAGGACAGCCAGACGGTGCGCCTGGCTACTCTCGGCGGAGTGGTAGCCTTGCTCATGATCTCGTTTTCCAACTGGCGCGAGATCGACCAGATTCAGACGAGTCTGGACGGCAAGCTGGTGCAGCTGCAGACCCAGCTCGCCCAGGTCTCAACCAAGGTCGACAACGTTTCAACCAGGGCCGCCGCCCCCCCCCGCCCCAGCTCGGCGGGGCCCCGATCCCAACCGTGTCTACCAGATCAAGACCGCGGGGGCGCCATTCAAGGGACCGGTCAGTGCCCCGATCACCTTGGTCGAGTTCTCGGACTTCCAATGACCGTTCTGTTCCAGGGTCGGTCCGGCCCTGAAGAAGATCCGGGAAGTCTACCAGGATGAGGTGCGGATCGTCTGGAAGCACTACCCCCTGCCCATGCACAAGGATGCGCCCGGAGCCCACATGGCCTCGGCGGCGGCCCATAAGCAGGGTCGATTCTGGCAATACCACGACAAGCTGTTTGACAACCAGAAGGCCCTCAAGTTGCCCGATCTGCTTAAGTATGCCAAGGAACTGGGCTTGGATTTGAAGCAGTTCGAGCAGGATCTGACCGACCAGAACCTCAAGAAGGTGATGGATGCGGATACGGCGGAGGCTAAATCCCTGAAGGCCACTGGAACACCCGCTTTCTTCGTCAACGGCCGCTTCCTTTCGGGAGCCAAGCCCTTCGAAGAGTTCGCCAAGGTGATCAATGGCGAACTGACCCGGCTCAATCTGCCGGTGCCTCCCGGGGCTCAAGTCCAGTAGAAACCCGTCTCACTGTGGCTCCTGGCTCCTGCCAGCCGCGATCCAACGAACCTGCAACGTCTTGAATGGTCGTCACTTAGACAAAACCAAGGTCTCCCCTCCGGTCAATCGAAACCGGTCGTGGTGTGAACTCTTTGCAGGTCTGCAATTACTGCTCCTGCAGGCCGGAACGGCTGTTCCACCTGCCTCCCGACTTTCTGGATAGGGTCCAGAATCTCTGGGAGAGATCGCACTGGGTGGCTTCGGTCGGGGTCGTGGGCCGAGGTCACTCGGCTGGGAGACGAGTATCACCTTTCGGCCCTGGCTGGCGATCTGGAAGGGCAAAAGGTACTGGTCATCAATTACCTGTTCCGGCGTCGACGGCGGAAGGTCGATAGCCCGGGACGGAGGGAATCGGTAAACGGCCAGGGTAGCAATGGGAAGGGGACCGATGCAGGCGCTGGTTGGGCGCATCCGTGATCTGGCGCGGGTAGATTCGACTGTCTTGATCGAGGGAGAGACAGGCGACGTCAAGCAAACGCCGGAGGCACTGCAGAGCTGGATCAACGAGCTGCGAGAAAGGAGCGGAGGCGGCTGGATAGCGATCGCCGTGGAACAGAGCCGGGCAGCGTTGCTGTATGAGCTGATGGATTACGATTTTGTGTTGATCTACCATCCGAGAGAGAAAATTGGCACTTGAAGCCAGGTTTCGGGACAATCGCCTGAAGTACACCCAATCCATCGCCCGATCAATCAGAAGGAAACTTTGGGTCCGGCGTAGCGGTGGGCTCCAGGCCGCCGTCCGAGCCAGAGGCTCGGAAGAATAAGACTTCGGCCTGGAGGCCAAAGCTACGTTCGCCAATGAAGTTCAGCCAGGCATTCCGCAACCCCTACAGGGTTGAAATCAAAGGGGATGTCTGTTACCCAGGGTTCAGAAACCCTGGGCTGGAATCCGCAATCCCGTTGGGATTGACCTCGCTGGTTTTCTTGACAATGCCCCTTTTCCTTCCTTTTCAAGACCCGGGACCAGGCAACCCAATCCAGATCTGAGCGGAGGTCGAAGTTGAAGTCGATTTTAGCCCAACGATGGCCGAGCATCGCCTGCGTCGCCATGCCTCGCATCTGGACTATCGGCGCTTGTAACGCAACTCGGACCATTACTCGGACAGGCTCCTGGCTCAGAAGGGCCAGAAGACCGGGATCAGGAGCGCTGCTGCAGCGTGCCCGCGATCAGCATGATGATCCGCAGGTCGATCGTCTCGTAGCTCTCCTGAACTAGAGCAGATACCAAACTGTGTGCTTGTGCGGCCAGCGAGCTACGCTGGATCGTCAAGGCGGTCGTAGCGGTGGCCTCCAGGCCGCCGTTCGTCGAGCCAAAGGCTCGAAGGAGGACTTCGGCCTGGAGGCCAAAGCTACGTCAGGTTTCAGGCGACTGGGGTCTTTGCCATGGGTTGTTGCTTCGGCATCGGAGGCTCTCTCCTAGCCTGGATCATACTTCCCGCGATTTGCCTTATGGGTCTCTGGCTAACATCAGAGCGAGACTCAAATAGGCTTTCCGGTCCGATGTGCCTCCAGCCCCTGCCGGTCCAGCAGCTACTTCTTGGCAGCCTTGAGCTTCTCTATGGTTATCTCGGCGGTGCAGGTGGCCGAGTATTGTCCGTCGCTGACCTCCGCTGTGATCGTGTAGGTCCCGGGTCGAAGTCCGGTCGAATCAAAGGTGGCGGAGCTATCCTTTTTGCGAAGGCTGCCTCCACTAGCATTCCAGGTAATCGTGAGGTCATCGCCATCTGAAGAGTCTGTCCAGGTCATCCGGTTTTCCGCTGACACGAACGCCGAAAGTAATCAGGTGGGTTCGATAGTCCTGGGGAAAGAGCTGCAGCTTTTCATTGTAGTCGTAGTGATTCCACTGGCCATATGCCACCAGTCTTTCACCCAGGGGCACTTCCAGGGCTGCCATCGGCTGATGGTAGGTCAGTGGGAAATCCCCGACCGTACCCCACACCGAGTAACCGAGGTTCAATCGCGACCTGCGGATCAGCTCGAGAGACACATAGAGGCTTCCATAATCCCCACGTTCCGTGTACAAAAATCGGTCGGGTTGGAAGGTTTGAGGGATTATGTAAAGCAGATTGGTGCTGATTCGGCTTCGCTCATACTGTCCAGAAAGGGAGACACGTGACAATGGATCGTACGTAAACTCGAGAGAGTAGACCCTGTTGCGGGAGGTGAAATCGATCGCCCCAAAATCATCGTCGTGGTCGAAGAGCGAGGCGCTGCCGCTGAACCTGAGAGACTCGGTTGGAGAGAACTTGCCGCGAATCCGGAGCCGCTCAAAGTCAACCGGATCGAGACGGAAGATAGGCTGGTCGGTGCGGCCCAGTTCATAGTCAAGGGAGATCTGATTGTGTCGTGTGAAATCGTACGTCACACCAGAAATCAGGACGTTGCGGTCCCAGGCGAACGCCTCCTGCAACCTTACTTCCTTGTGCTCGTAGCGGTGTCCCAAGCGGAAGGCGAGGCGCGGGGTGACGTAGAAGAGTCCCTCCAACTCCTGGACGTTGGTGTCCATCGACAGGAAGGTGTCAAAGCGGGTCGAAGTCTGTATGTCGGCGTCGGGCTCCAGCAGCCGATCCACGTCTGAGAGGAAGGAGTTGACCAGACTGGACCCGGAGACGTGCAGACGGCGAATCTGGACTCTCTCCACCACTCGCAACCGGTTCCAGGGCTGCCACTCCGCCGAGAAATCTCCGAGGAGATTCGGTTGTTTCACCGCGCCGACGCTTTCGCTTCTGCCTTGTTGGTAGAAGGCCGCCAGCGGCTGGGAGAAAAAGTTCCCGTTGATGTCGTCGGAATAGGCTGAGTCGAGATCTGCGATGCTGTAGGACAACTTGCCACGCAGCGAGAGCTGATCAAGAGGACGGTAGACAGCCAGCGCAGTGGAGAACGGGATGCTGGAGTCGACGTCGGTTTGTCCCTGGTAGTTCTCGAGGAAGATATCCCTGCCGAAGGTAGTGCGGGTGGAGTTTCCCGCCTGAGCGCTGCCGCTAAAAGGACTCTCGTCACGATACCATCGAAAACCCTGTTCCAGTAGCAGTGAGAGCTTGGAGAAGCTCAGATTGACGCCTCCACGAATGTCATCCGAGTGCAGGTCCAGCTCCGAGCTCAATACGAATTCGTCCCCGCCACCGGCCAGAGTGGTTGTCAGAGGACCCTGCCGGCTCGTCCGCTGATAAGCCACGAAGGGTGAGACCCGACGGCCTGGTCTCAGTCCCAGGTGAAACCGTGTTGTGCGCTGGGAAATATCGTATCGGTGCTGACTCAGGAGATCACCCTGTTCGAAGAGCGGGTTGGAGAAGGAAGGAATGGCGTTGAAATAGTGAGTGTTCAGGTAGTCGAACTGGAGTTCGTACACTCCTTCCTTGGTGGCCCTGAGCCGCAGGGTGTTGTAGGGTTCTCCCCCCCCAGCTGTTCAGCTTCAGCTCGAAGAAATCGAAGAGACCTCTGGATTCCTCGGAGGGCGAGAGAAGGAAGTTTCCAGAGAAGAGCTTGGGTCCCTCTCCGTAGTCGAGTTGACTTCGATAGAGATCTTCGCTGCCGCGAAAGCCCGTCTTCCAGCGGTAGCCTATGTCGAGATCGAAACGGGATTTATCATCCTGACCATAGACGGTGTCTGAGAGCAGCAGAGCCAGGCAAACCATCATTGGTATCGCAGCCAGAATCCGGTGCATATCCCTCACCTCAGAAAAACCGGGCTGACGTTGGATCCATGAATCTCACGATGGCAGGTGGTGCAGTTACGGTATCTTGGAGACCTCACATCGTGAAATGCCGGAGGCTGACTGGTCGCGACTCCGGGAGTTCTGCTGTGGCATTCGAGGCACAGCTGATGAACCTGGGTTCTCCGAAGCAGCTTGGCATTGATCGCTCCGTGCGGCTGGTGACAGCTCTGGCAGTCGTTCGCTTTCAGGGGAGCATGCTCGAAGACGAAGGGTCCCTTCTTGGCAGCGTGACACGAGACACAGCCCTCGTCGGTACCGAGTGAGAGAGTCCTCAGAGGGCGGAACTCTTCTTTGTGGGGATTGTGGCAGTCCGCGCACGCCATGGCGCCTTCCAACACCGGATGGTGGAAGGGTTTGCGAAAGTCGGCCTGGGTGGCTTTGTGGCAAGTCACACAGAGCCCGGTAGAATCCGCTTTCAAGAGTCGGACCCGGGGTCTCTCAACCGGATGGACGTGGTGGCAGCTGACGCAAGAGACGCTGTTTCGCCCGTGAGGCGAGCCATGGTAGCCCGAGATGGCCGTGTTCTGCTGGTGGCAGCTCAAACACCTCGAGTTAACCCACTGGGCTGGTTTTGTTTCGAAGCTGGGAGCTAGCTCTCCCCCAGAGTCGACATGTTCGCCCCCGGGCCCGTGACAAGTCTCGCAGTCGTTATGGCGATGGATTGTCGTCGCGAGGCCGTGAAAGGCTTCCTCGTGACAGGCCCCACAGATTTCGCTGCCCACTGTCTCCTGTGCTCTCAGTATGGCAAAGGAAGTGGCACAGAGAATGGTCACTGCCAGGATCCTTGCAGCGAGCGTGGAACGTGGCTTCAGGTTGCACTGCTGAGCGACGGTCACTCTCATCTTTGAGTCAAGACTCCCACTCCGCTACCGCTAGAGGTTCTTGTTGCCAGTGAGAGGAGAGGAACGGTGGACTCGGCGGACGTCATGAGCACGGGATCCGGTACTGTAATCTGCAAACGACGGCTCACCGACTCCGAGATGAGGTGCATGAACAGATGCGCCTCGAGTCTCACCGGTCCACGCAGCCCAGCTGGCAGATCAACCCGAAATGTCGTCTGCTTCGATTGCTCGGGCTCAATACGGTTCTGCGCCTCGATTTTGAATGCCTCCCAGGGAAGCGCATCGTTGCCTTCTTTGTCGACCAACTTCTGACCGTACCAGAACCTCTTCTGGGCTAGTTCCTCTCCATTTGGTCCCAGTGCCTTCACCCGCAGCCACATCTCGCGGATGCCAGGTACACCGGTGGGGATCGCATGTCCAGCACCGCTGTTCAGGACACTGGCCGTGACCGACAACTGAAGCCGACCCTCTTGCTTTCGGGTCACTCCCCAGATACTGACTGTCGCCGCGTTTTGAACCATTGCACTGTGACCGCCGAAGAAAAGGTGAGCATGGATCTCTTCCCTGGGCTTGCCACCATCGACTGTTGTGCCAGCGTAGGCGGGCATATGGCAGTCCTGACAGCGCACCCCCTGTTTGCTGTAGGGTCCTCTCAGCCATTCCTGATAGGTACTCTGGACTTCCTTGCCTTCGAACGGGTGCATGAACTTGTGGCATACCGCACAAAACTCAGCACTGGTGAGAAACTTTGAAACCTCGGTGCGGTGAGACGTATTGTCGGTATCGGGATGCCTGCCGTACTTGACGTCGGTTGTTCCTTTTCGGGGATAGACGTAGGCTCCCACCGAGATATTCTTGCCCCGGTTCTCGTTACCCGAAATCGTGTGGCAGAAGTCACAGGTGACTCCCTCCTTTGCGATCGGGCTAAAACCGTCCCAGTCGATAGGAACTGGCAGCCCTCTGAGCTTGCCTGCCACGCTTGCTACCGGAGCATGGCAGCTCAGACAAAAGACCTTCTTGGTGCCTCCCGTCTGTCTGACCATTTCATTGATCACGGTTTGGTAGAGGGGGTCCCTCAGAGAGCGGGAATGCATCGACTGGGACCATTGGCTGTAGATCTCCCGGTGGCACTCGCCGCACTCTTTGGAGGAGGTGAAATCGGCCTCGGAAATCTTGCGGGACTGTGCCAGGATCGGGGAGGGAAGCAGTAGTAGGGCTGCGATTAGAACCAGCCCTGCGTCCATGACCCTTGAGTTTCTGCTTGGCATTCCGCTACCTGGATCCTTCTCTATTGGAGAGTGGGACTGCTAAAGAAATCTGGGTGAGCTGTGGGTCGGACTCGGTCCGACCCACAGCACGATTGCCTAGTCCAGGCCGCATGCCACCCTATCGAGCATGGACCCTCTCCACCGAAAAGTCGGCCCCAGTGCCGTGGCAGGCGGCGCAAGCCTCTCCGAATGGGGCTATCTGGGTGAAGACATGAGCCGCTGCAGCCGCACTATCGTGGCAGCTCAGGCAGGCCGCTGCCGCCGGAGGCAGAGGACTGAAGAACTCGCGTGGGGTCTCTGTTGTGGGGAGAGCTTCCTCGGGTAAGGGCAGAGTGTAGGAGTCGTTCACGTGGCAACTTTCGCAGTCCCTGAGATCCCCCGGGAAATGCAGTTCGTTGTAGTTGTGAATACTGCTGCGGAAGCCAAACACCGTGAAATCACGAGTGAGCTCATGTCCTCGGTGGACGCGATGGATCAGGTATTTGAAATGGATGGACTCCACCGGGAGATCTTCTTCGGGCCGGACGGCCACATCCGAGGCCACAGGGCTGTGGCACATCTGGCAGTACTCGGTGGCGTTGTGACGGTTCCCCCCGTGGAGTTCCAGGTTGCGGTGACAACTCTCGCACTTTTCATCCGTGACGATCTGCCTGCGTGGCACCGCCGGGGCATCGGTCACACCGAAGTAGAAGACCGAATTCTGGTCGAATTCCCGGATCGTCTCCGCGTCGTTGGGTCCGGGATCGACGGCGACGTCGCGGCGTCCCTCCACTCCGACGGCGTAGGTGCCCGTGGCGCCTTCTGGAATCGAGGCCTCGAAGGTATAGTTATAGCCGTCCATGAAGGGCACCGAGGCTTCGGTCGCCGTCTCCCGGGCCAGTTGGGTGTAATCGGTGGTGGGACCGGCCAGCAGGAAGACCACCCGATTCATGTCCGACAGCGCGACGGGCGTCCCGTCGTTTTCGGCAATCCGGTAGAACACCGTGGGACTCTGACCCGGTCCAGCATTGGAGACATCGACGATCTCGATCTTGAGGCCCTTCAGCTGCTTCGACTTATAGGGCAAGGTATGCGCGCCCTTGACTGAGGCGTCGAATTCCATTTCTCCTTCCGCAGGATGACAACGGTTGCAGAACAGGTCCAACTGCGGGCCAGCAATATGGCCCTCTCCGGTCTCAAAGTTAACATCGTCGTGACAGGAACCGCATACGGCCCGGCTGGGTCTCATCAGGTAGGCGCTGCTCTGATCGCCTCCCACAACCGTTAATGCCACGTCCTGTAATACCGCTTCGTCCGGAGGCGGTAGGACGTCCGCTCCCGGGGTGTGGCAGCTCTCACAGTCCATCACGCCGGGGGGGAACTCTACCTCGGAATAATCGTGCACGCTGTTTCTGAACCCAATGATCTGGTAGGGCGTACCCGCCTGGACGCTGGGAAGATCTGCGCCCATGTGAATCTTATGGATCATCACCTTCATATCTACCGTGTTACCGGTGTCGGGATCTGTGGACTGGGGGGTGTGACACATGACGCAAAGCTGAACCTCTGTGCGACGCCCACCGTGTATCGCCAGTGGGTTGTGGCACTGATTGCAGGTTTCGGTGCGCACCACATCCCGGGCTCCTGGGCCTGAAACGACTGTGTTGACCGAATAGCGATCGAGGCCGTAGTCTCGCAGGTCCCGCGAGGCGTAGATTCCAACCGTGTGGACCGCGTCCGGGTCGAAGTCCTCCGGTAGGGCGCTTCCGAACTTGTAAAGGTAGACGCCTTCCTCCACCTTGGTGGTGCTTCCACCGCTGTCGCTGGTGGCCTGGACTGCTGATTCACCGGTTATGGAACTGGTCACAGTCCGGGTAATGTAGCTCTCGTATTGGGTGGATCCCACGGGAATGCGAGCCACAAGGAAGCTGGCGCTGACGGGTCCAGGGGTGAAGATGCCATCCCGGTCGAGAGGTAGCCCCATGGGATCCTTGATCGAATACGTGACCTCGACCCTGAGGTCTTCCGGAAGGAATACGTTCAGGATCTCCAGTTCCAGGCCAGGGCGTATAAAGAGGATCTGCTCCCGGGTCAGGTAGGATTCCTTGTCCAAGGGGTTATAGCGGTCGAAGATGTCCAGGTCCAGCCGGGCCGCGATCAGAATCCCGGAGGCGAGTACCAGCATCCAGACAATCCATGAGCGGTAGAATCTTTTGGCTCTCATGACTATCCTCCTTCTCGCCATTCCGTCAGGGCAGATCTACGATCCGTCCTGAACCTCAATGCGGTCTTTCTCTGCGTGCCTTCCCAAACCCTGTTCTCGGTTCCGAGAACAAGCATTTTCGGTGCCCAAAGAGTCAGACAAACTCAATTGGATGCTTCCCATGGACGCCTTCCAAGCCGACCTGGTTAACTCTGTAGGCCGAGCGTGGAAAATCTGGGCCAGACGCAAGGTCAATTTCAGGAATGTGCGAAGCTCAAAAGCGGGGGGTCGAGGGGTTAGAACGCCCGTTTAACTAGCGACCAATGGGTGATATCGCCCAATCTGGAAAACACAGGCACGATCCAGTTCTTAACCTCTCTCAGTTTCTCGAATCCACAAGAACAGAAACCCGACCACAAGCCCTATGACTGCCAAGGACAGATACAGACCCCGCCGGCGAAAGCGTAGGTCTTCAAATGCCTGGACGCCCTCAGCATGCGCGCTCTCCCCGATCTTCAGGCCTTCGGCGACAATCGTACCCAGCTTCTCCAGGTCCAGGGAATGAACCTCGCGACGGGCAAAAATAACCTTTTCCCGGGCTTCGTGGAGCTCGTAGATGGGACGACTCACCTCCATTCCTGCCCGCTCGGCTCTCTCCAGAATCGCTTCAGCCGAGCCGATGCGTTCCCGCAGCTGCACCAGCTGTGTCGCCATGCTGTCGGCGGCCTTACTTCCGGGATCCGAATCATGGCAGAAGCTGCACACGGATTCATCGCCCACCAGTTGCGATTCATCGGCGGCAGCAATGGCATGATTCCCATGACAGGTCACGCACCCTGCTAAATCCATCAGCGTGAACATCTCGCCGTGAGGACTCTGCTGAAATAAGGTGCGCTGGGTGCCGTGGCAGTTGCCACAGGTATCCGCCACTCTGGTCGGATATACCGGCGACAGCGGGTCGCTCACCTTCCGAATATCGTGCACCGAATGGCAGCTGACACAGGTCGCCGCGTCGGTGTTGCCCTCGGCTCCCAACTTCCCGTGCACGCTGGTGCGGTATTCGGTGACCTGGTCGACCCGTAGCGAAGGATTGTACTGCCGCATGAACTCCGCCGAGGAATGGCAGGAGCCGCAAAGGTCAGAGATCTTCTGGAAGGCAGGTGTCCCGACGAAGCCGGTCGCGGGATCCTTTGCGCCTTCCATGTCATCGTTCGAGGGGTCTCCCCCATGACAGGAGGCGCAGCTGAGTCCAACCTTGTGGTGGATGTCGTTTTCAAAAATCTCCGCCGGCTTACCCAGACTGTCTCCTAGCTCCAGGTGGCAGCTGATACAGCTGTCACCTGCCAGAACAGGAGCTGCCGAAACGAACAGGATCAAAACTACAGCGATCGTCATTGCGTGAGGCCTACCACACCGCATAGAGACTCAGTCCCAAGATGTACAGAATCAGTGCTCCACCGATGATATCTACCAAGATGCTCCACCCTCTCTTGACCAGGAACGAATCCCAGAAGGGCACCAGGAGCCAGAGCAGACCGCCCAGTGAGAAGGCCACTATCCCCACGACTTCCCCTTCGATGGTAAGAATGTGACTGGGAAGGAACTTCAGGGTTTCGAACATGAAAAGAAAATACCACTCGGGCTGGATTCCGACCGGTGCCGGGGCGAAGGGATCCGCTTTGCTACCCAGTTCCCAAGGAGAGTAAACGCAAAGAAAGACGAGCAAGCCAAGGACCACGTACCAGGCTGCCAGGTCGCGGAGAAAGGCTCCGGGGAAGAAGGGGAGGGTGGGCAGGTTTTTCCTTTGAAGTCGTGGTGGGACCGACATGCCATGTTTTTGGACCAGACTGACGTGGAAGAGAATCAGGACCGTCGTGAGTGCCGGCAGGACGGCCACGTGGAACCCGAAAAAGCGAGTCAGGGTAGCACTCGTTACCTGCTCACCCCCTCGGAAGAAGACAGCCAAGGCGCCGCCGACCAGGGGAATCGCCCCGAGAACATCGGTCCCGACCTGGGTGGCGAAGAAGGCCAGTTCGTTCCAGGGAAGGAGGTACCCACTGAAGCCGAAACCCAGCATCAGGTAGAACAGGAGTACGCCGGTGATCCAGGTCAGCTCACGCGGTTTGCGGTAGGCTTTCATGAAGAAGGTGCTGAACATGTGCAGGAAGGCAAACCCGACCAGTAGGTTCGCCGACCAGCTGTGGAGGGAGCGGATGAGCCAGCCGAATTCGACCTCGGAAATGATGAATTGGACGCTCTCGAAGGCCTCTTCGGCGCTGGGTCGATAGTACAGCAGAAGAAGAATCCCGGTCCCTAACTGAATCCCCAGCAGAAACATTACGATTCCGCCCAGGAAATAGGCGACCGAGAAGCGGTGAACCGGCACCTCCTTCTTTAATGCCAGCTGCGTGAAGTGGGAGAGGTCGATCCGTTCGTCGAACCAGCGAAACACTGAAGACGACCTGAAGCCAGCTTCAGCCGATTCTTGAGACCGAAACTTCCCCATGGCTCTCCTTGACTGTGTACTCTTCCAGTGGGCGCGGAGGAGGCCCCGCCGTTGGGGCCCCGTTGAGGTCATACAGACCTTCGTGACAGGCGCAGTAGATGTCCTGCCTGTCCGATCGATACTGGACAGTGCAGTTCAGGTGGGTGCAGATGCCAGCAAACGCTTTCAGCTCTCCCGAAGCCGTTCGGATCAATAGTCCCGGGCGGGTGCCGAACTTGAAGATACGACCGGAATTGGGCGGTAACTCGTCTGACTTCGCCGCCACAACGCTTAGCGTCGCAGCCTCGGGATTGCTCGGAGGGATGAGAAACCGCGCAATCGGATAGAGGATGGTGAGGAGAGAAGCGCCGATGGAACTCGAGAGAAGATACTTCAGGATTTCGCGGCGATTGGGCACTGGCGCTCCTTGACGTGACTTCAAAGCTTTCCGATTTGTGGAAGCAAGTTTGTTGCCCATTTCTAACCCACGATGGATCTCTCAGGAACAAACTTCGGTTGTCTCTCCGATGATCACCGTTAGCAAGCCTGGGTCCGGTGTAGCGGTGGCCTCCAGGCCGCCGTCCGAGCCAAGTACGTGTTTAGCGTATTGGCCAAACATCCTCGCTCGTGAAGTCTGCGTATCAATCAAGGTCAATCCCAATGGGATTGCGGCTTACAGCCCAGGGTTTCCGAACCCTGGGTCAGCGCATACCCCCTCAGAAATCAACCCCATCGGGGTTGCGGCGCAATCCACGAGCTCCGTTTCTCCGGGGTGGCCGCAACCCTTGCAGGGTTGAACTCAGAGTGGATCCTCGCATTTCCCAGGGTTCGGAAACCCTGGGCTAGATGACGCAATCCCGTTGGGATTGACTTCTCTTGATCCTCGAGATGCAACACCCTGGACTAAACACGCTAAACAGATACTGAGCCAAAGGCTCGGAAGAATAAGACTTCGGCCTGGAGGCCAAAGCTACGTTCGCCCGATGAAGGCCTCCTCCACCAGCGTCATATTCCCCAAGCGACTGGGGGATTTACCCCAGGTTTCTATTTTGGAGAGTGCACATGAAGCGGGTCCCGATGCCCGTCTTTGGCACCCATCTTGCTCCCTACTAGGACACAACCAGGAGGTGGGCCATGCTTACCAGCCAAGAAATGCAGAGCTTGCAGCAGCGTCTGATGGATACTATTTGCCCGGTCTGTATTCACAACAGGGTGGATGGGACATGCTCTCTATGGTCTCTGGAAGAATGTCCCATCTCGGTGCACTTGACTCGTCTGATCGGGGTAGTGCAGGCCGTCCAAAGCAATCTGATGGAGGACTATGTGGGAAGGATACGCCAGGACGTCTGCTCCGTCTGCCGGAGTGCGGAGTTCCACAACCAGGCATGCGATGTGAGAGAAGAAGGTCAGTGCGCCCTCGATGCCTACCTCTCGCTGATTGTGGACACCATCGACGATTTCTTGAAAGAGCGAGAATTTAAAGCGTCCTCCTGAATGGAAATCTGAAGGTTGAAACAGCACCGGAGATGACCATGCATGGACCCTCTCAGAACGGAGCCTCTCTGCCCCATCCCTCCAAGATCGACTTCGCACGCACTCCATTTGTTGCCATCTGGGAGATCACCCGCGCCTGCGATCTGGCTTGCCGCCACTGTCGGGCCGAGGCGATTCCCCAGGCCCTTCCAGGCGAACTGACGATGCAGCAAGGACAGGATCTGCTTCAGTCCCTGTCGGACATGGGCACGCCGATTTGTGTGCTTTCCGGGGGCGACCCCGCCAAGCGCCCAGACCTGTGTGACCTGGTCGAGCATGGCAGTCGACTGGGCATGCGTATGGCCACCATTCCGGCAGCTACGCCGCTGCTGACACGCCCTTTGGTGAAGAGCCTGAAGGATGCCGGCCTGGCGCAGATGGCCTTGAGCCTGGATGGTCCCTCAGCCGAAGTCCACGACAAGTTTCGCGGCGTCCCCGGGGCCTTTGATCTGACGCTTCAGGGCGCTCGCTATGCCCGGGAGGTTGGTCTCCCGCTGCAGATCAACACCACCTTCAGTGCCTACAACCGAGAGCATTTCGACAGCATGGCTGAGTTGGTCCTGAGCCTGGGTGTGGTGTTCTGGGAAGTCTTTTTTCTAGTGCCGATGGGACGAGGGCGGGAGCTCGGTCTGCTCAACGGGGAAGAGTTCGAGCGCCTGTTCGAACAACTCGCCCGCTTCGCACGCCGGGTCGATTTCATCGTCAAGATCACGGAGGGACCACACTACCGGCGCTACTTGATGCAGGAACGTTCCCGCGCCAGAAAGAGTAGCTCAGAAAGCATGACTCCTGGACCGAAGGGACATCCGAAAGGTGGAGAGCTGCCTTCTCATATGACTCGCGATTTTGGCCCGGGTGGGAGCATCGGACTCGCGCCGAAGGGGGTCAACTCCGGGAACGGATTCGTCTTTGTCAGCTACCGTGGCGACATCTTCCCCAGCGGGTTTCTGCCCCTCTCCTGCGGCAATGTCCGCACCGATTCAATCGATGAGGTCTACCGATCTCATCCCGTCTTTCGGGAGCTGCGGGACCCCGATCTGATCAAGGGCAAATGCGGGATCTGCGAGTTTCGCCACGTTTGTGGAGGCTCCAGAGCCCGCGCCTACGCATTGACGGGAGACTATCTGGAATCCGAGCAATTCTGTGTTTACGAGCCCAGCGGGTCTCGTCACTCAGCCCAGCCGACCCTAGCTGGAGAGTGAAGCTATCCTTGACGCCATTCCTTCCTGTGATCTTGCTCAGGTAAATCGTCCTCTGTTTCCCGTACTGAATCGTTACGAGGCGTTGTCGGCCTTTCAACTGGGTCGTCTGTCCCTCCTTGCCCAAAATCCCTAACTCAGGGGCCGGTGCTGGACGATAAGGAGCGTGTGAACTGATTCCTGGTCTGGGACCTGAAGAGTTCTAAAGCTCGGTCAGGCCCGGTGTTGAGGTCTTTCTTGCGAGGACTCGAAGTGTGAATACCGCTTTTGTTGACTATTACGACGTTCTGCAGCTGAGTCAGAATGCCTCTGTGGATACCATCGAGCACGTTCACCGTTTGCTGGCGAAGCGCTACCACCCAGACAACCAGTCGACGGGAAATACCGAGAAGTTCACAGAACTGCAAGCCGCCTACGAGTTTCTTTCGGATCCGGAGAAAAGGGCAGCCTACGACGTAAAATATGATGAAAACCGGAGTGGTGTCTGGAGCATTTTTGACCAGGATTCGGCAACCGACGGACGAGAAGAAGACCGTAGGATTGTCCACGGTATTCTCTCCCTCCTCTATGTAAATCGCCGAAGAGATGTGGGAAATCCAGGAATGGGACCGGTCCATCTGGAAACGATCTTGGGTTGTCCCCAAGAACATATGGAATTCCACATCTGGTACTTGAAGCAGAGGGGATGGATAGAGGCCCTGAGCAACGGGCAACTGGCTCTCACGGCCGACGGGGTCGATAAACTGGGTGATCAAGATCTTGCCCTACGAGAAGACCGGCTGCTTTCGCAATCTTCCGCGGAGGAGACGGAATCACGAGCTTCAGACGAAGAGGAGAAGTCGTTACCAGATAAGGTCTTCGCCGAGTTGACTGGAGCCGTTTAGTGTCCATCCCAAGCGCAACCTCGAGAGCGAAACTACTCCGGGAGTGCTGTGCCAGCCGGGAACCAGTGACGCTAATCGGGGACGAGAAGACCCACTGGGGAAGCTTCCTTCATTTCGATGTTGATCTTACTCTTGAACTGCTACCGGGTTCAGATCCAAGCTTTGTTGTTTCCTCTGTTCATGCCGTTTGCTTTGGCAAGCCACCGAAATCCTCGGTCTTGCTGGCTTCAGTAAAGCACTATGATAAGGGCTGCCGTCAGCTGCTCCTGACCTCTCTGTCACCTATTACAAGACTAGAGCGCCGCCGTTTTAGCCGACTTCCGGTACCTGTCAATTGTGGACTGGTTGTTCGAATAGGCTGGAGAGAGCAACAATGGACGGCCAAGCCCCTGGGTTTGAGTATGGGCGGGGTGGGTGTCGAGTTCCCTCTAGACCAAGTGACAGAGCTAGACGTGGGCACCTCCGTGGACGTCAAGTTGAGACTGGGACCTCATGCCGCAGAGCTTCCAGCCAAGGTAGCTCGTCAGGACAAGAGTTCGTATGGACTGGCTTTTCTTCCACCTGTTCCTCAGCCTCTACAGCAAATCTACAAGCTGCTCGAGCGAGGATTTCCCCAAACTCAGATGAGCTGACACCGGATCCCCATGGGGCAGGCGGCACCCGAGCCTGCGCATTCACCGGCCCGATACCACCTGGACCAGATCCTCTCAACGCCTTCCAGCCGAGCGATTGAGTCTTTCAGATCCGAAGCCACCGTAGAGGGGAGAAAGGATAAAACCCACGATTTAGGAGCTCTGTTGAAACGTTTGCTCCTCTTCATCGTAGATCTACCCCATATTCGAGTGTTCTCGTGTCTGCCTGCAAGGAGAAAGGAAACTGAAATGGAACCCAGGAAATCACGCTCCTCCTACGGTCTCTCTGGCGAATCTCCAACTATGCCTAACGCTAGCCGAACAGCTCGTCTCACTGGAATCGCTTGTCTTCTTTCGATCATCTGCGGCTGCTGGTGGTTGGCTGTGAGTCCTCTTGGGGCCCGTGGCAACGGAAACCAGATTCCTGCACCTAGTGCAGGACAGGGCTCAGTCCTTAGCGGGGGATGTTTTGTGTCGAGGTGCCATGCGACTTCCGGCAGCACTCTAAACCAGGTTGGCTCCCTGAGCCTGGGCGGTCTCCCCGATGCCTTTGAGCCTGGCCAGACCTACGACTTTACCGTGAACCTGACAGGGGGGAGCGTCTACGGGGTCCAGATAGCAGTTACCTATCCGAGCGGGCCTGCGGCAGGTTCGCTCACTCCTATAACCCCTGGCCTAAGGAACAACCAACTGGATGGGATTCCGGTGGTGAACCACTCTCCAACCCCTCTGGCTACCGGTACGGTAGACCTCCAATGGACCGCACCCGCTGAACCAGAAGTGCCCAATGTACTCTTCCGGGTCGCGTCGAACTCCGCGAACGGCAACGACTCCGCCACGGGAGACCATATCCATCGGTTACAGCTTACCTTGCCGCAGACGATTGAATGTACCTATTCTTTGACTACCGAGACCGAGTCCTTCGATTCTGAAGGTGGCAACGGCAGCGCGAGTGTTGCTGCTCCGGAAGGCTGTGGCTGGACGGCTGCCAGCAGCGATGACTGGATTACCATCATCGGGGAGGCCAGTGGCAGCGGCGACGGCTCCATCTCCTTCACGGTCGAAGCCAATATGAGCGCTCTCCCTCGCTCTGGCTCACTTATGGTCGAGGACCAGGTCCTGAACATCTCGCAGACCGGCGTTGAATGTTTCTATGCTCTGTCCCGGGACAGTATTTCCTTCGACTCCGATGAAGGCAGCAGCAGCGTCGGCGTCACGGCTCCGGAGGAAGGGTGCGGCTGGTCGGCCTCTCCCAGTGAGAGCTGGCTCACGATCACCGATGGCGCCAGTGGCAATGGGAATGGCGAGGTCCTGTTTACAGTGGAGGCCAATCCTGCCAGCGAAGCACGTTCTGGCTCGATTACGGTCGAAGATCAAGTGCTGGCTGTCTCCCAGTCTGCCCAGCAGATGGCCGACTTGATTTTCCCTCAGTTCCTCAACGGTGAGATCAACGGTGTTCTCAACACAACGCGAGTGATTCTGACCAACGGGGGGGCAGAAGCTGCCTCCGGGCAGATTCGGTTCCGCGAGAGCAGCAGCCTGTTTGCGGCTGTCCCAGTGAACGGTCAGATCACGGACACTGTCGAGTTTTCCATTGAGCCCCGCGGCACATTCGAGGTCGAGACCGACGGAACGGGGTTGCTTCAGACGGGGGTTGTCGAGGTGTTTGTAGACGGCGAAACGGATTCGGTGCAGGGGAGTGAGATCTTCTCCGTCCTGGGCAACTTCGTCTCGGTTCCTGCTGGTCGACGCGATCTCGCACCGCAAACCTATCTCAGCGTCAATCTAGAGGAGAGCAGTGGCATCGCAGCCTACAATCCGGATGGCAGCAATGCGGTTCTGGTTGACGTGACCCTTCTGGATGCCTCGGGTACTGAAAGGGACATGGGGCAGTTCGCGCTGCAGCCGAACGAACAACTCGCTCGCTTCGTGGACGAACCAGGAGGGCTTTTCCCGGACTTTTTCTTGGCCAATCCTGAGCCTTTCAACGGAACACTGAACTTCAACGTGGTCGAAGGCGTGGAAGGAATTGTGGTTCTGGGATTGATCCAGCAACGGGCTGGTGGCCAGCTGATCGCGGTTGGCACCGGCTCTCAGGGCCCGGTGCCGCTGGAGCCCGTGGACACTCCGTCCGCGGATATGCCCGTCGTCGGCGATCCCCAGCTGGGCTCCGGTAATCATGATCGGCCGGATCCCGGCTCTTCGACACCGTGAGACAGCGTTGGCGAACGTAGCTTTGGCCTCCAGGCCGAAGTCTTATTCGCGTGCCGGGCAGGCACGCTGTCTCGGAGGGTGGAAGTCCCTCTGCCAACCTGATGGAGGTGAAGGCTAGGGA
Source organism: Acidobacteriota bacterium (assembly GCA_965218775.1). Taxonomy (GTDB): domain Bacteria; phylum Acidobacteriota; class UBA6911; order RPQK01; family JAJDTT01; genus CAUZIZ01. The sequence continues at coordinate 83,208 of CBDCLS010000006.1, read as the reverse complement.
AGCTCAAGGGCGTCATCGCGAGGCGGGGTCTGAAGGAAGTGCGGGCCTCCCCTATCCCGAGTTCCGAGCCCTTGGCTCGGACGGCGGCCTGGAGCCCACCGCTACGCCGGAACTGAATGAACCAGCGAAGGCGTCAGCTACTCCTGTGCCACTAGTGATCTCAGCCAATCGATTATCGTCTGCAGCTCCTCATCCGTGCCCTTGAATGGCTTCTTGTGCTGGTTGCCTTCTCCAGAGCAAGGGAAAAGGCTAAATCACAAACCGCAGAACACCGAACATGCGAACTCCGAAGTCGGGCGCAGCGGTGAAGTTTCAGGTCAGATACGACAGATGTCGGCTTGAATCGAAGGGTCAATCACCAGAAGGTGCCAATTCGGGACCTGTCTCCAGGGCTCGTGCGAGATGGGCTCGGACGCCACCACCACAGCATGGTAGTCTTCGTTGGTATCGTGCTCAATGTGTGGAACTCCACAGATCTCGCAGTCGTGGATTCCTGGTCGGCTTACCCAGTAGAGACTATGGTTCAAGCAGGAAGCAACCATGATTCTCCCATCCGTCAGTAGGAAATTGAGTTTAGGGGCCTCTTGGGGGGCGACCTCTAGACAGCGTCCCGAGTGAAAAGGGAGCAGGGTTTCCTTTCACCCACAATTGTGTGGAGATCAGGGTATATTGAGGTCACTCTATTCTGATTCGGAACAATGAAAAGGGCGGGGGCGAGGGGTGATAGCTGCAGAAGCGCTGGATTGATTCCAATGAAGAGACTGAGTAGCCTTTCCGCCCTGTTCTGTTTCTTCCTTTTCTCCTGCAACGTCGATCCCAGATCCGAAGAAGGAGTCGGCGAGTACCGATTGGCGACCTTTTCCGCCGACGTAACCATCCCGCTGGGCCATCGCTGCATGGGAGTCCTGCCTATCAAGTCCCGGCATATCGTGGATCCACTCGAGGCCCGTGGATTCGTCCTGTTGGGGGCTGGAGCTCCTATCGTGGTCACAGCTGTCGACTGGTGCGAAATCCGAAATCAGGCCTATGACGAGTGGAGGGACGCTCTTGGCCAGGCAGCCGGTACGACGCCAGAACGGGTCCTGGTGACCTCCCTCCACCAACACGACGCCCCGGTTATAGATAGCGGAGCGGAGCAGCTTTTGGAAGGAGTCGGCTTGGCAGGCGAGCTTTACGACCGGGACTTTCACGCCCGCTCACTGCGTCGAGTCGGGGACGCCCTGGCAGCAAGCCTGGGAAAAGCCGTGCCGGTAAGTTACCTGGGAATGGGGCAAGCCCAGGTGGAAAAAGTGGCGTCCAATCGCCGTATTGTTCAACCAGATGGCCAGGTCAGCTTCAGCCGGGGTAGCCGTAGCGGGGGAGATCCCTTCCTGCGGCAAGCACCGGAGGGGCTCATCGACCCCTTCCTGAAGACCCTCTCGTTCTGGAGCGGGGAAACGCCGGTTCTAGCTCTCCATGCCTATGCGACGCATCCCATGAGCCACTACGGCAAAGGTCAGGTTTCCTGGGACTTCGTGGGAATGGCGCGAGAGCGGCGTCGCCGGGACGACGATTCGGTGCACCAGATCTACGTCAGTGGCTGCAGCGGAGACGTCACGGCAGGCAAGTACAACGATGGCTCTCCGGACAATCGTACCGTCCTGGCCGACCGCATCTATCGGGCCATGCTAGAGGCGTGGAACAAGACGAGACGCCTGCCGCTGCAGCAGATCGCTTTCCGCAGTGCCGAGTTGGAGCTGGAGTTTTACCCTGATCCTGACCTGACGGCGGCGGCGCTGCAGTCCGCGCTGAGGGATCCGGAGCGCACGGTGGAGGATCGGATTCTGGCCGCCATGGGGCTCTCCAGCCGGCAGCGGGTAGCCGAGGGACGGGCGATTGACCTACCGGTCATCGATTTCGGCCCCGCCCAAGTGGTGTTGTTTCCCGGAGAGAGCTTCGTGGGGTATCAGCTCATGGCGCAGGAAATGCGTCCCGACTCGTTTGTTTTTTCCATTGGATACGGCGAATGCTGGCCCGGTTACATCCCCACCGAGGATGCCTTCCAGAACGGTTTCAGGGACAAATGGCTATGGGTCGCAGCGGGCTCCGAGACTCGAATCCAGAACGTCCTTCAGCGGGTTCTCCTTCCCGGAGGTGCGCCTTGAGTTTGCGTTTCACTGCGTCCGGGCCAGGACTGCCTGGAAGACCGGGTTGTCGAGAAACGAGCTTTCGCTGCTGACATCCGCTGTCCCCCAGTGGGTGGCGTAGCCTCGGCGCCAGCGATTCGAATGGTTACGATGTGAGGTGTGCAGCGTCTGGCAGTGATGGAGTACGACGCCGCCCTTCTTCACCGGAGCCACTGACTCTCGGTTCAAATCGATGAGCTCGGAGGCAGGCGACTTGTTGTAGGGCTCGTCGGCCAGGGGCTGATGGGGCAGGATACCCTGCCGATGGGAGCCGTCGATATAGCGCAGGCAGCCATTGTCCTCGTCCACGTCGTCCAGGGCGATCCAGGCGGTAAGCACGTCGTCCGCCGGTTGGCACAGAAAGTAGGCGTTGTCCTGGTGATAGGGCTTGGCGGAGCCGAACTCCGGAGGCTTCATCAAGATCTGATCCTCAAGCAAGAGCGGCTCTTTACCCAGGACCGCGCGTAGGATCCCGATCAGACGCTCATCCAGGACGAACTGCCGGAACTCCTCGCGCTTCAGGAAAGGGGAGTCGATCTTGCGGGGTGCCACGCGACCGTCTTCGGAGTGGTCTGCAGTGTAGCTGTCGAAAGCCGCCTCCGGGTTCGTGCGGGTGAACTCGTCGCTTACCCCGGTGCCCTCCCTCAGCTCTTCCGATCCGATCTGAAGCGCCAGCTGGGCAATTTCTTCCGTTTCTTCAGAGCCGAAGACGGCTTCGGCGACGACCCATCCTCTGTTCCAGTAACGATCGATCTGTTGTTGGTCTAGCAAATCCTCTCACCTCCGTTTGGGATGAACCCAATGGTGTCCGCTCAGATATAGCAGGTTGATCTATTTGATAATACCTGGAAATCTTCTCAGGGTTCATAGCAGCCGTACTGAATCCCTCGAGAAAGAAACTTTGGGTCCGGCGTAGCGGTGGCCTCCAGGCCGCCGTCCGAGCCAGAAGCTCAGAAGAATAAGACTTCGGCCTGGAGGCCAAAGCTACTTCTGCAAATGAAGTTTCAGGTTAGCGAGCTGTGTCCGTCACTTCCAAGGGGTGGACGCGATCCTTAAGCGGCAGATCTACCCGCTTTCCGGAGAAATGTGAGGCGTAGACTCCCTGGACCAATTCCGTGATCTGCATCGCATGTTCAAGTCCCGAGAGGGGTGGGCGATCCTGTTCTATTGCATCGATCAGATCATTGGCCAGGGTGTTGTTGAAGACCTGCCGCCAACGCTTGTTCTGTAGTTGGGGGTTGGGTTCGCCGTCGGGCGTGAAATGCCAGTCGTCGACTACTAGCTTTTCCCACCGCAGATTCTGGTGGTCTGCCAACACGGTAGGCGCGTCGTATAGGTACGCATCGCCTGGCGAGCGGAGCTGGATCCGCTTCTTTTCGCACTCGAGCATTACGCCGAAAAGATGCGTGAATGGCCTGTTCTTTTCGACGGCCAATCCCGCCGTGCTATCGAAGAACACGCGCGTGCCGTTATCGAAGCCGATGACAGCCGACACCGAATCCCCCGCGATGGGTCCCAGGAAGTCGGGCTTTGTCTGACGGTCTGCGCGGGTGATGTCTCTGCCACCCACCTGTACATTCCCGAACACCCAGAGAGGCCAGCCGGCCAATGTGAACAGTAGTGTGAAGTGGTGGGTGCCGTGGAGAATCAGCTCGTGGCCGCCGCCACGTGAGTCGTCCTTGGGGCGGATGTAGGCCCGCAGCAGTTTTCCGTACTTGCCAGCGCGAATCTCGCTTATGATTTTCTGCACAGGCGGCGCAGCGGCCCACTGGTGTGCCATCGCCAACTTGATCCCGGCGCGACGGCAAGCCGCGACAATCTGGTCGGCCTCTGCAAGGGTGGAGACGAACGGTTTCTCGCAGAAGACGTGCGCACCCACTTCAGCCGCAGCCGTAATCATCTCGACCCGTCGGTTCAGCCAGGATGGTCCGATGCACACAATGTCGGGCCTGACGGCCTGCAACATCTGCCGATAGTCCGCGTAAGTACTTGGGACATTCAGCCGGGACGCCGTTTCCTGACGACCTTCTGTCGAGGGATCAGCCAGGGCGACGATCTCTGCCCGCTCGACGCCCACGAACGCCGTGTCCAGGCCGTGCCCATAGCCCCCCCGCCCAGTAGAACCAATGACGGCGACGCGGTACTTCCGTCTCTTGCGCGCTATCAGGTCTTGGCCAACCAAGGCGCTGCCCGCCAGGGGGATGGCCGCCCCGCTCAGTTTCAAAAACTGTCGTCGCCCAGTGCGATACACGATGTCTCTCCCTAACGCTGCCTGGCCGTACCGCCCGCCAGGGTGGGCTTGAGTCCACCTCCGGTCGCGACATAAGCGATCAGGTCTAGGATATCTTGAGAAGAGGCGGTGCTGAGCAGTCCTTCCGGCATGACTGAAATCGTCGATTCCCACCTCTCTTTTACGCTGTCCTTGGCGATCTCTTCCGGCTTCTCGCTTTCGAGAGGGTTGGAGACCAGGCGGACCACATGCTCATCCTCGTAGGTTACGACGCCGCTCAGGATGACACCCTGGTTCGTCGTGATCACCTGCACCCGATGCTTCTCGTCTATGACAGCGGAGGGTTCGACGATCTCTTTAAGCAGAGCCAACCGGTCGAGCTCTCCCGACGCCAACTTGCCCGAGACCAGGGTCAGATCAGGCCCCGTCTGACCTCCAGCGCCGTTCATCTGATGACACTTGTTGCAGGAAAGAGCCGCGAACAAGTGGCCCCCATTCTCGAAGTTCCGGTCCGCGTCCAGACGTCCCAAAGACCCAACCAGGTCGCTTAACTTCCAGGCCTTTACGAATTCTCTGGAGTTGATCTCCCCGGGCTCGGCTGCCGCCAGCACGTCTGGGGGGATCTTCTCAAGATCATCGACGACGTGCATGGTCCCAACCATGGTTCGCCAGTGGCCAGGGAAGGTGCAGACGTAGGGGTAGTCTCCTAGTTTTCCGGGCGCGGTGAATTGGAGCTTTTCAAGCTGCCGGGGTTGGAGCAGCTTGGTGGCGTAGAGGACTTTTCGTGTCTTGGGTACGAACTGCAATTCGAAAGCATCGGGACGTGTGGCCATCCGCTCGGCGGCCATACCCACCTCAACCAGGGAGCCGGGGGCGGTGATCAGCAGGTTGTGGGGCATGATGTCCACGTTTTCGAAGACGATCTCGACCGGCCGTCCCGCTTCGACGAAGATCTCCTTCCTGTCGTATTGCATCCGGTTCGGGAGGGGCTTGATGGCGATGACCGTGACGGCCAGATCCGATAATCGGTCTCGATATCCACCGGACTGATCGGCAGGAAGCACGTCTGCGAGTTCCTCTGCCAGCCTGGCGGCGTTCAGGGCATCCTCTGAGGTGCGACGCCGAGGCGGAAGCGAGGCCAGGTGATCCACGATTCCTGCTACCAACGGAAGGAGATCCTGTTTGGAAATCTTTTCCCTGGGCAGTTTTTGGACCGCTCGAATGGCTGCCACACGCATCCTGTCCGAGGCGATGAGTCCGGCCAGCAAGTGAAGCGACTCGGCTTGGTAACTGGGGATCGACGGCAGCGCCTCGATGGCAGCCGTGCGTACGACTTCGGCACGGGACCGGGACTTTGCGGTGCTCCCCGCGAGCTGAGGGGGAAAGCGGCGCAGGAGCCCCTCCAGTTTCGGATGAATCTGGGAACGCAATCGAGGATCTGAGATGAGGGGGATACTCTCGGCCAGGTCCTGCAGCGCTTGGAGTGAGTTAGAGGAGCGCTTCCACGAGGCTTCTACTCCCTGATCTGCGACGATCAGGGCCACGTTGGCAAGCCGCCGCGTTGGCGCTAGTCTGGCAGCTGCCGTCAGCCGCTCCAGCTCGCCTCGACTGGAATTCAGCTCCGAACCCGATCGCCGTTCCAGAAGCCGGCCCAGATCCAGTAGAACCGGCTCGGCCTGGGATGAGTGTCCTCCATCGACCAGTCGAATGGCCGAAAGAAGCTCCAATATCTCACTCGACCGGTTCAGCCCCGTCAGCCCGCTCAGAGCTTCTAGACGGTACTGCTCCTTTACTCCGGCAGTAGAGAGCAAAGCCTTGTAGACAGACTGATTCCGCGCTGCCTTCTGGAGCTCTTCGGGGCTCAGGCGCTCCAGCAGATACTCGGTCCCGTTCGGGTTGTCTGGAAGGAAGGCTCGACCCGAGGTAAGGATGGGGTGCCAATGGGGCTTGAGCGTCTCGATCGTTTCTCCCAGCGTGTAGTTCAGATAATCGTCCAGGGGGTGTCTTACGACCTCCAACGCGACTTCGGCGGCCCGCGGACTTTCGAAGAAGCTGGCGGCTCGGACCGCCTCCAGCCGGACTCGTGGATGGTGGTCCCCTCCCTGAGCCAGGAGAAGATCGAGCGCATCGTCGATCTGCTCGCGCCAGTAAGCCAGGACTCGCGTGGCTGCTGCTCTGGCCCGGTAATCCGGTGAGCGCAGCACCTGTTTCAGCAGCGCGGTGTTGACGGCGTTGTGATGCTGATGCACCCAGAGCGCCTCCAGACGGTGGTGTTCGTAATCCTTATCCTTTGGGTCGAGGCCCTCAATCCACGCTTTCAAAGCTGCAACGACTTTGTCCCTATCGCGCTCTCTCAACTCCAATCTCACCCGGTAGCGTGTTCGGTCTTCATAGCTTTTCAGGAGTTCCAGAAGCGCCTCGATCGGCTCGCCCGCGATCCTGGCAGGCTGCAACAGGGGCCTAGAGGGATAGGTGATCCTCCAGACCCGTCCATGCGTCGTATCGCGGTTGGGGTCTCGTAGGTTGTGCTGCATGTGGCCGACCAGGGGATTGAACCAGTCAACCACGTAGAGCGCTCCATCTGGCCCGAACTGCAAATCGGTGGGGCGGAAGTTTCGGTCGGAGGAAAACAGGATTGGCTCAATCTCGGTTCCTACAAAGCCGGACCCCTCCTCCTTGACCCGGTGCTGCAGAATCCCCTGGAAACCGATAACGTTGTTCAGCAAGAAATTCCCCTGAGCCGAAGGGGGGAAATGGCCGCTGGAGACGAACTCGCATCCCGCGGTGGGGCGTACTCGCTTGACGATGAACTGCTTCATCAGCGAACGATAGGTGAATTTGAAGGGACCGAAGTCCGGTTGACCCGTAAAGGGGGGAGCCTTTCCAGAGAAGGCTGTGCCGAAGTAGTTGCGTCCGCCGGAAGCGTCGGCCACGAAGTTCTGTCCCCAGGCATCGAAGGCGTGCCCCCAGGGATTGGCAAAGTTGTAGGAGACAAAGGTCTCGAAGTTCTGAGTCGTGGGATCGTAGCGATAGACACCTCCGTGAGCGTTTCGGACCGGACCCGAATGGGTTTCGACCGAGGTGTGATGGAAGGTGCCTTCGTGCATGTAGAGACCGCCGCCCGGTCCCCAGGTGAAAGCGCCGATGGAGTGATGCGAGTCGGCAGAGTCGAAGCCATGAAGGATCAGCTTCCGGACGTCGGCCTTGTCGTCGCCGTCGGTATCCTGCAGGAACATGAGATTTGGTTGTTGTGAGATGTAGACCCCGCCGTCGCCGAGCTCGAAGCCAGTAGGGACGTGCAGTCCGTCCGCGAAGACGGTGAGCTTGTCGGCTCGGCCGTCATGGTTGCTGTCCTCCAGGATCAGCAGTCGGTCGCTGGGACGGTTGGGGGGTTGGAACATCGGATAGTCGGGCATCGTCAGAATCCACAGCCGACCTCTGGTGTCGAAGGTCAGCTGGACCGGATTCTTGAGCTCTGGGAACTCCGCCTCGCTGGCAAAGAGATTGGCGGCGTATCCGGGAGCCAGTTTGAAATGCTTCCGGGCCTGCTCCGGCGGTAGGATCTCGATCGGCTCGTTGAAGTTGGTGGGGACGTCGTATAAAGGCCTGGTTTTGCTGTCATCGATTTCGGAGCTTACCGGCAGTGCTTGGGCTACTTTCCAGACGCGCTGGTCCCGGACCCGAGCCATGTCGTCCAGCTTGCCGCGCTCGTTCTCGAGCACGTAGGCATCGGTGAAAGGAGGATTGCCGTGATCTCGCTGGGATCGGCCTCCATAGATGTAGTAGCCGTTGACGGCCCGATAGCGGTGAAAGAAGAAGAGATTCTTCTCGTTCACTTCGGCCCGAAGTTTCTCGGTTCCGGCTTCCAGGTTCGGGTGGGCGCCGAAGAGCGCCTGGTCCAGGAGCGGTGCCACCTCGGCATAGCCCGATTCGCTCAAGTGCAATCCGTTGATGGTCAACGGTTGTGAGGAGCTCTTCATCCGATCGCCTGAAGGCCAGAGCAGATCGACGAACGGAACTTCATGCTCATGGGCGATCTCAGCCATGGCCTGGGTGTAACGGGCCAGGTTCTGGTTGTTGATGGTGCTATCTGGGAGGTTGGGGTTTTCTAGATCCTCATGGGCGACAGGCGAGATCAAAGCCAGCCGAGGTGCGGACTCACCGTTGTACCTCCGATCTCTGGTATGCCGGATGAACTCGACCAGGTCGGTCTTGAATTCTTCCAGGCCCTCAGGCCCTGCAAACGACTCGTTGAAGCCGAAGAAGGCGAGTATGACGTCCGTCTGCGCCATCGAGAGATGGTCGTCGGGGCTGCCCCAGTTTAGGGACCGAGGACGGAAGGCGATCTCGTCGGCGGAGTAACCGAGGTTCCTGATGACGAGCTGGTGTTGGGGAAACCGGGTATGCAATAGCGTTTCGAAATGCCCGAAATACTGCATTCGCTCCGCCAAAGTGTTGCCGATGATGGAGATGTGGTCGCCCTTACGGATTTCCAAAGTGGCTTCGCGACTGAAACAGCCACTCAAGAAGAGAAGGCTGAGGAGAACAACTAACCCACGGACGACTGGAACTGGAGGCAGGAATCTTCTCATCTTCGCTTCTCGCTTGTGACTTCGAGGGAGTGTAGCGGTCCAGCGCTCGAGAGGTCAATCTAAGGGCTGCTGGCCTAACCTGACCTGGAACTTCTTTGGCGGACGTAGCTTTGGCCTCCAGGCCGAAGTCTTATCCTCCGAGCTTTTGGCTCGGACGGCGGCCTGGAGCCCACCGCTACGGCCCGGACGCAAAGTTTCCGTCTCGAATTGGGTCACCGCGGCTGGGAATGGGACTGATCTGCTCTGCTGTCCATCTTGCCTTGACCGACTTCGCAGGCCTGCATAGAATGAGCTCCGGTCAATATTGAAGTGTTTCTCTTCAGAGTACTAATGTCCGCCGTTATTCTCACGATTGTTCTATGGATGCTTCTACTGCCTGCGCACTCGCAGGAGGCGGATTCCAAGAACAAGAATCCGAGGCTCGGAGACCCAGTTGCCATCGCCGGGGGCCGGGGGCTGTTTCGGGTCTACTGCTCTTTCTGCCATGGCCTGAAAGCGGAGGGAGGCCTGACCGGTCCCGATCTGACCCGTCCCGATTTGACGCACAGTTCCACGGATCAGCAGATGTTTGGGGTTATCAGTCAGGGCATCCTGGGTACGGATATGCCACCTTATGCCCTACCCGAGGATCAGATCTGGCAAGTAATGGCCTTCCTCGCTGAAGTTCGTTCGAAGAGGCAGGCCGTCGGAGCGAATGGCGATTGGCAAGTTGGGGAGACCCTCTACTTTGGCAAGGGCTTCTGCTCGAACTGTCACATGGTGGGCGGTGAGGGTGGGCGTCTGGGGCCCGATCTGACGCGGATCGGGGCAATGCGTTCCCTGGAGGATCTGCAGGAATCCATCAGAGATCCGAGCGCCAATTTCAGGACACGGACCATCCTCGATCGGCCCTGGACCAACTATGAACCGGTGACTCTGGTCGCCGCAGACGGAAGTAGGATTACCGGTGTGATCAGAAACGAGGACACCTTCACCATCCAGATCATGGATCAGAAGGAAGCCCTTCATAGCAGACAAAAGGGTGAGCTCAAGGAGATCGTTCGCCTCGATCACTCGTTGATGCCTGTGTACTCGGGAAGCATGCTTTCCGACGCGGATCTGCGCGACTTGCTGACCTTTCTCACCCAGCAACCACGCGGAAAGAAGGATTGATGATCGGCCTACGACCGACAAAGCGCACAACTCGGGCAGGATATCGACGTCCGTCTCGAGTGTGGATCCTGGTGGCAGTTGTGGTCGGGCTAGCCGGGGCTTCATGGCTTGAAGCCCAGGTGACGTCGGAGCGACTGGTAAAGGCGCTCGAAGAGCCATCCAATTGGCTTCACTATCGGGGTGACTACAGCGGTCAGAATCACCGTCCTCTGAATCAGATTAACACCGAAAACGTGAAGCGTCTGAAGGTGCAGTGGGTCTTCCAAACCGGCGACGGGAACGCGGCCAGGTTCGAGACGGTGCCGCTGGTCCTGGATGAGATCATGTACCTGACCGCTGCCCACAACAACGGCTATGCACTGGACGCCAGGACCGGCAGAGTCTTGTGGCGCTACCAGAGGCAGATCCCCTCCCAGAGCCGCTGCTGCGGACCCATCAACCGGGGCTTCGCCATACTGGGTGAGAAGCTCTACATGGCGACCCTCGACGGCCATCTGGTCGCCCTCGACAGAAGGACGGGGAATGTCGTCTGGGATGTGGAAGTGGGCGACTACCGGAAAGGATACAGCTCCACCCTGGCTCCGCTGGTGGTGAAGGACAAGGTGATCGTGGGAACCTCCGGAGGCGAGTACGGCGTGCGCGGCATTCTGGACGCCTACGATGCCGATTCCGGCGAGCGGCGCTGGCGCTTCTGGACCATTCCCGCGCCTGGAGAGCCGGGCTCCGAGACCTGGTCGGGCGATTCCTGGAAGACCGGTGGAGCTCCCACCTGGATGACCGGGACCTATGATCCGGAGCTCGATATTCTCTACTGGTGTGCGGGCAACCCGGCCCCGGATTTCGACGGTAAGGATCGGCTGGGAGACAATCTGTACTCGAACAGCGTGCTGGCGCTGGATCCGGACGATGGCAAGCTGCGCTGGCATTATCAGTTCACACCCCATGACGTTCACGACTGGGATGCGAATGAGGTGCCGGTGCTTCTGGATCGGGAGTTCCAGGGAAAAAAGAGGAAGCTGCTGGTACAGGCCAACCGGAACGGCTTCTACTATGTCCTCGACCGGGAAACGGGAGAGTTTCTCCTGGGCAAGCCGTTCGCTCGGATGACCTGGGCCTCGGGAATTGGATCAGATGGGCGCCCCCAGGTTCTTCCCGATACGGCTCCCACCGAGGAGGGCAACTACCAGTGTCCCGGCGTCGGTGGAGCCACCAACTGGATGGCTCCTGCCTATAATCCCGATACCGGGTTGCTGAACGTCACCATCCGGGAGGAGTGTACGACCTACTACACTTCCGAGCAGGAGTTTCAGGAAGGACACTTTTTCATGGGGAGCACTTTCCAGGTACCCGACGAGGACACCTGGGGAGGCGTCAAGGCCCTGGACCCGACCTCAGGAGAGACCCGCTGGGAGTTCAGATTCTACGCGCCCTCCTGGGGAGGGATCCTCTCAACCGCCGGCGGACTCCTCTTCACCGGGGATATGCAGGGCTACTTCATGGCTCTGGATGCGAAGACCGGTAAGGACCTTTGGCGCTTCCAGACGGGAGGAGCCATCATCTCGGCTCCCATCACCTACCTGATGGACGGAAAACAGTACCTTGCCATCGCGGCAGGCAGTTCTCTATTCACCTTTGGGCTGGACTGATCCAGTCTTTGCCGTCCCTTCTGGCTAGTGGCGGCCGCCCCCAACCTTAGGGAGTAAAAAATGGCAGATTCGAAGAAGAAAGTACTTATCACTGGCGCTAGCGGAGACATCGGTGGTCTTACCTGGAGGAATCTGGGACACAAATATGATTTCAGCGGACTCAATCGGAGTCATGTGGAGGGGATCCCCAACACCCGAGCCAGCATCGCCAACTTCGAGGCCATTCTGCCGGCCTTCGAGGGAATGGATATGGTGGTTCATCTCTCAGCCGAGAACCGGAACGTCCACAGCTGGGAGGGCAATCTGGAGATCAACGTCAAGGGCTGCCGTAACGTCTACGAGGCCGCGCGAATTCAGGGCGTGAAGCGCGTCATCTACGCCAGCAGTGGTGCTACCACTCTAGGTCCTCAGTACCATCTCTCGCCCTACAAGGAAATTGTCGCGGGCGAATACGACAAGGTCCCCGAGAAATGGGACATGTTGGACCAGAATTCGTCCTACTGGCCCTATGATCTCTACGGGGTTACCAAGGCCTTTGGCGAGATATTGGGTCGCATGTACGCTGCTGAGTGGAACATGTCAATCATCTGTCTGAGGATCGGCGCCCTCTTGAAGAGCAACCGTCCGGAGATCCAGCGTCACGTGTCGGGCTGGCTCAGCCACGGGGACTGCGTCCAGATGATTGACCTGTGTCTGAGTGCTCCCGAGTCGCTGCGATTTGATATCTTCGACACTGTTTCCAACAACAAGTGGGCCATCCGAGACACCACCCACGCGCAGGAGGTATTGGGATACAAACCGCAGGACAGCTCGGATGGCTTCACGTTTTAGAATTCGTCTGAACGTCGCGGCCGGCACTGACTTGTCTAGCCCGCATTTCTCATCGCCGGTCTACTACGTCGCCGCAATCATCCGCCCTGGCTGTGTTTCGCTCGGTCGGCCTCCTCGACGTACTGTACAAGTACGACTGCGGAGGCCTCGGTCGCAAGCCTTGCCAGGACGGCCCTTGCGACGCCTCGCTACGACAGGCGATGAGAAATGCGGGCTAGCTACGTTTGTCTGAAGTTCTTCGTTACTTTTGAGTCAAGTTCAGTAGTGTCCCAACGTTTGGGACTCTAATCTCTGTAAAGTATTAATGAGCAATATGTTAGAGAAGATAATAGGTGTTTCCGACTTGAAAGTGAGTGTATGCTCACGCCCTTCAGTTCATAAGGAGGGCGGGCATGTACACGGGCACGACGATCTTTTCTCAGGTGATGCGGCATCTTCCCTGGCATCGTTTTCATCGCATTGTTCAGCACTACCGAGGCGACTACAAGGTCAAGTCATTCCGTTGTGCCGACCATTACCGGGTCATGGCATTTGCGCAGTTGACCTATCGCGAGAGCTTGCGCGATATCGAAGCCTGCCTACGGGCCATGAGATCCAAGCTCTTCCACATGGGCATTCGCTCCACGGTCTCCCGCAACAATCTGTCCAATGCCAACGAGAGGCGAGACTGGCGCATCTATGCCGAGTTTGCCGAAGTGCTCATCGCCGAAGCGCGCAGCCTTTACACCGACGAGGACCTGGGAGTCGACCTGGACGCGACCGTCTATGCCTTGGATTCCACGACCATCGACCTGTGCCTCTCGGTCTTCCCCTGGGCGCGCTTCCGCCGCACCAAGGGGGCGATCAAACTGCATACCTTACTCAACCTGCACGGCGCCATTCCCGAATTTGTTCTGATCTCGGACGGGAAACTGCACGATGTCAACGCCTTGGACCACCTGATGCCTTGTCCCGGTGCCTACTACATCATGGATCGCGGATACCTGGATTTCGGGTTAAGCAACCGTTTTTCTGTAATTTTCTTTAGGGCCTGTAGGGAAGAATTGCTCCACTTGTGTTTTCCAGCCGGCCAGGTTCAGGTATTGCCGGCCGGTTAACCACTCCTCGTGTATCTCTGCAAGCACAGCCGAGATGAGCCGCAGCGCCGACGCTTCGTGGGGAAAGATTCCCACCACCCGGGTTCGTCTCCGGATCTCCCGGTGCAGTCTCTCCAGTCCGTTGATGGTTCGGATCCTTCGCCACCAGCTCCTCGGAAAATCAAACACTGTCAGCCCTTCATCCACGTTCTCTTCCAGCCAGCTCACGAACTCCGGTGCAATCTTTTCGAACTTCTTGACGACTTTACCCTTGAGCTCCTCGGCATCTTCTCGAGACGGGGCATCGAAAATGTCCCGCATGGCCTGGGCGATGCGGGGCTTGTCCTCTTTGCGGCGAGCATATTGTTGGGCGTTTTTACTCAGGTGAAACTGACAACGGTTCCAGGGCACCGACGGATAAACTGCCCGCCTGGCCGCCTTCAGTCCTTCGTGATCGTCACTGACAAACAGCTCGACCCCTCTCAGTCCACGCTTGTGCAGATCTCCCAGAAACCCTCGCCAATGCACCTCCGCTTCACTGATCCTGGTGCTCAGACCCAACACCTCCCGCGTTCCGAAACGATTGACTCCTATGGCTTTCAGGATGGCCACGTCCTGCACCCTGCCGCCTCTTCGAACCTTCTCGTAGTGGGCATCCAGATACACGATCGGATACTCTCCCAGCTCCCGGCTTCGAAACTCTTCCAGCTCTTCGTCCAGCATCCCGGCCACTCTCGAGACCTGGGTGGCCGAGATCTCCAACCCACACAGCTGCTCCGTGATCTCGGTGACTTTCCTCGTCGAGACTCCCATCACATACATCTCGGCAATGGCCAGCTTCAGGGCCTTCTCCGAACGGCAACCCCTCTCCAGCGACTTGGGATAAAACCTCAACCCACGCACCTGTGGAATCTCCAAGTGCAGCTCTCCCACTCGAGTCTGAATCCGCTTGCCTTTGAATCCGTTTCGATAGCCTCGCCGACTGGCTGTTCTCTCGTACGCTTCCGCTCCCAGAAACTCGCTTCTTTCCAACTGCATGGCCACGTTGAACAGCTTCTCCAGGATTCCTCGAAAGGCTTCTGTTCCTTCCTCGATCAACTCCGCCAGGATCTCCCGTGGTACTCTCTTTTCCAGGTCTGGGTTCATTTGATTCTCCTTGCCAGATAGACGTTTCTGTTTTTGGAGAATCCTGTCCCAGACCTCTGTCTTTCCGACCCAGGCCTGACCAGAATTTACAGAAAAGAAGTTACGCTACTTGGATTTCGGGCGCCTGTACCGACTCCATACCGCTCGGTCGTTGTTCGTGACCCGCGCCAAGGCCAACTTCAAGTTCCGCCGCCGCTACTCCCATGCGGTGGACAGAACGACCGGACTAGTCTGCGACCAAACTGTCCTGCTGAGCACCTTCTATCCGGCCAAGGCCTACCCCGAACCTTTGCGTCGTATCAAGTTCTTCGACGTCACCACCGACCTGCGGCTCGTATTCCTCACCAACGACTTTGCTTCTCCCGCTCTGACCATTGCCCAGCTCTACAAGCTCCGCTGGCAGATCGAACTGTTCTTCAAATGGATCAAACAGCATCTCCGCATCAAGGCCTTTTACGGCACCAGTCCCAATGCCGTGAAAACACAAATCTGGATCGCCCTCAGCACCTACCTGCTCATCGCCATCATTCGCAAGCGTCTCTATCTCGAGTTGCCGCTCTACACAATTCTCCAGGTCCTGAGCGTCTCGCTCTTCGAGAAAACCCCCATTTTACAGGCCTTTCAGGACATGGACTACATTACTCAGAATAGTGACATTCATAAACAGTTGATATTATTCGACTAACGCTGGGACACTACTGAGTCAAGTTTGGAACGCAGGACACAAAAGCCACGACCCCCAGGTGATGGGTTTCAGGTGCCTTGGCCCAAGGGGTTGAGGCCTTGAGCGTCGCAGACCAAGCGAGGTCAATCCCAACGGGATTGCGTATTCCAGCCCAGGGTTTCCGAACCTGTTTATCGCCCAGCCTTACCCTTGCCCTGGCCGTCGCCTTCAAACTTGCCTGTGCCTTTGCCTTCTTTCTTACGCGAGCCTCTCCCATCCCAAGACAATCCTGATCTCGCGTTCCCCCAACCGAAAGCGTTCGATATAGACAATGGCAAGATCCAACTTTACACCGGTGTCTCTCACGCAATTCGCGCATTGGCCCCGGCCCCGTTTGGAAGGCAAAGGCACAGGCAAAGGCAAGTTTAGGGGCGAGGGCAAGGGCAAGGGTAGGAGGAGGACTCAACACAGACAAACGTTCTCGGGGGTATGAGGTGCCTCACTAGAACTTGTAGGCGAATAGCTTGGCCTGAAACATCTTGACGCGGATCGCTCCCGTCTCGCCGATCCCTGAAATGTCGCTCTTGCCTTTCCAGGTCACTACGCGATCGGACTCGTCACCCGTCAGGCGCTCGCAGTCGGCGAAGCTGAATCCCTCAATGGGACCCAGATCGGCTTGGTTCATGGAGGGACTCTTGCGCAGGAGCTCCACCTGTATCCAACCGCCCACTGCGCACCGATAGTTCAATCGCAGCTGATTTCCGTGTCGATAGATGGTTGGTATCGTGAACCGGCCTTCGTGCTCCGCCTCCACGCCAATGAAACGGTGCGGATCCCAGAGCGCGTAACGTATCTGGATGGGTCGGCCCCGCGGGAAGAGTTCCTTCTTCCCGTAGGCGTTGTGCAGGCTCGACATCCCCGTATAGGGCATCGCCCACTGATTGTCTGGCAGTTCCAACAGTCCATTGCGCCAGGTATGTACCTGCGAGTCGTCGCCGCTACCGTGCGGACCCACCGTGTGGATGGGACGGCGTTCGGGGCGGGACCAGAAGAGGCCATCTCGACTGAAGGCGATCTGAGTGTCGACATGGTCGATCAGCTGGTGGTAGACGGGAATCATCATGACGTGAAGGTCGGTGCGCCCGGGGTAGGGAAAGTAGTTGGCTCCGTAGAAGGAGATATCCAGGTCGTCCTGGGCGTCGGGGGCCAGAATCAGCTTGGGGGCAGGCCAGCGTCGAAAGTCCTTGGTGCGTGAGAATCCTATGGTGCGGCGTTGGGTTTCTTCCTCGATACGGGCGGTGCCGATGCCTGGCATCAGTTCGGCAGTGTTGCCCATGATCTGCTGGTAGGCGATGTACTCATCGTTATGGGCATCGTAGTGCGCAGAAATGCCGCCGTTCACGGGACGGTTACCCAACGGTTCCTCCAGTTGTTTCCAGCTGCGACCGTCCGCCGAGATCCAAGCCAGCATGCGGCCCCATATCTCGGCTCGGGGCCCCTTGTAACCATCCTCGTCATAGACCTGAGCGTTCCAGCGCCGCATTGCCTCTTCTCCGTCCAGCGGCTCTAGAGTCGCCGGATCGTACCAGGCCATGTCGCCGCCCATGGCCTTGAAGCGTTCTTCCGGAGGAGAGTGTGGATCGATGAAAACACCAGTCGCGCCCTTGATGCCGCTCCGAAGGATGTTGTTTTTCGCCGAGCCCTCGAACTCGACCTCACCCAGAATTGGCCGCTTCCAGTGATAACCGTCGGCACTCGTGGCATAGCAGGTTCCGCCGGCGCGACTGCTCTCGTAGATCATGTGGAACTGACGGTCGGCCTCCCAGATGAAGAGTGGACCGATGAACTCTCCCTTCTCCCATTCCGCGACTGCCTCCAACAGCGGTTCGGATCGGCGGGCCTGCTCGACGCGGAGCTTGACACCGATCGCCGCGTCGTAGAGTTCGAAAACGCCCTTGCGATTCACTGCCCTGTTTCCAGGAAAGATATCCGTTAGATCGACGATGGGATTCCAGGCGCCGGGGTTTTGGCGGATCCTTTTGGAGCGCTTCTGGGGTTCGGTAAAGGGTGACTTCTTTTTTCCCCCTGCTTCCTGTTTTCGAGAGCTTTCGCCCGGAGGTAATGGTTCGCGGACACCTCCCGCCAGGAGACCCGTGCTCAAGAACAACACTCCTACTATGAACTTCTTCATGCTCTGACCCCCTTGGAAGCTCGGACTGAACTTTTTGTAGCGTCTCCCTATGGAAGATCAATACCTACCAGTCCTGTCTTCGAGCGTCAACGATTGGCTTCTGGTCCCTACTGCCGAAGGGTGGGCGTCAATGCTTGTGTTGTAGGTCAAGATAGAAATCCTCAGCTCGGCCCATGAGCCGATTCCAGGTTTTACCCTGGCGGAATCCGACAATCTGGGAAGGACGGGTAAGCACCGGGTGAGCTGGACGGGCCAGAGCGATGTAGGGAAGCTGGCCGGACAGCCAGTTCAGCTTCGCTTCACCCTACGTAACGCCAAACTCAATTCCTTCGTGTTCCTTGACTCGGGTTAGCCCCGGCCTGGAGGCGGTAGCAATTGACAACGCCCCGCCCGGATTGACTGGACAAGATTCTCGCGGTCAGCGAGTGTTTCTTCTGGGGGATTCAAGCCTCTGTCTCATTCGAGCTAGGAGCCTGTCCGAGTAATGGTCCGGGTTGCGAGAATGGGGCTTGCGAGGCGAGATCAAGGCAGGAGGAGGAAGACGATGCTTGGTCATCTTCGACGACGACGAACGCAGAGATCGGCCGCAACCCCCATTCTCCCTTCGGGTTACAGGCGGCGTCAGCCCATCTGCTTTGTTCTGGCTCCTCGAAGATGGCCGAGCATCGCCTTCGTCGCCCTGCCTCGCATCTGGACTAACGGCGCCTGTAACGCAACCCGGACCATTACTCGGACAGGCTCCCAGAAGTAGCGATGCGAATCAATTCGAGTAGCTCGTCCATGTTCCATGGCTTCTTGATACAGGCGAAAGCGCCCTGCCTGTGAGCTACTTCGAGCTCATTCCCATTGGCTATTCCACTTACCACGATGACTCGCATGCGGGGCGACGTTGTCCTCATCCTTTTCAGAATCTCCATACGGGAGTCGGTTGGCGCTCTCAGACCCAAAAGCGTCAAGGCATAAGGTCGCTCGGACAGTTTAGCCAATCCTTCGGCTCCATCTCCAGCGAGATCGATCTCATAGCCTTCCAGTTCCAGGGCCTCTGCCAACAATTTACGCGCGGGCTCTTCGTCGTCGACAATGAGAATGGGTCCCACCTGCGCACTTGTGAGAGGAAGATAAACCGAGAAGGTAGTGCCCTTGCCCGGTGTGCTCGAGACGGTGATCTCTCCCTGGTGACTTTCAATAATCGATCTGCAGATCGAGAGCCCTAACCCAGTACCCACCCCCTTCTCGCCGGTGAAGAACGGGTCAAAGATCGACGGAAGTTGTTCTGGGGGGATTCCCTTTCCAGTGTCGCTGATATCGATTCGGAGCCGCTTCTGATCTGCTGCCAGTGCTGCCCTGATGCTGAGAACTCCGCCCTTGTCCATGGCATCAAGCGCATTGACGAAAAGGTTCAAGAGAACCTGGTCGAGGTGTTTCGGACCGATACAAACTCTGGACATGGAGGGTTGATAGTCCTCTTTTACCGTTACACCCGACTTCTGAATCCTCGGCCGCAGCACGCTCAAGGTGCGGGCCATCACCACTGCGAGATCAGAGATCTCGGACTTTGGCGGAGCTGGTTGTACCAGGTCCGTAAGATCGTCGACGATCTTAGCGATTCGATCCGATTGTTCGAGAATCACTCCGAGAGCTGCTCGATCTTTTTCTTCCACCGTTCTGCGCAAGAGCAATTCAACATTTGAAATGATGGCCGAGAGCGGATTGTTGATTTCATGGCCTGTACCAGCGGCCAGCTGTCCCATAGAAGCCAACCGTTCCGAACCCTGGACTTGTTGACGGACTTCTTGCGTCTTGCGCGCCATCTGCACCAGCTTTTCAGCGCGCTCTTCCAGGGTCTCCTGCAAAAGAATTTGTTCCAGGACCAGGGCGGCCAACCGTACGTATTGGCGGAGCAGATTCATTTTGTCAGCTGAACCCGGGTCCTTCGAACTAGAGACCTCCACCAAGATCACGCCCAGAGTGTCCTGGTTTCCCGTGTCAAGCGGCAGTACCGTGAGGTTGACACTGCGTAAGAGGGCAAATATCTCTGCTGCTTCTGGGTGGTGTGCCCCGAGCTGCAGAGCTGCCTGCTTGATCAACCGAATCTGCTCGCGAGCTTTCAGTCCCCCCTGATCTCCAGCCTCATGGCCGTTGAGTGGTAGGCTCACCTGCCTCAGGGGGCCCTTGCCCGGGACTTTCATATGCCCTTCGATGACACCCTCTCTCTCGTGAGGCATGAAGCCCATGAGTCGCTCGCAGGGCAGCGTTGAATCCATCACTTCAAGCACCTTCGCAAGGGCCCTGGCGGATGTCACCTTTCCTGCCAAGTCCTCCTTCAATCGACAAATCGATTCCATAGCCCGCTGTCGCTGAGTGAGTTGACGGTTTTTTATCGCTAGTTCGAGACTTAGCTGAGCGAGTTCCTCGTTGGCGCGCGCCACGGCTGAGTGGTAGCGGTCTAGAGTACAACCTTCAAAATCGAAATAACCCGATACCTCCTTAAAACGGTCCATTGCCTCGGCCGAGATCTCGCTGAGCTCTTCCTTGGAGAGGCCGACCGACCGCTCGAGCTCGCCAACATCTGGGTCTGCAATGGGGCTCCCACTGTTGCCGAAGCGCTGAATGTGGCAAATCAGGTTGGCGCACTTCACAATGAAGCCCAGGCGCTCCGGTTGACGCGATCCGAATTCGGACAGGGGCTGATGATGAAGCCAGCTCGGAATGATCAAGGCAGGTGGAAAATTCCAGGATTCCATCAGCAACTTGGATACTTGAGTGTGGCCTATCCCCAGGAGCTTCTCCTCGACCGAGAGCAGCTGACTCCGATCTTCCTGTGCCTGGGCTATCACCGGCTCGTATCGCTCCCGGTCCCAGCAACAGAGAACCAACTTTCCCAGGTCATGCATCAGACCAGCTGTGAATGCCTCCTGGGGCAGGGGATAGCCTAATCGACGAGCGAGAAGTTCGCTGGTGATACCACAGCTGAGACTATGACGCCAAAACTCGACGAGACTAAAACCATTACTCGAGTTGGATTCGAACCGCTCGAAGACCAATAGTCCTAGAGCTAGACTACGAACCAAATCCAAACCTAGCCAGCTGGCAGCCTGGTCGATCGTAGTGATCCTGCGAGGTGCGCCGAAATGAGTCGAATTAGCGATCTGGAGGACTTTGGCCGAAAGAGACTGATCCGATTTGATGACCTCTGCTAGGTCAGCGAGAGTTGCATCATCTCTGCCCGTGAGATCGATCAGTTTGATCGCTACTGCAGGCAGAGTTGGTAGTCCCTTGAAACTTTCTATGAACAGTCTTACATCTACAGACTCGATACCCAAACCCAGCACTCCCTCTTACATCTAAGCAGAATCGCCTTGAAAATGCCAGTTTTTTCTTGATGTTACCGCCCTAATAGCTTGCACATGTCGAATCGTGAAATCGTGAACGGCTTGTCCAGGTCCGAATATTCGATGATTGCCGTCACTTTGGCTAGACAGCCCACACCATAGTAGGAAGCAGTGAACCTGGCATCCGGCCCGGATGTTATCACGCGATTCTGGAAGGTTGGATGATCCATGACATAGGTGATCAATGAAAGACTCTCCAACCCGTCGGGCAGGGATTTTTCTTCCGGAGACATCTCGAACCGATAGATGGGAAGGCCTCCTTCACTCTTGTACGGGTACTCTTTCGCGGTCGCCCTGAATCGTGCCTCTGTGTCTACCCGGGTTGTCTCAAGCAGTTCCAGTAGGGAGGCTTCATTTCCAGATAACACTTGACGAAGTTTGACATCCTCTCTTGACTTTTGGAGGATCCTTGCTTTGATCAGCTCTGCTTCGTCAGCACGTCCTTCCGCCTCGACGACTCTTTGCTGCTGCTGTTCTACTAGTTTCTGCTGCTGTTCTGCTAGTTTCCTCTGATCCCACGCTCTATAAGATGCGTATAGCGCGACCAAGAACAGCACCGCGAACGTCGCTGACAACGAGAACAAGCGCCATGCATTCCCGGTCCGTTTCTTCGAGTTCCGGTTCCGATCCTTCTCGATTGCCTCCTTCCCGAGTAGTTCTTCCGCCTCCAGTTGACGGCGGCGGGCACGGTTTCTGGAGATAACCTGTGTGAGAAGATCATGTACCAGCTCGAGGTGCTGAATCCCGCCTCTCTCCTCTTTCCGTATCACGCGTCGATCCACCATTCGGTCAATTGCCTGATGCGTAATACCTGGGAAGGTCAATGCTTCTTCAATTGTGACACTCTTGCGGCGTCCGGAAAGATTCAGCAGCTGCTCCTCCACGAAGGCACGGATTTCCGGCCCCGAATCAGCGATGGCCCGTTCATAGAAGCTGCTCAGGATCTCTTCCTCACTGTCCTTCAGAAGGTCCTCGGTGATGTTGGGCTGGCCTAGTTGTTGGCGCTTGCTGTTGAGTTCCCGGCAGAACACGCTGAGCAGAGCCGGCTCCAGTTCCAGCTTCTCCAGGGCCTCATCCCGATACCTTGGGGCAGCAACAAAGCGTACAACGTGTTCGGCAACGCTCGGCTCGATCAGCAGCTTCGCCTGGGCAACGACCTGCAAAGCCCTGACGCCGTTCATCCGCCGGAGGCGCATGCGATTCCGGCCGATCGAGGGCATGCGGCTATGCAACTCTTCCAGTTCGGGAATGGAATCTTCCCTCAGGCTGATAACGACCTTGTAAGGAGGGTTTCCGCAGGAAGACTGGCGGGCCTCCTCTGGATTTGCATCCAAGCGCTCCTTCAGTGCATCAGGAGGGCGACCCTCGATCAAATCGCCGAGCTCCGTAAGAAACGCATCTCTGGCATCGGTCTGATCCCCGTTAGAGCCACCGAGGGCCAGAGTTTCTTCGAATTGATCGAAGACCAGCACTGGCGTTACCAGGCGATTGCGTGGGCTCCAGAAATCGGCATCCTGACGATGAAAGTATTCCCACAGCGTCTCATGTTCTGTTTCTGACGGCGCTTCGACCCGGTTTGCAGCCGCTTCGGACAGGATTGCCTGCTTGACTTGCTCGCTCAGGCTCGATTGGTCTGGAGAGAAGCCTATACGGACATTAACTGGAAGGGCATTCTGTTGGCGTAGGCGTGGGAACAGACCTGCCAGCAGCAGTGAAGATTTTCCGAATCCTGACCGACCAAACAGGAGTGTTACCCTTTCACGCATTACCAGTCGGAGCAGATCATCGCTCTCAGTTTGTCGGCCCTGGAAGAACTCGTGGTCTGTTTCGCGGTACGGCATTAAGCCGGGCCAGGGATTCTGGGCATTGGTGAGACGATCGGGCGATGTCAGGCCAGGGTCGTCGTAGGTCGTCATGGGCGCCCTATCACGATCTTCTGGTACTTGCGGTACTGTCGCTTGACCATCGCGATGAACTCTGAGCTTGTTTGGCCCTCTGGCAACTGTCCCCAGCAAAGCTCGCGGAATCGTTGGGGTATGGCACGGTCGGAAGGCGGGGTCTCGTCAATGATGACTGGCACTATGAAACGCTCTGTCCACGCTGTCTTGAGGGGCCCATTCATAGCCTGATTCCATTCGACTCGGAAGAAGCGCCGTTTGCCTGTCAGCGTGTTTCTTGATATCAGCGGTCACTGCTGTCCGGTTTAGATTATAGAGATCGTCTATAAGTTACATGGGTATAGTAGGTTGCGACGAGGAAGGGGTGTGACGCATTTGAATTTTCGTGGCTTCTCCTTGGCCCCGTACCCAGACGGTCAGAGGCGTAGTCCAGTCTCTGGCCATGAACCCAAGACGAACGATTTTTGCCCAGCTGATGGAGGGGATTCACCGGGAACAGTTCCAGCGCTGTGTCGAGCGTTACGGAGGAGACCGCCGGGTGCGCCGCTTCTCGTGCCGGAACCAGTTTCTGGCCATGGCCTTCGCGCAGTTGACGTACCGGGAGAGCTTGCGGGACATCGAGGCCTGCCTGCGCTCCCGAAGCGAGCTGCTCTATTCGCTGGGATTTCGCGGGGAGGTGGCCCGCAGCACCCTGGCCGAAGCCAACGAAACACGGGACTGGCGTATCTACGCCGACTTGGCGCAGAAGCTCATTGTCAAAGCCAGACGCCTGTATGCCAACGAGCAACTCGGTCTGGAGCTGGGGGAGACAGTCTATGCCTTCGACTCGACCACCATCGACCTGTGCTTGAGCTTGTTTCCCTGGGCCCACTTTCGCAAGCGCAAGGGCGCCATCAAACTGCACACCCTGCTGGACTTGCGGGGTCCGATCCCCACCGTCATCGAGATCACCCAGGGAAAGTGCCACGACGTCAACCTGTTGGATTCCCTCGTCATCGAGCCCGGTGCCTTTTACGTCATGGACCGGGGTTATCTCGACTTTGCTCGTCTGCATGTCGTTCATCAAGCTTGCGCCTACTTTGTGATTCGGGCCAAGAAGAATCTCCGCTTTACTCGCTACACCTCTCGAGCACGGACCGATCAGCCCGGAGTTCGCAGCGATCACACCGGGCGCTTGGCCTTGCCAAAATCTCGGCAAGACTATCCAGAGCACTTGCGAAGAGTTCGCTTCTTCGACGCTCCCACCAACAAATCTCTCGTCTTCCTGACGAACAATTTCACCCTTCCGGCCCTCAGCGTCGCCTCCCTCTACAAACTCCGCTGGCAGGTGGAGCTGTTCTTCAAGTGGATCAAGCAGCACCTGCGAATCAAGACCTTCTACGGCACCTCCGACAATGCCGTTCGCACCCAGATCTGGATTGCTGTCTGCGTTTACCTCCTCATCGCAATCCTGAAAAAGGAACTCAAGCTTCCCCAAAGTCTACACAGTATTCTGCAGGTTTTGAGCGTGACCGCATTCGAGAAAGTTCCCATTTATCAACTACTTATGAGACCTAGCTTGCAGGAAGCCCACAGTCCTAGCTCTAACCAGTTGACTCTATGGGACTTATAACCGGACACTAGTGATCAGCGGTATAAACAAAGCCGACTCACCAATTCTGTGTTTGAGGTTGGCCTCGAAGTCATCGCTGGCCCACAGCTTATCTCTGTCGAAGAATACATCGACTCCCTCAGCCTCAAGTCCGTCCTTGATCTTGCTTGCTGCTGAGGTGTCCTCACTTGCGTAACTCAGGAAAACAGCACCCGGCTCACTGTATCCAGCTCCGGTTGCTCCATTGGCGTGATGTGCCGTCCAGCGGAGATGCAACTCGTCGATAAAGTCGGCTGCCCCCCCATTCTGATAGATGTTGGTGCAGGCAGTGAAATTTTTCAGAAAAAGCACCAGGTTGTCATTGGCATTTGTTCTTCCGTCCGCCACATAGTCTGTGGGCCCGCGCGTCTCCGACAGGCGTTCTCGTCTAAGGGTACGCAGAAAGAAGCGAGCAAACCAATCATCAAAGCCGCACCCCAATAGCAGTAGGTTCGCGCGGCTCAACTCATCCAACAGCAGCTGCGGCTGCCTGCTTTCGGACGAGGCTGTGTGAAAAGTCCAAAACCTCTTTGATTTAGGGGTCTCTTTACCCTTCCTACGACGGAGATCGTGGCTTACACGCGATCCTATGAAGTCAAAATTTCAAATCCGAAATCATGAATGACTTTTCACACAGCCTCGGACTGTAGCGAGTGCAAGAATTCCAAGCTGTCTTCTCCCGTCACAGCGTAGGTGGGTATTGCCGACAATCTGCCAAATAAATGAAATACAATCGGAGGATCAGATTCTTCCGTCGTGGTGGGCAGGTCTTCGACCGAGTTAGGTGCGTACGAAAGGACTCTTGTTTTCGCTTGTCCGGCGAAACGCTCCTGGTTGATAGCCTCCTCCACCAGGGAATCGAAGGTTGTAGTCAGGAAGAGACTAAAAGGACGGATGGATACGAGCTTGGCTAATGGCTCCGGTGTAGGCAACTCTCCAGCGGTGGGCATCACCGTCTTCAACGCCGGATAGATATCCTCGATTCGGTTACCTTTCTGAACGCAGCGGCAGGCCACCGTGTCAATCTCATCTCTTTGCTGAAGATCAGCCCCGGAAACACCCAGGTGCTCTGCCAAGCGCTGCGCAATCAGGGAATAAAGGGGGACTTCCTTATCCCGGTATCGAACCGTCAGCAGTTCGCGACCGACAATGGGAACGACACGTCGTTCCTCAATCAGCTGGAGAAGCTTCTCCCAAAATGGGCTTTCCACCTGAGTCTCCATACGACCCCCCTCGATTGCTTCGATATCCCTAATTCTACAAGTTGTACACGGAGGAAGGCCATCCCGAGGTGTTGTCGGCTATCGCTTTGGCGTATTGGCTTGTCTTCGATCGGTCAGAGTGCCAGCATGGCAAATGACGCCCAATACAGCTTTCGGTAGAGTTCGGAAGTGGACGGCGTACAACACAAGCGCTGCTCGTCCGGGGTCGATTGGGGAGTGTTTGGTTCACCCCTGGAAAAGGGCTTAACTGAATCGATTCTTAAAAAGGGCGAGGTCAAAAAGAACGAGGTGAGAAGAATGAGCCCCTTGACTAGACGAGAACTGCTGGCAGCATCGCTGGTTGGTACGACAGTGCCAACCTTTATCTCGGCCAGCACTATCGTGCAAACTGAGGCTGCGCCTCAAGCGAATTCAATCGCAACCGATCCCTGCGCCTGGCTGGAGTACTCGGTCGACCCTGGCAAGGTCAGAAACCTGCCCGCCAGCTATGGCAACAACCGGGTGATGTTTCGCTGCGACATCAGACGCCCGGAGGTCAGCGGCTTGTGCAGCAGCGTCATCCGAGCCAGCGTCAAACCCCCAGTGGACCGCGACATCATCTCGGCCGTCTACGACGCTGAAAGTGGAGAAAAGGTCCCCTTATCGCTGGAATATGCCCGGAAGGCCAAGGTGTCCTTCCGTCCGGAGCAACACATCTGGCAGCTCGAATTCGAGCACTTCAAGCTGGAAGTCCGCGCTTTTGCGCCACCGGGTCTGTTTGCCTATTGCACCAACCTCAAGATTGAGGCTTCGAGGCGGCTCAAGTTGAGCCTGTTCCGAGAAATCCTGGGTTTTGGAGACCCGCAGCCGCGGGACCTTGGGGCCGAGAAGGCCTGGGTCGAAGAGGGTATGGTGCTGTGTGACCTGCGGCCGGGAACCGGCATGGCCTCGGGTTCCACCCTCAAGAACGGGAAGTTCACCCTATCGAAAATGTTCTCTGGGAATGTCTACGACATTCTGGAACAGCACGACATCAATCTCGAGCCCGGCACACCGCTAGAGTTTTCCTTTGTACGGTCCATCGCCAAGGATTCCCAGAAGGCTCGGGAAGACGCTGCCTCTATCCTTTCCAACCCCAAAGCGCGCTTGAACGAAGCGACCGACTACTGGAACAGGTTCCTGCGGGAGATTCCCCAATTCAGCTGTCCGGATGAGCAGTTCGTGAAGGCGCACTACTGGATGTGGGCGAACTTCAGGATCAACCAATGGGAGATCGACGAAGATGCGTTGCCAAATGGGCAGTGGAGCACCAACTACGGCGGTTATCTACACGATCAAGTCATTGGAAACATAGACAACATGGAGGCCGCCGCCGCCGTCATCTATTGGACGCCCCAGACGGTGAAGGACTTCGTACGAATCATGTGGTCGACGCAGCGGTCAGACGGGCAGGTGCCGGGTGTCAGGGGCGTCTACTTTGACAGCGGAAAAGGGCGCGTTCAGAAGGATCCATTCATGATGGATGGGGGTCCGAGCACACTCCTTCAGATCACGAAGAAGTACGTCGAGTTCGCAGGGGACACGGCATTCCTGCAGCAGAAGATCGAAGGTGTCCCTTTGATCGAGCGGTTGGAAAAGGGCATCGAGTGGTACGACGAGAATCGGTTTAGGCAGGCGTTAGGACTCTACTGGACGATTGGAGGAGATTACGCCTGGATGGACCTGGCCGAGAAGTACAGGGGGAGCCACTCCAGCTACTGCGATCTCAACGCGTTCCTGGTTGGGGCTTTGGCGGATCTGGCCTTTCTGGAAGAGGCACTTGGACGATTCCAGAAGGCCCGGGTCTATTCAGAGAAGTCGAAGGCCCTGGCACAGCAGGTGAACCGTCTGATGTGGAACTCCGACCTGGGGATGTACGTCGACGTGGACTCCGACGGACAGCAGATCGTTTCCAAGCATGCGTTCTCCTTCACTACCGGCTTCCTGGCCTCTTTCTTCATGAATGGTGTGCGCGGTCTGGCTGATGATGCCAAGGCCAGGGCACTGGTCAAGAACCTCGAGTCGAAGGCCTTCAATAGACCTTATGGCCTGCCATCCCTGGCCTGGGACAGTCCTTACTACGATCCTGACAACCACGAGATCGTGGGTCTGGTCTGGCACTATCAGATGGAGGTGGTCAGGGGGCTGTATTGGGCAGGACAGACCGAGATGGCCCACTTCATGTTGAAGAAGCTCTTCAAGCTGCACTGGTGGAGTGAAGGCCTCGGTCCAAGGTATATGGCGGAGGCATATAGTGCCGAAACCGGTGAGATGTTTGCCGGAGGGAGATACCGTCCGGCGGCCAGGTCCTTCAACTATCCAGCCAACTTCAATCTGATGCTAGGGCTTTACGAAGGCGTCTTCGGCTTGAGGGTAGCCAAAGGCATCGAAGTGAACGTCAACAGCCCCTGGCGGGAGGCGTCGGTCTCAAACCTGAGGGTGTTGGGTCACAACGTCTCCGTGAGTTGGAGCAAGGATAAGGGCCTCACGCTCAATGTCGATGGCAAGGACGTAGTCACGAACTCACCAGAAAGGAAGACCCACTATCCCCTGGAACCAGTCTGATAGTGACACGAACCAATCCTGGCCTCCCTTCCCTACTCTTGCCTGCGCCTTTCCCTGAGGCTCGACAGAAGAGACTTCGGCCTGGGGACCAAAGCTGCGTGCCCAAGGGTCAGTTGCGACACCGTAATCGAGGTCAATCCCAATGGGATTGCGGCATCCAGCCCAGGGTTTCCGAACCCTGGGTGAACGGCGCCGCCCTTGGATTTCAACCCTGAATGGGTTGCGGAAAAAAGCCTGGATAAGGGGCACAGGAACAGCAAGAACCAGCGATCGGGGACGAGGAAGATTGTGCTGTTGTCCAGCTCTCTCCTCGGAACTTGGGCCCTTATTGCTGACAGCTCAAGTCGTTCGCGGCTCTGCCGGATTGGGCTTTGCAATACTGGCAGTTCACCGGGTACTCTCACGCAAACCGGCTGGCCCAGCCTCAACGTCTCAGGCCTGCTAACGCCAATCACGGTGCTTTCGGTTTCTCAGTCGGTTGGTCATAATGCCGGGAGCAATCGGTTGCTCAACTAGGTGCTCAACGTGATAGAGATTTCAGGAACCGCGCTAATCTTCGTTCATGTAGTTGGGATCCTGCTGGTTTTCACGCTCGGTTACCTTCTCGGTTCAAGAAGCGGGTAAATTTCCAGAACCAGGTGCCAGCTACTCGGGGGCAGGGTGAATGGTCAACACAGGGCGCTGGGCAGTACGCACCACCTTTTCGGTAACCGATCCGAAAACGAGATGGCGCCAGCCCGTAAGACCATGTGTGGCGATCACGATCAAGTCCACTTTCTCCTCAGTTGCCACTCGCACGATCTCTTCTGCTGCCAAGCCGTAAGCTACTAGAGGACGAGCTAGTATCCGCTTGTCAACCCGTTGTTCGATCAATTCCTTCAGTCGTTCCAGGGCATCGTCGTGAAGAGTCTCCTCATACTTGGGGACGTGGAAGGAATAGTCAGATGCCAGCAGCGGTGTGGGAACGGGCGGCACGACGTGAAGGATGCAGAGTTCCGCGTGAAAGTGATTCGACAGCTCGGCGGCCTGCTTCAAGGCCACGTACGAAGCCTCGCTGAAATCGACCGGCGAAAGAATATGTTTGATGGGAAGCATGTCATCAGCTCCTCCGCAATCAGTCTGGCTTGATATCCTTCTTCGACTTTCGAACGGAGAACTCGCCAGACAAAAGCATTTACCGCGCACGATAGTGATAGCAACTTCAGGACCACTTCGCGGTGCGCTGAGCGTGGTTCCCTCGCATCTATTAGTTTCCTGCAAGACCCGGATCGGGAACAGGTTTCCGATGGGCCAAATCCCCACAATATGGGTGATGTAACCCTGAGAGGATCCTTCCAATCCGATTGGAATTCGGCCCCAGTACCCTGCCAGGTTGGAAGCTCCGACTTTGGTCTTGTCCGTGCTTACATCTTCGTGGCGAGTCCCAGGTCCAGTCGAGCTGGGCTAACCTGAAACTTCATTGGCGAAGGTAGCTTTGGCCTCCAGGCCGAAGTCTTATTCTTCCGAGCCTTTGGCTCGGACAGCGGCCTGGAGCCCACCGCTACGCCGGACCCAAAGTTTCCTTCTGAATGATCCGGCTCGCAGCCGGTGGCGGGGCTAACCTGGATAATGGGCTGTGGCTGGTAGCTGGGTTCGTTAATCGTGTCGAAGGAGGTTCGAAATGAGCAGCAAGAACAATGAGGTTGTCCGAACGACCCTGCTGGTGGCTTCAGCCACATTGGCGGGACTGACCGTTGGCGTGTTGTTCGCCCCTCAGGCCGGTCAAAGAACCCGCCGTGATGTGATGAGGTTCGGTTCTAAGCTGGCCGACCAGGCCGAGGCTCTCTCAGAAAACCTGAAGGATTGTGTGGATGATCTCACTTCCTGCGTTTCCTCTGTCTCCGAACAGGGAATCGGCAAAGGCAAAGAGGTCCACAAACGCTTGAAGGGCACATTGGAGAGCTCCCGAGATTCCATCGCGCGCCAAATCCAACTGATGGACAAGCTGGTCAAGGGGTAGAGAAGCATCGCTACGGGAGTCTGAAGTTCAAGCGTGCTCCGAGCCTGTAAAAGGAGGGAAACGTGGCCTTTGAGCGCATCTTGTGTGCCATTGATTTTTCGGATGGATCTCTAGCCGCCTTCAACAAGGCAGTCGAGATCGCTCTACAGGGCTCGGCCAGGCTGTTCGTTCTGCACGCGTTGGAGGCTCAGCCCGTGACCTCCGATTGGCTGGGTCCGGACAACCTGGGTGAGGAAACCGTCAAGCTGGAACAGGAGGCCCTGGACGCGCTGAACTCGGTTCTGAGTTCTGTGGCTTCCAGACTCGAAGGTTGTTGGGTTCACTCGGAGGTAACCAACGGTACTGCCTTCATGGAGATCCTCGAAAACGCTCGGGTCTGGGAGGCTGATCTGATCGTTTTGGGAGCCAAAGGCGCAACGTCGCTGGAGCAGGTCATGTACGGAAGTACTGCCGAGCGAGTTGTACGGGAGGCAGAGTGCTCGGTTCTGGTGGTGAGGCCGACCTAAGCGTGCCAGCCAAGTTGCGGTTTGCGTGATTGGCACTGTTGTTGCTTTTGGTCTGGGTAGAAACGGTCCAGGAGTTTTCCCCTAATGGAGGTGTCCCATGAGCGTAGCAGCCAAACTGAAGACTTGCCTGGATGAGCATGGTATCGAGTACACCGTCTCATCGCACGGCGCGGCCTATACGGCCCAGGAGATTGCTGCCCGTGCCCACATTCCGGGCAAAGAACTGGCGAAGTCGGTGATCGTCTGTCGCGGAAAGGACGTATTGATGTTTGTCCTGGCAGCACCCGCCAAGATCGACTTCGAAGCTTTGTCCAGGGCCCTCGAGGGAGAGGCGATCCGACTCGCGACAGAGCTGGAGTTCGCGGATCTTTTTCCCGACTGCGAAGTAGGAGCCATGCCGCCTTTTGGGAATCTCTACAACCTCCCCGTGTACGTGGACGAGGCTCTGCGGGAGGATGAGGAGATCGCATTTAATGCGGGCAACCATCGAGAGGTGGTCCGGATGAAGTATCAGGACTTCGAGCAGCTGGTCAAACCCAAGCACCTGAAGTTCGCGGCCTAATGAGTCAGGGGACCTTCAGTCTAGACGATGTCAAGCTTTGCCAGACGTATCATCGGAGCCAGCACCTTCGACGTAGAGATCTACGAGGAAGTCGAGGCCGATAGGAGCGCTCTGGGTCAAGCTGCGGTGGTGGTGGTACTGAGCAGTGTGGCCGCTGGCATGGGCAAGTCCGGCGGAGATCTCCAAGATTCTCTCCTTGTCACGTTCGCTGCTCTATTGGTGTGGCTCTTCTGGGCTTGGATTACCTACATCATCGGCGTTCGCATCCTACCGGCGCAGCAGACCCGTTCCGACTTGCCAGAGCTTCTGCGCACCACGGGATTCTCTTCTGCTCCCGGAATGTTAAGGGTCCTGGGCGCAGTACCCGGCTTGACTGGAGTGATATTCCTGGCCACGAGCCTGTGGATGCTGGCGACTTTCGTACTCGCAGTGCGGCAAGCGCTGGACTATGAAAGTATCTGGCGGGCAGTTGGCGTGTGTCTTGCCGGATGGTTGGTGTACGCCGCACTGTTCCTCGTCCTGGATCACTTCACTCTGAGCTGAAACTTTAGTAGTGAGCAGTGAACAGTGAGCAGTACCGGAATGCAGTGCCGCGAACGGGTGAATAACGCCAGTATGACGAGGCCAGGTCCAACAGTGCCGCGAACGCCTTGACTCGCTAGCAACATGAGGCCAAGTTTCGAGAAGAGAGCTGGATAGCAGAAAAACCTCCCCGATCCTCTACCAAAGTTTCTTCTCGAATGATCCGATTCGCAGCCGGGGGGCCTAGTCATCTTGCTTGATTTAGCAAGCGGTGCGGGCCAGCGCGATCTCTATAGGAACCCACATCTGTTCCTGGAGGGTCTGGTGGATCAGGTAACCCGCCTCCTCCAAAGCACGCCGAACGAAGATGGGGCGGCAATTGACAAAGTTCGGAAAGTGGAGATGGGTCCATTCGAAGGCCTTCACCATACCGTCTTGGGTCTCCTTTGACATCCCGACAATAGTAATCCGTCCACCGGCTCTCAGGACGCGTTTACACTCTCGGAGAACAACCGGGATTTCGGGGGTGTCGAACAACTCCAGCGTAAAACTCATGAAGATCGCATCCGCCGAGTTCGTGGAGAGGGGAAGGTTTGCCGCGTCGCCGCAAAGCAGCTGGACGAGGGGACTGACTCCTTCCTTCTGCGCCAGTCGTTGCGAGATCTCGACCATCGCCTCGGCTAGATCGACACCGTAGACTCGCCCACCTGGTTGGACGGCTCTGGCGAGCTCGACCACGCAGTGTCCTGTACCAAAGCCCACTTCAAGGACGTGTTCTCCCGGTTTGGCGTCCAGTAGATCAAGGCCGGCTTGGCGGATTGGCTGCTCTGTGTGCTCTGCGAGGAGGTCGTATACCCGGCTGATCTTGTTGTAGAAGGCTCGCGTTTCTGCCTTGCTGGTCAGAACTGGTAGCACCTCTCGGTTCGTTGCCATCGCGAAGCCCACTCCGCCCAGATTCTTGCAAGTCCGAGGCCCAAGAGTGAGGCAACCCTGCGGTCCCTGCCGCCGGCAAGAGCGATCGCTGTCGTCCGCCCGGTTGGTGGATATCACCCACCAAGCGGGGGACAGGGCCCAAGCAATTGACCCAGGTGTCTGGACTCGGGCTCTCCATAGTGGCACGGCTCTTGCGCCGAAATGGAGACGGTGCAGAGCAAGCTCACAGAACAACGTAGTAGCTGATGGCCTTGCGGGGACGAACACGTAGGCCCTACGATTGCCAGAGAGGATGGGTTTTACACATGAAAAACTTGACTGCTAAGGACCTCATGAACCGGGAGCTGCTCACCATTACCGAGGATATGTCGGTGCGAGAGGCAGCCGATTTTCTGACCCAGAGAAACATTTCCGGAGCGCCGGTTGTTGATAGCTCAGGAAACCTGGCTGGGGTGCTCTCGGTCACGGACATCGCCCAGAATGTGGCCAGAAAGCGAGATCCCTTCCTCACTGAACGCAACCCCGACGTTTACTTTCGAAATTGGGAAGAGACCCTGAACCTGACCAAATGCGAGCCCTTCAGGGTCGAGCGTGAAGACTTGTTGGTGAGGGATGTCATGACGCCGGAAGTCTTTTCGGTTTCCCAGGGGACCAGCTTGCCTGAAATGGCTTCGGTCATGTCAGAAAACCGGCTTCATCGGCTTTTCGTAACCCATGGGAATCGGCTAGTCGGAATCGTGAGCACTATGGACATCCTCAAAGTCCTGGCGGGCGAGAAAGGTCGCTGAAAGGACCAAATCGAGATCCTCGGCTTCCAGTCGCAGGTTTCGGAAACCCTAACCTGAACTTCACCACTGCGCCCGACTTCGGAGTTCGCATGTTCGGCGTTCTGCGGTTTGTGATTTAGCCTTTTTCCTTGCTCTGGAGGAGGCAACCGATGAATGCTGAACCGCAGAATATCGAACAAGCGAATTTCGAAGGCTAAGGAAGACGGTTCGGCGTTCGCATGTTCGGTGTTCTACGGTTTGTGATTTCGCCTTTTTCCTTGCTCTGGAGAAGGCAACCGATAAACGCAAAACCGCAGAATATCGAACAAGCGAATTTCGAAGGATTCGGGCAATCACTGCCGTCTGTTGGTGCCAAAGTTTCGTTCTCGAATGATCCGGCTCCCAGCCGGCGGCTGGACTAAGATGAAACTTCAAGTGGCTTCGGCCTCCGTATGTGTTTAGCGTGTTTAGTCCAGGGTGTTGCATCTCGAGGATCAGGAGAAGTCAATCCCAACGGGATTGCGTCATCTAGCCCAGGGTTTCCGAACCCTGGGAAATGCGAGGATCCACTCTGAGTTCAACCCTGCAAGGGTTGCGGCCACCCCGGAGAAACGGAGCTCGTGGATTGCGCCGCAACCCCGTTGGGGTTGATTTCTGAGGGGGTATGCACTGACCCAGGGTTCGGAAACCCTGGGCTGTAAGCCGCAATCCCGTTGGGATTGACCTTGATTGATACGCAGACTTCACGAGCGAGGATGTTTGGCCAATACGCTAAACACGTACCGGCCTCCAGACCGAAGAGTATTCCTGTTCCGAGCCTTTGGCTCGACCGCGGCGGCCTGGAGACCGCTTCCACGCCGCTGAACTGCCAGTATTACGAAGCCCAGTCCGGCAGAGCCGCGAACGACCTGTTAGCAAGGCGAGCCCAAGTTCTGCAAGCATTTGCAAGCAGGCTAAGCTATCGGTGGGTTATTTGCCCTTGCTTTGGGGGTAACGCCCCGTCCACTCGAGCGCTAGTTTGGCGGCCACTGGGCGCCGGACTGGCATGGTTGTTGCTACCTCGACAGACGAGAAGCACATGTACCGCATTCGTTTTCACGGTCGCGGCGGTCAGGGTATGAAGACGGCGAGTCGTATCCTGGGCACGGCATTTTTCCTTGAGGGCTTCGAGGTCCAGGATGCTCCCCGATACGGGGCGGAGCGACGTGGTGCGCCCATCTTTGCCTATGTCAGGGCTGCACATGAGGAGATCCATGAGCGTGGCGTGATCCAGAGACCCGATCTCGTGGTTGTCGCCGACGAGAGCCTGGTAGGGATTCCACCTGCAGGGGTTCTGGAGGGCGTGACCAAGAATACGGTCCTGCTCATCAGCAGTACGGAACCTTCAAAAACCTGGATGGGTAGGCTCGAGTTTGCTGGAAGCCTGCTCACACTACCCGACACGACATCCCCGAGCGATCCCCTGGAGTTGCGGTTCATAGGAGTAACCTGCACCGGAGCCGCGGCCCGTCTCGTCGGAGTCATTCGCCGAACTACCTTGGAGCAGGCGATACGGGAAGAACTCCATTCCCTGGGGGATAACATCGTTGCAGCAAACCTCGAAAAGGCTCTCCAAGCCTACGATCACATGGAGGACTTCCAGGGGAAGGTTATCGAGGGTAAACCCCTGTCCGCGCAGGAGTACCGGCCGCCGGAGTGGTCTGATTTGAGCTACGACGATCCTCGGATCGCGTCCCCCACGATCCACCGTCCGGCAACCAGTGTAGAGGTGAAAACGGGTCTGTGGCGCACCACCAGACCGGTCATCGACTACGATCGTTGCAACCGCTGCTGGTGGGTGTGTTGCACGCTTTGCCCGGACGGCTCGCTGAGCCTGGGCGAGGATGGATATCCGCACATCGATTACGATCACTGCAAAGGGTGCATGATCTGCCTGACAGAATGCACATCCAACGCGATCGGGGCGATTCCGGAGGGCGGGGCCAAGGGTCAAGAAGAGTCCCTGGGGAGGGGCGTATGAAACGGAAACTGGTCACCGGGAATGGAGCAGCGGCATGGGGTGCTCGTCTGGCTGGGGTGGACTATGTGCCGGCCTTTCCGATCACCCCGCAGACGGAGATCATTGAGACCATCGCCGCTTGGATTGATTCCGGAGAGATGGATTGTCGCATGACCACGCTGGAGTCAGAGCATTCCATGATCGCCGCTGCCGGCGCAGCGGCTGCCACCGGAGCCCGCGTGTTCACGGCCACCTCCAGCCAGGGGCTGCTTTATGGCATGGAGATGGTCTACACGGTGGCCGGTTGGCGCGCCCCCTTCGTGCTGGTGAACGTCTCCAGAGCCTTGGCCGCGCCCATCACCCTGGAACCGGATCACAATGACGTCCTGGCGGCCAGGGACAGTGGCTTCCTCCAGATCCACTGCTCCACCTGCCAGGAGGTGCTCGACAGTATCCTGATGGCCTACCAGCTGAGCGAAAACCCACGGGTGCGCCTACCCGCGATCGTCAATCTGGATGGCTTCTATCTCTCATTCACCCGGGAACCGGTGGAAATCCCCAACCAAGAAGCGGTCGAGCGTTTCTTGCCGCCCTTCGACCCAGCCGATATGGGCTTTCGGGCTGGAGCCCCCAGCAGTCAGGCGGTGGCGGTACTGGGAGGAACACCCTATTCCTATTTTCGGTATCAAAGTCATTTGGCGTCCCTTAATGGCCTTGAGGCGTACGAGGAGACGGCGGCTACGTTTGAGCAGGAGTTCGGAAGAATCTACCCGGCGATTGAAGCCTACAGGTGCCAGGATGCGGAATTCGTCTTTATCATGATGGGATCCTTCGCCACCAAAGCCAAGGCGGCCGTGGATCGCCTTCGGGAAGCCGGCAGGGCAGTTGGTTTGCTACGGCCCAGGCTCTTGAGGCCCTTTCCCGCGGACGATTTCCAGCACCTGCTGAAGGGTAAGAAGGGCGCCGCCGTGATCGATCAAAATCTGTCTCTCGGAAAAGGAGGAGTGCTCCATTCGGAGCTGTCATCGGTACTCTACGGCGAGGCAGATGGTCCCAGGGTTCTGCTCAGCTTTATCGGGGGCTTGGGTGGTCGTGAGATCAGCTCGGAGGAGTTCTATGAGATGCTGTCCGTGACCCAGAAGGCCGCCCGCGAAGGGAAGACTCCGCCTCCACGATTGCTCTATACCAGACAGGAACTCGATGCAATGAGAAGGCTCCAGACAATCGCCGATCCATCGCTGGAGCTGACACAGGTGGAGAACTGACACGAGACAGGTGAGCGAAATGAGTATCAAGGGAGTGAAGGATCTTCCGTCTGATCACCTCCTGGCTGGAGGGACCGCGATGTGTGCCGGTTGCGGCGGCCTGGCCGCAGTCCAGGAGGCGTACGACATCCTGGGTAAGAACACCGTTTTCGTCAATGCCGCCGGCTGCATGACACTTCTGTCGATCTATCCCTTTACCCCTTTTCCCGGATCCTGGCTCTATACCGCGATGGCCTGCGCTCCTGCAGGTGCGCAAGGGGTCAGGGATGCGCTGGATGTCCTGATCGCCAAGAACCGGATCAAGCCCGAGGAAGACTCGCAGGTCGTTGTTCTCACGGGAGACGGTACCGCCAACGGGATAGGACTTTCCGCCACCTCGGGAGCGATCGAGCGAGGCTTGGGTTTTCTCTATATCTGCTACGACAACGAAGGCTATGGCAATACTGGCCATCAGTACTCCGCAGCCACTCCTCATGGGGCCAAGACCGCCACTAGTAAGGGATCTGTTGGGTTTCCAGGCTATAAGAAGAACCTTTTCGACATCTGGGTTGCCCACCGGCCCACCTACGTAGCGACAGTGGTCTATGGTGAGTCGCTGGATATGGCTCGAAAGATCGAAAAGGCCCGAGACCTCAAGGGGCCTCGGCTGATCATCACGCTGGCTCCGTGTCCTACCGGCTGGGGGTATGAGCCCCAGGACTCGGTAGAGGTGGGCAAGCTGGCCGTCAGAACCGGGGTGTGGCCTTTGAAGGAATACTTCGAAGGAAAGACAGTTCACACCAAGGTCCCGCGCAGGCGGCTGCCGGTCGAGGACTATCTACAGAAGCAGGGGAGGTTTGCCCATCTGTTCCGTCCCCGGCGCAACCAGCAGGTAATCGGGGAGATACAACAGCGGGTTGATGACTACTGGGAAGCCTGCTCTGGAGATCAGGGTAGATGAGACTGCAACGAAATGTCGACACCGCTGGCGCAGTGGTGATTGAAGTATAATTGGCTGGTGAGCCTACTCCTTCGCCGCTTGCCTCTAACCCTTAGAAGACTGAACATCTCAGCAGTGGCGCTTTGCCTGGGATCCGGTTTCATTGGGGCGCAGCCCGCAGACCCGAATCAGCTTCAGTTGGACAAAGAGAATCTGGTTCAGATTGAGGATCTGTCGGAGTCGTTAGCGAATGCCCTGATCGACTTCTCCAGCGCGGTTCAGCAGAAGGACTCGGAACGACTCGCGCACTTCTTCCGAGATCCTGTGCTGGCCACCCCCTGGCCTGCTTCCTTCGGAACCCCCAATAAGACCATCAAGTGGGTTTCATTGGCTGCTCCCCACTCCCTCTCCAGCAGGACGTTGACGCGGGAACAGCTAGAGGATAACTGGCAGGTGTTTCTCACCCTTTTCTCAGAACTCGAGGACGCGCGTTTCAAGGTCAAGCAGGCTCGATTCTCGGGAGAGCCAGAGAAGAGTATTGGAAAGAGCGGATTCAAGTTTTTCCTGGTGGGCCGCGATCAGGGCAACCGGCGGTTGTGGGTTCGAGGCAACGGCCGGCTGGAGGCGGAGCGGACTGGTCCCGAGAGCTGGCTGATTTCTGTTTTCAAGATCGAAAAGATCCAGGTCCTCAGCGCCGACGTCGAACTGTTCTCACAGGTCGGCCTCCCAGCAGGCGTTTCGGTGTCCCTTCCCGCTTATGGTTCCCCCGGTAACAACGAGTTTGTCTATCATGGGGCGGCTGCCGGAGACGTGGACGGGGATGGTTTGATCGATGTGTTTGCCACTGGGATCGGGCGCAACTACCTCTACAAAAACCAAGGGGGCACCTTTGCCGACGCGGCCGATGATGCCGGCGTCGCTTTGACACCGTCGGGAACGGCGCCCTTGCTGGTGGACGCTGACAATGACGGAGATCTTGACCTGTTCGTTGCCGCCGTCGGCGAGCAGATGTTCTTTGAGAACCGTTTCATACCGGATGGCAAGTTGAGTTTTCGGGACATCTCCCAGGAGGCGGGTGTGGCGCTACCGGCTGTCGGCTTCAGTGCTACCGCCGCGGACGTCAACAGAGACGGATGGACCGACATCTATGTCACCTCCTACAACCGATATGGACGGGTGATGCCGAACTCCTGGCATCGGGCCAGCAACGGAACCCCCAATCTCCTCTTCCTCAACCAGAAGGATGGCACCTTTGTCGAGTCCGCAAAAGCCTGGGGAGTCCAGGACAGGCGTTGGAGTTATGCAGCCCAGTTCGCCGATGTGAACGGCGACGGTCTGCTGGACCTCTACGTTGCCAACGACTTTGGGGAGAATGCCCTCTACGTGAACCTGGGCGACCGCTTCCAGGATCGGGCAAACTCGTCGGGTGTCCTGGATCCTGGCAATGGCATGGGAGTCTCGTTCGGAGACTACAACAACGACGGCCATCTTGACCTCTATGTGACCAACATGTCGTCCACAGCGGGGAATCGCATTCTGGATCGTCTCTTTCCCGAAAGTACCCCGGGACGTAGCGTTCTGAGAAAACTGGCGGCGGGAAACAGCCTGTTTGAAGGCAATTCGAAAGGCGATTTCCAGGATGTCAGCGGCACCTTGGGTCCCTTCGGCGCAGGCTGGGCCTGGGGTGGCGTTTTCGTGGACTTCGACAACGATGGTTGGGAGGACCTCTACTCACCCAATGGGTTCATCAGTGGTAAGTCCATGAAGGACACCTGAAGCTTCTTCTGGCGCCACGTGGTGGCGTCCAGCGTGGGCCCGGAGGATCCGGGTAACCAGAGCTACCAGCAGGAGCACATGAACCTTCTGTTCCGGGAAGGACTATCTTTCAGCGGATTCGAGAGAGATGCGCTCTTCCTGAATCTCGAGTCTCGAGAATTCCAGGACATCTCCGGAGTGTCTGGAATCGACTCCATATCCGACGGCCGTGCCGCCGTGCTGGCCGATTTCGACAATGATGGAGATCTGGACATTTTTCTAACAGCCATCCAGGGCGAGGGCCACCTCCTCTTCAAGAACAATGTGGGACAGGCGAACAACTTCATTAGAGTCGTCCTGGAGGGGAGGGAGAGTGGCAGGGACGCCTTCGGAGCGGTGGTCCGCTTGAAGACCGCTCATGGGGTTCAGACCCGGGTGTGCTCTGGAGGTAACGGCTTTCTCGCTCAGCAGGACCGGCGTCTCCTCTTCGGCCTGGGACAGAAGGAGGAGGCGGAATGGATGGAGGTGCTTTGGCCTTCGGGCAAGACCCAGCGCTTCGGAAAGATCCCTGCGGGTGCCTCCTTGAAGGTCGTCGAATCATCAGAAGACTACGCAAATCTGACGGATCGTCCTGCGTCGCTCCCCGACCCGGTCACCAGAGAAGACCTGGTCTGGCACAAGTTGGGTTTGAAGAAAGGCGGCGAGTTCCCAGCTCTTGACTTGAGTTCTTTGAACAGCCGAAACCAGGATGCTCCGGCCCTGCGGAAGGGAACCTCCTACTTCTTGAATCTCTGGGCCACCTGGTGCGGCCCCTGCCGTAAGGAGATGCCGGAGCTCGAAAAGCACAAGCTCGGCTTCCAAGAGAAGGGCATCCAGCTGCTCGGTATCAGCCTCGATCAGGAGGCAGACTCGGCTTCAGTCGAAGCCTTTGCTCGGAAACTGGGCGTTTCCTATCCGTTGTACCGAATCGATGAGGCAGACATTGAGAAGGTGTTCGGCGGGGACCAGGCGTTCGTTCCCCTGTCGATTCTGGTCGATGAGAAAGGCCGAGTAGCCGATGTCTTTTCAGGTTGGAGCACCGAAACCGAAAAGAGGATCGCCAAACTTCTGGAATAGGAATAGTGATCAGTAAGCAGTGAGCAGTCTCGGAAGCAGCGGCATCCAACAGAGCCGCGAACGACTTGACCTGTCAGCAGTATTGGCCCAAGTTCCGGCCGTCGAGGACGACGAAGGTGGGAGCGAGCTGGACAACAGCAAGATCTCCCCTATCCCCGACCAGAGTTTCCCCTGAATAGTCCAGTGCGGTGGGGGGCCGGGACTCATCTACAGGCAAACTGGATCTACTTCCAGGTCACCTCCATTGCAAAGAAGTGATCGAAGACCTTACGAGCCGGGTTGTTCTGCTCGTCTCTTTCCGGACTCCTGATATAGAAGTCCAGCTGCTGGGCCGCCGGGTCGACCTCTCCGGCCGGGCTCTTCTTGTCGAGAATGGGATAGTCGATCTTGAGCGTCTCTCGATCCCGCATTCCCTGAGTTACCATGAAGTGC
This sequence comes from Acidobacteriota bacterium, assembly GCA_965218775.1. Taxonomy (GTDB): domain Bacteria; phylum Acidobacteriota; class UBA6911; order RPQK01; family JAJDTT01; genus CAUZIZ01. The sequence continues at coordinate 42,014 of CBDCLS010000006.1, read as the reverse complement.
ATCTGATAGTCCTGGTAGAGGGCCTCGCCGTTCAGGGTAGCCCGGCCGTATCCCCAACCCGCCACATACAGAAAAGACTTGGGCCAGTTGGAGTCGCCGCAGCCCGAATCACCGTGCTCGAAGATGTAGGCCGCGATACCCCCGTCCTGACAGGGGCTGAATTCATGGAAACGCTGGATTTCGAGCAGTAGTTCTCCCTTCGGAACCTGAAGCCGAGCCACAAAGCTGCCGGTATTCTCGACCTCGTTCACATCGATCTGGACGCTCCCCTCCACAGGTCGGACATTTCCCGCGTCATTGCCCATGTGGTCCCAACCGGGAGGATCTTCCAAAGTCCCGACCTGGTAGATCTTGCCCGCCTCAAGGATGAACCGACCGGAATAGCGGTCGTGCTGTTCAGGAGAGTAGATGGACATTTCGGTCCCCGGCTGCGACCTGGGTCCCGCCGCCTCGGGCTCGGCTTCCGGTCTCTCCCGCCGGGTCTCTTGGCACGCCGGGACGACTAGAACAAGGACAACGATACAAAGGAAACCGGCGATCCAGCGAACACGGCAAGCATTCATCGTTCACCTCCCTGTTGACTGCAAGACCTGATCATAGACGAGATTCAAATACGAGACCTCACCTTCACGGAACGCTACCGTGAGTTCCTGCCTACCCAGCACCTCGTGCCAGGCACTCAGGGTGTAGCTACCGGCGGGAACGTCCTCGATCCTGAAGCTCCCATCCTCTGCGGAGACAGCATGATAGGGATGATCCTCTACCCAGAGGTAGGCCCTCATCCAGCCATGTACATCGCAGCGTACCACGAATCGGCCGGGTCGGCTCAGGGTCCTGATGACCTTGGATTGTCCAGGACCCAGGCCGACGTTGATGTTGAACAACCCGTAGACATGAACCGAATGGAAGAACCGGTCGCTGTTGGTGGCTTCCAGAATGCTTCCCGTTGTCAGGACGGCCACGTGGGGATCGAATCTGCAACTGGCGTTGTCCAGCACCAGTCTGGAGGGTGGTAGACGGGACTCCTCCGACATCGGAACCTCCGCCAGAGAGACGACAACATTCTGAATGCCCCCATGCTCGGCAGAGATGAGAACGTCCTCCAGGGTATGGGACGGCCCACAGTGCTCGGGGTCCGTTGTGTTCCGTATTCTGGTGGGCTTCGGAATCTCCGAGCCCTGGTAGACCACTCTCCCTTCCAGTGCTGACTTCCGACCCGCCGGTAGCTGTCCGACGTCTTCGACCGGGCCTCGACTCTCGGGGGATGGAGTACTGCAGGCAGTGGCCAGGAAGATGGCGAGAAGACCGTGTCGGAAGCTCATGTCGCCTCCCAAACTACTGCGTTGGAGTGGATGAGTACAGCGTGGGTGACGGGATGGGGCAATGGCTTTGTTGCTTCGCCTCCACGTTACGAACACACCGCCGCAGTAGCGTAACTTCTTTTCTGTAAATTCTGGTCAGGCCTGGGTCGGAAAGACAGAGGCCTGGGACAGGATTCTCCAAAAACAGAAACGTCTATCTGGCAAGGAGAATCAAATGAACCCAGACCTGGAAAAGAGAGTACCACGGGAGATCCTGGCGGAGTTGATCGAGGAAGGAACAGAAGCCTTTCGAGGAATCCTGGAGAAGCTGTTCAACGTGGCCATGCAGTTGGAAAGAAGCGAGTTTCTGGGAGCGGAAGCGTACGAGAGAACAGCCAGTCGGCGAGGCTATCGAAACGGATTCAAAGGCAAGCGGATTCAGACTCGAGTGGGAGAGCTGCACTTGGAGATTCCACAGGTGCGTGGGTTGAGGTTTTATCCCAAGTCGCTGGAGAGGGGTTGCCGTTCGGAGAAGGCCCTGAAGCTGGCCATTGCCGAGATGTATGTGATGGGAGTCTCGACGAGGAAAGTCACCGAGATCACGGAGCAGCTGTGTGGGTTGGAGATCTCGGCCACCCAGGTCTCGAGAGTGGCCGGGATGCTGGACGAAGAGCTGGAAGAGTTTCGAAGCCGGGAGCTGGGAGAGTATCCGATCGTGTATCTGGATGCCCACTACGAGAAGGTTCGAAGAGGCGGCAGGGTGCAGGACGTGGCCATCCTGAAAGCCATAGGAGTCAATCGTTTCGGAACGCGGGAGGTGTTGGGTCTGAGCACCAGGATCAGTGAAGCGGAGGTGCATTGGCGAGGGTTTCTGGGAGATCTGCACAAGCGTGGACTGAGAGGGGTCGAGCTGTTTGTCAGTGACGATCACGAAGGACTGAAGGCGGCCAGGCGGGCAGTTTATCCGTCGGTGCCCTGGAACCGTTGTCAGTTTCACCTGAGTAAAAACGCCCAACAATATGCTCGCCGCAAAGAGGACAAGCCCCGCATCGCCCAGGCCATGCGGGACATTTTCGATGCCCCGTCTCGAGAAGATGCCGAGGAGCTCAAGGGTAAAGTCGTCAAGAAGTTCGAAAAGATTGCACCGGAGTTCGTGAGCTGGCTGGAAGAGAACGTGGATGAAGGGCTGACAGTGTTTGATTTTCCGAGGAGCTGGTGGCGAAGGATCCGAACCATCAACGGACTGGAGAGACTGCACCGGGAGATCCGGAGACGAACCCGGGTGGTGGGAATCTTTCCCCACGAAGCGTCGGCGCTGCGGCTCATCTCGGCTGTGCTTGCAGAGATACACGAGGAGTGGTTAACCGGCCGGCAATACCTGAACCTGGCCGGCTGGAAAACACAAGTGGAGCAATTCTTCCCTACAGGCCCTAAAGAAAATTACAGAAAAACGGTTGCTTAACCTCTGTTGCTAACAGAGGCTCCAGCTGCTCCGAAGACACCTTGCTCTAGAATGTCAGACCCAGTCCCTTCGCGAGATCAACCAAACGATCCAGGCAGAGTTGTACGATAATAGCAAGCTTGAAGGTGGTATGGTGGCCGACTATCGACAAGGGCCAGTCTGTTACCGAGGCCTGGGAGGGGAGAGGAAACGACGCTCAAAAGCCCATGATCGGCGATGAGAAATCCTGTCCTTGAGCCTCACTCGGTAAAAAGCGGCAAAAAACCTGTAGGAATGTCATCCATGCTTTCTCCGCTCATCCGCCTGTTCAGTGCGCAACCCGGAGATTTGCGTCGCGCCTTGCCCCTGTTCTCCTACCTGTTCTTGATCATCGCCGCCCTGGTGGTGGGGAAGGTGGCCCGGGATGCCCTCTTTCTGGACCGCTTCCAGGCCCTGCAATTGCCCTATGTGGATATGGCCATTGCCCTGATCATCGGTCTGGTAGTGGCGTTCTACATTCGACTGGGACGCCAGGTCAGCGTGACGGGTCTAATGGGGGGCAGTCTGCTGTTTTTTGCTCTCAACGCTCTGGGCTTCTGGTGGCTGGCGCGCTGGCACCAGCCGGCCTGGCTCTATCCTGTTCTTTACATCTGGGTGGGCATTCTCGGGGTGCTGGCCCCAACTCAGGCGTGGACCCTGGCCAATTACGTGCTCACCACCCGGGCAGCCAAGCGTTTGTTCGGTTTGATCGGCAGCGGTGCCATCCTGGGTGGCATCTTTGGTGGGTTCTTTTCCAACACCCTGGCAAAGCGCTTCGGCACCGAAGGCCTGTTGCTGGTAATGGCCTTGTTCTTCCTGGCTTGTGCCAGTCTGGTGCCCTTGATTTGGCGACAACGGGAAGAGATTGTGTCCGGTGCGGCGGATCAGGACCCGGCCAGGCACCGAGAGGGTCCTCGCAACCTGGCGGAGAGTCTTCGCGTGGTGCTGGGATCGCCTCACCTGCGCGCCACCGCCCTGGTGATCCTCCTGGGTTCGGTGGTGACCACCATAGCCGCCTGGCAATTCAAGGCCCTGGCCAGCCAGTTCATCCTGCAAAAAGATGAGCTGGCGGCCTTCTTTGGCGCTTTCTACGGATACTCCGGCACCCTGGCCTTGCTGGTGCAGCTGCTGCTGACCTCTTGGATGCTGCGCCGCCTTGGCCTGGTCGTGGCCCTTTCCATCCTGCCCGTGGCCCTTTTGGTCGGCTCTCTGGGGCTGCTTATCGGAGGAACGCTGGGTATGGTGATCTGGCTCAAGGGGAGCGACAATGTATTACGCTATTCCATCGATAAATCCTCGGTGGAGTTGCTCTATCTACCGGTCTCTTCCCGCCAGAAGGTGGCGGTCAAATCGTTCATCGACACCGTGCTGCTACGGCTGGGGGACGGCCTTGGGGGCGTCGCTGTTCTGATCTTCGCCGCCTGGCTGCATTTTTCTGTCCCACAGCTCAGCGTCATCAGCATTCTCTTGCTGGTTGCCTGGCTCTTGGCGGCCTGGGTGGCCCAACGCCAGTATGTGGCGACTCTCAGCGAAAGCATCCAGAAACATCGACTCGATGCCGAGCAGGCCGCCGCACCGATCCTGGATCGATCGACCCAGGCGATCCTGCTGGATTCACTACAGCGTGGGGAAGTCACGGAGATCCTCTACGCCCTGGATCTGTTAGAGACGGCCCAGGAGCGGACCGTCCACCCGGCCGTGCGTGATCTGATCCGCCATCCGTCCGCCCAGGTGCGACGCCGTGCCATAGCCATCCTCAACCTGGCGGGTGATAGAAGGGCCTTGCCACAAATCGAAGGGATGGTGGAGGATGAAGATCTGGAGGTGCGTACCGAAGCCCTCTTGTACCTGGCCCACCACGCCCACATCGATCCCCTGGAGGTTATCCGGGAACTGGGTGATCTGGCTGATTTTTCGGTTCGTTCGGGAATGGCGGCTTTCCTGGCGCGCCCCGGACAGAATCAGAATGTGGAGGCAGCGCAAACCCTGCTCGGGACGATGGTGCGGGAGGAGGGTGCCAAGGGCCAGCGTACCCGGTTGGAAGCTGCCCGTCTCATCGGGGTGCTTCCAGACTATTTCGAATCGCAGTTACAGGTCTTGTTACAAGATCCTGCCCCCGAGGTGGCCGGTCAGGCCATCCGAGCCGTCGGTGACCTGCGAAAACAGGCGTGTATCCCACAGCTGCTGGACTTCCTGGGGGACCCACAAGGGGCTGCTGCTGCCAGGGCAGCTCTGGCACAATTTGGCGACGTCGCCGTGGACCCGTTGCGCAACCAGCTGCTTGATCCCACCGTGGCCCTGGCTCAACGCCGTGAGATTCCCGGCGTACTGTTGCGAATCGGGACGCCGCCGGCCCAGCGAGTGCTAGCCGAGAGTCTGCTGGAAGGCAACCCCCAGCTAAGGCATGGGCTGATCGTCAGCCTCAACCAGCTGCACCGCCAACACCCCGAGCTGGCTCTCGACCCCGCAGTTGTCGAGACCGTGCTGGCGGCTGAAATCATGGGCCATTACCGCTCTCACCAGATCTTGAGTCGTTTGCACCGGACCGCTGTCGATCCCGAGACCGTGCAGCCAGCGCTCCAGACATCGATGGGACAGGAAATGGAGCGGATCTTCCGTCTCCTCAGTCTGCTTTACCCCACACACGACCTTCACAGCGCCTACGTGGGCGCCCAGTCGGACAAACCCAGGGTCCGCGACGACGCCTTGGAGCTGCTGGACAACATTCTCAAACCGCAGATGCGCGATCTGTTGGTCCCCTTGCTGGACCGGCAGGTCGATGGAGGAGAGCGCCTCCGAGTGGCCGACCGGTTGCTGGGCACCCAGGTTGAAACACCCGAGCAGGCCCTGGTGACCCTCCTTCATACCGAGGATCCGTGGCTCATGTCGTGTGCTGCCTACACCATCGGCACTTTGGGACTGACGTCTCTGGAGCCCGAGTTGGACGCCTGCCTCGAGCACGCCGATCCCCTGCTGCGGCAATCTGTTCGCCAGGCCAAGCGGCGTCTGGCCGAGGGCCTCGATTAGGCCTTTCGCCAGCCCTGACCACCCAAATGGGATGTGTTGGAGCTCATCCGCGTGGATTGATGTTCCAGCTCCTGAAGCAGCCGGTTGTTTTGCCTGGAAGCCTCAAGATAAACACGTCCGTACCAAAAGTGTAATAATCTACACCCCTGGTGCACTAGTGGCGGCAGTGCCGGCCCGTGAATAGATGAAAGAGAGTTTTAGCTCCGGTAAGATCAGGACATGAGGCAAGCGGCTGCCTTTTTTCTACTGGCCGCACTCGTGCTTTCGACTGCGGCTACAGCCGGTACACTCTGGCAGGCCAACAGGATCTTCCCGATCTGTCCCTTCCATGGTCGTGACTGCAGCTGCTTGTCCGCATGCACCTCCGAAGAGGGGCGAGACGAGCACCCGCAGAAAACATGCCACCGTGACGCCCGCCCGGGTCAGCAGCAAACACTGTCAACAGGCTCTTGTCGCGAGAACGATATTGCTCTGAACTTTTGTTTTAGAGCAATACTTGCACCGGGACCTGGCCAGATCATGCGGCCCTCGACCTCATTCAACTCCTTAACGCCGCCGACCTTTGAAGATGATTGGGCAACCGATCCTCTCGAACCTCCCCCTCGCTTTCGGCACTGAATCCAACTAGTGCAGCTCGCCATAAGTTCTGAGCCAGGGGACAGTAGTCAATCGTTGTCGCTGGCTAGGCGTCGCGAGCGAGTCATATCGGTCGAGTCGAGCGAAACAACGCCAGCGGCGACGAGGGGCTGCTGAACGCTGGTTCAAAACTTGTGGCGCGCTGCACTAGCTGCAATCGGTTGAGAACTTCATCAAAAATCAGACAATCTCCGCAATGGGAAGGCCCCAATGCGAAAGTTTATCCCTATCTTGTTTGTCGGGCTCTGCCTATCCGTGTCTCAGGCTCACAAATATGAGCCCATTAACACCGAGTATGCTCCTCCGGTGGAGGTATTCATTTTGGACGTTACCCCCCAATACCTGAGCCTAGGAGGAGGGGAGAATTTCTACCGTCTCCCCGAAGTCGGAATCGAAATACCTCTCACACGTTGGTCCCAGCTGGAAGTGTCGATTCCATATCTACTGCTTGATACACCTGGATCACCGCTCAGAAACGGATTGGGGGACGTCGAGCTGGGGTTTCGCACCAGTTTGCTTAAACCAAAGACAGGACCTCATCTGGCTCTAAACTTCGAGGTGGGAGCGCCTACCGGTGACAGTAGCGAGGGGCTGGCCGGCCAGGGGACGGAAGTGGCCATGGGTCTTTTTGCAACCAAGATGCTCGATCGAAGCATTCTGTTTGGGAACTTCAGCTATGCAGCCGAGTTCCGAAAAGGGGACGGTGACCGCGAAAACATTCTGGAGTACTCGACGGCGGTGGTATTTCCCACCCGTCACCTCTTTCATCCGGCCTTGGAGCTGGTGGCAGAATCCAACCTCACGGAGGGCGAGACAGAAATCTTTCTAGCTCCGGAGATCATTCTGAGTCCAGGAGAACGGCTGGAACTCAAGGCAGCATTCCCGATTGGTCTGACCCATTCGACCCGCAACTGGGGAGTTCAATTCCAAATTACTCTCTTTTTGCAGGAGCACTAGGACTGACTTGCATCCGGGCGAAAGACATTGGTTGCCTGCGGTGTCGATCAGTGACAGTTGAGGTCACCGGATCCAAATACCCAAGTGCCTTTCCTCGCTCGTGAAACCTCTCTCAGATTGTCTCAATTTGAACAAAGCCTCCCGTCGGCGAAAACATCCAACTGATTATGAGTCTCTAACCAGTTGAGAGAAGCCGGTTGCTCGAACGGGAGCTCCGGAATCACCGTCACGGCTAGATGTCACGTTCTCTAGTCCTGACTGCCCTGCGACTCATCGAAGTGGGCTTGAACATTGAGAGGGTCGAGCTACCCCCGTATAGCCAAGATGGTAAACCGTCTACTTTGGTTTTGGACCTGCAATCCCTCTCCGCTATTGAGCACGCGAACACGGACCCAGGAGGTCAATGCCGTGCAACCTTTCATTTCTGTCCTTGGTCTGAACGCGATTGGCTTCCCCAACGTTTCCCGCTTAGTACGAAGCGCCGTCGCTCGCTACCCAGAAGAAAGTCAATGAGGGGCAGATGTTCTGCCCCGTTATTGGCCTTCGTTTTGTTCCTTCCTTCACCCCAGGTGTGGTCACAGGAGAGCCCCACTCCCTTGTCCAACTGGTCCGACGCCGACAAGGAATCATTCCTGATGAGGGCAAAGGTGGTGAAGACGAAGAAGGTCTACACTGGTGCGACCGGGACAAAGCGGGCCACGCTTTCCGATGGATCGTATACTCACGACGCCAGCATCCAGTCGATCGATGTATCCAAGGCCTCTCATGCCACACCCCGAGGAATGGAGGTCAACTTCCGGGACTCCTACAAGTACAACATCGCTGCCTATCGTCTGGACCGGCTCCTGGACCTCCACATGATTCCCGTCTCGGTGGAGCGGAAGATCAAGGGAAAGCCGGCGGCGGTGACCTGGTGGGTCGATGATGTCAAGATGATGGAAAAGGAGCGCTACCAGGAGAAGATCGCTCCTCCCAACCGAGCCCTATGGAACGATCAGATGTTCCAGGCCCGGATCTTCAACGAGCTGGTCTACAACACGGATGCCAATCTGGGCAACCTGCTGATCACGAATGACTGGAAACTGGTGATGATCGACTTTTCGCGGGCCTTTCGACGGCACAAGGAACTGATGAACCCCAAGAACCTTGTGAACTGCAAAATGGATCGCAGGTTCTACGATGGGATGCGGGAACTAAAAGAGGATGTGGTGACGCGGCTTCTGGCCGACGTACTGACCGAAGCTGAGATCGGAGGTCTTATGGCACGCAAGGACAGAATTGTCTCCCACTTCGATGGGCAGATCGCGCAGAAAGGCGAGATTTTCGTCCTGTGCAGTCTGCCGGGACATTGATCTGAAACATCGTTTCGTCGCAAGTCGCGGGCTACAGGTTTCGGGGTCCCTCAGCCATTCCAACCATTCTGGCTTTATAACTAGCCCGCTGGCTTGACGAATAGAGACAACTGCCATGGACCGAAAAAGCAAGAAACCCGGGTAGGGAACACAGATTGTTGGATCAAAGGAACTGGGATCTCCTGGAGGTTATTCCCGATGCGATCGTCGTCATCAACAGGGATGGCGAAATGATCTACGTGAACTCTCAAACCACCAATCTGTTCGGCTACCGTCGCGATGAGTTGGTTGGACAACAGGTCGAGATCTTGCTGCCCGAATCTCTCCGGACTAAACACGCTCAACTGCGTGCAGATTACACCGCCAATCCCTCTGTGAGAGTCATGGGCTCCGATCGCGACCTCTACGGACTGCACAAGGACGGTCGCAAGATACCGGTTGGTATTATGCTAAGTCCTGTGGAGGAAGGAGAAAGGGAGTTTTTCGTCGCTGCCCTCCGGGAGGTGAGCTCGCAGAAGCAGTTGGAGCAAAAGCTCAAGGAAGGTCAGCGTTTCATCCAGGGAATTGCCGATGCGACCCCAAATCTGCTGTATGTCTATGATCTGATCGAACATCGGAATGTCTACATGAATGATCAGGTCACGAACATTCTTGGCTACACGCCGGAAGAGATCCAACAAATGGGGACGGAGCTCATCGACTCCGTTGTGCATCCTGACGACGTCGGTTCCGTGGCGGAACACCTGAAAGAAATGTCCCTGATCAGGGATAACGAGGTCCTTGAGTTAGAGTATCGGATGAAGCACGCCGACGGAGGGTGGCACTGGTTCCTCGGCAGAAGCGTCGTCTTTTCGAGGACACACGAGGGTCTGACGAGACAGATTCTCGGCATCTCTGGAGATATCACCGATCGCAAGCGTGCAGACCAGGTGTTGCGCGAGGCAGCCCTGTTTGCGGAAACGAACCCGGGTCCGGTCTTGCGGTTCGATGAAAATGGGGTGATCGTCTCCATGAATCCTGCCGCCCAGTCCATCCTGGGAGAGGATGGCAAGAGAGAGACGAGTCTCTCATCGATTGGTTCCACACTCGCGGAGATCGATGCCCAGAAATATATTCGAGAAGGCCTCCTTGTGGAGTGCGAGGCTACGTTCGGGTCCAGACATTTCCACTTCGCCGTCCGGGGCCTGCCCGAACTAGGAGTAGGACATGTCTACGGCAGTGACATCACCGACCGTAAGCGGGTGGAACAGCTGCAGCGCGAGGCAGCCCTGTTTGCGGAAACGAACCCGGGTCCGGTGCTACGCTTCGATGAAAGCGGGAGGATTCTCTCCTCCAATCCTGCGGCCCAGGCTATCCTGGGATACCAAGCAAAGGAAGGATCGCGTCTCTTGGCGCTCGGGCCCACACTGGCGGCCATCGATGCGAAGAGGGTGATTCGAGAGGGCCTGTCTGTGGAGTGCGAGACTGCGCTCGGGTCCCGGCATTTCCACTTCGTTATCCGAGGCTTGCCCAATCTTGCTATAGGGCATGCCTATGGAAGTGACATCACCCTACTCAAGCGGACAGAGGAAGAATTAGAGAGAGCCAACGACCAGATGAAGACCGACCTGGTGACGGCGGCAAAGGTGCAACGCTCCCTGCTTCCAAAGACAGCCCCGCAGGACTCCCGTGTGAGGTTCGCCTGGTCTTTCGACTCTTGTGACGAATTGGGAGGGGATATTTTCGATGTCTTGGAACTCGACGAAACGCATTTGGGCCTGTACCTGCTGGACGTGAGTGGTCACGGGGTGACGGCGTCGTTGCTATCCGTGGCGCTCAGCCGCGTCTTGACGCCTGTTTCAGTGGAGGATTCTCTGATCAAGGCGCGCGTTGGCCTGAACTACGACATTCCGCGTCCAGCTGAAGTCGCCAAAACGTTGAACAAGCTGTTTCCTATGGATCTTGAGCTGGGACAATACTTCACGCTCGTCTACGGCGTGCTGGACCTGAAGGCGTCCGAGTTTCGTTACGTGAGTGCCGGCCACCCGGGACCGGTTTACCGGGCAGCCGATGGCGGGTCGTCGATTCTCGAAACCCCCGGTTTCCCAATAGGCTTCTTCAGAGAGGTCGAATGGGAGGAATCCGTGGTCCGCATGAAGCCGGGAGATTGTCTCTATCTCTACTCGGATGGCATTACCGAGGCGGCAAACCCTGAGGACGAGGAATTTGGCAAGGAACGGCTGGTCGACACCGTGGATCAAAGCCGGGGCAAACCCATCCAGGAAAGTCTTTCGGCTCTGGTGCAGGATGTGAAGCAATGGCATGGTACAGCCCCGCAAAAGGATGATATCTCCCTTCTCGCTTTCGAGGTCGTTGAATAGAACAGCGGATGACTGGGGCGTCGTAGTAGACTGGCGATCAGGAGTCGAGTTGCACTCGAAAATCTTTTGGAATCATTGATTTACTAAGACTAAGGAACATTCAGCCGTTTCTCCATTCTTATCTCAAAGCCGCCCCCCGGAAAGGTGTGGAAGCCCACCTCGTCCATCAAGGTTCGGGCATAGAACAACCCACGACCTGTAGTTTTGGACAGGTTCTTTGGGTCCAGGGGGTCTGGAACCGCTGAGTCCTGGAAACCCACACCTTGATCCAAAATGCTGATCAGCAAGCGGTCGGGACAGATACTAAACCGAATGACGACTCTCTTACGATTATCTAGCTTATGCCCATGTCGGATTGCATTGACCACGCATTCGCGCACCGACAGTCCTATCCACAAAACAGTATCTTCGTCGAAACCGGCAGTAGCGTAACTTCTTTTCTGTAAATTCTGGTCAGGCCTGGGTCGGAAAGACAGAGGTCTGGGACAGGATTCTCCAAAAACAGAAACGTCTATCTGGCAAGGAGAATCAAATGAACCCAGACCTGGAAAAGAGAGTACCACGGGAGATCCTGGCGGAGTTGATCGAGGAAGGAACAGAAGCCTTTCGAGGAATCCTGGAGAAGCTGTTCAACGTGGCCATGCAGTTGGAAAGAAGCGAGTTTCTGGGAGCGGAAGCGTACGAGAGAACAGCCAGTCGGCGAGGCTATCGAAACGGATTCAAAGGCAAGCGGATTCAGACTCGAGTGGGAGAGCTGCGCTTGGAGATTCCACAGGTGCGTGGGTTGAGGTTTTATCCCAAGTCGCTGGAGAGGGGTTGCCGTTCGGAGAAGGCCCTGAAGCTGGCCATTGCCGAGATGTATGTGATGGGAGTCTCGACGAGGAAAGTCACCGAGATCACGGAGCAGCTGTGTGGGTTGGAGATCTCGGCCACCCAGGTCTCGAGAGTGGCCGGGATGCTGGACGAAGAGCTGGAAGAGTTTCGAAGCCGGGAGCTGGGAGAGTATCCGATCGTGTATCTGGATGCCCACTACGAGAAGGTTCGAAGAGGCGGCAGGGTGCAGGACGTGGCCATCCTGAAAGCCATAGGAGTCAATCGTTTCGGAACGCGGGAGGTGTTGGGTCTGAGCACCAGGATCAGTGAAGCGGAGGTGCATTGGCGAGGGTTTCTGGGAGATCTGCACAAGCGTGGACTGAGAGGGGTCGAGCTGTTTGTCAGTGACGATCACGAAGGACTGAAGGCGGCCAGGCGGGCAGTTTATCCGTCGGTGCCCTGGAACCGTTGTCAGTTTCACCTGAGTAAAAACGCCCAACAATATGCTCGCCGCAAAGAGGACAAGCCCCGCATCGCCCAGGCCATGCGGGACATTTTCGATGCCCCGTCTCGAGAAGATGCCGAGGAGCTCAAGGGTAAAGTCGTCAAGAAGTTCGAAAAGATTGCACCGGAGTTCGTGAGCTGGCTGGAAGAGAACGTGGATGAAGGGCTGACAGTGTTTGATTTTCCGAGGAGCTGGTGGCGAAGGATCCGAACCATCAACGGACTGGAGAGACTGCACCGGGAGATCCGGAGACGAACCCGGGTGGTGGGAATCTTTCCCCACGAAGCGTCGGCGCTGCGGCTCATCTCGGCTGTGCTTGCAGAGATACACGAGGAGTGGTTAACCGGCCGGCAATACCTGAACCTGGCCGGCTGGAAAACACAAGTGGAGCAATTCTTCCCTACAGGCCCTAAAGAAAATTACAGAAAAACGGTTGCTTAACCAAACCGGCCAGGAGGCACACCTTGCGGGACAGTTCTTCGATCAGGTCCACAAAGCCCAAGTTGCTTCCAAACGAGATCTCGACCTCGCCCTGGAGCCTTTTCCCCGCCAGTTCGCTCAATAGTTTCGGCCTTAAGAGGGTCTCTGACTATGTTTATCATCTTTAGAATGTTCTGTGGAATAAAAGATTTGAGAATCATTCCGTGGAACGAAGGATTCGTCAGAATTTAGACAACGCCAACCCAACTGCTCGGTTTTCGAGTTCGCAGTAAAGATCTCAGGAGCAGCTGCAAGCCGAGGCTGTTACCTATGTCCTCACCAGCCGATGCACTCCATCTGAGCGTTTCCTCGAATCTGGGATCCTCCTTCGTGGACTTTCCCGCCTTCGCTACTCCTCCTGGTTGACGAAACTTGCCAGGGGATGCTCAAGGGCAGCGGCTTGCCTCGAGTCCTGTGGGAGGTGTCGCTCCAAACTCCACCAGAAGATTCGCGATCTCGCAGTAGCCGAACCTCAGCGATTCACCCAGAGCCGTCTGCCCCGTGGTGGGTTGAGACTGGGCGGGCTGCACCTGGTTCGGATTCGCGCCGGCTTCGAGCAGGATTCGAACGGCCTCGAGATGGCCAAAACGGGCCGCCTCGACGAGCGGTAGCTGGTACCACTTGCCGTTGCCCCCCATCGGTGTGGTCGGGCCAACTCCCCGATCGATCAGCCACCGGAGACTCTGGTGAGCGTTCTCGTTGATTGCGAGCTCCAGCGCACGACTCACATTCCCGGCGTCGTACTCCTCGCGAACCCAGCCGTCGATCTGCTCCCGATGGGCGGCATCGGGATCGGCTTCCTCAACCGCTAACCCCTGTTCCGTTGGCTGGGGGGGAGCGACGAACAAAGAGCCGATGATCGGAAGCCTCGACGTCCAGGCCGCGGGCGAGAACGCCAGTCCGAAAACCAGAACTGCTATGCCAACCAGGAAAACAGCGGTCTTGGCGAAGCCGGCGGTCTCTTTGCCGACCCGCAGCAGCACCTCCTCCGCACTGCCCCGATAGACGAGCAGGTTGGGCCCGAGTCGAGACCGACGGGCCGTCAGGCCGTTCAGCTCCTTGTCGTAGGTGCCGATCACGCACACTTCTTGTCCAACCGGCAGCACCTCTTCTTCGATGTTCAACCCGGGCCCGGTACCCGGCTCTCTCTGTGTGCAGTAGTCCTGGTGGACCTCTTCGAGCTCTGCCTCACGCACTTCGAGCAGTCGGGCCTGACGCTCTCGTTCAACCGCAAACACGGCTGTCTCCGAGATCCCGTCGATCAGCTCCCGGGCTTGAGTAGCCCATTCTTTTCCGTGCACGTTCTTGCGGAGATCATCTTCGAAGGAGGGGAAAGAGCGCAGCCCAAGACTCTGCCTGGTGCCTTCGATCCGCGTCTTGACCAGGTGGAACCCTTGGGCGACGAAACTTCGGATCCTGCGCTGATAACGGCTCGAGTATTTCGAGTTCCCTACGATGTAGGTGTAGGCGGCAGAGGGAGTCGCGCTGAGCGGCGAGGTCATCGGCTCGGCATCGACGCGGACGACACCGCTGAAGGCCACGATTCTGCCATCACGCGGTGCCGAGTTCCCTTCGCTGCGCCCGCTCCGAATGACCCTGAGATTCAGCCAGTCGACGCTGATCTGGTACGCAAGCAGGACACCCAGTAGCAGACAAATCGCGGCGATGATTGAGATGGCAAGTCCGACTCCGCCTCGAAGTCGAGAGGCCGCGCCGGCGACTACGCCAAGGAACCCTAACAACAAGACAAAAGCCGGTACCAAAGAGACCAGGAAACGGGCATGGCGAGCGATGCTCGCGTAAAGACCCTTCAACATTGTTGCCCTCCACCGAGATTCGTATTCAGGCCTCGTGCAGAAATAGTTCCAGATTCTAGCATCTCATCTTTACTCCAGCTTCGGCCGCCCCTCAATCACGAAATCCTTAGTGTAGGTCTGCCTAGGCCAACGGTTTCGCCCAATCGGTTGTGACCAAATCAGAGCGTCAACTCTGCGACAACAGAACAATTTCACGATCCCCGATCTGAAGTTTCCCGCTGAATGAGCCAGCGCGGCTGGGGGAGAGTTTGGTCTCCAACTTGCCTACCAGTCCCGAAAAGGGAGGACGTCAGCGTGAACATCAAGAGAATCGTGGCGGCAACCGATTTCTCCGAAGCCTCAGTTGTCGCCGTCGAGACCGCCTTGAACCTCGCCATAGAAAGCAAGGCGATCTTATACCTGCTCCATGTACTGGAGCTACCCTCTGGAGTCGATCCCATGGTGGGCCTGGTGAAGCCTCCACTGGGCGATTGGCGTGAGGATGCGATGCGGGCTCTGGAGCAGCTGATTCCGGAAAACTGGGAAGAGGATAGAGAGGTTCAGAAAGTCATTGTGATGGGTACTGCGACCCCAGAGATTGCCCGATTTGCTGAGCAGAAAGCCGCGGACATGATCGTCATTGGAACCCACGGGCGTAAGGGATTCGCCCGGCTCCTGATGGGGAGCACCGCCGAGGGACTGCTGCGTCAAGCGCCCTGCCAGGTCTTGGTCGTCAAACAGAAGGTAGTGCCAGACGCAAGACCCGAGGACGCATCTGGATCTGACGGGTCCCACCACTGAAATTCGAAGATGGCAAGGTCGAACTATTCTCCAGTCACCCAATTTGTCCGCCCAACGCGAGATTTCTGTGGTGGGTCTTTTCGCCCAACAACTGAGGTGGATGCCCCAATGGGCTAGCCGATCTGGTGGGTTGGAAGAACGTCAAGAACCTCCGTGCCTTCACGTTTGTAGGGGGATACGGATATTTCTTCCCGGGTACTTTTGTGACGCAGAGTACGCCCGGAGCGTCAACCTCCTTTCCCTACGTCTTCCTCAACTACACACTGTGAAACACCACGCCCGGGAAGATGACGGACCCACCGTGTAGATTGGGGATGAGAATGCAGGATAGTGCTTCGAAGTCCCCCGAAACGCACCAACTGAGCCGACGAAAATGGCTGTCGGCCGCAATGGTGGCAAGCCTCGCTGCCGCCTACGGAACTTTGACCGCTTTTGCTCTCCGCTTTATTTTCCCGGAGCGTATTGCCGGTCCGCCGCAGCGAGTCTTTCTGGGTTTTACTCATGATCTTGGGGTTGGCGAGAGCCGTGCCGTGCGTCTTCCTTCGGGGGATCAACTGCTGCTCTCGAACTCGGGGCAGATCGATCCAGACAACGGCAGCGTGTTCCTGGCCTTTTCGAATCGATGTCCTCATCTCGGTTGCAGAGTCCACTGGGAGTCTCAGGAAAACCGCTTCTATTGTCCTTGCCACCAGGGGGTATTCGACCCCGCCGGCCACGCCACTTCGGGACCTCCCGCCGACTCCGGCAAGAATCTCAAACCCTATCGACTGGAGATCAAGGGACAGTCGATCTACGTCTTATTGGAGCGGGTATGATCGCGGCACTGTCGCGGACCGGAGCCTGGATTCGGCAGCGCTTTCCGGTCGATGAGCAGGTCCTGGTCACGCTCGGCAGCGAGCCGGTTCCAGGCCACCTCAATCGCTGGTGGTGGTGTCTGGGTGGAACTCCCGCCTACCTGTTCACGGTGCTGGTGGTCTCGGGAATCCTGATGACGTTCTACTATGTGCCGGAACCCGAGCGGGCCTACGACTCGGTCTCCAGGATCACGCACGAGATCCGTTTCGGCTGGTACGTCCGCGGCATTCACAGGTGGTCCGCCAATCTGATGATCGTGGCACTGTTGCTGCACGTCATGCGGGTCTTCTTCACTGGAGCCTACCGAAAGCCACGTGAGGGCAACTGGATCATTGGATGCTTTCTGCTGTTGACGACCTTGGGTTTCGGTTTCACCGGCTATTCCCTGGTCTACGAGCAGCTCTCCTACTGGGGTGCAACCGTAGCCGGGAACATGGCCGCGGCAGTGCCCTTGGTGGGGGAGCAAATGAGCTCCTTTATCAGAGGAGGTGAAGTAGTCGGATCGAATATGCTCACTCGCCTCTACGTCTTTCATATCGGGGCGCTCCCCACGGCGTTGATCGGTCTCCTGGTGGTTCACCTGGTGATGGTTCGAACGCATGGCGTGTCCGAACTGGGATCCCCGGTGGGACCCGATGCCAAGCGTTTCCCGTTTTTCCCCGACCACCTGTTTACCGAGATCGCTCTCGCGCTGTTTCTGATGTTCCTGCTCACGTTTCTGGCGATTGTGTTCCCGGCCTCGATGGGTCCCCGAGCTGATCCCCTGGTCACACCCGAACACATCAGGCCTGAGTGGTACTTCTTCTGGTCGTTCCGCTGGTTGAAGCTGATGTCGGAGCGGGCCGCGGTGATCACACAAGGACTCTTCGTTGCCGCCATCATCTTCTGGCCTTTTGTCGATACCCGGATTCGCAGGCGTTGGCCCGAGAGCGAGGCCAGCGTCTGGATTGGCGTAGGAGGGGTCTTGTTCTTGCTCGGACTCACCGTGTGGGAAGCTTTGTCGTGATGCGCTAGATCGCACTAGGGGGTACACCTGTGACCTTGGATCAAAAGCAAAAGATCATTATCGTCTTGGCGCTGGTTTTCCTCGCTACCCTTGTGATCGTCGTCTGGATCGAAGGGGGCCGAGCTCGCTTTGTCCGAGCCCCGGACGCGGTAGTGACGTCCGAAAACGAGGACTGTGTTGACTGCCACCAGGTCAAGTCTCCTGGCATCGTGGGCCAATGGGAGATCAGCACTCACGCCTCCTCCGGAATCGGCTGCCTGGATTGCCATCGAGCCGAATCCGAGGACATTGACGGGTATGAGCATGAGGGTTCCCGAATTGCGACCATCGTGAGTCCGACCGACTGCGCCCGCTGCCACGAGCGCGAGGTCGATGAATTTGAGGCATCTCACCATGCCAAGGCCGGACAGATCCTGGGGAGTCTGGACAACGTTTTGGCAGAGGTGGTCGAGGGTTTCACCGAGTTCGATGCGGACGGTAACAAGGTGAAGTCATCGCCGGCCGCCGTCAGCGGATGCCTACAGTGCCACGGTTCCGAGGTGAAGGTGCTCGAGGAGGGCAAACTCGATCCCGATACCTGGCCCAACACCGGCATCGGCCGCATCAACCCCGACGGTTCCCGGGGCTCGTGCTCCGCTTGCCACCTTCGCCATAACTTCTCTCGTGCCCAGGCACGGATGCCGGAAAACTGCGGGCGTTGCCACCTCGGTCCGGATCATCCTCAGTTCGAGGTCTACTCAGAATCGAAACACGGGATTGCCTTCGCCGCCAACCGGACCCGCTTCGAGCCGATGATGGAAGAAAAGGAATGGATCCCGGGCAAGCACTTCGAGCAGGGGCCGACTTGTACCACCTGCCATATGAGCGCTACCAAGAACCTTCCCCTGACGCACGATGTCGGCGAGCGGATCTCTTGGACCTTGCGGCCTCCGGTATCAGAGAAAATTGACGCCGCCGCCATCAAGCAAGGGAGGAAGGTCAAGCCGTGGCAGGACCGCAGGAATGATATGAGAGATGTGTGCCAAAGCTGCCACGGTCCCGAATGGGTCGGCAACTGGTACCAGCAATATGACGGTGCCGTGGGGCTCTACAATAACAAGTTTGGCATTCCTTCGACCAAGCTCTTCCAGTTGGCCCGAAGCAGCGGGCTGCTGAGCTCGACACAGTTCGACGACGAACTCGAGTTCACCTACTTCTTCCTCTGGCACCACGAGGGCCGGCGCGCCCGCCACGGTGTGGCGATGATGGGACCGGACTACACCCAGTGGCACGGCTTTTACGAAGTGGCCCATCGGTTCTACATGGAGTTTGTCCCGCAGATGCGAGAGCTGATTGAACACGGCAGGAAAGAGGGAAAGGCCTCGGCAGCAGCGCAGCTCGAAGCCGAACTGAAGCGAGTTCTTGACGCACCCGAGCACCGCTGGTTCAGTGGGAAGATGAGTGCCGCAGAAGTGGCCGCCCGGGCCAAGGCAGCGGAGGAGTTCAAGAGCAGATACGCACAGTGAACATGGAATCCTATACGGTTTGACTCTCTGTTCCGGGCAGCGAAAGACGCTAGAAGCCACTGGAGGATCCATCCGTGCCAGACCGCAAGAGGATGGCAGAACAGCTGCTCAGAGAGGGCCGCATGAACCAGGCAATCCTGGAGAACGTGGTTGAAGGGATCATCACGATCGACGCAAACGGCGTGATCCAGTCCTTCAATTCGGCAGCCGAGCGCATGTTCGGGTACAGCGCAGCCGAAGCCGTTGGTGAGAATGTCTCCCTGCTGATGCCCGAACCGGAGCGAGGCCAGCACGATCAGTATCTGAGGCGCTACCGGGAGACGGGCGAAGCGAAAATCATAGGTATCGGTCGGGAACTGGTCGGTAGACGCAAAGACGGAACCACCTTTCCGATGCATCTTGGTGTGGGAGAAGTGGCCTCCGATGATCAGCGAGTCCTCGTAGGATCGGTTCTGGATCTGACGGAGTCGAAGCGATTAGAGGACGAGTTGGCGAGCGCACGCAGCCTGGCGGCGGTAGGGGAAATGGCGGCTTCGATGGCTCACCAGGTCAAGAACCCGCTGGCAGCGATCAGTGGCGTCATCGATGTCTTGGAAGAAAGCTTCGTGGATGAAGGTCCCTACCATCAGGTCTTCAGGGAGCTCTCCGAGCGCGTCCACCGCCTTGACGACACCATCAATCGGCTCCTCCAATTCTCGAAGCCACTCGTTGCCGAGCCGCACTCACACGACTTGTACGAGATACTGGAATCGTTGGTCCTGTCCCTCCAGGGCGAGGAGCCCTTCTCGGCCATAGGTTTTCAGCTGGGACACGGGAGCCATGTCCGGGTACCCTTCGATGCGGTGCTCTTCGAGCAGGTGCTTCGAAACCTCTTGGACAACGCGGCTCAAGCCATGCCCGACGGCGGCGAGATCCGCTTGGAGCTTTCCGAGGATGCAGATTCTGCCTATCTGAAAATCACCGACACCGGGCATGGAGTTCGTCCCGATGCGTTGGAAAAGCTAGGCCAACCCTTCTTCACCACCAGAACCACCGGAACCGGGTTGGGTCTCGCGATGTGCAAGAAGATCATGTCCGCACACGGTGGCTCTATCTCCTTTTCCAGCGAGCTCGGCAACGGCACCGCCGTAACCCTGCGCCTTCCCAAGCAAACCCCTGAAACTCTACCGTGATCGGGTCAAGAGAGGGTCGCAAGTCACCGCGCACGGTTGGACCGCCTGGTATTGCGAATCCAAGTCCGGCAGAGCCGCGAACGACTTGACGTGTTAGCAATATGAGCCCAAGTTCCGGCCGTCGAGGACGACGAAGGTGGGAGCAAGCTGGACAACAGCAGAATCTCGCCGTTCCCCGACCGAAGCTATCCGACCTTCTCCTGTCCCAGCGAGTACTTCTTCATCTTGTACCGCAGGGTATCCCGAGTGATCGCCAATAACCGAGAAGCCTTGGTCTGGTTCCCACGACTAAGGATCAGCGCCTGGCGGATCAATTCCTTCTCCACCTCGTAAAGATCGATTCCCTGTGCAGGCATCTTTAAGGAGTTGTCAAGGGACGAACGCGACGTCTCCGGCGTGAATTCGGAAATCCGCAGTGGAAGCAGAGCAGCAGAGATGTCTCCGTCATCCTGAAGAATCATGGCGCGTTCGATTGCGTTCTTGAGCTCCCTGACATTTCCCGGCCAGTGGTAATCGAGCAGCACCCGCCTGGCCTCAGCGGTCAATCCCTTGATGGCTTTCCTGAAACGGACGTTGTAGTCCTGGATGAAGTGTTTCACCAGAAGATCGATGTCTTCCTTGTGTTCGCGCAGCGGCGGGAGTGAAATCGGAATGACTGACAAACGATAAAAGAGATCGTCTCGGAACTGATTCTCCTGGGCCATTTGTTCCAGGTCTTTGTTACTGACGCAGATGACCCTGAGATCGATGGAGATGTCTTTCACCCCGCCCACGCGACGAAATGTCTGGTCTTCGAGAACCCGCAGCAGCTTCGCCTGGAGGTTCAGTGGGATCTCGCTGATTTCGTCGAAGAAGATGCTGCCTCCGGCGCTCAACTCCAGGAGTCCTTTTTTCAAGCTCTTGGCGTCTGTGAAAGCTCCGCGCTCGTGCCCAAAGAGCTCGTTCTCCAGCAGCTGCTCTGGAATCGCGGCACAGTTTAGGACCGTAAAGGGTTGGCGTCCTCGGCTGCTCTGATAGTGGAGCGCCTTCGCAACCAAATCCTTTCCGGTTCCACTTTCGCCTTGCACCAGGATGGTGCGAGCCTCGCTGGAAGCCACCTTTTCGAGCAGAGCCTTCATCTCTAGCATGGAGGCCGAATTCCCAATGATCCGGTCTATTGCGTAGGTGTCTTTCTGCTGCTTCGTGGCGCGATCCACTTCGGTTCGCAGGGAGCGCGATTCCAGGGCATTGTTGATCGAATGGAGGAGGCGATTGAAGTCGACGGGCTTCTCGAGGTAGTCGTAGGCCCCAATCTGAAGCGCTTTGACCGCGTCGTCCACCGCCCCGTAGGCCGTGATCATGATGATCGGTGTGAGGGGGGATAGCCTCTTCATCTCCAGGAGAACCTTCAGCCCGGTTTCATCCGGGAGGTGAACGTCGAGCGTGACCAGATCGGGCAGATTCTGGTGGAAGAGTGTCATTGCTTCGGCACCGGTAGCGGCTTCCACGACCTGATGGCCAGCTGACTCCAGTTTCTGCCGAATCGACCATCGGACCAGCTTCTCATCGTCGACTACCAGAACGTGTGTTGATCTCATAGTGATTGCCAGAGAGTCAGGATAGGGAGCACCATCTTCTAAGCTAGGAAAGCAACCTGTCAGCCACTGCGCCCCAAAACCCTTCTATTTCTGCTTCTGATTCCGCAACTCTATAGATTTCACTCAGTTGTGGCCAGAAGGTGTCTCCCCTGCGCCCAAGAAAGCTGTGGGCTACATAGCCTATTATGTCCTAAGACTGGGTGATTTGACACACCCCGATCGGTCGCAGGTTGAAAGTCGTGGTTGCTGAGGACGGTATCTATTGATGTGTAAGAGCAAGACATAACGCACGTGTTCGTGTCCAACTGTCTCCCCTGGAAGACTGGCATCGAGCTTGCCTCAAGGCACTTCGTCTGCTTTGATGGTGTACCAGTGCAGCACAGGGAGGAAGTATGCATCAGGAAAACGAATTCTTGGAGGCTCGAAGGCGCGCTCTCGAGGAGCAGTTTTTCTACGAGGAAAACCAGCGGCTGGTCGAGAATCTTCGGGAGAAGTCCAAACTGAAAGAGGCGAAGGAGGCCTTGGCGGAGGCGTCTGGGATTACAAGCGACCCGATTCTGGAGAGCCTCCTGCGGTTGGGGATCGAGGCCGAGACTGTTGCCGCCCTGCAGCTGGTTCCACTGCTGGAGGTAGTTTGGGCTGATGGTGAGCTGGATGAGAAAGAGAAGCAGGCAGTTTTAAAGGCGGCAGGGGCGTCAGGCCTGGCCGAGGGAAGCCTGCCTTATGGTCTCCTGGAAAGCTCCTTGAACCGCTGGCCGAAACCGCCGCTGAGAGAGGCCTGGAGGCTGTACGTGGAAGGGCTCTGTAAACAGCTCGGACCAGAGGAGAGGGACCCCCTGAGGGAAGATTTGTTGGGAAGGGCGCGAGCTGTCGCCGAGGCAAGTGGGGGTTTTCTGGGGCTCGGCTCCAAGATTTCGAGTGCCGAGGCACAGGTAATCGAGGAGCTAGGCAAGGCATTCGATCTTCCCTGAATGATCCAAACATCCGGCAATACTGTGTCTGGATCAGGTTTAGCGAAAACACGATCTCGCGAGAGGCTAAGAAAACGAGTATGTCAGACCCGGATCGAGATATTCCGCGGCAGTTCGGTCGAGGTCAACATTCCCCTCCCCTTTGGACTGGTGAACGATCCCACCAGCTATGCTCTGAGGGTGAGATCTTTCTGGGGACGGGGCAACGATAGCAGGCAGTTTTCTGCGTGGTCCTCTACCGGCAATATCGAAATGTTTCTCTCGTCAGCAAGATAAGGGTCGAATCGCGGGAGCGGATCAGCCTGGTACTGATAAGGCTCCAATCGACGAGCAGTGGTGTCCAGTTGACAACCCTAGCCACAGAGCCGTCGGATAGGTAACCCTTGAAGGCAAGTCTTGGAGGGTCTCTTCTCCGGCCTCGATGCGGACGAATCAAGTCTGAATCGACTAACTATAACTAGTGCAGTGCGCCACAAGTTTTGAACCAGGGTTCAGCAGCCCCTCGTCGCCGCTGGCGTTGTTGCGCTCGACTCGACATATAGCCCGATATGACTCGCTCGCGACGCCTAGCCAGCGACAACGATTGACTACTGTCCCCTGGCTCAGAACTTATGGCGAGCTGCACTAGGTTTCTCCCTATGAAAGCAGGTCAGACCGAGCGTCTCGGTCCTCAACTTGCGTTCCGAGATTCCTATTTCCCAGCGTTCGTATGCTATACTCTCGCCCTGTGAGAGGGACCCAGGGACCTCCGACAACAAACGCTGCCAACACCGAGATTTTTATGCTGTCCAATCCTTGCATTAATTCGTCGAAGCAGCGTGAGAGCATAGCTTCGGTCCAAGAAACCGGTGGCCCTCGAGACATTTCTTCAAGCGGAAAGAGCCTCATTTCCCCCGGAGCGGGAGTAATTCAGCGGTAGAATGCCAGCTTCCCAAGCTGGACGTCGCGGGTTCGATTCCCGTCTCCCGCTCCATCCTAACCTCAATCAGTGCACCTGTTTATAACGAAGAGATAGCCAATCCTGTTTCAGGCGTTTTGGGGGCAGGGTGCGCCCAGGGTGCAATATCTAACACGGAGGCCAACCGAGCTTCTTTCGGATCGCGTTTGGCCACACCCATGCCGTGTAAAAGAAACATGTGTTTTACGGGACAGCTAAGGAGGGTCCTAGAAGCCAGCAAATACGGGCCTTCTGGCTCTCGGATTCCGGAGGGTTTTTTGGGACAGTGCTCTTGCAGCCTCGAGGATAAGTCACTCGGGCCAATCCCAGCCCCGCAGCTGGTAATACTTGCGTCGCGGCGTCGCGTGGATTGGATGGATGCCGTGTTTGCGACACCACCAGAAGTGGAACGTTGTCCCAATGGCGGCAAGCCCAAGAGGCAGAGTCAATGCAAGGTGGCCTGCCACATAGTACAGACCGACAGTCCCGACACTGACAATGAGCCACTTTAGGACTTTCCGCCAGCGCGGGGTCTCGACCTCGAATACAGCGAAGACCGAGCTTCCCAGAATCAAGATTGCGAGCAACAAATATAGTTCAAGTTCGACACCCATAGCGTTCTCCGATCTGGGAACGGGCGGTTAGTTTCGGCGCACGGCAAACCAATAGGTCCAACCGATGAGCAGTAGCTGAACCGGTGCTCGGATGAGCAAATAGGCCAGGCCCAAATCCCCGCCTCCCATCTCGCCTCCCTGGAAAGCCGCGTACACGTTGGCAGGGAACACAAGAACCAGGAAGAGGATTAGAAACCTCCCCGTCACGAGGTGTAACGACGGCGACATCAATCCGGCAGCCGCCGCAAACTCAAGAACGCCTGTTCCGTAGATGATCGCCTCTCGCAGGGGAACCCAGGAGGGCAACATCTCGACCATGGGCTCGGTCTTCGCGAAGTGACCCACCCCAGTAAAGAGAAACATCAGGGCCAGCCCACAACGACCGCGAAGGCTTGGTGAGATGCTCACTCGCCACCAAAGCCGGTGCACTAGCGTGAGAATAAAGTAGGTTCCTAGCAGGAGGCCCAGCATCAGAATAAGAGCCATCGGAACCTCGCGTTATCGAAGGACACACCAGGGGAAGCCCTTCCTGCTGCCCAGAAGATTCTGGAGGACCTAGAGATAAAAGTACAAGACCTACAACACTATTCTCCAGATTCACGAGAGCTGCTCAGGAACTCTGAAGGACTCGGGCCACACTGGTTTTGGAAATGTTCAGTTCCTGGGCAATCTCACGAAGGCTCAACCCTTCGATTTTGAGCCCTCGAATCCGCTTTCTATCGAGCCTGCTACCCTGTGGCCTACCCAACCGCTTCCCATTGCTCCTAGCCCTTCTCAGACCCGCTTTGACCCTCTCTGCGATGATATCCCGCTCCAACTGTGCCACGGCCCCTATGATGGTAAAGATGGCTGCACCCAGCGGGCTGGAGGTGTCGATGTTCTCCTGATAGGACACGAAGTCGATGCCTAGATTCTTGAATTCCTCCAGGGCCAGCACCAGGTGCTTGGTGCTCCTGGCGAACCGATCGAAGCGCCAGACTAGCACCACATCAAACCGCCGCTTCCGGGCATCGTTCATCAGGCTATCCAGGGCAGGCCTGCTGTCTCGGGTTCCGCTTATGCCCTTATCATCATAAGTGTGGTAAACATCCCAGCCTCTCTGATCTGCATATCTTCGTAGGTCCATCAATTGAGGCTCTGTGCTCTGCTCTGTGGTCGAGACGCGGGCATAGATGGCACAGTCTTCGCGGACAAAGCCGGTCGTGTCCAGGTCTGCAATGTGGTTGACCGCTTGGTTGTCGCCTTTCAGCTGCTTCTCTACGATCTGGGCGCTGATGCGACCGGCGTTGTTTAGGTGACGTTGCCAGGCAGAGTTGGTCCTTGAGAAGACCCAGCCAAAGCGGCGCATGACGTGACAAGTCTCCTTGTCTGGCTTGGAAGGAAACACAATTTGAATCCGATTGATTGAAGGATCCTCTATCACGGTAAAGATGCCAGCGTCGCGCTCGGTGTAGACTTCGGTATCCTTGGCCTGCTGCTCTCGGATGCGCTCACCTACCCGCTTAATATTGGCTCCTAGGTTGGACAGAGCGTAGCCAGGAACAGGAGCCTTGTAGTAGGGGAACCTTGCCAGGGTAAGACGGTACTCGTTGACCGCTTCAAGCTCGGCACCGAGCGATTTGGCGATCGCTTCCCAGGATTCTTTCGCCTCTGGCGCTGGTTTCTTGGCTTTGCGCCAGGCGCTGTTTAGGTCCTTCCAAAACGCCCTTTGGAGTTCCATCTTTACGAGTTTTCGCTGTAGCTTCACGACTGAGTCGGGATCATCTGAAGAGATGCCACCGGAGCCGACGCTATTAGCCTTCTCTCTTAGGTGTTGGGCTTTCTTCTGCTCCTCGACACCTTTCCTGATCGCGTCATCGGCACGCCGGAGTGTCCTTCTGTGCCGTTTCTCCGAATGATGACCCACCAAGATAGGCTGACCGAGTGGGATACCATCTGTGAGCGAATGAAACCGATTGAAGGACGCTTCGGACTTTCCATCGGCTTTCTCTGCTCTCTGTTGTAATCGGTTTCGTTTTTCCTCTTGATACTGTTCGTAGCTATTCATTGATCTATCTCGCTTTCTTTATCCGGTTATGAGGTGAGCATTCCCTGATCGGCAAAGCTGAAATAACGGCCCTGTCCACCGATCACGACGTGATCTAGGCACCTGATACCGATCAGCTTGCCAGCCTCACAGAGCCGCTGTGTGATCTGGATATCTTCCTGGCTGGGTGAAGGATCACCGGAAGGGTGATTGTGGATCAGGATCAGCCCTGCGGTCAGATTGGCGATGGCAGGCCGGAAAACGTCCCGCGGGTGAACCAGGCTCGCAGTCATCGAACCCATGCTGCACGTGGTCATGCCAACCATGCGGTTCTTGCCGTCCAGGTGCAGTACCAGGAACGTTTCTATCGGCATCGATGCCAGATGCTGGAATGCCCGATAGACTTGGTTTGAGGAACAGTACTGGATGCCCACGAAGGGCTGAATCTCAGCAGGGATGACTGGCGAGTCTTTCACCAGGAGCTGGAATTCTTTGATCGTGTAGGTTTGGGTTAAACTTGGAGTAGTCATCGCAACCTCCGATGTAGGTTGTGGTGGTCAGGGTCTGTCGGGTGCTCGAACACCCGTCAGGCCCGCTTCACCGGGTTAAGGTTTACTGCCCTTTTGCTTGCGGGGCCTGCCTCCCTTTTTCCCATTCTCCCGACTGGAGTCTGCTTTCCTTTTCGAGGTTCGCTTTCCCAGTTCTTGAGTGAACAGGGCCAGAGGCAGGACCTTGTCGCAGTGAGGACACTTGAGCATAATCAGAGTATATCCTATCTCTTAGGTTATGTCAAGTAAAAAGTAAAGAAAAAGTAAAGAAAAGTTGGTTTTAAGCCGGATTTTCCAATAGCTTACGAGAGGGCTAGGCCTGAGCAACCAGGGCATACCCGCCCCCTGGGGGCTGGCGCCTATATAGGGGACCCATCAGGCAGAAATTTTCTACAGAAAATCGAAGCTAGATCCCGCCGTTTGCAGGACGTATTATCAGCAAACCAGATATCCAATAGTCGGCCTGTTCGGGGAACGTCAGAGTGCCAAGACACGCGCTTGCCTTTGTGAAGTGGAACGTATTCTGTGATCAGGCTCGGGAGGGGAGGCCGGAACGCAGTTTCTTTTACGCGTGTCCGAACCGCCATCTTGTTGCCCGAGTTGGGGACGGCGGAACGTTGTGGGTAGTGACTCGGAAGGCTGCAAAGAACCACTACAGTCTGGCCTTCAAGCTGGAAAACTGTAGGGGCAGCAGCAACGTACCTGAGTACATCAGCAGGAGCTACGGTCCCACCAAGGAGAAAAACAAACCGACGTATCTCGTCGTCTCGGCAGACTGGGATGCTTGCCAGCACTATCCTTACAACAATGCATCCCGCGTTCTCAATCGCCTCAATTTTGTAACTGGCAAGACTCTACGAGAATGTAGGCCCGGCGGACGCGGCATGAAACTTCTGACGATCCCGGAGGTAACGGCTGAAAGTGCGGTTCTTCTAGAGGCTTTTGCTCTGCGATTGATGTCGCAGCGAAATGCCTTCTTGAGCTACTCGCGCAAGGACATCGTGGCCGCACGGAAGCTGGTGGCTGAACTCAAGAAGCGTGGCGTAACCGTCTACCGCGATGTTGAGAGGCTGCACGCATCGGATCGGTGGGCACAGAGACTGGAGCAGATGGTGAGGGCCGCTGACGTGTTCCTGGTCCTTGCGACTCAGCAGTCGGCAGAATCCGAGTGGGTCAGGCGGGAGATCGCATGGGCTAAGGAAGAGCTTGAGCGAGGAGGTTGCGTGCGGAGGATCCTGCCGCTAAAGATCGCCGACCGGAGTTGGCGGAAGTTTCCTGAACTTCATGAATTCCAGCGAATGGATTTTCCACGGCGGCCAGGCCGTGACGTGTATGAGGAACTCGCCCGGACGCTCGCGATTCTGCCGCGACGGCGGGCGGCAGGATGGGAGGAGTAGGTTAGTCTTCCCCGCAGGGATCCGGAAAGAACTTCCGGTCTATCTGCTGACCCCGATCGCAATCGAGATCGCGAATGGAATGGGTGTTGACGTGCGGCCACTTCCAGATCCCCCGAGACGAGAACGCATTCAGTTCCTGCTTTTCCGGGTTGGAGCTTGTGGATTCTCTGTTCTGATCCCATTGACTATCGATTAGATTCCTAACGACCTACTGCCTCCTTTGTCCAGGAGGAATATGCCGATACCCCAAACAGGAACAGATTCTCGTCAGCATCAGCCTCACCTCGTCTCTGGTTCGTAGGGTAATATCGTAATAGCTCTTGGCGCTGGCAGATCGTTGTTAATAGCTGGTCTTGCCTCGTATTCGGGCGTTTCTAGCCACTTTTGAAACGCCTGTAAGGCGTTGCTTTCATGATTCTTAACAAAAATTTCGGTTGGTCAGGAATTGGCGAGTCACCTGTTCGGTCTGGCTGGTGAACTCGGGTTCCGATGCACCAGATCCTAAATCTGAAGAGCGCCTTGTCACTTGGCTGACAATGGCTCACAAACACACGCAATTCCCGGATTTTTCACCCAGAAGATGATCGATCGACTCACATTGGCTGATATTCTGAGCAGGCGACAAACAGGCAACGGCTTCCAGGGCTCTCGACGGGTCAGCGATCTTGGACTTGACCAAGTCGCCCGGGCCGGAGAGCGAGGACTCGTCGCCCTGATCGAGACCAGGATGCGCTTACGTCTGCCGGCAATTCCGATCCACGAAAGAGTCGTCGCACAGAATTCGAAAACCTATCTGCCGCGCAGATGATGATGGCCAAGAGGCGGACGTCGTCGAGGTCTTCCTGCGCCAGCATGTTGCCACGCTTACTCCGAACACTCTTCCTTGTGGAGGGTTCCACTGAGCGGGCGAAGAATACTAAACCTGATTTGAAGCTCACTAGGTTCCCGCCTAGTTGCCCTCAAAGTAAGAAAAGGCTATCTCCGCCATGAGAAACAGGCGTACCCAAGTTGTACGAGCCCGGGAGGCCTGCTTGCTCCGGGCGAGAGCCAAAGGAGAGACGAATGTCTCAAGACGGAAAAAAGAGCGACAATCGGGCGTGCGGCGCGAAAACGCGTAAGGGCCTTTCATGTCAGAATTCTCCAGTGCTGGGAAGAAACCGTTGCCGCATGCACGGTGGGGCTTCCTTGCGAGGTTCAAACCATCCCAACTTCAAACATGGTCGACGCTCGAAGGCACTGCCGCGACATCTGCTGCGAATCTACGAGGAAGCCTGTTCAGATGCCAATTTACTTGACCTTCGATCAGAGATTGCCCTGGGCGATGCTCGAGTGATTGATCTGCTCGAGCGACTCGGAGAAGAGCAAGGACCGGATCGGGCTAGTAGTGTCTGGACAGAAATAGGCCATTGGATGGACCGTCGGGCCCGACTTGTAGGCGTAGTGGTTAGGCATCAAGTGCTGTCTGGGCAGATGATCTCGGCGGAGGAGGTCAGTGTTCTTACGGCAAGTCTGGTGCATATCATTCGAAAACATGTGAAGGACCAAGCAATCCGAAATGCTATAGGCGAGGAGGTTGGTAAGCTACTGCCCGATTCCTGAGTGCACGGGGTAACGGCGAGTGCATGGGGTAGCGTTTGCCAGTATGGGTCGGGCGAGCCCCCACGCTGGCAGCGTCTGTAATAGAGCCAGTTCATATCCGGTCGTCTCAGAGCGTGGTAGGCGCAGTAGAGGAAAACCGGCACGGCGGCCACAATGACGGCCAGGATATAGGCTTTGGCCTGCCTCGGAAGCGAGTCCTTGAAGAACCGAAGCTGGCTCAGGCCCAACAGGCGGCTCCCCGTGTAGTCAGCTTTCTCACTCGCCTCCTTACGGTAAATCTTGACTCGGTGGGCGTAGTAGGTGCCCAGGATCAGTGGAACCCCAGCCAGGGCCGCGAACAGATCGATGGGTCTACTGGAGAGAAAAAGCAGGACTGCGGTCGAGGCATTGATGAAGGTCGTGGGTGAGAGCCACAGGAAATGCTCTTTCCATAACTTCGCCAGTGGTTGGGAGGTGACCAAAGCCACGGCCCCGGCAACCAAGGTTGAATTGATCAGGAAGTAAAGAAGGCCACAAACAAGAGCAGCGATCAGGAGGCCGGGGACATCTGCCAGGCGCGTGGAATCCAGACTGACTGTCCCGCCTCCCAGTCGATCGAAAACCTGAGCGACCAGGAAGGCCCCCAGTGCGACCTGAGCCACATTAAACAGGTACTTGTAGGTTTGCTTGATTCGGACTTTCAGGCTAGCAATCAGTCCTTCGATGGCCGCGATGACCACCGCTACTGCGGGACCGAAGAGTAAGATCGAAGCGAAGATGAAGAAATCACTGACGCTGATCGTAACAGATCCCTTCTTCCCGGTCGCCAATTGCACCTTGACCGCAAAACAGCTCGTCACGGCGGTCAAGGCCGCCAGGTAGAGCCAGTTCCCATTCGGGGAGTTCAGCACCGCATAGAGACAGTAGGGAACCAGTGAACACCCCAGAAGCGTGATCGCCAGGACGTACAGCTTCGCCTTGGTTGGCATCCCCTCCCTAAAGAGTGTCATTTCGTTTTGCTCCCGTGTGAGCAGGGCGAACCCGAAGTCTCAGGATCCTTTGCCTATCAACTCGACTCACTCAGTTGGGATCACCCGCCAGGGTGTCCGAATGAAGGTGCACCTCGGTGCCGTCCGACCAGAAAACAC
The DNA here is from genome assembly GCA_965218775.1 of Acidobacteriota bacterium. Lineage (GTDB taxonomy): Bacteria > Acidobacteriota > UBA6911 > RPQK01 > JAJDTT01 > CAUZIZ01. The sequence continues at coordinate 11,172 of CBDCLS010000006.1, read as the reverse complement.
CATCGGACCAGAAGACACCATCGGACCAGAAGACCCCATCACTCCAGAAGACGCCGTCGGACCAAAAAACACCGTTGCTCCAGGCCAGAGTGCCGTCACTCCAGAAGACACCATCGGACCAGAAAACGCCGTCGGACCAAAAGACGCCATCGCTCCAGAACACTCCATCGCTCCAGAACACTCCATCGGACCAGAACACGCCGTCGCCCCAGAACGAATTCAAAGAAGGATCAGCCACCAGGCCGGAGTAGACGATCTGATCGGCATAGGCAAAGGCTCCACCGGCCCAGACCTCTTCTCCATTGAGGTTCCAGAAGGGTGCTACTGGCTCTTTGACTTTCTTAGCCGGAATATCGAGTACCTCGGCTAAGCGTACGGCGGTCAACGCGTTGACCATGCCGTTGCCCTGTTCCAGCATGTGCGGCTCTTTGAGCTTAGTCGCCGTCAACATCAGGAGCGTCTTTACCAAGTTTGGGTTCAGGTCTTGGTTCTTATTGAGCATAAGGGCCACGGTTCCGCTGACAACCGCGGTGGCCATGCTAGATCCACTTAGAAGCATGTAGTTCTCATCCAACACCAGATCGGGGTGATTGATAGCGATCGAGCCGCCTTCAGCCCGGAGCGAAGGAATCCGGTTGCCGGGAGCAGACAGATCCGGCTTGAACAGGCCACTGCTGTACGCTGGGCCTCGGGAGCCATAGCTGGTGGCGATATCGTCAGAATGCGTGGGGGTCCCCCGGGTGTTGATGGCCGAGACCGTGATGACCGCGGGATCGGTTCCTGGGCTGGTGATCCCTCCCCAGATCTTGGAATGTTGGTCGGTCCTGCCTAGGTTCCCCGCCGAAACCACGGTGACGATGCCAGCATCTACCATTCGTTCGACGGCCTGACACAGGGGATCGTTCTGATAGGACTCCAGGGTAGGATGGCCGAGGGACATATTCGCTACCCGGATGTCGTATTGCTCCCGATTGGCAATGACCCAGTCGATCGCCTGAATCAAATGGCTCGTGAGCCCCCAACCTCCCTGGTTGATCACCCGAACGTCGATAAACTTCACGCCGGGTGCTACGCCATCCCAGATCTTATCCTCGCGACCCAGGGCACCGATGACACCGGCGACGGCGGTGCCGTGTCCGTAAGGATCGCTCCCCTCGTCCTTTTCGAATTCCGCGGCGCTGCCCCCCGTAAAATCCACTACCGCTTCGACGCGACCGTCCAGGTCCCGATGGTGGGTAATCCCGGAGTCAAAAACTGCTATCCCGAGACCGCTGCCGCCGTCATAGCCCATTTCATGTGCCTGATCGGCACCGATGGGGGCCAGGAAATCGAATGGAGTCCCCCTTTCCGCATCGCCCGGCTGGTGAGCAGCACGAATCGCGGCGTCAATTGTCACGTATTGCACCAGTTGAGAACGGAGCAACAAACGGATCTGGGAACTGGTGAGCTGGGCCGTGAACCCCCGCACCAGCGACAAGGTGTTCTCGAGCGGTCGTCCCGCTCGGCTCGACTCTCGTCGAGTTCGTGTAAAAAAGTCCGGCTGCACCTGAACAATCACCCGCATGGGGTAGTCGTAGTGGGGATGGTACGAGAGGAACTCGACCTCTTCCTTCAAAACCGGGGACAGTTTCTTGGCGATCCCGGGGGGAAGTTGGGCGTGCAGGTTTACCGTCAGGAACAGTCCGCCCAGGATTCCCAGTGCGATTCGCCAGTTCCTCTTCTCTGTTAAATTGGATTTCAATATTGCCTTCATGGCGTTAACTCTCTGATTTCTTATCTGGTGAACAAATGAGGTTCCTTTTTTCCACATGGCGATCAGTCTCCTTCGAAGTCGCTCCAGAGGATGGAGTCGCTCCAGAGAATGGAATCACTCCAGAAGATGGAGTCCGACCAGAGAATCGAATCGCTCCACAGGATCGAGTCCGACCACAGGATAGAATCACTCCAGAGAATGGAATCGCTCCAGAGGATGGAATCACTCCACAAGATGGAGTCTGACCACAGAATCGAGTCGCTCCAGAAGATGGAGTCCGACCAGAGAATGGAATCGCTCCAGAAGATGGAATCACTCCACAGAATGCTGTTGCCCCAGAGGTCCGCTCCGGGCGAAACCAGATCGCTGTAGAAGACCCGATCGCCGAAGACGAAGGCGCCTCCCGAGAAGACCTCTTCGGGTCCATTCTCGCCTTCGAGGACCCAGTGAGGATCGACGTTGGCTAGTATCGTCTGGCTTGCCACATCGACTACCTCGGCCAGCTTGACCGCCGTATAGGCGTTCAAAAATCCGTTGCCCTGCTCCAGAGGATGGACGTTGTCCATCTTGCTGGCGGTCAGCAGCAGAATCGCCTTGACGAGATTGGGATGCAGGTCGGGATTGGCCTCCAGCATCAGCGCCGCCACGCCGCTCACGAAGGGTGTCGACATGCTGGTACCGCTCAAGGACATGTGGTATTCGTCGACCACGAGTTCCGGATAGTCATTGGCAATCTTGCAATTGGCTGCCTTCAGCGAAGGGATGGCATTGCCGGGAGCTACTAGATCGGGCTTGAATAGTCCGTCCGGCATGGTGTACCCCCGGGAGCTGTAGGTGGTAGCCACATCATCGTAGTGGGTAGCAGTCCCCTGGGTGTTGACAGCTCCCACGGTGATGACCGAAGGCTCCGTACCAGGGCTGGTGATGCCACCCCAGATCTCCGGATATTCGCTGGTTCTTCCCAGGTTGCCCGCCGAAACTACGGTCACGATTCCCGCCTCCACCATGGCACGCACGGCTTGACACAAGGGATCGGTTGTATAGGACTCGATTGGCGGATGGCCCAGGGAAAGGTTGGCTACACGGATGTTGAGTTTTTCTCGGTACGTGATTACCCACTCGATGGCCTGAATGAGATTACTCGTCAGACCACTACCATTTCCATCGATCACCCGGACGTCCACCAGGTCGACACCGGGTGCAACGCCAGTGTACTGATTGCCAGTGGCTCCGTTCCCACCTGCGATGCCCGCGACGTGAGTTCCGTGACCGTACGGATCCTTGTCTTGAGCTGACTGGATCTTTAGAGACGTAAGAGAAGTACCGGTGAAATCGATGCGTCCCACCACCCGGCCCAGGAGATCAAGGTGCTCGGAGAGGCCTGAATCGAAGACGGCCATCGTGACGCCACTGCCCTGGTAGCCAATCTGATTCTGGGCGCTGGAGCCGGAGTAGGACTGCTCCAGGCCGATCGTGGCCAACAGCGCGTTCGATCCGGCAGCGACAGAGCTGCTGCCAGCCACCTCAAACTCGATCTGGACATTGTCGATGTAGAAATAGCCCTCCACCTCATCACTCGATGAGTTCAGAGGATCCTCACGCGTGAGCAGAAACCGCACTTCGGTGTCCGCCGCGATGTGAGAGGAGATGTCGTAACTAGCGCTGGCTCCGCTGACATCCACGTCGTCTTCGATCACGTAGGTGGTCAGAGTCGTCCAGCTTCCCCCACCACTGCGGACCTGGACCTTGAGAAACCCTTCATTGGAACGGGCCTCGTAGCCGTAGTCATAACTCAGCGTGGCGGAAGTCGAACCCGAGAGGTTCGCTCCTCGCGTCGCCGTCCAGGGTCCATCATCCTCTTCGTTGTAGTCTCCCAGATACAGACAGCTGCCGGAGGCGCAGTAGGAATCGCTGAGGACTTGCACCAGACCGTTGCCCGGTCCGTTCGACTCCCCGGCTTCTTGCCAGTTCGTGCTCCAGTCGACGCTGCCGTCGTTGCCCGTATAGTCGGTCCCCGAGTCGAAGTCGTCGGCCACCGTCTGGACCTGGCTGCTGGCATCCAGCGGCATGTCCAGGGTGATGTACTCCAGAATGGGTGATCTCAACAGACCATAGACGGCCTGAACCGGCACCCGGGAGGCGTAGCCGTGGATCAAAGGCAAGGCCTTGGCGTTCTGCAGCCCCAGGGGATTTGCCCGGGGGTTGAAGAAATCTGGATTGACCTGGATGATCAGCGGAAGCTCGGAGGCGTAATCCCGCTTGTCCTCCAGGATCTCCAAGACTTTAGCCAGGCCGGGGGAGAGCTTGTCTTTGGGTCCCTTCGCTCCGAAGGCCGGAGCAACGAGCAGAAAAATAGTGAAAACGGTGAAGGTGACGAGAACAATTTGGACTGCAGGGAGTCCGGACCAAAAGCGTTTCATGGCAAAACCTCCCAAAGGTGGTTTCACGCATCCACTTTCGGCAACTGATCGACCTTATCGCAGTGGACTTAGGTCTCAGCTTTGCGCTCCGAGTCTTTCGTGCTCAGGTAGCCCTTTCGCTGTGGGCTGCGAAAACTAAACTGTTAAACGGGGAGTTGTGAATACTGATTTCAAGACTCCCTTCCTCACCGATCCTTTTCGGACAGCGGGCGGGGAAACTTTGTGACGCTCATCACACTTTTGGGGTACCACTGGGCCTCGTTGACGACGAATGCGGAGACGATGATGAAGATGATGACGATGACGGCGACAGTGATGGCGGTTAAGTCGGAACTACCTCGTTTGTCCTAAAACCTGCGGGGAATTTGCTGACAAGGGTTGAGGTGGCCCTTGGAATGAGCCCTGCAGGCGACATTCAATCCGCCTTTTCCGCTGACACCTCGGAATGTTGTTCGCTGCGAAGCTGGTCGTGTGCTTGAAACTGCCATCCTTGTCCCTGTGTCTCGAAAAGGCGACCCATTCTTTTCAGCCACAAGCTTTTCGTGGTCGCATGACCGCTTGGTCTGCGCGGAATGACTGCTCTTGGCCGAGCCTGTGTGAAAAGTCACGATCGTCCGAACACCATAGGTAGCCTCCAAGTCTCGCGCGTTGCGCGATTAATTGCCGTTGAAGCAGATATCTCTCCGTTGTTAGACCTCTAGCCTTACTTGAAATCTTGCCGGGCTTAGGGACGATTTGAGAAAGCTATTTTTGACTTTTCACACGGCCTCAGGCGAAAGCGGCCGTTCAGATTTCGATCAAATCGGACGCTGTCTGTAAGATTTTTTTTGGGAAACACGCATCCGCATAGACTTCAACGATGAGAATCTAGCAATGTCGGCTGTGGGCGATCGTTCGGGGAGTCTGGCCAGATTCGGCGAGGTTTCGTGAGCTTGTTGAAACTTGAGGCTTTCAACAGCTACAAAATTGACTACAGCCGGCCGCCTCGTTAAGGAGACAAAGCCTTCCTGGATAGGTTTCGGGGGCCGGCAGATCTCGACCGAGCTGTCTACCAGAATAAGGCCGCTCCACCTACGCGGGTGCGGTCGGCCGGATGTTCTGGTTGATCCCTCAACAACACTTGCATGAAGAAGCACCGAATGACCTCCTATTTTGAAGAACGGTCCGGTGCAGAAACTGAAGATTCTGCTGTGGGATCATTGGGGGACTACCCCTTCTTTGGCGTTGTTGATCATATCATCCAGGATCTCCGCTACTGACACAGGCGTCTCTGTTCTGAGTCGTGGATCGGCAAAGTAGCACCAAGACAACTTTCACGGGTCGGGGTGACGCATCCCCTCCGGAGAACGGACACGGTCCAGGCCCTCCAACCAGTAGCGTAACTTCTTTTCTGTAAATTCTGGTCAGGCCTGGGTCGGAAAGACAGAGGTCTGGGACAGGATTCTCCAAAAACAGAAACGTCTATCTGGCAAGGAGAATCAAATGAACCCAGACCTGGAAAAGAGAGTACCACGGGAGATCCTGGCGGAGTTGATCGAGGAAGGAACAGAAGCCTTTCGAGGAATCCTGGAGAAGCTGTTCAACGTGGCCATGCAGTTGGAAAGAAGCGAGTTTCTGGGAGCGGAAGCGTACGAGAGAACAGCCAGTCGGCGAGGCTATCGAAACGGATTCAAAGGCAAGCGGATTCAGACTCGAGTGGGAGAGCTGCACTTGGAGATTCCACAGGTGCGTGGGTTGAGGTTTTATCCCAAGTCGCTGGAGAGGGGTTGCCGTTCGGAGAAGGCCCTGAAGCTGGCCATTGCCGAGATGTATGTGATGGGAGTCTCGACGAGGAAAGTCACCGAGATCACGGAGCAGCTGTGTGGGTTGGAGATCTCGGCCACCCAGGTCTCGAGAGTGGCCGGGATGCTGGACGAAGAGCTGGAAGAGTTTCGAAGCCGGGAGCTGGGAGAGTATCCGATCGTGTATCTGGATGCCCACTACGAGAAGGTTCGAAGAGGCGGCAGGGTGCAGGACGTGGCCATCCTGAAAGCCATAGGAGTCAATCGTTTCGGAACGCGGGAGGTGTTGGGTCTGAGCACCAGGATCAGTGAAGCGGAGGTGCATTGGCGAGGGTTTCTGGGAGATCTGCACAAGCGTGGACTGAGAGGGGTCGAGCTGTTTGTCAGTGACGATCACGAAGGACTGAAGGCGGCCAGGCGGGCAGTTTATCCGTCGGTGCCCTGGAACCGTTGTCAGTTTCACCTGAGTAAAAACGCCCAACAATATGCTCGCCGCAAAGAGGACAAGCCCCGCATCGCCCAGGCCATGCGGGACATTTTCGATGCCCCGTCTCGAGAAGATGCCGAGGAGCTCAAGGGTAAAGTCGTCAAGAAGTTCGAAAAGATTGCACCGGAGTTCGTGAGCTGGCTGGAAGAGAACGTGGATGAAGGGCTGACAGTGTTTGATTTTCCGAGGAGCTGGTGGCGAAGGATCCGAACCATCAACGGACTGGAGAGACTGCACCGGGAGATCCGGAGACGAACCCGGGTGGTGGGAATCTTTCCCCACGAAGCGTCGGCGCTGCGGCTCATCTCGGCTGTGCTTGCAGAGATACACGAGGAGTGGTTAACCGGCCGGCAATACCTGAACCTGGCCGGCTGGAAAACACAAGTGGAGCAATTCTTCCCTACAGGCCCTAAAGAAAATTACAGAAAAACGGTTGCTTAACCCTCCAACCGGAAGGTCCACTTGAGGGGAACCGTTCTAGGCGGGTAGCACACTCTTTCGTCGCAGGCTTGGTAACGGAACACCCCCTCTAGGCCGATCCCTCCTTCCTCCTGCCCGAGCTCCTGTACCATTCCCAGTGACAGGTCCCTCATAAGCCGAATCTTGCCAGCGTAGACGGGGACGGTTTCCTGTATGGCCGGCAGGTAGCGGGGGGTTGCCTCAGGGTAGCTGACAGGATGGGCCAGCCACCCATCCGCCGAAGGAATGTCCCAGCGGATCGGGATGTACCCCTCCACCTCGGGTGCATAGGCGTGCATTCCCTCGGCAAGCTGCAGCTCCAGCACCAGGGTCAGTCTTTGACCGGCTCGGACCACCGGATTGCTGGACCACCATCTCAACTTCAGATGCGGCGTCCGGACCTCCCCGGGATCGGAGGCGTCCTCCCCAAACTCCCGGACCAGGATACTGGCGGAGGTGTACCGGTCCCGGTGGTCCTCCTCGAAGTACTTTGCCTGGACGATTCCCAACTCGTCAATCACGTAGTACCCGGGAAATGGGACTCCGAACCAGGGACTCTCTGCTGGAAAGTTCTCGTTAAGAATCCCGAAAGCCCGGATCACCTGCGAGTTCCCGTCCGAAAGGAGGGGATAACCGATCTTGGCTCTGGAGGCAAAGTGGCTCAGGATCTCCACACTGTCATAGCTGACGGCGGCCAACCGGAGTCCCCGACTCTGGAACTCCTCGCGCTGCTGCTCCAGCTCGACCAGCTGGACCTTGCAGAAGGGTCACCAGTCGGCCGATCGGTGGAAGAGAAGCACCAGACCCCGAGGCCCCTTCAGGTCCGAGTAGGTCCATTGTCTCCCACTCTGGTCCGGAAGTTGGAACCGCGGAATCCGGGCGCCCACAGCGGGACCAGTCCGGAGGTTCCGGTCCAGCTTGGGCAATGGCCTCAACCGGGAACCTTCAGTCCCGGACCATGCCTCTTGCATAACCAACACAGTAACCACGACTGCGAAGAGCAGTCTCAAACCCATCATTCGCCACACCCTGACGCTCCTGTGCCGTCGATTCTACCACTGCTGTTCTGATTCAAGGTGCCGAGCGTATTCGTGTGGAGTCGAGCTGTGGCTTGCCGACTTCTCCATCCTCGAAGGATGACAAGATCCTGCGATTGAGATTTCAGACCACAGAATGAACCGATACCGTCATTCGGGCCGCGCCGGGCATGGGGACGCGCATCAAGAATTCATTGGTGTCGGGAGAGTTGCCCCCACGGCTTGCCGGCCATCCTTGTCCATTCGTTACTGCAGGTCCATGACGAGTGCTACTTAAGTTTCTTTGATGTTGTAACAGGTGAGCTTCGCCTGATTGCGAATATAGAGCTTGCCGTCACACACCACTGGATGCGCCCAGCTCGGCCAACCCTGGTCCTGGATCTCGAATCGGGCTTTCTCCTTGTAGCCGTCAGTCGTGGCTTCCGCTAGCCCTACCACATTGTCTTCACTCAATAGGTAGAGGTGCCCATCGGCATAGGTCAGCGAGCCTTTACCGACAGCTCGGTCCTTCCACATCACCTTGCCCGTCTCGAATTCCATACAAGTCAGGATGGCGTTATGGTAACCATAAAGGTAGCCGTTCACCAGAACCACCCCACCATGATGGTTCATCAGATCTCGGCTGAAGTAGATTTCCTTTGCGCCGACCAGGCCACTTTCCGTGGGCCTCAACTCGAGAAGCGCACATCCGGTCCTGTAGTTCGAGCTGTAGAACACCTTATTGTGGTGAAGAATCGGTGTGGCGACGTTCGCGGTGCCATTGGCCACGGGCTCGTATCGCCACATCAGTTTTCCGTCGCTGGCGCGAACACCAATGGCCGCACTGGCGGTGAAGGTCATGATCGTTCGGATACCACCAACGTCAGCTACCAGGCCGGAAGCGTATCCAGCCCGATCGCTGAGATCCTCGGTCGTCCAGATGGTCTCCCCGCTCATTTTGTCCAAAGCCACCAGAGTCGCTTTCTCTCCGCCCGGGGTCACGATCAGCCTGTTCCCATCGACCAGCGGTGACTCGCTGATGTGCCAAGAAATGTTTTTCCCTTTGAAGTCCTCCAGGATATTGCGTCGCCAAAGGGTGCTGCCGTCAGCGGTCTTCAGACACGCCAGATCCCCAGTCTCAGTCAGCGAGTAAACTCGTTCTCCATCAACAGTCGGCGTCCCTCTTGGCCCGTGCCCCCTACTGTGTTCCAGCCTCGAACCCAGCGCGGTTGTCCACACCGTCTTCCCGTCCGCCCGGTTCAGACAATGGGTGACGCTATCGTTGTTCTTGGTCCCTTGAACGAAGATCCGATTCCCCTTGATAGCCACGGTACCGTAGCCTTCGCCGATGTTCGCGACCGACCAAAGAACAGGGGGGCCACCCGCCGGCCACTCTTTGAGTAGCCCTGTCTCCTTCGAGATGCCGGTCCGGTCAGGGCCACGCCACTGCGGCCAGTCGGGGAGGCCCTGGTCTGCTCCTGACAGTTGCCACGCGCCACTGCAGCCAAGCGCAAATAAAGTCAGTGCCAGGGATGATGCCATGGCAAGCAACTGTTTACATTTCATACTTCGGCTTCCTGGCGGGCTCGCATTTTCAAGAGTTCCAGAAGTGTATATCAAACTTACACCTTACTTCGACAGGACCGCATGAAACGAGGGCGATCCCTGTGAGTTAAAGGAGATGTGATAGTCGGCATACGATCGTACAGACAGCGTCCGATTTGATCGCAATCGAACGACCGCTTTCGCCTCCTAAAAGCGGACATTCAGATCTTCCACGGAAGCGTCGAATGAACTACCGCAAACGGCTAAAACCCGTCATTCCCAATCTAAGTCAGCTGGCAACCGACGAGCACCCAGGTTGGCGAGGGCCGTTCGGCTCGCGAACACCTTGACCTAAAGTTCCGTCCTCTCCAATACTCTTTTCACCCGGTCTAGCTCTTTCTTGATCCTTTGCGTCTTGCCATCCAGCGTCAGCCGGTCGAATTCGCCGTCCGCATAGAGATCAATCAGACGATTGAGACGTCTCTGATGTCGGTTCTGTTCCGATTCCAAGCGCTCCTTACCTGTTTTCAACTCTAAGAGTCGCTCACCCATATGGTCTTCTGAGAAGACCTGCTCTAGCAGTAAGTCGGGGTCTCGGAGGACATGAGCCGTATGGCGGAAGATGAAGTCGTCGAGTTGATCACTGTGGAGATAGCGCAGTCGGCATCGTCTCCGACCCTCAGTACTTCGCTTATGTTTTGCCGCCCTTCGGTTGTGGCAGCAGTGACTGCCGCGCCAGGGAAGGTAGACGCGTTGACATTTGACGCATGTCCCTTTTGCAATCAATATGGGAGGTGAAAGCGATGAGACTAAAATGGATTCCTTTTTCTCTGACTCTGCTGGCGAGCGGCTTGCCTGTTCATTCGCCCTGGCTCTGGTCTCAGCAGCCTCCCTCCACCTGGTCCGATGCCGAGAAGGAGACGTTTCTGCTCCGGGCAAAAGTCAAGAAGACCGAGGGAGTCTCCACCGGTGTCACCGGAACACAGCGGGCCACCCTTTCCGATGGACAATTCACCCATGATGCCAGCATCCAGACCATCGATGTCTACAAGAAGTCCGCTCCCACCGCATACGGGACTGAGCTGAATTTCCGGGACTGCTACAAGTACAACATTGCCGCCTACCGCCTGGACCGGCTGCTGAACCTTCACATGATTCCCGTCTCGGTTGAGCGGAAGATTAGGGGCAAAGTGGCCGCCGCAACCTGGTGGGTTGATGACGTGAAGATGATGGATACGGAACGCTACCAGAAAAAAATCCGGCCCCCACGCCCGGCGCCATGGATCGATCAAAGATTTCAGGTGCGGATCTTTAACGAGCTTGTCTACAACACCGATGCCAACCTGGGGAATCTGCTGATTACCCAGGACTGGAAGCTGGTTATGATCGACTTTTCCAGGAGCTTTAGATGGCACAAAGAGCTTCGGCAGCCCAAGAACCTGAGGAACGGTAGATTGGACCGGCGCTTCTACGACGGGATCCGCGCCCTGGAGAAGAGCCAGGTGGAGCGACATTTGGGCGACATGCTGATGGAGCCGGAGATCGAGGGGCTCATGGCCCGGAGGGACAAGATTGTGGCCTACTTCGACCAGCAGATCGCCGAGAAGGGCGAGATCCATGTGCTCTGCAGTCTGCCCGGACACTAGGCCCGGACCCTCGGCTATAAGCCGGCACGGGTTCGCGACCTGCTGAGAGCTGAGCTGACTGCTGA